>NZ_QDKM01000001.1 GCF_003076755.1 Pararhodobacter oceanensis
AGGCGATGACCAACGGTGACCGGCCCCCGGAACCGTCCGGGAATTACCGAAATCCCTGTCCGGGATTTACCGAAACGTGTGTCCGGGAATTACTGAAATCCGTGTCCGGGAATTTGCGAAACCCGCAGACAGCGCGGTCGCGCCCTCCACCAGAATGCGCCGACCATCTGACAACGCAATGTCGACGCGGTGCGCCGTGAGGGGGTTGCTCGAGGCTAGCGACGAAAGCCGGGCTGTCGGCGTTGACGAAGCGCCCGTGATCTCAATCGGGAAAAACGTCGCGTCCTCCACCTCGGCTTCGTCAGTGGTCGGCGTCTCCGGCGCAAACCGGGGATCGCGTAGCCACGTATGGATCAGATTGGCGTTCATCGCGAAGCGTCGTGCCACCTGCGCAACCGAGACCCCCGGCACACGCGCCTGCGCGCAGATCGAGCGCTTCTCATCATCCGACCAGAACCGCCGCTTCTGACCCTTCCTGCCTGCCATCGCTCACCTCAAGATGTCCATTATCGTTGATGGACATCTAGCAGGCACTTCATCGCGCCGTCAGAGCGCCTCAACCGGACGGATACCATCAATCCCATCAACCTTCGCACACGATGGCGGCCTGCATGGAACCCGTTTCTGGGCAAATATGCCGCGATCTGGCGGCTGCCAAAGAACGGGTATTTCGTAAAAACCCGGTCGATTTCGTTCATCAGCTTCAGCGTCTCGGCATTCACGCCGACCGGCGTGTAATACAGTGATGACCGGCTAATCTTGAGCAGTTTGCATTGCTTGATCAGACTTAGGTCGGCGTGATCTTTGCGGATCATCGCTTTGCGTTCGTTCGGGCTCATCGCTTCAGCCCTTGTGACAAAAAATCGTTTTCGACCGCCAGCTTTCCGATCTTCGCGTGAAGCTCTTTGACTTCGGCCTCATTGTCTTCTGGTTTCCTGGCCTTGCCAGAAAACACACCCGTCAGGCCATCAATCGCCTGTCGCTTCCACGTCGTTACCTGTGTGGGATGGATCTTGTGCTTGGCCGCAATCTCTTGCGCCGTCTTGTCTCCACGCAGCGCCTCAAGCGCTACCGTGGCCTTAAACTTGTCCGAAAAACTGCGTCTCTTCGTCATTTGTGTATCCTGTCGTAAGTGTTGGATACATCTTAGCAGGCTGTCCAGTTTTGCCGGACCACTTCATGGCACCGTTGTGGTGGCGACGCCATCTTTCGATGTGGATCTGGGTCTCGTGCAGCGTGTAATAAGCCTCGCTGTTCAGCAACTCGTCGGGGAAGCGGGCATTGACGCAGGGTTAAGGCGGCCCGGCGTCAATCCATTTGCTCAAGCATCGTTCGAAGCTGGTTCGAGTTTCAGAAATTGTTCCCTTCCTGTGCCTCGGTTTCAAGTGCTTGGCTGTCAGAGCAACTGACGGTAAAATCCTGATCGTCCGATCGCGGGCACGTCTCCATCTCGGCGACAAGTCGACAACCGCCGATTGCGGTTCCCAACCAGTCACGGACCCTTTGCCCGCTGATCCCGAAATCGGAATCGGTGCCCAGCACGACCTCGCGATCATAGAACGCGTAACCGTTTGCGACCCCCACTTGCAGCGCAACCGGGACTTCGGCGACCGACATCGAGATGACATGCGGGGACATCGTGTATCTCAAGTCCTGCGTTGCAAGATCCGCTGCGATCATCGGGGAGGCAACAACCCTTCTCGCCCTTTCGACGCTGCTACCCTGTGCAAAACATAGAACGATGCCGCTTGTCTGCGCCTGTACCATCCCGGGTAGAACCAGGGAAACGACGCCTGCTGCAGCAACATAGCTGAACAATTTCATATGGTTTTTCCTTCTTCAATTGCGGCAATGACGCTGCGGCAGGTGATCAGTCGATGCTTCATACCGCCCAATCAGCGCATGCGCTGCACGTCCGAAACACTCCATTCACACGTGGATTCTGACCAAGAGGCAATAAGGGAAAACGGGGCAGGCGCGATTTCAAATAGGCTACAGTCAATGGCCTGGCGGGTCCGAGAAGTTGAATTGCTTTGGCAGGACAACCAGGCATTCACGCCCATAGAGAACCGACCATTACCCGCGGGAACCTGATCCACAATTGTGGCTCTCGTCACGCGGAACGAAAGCTCAGGCTGTGAGAAGCTGGTGGTCAGCCGCGACTGAACGCGACACCGATTACTGGACCCAGTGAAGTCCAGAATCGCCAGCGCCAGCGGGTTGCCTTGCGGGTCGCGACCGTTCGCAGCATCGTCTAGCCAAAAGGACAGGAAATCAGCGTTGGTGCAATGAGACACAAGGAAACTGTTGACGGCGACAGCCAGCAATCGCTCGGATGGGCCATCTTCGCTCCGGCTTGAAACGCACATCGCCTCTCGAGCGCTCTCAGACAAGGCTTGATATTCCGCCAGCAATGCGTCTCCCGCGTTGGTGTAGTGACCCAGCAATTGCATCACATGTTCGCAGGTCACGCGACTTTGCAACGTGCTCCAATCCAGAGGCTGCCGTTCTGTATCATCAGCGGACAACTGGCCGAACGCCGTGCCAGCAAGGATTGCGCCGGTTGCATGCCCGTAAGGATCGTTTCCGATGTTCAGCATATTGGGGTTCAAAGCGCCCCGCCGGCACCATTCGGCGTCATTTTCCAAGGCTTCAACGATCTCTGACATTGCATCACCCGTGAACCCGTCGTTTATGACCTCTGGAACCATTCCGATGGCGTCTTGAAATGTCTGCTCGGCAGCCTGTCGCATTGCCGCCAAGTGAGCCGGGGCGTAAACCTCTGCAAATTGGTCCAGACAACCGCGGAAATCCGCCAGAGTGCGCATGTTCGGTTGGCAATTTGAAAGCGACAGGGTTTCACTAAAAAGCTGATTGCGTAGATACCCGACTGACCGGCAGTTAAGGGCCGTATTGGTAAATGTCAGTCGTTCATTTCGGTTTCTGATAAATGCCATCCCGAGGGCCGACATATCGCGGCGAATACTATCAATCATATTGCGACATTCGCTTGTTGATGGGACAAGCGTGCCGGATGGCACCAAAGAGTGCAGGGCCAAACCAGTGTAGTTTCTGATCGAACCGGGCCCTGCGTTATAGATAATCGACTGAAAGATGCAGGCACCGATCTGGTTTCTTGTGCGCGCGGTTCGGCAGGATTCGCCGACCGTGTGCAAGTTCAACATCTGAGCCGCTGCCAGTTCGGATCCGGCCTGCGTCGACGCGTCATTGCGCGGTGCGAGACTGCCTGGAACAGGAACAAAGGTCAGCGCCCGACACCCTTGATGGCGGCTCTCGATTTCGTTCAGGTCCGCCGAAACATAGACTTGCCAACCATTGACCCAGAAGTCACGCATTCCCGCATCGCGGAACGCTTCATAATCTAAGACAAAAACCAAACGTCGAGAAACAACGCTGGCCGATCGGGCAGTCATGGGCCCCTGAACGCGGACCACACCCGCCGCGTTTGCCAACGTGAATCGCCCGGTGATCCGCGGCGAGGTCACGCCAGGCTGAATATCCGTAAGGTGGATCCGAAGACGAAAGCCTGCCATCTCAGAGCAAGAGATTTCGGCCTCATAGCTCTCTAGAAACACATCCTCGGGCACACCAATCGTGTGATAGGCGCTGCGCGCCAAGAGTGCGGTGGCGGGGTTCGGCACCGAGGAAAAGGGATCTCGTCCGGCGATCACGGGCACCGAGGAAAAGGGATCCCGTCCGGCGGTCTCGGGAACGAAGAAAAAGGGATCCCGTCCGGTGGTCTCAGGCACCGTGGTGTCGCCAAGCCCCGCAGCAGCGCGCACATTGATCCGCGTTTCAAGGATCGCTTTGGCTCCGCGGACCGCCGGCTGTAGACGAACCACATAGGCTCCGGCGCTTACGCCGCGGAACGTCACATCGAAAGTGAATCCCGGATGAACGTTGGCATATTCAACGTAGTCGCCATTGCTGCCAGTCTGTGTCGCAGGATCGAACAGCACCGCCCAATAAGGAGTACTTGCCTCGAGCCCAGAGTAGCGAAGTGAAAACGGCTGGTCGGCATGAACGGCACCTTCGGAAATGATCTCGGCATGGGGCTGCGCGCGGACTGCCAGAGGCGCGATGACTATGCTTAGGATGAGCAAAGCCTGGAATAACAATCTGCTCATTTTGGGCCTTTCAGTTTTGTCGGTGTGCGAACGGCGCGGTCCCTGCGCCTTTGTCGGGTGATCGGTGCGCGACGGGTTGACAGTGTCCTGGTTCATTCGCCATCACCCGTTTCTAGCATGGTCAGCATGTCGGTAGCGACACGGGTGTATCTAACCAGCGGAATCTGCTCAGGTAAAGTCGCCAATGAGAATGACACGGCAGGCGTGCGGATGGGAAGGGCGTGATGAGGCGGCGGTTGTTGCAGAAGCTGATCCAATCGCCGAAGAAGCGGTTTCTATGTCGGATGCCTTCGCAGCGACGTCGATGAATGCCTGCTTCAGGCCATAGCTGCAGACGATGGCCGTGAAGTGGCGACTGTTGAAGACCAGCCCGTTGTCCGACCTCAATAGGAACTCCTCCGCCGCGCATCAGCCCAGCGCCACCCAGGCGGTGGCGGCTAAGGCGAAAGCTCTGACGCATTCCAAATCTCACTTGGTCGGCGCGACCGGTGCTGTACTTGGGGTCAGAGACTGTTGAGTTCTGCGAGGAATTGACCCATTTTTCCAAAACGCCGTGACCCACTGATTTCAATAATTCCGCCGACTTCTCATGAGATTATCATATTTCAGAGGGGTCAGCGCCAAATGGAAAAATGGGTCAATCCGACACGAAAATCAACACCGAACGGCGCTTACAGCCACCCAAGATTTTGGGCCGCATTTTTTGTCGTTGGCTAGGGGGTTGTTAGCGCTCACCACAGTTGGATGATTGCTCCCGCAGTCTCGATGAGAGTTTTGAGGCGATTGCAGTCGGCCACCCTCGAGGCCATCGCGCGCGGGATCCCCAAAACCGTATCGTCGAATTGCTGCCTTGGAACTTCAACCGGTCAACCTGAAATCGACGTGCTGTCCAACTGACGCTTACCCCTGACCACCAGTCATACGCGGCTCTAAAATTTCTCTATAAACAGATTGCATTGCTTTTGATATGACATCAGATTGTCGATTCCCGACGTGACATCTACCCGCCAAGTTGCTCCAGATCCTTTTTCGCGGATGTGAACAATTCGATCATGAAAGTGCTCGCCGCGCGATGGCTCCCACGGACTCAAGACAACGTCTCCAGATAAATGCGGCTGAGAAATACTTCGCAACCCTTCGCTTTGACTTTGCCGATGATCGTTTCCATTTCGCGGGTTCCAAGTCAGTGTTAACCGTTCAATTGAGATATCAACTTGCCGAAGGGCGCGAAGAAATTCACCAAGTTTTTCACGGTTACGATGTTGCGCAGCCACATAAGGATCTTGGATATCCAAAGATACTGTTTTCCCCTTAAGATCTTCGAATACCGCCGAGATATTCCGAGGCGCTCCAGCTTGAAACCGGTGGACTACGAGGCGATCAAGGAGCCTAGAAAATATCTCTGACTTCGGGGCCTCCAGAATCTTATGCACGTGTTTGGCGATCCACAGCGAAGACAAGTCTTCCATCCCATGTCGCCTAAAACAAACCCCATTTCCCAAGCCAGACAAAAAGCTCTGCCTCGGCTCATCATCAAAGAGCTCTTCGTTTGATATGCCGCCGAACATCGTCAATCTCGGCGCGTTTTGCATCTCTTCCTCGGACAACCTAACAAAAACCAGACGCCCGCTCTCTTCGGCGGGCCGAAGCATTTGGGCGATTTGGCGGTCCGCTCCTGTGGGGCTGATTTCATCTCGATCTGAAGCTGCAAGCCAGGCGCAACGATCACGACCGTCGTCCAACCAGTCGCGAAGTGCGCGGGCGCTGCCCAAAGAAGCCTCGGGCTCCTCAGCGCCCCAAATGGAAGATCCAACAGCAATTACTTGTTTGTGGCCCTTTAGAACCGGACCGAGGGCAATGCCAATAGGCGACATGCATGGGACGGCTTCCTTGGGCACGTGGCTCGGCCGAGCGATAGATCGTGATACTACTTTCTCCAGCCACACCCGCGAGAGGTGTCGATCCATGCGGTCCCACCAAATTTGATTGGAATAGTCATTCAAGCAATGAACGCAGGTAGTTTGGCAGTCTTTTTCGCAATCGAGCTTACTGATCGCTTCGAGAAGTAGCCTACGGGCAGAAAATCGACTTTCCTCAATAAGCCGCCGAGCATAGCCCGCACCGCCGGGTGTGGAATCAGCCAAAACAATGTCGAAGCCTCCCGCCGGAGCCAGTTCAAAAGTTGCCCGCAAGTCCCGTGTATCTGTCCCGAGCATGTCAGCTGCAGCGAGCCTAATTGCTTCCGCTGCACCACGCAGGACATCTTCCTGCCATCCACGTTCATCTGTAAGCGCCACGGCGATCCCCTCCTGCCATTACTGACTTGATCGAGCCATTCTGTGCGCATGGGCGTGACGGAGGGTTTGGAACTTGGAAGTAGACGGCAAAATGGGCGTCCATTTGGACGGCTCGATGGGCGTTGGAGTTTCCCGTCTTGAAGTGATCGAGGGGCCGAGTGGTCGACGGCGGCGCACGAAGGCAGAGCGGGCGCGGATCGCGGCGGAGAGCATGATGCCGGGGGTGACGGTTGCCGATGTGGCGCGCAAGCATGGCACAACCCGCTGGCAGATCTACGATTGGCGCAAACAGATACGCAAAGGCAATCTAGTGGTGCCCGAGAGCGTGGCATCCCTGCCGGTATTCGCGGAACTGATGGTCGACGACAGTTCGGCGGAGGCACCTGCGGCGGTTGCAGGGTCCGTTCTCGAGATCGCCGTGGGCGATGTGGTGATCCGCGCTGGCGCTGGTGTCGATGAAGGTCAACTGACGCGGGCGATCCGCGCGGCACGGGCTGCGGCATCGTGATGTTCGGTCATGGTGGGCCGGTGAAGGTCTTTGTGGCGACCCGGCCGGTGGACTTTCGCAAGGGCATGGATGGCTTGGCATTGGCGGTGCAGGAGATGTTCGGGATGGACCCGTTCTGCGGAGCCGCCTTCGTCTTCCGCGCGAAGCGGGCGGACAGGATCAAGCTTTTGATCTGGGATCAGACCGGGATGGTTCTGGTTCACAAGCGCCTGGAGGGCGGAAAGTTCGTCTGGCCGCAGGTGCGTGATGGCGTCATGCGCATGTCCAGCGCGCAGTTTGCGGCCCTTTTTGAAGGCGTCGATTGGCGGCTGGTGCGGCCAGAGCGGGCACGGCGCCCGCTGGTGGCCGGATGACGGAAAACTGTGCCGAAAGGCCTTTTTTTACTGGCCTGACAGGGTATCTTGTGATTCACTTCCTGCCATGGAAACCGCTGATCTTGCGCGCGAAAATGCCCTGCTGAAAGCCCGCCTCGCCGAGGTCGAGGCGACGCTGGTCGAGACGCAAGAGGCCAATCGGCGGCTGCAAGATATTCTGAGTGCGGCGCAGCGCGAGAAGTTCGGCAAGCGCTCCGAGAAGCTGTCGGCAGACCAGTTCAACCTGCCGCTGGAGGATGCCGAACTGGCCCAGGGTGTGCTCGAGGCGGCGCAGGAAAAGGCTGAAGCCGCGATGCAAAGGGCAAGCGGGGATGCGCCCCGCAAGCCCAGGCGCAACCGCGGGCATCTGCCGGCGCATCTGCCCCGGGTCGAGCGCGTGATCGAGCCCGCCAGCACCCAGTGCCTCTGCGGGTGCAGCGAGATGGCGAAGATCGGCGAAGATGTCTCCGAACGTCTGGACGTGATCCCGGCGCAGTTCCGGGTGCTGGTCACGCGGCGCCCCAGATATGCCTGCCGCCGCTGCGCGCAGGCCGTGGTGCAAGCACATGCACCTGAACATGTCGTGCCCGGTGGACTGCCTACGGAACTCTTCATCTCCTGGATTATCGTCTCGAAGTTCGGCGATCACCTGCCGTTGTATCGGCAGGCCGAAATCTTCAAGCGGCAAGGGATCGATCTGGACCGCGGCACGCTCGGCAACTGGGTTGGGCGCGCCTGTTTCCACCTCATGCCGGTCATCAACCATATGCGTGCCCATCTGCGTGGCGCCGACCGGATCTTCGTGGATGAAACCCGCGCGCCGGTTCTGGAACCGGGCCTGAAACGCACCAAGAGCGGCTTCTTCTGGGCCGTCGTGTCCGATGATCGCGGCCATGGCGGTGCCGGCCCACCCATCGTGCTGTTCCACTACGCCCCCGGTCGGGGCAAGGCGCATCCGCTGAACTTCCTCGCCGGATACCGCGGCCGCTTCCTGCAGTGCGATGCCTACCAGTCCTACAACGCGATGACCGAAATCGCGCGCGACAATGGCCCATGGCAACTGGTCTATTGCTGGACGCATGTCCGCCGCCGCTTCGTGAAACGCTTCGACAGTGACGGCTCGCCCATCGCCGAGGAAATGCTGCGCCAGATCGCGCTGCTTTATCAGATCGAGAAGTCCGTCCGCGGCAAGGAGGCGGGTGCGCGCCTCGCCGCCCGGCGTGAGCATTCGGCCCCGATCATTGCGGCGCTGAAACCTTGGCTGGAAGCCCAGCTCTCGCGCATACCGCAGAAATCCCAGCTCGCCGAAGACATCCGCTACACCTTGGCGCACTGGCCCGGACTGATCCGCTTCCTCGAGGACGGCATGCTGGAGCTCGACACCAACCCGGTCGAGAACCAGATCCGACCGATCGCCCTGACAAGAAAGAATGCACTATTTGCAGGGAATGAAGTCGGCGCCGAGAACTGGGCCATCCTCGCCTCGCTGGTGGCCACCTGCAAGATGTCCGCCGTGAACCCCGTCGACTATCTCGCCGCCACCCTGCGCGCCATCCTCGACGGCCACCCGCAAAGCGGAATCGAAGACCTCATGCCATGGCGCTTCAATGAGCCGTCAAGCCTTGCCGCATAGGGTGAGGCCGTAGCGCTTACGTTCATCTGCCACAGATTGCGGAAGATCGATCGGCACGCATACCCGTAAGAGTCTGATATCCGTAGAATAAGTGTGAGCTAGGTCCGTCGAACCTTTGATTTCTTCGACAGGGCACGGATCACCGGAGCGAGGGTCGTAATGCTTTGAACTCAAAGGGGCGAAGCCGAAATAACTCTTAGGTGCGGGCTCAGCGTGCTCGCACCTGTGACATCGCATATACCCTGTCCCATTTGGACCGCGGTTCACGACAATCATCTGGCCCTCAGGATGATCTTTACTACCAAGAGCCGAGGCGAAAAAGGTGCTTACATCACGAACGTCCGTCGTAGCCATAAGGTTCGCTGGCGCCTTGGTCAGCAAACGCGCTTCATCGACTGCGCGAGGGCGCAGCCGCGACGATCCTGGTTCACCACCAGCACGGTCGCGATAATTGGTCAGAAATCCAACTGGTTCTACAAACCGCCGAGGCGGCTCCAATTTCCCTTCACAAGATGGACAAATTTGGAGGACATCCCCATCATTAGGAAGGCGTTCCACGTTTCGGCAGGTTCGACAAATCTGAAGGCTACCTTCTTCCATCCAAACGTCATTCGCACTATGAGAACTTCGTCGAGATATGCCTGCGCTGGTCCAGACGCGCCCAGCCGCGATGGTTTCTGCTCCCGGAGCAAATTCAGAAATTGCGAGCGACGCATCGCGTGCCAATTCGATATCTTCGCTTCCGCGCCCGTGCCCGCGATCTCGGACAACCTCCAAGCTCAATGAACTCACCGGAAAACTGTAGGTCGGTATGATGGCAAGCCTTGAAAGGCTTTCGGTCAAAAGCCGATCATCGGCAGCATGGCGTCGCGCCTGTCGCCCTCATTCAGCTTCAGCCAATCGGCGAAATGCTCATAATCGGCGGTGATCGACCCCATCTTTGCCTGCTCGCCATTGCCCAGAATGACAAAGGCGTTGAAGTGGAACAGATGCGGGACGGTGTCTTTGTAATCCGACAGGTTTTCGTTATAGGCGCGGCGCAGGTCGCGGTCGGGGCGCTTGAGCTCGCAGAACATCAGCGGCAGACCGTTGACGAACCCGACGATATCGGCCCGCCGCCGGTGGGCATAGCCGCGGATCCACATTTCCCGCACGCAGAGGAAATCGTTGTTTTCAGGATCGTCATAATCGAACACACGCAGGCGCTCGATCTTTTGCTCGTCATCCTGACGGAATTTCACCTTCACCCCGTCGCGGATCAGGGCGTATTTGTCCTGATTGATGCGGATCAGCGATTGCGACCCGAAAATGTCGGTGATTTCACGCAGCGCATGGCTGTAGGCCACATCCGGCAGGCCGGGGTTGAGCCGCACCAGCGCCTCGCCCAGATAGCGCGTCAGCACCACCTCCTTGTCCGAGCGACGGCCCAGCGTGCCCTCGGGGCCGAAGGTCTCGCGGTTCCACGCCATGACCGAGCGCCAGCCGTGGGTCTCGGCGAGGTAGTCGGCCATGGTTTTCTGGACAAGGTTGTCTTCGGTATCCCGAAGCAATAGCCGACCAGAAGCATACGGATCAGAAGCTCGGGATCAATCGAAGGCCGACCCGTGTGACTGTAGAAGTCCGCGAGGTAGGCACGGATTCCGGTCAAATCAACAAAACGGTCGATGGAGCGCAGCAGGTGGTCCTGCGGGACGTGTTCCTCAATTGAGACCTCGTAAAACAGTGCGCCTTGCGCCTCTTGCTTCGGCCCCAGCATCGCAGTTCCCCCCCCCAACAGAATAAGAGGAATTGAATCAGCGACTAGCGTTCAAATCAACAATAGTTGTTCAACAAAATAGGCCGGAATCAGCCTCGGTCGAGAGTGAGGTTTTCGGAAGTTCGCTGCTATTGCGAGCCTCCGTTGCCGATACGCTCAAAGCTGCCAATCGCGAGCGCATTGCGCCCATAGCATCAGGAATTTGGGCGCCCCAACGATTAAAGATCCCATGAATCCGGGAAACACGTGGGTTTGGATAGGAAACGCTTTACCATCACCGTTGGTTTCGACAGACACGACACTGCTTATTCTCGCGTTGTGGTGCCCTCTTAAGCGCAGACAAGATTTCCACAAGCGTCGAGACCAACGCCGCGGCACAACACTTGGCGTCGGGCGAAGAACGTTTCTTCGGCTTTCATGGGATATCCCATCTTTTCGATGAAGTCATCGAGCCAAGCGATTTCCTCAAACTCGGTCAATTCGGTCGTGTCGCGCTCGCCCGCTAATGCGGCCATGATATGCCCGTAGTCGAAGGCGCCTGAACGCTCGATCGCCCGACCGATTTTAAGCCAATGAGTGATCTGACCGGCCAGTGACCGGCTTTGAAGGTCCGCCTCACGGCGGACCAAAGCCATGATGTCGTCGGCAAGCTTCACTGGTTGCGCCATGTTCGCCTCCTACGTCAATCCACACTTAGCAAAATCCAGCTGGTAGTCGAAAGTCGGCGGACCATCGTGTTCTGCACAGAACTCGGTGCAGGCGACTTACGGCGTTCGATCGCGTTATCCGCGCCGCAGAATCCCGAAGCCCTTGCATGGTGATCAAATTCGTCCGACGGGTCCCGCTCAGAATGATTGCCAAATTAGACGGCCCCAACTAACGCCGTTACGCGCTGACCACGAAGGGAAACTGCCTGCTTCAAAGCTATAGGGATCGGCAAGTTTCCAACCGAAAACACGCCGACCCCAATTTTAACCCTAAGTATCTGATATAATTACAAATTACAGCAAAAGACCTGACCCGATGGACAATTTATGCGTGTCCAATGGTCATAAAAAACGCCAAAATGGTCACTTTTTGGTGGGTCTGACAATAACTGGCGCCTAAAGCCCCCTCACCCGCATTTCGAGTGGCCACAGGCGCGGCAGGTCATGCAGCCTTCGATCATCGACATCTCGAAGGCCCCGCAGCTCGGGCAGCTGGCGCCGCGGGGGGCGTTGCCGACGGCGGAGACCTCGGCCTTCGGGTCGGATTTCAACCCCAGTCCGGCGCCTTCGATGAAGCCGATCAAGATCAGATGTTCCTCGATCACCCCGCCGATTGCCGCCAGGATCGAGGGCACATATTTCCCCTGCATCCAGGCGCCGCCGCGCGGGTCGAACACGGCTTTCAGCTCTTCAACCACAAAGGACACATCGCCGCCGCGCCGGAACACCGCCGAGATCATCCGCGTCAGCGCCACGGTCCAGGCGTAATGCTCCATATTCTTGGAGTTGATGAACACCTCGAACGGCTGGCGGCGACCGCCGACGATGACATCGTTAACCGTGATATAGATCGCGTGCTCGGACACCGGCCATTTCAGCTTATAGGTCTGGCCTTCCAAGGCGGCGGGCCGGTCGAGGGGTTCCGAGAGGTAGATCACCTCGGCCCCGCTATCGACCTGCGGCGCGGCTTCGCTAGTTTCCGAGACGCTCAACACGCTGCCGGTGACCGCGTTGGGGCGATAGGTCGTGCAGCCCTTGCAGCCCATGTCCCAGGCCGCCTGGTAGACGTCCTTGAACGCCTCGAACGAGATATCCTCGGGGCAGTTAATCGTCTTGGAAATCGAGCTGTCGATCCATTTCTGCGCCGCGGCCTGCATTTTTACATGGTCAATCGGGTCCAGCGATTGCGCCGAGACGAAATATTCGGGCAGCGGTTTGTCGTCGAATTTCTCGCGCCAGAGGGCGACGGCGTAATCCACCACTTCCTCTTCGGTGCGCGAGCCATCTTTTTGTAATACCTTGCGATTATAGGCATAGGCAAAGACCGGCTCGATCCCCGAACTGACGTTTCCGGCGTAGAGGCTGATGGTGCCGGTCGGTGCGATCGAGGTCAGCAAAGCGTTGCGGATGCCGTGCTCTTTGATCGCCGCGCGCACATCGTCGTCCATCGCCAGCATATTGCCCGAGGCGAGGAATTTCTCGGCGTCGAACAGCGGGAAGGCGCCCTTTTCGCGGGCCAGATCGACCGAGGCGAGATAGGCGGCGCGGGCGATGGCCTTCATCCAGACCTCGGTTTGCGCGACCGCTTCATCCGAGCCATAGCGCAAGCCGACCATCAAGAGTGCGTCGGCCAGACCGGTGACACCCAGCCCGATGCGGCGTTTGGCCTGTGCTTCCTGCGCCTGTTCCGGCAGCGGAAAGCGGCTGGCGTCGACGACATTATCCATCATCCGCACCGCGGTGCGGACCAATTCGTCAAGCTCCGCCACGTCGATATCGGCGCCGCCCTCGAAGGGGGTGTTAACCAAACGCGCAAGGTTAATGGAGCCGAGCAGACAGGCGCCGTAGGGCGGCAGCGGTTGCTCGCCGCAGGGGTTGGTGGCGGCGATGGTTTCGGCGTAATTCAGGTTGTTCGCGGCGTTGATCCGGTCGATGAAAATCACCCCCGGTTCGGCATAGTCATAGGTCGCGCGCATGATCTTGTTCCACAGATCGCGCGCCTGCACGGTGCGGTAGGTGCGCCCGTCAAAGACCAGATCCCAAGGCGCATCCGCCTGCACCGCTTCCATGAAGGGATCGGTGATCAGCACCGAAAGATTGAACATCCGCAGCCGCGCGCTGTCCTGTTTCGCGGCGATGAAATCCTCAACATCGGGGTGGTCGCAGCGCATCGTCGCCATCATCGCGCCGCGGCGGCTGCCCGCCGACATGATCGTGCGGCACATCGCGTCCCAGACATCCATGAAGCTCAGCGGCCCCGAGGCATCCGCCGCAACCCCGGTGACCTGCGCGCCTTTGGGGCGTATGGTGCTGAAATCATAACCAATTCCGCCGCCCTGCTGCATCGTCAGCGCGGCCTCTTTGAGCATCGAAAAGATCCCGCCCATGCTGTCGGGAATGGTGCCCATGACAAAACAATTGAACAGGGTCACCGAACGTCCGGTGCCTGCACCGGCCAGAATCCGACCGGCAGGCAGAAAGCGGAAGTCTTCCAGCGCGGCATAGAACTTCTGTTCCCAAGCCTCGGGTTTCGCCTCGGTGGCGGCCAGCGCGCGCGCCACGCGCAGCCAGCTGTCCTCGGGCGTGGCGTCAAGCGGCTGCCCCTCGGCATCCTTGTAACGGTATTTCATATCCCAAATTTGCTCGGCGATCGGAGCAGCAAAACGGGTCGCATGAGGGGTCATGGCGGCATCCTGAAGTGACGTGGAAACGGGCGCAACACATAGGCCAGAGCAATCCCATCGTCAACGGAGGGGTTGGCTGTTTTCTACGTCTTGCGCTTGCCATTTTCTCTTGCCTTCACCTCGGGATCGCCCCTTGAACCTGCCGCCAGATACAGCACATATAGGGGTATGACGGTTCATATCATCAAATTATGCGTTGGCGCCGAGGGTGTCGACTCGCTGATCGACTGGCAGAATTCTGCCAGATCGCGCGGCCCGGACGGGCTGCCGCGCCATGTCACCCGCATGACCCCGAAACGCGCTGCCGAGGTGCTGGATGGCGGCTCGCTCTATTGGGTGTTCAAGGGTCAAGTTCTGGCACGGCAACGCATTTTGCGTCTCGATGAGGTGGTGGGTGAGGACGGTATCAAACGCTGCGGCTTCGTGTTTGATCCCGAGATTATCCGCACCGAACCGGCACCGCGCCGCCCGTTTCAAGGCTGGCGCTATCTGAACCCCGAGGATGCGCCCCGCGATCTGCCACAGCAGCGCAAGGGGGATGATGACTTGCCGCAGGGTATGGCGGAAGCGCTGGCGGAATTTGGCCTGCATTAATTTGGCCCGCATTAATTTACCTTGCATCGGGGGTATGCGCTTATCGCATGGCGTCCTCCGTCTCTGTACCCCCTCTCGTGAGGCTATGAGAACAAAGTAGCAACCAAGGGTTGCGAAAAGGTTAAGATCGCTGGCGGGAGTTGAGGCGATAAGGGGCGCGCCCGACCTTGGGTGGGCGCAAGCAGCGCTGTTATGACGTGCTGCGCTTCAAAGCGAGGATGTCGCGTGAGCCGCGAATGACATCGCCGAGGCGCCCTCCCGGGGGGAGGGTCGGGCGCGGCCCGGGGTGCCCCCTGGCGTAACGGTTTCAAGGGGCAACGTCGCTCTACAGCTTCGCAGTATTAGCTTTAAGAGCGCCGCCTAACCCGCTCGAAAACCTCAGTCTTCCGCCCGCAGCAACAGCGGCATCAGCGCCTGCGCCAGCGCCATCGCACCGCCCGACTGATAGTGCCAAACCTGCCAGCCACGGGTATCCGCCGCGTCAATATTCCGCTCGCGATCGTCGATCAGCAAAAGCTCCTCGGGCGCCAGTTTCATCGCCTCTTCGATCCGCTGGAAGAACCCCGCATCGGGTTTCGCCACGCCCAATTCACCCGAGGCGAAAATCGCGTCAAACCGCTCGGCCCAGCCGCCCTCGACCGCCAAGAACCGCGCCCGCCGTGCGTCGCAATTCGTCGCCATCACCTGCGCCACGCCGGCGCGGTCCAATTGCGCGATCATCAGCAGCAATTCGCGGTCCGGCGCGTTGTCTTGTTCGAACAAAACCTCGAGAATATCCTCGGCATTGCCCTCGAACCCGCTCTCGGCGACGAAGGCCTCCAGCCGGTCGAGAATATCATCCTCGCCGATCTGCAACGCGCGCCGGTTGCGTTTGAACACCGCCTGCTCGAACGCCTCAGGATCAAGGCCCAGTTCGGCCCGTAGAGCCGCCCGCCAGCCATCCCCCGCGATATTCAATACACCGTTGAAATCCCACGCAATTGCGCGAATATTTTCGATCCCCTCGATCATCCCGCAACCCTTTCACGCAGATGCGCCAGAATGTCGGCGCTGGCCCCCGACCAATCCGCCGAGAGCGACCGATAAAGCGTCGCCTGCGAGCGTAAAACCGGCGCGGTATTAAGGATTTTCAAATGGTTCGCGCGCAGGGTTTCGCCGGTCGAGGTGATATCCGCCACCGCCTCGGCGGTCAGGTTGCGGATCGTGCCCTCGGTCGCGCCCTGACTGTCGACCAATTGGTAATCCGCGACCCCGTTGGCGCGCAGAAACTCGCGCACCAGCCGGTGATATTTCGTCGCAATCCGCAGCCGGAACCCGTGATCCTGCCGGAACGCCGCCGCGACGGCATCCAGATCATCCAGCGTTTCCACATCGACCCACGCCTCGGGCACCGCGATGATCAGATCGGCATGGCCAAAGCCCAGTTCCGCCATCACCTCCAGCTGCGCGCGCCAATCCGCCAGCTTTTCGCGCACCAGATCGGTGCCGGTGACGCCAAAATGAATGCGCCCCGCCGCCAGTTCACGCGGGATTTCCGAGGCCGAGAGGAGCACCAGATCGACCCCCTCAAGCCCGTCCACCGCGCCCGAATACTCGCGTTCGGCACCGGTGCGGCGCATGGTGATGCCGCGCGCCGAGAACCAGTCAAAGGTTTTCTCCATCAGCCGCCCCTTCGACGGCACCCCGATTTTCACCCGCTGATCAAGGCTCATGCGCCGCCCTCCAGTTCCACCAAGAGCGCCGGACGCACCACCCCGCCGACCGCCGGGATCGACGAACCCTGCCCCAGCACCGTGGTTAACGCGTCAAACCGCCCGCCCGAGGCCACCGGCGGCAGATCCTCGCGCCCATCGGCGGAAAACCCGAAGACGAACCCGTCGTAATATTCCAGCGTCGTGCGCCCGTAGCTGGCCTCGAAATCCAGCGCATCCACATCAATGCCAAGCGCCGCAAGCGCCGCCAAACGCTGCTCCAACAGGTCCAGCGAGGGCGCAATCCACGGCATATCACCGGCATGGGCGCGCATTTGTGCCAGCGCTTTCGGCGCTTTATCGGCGACATTCAGCAGCGCCTCGACCCGGTCCACCAGCGCCCCCGGAATATGCGGCGTCTGTGCGTCACTCAGCAGTTTCGTCAGCCGCGCCTCGACCTCGGCGCCACTGCGCAGCCCGATCTGCGGCGCCGCGCTCTCCACCCGCTCGCCCGCCTGCAACCGCGCTAGTAGCGCCGCACGCGCCTCGGGCAAGGGCGCACGCCCCGCGAACCGCTCCAAAAGTGCGCGAAACCGCTGCGGCCGCCACAGATGGCGCATCAGCGCGGCGCGGCGCAAATCGGACGTCGGCAGCCCGTTCACCGCCGCCCGCAAAATCCCGATATCGCCAATCGAGGGCCGCAACGCTCGCCCGCTGAGCAGCCGCGCGAACAGCGCAAACACCTCGGCATCGGCGCGCTGCGGATTGGCGCGGTCGAAAACCTCATAGCCGACCTGCAGATACTCCGAGGCCCGCGCCCCGCCCGCGCCCTCCTGCTTGCGAAACACCTCGCCCATATAGCAATAGCGCGCCGGTTCCGCGCCGCCCGCCATATGGGTCTGCACCACCGGCACGGTGAAATCGGGGCGCAGCATCATCTCGCCCTGCACCGGATCATGGGTGACATAGGCACGGGCGCGGATATCCTCGCCGTAAAGATCCAGCAAAGTCCCCGCCGGCTGCAAGATCGCCGCTTCAATCGGCACCGCGCCCCAGTTCTGGAACGCGCCAAACAGCCGCTGCGCCTCGGCCCGCGCCGCCTGCCCGTTGCCGGGTTGCCCGCCGTTGTTTTGCGCGCTCATACTCACGCCGGATCGTCCAGCATCGCCTGCACCGTCGCCACCAGATCTTCGCGCTTCACTTCCACCTGCGCGGGCCGCGATTTCCACTCCTCAAGGCTGGCACTCTCGGCAATCTTCGCACCCAGCACCAGATCCTTGACCTGCACCACGCCCGCCTCGGCCTCATTCGAGCCCTGAATGATGGCCACCGGAGAGCCGCGTTTATCCGCGTATTTCAACTGGTTGCCAAAGTTCTTCGGGTTGCCCAGATAGACCTCGGCGCGGATACCGGCGCGGCGCAACTCGCCGACCATCGCCTGATATTCCGTCATCCGCGCGCGGTCCATCACCGTCACCACCACCGGTCCCAGCGCGGGCTTGGCGCCCTGCCCTTTCGCCGCCAGCGCCGCCAGCAACCGATCGACACCGATCGAGACGCCCGTCGCGGGCACCGCTTGGCCGGTGAAGCGCTTGACCAGATCGTCATAGCGCCCGCCCCCCGCGACCGAGCCGAACTGCCGCTTGCGACCCTTCTCGTCGAGGATCTCGAAGGTCAACTCCGCCTCATAGACGGGGCCGGTATAATAGCCCAACCCGCGCACCACGGATGGGTCAATGACAATGCGGTCCGCGCCATACCCCTGCGCTTCCAAGAGCCGCGCCATCTCTTCCAACTCGGCGACACCCTCGGCACCGATCACCGATCCGCCGACCAACTCGCGCAGCACTGCGCAGGTCTCGGCCCCGCTGTCGCGCCGCGCGCCGGTGAACGCCAGCACGGTATCCGCCGCACTCGCAGGCAGCCCCGCGCCCTTGGTGTAATCGCCGCTCTCGTCCTTGCGCCCCTCGCCCAGAAGCGCGCGCACACCGGATTCGCCCAGCCGGTCCAGCTTGTCGATGGCGCGCAGCACAATCCCGCGCTCCTCTTCAAATTTCGACGGGTCGGCAGGGTCCAACACCCCCGCCGCCTCCATCACGCCATTCAACACCTTGCGGTTGTTAATCCGCACGATATAGTCACCGCCCAGCCCCAACTCCTCGAATACATCCGACAGCATCGCGCAGATCTCGGCATCCGCGGCCACATTGCCCGAGCCCACCGTATCCGCATCGCATTGATAAAACTGCCGGAATCGCCCCGGCCCCGGCTTTTCATTGCGCCAGACCGGCCCCATCGCATAGCGCCGGTAGGGCGACGGCAGATCATTGCGGTATTGCGCCGCGACACGGGCCAAAGGCGCGGTCAGATCATAGCGCAGCGCCATCCAATCGCCCGCCTTACTCTCGCCCTCATCCTCTTGCCAGGCAAACACCCCCGCATTGGGCCGGTCCACATCGGGCAGAAACTTGCCCAAGGCCTCCACCGTCTCCACCGCGCTGGTCTCCAAAGGGTCGAACCCATAGCGATGATAGACCGCGGCGATCTTCGCCAGCATCTCGTTGCGGGCGGTCACTTCGGTGCCGAAATAATCACGGAACCCCTTGGGCGCTTCGGCGCGGGGGCGGCGGGGGGCTTTGGATTTGCTCATGAAACCGTCCTGAATCTGTCGCGCGTGGTCTAGCTTACAGCAGGCTTATGAGCAAGAAGGAGCCGTTGACCTCGCCGCGCATTTGCCCCATTCAGCGCCTATGAGTGAAAAAACCGCCCTTCTCGAAGAGAAAATCGCCCATCTGACCCGCGCGGTCGAGGATCTATCCGATGTGGTCGCCGATCAGGCCAAGCTGCTGGACGTGATGTCGCGGCGCCTCGGCGCCCTGATGCAGCGCGAGGCCGAGCGGGAGGCCGATAGCGGCAGCTCCGTCCCCCTCGCCGACCAGCGCCCGCCACATTGGTAAACCGCGCCTAATCCGCCCGCGCCGCTCACCCGCCGCGCCCGTCTACAGCACCCCCCCGGCTTCATCTTGCCAAAAATACTCACCTTCTGGCGCAACCTCGGGGCCAGAGAATCGGGCAGAATTTCCGCCAGCCCATAGCGCAAATTCCCACACCAAAACCGCCCCGAAATCGCCCCAATCCGGCCCTTGTATTACCGCAAATCCCCGCGCCACCCCGTTGAAAACACGGGAAAAACTGCCGCGCGCGCAAAGCTGTGCCCGAAATCCCACAATTGCACGAATTGAAACATACATATGAGCCATCTCAATACGCTAACCACGAGCTAAGGCATCATTGCTCAACTTATAGGCGCAACGCCCTCGCCCGATGCAGGTTCCCGCAGGTTTCGGGCCACAAGGGGCGCCGCCACTGTTTGGAGTAAGACGATGCCGCCAAAGGCCCCTCAAAACACACCCGCAAATGCCGCCCCCGATCGCGGCGAAGACCTGTTGATCTGGGAGATGGTCAACGCCATGGAGATTGATCTGGCCTGCGCCATCCAGCGTGATGAACTGCCGATCAAGACGCTCGGCGCGATGATGCGTAATTGCCATGCCTGCCCCGCGCCGCGCCTATGTGGGGTTTATCTCGACAGCCGCGCGGGGCGCACCGCGCAGGCGCCCAGCTTCTGCCCGAACCGCGAAAAACTCTCGGATCTACAGCGCAACCGCCGCTACAGCACCGCCGCCGCGCCTCACAAGACGACAGCGCCCCAAGACGCCGCCCCCTAGCTTCATCTTGCCAAAAATACTCACCTTTTGGCAAAACCACAGCAAAAGCACCGCGGGCGCCCCCTAAGCGCCCGCGCCCCTTTACCAGCTGATCACAAAATACAGCCCCAGCGCCAGTATCCCACCGCCGATCAGCACGCAGGCGGCGCCGGTGATAATCCCTGAACGGCAGCCATCCAGTTGCACCTCTTTCGGCGCGTTGAAATTCACCAAAATCTCGCGGGTCGAGCCGATCGGATATTGCATATTCACCCCGCAACTCGCCGCCAGCGCGCGCAGGGTGCTGCCATCGGGGGCGGAGAATTCAAAACTCGGTTGGTAGTAAAGCGTCTCGGCACGACCGCTGCCGAAATGCCGATGGGTGATGATCTCGACCACCGTGCCGGTCACCGTCTCGCAGGCTTGGCGAAACCGCCAGACGCGGGCCAGCATCCCGCAGCCAGCCAGCATGATGATCGCCGGCAGGATCACGAAACACACATAGATCAACAATTGCAGCCAAGCCGGCAGATCACTCATCACAGCCTCCCCCGCGCTCCCGACACGCGGCACACAGAGTATACACGCGGGTATTTAACCCCAGAGCCCCCGCGTCAGGCAAGAAAAAAGGGCGACCCGAAGGCCGCCCTTTCCCTGTGCCGTCAGGCGCATGATTACATCATGCCGCCCATGCCACCCATGCCGCCCATGTCGGGCATGCCGCCACCGGCACCGGCGCCGCCCGACTTCTCGGGCTTGTCGGCGATCATCGCTTCGGTGGTGATCAACAGACCGGCGATCGAGGCCGCATCTTCCAGCGCGTGACGGGTCACTTTCGCCGGATCGATGACGCCGAACGAGAACATGTCGCCATATTCTTCGGTCTGGGCGTTGAAGCCGAAGTTCACGTCGCTCGACTCGCGGACCTTACCGGCCACGACGGCACCGTCGACACCGGCGTTGTCAGCGATCTGACGCAGCGGCGCTTCCAGAGCACGGCGCACGATGGTGATACCGGCGGTCTGGTCGGAGTTGTCGCCGGTCACATCGGTCAGACCTTTGGCAGCCTGCACCAGTGCCACGCCACCACCGACGATCACGCCCTCTTGGACGGCCGCACGGGTTGCGTTCAGCGCATCGTCAACACGGTCCTTGCGCTCTTTCACTTCGATCTCGGTCAGGCCACCGACGCGGATCACCGCAACACCGCCAGCCAGTTTGGCCAGACGCTCTTGCAGCTTCTCTTTGTCGTAATCCGAGGTGGTTTCCTCGATCTGCTGACGGATCTGGGCCACGCGGGCTTCGATCTCGGGCTTCTCGCCGTTGCCGTCAACAATGGTGGTGTTGTCCTTGTTGATCGAGACTTTCTTGGCGGTGCCGAGCATATCCATGGTCACCGACTCAAGCTTCATGCCCAGATCTTCCGAGATCACCTGACCACCGGTCAGAATCGCGATGTCCTGCAGCATGGCCTTGCGACGATCACCAAAGCCCGGTGCCTTGACCGCAGCGATCTTCAGACCACCGCGCAGCTTGTTGACCACGAGGGTCGCCAGCGCTTCGCCTTCGACGTCTTCGGCAATGATCAAGAGCGGCTTTTGCGACTGGATCACGCTCTCCAACAGCGGCACCATCGACTGCAGCGACGACAGCTTCTTCTCGTGCAGCAGGATGTAGCAGTCTTCCAGCTCGGCAATCATCTTGTCCGGGTTGGTGACAAAGTAGGGCGACAGATAGCCACGGTCGAACTGCATGCCTTCGACGACTTCGACCTCGGTCTCCATGCCTTTGTTTTCTTCGACGGTGATCACACCCTCGTTGCCGACTTTCTGCATCGCGTCAGCAATGAAACGGCCGATGTTGGCTTCGCCGTTGGCCGAGATCGTGCCGACCTGAGCCACTTCGTCGCTGTCCTTGACCGGACGCGCCATCTTGCGGATCGCTTCGACGACATTCGAGGTCGCCAGATCAATACCGCGCTTGAGGTCCATCGGGTTCATGCCCGCGGCGACAGCTTTCATGCCTTCGCGCACGATGGCCTGAGCCAGAACCGTAGCGGTGGTGGTGCCGTCACCGGCTTCGTCGTTGGTGCGGCTGGCCACTTCTTTGACCATCTGCGCGCCCATGTTCTCGAACTTGTCCGACAGTTCGATCTCTTTGGCAACGGTGACACCGTCTTTGGTGATGCGCGGCGCGCCGAACGACTTGTCGATGACCACGTTGCGGCCTTTCGGGCCGAGGGTCACTTTAACAGCGTCTGCCAGAACGTTGACGCCCTTGAGCATCTTGTTGCGGGCGTCGGTATCGAATTTGACTTCTTTAGCCATGATTGCGGCTCCTTGAATTCAGGTTGGAAGGAAAGGAAACGTCAGCGGATCAGGAGATCACGCCGAGGATGTCGCTTTCTTTCATGATCAGCAGCTCTTCGCCGTCGACCGTGACTTCGGTGCCCGACCATTTGCCGAACAACACGCGGTCGCCTGCAGCAACGTCCAGCGCGATGCGTGCACCGGCTTCGTCACGCGCACCGGCACCGATGGCGATGATTTCACCTTCGGCGGGCTTTTCTTTTGCCGACTCGGGGATGATCAAACCACCCTTGGTCTTTTCATCGCTTTCGACACGGCGGACCAATACGCGGTCATGAAGGGGCTTGAAGGCCATTTGTGAACACTCCCTAAGGTTCAGGTATGAAGGGTTTTAGCACTCACCCAAGGCGAGTGCTAACGAGGATTGAGATAGGCAGAGGCGGCGCGCGTGTCAACACCGGTGTTGCAGGAATTTTTCAGGCGCCTCCGGTCTGGCGTTGTGCAGGCGCTTGGCCTCAAAATTCCCAGCAAATACGGGCCGAATGGCGGCGTATCTGGCACTCTCTCAAGATTGGAAATGACGCTAGGGCGTCTTGATGAACCTATGCATTGCCAGAGGGTTTTCAAGGGCTTACCCTCGGCATTTGCACCGCACCTAAGCTGCAACATTCCGGCAGGGGCTGGACAGGCGGGCGCATAGATCAGGGGGCGATCATGACGGCGACATTTACCATCTGCACCCTGCCCGCGCTGCCGTCGCAGACAGCCCGCCCCCACGGCAGATTGGCCCTCTGCCCAGTGCCGCGTGAGGCCGAAGATTTCGCGCAGGTCAAGGCGCTGGCCCCCGATCTGATCCTCAGCCTGACGCCATTGAGCGAAAACACCGCCCTTGGCGTGCCGGACCTGCCCCGCCAGCTCGCCGCGCTCACCAAACAATTCCGCGCCTTCCCGATCACCGACTATGCCATCCCGCCCGATCACGCCGATTGGGCCGCCGTCTCACGCGCGGCGCAGTCCGTCCTCGCCGCCCATGGCACGGTGTTAACCCATTGCAGGGGTGGCTTTGGCCGCTCGGGCATGATCCTCTTGCGCCTGATGATCGAGGGCGGTGAAGACCCCGCCGCCGCCCTCGCCCGCCTACGCGCCACCCGCCCGGGAGCGGTGGAAACTGCGGCGCAACTACATTGGGCCACGGCGGGACCAACGGAGGCTGACACCGATGAATGACGCATTTCTCACCGACCTCACCGCGTTGCGCCGCGCGTTCCACCGCCACCCAGAATTCGGCTTTGAAGAGCATCGCACCGCCGCAAGCGTCGCCGATGTCTTGCGCGCGGCGGGGCTTGAGGTCACCGAAGGGATCGGCGGCACCGGCGTTGTCGCCACGCTCCAACGCGGCACCTCCAGCCGCGCGATTGCCCTGCGCGCCGATATGGACGCCCTGCGCATCACCGAGGCCACCGGCGCCGAACACGCCTCACAAACCCCCAGCTTGATGCACGCCTGCGGCCATGACGGGCACACCGCCATGCTCTTAGGTGCCGCGCAACTCTTGGCCCGCGAGGGCGGCTTTGACGGCACCATCCGCTTTCTCTTTCAACCCGCCGAGGAATGGGGGCGCGGCGCGCAAGCCATGCTTGATGACGGGCTGATGAGCCGCTTTCCCTTTGATGAAATCTACGGCCTCCACAATATGCCCGGCCTGCCGCTCGGCCATTTCGAGACCCGCGCGGGCGCGCTGATGTCCGCCGAGGATGTTTTCGAGATCACCCTGAGCGGCCAAGGCGGCCATGCCTCTCGTCCGCATATGATCCGCGAGGCGATGCTGCCCGCCTGCGCGCTGGTGATGGAACTGCAAAGCATCATCGCGCGGCGCATTGATCCCGCCGAGATCGCCGTGCTTTCGGTCACCGAACTCCTGACCGACGGCACCCGCAACGCCCTCCCCGGCGAGGCGCGTATTCTCGGCGATTGCCGCAGCTTCAACCCCGAGATCTCGGCGAAAATCGAGGCGGAAATGCAGCGTCTCGCCCATGCCGTGGCCGAGGCTCACGGGGTCACCGCACATCTCACCTACAGCCGCGAATTTATCCCGCTGATCAATGACGCGGACCTCGCCGAGGCCTTTCTCGACGCCGCCGCGCCGCACTCCGAAGTGGCCAAATTGCGCCCCGCGCCGATGACCGCCTCCGAGGATTTCGCCCGCTTCCTCGCCCATGTCCCCGGCGCCTTCGCCTATATCGGGAACGGCGAGACCTCCGCCCCGCTGCACAGCCCGAGTTATGACTTCAACGACGCCGCATTGGCCCACGGTGTCGCCACGCATATGGCCATTGCACGGGCGCGGCTGCCCGAATAACCCGCCGTGTGACGGGGCGGAACATGGTCAACCCGAGGTTAACGCGACAGGCCAAGCTCTTGATATTGCGTGTCCCTCACTCTGTCCCACGCGTGGGACGATCAGCGGAATGATCAGCAGGGTCGCCCTCCTCCGGCAGCGCCCCGTCCCAATCCGCCAGCCCCTTTTTACCCGCCTCACTCAGCCGGTAGACGCCTATTTCGACCCGTTCAAACCAGCCGTAATGATTGGAAGCCATCAACCGCGTCGCCACCGGAACGCCGGTATCCTTGGCCACCGCCGCCCCCTTCGCCGCCCCGTATTCCGCCAGATAGGCGGCACATCTCAACGCATCCTGCCGGTATCCCGTCACGATCCCATGCCGCGTCGCCCCGCCCGCATTCGGATCGCCCTGCCGCCGCGCAAACTCCGCTTCAATCCGCTTGCGTTTCACCTTCGATATCCGCGGCGCATAAGGCCCCGGTTCCGCCAGCACCTCGACAAACAAATCCCGCGCCCGCACCACCATCAGGCCCAGCCCCAGCCGCCGGCTCATCGCGGTGTTTTCCTTGATCATCCGCCGCGCCGCCCGCCCCTCGGGCCGCATCACCGCCAGATAAACCTGCGGCGTCACCTTCAGCCGCTCGATCCCCTGATGATAGAGCGCCAGCGAGAATTTCAGCTTCATCTCGACAATCACCGGCTCATCGCCGCCCATCGCCACCAGATCCGCCGCGCCAATCTCGCCCTTCACGGTCAGCCCGCGCGCTTCAAAGAACGCCTTCAGCGGCGCATAGAGTTCGGATTCGCGCTGCATTTGCCCACAACGGGAGCAATATCGCCCGCCGACATCCTCCCGCCCCCTTTTCCTATCATCCCCGCTTGCCTATAAGTCCCGCGAATTGCAACTCCTACAGGATGCCCACGCATGACCACGCTCGTTTTCGGCCATAAATCCCCCGACACCGATTCCACCGGCTCGCCGATCATCTGGGCGTGGTATCTCAACGAGATCAAAGGCCAGCGCGCCGAAGCCGTGTTTCTGGGCGAACCCAACACCGAAGCCGCCTTTGTGCTGGAAAAATGGTCCTGCCCCAAGCCGCGCATCGTTGAAAGCTTTGAAGCCGGCACCAAAGTCGTGATCGTCGACACCAACAACCCCGCCGAGCTGCCCGCGAATATCAACAACCTCGATATCACCGCGATCATCGACCACCACAAGCTGGTCGGCGGGCTGGAAACCAAAGGCCCGATCGACATCACCATCCGCCCCCTCGCCTGCACCGCAACCCTGATGCATGATCTGATGGGCGCGGATGCCGATAAGATGCCCGACTGGGTGAAGGGGCTGATGCTGTCCTGCATCCTCTCCGACACGCTGGAATTCCGCTCGCCCACCACCACCGCGACCGACCGCGCATTGGCTGAGAAACTGGCCGCCGAGTTGAACCTCGATCTCTCCGCCTATGCCGCGCAGATGTTCGAAGCGAAATCCGACATCTCTGCTTTCACGGACGCGGAACTCTTGCGCATGGACAGCAAGGAATACACTGCCGCTGGCAAAGCGCTGCGGGTCTCGGTTCTGGAAACCACCGCGCCGAAACTGATCCTCGACCGCAAGGCCAGCCTGATGGCGTCGATGACTGCCGTCGCCGCTGAAGACGGCGCCGATCAGGTGCTCTTGTTCGTCATCGACATCCTCAATGAGGAAGCCACGCTTTTGGTGCCCAATGATCTGGTCAAACAATTCGCCGAGAAAAGCTTTGGCGCGACGGTCACCGGTGATACCGTTGTCCTGCCCGGCGTGATGAGCCGCAAAAAGCAGATCATTCCGGCCCTGACCCTGTAAGGAGGGTCTTTGGCACTATAGGGCGCGTTTGCCGGCGGATCGTTCATCTGACGCCATCGGTTCAAGTCCGATGGACGATGAGCCCCCGACAAACGCCGGGGGTATTGCACCCCCGGCGTCCCTGCGGGCCGCTCCCCCGCAGGATATTTGCGGCATAAAGTGATGGGCGGCCCGATTAGTTTGCCCAAGCGCCCTTGCGCATCACCGGCACACGCTCACCCGATTGGGTGATGCCGTCGATGTCGATCTGATCCGAGCCGATCATCCAGTCGATATGGATTGCGCTGGCATTGCCGCCGCGGCGCGCGATCTCGTCACTGTCCATTGTCTCGCCGCGATGGAAACAGGTCGAATAGCATTGCCCCAGCGCGATATGGCTGGCGGCGTTTTCATCAAACAGCGTGTTGTAGAACAGCAGGCCGGATTGCGAGATCGGCGAGGCATGCGGCACCAGCGCCACTTCGCCCAAGCGGCGGGCGCCCTCGTCGGTGTCGAGCACTTTATTCAGCACCGACTCGCCGCTGCTCGCCGTCGCTTGGGTGATCGCGCCGTCTTTGAACTCCACCGCGATGTCCCGGATCAACGTGCCCTGATGCGAGAGCGGTTTGGTCGCCGCGACCCTGCCCTCGACGCGCAGCTTATGGGGCGTGGTGAAGACTTCCTCGGTCGGAATATTCGGGTTGCAGGAGATTCCGTTCTGCGCCTCAGTGGCGCCGGCGATCCATTTGTGTCCGTCCGCGAGGCCGATGGTTAGATCGGTGCCGGGGCCGGTGTAATGGAGCGCGGCGAAGTTTTGCCCGTCGAGCCATGCAGCGCGACGGCCCAGCTCGGCGTTATGGGCGGCCCAACTCGCCACCGCGCTATCGTCCGAGACCCGCGAGGCGGCAAAGATCGCCTCGGCCAGCACATGCACCGCCTCGTCTTCAGGCAGGTCCGGCGAGACCAGCCGCGCCCAAGCGGGATCGGGATAAGCGACAATCGACCAATTGGTTTTGAACTGGGTGATGCGCTCGCGTGCCGGCGTATAGGCCAACGCCATGGCTTTATTGGCACGGGCGACCTTGTCGGGGTCTTCATTGGCCAAGAGCATCGGGTCGCCCCCCGCCACCGCCAGCCGCGCCGCGCCCTTGTCGTAGGCCTGCGCCATGCCGTCGAACATCCAGCCCGCGGCACGGTCAAATCCGGCGTCATGCCCATAGCGGTAGCGGGCCAGCGCGGTTTGATCATCCGAGAGGATCGGCGTCACCAGCCCCGCGCCCGCCTTATAGGCGTGTTCAACGATTTTGCGCACCAAGGGCAGCGCGGTGACCGAGGCCGAGAGGATCAGATCCTGCCCCTCTTGCAGGTTGAGGCCGGTGCGCACGGCGACTTCGGCCAAGCGGTCAAGTTTCACGGGATCGATGGCGGGGCTCGTTTTGGTGCTCATTCTATGCCTCTGTCGGGTCTGCGCGTTTCGGGTCATGTGATGGAACCGCGCGGCGATTGCGCCAGTTCGCTTGGCAGGATAGACCGACCCTCGCCGCCGTCAACGTCTCAGGAGCATTTCGTGACCCAATTGATCAGCCGCCTTGATGATATCGCTGCGCCCTATGATGTGTTGCTCTGCGACCTTTGGGGCTGCCTGCATAACGGCAAGGCGCTTTACCCCGAGGCGGTGGCCGCGTTGCAGCGGTTTCGCGAGCGTGGCGGGGCGGTGGTGCTTTTGACCAACGCGCCGCGCACGCGTCATGCGGTGAAAAAGCGGCTCGATGCCATGGGGTTACCTGCCGATGCCTATGATCTGATTGTCGCTTCAGGCGATGCCACACAGGAGGCGATGCTGAGCGGGGCGGCGGGGCGAAAGCTCTGGCATTTGGGACCGGGCAAAGATGCGGATCTGTTCGAGATCATTCCCGAATGGCTGCAGGACCAACCGCCGATTGAGCTGGTGCCACTGGAAGAGGCAGAGGGGATCATCTGCACCGGCCCGTTTGACGAATTTAACGACGCGCCCGAGGATTACCGCGCGCAGTTTCTCTATGCCAAAACCAAGGGCCTTAAGATGCTGAACGCCAACCCCGATCTGGTGGTGGATTTCGGCGAGACACGGCTGATCTGCTCGGGCGCTTTGGCCGCGCTCTATGACGAAATGGGCGGCGAGGTGCTGTCCTTTGGCAAGCCGCATCCGCCGATCTACGACTTTGCCCGCCGGGAGCTGGCCAAGATCGGCGCGCGCTCCGAGAGTGACGCGATGCTGGCCATTGGCGACGGGGTGCGCACCGATATTCGCGGCGCGCAGGCCGAGGGGATCGACGCGGTGTTTGTCACCGGCGGGCTGGAGACCGCGCATTTCGGCCCCGACCCGGACGCCCCCGATGCCGCGGCATTAGAGGCATGGCTCGCGGCCGAAGACCTGCATCCGCGCTTTGCCATCGGGCGGCTGGCGTAATCCGCGCGGCCTCAGGGTTTCCCCTGCCATTTTGCGTTTTGCGCTTCCCTTCCACGACAAGATCGTCTAAGCGCCACAGCGATGCGCATCCACCCTTGGAGGGGCGCATCTTACGCAATCTTATTCTAGGAGAACCGATATGGCTAAAGAGATCCCTGATCTCGTCGCCGAGGTCCGGACGGGGACAGGCAAGGGGGCCGCTCGTCAAGCTCGTCGTGATGGTTTGGTGCCGGCAGTGGTTTACGGGGGCGGCGAAGAGCCCGTCTCGTTGAACTTTAAATACAACTACCTGCTCAAGCTGCTCAAGCAAGGCCGCTTTCTGTCGACGCTGTTCAACCTCAAGGTTGAAGGCCAGGACGATGTCCGCGTGATCTGCCGCAATGTGCAGCGCGACGTGGTCAAAGACCTGCCGACCCATGTTGACCTGATGCGCCTGCGCCGCACCTCGCGGATCAGCCTGTACATCCAGATCGACTTCATCAACCACGAAGAGGCCCCGGGTCTCAAGCGTGGCGGCACGCTGACCGTGGTGCGCCCCGAAGTTGAACTGAACGTGCTGGCCGGTGACATCCCCGAGCAGATCACCGTTGATCTGGCCGGTCTGGATATCGGCGACGTGGTGCATATCAACGACGTCACCCTGCCCTCGGGCGCCAAGCCGACCATCCAGCGGAACTTTGTGCTGGCCAATATCGCCGCCCCGTCGAGCCTGCGCTCCTCGGATAGCGAAGATGATGGTGCCGAAGACGCTGCTGGCGAAGAGGCCGCAGAAGAGTAATCTTCCGCACCCGCGTCATGCATTTGAACCCCGCCCCTTTGGGCGGGGTTTTTCGTTGCGCCACCCGCGTCATCCCCGCCCGCGAGAGTTTTGCCGCAGGTGATAGACAGCACTGCCGCCACCGCGTAAAACGCCGCCATGAAATTACTTGTCGGCCTTGGAAATCCCGGCGCGAAATACGCGCAGAACCGCCATAACATCGGGTTTATGGCGCTCGACCATATTGCCGCGGATCACGGGTTCGCCCCGTGGAAAGCGCGGTTTCAGGCGCAGATCAGCGAGGGGCGTTTTGGCTCCGAGCGGGTTATGTTACTGAAGCCGCAGACCTTTATGAACCTCTCGGGTCAAGCGGTTGGCGAGGCGATGCGCTATTTGAAACTCGCGCCCGACGACGTGGTGGTATTCCACGATGAGCTTGATTTAGCGCCCGGCAAGCTGCGGCTGAAGTCCGGCGGCGGGCATGCTGGGCACAACGGGTTGCGCTCGATCCACCAGCATATTGGCGCCGAGTATGACCGTGTGCGCCTCGGCATCGGTCATCCGGGGAATAAAAACGCCGTGGCGGGCTATGTGCTGCGTGATTTCCCCAAGGCGGATGCCGAATGGCTGGATGACCTGCTGCGCGGGATCTCGGACGGGGCGCCGCATCTGGTCGCCGGTGACGGCAGCCGGTTCCAAAACGCTGTCGCCCTCCGCGTGGCACCGGCGCGCAACGCCTCCAAAGAGCCGCCCGCGCAAGCAACAACCGAGCCCGCGGCCAAAGCACCTGCCCCCGCGGACCCACCCGAGGACACCCGCAGCCCCTTGCAACGCCTGGCCGACAGGTTTCGCTAACCAGCCTGTTGCCCCGCCCGCAGGCCCCTCGCATCCTCCGGCTTCATCTTGCCTAAATACTCATATCACCGCGACGATCTGGCGCATCGCTCCCCGCAACGGGCGCTATACACCGAGCCAAGCACAGGAGAGCCCGATGACCCATAGTGATTTCACCGCACGCAAGAAACAGGCGGCGGATTGGTTCCATACATTGCGCGATACCATCGTTGCACGGTTCGAGGCGCTGGAAGACAGCACCGAGGCGGACGCGCCTGCGGGGCGGTTCGAGGTCACCCCGACCCAGCGTGACGAGGGGCGCGGTGGCGGCGGGATCATGTCGGTGATGCGCGGCGGGCGGCTGTTTGAAAAGGTCGGCGTCAACTGGTCGGAAGTGCACGGCACGCTGGGTGAGCGCGCGCAAAAGGCGATGGCGGCGCGCGGCGTGCCCGGCATGGCCGATGACCCGCGGTTCTGGGCCTCGGGGATCAGCCTTGTCGCCCATATGCAAAACCCGCATGTGCCCGCCGTGCATATGAACACGCGGATGTTCTGGACGCCGAATGCCTGGTGGTTTGGCGGCGGCGCCGATCTCAACCCCTGCCTTGAATACCCCGAGGATACCGCGCATTTCCACGGCGAGATGCAGCGCGCATGTGATGCCCATGACGCGGGCTATTACGACCGCTTCAAAGCCTGGGCGGATGAGTATTTCTACGTCCCCCACCGCGGTCGCGCGCGGGGTGTCGGCGGGATCTTTTATGACGATCTGAACACCGGCGATTGGAAGGCGGATTTTGCCTTTACCAAAGCCGTCGGCGAGGCCTTCCTGCCCGCTTTCGCACCACTCTGCGAGAGCCGCCGCGCCACGCCATGGACCGAGGCCGACCGCGACGCGCAGCTGGTGCACCGCGGCCTCTATGCCGAGTATAATCTGGTCTATGATCGCGGCACGAAATTCGGGCTGGAGACCGGCCATGACGCGAATGCTGTTCTGATGAGCCTGCCGCCGCTGGCGAAATGGACCTAGAGCCGCAATCCTAATGTCAGACAATTTTGCGAGGAGCTCCGCCTTATTGTCTGACATTGTATTTAGACCTCTGCGACCTCCAACACACCTTCGACACCGCGCAGCGTGGCTTTGAGCACCGGCGTCACTGGCACTTCGCGGCCGACGTCGATTTCGATCTCGCCGCCGGTCTCGGGATCGGGCACATAAAACAGCAGCGGTCCCAAGGATTTGCGCGGCGCTTTTTGCGGCGGGTGCAGATCAAGGACCTCGGCAACTTCGGCCAAAGCATGCGGGCCCTCCAACCGCAGGCAGAGCCCCGCCGCACCGGCATCGGCCACCACATCGTCAATCGGCTGCGCCCCGCGTGCCAATAGCTTCAGCGTATCGGCTTCAAGCGTCGCCTCGACGGTCAGCACCACATTCATGCCGGTTTCCAGATGCTGTCGCGCCGCCTCCAGCGTGTCGGAGAACACCGTCACTTCGTAAAGTCCCGTCGTGTCAGAGAGTTGCACAAAGGCAAAACGGTTGCCGCGGGCGGATTTACGCTCTTGCCGCGAGGACACCGAACCTGCGATCCGCGCCACCAGAGCGCCGCGTTCGGCGCGTTTGGTCAGCTCGGCGACGGTGATGATATCCTTGCGCTTCAACGCGCCTTCATAGTCGTCCAGCGGATGGCCGGATAGGTAGAACCCGATTGCTTGATGCTCGGCGGCCAGACGGTCCATCGGCAGCCATTCACCCTTGGTTTTCAGACGCGGCGGCGGCAGATCGTCGCCACCCGAGAACAGCGAATGCTGCCCCGAGGCCGCAGCGGCATGGGAGGCGGCGGAATAAGCGGTCAGCGCATCCAGCCCCTCGAATACCTTCTTGCGGCTCTTCTCCAGCGCGTCAAAGGCTCCGGCACGGGCCAGCATTTCCAGCGAGCGTTTGCCAACCCGTTTCATATCCACACGTTGCGCAAAGTCGATCAGATCGCGGAACGGCGCATCGCCGCGCGCCTCAACGATCATCCCCATCGCATCAACGCCGACGTTCTTGAGCGCGCCCAAAGCATAGACCACTTTGCCGTCAGCGACGCTGAAACCGGCTTTCGACAGGTTGACGCAAGGCGCGATGACCTCGATGCCCATCCGGTCGACCTCACGCTTATAAACTGCAAGCTTTTCAGTGAGATGGATGTCGCAGTTCATCACCGCGGCCATGAATTCAACCGGATGGTTGGCCTTCAGCCAAGCGGTTTGATAGCTGACCACCGCATAGGCAGCGGCGTGGGATTTATTGAACCCATAGTTGGCGAATTTCTCAAGAAGATCAAAAACTTCTCCAGCCTTCTTCTTGTCGACACCGTTCTCGATGGCGCCCGAAATGAACTTTGGGCGTTCCTTGGCCATCTCCTCGGCAATCTTTTTACCCATCGCACGGCGCAACAGGTCGGCGCCGCCCAGCGAGTAGCCGCCCATTACCTGCGCGATCTGCATCACCTGTTCCTGATAGACGATGATGCCCTGGGTTTCCTCAAGGATATGATCAATAGAAGGGTGAATAGATTCAATGGGTTTGAGGCCGTTCTTAACCTCGCAATAGGTGGGGATGTTCTCCATCGGACCAGGACGATAGAGCGCCACCAGCGCCACGATATCCTCAATACAGGTCGGTTTCATGCGCCGCAGCGCATCCATCATGCCGGTGCTTTCCACCTGAAACACCGCAACGGTGCGTGCCGAGGCATAGAGCTTATAGGTCGGCTCGTCATCCAGCGGGATCGCGTTGATCTCGTTTTCCGCGCCCTCGGCGGGCGTGTAGATCTGGTGCCCGTCCGGCGCGATATGGATGTCGCGGCCCGAGGTGTGGATCAGGTCGATGGCGTTCTGGATCACCGTCAGGGTTTTGAGGCCCAGAAAGTCGAATTTCACCAGACCGGCGGCCTCGACCCATTTCATATTGAATTGGGTGGCCGGCATATCCGAGCGCGGGTCGCGGTAGAGCGGCACCAGCTCATCCAGCGGCCGGTCGCCGATCACCACGCCGGCGGCGTGGGTCGAGGCGTTACGCAGCAGGCCTTCGACCTTCTCGGCGTAATTCAGCAGCCGCCCGACGACCTCTTCTTTGGCCGCCTCGCGCATCCGCGGCTCATCGGCCAGCGCCTTGGTGATCGACACCGGTTTGACCCCTTCGACGGGGATCATCTTGGACAGGCTGTCGACCTGCCCGTAGGACATTTGCAGCACGCGGCCCACATCACGCACCGCCGCTTTCGACAAGAGCGCACCGAAGGTGATGATCTGCCCGACCTTGTCGCGGCCGTATTTGTCCTGCACGTAGCGGATCACCTCTTCGCGGCGGTCCATGCAAAAGTCGATGTCGAAGTCGGGCATCGACACCCGCTCTGGGTTGAGGAACCGCTCGAACAGCAGCGCATAGCGCAGGGGGTCAAGGTCGGTGATGGTCAGCGCATAGGCGACCAGCGAGCCCGCACCCGAACCGCGCCCCGGCCCCACCGGAATGCCCTGATCCTTGCCCCATTTGATGAAGTCGGCAACGATCAGGAAGTAGCCGGGAAAGCCCATGCCTTCGATGATATCCAGCTCAAAATCCAGCCGCGCCTGATACTCTTCGACCGGTGCCGCATGGGGGATCACCTTGAGACGGTTTTGCAGCCCTTCGTTGGCTTGGCGGCGGAGTTCCTGCACCTCGTCATCGGCGAATTTGGGCAGGATCGGATCGCGTTTATAGGCGGCAAAGGCGCAGCGGCGCGCGATCTCGACGGTATTGGCCAACGCCTCGGGCAGATCGGCAAAGAGCGCGGCCATTTCCTCGGCGGATTTCAGGTAATGCTGCGGCGTCAACCGGCGGCGCGGGGCCTGTTGGTCAACATAGGCGCCCTCTTTGATGCACAAGAGCGCGTCATGGGCCTCATACATATCGGCGTTGGGGAAATGCACGTCATTGGTGGCGACCAGCGGCAGGTCCATCGCATAGGCCATCTCGACAAAGGGGCGCTCGGTGGCGGTCTCGGCGGCGGTGGGCTGGCCGCCCTCGCCGGGATGACGCTGGAGTTCCACATAGAGCCGCTCGGGATAGATCGCCGCCAGCGTCGTCATCAGCGCCTGCGCCCGCGCCGCCTGCCCGTCTTGAATGAGCTTGCCGACCACGCCATTGGCGCCGCCCGAGAGGCAGATCAGCCCCCCGGCATGGCTGGCGAGGTCTTCGGGCGTCACATGGGGCAATTGCCCGTCGCCGCGCAGATACAGACAGGAGTTCAGCTTCATCAGGCTTTCATAGCCCGCCTCATTCTGCGCCAGCAGGACCAAAGGCGCGGGCGGGCGCGGCTTATCGCCGGTCTGCTCGGGCGGCAGCATCACATCGATCTGCATGCCGACAATCGGCTGCACGCCGGCGCCTTGGGCCAGCACCGAAAACTCCAGCGCGCCGAACAGCGCGTTCGAATCGGTGACCGCCACCGCCGGCATTTGGCGCGTGCCGCAGTGTTTGATAAGCTCTTTGAGCGGCAGCGCCCCTTCGAGCAGGGAATACTCGGTATGGACGCGCAGATGGATGAATTTCGGGTCTGACATGGGGCAAGGATATCCTTGGGGTCGGGCGGCGCAAGGTGGAATGATTTTCAATGATGCGTAGAAAATGCATAGCTGATATGTGGATAATTCCTACTTGCCAGATCGGGCGAAAGAATGCTCACATTAACTTAGCATATATGGCATCCCGTGCAGGCCTTACGCCGCATCAGGCCCGAGGGAAAGCCAGTCACATATCGACAGCGGCGGATTGACCCATGAGCACATTGAGCTTTGTTCTGAATGGCACGGCGGTGGAGGTTGCGGACCAGCCCCCGACGCGCACCCTATTGGACTGGCTGCGCGAGGACCGCGGCTTGCACGGCACCAAAGAGGGCTGCAACGAGGGCGACTGCGGCGCCTGCACGGTGATGGTCTCTGATAAGCGCGGCACGCGGGCGGTCAATGCCTGCATCCTGTTCCTGCCGCAACTGCACGGCAAGTCTGTGCATACCGTCGAGGGGCTGCGCGCGCCGGACGGGGCTTTGCATCCGGTGCAGGAAGAGATGATCACCCATCACGGCAGCCAATGCGGCTTTTGCACGCCCGGTTTCATCGTCTCGATGGCCACCGGTCATCTTAATGGGGTCAGCGATCATGACACCCATCTGGCGGGCAACCTGTGCCGCTGCACCGGCTATGCGCCGATCATCCGCGCTGCCGAGGCTACGGCGGCAAAACCGGTGCCCGATTGGCTGATCTCGGGCACAAGCCGCGACTTCATCTTGCCCGAAATACTCAATTCCCCCGATCTCGCCCTGCCGCGAAGCTCGGATGAACTTGCTGCATGGTATGACGCAAACCCGGACGGGTTGCTGATTGCCGGTGCCACCGATGTTGGGCTTTGGGTGACCAAACAGCTGCGCGATCTGGGACCGGTGGCCTTTGTCACCGGCGCCGTGGACCTGCAAGAGATCACCGTCACTGAGGACAGCATCCGCATCGGAGCGGCCGCCACACTGGCCGAGATCATGCCCGCGATTGCCCCCTATCATCCCGATTTCGCCGAGATGATCCGCCGCTACGGTTCGGCGCAGGTGCGCGCGGCGGCGACGCTGGGAGGGAATGTCGCCAATGGCTCGCCTATCGGGGACGGCCCGCCCGCGCTGATTGCGCTGAATGCGACGCTGAATCTGCGCAAAGGCGATGCGCGGCGCGAAATGCCGATTGAAGAGTTTTTCATCGACTACGGCAAACAGGACCGCGAAAAGGGCGAGTTCGTCGAATTCATCACCATCCCGCGCCAGACTGACCGGCTGAAATGCTTTAAAATTTCGAAGCGTTTCGATCAGGATATCTCGGCGGTTTGCGGCTGTTTCAATATTATTGTCGAGGATGGCGTGGTCACCGAGGCCCGCATCGCCTTTGGCGGTATGGCCGGCACGCCCAAACGCGCCAGCGCGGTGGAGGCGGCGCTGACCGGCCAACCGTGGACGCAAGACACCGTGGCCGCCGCCCTGCCCGCTTTTGCCCAGGACTATACACCGCTGAGCGATATGCGCGCCTCGGCGGCCTACCGTCTGACCATCGCGCAGAACTTATTGGTGCGGTATATCCTTGAGGATCAAGGGTTTGACACCCGTGTGCTGGAGGTCGAAGCATGAGCGTCCATAAACCCCTGCCGCATGACGCAGCCCCCCTGCATGTCACTGGCACCGCGCGTTATGTCGATGATATTCCGACGCCCAGTGGCACGCTGCATCTGGTCTTTGGCCTCTCCGAAGTTGCCGCTGGCAGCATTGACGCGATGGATCTGGAAGCGGTGCGTGCCGCCGAAGGCGTGGTCGCGGTGCTGACCGGTGAGGACATCGGCCATGTCGATTGTAGCCCGTCCAATCACGACGAGCCGCTACTGGCGCTTGGCGAGGTGCATTACGTCGGCCAGCCGGTCTTTCTGGTGATTGCCAAGACCCATCTCGCCGCCCGCAAGGCGGCGCGGTTGGGCAAGATCACCTATAGCGAGCGCCCTGCCCTCCTGAGCATCGAGGACGCGCTGGCCGCGGACAGCCGCTTTGAGGAAGGCCCGCGGATCTGGGCGCGCGGTGACGCCGGGGCGGCGATCTCAGGCGCGGCGCATCAGATCGAGGGCCGCATCGAGATGGGCGGGCAAGAGCATTTCTACCTTGAGGGTCAGGCCGCTCTGGTCACCCCGCAGGAATGCGGCGATATGCATGTGGTCTCTTCGACCCAGCACCCGACCGAGATCCAGCACAAGGTGGCCGAGGCTTTGGGCGTGCCGATGCATGCGGTGCGGGTCGAGACGCGGCGCATGGGTGGCGGTTTTGGCGGCAAGGAAAGTCAGGGCAATCATCTGGCGATTGCCTGCGCGCTGGCTGCGCGGCTGACCGGCAAATCCTGCAAAATGCGCTATGACCGCGACGACGATATGGTGATCACCGGCAAACGCCATGATTTCCGCGTCGATTACCGCGTCGGTTTTGATGCCGAGGGCCGCGTTGAGGGGATCGAGTTCACCCATTACACCCGCTGCGGCTGGGCGATGGACCTGTCGCTGCCGGTGGCAGATCGGGCGATGTTGCATGCCGATAACGCCTATTTCCTGCCCGATGTACGCATCGAGAGCCACCGGTTGCGCACCAATATGTGCTCGGCCACCGCTTACCGGGGCTTTGGCGGGCCGCAGGGCATGCTGGGCATCGAGCGGGTGATGGATCACATCGCGCATACGCTGGGCCGCGAGGCTTTGGAAGTGCGCAAGGTGAATTACTACCGCGCCAAAGCCGCGCAACCCTCGGGCGCGGGCACGGCGAAACGCTTTGGCGGCGCGCATAGCCCCGCCGCGCCTGCCGATGATGGCCCGCAGACCACGCCTTACGGGCAGGTGGTCGAAGATTTCATCCTGCATGAGATGACCGAGAGGCTGGAGGCGACCTCGGATTACGCCGCCCGCCGCGCCGCGGTGGACGCGTGGAACGCTCAGAACCCGATCCTCAAGAAAGGTCTGGCACTGACGCCGGTGAAATTCGGCATCAGCTTTACCCTGACCCATCTCAATCAGGCGGGCGCTTTGGTGCATGTCTATCAAGATGGCTCGGTGCATCTGAACCACGGCGGCACCGAGATGGGGCAAGGTCTGTTCCAGAAGGTCGCGCAGGTCGCGGCGAGCGTCTTCGGGCTGGATCCGGTGATGGTCAAGATCACCGCCACCGACACCGCCAAAGTGCCCAACACCTCGGCCACCGCGGCCTCTTCGGGCTCGGATCTCAACGGGATGGCGGTGCAGGCCGCCTGTGTCACCATCCGTGACCGGATCGCGGCGCTCTTGGCCGAGACCCATCAGGCCGACCCCAAGGATGTTGAGTTCAAGGACGGGCGGGTGATTGTTGGCGACGACGAATTCAGCTTCGCCGAGGCCGCCAATCTGGCCTATATGGCGCGGGTCAGCCTGTCCTCGACGGGTTTCTACGCGACGCCCAAGGTCGCATGGGACCGGCTGAAGGGCGACGGCAACCCGTTCTTCTATTTCGCTTACGGCGCCTCGGTTTCCGAGGTGGTGATCGACACGCTGACCGGCGAGAACCGCATTCTGCGCGCCGATATCCTGCATGACGTGGGCAGCAGCCTCAATCCGGCGCTCGATATCGGGCAGATCGAGGGCGGCTATGTGCAGGGCGCGGGCTGGCTGACCACCGAGGAACTGGTCTGGGACGATAAGGGACGGCTGCGCACCCATGCGCCCTCGACCTATAAAATCCCCGCCTGCGGCGACCGGCCACGGATTTTCAACGTCGAGCTGTTTGATCGCGCCAACCCCGAGGATACGATCCACCGCTCAAAGGCCGTCGGTGAGCCGCCATTCATGCATGGCAATTCGGTGCTGATGGCGCTTTCGGATGCGGTGCAGGCCTGCGGCGATGGCTCGCTTTATGCCGATCTGAACGCGCCTGCCACCGCCGAATGCATCCTGATGGCGGTCAACCGGCAGCGAGGCGTCGATGTTTGACCGCGCCACCATCGCGCAGGCACTGCAAGGGCGCGATGCGGTCGTGCGGGTGGTGATCTGCAGCTACCAAGGCTCGTCCCCGCGTGAGGCGGGGGCGGCGATGCTGGTCTTTGCCGAGGGGCAGACCGGCACCATCGGCGGCGGCGCGCTGGAGTATGACGCCAGTCTGAAGGCGCGCGCGATGCTGACGGGCGGCGATTTGCCCCGCGTTGAGCGCGTCGCATTGGGCCCCAATCTGGGGCAATGTTGCGGCGGTGCGGTGACGCTGGCCTACGAGCGGTTTGACGCGAATTCTTTGGCCATGTTGCCCGAGGACGGGCTCTATGCCCGCCCCGTGGCCGCTGATGCGCCCGAAGAGATGCCGCTACCAATCCGCCGTGCGATGAAAACCGCGCGCGGCCAAGGCGTGATGGCGCCGCGGTATTTGCAAGGCTGGCTGGCGGAACCTGTGGCGCCACCGCAGCGGCAGCTCTGGGTCTGGGGCGCGGGCCATGTCGGGCGGGCAATCGTGCATACCATTAACCCCTTGCCCAATGTCGCAATCACCTGGCTGGACACCGCGCGCAACCGCTTCCCTGAGGTGATCCCCGAGGGCGTGACCGCGCGCATCGCGGATAATCCCGCCGATCTGGTGCCCGAGGCGCCTGCGCAGGCCGAGCATCTGATCCTGACCTATAGCCACGCGCTTGATCTCGATCTGTGCCACCGGCTGCTGACCCATGGATTCGGCTTTTGCGGGTTGATCGGCTCGGCTTCGAAATGGGCGCGGTTTCGCAGCCGCTTGACAGCGCTGGGTCATCCGCCTGAGAAGGTTGGAGAAATCACCTGCCCGATCGGGGACCCGTCTTTCGGCAAACACCCGAATGCCATCGCCATTTCCGTCGCCGCTGCGTTTCTCTCGCGGGCGGAGCCTGTCCAGAAAAGAGAACGCGCATGATGACAACGCCACTTTTGTCCTTACAGGGGCTGACCAAGGAATACCCCGGAGTCGTCGCCAATAGCGATGTGACGTTCGACATTGGCGAGGGTGAGGTGCACGCGCTTCTGGGCGAGAATGGCGCCGGCAAATCAACGCTGGTCAAGATGATCTACGGGCTGGTGCGGCCCAATGCGGGCACGATGAGGTGGCGCGGTGAGGCCTATGAGCCGCATGCGCCCGCGCAGGCCCGCGCCAGTGGCGTGGCGATGGTGTTCCAGCATTTCAGCCTGTTTGACGCGATGGACGTGGCGGAGAATGTGGCGCTGGGGATGGACAACCCGCCGCCGATCCGCGAATTGGCCGCCAAGATCACCGAAGTGTCGAACAACTACGGGCTGCCGCTCGACCCTGACCGGATGGTCGGCGATCTTTCGGCTGGTGAGCGCCAGCGGGTCGAGATTATCCGCTGCCTGCTGCAAGACCCGCAACTGTTGATCATGGACGAGCCGACCTCGGTGCTGACCCCGCAAGAGGTCGATATCCTGTTTCGCACCCTCCGCCAGCTGCGCGCCGAGGGGAAATCGATCCTCTATATCTCGCATAAACTCGAGGAAATCCGCGCGCTTTGCGAGAATGCCACGGTGCTGCGGCTGGGCAAAGTCGTCGGCAAGGCCGATCCGCGGCAGGAAAGCGCGCGCTCGCTGGCCGAGATGATGGTCGGGCAGGTGCTGCACCAACCCTCGCGTGAGGCGGCGGCGCCGGGCAAGACATTGCTTGAAGTCACCAACCTGTCGCTGCCGCCGCAATCGGCCTTTGGCACCTCGCTCAAAGAGATCAATATCACCGTGCGGGCCGGCGAAATCCTCGGCATTGGCGGGGTTGCGGGCAACGGGCAGGATGAACTCTTGGGCGCGCTATCGGGCGAGATGCGCAGTGCCCGTGAGGCGGTGCGTATGGCGGGTGAGCCGGTCGGCCATATCGGCCCCACCGCGCGCCGTGCCTTGGGGCTGCTTTGCGCCCCCGAAGAGCGGCTTGGCCATGCCGCCGCCCCCGATATGAGCCTGAGCGAAAACGCCCTCTTGACCGGCGCCTACCGCGAGAGGTTGGTCAAGCGCGGCTTTGTGAATTGGGGCAAGACCCGCAAATTTGCCGAACGCGTCATCGAGACTTTCGACGTGCGCACACCCGGCGCGCATGTGGCGGCGCGGGCGCTTTCGGGCGGGAACTTGCAGAAATTCGTCATTGGCCGCGAGATCATGCAGCGCCCCTCGGTTTTGGTGGTCAACCAGCCGACATGGGGCGTCGATGCCTCGGCGGCGGCGGCGATCCGGCAGGCCCTTCTGGATCTGGCGGCAGCCGGAGCGGCGGTGGTGGTGATCAGCCAGGACCTTGATGAAATCCTTGAAGTCGCGGATAGTTTCGCGGCTTTGAACGCCGGAAGATTAAGCGCACCGCGACCTGTGCAGGGCTTGACGATGGACCAGATCGGCCTGTTGCTGGGTGGCGCAGAAGGAGACAGCGATGCTGCGGCTTGAAAAGCGCCCCAATCCCTCGCAATTTTGGAATTACGCCACGCCGGTGGTTGCGGTTCTGCTGACCATGGTCGCCGGTGGCATCCTGTTCTGGGTGCTCGGCAAGAACCCTTTCGAGGCGATCAAGCTGATCTTCTGGGACCCGCTGTTTTCCGAGCAATTCGCCGCCTATTCGCGCCCGCAACTCTTGATCAAAGCGGGCCCGCTGATCCTGATTGCGGTCGGGCTGGCGATCGGCTTTCGCGCCGGTATCTGGAACATCGGCGCCGAAGGCCAATATATCATCGGCGCGCTCTGTGCCGCGCAGATGGCGCTGTGGTTCTACCCCGCCGAGCTGTGGATCGTGTTCCCGCTGATGATCCTTGCGGGGGCCTTTGGCGGCTGGCTCTGGGCGATGATCCCTGCGGTGCTGAAGACGCGGTTCAACACCAATGAAATCCTTGTCTCGCTGCTTCTGGTCTATGTCGCCGAGAAAATTCTCGCCGCCGCCGCCACCGGCTTTATGCGCAACCCCGAAGGCTCGGGCTTTCCCGGATCGCGCAATATTTTCAACTACAGCGCGGCATCCAATCAGGAATTGATTGCCAATTCCGGCCTGCATTGGGGTGTGGTTGCAGCGTTCATCGCGGTGATTTTCGCCTATGTGCTTCTGCACCGGCATCTTCTGGGCTTTCATGTGCAGCTTGCCGGTCAAGCACCGCGCGCGGCCAAATTCGCCGGTGTCGCGCCGGCGCGTCTGGTGCTCTTGTGCCTTGGCATCTCGGGGTTGATGGCGGGGCTTGCGGGGATGTTCGAGGTTGCCGGCCCTGCCCGTCTGATCACCATTGATTTCAACTCGGGCTACGGGTTCACCGCGATTATCGTGGCGTTTCTGGGCCGGTTGCACCCCATCGGCATTGTGCTGGCAGGGCTGTTGCTGGCGCTGACCTATATCGGCGGGGAATTGGCGCAATTCATGCTCAACCTGCCCTCAGCGGCGATTCAGGTGTTTCAGGGCATGCTGTTGTTCTTCCTTTTGGCGCTGGATGTCCTGTCGAATTACCGCCTGCGCCTGATGCGCCCGGCGCCGGTCACAGCGCCCGCGCCCAAACCCAGCACGGAGAGTGTCTGATGGACCTGAGCTCAATCAATCCGGTCGTGTTGATCGCCTCATTGATGGTGGCGGCGACACCGATCCTGCTGGCCGCCATCGGCGAATTGGTGGTCGAGAAATCCGGCGTGCTGAACCTTGGCGTCGAAGGGATGATGATCGTCGGTGCGGTCTCGGGATTTGCCATCGCGGTGACCACGCAGAACCCCTATCTGGGGATGCTGGCGGCGATTGTCGCCGGTGCGCTGGTGGCGCTGATCTTTGCCGCGCTGACGCAACTCTTGATGGCCAATCAGGTGGCCTCGGGTCTGGCATTAACGCTGTTTGGCCTCGGGTTCTCGGCGCTGGTCGGGCAGAACTATGTGGGCATCGTGCCGCCGCGCACACCCAAGCTGGACTTTGGTCCACTAACTGATCTGCCGGTGGTCGGGCGGATCATCTTTGGCCATGATATTCTGGTCTATATCTCGCTCCTGATCGTCGCCGCGACGTGGTTCTGGCTCAACAAAACCCAAGGCGGGCGGGTGTTGCGCGCGGTTGGCGAGAATCACGATAGCGCCCATGCGCTGGGCTATAAGGTCACCCGCGTGCGGATTCTGGCAATCATGTTCGGCGGTGCCTGCGCCGGTCTGGGCGGCGCCTATCTCAGCCTTGTGCGGGTGCCCAGCTGGACCGAGGGCATGACCGCAGGCGCGGGCTGGATCGCGCTGGCGCTGGTGGTGTTTGCCTCATGGCGGCCATGGCGGGTGCTGGCCGGTGCCTATCTTTTCGGTGGAATCATGGTGTTACAGCTGAACCTTCAGGCCGCGGGTTTCCGGATTCCGGTGGAATACCTGTCGATGTCGCCGTATCTGATCACTATTGTCGTTCTCGTCATAATGTCGTCAAGTCGAGGACGCAGATCCATGGCCGCGCCCGGCTCTTTGGGTCGGTCGTTCCACGCCGCCGGGTGATCTGGCAGCACTTTAAGGGCACAACGCCCGTTCAACTGGGAGAGTCTCAATGAAACGCAGAACCCTACTTACCTCCTCGGCCATGGCGCTCGGCCTTGCCGCGACCATGGGCACCGCCGCGCTGGCGCAGGATGAGCCGCTGAAGGTCGGCTTTATCTATGTCGGACCGGTCGGCGACTTCGGCTGGACCACCGCGCATGACGTCGGCCGTCTGGCCGCGGTCGAGCATTTCGGCGACTCGCTGGAGACGGTCTTTGTCGAAAGCGTGCCGGAAGGCGCGGATTCGGGCCGCGTGATGACCCAGATGGCGCTCTCGGGTGCGGATATGATCTTCGCGACCTCCTTTGGCTATGGCCCCGAGATCAACGCCGTCGCGCAGCGCTTCCCCGACATCGCTTTCGAGCATGCCACCGGCTACCTGCAGGAAGCGCCGAATGTCTCGCTCTATAACGCGCGTTTCTACGAGGGCCGCGCGGTCATCGGCCATATTGCGGCACGGATGACGGAATCGAATGTGGTGGGCTATATCGCCTCCTTCCCGATCCCCGAAGTGATCATGGGCATCAACGCCGCCTATCTGGCTGCCAAGGCCGCCAATCCCGACATCGAGTTCCGCGTGGTCTGGGCCTATACGTGGTTTGACCCCGCGCAAGAGGCCGCCGCCGCCGAAGCGCTGATCGAACAGGGCGCTGACATCATCATGCAGCACACCGATTCGACCGCGCCCCTGACCGTGGCACAAGAGCATGGTGCGCTGGCCTTTGGTCAGGCCTCGGATATGTCCTCCTTTGCCCCCGATGTGCATCTGACCGCGATCGAGGACAATTGGGCGCCCTATTACATCCGCCGCATCCAAGAGCGGATGGATGGCACCTGGGAGGCCGACAACGTCTGGCTCGGCATTCCTGATGGCGAAGTGGTGCTCTCGCCGTTCAACGACCGTATTCCTGCGGATGTGCAGGAAGAAGCCAACGCGATGATCGCGGCGATCACCGATGGCTCCTTCCACCCGTTCACCGGCCCGATCAACCGTCAGGACGGTTCGACATGGCTGGCCGAGGGTGAAACCGCGCCGGATGGTGACCTCTTGGGCATGGATTTCTATGTCGAAGGCATGACCGGCGAAATCCCGAACTGATCGGAGCGTTAGTCTAATTCGAAGGGCGGTCCGTGTTGCGGGCCGCCCTTTTCTGTGGCGTCGTAACGCTATGTCGTTGTTCGAACCGCCCTGCCCGTGGCCCCCACGGGCCGCGCCCGACCCTCCCCCCGGGAGGGCGCACTCGCGAAGTCATTCACTGCTCGAACCCCATCAATGCTTGTAAGCGCTGCCCGTTGCGGAGACGGAACAAGCGCCCAGCCAGGGTCGGGCGCTGCCCTCATCGCTTTGCGTCGAGCGATGCGGTGATCGGAACGAGGCGAAAACGGCGGGGCAGCAGTCCGAGGCACCGATGCCTGCCTGTGCCTACCCCGCCAGCCCGTCCCAGATTTCCAGCGCGCGGCCTGCGTTCATCACCACTGGCCCGCCGCCCATCTGGATCGACATTGCCAGCACATCACAGAATTCCTCTCGCGTGCCGCCCAGTTTCTGCAGCAAATCCGCGTGATAGCCGACGCAATCATCGCAGCCCTGCACCACGGCGATGCCGAGGGCGATATATTCCTTTTCCTTATTGCTCAGCGCCTCCGCGGCTTTCACCGCCGCGCTGACCCCGCCAAAGGCTTTCATCGTTGGTTTCACCGCTTGGATCAACGCCCGCGAGCGGTCCTTGGTGCGTTCGAGATCGGCTTTCGCGCCCATAATATTCCCTTTCATGAATGTCTCATGCAAGGGATCGCACAGCCGCGCGGCGCGGGCTTTGATTCAGGTCAAGCCGAGAGCGGGCGCCGCGCCAGTAGCATCAGATTATCCGCGGGCATCTCGATGAGTTCAATGGTTTGGAGACCGGCGCTGCGCAGGCGCTCTTGCACCCACTCGATATCCTTATAGCCGATCGCGGGATCCTGCGCGCGCAAGGAGGCATCAAAGGCGCGGTCGCCCTCGCTGACCAGCGCGCCACCGCGTTTGAATGGACCGTAAAGACAAAACACCCCCTCGGGCGCCAGCGCCTGCGCGACCTCCTCCAGCAAAGTCTCGGCCTCGGGGGTGGAAATCAGATGCAGCAGATTGGTCAGATGGATCGAGGTCAACGCCCGGTGATCGCGCCGCCATGCCTGCGCCCAACCCGTTTTGCAGGCGTCGAGAACCTGCGGCGGCAGGATATTCGCCTGCCCTTCGCACCACGCCGCAATTGAGCCGAGGTTTGCCGGATTACCGTCACTCGGCTGCCAGCGAATATGCGGAAACCGTTCCCCGAAGGCGGCGATATGCTGGCCGGTGCCGCTAGCGATCTCGAGCGCGGCGCCGCTGTCGGGCAATGCCTCGGCCAGAACCGCGAGGATCGGCGCCAGATTGCGCTCGGCCGAGGGGGCGTTGCGGCGTCCCTCGGCAATAAGCGCGGCGCTGTCCGGTAGCTGAAGTTTGCGCATTTCGCCCTGCCCTGATGATCCCGCGACGTTACCTCTCGCCAATTCCTTAAGGGTGTCAGAGGATGCAGACCAGCACAAGGAGGGCGGCGCATTGCAGATCATATTGGGGGGCGTGGCCGCCGTGGCGGCGCTGGTCTATTGGTTGCGATATGCGGGAGCCGAGACGCCCTCACCCGCCGCCTCCTGCGTCAAAACCCTGAGCACCGCAGCGCTGGCGCTGCTGGGCTGGTGGCTGAATGCGCCGCTTTTGGTGGTGATCGGGCTGGCCTTCGGATCGCTCGGCGATCTGGCACTATCGCGCGCCGGAGACCGCGCGTTTCTCGCCGGTATGCTGGCCTTCGCTGTGGGCCATCTGGCCTATGTGATTGAATTCGCGCGGCTTCTCGCGGCGGGCGACCCGCAGGTCGGCTCGGTGTTCTGGGTGACCGTGGCGGCAATGGCCCTGCTCGTGCCGTTGACCCTGCTGTGGATCGCGCCAAAAGCGGGTGGTCTCGCCTGGCCGGTGCGCGCCTATGCTCTGATCATCGGCGCGATGGCGCTGGCGGCCAGCCTCCTGCCGCATTCCTCGGGGCTTTGGCTGCTGCAAATCGGCGTCGCGGCGTTTCTCGCGTCGGATTTCATCCTCGCGCTGGGGAAATTCATCGCCACACATCCGCGCACACGGCTGCTCGCGGCGCGCAGTCTCTGGCCACTATATTGGGGCGGTCAAGCGCTGATCCTCTGGGGCGCGGTGCTCTGACCTAGGCGGTTTGCAGGACCGTATCGCAATGGAAATCCACGATCTCCTGAATTTCCGCGCGCGAGGCGCTGGTCGGATCGATCTCCCATAGCGCACGCAGCCGTGCCAGCAACAGGCGCACGGTGTCGACGGGGGCGGAAGCCTCGGGCAATTGCCAGCGGCCATGGACCGGATAGCCGGAGAGCGCGGGTAAATCCTCGGCTGCGACCTCGCCCAAGGTGATCACGATATCCATCACCGGCGCGTCGGGGCCGGTGAAGAGATCGAGCGATTTCGACCACAACACGCCGGCTTGAAACCCCTGTTCCTCAAGCATCGCAAGCACCTCGGGGTCAGGCTCGGAGGCCGCATGAAGCCCCGCCGAGAAGACCTCGAACCGCTCACCCGCAAGGGTGCGAAAGGCGGCTTCGGCCATCAGACTGGCGGTGGAGTTCTGATGGTCAACAAACAGCAAATTGCGGATGCGTGGCCCGGCAGCGGACAATTCAGGCAGCCCGCGCCCCTGACACAGATCGCCAATCCATGCCGTGTTGAAACCAGCCAATGCCTCGGGCACGATGGAATACAACAGCGAGGTGCCGCGCCGCTCTTGCGCGATCAGACCGGTCTCGACCAGTTGCGCAAGATAGCCCGAAAGCGTGCTGGGTTTGAGCCCGAGCCGCGCGCCAATCGCTCCTGCGGCCACCGGCGCGGGATGCTGGCGGACCAGCAAATGCATGATCTGCAGGCGTTGCGGATGCGCGAGGGCCGCGAAAACGGGCACGAGATTATGTTCCATCATAAGCGAAATACTGCACTGCAGAATGCATGGCAAGATTTTTCTGCATCGCAGCAATCGCAAACTGCTGCCGATCCCGCCACTGTGGCAATTGCTTGACGCGCCAATCGTGTTAGCCTGCGCCAAACAAAGGGAGATCCGCATGTCACGCACCGCAACGCAATCCATCGGCGACGCCGAAGTGGTCATCCTGACCGACGGCGGCCTTGATTTCGGCACCGAGCTATTTCCCGGCACCAGTGAGGCGCATATCGCCGAACTGCTGACTGCGCAGGCGGCCAATGCGATCGCCACGAATTTCAACGCGGTGCTGATCCGCACTGCGCGCAACACCATCCTTTGCGACGCCGGTCCGCGTGACCTGTTTGGCCCCACCTGCGGTTTTCTGCCCGACGCGCTGCGCGAAGCGGTGGCGGCGCCCGGCGATATCGACACGCTCTATGCCACGCATTTACACCCCGATCATATCGCCGGGATGATCACCCCGGAGGGCGCGGCGGTGTTTCCCAATGCCGAACTGGTGGTCAGCGAGGCTGAGCACGCCTTCTGGAGCGACGCCGCAAATACCGACAACCTGCCCGAGCCGATGCCCGATTGGGGTGCTTTGGCGCGGGCGGTTCTGGCGGCTTATGCCGACCGGCTGCGGATAGTCTCGGGCGGTGGCGAGATCGCGGCGGGGCTGCATATCCTGCCGCTCGCGGGTCATACGCCGGGGCATGGCGGCTGGCGGCTGGAGAGCGGGCGCGCGCAATTGCTGCATACCGGCGACATTATCCACGCCCCTGTCCTGCAGGCCGCCGATCCGAATATCGCGATTGCCTTTGACATGGACGCCGACACCGCGCGCGAGACGCGCAAACGGCTGCTCGATGAATTGGCCAGCGACGGGGCGCTGTTCACCGGCGGGCATTTCCTGCATCCGGCATTTCATCAGGCGGTGCGCGACGGGGATGGCTACCGGTTGGAGCGCCCGTAACTGCGCCAGACATGCGAAACGCCCGGGGGTAAGCCGGGCGTTTTGAGTATTTTTGGCAAGATGAAGCCGCAGGGTGCTCTGCGATCCGGGTTGGTCAGCCGCGAATGGCTTCGAGCATGCGCAGGACGTTGTCGGGGTTGGCGTCGGGGGTGATACCGTGGCCGAGATTGAAAATATGCGGCCCGCCCGAGAATGCCTTGACGATGCGTTTGGTCTCGGTGATCAATTCCGGCCCGCCCTCAACCATGTGACGCGGCGCCAGATTGCCCTGCACGCAGCCGTCTTTTTGCACGTTTTCTGCGGCCCAAGAGGCGCTGACCGAATTGTCGAGTGCCACGCAATCGGCGCCGGTGGCTTTGGCGAAACCGATATAGCGGTCACCGGCCTCGCGCGGGAAGGCGATGATCGGCGTCTGCGGGTGGCGGGCCTTGAGTGCGGAGATGATCGCGGCGGTGGGCTTGAGGGCGAAATCGTCGAAATCCTGCCCCTTGAGGCTGCCGGCCCAGCTGTCGAAAATCTTTATCACTTCGGCGCCAGCCTTGATCTGCGCCGAGAGATATTCGATTGTCGCCTCGGTCAGCCGGTCGATCAACATCGCAAAGCCTTCGCGGTCCGAAGCGATGAACGCATGCGCGGGGCCTTGATCCGGCGTGCCGCGGCCAGCGGTCATATAGGTCGCCACGGTCCAGGGCGCGCCGGCAAAGCCGATCAGCGTGGTCGGCGCGGGCAGCTCGCGGGTGAGGATCTTGATCGTCTCATAGATCGGCGAGAGTGTCTCATGCACATCACCCGCGGGGCGCAATGCGGCGACGCCGCTGCGGTCGGTGATCGTGGAGAGACGAGGCCCCTCGCCCTCGGCAAACCAGAGTTTCGCACCAAGCGCCTGACAGATCAGCAGAATATCGGCAAAGAGGATCGCCGCATCGAAATCAAACCGGCGCAGCGGCTGCAGGGTGACTTCGGCGGCCAGTTCGGGGTTGTAGCACAGCGACAGGAAGTCTCCGGCCTGCGCGCGGGTCGCCTTATACTCGGGCAGATAGCGCCCCGCCTGCCGCATCATCCACGCAGGTGGCACTGGCAGGGTCTCGCCTGCGAGAGCACGCAGAATGGTCTTTTGGGGGGCGGTCTGGGTCACGGGAACACTCCTTATAACGTCGCCTGTCGATGGGCTGCAGGGGCTGCGATGTCAAGCCGCGCCGCCCGAGCCGCGACATGATGCCCGTGTGGAGGCGGTCGGCGGGGCCGTACGCGTGTTCTGCAATACGCCCTGCAATTGGCGCGGGCCGATAGACGCGCGGGCAGCGCTGGTTTATACCAAGTGCTGGCTTGTCATTGCTGGGTGGCTCTTTTGGCACAACATTTCGCCCCTTGGCGCCTCTCGGTGGCGCCGATGATGGATTGGACCGATTCGAATTGTCGCCAGTTTCACCGGCGGCTGTCGCGGCATGCGCTCCTTTATACCGAGATGGTGACCTCGGCGGCGCTGGTGCGCGGCGGGGCGCGGCATTTGCTGGAATTTGATCCGGTTGAGCAGCCGGTGGCCTTGCAACTCGGTGGCTCGGATCCGGTGGAACTGGCGCAGGCGGCGCGGATGGGGGCCGAGGAAGGCTACGGCGAGATCAACCTGAATGTCGGCTGCCCTTCGGACCGGGTGCAATCGGGGAGTTTCGGCGCGGTGCTGATGAAATCACCCGGGTTGGTCGGCGAATGTCTGGCGGCGATGAAAGCAGCGCAGGGAGCTGAAGTCACGTTGAAATGCCGCATCGGGGTGGATGATCAGGACCCCGAGGAGGCATTGCCAGCGGTTTTGGAGGCGGCACAGAATGCGGGGATCACGCGGGTCAGCGTGCATGCGCGCAAAGCTTGGCTGCAGGGGCTCTCGCCCAAGGAAAACCGCGACATCCCGCCGCTGGATTACGCGCTGGTCGAGCGGATGTTAACCGAATTTCCGGCCCTCACCATCTGCCTGAACGGCGGGATCGCCACGCTGGACGAGGCCGAGGCGCTGTTGGCGCGCGGATTTGCCGGTGTGATGCTGGGGCGCGCCGCTTATCACCAGCCGACGGCGGTTCTTGCGGCGGCGGACCGGCGGATTTTTGGCAGCAGTGCGCCCGATGCCGATCCGGTGCAGGTGGCCTACGAGATGCTGCCGGTGATCGAAGCGCATCTGCAGCGTGGCGGCCGGTTGATCGGCATCACACGGCATCTGCTGGGGCTGTTTGCCGGACAGACCGGCGCGCGGGCCTGGCGCCGGGCGCTTTCGGAAATGCCCAATGGCACGCTGGCGGATCTCGAGGAGCTGCTGGACGGCGTGCAACAGCGGAGCGCCGCGTGATGCGCGCGGTCGGGCGCCTTGGACCCTATGCAACTGCCGGAATTCTTGGCATTTTTGCGCTGGGTGCCTGCACGCCGACCGGACAGGTGCAGCGGCTCGAGGTGGCCAGCGGCGCAACCGCGCCGGTGACCAGCTACGCGCCCGGAACGCCGCGCCCGCTGCCCGCCAGCCGCCCCAATGCCGAGATGGTGACTGATTTCATCGAGCTGGGGTTTGCCATGGAAAGCGGGCGCGAAATCCCGCAGTTCTCGCGGTTTGAAGGGCCGGTGCAGGTGATCACACGCGGGCCGGTGCCGGCTCAGGCACTGGCGGATCTGGACCGGCTGCTGGCCCGTTTGCGCGGTGAAGCGGGGATCGAGATCAACCGCGCCGCGCCCGCAGCCACTTTGGTTAACGCCTCATTCAACGCCTCCGATGTGCCGCAAAACCTGATCGCCGTTGAATTCCTGCCGCGCCGACAGATGCAAGCGGTGGTGCCGAATGCGGCCTGTTTTGTCGTGCCGAATGTCAGCAATTGGTCGGATTTTGTCGCCAACCGGCGCAGTTCGGCGATCGACTGGACACGGGTGGTGTCCCGCACGCAGGCGGCGGTTTTCGTGCCCAGTGACACCACGCCGCAGGAAATCCGCGACTGTCTGCATGAGGAAATCGGCCAAGCGCTCGGCCCGCTCAACGATCTGTTCCGCCTTGCCGACAGCGTGTTCAATGATGACAATTTCCAGACCACGCTGACCGGTTTTGACATGCTGCTGCTGCGCGTCTGGTATGCGCCGGAATTGCGCTCGGGGATGAGCAAAGCCGAGGTGCAGGCGCGGTTGCCGACGCTGTTCAACCGGCTCAATCCAAGCGGTCGCCGCCCCTCGAATGTCGATCCCGGCCCCACGCCGCGGGTCTGGCAGCAGGCGGTGGAACAGGCGCTGGCCTCGGACGGCGGGCTGGTGGAACGGCGCGCCGGTGCCACGCGGGCGCTGTCATTGGCGCGCGCGCAGGGCTGGCGCGACAACCGGCTGGCGCTGAGCCTGATGTTGAATGCCCGTTTGGCGCCCCGCGATCAGGGTGAGGCGGCGCTGGATGCGCTCTTGGCCGCCGCCGAACTCTATCGCCGCGCGCCGGGTGGCGAGGTGCATGCGGCGCATATCGACATGCATCTGGCGGTGCAGGCGCTGGCCACCGGTCAGGCCGAGATGGTGCTGGACCTCACCGCTCGCGCCCTGCCCGCCGCCGAACGCAGTGAAAACGCCGCTTTCATCGCCTCTCTGGGCTTTTTGCGCGCCGAAGCGCTGAGCCTGATCGGCCGCACCAATGAGGCCGAGCGGCTGAGGGTCGACTCCTTTCCAGCCGCGCGATATGGCTTTGGCACCGAGGCCGCCGCGCGCGCCCGGATGGATGAAATCGCCCGGATCGGGACCGCCGCCCAACGGCTTGCGCGTCTGTAAACCGGCCAGTTTGAGGCACTTATGATCATCATCGCAGGTCTGGTAATCGGCGCCATTTGGGGCGTGATCTATACCCGCCGACGCAATGGCAACCGCTTCGATATCGCCCAATATGCCGCTGTCTGGGCGCTGATCGGCGCTTTGCTCGGTGTCTTCCTGACCCTTGGAATTGAACGGCTTTTGTAATGTTTCGCCCCTTCCTCGAACAGCTGCGCCATCACGGTGTGCCGGTCACGGTGCGCGAGTATCTGGGCTTTCTGGAAGCGATGGATGCGGGGCTGGCGCGCTTCGATCCCGAGGGGTTTTACTATCTCGCCCGCACCACGATGGTGAAGGACGAAAAGCACATCGACCGCTTTGATCAGGCGTTCTCGGCGACGTTCAAAGGGCTGGATCAGATCACCCCCGAGGCGGTGGTGCAGGCGATGGATCTGCCCGCCGAATGGCTGGAGAAACTGGCCGAGAAACACATGAGCGAAGAAGACCGCGCGCAGATCGAGGCGATGGGCGGGTTTGAAAAGCTGATGGAGACACTGAAAAAGCGGCTTGAGGAGCAAAAGGACCGCCATCAGGGCGGCAGCAAATGGATCGGCACCGCTGGCACCAGCCCGTTCGGCGCCTACGGCTATAACCCCGAAGGCGTGCGCATCGGCCAAAAAGAGGGCCGTCACGGGCGCGCCGTTAAGGTCTGGGACAAGCGCGAGTTTCGCAATCTGGACGACACCGTAGAATTGGGCACGCGCAACATTAAGGTCGCGCTCAAACGGCTGCGCAACTGGGCGCGCGACGGGGCGCATCAGGAGCTGGACCTCGACGGCACCATCCGCGCCACCGCCGAACAGGGCTGGCTGGATGTGAAAACCCGACCCGAGCGGCACAACGCGGTGAAAGTGCTGCTGTTTTTCGACATCGGCGGCTCGATGGACCCCTATGTGCAGGTGGTCGAGGAATTGTTCAGCGCCGCGCGCGTCGAGTTCAAGCATCTCGAGCATTTCTATTTTCACAACTGTCTTTACGAATTCCTCTGGCGCGACAACGCGCGGCGCTGGGACGCGCGGACCCCGACTTGGGAGATCCTGCGCACCTATGGCTCTGATTATAAGTGCATTTTCGTCGGTGACGCGAATATGTCGCCCTATGAGGTCGCCTATGTCGGCGGTGCCAATGAGCATTGGAACGAAGAGAGCGGCGCGACCTGGTTAACCCGCGCGCGCGAACATTGGCCCGATACCCTCTGGATCAACCCGACGCCCGAGCACTACTGGCAGCATTCGCATTCAACGCGGATGATATCGGAGATTTTCGAGGACCGGATGGTGCCGATGACGCTGGACGGGTTGACCAAAGGCATGCGGATGCTCGGTCGCTAGCCTGTGGCAAGATGCTGCACTGCTTTGCCGCTTTCTGCGGTTGCAAATCAGTCTGGAATCATTCTAGAACGTGCCGCGATGCAGCTGAAAATGCTTGCTAAATTTTGCACTATCGAGAGAGAGACCATGCACACAGGCTATAAACTTCCCGCCGTGACCTTCCAGACCCGCATCCGCGACGAGAGCATCGAGGGGCCGAACCCGTTCCGTTGGGAAAGCAAGTCCACCGAAGATTATTTCGCTGGCAAGCGCGTGGTTCTGTTCTCGCTGCCCGGCGCCTTCACCCCGACCTGCTCGACCTACCAGCTGCCCGGATTCGAGAACGGCTTTGCGGATTTCAAAGCCCAGGGCATCGACGCGATCTATTGCATGTCGGTTAATGACGCCTTTGTGATGAACAAATGGGCGCAGGACCAGAAGCTGCAAAACGTGCAGGTGATCCCCGATGGCTCGGGCGAATTCACCCGCCGTCTCGGCATGCTGGTGCGCAAGGACAATCTGGGCTTCGGGTTGCGCTCGTGGCGCTATGCCGCAGTGATCAACAACGGTGTTGTCGAAGCATGGTTCGAAGAGCCGGGCCTCTGCGACAACCACGGCGAAGACCCCTACGGCGTTTCCTCGCCCGAGACCGTGTTGAACTGGCTGAACGACGCCAATCGCGAGCAAGCCGCCTGAGCGACAGCTTTGCATCTGCAGCAGAATTCGGGCCGCCCTTTGATCAAGGGGCGGCCCTTTCTCATTGCGTCCGCAATCACAGCCATGCGCCGCAGACATGGAGCCACGGCGGCAGGTTTCTTGCCACTTGCGCAGCGGGGGTCTATTGTGCAGGCAGATTTCTATCAAGGGAACGACCCGATGCGCGACCTCAAACTGCCAGACCAACGCCATCCCGAAAAAGCGCATCGTCCCGATCAGGCTGTGCAGCCGAAGAAACCCTCGTGGATCAGGGTCCGCGCGCCCGGTGGTGAGGGCTATAACCAGACGCGGCGCATCATGCGTGACAACAATCTGACCACGGTTTGCGAAGAGGCCGGCTGCCCGAATGTGGGCGAATGCTGGAGCCAGGGCCACGCGACGATGATGATCATGGGCGAGGTCTGCACCCGCGCCTGCTCGTTTTGCAACGTGGCGACCGGCAAGCCCGACGCGCTTGACGCGTTCGAACCCGGCCGTGTGGCGCATGCGGTGGCCACGCTGGGGCTCAACCATGTGGTGATCACCTCGGTTGACCGCGACGATGTGGCGGACGGCGGGGCCGAGCATTTCGCCCAGACGATCCGCGCCGTGCGCCACCGTGCGCCGGATACCACGATTGAAATTCTGACCCCCGATTTCCTGCGCTGCGACGATTCGGCGTTGGAAACCGTGGTTGCGGCGCGGCCGGATGTGTTTAACCACAATCTGGAAACCGTGCCCGGCCTCTATCCGAGCGTGCGGCCCGGGGCGCGGTATTTCCACTCCTTGCGTCTATTGCAGCGGGTTAAGGAACTTGATCCCGGGATGTTCACCAAATCCGGCATCATGGTCGGTCTGGGCGAGGACCGGCAGTCGGTATCGCAGGTGATGGATGATATGCGCGCGGCGGATATCGATTTCCTGACCATCGGCCAATATCTGCAGCCGACGCCCAAGCATCACCATGTCGATCGCTTCGTCACCCCTGAGGAATTCGCCGCCTATGAGAAGGCTGCTTATGGCAAGGGGTTCTTGATGGTTTCGGCGACGCCGCTGACGCGCTCTTCGTATCACGCGGGGGATGATTTCGCCCGTCTGCGCAGCGCCCGCGAGGCGCATCTGGGCCGCGCGTAATCCGTTGAGAATTGAGGCATTGCCGCTTTCAAAGCATCGGCAATGCCTATCTCTTCCGGCATTTGCTAAAGCACCTCTCTAGCCCGTGGGCGCCACGGGCCGCGCCCGACCCGCCCCCCGGGAGGGCGCATTGGTAGTGACATCCACCGCTCAAACGACATACATGCTTCTGAGCGCAGTGCGCTGTGGAAAAGTTACTAGCGCCCACCCAGGGTCGGGCGCGTCCCTTTTCGCGACAATTGGGCGAAATGCACGGCGCGGCGCGTGATCCCCCAGCGCGTTACGTAGGGATCAGCACCGCCGCAAGCCCTTAATAAATATACCGGATTTTCTCGGACCAATACCGTTCCATCCGTTTAAGCGCGCCGTTGATCCGGTCCAATTCGTCAATCTCGATCACCCCTTTGCCGACCAACCCCTCGGCGTGGCGGGCGAATAATTCGGTCACGATCCGGCGCACATCCTGCCCGCTTTCGGTCAGCTTCACCCGCACCGAACGGCGATCAATCTCGCAACGCGCGTGATGCATATAGCCGTTTTCGACCAGCTTCTTGAGGTTATAGGACACATTCGAGCCCTGATAATAACCGCGCGTCTTCAACTCGCCGGCGGTTACCTCATTATCGCCGACATTGAACAGCAAGAGCGCCTGCACCGCATTGATATCGAGCACCGCGAGGCGTTCGAATTCATCCTTGATCACATCGAGCAGCAAACGGTGCAAGCGTTCGACCAGTGACAGACTATCAAGGTAGCGTGGCAACAGGTCCAAAGTGTCGGACCTGCCGGCGTCATTCTGCGTGGTTTGGTTGACTGGTGTATGAAAACTCATAGGGCCTCCGACTTGGCATTTGAGCCAGTATGCGCGCCAATTACCAACAGCAGGTTAAGCCGTGAAAACTTTTTTAGATTTCTCGGTATTTGATGGCTTTCGCCTGCCCGCAGACCGCGTATACAGCCGTGTTCTGCGCGGCCCATTCCGTAACGCCTGTTAGGTGCCACCTCACAAAATCGGCACCCCCGTGCAAGACCGTTGACCGATGAAATTCGCTGTGCCATCCATACGCTATAAGTTCACAGGAGTTCCCATGCGTCTGATTTCCAATGCCTTTTTTGCCGCCGCTTTGATCGGTGCACCTTTTCTCGCCAGCGCCGCCAGCGCGCAAAGCTGCCCGAGCTACGGCAGCTCCGGTAGCGCGCTGAGCTATGACAGCGACACCGTCTATAGCGCCCAGAGCCATGACCTCTATGCCGGTGGCGATATCCAGCTGGGTAACTGCGATGACATCCCCGGCTATGGCTATATTGTCGAATCGCCCGATTTCACCCTGCAATATGATGCCCAAGACCGTGGCCGGGCGCTGGAATTCCGTGTTGAGGCCGAATGCGATGCAATCCTTCTGGTGAATGATTCGCGCGGCGGCTGGCATTTCAACGATGACGATCAGGTCGAAGGCGGCGGGATGATCCTTGACCCGCGCCTGCGTCTGGCCAATGCGCCGAGCGGTCAATACGACATTTGGGTCGGCACGCTTGGTGAAGATATCTGCGACGCCACGCTTTATATCGAGAGCTGGTAACGCAAGGGTGCTGGCGGATGCTGGCGGGGTGCTGCGGTGCCCTGCTGGCGCCGTCAGCTCTGCGGAGGCTGTGGAAATTATGGCCAGAGCCCCGCTTTCGGCCTCGCATCCGCCCCGAATTGACCCCGGATCGGGCGCATATCGGACACACGCGGGCCGTGTATTGCATCCATACGACCATCCAAAAACAACGCGTCAGACCCCATCGGGACCCCAGCGCGTTCACCAATTGCTGAAAACCCGTTTACCTTCCAGTGTCTTGACTGGTCTGTGAATAGTCGCCAACGTCTCTTAGCCAAATTTTTTTGGGAGGAACCAATATGAATATTCGTACCATCCGGACCGCATTTTTCGTCGCGGCCAGTGGCGCAGCATTGTCTATTGCTGCCGCCGGAAGCGCTGCGGCGCAGGAATGTCCGCAGTGGCAATTGAACGGCGTGCCGGTGATGACCGATGCCGACACCGCCTCGAACCCGCAATCAATGCCGATGTATGCGGGCGGGATGCTCGATCTGCGCAGCTGTGGCGAGGTTCCGGGGGTCGGCTATATCACCGCCGCGCCAAATTTCTCGCTGTCTTATGATGCGCGCAATGCCGGTCGCAATCTGAATGTCCGCGTCGAAGCCGAATGCGACACCACATTGCTGATCAACACCGCCTCCGCAGGCTGGGAGTTCAACGACGACGACGGCAGTTTCAATCCGGGCCTGCAGTTGACCGCCGCGCCGAGTGGCCGCTATGACATCTGGGTCGGCACCTATAGCGAGCAGTCCTGCCCCGCGACGCTGATCGTCCAGAGCGCCGAGAATATGCCCGCCGCCTGCCCCGATTGGTCGTTGGGCGGAGCGCAGATCAACAGCGGCGCCGGTCAGACCAGCACCCATCAGGTTGTCGCCGGCGGACAGGTCAATCTGTTCGACAGCTCCTGCGGCACTGGCGGCCATGGCTACGTGGCACAAGCGCCTGATTTCTCGCTCTATTTCGATGCGATGGGCCAGTCGAGCACGCTCACGCTCAGCGCCAACGGCGAATGTGACGAGGTGATGTTGATCAATGACGCCAGCGCCACTTGGCATTTCAACGACGATAGCGGCGATCTGCATCCGGCGATTTCGCTGCCGAATGCCGCCTCGGGTCGCTATGACGTCTGGATCGGCACCTACGGCGCCTCGACCTGCGCCTCGACGCTGACCGTCAGCTCCTCGGGCGCCGCTGCGGCACCGACAGCGCCTGCGACGCCGGGCAAGTAGGCCGAGATACAGTAACTGCAACTATGCAAAGGCCGGGTCATTGATCCGGCCTTTTCCCTTTTCTGACACGTACCGTGATCAGGCACCTACATTGAATAGGTGCAGAACATGGGTGATCTAGCCGTCAGGCCCGTGGCCACCACGGGCCGCGCCCGCCCCTCCCCCCGGGAGGGCGCATTGGCGATGACGTGAATTGCTCGACCGGTATGCATGCTTTTGTGCGCGCGCTTTGTGGAAGGCTCGCACGCGCCCACCCAGGGTCGGTCGCGGCCCTTTGCACTTTATGCCGAACGTCTAAACTGGCCAGCGGTTCACACCACAGACCCGCCCCCAATCACACCGCCTTGGGCATAATCCGGTTGGCGGCATGGGCGGCGATCACATCCAGCAAGCCACCATAAGCCGCCGGACCGACGGGCTGCGCGCTGTTTGTGCCAATCCGCGCCGTCACCCATTGATAGAGATCATGATCATTCTCGCTGAGCAACGCGTCATAGAGATCCAGCGTCGCCGCGTCCTGCGCGGCCAAAGCCTCATCCGCCCAAGGCCCGAGGATCAGGTCCATCTCCTTGATCCCGCGCCGCCATGAGCGCATTTTCATCCGTTTGAGCCGCGCCTCATCCGTCATGGTTCTGCATCTCCACATTCTGCATCTCGGCGGCGATCTGCACGCGCAGCGACTTTTCCAACCGCCCGACCTGCTCGGCCATGCGCAGCATATCCGCGCGCACGGTGCGCAATTCCGACAGCGCGTCGCGCAGTTTCGGGTCGGCGCTGGCGACATTGGCATCCGGCGGCGTCACATCCTGCCCGACGCCGGTCAGCAACCAGCGCAGCGAAACACCCAAAAGCGCGGCCACCATCTGCAGGCGATTCGCCCGCGGCTCGGAGACGTCGTTTTCCCAGTCGCGCAGGGTTTTGACGCGGACACCCAGACGCTGTGCCAAGGCGCTTTGGTTCAGCCCGGCGGCCTCGCGCGCGGCGGCAAGCCTATCGCCCAATGTCGCGTGTTCGTCGGTGTACCAATTGTCACTCATTCGCGTCTCCCTCGAGTTTGCCCCCGTCCCGCGCCCGGCCTCATCGCCGGTTTCACACTTGTTCAGGGGCGGCTTGCACAATATGAGATGGGTCCGGAAAACACAAACCGGAGTCCTCCCGATGCCCTTTCTGTCTGACACCCTCTCGCGCATCAAACCCTCAGCGACGATTGCGGTCACTGGTCTGGCGGCCGAACTGAAAGCCGCCGGTCGGGATGTTATCGGCCTGGGTGCCGGTGAGCCCGACTTTGACACGCCCCAGCACATCAAGGACGCGGCCAAAGCGGCAATTGATGGCGGGAAAACGAAGTATACGGCGGTCGATGGCATCCCCGAGCTGAAACAGGCGATCTGCGATAAATTCGCCCGTGAAAACGGTCTGAGTTATGCCCCCGACCAGATCAGCGTCGGCACTGGCGGCAAGCAGATCCTCTATAACGCGCTGGTCGCGACGCTGAACCCCGGTGACGAGGTGATCATTCCCGCGCCGTATTGGGTCAGCTATCCTGACATGGTGCTCTTGGCCGGTGGCACGCCGGTCACTGTCGAGGCCGGAATTGCCAGTGATTTCAAGCTGACCGCCGAATCACTCGAAGCCGCGATCACCCCGAAAACCAAATGGATGATCTTCAATTCGCCGTCCAATCCGACTGGCGCCGGCTACACACGCGACGAGCTAAAGGCCCTCACCGATGTACTGCTGCGCCACCCGCATGTCTGGGTGATGTCGGATGATATGTATGAACATCTGGTGTTTGACGATTTCGAATTCGTCACCCCGGCGCAGGTCGAACCCGGCCTCTATGACCGCACCCTGACTTGCAACGGCGTCTCCAAAGCCTATGCGATGACCGGCTGGCGGATCGGCTATGCGGGCGGGCCGAAGCCTTTGATCAAGGCGATGGCGACGCTGCAATCGCAATCCACCTCGAACCCCAATTCGATCGCGCAATATGCCGCGCTCGAGGCGCTGACCGGCCCGCAAGACTTCCTCACCGAATTCCGCGCCGCCTTCCAGCGCCGCCGCAATCTGGTGGTCGAAATGCTCAACGCCGCCGAGGGGATCACCTGCCCCAAGCCCGAGGGCGCCTTCTACGTATACCCCGATATCTCGGGCTGCATCGGCAAGACCTCTCCCGCGGGCACGCTGCTCGACAGTGACGAGGCCTTTGCCAAAGCGCTCTTGGAAGAAACCGGCGTCGCGGTGGTCTTTGGTTCGGCCTTCGGGGTCAGCCCGAACTTCCGCGTCAGCTATGCAACCTCGGACGCGGTGCTGACCGAGGCCTGCACGCGCATCCAAGGCTTCTGCGCCAGCCTGCGCTAAGCCGCGGCCCTTAGCCCTTAATCACTACGCTTTACGCCCGGCCCACGCGCCGGGCGTTTGCGTTGAACCAAAGCACAGAGGGCGGCGCCCGACCCTGGGTGGGCGTTTGCAGGGTTTGCCACAAAGTGCATGGCTCAGAAGCATCGATGTCGGTCGAGCATTGCACGTCATCGCCAAAGCGCCCTCCCGGGGGGAGGGTCGGGCGCGGCCCGGGCTGGGCCCCCGCCCAGCGTTCGATTTCCAGCGTTTGATTTTTGCCAACCCTGCGCGCATAGTTCCGGCTTCTGCACAGGGATTGTTATATGAGTATTACCGACCCGTTTTGGGACAAGGCCGCGCGTAAATACAACGCCAGTAAAATCGGCAATGTGCCCGCCTATGAGCGCACGCTGGACCATACGCGCGCCTATCTGACACCAGATGCCAATGTGCTCGAGATCGGCTGCGGCACCGCCTCGACCGCGCTGTTGCTCGCCCCCGATGTTGCCGCCTATACTGCCAGCGATATCTCAACCGAGATGGTCGAGATCGGGCGCGAAAAGGCACGGGCGGCGGGGATCGACAATCTGCGCAATCTCCACGCGACATTGGGCGACCCGCAAATCGGCCCCGGCCCCTATGACGCGGTGCTCGGCTTTAACCTCCTGCACCTGATGCCCGATGTGGAGAGCGCCGCGCGGCAGGTCCATGCGCTGTTGAAACCCGGCGGCATGTTCATCTCGAAAACCGCCTGCCTCTCGGGCTGGCGCGGGCTCTTGCGGGTGCCGATCGCAGGGATGCGGCTGTTCGGCAAGGCGCCATGGGTGACTTTCATGTCCACCGAGGTGCTCGAATCCCATATCCGCGCCGCCGGTTTCGAGATCGTGGAATCCTTTGATCCCTCGGGCTCGCCAATGGGCCATTTCGTTGCCGCGCGCAGGCTCTGACCCGCGCATATCGGGCAAACCCGCTGGCCCTTGACCCTCAGCCGCGCACTGTCCAGCATGGTCGCAATCGCAACCCATTGAAAGTGCCCGCCGTGTCCCAGCTTCCGCAGACCATCGACGATGTGCAACAGATGCTGGCGCATGAGGATTATGTCTGCGGACGCGCGCTCGCCACGGTGACATTTCTGGCGCTCAAACTGCAGCGCCCGCTGTTTCTCGAGGGCGAACCCGGCACCGGCAAGACCGAGATCGCCAAGGCCATTGCCACGGCGCTCGGGAGGCGGTTGATCCGGCTGCAATGCTACGAGGGGCTCGACGCCTCCTCAGCCGTCTATGAATGGAATTTCGCCGCCCAGATGGTTGCGATCCGCGCCGCCGAGACCGGCCAGAGCGCCGATGGCGCATCCCTGCGCACCGAGGTTTTCGGCCCCGATTTCCTTATCGAGCGCCCGCTCCTGCAAGCGATGCGCGCGCAGGATGGCGGCGCGCCGGTGCTGCTGATCGACGAGATCGATCGCACCGATGAGCCCTTCGAGGCCTTCCTGCTCGAAGCGCTCAGCGATTATCAGGTGACCATTCCCGAGTTGGGCACAATCTCAGCCCCGCAGCCGCCGATTGTCATCCTGACCTCCAACCGCACCCGCGAGGTCCATGACGCGCTCAAACGCCGCTGCCTCTATCATTGGGTCGGCTACCCCGATTTCACCCGCGAACTCGAGATCCTCAACGCCCGCGTGCCCGAGGCCTCGACCCAGCTTTCGCGCGAGATTGTCAGCTTTGTGCAACGTCTGCGCGGTGAGGATCTGTTTAAACGACCCGGCGTGGCGGAAACCATCGACTGGGCGAAATGCCTGCTGGCGCTCGATGTGCTGACCCTCTCGCCCGAGGTGATCGCCGACACGCTGGGCGCGATCCTCAAATACCAGGACGATATCGCGCAGCTTCAAGGGCTCGAGACCCAGAAAATCCTCAATGAGGCGCGCAAATCGCTGGAACAGGCATGAGGCGGCACCCTGCCCCCGATGCGCAAGCCCCGCTTCATCTTGCCCTAAATACTCATCTTTTGGCGGACGGCTAAAATGCCCCCCACCTACCCCGATCTGGCGCTCCCCGAGGCACCGAAACTGGTCGACAATCTGACCCATTTCGCCCGCGCCCTGCGCAAGGCGGGGCTGCCGGTGGGTCCGGGGCGGGTGATGATGGCCATCGAGGCGGTGGCCGCCGCCGGTTTCACCAGTCGGGTGGATTTCTACTGGACCTTGCACGCCTGTTTCGTCAACCGTCCCGAGGAGCGGCAGGTCTTTGCGCAGGTCTTCCGCCTGTTCTGGCGCGATCCGCAATATCTTGAGCATATGATGTCGCTGATGCTGCCGGCCATTCACGGCGTGCAGGAAGAGCATGCCGCCGATGCTGCCGCCAAACGCGCCGCCGAAGCGCTTCTGGACGGGATGGAACCCGAGGCGCCCGAGCCCGCGGCAGACAGCGATGACACGCAGATCGACATCGACGCCGCTTTCACCGCCTCGCAAAACGAGATCCTGCGCAGCCTTGATTTCGAACAGATGAGCAGCGCCGAGATCGCGCAGGCTAAACGCATGCTGGCGCGACTGAAACTGCCGGTGAAGCCGTTGAAAACCCGCCGCCACCGCGCCGATGTCACCGGATTGCAGCCCGACGGGCGGCGCACCTTGCGGGCGGCGGCGCGCAGTGGCGGCGAGATCAAGAGCATCGCGCGGCGCAGTCCGACCACGCGCTGGCCCTCATTGGTGGTGCTTTGTGATATCTCCGGCTCGATGGCCAGCTATTCGCGCATGGTGCTGCATTTCACCCATGCGGTGGCCAATACCCAAGGTCAGGGCTGGGCCAAGACCCATGCTTTCACCTTCGGCACGCGGCTGACCAATATCACCCGCCATCTGCGCCAGCGTGACGTGGATAGCGCGCTGGCGGCGGCTGGGGCGGAGGCGCAGGATTGGCAAGGCGGCACCAGGATCGGCGCTTGTCTGCACGACTTCAACCGCGACTGGTCGCGCCGTGTTTTGGGGCAAGGCGCGGTGGTCTTGCTGATCACCGACGGGTTGGAACGCGGCGACCCCGCGCAGCTGGCCCGCGAGATGGAGCGGCTGCATCTGTCGTGCAAACGCCTGATCTGGCTCAATCCTTTGCTGCGCTTTGACGGCTTCGCGCCGAAAGCGCGCGGAGTCAAAGCGATGTTGCCCCATGTCGACACTTTCCGCGCCAGCCATTCGATTGCGTCGCTGGAGGCGCTGGCCGAAGCGCTGTCTGACCCCAAGGACCAGGGCGAGAAAGCGCGGCTCTTGGCGGCACTGGCGGATTAGGGGCTTTGCCCCTCGGCCTGCGGCCTCACCCCAGGATATTTATCGACAGATGACGGGGCGCCGGAATTGCGCGAAGGGGGGTGCTGGTCAATATGCGGGCGGTGGCGCATATTTATCGGCAGGAACGGTGGAGGAGGCTTCGGTGGCGCAAAGTAACATGGATCACAATGCAATCCCCGAAATCGCGCTCGAGTGGCACCGCAGCGGTGCGCGCGCGGCACTGGCGACGGTGATCGAGACCTGGGGCTCTGCGCCGCGGCAGGCGGGCAGCCAATTGGCGATCTCGGGCGCGGGCGAGATCATGGGCTCGGTCTCGGGCGGCTGCGTCGAAGGCGCGGTGGTGGCCGAGGCGCTGGAAGCACTGGCGGACGGCGAACCGCGCATCCTGACTTACGGCGTCAGCGACGAGAACGCGTTTTCCGTGGGGCTGGCCTGCGGCGGCACCATTCGCATTCTGGTCGAGCCGGTGGGCGCGGCGCTACCCGAGGATATGCTAGCACGGATTGTTGCGGCGCGGGCCGCGCGCGCGCCAATGGGCTACGGCGTGCATCTGGAGACTTGGGCGCGGCGGCTCATCGCGCGCGAGGCAATGCCGGAGCGGTTTCGCGCCGATAAATCGGGGCTCGAGGAGAACGGCGAGTTCATCGCCCTGTTCAACCCGCCGTTGCGCCTGCTGATCGTCGGCGCGGTGCATATCGCACAGGCGCTGATCCCGATGGCGCGTCTGGCGGGCTATGATCCGGTGCTGATCGACCCGCGCGACGCCTTTGCGTCACCGGCACGCTTTCCCGACACCGCCCTGCGCCACGACTGGCCGGATGAGGCGCTGGCGGCCGAGGCGCCGGATGCGCGCACCGCAGTGGTGACCCTGACCCATGACAGTAAACTGGACGATCCGGCGATCATCGCAGCGCTGGAGGCGGAGGTGTTTTACCTTGGCTGTCTGGGCTCCACCCGCACCCATGCCAAACGGCTGGAGCGGCTGCGGGCCGAAGGGCTCGATGAGGCGCGTTTGGCACGGATACATGCGCCGGTCGGGCTGACGATCGGGGCGAAAACGCCGGCAGAAATCGCGGTGTCGATACTGGCGCAGATCACCGAAGTGTTGAGGCGCGGCTGATGGACTTCGGCACGGTGTCACTGGCGCAGGCCGAGGGCGCGATATTGGCGCATTCGCTGGCGGTGACCACGGGGCGATTGCGCAAAGGTCTGACCTTGAGCGCGGCGGATATTGCGGCGCTGAGGGAGGCCGGATACAGCCATGTGACCGTGGCGCGGTTGGGGGAGAGCGACCTGCATGAAGACGCCGCCGCGCTGGAGGTTGCGCGGGCATTGGTGCCTGATCCAACGTCGGTTGGTCTGTCGCTGCAGGAGGTAGGCACCGGTCGGGTGAATATTCTGGCCACTGCCGCGGGGCTTGCGATGGTGGAGGCGGCACGCATCCATGCGGTGAATGCGGTCGATCCGGCGATCACCGTCTCGACGGTCGCGCCCTACTACCGGATGGAGCCATCGGGCATGGTGGCGACCGTCAAGATCATCCCCTACGGCGTTGATAAAGCATCAGTTTCCAAGGCTGGAGCCGCCGCCCAAGCGGCACTCAAGCTAGCGCGCCCACAGGTCCGCCATGCGGTCCTGATCGAGACCTTGACCACGGCACCCGCGGGCAAAGGCCACCGGATCACCGAGGACCGTCTGGCGCGCTTTGGCGTCACCCTCGCCGCACCCTGCGCGGTGCCCCATAAAGAGGCGCCCCTTGCCGAAGCCATCGCACAGGCGCGCGCGACATCGCCCGATCTGATCCTGATCCTCACCGGCTCGGCCACTTCGGATATCCGCGACACTGCCCCCGCCGCCCTGCGCCGCGCCGGCGGACGGGTCGAGCATTTCGGCATGCCTGTCGATCCCGGCAATCTGTTGTTCGTCGGTGAGATCAACGGCACGCCGGTGCTGGGCATGCCCGGCAGCGCCAAATCGCCGGTGATGAATGGCGTTGATCTGGTGCTCGAGTGGTTGATCTGCGGCATTGCGGTGAACGCCGCGGAAATCCAGCGCATGGGCGTGGGCGGCTTGCTCAAGGAAATCCCCTCGCGCCCGCGCCCCCGCGCCAAACGCGACACACGTTAAACACCCAGACAAAACCTCACAGTTGCCACATCGCGACTTCTCCGCCTAAGGTGACATATCGCAACGTCTAGGCGCGCGGTTCCGGTCGCGCATCCAAGGGAGGAATTCATGTCGAAGGTTACCATTACGGTGAACGGGCGCGAGATGTCGGGCGAGGCCGAGGGCCGCACCCTGCTGGTCTCGTTCCTGCGCGAGGCGCTGGGGCTGACCGGCACCCATGTCGGCTGTGACACCAGCCAATGCGGCGCCTGCGTCGTGCATGTGGACGGTAAAGCGGTGAAAAGCTGCACCATGCTGGCGATGGAAGCCGAGGGCGCCGAGGTCACCACCGTTGAAGGCATGGCCGACGCGGATGGCTCGCTGGGCGTGATCCAGCAGGCGTTCCAGGACCACCACGGGTTGCAATGCGGCTTTTGCACCCCGGGCATGGTGATGTCGACGGCGGCGCTCCTGAAGGACAACCCGACCCCCTCGGAGGCGGAGATTCGCGCCTATCTCGACGGCAATATCTGCCGCTGCACCGGCTATCACAACATCGTGCGCGCGGTGATGGCGGCCTCGGGTCAGGATGTGTCCGGCCTTGGCGTGGTTGCCGCCGAGTAACGCGCCCGCAGAATGACGCAGAACCGCGCGGCGGGGAGGCTGGCGCGGTCTACCAGCGAAACGGCGGCAAGACCGCCAATGCAGTTCAGGGAGACAGATATGCCCAAAGATGGTGGCATCGGCGCCAGCCCGAAGCGGCGCGAGGATATTCGCTTTCTCACCGGAGAAGGCGTCTATACCGACGACATTCAACTCCAAGGCCAGTGTTTCGCCTATTTCGTCCGCTCGACGGTGGCGCATGGCACAATCGGCACGATTGACACCGCAGCCACCGAGGCGATGCCCGGCGTGTTGGCGGTGTTCACCGGTGAGGATTTCAAGGACGTCGGCGGCAACCCCGCAGGCTGGCTGATCAACAGCCGCGACGGCACCCCGATGCGTGAGCCCAAGCGCCCTGTGCTCGCCCATGGCAAGGTGCGCCATGTCGGCGACGCCTATGCGGCGGTGATCGCCGAGACTTACGCGCAGGCCAAGGATGCCGCCGAACAACTGGCCGCCGACAGCGAGATCGAGGACCTGCCCGCGATTGTCGATATGGCCGCAGCGGTGGCCAATGCCGACAACCGTGTGCACGACGAGATCCCCGACAACCTGTGCTTTGACTGGGGCTGGGTCGAGGACAACCGCGCCGCGGTGGACGAGGCGATCAAGAATGCGCCCCATGTCACCACGCTGGAACTGGTCAACAACCGTCTGGTGCCCAACGCGATGGAGCCGCGCGCCTCGATTGGCGAGTATTTCCCCGGCACCGGCGATTACAAGCTGACCACCACCAGCCAGAACCCGCATCTTCACAGGCTGCTGATCTCGGCCTTCGTGATGGGCATCCCGGAGAATAAACTCACCGTGGTCGCGCCCGATGTTGGCGGCGGCTTTGGCTCGAAAATCTATCACTACGGCGAAGAGGCTTTGGTGCTGGCAGCGGCCAAAAAGCTCAAACGTCCGGTGCGCTGGACGGCTGAGCGTTCGGAAAGCTTCCTCACCGACGCCCATGGCCGCGACCATGTCACCAAGATCGAACTGGCCTGCGAAGAAGACGGCACATTCATCGCCTTCCGCACCGAGACCTTGGCCAATGTCGGCGCTTATCTGTCGAATTTCGCAACCGCGACGCCGACCTTCCTGCACGGCACGCTGATGGCCGGCCCCTATAAGGTGCCCAATGTCTATGTGAACCTGAAAACCGTGTTCACCAACACCGCGCCGGTCGATGCCTACCGTGGTGCAGGGCGGCCCGAGGCGACCTATTCGCTGGAGCGGGTGATTGACAAAATGTGCCGCGAGCTCGAACTCGATCCCTTCGAGGTGCGGCGCAAGAACTTCATCACGCCGGATATGTTCCCCTATACCACGCCGGTCGGCTTGGTCTATGACACCGGCGATTACAACGCGACCCTCGATAAGGCGATGGAGATGGCCGATGTCGACGGGTTCGAGGACCGCCGCGCCGAAAGTGCGGCCCGTGGCAAGCTGCGCGGCATGGGGCTGTCGACCTGGATCGAGGCTTGCGGGATCGCGCCCTCAAACCTTGTCGGCGTGCTCGGCTCGCGCGTCGGTCTCTATGACGCGGCCACCGTGCGGGTGAATGCCACCGGCAATATCTCGGTGATGACCGGCGCCCATAGCCACGGACAGGGGCATGAAACGGTGTTCCCGCAGATCGTGGCGGAAAAGCTGGGCATTGATCCGGCCAGCGTCGAGATTGTCCATGGCGACACCTCGAAAATCCCCTTCGGCATGGGGTCTTACGGCTCGCGGTCCTTGGCCGTGGCGGGTTCGGCCATGAACAACGCGGTCGACAAGATCATCGCCAAAGGCAAGAAGATCGCCGCCCATATGCTTGAGGCCTCCGAGGATGATATCACCTTCGAGGATGGCAATTTCGCCGTTGCGGGCACCGATAAATCGCTCAGTTTCGGCGAGGTCGCCTTCTCCGCCTATGTGCCGCATAACTACCCGCTGGAAACGCTGGAACCGGGGCTTGAGGAGACTTCCTTCTATGATCCGGGCAATTTCACCTATCCGGCGGGCGCCTATCTCTGCGAGGTCGAAGTCTGCCCCGAGACCGGCAAGGTCGATGTCGTGGCCTTCTACTGCGCCGATGATTTCGGCAATGTGATGAACCCTCTGATTGTCGAGGGGCAGGTGCATGGCGGGGTTGGCCAAGGCATCGGTCAGGCGCTTTGCGAGCAGACCACCTATGACGCGGACGGGCAGTTGTTGTCGGCCTCCTATATGGATTACGCGATGCCGCGTGCCGATGATGTGCCGTTTTATCAGGTGGATTACAGTTGCAACACGCCCTGCACCCATAACCCTTTGGGTGTCAAAGGCTGCGGCGAGGCCGGTGCCATCGGCAGCCCGCCGGCGGTGATCAACGCCGTGGTCGACGCGCTCAACAGCGGCGGCTTCACCCATATCACCCATATCGACATGCCGGTGACGCCCTCGCGCGTCTGGACCGCCATGCAAGCCCAATAAGGAGGCCGGGATGTATAACTTCGACTTCGTAAGACCCTCAACTCTGGCCGAGGCGGTCATCGCGCTGGCGGGGGATGAGGCGCAGCCGCTCGCGGGCGGGCAAACCCTGCTGCCATCAATGAAACAGCGGCTCAACATGCCCGGCACATTGGTCAGCCTGACCGGCATCGCCGACCTCAAGGGCGTCTCCGGCGAGGCTGGCGCCTCGGTGACCATCGGTGCTGCCACCACCCATGCGCAGGTCGCCGCCGAGGCCGGGGCCTTCTATCCGGCGCTTGCCGATCTGGCGGCGCGTATCGGTGATCCGGCGGTGCGCAACCGTGGCACCATCGGCGGCTCGCTGGCCAATAACGACCCCTCGGCCTGCTATCCGGCGGCGGTGCTGGCCTCGGGCGCGACGATCACCACCAATAAGCGCGAGATCGCGGCGGATGACTTCTTTGACGGGATGTTCGCCACCGTGCTCGAGGAGGGCGAGATCATCACCTCGGTCACCTTCCCGATCCCGCAAGCTGCAGCCTACGCCAAATTCCTGCAACCGGCCTCGCGGTTCGCGCTGACCGGCGCTTTTGTGGCGCGGTTCGAGGGTGGCGTGCGGGTGGCGATCACCGGCGCCTCCGAGGGCGGGGTGTTCCGCTGGTCTGATGCCGAATCGGTGCTCTCCAACAGCTTCAGCGGCGATGCGCTGGCCGGCAAACTGCCCGCGGCCGAGGGGATGATCAGCGATCTCCACGGCTCTGCCGCCTACCGCGCGCATCTTTGCGGCGTGATGACCCGCCGCGCGGTCGCCGCCGCCGGTTGACGCCGCCATATCACCGGTTCAGAGGGGCATATGCGCCTCTGGACCGCAGCCGGAAAATGATTGCCGCAAAGCGCTGGCCAGCAGGGTCTGAGCGCCCTATCTAATGCCCGTAAGATAAGGGGCGGTATGCTGCGGATCATCTGGACATTCTTGGGCGGACTGGCGTTGTTGACCGGCGTGATCGGCATTGTGCTGCCACTCCTGCCGACCACCCCCTTGATGCTGCTCGCGGCGTTCTGCTTTGCGCGGGCCTCACCGCGGCTGGAAATGTGGCTGCTCGAGCATCAACGCCTCGGCCCGCCGATCCGCGACTGGCGCGCCGAGGGCGCAATCTCGACCCGTGGCAAAACCCTCGCGGTGATCGCCATTGCCGCCACCTTCACCCTCAGTCTGGTGCTCGGCCTGCCCACGCATGTGCTCGCCATCCAAGGCGTGGTGCTCTCCGCGGTGACCCTCTTCCTGCTCACCCGCCCGAAGCCAAGCGCCTGAACTTCGACCCCCACTTTATGCCCTAAATATCCTCGGGGCTTCCAAAGGGGTGGAAAACCCCTTTGGTGGCGTATGGGGCCGCCCCCATCGGCGCGCGGGGGCTCGATGCCCCCAAGCGCCGCCCCTATAGCACCACCTAAGGGATCAACAGCGACGCATCCCCATAGGAGAAGAACCGATACCGCTCGGCAATCGCATGGGCATAGACCGCATCCATAAGCCCTTTGCCCATCAGCGCCGAGACCAGCATCAGCAGCGTCGATTTCGGCAGGTGGAAATTGGTCATCAGCCCGTCGGTGGCGTGGAACTCAAAGCCCGGGTAGATGAATATATCGGTCTCGCCGCGCCAGGACTCGACCCGCCCACTGCGCGCGGCGCTTTCGATCAGCCGCAGCGCGGTGGTGCCGACCGCGATCACCCGCCCGCCCTGCGCGCGCGTTGCGTTGATCTCCTCTGCCGCCGCCTCACTCACCTCGCCCCATTCGGCGTGCATCTTATGGGTGGTGACGTCCTCGACTTTCACCGGCAGGAAGGTGCCCGCGCCGACATGCAGGGTCACTTCCGACATCATTACGCCCTTGGCGCGCAGCGCCGCCAGCAACCCATCATCGAAATGCAGGCTGGCGGTGGGGGCGGCGACGGCGCCGCTCTCGCGGGCAAAGACCGTCTGGTAATCCTCGCGATCCTGCGCATCGGCGGGGCGGCGGCTTTCGATATAGGGGGGCAGCGGCATTTTCCCTGCCGCCTCCAGCGCCGCATCGAAATCCGTGCCGCTCTGCTCGAAGACCAAGACCGCTTCGCCCTCGGATTTGCCGCGCACAATCGCCGCCAGATCCTCTGAGAATTCAATCCGATCGCCCGCCGCCAGCTTGCGCAGGGGCCGCGCCAAGGCCCGCCAAGCGCCCTGCCCTTCAGGTCCGATCAGCGTCACCTCGACCTTCGCGCGCCCCGAGCCGTCGCGTGTGTCGCGCAGCCGCTCGCCAAACAGCCGCGCCGGGATCACCTTGGTGTTGTTGAGGATCAACCGGTCGCCGGGGCGCAGGATATCCAGCAGATCCGCAACCTGCCGGTCCACCATCGCCCCGCCCTCGACATGCAACAGCCGCGCGGCCGGTCTGGGCCGCACCGGCCGCGTTGCGATCAGCTCTTCGGGCAGGTCAAAGTCAAAATCGCTCAATCTCACGCCATATCCCCACGGTTTTCCGTATCCAGCCCTTTAACCTTGGCCGGTAACAACTACAACAAAGGCAGGCGTATAACAGGAGGCCCGAATGGATATTGGCGACACCGCCCCCGATTTCACCGCACCCACCGAGACCGGCGAGGCGCTGACCCTCTCGGAGCTGCGCGGCCAGCCGGTGGTCTTGTATTTCTACCCCAAGGACAACACCCCGGGCTGCACCACCGAGGCCAAGGATTTCACCGATCTCGCCGAGGCTTTCAAAGCCGCCGGTGCGCGTGTCGTCGGGGTCTCGAAGGACAGCGTCACCAAACACAAGAATTTCACCGCCAAATACGATCTTGGCGTGACGCTTGTCTCCGACGCGGAAACGCAGATTTGCGAGGATTACGGCGTCTGGGTGGAAAAAAACATGTATGGCAAGCAGTTCTGGGGCATCCAGCGCGCCACCTTCCTGATCGACGCTGACGGGAAGATCGCCCGCATCTGGCCGAAAGTGAAAGTCGCGGGCCATGCATCGGAGGTGTTGGACGCGGCTAAAGCGTTGTAAAACAAGCCCCCGCCGCCGCGCCTCCCCTTGCCTGCACAGGCGCGGCGCGGTATCAGACCCGACAGAGACAGGGCCAGACATCAGGCCCCGCCCGCCACAAAACAGGACATATCCATGCGCGCAGAAATCCAGTCCACGATCGAGGCCATCCGCAAGTCTCTGTCGCTGTTGGCCAAGCGTATGGACCATGAGACCGCCGCGCACCGGCTCGAAGAATTCAACGCGATGATCGAAGACCCCGACCTGTGGAACGATCAGGAGCGCGCGCAGAAATTGATGCGCGACCGCCAGCAGTTGATCGACGCTCTGGGCAGCTATGACAGCATCAAAACCGAGTTGAGCGACAACGTCGAATTGATCGAGTTGGGCGAGATGGAGGACGACAAGGAAATCGTCGCCGAGGCCGAAGCCGCGCTCAAGGCGCTGGCCGAAACCGCCGCCGAGAAGGAACTCGAAGCGCTGCTTGATGGTGAGGCGGATAGCAACGACACCTTCATCGAAATCCACGCCGGTGCCGGTGGCACCGAAAGCTGCGACTGGGCCTCGATTCTGGCGCGGATGTATGTTCGCTGGGCCGAGAAAAAGGGCTATACCGTTGATCTGATGAGTGAAAACTCGGGCGAAGAGGCGGGGATCAAATCCGCGACTTATAAGGTTTCGGGCCATAATGCCTATGGCTGGCTGAAGTCCGAATCCGGCGTCCACCGTCTGGTGCGCATCTCCCCCTATGACAGCGCCGCGCGGCGGCATACCTCGTTCAGTTCGATCTGGGTCTATCCGGTGGTCGACGACAATATCGAGATCAACGTGCCGGACAATGAAATCCGCCTCGACACTTACCGTTCGTCAGGCGCGGGCGGGCAGCACGTCAACACCACCGATTCGGCGGTGCGGATCACCCATATTCCCACCGGCATCGTAGTGACCAGTTCGGAAAAATCCCAGCACCAGAACCGCGATATCGCGATGAAAGCGCTGAAATCCCGGCTCTATCAATTGGAGCTGGACCGGCGCAATGCGGCGATTAACGAGGCGCATGAAAACAAAGGCGACGCGGGTTGGGGCAACCAGATCCGCAGCTATGTGTTGCAACCCTACCAGATGGTCAAAGACCTGCGCACCAACCACGAGACCTCGGACACCCAAGGTGTGCTGGACGGTGATCTTGACGGGTTTATGGCAGCGACGCTGGCGATGGATGCCTCGGGCAAAAGCCGCGCCGATGCGCAGTCGGACGACTGAGCGCGTCGCGGTTGCGCGCTGATTGGCGGCAGCCATTGAAATCCAATTGCGCTCAGGCCAGTCGGTGGCCGCAGGCCCGCGCCGCATAGTCGGGGTTCGGATTTACACCCGCAAATCAGGGATATAGCGCGCAAGGCGGCTGAAATCGCCATGCGGCAGCGTCGGGGCGCGGCGTTTGCTGCTTGTGATCGAGGTTTCGATCCGCGCGATCACCTCCAGATCGGCAACCACAGAGGCGAATTTCGGCTGAATGCTGCGGGGCTGGAACATGGGGCTTCTCCTCGGGCAGGTTACGGGTTGGGCCGCGTTTTTGCTGCGGTCTTGCCCATAGGTCGGCGCAGCCGCCCGAAGCGTTCAATATTTTCTGCCGATTTATCCTGAAGCCGCGGTTTTCACCCGCAACAGGATCAATAAAGCCCGAGGCTCACCCGCAACGCCGGCAGCGCCGCCGCCGCGACGACGCCGACCAGCGCCCCGATCAGCAACCGCAGCGCGCGTGACGGTACGCCGCCCGCGCCCAAGCTGAGCACCGCGCATACGCTGGCGTAATAGAGCATGGTGACCGGATCCATCGCCGCCCCTCCTGCAACATAGAGTGCCACGGAACGCCGCATGCAGAAAGTGCTTTGCACAAAGAAGATTGCGCCACCCGCAACCTATGCTAGATTTTTCCCAAGGGCCGCAGAATGCCCAAGGGAGGAAATATGTCAGATACTTTGCCCGGCCACGGTTTACCGTCGCTGATCCCCGAGCCTTCGCCGATCACCACCGGGGATCTCATCGCCGTGCTGAAACTCGGCTGGCGCGATTTCACCCGCGCACCGCTCTACGGGATTACCCTCAGCGCGGTATATGTGCTGGGCGGCATCTTGATGTATGCGATTTTTGCGGCCTCAGCGGCGGAATACTGGTTCATCCCGATTGCCGTCGGCTTTCCAATCCTCGCGCCTTTCGCCGCCACCGGCCTTTATGAGGTCAGCCGCCGTTTAGAGCGTGGCGCGCCCTTGGGCTTGGGCGCGGTCTTTGGCGTGGTGTTCGCGCAAAAGGACCGGCAGGTGCCCTCGATGGCGATGTTCGTGCTGTTGGTGTTCATGTTCTGGGTGTTCATCGCCCATACCACTTTCGCGCTGTTCTTCGGGCTGCAACCGATCACCGAGGATGCCTCGGGCATGTTGTTGACCGGCAACGGGATCATCATGCTGCTGGTCGGCTCGGCGGTTGGCGGGGTGATGGCGGCGCTGTTCTACGCGCTGACTGTGGTCAGCCTGCCGCTATTACTGGACCGCGAGGTGGATTTCATCACCGCGATGATCACCAGTTTCGCCTGTGTCGCGGCCAATCCGCTGCCGATGGCGCTCTGGGCGGCGGTGATCGCAGCGGCGCTGTTCATCGGCATGCTGCCGTTGTTTTTGGGGCTGTTCGTAGTGCTGCCGGTGTTCGGGCATGCAAGTTGGCATCTCTATCGGCGGTTGCTGCCGGCTGAGGGGGTGTGAGGCGCTAATCCTTTGTCTTTGATTCCCTGTTTGGCTCGGGCACCAGCCCGGGCCGCGCGGTAGGGCGCGCGCCCGACCCTGGGTGGGCGCAGCTAACCCTGCCACAACGCGCTGCGCTTGAAAGCTACCATGCCGTCCGAGCTGCTCCCGCCTTCGCCAAGGCGCCCTCCCGGGGGGAGGGTCGGGCGCGGCCCGGGCTGATGCCCGTGCCAGAGGGTTGATTGATGGCTCCCCAAACGCAAAACGGGAGCCCGAAGGCTCCCGTTTCCATCTCACACTGGCACTCTCGCTCAGCTTGATTTCTTACCGGCATCCACCGGCGCTTTCGGCGCTGCCGGGCGCGACGCCTCGGAGGCGGCCGGACGCGAAGCCGGTGCGGAGGCCGCTGCCGGCGCCGCCTGACGCTGCTGTTGCGGCTGCCCCTGCTGTGCGGGCGCGGCCGAGGGCGTCGGGGTCGCGGTGGCGGCCTGACGCTGCGGCGCGGCTTTGCCTGCCGAAAGCGGGTCGTCCTGACGCTGCACCGAACCTTCGAAATGCGCACCCGATTCGATGGCAATGGTCTTGTGGATGATGTCGCCCTCAACCCGTGCGGTCGAGGTCAGGCGCACTTTCAGCCCGCGGACACGGCCAATCACGCGGCCATTGATGACGATGTCATCGGCCATGATCTCGCCGCGAATCGTTGCGGTCTCGCCCACGGTCAGCAGATGCGCGCGGATATCGCCGTCAACGACGCCTTCGATCACCACATCGCCCGAGGTGCGCAGATTGCCGGTAACCTGCAGGTCCGCCGAGAGGATCGAGGGCGACGGCTTGGATTTGGGCGCGTGATCGCCACCATGATCTGGCGTCGGACGCGGTGCCATCGCCGGAGGTGCCGAGCTGGGCGCCGGAGCTTGCTGCTCCATGCTGCGCGGTGCTTCGGCGCGTGGCGCGCGTTCGTTGATCCTGCTCTTAGAAAACATTCTGTGCTGCCCTTATGTAAGTCAAAGGATTGATCGGTCTGCCACTGACCCGGATTTCATAGTGCAAATGCACGCCCGTCGAGCGGCCTGTCGTGCCCATACCACCGATACGATCCCCGCGCGAGACCCTTTGACCCTCGCGGACGTTGATGCTGTGAAGATGTGCGTAATAGGTTTCGATGCCGAAATCATGCTGGATGATCACCAGATTGCCAAAGCCGCTCTGGCGTCCGGCATGGGTGACGGTGCCCCCGGCGGTGGCGTGGATCGCGGTGCCGCGCGGGCCCGCCCAATCGACGCCATTGTGCATCCGGCCGCGGCTGCCGGTGATCGGATCGCGGCGCGCGCCAAAGCCCGAGGTGCGCCGCACACCGCCGTTGACCGGCAGGGCGAAAGGCGTGCGCTCGGCGGCGATCCGGTAGAGATCCACCTCGGCCAGCGCCGCCAGCACCGAATTGGCGCGGGATTCGTCGCCCTGCGGGTCCAAAGTGCCACTGGTCGAGACGGAAATCGGCGTCAACGAGGCTTCGCGGGTCTGATACCCGGCGCGCACCTGCTGCAGGATTTGCTCGGGCGGCAGGCCGACGGTGCGGAACATCTCGCTCAGCGGCACGATCGAGGTTTCGACCGCCTGCTCAAGCTGGGTGAAAATCCGCGTGTTGCGGTCCTGGATCAGCCGGTATTCCAGCGCCAGATGATCGGCGTGGCGGGCGGTGTTATCGGCCAAGGCGCGCAGGGTCTCGCGCTCATCGGCGGTCTGGCCAAGCGCGGCCATCAGGAAATCAAGCGTCTGCTCGACCTCGGCCAACTGCTGGCCGGTGCGGATCAATTCGGCATTGGCATCGGCGGCTTCCAGTTCCGCCAGCCGCGCCTGCGCCCCGTCGCGGGCATCCATCACGCTGCGCAGACTGCTTTGCAGCGCATCGATCCCGTGTTCGAGTTCGGCCACCCGCTGCTCGCCTTCCAGCACCATGCCCTGCATCGTCGCGACACGGTCCATCGCCTCGGAATAGCGCAGATGCGCGGCCTGCGCATCCTCGGTGGCGCGGTCGCGTTGGGCGGCGATCTCATTGAGGCGGGTCTCGAAATAGGACTGCTCGCGCTCGGCCGAGACCCGCAGGTCATTGCTGCCGACAAGCCCGAAGAACAGCACCGAGGTGGCGACCACACTCCAGGACATATAGGCGACGGTGCCGGTTAGGATAACGCCCTGCGCGACCGGCCGCAGACGGACAAATCGCGTGCTGGTTTCGGAACGGAGAAACAGGCGTTTTTCGGGTAGATAGCGCTCAAGAGCGGTATTGAGTTGATCAATCCAGGCCTTCACAGAAACCCCTCGCGTGATGGCTGCGTCAATAACAAGCCTTCGCGCTCACGCGTGGCTTTTGTGCAACTGTTAACGGTGCATTCACTTGGCCGCAATAGTTTTGCCATCCGTGGCAGTTCTGCATCGCCGGTTTTCGCCACCTATAGGCAGGAAACCGCCTGTATTGACGTGATTTCGGGGGTTTAGCCGCCGCGACTCGCCGCGTCAGCGGTTCGAGGCGCTCGGGGATCAGTCGCGCGCGCCCTTGGGTGGAGCGGGTTCGGCCTCGGTCAGCGGCCAGTAGAAATCGGGCGGAATACCGGCCTCGGCGCGTTTCTCCTCGTTGAACGGTGGCTTCAGCGCACCGTGGAAATATTTGCGCACCAGCGCGTGGAAGGTGTCTTTCGGGTCAAGGTCATGGCGTCCGCAGAGAAAGTGGAACCATTTCGAGCCGTAAGCGACATGGCTGACCTCCTCGGCATAGATCACTTCCAGCGCCGCCACCGCTTCGGGCAGCTCGGCCTTGCGGAAAATCTCGATCATGCCCGGCGTCACATCCAGCCCGCGCGCCTCCAAGACCATCGGCACCACCGCCAGACGGCCCAAGAAATCCGAAGCCGTATCCGAGGCCGCACGCCACATGAAGGCATGCGCAGGCAGCGCGCCGTAATGGCTGCCGAGGCTCTCGAGATTGTCGCACATCAGGTTGAAATGCTTGGATTCTTCCTCGGCGGCTTTGACCCAGTCGTCATAGAAGCCCATGGGCAATTTAACGTCCGAGAAACGGCTGATGATGTCCCAATGCAGGTCAACCGCGTTCAATTCGATATGCGCCACCGCATGCAACAGCGCGATACGTCCTGACGGACTGCCGGGGCGGCGGCGCGGCATGTCGCGGGGTTCCATGAGTGCGGGCGTATCCGGTCGTGCGGGGGCATCGGGCGGGTTGCCCTGCCCGATCGGCATCGGGGTTCCGGCCTCGCGGCTGGCAAACCACGCCGCGGCGCAGCGTTTCGACAGCGCGGTTTTCGCGCGCCCGTCGGCGGTGCGCAGAATGGCATCAGCGCAGCCCGCCAGCGTCTCAGGTAAGTCGCTCATATCGCAGCCTATTCGTCCGCCAGCGTGATCAGCGCGGCACCGGCCTCGACCTGATCACCGGCCTTGGCCAGCACATCTTCGACCGTGCCATCGCGCCCTGCGGTCAGCGTATGCTCCATTTTCATCGCCTCCAGAACCGCCAATCGCGCGCCCTTCTCGACATGCTCACCGGCTTGCACAAACACCGCTTTCACCAGCCCCGGCATTGGCGCCAGCACCAGCCCCGCCGAGGCGCCCGCGCCAGCCTCGACCGCCAGAGGATCGGGCCGCGTGAAATGCACCGTCACCGCGCCGAACACCGAGATGCCGGCGCCGACCTGCAGCGCCTCGCCCTGCGCGCGCGCGCCGTCGATCCACCACGCGCCCGCGCGCCATTCGGCCTCCATGTCGGTGTCATTGACCCGCACGTCCCAGCCCTTGTCACTGCGCGCCACGCGGCAGTCATAAAGCGTCTCGCCGTGTTCGAGCGCCACGCTTTGCGACAGCGGCGCCCAGAGGGTAAAGCCTGCGTCCGAGCCTGCCTCCCCTGCCCCCGCCGCCGGAACCGCCGCCAAAGCCGCCAGTGCCACGCTGGCCATGGGCACTTCGGGCTGCGCGGTGAGCGCGTCGTAATCACGGGCGATCAAACCGGTGTCGACCTCGCCGCGCGCAAAGCCTTCATGGCGGGTCAGAGCGCCCAGAAAATCCAGATTGGTCACCGAGCCCGCCACCTGCGTCGCCGCGAGCGCCGCTTCGAGCCGCGCCAATGCCACCGAACGGGTCGGCCCATAGGTGACGACTTTGGCGATCATCGGATCATACCACGGGCTGATCGTATCGCCCTGACGCACGCCGCTGTCGATGCGCGCGAACTCGGGGAACGCCAGATGATGCAGGGTGCCGGTGGCGGGCAGGAAACCGGCGGGCACATCCTCGGCGTAAAGCCGCGCTTCAAAGGCATGGCCGGTGATCGACAAATCCTCTTGCCGCGCGGGCAGAGCCTCACCGGCGGCGACGCGCAATTGCCATTCGACCAGATCAACGCCGGTGATCGCCTCGGTCACCGGATGTTCGACCTGCAGGCGGGTGTTCATCTCCATGAACCAGAACCCGTCGGTGCGCAGCCCCTCGGAACCGTCAACGATGAATTCCACCGTTCCGGCACCGGCGTAGCCGATTGCCTCGGCGGCGCGCACCGCCGCCTGCCCCATGGCCGCGCGCATCTCTTCGGTCATGCCCGGCGCGGGGGCTTCCTCGATCACCTTCTGGTGGCGGCGCTGCAGCGAGCAGTCACGCTCGAACAGATGCACCGCCTTGGTGCCATCGCCAAACACCTGCACCTCGATATGCCGGGGGCGCTGGATGTATTTCTCGATCAACACATTGGCATTGCCAAAGGCGGTCGCGGCCTCGCCCTGCGCCGAAGCCAGCGCCTCAGCAAAATCCTTGGGATCCTCGACCAGCCGCATGCCCTTGCCGCCGCCGCCTGCCACCGCTTTGATCAACACCGGATAGCCGATGTCCTGCGCCGCCCGTGCCAGATGCGCGGTTTCCTGATTTTCCCCCTGATAACCCGGCACCACTGGCACACCGGCCTTTTCCATCAGCGCTTTCGCGGCATCCTTGAGGCCCATGGCGCGGATCGCTTCGGCCGAGGGGCCAATGAACACCAGCCCCGCCTTGGTCACCGCATCAACGAAATCGGGGTTCTCGGACAGAAACCCGAAGCCCGGATGGATCGCCTGCGCGCCGGTGGCCAGCGCCGCCTCGATGATCCGCGCACCCTTGAGGTAGCTGTCCGCCGGACGCGGGCCGCCGATATGCACCGCCTCATCGGCCAGCGCGACATGGCGCGCATCGGCGTCGGCGTCGGAATACACCGCAACGGTGCGCACCCCCATGGCCTGCGCCGAGAGGATGACGCGGCAGGCGATTTCACCGCGGTTGGCGATCAGGATTTTTCGAAACATTCGTGCTCTCCTTGGTGAGGTCGGAGGGGGTTCTACCCCCGAGGCGCTCCGCGCCGTCGTCATGTTTGCTCGAACCAATGGCGCAATCCATGACGACCCCGGGATACTTCTTGGACAGATGATGAAGGCGACGCGGGTGAACGGCCCCCAAAGGGTCAGGCGTAATCCTCGACGACGCGGAAGCGTTCGCACATCAGCATCATATCGGGGGCGAATTGACCGTGTTTGCTGAAATAGGCGCTGTAGCTTTTGCGCCAGTCCTCAAGATCGCGGAACTGGCCCTGCGCGGCGGTAAATTCCGCGTCCATCTCGTCAAACCGGCGGGTGGTCACCTCAATGGTCTCGATCATCACCGCGGGCGTGCCATCCCAATTCAGCGCCACATCGCGGCGCCCGACTTCCGGATAGGCATCCTCGCCTTCGGTATAGACGCTCAGCGCCTCGCAGGTGGCGGTTTTCGCGCCCGAGCGGACCAGCGCGAGGATCTGGTTGCATAATGCCGCGCTGTCGCCAAAGCGGAAGGTCTCCGCCTCGGGGTTCGCGTCGATGATCTGTTGCAGGGTCTGTTTGGCCATTTTGCGCCCTTCCCTATGCGTTGCGGTCTGGTGTCATGGATATGCGCGTCACATGCGGAACACGCCGAACCGCGTGTCCTCGATCGGCGCATTCAGCGAGGCCGAAAGCGAGAGTGCGAGCACATCGCGGGTCTTGCGCGGGTCGATGATCCCGTCATCCCAGAGCCGCGCCGAGGCGTAAAGCGGGTGCGACTGGTGCTCGAACATCTCCAGCGTGGGGCGTTTGAACTCCGCCTCTTCCTCGGCCGACCATGTGCCGCCGCCGCGCTCGATGCCGTCGCGTTTGACCGTGGCCAGCACCCCCGCCGCCTGTTCGCCGCCCATCACCGAAATGCGGCTGTTGGGCCATGTCCACAGGAAACGCGGCTGATAGGCGCGCCCCGCCATCCCGTAGTTGCCGGCGCCAAACGAGCCGCCGACCAGCAGGGTGATTTTCGGCACCGAGGTCGAGGCCACGGCGGTCACCATCTTGGCGCCGTGGCGCGCGATGCCCTCGTTTTCATATTTGCGCCCAACCATGAAGCCGGTGATATTTTGCAGGAAAACCAAGGGGATCTTGCGCTGGCTGCACAGCTCGATGAAATGCGCGCCCTTCACCGCCGCCTCGGAGAACAAGACGCCGTTATTGGCGACAATGCCGACCGGACAGCCTTTGACATGGGCAAAACCGGTGACCAAAGTCTCGCCAAACCGCGGTTTGAACTCGTCAAAGCGCGAGCCGTCAACGGTGCGCGCGATCACCTCGCGGATGTCGTAGGGCGTGCGCAGGCTGGCGGGCACCGTGCCGAGAATTTCATCCGGATCATAGGCCGGTTCTTCGGGGCTTTGCCACTGCACAGTCTCGGGCTTGCGCCGGTTGAGATGGCTGATTGCACGGCGCGCGAGGGCCAATGCGTGGGTGTCATCCTCGGCCAGATAATCGGCCACACCCGAAAGCCGCGTGTGCACATCACCGCCGCCGAGATCCTCGGCGCTGACCACCTCGCCAGTGGCGGCTTTGACCAAGGGCGGACCGGCCAGAAAGATCGTGCCCTGTTCCTTGACGATGATCGTCACATCCGACATCGCCGGCATATAGGCGCCGCCCGCGGTGCAGGAGCCCATCACCACCGCGATCTGCGGAATGCCCGCCGCCGACATATTCGCCTGATTGTAGAAAATACGCCCGAAATGCTCGCGGTCAGGGAACACCTCGTCCTGTTGCGGCAGGTTCGCACCGCCGCTGTCGACCAGATAGACGCAGGGCAAGTGGTTCTCGGCGGCGATTTCCTGCGCGCGCAGATGTTTCTTGACGGTCATCGGGTAATAGGTGCCGCCTTTGACGGTGGCGTCATTGCAGACCACCATCACGTCATGGCCCATCACCCGCCCGATCCCCGCGATCAGACCGGCCCCGGGGGCAGCGCCCTCATACATGTCATGCGCGGCGGTGGCGCCGATTTCCAGAAACGGGGTGCCCGGATCCAGCAAATTGGCAACGCGGTCACGGGGCAGCATCTTGCCACGGCTCAAATGCCGCGCCCGCGATTTCTCACCGCCGCCAAGGCTGGCCCGCTCAGCCGCCTCGCGCGCCTGCGCCAGCGCCTCGAGATGCGCCGCCTCATTGGCCTTGAAGGTCTCGGAATTGGTCAGGATGGACGACGTCAGCCGCATGAGAGGCTCCTCTTGACGATAGCGGAATATATGTGGGGCCTGCCGCAATATGCGCAGGCCAGCAGAATAGGCACAGAACCCGAGGTCATGCCCCCTCCTCGACGGCGCGGCGTTTGAGGTCTTTGCGGATGATCTTGCCGGTGACGGTCATTGGCAGCGTGGTCTCGAAAAACACCTCGCGCGGCACCAGATGGGCGCTGACGCGGGTGCGGACGTGGGTTTTCAGCTCACCCTCACTGGCCTGCATCCCGTCTTTGAGCACCACATAGGCGCGCACCCGCTCGGTGCGCTCGGGGTCGGGCACGCCGATCACCGCGGCCATGGCCACGGCGGGGTGGCGCAGCAGGCAGTCCTCGATTTCCGAGGGGCCAATGCGGTAGCCGGCACTTGTGATCACATCATCATCGCGCCCGACAAAGCGGATATAGCCGTCTTCCCATTGGCCGCGATCGCCGGTGATCAACCAAGTCTCGCCCGAGACCTCGCGGAATTTCGCCGCCGTTTCCTCGGGGCGGTTCCAATAGCCCAGCATCATCGAAGGCGAGCCGCGTCTGACCGCGATATCGCCCTCTTCGCCCTCAGCCAGCGGCCCGTCGGGCCCGAGGATCGCCAGCTCATGGCCCGGCACCGGTTTGCCAATGCAGCCCGGTCGTGCGGGGAACTGCGATGCGGCGCTGGAGACGATCATATTGCACTCGGTCTGGCCGTAGAATTCATTGATCGACAGACCAAAGGCGCGTTGCCCCCAGTCGAGCATCTCGGCACCCAGAGGCTCCCCGCCCGAGGCGACCGAACGCAGTCCCGGCAGCGCCATATCGGCGGCTTTGAGCATCTTCAAAGCGGTCGGCGGGAAGAACACATTGCGCACATTGCCCGCGCGAATCACCTCGCGCGCGGCTTCGGCGGTGAATTTCGGCAACCGCGCGGCGATCACCGGCACGCCAAGCGCCAGCCCCGGCATCAGCACGTCAAACAGCCCGCCGATCCACGCCCAATCCGCCGGTGACCAGATCGCATCGCCGCTTTGGCCAAGCCCGTCATGGCTCATCACCACGCCCGGAATATGGCCGCTGAGCACGCGGTGCGCATGTAGCGCCCCCTTCGGCGCACCGGTGGTGCCCGAGGTATAGATCAGCACCGCCGGATCCTCTGATGCCGTGTTCACCGGCAGGAAATCATAGGTATGCAGCGGCAAATCGTCGGGAATAAGCGTCTGCCAAGTGCCGCCCTCCAGCGCCTGCACCATCTGCGCACCCTCGGCATCGCAGATCACCTGCTGCGCGCCGCTATCCGCCAGCCGCACCGACAGCGCATCGGGGCCAAACAGCTTGAACAACGGCAGGCTGACCGCGCCCAGCGACCAGATCGCCAGATGCGCGGCGGCGGTCCAGGGGTCCTGCGCGCGCAGCACCGCCACACGGTCGCCGCGGGAAACGCCGAGACCGGCCAGATGATTGGCCAGCGCCGAGGTCATCCGCGCCAGTTCTCCGTAAGAAATATCGCGCCGCGCGCCCTCCGACAGGTCGGTAATCGCCAGCCGCTCGGGCGTGGCCAGCCAGTCGAAACAAGCTTGCCGCGCCATATTCAAATGCTCGGGGATCTCGCCCGCAGCGCCGGTATCGCGCGTATGCACAGTCAAAATCGTCAAACCTGCCCCCCCAAAGACCAATCTGTTATGGCCAATCATTCGCGGTCATTCATTCGTGGTAAATCATCGCCCGCAAACGCAGGGTCTGCGCGGCGGTCAGTTGCAATCGACAGGACAGCCCCGCCCCATGCGCGCCGGTCCCGCCCCACCATTGCAGCTCTTCATAGCTGCACGTGGCATCACGGTAAGCGATCCACGCCCGCTGCATCGCCCGCAGAGCCTCGATATCCGAGGGCCGGTCCGGCGTGCCGCCCTCCGAGGCGTCAATCCGCCGCGCCTGCGCCACCATCTGCCGATAGGCGGTGTTCAGCGCCGCGTCCCACCAGTCCAGCTCGGCGCGCAGGCAAAACCCCATGCCCGCGGTCGAGCCACCGCCCGGCGTCACCAGCATACAGTGATCCGCCGCCAGCCCGATACAGGCGCCCGCATCGCCGCGGTCAAGGCAGCTTTGCGCCACCGCAGGATCGAAATCCACCGTCTGCGCCTGCGCCGCCGCACCGACACTCGCCATCGTCGCCGCCAGCAGCAGCCGCCGCATCCGTCCCGCCAAAGTGGTCATCGCTGCCTCCTGTTACGCCATCGCTCCCATCATCTCGCGCCCGACCAGCATCCGGCGGATCTCCGAGGTGCCGGCGCCGATCTCCATCAGCTTGGCATCGCGGAACAAGCGCCCGACCGGATTGTCATTCAGATAGCCCGCGCCGCCCATCGCCTGCACCGCCTGATGCGCCTGCACCATCGCCTGTTCGCTGGCATACAGACAGCAGGCCGCCGCATCCTGACGGGTGACCTCGCCACGGTCACAGGCCTTGGCGACCTCATAGACATAGGCCCGCGCCGAGTTCATCGCGGTATACATATCGGCCATTTTCCCCTGCATAAGCTGGAAATTCCCGATCGGTTGGCCGAATTGCTTGCGCTCGGCCATATAGGGCATGATCTCGTCGAGACAGGCGGCGATGATCCCCGGCCCGATCGCGGCCAGCACCACGCGCTCGTAGTCGAGGCCGGACATCAACACCCGCACGCCCTTGCCCTCTTCGCCGAGGATATTCTCAAAGGGCACTTCGACATCCTCGAACACCAGTTCGGCGGTGTTCGAACCGCGCATGCCCAGTTTGTCAAAATGCTTGGAGGTCGAGAAACCCGCCATCGATTTCTCGATCAAAAACGCGGTGATGCCGCGCGATCCGGCCTCGGGATCGGTTTTCGCATAGACCACCAGAGTGTCGGCGTCCGGCCCGTTGGTGATCCAATATTTGGTGCCATTGAGCACAAAGCGGTCGTTGCGCTTCTCGGCCCGCAGGCTCATCGAAACCACATCCGAACCCGCCCCCGCCTCGGACATCGCCAAAGCGCCGACATGCTCACCCGAGACCAGTTTCGGCAGGTATTTCGCCTTTTGCTCAGCGCTGCCATTCAATTTGATCTGGTTGACGCAAAGATTGGAATGCGCGCCGTAAGACAGGCTGACCGAGGCCGAGGCCCGCGCGATCTCTTCCACCGCCACCGCATGCGCCAGATAGCCCATCTCGGCGCCGCCGTATTCTTCCGCCACAGTGATGCCCAACAGCCCCAGATCGCCCATCTCGCGCCAGAGCGCGGCGGGAAATTCGTTCGTCGCGTCAATCTCCTGCGCCAAGGGGCGCACCCGCTCCTGCGCCCAGCGGTGCACCGTGTCGCGCAGCGCGTTAACATCTTCGCCCAGATCGAATTTCATGGATGCGTTGAACATAGCCCCTCCTCATCAGCGCGCCACAGGAATTGAACGCTCGTTCAATAACTACCGCGCAGTGCATTTCCGGTCAATTCATTTCGAATCCCATCCTAAACGACCCCACGTCATTTTTCTCGCCCCAACTTTATGCCACAAATATCCCCGCCGGAGGCAAATTCGCGCGCCGAGCGCGCGACGACCTGTTGCGCCCGTGGCCATCACGGGCCGCGCCCGACCCTCCCCCCGGGAGGGCGCATTGGCGAAGACCTACATTGCTCGGACCACATGGATGCTTGTAAGCGCGTGCTGCTGCTCACAACGACCGGCGCCCACCCAGGATCGGGCGCGACCCTTAGCGCATTAGGCAAAGGCAGCAGGGCCTAGCGGAACACCAACAGCGTCGAGAGGGCCAGCAACACCGCCATCACCCGCAGGAAAATCTTCCAGGCCAGCGCATGCTCCAAAAGCGCCGTCAACAGGCTGCCCGCCGCGGTCCAGAACAACAGCACCATCAGGTTGACGCTGGAAAACGCTACCCCCAGCCGCAGCGCCTCGAACCACATCGCCTGCGCCGCGCCGTAGCCCGCCGAGGCAGCAAAGGCCACCGCCCAGACTTTCGGGTTGATCCATTGAAACAACACCGCCGCCCAGAATGACAGCGGGCGCGCGTCGGGATCGGCGGCGGCGCGCGGCTTGGCCGAGGCTTTCCACAGCCCCCATGCCATCCACAGGATGAACGCCCCCGCGCCAGTCTTCAGTGCCAGATTGACCCATGGCGAGGCGGTGACAATGGCGCCGACGCCCATCGAGGTCACCGCCGCGGTGATGCCAACGCCGAGCACCACGCCAAAGAGATGCGGCAGGCTGCGGGCAAAGCCGAATCGCGCGCCCGAGGAGGTCAACATGATGACATTCGGGCCGGGCGTGAACAGGCCCAGAAACACGAAACCATAAAGCAAAGGATCAAAGAACATCGCGGCGCGGTCCATCGGCAGGGGAGAAAAGGCAAGCGGGCGGCATTCCACCGCCCGCTGGGGTCACTACCCGGCCTCTTTAGCCGCCAAGCGCCCAGCTCGGCAACCACAGCACCAGCGCGGGAAAGACCACGCAGAGAAACAGCCCGAAAACCTGCAGCCCGACAAAGGGAATGATGCCCTTATAGATCTGCTGTATCTTCACCTCGGGCGGCGCCACGCCCTTCAGATAGAACAGCGCGAACCCGAAGGGCGGGGTCAGGAACGAGGTCTGCAGGTTGACCGCGACCAAAATCAAAAACCAGATCACAATCGGATTGCTGACCCCGTCCCAAACCCCGATATGGCCGCCAAAATCCAGTAGCGCCACAATCGGCGCAAAGATCGGCAGCACGATCAGGGTGATCTCGATCCAGTCAAAAAAGAACCCCAGCGCAAAGACCATCGCCATCAGCACAAACAGGATCGACCACGGCCCGGCCGAGGAATTCTGGATGAACTCGATGATCAAATCCTCGCCGCCCACCCCTTTGAACACAAAGGAAAACGCCGTCGCGCCAACGAAAATCCCGAACAGCATCGCACCGGTCAGGGCCGAGCGCTGGCAGACGTCTTTCATCGTCGCCCAGGTCAGCCGTCCGTTGAACCAGGCCAGCACCACCGAGCCCGCAGCGCCCACGCCCGAGGCCTCGGTCGGCGTGGCGATTCCGGCGAAAATCGAGCCCAGAACTGCCACGATCAGCGCAATCGGCGGCAGGAAGGAACGCAGCACCATCCGCCAGAACTCGCCGCGCGTCGACGGGCCGGCATCCTCGGACATTGGCGGCGCCAGATGCGGCTTCCAGCGGCACAAGAGCAGGATATAGACCGTATACAGCCCCGCCAGCAGGAAACCGGGCACCACCGCGGCGATAAACACCGTGCCCACCGGCACCGACAAGAGGTCCGACATGATCACCAGCATGATCGACGGCGGGATCAGGATGCCCAGCGTGCCCGAGGCGGCAATCGTTCCGGTGGCCAGCGGCACCGAGTAATTGGCCTTGAGCATCACCGGCAGCGCCATCAGCGTCATCATCACCACCGAAGCACCGATAATGCCCGTCGTCGCCGCCATGATCGTGCCCATCAGCGTCACCGACAGCGCCAGCCCCCCCGGCACGCGGCGCAGCATCACTTGCAGCGCCTCCAGCAGGTCGGTCGCGACGCCGGATTTCTCCAGCATCGTGCCCATGAAGGTAAACATCGGGATCGCCACCAGCACCAGACTGGCCATAGTGCCGCCGTAAATCCGCAACGGCACCAGCTGGATCTGGTCAAGCCTGAACACCCCGCTCCAATCGCCAAGCACCGCGAAGAGGAGCGAGATACCGCCCAGAATGAAGGCCACGGGATAGCCGGTGAACAACACCACGGCGAGCACGCCGAACATGATCAGCGGCATGTAGTGGATGAAAATTGCCATCAATAGTCCCCGATCAGGCTTCGGCGGACGTGGCCACCGGGGCCTCGCCTGCATAATCTCCGGCTTCCGCGCGCATGCTGGCGGGGCCAAAGAGGTAAACAACGGATTTCAGCGCCGCCGACAGGCCGGCCAGCGCGACAAAGACGAAGCCGACAGGCAGGAAGCCCTTGATGATAAAGCGGTAATCCAATCCGGTCAGGGCGTCCGAGCCCTCGCCGATATGGAACGCCCGCAGCGCGTTCTCGTTGCCGTATTTGATCACCACATAGCAGTAGGGCACCATGAACAGCACCGCGCCCAGTAGCTCGATCCATGCCCGCGTGCGGCTACGCAGGGTCTCGCGGACCAACTCGATCCGCACATGCGCGTCCTTCACATAGCCATAGCCGAGCGCCATCAAAAACAGCACCGCATGTAGATGCCATTGCATCTCTTGCAGCTTGGTCGACGAGAAAACCCGATACCATTCGGTGCTGGTGAAATCCGGCGCCCAGCCCAGATATTTACGCTGCGCCACATCATACAGGATGATCAGGATCATCGGGATATAGAGCACCGTCGCCACCACCCCGACCCGCACACAGGCGCGCGCCAAGCCGTTGGCCGCATCCAGCATATAGCGGTGCCCGCCCTGCGTCGCGCGGGCCAGCGCCAGCCCCACCATCACTGCGAAAAACACCGTCGCGGCAATCAGCAACGGGGTGGCGAAATTGACCAGTGGCTCAAAGAATTCCAGCGTCGCCTCGGCCTCTTCCCAGCCGTCACGCTCACGGCGCACCACCCGGCGCAAACGGTTCAGCTGCGAGACGGTCAGCGCCAGCGGGGTCGAAATCATGATCGACGCCCAGCCCAGCAGCGTCGCCGCCATGAACCAGCCCGGTCCGGCGCGCAGCAACAAGGCGCCGATATGCGAGGCGACAATCACCCCGAGCGCATAGAATACCAGCATCGAGGTCGGATCGACGACGATAATCACAGCCGCCGCCGTTATCGTCAGAATTGACAGTATCGTGCCCATGGCCGTTTCTGTCCTTTGGTCTTGGGTATAACGGGAAAAGGGGCATCCCGAGATTCGGAATGCCCCGCAAAATCAAGCGTCAGAGGATCACTCGAGATAGGCCAGATCGCTCCAGCGGCTGTAGCCCTCGCGGAAGGAGGTGTAGCTCTCGTAGACGCGGGCGAAATCCTCGTCCTCGGCAACCAGTTCGGCGGCGACCTCGTCCCAGGCGGCTTCCAGCGAGGCCAGCGATTCCGCCGACCAGCGGTGGATATTGACCCCGTGCTCTTCTTCCAGCGTGCGCAGCGCTTCCACCTGAATCGCCTCGCCCTCGGCCAGACCATAGGTGATATTCGCGTCGCAGACCGTCTCGATCATCAACTGCGTGGTCTCGTCCAGCCCTTCCCAGAGATCAAGGTTGATCATCAGGTCAAAGAAGGTCGATTGCTGGTGCCAACCGGGGAAATAATAATGGCTGGCGACCTGATAAAAGCCCAGATTGAGGTCAATTGCCGGCATCGAGAATTCGGTCGCGTCAATCGTGCCCAGTTCCAGCGCCGGGAAGATATCGCCACCGGCCAGAAGCTGGGTCGAAACGCCCATCCGCTCCATCACTTTGGCGCCCAGACCAAAGAAGCGCATCGACAACCCGCGCAGGTCATCCACAGTGCTGATCTCTTCGCGGAACCAGCCCGAGGCCTCGGGCGCGATGATCCCGCAGATGATCGATTTGATGTTATGCGGCTCGTAAAGCTCCTCAAGAAACTCTTCGCCGCCGCCGAATTTCAGCCAGGCCAGATACTCACCCGCACGCGGTCCGAAGGGCACAGCGGCCAAGAGTTGCAGCGCCGGCACGCGGCCCGCCCAATAGCCCGGCGTCGACCAACCTGCCTCGACCGCGCCCGAACCGACCGCGTCGAAGACTTCCAGCGCGGGCACAACGCCGCCGGGGTTCTGGAAGGTGATGGTGATCTCGCCAGCGCTGAGCGCGGTGATCTGGTCGGCAATCCGCTGGCCCAGCGTGCCCAATTGCGGCAATGAGCCGGAATAGGTCGACTGCATGTTCCAGGTTTGCTGCGCCGAAGCGCCGCCAGCCGCCATCGCGGCCACCAAGGCGGTGGTGGTTAGAATTTTCTTCATGTTTCTCTCCCTGTGAACGGCGATTGATCCACCGGCATCCCCCCGGCACATGTCTCACCGCGCGATTTTTCGCATTCAGGCAAGGCCCTTCAGCGCCCAAATCCACCGGAAAAACGGCGGGTCTCAGGCGATAGAGACTCCCTCCCAGGGGCAAAGGGGTAAAATGATCTTACCAATTTGTCCAAGAAAAAATGACGATCGGGTAATTTTAGTTTGTTTTTGTGACTCTAGGACTAATATTCAACCAGATACCCGCCTTGGCCCGCACGGTCAAATGCGCCACCGGTTCCGGCACCCGCGACGGCTCCGGCGCGAAGTGAAACGCGCGCGCCAGCACCGCCAAAATCAGCGGCCCCTCGATCATCGCGAACCCCGCCCCGGGGCAGACCCGAGGGCCCGCCGAGAAGGGCAAGAATGCCTCGCGCGCCGCTGCCCGCCCCTCGGGCGTGGCCCATCGCGCGGGGCAAAACGCGTCCGGATTTTGCCAATGCGCCTCGTGGCGGCCCAAGTACCACGGGCTGATCACCGCCTGCGCGCCCTTTGGCACCTCACGCCCGCGGAAGACCGCAGGACAGCTCGCCTCGCGCACCATCATCGGCACCGGCGGGTAAAGACGCAGCGCCTCGCGGAACACATCACGCGCCAGTTTCAGACGCGAGACGCTGGCGAAGTCGGGGTTGTCGCCAAGTTCCCGCGCCGCCTCTTCGGCCAGTTGCGCCTGCGTGTCAGGGTCGAGCGCCAGCACATAGAGCGCCCATCCCAGCGCCGAGGCCGAGGTTTCATGCCCCGCCAGAAAGAAAACCGCCACCTGATCGACCATTTCGGCGTTGTCAAAACTCTGACCAGTTTCCGGGTCCGGCGTGGTCATGATTTTCGTCGCCAGATCATCGGGCGCGCACCCCTCGGCAATCGCCTCACGGCGCGCTGCAACCAGTTCGGCGGTCAGCGCCCTGATCCGCCGCGCCGCGCGTTTGGTCGCGCGCCGGTGAAACCGTGGCATCCAGCGCGGGAGCGGCGCAAAAGCGGCGAGATTGAGCAGCGGTTGGGTGCCCTGAAAGGCGCGGAACTCCGAGAACACCGCGCTGGCCGTCGCATCCTCGATCGGCATGGAAAACAGCGCCCGAAAGATCACATCCGCGGTCGCGTGGCTCATCTGCGCCTCGATCTCGACCGGCCGCCCCGTCGCCAATGGCTGCAACCGCGCCACCGTCGCCTGCGCCACCGCCAGCATCGCAGGAAAGCTGTCGCGCAACCGCCCGCCCTCAAAAGCCGGATCAATAATCCGGCGCTGGCGCTCCCATTCCGCGCCATTGGTCAGGAACACACCCCGCCCCAGCAAAGGCTCCAATCCGGCGGCAAAGCGTGGCGATTTGGGAAAATCCTGCGGCGCTTTGGTCAGGACATGGCGCCAGAGCGGCGGCTCGTTTACCAAGAATGTATGCAGGAAGGGCATGCGAAACTCGGCCATTTTCGCGCGATACAGCCGCGCCGGATTGGCCGAGAGAATATCGCGGCGGAAGGCTTTGATATAACGCAGCAGCCCGAACCCTTCGGCGCGCGACGGTGGTTTCGGCGGGATGATCAACGGTTTGTCGGGCATTAACCACGCTCCGCCACTGGTGGCAGATCACGGTGCGGCGAACGCGCGCGGGTGATCCGGCTTGGCGAATGCGCCCGCCCCGCATAGCGCGTTTTCAAGGTTTTCGGGCCTGCGGTGATCTGGAAATAATCATAATCGCGCGGCGCATCGAAGGCGGCAAGATACTGAAAATGCAGTTTGAAAAACCGTCTTCGCAGACGTGCCCAAGTCTCGGGCTGCAGGCTGAGACTGAAAGCCGCCGAGAGCACCAAGGGCCAGCGTTGCTGCGCCGAGGCCACGCCACTCACCGCCACCGGATCGCAGAGATTAAAGCAACAGCCATCGCCCTTGGCGGTGACATCCACCCATGTGATCACATCGCTGTCCGACAGCGCCCGCAGATCCCCGCGCAACCGAGTGGCGCGCGGCAGAAAGCTTTGCATCGGGATCGCCTCGCCGAGGGTTAACAGCGCCAAGGGCGGCGCGCCCTCGGGCAGGTCTTGCGCCAGAACCTCGGCCACCACCGAGACCGCCAGTGCCGCCCCCGAGGAATGGCCGACCACCAACACCTCGTCGGCACCCTCATTCAGGGCTTCACGGATCTGCGCAGCAAATATGCTCAACCGCGCGGTTAAGGGCGCGCCATAGTCACCGTAATAGGCGGCGGTATGCGAGAAATCATAGAGCAGATAATAGGCGTAGAGCTTCGCGTCGAAGCGCTGGAACAGCCGCAAAATGGCATAGACCACCGCCGCGCCGACCGCCCATCCCAGTGCGGTGCCGCCCGCTAAGGGCCAGAGCGCCGCGACGCCCCAGCCAATTAACCACGCCAGCAGGAGCGCCACAAGCAACTGTCCGGTCAGGATGCTCACCGGCCATGCCCCCGCCAGCATCGGCCCCGGGCGCAGGCGGATCATCGCCCAGAGCGCGCCGGTCGAGCCAAAAATCCACAGCGAGCGCAGCATTAACCAATAAGCGCCCAGCACCCCGCGCTGCATCGAAGCCTGCACGATATCGGCCCAGACCAGCACCGTTATATGCGCCTCGCTCTCGTGCCCGTCGATCTGGGATTGCACGTGCCAGCCGTAGCTCTCGGCGCCCGGGGGCTGCGGCGAGAGCGACAATGCATAGCCCGAAATCTCCGCCTGCGCGGCGCCCTCTTTGCGGTAGAGCTCACGGTAGCGGCGCGGCGGGAACGGGTCGAAACCGGGGATATAAAACACCCGCCGCTTGCGCACCTCGGTTTGGGCCTGCCCGCTCATCAGTTGCCGCGCCTTTCGCTGGGGAATTGCAGCGTAAACCTAGGCGGGATCAGGGGAATTGGGAAGTGGGTTGTGGTCGGTGGCGAGCTGGCATTTGGCTCACTTGGACCGGTCTAGCAGAAATTGCCCCACGCGCATCTATCAGTTACCGCGCGGAATCAAGGCGAAGCCGCCGCGCATCGCCAGACCGCCCACGGGGCTGGCGATTTGGTGATGCTGGGTGTTCCGGTCATATCATGGAGGTTGAACGCACCATAAAGCGCGCCGTCCACCCCTCAGGTCGCCATCCCGCGGTCTGGCAATGCGCGGCTCGCGTCAAAGCTGTTGCGAGGCGGCGATGGCGGCGGCAAATTCCGCCTTCAACAACGCGATATCCTCCACCCCGACCGACACGCGAAAGAACCCCTCGCTGATGCCCAGAGCCTCTCGTGCCTCGACACCCAAGGCACGGTGCGACGAAGAGGCCGGGTGCGAAAGCGTGGTGCCGATATCGCCCAGCGTCGGCGCAAAGGCGATCGCGGGCGCCGCGCGGGTCAGCGCATTCGCCGCCGCGCGCCCACCGGCAATCTCGAAGGACACCATATGCCCGCCACGCTCTCCCAGCAGCGAGACCGCGCGGTTGTGATCGGGATGATCGCGCTGCGTCGGATACAGCACTCGCGTCACCCCCGGCAATCCCGCGAGATGATCCGCCAACAGCGCGGCATTCTCCTCGGCACGGTCATAGCGCAACTCGAAGGAATAGAGCCCGCGCTCGGCCAGCCAGCAGTCAAACGGGCTGGCGGTCATGCCGGTGGTCACGGCGAAATCATAGATCATACGGCGCAGCTCGGGGTCTTGTGCCGCGACATAGCCCAAGGTCGCATCGGAATGGCCGGCAAGTATTTTGGTCACCGAATGGATCACGATATCCGCGCCATGCTCGAAGGGCCGGAAGCCGCGCGGCGTAGTGAAGGTGTTGTCGATCGCCAAGAGCACGCCGCGCTCTCGGGCGATCTGCGCGATGCCCGCAATATCCGCCACCCGCAGCGTCGGATTCGAGACCACCTCAAGCAGGATCATCCGCGTCTCGGGCCGGATCGCCGCGGCGAATCCCGCCGCATCGGTCGGGTCCGCCATCGAGGCCGAAATCCCAAGCCGCGGCAGGTCCTGCGACAACAGCCGCAGTGACCGCCCATATAGCTGATCGCCGCCCAGCACATGATCGCCCGCTTTCAACACGCCAAGCAGCGCCGCCGTAACCGCCGCCATGCCCGAGCCGGTGACTATCCCGCCCTCGGCGCCCTCGAGCATGTCGATCTTTTGCGCCAGAACATCGGCGTTGGGATGGCCTTCGCGCGCATAGGTATAGCCCGGATTGACCCCCTCGTATTGGCTATCCAGCGTGTCGGGATCGGGCGAGGCATAGACCACCGAGGGCTGCAGCGGCGTCACCACCGGGCGCGAGGCGCTTGGCGGCCAAGGGGTGCGGCGGATCAGGGATTTCGGCGTCTCGGACATGGGGCCTCCTGTGACAATGCGGAATTTCTGACACGCGCACGCCCTGCCCGCAAGTCAAAGAAAAACCCCCGGGCGCCGTTGCATCCGGGGGTTTCCAACTGGTTCAAAAGCGCTTGGGCGTTATCCGCGGCGCGATTTCAGCGCGGTCCAGGCGCCGGTGACGATCAGCGCGGCAACCGCGGCTTTAACCACATCACCCAGCAGGAAGGGCACCATGCCCGCCTGCGCGGCACCGCCAAAGCTGAGCGGCGTGATCGCGGTCAGCCAGAGCACGCCCGGCACATACAAGAGCGCCGAGATCACCGCGACACCGATGAAAGTGCCGATAAAGCCGCGCGCAACGCCGCGTTCGGCCAAGAGACCAGCGGCAAAGGCCAGTGCGACAAAGCCGAACAGGAAGCCAGCGGTCGGCCCCATCAACCAGGCGAAACCTGCGCCACCACCGGCAAAGACCGGCAGGCCCATCGCGCCCTCGGCCAGATAGGCCAGCACCGCGCCCGCGCCCAGACGCGAGCCTGCGGTCAATCCGACCAGCACCACGGCCAGGGTTTGCAAGGTCATCGGCACCGGCAGCATCGGTACGCTGATCTGCGCACCAAGCGCGATCAACACCGAGCCCGCCGCGACGATCATCGCTTTGCCAAGGACCGACTGCGCGCCGACCGTAGCTTGAACAAGTGTCTGAGATTGGGCCATTGCAGGGCCTCCCGTTCTGAATTTCACTGCCTCGTTATCTGTGCAGCATGGCGACACGTCAAGCACTCTGACGCAATTCCGCAGGATTACGCGGGCCGGTTTGCAAATCCAGTGAGTTGCAAAGCCGCGCGGTTTGCAAAGATTGCAAAGCGCAACTTTTGCCGTGAAACCCCGCCTTCAAACCGCCTCTACTCGCCCGCTCCCTGCCTGCGTCACAATCGCGCCCTGTCTTGAAACCCGCGCGCGCCGGTGGCATCAGCGCGCCATGACGCAGAACCCGCACCCCTCCGAATCATCCGCCGAGACCGGCACGTCGCAGTCGGCCCAGAAGGTCGCCCTGATCACCGGCGCCTCGCGCGGCTTGGGCGCGGCGCTGGCCGAGGCTTTGGCGGCGCAGGGTTGGCATATCATCGCCCTCGCCCGCACCATCGGCGCGCTCGAAGAACTTGACGACCGCATCCAATCCGCCGGTGGTTCGGCGACATTGGTGCCGGTCGATATCACCAAGGACGACGCGATGCGGCAGATCTGCGCCTCGCTGTTCCAGCGCTTTGGCCGTGTCGATCTCTGGGCGCATACCGCGGTGCATGTGCCGCCGCTCTCGCCCGCGGGGCATATCGCAGCCAAGGATTGGGACAAAACACTGGCTATCACCCTGCGCGCCACCGGCACATTGATCCCGATGATCGAGCCGCTTCTGCGCCTGAGCAAACAAGGCCAAGCGGTGTTCTTTGACGATGCGGGCTGGCAGGATGGCGCCGCTGGCGTGCATAAATTCTACGGCGCCTATGCGGCGGCAAAATCCGGCCAGATCGCCCTCGCCCGCGCTTGGGCCGCCGAGAATGCCGGTCTTTCCGCCTCGGGCGCGCCCCGGATCAGCATCGCGACACCGGCGCCGATGCCCACTGCCACCCGCGCAAGGTTCTTCCCAGGAGAGGACACCGGAGCCTTGACCAAATGCAGCGCCGAAGCCTCGCGGATCATTGCCGAACTCGATCTGCCCTAAGCCTGCCTAGCGCTCGGAAATGTAAATCACCGCATTGCGCACATTCGAGCGGTTATAGGTGCCGACCCAGATATCATATTGGCCGGTCGGCGGATTTGCAAAACGGATCAACGGGTTGCGCCCGTCGTGATCATCGTTGCAATACCAGCGTGAATGCGGGTCATTGACCAGCAGCATCGTATCACCGGGCGCATCCACGGTCAGGGTCAGGGTCGGAAACCGCCCCGCCTCATAGATCAGCCGGTAATCCGGCGGGCTGGCGAACCAACCGCCAAAGCGGCAATCCTCGCTGCCCAGAAAGTGATTGTCGCCGCCCGCAATCACCCGATGCCGATGCGGATCGGGCACAAATCCCGAGCGCAGCGCGATCGAGCCAAAGGTCGGCTCCAACCGCCAGTTCTGCGCCTCGGCCTGTGGCGCCACCCAGAGGGCAACAACCAAAAGAGCCACAAATACTGGTCTGAAAACACACATAGAACTGCCTTCACGGATCTTGGCTCAGGGGGCTGGCTGGCGGCGCCATAGAGCGCGCAGAGGGCTCGACAACGGCGGCCCTCATCCGCCAATGCTGCCTTGGATTCGCGCCGCTGTCCAGAAGGATCCCCCGCGCCGCTACGCCCCCAAGCTGCGAGAAACAATTCGTTAACCAATTAACCACCTGCCAAAACACCCAAAACACGCTAGCATCCCCGCGCCCAAACCGCGCCAGCGCGGCCACGGGCGTGTTGCGTTGTATCGGAGGTCGTTGCATGCGGGCCGTTGCCTTTATCCTCTACGCCAGTCTCGTCACCCTCTTGCCGGTGCTGGTGGTGGCGTGGAACCACGGCGCGCTGACGCCCTTCTGGTTTCTCGCAGGCGACGCCTATCTCTATCTGGGCATCGGGCAATCCTCTTCGGGTCTGACGATGAGTTTCGACGGATTGCGCCCGACCAACGGTTTCCACCCGCTGTGGCAGGTCTTTGTGCGCGCCGCCACCGCGCTCAGCGCCACGCCATTGCAAGCGATAGCCGCCACCGCCTACGGTGCGATTGCCTTCACCCTCGGCGGCGTCCTGCTGCTGGGCTTTGCCATCCGGCGCTTCACCGGCTCATGGCTGTTGGCGATGCTCGCGGTGCCGGGGGTCTATTATCTCACCATCGGCCAAGCGCTGCGCAATCTGCCCGTCTGGGGGTTTTTCAGCGGCATGGAGGCGGGGCTGGCGTTTTTCATCGCTGCTCTGCTGGCCTATCTGACCTCGGGCCTCAACGCCCGGCGCCGCAACCCGACATGGTTAACCATCGGCATAATCCTCGCGTTCTTGGTGCTGACGCGGCTCGATGAGTTGTTCATTCCTGCCTGTATGGCGGTGACCGTGGCGCTCTGGCCCAGCCGCCCCTATGCCGAGCGGATCACTGCCGGTGCGCTGATTTCCCTGCCCACCGCCATCGGCCTCGCGCTGTTCGTCGGCTGGAGCCTCTGGACCACCGGCATGCTGGCGCCAGTCAGCGGCGCGGCGAAGGGCTCGGGCGCGCTGGTCGCCAATGCTTGGGTCACGCTGGCCACGTTCTTTGCGCCGATGATCGAGTTGCGCGAGGGGTTAACCAACTACACCGCTGACCGAGCCGGCTTGGCAGGCGGCGCCTTTCGGGTGGTTGAATTGATCATCCCCGCCGCCTTTGCCGTGGGTTTTCTGGTCCATATCCTGCGCCGCAACGCCCAAGCCCTTTGGGCACCGATCCTCGCCGGTATCTGCGGCGGCATTGTGATCAAGACGATCTACAATATCGGCGCGGTCAATTACTGGCATCAGGCGCCGTGGTATTTCGCCGTGGCCATGCTGATGATGACCCTCGGCGCGGCGATCATGCTGGCGCCTGCGGTGCGGCGTCTGCGGCGCGGCGGCAGGGTGATTGCCACGCTGGTTCTGGCCACGGTAACGCTGCTCCATGCCAGCCTGTGGAGCAGCGACTTGATGACCGACCGCCTGCGCCCCGCGCAACGCGATTTCTGGCTCGACCGCAGCGACCTTCAAGACCGCCTGATTGCCGCAGACCCCGAGATCCGCCTGCTCGAATTCGGCGACGGGATGCTCAATTTCACCTTTGATTTCCCCGTGCGCCACGGCTTCGTTTTTGCCGGTGACGCCCAAAGCCTTGAGGCCCTGCGCGCCGGACGCCTGCTACGCGAATCCCATGCCGAGGGGTTCGAGGTGCTCTCGTCCTATGAATATCTGCGCGTGCCCGAAGGCGCCGAAAGCTGGACCTCCGAGGACATCCGCACCTTCCTTCTGGCCTCGTTCCTCGCCGAAGACGTCAAGGACGAGTTGCGTCATTTCACTTTCGAGATGCTCACCGTCCACCGCCCCTCCGGCGTGCCCTTCATCCGGCTGATCCCGCGCGGTTGATCCGGCTTTGCAGCGCCGCGCCGCTGCGCTAGTCTGGGGCGTTGAAACTGGCAAAGGCAGCGGCATGTCCCGTCCCTCCCCCATATCACGCTGGCTGGTGCGCGCGGGGTTTGCCTCGGCCCTCGCGCTGACCCTGTTTTTCGCCGTGCGCCTGATTATGGGCGCGATCTATTGGAACGATCCCAGCAAAATCGACCAGACGCCCGCCGGCTGGATGCCGGTCGGCTATGTCGCGCGCTCATGGGAGATACCGCGCGATGTGTTGATCGACGCGCTGGATCTGGCGTCGATGCCGCGCCGCCGCCGCACATTGGAGCATATCGCCGAGGATCGCGGCATTCCGCTGGATACGCTGGTCACTGAAATCATGGCGGTGATCGAGCACCACCGCGAGGCCAGACGTGACTGACTGGCTGTTTGCTTTGGTCAGCGAATGGGGCGCAATCGCGCTGGGGCTGGTCACCTTTCTGTCCTGCCTTGCGCTGCCGGTGCCCTCGTCACTGATGATGCTGACGGCGGGCGCTTTTGCCGCCTCGGGCGATCTGGAACTGGCGACATTGGCGCTGGCGGCTTTGGGCGGGGCGGTGTTGGGCGATCAGATGGGCTATCAATTGGGCCGTGTGGGATTGGGCGCAATCGAGGGCTGGTTGTCGCAAAGCGAGGCCCGCGCCGCCGTCTTGCTGCGCGCCCGTGCCTCAATCCATGCGCGCGGCGGGATGGCGGTGTTTCTGAGCCGCTGGCTGTTCAGCCCGCTCGGTCCCTATGTGAATTTCCTCGCCGGTGGCTCGCGCATGGCTTGGCTGGTTTTCACCCTCAGCAGCATCGCGGGTGAGCTGGTCTGGGTCGGCGTCTATGTCGGGCTTGGCTATGCCGCGGGCGGGCAATTGGCGCAGGTCGCCTCGTTGCTGGGGAACGTCACCGGCTTGGCGACATCGCTGCTGCTCACCATCGGTCTGGGCGTCGCGCTGTGGCGGCGGCGACGGGCGCAGGCCGCGGCGGAGTAGAACCGGCGGCTCAGCCCTGATCGCGCTCTTCCAGCTCCATCCATTCATCCTCGGCCTTAGAAAGCGCCTTTTGACGCTGCTCGAGCATCTGCGCGGCCTTCGCGGCTTTCACCGGATCGCTGGTGTAGATATCAGCGTCGGAGAGGAGTTCCGACAATTTGCCGATCTCCGCCTCGATCCGTGTGATCTCCGCAGGCAGCGCCGCCAAGCGTTTCTTCTCGGTGAAGGTCAGCCCCGAAACCACCGGCGCGGCGGTGGCGGCGGGTTTTGCAGAGGCGCGCGAAGTGGCAGCGGGGGCTGGCATAGCGGCGGGGGCGGTCAGGGCTTTTTGCGCCTGATAATCCGACCAGCCACCGGCATAGGCAACGACATTACCGCCGCCCTCAAAAGCCAGCGTTGTCGTGGCCACGCGGTCGATGAAATCGCGGTCGTGGCTGACCAGCAGCACGGTGCCGGGGTAATCGCCGAGCAGGTCTTGCAGCAGGTCCAGCGTTTCAACATCAAGATCGTTGGTCGGCTCGTCAAGCACCAGAAGATTGCTCTCGCGCGCCATGATCCGCGCCAGCAAGAGCCGCGCGCGTTCGCCGCCCGAGAGGCTGCGCACCGGGGCGCGGGCCTGGGCGTCGTCAAAGAGGAATTCCTTGAGGTAGCCGACCACATGTTTGGGCCGTCCACGGACCATCACCTGATCGGCCTGCCCGCTGACCCGCATCAGGGGATCGCCGGTCAGGTTCTCCCAGAGTGTCGCGTTGGGATCAAGCTGGGCGCGGGTCTGGTCGAACACCGCCATCTCAAGATTGGTGCCCAGCCGGATGGTGCCGCTGTCGGGCTGAAGCTTGCCGGTCAGCAGGTTGAGCATCGTGGTTTTGCCGGCGCCATTGGGGCCGACAAAGGCGACGCGGTCGCCGCGCAGCACTTTCAGGTCGAAATCGCGGACGATCGGCACGCCGTCAAAGGACTTGCTGATCTGGGTGGCCTCAACCACCAGTTTCCCCGATTGGGTGCCCGCATCCAGCGCCATCGCGGCGGTGCCCTGACGGCGGATTTGCGAGGCGCGGTCGGCGCGCAGGGCTTGCAGGGCGCGGACCCGGCCCTGATTGCGTTTGCGGCGCGCCGAGATGCCCTCGACGGCCCATTTCGCCTCGTGTTTGATCTTGCGATCGAGCTTGTGGCGGGCGTCGTCTTCTTCTTCCCAGGTCTTGTCGCGCCAATCCTCGAAACCGGCGAACCCCTGTTCCAGACGTCGTGCCACGCCGCGGTCGACCCAGAGCATGGCGCGAGTCAAAGCGTTGAGAAAGGCGCGGTCGTGGCTGATCAGGACATAGGCCGCGCGGGTCTCGCGCAGGCGGGCTTCGAGCCAGCCGATGGCGTGGATATCAAGGTGGTTGGTGGGCTCGTCCAGCAGCATCAATTCCGGCGCTTCGGCGAGAAGTTTCGCCAGCGCGGCGCGGCGGCGTTCGCCGCCCGAGGCGGTCTCGACGGCGATCTCGGGATCAAAGGCGAGGCCCTCGGCGGCGATCTCGACTTTATAGGCTTCCGAGGGGTCGAGGCTTTGCATCGCGTAGTCGCCGAGGGTGGCGAAACCCGAGAAATCCGGGTCCTGCTCCATATAGCCGACCTGGGTTCCCGGCGTGAGAATCCGCGCCCCGCTGTCGGGTTCGACAAGCCGGGCCATGATCTTCATCAAGGTGGATTTCCCCGAGCCGTTGCGGCCGACAAGGGCCAGCCGGTCACCGGGTTGGATGACCAGATCAAGCCCCGAGAACAGGGGATTTCCGCCGTAGGTCAGCGAAATATTATTGAGTTGCAAAAGAGGTGTAGGAGCCATGAGCGCGAGCTATCCCGCTGCGCTGCGGCGGTCAAGGGGTGGTGAATTGTCCCGCGCGTGGGACAGGTGCGGGATTGAGGGAAATCAACGGGTTAGCCTGTCGGATTAAGGAACGGGAAAGCATGATGCGGGGCGTAGGGTGTGTGCTTGCACGCACCGTTGGAGGGGGTGCGGGTTTGGCTACGTGGCCTGATACTGGGGAAAGACGCGAAACGCTTATGTGTGCGTCGTGGGAACTGCCAGTGCAACCGCGCGCCGAACCGAGGGGCAAGCGGAGCGCCGACCCGTGGGGTCGGTTCGGCGCTGCCCGTGCAAAGCACGGGCATTGGGCGCAATGGGTTGGGCTGGATGAGAGTGGAACGGGGATAACTGAGTTGTAAGTGCTGTCATTTCAGCAGTGCGCCGACACGCGGGGCAAAGCGGAGCGCCGCCCCGAGGGGGCGGGTCGGCGCTGCCCGTGCGGGGCACGGGCATAGGGAGCGATGGGTTGGGCTGGTTTGAAGTAGAACTGTGATATCTGCGCTGTGAGTGCTGTCATTTCAACCGTGCGCCGACACGCCGGGGCAAAGCGGAGCGTCGCCCCGGAGGGGCGGGTCGGCGCTGCTCGTGCGGGGCACGAGCATGGGGCGAAAGGGTGGAGGTGGTGCGGATGAATTGAGGGCAGAAATTACCCCGCGTTACACATCCACATCCTCAACAAACCGCGCGTTTTCCTGAATATACTGGAACCGCAGCTCGGGCTTTTTCCCCATCAACCGCTCGACCAGATCACCGGTCTCGCCGGGGAAATCCTCGTCGATACTCACCCGGATCAATTTGCGGGTCTCGGGGTTCATCGTGGTGTCTTTCAGATCCTTCGCGTCCATCTCGCCCAGACCCTTAAACCGCGAGACGTCGATCTTGCCCTTGCCGCCCAAACCACGCTCGAGATAGGCGTCTTTCTCGGCCTCATCAATGCAATAGACCCGCCGCGCGCCCTGGGTCAGGCGGAACAGCGGCGGACAGGCGAGATAGAGATGCCCGTGGTCGATCATCGGCCGCATCTGGGTGAAGAAAAACGTCATCAACAGCGCCGCGATATGCGCGCCATCGACATCCGCGTCGGTCATGATGATGATCTTGTCATAGCGCAGATCATCTACACGGAATTTCGAGCCGAGGCCAACGCCAAGCGCCTGACAAAGATCATTAATCTCGGCGTTCTGGCCCATTTTCGACGAGGCCGCACCCAGCACGTTGAGGATTTTACCGCGCAGGGGCAAGAGCGCTTGGGTCTTGCGGTCGCGGGCCATTTTGGCGGAGCCACCGGCCGAGTCGCCCTCGACAATGAACAATTCGGTGCCCGCGCGGTTGGTCGCCGAGCAATCGACCAGCTTGCCGGGCAGGCGCAGCTTTTTGGTGGCACTCTTGCGCTGGGTTTCCTTTTCCTGCCGCCGCCGCAGCCGCTCCTCAGAGCGCAGCACCAGAAAATCAAGGATCGCGCCTGCCGCCTTGGGATCGGTGGCCAGCCAGTTGTCGAAATGGTCGCGCACCGCGCCTTCGACCATGCGGCTGGCCTCGGTGGTGGCCAAACGGTCCTTGGTCTGGCCGACAAACTCGGGTTCCGAGATAAAACACGAGACCAGCGCGCAGCCGCCGGTCATCAGATCGTCGCGGGTGATCTGGCTGGCTTTTTTGTTATTGGCCAGCTCGCCATACGCTTTGATCCCCTTGAGGATCGCGGCCCAGAACCCGGCCTCATGGGTGCCGCCTTCGCGGGTCGGCACGGTGTTACAATAGGACTGGATGAAGCCGTCGCGTGAAGGGGTCCAGTTGATCGCCCATTCGACCTTGCCCGGGGCGTTGAACTTCTCGGCAAACTCGACGGTGCCGGCAAAGGGGCGGTCGGAATAGGTCGAGGCGCCGCCCAGCGTCTCGCCAAGGTAATCGGCCAGACCACCGGGGAAGTGGAAGCTTGCCTCCATCGGCGTGTCACCGTCCTCGATGGCGGATTTCCAGCGGATCTCGACGCCCGAAAACAGATAGGCTTTGGAGCGCACCATTTTCATCAACAGCGACGGGCGGAACCGGTGCGAGCCGAAGATCTCCTCATCGGCGTGGAAGGTCACCGAGGTGCCGCGACGGTTCGGTGCCGGTCCGACTTTGGCCACCGGCCCCTGCGGCAGACCGCGCGAGAATTCCTGCACGAAGAGCTCGCGGTTGCGGGCGACTTCCACGCGCATATGATCCGACAGCGCATTGACCACCGAGGCCCCGACCCCGTGCAACCCGCCCGAGGTCTGATAGGCTTTGCCGGAAAATTTCCCGCCCGCATGCAGCGTGCAAAGGATCACCTCGAGCGCGGATTTATCGGGGAATTTCGGATGCGGATCAATCGGAATACCGCGGCCGTTGTCGCGGATGGTCACCGCGTAATCAGCGTGCAATTCCACCTCGATGCGGTTGGCATGACCGGCGACGGCCTCATCCATCGAGTTGTCGAGCACTTCCGCGACCAGATGGTGCAGCGCGCGTTCATCGGTGCCGCCGATATACATGCCGGGGCGTTTGCGGACCGGTTCCAAGCCCTCAAGGACCTCGATTGAGGATGCGTCATAGGCTTCTGACTGGCCAGAAAGGAGGTCGGACATCGGGCTGCTCGATTCTTGTGGGGCGTTTCTTTGTGGCCTGTAATAGACCATCCGGCGGGCGTCTGCGCAAGCAGTCAGCACAGCGGGCATCGGGTGGCGCATCGAGCGGAGCATCGGGCGGGTGGCTGTGCCTTGCGGGCCTCATGGCCAGCGGCGCGCGGATCGCGGGGCAAATCGCGGGTGCGGTTTGCGGGCGCTGGCCTCGGTGGTTCTGGCGGCGGTTTTGGCGGCGCGAGGGGGGGCAGAGGACAGCGCGCCACTGGCATTGGCGCGGCAAATGTGGTTGACCGTGCCGGTGATAGATTTGGATGGTCAGATGGTGCAACGGCTGGACGGGATGGCGGGCGGATCGGCTGCGCCGCAGGCAGAGATCGGGGCGCTTCCGGTCAGCTGGCGGTTGCGGCTGGTGGCGGCGCTCTGGCAGGTCTTGCTGCATCTGGCGCTGCCGGTGATGCTGCTGCTGTTGTGGCAACGCGGCAGGCGCGAACCGGCCTACCGGCAGCGGCTGGGTGAGCGGTTTGGCGGCGGCGCGGTTGGGGCCAAGGGCGGCGTGTGGATCTTCGCCGCCTCTCTGGGCGAGACCCGCGCGGTCAGCCCGCTGGTGCGGCGGTTTTTGGAGCAGGGCGTGCCGGTCTTGCTGACCCATTCCACGCCTGCCGGATTGCAGGAGGGTCTGCGGTTGTTTCCCGAGGTGTCGGTGGTGCACCGCTATGTGCCGCTGGATCTGTCATGGGCCTTGGCGCGGATGCTGCGGCGGGCACAGCCCAAGCTGGGGCTGGTGGTGGAATCCGAACTCTGGCCGGGGCAATTGCTGGTCGCGCGGCGGCTGGGCATCCCGATGGCGCAGGTCAACGGCAATCTGCTGGAACGCACAATTGCGCGGGATTCCAAGCGCTTGGGCGGTGTGCGGCTGGAGCTTTTGCGGCTGTTCTCGCTGGTGCTGACGAAATCCGAAACCTACCGCGACCGCTATCTGCGCGCCGGTGTCGAGGACGCGCGAATTCGGTTGGTTGGCGAGTTGAAATTCGATCAATGGGTCGATCCGGCGCAACCCGCTTTGGGCCAGCGGCTGCGCACGGCATGGGGCGCGGCGCCGGTGCTGTTGATTGCCAGTTCGATCGAGGCGGAAGAACCCTTGCTGCTGCCGGTTCTGGCCGCGCTGCTGGCGCATCCCTCGGCACCGCGGATCATCTGGGCCCCGCGCAGCCCGCAGCGGTTTGACGCGGTCTCCGAGCAGTTGGACAAGGCCGGGATCGCCCACGCGCGGCGCTCGGATCTGACGCTGGAAGATGCGCCGACGCCGCACCTCCTGTTGGCGGATTCGCTGGGCGAGATGAACATCTGGTATGCGATGGCCGATCTGGTCTTTGTCGGCGCCAGTCTGGTGGCGCAGGGCGGGCATAACATCATCGAGCCCTTGGCGCAGGGCAAACCGGTGGTGATGGGCGAGTCGATCTTTGGCATCACCTATCCGGCGCTCGACGCGATCGAGGCCGGGGCTTTGGAGATTTTCCCTTCAGCGCAGGCGATGGCGACACGGTTGCAGGCGCTGCTTGGTGACCCCGCCGCGCTGGCCGGTTTTACCGCCTGCGCCGCAGGGTTCAACGCGACCCATCTAGGTGCGAGTGCGCGCAGCTATACGGCACTGCAGGCGTTGACGGCGCCGCGCGGCACGGCGCGTTGACGCGCGAAAGCGCGCATCGGGGGCAGAGCGGAAAAGGGGAATGGTGGGCGATAACGGATTTGAACCGCTGACATCTTCGATGTGAACGAAGCGCTCTACCGCTGAGCTAATCGCCCCACGGCGGCTATCTATGCGCAGATCGACGCAGGCTCAAGAGGCAAAACGCGGGATGCGGCAAAATTCCTCGGCGGGCGGGTGAATTGGTTAACAAAGCGGGGGTAGGTTAACAACAAGGGTTAACATCTGCCGTTAAGGTTAACGCCCCTGCTGTCAGGCCCGTGGCCACCACGGGCCGCGCCCGACCCTCCCCCCGGGAGGGCGCACTGGCGATGTCGGGTGCATTGGGAATGTCATGCATGCATTCGAGTGCAGCGCGTTGCGGGAAGCATAGGTGCGCCCCCCCCAGGGTCGGGTGCGCCCCTTTGCGCTTACTACCCGCGCGCTCTGGCGAGGGGATCCGCGCCCCCAACCCAGACTCTTCCCTCACCGCCATGCCCTTCGGCTTGGAATCCCCCCGCGCATTGGCTAGGGTCGCCGCAAGTGAGGACGACCTCCCCCAAGCACGGGACTTGCAAACGGGACGGCCCGATCCTGATCAGGAGCATTCATGCGCAAAACCGCAGACCGTATCCGCCACGCGATATCCTTTGAAATCATCGGCTTATTGATCATCACCCCCGCAGGCGCGTGGATTTTCAACACGCCGATGCATGAGATCGGCGTGGTCGCCATTGTCGGCGCGAGCATCGCGACCATGTGGAATTATCTGTTTAATCTGGGCTTTGACCGGATCATGCACCGGCGCCTAGGCCACACCCGCAAAACCGTGCGGCTGCGGGTGCTGCATGCCTGTCTGTTCGAGGCCGGATTATTGACCGTCCTCTTGCCGTTTATCGCGTGGTATCTGGGGCTTACGCTCTGGCAGGCGCTGATTATGGACCTGTCGTTCGCGGGGTTTTATCTGGTCTATACCTTCGTGTTCAACTGGATCTATGACGTGGTCTTTCCGATCCCCGATGCCCGTCAGGCCGAGCCCGCGCAGCAGGGTTGACGCGCGCCAGACAGCGGGCGCGCGCGTTGGCTTTAGACCGCGCGCCCAATGCGCAGCCCCTCGAGCACCGCCTCTTCGGCGGTGCGCGGGGCGATACAATCGCCGACCAGATGATGGGTAACGCCCATGTCGCGCAGCATCGCCTCGACGGCGTTATCGGGGGTGTGGCCCTGCGCCAGAACCAGCGTGTCGATCCCCTCGCAGATCACCGGCTCGCCGCTCATAAGATGTTGAAGATATACGCTATCTTCATCGGCGCCGTAAAGGCGGACATAGGGGATCACCTTGACGCCGAGGCTGTGCAAACGCCCGATACTGGCGTCGCGGACATACATCTGGATGCGCTGGCCGGGCATATAGCCGTTCACCGCCAGCGTCACCGAGCGCCCCTGCCCCGCCAGCATTTCCGCCAACCCGATGCCCACCCAATCGCAGCGCCAATCGGCGATCAGCACCGCGCCGCCGACATTCGCCTCACCGCGCAGCACCTGCCAAGCGTCGACCACATGGGCGGTATCGCGGCCCTCGAAATCGGGCCAGCGCGGGGTGGCGCCACTGGCGACAATCACCTCATCTGGGGCGAAATCCTTGATTAATGCGGCGTCGACTTCGGTGGATTTGCGCAGTGTCACACCCGCCAATTCCATCTCGCGGGTCAGATTGGTGATGATGCCGCCGAACTCGGCGCGGGTCGGCAATAGCTGGGCCAAACGTGCCTGCCCACCGAGCTGCGCGTCGCGCTCGAACAGGGTGACCTCATGGCCACGCTCGGCGGCGATAGCGGCGGCTTTCATCCCGCCCGGCCCGCCGCCGATAACCATGATGCGTTTACCATGCGGGGCCTTGTTAACCATCCCATAGGTTAATTCACGGCCGCTGACCGGGTTTTGAATGCAGGAAATCGGGTAGCCGGCGTGGAAATGGCCGATGCAGGCCTGGTTGCAAGCGATACAGGCGCGGATGTCGTCGATGCGGCCCTCGCGGGCTTTGTTGCCGATCTCGGGATCGCAGATCATCGCGCGGGTCATGCCGCACATATCGGCGTGACCGGCGGCGAGAATACGCTCGGCGTCCTGCGGTTGGTTAATGCGGCCGGTCACGATCACCGGCAGCGAGATGCGCGTTTTCAGACCCTCAGAAAGCGGCACGGTATAGCCCGTGGCCTCCTGCATCGGCGGCACGATATGGACCGAGCCCGAGAGCGTGGCGGAGGAGCCGGCGACGAGGCTGACATAGGTCAGATTGCCCTCGGCGGCGATGCCCGCGATGGCGCTCTGGATCTCGCCGGGTTCCATCCCGTCGTGGCTGCGCTCATCGCCGGAAATGCGCAGACCGATGACGAAACCGGGGGAGGTTTTGGCGCGGATATCGGCGGCAATCTCGCGGATCAGACGGGTGCGGTTGTCGAGCGATCCGCCGTAAGCATCCTCGCGCTGGTTAACCTGCGGATTGAGGAATTGCGCGGGCAGATAGCCATGGGAGGCGACGATTTCGACGCCGTCGAGACCGGCCACCTGCATGCGGCGCGCGGCGTCACCAAAACCGGCGATCACCTCGCGGATCATCTCGATTTGCATGGCGCGGGGCATCACGTGAAAGCGCTCATTCGGCGTCGCCGAGGCGGAATAGGAGACCGGCGCGGTGCCATCTTCGGAGGCGACAATCTCGCGTCCGGGGTGGAATAGCTGCGCGATCAGCCCGCAATCATGCCGGTGAATCGCCTGCGCGAGATTGCGGTAGCCGGGGATGCAATCGTCGCCATCAACGCGGATCGGTTCGGCGACAAACACGCCGCTGGAATGGGCCAGCGCGACCTCGGTGACGATCAGACCGGCGCCGCCTTTGGCGCGGGCCTCGTGGTAGGCAATGATCGCCTCGCCCATCTGCCCGTGTTGCGCGAGGTTGGTTTCATGGCCGGTGGAGACGATGCGGTTTTTCACCGTCAGATCGCCCAGTTGCAGCGGCGAGAAGAGCGTCGGGAAGTGGCTGGCAGTCATGCTCTGGCGCGTCCTTATCTTGTATTTCAATGCCTTAGCGCGCGGAGTTGAGACGCGGGCATTTGGTGTCCGGCGCAGTTTAGGCAGAGCGGCGGCGAAGCGAAAGGGGCGTTCGGGCATGAAAGAACCCCCCGAAGTTGCCTTCGGGGGGTTTAGGGTTAATGCGGGGTCGAAAGGGTTAATGCGCGGTTTGCGCAGGCCCTTCGTTGCGCGCTTCAAGCCGTGCGGCCATCGCGGCCTCTTCGGCGGCCTCATCCCATTCGATGCTCTCAGGTTCGCGCGCCAGAGCGTGTTTCAGAACCTCGCGCACATGGCTAACGGGGATGATTTCCAGCCCGTCTTTGACGTTATCGGGGATCTCGGGCAGGTCCTTGGCGTTTTCCATCGGGATCAACACTTTGGTGATGCCCCCGCGCAGAGCCGCCAAGAGTTTTTCCTTTAATCCGCCGATCGCCAGCACGTTGCCGCGCAGGGTCACTTCGCCGGTCATAGCGACCTCTTTGCGCACCGGAATCTGCGTCAGAACCGAGACAATCGAGGTCACCATGCCGACGCCGGCCGAGGGGCCATCCTTGGGCGTCGCGCCCTCGGGCACATGGACGTGGATGTCCATCGTGTCAAACCGCGGCGGTTTGACGCCGATTTCGGGGGCAATCGAGCGCACGAAAGAATTCGCCGCTTCGATGCTTTCCTTCATCACATCGCCAAGCTTGCCGGTGGTCTTCATCCGCCCCTTGCCGGGCAGTTTCAGCGCTTCGATCTGCAGCAATTCGCCGCCGACACTTGTCCAGGCCAGACCGGTGACCACGCCGATCTGGTCCTCGGTTTCCGCCAGCCCGAATTTATGGCGCTGGACGCCGAGGAAATCGGACAGGTTGTCGTCGGTGACCTCGACCTGCTTGTCCTCGCGCTTGACGATCTTGGTGACCGCCTTACGCGCCAGTTTCGACAGTTCACGCTCGAGGTTCCGCACCCCCGCCTCGCGGGTATAATGGCGCAGAATTGCGGTCATTGCCGCTTCCGAGACGCTGAGTTCGTCTTTTTTCAGCCCGTGGTTCTTGATCACTTTCGGCATCAGGTGACGGCGCGCGATCTCGGTTTTCTCGTCCTCGGTATAGCCCGACAGCGGGATGATCTCCATCCGGTCCAACAGCGGGCCGGGCATGTTGTAGGAGTTCGCCGTGGTCAGGAACATCACGTCGCTGAGGTCGTATTCCACCTCGAGATAATGGTCGACAAATGTGGCGTTCTGTTCCGGATCGAGCACTTCAAGCATGGCGCTGGCCGGATCACCGCGGAAGTCCTGCCCCATCTTGTCGATTTCATCGAGCAAGATCAGCGGGTTGGTGGTCTTGGCCTTTTTCAGCGCCTGAATGATCTTGCCGGGCATCGAGCCGATATAGGTGCGGCGGTGACCGCGGATCTCGGATTCGTCGCGCACGCCGCCCAGCGAGATGCGGATAAACTCGCGCCCCGTGGCCCGTGCGACCGAGCGGCCAAGGCTGGTTTTACCGACACCCGGAGGGCCGACAAGGCAGAGGATCGGGCCCTTGAGTTTGGCCGAGCGCGATTGCACCGCGAGGTATTCGACGATGCGTTCCTTCACCTTTTCAAGGCTGTAGTGATCCTCATCCAGCACCTTCTGGGCGCGACCCAGATCCTTTTTGACGCGGGATTTCACGCCCCACGGCAGCGCCAGCAGCCAGTCGAGATAGTTGCGCACAACCGTGGCTTCGGCCGACATCGGCGACATTGATTTGAGCTTTTTCAGCTCGGCCTCGGCCTTTTCGCGGGCCTCTTTCGAGAGTTTGGTCTCGTTGATCTTATTCTCGAGTTCGGCCAGTTCGTTCTGCCCGTCCTCACCGTCGCCCAACTCCTTCTGAATGGCTTTCATCTGCTCATTCAGGTAATATTCGCGCTGGGTGCGCTCCATCTGGGTTTTGACGCGGGATTTGATCTTGCGCTCGACCTGCAGGACGGAAATCTCGCCCTCCATCAAGCCATAAACTTTTTCCAGCCGCTCGCCGATGTCGAGGGTTTCCAACAACTCCTGCTTGCGCGGCACATCAACGCCGAGGTGACCGGCGGCGAGGTCGGCCAGACGGCCCGGCTCATCGGCGTCCGAGACCGCGGCGAGCGCCTCTTCGGGGACATTGCGTTTGATCTTGGCGTAGCGCTCGAAATCATCCAGAACCGCACGGCTGAGCGCCTCGACGGTGGCTTCATCGCCATCGAGTTCCTCGAGTTCTTCGGCAATCGCCTCGAAATGATCTTCATTCTCGACGTATTCGGTGATCCGCACGCGGGTCTTGCCCTCGACCAGCACTTTCACCGTGCCATCGGGAAGTTTGAGCAATTGCAGCACGTTGGCCAGAACGCCGGTGCGGTAGATCCCCTCTTCATCGGGGTCATCCGCGGCGTGATCGGTCTGCGCGGCCAGCAGGATTTGCTGGTCGTCGCCCATCACGGTTTCCAGCGCGCGCACCGATTTATCGCGCCCGACAAACAGCGGCACGATCATATGCGGGAACACAACCATATCGCGCAGCGGCAACACAGCAAAACTGTTTGATTGACCTGACATACTATCCTCAACTCATTTGTTTCGGAGGCGAGCGCTGCATCTAGCGTGCCGCCCCCTGTTCACTGGTATATTTGGGGCGCTTCGCGCGGAATTTCAACTGCCCATCCGCATAGCAATGCAGGTCTACTGTGGCAGGAGTTTGCAGGGAATGCGTCGGATTTGGGAATTGGTTAAGGAAACACTCAAGTTTTACAGGGATAGCCCACCCGCCGCCATTGGTGCAAAAGATCGCGGCCGACCTGCTGGCTGTGGCTTAGCGCCCAGCGGTGCGGCGGGATTTCATCGACCCCGAGGCCCGCAAGCCCCGCGGTGCCATCGGCGCCGAACATATGACCGGCGGAAAACACCGCCAATTCATCGACCAGATCGCCGCGCACCAGACTGGCGGCCAGCCCGCCGCCGCCCTCACAAAGCACCCGTGTGAGCCCGCGCGCGCCCAGCTGTTGCAGCGCATCCGCCAGATCCAGCCGCCCCATCGGATCCTGCGCGCATTCGATCACCTCCGCCCCTTCAGCGCGCCACATATCCTGCGCGACCTCGCTGGCCTGTGCGGTATGCAGCAACCAGAGTGGCGCCTGATCGAGACTGCGGCCCAAGCGGCTCTCGGGGGGGAGGCTGAGGCGGCTGTCGGCAACAATACGCACTGGCTGGCGGCTGATCCCGAGGTCGCGAATACGCAGATCGGGGTCATCGGCGCGCGCCGTGCCCGCGCCGACCAGCACCGCGTCGTGATTGGCGCGCATCAGATGCACATGGCGGCGTGCCTCTGGGCCGGTGATCCAGCGGCTGTGACCGGCGGCGGTGGCAATCCGCGCGTCCAGCGTCAGCGCCAGTTTCAGCGTCAGCATCGGGCGTCCGCGCTGGATGCGCGACAAAAAACCGCCGTTTGCCAGCCGCGCGGCCTCTTCCTCGACGCCTTCGGTCACGTCTATCCCCGCCGCGCGCAGTAGCGCATGGCCGCGCCCCGCCACCCGCGCATCGGGATCGGTCAGCGCCGAGACCACCCGTGTGACGCCTGCCGCCACCAGTGCCTCGGCGCAGGGCGGGGTTTTGCCGTGATGGGAACAGGGTTCGAGGCTGACATAGGCGGTGGCGCCGCGCGCCGCCTCACCCGCCTGCGCCAGCGCATGCACCTCGGCATGGGGCCGCCCGCCCGCCTGCGTCCAGCCGCGCCCGACAATGCGCGCGCCCTGCACGATCACACAGCCAACCGCCGGATTGGGCCAGACCGCGCCCAAACCGCGCGCCCCCAAACCCACCGCCAACCGCATGAACCGCCGGTCCGCCTCACTCACCGCCCTGCCCGTCATGGCCTGCTCATCATTGTGCTCTAAATATCCTCGGGGTGTTCCTATGCATTGCGCCATTGCGCTTCGCACACTGGCGACGGCTTCAAGCCAAGAGGGGCAGAAAGCCCCTCCCTTTCGCCCTTAGTTTACGCGCTCAATCCTCACCCAGATTGGGCGGCCGCAGTTCCGAGACGAATTTGTCGAAATCATCCGCCGCCTGAAAATTCTTATAGACAGAGGCAAAGCGCACATAAGCGACGGTGTCGATCCGCGCGAGGGTTTCCATGACGATCTCGCCGATCACCGGACTGGGGATATCGGTCTCGCCCATGCTCTCCAGCCGTCGCACGATGCCCGAGATCATCTGCTCGATGCGCTCCGGCTCGATCGGGCGTTTCTGCATGGAAATGCGGATTGAGCGTTCCAGTTTATCGCGGTCAAAGGGCTCGCGCTTGCCGGAGGTTTTCACCACCACCAGATCGCGCAACTGCACCCGTTCATAGGTGGTAAAGCGCCCACCGCAGGCCGGACAGAACCGCCGCCGCCGGATCGACACATGGTCTTCCGCCGGGCGCGAATCTTTGACTTGAGTATCGACATTGCCGCAAAACGGACAGCGCATGGCCTCTCCCTCGGGGTAGCAGATAAGTTATCCACAGCAGTTATAGGCAGATCGCCATACCTTGGGTAGAGCAAAAAGCCCGCCCCCATATAATGGGGAGGGGCTGTTGCATGGCAGACTCAGCTTGGCGGGTGGGCGGCGGTCGCGCATTTAGTCAATAACCGAGCCCTTTATTTGCGCAGTCATCTAATCGATGACCGATTTCTTGCATGATTGCGCAGTCATCTAATCGATGACCACGACCCGCATATTCTCCATCCCCGATTCCTGCACCATCGCGAACAACAGCGAGGCATTGTCGGGATGCAACCGCACGCAGCCGGCGCTGGCCGGACGGCCCAGACGGCTGATCGCATCGGTGGCGTGGATCGCATAATCGCCATCATAAAAGATCGCGAAGGGCATCGGCGCATCGTTATAGAGGCTCGACCGGTGCCAGCGTGACAGCCATTGCGGCGCCCATTCGCCGCGCGGGGTGATCTTACCGGCGCGGGCGGTGGAAACCGGCCATTCGTAGCGCAATTGCCCGTCAATATAGACATGCATGGTCTGCGCATCGACGCTGACCCGCGCGACAATCGTGCTGGCGCTGGCGGTGATCGGTGAAAAAGCAAAAAATGACAAAAGAACGCCCGCAAATGCGGCGCGCAAAAAGTGAGACATTCCAACCCCCCGGCGGATGATAAAGAGCAACAGGCATGGCAGTGCCTGCGCCCAGTAGCGGGGCTCACCTCACCGGAGTCAATGGATTAGGCGCAATTCCGCCTATTCAATCCCTAGGCGTTGCAATTCTGCCCGCATCAAGATGTAGCATCCGGTCCATCCGCGCCGCCAAGGCCAGATTATGTGTGGCGATCAGCGCCGAAAGCCCGGTCTCGCGCACCAGATCCATCAACACGGCAAAGACCTGATCCGAGGTCGCGGGGTCGAGATTGCCAGTCGGCTCGTCAGCCAGCAAGATATGCGGCGCATTGGCCATGGCGCGGCAGAAGGCCACCCGCTGCTGCTCACCACCCGAGAGTTCCGCAGGCCGGTGTTTGCCGCGGTTGGCCAGCCCGACGCGGGCGAGCAGATCCTCGGCGCGTTCCTGTGCGGCGCGTTTACCCACCCCGTTGGCGAGTTGCGGCAGCATGACATTCTCGGTGGCGGTGAACTCGGGCAGAAGGTGATGGAATTGATAGACAAATCCGACCTGTGCGCGGCGCACGGCGGTGCGGGCATCATCGCCGAGACGGGTCATCTCGGCGCCGTTGATCACCACATGACCGGCGTCGGCGGTGTCCAGAAGCCCGGCGATATGCAGGAGCGTCGATTTTCCCGCGCCCGAGGGGGCGACCAGCGCCACCACCTCGCCCGGCGCGAGGCTCAGCGAGACATGGCGCAGCACCTCGATCGGGCCTGCGGCACTGCCGGGGTAGCTTTTGGTGATCCCGTCCAGCGTCAAAACCGCATCATTCACAGCGTCACTCATAGCGCAGGGCCTCCACCGGATTCATCCGCGCCGCGCGGCGTGCGGGAAACAGGGTGACGATGAACGACAGGCCCAGCGAGAGCGCCACGGATTTGAGCACATCCATCAGCCGCAATTCGGCAGGAAGCGCGTAGATCCCGCGGATCGACGGATCCCAGACCCCGCCCCCGGCGACATAATTCACAAAGGCGAAAATCGGGTCGATATAAAGCGCAAACAGGCAACCCGCGATCACCCCGATGCCGGTGCCGACCACGCCGACCAGCGAGCCACAGAGGAAAAACACCCGCAGGATCGAGCCCTCGGACAGCCCCATGGTGCGCAGGATACCGATATCGCGGCCCTTGTTTTTCACCAGCATAATCAGGCCCGAGATAATATTCATCGCCGCGATCAGCACGAGGATCGAGAGGATGATAAACATCACATTATCCTCGATATCGAGCGCCCGCAGGAAGGAGCCGGCACTGTCGCGCCAAGTCCAGAGCATCGCCCGCTCGCCGCCCGCATGCAGCAGATCATAGGCCAGTTGATCGACCTGCTCGGGCGCGGCGAGCATCACCTCGATCTCATCGGCGACCCCGTCGCGGTTAAAGAATGTCTGCGCCTCGGCAAAGGGCAAATACACCCGCGTGCGGTCGATATCATAGCGCCCGGCCGAGAAAATATAGACCACCTCATAGGCGTTGACCCGCGGCGAAGTGCCAAAAGCGGTGCGCGCCCCGTCCGGCGAGATGATGCGGATGCGGTCGCCGACCCGCGCGTTCAACTCGCGCGCCACGCCCTCGCCAATCGCGATCCCCTCTTCAAACCGCGCAATCTCGCCGCGCGCCCGTTCCGAGGCGGCGATGCGGGGGATTTGCAGCAGGTCTTCATGGGCAATGCCGAAGACTTCGACACCGGCGTTGCGCCCATCATAGCTGCCCATCACCTGGCCTTTGATCAGGGGCGCGGCGCTGGTCACGCCGGGGACCGCGGCCAGACGGGCGGCGAGCGCGTCGTAATCCTCGATCATCCGGCTGACCGCGCCACTGGGCGTGGTCGAGGAGGCGTAATAGACCGTCGCATGGGCATTGGCGCCAAGCACGGTATCAACAAATTCCGCCCGAAACCCCGAGCGCACCGACAGCGTTGCGATCAGCGCAAACACCGCCAGCGCGATGCCGATCAAGGAGATCCAGGTCATCACCGAGACCCCGCCTTCGGCGCGGCGCGCGCGCAGATAGCGCCAGGCGATCATCCATTCAAATGCGGCAAAAGGCGCCGTGGTCCGTGTCATATGTCCCACCTCATAAGGCGGGCGCAAGGTCGAATGAAAGCCGCAAAGGGTCAAGGCCCAATCGTCGCGCGATCACGCCCCTATCATCTGTCGAGAAATATCCTCGGGGGTCTCCAAGGGGGTGGAAAACCCCCTTGGCAGCGTATGGGGCTGGCCCCATGCGGCGCGCGGGGGCTCGATGCCCCCAAGCGCCGCCCTAGCCGTGCCCGGCCAGCCTAAAGCGAAAACTCGACGCCGGTGGCCGCCGCCAGATAATCCTCGCGCACCAGCTCCGCCGCCTGCTCGATCTCGGGCGCCAGATAGCGGTCGTCACCCAATGCGGGCACCCGCGCGCGCAGCGCATCAATCGCCGCTTTCAGCTTCGGCGCGGTAGTCAAAGGGGCGCGGAATTCAATGCCTTGCACCGCGCAGAGCGCCTCGACCCCGAGGATCACCGAGAGGTTGGCGTTCATCCGCAGCAGCCGCCGCGCGCCATGGGCGGCCATGCTGACATGGTCCTCCTGGTTGGCCGAGGTCGGGGTGCTGTCGGTGCTGCAGGGGTTCGCCAGATGCTTGTTTTCCGACATCAAAGCGGCGGTGGTCACCTCGGCGATCATATAGCCCGAGTTGAGCCCCGGTGCAGGCGTCAGGAAGGGCGGCAGATCGTGGCTCAGCGTCGGATCGACCATCAGCGCCACGCGGCGCTGCGCAATCGCGCCGGTTTCGGCCAGCGCCAGCGCGATGATATCGGCGGCAAAGGCCACCGGCTCGGCGTGGAAATTCCCGCCCGAGAAGATCCCCGCCTCGATCACCAAGGGATTGTCAGTGACCGCATTGGCCTCGGTTTCCAGCGTGGTCGCGGCAAAGCGCATCAGGTCAATCGCCGCGCCCAGCACCTGCGGCTGGCAGCGGATGCAATAGGGATCCTGCACGCGGGTATCGCCGTCGCGGTGGCTCTCGCGGATTTCGCTGTCTTCCATCAGCGCGCGCATCGCCGCGGCGACATCCACCTGCCCCTTATGGCCGCGCAGGCTGTGGATTTCGCTCTGCAAGGGCGCGGTTGAGCCCATGATCGCATCCGTGGACAGGCAGCCGGTGACCAGTGCTGCGCGGATGTTGCGCCAGCCCTCGAACAATCCGACCAGCGCCAGCGCGGTGGAAAACTGGGTGCCGTTGATCAGCGCCAGCCCCTCTTTCGGACCCAGCACCACCGGCGCGACACCGGCGCGTTTCAGCGCCTCGCCGCCCGCCATGCGTTCGCCGTCAAATAGCGCCTCACCAGCGCCGATCATCACCGCCGCCATATGCGCCAGCGGCGCCAGATCGCCCGAGGCGCCGACCGAGCCCTGCGCGGGGATCACCGGCGTCACATTCTTCGCCAGCAGCCCCTCGATCGAGGTGACGATATCCCAGCGCACACCCGAGGCACCGCGGCCCAGCGACAGGAGTTTCAGCGCCATCATCAACCGCGTGGTTGCCGGATCGAGCATCTCGCCGACGCCGCAGCAATGGCTGAGGATCAGGTTGCGTTGCAGGGTTTCGGTGTCCTCAGGGGCAATGCGCACCGAGGCGAGTTTGCCAAAGCCGGTGTTGATCCCGTAGACCGCCTCGTCCCCCTCGGCGACGCGGTGCACACGGGCGGCACTTGCCTCGACCTGGGTTCGCACGCCCTCGTCAAGCTTTGCCGCAACCCCTTGTCTCCAAAAGGTTTCAAGCGTTTCCAGAGTGGTGGTTCCGGGGTTCAAAATCAACATGACAAGCCTGACATTTCTGGAGCGTGGGATCAATTTCAGCCCCCGCCATCTGCCGCGATGACGGGTCCGGTGCGCGGCGGGTTGTCGCCCGAGGCAGCGGGACTCGCCCGCGCGCTCCGGTGGCACGCTTTTAATATGTAGATACTTATTCCACCCGTCAATCGGAAATTATGCACGCACTTAATCAAGCCCCGGCCCCGCCCTGCAGGTCGCTTCACAGGTCGTTTCCGGCGCGCAAACTGCCGCCATCCGGAATGCCGCACGCCCGGTGCCTGCGCAGACTGGCGGCAAGCTAGCCGAGGTTTCCATGTCAGCATCCCACTCCCGCCTGCTTGCGTCGCTTGACCTGCGCGGCCAGACCCTGCGCAACCGCATCGTGTTTGGCGCCCATACCGCCAATATGGCCGAAGACGGGCTGCCCGGCGCGCGCTACACCGGCTATCTGCGCGAGCGCGCCTTGGGCGGGGCCGGGATGATCGTGGCGGAACCGGTGCCGGTGCATCGCACGGGTGTGCTGACCCGCGGCAATTTCCGCCATCAGGACGACAGTATCATCCCCGCCTTCCGGCAGTTGACCGAGGCGGTGCGCGCGGAAGGCGCGGTGATCCTCCAGCAGCTTTACCATATCGGCGCGCATGGCGATTCCGACCTGAGTTTCACGCCGCATTGGTCGCCCTCGGGCCGCCCCTCCTATCATGACACCGACGGCTCGCATGCGATGTCCGAGGGTGAGATTCTGGAGCTTCTCGAGGCCCATATCGCCGCCGCCAAACGCGCCTATCTGGCGGGGTTTCAAGGGGTTGAGCTATGGGCGGCCTATAATTCCCTGGTCGATCAATTCTGGCTGCCCTGGACCAACCGGCGCGAGGATAGGTGGGGCGGATCGCTGGAGAACCGCACGCGGTTTTCGCGGCTGCTGATCGAGGGGGTGCGCCGGGAATGCGGCGAGGATTTCATCATCGGTATGGCGATCAGCCATGATGCGAATTACCCGATTACATTGCAGGGTGAAGCGCTCTGCGAGATCATCGCGCTGCATGACGCCACCGGCGATCTCGATTATGTCACATGCGGCGCGGGGTCTTATCTGGATTTTGGCCGCATCATCCCGCCCTTCACCGAGCCCGACACATTGACCGTGCCGATCACCGCGCAGTTGAAGGCGGTGGTGCGAAACGCCAAGGTCACCGCCGAGGCCGGTATCCGCACGCCGGATGTGGGCGAACAGGTGCTGGCTTCAGGCGCCGCCGATCTGGTGTCGATTGTGCGCGGGCAGATCGCCGATCCGCATCTGGCGCGCAAGACCACCGAGGGCACGGCCGAGCGCGTGCGCCCCTGCCTGAGTTGCAACCAGATGTGCTGGGGGCGGCGGTCGCGGGATTACTGGATTTCTTGCCTGATCAACCCCTCGGCGGGGCGCGAATTCGAGTGGGGCGGTGACCGCTTCACCCCTGCCGACAGCCCTGCCAAGGTGCTGGTGGTGGGCGCTGGTCCCGCGGGGCTGGAAGCGGCGCGCGCGGCGGCAGAACGCGGGCATTCGGTGATTCTGGCCGAGGCGCAACCGCAGATCGGCGGGCAATTCCGGCTGGCGGGCCAGCAGCCGCGGCGCGCCCAGATCCTTGACCTGCTGGACTGGTATGAGCGCGAATTATCGCGGCTCGGCGTTGATTTGCGGCTCAATAGCTTCCTTGACGATGAGGCGGTGCGCGAGATCGGCGCCGATCATGTCATTCTGGCCAGTGGCTCGCTGCCCGATGAAGACGGGTTCCAACGCTGGCTGCCGGATCTGGCGCAGCTACCGGGGATCGAGCGCGGCGCGGTCTGGCCCGCCGAGGCGGCGATGCGCCGCGAGGCGCAGCTGGGCGACACGGTGATCGTTTACGATGAAGGCGGGCATTGGAAGGGGGTCGGCACCGCATGGCATCTGGCCGAGGCGGGGCATAATGTGGTGCTGGTCACGCCCGACGCCTATGTCGGCAAAGAGCTGACCCGCACCGCTGCCGATGGCTACGCGCGGGCACGGCTGGCGAAGCTGGGCGTGCGGTTCGTCTGTGAATCCGCGATTTCCGAATGGTTGGGGAATGGCGGCGGCGCGCGCGTGGTCTCGCTGCTCGATCGCAGCGAGCAGGTGATCCCCGCCAGCGCGCTGATCCTCGCCACCACCAATACGGCGTTTGATATGCTCTCGGAGCCCCTCGCCGACCTCATGCCCGCGCTGATCGGCGACGCCGCCGCCCCCCGCCTCGCCCCCTATGCATTCTATGAGGGCCGCGAGATCGGGCGACGCCTCTAGTATCATCTGTCCAGAAATATCCTGGGGGTGAGGCCCGCAGGGCCGAGGGGGCAAAGCCCCCTGTTTCGCCCGGCGGCACCGCCGGGCCGCGCCCGACCCTCCCCCCGGGAGGGCGCTTTGGCGAGTTCCTGCACCGCGCAACCGACATCATTGCTTGTGAGCGCAGCCTGCTGCGACCAGCGAGCACGCGCCCACCCAGTGTCGGGCGCGGCCCTTAGATCTATTGCGCGACCCTATTCCGCCGCCCGTGTCGTGCGGCGTTTCAGCAGCGGGCCGAGATATTGCCCCGTATGGCTGGCGGCGACCGCGGCGATATCCTCCGGCGTGCCCTCGGCGACGATCTGCCCGCCGCCATCGCCACCCTCGGGCCCGATATCAATTATCCAATCCGCGGTTTTCAGCACGTCGAGATTATGCTCGATCACCACCACGGTGTTCCCCTGATCGGCCAATTCATGCAGCACTTCCATGAGCTTACGCACATCCTCGAAATGCAGACCGGTGGTCGGCTCATCGAGAATATAAAGCGTGCGCCCGGTCGAGCGGCGGCTGAGCTCCTTGGACAGTTTCACCCGCTGCGCCTCGCCGCCCGAGAGCGTGGTCGCCTGCTGCCCGACCTTGATATAGCCCAGCCCGACGCGCATCAGCGCATCCATTTTCTCGCGGATCGCGGGCACGGCGGTGAAGAAACCCTTCGCCTCTTCGACGGTCATTTCCAGCACATCCGAGATCGATTTGCCCTTGAACAGCACCTCCAAAGTCTCGCGGTTATAGCGCTTGCCCTTGCAGGTCTCGCAGGTCACATAGACGTCGGGCAGAAAGTTCATCTCGATCTTCAGCACCCCGTCGCCCTTGCAAGCCTCACAGCGCCCGCCTTTGACGTTGAAGGAAAACCGCCCCGGTTTATAACCCCGCGCCTTGGCCTCGGGGAGCCCGGCGAACCAGTCGCGGATCGGGCCGAAGGCGCCGGTATAGGTGGCCGGATTCGAGCGCGGCGTGCGGCCAATGGCGCGCTGGTCGATGTCGATCACCTTGTCGAGATGTTGCAGCCCCTGCACCGTCTCGCAGGGGGCCGGTGTCTGGCGCGCGCCATTGAGCCGCATCGAGGCGGTTTTGAACAGGGTCTCGATGGTCAGTGTCGATTTGCCGCCGCCCGAGACGCCGGAAACGCAGACGAATTTGCCCAACGGGAAATCCACCGTGACGTTTTGCAGGTTGTTGCCGGTGGCCTTGACCACGCGCACCGATTTGCCATTGCCCGCCCGGCGCTCCGCTGGCACCGGAATTTCGCGCGCGCCGGACAGATATTGACCGGTCAGACTGGCGGGATCGGCGGCGACCTCTTCGGGCGTGCCCATGGAGACAATATTACCACCGTGGACACCGGCACCGGGGCCGATATCGAGCACCCAATCCGCCGAGCGCACCGCATCCTCGTCATGCTCGACGACCAGCACCGAATTGCCCTGATCGCGCAGGTTTTTCAATGTTGTCAACAGCCTGTCATTGTCGCGCTGGTGCAACCCGATGGAGGGTTCATCCAGCACATAGAGCACGCCGGTCAGGCCGGATCCGATCTGGCTGGCCAGACGAATGCGCTGGCTTTCGCCGCCCGAGAGCGTGCCCGCCGAGCGGCTCAGGGTCAGGTAATCGAGCCCGACATTGACCAGAAACCCGAGCCTTTCGCGAATTTCCTTGAGGATCGCGGTGGCAATCTGGTTTTTCTGCACGCTCAGATGGTCCGGCGCCTCTTCGACCCAGGCCAGCGCCTCTTTGATCGAGAGTTCGGAAATCTGGCTGACATGTTTCATGCCGATTTTCACCGCCAGCGCCTCGGGCTTTAGCCGTGCGCCGCCGCAAGCCGAGCAATGGCGGTTGTTCTGGTAACGCTCGAATTCCTCGCGAATCCAGTTGCTGTCGGTCTCGCGGTAGCGGCGTTCCATATTGGGAATGACGCCCTCGAAGGCGCGCGAGACATTGTAAACGCGGCCCGCGTCGTCATAGCGAAAGGCGATTTCTTCACCATCCGAGCCCCAGAGCAGGACCTTCTTAACCTTGTCCGGCAGATCGCGCCACGGGGTCTTGGGGTCGAATTGATAGTGTTTGGCAATCGCCTCGATGGTCTGCAGGAAATAGGGTGTTTTACCCTTGCGCCAGGGGGCAATCGCGCCGTCTTCCAGCCGCAGCATGGCGTCGGGCACCACCAGACGCTCGTCAAAAAACAGCTCGACGCCGAGCCCGTCGCATTGCGGGCAGGCGCCGTAGGGGGCGTTGAATGAAAACAGCCGCGGCTCGATTTCGGGGATGGTAAAGCCCGAGACCGGACAGGCGAAATTCTCGGAAAAGGTAATGCGTTCAGGGGTTTCGCCCTCACTGGCCGAGGCGAGTTCCAAGACCGCAATCCCCTGCGCCAGATCCAGCGCGGTGCGGAAACTATCGGCGAGGCGGGTCTCGATGCCCGCGCGCACCACGATACGGTCGACCACCACGTCGATCTCGTGGCGGTATTTCTTGTCGAGTTCCGGCGGCGTGTCCAATTCATAGAAGGTGCCGTCGATTTTCACCCGCTGGAACCCCTGTTTGCGCAGTTCCAGCAGTTCCTTTTTATACTCGCCCTTGCGGTCGCGCACGATCGGCGCCAGCAGATAGGCGCGCGTGCCCTCATCCAAGGTTAACACTCGGTCAACCATATCCTGCACCTGCTGCGCCTCGATCGGCTCTCCGGTGGCGGGGCTATAGGGGGTGCCAGCGCGGGCAAACAACAGCCGCAGATAGTCGTGGATTTCGGTCACCGTGCCGACCGTGGAGCGCGGGTTTTTCGAGGTGGTTTTCTGCTCGATGGAGATCGCCGGCGACAGGCCCGCGATATGCTCGACATCGGGTTTCTGCATCATATCAAGGAATTGACGCGCATAGGCCGAAAGCGATTCGACATAGCGCCGCTGCCCCTCGGCATAGATCGTATCAAAGGCCAGCGAGGATTTCCCCGAGCCCGACAGACCGGTGATCACCACCAGTTGATCGCGCGGAATATCCACGTCAAAGCCCTTGAGGTTATGCTCGCGCGCGCCACGGATTTCGATGAATTTTTGCTCGGCCATCTCACTCACCCAGCGCCCTACGCGCCCCAAGTTCGGGAACATAGTGCAGTGGCGCTGAGTCTCCAACCCGATTTGAAGAACAAAACGCAAACGTTAAGGATTTGTTGGGGGTTTCGCAGCATAATCAGCTTCAAAGAGTTGCACCGCAAGGGCATGAGGCCCCCTTGTCATTCACCCGTCGATCTGTTCGCTTGACAGTTCCACCATTTGCGGGCCATTGGCACGATATGCAGGGCGCAGCCTCCGACAGGTTCGGAGCCTGATGTCTGCTGCATTTCCGACATCCATTATGCCGCTTTTCGCCCAATCAAAGGGGATGAAAGCTGCTAGACTTTATCCAATGGCGCGATAGATGGCAGATGGCCACAACCCGACGCGTGAAGGAGCCAAGCGATGCTGAAAGTTCTGGGGTCAACCTGGGCCCTATTGTTGGGTATGATGCTGTTTATGCTGGGCAACGGCATGCAGGGCACTTTGCTGGGTATCCGCGGCGAGATCGAGGATTTCTCGACCAACCAGCTGGCGATCGTGATGTCGGGGTATTTCGTCGGCTTCCTGTTCGGCTCGCGTTTGGCGCCGGATATGATTCGCCGCGTCGGTCATGTGCGGGTGTTTGCCGCGCTCGGCTCGCTGATTTCGGCGGTGCTGATCCTTTACGCCGCGGTGCCGCATTGGGCGGCCTGGGCACTGATGCGGGTGTTGATCGGGTTTTGCTTTTCCGGCGTCTATATCACCGCCGAAAGCTGGCTGAACAACGCCGCCACCAATGAGAACCGCGGTCAGGCGCTGTCGCTCTATCTGATCGTGCAGATGTTCGGCATCATTCTGGCGCAGCTTTTGCTGAACGTCGCCGATCCCTCGGGCTATGTGCTGTTTGTCATCCCCTCGATCCTTGTGTCGCTGGCCTTTACCCCGATCCTGCTGTCGATTTCCCCTGCCCCCGCGTTCGAGAGCATCCGGCGGATGAGCTTTCGCGAACTATATGACACCTCGCCTCTGGGCTGTGTCGGCATGTTCCTGCTCGGCGGGATTTTCTCGGCACAATTCGGCATGGCGGCGATCTGGGCGACGCAGGCCGGTTTGAATGTGCGCGACCTGTCGATCTTTATCGCCTCGATCTATGTCGGCGGGCTGGTGCTGCAATTCCCCATCGGCTGGCTGTCCGACCGGATGGACCGGCGCGGGCTGATCGTCTCGGTCTCCTTGGCCGGAGCGCTGGTGTTGATGGTGCCGATTGTCACCGACCCGCCCTTTGCGGTGCTGTTGATGGTCGGCGCGATGATGGGCGGATTGTCGAACCCGCTCTATTCGCTGCTCTTGGCCTATGTGAACGACTATCTCGATCATTCCGATATGGCCGCGGCCTCGGCAGGGTTGATGTTTATCAATGGCTTGGGCGCGATCTCCGGCCCGATCATCACCGGTTGGATGATGGGCTATATCGGGCCCTCGGGGTTCTTTTTGTTCATGGCGCTGCTGTTCGGCGCGCTGTTCATCTACGGCATGTGGCGGATGATGCGCAATCCGGGCACGCCCGACAACACCGGCAGCTATACCACGGTGATGCCGACGACCTCGATCTACACGGTCGAGGCGGCGCTGGAGTATAACGAAGACGAGACCTCCTGACCCGCCCGCAACCCGCGCGCGCGCCGCTGCCCCTGCGCCCGGCGGCGCGCGTCTGACCTCGTGTCGCCCGTTGGGTTTCATTGTCGGTTTGCCCGCGCCCGCTTGGGGTTGACCGCAGCCAGCCTCTGGGCGCAAGGTGGTTGAAAAGATTACCGAAGCCGGAGGTTATCATGCCACTCCCCGCCCTCGCCGCAGAAATCCTTGCGTATTGGAAATCCATCGGGCCGCAAGGCTGGTATGCTGGCGGAGAGGAGCTCGACGCCGAGATCACCGCGCGGTTTTTACCGGCTTGGGAGGCAGCGCTAGAGGGCGCCTATAAGGGCTGGCAATCCTGCCCCGAGGGGATGCTGGCCTATCTGGTGTTAACCGACCAATTCCCCCGCAATATGTTTCGCAACGACCCGCGCGCCTTTGCCACCGATGGCCATGCGCTGATGGTCGCCGACCGCGCCTGGCAGCGGCGGCTGGACCTGAAAATCGACGGGCCGATCCGGCAGTTCTTCTATCTGCCCTTCATGCATTCCGAGAGTATTTTCGACCAGAACCGCTGTGTCTGCCTGATCCTCGCGCGGATGCCGCAGGCGGCGGATGGCAGTGAAAGCCCTAATTTGCTGCACGCCCGCGCCCATCGCGAAGTGATCCGCAGCTATCAGCGCTTCCCTTACCGCAATGACGCCTTGGGCCGCCAAAGCACGCCCGAAGAACTGGGGTTTCTCAATGACGGAGGCTATGCGAGCATCGTGCAGGCGCTGCAAAACTGAGCCTTGCATCCCCTGCATCACGGCCATTCCCGAGGGGCGATTGCCGCGAACTTGGGAATAGTTTAACGTTCAACCAGTTTTCAAACGGGAGGGCCAGATGGCCGATCAGAATTTCGACGTCGTGGTGATTGGGGCTGGCCCTGGCGGGTATGTCGCAGCTATTCGTGCGGCGCAACTGGGCAAAAACGTCGCAATCATCGAGCGCGAATCTCTGGGCGGGATCTGCCTGAACTGGGGCTGTATTCCGACCAAAGCGCTGCTGCGCTCGGCCGAAGTCTACCATCTGATGCACCGCGCCAAAGAGTTCGGTCTTTCGGCGGGCAGCGTCGATTACGATCTCCCCGCGGTGGTCAAACGCTCGCGCGGCGTCGCCAAACAGCTAAGCGGCGGCATCGGCCATTTGATGAAGAAGAACAAGATCAAGGTCTTCATGGGCACGGCGCATCTGCCCGCCCAAGGCACGGTCTCGGTGAAAACCGATAAGGGGACCGAGACGCTGAAAGCCCGGGCGATCATCCTCGCCACCGGCGCCCGCGCCCGCGAATTGCCCGGGCTCGAGGCTGACGGCGATCTGGTCTGGACCTATCGCCACGCACTCGATCCCAAGCGCATGCCAAAGAACCTGCTGGTCATCGGCTCGGGCGCGATCGGCATCGAATTCGCCAGTTTCTTCAACACCTTGGGCGCGAAAACCACCGTCGTCGAAGTGATGGACCGGGTGCTCCCGGTCGAGGATGCGGAAATCTCGGCGCATGCGAAAAAGCAGTTCGTCAAACAGGGTATGGTGATCCGCGAGAATACCACGGTGAAGAAACTCGACCGCGGTAAGGGCAAGGTCACCGCCCATCTGGAAGAAAACGGCAAGACCGAGACGCAAGAGTTCGACACGGTGATCTCGGCGGTCGGCATTGTCGGCAATACCGAGGATCTGGGGCTTGAGGCTCTGGGCGTCAAAATCGACCGCACCCATGTGGTCACCGATGAGTACTGCCGCACCGGTATCGAGGGGCTCTATGCGATCGGCGATCTGGCGGGCGCGCCCTGGCTGGCGCATAAGGCCAGCCATGAGGGCGTGATGGTGGCGGAGCTGATCGCCGGGCAAACCGTCCATCCGATCAAACCCAACTCGATCCCCGGCTGCACCTATTGCCACCCGCAGGTGGCCTCGGTGGGCCTCACCGAAGCCAAGGCCAAAGAGGCCGGCTATAAGGTCAAAGTCGGCCGCTTCCCCTTCATCGGCAACGGTAAGGCGATCGCTCTCGGCGAGCCCGAGGGCATGGTGAAAACCGTGTTTGATGCGGCCACCGGCGAACTCTTGGGCGCGCATATGGTCGGCGCCGAGGTCACCGAGTTGATCCAGGGCTATGTCGTCGGCCGCACGCTCGAGACCACCGAGGAAGACCTGATGCACACGGTCTTCCCGCATCCGACGCTCTCCGAGATGATGCATGAAAGCGTGCTCGACGCCTACGGCAAGGCGATCCACTTTTAAGCCATCACAACCTTCAAACCTAAAAGGGCTGGCCTCTCACCAGCCCTTTTTGCCATCTTTATGCCCTAAATATCCTCGGGGGTCTCCAAGGGGGTGGAAAACCCCCTTGGTGGCGTGTGGGGCCACCCCACGCGGCGCGCGGGGGCTCGATGCCCCCAAGCGCCGCCCCACCAGAGCCAAGACATGAAAAAACCCGCGCCGGATCACTCCAGCGCGGGTCTCTTTTTGTCAGCTTACCGAATTCAGTCGATCATCGGCAGCAGCGCATCAATCGAGGCCTTGGCGTCGCCATAGAACATCCGCGTGTTCTCTTTATAGAACAACGGGTTCTCGATGCCCGAATAGCCGGTGCCCTGCCCGCGTTTCGAGACAAACACCTGTTTGGCTTTCCAGCACTCCAACACCGGCATGCCGGCGATGGGCGAGTTGGGGTCTTCCTGGGCCGCGGGGTTTACGATGTCATTGGAGCCGATGACAATTGCCACATCGGTGGAGGGGAAATCATCGTTGATCTCGTCCATTTCCATCACGATGTCATAGGGCACGCGGGCCTCGGCCAAGAGCACGTTCATATGGCCCGGCAGACGCCCGGCGACCGGATGGATCGCGAAGCGCACCTCTTTGCCGGCGGCGCGCAGTTTGCGGGTCAGTTCCGACACCGATTGCTGCGCCTGTGCCACCGCCATCCCGTAGCCCGGAATGATGATCACGCTGTCGGCCTCGTTGAGCGCCGAGGCGACACCGTCGGCGTCAATCGCGATCTGTTCGCCCTCGACCGCCATCTGCTCGCCCGCGGGGCCGCCAAAGCCGCCAAGGATCACCGAGATAAACGAGCGGTTCATCGCTTTACACATGATGTACGACAGGATCGCACCCGAAGAGCCAACCAGCGCGCCGACCACGATCAGCAGGTCGTTGGACAGCGAGAACCCAATCGCCGCTGCCGCCCAGCCCGAGTAGCTGTTGAGCATCGAGACCACCACCGGCATATCGGCGCCGCCGATGCCCATGATCAGGTGATAGCCGATAAAGAACGCCAAAAGCGTCATCAGCATCAAGGTCCAGCTGCCCGCCCCTTGGAAGTAGAGGATCAACAGGATCGCCGACAGGAGCGCGGCACCGGCATTGAGCATATGCCCGCCCGGCAGTTTCGTGGCTGCGGTGTTCATTTTCCCCGCCAGCTTGCCATAAGCGACAATCGAGCCGGTGAAGGTGATCGCGCCGATGAACACGCCCAAGAACACCTCGATCTTGAGCACCGAGATTTCGGCGGCGGTTTTATGCGCCACCGAGGCGGCGAATTGCGCCAGATCGGCCAATGCGGCGGTGTCATTAGCCGCCTGCATGGTGGCGACCCGCGCCATCTCGATATGCGCGTTAAAGCCGATAAACACCGCCGCCAGACCGACCAGCGAGTGCATCGCCGCGACCAGTTGCGGCATTTCGGTCATCTGCACGCGCTGTGCAACGACCCAGCCGATCCCGCCACCGGCGGCGATCATCACAATCGACAGCGCCCAATTGCCCGCTCCGGGGCCGTAGAGCGTTGCCAGAACCGCCAGCGCCATGCCGACGATCCCATACCAGACCGCGCGTTTTGCGCTTTCCTGACCCGACAATCCACCCAGCGACTGGATGAAGAGAACGGCTGCAACCACATAGGCTGCCGTGGTAAATCCGTATTCCATGGCTGCCTCTCCTTACGATTTCTGGAACATGGCAAGCATGCGCCGGGTGACCATAAAGCCACCGAAGATATTGATACCGGCCATAAAGACCGAAAGTGCGGCGAGGATCATCACCAGCCAGCTGCCCGATCCGATCTGTAGCAAGGCGCCCAGAATGATGATCGACGAGATCGCGTTGGTGATCGCCATTAAGGGCGTGTGCAGCGAATGCGAGACGCCCCAGATGACTTGGAACCCGACATAGCAGGCCAGCACAAAGACGATGAAATGCGCCATAAAGCTGGCCGGAGCAAAGATACCCGCGAGCAGCAACAGCACGCCGCCGACACCCAGAAGGGTGACCTGCTGGCGGGTTTGCGCCTTGAAGGCGGCGGTTTCGGCAGCGCGTTTTTCTTCCGCGGTCAGCTCTTTGGGCTTTTCGCGTTTCACCGCCGCAATCGCCTGCACTTTCGGCGGCGGTGGCGGGAAGGTGATCTCGCCGGCGTGGGTCGCGGTGGCGCCGCGGATCACGTCATCTTCCATATTGTGGTTGATCACCCCGTCTTTCGCCGGGGTCAGATCGGCCAGCATATGGCGGATATTGTTGGAATAAAGCGTCGAGGACTGGGTGCCCATGCGGCTGGGAAAATCGGTATAGCCGACAATGGTCACGCCATTCTCGGTGGTGATTTTCTCGTCCGGCACGGTCAGATCGCAGTTGCCGCCACGTTCGGCAGCGAGGTCAACGACCACCGAGCCGCGTTTCATCATCTTGACCATATCCTCGGTCCACAGCTTGGGCGCCGGGCGGCCGGGGATCAGGGCGGTGGTGATGACGATATCGACATCGGGGGCCAGCTCGCGGAATTTCTCGAGCTGTTTCTCGCGGAATTCGGGGCTTGAAGGGGCGGCGTAGCCACCCGTCGCGGCGCCGTCTTGGGCCGGTTCGTCGAATTCAAGAAACACGAATTCCGCGCCCATGGATTCGATTTGCTCAGCCACTTCGGGGCGCACGTCAAACGCCATGGTGATCGCGCCCAGCGAGGTCGCGGTGCCGATGGCGGCAAGACCGGCAACACCGGCGCCGACGACCAGCACTTTGGCCGGTGGCACTTTACCTGCAGCAGTCACCTGACCGGTGAAGAAACGGCCAAAGTTGTTGCCCGCCTCGATCACCGCGCGGTAGCCGGCGATATTGGCCATCGACGAGAGCGCGTCCATTTTCTGCGCGCGGCTGATGCGGGGCACCATATCCATCGCAACAACGGTGGCGCCGCGGTCCTTGGCTTGTTCCAGCAGTTCGGTGTTCTGGCCCGGCCAGAAGAAGGAGATCACCGTCTGCCCCTCTTTGAGCAGGGCGATTTCCTCGGCCACCGGCTCGCGCACTTTGACCACCACATCGGCGGCGTCAAACAGCGCCTGCGCCGATGCGACAACCTCGACCCCAGCGGCGGTATAGGCGGCATCCTCGAAGCCCGCGGCGGCGCCGGCTCCGGTCTCGATGAGGCATGTATGCCCCAATTTCTGTAGCGCCTGCGCCGATTCCGGCGTCATGGCGACCCGGTTTTCTCCCGGAAATATCTCTTTCGGTGCCCCGATCTTCACGCTGGGTCCTCCTGTTGCAAGGGCCGGGCGTGCGACGCCCGCTTTCGTTCATGCTGCGGGTGCTTAGCGCGGGGCTGCGCGTGACACAAGTAAATCAAGCGGCTCTAGCGCTACCAGTGGCGTAAAAACCCATATTCCCCGCAAGGACTTGAGGTTAGCAGGCGCAAGACCCAGATATATGTTATGGTGTTTTTTCAGGAATTTGACGCGGAGATCGCGCAGGAACGGGGTGGGCCAGAGATGGTGGATCGGGCGGCGGCAATTCACAAGGCGACCACTTTGGCGCAGCAGGATGTGGCCGGATCCGGCCTGCCCGATGCGCCGTTGGAACGCCCCGTCTCGCGCGATCAGGGCGCGTTTCGCCCGCGCGGCAAAGGGCTGGATGCGCGGGTGGACCTGAGTGCGCCCTTTGACACGAAAACCTACCCCTATACGCATAAAATGGCGCGTGAGCCCTATGAGGCCGAAAAGGCGCGGTTGCAGGCGGAATTGTTGAAGGTACAGCTCTGGGCGCAGGAGAGCGGGCAGAAGATCGTGATGCTCTTCGAGGGCCGTGATGCGGCGGGCAAAGGCGGCACGATCAAGCGCTTCACCGAGCATCTCAACCCGCGCTACGCCCGTGTGGTGGCGCTGAACAAGCCGACCAATACCGAGCGCGGGCAGTGGTTTTTCCAGCGCTATGTGCGGCATCTGCCGACCAACGGCGAGATCGTGTTCTACGACCGCAGCTGGTATAACCGCGCCGGTGTCGAGCGGGTGATGGGGTTTTGCGCGCCGGATGAATATCTGGAGTTCATGCGGCAAGCGCCCGAATTCGAGCGGATGCTGGTGCGCTCGGGCATCCGGCTGTTCAAATTCTGGTTCTCGGTGACCCCCGAAGAGCAACGCCGCCGGTTTCTGGCCCGCGAGACCGATCCGTTGAAGCGCTGGAAGCTGTCGCCGATCGACAAGGCGAGCGTGGACAAATGGGATGAGTATACCGCGGCGAAAGAGGCGATGTTCTTTTACACCGACACCGCGGATGCGCCTTGGACGATCATCAAATCCAAGGATAAAAAGCGCGCGCGGTTGAATGCGATGAAATTTGTGCTCTCGACGCTGGAGTATCCGGGGAAGGATCACGAGGTGGTTGGCACGCCCGACCCGCTGATCGTCGGACAGGCGCGGCAAATGCTGGAGCCGCGCGGGCAGTCGGGCGGGTAAGCGGGGCTGGGGCGTTGCGGATGCCCCTGTCAGGCTCGTGGGAACCCACGGGCCGCGCCCGACCCTCCCCATGGGAGGGCGCATGGCGATGCCTCTCACCGCGCAACCCACATCGATGCTTTTGAGCTCAGCGTTTCGTGGCGACGGCGCGGCGCCCACCTAGGGTCGGGCGCGTCCCTTAGTGCTTAATGCCGTGCAGAGAACAGCCTTTGGCAATATCTTTTCACCGCTTAGACCCTGTGTAAGTTCAGCAAAGGATCATAACGGAAACCCCGTGCCGGGTTGGTATAGGTATCACCACCGATTCACCGTTTCGCCCGGCGGCACCGCCGAGCCGCGCCCGACCGCCCCCGAGTGCTCAGGGACGCGCCCGACCCTGGGTGGGCGACGCTGACCTATCCGCAACGCGGTGCACTCGAGAGCATGAATGTCGGCTGAGAGATAAACACCATCGCCAAGGCGCCCTCCCGGGGGGAGGGTCGGGCGCGGCCCGTGGTTCCCACGGGCGCAACTCCCCTACCCCAGCGCGATGCCGATGATCACCATCATCAACCCGATCACCGCGACAAATAGCGCTGCCATATTCCGGTGCACCGCCGATTGCAGCCTGCGGCGCATCTCGTCGTCCGGCAGGCCGGAGTTGCGCAATTTATTGGCGCTGACGCCGGTGGCCAGAAGCCCGACGACACCGGCCAGCGTCACCGCTGCGCCGATCCAGATCAACAATTGAAACAGGGTCATCTTTGCCTCACGCCTGATTGCGCCGGTGTGGTAGTGCATTTGCGCCGCGCAGGCAACCGCCGCAACCACAACGCAGCTGCAGTTGCAGACCGGATCACCGCTTGCGGGACCGGCCCGCGCCCTCTAGAAAAAGGGTCGATGCAAACCCCGTGCGCCCAAGCGCCGATTACCCAATGAGGTTCCTATGAGCAGCCCAGCCAGCTATGATGTCGCCGCCGATGAATTGCGCCAGTTTATCGAGCGTTTCGAGCATCTCGATGCCGAGAAAAAGGACATTGCCGACCAGCAGAAAGAAGTGATGGCCGAAGCCAAAGGGCGCGGCTATGACACCAAAGTTCTGCGCAAAATCATCGCCCTGCGCAAACGCAAATCCGACGAGATTGCCGAGGAAGAGGCGATTATGGATCTGTATAAATCCGCCCTCGGGATGGAGTGATCCGCGCCTGATCTGCAGGCCGTAATCTGCACATAAGCCCGTCTTCGGGGCGCGCTGTTGGGCTTAGGGCTCGAGCAGCGTGACCCCGGGGATGGCGCTGATCAGATCGAGGTCCTGCTGGTAGAGCTCGGTCAATACGTCGATATATTCCCCGCTCCAGCCGGGCAGCGGCGCGTCGATGGCGCCTGCCTCGGGGCGGGCCTCGGGACGGGCGAATTTCTCCAGCATGGCGCCGAGAATGCGGCGGCGGTGCGCCGCGTCAACCACCGGATTGCGGTTGAAATACCGCCGCATCGCCTCATGGGTTTTCGGCGTCATCATCTCCCAATACCAGGCGAACCAGCCCTCCAACTCGGTCTCAGGGGCGTGGCCGGAAACCTTCTGCAGGATCTCGGGCCACAAAAGCGGCGTGTCCTCTTCGCACCACAGGGTGATCGGCACATCCGGCGCCGCGTCATGCATCCGCAACAGCATCTCCGACCAGCGCAGATTGAGCGGATCGCTGTTTTTAAGCACCGTTGCCGCGCCGCCCGAACGCTCATCCTTGATCAGCGCGGGCAGGAAATGCGCCGGATTGCGCAGCGCCAGATAGACGCAAACCTCGGCCTCGGGGAACAGATGCACCGCCTGCGCCAGATGTTTGCCGGCGTTGGGATAGAATTGGTCGTTGACCACGATCCACTGGTGGGTGGCGAGCAGATATTCCGAGGAAAACACCACCCGGCGCACGTCATCAGCCTCAAGAAGCCCGTCAAGCAGCGCCTCTTGGGTCTCGGCGTCGGTGGTCTGATCGGCCATATCATGCGAGAGTTGCCGCAGTTGCATCCGGTAAGAGCCGGTCGGCGGCACCGCGATCCCCTGCTGCGCGAGCAGCCCGCGATTGCGCATCAAACAGCGCACCAATTGGTCGTTGTCGGTCAGATGGACGCCAAGATGTAGTGCAATTTCCATAGAGGCCACTATCGCGCATGCGCCGCGAGTCGCAAGAGTTTTGCATCTTCGATCTTGAGCCGGCCCCGAATCCCCGCTATCAGATGCCTGCGCCGGTTTAGCTCAGTTGGTAGAGCAGTGGTTTTGTAAACCGAAGGTCGGGGGTTCGAGTCCCTCAACCGGCACCATTCCCGAGAACAAATGGTTATCTGCCAGCGGGTTGAGGGATGGCCTCAAAATTGGGTCCGCCGTTGAGTCTTCCCCAGACTTAGCTGCTCCGCCCCCGTGAACTGGCCTAGATGCAGCTAGGGTGATCGACCATTAGATTTCATGCGCTGCCGTGACCGCTAGTCACCCCGAGCACGGTGGCCCTCGCATGGCCGGTGGGGCGAGGCATCGGCCTATGACCACCAGTGGTGCAGGGTGTCTTCGAGGGTGTGGCGGGCGGTGAAACCGAGTTCGCGTTGCGCGGCGATGCGGCTGCTTTGCGCCGGACGCGGGTGCGGGAAGCCCGCGAAGCCGACGGGGGAATGGGTCGGCACTTCTAAGGTGAAATCGCCGTAACGGGCGGCGACGTAGGCGGCGAATTCTTCCAGCGTATGGCCTTGCGGACCGGCGACGAAATACACGCCTTGCGCGGGCGATGGCGCATCCAGCGCGCAGAGCATGGCGCGGGCGCAGTCGCGCAGATCGACGAATTCTTCCTCTTTGTCCCAATAGAACAGCGGGTCATCCAACAGATGCGTGCCACCGGCGCGGGCGGCGGCGATCAGCCGGTTCATCAGGTGGCCGGGGACGCTGCTGGGCGGGTCGGATTCGCCACCGAGCACCGCCGCAAAGCGCAGGGACACGGTGGACAGGCCGCTGGTCGCGCGCCAGTGCAGTGCCAGATGCTCGCAGGTCACTTTGGTTAACGCATAGAGGCTGGGAGGGCGCTGCGAGACCAGCGACAGGGCGCAATCCTCGGGGATCGGGCTGGCGTCGAAACTGCTGAAACCGGCGTAGACCACGGTCGCGGAACTGGCCTGCACAAAGCGCCGGACGCCGTGGCGCGCGGCCAGATCCAGCAGTTGCGCGGTGCCGATGATGTTGACGTTCAGCCCTTGGACCGGGTCTGCGCGCAGCCCGTTCGACAGCATCGCGGCGGTGTGGATCACCGCGTCGAACTGCCCCTCCTCGAACAGCGCGGTGAGCGCGGCCATGTCGGTGATGTCGCCCTGTTGAAAGCTGACGCCGGGCAAGCGGCTGAGGTCGGATTTGGGGGTGCCGTGGTCGAATACCACACAGGCCTGCCCGCGCGCTGACAGTAGCCGCGCGGTCTCGCAGCCGATCAATCCGGCGCCGGTGATCAACACGGGGTTAATTGCCTCGGTCATGCGGACGGTCTCCGGTTTTGTCGTGATTGGGGGTTCAGCCGAGCGCTTGCGAGACCACATGCACAGTACGGCCCTGAAAATCACCCATGCCGGCGATGATCTCGGCGCGGACCGCATCGCGCACCGGACTGGCCAGCGCCGCGTCCATATCGGCGAGACTGTCGAACATCAGGTCGAACTGCATATAAATCTCGGGCGCGCCGTCATCCGAGGCATGGGTCTTGCGCAGGGTCACATCCCGAATGCGCGGATATTGGCGGATTTTGGCGACCACAAATTCGCGCATATGGCGGTCGAAATCCTCTTGCCGGTCGGCGGCAACTTGGCCCAGCAGCAGGGCGGAACGAATGATCATCGGGTGTCTCCGGTGGTTAACTGGTCGTGCAGCAAGCGGGCCACGGCGGATTCGGTGTTGTGCAGATGCAGGTCCATCAGGCGCACGGCACGGTCGGCATCGCGGTTGATCACCGCGTCCATGATCGCCCGATGGTCGGCATTCAGATCCCGCACATCGGCGGATAAAGCGCGGTAATTGAGCAGCCGTAGCTTGCGATAGCGCTCGGAATGATCGGCCAGATCGTCCCAGATCCGCAGCAGCCACGGCGAGCCGCAGGCCGAGATCAGCGCATGGTGGAAATCGCGGTGCTTGCGTTCCCAGATCGCGGCGGTGGCGCTGTCGCCGGGGCTTTGCGGCAGATCGGCGCGGGCTAATAGATGCATCGTCGAGAGCACCTGCGCCTCCCATTCCGCGCCGCCATTGGCCATCGAGGCGCGCAGACAGAGCGCCTCGATCTCGCGCCGCGTTTGCATCAGATCGTGCAGTTCTTCCAGCGTGACCGCGCGCACCCGCGCGCCGCGATTGGCCTCGGTGACAACCAGCCCCTCGCTGGTCAGCCGCATCAGCGCCTCGCGGATCGGGGTCAGGCCAAACCCGTAACGGGCGTGAAGATCGGCCACCCGCAAGCGCTCGCCTGATTGCAGGTCCCCTTGCAGGATCTCATGGCGGAGCCGCTCATAGGCTGAGGTCAAATTTAGAGCTATCTCGGGCATGTTTTATGTTGACTCGTATATTTTATAAAATCTAGTCTAGTTCATGCAAAGCGCACCGTCAATTGCGATGCGCATCAGTTTCAAAGACGGACATATAGAATGACCAACACGCCGCTACAGACATGGGCTTTGGCCACCATCGCGGGCGACAGCGGGCCGATAGCCTGCCTTGAGACCGACGCCGGATTGTTCCGCCTCGCCCCAAGTCTGGCGCGGGTCGGTGGCGGCGAGGTCTCGAAAGTGATCGACCTGTTTGACGACTGGGACGCCTCACGCGGCTTGATCGAGGCCGCGCTGCCGCAGTTGAGCGCCGCGGATATAGTCAGCGGCACGCCGCGGCGGCTGTCGCCGCTGCTGTATCCCGGCAAGGTGCTCTGTGCGGGGGCGAATTACTACCGACATATGGCCGAGATGGGCTTTCCGGGCATCACCAAGGAGAGCCAGCGTCTGTTCTTCTTTTTCAAACCCTCGCGCAATGCGGTGGTTGGCGAGGGCGAGACCGTGCATATGCCGATTGGCACCGAGGCCTTCGATTGGGAGATCGAACTGGCGATTGTGATCGGCAAAGCGGCGCGCAATGTCAGCCCCGAAGAGGCGCTGGCGCATATCGCCGGTTACACCGTGGCGGTCGATTTCTGCGCCCGCGATCTGAACAAGGCGCCCGAGACATTTTACAAACTCGACTGGGTGGCGGGCAAGGCGCAGGAAAGCTGCTGCCCGCTCGGCCCGCGGTTTGTGCCCGCCGAGGCGCTGGCGAATGCGCAGGACGCGCGGCTGCGCCTGTCGGTGAATGGCGAGGCCAAACAGGACGACAGCACCGCCGATATGATCTTTAGCATTGCCGAGCAGATCTCGACCGCCTCGAAGATCATGACCCTCGATCCCGGCGATGTGTTGCTGACCGGCACCCCCGCCGGTGTCGGCGCGGCAAAGCAGAGCTTTCTGTCAGTGGGCGACCGCGTTGAGGCGACGATTGACGGTATCGGCACGCTGGCCACCACCATCCAACCCGCAAAAACCAGAGCCGGATAAGCCGGCCACCCCCATCATCCAACCGGAGGACTATTCATGACGTTTCCCAAACTAATGGCCGTTTCGGCACTGGCGCTCGGCCTTGCGCTGCCCGCCGCGGCGCAGACCGTGCGCTTTTCAACCGCCGGTCCGGCGCCCGACTTCCTGCACCGCGGGATGGAGGTCTTTGCCGGGCAGGTGCATGAGGCCGATGCCGGGCTGACGGTTGAGACCTATCCCGGCAGCTCGTTGTTCCGGCAGGGCACCGAAGTGCCGGCGATCCAGCGCGGCAATCTGGAAATGAGCACGATGACCGGCTTTGAGGTCGCCGCGCAGATCCCCGAATGGGGGCTGTTGTCGCGGGCGTTCCTGTTTCGCGATTACGCCCATATGATCGAGGTGATGCAGGGCCCGATTGGCGAGCAACTGGTCGCCGATGTCGCCGCGCAGATGGATATCGAGATCCTTTCCGTCGCCTATCTGGGCACGCGGCAGGTTAACCTCGCCGAAGCCCGCGATGTCACCAGCCCCGATGATCTGGAGGGCGTGAAGCTGCGCATGCCCGCCTCGCCGGAATGGCTGCTGCTTGGCGATTCTCTGGGCGTCGAGCCGACCCCGATGGCGATGCCCGAGGTCTATGTCGCGCTGCAAACCGGCGGCGTCGACGGGCAGGAAAACCCGCTGACGATCATGAGCGCGGCACGGTTCCATGAGGTCTCCGCGCAAGTGGTGCTGACCTCGCATATGGTGCAGCCGGTGTTCTACGCGATCTCGAAGCCGTTCTTTGACGACCTGACCGAAGAACAACAGCAGGTGCTGCGCGAGGCGGCACTGGCCGGTGCCGCATGGAACAACGAGCGCCGCGTCGCCGATGAGGTCTCGGTTGCCGACCGTCTGGTCTCGGAGCACGGGCTGCGGGTTGACGAGATCGACCTGACCCCGTTCCGCACCCGCGCCGATGAGGTCTATGCCGCCTCGGAGCTGGCGCAGGACTGGAACCAAGAGCTGATGATGCAGATCATGGGGCAATAAGCCGATGACCCGCGCGAGCCTCTGGACCACGTTCCGCCGCGCAATTGCCCTGTGCCGTCGCCTCGTCGAGGCGGCGGCAACGCTGGCGTTTGGCGCGATGACCCTGCTTTTCGCCTATACGATCATCATGCGCTATCTCGTCGGCACACCCTCGCGCTGGTCCGACGAATTGATCGTGATCCTGTTCCTCTGGGTGGTGTTCGGCGCCTCGGCGATGGTGGTGCCGATGCGCGATCATATCGCCGTCGGGCTGCTGGTCGATTCGATCCCGCCGCGCGCGGGCCATTGGCTCACGGTTCTGGGCAGTGTCGTGGCGGGGGTGATCTTGCTGGTCTCGCTGCCGGTCACGCTGGATTACATCGCCTTTCTGTGGCGCGAGCGCACCCCTGCCCTGCGCTGGCCGCTCAGTCAGGTGTTTTTCATCTTTGGTATTTTTCAGGGGCTGGCCGGTCTGCGGCTGATCCTCTCGGCGTTTGATCCCTATAAAGGTGACGCCGCTTTGACCCGTCAGGACGAGCCGACATGAGCCTTCCGTTTGTCATTTTGCTGGCGGTGTTGATCACGCTGGTGCTGTTGCGCGTGCCGATTGCCATCGCGATGGTCTGCGCGGGGTTCGCCTATCTCTTTGCCGGTGACCGCGACTTGGGGCTGGTCGTCGACCAGATCATGAACAGCCTGTTCAACTCCTATGTGTTGCTGGCGGTGCCGATGTTTATTCTGGCGGCCAATGTGATGAACGCGGGCACGATCTCCGAGAGGCTCTGGCGCGCCGCCGATGCGGTGGTCGGCAGCAAACCGGGCGGGTTGGGTCATGTGAATGTCACGGTCAGCATGATCTTTGCCTCGATGTCGGGCAGCGCGGTCGCCGATGCCGCAGGGCCGGGGATGATGTCGATCCGGATGATGCGCAAGGTCGGCGGCTATCCGGGCGGGCTGGCGGTGGCGATCACCGCGGCCTCGGCGGTGATTGCGCCGATCATCCCGCCGTCGATCCCGATGGTGCTCTATGCGCTGAACACCAACACCTCGGTGGGCGCATTGTTTCTGGCCGGTGTGCTTCCCGGTCTGCTGATGGGCGTGTCATTGATGATCACCATCGCGATCATCGCGCCGCGAATGAACCTGCCTGCCTCACCCAAACAAAGCGCCAAAGCGGTGGGCCGCGCGCTCGCCGGTGCGATCCTGCCGATGACCCTGCCCGCGGTGCTTTTGGGCGGCATCTGGTCGGGTGTTTTCACCCCCACCGAGGCCGCTGCCGTTGCCGCGCTCTGGGCGGTGTTTCTGGGTGCGGCGGTCTACCGCGTGCTGGATTTCGCCGGTGTCTGGCGGGTGCTCAGCGGGTCAATGCGCGACTCGGTGATCGTGATGCTGCTAATCGGCGGCGCGTTTTTGATCAACTATGCGGTCACCGCCGAGCGGTTGGACCAAAGCCTTGCCGCGGTGGTCAATAACGCCGGTCTGTCGCGCTGGGTGTTTCTGGCGATTATCAATGTGATCTTCTTGATTTTGGGGTGTTTTTTCGACACCGGCACATTGATTTTGGTGGTGGTGCCGATGATGATCCCGACGGTGTTGGAACTGGGCATTGATCCCGTGCATTTCGGGGTGATGATCACCATCAACATCATGATCGGGCTGGTGACGCCGCCATTCGGGTTGCTGTTATTCGTGCTTGGCGGGCTGGCGAAAACCGACCTCGGCGAGACCGTGCGTTACCTCTGGCCGTTCCTCATCGCGCTGATCCTCTGCCTCGCCTTGGTCACCTATGTGCCGATGGTCTCGCTGCTGCTGCCCTCGCTGTTCGGGTTCTGAGCGGCGATTTAGGCGCGGCCCAGACGGGGTGACGGGATGGCGGCGGCGGAAGCGGGCTTTTGTGCGCAGGTCAATTGATCGTGTGACATGAAGCCATAGGCTTTGGGTCAAACCGGCCCGCTTCAATGCGCCGCGTCGATGCCTGTAGATCTGCTGCGTTCAGGCCGGTGGCAACAGCCATGCGCTGGCCTACGCCCAGCCCTCCAGACCGCAACCGTTTTCTCGAACAAATGGCGCGGCAATTCCCCCTTCATCGAACCGGCCCTGCCGGACGTCGAATGATCCGGCGCTCGTAACGCTTTTGCCGTCAACGCTCGACCGACACGGTATGAGGGGTTCGGTAGAGCCAAATCAGCAAATTCAAAAAATATGTTTGACAGAATCCTGTTTTGCTCACAGCATGGGTTCAATAACGGTATCTAACTGTGCCCTCTGCCAAGGAGCCACCTCATGAGCGTGAATGTCGTCAAGCGATTCCAAGGGAATATCACCGCCGGTGACCATCCCTATCTGCAAGGTCCATGGGCGCCACTGCATGAGGAAATCAACGCCGATGAGCTTGTCGTGCTTGAGGGGCAAGTGCCCACCGACATTGACGGCGTCTATCTGCGCAACACGCAAAACCCGCTGCATCAGGCGCTTGAGCGCTATCACCCGTTTGACGGTGACGGCATGGTGCATATGGCCTCGTTTCGCGATGGTAAGGTTCAGTATCGTAACCGTTTTATCAAAACCAAAGGGATGCTGGCCGAGATCGAAAGCGGTGAGCGGCTCTGGGCGGGGCTGATGGAGGACCCGCGCCTGTCAAAACGCCCCGGTTGGGGGGCGCATGGCGCGCTCAAGGATGCCAGCAGCACCGATGTTGTGGTGCATGCCGGAAAGGCGCTGACCACCTATTACCAATGCGGCGAAGGCTACCGGATGGACCCGCTGACGCTGGAAGAGACCGAGACCCCGCCGTGGTCGCCCGAAGACGGGATTTCGGCGCATACCAAAGTCGATGAACACAGCGGCGAGATGCTGTTTTTCAATTACTCGAAACAGCCGCCCTATATGCATTACGGCGTCGTCGATCGCAGCGACAGCTTGGTGCATTACACGCCGATCCCCCTGCCCGGCCCGCGCTTGCCGCATGACATGGCGTTCACCGAAAACTTCGCCATTCTCAACGACTTCCCGCTGCATTGGGACCCAGATCTATTGGAGCGCGGCAAGCATGTGGTGCGGTTTTACAAGGATAAACCCAGCCGTTTCGCAGTGATCCCGCGCCGCGGCGGCCCCGAGGATATCCAGTGGTTCGAGGCTGATCCGACCTTCGTTCTGCACTTCCTCAACGCCTATGAAGAGGGCGACGAGGTCGTCCTTGACGGGTATTTTCAGGAAAACCCGATGCCGACCAATTACGAGGGCGCGCTGCCGGGATACGAGCGGATGATGTCCTATCTCGATCAATACAAGATGGGCAGCAAATTGCACCGCTGGCGGTTCAATCTGAAGACCGGCAAGACGCGTGAAGAGCGGCTTGACGAGCGCATTCTTGAGTTCGGCATGATCAACCAGAAATATGGCGGGCGCCCTTACCGCTATGGCTATTCCGCGGTGCAGGTGCCCGGATGGTTTGTGTTTAACGGCTACGTCAAACACGACATGCAGACCGGCGAAAGCTGGCAGGTGCAACTGCCCGAGGGCGAGTTTGCCTCGGAGGCGCCTTTCGTGCCGCGGATCAACGCCAAAGACGAGGATGACGGCTATCTGGTCACCTTCGTCACCAATGAAAACACCGGAAAATCCGAGGTCATTTTGATCGACAGCAAGGATTTTGAGGCCGGTCCGGTCTGCCGCGTGCAACTGCCGCACCAGATCGCCGCCGGCACGCATTCCTGCTGGGCCAATGGCGTCGATTTCCGCGATGGCGGCATTCTGGCCCGCGCCGCGATGGAGGGATAATCATGTCGCTTACCCACACTCCCGAGCCGCAAGACTGGCTGATCGAGAACCCCAATCTGGCCGGCGCATGGGGGCCGGTGCATACCGAGACCGTCGCCCAAGACCTTGAGGTGATTGGTGAATTACCCGCCGATCTGAACGGAATGTATGTCCGCAACGGCCCCTCGCCCGCGCATGCACCGCATGGCCGCTACCATTGGTTTGACGGCGACGGCATGCTGCATTCGGTGCGCTTTCAGGACGGGCGCGCCACCTACCGCAATCGCTGGGTGCAGACCGACGGGCTCAAGGAAGATATGCGCGTTGGCGATGCGCTCTGGCCCGGGCTAAAAGAGCGTTTGCCGCAGGGCGCCCTGCCCGATGACGCGATGAAAAACACCTCGAACACCGATGTGACCTTTCACAACGGTAAGCTTTACTCGATGTGGTATCGCGGCGGCACGGTCTATACGGTTGATCCGATCTCGCTGGAAACGCTGGGTAAACTCGAGCAAGACCCGCGGTTGATCGGGTTGCAGATCTCGGCCCATTCGCGGGTCGATGAGCATACCGGCGAGTTCATGTTCTTCGCTTACGGCAACCGCCCGCCCTATATGCATTACGGGGTGATCGGGCCCGATGGCGCGCTGAAAACCTTCATGCCGGTGGAATTGCCCGGCCCGCGCCTGCCGCATGACTGCGCGATCACGCCGAATTACACGATCCTGCATGATTTCCCGCTGATCAACAGCCCCGAGGCCTTGGCACGCGGGCGCTACAGTCTGGAGTTCCACCAAGACTGGCCGACCCGTTTCGCGGTGATCCCGCGCAATGGCAGCGCCGACCAAATCCGCTGGTATGAGTTCAAGCCGCGCTACATGCTGCATGTCGCCAACGCTTGGGAAGAGGTCAATGACAAGGGCGAGACCGAGCTGGTCATGCTGGGCACGCCCTATGTCAATCCGCGCGGCTTTGACGGCGGGCTGGATGTGCAGCGGCTGTTGTTCACCATCGGCACGCAGGGCACCGATTACGAGCTGTATCAATGGCGGATGAACCTGACCACCGGCGCCACCAAAGAGGGCATCGTTGACGATATTCTCAACAGTGAATTCCCGATGATCAACACCGCCTATCAGGGCCGCAAGAACCGCTACACCTATAATGTGTTGATGGGCCGGATGCGCACCTTGGAGCAGCCCGCCTTTGCCGGATTGGTCAAATATGATCTGGACACCGGCGGCGCGCAGGCCTTCCACCCCGGTGAGGGCTATTGGTTCTCGGAGGCGCCCTTTGCCCCCCGCGACGGCGCCACCGAAGAGGACGACGGCTATGTGGTCGGCTTTGTCTGGAACGGGATCGCGAACCGCTCGGAGGTCTGGGTGACCGACGCGAAAGACATCGCCAAGGGCCCGATTGCCAAGGTGATCCTGCCGCAGCGCGTGCCGCATGGGTTCCACTCCTGCTGGGTCCGCGATGACCAGCTCAAGGCCGCGCAGGTCGCGTGATGCTGGAGGGAACCTGGCATCTTGAGGCTTGGGAGATCGAGAGCGAGGGGTGCATTGCGCATCCCTTCGGCCCCGACGCCACCGGCCTGCTGCATTACACAGCGGACGGCGGCATGGCGGCCTGTATCGCCCGCGCCAACCGGCCGAATTACTCCACCGGCACGCCGCGCAGCGCGCCCGAAGCCGAGCGTCTGGCAGCATTGGAGAGCTTTTTCCACTACGCCGGTCGCTGGGAACTACAGCAGCGGGGCGGGCAGACCACCGTGGTCCACAGCGTCACCCACAGCCTGAATCCCGATTTCGTCGGGTCCGAGCAGGTGCGTGTTGTCGAATTGGACGGCGATGCGCTGACCCTCTCGGCGGAGGAAGGCGCGCGCCATCACCGGTTGCGCTGGAGGCGGGGATGATGGATCACGCCGCCACCCTCGCCCGCGCCCGCATCGCCTGCGAAACCCGCGAATGCTGGTCGCCCTATCCCGAGATGCCGAAACTCTATCCCGCGTTCGAACAGGCCGACCGCGAGGGCAAAGCAGCGTTCACCGCGCATCTCGGCCAGCGCTTCGCGCTGGATCTGCCCGGTGTCACCGGCTGGATCGGTGAAGAACTCTCGCCCTATACGCAAGCACCCCTTGGCATCACCTACCCGCAGGCCGATCCCGACGCGCTGTTTACTGCCGCCAAAGCCGCGATCCCTGCATGGGCCGCCGCCCCCATCGACACCCGCTTGATGCTGCTGATGGAGGCGCTTGACCGGCTTTACCGCGACCATCTGTTCACAATCGTGCAGGCGGTGATGCATACCGCGGGCCAATCCTACAACATGGCCTACGCGGGCTCGGGCGTGAACGCGCTCGACCGCGGTATCGAGGCGCTGGTCTATGCCGAACAGGCGATGCGCGCGGTGACCCCCAAGGCGCAATGGGCGCGCCGCTTTGGCCGCAGCGATATCGCACTGGAGAAAACCTATCGCATCGTGCCACGCGGCGTCGCTGTTTGCTTCACCTGCGCAAGTTTCGCCACTTGGAACGCCTGGCCCTCGATACTGGCCAGCCTCGCCACCGGCAATGCGGTGATCGTCAAACCGCATCCCGCCAGTGTGCTGCCGATGGCGCTCACCGTGCGGGTGCTGCGCGACCTGCTGACGGAACAAGGGTTTGATCCCAATCTGGTTACGCTTTGCGTCGATACGGTGTCCGAGCCACTGGGTAAGGCATTGATCAAGCACAAAGATTGCGCGATCGTCGATTTCACCGGCTCGGCGCAATTCGGCGCTTGGGTCGAGGCCAACGCCCATCCCGCGCTGGCCTTCACCGAGACTTCGGGCTGCAACACCGTGGTGATCGCGGGCGCCGAGGATCTGGACGCCGCGATCCGCGCGCTGGCCACCACCATGTGCATGTTCTCGGCGCAGATGTGCACCAGCCCGCAAAACATCTATCTGCCGCCCGAAATCGACACGCCCAAGGGGCCTGTGCCCCGCGCCGAGATTGCCGCCAAACTCGCCGAGGCGATCCGCACCCTGACCGAAGACCCGCGTCGCGCGTCGATGATCCTTGCCAGCGTGCAATCCCCGCAATCGCTGGCGCTGATCGACCAGATCCGCAGCGCAGCGGCAGCGCGCGGCGAGGTGCTGCTCGACAGCCGCCCCTATGATCACCCCGAGTTTCCGCAGGCCCGCACCGCGACGCCGCTTCTGGTCCGGCTGGGCAAGGACGCGCGCGATCTTTATGCCGAGGAACGCTTTGGCCCGATCGGTTTTGTCATCGACTGCGACAGCGCCGAGGACGCGCTGCATCAGGCCACCACGGATGCGTGCGAAAATGGCGGGATCACCGGCTTTCTCTATGCAAGTGACGAGGGTTTCATTGCCCGCGCCGAGGATGCCTATGCGCGGGCCGGAGCACAATTGACCATCAATCTGACCGGCGCGATGCCGCTGAATTTCGCCGCCGCTTACTCGGATTACCATGTCACCGGCCTCAATGGCGCGGGCAACGCCACGCTGACCACGCTCGGCTTTGTCGCCCCGCGGTTTGCCGTGGCGCAATCGCGCCGCCCGATTGCCGAAACCCGCGAGGCCGCAGAATGAATGACACGCTCCGCCTGCCGGTGTTTGCCGCGCCGATGTTTCTGGTCTCCGGCCCCGATCTGGTGATTGCCGCCTGCAAAGCGGGGATCATCGGTGCCTTTCCGACGCCCAATTGCCGCAGCATCGACCAGCTCGACGCATGGATGACCCGCATCCGCGCCGAGGTCGGCGCGCGCCCGTGGTGCGCCAATCTGGTCACCCATTCCAGCAACTCCCGCCTGCCGCAAGACCTTGAGTTGATTGCCAAACACCAGCCGCCCTATGTGGTCACCGCGCTTGGCTCGCCGAAACCTGCGCTTAATGTGGTGCAGAGCTACGGCGGCAAGGTGATCGCCGATGTGACCAGCGTGGCGCTGGCCCGCAAGGCCGCCGCCGCCGGTGTCGACGGGCTGGCGCTGATCTGCGCCGGTGCGGGCGGCCATACCGGCACGCTCTCGCCCTTTGCCTTTGTCAGCGCAGTGCGCGAATTTTTCGACGGGCTTTTGGTCGTCGGCGGCGGGATCAGCGACGGGCGCGGCCTTGCCGGTGCCATCGCGGCGGGCGCGGATTTCGCCTATCTCGGCACCTCTTTCATTGCCGCCGATGAGAGCATGGCAGCCGACGCCTATAAGGACATGCTGGTGGCGGCGCAGATCGAGGACCTGTTGATCTCGGCGGGCGTCACCGGCACGCCGGCAAGCTGGCTCAAACCCTCGCTGCGCGCCAATGGCTATGACCCCGACGCGATGCCCGAGGCCCCCGACCGCGCCTATGACAGCGCCAAAATCGGCAAGGGCAAACGCTGGGCCGATGTCTGGGCGGCGGGGCAAGGTGTGGGCGCGGTGACCGCCCGTGAACCCGTGGCGCAGATCGTTGACCGTTTGGCCGCCGAATACGCAACCGCCTGCGCCGCCTTCCACAACCGCGCGGATGCCCTGCAGAAAGAACCCGCCCAATGACCTATATTCTTGGCTCCTCGCAAAGCGATTTCGCCCGTGCCTGGGCCCGTGAGGGGCTCGATATTTCCGATATGATGCGCGACTCAGTGCGCGATGCGCTGGAAGACGCGCAGGTGGGTGCCGAACAGATCGACAGCATCCATGTCGGCAATGCCTTTGGCGAATTGCAGCGCCAACAGGCGCATCTTGGCGCGATGGTCCCGCAGGTGGTCCCCGAGCTATGGGGCGTGCCCGCGATGCGCCATGAAGGCGCCTGCGCCAGCGCTTCGCTTGCGGTGCTGACCGCGATGGCCGAGATCGAAGCCGGGCGCTACGACTGCATTCTGGTGGTCGGCGCCGAGGAGTTCAAAAACACCCGCGGCGATATTGCCTCGATGAACCAGAACGCCGCCGGTTGGCAGGGGCGAGAGGATATCGACTGCCGCTTTCTCTGGCCCGCCGTCTTCGGCCTCACCGCGCAGGAATACGAGCGCCGCTACGGGCTCGACCGGCGCTATCTGAACCGCATTGCCGAGTTAAATTATGCCAATGCGCGCAACAATCCGCAGGCGCAAACCCGCAATTGGGCGTTCAACGCGCTGTCTTTCACCGATGACGACAACGCCAATCCGGTGATCGAACCGGGCACACGGCGGCAGGATTGCGGGCAGATCACCGATGGCGCCTCGTCCTTGGTGCTGGCCTCGCCGGACTTCGCCGCCCGCTGGATGCGCCGCACCGGCAAGACCGCGGCGCGGATCTCCGGCTGGGGCCACCGCAACGCCAGTCTGCGGTTCAAGGACAAACTCGAGCGCAGCGATGATCACGTCTTCCCGCATGTCCGCCAGACCATTCAGGACGCTTGGCACCGCGCGGGGGTCGGCGGGATCGAGGCGATGAGCGGCGTCGAGACCCATGATTGCTTTACCACCACCGAATATATTGCCATCGACCATCTCGGGCTGACCGAGGCGGGGCAAAGCTGGCGCGCGATCGAGGACGGTTCGATCGAGCGCGGCGGGCGCTGCCCGATCAATATGTCCGGCGGGTTGATCGGCTGCGGCCATCCAGTCGGCGCCACCGGTGCGCGGATGCTGCATGACGCGGCGCGGCAGGTGCTGGGCCGCGCCGGTGACATGCAGATCGAGGGGGCGCAGCGCATGCAAACGCTCAATTTCGGCGGCAGCTTCGGCACCGTGGTCAGCTTCGTGGTCGAAGCCGCGCCCGCCTGAGCCGCAACGCGCCCTGTGCGACGGGGCATAACAACACAGCCGGTCAACCGGCGCTACGGGAGGATGGGATGACCCAAGCCGTCATCATTGATGCGCTGCGCACGCCGCGCGGACGCGGCAACGCCAAGGGCGCGCTGAGCGGCGTCAAACCGCTGGATCTGCTCGCCGTGCCATTGCGGGCGCTCTCTGATCGCCATGATCTAGGCGCGCGTCCAGTGGTCGAGGCGGTGTTTGGTTGCGTCACCCAGACCGGCGAACAGGGGGCGAATATCGGTAAGCTGGCGCTGATCGCAGCGGGCTATAATGACAGCGTGCCGGGGCTGACGATCAACCGCTATTGCGCCAGCGGGATCAGTGCCTTGGGTCTGGCCGCCCTGCGCGCAGAGGCTGAGGACGGGTTGGCGATTGGCGGCGGTGTTGAAAGCATGTCACGGGTGCCGATGGGCTCGGATAAAGGCGCTTTGACCCATGATTTCGGCTTTCAGAAAGCCGCCGGTCTGGTGGCCATCGGGATCAGCGCCGATGCGGTGGCGACGATGGAGGGCTTGAGCCGCGCCGATTGCGATGCCTATGCCGCGCAGAGCCAGACCCGCGCGCTGGCGTCTCGCGACGCGGGGCATTTCACCTCGCTGGTGCCGCTGGGCGATCTGAGTGCCGATGAAACCCCGCGCGCGGGCACCACAGCCGAGGGCCTCTCCGCGCTCGCCCCCGCCTTCGCCGAGATGGGCGCGAAATACGGGATGGACGCGGCGATCATGGCGCATACCGGCCTCCGTGAGGTCAGCCATATCCACCACGCCGGCAACTCCCCCGCGATGGCGGATGGCGCCTCGGCGGTGCTGCTGGCCAGCGAGGGGGCCGCGCGGCGCCACGGGCTGACCCCGCGCGCGCGCATCCTCTCGATGGTAGACCTCTCGGTCGACCGCGTGCTGGCGCTGACCGGCTCGGTCGATGCGGCAAACATCGCCCTCGCCCGCGCTGGCCTCTCGCCCGATGACATTGATCTCTATGAGGTCAACGAAAGTTTCGCCGCCCTCGCCCTGCATTTCGCCAAACATGTGGGCGTCGGTCTCGACCGGCTGAACGTCAACGGCGGCGCGATTGCCTTGGGCCATGCGATGGGCTCCACCGGCACGGCGCTGATTGGCACGGCGCTCGATGAACTCGAGCGGCGCGGCGGCAAACGCGCGCTGATCGCCGCCTGCGGCGCGGCGGGGCTGGCCTCGGCGATGATCATCGAGCGCCTCGCATGAGCCAAGCCATGCCCTCGCAGACGCCCGATCTCGACCTGATCCGCGACGCGCTTTCGACCTCGACGCTGAGCCATGCGCTCAAGCTGATCGGCGACCGCTGGACGATGCAGATCCTGATGGGTGCCTTTACCGGCATCAAGCGGTTTGATGATTTCCAGACCCATCTCAACATCCCGCGCCGCACCCTCTCCGAGCGCCTTAAAGCCTTGGTGCATATGGATATGTTGCGCCCGCGGCTCTATCAGGAACGCCCCGAGCGCTATGCCTATCATCTTACCGACAAGGGGATGGCGCTTTATGAAGCGACCTTGATGACCTGGGAATGGGAGCAGCGCTTTGGCGATAACCGCCTCGGTCTGCCGACCCGTTTGGTGCATAAAACCTGTGGCCACGGCTTCTGGCCCGAGATGATCTGCGGCACCTGTCGCGAGCCGGTGGTGGTGCGCGATCTGGAACTGGAACTGCGCCCCAACCCGCGCCTGCCCCATGACAGCGGCGCGCCGATGCGGACACCGAAAATCTCGACCGGTGACGCGGCGATCTCGCATCTCGGGCTGCGCATGGACCGCTGGACGCTGATGATCATCACCGCCGCGACGCTGGGCTGCCGGTATTTCGACCAGATCACCCATGTGTTGCGGATCAGCCCGCCGCTGCTCAGCCGCCGCTTGGCCGCGATGGTCGAGGCGGGGCTGATGAGCGTCGCGCCCGACCGCGAGGATGGCCGCCGCCGCGTCTATCTGCTCAGCCCCTCGGGCCGCGCGATGTTCCCCTATATCGCGCTTCTGAGCACTTGGGCCTCCGAGCATCATTTCCATGAGCCCTCGTCGATCCACCCCTACCACAAAGCCTGCGGCGCCGCCTTCCTGCCGCGCGCCACCTGCGGCCATTGCCATGAACGGCTGCACGCATGGGACGTCAGCTTCGAGCGTGGAGAGCCCGTATGAACACCGCTTGGGAAGTCTTTGCGCAGGTCACCGTCAACGGCATTGCCGTCGGCGCGATCTATGCGCTGGTGGCGATGGGGATCGTGTTGATCCACAAGGCCACCGAAGTGTTGAATTTCGCCCATGGCGATCTTTTGGTGCTCTCGGCCTTCTCGGCTTGGGCGTTGATCACCCATGTAGGGCTGCCGTTCTGGGCGGTGGTGCCGCTGGTTGGCGCCGGCATCGGGGTCATTGCCTACGGGCTCGACGCGGTGATCGTGCGCCGGATTGCCGGACAGCCGCAATTCGCCGGTGTGATGCTGACCATCGCCATGGCCTTTATGATCCGCGGCGCGGTCAGCATGGGGTTCGGGCCTGAGTCGCAAAGCTATGACACGCCCTGGACCGGACAGACCAGCGAGTTGGGCGGCGTCGCCATCGGCAACCTGTCGCTGGTGATCATGGGTGTGTCGCTGGGTATCGCCGCTGCGCTCTGGCTGTTCTTTCGGCACACGCGGTTGGGCGTGGCGATGCAGGCGGCCAGCCAGAACCAATTGGCCGCGCATCTCAACGGGGTGCGGGTCAAACGGCTGAATTCCTTGGTCTGGGCGCTGGCCGGTGTCACCGCGGCGATTGCGGGGATGTTTCTGGCGCCCCTGTCGCTGGTCGATACCTCGCTCTGGCTGATCACCCTCAAGGCGCTGGCGGCGATTGTGTTGGGCGGTTTCGGCAGCCTGCCCGGCGCGCTGATCGGCGGCATTCTGATCGGGCTGATCGAGCAATATGCGGGCGTTTATCTGCCCGACGGCTCGCGCGATATCGCGCCCTATCTGGTGCTGATCGTGGTCCTGATCCTGCGCCCGCGCGGCATTCTGGGCGACGCCCACGGACGGAGAGTTTAACATGCGGTTTGACTATCACACCCGCTACCGGCAGGGGTTTGCGCTGCTCAGACACCGCAGCGACTGGCTGTCCTACGGGCTGCTGGCGGCGGCGCTGCTGGCGCTGCCGATGCTCGCCTCGACCTATCTGGTCGGCGAATTGGGCTATGTGTTCATCCTCTGCATCGCCTCCATGGGGCTGATGGCGCTCACCGGCTTTACCGGACAGGTCAGCCTCGGTCATGCGTCATTCGTGGCGATCGGCGCCTATGCCCATGCGTGGCTGATGGCGCAGGGCGTGCCCTTTGCCGCCTCCCTGCCCCTTGCGGCGCTGATTTCGGCGGCGGCGGGGCTGGTGGTCGGCATTCCGGCGATCCGCGTCTCGGGGCTTTATCTGGCGATGGTCACGCTGGCTTTTGCGATTGTCGTCGAGCAGATCATCGGCATGTGGCGCGGGGTCACCGGCGGCTACATGGGGATGATGGTCGAGACGCCGCAACTCCTCGGCCTGTCGCTGGGCTCGCCGCGGGTGTTCTACTACGTCTGCCTGTTTGTCGCCGCGCTGGTACTCTTGGCGCTGGCCAATCTGATGCGCTCTGGCATTGGCCGCGCCTTCACCGGCGTGCGCGATTCCGAGGCCGCGGCCTATGCTCTGGGCATCGAGGTCAACCGCGTGAAGGTCGGCGCTTTCGGCCTCTCGGCGGGGATCACCGGCCTTGCGGGCGGGTTGATGGCGCACCACATCGGCTATCTGACGCCGGACGCTTTCACCCTGCTCTTGTCGCTTGATCTGGTGCTGATGGTGGTGATCGGCGGCATCGGCAGCCTGCGCGGCGCGATCCTCGGCGCGGTCTTGATCAGCCTGCTGCCCAATGCGGTTGCGGCGCTCAAATCTCTGCTGCCGGCGGCGATGGCACGACAAACCGGCTTGGAAATCTTTGTCGCGGGGCTGGTGCTGGCGCTGTTTGTGCTCTTTGAGCCCACCGGTCTCAACGGACGCTGGTTGAAGCTGCGCGCGCTGATCGAGAGCTTCCCGCTCTATCGCCGCGACATGTTCCGCCGCCAGAAAACCTATATGAAATCGGAGCGTAACAGATGAGTTCCGCCACGCCTTTACTCGAGATCGACAAGGTTGCGCTGCATTTCGGCGGGTTGGCGGCGATCTCGGATCTGTCGATCTCGGTGAATTCCGGCGAGGTGCTGGCGGTGATCGGGCCGAATGGCGCGGGTAAAACCTCGATGCTCAATCTGGTCACGCGGGTGTTTGACGCAAGCCGTGGCAGCATCCTGTTCAAGGGCGAGGATATTGCCCGCCTGCCCCGCGCCCGCATCGCCCATCTGGGCATCGCGCGCACCTTCCAGAACATCGAGCTGTTTGACGCCGCCAGCGTGCTCGACAATCTGCTGCTTGGCCGCCACCGGTTCGGTGCGGGGGCGTGGTGGCAGCAGGTCCTGCGCACGCCTGCGCTCACCCGGCGCGAAGAGGCCCACCGCGCCCGCGTCGAAGAGGTGATCGAATTTCTTGACCTCTCGCCATGGCGCAACGCGCCGGTCGCCGGTCTGCCCTACGGCGTGCGCAAGGTTGTCGAACTGGGCCGCGCGCTCTGCGCCGAGCCCGAGATCCTGTTTCTCGATGAGCCCGCCTCCGGCCTCAACCCCGAGGAAAGCCGCGATCTGGCCTTCTGGATCGACGATATCCGCAGCGATCTGGGCATCACCGTGGTGATGATCGAACACGATATGGCGCTGGTCAATGCCGTCGCCGACCGGGTGATCTGCATGGCGCAGGGCCGCGTGCTGGCGCAGGGCACCGCCGCCGAAGTGCAGGCGCATCCCGATGTGATCAGCGCGTATTTGGGGGCTTGATGATGCTGGACGTGCAGAACCTCGAAACATGGTATGGGCCGATTGCCGCGATGAAAGGCGTCAATCTGAGCGTTGCCGAGGGCCGGATTGTGGCGGTGCTGGGCGCCAATGGCGCGGGCAAAACCACGCTGCTGAACACGCTTGCAGGGGTGATCGACCCGTTCAAGGGCAAGGCGCTGTTCCAAGGCGCCGAGGTGCAGGGGCTCGATGCCGACGAAGTCGCGCGGCGCGGGCTGGTGCTGGTGCCCGAGGGGCGGCATGTCTACCCGTTTCTCAGCGTGCGCGACAATCTGATGATGGGCGCCTATGCCCGCAAGGACCGCGACGCGGTGGCGCGGGATATCGCGCGGGTGCAGGAATGGTTCCCGCGGCTCAAGGAGCGCGACAGCCAGCACGCGGGGCTGCTCTCGGGCGGCGAGCAGCAGATGGTCGCCATTGCCCGCGCCTATCTCTCGGCGCCGAAACTCTTGATGCTCGATGAGCCCAGCCTTGGCCTCTCGCCGATGCTCACCACCGAAATCTTCGGCATCATCCGCCGCATCCGCGACGAAACCGGCACCGCGGTTCTGGTCGTCGAGCAAAACGCCGCGGTGGCGCTGGCGCATGGGGATGACGGCTACATCATGGAGTTGGGCCGCATTGTCGCCGCCGACAGCTGCGCGGCGCTCACCCGCAAAGAAGACATCCGCGAGGCCTATCTGGGCGGCGGCGGCGGCTATGGCCTGTCGGGCACCGCGCAACGCTGGAAGCGGCGGAAAACCTGGAGATGACGATGCCAGAGAGATCTATGTCCGAGAGTCCCAAGCCAGTGATCCGCTTTTTGGGCCATGAGACGCCCGCGCGGGTGCTGCGCCAGCGCGCCACGGACTGGCCCGACCGTCCGGCCCTGCGCCACAAGCTGCGCGGGCTCTGGCAAACCCTGACGTGGCAAGACTATTACCACCGCGCCCGCGCCTTCGGGCTGGCTTTGCGCGCCTTGGGTGTCGAGCGCGGCGAGATCATCGCGGTCTTGGCCGAGAACCGCCCCGAGTGGCTGATTGCCGATGTCGGCGCGCAATGTATGGGCGTGGTCGGCAACGGCATCTACCCCACCGCCTCGCCCGAGCAATTGCGCTATATCCTGCAGGATTCTGGCTGCCGCCTGCTGGTGGTGGAAAATCAGGAACAATTGGAAAAGGCGCTGGAAGTGCGCGCCGAATGCCCCGATCTTTCGCGTATTCTGGTGATCGAGCGCGAGGGTCTGCGCGCGTTGGACGACCCGCAGGTCGGGTTTTTCGACGATTTCATCGCCCAGGGCGACGATCTGGCCAGCACCCAGGCGCAGGATTTCGAGGCCACGATTGACGCGGGCAAATCCGGTGATCTGGCGTTTCTGGTCTATACCTCGGGCACCACCGGCGCGCCCAAAGGGGCGATGATCTCGAACGCCAATGCGATCTTCCAGATGAACAAGGCCGAGGAATATCTCGACGCCAAACCCGGCGAGAAATCCCTCTCGTTCCTGCCTTTGTGCCATATCGCCGAACGCATGGCCTCGGTGTTCAACCCGCTGGCACTGGGGTTGATTGTGCATTTCCCCGAGAACTCGGGCACCGTGCCCAATGACCTGCGCGAGATCGCGCCGCATGTGGTCTTCGCGCCGCCGCGGTTTTGGGAAAAGATGCACAGCGAGATCGAACTCTATCTGCGCGACGCGATTGCACCGGCGCGCTTTATCTACCGCCGTGCGCTCGAGACCGGTCGCGCCTCGGTCGAAGCGCGGCTGGCGGGGCGCAAACCGCCGCGCGTCGGGCCGCTGTCGCGGCTGCTCAACTGGCTGGCGTTTCGCAATGTGCGGGTGTTTCTGGGGCTGCAAAACTGCCGCAGCGCGCTGACCGGCGCCGCACCGGTGCCGCCCGATCTGATCCGCTGGTTTCTGGCCATCGGGGTGGAACTGCGCGAGGCCTTCGGGATGACCGAGACCGCCGGTTTCGCCACCGCCACACCGCGCGGCGGCATCCGGCTTGGCTGGGCTGGTCTGCCCGCCAAAGACACCGAAATCCGCATCGGGCCGGAGAATGAAATCCTCATTCGCGGCGCCAATGTTTTTGCCGGATACTGGAACGCGCCCGAGAAAACCGCCGAGACGATCAGCGCCGAGGGCTGGCTACACACCGGCGATTGCGGCGAGATCAGCGATGAGGGCTATCTGGCGCTGCGTGACCGGATCAAGGACATCATCATCACCCGCGCGGGCAAGAATATCGCGCCCACCCAGATCGAGAGCCAGCTCAAATTCAGCCCCTATATCACCGATGCGGTGGTGATCGGCGAGGGCAAACGCTACATCACCGCGCTGGTGATGATCGACCTCGAACAGGTGGCGCGCTACGCGCAGGATCAGGCAATCCCCTACACCGATTTCGCCAGCCTGACCCGCGCCCCCGAGGTTGTCGCGCTGATCCAAAGCGAGATCGACGTGGTCAATCCGCGTCTGGCCCGCGTCGAACAGATCAAGGACTTTTGCATTATCGACCAGCTTCTGACCGCCGAGGACGAAGAGCTGACCCCGACGATGAAGCTGAAACGCAAGGTGATCGCGCAGAAATACGCGGCGCTGATCGACGGCATGTATGGCACCCAAAGGCGAGTGGAGGCGCCGCCGGACCATGCCGAAGCCACCATCTAACCAAGTCCATAAAGGGAGGACGCTATGACTATGAACCGTCGTCAAATGCTGGCCACCGGCGCTGCGGCGCTGGCAATGGGCAGCGGGCTGCGCGCGGCCCGCGCTGCCGGAGTATCCGCCGATGCGATCAATATCGGCATGCATCTGGATCTCAGCGGCCCGACCGCCTCGAGCATGCCGATGCTGCGCAATGCCACCGAACTGGCCTTTGGACAGGCCAATGCCGCGGGCGGCGTGCACGGGCGCCAGATCAATATGATCGTCGAGGATAACGCCGGCCAGCCGCAACAGGCGGTGCGCGCGGTGCAAAAACTGATCCGCTCGGATGAGGTTTTTGCGCTGCACAACAGCTTTGGCTCGGGCCCCAATGCCGCGACCATGGGGCTGGCCACCGGCGCCGGCGTGGTGGTTTTCGCGCCTTGGGCGGCCTCGGCGGTGATGCATCAGGTCTCGGGCAATTCGCCGCTCCTGTTCACCACCGTGCAGAACTATAACACCACCACCCAGCGCGCGCTCGAGCGGGTGATCCCCGAATGGGGCGTCGAGCGGCCCGGCGTGATCTATATGGAGGGCCCCTACGGCGATCTGATCCGCGCGGGCGTCAATCCGGCGCTCGAGTCGCTGGGTATGAGCACCGCCGAAGAAGCCGCCTACCGCCCCGGCGAGATCGACTTTTCCTCGCAGGTCGCACGGATGCGCGCGGCGGGCGTCGATCTGATCATCGCCGGCACCATCATTCGCGAGACCGTGGCGGTGATGGCCGAGGTCAAAAAGCTCGATTGGGATGTCAAAGTGCTCTGCGCGATCCCCGGTCGCAGCACCATGGTTGCGCAATTGGGCGGCGCGGATACCGAAGGGCTCTACGGCATCGGCGGCTGGCAATTGCACGGCGCCGAGACCTCGAACGCCGAGGCGCAGGCCTTCATCAGCGCCTATCAGGAGGCTTACGGCACGATGCCCGATGAAAACGCCGCCAACGCCTATTCCTACACCAACTGGTTCCTGAGCGCGTTGCGCGGGGCGGGTGAGGATCTGACCTCGGACAGCTTTGTCGCGGCGGCGCGGGCCAGCGGCCACAATGATTTCACCACCTATACCGAGCAGACATTTGTCGACAATCACGCGATGCCCGAGATGGTGTCGATCGACAGGGTGGTGGATGGCACATGGGAGCAACAGATTGCCCCATTCTGAGACCAATGGCCCCGCGTCTGCTGGCGCGGGGCGGTTTCGCTGTCTGGGCTGGGTGATCTGAGGTCTGGCAGCTCAGCCTGAACATGCACCTGCGTCACCGGTGCGGCGCAGGTGGTGGCCGTGTATCTACCCTCGGGCCGCGTGGATTGGCGCGGCCCGGGGGTGTTGGTTATGCCTCGGGATAGAGGAGGCAAGCGACCTCATGCCCGTCGTCGATCTTGCGGCGTTTGGGCGGGGGGTGGGCGGCGAAGGCGAGATGCAGGGCGTTGCCCGTATCGGTGATCTGCGCGGCCTCGGTGAGGGAGGCGGGCCGCTGCGCCATCACCTGTGTTAGCTGCTCGCGCGCCGCCTGCACGCCTTGCGGTGCGGGGATACGCAGGGACAACCCGTCGCGTTTTGGCGTGCCGAGAGCCGCGCGGTCATGGCCGGACAACTCCCAGTCCGAGAGCGCGGCGATCACGTCGCGCCCCTCCCAGCCGCAATCCACCGTCGCCAAGGGGCAGCGGTTGTGAAAGCGGCAGCCGTTGGGAATGTCGATCGCCGAGGGGATCTCGCCCGCCGAATCCAAGGGCGGTTTCTCCACCGCCGGATCAGGCTCGGGCGAGGCGTCGAGCAGCAGCTGCGTATAGGGGTGGCGGCGCTCGGTGATCACCTTTTCCGTGGGGCCAACCTCGACAATCTCGCCCAGATACATGATCGCCGTGCGGTCCGCGACATAGCGGATCGTCGGCAGGTCATGGCTGACGTAGACAAAGGAAATCCCCATTTCGTCGCGGAACTGGCGCATCAGGTTCAGCACCCCGGCGCGGATCGACACATCAAGCATCGAGACCGGCTCATCGGCGACGATAAACCGTGGTTCCAGCACAATCGCGCGGGCGATGGCGACGCGCTGGCGCTGCCCGCCCGAGAGTTCATGCGGGAAACGGTCAAGATAGGTGACGGCGGGTTTCAGCCCGGCCCGTTCCAGCGCTTTGACCACCTGCAGGCGGCGGTCCTCACCCTTGGCGAGCCCGTGAATGGTCAGGGGTTCGCCGACGATATCGCGGATGGTGAACCGCGGGTTGAGGGTCTGGTAAGGGTCTTGGAACACCATCTGCGCGCGGCGGCGGAAGGCTTTGAGCCCCGCGCCTTTGAGCGGCGCGATATCCTCGCCCTCGGAGACAATGCGCCCCGCGGTCGGGTCTTGCAACCGCACCAGCATCTCGCCGGTGGTGGTCTTGCCCGAGCCGGATTCGCCCGCAATGCCAAGGATTTCGCCTTGGCGCAGGGTCAGGTCGATGCCGTCGACGGCGTGGACCTTGTCGTCGGATCTGCCAAAGAACCCGCCGGGGACGGGGAAGTGTTTGACCAAATCATCGACCTGAAGCACGGCGTCCTTGGCCTCGACCTCGCGGCGGGTGACCGAGATCACCTCCTCATTGAGCCGGTGGCCGACCTCGGCCCAAGCCTCATTGGTGGCGGCGATCTTGCGGAACTCCTCGACGCGCTCGGGGTAATGGCAGGCGGCATAGCGGCCCGGCCCGACCTCATGCTGCGCGGGCTCTTCAGCGCGACACAGGTCAGTGGCGAAGGGACAACGCTCGGCAAAGCGGCAGCCTGTCGGCGGGTTCAGCAGGTCCGGCGGCGTGCCGGGGATCGAGATCAGCTCACGCTGCGCGCCCTCCAGCGTCGGGAAGGCGTTGGTGAGGCCCATTGTATAGGGGTGGAAGGGCTGGCCGAAGACCTCGCGCACCGGCCCCGTTTCCATGATTTTGCCGCCATACATCACCGCCACGCGGTCGCAGGTCTGCACCACGACGGAAATGTCATGGGTGATGAACAGGAGCGCCATGCCCCGCTCACGGCGCAGTTTCGCCAGCCGCGAGAGGATCTGCGCCTGTGTCACCACATCCAGCGCCGTCGTCGGCTCATCAGCGATCAGAAGCTGCGGTTGCAGGGCCATCGCCATGGCGATCACCGCGCGCTGCTTCATCCCGCCCGACATCTCATGCGGATAGGCATGCAGCCGCGAGGGATCGAGACCGACGGCGCGGAACAGGTCTTCGGCCTGCGCCCAGCCTTCGGCTTTGTCGATCTTGATATGCGCCTGCATCGCCTCGAGGATCTGGTCGCCGACGCGGTAGACCGGATCCAGCGCGTTCATCGCCGCCTGCGAGATCCAGGCGATCTCTTTCCAGCGGACGCGGCGCATGTCCTCGCCCTTCAGCGGCACCAGATCGCGACCGGCGAAATCAATCTGCCCGCGCGGGATCTCGCCATTGGGCGGCAGCAGTTTCAGCATCGCCTTGGCGGCGGTGGTTTTGCCGCAACCGGATTCGCCGACCAGCCCCAGCGCCTCGCCGGGGGCGATGGAGAAATTGATCCCGTCCACCGCCTGAACAGGTCCGGCGCCGGTGCGGTAATGGATCGCCAGATCGCGCACATCGAGCAGGGTTTTCTGGGTCATATCGCTCATTCCCGCGCCCTCAGTCTTGGATTGGCGACCACTTCCAGCGACCGCGAAATAAAGAACACCGACAGCACGGTGGTCATGATCAATATGCCCGGCGGCAGGTTCCACCACCATGCGGTGCGCCATGCGCCCGAGAGCCGCGCGTCATGCAGGATACCGCCCCATGAGATCGATTGGGGTGGCCCGAGCCCGAGGAAACTGAGCGTCGCCTCGGCGATGATCGAGACGCCGACGATGATCGCCAGTTCCAGAAACACCAGCGGCAGCACATTGGGGAAGATGTGCAGATACATGATCCGCAGGTCGGACGCGCCCGCGACGCGGGCGGCTTTGACAAAGGGGCGTTCGCGCAGGGTCAGCACTTGCGAGCGGATCAGCCGCGCGACGGTGCGCCATGTCAGCAAGGAAACCGCGAGAATGACGATCATCAGGCTGGGCTGGAACAGAAGCACTAGGATCAGCGCGAAAGGCTCGAAGGGGATGCCATACATGATATCGACGGTGCGCATCAGGATGGTCTCGGTCCGGCCCCGGAAATACCCCGCGACGAGGCCCACGTTGGTGCCGATCAGGACCACCAGCGCGGCGCCGAGAAACCCGACCAAGAGCGCAATCTGGCTGCCGTGCATGTTCTGGCTGAACAGGTCGCGGCCCAGATGGTCGGTGCCGAACCAATGCTCACGCGAGGGCGGCGCGAGGCGGGTGACGAAACGGTCGGAGCCAAGAGCCAGCCGGTCCTCGCCGACGACCAGCAGCGCGCGCAGATGGCGCTCGCTCTCGGTGGGCGAGAGCAGCCATTCGGCGCCGTCCCACTCCATGATGATCCCGTTGCGGCCCACCGCAATCGCGGTGCCGGTATCGTCGATATAACCGGCGCGCAGGGCGCGGGTGTCGGGGGCGGGATCAGTGACCCATGCGGCATCAGCGGCGGCGCGGCGCAACAGCGTGCCGCGTTCGCCGGTGACCAGCGCGGTGCCGCCCGTTGTGATGTGGATATGGTTCAGGTCGCGGCTGGAGCCGAGGCGTTCCAGCGCGGTGCTGCCGCTCTGCGGATCAAAGCGGATCGCCAAGCCGCGCTCACCGACGATCAGCGCCGTGCCATCCGCGTCCAGCGCCACGCTGCGCAGCGAGAACCCGCGGCCCACGGGACTGTTGATGCGGGTGATCAGCGCGGTTTCGGCGTCCAACCGCCAGATATCTTCATTATCGCCGACAATCAGCGCGTCACCTGCCGAGAGCCATGCCGCGCCGCGCAGATCGGCATTCTCGGCCTTGATCTCGGTCCATTTGTCGCCGTCACGCAGCAGGATCAGCCCATCGGCACCGGCGATCAAGGCGGTGCCCTCGGGGCTGAAATCCACCGCGTTCAGATCCGCCACGGTGCCGCCGTCAAGCCGCGCCCAATGGCCGCTTTCGCGCGCCCAGATCGTGCCCTCGCGGCCCACGATCAGCGATTGCGCCCCGATATCCGCCCCAAAATGCGCCGCATCATTGAGCGCCACCGCGCCGAGGCTCTCGCCCAGCACCCAGCCCTCGGGGGTTTGCACCAGCACCGAGCCGTCTTCGACCTCGTTGATATGGCGCGGGTCATGCGGCGAGAGGAGCGGCGCGAACAGCGCCATAGCGATGATCAGGCTGAGCACGCAGAGGCCGGCTACGGCCAGCCGGTCGCGCATCATCAACCGCAGCGGCGCAAGGGCCGCGCGTAGAAAAGGAGGCAGGGTCATCGGAAACTCACCCTTGGATCAAGTGTGGAATAGAGAAAATCGACCAGCAGATTAAGTGTGATCACAAATGCGGCCATGATCAGGAAACTGGCCTGCGCGAGCGGGAAATCCGAGGTGCGCACGGCGTTGAGGATCTCGCGGCCCAGACCGGGCCAAGAGAACACCACCTCGACCACCACCTGCCCGCCTGCGGCCAGACCAATCGTCACCGCGAGTTGCGTGACCACCGGCAAGAGCGCGTTGCGCGCGGCGTGTTTATAAAGGATGTCGCGCTCGGGCAGACCCTTGGCGCGGGCCATCTCGATGAAATCCTCGCCGTAGACCTCAAGCATGGTGTTGCGCATGATCAGGAGCGGCGAACCGAGGTAGTAAAGCGCCACCACCAGCACCGGCAGAATGGCGTGCCAGAGGAAATCCAGCGTCAGGATTTTGTCGAAAAACCCCGTCGCGTCATAAGGCAAGGTCCGCATGCCCGAGGTCGGGAACAGCGCAAAACTGACCCCGAAAATCAGAATCGCGATCATGCCGGTCCAGAACATCGGCGCCGAGCGGAACATCAGCCCGACGAAAATCCCCAGCGTATCGGCCAGCGAGCCCCGCCGCCACGACAGCCACGCGCCCAAGGGCACGCCGATCGCATAGGCCAGCGTGATCGCCGCGACCATCAGGATCATCGTGTTGCCCAGCCGCTCCCAGACGATCTCGGCGACCGGCGCGCGGTAGCTGAAGGAAGTGCCGAATTCACCCTGCAGCGCATTGGTGAGAAACAACATATATTGTTTCCACAAAGGGTCTTCGAGACCGAACTGGGCGCGGATCAGCGCGCGTTGTTCGGCGTTCAACCCTTCGGTGATCAGCGCCGCGGTCGGATCGGGCAGACCCATGCGGAACAGGAAAAACAAAATCGTGGCGATGATCCAAAGCGAGAAAAGCGCCTGCACCACGCGTTTGATCAGATAGTTGCGGCGGGACATGCCTGATCCTTCTGACGGCTTGGCCCGCGCAAATCGCGCAGAGCCGGCTAAAAAAAGACCCTGCCGCAGCGGTGTGCTGCGGCAGGGCATAGGGGTTATGTCGGGTTAGCGCTGCAAGCGGCCATCGCTGTCCCAGCTATAGCCTGCGGCCTCGAGTTCGGCGCGGGCGGCTGCCATGTCATACTCGAAACGCTCGACAAAGGGGTTGTGCCAATATGCGTTAACCGGAGCCACCACCGAGCCGCCGACTTCGCCGCGCCCGTCAAGCAGCACGTTCACCATCCGCTCGCGGTCCATCGCCATGGTCAGCGCACGGCGCGCGGCACGGTCGTCAAAGGGTTCGCGACGGGTGTTATAGGTGATGTGGAAGTAGCCAAAGTCCGGCACCGAGACCACGGTGATATTCTCGTTGCCCTCGGCCAGCGGGATCTGCCCCGGCTCCATACGCCAAGCGGTCATGTCGATCTGGCCGGTCTGAAGGCCGGTAAACACACCCTCGGCATCGGCGTAGATGACAAACTCAACACCGTCTACACCGATGTTTTCCTTGTAGAAATGCGCGTCATTTGCGCGCAGCGACATATATTCGCCGCGGTCGTAGCGCTCATAGACAAAGGGGCCGGAGCCGACGGTCGGGATCTGCTCAGGCGTCAGTTCCTCGGGGTTCTCGATGCCTTCCCAGAGGTGCTTGGGCAGGATCGGGATCTGGCTGAGCGTGATCGTCGCAAAGGGCGCCGAGGGCTCGGTCAGATTGAAGCGGACGCTGAGATCACCGGTGACCTCGACCGATGCGAGCGGCGCCAGATAGGCGTTAAAATAGCTGTAATCGGAGCCCATATAATAGTTAAAGGTGAAGGCCACGTCTTCCGCCGTTACCGGCTTACCATCGTGGAAATTCATCCCTTCGCGCAGGGTGACATCAATCGTCACCTCATCCACGGCATCCACCGAAGCGGCCGCCCACGGCACCGGCTCGACGTCGGGCGAGAGGCGCACGAGGCGGTCGTAATACATCCGCATCCACTTCCAGCCCCAAACGCTGGTCGAGGCCAAGGGGTTGAGGTTGTCGGGCTCCTGCGGGCCACCGATGCGCAGGGTCGCGCGCTCGCCCAGAGGCTGGGCTTCCATCGGCACCCACTCGGAATAGAGCCCCTCACCCGCCATCGCGTTCAGATTGGTGAAGGTGGTGTGGTTATAGCCGACCACCTCGTCGCGGTGGAACAGCACCGCCATCGGTGCGTCGCCTTTGTAGAGATCCTGCATCTCATGGACGATGTCGCGGCGGGCCTCGATGTTGAACTCGCCCGACTGCGCGTCAAACAGCGCGTCATAGTCGGCGTTGGCATAGCCGCCGGGGTTGTTCGCGCCCGGATCGGCCTGACGGCTGTCGAGGGTGCCGAGGAAGAACTGCGGATCGAGACGGTCGGTGCGGCCCGACCAGCCCAGCACCGTCGCGTCAAAATCCTGCTCGGTATAGAAACGGTCCAGCAGGGTGCTGAACTCCATCGGCCGGACCTCGACCTCCAGCCCCAGATCGCGCCATGCGTCGGCGATGATATAGGCGCTCTCATAGCGGATCGGGTCATAAGACTGGGTGGTGGTGTAAATCTCGATCGGCGCGACGCGGGTTTGCGCGGCGGCACCGAATGCCACAGTCGTCGCGGCCAACAAAATCGTTGAGCCCAGCAGTTTTGTCATTCTCACGGCAATTTCCTTCACTAAGACGAATTCGATCGCTTGCCATGCCTCCCAAGGCAGCAGGTCTAATCTCCACTCAATATTACGTGATATAAAAAATGGTCAAGATGGGTTCCATAAAATTATTTCAGGGTGATCACGTGATTTTTTGAGTTTTTCCGGTGGTTTATGTGGTGAGTTGCTTGCGGGCGCGTGGAGAGATGCGGGTTTGGCATAAGCACAGGTGATTGATATGTCAGCGGGTTTTTGGTTTTAGAGGTGACGGAGAGGGGCGGTTTTTGTGGGTTTCCGGTGGAGGATTAATGCCGGATATCGCGCGGGTTTCGTGGCGGAACGTGCTGCGTTTTTTCCGGCGGTCCGCGGTGGAATACGGCAGAAGGGCCAGTTTTTTACCGCTAACCCGCCCTGCCGCCCCTATGTGGGGTTCATAGCGCTGAGAGTTCTTACGGTGCTTCGCCCCGCCCCGCTTCCCCATCCCTACGAGCAAAACACAAAGGGCCGCGCCCGACCCTGGGTGGGCGCGCTGAACTCACCACAACGCGCCGCACTGCAAAGCATCCACGACGTTCGAGCCCCACCCATCATCACCGATGCGCCCTCCCATGGGGAGGGTCGGGCGCGGCCTGTGGTGGCCACGGGCCCTGCTGTTGGGACATGCTCCGCTGAGATTTTCAGGGGCATTTGCTAAGGGTATCCTCACACCCCACTCAAAGTGAGGCGATAAGGGACGCGCCCGACCCTGGGTGGGCGCGCTGAACTCAGCACAACGCGCCGCACTGCAAAGCATCCACGACGTTCGAGCCCCACCCATCATCACCGAGGCGCCCTCCCATGGGGAGGGTCGGGCGCGGCCCGTGGTGCCGCCGGGCCAAGAGGGTAATTGGAGGTGAAGCCCTTACGGCCCCTGCGTTGGAAGTCCACCTGTCGCAAGACGACTGCAACAATGAACGAAGGGACGCGCCCGACCCTGGGTGGGCGCGCGCACCCGCTCCACAACGCGGGCGCTCAAAAGCACTGATGTCGGGTGTGCGGTGAAAGACATCGCCGATGCGCCCTCCCGGGGGGAGGGTCGGGCGCGGCCCGTGGTTCCCACGGGCGAAACAGACATTTGAAACGCCGGCCCCTTGTGAGGGCCGGCGTCTGTGTTCATCCCGGAACGCTGGGCTTAGCCCGCCTGCCCCGCACGCACCGCGTCTTCGATGCGCTGGCCGATCTCGGTGTCGACGCTCTTCCAATACTCGAAGGCCCGCTCAAGCACCGGAGAGCGCACCCCGCCGAGCAGCGCGCCGCTGACCGTTTCGACCAACTGGCGGCGCTCGTCGTCATTGAACACCTCGCGCACCAGTTTGCCCGGCTGCGAGAAGTCGTCATCACCCGGCCGCAACGTATAGGCGCTGCGCACGAAATCGCCGTCCGCCTCCCAGCCGTCATGCACCGCGCCGGTCTCGTCGGACCAGCTGCGCCCGCCGCTATTGGTGGCATGCACCGGCGCGCTGCCGCTGTGGTGATAGGCCATCTGCCCGTCGAACATATAGGTGTTCACCGGCACTTTCGGCTGGTTCACCGGCAGCTGGTGGAAGTTGGTGCCGATCCGGTTGCGCTGCGCATCATTATAGGCAAAGGCGCGGCCAAGCAGCATTTTATCCGGCGAGAGGCCAATTCCCGGCACCGTATTCCCCGGCGAGAAGGCTGCCTGCTCGATCTGGGCAAAGAAGTTCTCGGGGTTGCGGTTCAGGGTCATATTGCCGACTTCGATCAGCGGATAATCCGCATGCGGCCAGGTTTTGGTCAGATCGAAGGGGTTGATATGATAGGTTTTCCCCTCTTCATAGGGCATCACCTGCACCGACATCGTCCAGGCCGGATGCTCGCCACGGGCAATCGCGTCAAACAGGTCGCGGCGGTGGAAATCGGCGTCGGCACCGGCCATCGCACCGGCCTCTTCATTGGTGAAGAACTCCATCCCCTGATGGGTGTGGAAATGGTATTTCACCCAGAAACGCTCCCCCGCCTCGTTCACCCACATATAGGTGTGCGAGCCGTAGCCGTTCATATGCCGCCATGTGCGGGGCAACCCGCGCACGCCCATCAGATAGGTGACCTGATGCGCGGATTCGGGGTTATTGGTCCAGAAATCCCACTGCATATGATTGTCGCGCAGACCAGAGTCCGGCAGGCGTTTCTGGCTGCGGATGAAATGCGGGAATTTCATCGGATCACGGACAAAGAAAATCGGGGTGTTATTGCCGACGAGATCGTAATTCCCCTCATCGGTGTAGAATTTCAGCGAGAAGCCGCGCACATCGCGCCATGTATCGGGGCTGCCCATCTCGCCGGCGACGGTGGAGAAGCGCGCCAGCATCTCGGTGGTCGCGCCCTTTTGGAACAGCGCCGCCTTGGTATAGGCCGAGACATCATGGGTGGTCTCGAAAGTGCCGAACGCGCCCGAACCTTTGGCGTGGGGCTGGCGCTCGGGCACTTTCTCGCGGTTGAAATGGGCCATCTGCTCGAGGAAATGCACGTCATGCAGCAGGATCGGGCCATCGGGGCCCACGGTCAGAGAGTTGCGGTCGCTTACCGCCGGTGCGCCGGTGCCCGTGGTCGAGCCTGTTCCGCCCTGTTTCTTATTCATATCGGTCATCTAAATCCTCCTATAGTGCCCGTGAACTGACCCGGTGCTGTGCGCGGATGCCGCGCGCATCGCCAAGTGTTACATGTCGAGCCTAAGCAACCGGCGCCTTTTGTCAAAACCTAATGCCGTGGATGGCGCTGGATGGGCGAAGAACGTCGGCGAGCTTGGCTCTGCGCGGCGCGTTAGCGGGCGTGGGGGATCGAAGCGGTGGAAAACGCCGCCAAATTGCCACAAATTCTTTGCATACTGTGCAGCTTGAGCGCGCAATAGGCGCGGGACAGCGGTCGCAAGGCCACAAAGGAGAGACAGAAGCGCAACGGCAGAAGGAATGAGCAGCATGGATGAAGCAATTCTGCTTTGGCTGGACGGGATCGCCGCCAGATCCGAGGCATTCAACGCATTTATCACCGTGATCTCGGACAATCCGCTGATCAAAGGCGTGCCGATTGCGATGATCTTCAGCTATCTGTGGTTTCTCCCGCGCCCTGAACAGGTCGAAGCGCGGCTGCGGCTGATCGCGCTTTTGGCGATCGGAATCGTGGCGATTTTCCTCGGGCGCGGCACCAATATGCTGTTTCCCTACCGGATCAGGCCCCTCTATGCCGAGGAGCTTGAGCTGCATCTCTCGGCCACCCCCGATGCCAGCGGGTTGGCCGAATGGTCGTCCTTTCCCAGCGATCATGCGGTGTTTTTCGGCGCGCTGGTGACCTGTTTCTTCCTGATCAACCGCTGGGCCGGTGTTGTGGCGCTGATCCATGCGCTGTTCATCGTCGCTTTCGTGCGGGTGTTCCTGCTGCTGCATTACCCCAGCGATATTCTGGTCGGCGCGGTGATCGGCGTTGTCGTGGCGCTGGTCCTGATGCGGCCGATGGTGGCGCTGGCGCGGCTCATCGGGCTTGATGCGTTTGCCGAGCGCTGGCCGCAGGTCTTTCACCCCTTGCTGTTTGCAGTGCTGTTCCTCTTGGCCTCGATGTTCGACAGCGCCCGCGCCTTGGTCAGCTATTTCGCGCGGTTGTTGTTCTGACGCTTAGCCAGCAGGGCGCGGGCGCAGCATCAAGGGCGCGAAATGCAGCGCAAACAGGCCGAAACCCGCGATCCAGAACAGCGCCGAGAGCGCATGGAGGGAGGAGGCGGCGTCGGGCGCGAACCAAACCGCGACGCGCAGGGCGACCGAGGCGAGGATCAACAGATAGCTGAGCGTGCTGCCCAATCCCGCGACCAAAGGGCGGCCGGTATGGCCCAAGGAGGCGCGGGTCATCACCGCCAGCGTCATCAGGCCCAGCGCACCGGCCATCCATAGGTGCTGCGCGGCGATGGTGGCGGAATAGGCGCCGGTGAGGCCCGCGATGCCGATGGCCAAAGCGCCTGCGGGAACAAAGACATAGGCCAGATGCAGCACCCACATCAGCGGCTCGGAGAGGGTGCGCTCTCCGGCCCAGCGCATCAGCCGCCAGATATGCAAGAGCCCCGCGAGGATCAGCGCCGCGGCGGTCAGTGACTGGTCGGGCAACGCCACCCAAGCGAGCAGCGCCAGTAGCAGCACCAGCAGCGCCAGCACGTCGAACTTTGCCATCGGCGGCGTGGGCAGCCGCCCTGCGCCGCGTTTCATCAGCCAGTTGCGGGTGAAGGCGGGAATGATCCGCCCGCCGATCACCGCGATCATCATCACCCCCGCCGCCAGCCCCAGCCGCAGCCCGTAGCCCTGCGCGGCAAAGGCGCCCTCTGCGGCCTCGATATGGAAGGCCAGATTGCCGAGGATCAGGAGCGCCAGCATGCCGACCACGATCAGGTTGCGCCAGTTGCGACCGGCGATGATCTCGCGCAGCACCAGAACGGCCAGCGCGCAGGGGAAGATCAGGTCCAGAATCGCGACCAGAACGGCGGGCCAGAACAGCGATGTGGTGACAGCGATACGCCCGATCAGCCATGCCCCGACCAGCGCTGCGAGGGGGGCGCCCTGTAGCGGCGGGCGTCCGGTCCAATTGGGCACCGCGGTGAGCAGGAAGCCCGCGATCACCGCGCCGAGATAGCCAAAGAGGAATTCATGCGCGTGCCATGAGACTGGGTCGAAAGCGGTGGGCAATTCCATAACGCCGGTCAGCGCGCCGATCCACAAGAGCATCGCCAGTGCCGCCCAGAGCGCCGCGAGCAGAAAGAACGGCCGGAACCCGAGCGAGAAAAACGCGGTTAGCGAGAGCGGCGATTGGGTGGCGGGGGATTGGCTTTGGGTCTGGGTCATGGCGCGCGCGACCTTATAGGGATGGGCAGACAGGCGATTGCGAGTCTGGTGGGGCGAGTCTGGCGGATTACCAGAGTATTTTTGTCAGATTACCACGCCCCGCGCAATCTGTCCCATCTGCGGCAATTTGGCTTGGGGCGCGCGCGATTGTGCCTGTCTGTTCATGTAACCGCCTGTCTGGGTAAGCGCCCGTCTGGGTAAACGCCTGTCTGGGCACGATTGTGCGTATCCGGGCCCGAGTATGGCTATCCTCCGGGCCTCCCCGCCCATGCTCCGCCCCCTCCCTCGCAGTCTCCCTCGCAGTCTCCCTCGCAGTCTCCCTCGCAGTCTATCTGCCCCCTGCCCGCCCTTGCCCCGCGAAATGGCGCAAATTGTCCCTATTTCACCACAGTCCTGCCCCAGCCGCGTGGTTCTCTTGCGCGGGCACGGGGTTGCATGCAAATGTGCCTTTAAACACGGTGCAGTAGCGGGTTGTGACCCGGGCTGCGCCGAGCGGAGGATAGAGCGGGCATGACCATGCTGGAGATCGACGATACGCGCCCGGTTCTGGTGATCGACCTTGATGGCACGCTGATCCGCTCGGATATGCTCTATGAGTGTTTCTGGACCGGATTCTCGCGCAATTGGCGCACGCCCCTTTGGGCGGTTGCGGGGCTGACCCGTGGCCGCGCGGCGCTGAAGGAACGCATGGCGCTGTGCGGCGCGCCCGATCCCGCCACCCTGCCCTATACGCCCGAGGTTCTGGAGCATATCCGCGAGTGGCGGGCCAGTGGCGGGCGCACCGCGCTGGTGACCGCCGCCGACCAGAGCCTTGCCGATGCGATTGGCGCGCATCTGGGGCTGTTTGACGAGATCCACGGCTCGGACGGCGAGACCAACCTCAAGGGCGCCAAGAAAGCCGCGCTGCTGATCGAGCGGTTTGGCGCGGGCGGTTATATCTATGCCGGTGACAGCAGCGCCGATCTGCCGGTCTGGCAAGAGGCGGCGGGCGCGGTGACTGTCGGGCTGAACGCAGCGCTGCGCGGACAGGTCGAGGCGCAGCATCCCGGATCAACCCATCTGGCGCCGCCCAAATCGGTGCTGCCTGCCGCATTGCGCGCCATGCGGCCCCATCAATGGCTGAAGAACCTCTTGGTCTTCTTTCCGCTGGTCGCCGCGCATCACCTACTGCCGCTGGCAATCTGGCAGGCGACGGTGGCTTTTGTCGCCTTCAGCCTTGTTGCCTCCAGCGTCTATCTGCTCAATGACCTGTTGGACCTCGGCTCGGACCGGATGCATCCGCGCAAACGCAACCGGCCACTTGCCTCGGGCGCGCTGCCCCTGCGCCACGGGATGATGCTGGTGCCGGTGCTGCTCTGTGCGGGGCTGGCGATGGCGCTTCTGCTGGCGCCTTTGTTCCTGCTGGTGTTGACGGTCTATTACCTGCTGACGATTTCCTATTCGCTCTGGCTCAAACGCCGCCCGATCATCGACATCTGCACCTTGGCGAGCCTTTACACCCTGCGCATGGCGGCGGGGGCGGCGGCGACGGGGATCACCCTGTCGGTCTGGCTGCTGGCCTTCTCGGCGTTCCTGTTCTTCTCGCTGGCGGCGGTGAAACGGCAGGCAGAGCTGGTCGATATGGTGCATCGGGGCATCGACGAGATCGCCGGGCGCGGCTACCGTGTCGGCGATCTGGCGGTGGTCACGCAGATGGCGGTGGCCTCGGGGTTCGCCTCGGTGGTGGTCTTAATGCTCTATCTAAATGAGCCGACGGTGCAGCAGCTTTACCGCTTTCCGGTGCTGATCTGGGTCGCCTGTCTGATCCTGCTGTATTGGAACACGCGGATGATCCTGAAGGCCCAGCGCGGCGAGATGGATGATGATCCGGTGGTCTTTACCGCCCGCGACCGCGTCAGCCGCATGGCTTTTGTGCTGATTGTCGGGCTGTTTCTGGCGGCGGGTTATCTATGAGCCGCGCTTCACTGGTTTTTCGCTATAGCGTATTTGCGGTGATTGCCACGCTGGCCAATCTGGGCGCGCAGCGGCTGGTCCTGATGCTGGGCGAGACGCGGGCGTGGTTTGCGCTGGCGATGATCACCGGCACCGCGCTGGGGCTGGCGGTGAAATACGCGCTGGATAAACGCTGGATCTTTGCCGATATGTCCACCGGCTTGCGCGCCCATTCGCGCAAGTTCTCGCTGTATTCGGCGATGGGGCTGGTGACCACGGCGATCTTCTGGGCCTCCGAGACGGTCTTTTGGGTGGTCGGCCAGACCCATAGCGCGCGCGAGATCGGCGCGGTGCTGGGCTTGGCGGTCGGCTATGTGGTGAAATACCAATTGGACCGGCGCTTTGTCTTTACCACCTCGGAGGCGATGTGATGCAACTTTCGGGCTGGGGCCGGTTCCCGCGCGTTGACACCCGTCTGAGCAGCCCGCGGGATGAGCGCGCTCTGGCGGCGCTGATCGCGGAGGGGCCGTTGATCGCCCGCGGTATGGGGCGGGCCTATGGCGACAGCGCCTTGGCCGCGCATACCGTCGATATGGGCCGGTTCAACAAGATGATCGGTTTTGACGCCGCCAGCGGGCAGTTGGTCGCCGAGGCCGGAGTGACCCTGGGCGAGGTGATCGCCGCCTTCCTGCCGCGCGGCTGGTTTCTCTCGGTGACACCGGGGACGCAGTTTGTCTCGCTGGGCGGGGCGATCGCGGCGGATGTGCACGGCAAGAACCACCATTCCGAGGGATCCTTTGGCACCTTCGTCGATTGGATCGACCTGATGGGCGGTGATGGCCAAGTGCAGCGCTGCTCGCGTGAGGAGAACGCCGATCTCTTCCATTGGACGCTTGGCGGCATGGGGCTGACCGGTGTCATTCTGCGCGCCGCGATCCGGCTGAAACCCGTCGAGAGCGCCTATATCCGCCAGCGCACCATTGCCGCACCCGATCTGGACGCCGCGCTGGAGGCCTTTGAAGCGACCTATTCTGCGACCTATTCCATGGCATGGATTGACTGCGCGGCGACGGGGGCGAAACTGGGCCACTCGATTGTGATGACCGGCGAACATGCGACCCGCGCGGAACTGACGCCCGCGCGGCGGTTCCACCCCTACCGCACGCCGGCGCATGGCAATCTGCGGGTGCCCTTTGATTTTCCGGGATTTGCGCTGAACCCGACCTCGGTGCGGCTGTTCAATGAGGTCTATTACCGGAGCAACGCCCGCAAGCCCGAACTCTCGACGAGTGCTTACGGGCCGTTCTTCTATCCTCTGGATTCCATTCGCGACTGGAACCGAATTTACGGGCGCAAGGGGTTCATGCAGTTTCAATGCGTGGTGCCGCTGGAGGCCCATGCCGAAGGGCTGCGCGCGATCTTGCAGGCGATCACCCGCTCGGGCGCGGGCTCGTTTCTGGCGGTGCTCAAACGGATGGGTCCGCAGGACAGCCGCCTGTCGTTTCCGATGGCGGGCTATACGCTGGCGCTGGATTTCCCGATGCACCAGCGCAGCCTTGACCTGCTGCCCGAGCTGGACCGGATCACCCTTGATCACGGCGGGCGCTTTTATCTGGCCAAGGACAGCCGGATGTCGGCGCAGACCCTGCGCGAGACCGATCCGCGCTGGGCGGAATTTACCACCATGCGCCGCGACAGCGGCCTCGCCGGGCGGTTTGCCTCGGCACAAAGTGAAAGGCTGGGCCTGTGAGTGCTTCTGTTCTGATACTGGGGGCGCGGTCCGATATCGCCCGCGCCTGCGCCCATCGCTATGCGCGTGAGGGCTATCATGTGCGGCTGGCGGCGCGTGATCCTGATAGCCTTGAGGCCGAGGCGACCGACATTGCCCTGCGCTATAACGTGCAGGCCACGGTGCATGGGTTTGATGCGCTCGAGAGTGAGAGTTTCGCAGGGTTTGTCGATGCGCTGCCGGAACTCCCCGATGTGGTGCTCAGCGCGGTCGGCTATATGGGCGAGCAAGAGGAAAGCCAGAGCGACCCACAGGCCGCCGCCGAAGTGATCCGCTCGAATTTCGAAGGGCCGGCGCTGATCCTCGGGCTGCTGGCCGAGCGATTCGAGAGCCGCGGCCACGGGGTGATCATCGGCATTTCCTCGGTGGCGGGGGATCGCGGGCGGGCGTCGAATTACGTCTACGGCGCCGCCAAAGCCGGGTTTACCGCCTTTCTCTCGGGGCTGCGCAACCGGTTTTCGCGCAGTGACCTGCAGGTGATTACCGTCAAGCCCGGATTTGTCGCCACGCGGATGACCGAAGGCATGGATCTGAACCCGCGTCTGACCGCCCAGCCCGAGGCGGTCGCGCAGGCGATCTGGCGGGCGCAGGCGAGGCGCCGCAACGTGATTTATGTCAAGCCGGTCTGGGGGTTAGTCATGGCGATCATCTGCCACCTGCCCGAGTTTGCGTTCAAAAGGACGCGGTTTTGAGGATAAGCCCCGTCAGGGGCGTTAACCTTTGATCGGCGGGCGCCCGCCGATCCACAATGCTGCAGTGCAGAGAATTATTGCTGGGTTAAGGTTTCACAGGTATGTGAGTCCTATGGCATTCACATCTTCTTCTCATCACGCCCTGCGGGTCGCGCTTCGGCATTTGGCATTTGGCAACCGCCTCCCGCAGGTTGCGGCCGGTGTTGGTCTGGTCTCGGTCCTCGCGGTTGGCGCGACCTATCTGCTGCCCGCGCAAGGCACACGCGGCCCGATGGCGGCGATTGCCGCGCTCACCGGTGGCGACATGGCGACGCGCAGCGTTGAGGCGGATTTCCAGGCGCCGCCGCCGCGGATCTGGATGTCCTCGCTGGTTGGCATTCCCGATGCGCCCTTTGCCGCGCCGGATTACGCCCCCGCCCCGATCATCTCGCGGATGGTGCGGGTCGAACCCTTTACGGCTGAGCGCGAGGGTGCCGCCCCGCGCCCCTCGGGCACCACCACGCCCGCAGAAACCACCGCAGAGATCACCCCAGAGATCACCGAAGAGATCACCGTCACCGCCGCTTTGGACGCGGATATCGCCAGCGGCTCCGCCACCCCTGTCTCGCCACTCACCCTGACCCGCGCCGCGCCGCAGGACGACAGCGCAGAGCGCCTCGCCGCCCTGCGTGCCCCGCGCCGCTCGCTGCTGCCCGTGGCGCGCCCGCAAGCGTTGGTCGCCGCCCTGCAAGCCGAAGCGGAGACACAGGCACTGGCCGCGCTCGAGGCCGAAACCGCCCCCGAGTCGCGTTTTGCTGTGATCCGCTCGCGCACGCCGCAGCCGCGCCCCGAGGTGGTCACCCGCCTCGCCTCCTTGGTGATCGAGCGCCCCGTCGAAGCCGCGGCCCCTGCCCCCGCAGCACCCGCCATTCAGGTGCCGCCGATGCGGCAAGCGCTGGCCCGCGCCGATACCTGCGATTCCGCCCTCACCCGTTCGATCCCCCGCCGGGGCCGCTCGGCCTCTGGCGGCTCGCAGGTGATCGGGCAGTTGACCTCGGTCTCGGGCAGCAGTCGCGACGGCGCGGTGATCTCGGAGGTCATGGCCGGCAATATCCCCGACCATCTGCGCAATCTGGTGCCGGTGAGTTTCGAGGGCAGCGGCCCCAACGGCCAGCCGACCCGCGTAACCATCTGCGTGATGCCGGATTATCTGGCCGTGGGCTCCGACCGCGATTTCGTGCGCGTGCCGCTGGGCCTGCCCGCCGCCACCCGCGTTGCCGAGCGGTTTGACATGGTGCTGCCGACCACCCGTATGGTTGACGCGATCTATGCGCAGGCCAATCTGCGCCTCTCGCCCTCGCCGATGGCCCCCAACAACCAGATGGCCTCGACCAATTACTTCCTGCGCCATAACGCGACCGTCGAGGGGCAGTTGCGTCAGGCCAACGGGCGGCTCGGGCAATTGGTCGCCGGTCACAAGAAGGATCTGGTGCTGACCAACCGGCTCAACCGCAATCCGGGGCGGGTGGCGATCTATGGCTGGCACCGGCGCAGCGGGTCGCCGATCCAGCCCCTGTCGACGGTGCATGGCGCGCAATACGCCGATTACAGCCACGGCATCCGGTTGATCAGCCGCCGCGCCTATGTGAACGGCCGCGCGGTGGACCTGCGGGATCTCTTGTCCGACAGCCGTCTGGCGGCGCTGGTGAGTTCCGAAGGCACGATCGCCAACCGCCAGCTGCTCGCCGCACTGCAGTAAGATTAGCGCTGGTTGATGCGCGATAGGCCCGCCGGAGTAACCCTCTGGCGGGCCTTTGCATATCCGCACCTACTGCCCCTTATCGCCCACTGCAGCCCTGCCCTTGCCTCATCGCAACCGCGCCCTTTCTCGCATCAAGCCCCACCAAATCCCCTCAGGCCCGTGGGAACCACGGGCCGCGCCCGACCCTCCCCACGGGAGGGCGCCTTGGCGATGACCTTCTCCGCGCGACCGAGATCAGTAATTTTGAGCGGTCCGCTCTGCTTCAAGTACACGAGCGCCCACCCAGGGTCAGGCGCGGCCCTTCGCGCTTTGCTTTGAGTGTGGGGCTGAAGAGAAACTCTCGCGCAATCGCACTGGACACCTCTCAGCCGAGCATTTCGCTCCCGCAAGGCGTCGGCTTGAACCCGCGCCTCATCCGCCTTCCCTGCAACATGCTCTAGCGATGCCATTCGCACCACGCCCGCCATCCTTGCCAAAAGTCACGTCATTCACACCCTTCGCAGCTTGAGACCCACCTAACCACCCCTCCCGCCCGTCGGACACGCCGGGCCGCGCCCGACCCTCCCCCCGGGAGGGCGCCTTGGCGATGATCTTCGCCGTTCGACCGAGATCAATGCTTTCAAGCTCCGCACGTTGTGGAGCGGGTGCGAGCGCCCACCCAGGCTCGGGCGCGGCCCTCAACACTATCCATTGACCCCATGCCACCCGCGTGCTTGCCTGCCCCCATGCGCATCCTCGCCCTCCTTCTCCTGCTCCTCGCCAGCCCCGCCGCCGCGCAGGTCTGCGCGCCGCGTGCCCTGCCGCCGGTCAATAGCTGCAGCGGTGACACAAGGGTCTCGCTGGCGATTGTCGGCGATGTGCTATTGCACCGCGCGCTGCAATGGCGCGGTTATGCGCGCGGCTTCGATACGATCTGGGGCGCCGCCACCCCGCTGTTGCAGGCCGCCGATCTGACCATTGCCAATCTCGAAGGCCCGACTGCCGCCGGTTTCACCCAAAACGGGCGCCGCGTGGCCGACCCCGGGCCCACGCTCGATGACGAGGTCTATACCGGCTATCCGCGGTTCAATTATCACCCCGTCGTGCTGCGCGAGTTGCGCGCGGCGGGTGTCGATATCGTCACCACCGCCAACAATCACGCGCTCGATCGCGGCGCGGCGGGGCTGGACGCGACGCTGGCGGCAATCGACCGTGCGGGGTTGACCCAAGTCGGGGCGGTGACCGGCGGGGCCTCGCGGTTTGCCGCGCAGCGTATCCGCACCGCCGCCGGGCCGCTCTCGCTGATCGCCTGCACCTTCGGCACCAATGGAATTGCCGATCCGCGCGGACAGGTGCTGCGCTGTTATGACGACCGCGCGCAATTGTTGCGGCTGGTTGCCGAGGAGGCCGAGAGCGGCGCAGGCGTGCTGGTCTTGCCGCATTGGGGGCCGGAATATGTGCTCACACCCGACGCCCAACAGCGGCGCCTTGCCCGCGAATTGGTCGCGGCAGGCGCCATGGCCGTCGTCGGCACGCATCCGCATGTGCCGCAGCCGTGGGAAATGCTGACCGGCGCGCAGGGCACGGTGCCGGTGATCTATTCCACCGGCAACTTCGTCGCCGCGCAGCCGCCGTTGGAGCGCGCCACCTCGCTGCTGGCCTGGCTCGAGGTCTGCCCCGGCCCGCGCGCGCCGCGCATTGCAGGCGCCGGTTTCGTGCCCCTGCAAATGGAGTTCGAGGGCGCTGACCCCTCATTAACCCTGCCGCGCCCCGGAATGTCGCCGCGCGCCGAGGCGGGCCATGCGCTGCTGGCACGGCTGATCCCCGGGCATGACCTGACCGCGATGGTCGAATGCCGTGGCAGCGGCTCGGCGGACTCGGGCCTATCCCAGCGCTTTATATTCGACCGCTAATCCCCTGACGATCCAAGGAAAACCCATGAGCATGCAAGCCCTCTGCTATGATCACACCGGCCCCGCGCAAGAGGTTTTGAACCTGCGCGACCGCCCGAAACCGCAGCCGCAAGCCGGTGAGGTGCTGGTGCGTGTGGCGGTCTCGGGCGCCAATCCTTCGGACGCGAAAACCCGTCAGGGCACCCGCGGACCGGCGCCCTTCCCGCTGATCATCCCCAATTCCGACGGCGCGGGGCGCATCGAGGCGGTGGGCAAAGGCGTCGATCCGGCGCGGATTGGCGAGCGGGTCTGGCTATGGAACGCGGCCTTCGGGCGCCCCTTTGGCACCGCCGCCGACTATATCGCCCTACCCAGCGAGCAAGCCGCGCCGCTGCCCGACGCGGCGACATATGCCGAGGGCGCCTGTTTGGGCATTCCGGCGCTGACCGCGCATCGGTGCCTCTTAGCCGACGGGCCGGTGACCGGGCTTGACGTGCTGGTCACTGGCGGCGCGGGGGCGGTGGGCGCTTATGCGATCCAGATGGCAAAATTGAGCGGCGCGCGGCGGGTGATCGCCACCACATCGGGCGGTGCGAAGGCCGAGCACGCGCTGGACATGGGTGCCGATGCGGTGGTCAATTACCGCAAAGGCGATGCGGCGCAGGCGATACTGGCGGCAACCGAGGGGCGCGGGGTTGACCGGATTGTCGAGGTGGAATTCGGCGGCAATCTGGAGGTGACTCGCAAGGTGCTCAAGCAAAACGGGATCATCGCCGCGTATGGCTCGATGGGTGACCCCGAGCCGCAATTGCCGTTTTACCCGATGATGTTTGCCGCCCAGACCCTGCGCATGGTGCTGGTCTATTTGCTGCCGCCTGAAGCGCGGGCGCAGGGGATCACCGCGCTCAACGGCTGGCTGGCGGCGGGGGCCTTGCGCCATCCGGTGGCGCTGCAGGTGCCCTTGGCGGAGGGCTGGCGCGCGCATGAAGCCTGCGAGAGCAACGACCGGATTGGCGCCGCGCTGATTGATGTGGCCGAGGGGGTTTGAGGGCGTCCGAACGAGGCGTTGGCTGTCTGTAAATGGCTGATGCGGGGGCTATTCCGCTTCATCCTCTTTCTTAACAATCTTGTGCAAGTCTATGTGTCGCTTGGACTTTTCCACTTCGGCCACAATTGTCTGACGTTCGAATTTGCTGATCCCGTGGCGCGCGGCGTTGTCATCGCCGGTTTTGCGCGCCGCGTCACGGGCGTTTTGTTTGCGGCGGGTGCGCAGGTTGATCACTTTCGCCATTCTGTGTCCTCAAAGCTCGGTTTCGCGCGGTATACGGCAAGATACACCGAAACCGGCGGCGCGTCAGACCCAATGCAGCGCGCGGCATTAGGCGATGAAAAACGGCGCCCGTTTGGGGCGCCGCGACAGGTTCTGGCAAATCTCTGAGCCTCTGTTTGGCACGGGCGCCAGCCCGGGCCGCGCCCGACCCTCCCCCCGGGAGGGCGCGGCCCTCATGGTTTGCCTGAGTTAAGGTGCGTGCAGAGCACGCACCCTACGGATCTCAACCCTTGGGGCCGACCATATCCTCGGGCCGCACGATGCGGTCGAAGGTCTCGCCATCGACAAAGCCCAGCGCAATCGCCTCTTCGCGCAGGGTGGTGCCGTTCTTATGTGCGGTTTTGGCAACCTTGGTGGCGTTGTCATAACCGATAGTCGGCGCCAGCGCGGTCACCAGCATCAGCGATTCCTTCATCAGCCGGTCGATGCGCGCGGTATTCGCCTCGATGCCCGAGACCATGTTGTCGGTAAACGCGCTGGCGCTATCGCCCAGAAGTTGCATCGATTGCAACACGTTATAGGACATCATCGGGTTGTAGACGTTGAGCTCGAAATGCCCCTGCGAGCCGGCGAAACCGACCGCCGCGTCATTGCCCATCACATGCGCACAGACCATGGTCAGCGCCTCGGCCTGCGTCGGGTTGACCTTGCCCGGCATGATCGACGAGCCGGGCTCGTTTTCCGGCAGGATCAACTCACCGAGACCCGAGCGCGGGCCGGAGCCGAGAAAGCGGATGTCATTGGCGATCTTATAGAGCGATCCGGCGACGGTGCGCAGCGCGCCCGAGAACATCACCATCGCATCATGAGCGGCCAGCGCCTCGAATTTATTCGGCGCGGTGACAAACGGCAGGCCGGTGATCTCGGCCATATTGGCAGCGACCATCTCGGCCCAGCCTTTTTGCGTGTTCAGACCGGTGCCAACAGCGGTGCCGCCCTGCGCCAGCTCGTAGATATCGGGCAGACAGGCCTCGACCCGCTCGATGCCCTTTTTGACCTGATGGGCATAGCCGCCGAATTCCTGTCCCAGTGTCAGGGGCGTCGCGTCTTGCGTGTGGGTGCGGCCGATCTTGATGATGTCCTTGAACTCATCGGATTTCGCGGAGAGCGCGGCGTGGAGCTTGCGCAAACCGGGCAGCAGCACATCGCGGGCCTGCATTGCAATGCCAACATGCATCGCGGTCGGGAAGGTGTCGTTCGACGACTGGCCCATGTTGCAATGGTCGTTGGGGTGGACCGGCGATTTCGAGCCCATCTCGCCGCCCATCATTTCAATCGCGCGGTTCGAGATCACCTCATTGGCGTTCATATTCGACTGCGTGCCCGAGCCGGTCTGCCAGACCACCAGCGGGAAGTTGTCGTCGAACTTGCCCGCAATCACCTCATCGGCGGCGGCAATGATCGCATCGGCCAGTTCGGGCGCCAGCGTGCCCAACTCCTTATTGGCCTGCGCGCAGGCCTGTTTGACCACACCCAGCGCGCGGATGATCGGCACCGGCTGGCGCTCCCACCCGATCGGGAAGTTGATGATCGAGCGCTGGGTCTGCGCGCCCCAATATTTATCGGATGGCACCTCGAGCGGGCCGAAACTATCGGTTTCAATACGGATCTTCGGGGTTGTCGCACTCATGGCACTCTCCTGATGATAGGCGCCCTAATATGACAGCGCGCGGGCATGATGATTTGCGCTCTCTTAGACAGCGCGCGGGGGAAAATCAATCGGTATGCGCTGGTATGCAATTGCACAGCCGCACAGAGCCGCGATCAATTCAGGTTAACACTTGCTTGATTGGCGGATTTGCGCCGGTTCGGCTGTTGCCTGAATCGGCTGATTGTTGCAATCTTCGCCCTATAAACCGCCGAATGCGCAAGGATTTTTGCTGCAAGAGCGGTGCAAGTATTTGATATTCAGGGAGTTTCGACATTGACGATCGCAGGATTTGACCCCCGTTGGCGTGTTGCCGCTGTATTGGCCACGCTGGGACTGGGGACCGCGACCGCCCCCGCTTTTGCCGATACATTGGAGCCGTGGTATATGCCCGCCGCCGAGCGGGCCGCGCAATTTGCCGATCACCGCGAGGATCATCGCCGCTCGGTGATTGAATTCCAGCCGTTTCGGGTGGAGTTGACCGGCACCGGCGACGATGGCACCAATCTGCGGCTGACCTCGCTCAACCCCTTTGTGAATGCTTGGTTTCTACTGGAAACCGGCTCGGGGCGCGCGGTGCGGCAATACCATCTGGAGAATATCGCACCCGAGTTGTTCACTGTCTCGCTGGGCGAAGGCCGCAATGAGTTGGTGATTTCCTCTGAGGCGGCGACCATCACCTGCGCACCATGGGAGGGCGAGCTGGAAGAGGCGCGCCGTCAGGGGCTGCCGTTTGCGCCGATCTGCGAGGGACGGTTGTTCCTGCGCAGCCGTGGCTCGGGCAGCCGCACGATGCGCGAATCCGTGGCGGAATTCCTGCGCTCCTATGTCCCCTTTGGCGAAGACCTGATCAATATCATCAAGGATACGCTTTATGAGGACGCCTATCTGACCACCGCGCAGACCATGGATGAGGCCGAGGCGGGCTCGGTGGTCGATGCTCTGGGCCGCGCCAATCTGAGCAGCCACCGGGTGATGCGCTCGCAGATGCGGATGGATCTGGTCGGCGCCGAAAGCAACCAGATGGAGGCCGGCAGCTGGTATGCGGTGCAAAACGCGCCGGGGATTTATGCCAGCGTGGTGCAGCCCGGAATGGTTGCCCAAGAGGTTCTTGATGTGCCGGGGGCGAACTGGCTCGACGGGGTCGAGAACCGCGCCGATGTCTATATGTTCGCCTTTGACATGAGCCGCTTTGATCTGCGCTACGAGATCGGCACCGGCCACCCCGAGGTTGACTGGTCACCGCGTCCCTCGGGCCAAGGCCGCGATTACAACCTGCCCGGCCCTGACGGCTTTGGCACGGTCAATCCCTTGCAGATGACCGGCATGCTCAATCCGGTGTTCACCGACCGCGTGGCGGCGATCTTTGCCGGTGGCTTCAAACGCGATCACGGCGCGTGGCGGTTGACCGATTTCGCCTATACCAACCACGGGCATCACTACGGGTTTCTGGTCAACGGGGTGATGCTGAGCCGTTTGCAGCCCGGTCTGGCAACGATCTTCGTGTTGCAGGACGGCTCGGTGCATATGGCGACATGGGGCGATGACCTGAACCCGCTGCTGCCGCATATCCGCTTTGCCCGCCAGAACGGCACGCCGGTCATCGAGCCTGATCCCGCCACCGGCGTCGGTGTGCCCGGCTCGCAGGTGCGCAGCTGGATGGGCGGCAATTGGTCGGGCTCGGCCGAGGCGCAATTGCGCACCCTGCGCTCGGGTCTCTGCCAGCGGGTGGTCGATGGCCGCCAGATGCTGATCTATGCGGTGTTCAGCTCCGCCACCCCCTCGGGCATGGCGCGGGTCTTTCAGGCCTACGGCTGCGAATTTGCCATGCTCTTGGATATGAATTCGCTCGATCTGACCTATTCGGCGATCTACACCCGCGAGCCCGAGGCCGAGGATTTCGACATCGTGCATCTGGACCGGCGGATGGCGCAATCGGATTCGCGGCATCGTGACGGGCGTCCGATGGGGCGTTTCGTCGAGTTTTCCGACAATCGTGATTTCTTCTATTTGCTGCGGCGTTGAGGGAGGATGCTATGACGGCTCCGAAAAAACTGACGGCCCAAGGAAAAACCCTGAGTGGCGTGGCTTTGGCCATGGGATTGGCGCTGGCGCCTTTGATCGCGCCAGCCCCCGTGGCGGCGCAATCGCTGGGCCAGCTTAACGAGCAGATGCTCAGCGAGATGCAATCCGTGCGCGGGGTGTCCAGCCGCGCAATGGCACGGGTGCGCGAGATTTTCGCTGCCTCGTCTTGGATCGGACAGGGCAACCCTGCGGTCACCCGCCACCCGCTGACGCCGGAACAGGCCGCACAGCGGATCGGCGGCAGTGTCGACAGCGTGCGGCGCCAGTATCGCAACGCGCGCTTCGAGCGGATTTGCGGCCATCCCTATGAGGTGCCGCTTTATGATCCCGCCACCCAGCGGCCCGAGGATGCCACGGTCTGCGCCTTCATGTTCGAATACCCCAATGTGCCGCTGGCCTATCCGGTGGTCTGGGTGCGCGCCAATGAGGCCGCCGCGCTTTGCGCCGCCGAGGGTGCGCGGATCGGCGATGCCCATGAGTGGGAGGGCGCGGCGGCGGGGGCGCTGTTGGAGCCTGATTATGCGTTCCATCTCGGCTCGCCGCAGGCGATGCGGTCCTGGCACAACCAGCGCCATGCCGGTGAGCGCGGGGTCTATTCGATCGGCCAATGGCGCAGCGGCGTCTGCGCCACCGGCAGTTCGAAAACCGCGTCCTGCAATGGTGGCAGTTTCACCGGCTGCGGCTCGAACACCTATCCGGCTGGGTCTTTCCCGCAGTGTCACAGCCCGCTGGGAGTTTATGATATCGACGGCAATGCCGCCGAGCATATGAACCTGCCGCTGAACGAGAGCCAGATGGCGAGCCGTGGTTCGACGACGCTGGGGGTGACCGAGATGAAGGGCTCGTGGTTCATCTGGGATCAGGTGCGCGCGCATGAACATTGGGCGCGCTGGCGGGCGCCATTCTGGCACGGCTCACGGGTGCTCTCGGGGTCGAGCCACCGGAACTACCACCTCGGCTTCCGCTGTTTCCGTGATGTGAGGTAAGGGTGCTGGCATGACCGGCCTGTCTAACGCTCCAAGGGCAGCGCGGTCACGCGGGGCAAAGCGAAGCGCCGCCCCGGGGGGGCGTGGCGGCGCTGCCCGGTGTGTCCACCGGGCGGGACATCGGATTAAGGCCAGCACCAGAACTGCAATGAACTTCAAGCAACTACACTCGCCACAACGCACCAAGGGCAGCGCCGAACCGAGGGGCAAGCGGAGCGCCGCCCCGTGAGGTCGGGTCGGCGCTGCCCGGTGTGTCCACCGGGCGGGGCGTTGGATCAAAGCCTGTGCACGATTACGCCCCCACAACGCACAGACGTCAGTTCTGCCATGTCGGGCGGGACATCAGTTTACCCGCCGCCTGCAACTATACTGACCCGATAGCGCCCTAAGGGCAGCGCCGCCCCGTGGGGTCGGGTCGGCGCTGCCCGGCGATGCCGCCGGGCGGGGTGTTTGATCAATGCCAGCGCAAACGACAACACAGGTGCGCCGCGCGGCATTTCCCCTCACATCCCCTGCCCGCCTCACATCCCGTGGCTCCGGTCATAGCCATTCACCTCCGGCGAGCGCCAGCCTGCCATCACCTCGGGATCAGCCTCGAACACCTCGACCAGCAGCGGATGGCATTGCGCCTGATCCGACGAATGCACCGTGCCGCAATCCCCGCCGGGACAGGCCGAGAGCACCCCTTTCAGCGCGATCTCGGCAATGAACTCGACATAATCCCCCTGCCGTGCGGGACTGGCCTTCATGAAATACTGGCCGCTGTCTTGGGTAAACCCGGTGCACATGAAGACATTGAGCACATCATGCACCAAAGCCTCGGCCCGCTGCGCCCCGAACCCGTCACCGATCAAGGCGCGGGTCAGGTTCGAATGGCAGCACTGGTGGTACTGCGCCCCGCCCGACAGTAGCGCATGCGTATAGGGATCGCAGCGGGTGCCGATCACATCATGCACCCGCCCGCCGTAAGCGTCGCACCCATACCACGCCAGCGTGTCGGCGATCATCGTCGCCATCGGCCGCAGATAGGGAAACCCCGACCACATCCGGTCACCAACCCCCAGATGCGTGCCATGCAGGGCGCGGGTCTTGCCGGAATAAAACCGCTCGTCAGGATTGGCGGCGTGAAACAGGTTGAGATCACCGACCTGCGAGCCCTCGGGACAGGAAATGCGAAAGATCCCGCCCGCCGGAACCTCGAACACGCCGGCACTGCGCGGCGCAATCATCAGGCGGTGACGTAGGGTCATATTTGCACGTGCGGCGTGATAGCGGGCAAGCTCGGGCGGTGGCAGGCTGTCATTGGGATAGCAGATCACCGGCGCCACCGCGCGCCGCGTATCGGCGTCTGCGGGCGTCGTTTCAAGGGCGGATAAGGGGCCCGGGCTACCGGGCGAGCGAGGGATCGGGGACATCAACGGCACTCCTGCAACGGGTTTTCACGCAGGTTGCGCAGCGAAACCGGCGGGCGCAAGCCGGAGTTAACCTTGATACTTCATTCATTAACGAATTTTCAAGCTGGATTGGGTTTCACTACCTGATAGATGTAGGCTGAGGTTCCAAATCGCGGATCGGTTGAATGGAAGACGCGAGCTATCAAGCAGGCGACAGGGCGTCTGCAGGGGATACAGCATCAGAGGTCGCGATTGCGGCGCTCGGCCAATTGCTGCGTGCCGCGCCCGAGGATCTGGACACTGCGATCCTCGCGGTGCTGGAACGGCTTGCGGTGCATGCGGGGGCGGACCGCGCCTATCTGTTCCTCAAAACCGGTGACCTCTGGTCGAACAGCCATGAATATTGCGCGCCCGACGTGGACTCGGTGAACAGCCAGTTCCAGAATATGACCGCCGAAGAGCTGTTTCCCGCCGCCTTCAACCCCGGCGCGCCGATGCCGCTGGATATCGCCGATGTCGATGCGATGCCGGCGGGGCCGACCCATGACATGCTGCAGGAGCAACGGATCAAATCGATCCTCGAAACGCCGCTGATCCGCGATGGCGAGGTGCACGGGATGGTCGGGCTGGAGCGGGCGCATAAGGCGCGCGGCTTTACCGAACAGGACCGCTGGCTGCTTAACACGCTCTCTGAGGGGCTGACCTCATCGCTGGCGCGGCGGCAGGCAGAACACAGTCTCGCCGAGGTCAGCGAGCAGCAAACCCGCACGCTTGAGCAGATGCGCGCGACGCTGGCGGCAATGCCGGAACTGCTGCTTGAGGTGGACGACAACGGGCGCTGCACCGGTTACCATTGCTCGGCGCCGGAACTTCTGGTGGCGCCGCCGGAACAGATCCTCGGCCGCACCATCGAAGACACGTTGCCCCCCGAGATTGCCGCGCTGCAACGCGAGGGGATGGCCCGCGCCCGCCGCGAGGGCTCGGCACGGGTGCCGGCCTATCCGCTGGGCGAGGGCGCGGCGCAGCGCTGGTATCGGCTGACCATCGCGCGGCGCGCCGATCTTGACGGCTCCGAAGGCTTTGTGTTCCGCATCCGCGATGTCACCCAAGAACATGCGCGCGACACCGAAAACGCCATGCTGGTGCAGATCACCAGGCGGATGACCAATCTGGCGACGGTGCTCGACGCCGATCTCAAGGTGCGCTGGATCAACCCCGCGCTGGAGGCGCGCAGCGGCTATACGCTGGAGGAGGTGCGCGGCAAACCGGTCGGGTATTTCCCCAATTTCCAAGGCGACTCGGCGCCGGTGCGGCTGCTGCGGCACGCGCTGGACACGCGCAGCAGCGCGCGCGTCGAAATGCGCAAATTCGACCGCAGGGGCACGGAATATTGGGTCGATCTGGACCTGCAGCCGGTGCACCGCAACGATGGCGCCTTTGACGGGTTTCTGGTCATTGAAACCGATATCACCCAGCGCAAGAACCATGAGGTCGAACTCGAGGCGCTGGCCGCCGAAGCCTCGGCCAGCCGCCAGCGCTTGCAGGATGCGATTGCGGCGATCCCGGATGGATTCTCGTATTTCGACGCCAATGACAAGCTGTTGATGTTCAATGAGAAATATCGCTCGCTGGTGCCCGAAATCTCCGATTTGATCAAAGTGGGCGCGGATTTCAACGAGATCGTCGATGCCGCGGTCGCGCGCGGGGCGTTCAGCGTCGAAAAGGGCCATGAGGACGCTTGGCGCGAGAACCGGCGGGCGCTGCACGACAGCGCGCAGGGCTCGGTCGATATCAGGCTCAAGGATGGCCGCTGGCTGCATTGCTATGAGCGTCTGACCCCCGAGGGCGGGCGCGTCGGCATGCGGATCGAGGTCACGCAACTCAAACACGCCGAGCGGCGGCTGCAAGATATCATCAACGGCGCCCGTATCGGCACTTGGGAATTTGACGCCAATGATATGGCGACCACGCTCAACACCCATTGGATCGCGATGCTGGGCCGCGAGGGTGAGGGACCGCTGAAGCTCAACACCAAATCATGGCGGCGCTATATCCACCCCCATGATATCGAGGAGGCCCGCGCCGCGATGCGTGCGGTGCTCACCGGCGAGACCCGGCAGTTCGAGCGTGAGTTCCGCCTGCAACATGCGCGCGGCCATTGGGTGCATGTGCTCTGCCGTGGCCGGGTCACCGGGCGCGATGCGGATGGCAAGGTGATCAAGATCAGCGGCGTCGGCCTCGATATGACCGAGCGTCGCCACGCCGAGGAACGGCTGGGCGCGATCCTTGAGGCCTCTTCGATCGGCACCTGGCAATTCCAGCATGAAACCGGGCGGATGATCATTGATGACGCCTATGCCGCGATGCTGGGCTATACGCTGGATGAATTGACCCCCTATACCACCGCGCAGGCCGAGGCGCGCATCCATCCCGATGACCTGCAAGAGGCGCGCAAACGCATCGCCAGTTCCGACCCGCATACGCAGGGCACCATCGAGCATGAATTCCGCCTGCGCCACCGCGACGGGCATTGGGTCTGGGTGCTGTCGCAGGCGCGGGTCGAACGCTGGCTGGCGCCGGGTATCCCGGCCGAGGAATCCGGTGTCCATATCGACATCTCCGAGCGCAAGAAACGCGAGGCGGCGCTGACCGAGGCGACCGAGGCGATGGAACGCGCCCTCGCTGCGCAAAAGGACTCGGAACAGCGGTTTTCGGATATCGCGGCGGTCTCGGATGAATGGTTCTGGGAGATCGGGCCGGGCCGCAAAGTGGTCAATCTGACCTCGGGGTTCGAACGTCTGACCGGCTGGCCGGTGGACAAGCTGCTCGGCCATACACTGGACGAGATCGGCTTTGCCCCCGGCTCGTCGCTGGTGCATGGCGATTGGGGCGCCCTGATGCGTGCCATCCGCGAGGGCGCGCCGCTGGCCGATATGCTGTTTCGGATCACCAATGCGGCGGATAGCGCGCCGATCTGGATTCGCGTCAACGGCGCCCCCTATACCGACGCCAAGGGCAAATATCTGGGCTATCGCGGGATCGGCTCTTGCGTCAGCGAATTGATCGCCTCGACCGAACGCGCCGAGGCGGCAAATCAGGCGAAATCGCAGTTTCTGGCCAATATGAGCCATGAATTGCGCACCCCGCTGACCGGCGTTCTGGGGATGGCGGAACTGCTGGGCGAAACGCAGGTGACGCCGAAACAGCGCGGGATGATTGACACCATCCGCGACTCTGGCGAGGGGCTGCTGACGATCCTCAATGATGTGCTGGATCTGGCCAAGATCGAGGCCGGCAAGATGACCATCGAGCGCAGCGCCTTTGTCCCCGCCGATCTGCTGCAACTGGTGAATGCGCTGTTTGCGCCGCGCACCCAGACCGCGGGGCTGGCGTTCAAGGTGCGCCATGATGCGCTCTGTCGCCAGCGCTGGCTGGGCGATGCCAGCCGCCTGCAACAAATCCTCAACAATCTGATCGGCAATGCGGTGAAATTCACTCAGCGCGGCGGCGTCACCGTCTCGGCCCGTATCGAAGAGGCGCAATCCGCCAGCGTCGCGCCGCCCAATGCGCCGGCGGAATTTCCCACCACATTGGTGCTCAGCATCACCGACACCGGCATCGGCATGACCCCCGATCAAGTGGCGAAAGTGTTCGATGAATTCGAACAGGCCGAAGGCTCGACCGCGCGGCGTTTTGGCGGCACCGGTTTGGGCCTGTCGATCACCCGCCATCTGGTGCATCTCATGGGCGGTGATATCGTGCTCAAAAGCGATGTCGGCGCGGGCACCAAAGTTACCGTGCGGCTGCCGGTGGCCTCGGCCAAGGGCATGCAGGAAAGCGCTACGCCCGACGCCCGCAAGGATGATCTGGATCTCTCGGGCAAACATGTGCTGGTTGCCGATGACAATGCCACCAACCGCAAGATCCTTGAAACCATGCTCACCGCTCTGGGGCTTGAGGTCACGCTTGCGGTTGACGGGTTCGACGCCTTCCGCAAATACCGGCCCGATCATTTCAGCATGCTGCTGCTCGACATCTCGATGCCCGGTCTGGACGGGATCGGCGCGCTCAAGGAAATCCGCGCCCGCGAAGAAATCGAGGAGCTGACGCCGGTGCCGGCGGTGGCGGTCACCGCCAATGCGATGCAGCATCAGGTCGAGGAATATCTCGCCGCCGGATTCGCCGGTCATATCGCCAAACCCTTCCGCAAAGCGCTGCTCGCCGAGACCATGTCGCGACTGATGCGCCAAACGGCGTAAGTCCCCTTTCCAAACCCGCGGCTTCGTCCTAGCACTGGATCAAGGCGCAATTGGAGAGCGGCATGTCGATATTTTTGGGCGTGGACACCGGCGGGACCTATACCGACGCGATCTTGCTGGATGACGCGGCGCAGCACCTGCTGTCCAGCGCCAAAGCGCTGACCTCGCGGCCCGATCTCTCCAAGGGTATCGGCGAGGCGATCGACGCGGTGCTCGCCCAGCCCCGCGCGGAAGGCCAGACGCCGGTCGCCGCCGAAGAGATCACCATGGTGGCGCTATCCACCACTTTGGCGACCAATGCGCTGGTCGAGGGGCAAGGCGGACGCGCGGCGCTGGTGATGATCGGCTTTGACCGCAGCCCACGCGGCCGCGCCGAACTGCTCGAGGCTCTCGGCGATGACCCGTTGATCGAGATCGGCGGCGGCCACCAGCACTCAGGTGTTGAGGCGCAACCTCTTGATATCACAGCCCTCAATGCCGCGCTCGATGCGCTGCCCAAGGGCATCAGCGCGGTCGCGGTGACCGCCCAATTCGCCACCCGCAACCCCGCCCATGAGGTCGAGGCCCGCGCCCTGATCCGCGCCCGCACCGGCCTGCCGGTGACCTGCTCGCATGAATTATCCGCAGGGCTGAACGGGCCGAAACGCGCCCTGACTGCGCTCTTGAACGCGCGGCTGGTGGCGATGATCGACCGGCTGATCCGCGCCTGCGAGACCCATCTGGCACGCCGCGAGATTGCCGCCCCGCTGATGGTGGTGCGCGGCGACGGCGCGCTGGTCTCGGCGGCTTTGGTCCGCGAACGCCCGATTGAAACCATCCTCTCGGGCCCCGCCGCCTCGATTGCCGGCGCCTCATGGCTGACCGGCGAGAAAACCGCGCTGGTCTCGGATATCGGCGGCACCACCACCGACATCTGCCTGTTGCGCGACGGCAAACCCGCGATTGACCCACAGGGCGCGCGCGTCGGCCGCTTTCGCACCATGGTCGAGGCGGTGGCAATGCGCACCAGCGGCCTCGGCGGCGACAGCGAAGTGCGCATGTCCGAGGCGCTGACCGGCGGTGTGATCCTCGGCCCGCGGCGGATGCTGCCGATGGCGCTGGCCGCCGTGCAATATCCGGCGCTGGTCCATGGCGCCCTTGACCGCGCCCTCGATATGCCCGCCGCCGCCGATGAAAGCTGGAGCTTTGCCCTGCCCCTGTTCACGGATCTGCCCGATGACTTGGGCGGGCGCGAACTGGCGGTGGCCGAGCGTCTGCAAGCCGGACCCCTGCGCCTCTCTGAAACCCTGTTCAGCCGTATCGAGGCCCCTGCCCTGACCCGCCTTGTGCAGCGCGGTTTGGTGCTCCTTTGCGGCCCGACCCCCTCGGACGCGGCACATGTGCTGGACCTGCAGGACGGCTGGGACCGCGCCGCCGCCGAGAAAGCCCTGACCCTTCTGGCCCGCCGCCGCGCCGGTGACGGCAACCGGCTGGCCGCGGATGCACAGGCGATGGCGCAGATGATCATCGACCAGATGACCCAGCAGACCGTCACCTGCCTGTTGGAATCCGCCTTTGCCGAGGATCCGCGCGACTGGGCGGATGCGCCCGATGATTTGGCCCGTCACCCGCTGCTGATCGCGGCGCTGCAGCGCGGCGGCGGTCTGGTGCGGCTGGATGCGCGGCTCGATCTGCCGGTGATCGGCCTCGGCGCCTCGGCGCATTGCTACTACGGGCCGGTCGGTGCGCGGCTCGATTGCCCAATGCTGGTGCCCGAACACGCCGGCGTCGCCAATGCCGTGGGCGCGGTGGTCGGACAGGTCTCGATGCGGGTCGAGGGGCTGATCACCTGCGCCGGTTTCGACGCGTTCATCGCCCATCTCGAGGAAGGACCGGCGCAATTTTCCGACCCCGACGCCGCCGTCGCCGCGCTCAGCGCCGATCTTGAGCGCCGCGCCACCGAGCGCGCGATCCGCGCCGGTGTCGAATCCGCCCGCGTCAGCATCACCCGCAATGACGCCGCCGCCGAAATCGAGGGCCGCCGTATGACCGTCGAAATCGGCCTCAGCGCCACCGCCTCCGGCCGCCCCCGCATCGCCAGCTCCACCGACCCCGCCCCCGCGCCAATGCCCGAACGCCTCCCCGAAGCGCGCCGTGAATTGGCCCCCAAGTCGCCCCGCCAACAACCGCAGAAAATATAGTGCCCCACACTTCTTGCACCCGCAAACGCGCGCGGCTAGAAGCGAGGCAACGGATGGGTGGCCGAGTGGTTTAAGGCTCTGGTCTTGAAAACCAGCGTAGGGGAAACTCTACCGTGGGTTCGAATCCCACCCCATCCGCCACATACCCCTGAAAACACCGCATAATCTCGGAGTGTGCGGCAACTTCCCGCCATAGTCTCCCCCCCCAGCCGGCTATTCGCGCCGCCAGGTGGTGGTTATGGTGTCGCCGTTCCATTTGCCGCTGATCCAGTCGGTCTCGGCCAGCAAATCCTGATGATATTCGAAGGTGCCGGTCTCGACATCGCCTTGATACGCGGAAAGCATGATCCTGAGGCTCTCGGCCTCATAGTCCGTGCCGGTCATGGCGCCAGACCCGCTGACCTCGATACCCTCCCAATAACTGCACCGCTCAAAGCGCATATCCGCCCCGCTGTCGGTCTCGGTGACGCTGACGGTGCCGCCACGGGTGCAACCCGAGGTGATATCATCGTCCATCGCGTAGCCCGAGAGCGCCAGATCCATATCCATTTCCAGCAACACCGACCGCGCCAGCCAGAGCGGATCCAGAGGCGTTGGCGGCAGGCTGAGCGGAATATACCCGTCGATAAAATCGGTCTGGCAGATTTGCACCGGCGCCGCGGGCAGCTCGCCGTCGATCAACAGCCGCAGCATCGCGCGTTCGGCGCAGGGATGCTCCAGACGCCAGACCACATGCGGGCCGCCCTCAAGCACGATCAGCGCCGCATTCTGGCTGCGCGCGAACACCGCATAGGCTTGATCAATCGGGGTGATCGGATCGGTGGAGGAATTCATCACCAGCGTCGGATAGTCGCCGCCGACAAATGGCGCGCGCGGCTCGCTGGCGGCCAGCGCCATACGTGCGCAGATGCTCAATTCCTGAAAGAAAAACCCCTGAAACCGCGGCAAGTCACCGGCCAGCGCTTGCGTCGCGGCCAATATCCGCGCCATCTGCGCATCGGCATCGCTGCCCTCGGTCCAATCCTCGCAGACAATCGCATAATAGGCGTCGAGATAATAGCCCTCATCCTCGCCCGGTATGCGCTCATCGGTTTCGACATCAATCGACAGCTCGTAATAACTGTCGCGCAGCAGGGGCACCAGATCGCCTTGGCTGGCGGCGGCAAGAACGCGCAGGAACCACGCGCGGCCACCGGCGGAATAGAGATTGTTGAACGCCGAGGTCAGCAGCAGCGTCGAGGTGATCTCGCGCGGGGCAAAGCCGCCCTCGGCCAGCGGATACTGGATGGTGATCGGTGCCTCGGCCAGTCGCTCTTGAAACGCTGCAAAGACCGCGGCGGCGGGCCCGCCCATATCGGCTGCACATGCCGCATCTGCGTCGCAACTGGAGAGCACCCGCGTCAGCATCGCTTCGGCGCCGGTCAGCGCGCTTTGCTGGAACTGGGTCAGGGTCAACTCGGGATCAACCACACTGTCGAGGATTACAGCCGCCACGGCCTCGGGAAAGACGCTGGCAAATTCTTGCACGAATTCAGTGCCGTAGCTGTGCCCATACAGATGGAGTTGCGGCGCGCCGATGGCTTGGCGCAAGACCTCGAGATCGCGCACCGCCTGATCGGTGCCCAGAAACCCCAGGATCGCCGCATGTTCGGCCTCACCGGCGCATTGCGCAATATAGCTGTCGACGGTGGCCGAGATATCGCGCAGGTCCTCATCGGGCGTGCCGTCATAATTCAGCCCGTCACTGCGCAGCATCGCATCCATCGCATCGGGGCAACTGATCCCGTGATCGGGGCCGACACCGCGCAGATCAAAGAAGACGATGTCATAGGCTTCGATGATCTCGTCGCTGATGTCCGAGAGGTAATATTCGGCGTCATCAACGCCGACGCTGCCGGGTCCGCCGACCACATAGACCAATATGCCCCGCGATTCCTCGCTGGCTGGGTTCAATGCATAGGTGATCGGCAGGGTTTCGCCGGGTTGCGGCGCGAAATGATCGAGCGGCACATCCACGGTAACGCAGAGCAATTCCGAGGTTTCACACTCATGCGCGCCCAAAGCCTCAAAGGCGCTGGCGGTGGTTTGCGCCGAGACCTCATTGGCCAGCGTGACACTCAGAAAACACGGCGCCAACCACGCCGCCACCTGTCGGATCGTGGGTCTGGGCCGAAGCATAATGGACATCCTTGAATCGGTTGAACCGTCAGTCAGGAAGCATTTTTCAGGTGGCTATAATGCCGCAAAACGCGCCAAAAAGCAATCTTCAGCGGCCTGTTGCCCCATGGCGCAACCTTTGCGGGAGGACTGCGGGACTCAGTTCTGGCATCCTCGGCACCCATATATCGAGGCGCAGATCGCAAACGGGCATTTTGCGAGGCGTTTATGAAATTTGGTCCCGCTGCGCTGTATCCGCGTCGCGCAAGAACACCTTGAACACCGCCCCCGGCCCATCAACAGCCTCAATTGACAGTTCGCCGTTCATCTGGCGGACCGCGTTTTGAGAGATGCAGAGCCCGAGCCCCAAGCCTTGGTGTTCGCGGGTGTCGGCGGGGTCCAATTGCCAGAAGGGCGAGAATACCTCGCTGTGATGCTCGGTTGGAATACCCTTGCCACGATCTTTGACGAGGATTTCCAGCCCGCCCTGCACGTGTCGCGCGGCAATGGTAATCTCACTGCCTATGGGCGAGAATTTGGTCGAATTCGAAATCAGACTAACGAAGACTTTCCGCAGGTTTTCGCTATTGCAGGGCCAGTCTATTACCGGATCGTCCGAAACAACTGTCACCGATATCTCTTTGTCACCGCGTATTTTAACCGTCTCGGAAATGGCGTCATGGATCACCGCGACAACATCGGATTTGGTCAAAGCCAGAGGCGTCATGACCACCGATAGCCTGTCAAAATCGAACATATCGTCGATCATCTTGCGCAATCTGCTTCCGCCATGTTTTGCGGCATCAATCAGGGTTCTGATCTTGTCTTCCGGCCCGCCGGGATAAAGCACGTCAATCAAGTCCAGCGCGCCGGTGATAATCGTCACCGGCGTGCGCAATTCATGCGCGGCGAGTGCGATCAATTCTTTCCTGAGTTCGACAAGTTTGCGTTTTTGGGTAATATCCGCCACATGCATGACGAATCTTTTCGGCTTGTCTTCGAAATTACGCGCCATAGTGGCATAGAGACGCCCCCAGACAACCTTATTATCCGCCCGAATATACCGCAGGTCCATCTCGAAAAACCCCACGCGCCCCTCTTTAAGCGCTTCGAGATTGTCTGATCTTGCCTGCCTGTCTTCGGGATGAACGAATTTCTCGACCTGCGTACCGAATAATTCCTCCTCGGTATATCCAAGGAAATTCTGCAGCGCGGTATTTGTGGCAATCGCCATGCCATCAAGCGACACCAACACCACGCCGGTCGGGCTATGGGCCATCAATGTTTCATAGTGAATATTGGCGGCGGTGAGTTTTAATTCCGATAGCTTGCTGTCGGTGATATCCCTCTGGGTGCCGATGAGGGTGACCGCCTTGCCGGTCTCGTCCCGCTCAAAAGCCGCGACATCGGATTGCATCCAGCGCCATTCGCTGCCGTCGCGCGTGCGCAGGCGATACTCCAATCGCACCTGCGCCCGCCGCCCGCTGATGCAATCACCTTGCAGTTCGAACACGCCGGGCGCGTCCTCGGGGTGAATGCGGCGGCTCCATTCTTGCTGTTTCTTGACCTCATCATCCAGCCGCACGCCCATCACTTTTGACCAGGCACCGGCCACCCGCGCCTCGCCCGAGGCGACGTCGAGGCAGAAAACCGCGATATCCGAGGCCGAAATCGCATAGCTCAGCAGATCGAATTCCGCGATCCGCGCGTTGCGCTGTCCGTCCGGCAGGCTTGTAGCCGGTATCTCGTTGCTGTCCATGCCCGCCTCTGCTTGCCAATCGGCTGGGTGGGTTCCGTCAAAGCTGGCCATAGGTCATACCGTCCCGGATCGCCCCCAAAACAAGATGAATTGGGGTTCTGCGAATCGCGTTAACTATGGTTAACGAACCCGTCAAAACTATGGCGTGCCTTGTCGCGAGTCCGAGATCGCTGGCTGGGTGCCGCTGGTCGGGGGCGAAGATCAACTAAGCATAGGCACCGGCGGAATAGGTCAGCTCGTAGCTGTGGCTATAGATCTCGAAGACGATGCCGAACGGGTCTTCGACATAGACCATCCGGTAGGGTTTTGTGCCGGGAAAGTAGTTTCGCACCGGCATCCGCTGCCGCCCGCCAGCCTCGACGATGCGCTGCGCCAGACCCTCGACGTCAGGGTCCTGCACCGCGAAGTGGAAGGTGCCGTGGCGTCTATGCTCGAGATTGTCCTCGGGCGCGTAATTGCCAGGGAATTCAAAGATCTCGATGCCGATACCATCCGCCGTCGCCAGATGCGCAATCCTGAGCGAGCCCCAGCCGGGCCCGAAAACATCGGTGCACATGGCGCCGATCGCGCTGTCGTCCTCGACCGCCACCGAGGGCGACATCACGACATAGAACCCCAGCACTTCGGAATAGAAGGTCACCGCGGCCTCAAGGTCCGGAACAGACAGGCCGATGTGGGAAAAGCTTCGTGGCGTCGCGGTCATCTCATATCTCCAAAGTATGTTGCGTTGACAGTGATATGGACTGCGCCTATCGCTTTGTGAAATTATCAATATGCACAAAAATCCAAACGAAACGTTATCACACCATGCTTAACGCCACCTTCCTCGAGAGCTTCACCACGCTGTGCGAAACCGGGCATTTCACCCAGGCCGCAGCGCGTCTGAACATGACCCAACCGGGCGTCAGCCAGCATCTTAAGAAGCTTGAGCAGCAGGTCGGACAGGCGCTGATCAGCCGCCATGGCAAGGGTTTCACCCTCACCCCGGCGGGCGAGGCGATGTTTAACCTTGGCCTGTCGCGCCGCGCCGAGGAAAAGCGCCTGCGCCATGCGATCACCGCGGACGACCGCGACGCGGGGCCGCTCCACATCGCCTGTTCGGGCAGTTTCGCGATGCTGCTCTACCCGCAGCTGCTGCCATGGATGCGCGCCGCGCCCGAGCTAAGCGTTCATCTTGAGGCGGCGCCGCAGGCCGAGATCCTCGCCGGGGTGCTGCGCGGGGATTTCGATTTGGGCGTGCTGGGGGCCGACCCCGATCACCCACGTCTGGAGGCAAGATACCTTGGCCGCGAGGAGCTTTGTCTGATACTGCCAGCGGCTGCCGCCGAGACGCCGGTCACATTCGCCGATCTGCAAACCCGCGGTTTCATCGCCCATCCCGATGGCTATGCCTATGCCGATGATCTGCTGCGGCTCAATTTTCCTCAGGACTATCCCGGCGCCGACCGGTTGCGCCTGCGCGGATCGGTGAACCAGATCGGCCAGATCCCCGCTGCCGTGGCCGAAGGCATCGGCTATACCCTCCTGCCCCGCAGCGGCGTTGAGGTTTTCGCCGACCGCGCCAGACTCTGCGTCACCCCGCTGCCCAAGCGCCGCTGGCATGACCTGTGGCTGGTGATGCGCCGTGGCCGTCACCTATCGGCGCGGGCGCGTCATGCGCAGGGCATCATCGAGGCGGCGGCGGGCCAACTCCGCTAAACCGCGGGGGATCGGGTGGAAACGCAGGGGATCGGGTGGAAACATCGGGCCAAAGGATGAGGTCGGGTGCGCGGGGTCACATCAGCCGGGCGCGGCGCAGATGGCCAGAATGATACCGGTTCAGGCATCGTCTAACGCACGGAAACGGGCGGCTGCTGGTTGATCTTCTCGGGCCAAGTTGGTGCTGCATTCGCGAGTTGCCGCGCCCCTTGCGCATTGCCGAAAATCTCATCCCGAGAGGCAGCGCGCGTATCTCTCGGCCCCAAGCGTCAGGGGCGCCCGGCGGCAGTCGGCAGGGGGATGATCTGAGCGGTGGCGTCCTGCGGGTCGCTGGCATTGGCCGCGCTGCCCTTGCCGAACTGGGCAAAGAACGCCGCCGAACGGGCCGCGATCTCGGCGTCGATCCGCGCGATATCCTCGAGGAGTTCCTCGCGCTCCATCACCGCATCACCGATAAGCTCCAACAGGTTCATCATGCGCATCCCCTTTGTGCTTGAAATATGGCTCTGGGCGTGGGTATCAAAAGACCTCTTGGTCTGTATACGGCACGAAATAGGCATCCTGCGTCACGCCCGAAAAATGGTGCGTGCGGGGGCCAGCGGCAGGGAGCGGGCAGCAGGGAGGCAGCGAGGCGCGCGTGGACGATTGGGCGATCAAAATCAGAACCTCGCGCAAGGCCAAAGGGTTAACGCAGGGGGAATACGCCAGCCTCTTGGGCGTCGATATCACCACCGTCTCGCGGTGGGAGCGCGGGCTGGTGGTGCCCTCGCCCTCGGTCCAGCGCACCTTGGCACGGCTGCAATTCGCCCGCGGTGTCGACAATCACCCGGTGATCCGCGCGATCCTGCGGCCCGAGCGTGTCGCCGTCGCCTGGGGGCTGCATGACCAGCGCTATCTCAAGCTGACCGAGGGGCATCAGGCGCATTTCGGGCAAAGCGCGACGGCACTGCTGGGCAAGGATATCCGCCACACCACCGCCGATTGGGCGGTCGAGGCGATGGAGAAACAGGAGCTGCTGCGCGGGTTTCGCGACGGGTATTTGCTGGGCGTGGAATGGCAGAGCGTCGAGATCGTGCGCGGGGCGCCGGTGGCGACGATACGGAGCACCTTTCCGGTGGATATCACCCGTTTTGACAAGGCCGTGATCACCACCACCAATATCGTCGACAATGCCGAGTCGGGGACGTTCAACTTCATCACCGTGGATGATTTGTGACGGCAAGGCTGCGATTGGCCGCGCCTACAGCTCGCGATAGATCGCCACGACAAGCCCCACCGGCTCGTGGATCGGACCCAGATCCAGCCGCGCGCCGTCGATCATCGCATAGGCGCCCGCCGCATCGGTATGTCCGGTGACCAGCGCGTGGCGCTCCATCCGCCCCTCGCGGGAACGCAGCACGATCCAGTCGCCCTCGAGCGGGGTTTTCCGCATGGCGCCAAAGGGCACGGCGATCACATAGCCACCGGCGCCGGTCAGCGCGAGGCCCGCGCCGTCCAAGACCTTGTAACCGCTATGCGATAGCCGCGCGACCTGCGGCGAGGGCAGCACCGGGATGCGCGGCGGGGTGGCCGCTGTTGCCGGGATCGCCCAAGCGGTGTCGGAGACCGCGCCGACCACGGGGATCAGCCGGTGGTCCCCCGCCGCACCAGCACTGGCACCGGCCTTCGCGCCACTATTCGCACTGGCGCCGATAATCTCGGCCGGTTCCACGCCCAAAGCCTGCGAAATCGAGCTGATATAGCTCTGCGATAGCCTGCGCTCTCCGGCCTCAAGCCGCGAGACCGTCGAGGAGGTGGTGCCGAGCCGCCGCGCCAGTTCCGCTTGGCTGAGCCCGCGAAACTCACGCAGTTGTTTGATATGATTGGTCAATTGGCTCATCGCGCCACTCTCTTCGGCTTGGGTGATTTGCTGAGATCATTTGCGCGATGATTTGCCAATTTGGCAAGTCACTAAATGCCATTCCCGCAAATCACCTCCGCCACCGTGCCACCAAGCCTGCCGGGCCCGCCCCTGCCCCAGTCGCCGCCCGTCAGATCATTCCATCATCCATGCCGGCACCGCCAGCAGCAGATGGGTGATCACCGCGTCCAGCGCATAGAACCCCCAGTGCAATGCATAGGCCCAGCGAAACCCGTGGCGGCTGCGCAGATAGAGCCACGGGATCACCAGCCCGAAGATCGTCGCCGCAAGGGTGAAGCGCGCCACATAAAGGGGGGAAAACCCGCTGAAGGCCAGCGTCAGATGGAAGCCGCCAAAGAGCAGCGCCAGCATCACCGAGATGCCGCCCAGCGCCATGCCCGCACGATGCGCGCGCACCACGATCGCCGCGACCAGCACCTGTTGAAACAGGATATCGGCGGATTTCGGCAGGTAATACCACGCCGAAGCGAACATGAATTCCGGCGGGTTGGACGGCGCCCTGAACACCGACACATCCGGCAATAGCGGCAGCGCCAGCGAGACGAAGGCGCCATATCCAATCAGGATCGGCGCCAGCGCCAGCGCATGGCCAAAGAACACCGGTCGCGACAGTAAGCCCTTGAAGACCGGACGGAATATCAGCAAAACGACACTGGCCCAGAGGACGTAATACGCGGCAAAGAGCACCGACGCCTCGTCATAGCCGCTGTCCAGCCCCATCGCACTGACCAGCGCGTAATAGCCCCAACTCGACAGCGACCAGAGCGCGCCGACCAAGGCCAGCGTCGGCAGCATGGCACGGAATGCCGCCAGCGATCCGCCCCGCGCGGGGGCTTTTTCGCCAAATTTCGAGGCAAGTCTCGGGCGTTTCAAAACATCACTCATCAGGGGCATCGCAGCTTTCCGGTCCCGGCAGCCCTTCAAACGGGTTGCGCTCGGGTAACTGTTAGCATATTAACTGTTAGCATGACAACCGATTCATTCTCCCTCCATTTCCTCCTGCACGCGGCCTCGCTGATCGAGGACCACCTGCGTGACAGCCTCGCCACCATCGGCATTCGCCCCCGTCAGGCGCGGATCATTGATGCGCTCTCAAAGATGGAACCGGCCTCGCAGGTCAGCCTCGCGCGTGCCTTCGGCATCACCCCCGCAAGCATGAGCACAATGACCGTGCGGCTGATCGAGGCGGGGTTTGTCTCGCGTGAGGCGGACCCTGCAGAGGCGCGCAGCAACCTGTTGCGGCTGACCCCGCGCGGGCGCGGATTGCTCGGCGATATCCATACGGTCTGGCGCGAGATTGACGCGCTGATCGCCGCACAGCTCGGGGTGCAAGACGCAGCCGAGCTGACCCGTATCACCCGCGATTTACGCGACAGTCTCGGCGGCCATGCCCCCGGCACAAGCACCCCTCAAACATTTGATTCACATAAGGAGTTCTCATGATCAAAGCCTCCGGCTCGCCGCCATTCGCCGCCCTCACCGCGCTGGCTGTGGCGTTTCCTGCGGGCGCTGCTTTCGCCCATCCCGAGACCGAGCATTTCGCGCAATCGGCCTTTCTGACCGCGCCCGAGATCGTCGATTGCACGCTGGAGGACGGCAGCGAGACGCAGTGCCACCAGATCACCGTCGGCTATCTGCCCGAGGGGCTGGAGATCGGCCCCTTCTGCCCCGCCACGCTGGAAGATGCGGGCGGGATCTGGGACTGGACCGGCGAAAACGCGGGGCTCTACCGCATTGACGGCGAATTCCTGCAGATGCTCGACGGGCTGGGCTACCGGTTCTTTGACGATGACGGCAATGTCTTTTCGGTCGATAACGCCACCGAGCGCCCGAGCGTCGATCACGCCTGTATCAATGTCTCGGTCGATGAGAGCGTCGAGATCACCATGCTCTTGCCGCTGCATCCGGTTGTCGCCGATACGCCCACGCAATTGGGCACGGTCGGCAAGGTTGGTGTGGCGCTCGACGGGGTGCCGATCTTTTCCGATGCGCCGGAGATTCAGGTGACCGGCCATATGCCCGCGCTCGACACCTGCGGCGGCCATGTCGATCCCGGCGGCTGGTATCACTGGCATGCGACCTCGACCGATGTCGAAACCGTGTTCGACACCGAGGATGTGGCGGCGACCTGCGCCCTGCCGCAGAGTGCCAGCGCCCAATTCGGCTATGCGTTTGACGGGTTTGCGATGTTTGGCAGCCGCGAGGCCGATGGCTCGGCGCCCGAGGGACTGGATCAATGCAACGGCCATATCGGCACCCTCGCCGATGGCTCGACCAGCTATCACTATCACGCCAGCGAGGATTTCCCGAACCTGCCGCCCTGTCTGGTCGGGGTGCAGGCGCAGGGGAATTTCACCACCACCGCCACCGCCGGTGTCGGTGCGCAGCGCGCGGGCGAGGATGGCCGCAATGAGGCGCCGCGCCCCGAAGGTGGCGGCCCTGATGGTGGCCCTGATGGTGGCGGTCCGGGTGGGATGCCGCCCGAGTTCACCGAAGCCGCCGAAACGCTGGGGATCACGCCGCAGGTGTTGATCGAGGCGCTTGGCGGCCCGGGGCAGCAACCCGATTTTGCCGCCGCCGCCGCGACCCTCGGGGTCAGCGAAGACCGGCTGCGCAGCCTCGTGCCGCCGCCGCCCAACCGCTAACGCCCCTGAGGCCCAAGGCGAAGCACTCATCCGCGGCGCGGTGTCAAAACCGCTGCCACGGGTGATCCTTGGCCCCGCCCATCAGCCCTTTGGCAAGGGTCATCAGGACCGGCGGATCGGGGTGCAGGGTGGCGGCCACATCGTCCTGATCCTGCGCCAACGTCGCGTCATAGCGCAGGGCCAGATGCCGCATGCGGCTGTTTTCCTTGAGAAATGTCATCTGGATGGTGCCAATGCCGCGATGACCGGCGACCGCGAGCATGCGCTGGAACAACGCGTCGCCGATGCCGATATTCTGCCATTGCGGATCGACGGAAAACGCGGCCTCGGCGCAGCAGGGATCAACCTGCCGGATATCGCGCAACTCCACCACGCCGCGCAACCGCCCGTCGATGAAGGCGCCGCAGGTGATATCCCCCTCGCAGAGGCTTTGCTTGGCGTATCTCAGCACCCAATCCTCGCTGATCGCGGCGCAGAACCGCGCCCGGCGCGATTCGGCATCAAGGCTGAGAAAATGCGCGCAGATATGCGCCTGATCGCAGGCGTGAAGGCGGCGGATTCTCATATCAAGGGATCGCGGCTTGGGACCAGTCATCCGGCACTCCTGTCGCCTAGAATGGTTTGGGCCAGCATCCAATGAGGAGGAGGAGAGATGCTGGCCCGGGGGGCGTCGGCGCTCCCTGTTGGGGTTATGTCGCCGCCGCGAGTGCGGGCTTACTCTGGGAGGAGCGAGAGCCGGCACTTTTCGTATTCTTGTCGCGTGTGTCACGCAGTCTCTAGGTCGGGCCATCGGCCCGAGGGCTTATTCTCCGGCCAGCAGCTTTTCGGCATAGGCGGGGATCTCGGAGCGGGTGACACCGATCAATTCAAGGTGATCGTCGCTCATATTGGCCAGCACCGACATCATCCGCGCCAGTTGAATGGCTTTCGACAGATGCTGGGCCTGGGTCTTGATCTTGCCACCGAACCGCGAGAGCGCGGCGATAGCGGCCGAGACAGCGGGGCTGCCAGCGGGTTTCACGGTATGGGTGTTAAAGGCCATAAGCTGCCTCCAATGCCAGTCGTCTGATGCTGCTGCGCGGAATTCCCAGATCCCGAAGGCTGCGATCGCTGAGCGACGAGAGCTCGGCTTTGGTCGCGCTATAGACCTTGTACCGCGCGATTGCTTCCTGCGCATCGGCCCGCTTTTGTTGAAGAAATCTGCGACCGGCCTCCAGAAAGACGTCCAGTCTGCTGTGTGATCGTGTTGCCGTCATGATTTTACCTCGGCTCTTGCTGCGGTGCAGTATTTGTGCTGCACTGCAGAGATACGAAACTATGATGGCGCTCACAACTGGGCAAATTGGCATAGGTGCCGTTCCGAATTGGCACAGAGGACAGGTAACATGGATATATCCACGCAGATGTTGATCTTCGCGACGGTGGTCGAACAGGGCAGCATTTCTGCCGCCGCACGCTCAATGGGCCAGACCCCCTCGGCGGTCAGCAAGCAGATCAGCCTGCTTGAGGATCACGTGCACTACCGTCTGCTCAACCGCACCCGCACCGGGGTGTCGCCAACGCAAGAGGGCAAGGATTTCTACGAGAAATGCCGCGCCATGGCCGAGAAATACAAAGAGGCCGAGGCGATGATCCACAATCTCGACGGTACCCCGCGCGGCAAGCTGCGCGTGGCCTCGACCGTGGCTTTCGGTAAATCCCAGCTGATTCCGGTGCTGCCGCAATTCCTTGCCGAACATAAAGGGGTGCAGGTCTCGCTTGATCTCACCGACCGCGAAGTCGATCTGCAGGGCGAGAGTTTCGATGTCGCGATCTGCTTTGCCGAGCAGCATAAAAACCCCGATGTCGTGCTGCGGCGGATCATGCCAAGCCAAAGGGTGCTCTGCGCCGCCCCCTCCTATGTCGAGCGCCGCGGCACCCCTGCCGCCTTTGCCGATCTGCTCGGGCATAATTGCCTGCGCGTCGCCGGAGACAGCCGCCGCAACCACTGGAGCAGCACCGATACGCTGGCCGCGCAGTCAGTTGCGGCGCGGGCCGGTGACGCGCGGACCATCGAGGCACAGGCTTTCGAGGCGCAGGGCGATTTCGAGGGCAACAGCACCGATGTGCTCTATCAGGCGACGCTGGCGGGGATCGGCATTGCCCGCCTGCCCTCTTATATGGTCGCCAAGGATCTACGCTCGGGCGCTTTGGTCCATATCCTGCCCGAATACGCGCCGCCCAGCACCGATATCGTGGTGATGTTCGCCGACCGGCGCAATCTCGCCCCGAAAACCCGCGTGTTTGTCGATTTCATCGTGCGCCAGTTTCGCGACGCACAGGGCTACCGCACCGCCAGCTAGGCTCCCAGCAACCGCGGATCTCGCTATCCGATCGGGTCAGCCCGCGCTGGACCCATTTGCCCGGGATTTGCACAGAAACACCACCGCGCCGACGACAACGCCCCAGAACGCGCCGCTGATGCCCCAAAGCGTCATCCCGCTGGCGGCGATCAGGAAAGTCAGCGCCGGCGCCTCCAATTGATCGCGGTCACTGAACGCCGACGAGATCGCCCCGACCAGAGCCGGCACCAGCGCCAGCCCCGCCACCGCAGTGATCAGCGCCAGCGGCGCAAGCGCGGCCAGCGTGGTGACCAGCCCCGCGGCAAACGCCAGCCCGACATAGACCACCCCCGAGGTGATCGCCGCCCAATAGCGACCCGCCGGATCGCGGCCCGCATCCTCGCCCGCCATCATCGCCGCGGTGATCGCCGACATATTGACCGGTATCGACCCGAAGGGCGCGCAGATCAGGCTGACCAATCCGGTGTTGCGGATCAGCGGCTGGCGATCCACCCGGTAGCCGTTCAGCTCCAGCACCGCGAAACCGGGGATATTCTGCCCCGCCATGGTCACCAGATAAAGCGGCAGCGCGATCGAGAAAAACGAGGACAGGGTGAATACCGGCAGGGTCGGGGTGAACGCAGGCAGCCAGACGATCTGGGTCTGCTCCGCCGCGCCCGAGGTATCGACCGCGAAGACCAGCACCACGATGAACGCCAGCACCGCAAAGGGCATCGCCGCCAGCCGGTTCCACATCAGCCCCGCCAGCCATGCCAGCAACACCGGCACCACCAGCGCCGGAATGCTGCCCAGCGCCAGCGCCGGTGCCAGACAGAGTTTCAGCAGAACCCCCGCCAGCAGCCCGTTGGCGATGGGCTTGGGGATCGCCGCGACAATCCGGCCAAGCGCGGGGATGAAACCGGTCAGCACGATCAAACCCGCGCAATAGATCAACGCCCCCACCGCCTCGGCAAACCCGCCCGGCAGGCTCGCTGTCGCCGCCAGAAACGCCGCCCCCGGCGTTGACCATGCCACCGCGGCGGGAATGCGCGTCACCGCCGGCAGCCAGATGCTGCAGATCCCCATGCCGATGGTGGCAAAGAACAGCCCCGTGGTCGCCTCCGCGCTGCTCGCCCCCATCGCCGTCAACCCCGCCAGCACAATCGCGAACGAGGCGGAATAGCCGACAAATGCGGCCAACAGCCCCATGGAAAAGGCAGGAAAGGTAAACGCGCGGAGCATAGAGAGCATGGATTGATCGGCCCTTGGTTCGATTTTGCCATAGCTTTAGTGAACTGCACCAAATCCGCCAGAGCCACCGCGCTAAAATCCCCGGCAACCGGCGATTTCTTCGGGAGAAGGCGCCCTTGCGATAGACTACGCGGTGAATTGCCGGTCTGGCACCTGCCTTGGTGCGGGGGTTCGCCTTGGTTACGGCTGGCTGAGTGCCAGTCTCACACCTAGCGCAACCAGAATACCGCCGCCCAACCGCTGCGCGATCCCGCAACCAGCGCCGCCACCCGTGCCAGAGCGTTTGAAATAGCTGGCAATTCTATCGGCCAGAACCACACAGATCACATCCGCGCTGGAGAACATAAGATTGACCACGGTCCCGAGCACCAGCAATTGCAGCCATATCCCCGCGCTGGCGGCGGGATCGGTGAATTGCGGCAGAAACGCGAGATAGAAGATCGCGGTTTTGGGATTAAGCATCTCGACGGTGACGCTCTCCCAAAAGGCCTTGCGCGGGGTTTTGGCGCTGACCCTTAAATCGGCGAAATCGAGCGAGGCGCGCGCGGTAAACATCTTATAGCCCAGATAGATCAAATAGGCCGCGCCGCCGAATTTCAGCGCGACAAAGAGGACCGGCACGGCCTTGAACACCACCGCGAGCCCAAGCGCGGCAGCGAAGACATGCAGATATCCGCCCAGATGAATGCCCAGCGCCGCCGCCCACCCCGCCCGCCGCCCCCGCGCCAGCGTCTGCGCCGCGGCATAAAGCGTCGACGGTCCCGGCATATAGGCAAAGACCGCCGTGGCCATGAAAAACGCGATCAGCACATCAATCGACGGCATCACCGCCCCCTCGCACCGGTTGTAGACAGGCGCGATGATGCAGCGGAACGGCCTTTATGTGAAGTTGAATGATGGATGCTGACCGCTCTCTTCAATAGCAGAAGATTCTCAAATACGGTGCCTTTGGGTATTACTGATCGGCGCTCAATGGCCGTGTCAGGACATCGCGATCGGAATCACCAATGCGACTGCGGCGACGACCACAGCGGTGCTTGCCATTAAAAACGTCCCCCTCCGGTTTTTGAGTGGCGTTGGCCGCCAACAATAACCACACCGCGAGGCGCCGAATCTCAATTTATGATCGCAAAACTTACAGCTGAATACTCGATACGGATCCATCTGGCCCTCCTCATTAACCATTTGTTAACAGTTAGTTACCAGCGGCATTAATTTTGTCAATTGGTCAAATATGAGTCAGTCAGCGGAATGCAATCCCAAGTTGCAGCATGAATAAAGACACTTCTTTTCCGGTAGTAATACATGTCATTAACCATCGCCAATAACACCGAATTCCTGAGTGATTAAACAGAATCCCTAATCACCTGAGCAGTGATCGATTTGCAAAACGCAAACACACATCTCAATAGGATATCGGCCACACAAATGGCTGCAGCTCGGCTTCTATTGATCTTGCGTCTGGAGACAGGCGCGAGTCGGTGACGTTTAACTGTGTTTCAACACAGCGATCACAAACTCCCCCTCACCCGCGATGCCCTTGAACCAAGCGGCTGAGCAGGTTGAGGAGCAATTCGCGGTCGGCTTCGGGCAGGGGTTCGAGCACCTGTTGCGAGACGATATGCCCGCGGGCGCGCAGATGTTCGGCCAGCGCGCGCCCCGCCTCGGTGAGGTTGATCACCCGATACCGCTTGTCCTTCTCGGCGACATTCACCGTCACCAGACCCCGCGCCAGCAGGCGTTTGAGCAGGCCGTTGAGCGTCGGCATATCCATCGAGGTGCGCTGGGCGACCTCTTTATGCGACAGATCCGAGGCATCCCAGAGCACCGCCAGAACGGCGAACTGGCTGGTGGTGATTTTCGCGGTCTCGGGGTCCAGCGCGAAAAGCTCGGTAAACCGCTCGACGGCGATCTGGCTGGCCACGCGCAGGCGAAAGCCGATCTGCGATTGCAGGTGATAGTCGCGCGCCAGCTCCCGGCGCTCTTCGGGGGTGCGCAGGGCGACGTTTTCCGCCGCCTCACGGATGCTGCTGCGCGATCCCGTTTTGCCAGTTGCGTCGTCCATAGCGCTCAACCTCTCTTTGCATCACACTTATGCGGATGCGCCTGCCCCGTCAAAGGCCCCGTCATAGGCAACATCAAAGCCCCCACCTATCGCGCGATCAAAACCGCGCCCGATCGGTGACAAAACAGTTGACAGTTCGTTCGCTAACTATAACCTGAAAACCAGATAGATCATAACTGAGGGACTAGCAACAAGCCGGTCGGAACGCGCCCAATGCGGGGTGTTCCCGGCACCCGAAGTGATGGCCTCATGCAAGGGATTTCCGCCTTTGCATGAGGGGTGACGCCGCAGCTGCGGCGCGCCAAAAAGCAACAAGAATCCGTCACCGGAGCCTTGATCGGCACCGGGCATAAGACGGGCGGAACGGCCGATATCAACACCGATTGAACCACAGGGAGATCACGACAATGGCCAGCAGACTCAAACCCCTAGCCAGCCCCACCCGACGCGACATCCTGAAATACAGCGCTGGCGGCATGGCGCTGGCCACGCTTGGCGCGCCCAGCATTCTGCGCGCCCAAGAGGTGATCCCGATCGGCATTCTCCAGCCGCTCTCGGGCGGGCTCGAGCTTTTGGGTCACCAAGGCGCGCAGGGCACCGAAATGGCGCTTCTAGAGGCCAATGAAGCCGGCGGTGTGCTGGGCGGGCGGATGTTTGAAATCATCCGCGCCGATACCGAAACCGACCCCACCAAAACCGTCGAACGCTCGAATGAACTGATCCGCGCACGCGGCGCCAAAGCGGTGGTCGGCCCGGTGACCAGTGCCGCCCGCGACGCGATCCAGAGCATCTATGAACGCTTCCGCACGCCGCTGATCTACGCCACCGATTACGAGGGTGGGGTCTGCTCGCCCTATCTGACCTGCTACAGCGCCCTGCCCGCCCATCAGGTCAGCCCGCTGGTCGATTACGCGCTGGAAAATGACCTCAACTCGTTCTTTTTGCTGGGCAGTGATTACAACTGGCCGCAATTGATGAACGCCCAGTTCCGCGCCACCGCCACCGAACGCGGCGCCACCGTGGTTGATGAGGAATACGGCGCTTGGGGGGCGCAGGATTACGCGCCGACGCTGCGCAAGATCGAGCGTTCGGGCGCGGATACCGTGGTGCTGACGATTGTCGGCGCCGATGCGATCACCTTCCTCAAGCAATTCGCCGCCTCGCCGCTCAAGGGTCAGGTCGAGATCATCTGTTTCGGCTTTAGCGAGAACTACCTCTCGGGGCTGACCAATGCAGAATCGCAGGGCATCATCGGCCCCGCCAATTTTGTCGCCAGTCTCGACAAGCCCGAGGCCCGCGACCTCGTCGCCCGCATCCGCGCGCGCTACGGGGAGGAGGCGATTATCTCGAACACGGTGGACGCGCATTACACCGCCACCCGCCTGTTGATCGAGGGGATCAAACGCGCCGAGAGCATCGACACCGAGGCGTTCAGCGAGGCGATGCTGGAACTGCCGGTGATGTCGGGTAATGGCGAGGTCGAGTTCCGTCGCTCGGACCGCCACGCCGAGTTGAACGGGCTGATTGTCTCGGCGCAGGACGGGCAGATGGTTGTCGAGCGCGATCTCGGACGTATCGAAGCGCCGAGCCAATGCAGCTAGGAGGGGCGGCAGTGACCGTGTCCTCCGCGCTGCTCGAAGTCGAGGATATCACCAAGCGTTTTGGTGGTATCGTCGCCCTCGACGGGCTGAACCTGACCCTGAAGCCGGGGGAATTGCGCTGCATCCTCGGCCCCAATGGCTGCGGCAAAACCACCCTGTTCAATGTGCTGACTGGCGCGTTCAAACCGACCTCGGGTCGGGTGCGGTTTCGCGGCGAGGTGATCAGCGGCAAAGGTCCGGTGGCGATCTCGCGGCGCGGGATTTCGCGTAAATTTCAGGTGCCGGGGATTTTCCCGGACCTGACCGCGCAGCAAAATATCGCCCTGCCGATGGCCGCGGCCTCACGCAAACCCACTGTCCGCACACTGGTGCGCCGCGCGCCCGATCCCGCGCGGCTGGCCGAGCTTTTGGATTTCGCCGGGCTCAGTGACAAAGCCGATATGCTGGCCAGCGATCTGGCCCATGGCGAGAAGCAGCGGCTCGAGGTGGCGATGCTCTTGGCGGTTGACGCCGATCTTCTGCTCCTTGATGAGCCGACCGCGGGGATGTCCAAGGGCGAGACCGCCAGTATCGCCGCGTTGATCCGCAAATTGACCAGCGATTTCGGCAAAACCGTGCTGGTGATCGAACATGACATGCAATTTGTCCGCGCGCTGGACTGTCCGATCACCGTCATGGCTCGCGGCGCGGTGATCGCCGGCGGCACATATGACGAGGTGCGTAGCAATCCGCAGGTGATCGAATGCTATCTGGGGCGTGCCGCATGATTCTACAGATCGACCAACTCTCCGCCGGTTACATCAAGGGCAGTCAGGTGCTCGACGGGCTGGACCTGAGCGTCGCCAAAGGCGAGTTCATCGCCCTTTTGGGCCGCAACGGCATGGGCAAAACCACCCTGATGCGTGCCATTGTCGGGCAGTTGAAACCCAGCGCTGGGAAAATCCGCTTTGCCGGCAATGATATCACTGGCGCCGCCCCCTATAAGGCGGCCCGCGCTGGCATCGGCTATGTGCCGCAGGGCCGCGAGATTTTCGCCGATTTCACCGTCGAGGAAAACCTGCGCATGGGGCTGTTGGGCAAGCCCGGATTGGGCGCTCTGGTGCCCGATTGGCCCTATGAGATTTTCCCGATCCTCAAGGAACGCCGCCACCAGCGCGCGGGCACCATGTCGGGCGGGCAGCAACAGCAACTGGCGATCATGCGCGCGCTTCTGGGCCAGCCCGAGCTGTTGATCCTTGATGAGCCCTCCGAGGGCATCCAGCCCTCGATTGTCCATGATATCGGCATCGCCCTGCGCGATTACGCCAAGGAACACGGGCTGACGATCCTTCTGGTCGAGCAAAATCTCGATCTGGTCAGCCTGCTTGGCCATCACGCGCTGTTCATGGAGAACGGCAGTATTGTCGAGCGGGTCGACGATATGGACCGGCTGCAGAACGACGCCGCGCTCATCGCCCGCTACCTCTCGGTCTGACAAGGAAAAACCCATGGATATTGTTGTCTTGATCGGTCTCGACGCCTTCAGCTACGTGTTGACGCTGCTTCTGGTCACGCTGGGGCTGGTGATCATCTACGGGATGATGAATGTGATCAATATGGCCCATGGCGAGCTGTTCATGCTGGGCGCCTATACGGTGGCGACGCTGCTGGCCTCGGGGGTGCCCTTCTGGATCTGCCTGCTGGCCGCGCCCATAGTGGTCGGGCTGGCGGGGCTCTTGGTCGAAGAATTTGTCATCCGCCATGTTTACGGGCGCCCGATCGACACGATCCTCGCCACATGGGGCCTGTCGATCGCGATCAAACAGATGATCATCATCGTCTTTGGCCCCGCCGCGGTCAGCATCGCCAATCCGGTGCCGGGATCGGTCAACCTGATGGGCGTCGATTACCCCGCTTACCGGCTGGTGATCATGGCGCTGGCCGCCGCTTTGGCGCTGGCCACCTATCTGGTGATCTACCGCAGCACCACCGGGCTGCAGATCCGCGCGGTGATCTCGAACCGCGCGATGGCGGGATCGCTAGGCGTCAACACCCGCCGTATGGACCGCGCCACCTTTGCCGTCGGCTCGGCGCTGGCCGGTGTCGCGGGGGCGATCATGTCGCCGATGATCAGCGTCGATCCGCAGATGGGCGTCGGCTTTTTGATCCCCGCGTTTCTGTCGGTGCTGGTCGGCGGGCTGAACTCGCTGATCGGAGCGGTGATCGGCGCCGGCACCATCGGCGGCACCACCAGTATTCTCTCGGCGAATATGGCGCAGGCCGATGCCCAGATCATCGTCTTCCTGCTCGCCATCATGATCATCCGGTTCGTGCCGCAAGGCCTGTGGAAAGGGTTCCGCTAATATGCTTCTCCGCCTTCCAATCCTTTTGTCGCTGGCCTTCGGACTGCTGCTCTTGCTGGCCCCCCTTGCGCTGGACGACTGGCGCCTGAGCCAATTGGCGCAGCTTCTCACCTACGGGATTTTCGCGCTCAGCCTGTCGTTTATCTGGGGGCAAGTGGGCATACTTTGCTTCGGGCAGGCGATCTTTTTCGGCACTGGCGCCTATGTGATGGCGCTGGTCACGCTGGGCAAACTGCCATGGCTCGGCGAGAGCCAGATCCTCGGCCTCTTGCTGGCCACTTTGGCGGCGGGCGGCGTGGCCTTTATCCTTGGCCTCTTTCTGTTCGGCGGGCGCGGGATCACCGGCGCGCATCTGGCGGTGGTCACGCTCTGCGCCGCGGTGGTGATCGAGATTGCCACCGGACGCTGGGGGTTTGTCGGCGGCTACAACGGGTTGCGCGGCGTGCCGCCCCTGACCACGCCATGGCCGCGCGACGACATCTATCTGAGCGGGCTCGAGACCTATTTCCTGATCTTCGCGGTGCTGGCGGCGGTGTATTTCCTGCTCTTGTGGCTCACCCGCACGCCCTTCGGCACCCTGCTCGCCGCGATCCGCTCGAATGAAGAGCGCACGCGGTTTCTCGGCTTTGACGTGACCATGGCGAAACTCTTCGCCTTCTTCCTCTCGGGTATGGTCGCGGGGCTGGCGGGCGGGCTCTTTGCCGCGCAATTCGGCTTTGTCTCGCCCCAGCTGATCGGCTTCGCACTTTCCACCGAGGTGTTGATCTGGGTCGCGGTTGGCGGGCGCGGCGTCTTGCTGGCGGCGGTCGCGGGCGCGCTCTTGGTGCGCTGGGGCGAGGATCAACTCTCGGACCAGATCGGCCAATATTGGCTCTTGGCGACGGGGCTGTTGTTCATCGTCATCGTGGTCATCGCGCCACGCGGCTTGTTTGGCCGGATACTGGATCTTTCGCCGCACCGAAAATCGTAAGTGTGCAAACAAAACAACGCCCCGCTCTTTCGGGCGGGGCGTTAGGTTTAAGACTACCGCGCGTTAACCTTGAAACGCCGCCACGATATCCTCGGCTGTGGCCACTTCGGCAAACAAAAGCGCCATATTCAACAGCGTCGATTGCTGTTCGATCTCCGAGACCGTCCCCGTCGCATCCGCAGCAAAAACAACATCATAGCCATATTGCATCGCATCGCGCGCGGTGGAATCGCAGCAGCAATTGGTCATCGTCCCCGAGATAATCAGCGTCCGAATGCCCCGTTCCTGCAAGATCTCATGCAAATCGCAGGTGCCCATGATGAAGGCGCTGAACCGGGTCTTATCAACCACCAGATCCTCCGCCGCCACATCCAGCCCGTCCCAAAGCTGCAAATCATGCGCCTCTGGCCCGAACGCTTCACGCTGCCGCGCCGAGCGGTCGGGGTTGAGGAAATTCCGGTAAAACGCATCCCAGGCCCGCTCATTGGGATCATAGGCAAAGCGGGTAAAGGCCACCATGCCCCCCGCCCCGCGCACCGCCTGCGAGATCGCGTTGATCTGCGGCACCACCGCCCGCGCCGGCGGGGTTTCCAACAGCGCCCCCTCGCGCAGAAACCCGTTTTGCATGTCGATCACCAGATGCGCGGTGGTCGCCGGATCGGCCGCTTCCAGCAGGTGAAATTCCCCCCGCGTCCAGGCGTGCCGCGGCTCGAACTCCGGCTCCAATTGGTAGCGCTGCATATCATTCTCCCTTGCCAGTCCAAATCCACCACGCCGCGGCGCAAATGTCACCCGACGATCCGCCGCACCCTCCACAGCACCGCGTATCGCCCGATGACCGCCCCCGAATCCGCCGTGGCTAGTCGTGAAACACGTAAGACCCGTTGCCCGGCCCCGAGGCATCCTCGGTGCGCTCGCGCTCCAGCAATTCGGCGATGCGTTTACGATAAACCATCGGACCTTTATCAATCGCCAGCCGGATCGGGCGCCGTTTGCGCGGACGCTGCTCCTCTTGATGCACCGCCTCAAGGATCGCCTTATCCTCGCTGAACGCGGTCTCGAACATCGCGTCCATTTTCGCCGAGGCCTCCTCGGTTCCCACCGCCTTGTTGCGCAGATGCATCCAGCGGTCGATGGTGTAATTCTCGCTCACCGGCGTGATGAAATGCAGGGCAAACACACGGGTGCCACTGTCGCGGTCATCCTCGGCAATTTCATCGGCGGTATCCGCCGAACCAAAGTCGATATAAGCGGTGCAAGGCAGCCGTAGATGGTAATAGTGCCAACGGTCAACATTGCCGCTAAACCCGCCAAATGCCTTGAAAAATCCAATCGGCTCGGCATCCCGGATCCAGCGCCAGGCAACAATCTCCGCCCCTTCGGTCGAGACATGCACCGGCACGTTTTCCGACGCCGCATTGCCCAAAGTGGTCTCATGAACAAAGCTCACATGCGCCGGATCCACAAGGTTTTCAGCAACATTCAGATAGTTCGATTTCAGATGCAAAGCACCGCCGTGATGCGCGTGCCAGCCTGCATCATGAAACTGCGGCAGGTCGAAAATCTCGTCAGGATCGGCGCGCTGGGGATCACCCATCCAGATCCAGACAATGCCGTGGCGCTCCTCGATCGGATAGGCATCAACCATCGCCGAGAGCGGAATCCGGTCCTGCCCCGGCACCCGCACGCATTTTCCTTCGGTATCAAAGGTTAACCCATGATAGCCGCATTGCACCGTGTCCCCGATCCGCTTGCCATGGCTCAGCGGCAACTGCCGGTGCGGGCAAACATCCTCCAGCGCCGCCACCCGCCCGTCACTGCGCCGAAACAGCAGCACCGGATCGCCCAGCAGCACGAAACGGCGCAGTTCCTGATCGATTTCGGTCGACCAAGCGGCCACATACCATGCGTTGCGTACGAGTGTCGTCATGATGTCTCCCCATCTCCCTCACCTATACTTTGTGCGCTAAGTATTGAGACCTAATCTCACTCCGTCAACTGATAACTCGAAAACATAGGGGAAAATTTCATCTATCCCGGAACGACGCGCCTCAGGCGGCGGGCGCTTCGGATAGATGCGGCAGTTTACCGGTCTTTTCGGCCCAAGCATCGGCGTCTGGCATCGGATCTTTCCGCTCGGCGATATTGGGCCAGAGTTCGGCGTATTTGCCGTTCAGCGCGACCCAGTTTTCCATCTCCGCCTCGGTGTCGGGCAGGATTGCCTCGACCGGACATTCCGGCTCGCAGACCCCGCAATCGATACATTCATCAGGGTGGATCACGAGGAAATTCTCGCCCTCGTAGAAGCAATCTACCGGACAAACCTCGACGCAATCGGTGTATTTACAGTTAATGCAACTGTCAGTGACAATATAGGTCATCCGGCCCTCATTTATGTTTGCATACAAACAATAAATTCACGCCCCCTCCCCTGTCAATCCGCAATCACCAATCCCGCAGCGGCGCGGCGCAGTCGCTCAGGCGAATAAGTCTTTGAACTGCGCGCGCAGCAGGTTTTTCTGCACCTTGCCCATGGTGTTACGCGGCAGTTCCGCGATCACTTCGATATGTTTGGGCTGTTTGAACTTCGCCAGATGCAAGCCCAGATCAGCCGCGATTGCAGCCGTGTCGATCTGCTCCCCCACGCGCGCGACCAGCACTGCCACCACCGCCTCGCCGAAATCGCGATGCGGCACCCCGATCACCGCGCTTTCCAGCACGCCCGCCTGTTCATCCAACAGCAATTCGATCTCTTTGGGATAGACATTATAGCCGCCGGTGATGATCAGATCCTTCTGCCGTCCGACAATGCTGACATAGCCGTCGCCGTCGATCACCCCGATATCGCCGGTGATGAAAAACCCGTCCGCGCGCAGCTCTTCGCGCGTTTTCTCGGGCATGCGCCAATAGCCTTGAAACACATTCGCGCCGCGCACTTCGATCATTCCGGCCTCACCCGTAGGCAGCTCCGCGCCACTCTCGGGATCGGTGATTTTCACCTCAACTCCCGGCAGCGCGGGACCAACGGTGCCCGCTTTGCGCGCGCCCTCATAGGGGTTCGAGGTGGTCATATTGGTCTCGGTCATCCCGTAACGCTCGAGAATTCTATGCCCGCTGCGCGCCTCGAATTGCTGATGGGTCTCGGTTAACAACGGCGCCGAGCCCGAGGTGAATAGCCGCATATGTTCGACCAATTTCTTGGTAAACGCGGGTGTATCCAAGAGCCGCGTGTAGAAGGTCGGCACCCCCATCATCGTGGTCGCTTTGGGCAACCATTTCACCACCTCAGCGGCGTTGAAAGCGGGCAGGAAAATCATCGATCCGCCCGCACGCATCACCACATTGCAGGCAACAAACAGCCCGTGGGTATGAAAGATCGGCAGCGCATGCAGCAGCACATCCGAGGCCTCGAACCGCCATTCCTTAACCAAAGTCTCGGCGTTCGACAGCAGGTTGTCATGGCTCAACATCGCCCCTTTCGAGCGCCCGGTGGTGCCCGAGGTATAGAGGATCGCCGCCAGATCCTGCGCCCCGCGCGGCACCGCTTTGCCCCCTTCGCTGGCGCGCGCTAAATCGCGCAAACTGCCCTCTCCCTGCGCATCCAACGTCTCGAACCGCGCGCCGTTTGCGCTGGCAATACCTTCTAATGCCTCGGCTTTTTCGGGATCACCGATCAAGAGCGCCGCCCCGGAATCCGCGACGAAATAGGCGACTTCCTCGGCGGTATAGGCGGTGTTGAGCGGCAAGAACACCACGCCGGTGGCCAGCGCGGCGCCGTAGAGCGCCAAGGCCTCGGGGGATTTCGCCAGTTGCACCGCCATCCGGTCGCCGGGTTTCAACCCCAACCCTTGCAGTGCCCCCGCCAGTGACATGGTTAATTGGTAAAACCCCGCCCCCGAGACCTCCACCCCATTGGCATCGGTCAAGAAGACGCTGTCACGCGCGGCAAGCGGGGCCACCAAAGTGTCAAAAAGCGGGTTCATCTTGATCACAATCCTTGCAATTATGCTTAACCTGAGCGCCGAAAGGGCGTTAACCTTTCCAGCGCCAGCGTCACGTTACCGCGTTATCGGCCGAAACAAGCGCCTCTTGCAATCCCCGCGACGAGAGGCGGCCACGGCGGGCCTGCGCGGATGCGCGGTAAGGCCCTGTTAACTTCCGAACCTGAGACTGATCTGAAAGGTCCGCGCGGCAGTCCCCAGCACCGGATCGGCGGCGGGGAAGCGGGCGCTTTGGGCGGCGGCAAGCGCGGCGGTATCCAGCCGCGCATTGCCCGACCCCTGCACCACGCTGGCCGAGACCAGCGCGCCATTCGGCTGGATGCGCAGCCGCAGGGTGACACGGCCACGCCCGGCGGTGCGGCCCCGATGACGCTCGATCTGCGCGCGGATACGGGCGCCCCAAGTGGCCAGCGCATCCGCCTGCCGTGCGGCGCCGCCGGGGTCGGCGGATTGCCCCTGCACGCCCGCGCTCTCGCCCCCGCCACTGCCCTGCGCGCGGCGGGCGGCGGTCGCTGGCGCGGCGGCAGGCGGCGGGCTTGCAACTGCGGCGGTAGGTGCAGCGGCAGGCCTCACGTCGCGCATCAAATCCGCGGGCCGTTCGGGCGGTGCGGGCACAAAGGGGCGCGGCGCGGCGGCGGGTTCCGCTGGCGGCTCTGGCGCAGGGGGTGGCGGCGGCGCGGTGAAGCGAGTCTCTGCGGTTTCGGTTGCAGGGGTCGGCATCGGCATAGCGAGCGCAAGCGGCGGCGGCGCGACAGGCGCGGGCGCGGAAGGGGCGAGCGCGTCAGGCAGGGATGGCGCGCGGTGCGCGGCGGTCGGCGGCGTGGTGTTAACCACGAGGTTTTCGGGAGAGACTGGCGCCACGAAGGCCGTCTCGGGCTGGCCCACGGACGCAGTGGGAACGCGCGGCACGGCCAGCGCGACCGGCTGGTTTGGCCGCGGGACAGGTGGCAAAACATCCGTTATTTCAACAGGTTCCGCAGGGGATTCCGGCGCGTTAACCGCAGGTGCGCGCTGCCAATCCTCGATCAATTCACCAAGCGCCCCCCCCGAGGCCAAGAGCGATACCATCGCATCGCCCCCTGCCCCCGCCGACCCTGCCGCACCCCGCTCACCACTCGGAAGCATTGCCAAATGCACGGCTCCCGCCGCCGCCAAACAGAGGGTAAATCGCAGCGCTTCGCTCATGGCCGCACCACCATCAGCTCAACGCTTTCCAGCCCCGAGGCGCCCAGATTTTGCAAGGTCGTGACCAGCGTTTCGCCCGTCACATCCTGATCCGCATGCAGCCGCAAAACGCCCGATCCCGCTGCTTCCGCTGCCGCGCCCAGCGCGTCGGCCCCGCGCAAATCACCATATGCCAGCGCCCCGTCGACGCCCAAAAACAACCGCGCCGCGCCGCCTTCGCTGGCCTCTCCCTGCGCGTCGGGCAAACGGATCGGCAGTGGATCGGGCGGCTCCAACCGCGCACCGGCGGCCAAGAGCACCAGCAGCAAAACCGCGACGTTGATCATCGGCAACATCGGCTCGGATGGGGTTTTGATCGGGCGGCGTCTGAGGTTCACGGCCCGCCCCCCGGTGCCAGGATCACCCGCGCGATCCCCTCGCCGCGCAGCGCGCCAATCACCTGCGCGAGGTCCGCGACCGTGGCCTCGGCGCGCGGCAGGGCGATCACCGGCGCGCCCTCATCGGTCATCAGCGCAGCCAGCGCTTCCGGCAGCTCGGCCAGCGAAATCGACACCCCGTTTAACCATATTGCCTGCGCGCCGATCTCGACCAAACGCGGCGGCCCCTCCCATGCGCCGCCCGCGCCCGCGCCTGCGATCGACAGCGGCAGCGCCTCTTGCTGGTCGAGCCGCGCGGCCACCATGAAGAACACGATCAACAGGAAGATCACGTCGATCATCGCCACCAATCCGGGGCGTCTGGCAGGCCGCGGGCGCGACAGGCGGATCATGGCGCGGTGAACACGCGGGTTGCCGCGCTCTCGATGCTGGCGGTCAGCCGGTCGAGCACGCTTTCAAACCAGCTATGCGCGGCGAGCGCCGGAATTGCCACGCCCATGCCTGCCGCCGTGGTTAACAAAGCCTCCCAAATGCCGCCCGCCAAAAGCGCCGGATCAGCGCGGCTGCCCGCGTCCTCAAGGCCCTGAAAGGCGGCGATCATCCCCAGAACCGTGCCCAATAGCCCCAGAAGGGGCGCCAGCGTGCCGATCAATTCCAGCAACCGCAGGCCGCCGCGCTGTGCGTCAAGCGCCTCGCGGGCGATCCGCTCGACCTCCTCGCGGGCTTTGCCTTGTGGCAGGCGTTCGCGCAGATCAATGGCGGCGCGCAGCACGGTTTTGCCCACCGCCGCGCCCTGCGCCACGGCAATCGCGGCGGCGCGGTCGCCCTGCGCATAGGCCGCCGCCGCGCGCGCCACCGGGCGGCGCGAAAACGCCCCCGAGGCAGCCAGCGCCAGCGCCTTCCACAGGATCACCGCCATGGTTAACACCGACAGCCCCGCCAGCAGCATCAGGATCGGGCCACCGCGCGCAAATAGCGCCTCGATTACGTCATAGCGTGCGGTCATCCGCCCCTCCCGGTCAGCGCGACAGGGTGCAAAATCAGCCCGTCGCTGGTGTCAATCATCTGCGCGCGTATCTGGAATACATCCGCCAGAACCTCGGGCGTCAAGACATCCATGGGCGCCCCGTCGGCGACAATCCGCCCCGCTTTCATCGCCAGCAGCCGCGTGCAATAGCGCGCCGCCAGCCCCAGATCATGCAGCGACACCAGTACCCCGCGCCCCGCATCCGCGACGCTGCGCAGCCGGTCCATCAGGGCGATTTGCTGGGCGGGATCAAGGCTGGCAGCGGGTTCATCGGCGATCACCAAAGGCGTGTCCTGCACCAGTAGCCGCGCCATCATCACCCGTGCCAATTCGCCGCCCGACAGCGAGGTGGCGGCGCGGTCAGCCAGCGCGGTTAGCTCCATCTCCGCGAGGATCGCCTCGACCCTTTCGGCCACGGTTTGCGGCACATGCAGCCCGATCCCGCGCGCCGGCAGCAAGCCCAGCGAGACCAGATCGCGCACGCTGACCGGCCATGCGACATCGCGGTTTTGCGGCAGGAATGCCACCTGTCGGGCGCGCTCTTCGGGCGGCAGCAAGGTTAACGACGACAGACCCTGCGCCCGCTGCAACCCTAGTGCGGCGCGCATCAATGTGGTCTTTCCCGCGCCATTCGGCCCGATAAGCCCCACGCACTCTCCCCGCGCGAGGCTAAAAGAGGCCTCAGCGACCAAATCCCGCGACCCTTCGCGCACGGTCAGCGCGTCAATGGTTAACAACTCTTGGTCCATCCCCGCCCCCGTCATCGCTGCTGCGCCAGTCTGGTGCGCAGGATCAAATGCAGGAAGAAGGGCGCGCCGAGGATCGCCAGCAATACGCCCAGCTTCAGGTCGCGCCCCGGCAGGATCACCCGCACCGCGATATCCGCCGCCAAGAGCAGCGCCGCGCCGCCCAGCGCCGAGACCGGCAGCAAATGCGCCGGTCGCGCGCCGACGCTGCGGCGCAGGATATGCGGCACCACCAGCCCGACAAAACCGATCGCTCCGGCCACCGCGGTCGAGGCGCCGACAATTGCCGCGACGCCCAGTAGCACCGTCCAGCGCAACCGCGTCAGGTTCACCCCCAGCGTCGCCGCCACATCCTCGCCCAGCGTCAGCGCCGAGAAGGCGCGGCCTTGGCTGAGCAGCATCGCCGATCCCAACACGATGAAGGGCAGCGCCAGCAGCACATGATCCCATGAGCGGTCAGTCAAGGAGCCCAGCATCCAGAACACGATCTCATTGGCGGCGAAAGGATCGGGCGAGAGGTTGAGGGTCAGCGCCACCATCGCGCCGGCCAGCGCCGAAACCCCGATACCGGCAAGGATCAAGGTTAACGAGCCCCCCCGAGGACCGGCCAAAAGCGCCAGCAGGAACACCGCCACCAGCGCGCCGCCGAGACCGGCGAAAGGCAGCGCCAAGGCCGCCGTTGCCGCGATCCCCGATTGCAGCGACAAGACCGCGCCGACCGCCGCCGCGCCGGAGACGCCCAAGAGCCCGGGCTCGGCCAGAGGGTTGCGCAGATAGCCCTGCATCGCCGCGCCCGAGAGGCCCAATCCGGCACCGATCAGCGCCGCCAGCACCGCCCGCGGCAGGCGCAATTCGCGCATCACCAAGACCAAGGGATCCTCGCCGCCTTGGAATAACGCGCGCAGGCTCTCGCCCACCGGCATCGAGATCGGGCCGATCAGCAGCGAGGTCACAAAGAGCACCGCGACGAGGAGCGACAGCGCAATCAAGGTTAACCTGAGGCCGCGCGCGCCACGCTGGCGGATGGTCTGGCTCGTGGTCTCATTCATCGCCCCAGCTCCTCAATCAAGCGGGCCGCAGCCTCTAACACATAGGGCGTGCCGCAGATCCAGCCGCTGTCATTGCTCGCTGCTCCGGCGCGAAACGCGCGGCTGCCGCGCAGCGCCGGATGCGCCAAGAGCGCGCGGGCCTGCGAATGCCCCTCGCGTCCACCCCCGCCACCATCGGCGCGGCCCAAGATCAGCCGGTCGGGATCGGCCAACAAGAGCGCCTCGAGCGGCAGAAACCCGCCCCAGCCCAACCCCAACTCACCGGCGATATTCACCAATCCGGCGGCGGCCAAGATCTCGCCCTCCAGCGTCTGCGCCCCCGCCGTCCAGCCCTGCGCCGAATAGACCGCCGCGCGCAACTGCGGCTGTCCGGCAATCCGCGCCGCCAGCGTCTCGCGGTCGCGGGTGAACTGCGCGATCAGCTCGGCGGCGCGCTCTTCGCGGTGCAAAAGCCTGCCCATCCGCCGCAGATCCTCCACAATCGCGTCAAAACTGGGCAGCAGCGGAAAGCGCTCGACCTGCAGGCCCAGCCGCTCGAGCATCGCCACGGTGGTCATCGCGGTATAGGGGCCGGTGAGGATCAGATCGGGGCGCAACCGGTAGATTTCCTCGGCCAGCCCGCGATTGCCATGCAGCGCACGGGCAGCCTCGGCCAAGGGCGGCACGGCTTGCTCGACCGCCAGATAGCTGACCGAGACCAGCTGCCCGGGTGCGGCCACCATCAGCGCCAGTTGATCAGTGCAGAGGTTCATCGACACCACCCGCGCAGGCGGGCTGTCTTGCGCCACAGCGGGCGCTGCCAGCCCGGTGAACAGGGCCAGCAGCAGAGATTTCAGGCGATCAGAACCGCGCACGAAGGCCGACATAGGCCGCCCGCCCGCGTCCGGCATAGCCCCAGCTTTCCGACGTCGCCACATCAAACAGATTGGTCACCCGCCCGACCAGTTGCACACGGTCGGTCAGGTCATAACGCCCCGAGATATCGACGGTGGTATAGGCGGGCAGTTCCAGCGTCTGATAGGCGCCCCAGAACTGTGTGTCGAAATTGCCCGAGACATGGCGCAGATCGACGCTGACGCTGGCGCGGTGCTGCATGAAACCATAGGTCAGCCCCAAAGCGGCCTCATGCCGAGGGCGGCGGATTTCGATACTGCCACTTGGTTCATGCGCATCGAGATAGGTATAGCTCATCCGCATCGACAGCGCGTCACTGATATCGACACGGCCCGACAGCTCGAGCCCGCGCCGCGTGCTGACGCCGGGCTGGTTGTTATTGGTGCTGGTCCCGCCACCAAGAGGCACCCATTTGATCTCATCGGTCAAACGCTCGTTGAACAGGGTGATATCGACATAGCCACGGCCCTGAAACACGGGGATTTCGACGCCGATATCAAAGCTCTGGTTCTGCTCGGGACGCAGGTTCGGGTTGCCGATGGTGCCCCAGATATCGCCATACAACTCGCCATAAGTCGGGTTCACCACGCCGGTGCCTGCCGAGGTATGCAGGCGCACACCGCTATCGGCGAATGTATAGGCCATGGCGAGGGTCCAAGTGGTGGCATTGGGGAACATGGTGTTGACGTCATGGCGCGCGCCCGCCTGCACCGAAAACCCGCCCAGATTGCCTCGGTATTCCAGCGCATAAGAGGTGTTCTGCCGCGAGAATGACGGATCCATGCTGCTGCTGTCCTGCTGGTTTTCGACCATCAGGTTGAGCAAATGCGCCGCGCTCTCGACCGGCGCTCCGTCAAGGCCAAAGCTCAGCCGGTAACGCCAGACATCGGCGGTGGTGTCGATCTGCGAGCCACCGGGATCGCTCAGGCCGGTGCGCGTCGCTTCATAGGCCAGACGGTGGGTCAGCCGGCCATCCAGCATCTGGTAATTGAGCCCCAGCGATCCGGTCAATTCGTCACGATCCGTGGACAGCGTGGCATCATCCATGACGTAATCATCGACGCCGGTCGGGGTCCAGCTCTCGCTGTCATACTCATAGTGCTCGCGCGCGCGGCGCAGGGTGAAATCAAGCGTGAGATCCTCGGTCAGCGCGAAATCGCCCGAGATCACTGCGCTGCGGCGGCGGATGCCGTCGCGTTCGCCGCCCGAGCCCGAGAGATCATACCCCTCGTCGTCCAGATGCGACAGCGACAGCGACAGCCCGCCCCGCTCGCCACGCTGGGCGAAAAACGCGGTGGCGCTATGGGCCGAGCCGGTCTCGACGCTGAAATCCATCGTCCGGCCAAGCTCGCCGCGACGGGTCACGATATTGATCACCCCCGAAGAGGCATTCGAGCCAAAGACCACCGATTGCGGGCCGCGCAGCACTTCGACGCGCTCGATATTCGAGGCTTCCAGCCCGCTGAAATAATATTCACCGTCGCCGCCTGCCGCGCGCACCCCGTCGATCAAGACCAGCGTATGGTTGCCCTCGCCGCCGCGCATGCGCACCTGCGTCATCCCCGGATTGGCGCCATTGAGCGACACGCCGGGCAGCGCGCGCAGCACCTCGCGCACGGTGCTCAGCCCGCGCGCCTCGATCTCGTCGGCAGTGACCACGCTGACCGCACGGCCAAGGTTCTCGGCCTCGACCGGCGTCAGACCGCCCAAGAAAAACACCTCGCCCAGATCGACGGTCTCGTCGTCAAGGATCACCACCTCATCGGCCTGCGCGCTGGCGGCAAAAAGGGTCAGGGTGAGGGCGGAAACGGTGGAGAGATAATAGCGCATGGCTACCCCGAAAGCTGTATCGACACGCATCCGTGTCAGAAATGGCAATAAGCGGGGGAGAATTCCCGCCGCGGTTGATAGTCACCGCGACGGCAGATGCCGTTGCCCGGACGCCCTCCGCGCCCAAACAGGGTGATCACTCCGGCAGGTCTCCTGACTTACGGGTCAACGCGCGGATGGGCCTTCCCAGAGCCAAAGCCCCAGTGGCATGTCCAACCGCGCTCACCGCTTACAGTTGCGGGGGCAGCTTCGGAGTTGGCCCGAGGGGCGCGCACCGAAATTCCCTTCTTGCGTCCGGCATTGAAACAGCGCCGGAACCGGAATGCGTCACCCTTAGCGCATCTGCACAGCGGGTCAAGCATGGATGCGCGGGCACGGGTTAACCATGGCGCAATCCGCACTGAAGGGTCGCAAAACCTATATATACACCCCGAAGTCGAGCAACTGCCGCTCGTAATCGGCGATCCTTGCGGCGGCTGAGTCGCTGCGGATGATCATCTCGCCGACCAGCGCCTCGGTCAGCGCAAAGGCCGCACCCAGCGAGGGCAAGGATTGCGGCCCCTCCATCGGCACATCAAACACCACATCGGCGCCGCGGGCGATCGGCGCGGTGTAGCTGTCGGTGATCGCGATCAATCTGGCGCCGCGGGCGGTGGCGATCTCATGGGCGCGCACCACCTCCAGCGAGTAATGCGCAAAGCTGATCACCACCACCAGATCCTCGGCGCCGCAACCGATAATCGCATCGGCGATACTGCCCGATTGGGTCAAGGGCGGGGCGAAATTCTCCAGCGCCATATGCCCGCTATAGGCCAGATAATGGGCCAGCGCGAAACAACTGCGCACACCGACGCAATAGATCGTCCGCGCCGAGAGCATCAGATCAACCGCCTGCGCGATCTGCCCCAGATGTTGGGTGCTGAACAAAGCGTCGAGATTGCGATGCGCGGCATCCTTGATTTGTTCGGGCAGTTGCGCGCCATCTCCGGCATGCAACCGTTGGGCGCGCAGCCCATAGGTCGCGTCATCCTTGCGGAAGGCCGCCTGAAACGCCTCGCGGCAGGGCTCGAACCCCGAAAACCCCAAGGCCACCGAGAGGCGAAACACAGTATTCGCGTTGACCTCGGCCTTGGCAGCCAGCGTGCGCACCGAGTGAAACGCCATATCCTGCGGGTTCTCCAGCGCCCAAGCGGCCAGCTTGCCAATCGCCGGCGGCGCGGTATGCACCAGCTCCGCCAGCGCCTTGAGCAGATCGTCCAGCGTTTCGGGCACAGGCGGGGTCTCGGGCATGGTCTCGGGGCTCTTGTCGGGGCTAACTTCGGGGTTTTTGGCGATATTTTTGCTGATGGCTCTAGCGGGTTTCATAGGTTTTTGTCATTCTTCATGGAAACATATGAATACCTCTCTTGACTATAATCAATCATTTGTTTCTCTTATGCGCTACGCTGTCTGAAGACCTTCACAGGGAGATTGAATATGAAGAAACATGTGCTCGGCGCGCTGGTCGCGTCCGCAACCGCATTTGCTGGTGGTGCCGCTTCGGCCCAAGAGCAGACCTTTGTCACCATCGGCACCGGCGGCGTCACCGGCGTCTATTACCCGACCGGCGGCGCGATCTGCCGCGTGGTCAACCGTGGCCGCTCCGAGCATGGCATCCGCTGCGGCGTCGAATCGACCGGCGGCTCGGTGTTCAACATCAACGCCGTCCGCGGTGGCGAGCTGGAATTCGGCGTTGCCCAGTCCGACTGGCAGTTCCACGCCTATAACGGCACCTCGCGCTTTGAAGAGCAGGGCGCTTTTGAGGGCCTGCGCGCCGTGTTCTCGGTGCACCCCGAGCCCTTCACGCTGGTTGCCCGCGCCGATGCCGGGATCACCTCGTTTGAAGACCTGCGCGGCAAGCGCGTCAACGTCGGCAACCCCGGTTCGGGCCAGCGCGGCACGATGGAAGTGCTGATGGCCGAGATGGGCTGGACGATGGACGATTTCGCCATCGCCTCCGAACTGCAGGCCGCCGAACAGTCGCAAGCGCTTTGCGACAACAACATCGACGCGATGATCTACACCGTCGGCCACCCCTCGGGCTCGATCCAGGAAGCCACCACCGCCTGTGATTCGGTGCTGGTCAATGTCACCGGCCCCGCCGTGGACGCGCTGGTCGAGGCGAACCCCTTCTACCGCGTCGCCACCATTCCCGGCGGCATGTACCGCGGCAATGACGAAGACGTCACCACCTTTGGTGTCGGCGCGACCTTCATCACCTCGGCCGATGTCTCGGACGATGTGGTCTATGAGGTGGTCAAAGCGGTGATCGAGAATATCGACCAGTTCCGCAGCCTGCACCCCGCCTTCGCCAATCTGGACCCGGCGGAAATGGCCAATGACGGTCTCTCGGCGCCGCTGCACGATGGTGCGGCCCGCTATTACCGCGAGGCCGGGTTGATCGACTGATCAAGCCAGACATCAGGCCGGGGCAAATGCTGCCCCGGCCTTTTCAACTACCCGCTGTTTCCGGCCCGCTATTTCCGGCTCCCTATTTCGACCCCCCTATTTTCGACCCCGAGACGACCCTATTCCTGCCCCGTTATTGACCGTCCGTAATTACCGACCGCCCCGATAAACCACCGTCCCTTAACAGAACGACCGACAAGCGAGAGAGTGGCTCTATGACCGACAAAAACACCGGCCATGAGGGCCGCCAGTTTTCCGACGACGAACTTCAAGATCTGGTTGCCAGCACTGACAGTGGAGCCCGCGCGCCCGACAATCGCGCCGTGGCTCTCTTGATTTCCGGACTGGCGCTGGCGTGGTCGCTGTTTCAACTCTGGATCGCACAGCCGCAGCTCTGGTTCGGCGCCTATCTGCCGGTGCTCAACTCCTCGCAAACCCGCCCGATCCACCTGACCTTCGCGCTCTTGCTGGCGTTCCTCGCCTATCCGGCGCTGAAATCCTCACCGCGCAACCGCATCCCCGTCACCGACTGGATCTTTGCCGTCGCTGCAGGTGGTTGCGCGTTCTATATCTTCTGGTTCTCGCGCGAATTGGCGCTGACTGCGCGTTCGGGCCTGCCGACACAGACGCAAGTCATTGTCGCCGCTGTTGGCATGATCTGCCTGCTCGAAGCCAGCCGCCGCGCGCTGGGTCCGGCGCTGACCGTGGTCGGCTCCCTCTTCGCGCTTTATGGCTATATGGGCCAGGGCTGGCTGATCCCCGAATTGATCGAGCATAACGGTATCTCCTTCAATTCCTTGATGAATGCGCTCTGGCTCGACACCGCTGGTGTGTTCGGTATCCCGCTTGGCGTCTCCACCGCTTTCGTGTTCCTCTTCGTGCTGTTCGGCTCGCTGTTGGATAAGGCAGGCGCGGGCAATTACTTCATCAAACTGGCCTTTGCGGGGCTGGGCCATCTGCGCGGCGGCCCTGCCAAAGCCGCCGTCGTCGGCTCGGCGATGACCGGCCTGATCTCGGGCTCGTCGATTGCCAATGTGGTCACCACCGGCACCTTCACCATCCCCTTGATGAAACGCGTCGGCTTCACCAATGAGCAGGCCGGTTCGGTCGAGGTCGCCTCTTCGGTCAACGGCCAGATCATGCCGCCGGTGATGGGCGCTGCCGCCTTCCTGATGGTCGAATTTATCGGCATTTCCTATATCGAGGTGATCAAACACGCTTTCATTCCGGCGGTGATCTCCTATATCGCGCTGGTCTATATCGTGCATCTCGAAGCCCTGAAAAAGGGCATGCCCGCGCTCGGCGAAGCGAAAAGCTTTCCGGCGATGATCGGCAAATTCCTGCTTGGTTTCTTCATCGCGGGCGCGGCCTTCACCGTGCTCATCTACGGCGTCGGCGCGCTGCAAGCCGCCGCCCCCAATCTGGCGGCGCCGGTGATGATGGTGCTCTTGGCGGCGGTCTATCTGCTGCTGGTGGCGATCTCGGCGCGGCGCCCCGATCTTGAGGTTGACGATCCCAACGCCGAGGAAATCAAACTGCCCACCGTCGGCGAAGTCTATGCCACCGGTCTGCATTACATCCTGCCGATTGTGGTGCTGGTCTGGTTCCTGATGGTCGAGCGCCAGAGCCCGGCGAAATCGGCCTTCTACGCCACCTCCTTGATGCTGCTGATCATCCTCACCCAGCGCCCGCTCAAGGCGATGTTCCGCGGCCAGATGGGCCAGTTGTTTGCCGAATTCAAAGGCGGGATCGACGATCTGATCGCCGGTCTGATTGCCGGTGCGCGCAATATGATCGGCATCGGTGTCGCCACCGCCGCGGCGGGGATTATCGTGGCGATTGTCACCAAAACCCCGATCGGCACCGAGCTTGCGGGCCTCGTTGAACTCCTCTCGATGGGCAACCTGCTGTTGATGCTGATCTTCGTCGGGATCTTCTCGCTGATCCTCGGCATGGGCCTGCCGACCACCGCCAACTATATTGTGGTGTCGTCCTTGATGGCCTCGGTTGTGGTCTCCTTGGGCGCGCAAGAAGGGCTGATCATTCCGCTGATCGCGGCGCATCTCTTCGTGTTCTATTTCGGGATCATGGCCGATGTGACGCCGCCGGTCGGGCTGGCCAGTTTCGCCGCCGCCGCGGTCTCGGGCGGCGATCCGATCAAAACCGGTTTCACCGCGTTTTTCTACAGCCTGCGCACCGTCGCCCTGCCCTTCCTGTTCATCTTTAACCCGACGTTGATCCTCTACGGCGTCGATCTGGGCACATGGACCGGCCTCCTGCAGGCGGTCATCGTCTTCATCACCGCGACCTTCGCCATGCTGCTGTTTGCCGCCGCGACACAGGGGTATTTCTTTGCCAAGTCAAGGATTTACGAAAGTGCCGCGCTGCTGCTGGTCGCCTTCACCTTGTTTGTGCCGAATGTCTGGCTAGATATGGTGCAGAGCCCGTTCCGCAGCATCGAACCCGCACAATTCGAGACCGCGGTGGCCGAAGCCAGCGACGGTGACACCCTGCGGCTGCTGATCGAAGGCCCGGATTTCAACTCGGGCGAGAGCACCTCGACCACGCTGGTCATGCAGATCGAGGGCGAAGGCGACGCCGCCGCGCGGATCGGCGCCTCGGGCCTGATGCTGATCCCCGAGGGCGATGTCATGCGGCTGGACGAACCGATGTTCGGCACTGATATCGCCGAGACGTTGGGCGAGTTCGATTTCTACGCCGATACGCCGGTGCGGCTGGCCTCGGTGCAGGCTCCGCAAGCGCGGATGCCGCAAGAAATCTTCTACATTCCGGCGCTTCTGCTGCTGTTCGGCGTGATCATGTTGCAACGCCGCCGCCAGACCCAGCCGGCTTTTTAAGGAGCCTTAACCATGTTTAACTCCATCCTGCTACCGATTGATCTGGCCGACGACGCGACCTGGAAAAAGGCGCTGCCGGCGGCGATCAATCTGGCCAAGGCCAATGACGCCCGACTGCATGTGGTCACCGTGGTGCCCGATTTCGGCATGTCGATTGTCGGCAGCTATTTCGACAAGGGGTTCGAGGAACGCGCGATCCGCGACATCGGTCACAAGATGAACGAATGGGTCGAGGCGCAGGTGCCGCAAAACGTCGATGTGCAGCCGCATGTGCTGCATGGCCGCGTCTATGAACAGGTGATCGAGGCCGCCAACCGGCTGGGCGCCGACGCCATTGTCATGGGCTCGCACCGGCCTGAATTGAAAGACTATTTGCTCGGGCCGAATGCTGCGCGGGTGGTCCGCCACGCCACGCAATCGGTGTTTGTGGTTCGCGGAGAATAAACCATGTCATCGCATGTTTTCGGGCGCTCTGCCGCCCAACTGCCCACCGCGCTGCGCGGTGACGGCTGCTACCTTTATGATGCCGAAGGTCGCGAATATCTCGACGCTTGCGGCGGCGCGGCAGTCTCGTGTCTGGGCCATTCCGACGCCCATGTGAAAGCCGCGATCACCCGCCAATTGGACGCCCTGCCCTACGCCCACACCGGATTTTTCACTTCCGAGGCCGCCGAGGATCTGGCCGATCTGCTGATCCAGCACGCGCCCGCAGGGATCGACCGCGTTTACCAACTTTCCGGCGGCTCCGAGGCGGTCGAAGCGGCGATCAAACTCGCGCGGCAGTTCCACATCGAGAACGGCGAACCGCAGCGCCACCGGCTAATCGCACGGCGCCAGAGCTATCACGGCAACACGCTGGGCGCGCTGGCCGCAGGCGGCAACGCATGGCGGCGCGAGAAATACCAGCCGCTCTTGGTCGAGACCTATCATATCGACCCCTGTTTCGAATACCGCCACCGCGCGGAAGACGAGAGCCTTGAGGCTTACGGCCATCGCGCCGCCAATGCGCTTGAGGCCGAACTCCTGCGCCTTGGCCCCGAGACGGTCATGGCCTTTATCGCCGAACCCGTCGTCGGTGCCACCGCCGGCGCGGTCACCGCCGCCCCCGGCTATTTCCGGCGCATCCGCGAGATTTGCGACCAATACGGCGTCTTGTTGATCCTCGATGAGGTGATGTGCGGCATGGGGCGCACCGGCTATATGTTCGCCAGTGAGGCCGAGGGGATCACCCCCGATATTGTCACCATCGCCAAGGGCTTAGGCGCTGGCTACGCCTCGATCGGGGCGATGCTCTGCACCGGCCGGATCTATGATGTGATCGCGCAGGGCTCGGGCAGTTTCCAGCACGGGCACACCTATCACGGCCACCCGCTCGCCGCCGCCGCCGCCCGCGCGGTGCTCGAGAGCATGGCGTCGCAGGGGTTGATCGCGCAGGTGCAAGCGCGCGGAGACTACCTTGCCGCCGCGCTGCAAGACCGGCTTGGCCAACACGCGCATGTTGGCGATCTGCGCGGGCGCGGGCTGTTTCGCGGCATCGAGCTGGTCGCCGATCGCGCCAGCAAACGTCCCTTTGATCCGGCGCTCAAACTCCACCAGCGCATCAAGGCGCAGGCGATGGCCGAGGGGCTGATGGTCTACCCCGCCGGTGGCACCGTCGACGGGCGCGAAGGCGACCATGTGCTGATCGCCCCGCCCTTCATTATCAGCGAGGCGCAGATCGACACGCTGGTCGACCGCTTCGCCACCGCTTTGGACCGCGCGATTGACCGGGTTAACCAACAATGAGCCGCCTGTTAACCCTGCCGCAGATCATGCTCGCCCCGAATGGCGCGCGCCGCACCAAAGACGACCACGCGGCGCTGCCGGTGACCATTCTCGAGGTGATCTCGGCCGCCAAATACGCCTTTGACGCCGGCGCCCATGCGCTTCATGCCCATGTCCGCGACGCCAAACAGATGCATGTGCTCGACGCCGGTCAATACCGCGAGCTGATCGCCGAAATGGCGCGGATGCTGCCCGATATGCCGGTGCAGATCACCACCGAAACCGCCGGACTTTACGACGCGGCAGCGCAGCGCGCACTGGTCGAACAGGTGATGCCCGAAGGCGTCTCGGTGGCCCTGCGCGAGATGTGGCCAGTGCCCGGCGCCGATGCGCAGGCAAGCCGGTTTTACCATTGGGCGCAGGAGGCGGGGATTGCGGTGCAGCATATCCTCTATTCCCCGCAAGACGTCGAACGCCTCGCCCGCAAGGTCGCGCAGGGCGATATTCCGGCGCCCGTGCAATGCCTGTTTGTGCTCGGCAGCTATACGCCGCCGACCCGCGGCACCCCCGCCATGCTGCACGGGTTCTTGCAAGCCTTCGCGCAACTGCCTGCGGGCAGCGATTGGGCCGCCTGCGCCTTTGGCGAGAATGAGCGCGATTGCCTGCTCGCCGCCCATGCGCAGGGCGGAAAAATGCGCATCGGTTTCGAGAACAATCTGACCGGCGCTGACGGCAAACCGGCGGTGGATAACGCCGCCCAGGTGCGCGATCTGGTGCAGCATCTGGGGTGACGGCGCAAGGGGGCGGCATGACCAATAAAGCGGTGGAAGAACCTCAAACCAACGCCGAAAACCGCCGCCAAAAGGGCGAATTCGTCCGCGGCGTCAGCGGCTTTCGCGCCACGCTTGGCGACGCCGACCACCCCGCCGAAACCGGTCGCTACCACCTCTTTGTCGCGCTCAACTGCCCGTGGTGCCACCGCGTCACCCTCGCCCGCACACTCCTTGGTTTGCAGGGCGCGATCACCATGGATGTGGCCTATCCCACCCGCACCGACGGGGATGATCCCGAGGGTCCCAACCTCTGGCAATTCGCCCCCGAGCGTATCTCGCCGCTCACCGGCGCACCGCTGCCCGAATGCACATTCGAGCGCGCCACCGGCCAGAACCACCGGCTGATCCGAGATATCTACGCGGCCGAGGGCGCCGAGGAACGCTCGGTCCCGATCCTCTATGACAAGAAAACGCAGCGCATCGTTAACAATGAAAGCGCCGAGATCATCCGCATGCTGGATGCGCAGGCCGAGGCGCTTGGCAGCACCCTACCGGAGCATCAGCGCCCGCGCCTCTACCCCGATGATCCCGCCCTGCAAACCGCGATCGACACGCTCAACGCGCAAATCTATGCGGCGATCAACAACGGCGCCTATAAGGCAGGGTTTTCCTCGGATCAAAGCACCTATGACGCGGCCTTTGATCTGTATTTTCAAACCCTCAACGAATTAGATCAGCGCCTATCAGACGGGCGCGATTTCCTCACCGGCGCGCAGTTCACCGAGGCCGATCTACGCCTCTTCCCGACGCTCTACCGCCATGATCCGGTCTATTACCTGCGGATGAAACTCAACGGCGCAAAGATCCTCGATTACCCGCACCTCTGGCGCTGGCTCTGCCGCGTGCACGCGCTGCAAGGAGTCGCCGAAATCAGCGCGTTAACCCATTGCCGACAGGGGTATTTCGGCCGCTCATGGAACCGCGTGATCCCGCGCGGCCCGTTCCAACCGATGCCATATCCCGAGGCCTATAACCACCCGGAACTGGCGCGTTCAGCCGGTCAGTAACGCACTGATCTTCGCCACATGCGGCGCCAGATCCAGCCCGCGGCTTTCCATATTCAACCGCACCACCGGCTCGGTATTCGACGACCGCAGGTTGAACCGCCAATCGCCCATATCAAGGCTGATCCCGTCCGTCTCATCGACCCCGCGCGCGGCGGGCTCATAGGCCGCACGCACCCGCGCAATCGCCGCTTTCGGGTCCTCAATGGTGAAATTAATCTCTCCCGAGGAGGGAAACGCCGCGCGCCGCGCCGCCACCAGATCGCCCAAGGCCCCCTTGCGGCTGACCAGTTCCAGCATCATCACCATCGGCACCATGCCGCTGTCGCAATGCACGAAATCGCGGAAATAATGATGCGCCGACATCTCGCCACCGTAAACCGCGCCGTGATCGCGCATCGACTGTTTGATAAAGGCGTGGCCGGTGCGCGCCTGAATCGCCTCGCCACCCGCCTTTGCCACCACATCGCGGGTGTTCCAGATCACCCGCGGATCATGGATGATCTTTGCGCCATTTTCGCGCAGCAAAAACACCTCGGCCAGCAGCCCGACGATATATTCGCCGTCGACAAACCCGCCCTCGGCGTCGAAAAAGAAACAGCGATCAAAATCCCCGTCCCACGCCACGCCCAGATCGGCGTCATGCGCGCGCACCGCCTCTGCCGTCGGCGCGCGGTTTTCCACCAGCAGCGGATTGGGGATGCCATGCGGGAAACTGCCGTCAGGCTCATGATGGATGCGGATGAACTCCAGCGGCGCGCCCTGCGCCTTGAGCCCCTCGGCAATCGCGTCAAACGTCGGCCCCGCCGCGCCGTTGCCTGCGTTAACCACGACCTTCAGCGGGGTTAACGCCGCCACATCGACAAATTCCAGCACCCGCGCCACATAACCCGCACGCGCCTCTACGCTGCAATCGACCACTCCGCCGCCTGTGCGAGCCGGACCAAAATCATCCGCCTCGGCCAGTGCCTTGATACGCGCCAGCCCCGTCGCCGCATCCAAAGGCGCCGAGCCTGCGCGGACCATTTTAAAGCCGTTATAATCCATCGGGTTATGCGAGGCGGTCACGCAAATCCCGCCGTCCGCATCGAAATGGCTGGTGGCGAAATACATCTCTTCGGTGCCCGACAGCCCAAGGTCCAAAACCTCGCAGCCCTCATCCATCAACGCCCGCGTCAAGGCCTCGGATAATTCCACCGAGGACGCCCTGATGTCGCGCCCCAAAACGATCCGCCGCGCGCCCAAAGCCCGCGCAAATCCGCGCCCGATCCGGTAGGCAATCCCCGCATCCAGATCGACGCCCAATTGGCCGCGAATATCATAAGCTTTAAAGCAAGTTAGCACGTTGATTTGGTCCTTCAATCAGCCCTTGGCCCCCTGCCCGCGCGCGTAGATATCCTCGTAGCGGATGATATCGTCTTCACCAAGATAGGGGCCGGTTTGCACCTCGATCAGCACCATCGGCAGCTTGCCGGGGTTCACCATCCGGTGCACCGATCCGATGGGAATATAGACCGATTGATCCTCGCTCACCAGCCGTTCCACCCCGTCAATTGTGACCTTGGCAGTGCCCTCAACCACGATCCAATGCTCCGAGCGGTGGTGATGGCTTTGCAGCGACAAAGCGCCGCCGGGTTTGACATGAATGCGCTTGACCTGAAACCGGCTGCCGACCGCGAGGCTTTCAAACCAGCCCCATGGCCGGTAATCGCGCGGCAGCGTCTCGGCCTGTTCAACCCCTTGGGATTTCAAGATTTCCACCGCTTGTTTCACATCCTGCGCGCGGTCCTTATGGGCCACCAGCACCGCGTCGGGCATGGCGATGGCGATGATATCGCTCAGCCCGATACCGACCAGTTGCTGCTGCCCGTCCTCGGCCCGCAACAGGCTGTTGCTGCATTCCAAAGCCGTCGCCGGCCCGCTGGTCACCACGCCCTGCGCATCGGGACCGGAGTCGCGCCAGACCGCCTCCCAGCCGCCCAGATCGGACCATGTGCCGCCGTAGGGCATCACGCTCAGGTTCGGCGCTTTCTCCATCACCGCATAGTCGATGGAAATGCTCTCTAGGGGTGCCCAAGCCTCGGGGTCGAGCCGCGTAAACCCAAGGTCACATTCCGCCGCCGCGACCGCGCGACGGGTCTGGGCCAGCATCTCGGGTTGATAGGTCTCAAAGGCGGCAATCAGCGCGTCGACCGACACCAAAAATATGCCTGCGTTCCACAGATGCAGGCCGTCCTCCAGCATCGCCTGCGCCGTGGCCAAATCGGGCTTTTCGACAAACCGCGCCAAGGGCTGGGCGATGGCGGCGAATTCCGCGTCCGGCGGGGTGGTGAGTTCCAGCCAGCCATAGCCGGTTTCCGCGCGGTCGGGGCAGATGCCAAAGGTGACCAATTGCCCGCCGCGCGCGCTCTCCTCGGCGGCGCGCACCGCATCGCAAAACCTCTCGGCGTCGGGGATCACATGGTCCGAGGGCGCGATCAACAGCAGCGCCTCGGGGTCGCGCGCCTGCACTGATAACGCCGCCGCAAGGATCGCCGGCGCGGTGTTGCGCGGCGCCGGTTCGATCAAGATCGCGGCGGGCGCCAATTCCACCTGCGCCAGTTGCTCGGTGACGATAAAGCGGAAATCCGCGCCGGTCACCACCACCGGCGGCGCAAATCCCGCGCCGGTCAACCGAAGCGCCGAGGCTTGAAACAGGCTCTCCTCGCCGGTCAGTTTGGAGAATTGCTTGGGGTATGATTTGCGCGACAGGGGCCAAAGCCGCGTCCCCGATCCGCCACAAAGCAACACCGGCGTGATCATCGGGCACCTGAGGGCGGCAGCGGGGCGGTTTGGGTCAACATGGGGCACTCTCGCACAGGGTTAATTTACAGACATAGGGTTAATATCTCAGTTCTGCGGGCAAAAATCGTCGTTAATATGGCGCAAGCTCAACCTATGATTGCATTTTAACCTTCACACATCGAATAGCAACGCATCCCGCCCGACCACGCGCCCAGAGTGCCGCAACCGCCCCGCATCCGCAATCACTCACGCAGCCTTGTGCGTGGTTTGCCCAGTTCCCCCGCCACCGCACCGATCCATGCTTGCGCGCGGCCGCCCCGCGCCCCTAGGATCAGGTAAACCAGCTCGGGATCGCTTGAGGAGGCACGCAGGATGAACACCGGCCAGTTCTATATCGACGGCGCTTGGCGGGCGCCGCTCTCCTCGGAAACCATGGCGATTGAAAACCCCGCCACCGGTGCGATCCTCGGGCAGTTGGCGCTTGGCAATCTGGCCGACACCGACCGCGCCATTGCCGCCGCCCGCGCCGCCTTTGACGGCTGGACACAGACGCCGGTCGCCGAGCGTATAGAGGCGCTGCGCCGCCTGCTGGATGCCTATAACGCGCGGTTCGAAGAGATGGCGCAGGCGATCAGCGCCGAGATGGGCGCGCCGATCACCTGGGCGCGCGACGCGCAGGCCTGGGCCGGTCGCGCGCATCTTGAGGCGACGATCACGGCCGCCGAAGCGATGACATGGGAAGAGATGCGCGGCACTACCCGTATCATCCGTGAAGGCATCGGTGTTTGCGGGCTGATCACGCCGTGGAACTGGCCGATGAACCAGATCATCTGCAAGGTCGCTCCGGCGCTGGCGGCGGGCTGCACGATGGTGCTCAAACCCTCTGAAATCGCACCGCTTTCCGGCCTCTTGTTCGCCGAGATCTGTGACGCGGCAGAGCTGCCCAAGGGCGTGTTTAACCTTGTCAACGGCACCGGCCCCGTGGTCGGCGCGCGGCTGTCCGAGCACCCGCAGGTCGATATGATCAGCTTCACCGGCTCCACCCGCGCGGGCACCGCCGTGGCCGCCGCCGCCGCGCCAACGGTCAAACGGGTGGCGCAGGAATTGGGCGGCAAATCCCCCAATATCATCCTTGATCACGACGGGTTCGACGCGGCGGTCAAGGCCGGTGCGCAGGCGGTCTTTGACAACACCGGCCAGAGCTGCGACGCGCCCACCCGCATGCTGGTGCCGCGCGCGCTCCACGACCGCGCCGCCACGCTGGCCGCCGAGGTCGCCGCCGCGGTGATCACCGGCGATCCGCGCGACGCTGCCACCACCATGGGGCCGCTGGTCTCGGGCGTGCATTGGGCCAAGGTGCAGGGGCTGATCACCGCCGGGATCGAAGAGGGCGCGGCCTGTGTTGCCGGTGGTCTCGGGCGCCCCGAGGGGCAAAAGAACGGCTGGTTCGTGCGCCCCACGGTTTTCGCCAATGTCGAGAATTCCATGCGTATCGCGCAAGAGGAAATCTTCGGGCCGGTGCTCTCGATCATCCCCTTTGACGACACCGCAGACGCCATTCGCATCGCCAATGACACACCCTACGGGCTTGCCGCCTATGTCTCGGGCCCGCAGGATCAGGCGCAGGAGATCGCGCGGCATCTGCGCGCCGGTATGGTTAATATCAACAGCCCGGATTGGGACCTCTTCGCCCCCTTTGGCGGTTATAAGCAATCCGGCAATGGCCGCGAATACGCCGATTGGGCGATTCATGATTTCTGCGAGATCAAAGGCATCGCGGGCTGGGGCTAACACCTTGAACACAGACGCCAATCGCGCTGGCGGTTGACGGCTTACGCTGGTGAAGGCAGTAAGCAGACAAACCCGGGCAGACCACCACAGGAGACGGCGATGAACTGGAAAACTCTCGACGATATGGCGTTTGCGGGCAAAACCGCCTTGGTGCGCGTGGATATCAACGTGCCGATGGAAGATGGCGAGGTCAGCGACGCCACCCGCATCAACGCCGTCCTGCCGACGATCCACGACATTTCCGCGGCGGGGGGCAAAGTGGTGCTGCTGGCGCATTTCGGCCGTCCCAAGGGCAAGGTGGTGCCGGAGATGTCGCTGCGCCATGTGGTGCCCGCGCTGCAAGAGGCTCTGGGCCGTGAAGTTACGTTCATCGAGCGCCCCGCGCGTGAGGCGATCGACGCGCTGCCCGCTGACGCGGTGATCTTGGTGGAAAACACCCGCTTTTCGCCGATGGAACCCGCCAACGACCCGCAGATGGCCAAATTCCTCGCCTCGCTGGGCGATATCTACGTCAATGACGCCTTCTCCGCCGCCCACCGCGCCCATGCCTCGACCGAGGGCATCGCGCATCTTTTGCCCAATTGCGCCGGTCGCCTGATGGCGGCCGAACTCACCGCGCTGGAGGCCGCCTTGGGCACTCCCAAACGCCCCGTGGTCGCGGTGGTTGGCGGCGCGAAAGTGTCTAGCAAGCTGGAATTGCTGGGTAATCTGGTGCGACAGGTCGATCATCTGGTGATCGGCGGTGGCATGGCCAATACCTTCCTCGCCGCGCAGGGCAAGCCGGTTGGCACCTCGCTCTGTGAGCATGATCTGGCCGAAACCGCCCGCGAAATCCTTGGAAAAGCCGAGGCCGCGGGCTGCAAAATCCACCTGCCCGTCGACCTCGTGGTCGCCCGCGAATTCAAGGCCAACGCCCCCCATGAGGTGGTGGATACCTGCCCCGATGACGCGATGATCCTTGACGCCGGTCCAAAAACCGTTGCCGCGCTCACCGAAGTCTTCAAAGCCTGCAAGACGCTGATCTGGAACGGCCCGCTCGGCGCCTTTGAACTCGAGCCCTTTGACGCCGCGACCAATGCCGCAGCGAGTGCCGCCGCCGATCTGACCAAAGCCGGTGCGCTGGTCTCGGTGGCCGGGGGCGGCGACACGGTGGCGGCGCTCAACCGGGCCGGTGCGGCGCAGGATTTCAGCTATATCTCGACCGCCGGCGGCGCGTTCCTTGAGTGGATGGAGGGCAAACCCCTGCCCGGTGTGCAAGCATTGGAGGCCAAATGACCGACCATATCGCCCGCATGACCCGCGATCCTGATGACCCCAAGGCGCTGATCCGCGAATCCTATAATATCGAGGGGATTACTGCCGCGGAATGCCGCTCGATCCTTGTTGATTGGGCGCTCAGCCTGCCGCTGGATGCCGACCAGCCCGCCGCCGCCAAACGGTTGCATGCGGCGCGCGCGCAGATCGCCCATCCGATGACCGCGCTTCTGGCCGAAGCCGCCGCGGTGCGCAGCGGCGACGCCAAACGCCGTGGCGGGCGCGCGGGGAAATTCGCCACCATGGCCGAAGAGACCGCCGAAGAGACCAGCAACCCGGCCAGCTCCACCGATACCGGCGCTTGAGACCAGAACTGGACAAGCCACCGCCGCGCCCTATTTGGTGACCTCTGGCCAAATCTGAGCCCCAAATGTGAGCGCCCATGTCCCTGAGTTCCGCCGCCGTGATCGCCGTCCTCGCCGTGGCCCTGCTGGCCGGTTGCGCGGTCTTTGTTGACAGCAAAGCCAGCCAGCGTGAGGCCGAATGGGTCGCGCAAACCCCGCCCTCGGGGCAATTCGTCGAACTCGAGGGCCGCCGCATCCATCTGATCGACACAGGCGCGCCCTCCCCCGACGCCCCCGATCTGCTGCTGATCCACGGCGCCAATGGCAATCTACGCGGTTTCACCTTTGATCTCGTTTCCCGCCTGCAATCGGACTACCGCGTGATTGCCGTGGATCGCCCCGGTCTGGGCCATTCCGATAGCTGGGGCGCCGCCGATAGCGATCCGCGCGCACAGGCCCGCATCCTCCATGACGCCGTGGCGCAACTCGGTGTCACCCGCCCGATTGTCCTCGGCCATTCTTACGGCGGCGCGGTGGCGATGGGCTGGGCGCTGCAATACGAATCCGAGACCACCGCGGTGGTGTTGCTCGCCGGTGCCACCCACCCTTGGGACACCGCCTTGGGGCGCTGGTATCGGCTCAACGCCAGCCCGCTGGGTCGCCCTGCCCGCGCGCTGGTCGCAGCCTTCGCCCCGCAGGATATGGTCGCCACGGTCCTCGCCGAGGTCTTCGAGCCGACGCCGGTGCCCGAAGGCTATATGGCCCATTTCGGCCCCAATCTCTCGCTGCGCCGCGCCTCGCAGGCGAATAACACGCGGCAGGTCAACGCGCTGCTGGCCAATGCCACCGAGATGCAGCCCGCCTATGCCCGGCTCACCCTGCCGATCGAGATCCTCCATGGTGACGCCGATACGATTGTCGGGCTGGAGATCCACAGCCGCCGGATGGAGGCCGAAGTTGCCAGCGCGCGGCTTGAGGTGCTGGCGGGCGCCGGTCATATGCCGCAGCACAGCCACCCCGAGGCGGTGGTCGCAGCCATCGCCCGCGCCCGAACGCGGGCCGCCGAGCAAGCCGAGACGCCGACCAATACGGACACCGATCTGGCCCCCGATGAGCGCGCCGCTTTGTCACGCTAGGCAGAGCCCGAAATCGACGTTAACCTGCCCCATCCGCAGCCCAAATCAACGGAGCCGATGCCGCCCCTTCGCGCCCTTCTTCTCGCCGCTTTCGCCATCCTCACCCTGACCGGCTGCGAGGCGCTGTTTGACCCTGCCGCCAGCCGCCGCGAGGCCCGCTGGCTGCAAGAGATCCCGCCGCTGGGCGATTTGATCGAGGTCGAGGGGCGACAGGTGCATGTGCTGGTCACTGGCCGTCCGCGCGGCAGCGCCCGCGATGTGGTGCTGATCCACGGCTCCAACGGCAATCTGCGCGATTTCACTTTTGATCTGGTGCCCCGCCTGCAGTCCGGGTTTCGCGTCATCGCCGTGGATCGCCCCGGTCTGGGCTATTCCGACACTTGGGGCGCGATTGACAGTGACCCGCGCGAACAGGCCCGCATCCTGCAAATGGCATTGGCGCAGATCGGGGTTACTCGCCCCATCGTCGTCGGCCATTCCTACGGCGGCGCGGTGGCGATGGGCTGGGCGCTCAATGCACCTTCAGAGACCGGCGCGCTGGTGCTGATCTCGGGCGCGACGCATCCCTGGGATGAGGACCTCTCGGCCTGGTATCGGTTCAACCGCACCGCCCTCGCGCCAACGGTGCGCGCCGCGCTGGCCGCTTTCGCGCCCGAGCCTGCCGCCCACCGCGCGATAGCCGATCTCTTTGCGCCCGACCCGCTGCCCGAGGGCTATGTTGCGCATTTCGGTGCCGGTCTGTCGATGCGGCGCTCGTCGCAGGCGAATAACGTGCGGCAGGTCAATGATCTGCTGGGGTATATCACCGAGATGGCGCCGCAATACGCCCAGCTCACCCTGCCGATTGAAATCCTGCAGGGCGCCCGCGATCCGGTAATCGCGCAAGAAACCCACGGCGACCGGCTGATCGCAGAGGCAAGCGGCGCGCGGCTGACGGTGATCGAGGATGCGGGCCATATGCTCCACCATACCCACCCCGAGGCGGTCATCGCCGCAATCCGCCGCGCCGCCAGTCGCGCTCGTTAACAGTCGCGCGCGTTAACAGTCGCGCGCGTTAACAGTCGCGCGCGTTAACCAAGCACCCGCTTACAGCCCGCCGATCCCGTCATAGATCAGTTTCACCCCGACCACCGCGATCATCGCATAGCTGAACGGATAGAAAATGCGCGCCGGCATCCGCTTGATGATCGCCGCGCCAGCCGAGACCGCGACGATGGCCAGCGGCAGCATCACCAGCGCCGAGACCACCACCTCGCCCTCGAACATCCCCAGCATCCCATAGGGCAGCAGTTTGATCGCATTGACGATGGCGAAAAACTTCACCGAGGTGCCGGTGTAGAGCTTCGGCGCCATTTTCGCGGGCAGCACATGCACCTGAAACGGCGGCCCTCCGGCATGGGCAACGAATGAGGTGAACCCCGCGAAACCGCCCCAGAACCAGCCCGACCCCGGCCGGTGTCGCATCGCCATGCCGATCAGCGGCCCGAGTGCGGCGCGGGCGGCAAACCCCAGCGCCACCGCGCCGATGATCAGCCGCACCATCGCCTCCGAGGTCAGTTCGGCAGTGGCCCAGCCCAGCGTGATCCCGACCACCGCCGCCGGCAGCATCCTGCGCAGCAGGCGCCAATTTGCCCAGCCGCGCCAATACCATAGGCTTAGCGCGTCCATCATCAACAGGATCGGCAGCAGCACCGCCGCGGCCAGCAAGGGCGGCATCACCAGCGACATCACCGGCACGCCCATCATCGCGAAAGCGCCGCCCAAACCGCCTTTGGACAGGCCGACCAGCGCCACCGAAAGCATCGTCACCCAGAGCATCGCCGGGGTGGCAAAGACGGTCCATTCAGCAATCACCCGTGCGGCCCTCTTGCGGTATCTCGGCCAGTATCGCGGCCAGTATCCCGGGCAACGTCCTGAGCCATATCGCGGGCCGCCTCTTTCGCCGCCATGGTCAGCGCCAGCCTGCGGTCGATCCGCTCGGCGGCGGCGCGGGCCAGCGCCCAGCCCGCCTCGGTCAGCTCCAGTTCCGCCCCCGCGCGGTGGATCACCCCGCGGTCCAGCGCCTCCAGCACCACTTTGCCCGCGCGCGTCTCGCTCCAGCCCAGATGATCGACCAGCGCCTCGGGCGTGCATTCCTCGGCCTGCGCTTCGGTGCCCTCATGCGCCGCCAGATGGGTCAATAGCGTCGCCACCAACCCCTCGAGTTCAATCGCCCGCGCGCGGATCAGCGCCGCAACGACGCCCGACCGCGGCGAAAGCGCCAGCGCCAAGGCCAGCCCCAGCCCCGTCGCCAGCGCCATACTGCCGCCGATCGAGACATCCCAGCGCACCGCTGCGCCGTAGCCGACGCCCACCGAGACCACACCCGATACCACGGCAATCGCCATGATCCCCAAGACCGATCCCGCGATCAACCGTCCGGTCACCGCGGGCACGATCAGAAACGCCAGAAACAGCACCACGCCGACCGCATCAAAGGACGCCACCGCCGTCGCCGAGGTCAGTGCCAGCAGCGCCATGCCCATGGCTTGCGGGCGAAACCCCAAGGCGGCGGCCAATCCGGGATCAAAGGCGGCGAGTTTCTGTTCCTTCCAGAACATCAGCAAAAACACCGCATTCACCGCGCCGACCACCGCCAAAGTCACCCCCGCCACCGGCAATTCCACGCCCAATACCGGCACGGTATGCAGCCAGACAAAGCCGATCTCGCCCAGAAGCACGGTGTCGATATCCAGATGCAGATTGCGCGCATTCAGGTTGATCAGCAGCACCCCCAGCGCGAACATCGCCGGAAACACCAGACCGATCGCCGCGTCATGGCCCATCAGCCCGCTGCGGCTGAGCGCCTGCGCGCCGATCACCGCCACAAGCCCCGCCAAAGCCGCGCCGCCGACCACAATCGGGCCTGCGCGCGCGCCGGTCAGCATCCATGCCACGACGATCCCCAGCACAATCGCATGGCTGATCGCATCGCCCGACATCGCCTGCCCACGCAGCACCAATAACGTGCCCAGCATCGCCCCCGACAGCGCCACCAAAGCGCCGGTGCCAAGGATCATCAGGTCAATCGATTCAAGCATCATCGCCGCGATCTCCGCCCTGCGCGCCATCACCGCTGTCTCTGCCGTGCAGCCGCTCGAGCCCGGCGCCGGTCAACTCCCAGCGGCGGCCCTGTATCTCGGGCGCCACCGGCGCCGCGGCGCGGATAAATCCGCCCTTTTGCAAGCGGCTCAGCACCGGCCCCGCATTGGTGCCCAGATAGGCGTCAAGCATCGCCTCATCGCTGGTATATTCGGGGTCGCGGTGGTCCCGGCTCAGCCCGTCCAGCGCCGCCAGCACCTGCCGCCCGCGCAGCGCCCGCCGCGCGCCCATTTGCCGCCGCCAGCGCGCCAACACGCCGCGCTCGGGCGCCAAAAGCAGCGACAAACTGGTCACCGCCATCGCCATCAGCACCATCACCGGCCCCGTGGCGACCCCATCGCCCATCGCCGAGAGTAACGCGCCGCTGGCCCCCGAGATCACCCCGAAGAGCCCCGCCAAAGCGACCATCGCACCAAGGCTGCGCACCCATTGCCGCGCCGCCACCGCAGGCGCGATCAGCATCGCCACCATCAGCACCACACCGGCCAGCGCGAGGCCCAAAACAATGGTGATCGCGATCAACACGGTCAGCAGGGTCTCCAAGGCGACCACCGGCAAGCCCTGCACCTCCGCCGCCTCGCGGTCAAAGGTAATCAGTTGAAATTCCTTCCAGAACAGCGTCAATACGCTGACAACCCCCAGCGCCACCAGCACCATCGGCAGCAGGTCCGCACGCAGGACCGAGGCCGCTTGCCCGAACAGGAACACCGTCAGCCCCGCCGCCCCCGGTTGCAATTGCGCAATCGACAACAGCACCACACCGGCGGCGAAAAACAGGCTCAACACGGTGCCCAAAGCCGCATCCGCCTTGACCCCTGCGCCGCGCCGCAAGACCTGCACCACCAGCCCCGCCAGCGCGCCCGAAATCAGCGCGCCGCCAAGGATCGCGCTCATATCGCGCCCGCCGCTGGCCAGAAACCCGCCGACCACGCCGGGAAGTGCTGCATGCGAGATCACCTCGCCCAACAGGCTCTGGCCGCGCAGCACCAGAAATGTGCCCAAAGCCCCCGCCAAAGCGCCGATCACCGTGGCCGCCATGATCACCGTGATCAAGGTCGGGTTAAGCATCGGCGGACCTCGTTTCACTGCCCGCAGCGGCGGGCGCCTCGCTCTGCGCGTCACTGGCCGCCAGACTGCCGATCAGCGCCAATTGCCCGCCATAAGCCGCACGCAGGTTCTCCTCGGTATAAACCTCCGTCACCGGCCCCTGCGCGATGATCCGCTGGTTCAGCATTACCAGCCAGTCGAAATACCGCGAGACGGTTTGCAGATCGTGATGCACCACCACCACCGTGCGCCCGGCGTCGCGCTGCGCCTTCAAGAGCGTCACAATCGCCGCCTCGGTCACCGCATCGACCCCGGCCATCGGCTCATCCAGAAACAGTAGATCCGCCTCTTGCACCAAGGCCCGCGCGATAAAGGTGCGCTGCTGCTGCCCGCCCGAAAGCTGGCTGATCGGGCGGCTGGCGTAATCCTGCATGCCCACCTGTTCCAGCGCCGCCATCGCCCGCGCGCGGTGCTTGCGCCTCGGACGGCGCAGCCAGCCCAACTGCCCGTAAAGCCCCATCAATACGACATTGCCGACAGTGGCGGGAAAGTCCCAATCCACCGATTGGCGCTGCGGCACATAGGCGATCTTGCGGCGCAGTTTGGCCACCGGCAGGCCGAACACCCGCACATGCCCGGCCACCGGCGTCACCAGCCCGAGGACCGCCTTGATCAGCGTCGATTTCCCCGCACCATTCGGCCCGACAATCGCCGCCATCACCCCGGGCGGAATATCCAGATCAATATCCCATAGCACCGGACGCTCGCGGTAGCTGACCGTCAAGTCCTCGACATGACAGGCGATATGCGGTTCGTGCAATTGTGCCACGCGGCCCCTCCGAGTTATCTCGCAGCGACCCTATTGCGAATCATTCGCACGAAAAAGCCCAAAAGCAGCGCCCGCGCCTAACCGCCGGTATGGCTCATATGGCGGGTCATCTGGCCTTTGACCTTCTGGCGCGAATAATCGAAATCATGGCCCTTGGGCTTATGGGTGATCGCCTCGCGGATCGCCGCGATCAGCAGATCATCGCTCTCGCTGGCACGCAGCGGCGCGCGCAGATCGGCGTTATCCTCTTGACCCAGACACATGAACAATTCGCCGGTGCAGGTCAGCCGCACACGGTTGCAGCTTTCGCAGAAATTATGCGTCAGCGGGGTGATGAAACCGATCTTCTGCCCGCTCTCCTCGAGCCGCACATAACGCGCCGGTCCGCCGGTGTTCTCAGCCAGTTCGGTCAGGGTAAACCGCTCGGCCAACGTGGCGCGCAGATCCTTGAGCGGCCAATATTGATCGAGCCGCGTCTCCTCGCCCATCTCGCCCATCGGCATCACCTCGATGAAGGTCAGATCATGATCCTCACGCGCGCACCAATCGACGATGTTAAAGAGCTCATCCTCATTGAACCCTTTGATCGCCACCACATTGATCTTGACCCGCAGCCCCGCCTCTTTGGCGGCATCAATCCCCCTGAGCACCTGCGGCAGACGCCCCCAACGGGTGATCTCGGCGAATTTCGCCTCATCCAGCGTGTCCATTGAGACATTGATCCGCTTGACGCCCAGAGTGGCCAAGTCTTTGGAATATTTCACCAATTGCGAGCCGTTGGTGGTCAGGGTCAATTCGCGCAGCGCGCCGCTCTCGAGATGGCGCGACATCGCCTCGAAAAACGTCATGATCCCCTTGCGCACCAAAGGCTCGCCACCGGTGATCCGCAGTTTTTCGACGCCCAAACCGATGAACGCGCTGCACATCCGGTCGAGTTCTTCCAGCGACAAGAGCTCTTTCTTCGGCAGAAAGGTCATATGCTCCGACATGCAATAGGTGCAGCGGAAATCGCAACGGTCGGTAACCGATACCCGCAGATATTGGATCGGGCGGGCAAAAGGGTCGATCAGCGGGGCAAAAGCGGTCATAAGTCTCTCCTTGAGGGGCAAAGTAATCTTGCGGGCAACCGCTGACAAGGCGCCTGCGCCATTGCCGTGATCACGGTGAAACGGTAAGATCATCCTATGAACACAATAAACCGCACCTATGCCCTTCTGGCCGGGGTTTCGCTGCTGATTTCCGCCTGTTCGCTGCCCTTTGAGGGGCGCGGGGGTGACGACATGCCGCGCCCCGATATCGCGGTGGATGAGGCGCCGGGCGATGACGTGACGCGCCCCCTCGCGCGCGGCGGCGGCGGCGATGATGCCCTGCCGACGCAGGCCCCCGAACCTGCCAGCGACGGGTTTCTGGGTGAGACTTTGGCCGGTCTCGGTGCCCCGGGTGAGGCCGGTGTCTGGCTCTCGACCGGTCTGGTGACCGAGCCCCGTCAAGGCCGCGTCGAAAGCGAAAGCGGCAGCAGCCTGCGGCTGGAACTGCGCCCCTCGGGCGGGTTGCCAAGCGCGGGCAGCCAGATTTCGCTCAGCGCCATGCAGTCGCTGGGCATCTCGCTGGGGTCCTTGGCGACTTTGCGGGTCTATGTCGAGTAACCCCGCAGCGGGCCCCAAGACCACCGCCCAAGCCCCTCACTTCGCGGCATAATCCGATTTGGCGCTATTTGTCAGACAATAAAATGTCTGATATTTAAATTCCCGCATTTACAGGCAAATTCGCAGCTTATCTTGCCACCCGCGCCACTCTGGCATATCAGGCAGGCAGCTTTAGCCTGACCCGAGGACTGCCCATGATCCCCCGCTACTCCCGCCCTGAAATGGTTGCCATTTGGTCGCCGGAAACGAAATTCCGCATCTGGTATGAGATCGAAGCCCATGCCTGCGACGCGCAAGCCGATCTGGGCGTGATCCCGCGCGAAAACGCCGCCGCGGTGTGGAAGGCCAAGGACGTGGAGTTCGACGTGGCGCGGATCGACGAGATCGAGGCGGTCACCAAACATGACGTCATCGCCTTTCTGACCCATCTCGCCGAGATCATCGGCAATGACGAAGCGCGGTTTGTGCATCAGGGGATGACCTCTTCGGATGTGCTGGATACCACGTTCAACGTGCAACTGGTGCGCGCCGCCGACATCCTGCTTTTGGGCGTTGACCGGGTGCTGGCAGCGCTGAAGACCCGCGCCCATGAGCATAAGTTCTCGGTCCGCATCGGCCGCTCGCACGGTATCCACGCCGAACCCACCACCATGGGCCTGACCTTCGCGCGGTTCTACGCCGAAATGGACCGCAACAAGGCCCGCCTGCAGGCCGCCCGCGCGGAAATCGCCACCGGCGCCATCTCGGGCGCGGTCGGCACCTTCGCCAATATCGACCCCGCGGTCGAGGAACATGTCTGCGCCAAACTCGGTCTGACGCCCGAGCCGATCTCGACGCAAGTGATCCCCCGCGACCGCCATGCGATGTTCTTTGCCACCCTCGGCGTGATCGCCTCCTCGATCGAGAATATCGCCACCGAGATCCGCCATATGCAACGCACCGAAGTGCTTGAAGCCGAAGAGTTTTTCTCGAAAGGCCAAAAGGGCTCCTCGGCGATGCCGCATAAGCGCAATCCGGTGCTGACCGAAAACCTCACCGGTCTGGCGCGGTTGGTGCGCATGTCGGTGATCCCGGCGCTGGAGAATGTGGCCCTCTGGCACGAGCGCGATATCTCGCATTCCTCGGTTGAGCGCGCGATCGGCCCCGATACTACCGTGACGCTGGATTTCGCCCTGCACCGGCTCGCGGGCGTGATCGAGAACCTCGTCCTCTACCCCGAGACGATGCTGGCCAATATGAACAAATTCCGCGGCCTCGTGATGTCGCAGCGGGTGCTTCTGGCGCTGACCCAAGCCGGTGTCAGCCGCGAAGACAGCTACCGTCTGGTGCAGCGCAACGCGATGAAGGTCTGGGAAGAAGGCAAGGATTTCCGCGAGGAACTTCTGGGCGATGCCGAGGTTCTGGCGGCGCTCTCGGAAGCGGAGATCAACGAGAAATTCGATCTCGCCTATCACACCAAACATGTGGACACGATTTTCAATCGTGTCTTTGGCGCCTGACGGCGCGCAAGCGGGGGTTTTGCACCCCCGCACCCCCGCAGGATATATAAGGCATAAAGTGGGGCGGCTCAGGCCCAGTCGGGGCGGCGTTTTTCAATGAAGGCCGCGATCCCCTCATCGGTGTCACGCAACAGCATATTCTCCACCATCACCGCGCCGGTATGGGCATAGGCCTGCGCCAGCGGCATGTCGATCTGCTCATAAAACGCGCGTTTGCCAATGCGCAGCGCGGCGCCGAGTTTGCCCGCCACGGTTTGCGCCAGGTCCAGCGTCTCGCGCTCGAGATCCTCACTGGCGATGCGGTTGATCAAGCCGAGGTTGCGGGCACGGGCGGCATCGATGAATTCACCGGTGGTGAGCATCTCAAAGGCTTGTTTTCGCGGCAGATTGCGGGTCAGCGCGACCATCGGGGTTGAGCAAAACAGCCCGATATTCACCCCGTTCACCCCGAATTTGGTATCCGCCGCCGCGACCGCCATATCGCAACTCGCCACCAACTGGCAGCCCGCCGCGGTGGCGATCCCGTGGACCTGCGCGATCACCACCTGCGGCATTTGCGGGATCATCTGCATGATCTCGCCGCAGCGGCTGAACAGATCGGCGAAATAGGCGGCACCCTTGTCCTCTGCCGCCCGCCCCGCCTGCATTTCCTTCAGATCATGGCCCGCACAAAACACCTTACCGGCGCCGCGGATCACCACCACTTTGATCTGCGCGTCCACCGCGATCCCGCCCAGCACCTCCTTGAGCGCCGCCAGCACCCCATCCGAGAGCGCATTGAGCGCCTGCGGGCGGTTCAGCGTCACCACCGCGATATTTTCCGTGACGTCACAAAGCACCAGTGCCTCGGCCATCTTGCTCTCCTGAGATGTTTGGCCACAGTCTACGGGGCGCAGATCGCGGAGGAAAGCATGCAAGTGAAAATGGACGCGGCGGAATTAAACCGCTTTATGCAGGATGAATTCCCGCAGGTCGCCGCGCAGTTCCGTGTCGAAAGCGTCACGCCGATGGCGGCCGAAGTGCGCCTATTGGTGGATGACATGCATCTGCGCCCCGGCGGCACGGTCAGCGGCCCGTCGATGTTCGCGCTGGCCGATCTGGCGATCTATGCGGTGACGCTGGGCATGATCGGGCCGGTGGCTTTGGCCGTCACCACCAATTGTTCGATTGATTTCATGCGCAAACCCGAGGCTGGCCGCGATCTGATCGGCTCTGCGCGGCTGCACAAGCTGGGCAAGACGCTGGCGGTCGGCGATGTGCTGATCCGCTCGGAAGGCTCGGACGACGTGCTGGCGCGCGCCAGCCTGACCTATGCGATCCCGCCAAACCGTTGATCCCGCGAGTTAATCCTTGCGCCGGACTTCGACCACATTGCCCGTGCGCCGCGTCTCATAGCGCCCGGCGCGGGTGATCAGATCGCTGAGTTTGGCGCTGCCATAGTTGCGGCTGTCGAAATCGGGATGATTGGCCGAAATGGTCTGTCCCAGCGTGCCCAGATGGAACCATTCCTGATCCGGATCAATGGCTTGCATGGCGTTGTTAATCAAAGGTATGGCCTTTGACGGCGGGTCGAATTTCTCGGGGTCTTTGGCCTCAACCTGCGAGATCAAATTCTCGATGAAAATGAACCGCTTACACGCCTTTCTAAAGGCTTCTGGCGTCTTGCGCTCGCCAATACCGTAAACATCGAGCCCCTGTTCGCGGATGCGGCTGGCCAGACGGGTGAAATCACTGTCGCTCGAGACCAGCACAAACCCGTCAAACCGCCCCGAATGCAGCAGGTCCATCGCGTCGATCACCAGCGCGATATCCGAGGAATTCTTGCCCACGGTATTCGCCGGTTGATGGTGCGGCACCAGCGCCATAGAGGGCATTTTCTCATTCCAGCCAGCCATTTGCCCGCGCGAGAAATCCCCGTAAATCCGCCGCACCGAGGCTTCGCCGAGGCTGGTGATCTCGTCGAAAATCGGTTCGGCCCAGCGGGGCGAGGAATTGTCGGCATCGACAAGAACGGCAAGCAAGGGAACATCGGGGCGGGCCATGGCAGTCCTCTGATCGTAAGGCGGGGCGCACCCCGGATGGTGACGACCAGAGTTCCCATGAAGGTGCCCTAGGCGCAAGCGGTTATTCCGGCGACGGCTACTCCTGCGCCTTTACCGCCAGATCCCGCGCGATCGAGAAGGCGCCGCGCAATTTTTCCTTATCTGTCGCCCAGTTACGGGTCAGAATGACCTTATTGTCGCGGATCTTGGCGCCGGCCTTCTGGTCATGAAGAAACTCGACCAACCCCTTGGGATTGGGGAATTTATCCTGATGGAACTGCACCGTCGCCCCCTTAGGCCCCGCGTCAAGCCGCGCGATATGGGCGCGTTTGCACATCGCCTTGATCCGAACAACGACCAGCAAGGTATTGACCTCCTTGGGCAATTCGCCAAAGCGGTCGATGAGTTCGGCGGCGAACCCCTCGAATTCCACCTTCTTGTCCAGTGTCGACAACCGCCGGTAAAGCCCCAGACGCACGTCAAGATCGGGCACATAGGTCTCGGGGATCAGCACCGGCACGCCCAGATTGATCTGCGGCGCCCATTGTCCCTCGGACAGGTCGGTCAACTCGCCCGAGCGCAGGCGGGTGATCGTATCTTCGAGCATCTGCTGGTAAAGCTCGAACCCTACCTCATTGATATGGCCCGATTGTTCCTCGCCAAGGATATTGCCCGCGCCGCGCAGATCCATGTCCTGACTGGCGATATTGAAGCCCGCGCCGAGGCTGTCAATCGAGCCCAGCGTCTTGAGCCGCCGCAGCGCCTGTGGGGTCAGCGGTTTGCGCGGTTTGGTGGTCAGATAGCAATAGGCGCGGGTTTTCGAGCGCCCGACCCGCCCGCGAATTTGATAGAGCTGGCTCAGCCCGAACATATCCGCGCGGTGGACGATCATCGTGTTGGCCTGCGGAATATCGAGCCCGCTTTCCACAATCGTGGTGGCCAGCAGCACGTCATATTTACCGTCATAAAAGGCGTTCATCCGTGCATCCAACTCGCCCGCCGCCAGTTGGCCATGGGCGACCAGAACCGAGACTTCGGGGACCTGATCGCGCAGGAATTCCTCGATTTCGGGCAGATCGGCGACCCGTGGCACGACGAAAAACGACTGCCCGCCGCGGTAGCGTTCGCGCAGCAGCGCCTCGCGGATCGTCACCGTGTCAAATTCGCTGACATAGGTGCGAATGGACAGACGGTCGACCGGCGGCGTGGCGATCAGGCTGAGGTCGCGCACGCCGGTCAGCGAGAGTTGCAGGGTGCGCGGGATCGGCGTCGCGGTCAGGGTTAACACATGCACATCCGAGCGCATTTCTTTGAGCCGTTCCTTATGCTGCACGCCGAAATGCTGCTCTTCGTCGATCACCATCAGCCCGAGGTTGCGGAACTTCACCGCCTTGGCCAGCACCGCATGAGTGCCGATGACGATATCGACGGTGCCATCGGCGATACCGGCGCGGGTGGCGCTGGCCTCCTTGGCCGGCACGAATCGCGACAATTGTCTGACAATAAGCGGAAAGCCGCGGAATCGTTCAGCAAAACTGTGATAATGCTGGCGCGCGAGCAGGGTCGTCGGGCAGACCACCGCGACCTGCAGGCCGGACATGGCGGCGATGAAAGCGGCGCGCATGGCCACTTCGGTTTTGCCAAATCCCACGTCGCCGACGATCAAACGGTCCATCGGGCGGCCGCGGTCAAAGTCGTCGATCACCGCCTCAATCGCGGTTAATTGGTCCTCGGTTTCCGCATAGGGAAAGCGCGCGGCAAAGGCCTCCCAGAGCCCCTCGGGCGGGTTCAACACCGGCGCTTTGCGCAGTTCGCGCTCGGCGGCGATGCGGATCAGCTTGTCGGCCATCTCGCGGATGCGTTCCTTGAGCTTGGCCTTCTTCGCCTGCCATGCGCCGCCGCCCAATTTGTCCAACAGGCCGGTTTCATGGCCATACCGCGACAGCAATTCGATATTCTCGACCGGCAAAAACAGCCGGTCCCCGCCCGCGTATTCCAGCGCGATACATTCATGCGGCGCGCCCATCGCGGTGATCATCTCAAGGCCGGTATAGCGCCCGACGCCGTGATCCACATGGACCACCAGATCGCCGGTGGAGAGCCCCTGTGCCTCGGTGAGGAAATTCTCGGCGCGGCGCTTTTTCTGCACCCGCACAAGGCGCTCGCCGAGCACATCCTGCTCTGAAATCACCATCAGATCTTGCGTCGCAAACCCGCTTTCCAAGGGCCAGACGGTCAGCTGCACCGAGCCCTGTTTGCCGATCCCGCGCGCGTCCTTGACGCTCCCCACGCCCTCCAGATCATGCTCCGCCAAGAGCCCCGCAAGGCGCTCCATCGCGCCCTCGGACCATGTGGCGATCACCACCGCGCGGGCTTTACGTTCAACTTGAACATAGTCGCGCAGGGCGCTGAAAATATTGACGTTTTCCTGCTGACGCTCGAGCGAGAAACTACGCCCCGCACGTGCGCCTGCGTCCAGCACCCCGGGTCCGGGCGGCTGCGGCAAGGGCGAAAGCTGGATCACCCTTTGGCCGCTCAAAGCCGCCGCCCAGCCCGCATCATCGAGATACATCGAGGCGGGCGGCGCGGGTTTATAGACGGTATCGACACGCCCCTTGGCCACCATCGCCTCGCGGCGGTTGTCGTATTGATCGGCGATGCTCTCCCAGCGGGTCGCGCGCACCGCGTCGATCTGGTCATCAAGCATCACCGAGGCCTCGGGCAGATAGGCAAAGACGTTCTCCAGATCATCGTGGAAGAACCCCAGCCAATGCTCCATCCCCTGATGTTTGCGCCCCGCGCTCACCGCCTCATAGAGGGGATCATCGCTGCCCGCGGCGCCAAATTCGATGCGGTAGGACTGGCGGAACCGGGTGATCGCCGCCTCGTCAAGGATCACCTCCGAGGCCGGCGCCAGTTCCAGACGGTCCAACGTGCCGGTGGTGCGCTGGGTCACCGGATCAAAGCGGCGCAGCCCGTCGAGCACATCGCCAAACAGATCCAGCCGCACCGGCTCGGCGTCGCCCGGCGGAAAGATATCAATGATGCCGCCGCGCACCGCGAAATCGCCGGGTTCGCGCACCGTCGGGCTGGGTGAAAACCCCATCCGCCCGAGAAACGCGCGCAGCGCATCCTCATTGATCTGGCGGCCCACTTCGGCGGTGAAATGCGACGCCTCGACAGTGGCGCGCGAGGGCAGCCGCTGCATTGCGGCACTCAGCGTGGTCAGCAGCACGAAGGGGCCGGGAATGCCCTGCGCCAGACCGGCCAATGTCGCCATCCGCTGCGCCAGAATATCGGGGTTCGGCGAGACCCGGTCATAGGGCAGACAATCCCAGGCCGGCAATGTGATCACAGTCAGATCAGGGGCAAAAAACGCCAACGCGCGGCGCATCGCCTCGCGGCGTTTGTCGTCGCGCGCGACATGGATCACCGGCGCGCCGCGTTTGGCGACCTCGCGGCGAATCAACTCGGCGTCATACCCTTCAGGCGCGCCACCCAGCAGCAGACGTTCAGGTGCCATATTGTCCTCGATGTCTTTCTCGGTCGCGTTTATAGGCCAAATACGGGGATCGACAGATTGTGCAACGTGCCCCACATGGTGGTGATCAATATCGCCACCAACCCCAGTCCTTGTATCATCACCCGGTGCAACGTCAGTTTGCGGGTCAATGCGCTGCCCCTCAGCGGCGCGCGCTCCAGTTTGGCGGCAAAGCCCAGCCCCAGCCCTGTCGCCACGCTCATCGGCACCAGCAAAAAGGTCATCGCCTGCGCCAATTCCTCGCCAAAGCCGAAGCCCAGCACCGCCAGCGTGGTTAATATCGCCGTCCAGATGCCGACGATCCAGACGCCCGAGCTGCGCATGATCTCGCCCCGACGCCGCGCCTGGATCAGCGCCAGATCCTCCAGATCCGCCATCGCCTGCCCGCCCCGACGCCGCGCGCGCAGCACCATATCGAAGGGCACACCGATGATGAAATGGGTCATATTCGACCAGGCCACCGCGATCGCGATCCAGAACCAGATATTCGAGAACGACCGCAGGTCGATAGTCGAAAACACCGTCGAGTAGAAATCCACGCGCGCGCACCCTTGCAAACCGACCCCCTGATTACCCTTGATGGGCGCCGGGGCCAAGCACGGAAAACGCAAGACCCCTCGCCGCCGCCACGCCCGCCTCCACGCCAGCCGCCGGACCTGCGGCCAAAAGCCCCGCCTATTCGGCTTGAGCTTCACGCGCCCCCATGGCACCAAGTCCCCGCCTGACCGGAGGATTTCTGATGCCCGTCCATACCCCTGCCGCCTTTCCCGCCGCGCGCCTGCGCCGTCTGCGCCGCACCTCCGCGCTGCGCGATCTGGTCGCCGAAAGCGCCCTGCGCGTGCAAGATCTGATCTGGCCGGTATTCATCCGCGAGGGCGAAGGCATCGAAGAGCCGGTGCCCTCCATGCCCGGCGTTTCGCGGCTCTCGCTGGACCTACTGCTGATCAAAGCCGGTGAGGCGCTGGAGCTGGGCATCCGCACGATCTGCCTGTTTCCCTATACCGATCAAGCACTTCGCACCGAGGATTGCGCCGAGGCCTGGTCGCCCGACAACCTCACCAACCGCGCGATCCGCATGCTCAAGGCGGAACTCCCCGAGATGGCGGTGATGACCGATATCGCGCTCGATCCCTATAATATCAACGGCCATGACGGGCTGGTGGTCGGCGAAGAGATCGTCAATGACCCCACCGTCAAGGCGCTGGTCAAAATGGCGTTGGCGCAATGCGAGGCCGGTGCCGATATCCTCGGCCCCTCGGATATGATGGACGGGCGCATTGCCGCGATGCGCCGCGCGGTGGAATCCGCGGGCTATAAAGACGTGGCGATCCTGTCCTATGCGGCGAAATTTGCGAGCGGCTTCTACGGTCCGTTCCGCGATGCGGTTGGCGCCTCTGGCCGTCTGGTCGGTGACAAAAAAACCTATCAGGTCAACCCCGCCAACCGGCTGGAGGCGCTGCGCTGCGTGGCGCGCGATCTTGATGAGGGCGCGGATATGGTGATGGTCAAACCCGGCATGCCCTATCTCGACATCTGCCGCGAGGTCAAAGACCAGTTCGGCGTGCCCACCTTCGCCTATCAGGTGAGCGGCGAATACGCGATGCTCAAGGGCGCGATGGAAAACGGCTGGCTTGGCGAGCATGTCATGCTGGAAAGCCTGCTGGCGTTTAAGCGCGCGGGTTGCGACGGCATTCTGACCTATTTCGCCCCCGATGCGGCGCGCGCGCTCAAATCCTAGGGCATAAACCAGAAGACAAGGTTAACGCAAAAGCCTGAGCGGTGATCTGCCCAGACCGGCGTGTTGCGCGTGACAAGAGGCCCCAGCGCCCGTATAAGTATGACATACAGGTTTTCACGGTGACCGGCATAGATCGCGCACCGCAATGACGAGGCACAGCATGACTCAATACACGCGACTTTCGCGCCGTGGTCTTTTGACCGGCGGTGCCGCAATGGCGGTTCTCGCCGGTTGCGGCAATCCGGTGGGCAATTTCAACGGTGAACGGCTGGACGGGCGGGTCGATGCGACGCGCGATTTCCTGCGCCAGAACCACCGCGAGCTCGACTCGCTGTTCCAGAACGCGCAGGGCATCCTCTATATGCCGCTGGTTTCCGAGGCCGGCTTCTTTGTCGGCGGCGCCTACGGACAAGGCGCGCTGCGGATCAACGACGCGACGGTCGATTATTACTCGGCGACGCGGGCCAGCATCGGGCTGCAGATCGGCGCGCAGCAATACGCGCATGTGCTGTTCTTCATGACCCCGCAGGCGCTGGCCGATTTCCGCGCCGGCGAAGGCTGGGCGGCAAGCGCTGATCTGCGCTATGCGACCCCGCATGAGGGCGGCGCCGCAGGCGTGCAGACCACGACAATGTTCTCGCCGGTCATCGCGGTGGTCTTTGGCCAAGCCGGTCTGATCGCCGGTGCCTCGCTTGCAGGCGTCCGCTACCAGCGCATTATTCCCTAAGTTTCCCCCTCGATTGAGGCGGAGTTTTAGCCAAGTTTCCCCCGCGCCCCGATTGATTTCAGGGCGCGGCGATGCCCGTTGCGCCCCTATCAAAGCGCCGTATGAGCGAGTGCGGCTTGGGCGTTAAGCTGCGCTGATTCTGTGGATAACCCCGCGTTTTGCCGGTGTTAAGGCAATGGAATAACGGGTTTGCGCGCTGTGCATAAGTTACAGGCTTTGCGGGCTGGGGAAATTGTCATTTTTCGACCAATTGGTGTCTTTTTTGCCGGAAGTGTCACTGCCCCGCCCTACACAAGTCAGATTTAATCAAGTATTGCCAATATCTTACACCTCAAAGCTCACATCTCCAGCGGCGCAACCTCAACCCAGACGCGAATTTCTTCGATGCCGAAATTTATCCCCGTCAAAGGTCTGACGAATCCCTGCCTGTGGATAAATCCGTGTATAACTCACCGCCCTCGCCGGATCGGCATGACCGACGCGCAGCCGCCCCGCCGCCTCGCCGCACCGTCATCGCGCAATTGTCAGACATTATAATCTAGGCCGGATAGACCGCCGCTTCATAAAGCGCCTGCGCCTGTGCCGCCACCGGACCCGGCGCGCCCGAGCCAATCACCCGCCCGTCGATCTTGGTGACCGGCGTCACCCCGCCCAAGGTTCCGGTGACGAAGGCCTCATCCGCCGCATAGACCTGCGCCAGCGTGAAATCGCATTCGCGCACGGTGACGCCCGCGTCGCGGCAAGCGTCGATCACCGCCTGCTGGGTGATGCCTTTGAACGAATAGCTGCCGGTCGAAGTCCAGATCTCGCCCCGCCGCACGATGAAGAAATTCGTCGAGTTGCAGGACGCCACAAAGCCGCGCGGATCGAGCATCAGCGCCTCATCGGCACCCGCGTTGATCGCCTGGATCAGCGCCTGGATCAGGTTCAACCGGCTGTGCGAATTGAGCCGCAGGTCAAAAACATCCGGCGTCGAGGTGCGGAAGGTCGAGGTGAATAGCGTCATCCCCTTGGCCTTGGTCTCGGGCCGCGGGGTCTTGAACTCGGCGACAATCACCACCGTCGGCCCCGAGATGATAAACCGCGGGTCCTGGTTCGGCGTTGATTTCACCCCGCGCGTCACCATCAGCCGGATATGCGCCCCATCGACCATCTCATTCGCCGCCAGCACCTCGTCCAGCGCGGCTTTGATCCCCTCTCGGCCCTGCGGGATCTCCAGCGCAATCGAGCCCGCCCCCTCGAACAGCCGGTCGAGATGCGCCTCGAGTTGCAGGATCTCGCCCCGCACCAGCCGCAGCCCCTCCCAGACCCCGTCGCCAAAGCCGAAACCGGCGTCGAAAATCGACACCGTCGCCTGATTGCGCGGGATCAACGCGCCGTTGACCGAGACCAGCACTTGGTCATTGCGCGGATCGGGAAGATAGGATTGAGCGGCGGATTGAATGGTCATAGGGCCTCCTGTTGCGCCGATTGGCCGCGCGCGAGGGCCGAGAGTCAAGCCGCCACCCCGAGAAAACACCCGCAGCCTCCCGTTGCACCCAGACGCAAAGGGCCGCGCCCGACCCCGGGTGGGCGCCCTGCCCTCGCCACAACGCGCAGCGCTCAAAAGCACGCATGCCGTTCGAGCCATACACGACATCGCCAAAGCGCCCTCCCGCTGGGAGGGTCGGGCGCGGCCCGGGGTGCCCCTCGTGTCAAAGGGTGGATCAACGGCATTACCAAAACCAATGGCAAGCGCGCTGCCTCTCTAACAATCCTCACCACAACGCTCAAAGGGACGCGCCCGACCCTGGGTGGGCGCTGCTCCCTATCCACAAGGTATTTCACTCAAAAGCACTCATGGCGTTCGAGCCACACAGCACACCGCCAAGGCGCCCTCCCATCGGGAGGGTCGGGCGCGGCCCGAGGGTTCCCCTCGTGCCAGACAGAAGATCAGTGGCATAGCGCAAAGCGGGCACATCGCCCCAGTGAAAAAGGGAGCGCCGCAGCGCCCCCATACCGTTTACACTTACACTCTTGCGCCCGACCCTCCCCAGTGGAGGGCGCATCGGCGATGTCACTCACAGCTCGAATGACATTGATGCTGTCAAGCGCCGCGCGCCGCTCCAGGGCCGCGCGCGCACCCGGGGTCAAGCGCAGCCCTGCGCGCTCACTCTTCTCTCCGCAGCCTCAGGCTGCCGTCGCCAGCTCTTTGCCCGCAACTTTGCCCGCCATCTCGACCAGACGCTTCGCCTGATGCCCGATCACCCCGCGCGCGGTCTCGTCAAACGGGGTGCCGGCGGTGTGGCTATAGCCATAAGGATTGCCGGTCTGGAAGATCGCCGGATCGGTATAACCCGGCGCCACCACAACCGCGCCCCAATGCATGAAACTGGTGTAGAGCCCCAGAATCGTTGCCTCCTGCCCGCCATGCGCGGTCGAGGCGCTGGTCATCGCGCTCACCGCTTTATTGGCCAGCTTACCGTCGCTCCATAACCCGCCCAGCGTGTCGATGAAGGCCCGCAACTGCGACGGAGCCGATCCGTAACGCGTTGGCGCAACAAACAAATACCCGTCGGCCCATTCCATATCGGCATGGCTGACCTCGGGGATATCGCGGGTTTTCTCGGCCTGCGCTTTCCACGCCTCCTGCCCGTCAACCACGGCTTGCGGTGCGGTTTCGGCCACCCGCAGCAGACGCACCTCGGCGCCGGTGCCGCGGGCGGCTTCGGCAGCGATCTCGGCGATCTCGTGGTTGGTGCCATAGGTCGAATAGAAAATAACGGCAAGTTTGGTCATCAGAGACTCCTGTGTTTGATACCCCACAGATAGGCAGGGACGCGGAGGATTGCACCGCGCACAACCGCAAAGCCCCTGTGCGCGCGCGCACATGAAACCGGGTTGAAACCACCCCAAGCCGCACTAATTCTCCTGCAGCCTGCCCGCACCGACCGTGGCCCAACGCCCTGCCGTCACCGTCGCCGCACGCTTGCCAAATCCCCCGATCCTGCGCAGCATAGCGCCGAGAGCGGAATTGAACCCCGTCGCTGAACAGGTTAAACAATACCTGTTCGCAAATCAAAGGTATCACTTATGGCTCCTTCGGAGACCGAGACGTCCCCCGCGTCGCAAGACGATCCGACAGTGAGCCCCGAAAGATGGCGCATCCTCTTTGTGCTGCTGGTCACCATTGTGATGACCCTGATCAGCGTCAGCATCGTGAATGTTGCACTTCCGGCGATCCGCGTCGGGCTCGGCGCCACCGCGTCAGACCTGCAATGGGTGCTCTCGGGCTATGCGCTGACCTTTGGCGTGGTGCTGGTGATGGCCGGGCGCGCCGGCGATATCATGGGCCGCGGCGGGTTGTTTTTGATCGGCGTGACGATCTTCACACTGGCCTCCATCGCCGCCGGTCTGGCGCCGGACGCGCATTCGCTCAATGCCGCGCGGTTTGTGCAGGGCGTCGGCTCGGGGATCTTGAACCCGCAGGGGCTGGGCATGATCCAGCATTATTTTCGCGGCAAGGAACGCGGCAAGGCGTTCGGCTATTTCGGCACCGCGATCGGGTTTTCGGTCGCCGTCGGGCCGGTGCTGGGCGGCGTGCTGATCGAATTGGGCGGCGCCGATATCGGCTGGCGGCTGACCTTTCTGGTCAATGTGCCGATTGGAATTCTGGCGATTATTCTGGGGCTTATGTGGTTTCCACGGCCCCTGATCATCCGCCTGCCTCGGATCGGCAGCGGCTTGCGCTCGCTTGATCCCATCGGCGCGGCGCTGCTGGGTCTGGCGGTGCTGGCGGTGCTGTTTCCCTTTGTCGAAAGCGGCGGCAATCCCTGGATCTGGCTGCTCTTGCCGCTGGGGCTACTGCTCTTGTGGCTCTGGGTGAAATGGGAGCAACACTATCTGCGCCTCGGCCATAGCCCGATGGTTGACCTGAAGATTTTCACCACCAAAAGCTATTCCAACGGCATCACCATCATGGCGCTCTATTTCATGGGGGTTTCCAGCATCTGGGTGCTGGTGGCGCTCTATATCCAAGAGGGAGACGGCAGATCCGCGCTGGAATCGGCCTATTTCGGGATACCGGCGGCGCTGCTCTCGGCCTATGCGGCACATTGGGCGGGCAGTCGGGTGTTGACGCTGGGCCGCAAGCTGATCGTCGCCGGATTGGCGTTGGCGCTGATCGGGTTGCTGCTCAGCGTCGCCGCCATCGCCCTGCATGAGATCTACGACCAGAGCATCTGGTGGCTGATCGTCTCGCTCTCCTTTATCGGCGTGGCGCAGGGGTTGGTGATCAGCCCGAACCAGACGCTGACCCTCGCCGAAGTGCCGCTGGCCTATGCCGGTAGCTCGGGCGCGATCCTGCAGACCGGCCAGCGGATCGGCACCGCGATCGGCATCGCCTTTATCACCGCCGCCACTTTCTCGACACTGGCGGTGTCGAATTGGGCGACGGCGATCAGCGTCGGCTTCGGCATGGTCGGGGTGGTGGTGGTGCTGGCGATGCTGGTGGCGCTCAAGGATATGCGGGACCGCGTGTAACGCGCGGCCCGCTCGGGTCTATAAGGGGCGTTCACGGGGCGCGGGCATAACGGCGCGTTTACCGCGAGCCGCAGGCATCACGGGTCGATATAGAGGTCAATCATCAGATCCTCACAGGCGGGATCATTCTTGTAATGCTCGAAATCCGTCACCCCGCGCGCCCTCAGAAAACTCTCGTCAATCAGGCATTCGCCGCTCAACGCCTTGGCATCGCTGGTCAATATCCCATGCGCCGCATCCGCCATGATCGCCGGTGTCCGCGAGCGTTGCAGCAGCGCCTTATCCAGCGCGAATTCAATCGCCGCGGTGGCAATTGTCGTCTGCGGCCAGAGCGCGTTCGAGGCAATCCCGCAGTCGCGCAACTCCTCCGCCAGCCCCAGCGCCAGCAGCGTCATTCCGTATTTGGTCACCGTATAAGGGATATAGCCGCCCAGCCAGTTCTTCCCCAGATTGATCGGCGGCGAGAGGGTCAGGATATGCGGATTCTCGGCCTGTTTCAGATAGGGAATCGCGGTTTTCGAGCACAGCAGCGTGCCGCGGGTGTTGATCGACTGGATCAGATCAAAGCGTTTGATATCCGTCTGTTGCGCGGTGCCCAGAAAGATCGCGCTGGCGTTATTGACCAGAATATCAATCCCGCCGAAGCGCTCGGCCGCCTGCGCCATCGCCTCGGCGACATTCCCGTCGTCGCGCACATCCAGCTTGATCGCCAGCGCCTTGCCGCCGGCTGCCTCCACCTCCTCGGCCACCGAATGGATCGTGCCCGGCAGTTTCGGATGCGGCGCGTCGGATTTCGCCGCGATCACCAGATTGGCCCCGTCGCGCGCCGCGCGCAGGGCAATCTCGCGCCCGATCCCGCGGCTGGCGCCGGTGATAAACAGGGTCTTGTCTTTGAGCGTCGGCATGGCGGTCTCCGGTTGGCGGGATGAGGGGGCTTTGGGCAAAAGGATAGGAGCGCGGATCCCCCCGGGCAAGCCCGCCGCGAGGTCAGCTTGGCGGCGCATGACACGCGCAGAGGGGCGGGGGCATGGGGCCGGCGCAATTGCGGCTCTGACCCCGCGCTAAACCGACATGGAACCAGTGGCGGCGCGATATCCCCCGCTATATTCACCAGCCCGCCGCAAACCCCCTTGATTACCGGCGCGGCGGCGCGAATATATCCTCCATGCATCGCCCCCGCCCGCCACTCCAGACACGCCTGCGGCTCCTCTCGCCGCTCGTTTTGGCCTGCGCGGTTGTCGTCGCGCTGATCGGCGCCGCGGTGCCGGACCCACGGCCCGAGGGAGCCCTCTCCGAGCGGGTGGCGCAAAGCCTCTGGCTTGTCGAAGACACCCTACGCGCCGCCGCCCCCGAGCCCCCCGCCTCCAGCGATGACACCTCCGGCGCGCTGCACCCCGGCGCTGCCCTCACCACGCGGCCACCCCTCTCGGGCCGCCGCAGCGCCTTCGCCGCCGCGCCCCTGCCCGATCCGCACCCGGCGCCCGGTCCCTATACCATCCGCGCCCCGCCTTCTTTTGCTTGACCCATTCGCGGTCCGGGCGCGCCGCGCCCCGGGCCTCTTTGTGTAAGCAAATCAAAGGCTTGATGATGAAAGAAAACTCTCGGGCGCATATCATTGCGTCCTGGGTCTCGCTGGTGGTGGTGATGACCGTCCTTGTCGGGATCGGCTATCTCTATCAGAACTACCGATAAAACGCGCGACGCGGCGGCAAACGCCGCCGCGTCACCCCTCGCAGACACTTGTCTGGCCCGGGGGCACCCCATGGGAGGGCGCATCGGCAATGACATCCACAGCCCGACCAACATTCGTGCTTTGGAGTTCACCGCATCTTAGCAAGGCCACGGCGCCCACCCAGGGTCATGCGCGTCCCTTTCTGCGTGGCGTTAAAGTTTGTCAGCGAGACAGCCGGCTTGTTGTAAATGCCGTTGATCCACCCTTTGGCACGAGGGGAACCCTCGGGCCGCGCCCGACCCTCCCCCCGGGAGGGCGCACTGGCGGTGTCATTCACTGCTCGAGCGGCATTCCTGCTTTGGAGTGCACCGCATCTTAGCATGGCTACGGCGCCCACCCAGGGTCAGGCGCGACCCTTTACGCCTGGCGGTGAGGATTGTCGCGAGACAGCGGGCTTGTTGTAATGCCTTTGATCCACCCTCTGGCACGGTTCTGCGCAAAGGGACGCGCCCGACGCTGGGTGGGCGCCAGCCCCCTCGCCACAGCAGATCATGCTCAAAAGCACTCATGTCATCCGAGCCCCACCCGACATCACCAAGGCGCCCTCCCGGGGGGAGGGTCGGGCGCGGCCCGTGGGTCGCACGGGCGGGACGGTGGATCGATGAGGCGCGAAAACCACCCGGTGTCGGGCGCACCCCTTAGGCTTTAAACACGAAAAAGGGCGCCCAAGGCGCCCCGTTCCAAATCAGTTCTGATCGCATTCAAGCGCTCAGCAAATCAATCTTAAGCAAGCTGCAGATTGGTTGCCGATTCGCGGCCGTCACGGCCGGCTTCGACGTCGAAGGTAACCTTCTGGTCGTCGTTCAGCGTGGTCAGCCCTGCGCGCTCAACGGCAGAGATGTGAACGAACACGTCTTTGCCGCCGGTCTCGGGGGCGATAAAGCCGAAGCCTTTAGTGGAATTGAACCATTTCACGGTGCCATTGGCCATCGTGGATCTCCTAGTGTTTTCAACCTGTTCGCGGAATTGCAACAGCGTGGCGCGGTAGGCCAGTATCGAGTTCGCTGAGGTCCGAAAAGGGAAAGCAGAGGATCGACTTGGGTAACGTAGCCAAGCCCTTCTGTCATACCACGATAGATCTGTCCACTAAAATCTTCACCTGACCCAGCGTCAATCTCATCCCGCGCCAGTAATTCCAATTGCGCTTTGCGCCACCGTTGTGGAAGCTGCCCACACCACGCTAGCCGCCGAAAGCCCGCCTATGACCGACAGCTGCCTGTTCTGCCGCATCGCCTCCGGCGCCCTGCCCGCGCATAAACTCTATGAGGACGACCATATCCTCGCCTTCCTCGACCTGCACCCGATTCGCGCCGGTCACGCGCTGGTCATCCCCAAGTCGCATTACCCGTGGTTCGAGGATCTCCCCGAAGCACTGGCCACCCAGATCACCAGCTGCGCGCAGCGGCTCGCACGGCGGATGAAGACGCTCTATCAGGTCGAACGGGTGGCGCTGTTTTACACCGGCATCCATGTCGCCCATGCGCATGCCCATGTGGTGCCGATGCACCACCCGCATGATGTGACCTCGCAGGCCTATATGGCCGAGGGGCTTGAGGGCTACGCGCTGCCCAAACAACTGCCTGCCGCCGAGATGCAGGACATCGCCAACCAGTTGCGCCTCACCTAAGACGCCCCCTCTCTGCCTGTGATCCCGCGCAGCCCATGGCTGTCGCGCGTCATCGCCTATCACCACAGCACATAGGCCACCCCGACCACCCGCCCGACAGCGGGCCGGTAATATTCATATCAGATACACCAAAATAATTTTGCGAATAATGCTTGCATTGCCTTTCGGTTTCTCCCTAAGGTGAACCAAGCGTCATGTTTTGGACCATTAACCATATGGAGTGTTTTTCCGGTGCCTCACCCGCGCCGGATTCATCGTGAACAGTAGCCAATAACAGGGCGCCCAACGCTCAACAGCATCCACCGGGCAAAGACCCGGATCCGGGGAGGAAGAATGCCACTCATCCGTCTGATTGACGGCATTAATGAGATTGTCGGACGGGCCGTCTCATGGGTCGCCATTATTTTCGCGGGGCTGATCATCTATGATGTGGTCCTGCGCTACGTATTCAATGCGCCCACGCTCTGGGCCTTTGATCTCACCAAACATCTTTACGGGTTCTATTTCATCCTGCTCGGCGGTTATGCGCTGCGCCATCAGGCGCATGTGCGGGTTGATCTGGTCACCGAAAACCTGCCCTCGATGCCGCGCCGGATTGTCGAGATGCTGGGCTACCCGCTGTTCTTTTTCCCGTTCGCATGGGTATTTACCTACCACAGCTATCTCTTTGCCCAGCGCTCGTGGATGCAGGGCGAGACCACCTATGGCTCGATCCAGCTGCCGGTCTATCCGGTCAAGATCGCCATGGCGGTGGCGGCGGCTTTGCTGCTCCTGCAAGGCATCTCCGAGTTTTTGAAACTGGCAATTGGCCCGCGTGAGGAGAGCAAAGATGTCGGGTGAAACAATTGCCATCATCATGGCCGGCATTCTGGTGCTTGGCCTGTTTATGGGCCACCCGCTGGCCTTTGTGCTCGGCGGCACCGCCATTCTCGGCGCGGTGATTGCCGGACGCACGCAAATCCTCGGCATCGTGGTCAACCGCATTTACGGCGATGTGCTCGACAATTACGTGTTGATCGCGATCCCCCTATTCGTGCTGATGGCAAGGTTCTTATCGGATTCCGGCGTCACCGATAAAATGTTCGAAGCGCTGCGCCTGTTGATGGCGCGGGTCACCGGCGGGCTGGGGCTTGCGGTGGTGCTGATCTCGATCCTGCTGGCCGCGACCACCGGCATTATCGGCGCCTCGATCACCGTCATCGGGGTGATGGCGCTGAAACCGATGCTGCAATACGGCTATTCCAAACGCCTCAGCACCGGTCTGATCGCCGCCTCGGGCTGCCTTGGCATCCTGATCCCGCCCTCGATCATGCTGATCCTGATGGCCTCGAACTCCTCGCTCTCGGTCGGCGTGTTATTCGCCGGTGCGATGATGCCGGGCATGGTTCTGGGCCTCCTCTACGCGCTCTATGTCGCGGCGGTGGCCTTTTTTCGCCCTGATCTGGCCCCGGCGGTGAAGCTCGAGGAGAAAATCGGTCGCGGCGCCCTGATCAAGATGCTGATCATTGAGGCGCTGCCGCCGCTCGTGCTGATTTTCGGTATCCTCGGCACCATGTTGATGGGCATTGCCACCGCCACCGAGGCGTCCGCCGTCGGTGCGCTGCTGGCGCTGTTGATCGTGATCACCCGCGGGCGGTTTGAATGGCGCACCTTCACCGGCGCGCTCAAGGAAACCGCGCGCACCTCCGCGATGATCCTGTTCATCGTCGTCGGCGCCACCGCCTTTACCGGCGTGTTCAACATCACCGGCGGTCTGCGCGCCACGCAGGCGCTGTTGCGCGGGCTCGAGATGGAGCCGTGGATGCTGATCACCGTGATGATGCTGATCGTCTTTGTGCTCGGCATGTTCCTTGACTGGACCGGTATCGTGCTCCTCAGCTTCCCGATCTTCCTGCCGGTGATTCAGGAAATGGGCATTGATCCGCTGTGGTTCATCGTGCTGATGGCGGTGGTTTTGCAGACCTCGTTCCTGACCCCGCCCTTTGGCTATGCGCTGTTCTATATGCGCGCCATTGCCCCCGACGGGGTGAAGATTTCCGACATCATCATCGGCGTGCTGCCGTTCATCGGATTGATCGTGTTGATGGCGATTGCCATCGCGATCTTCCCGCAGCTTGTGACTTGGCTGCCGGGGCTACTCTACACCAACTAAGAAAAGTTCATCGACTAGGAGGAGACCAAAATGTCTATGAAAACAACGGCAGTTGCCGCAATCGGGGCGCTCGCGGCAAGCATCGCCGCACCGGCCTTCGCGCAGGAAAACTGGACCATGACCACGGTCTGGCCGGCCTCGCTCGAGCTGATCGAGATGGACCGCAAATTCGTCGAACTGGCGAACCTGTTGACCGGCGACGCGCTGGCGATCGAGCTGTTTGACGGCGGCACGCTGGTGCCCGCGGGCGAAGTCTTTGGCGCGGTGGAATCGGGCACGGTTCAGGCCGGCGCCGACTGGCCGGGCTATTGGGCCGGTCGCGACACCGCCTTCTCGCCCTTGGCCACCCATGCCAGCCTGTTCAACGCCGTCGACTATGTGAACTGGATCCAGCAGTGGGGCGGTTTCGAGATCTATAACGAGATCTACGGCCAGTATGGCATGGTCTATCTGCCCTACGGCGTGACCAACAACGAATCCGGCTTCCGCACCAACACCCCGATCGAGACCACCGACGATCTGCAGGGCATGCGCCTGCGCCTCTCGGGCCTCGAGCAGGGCCGCCTGTTGACCCAACTCGGCGGCAGCCAGGTGTCGATGGCCGGTGGCGAGATCTATCAAGCGCTCGAGCGCGGCGTGATCGACGGCTCCGAGTTCTCGACCCCCAACGTCGACTGGTCGGCGGGCTTCCAGCAGGTCACCACCCATTGGTCGACCCCGGGCTGGCACCAGTCGTCGTCGATCTTCGGGGTGATGATCAACAAAGCCTCCTGGGATGCGCTGAGCGAAGAAACCCAAGCCCAGCTGCGCGTGGCCGCCGACGCCACCATGCTGTGGTCGCTGGCCTTCACCGAGCGCCGCTCGAATGAGGCCTACGCCCAGTTCCAGGAAGCCGGTGTCGAGATCACCCGTCTCGACGACGCCACGCTGGCCACGATTCAGGAAATGGCCAATGCCACGATTGAAGAAGTCGCCTGCGAGAACCCGAACTCGGCCCGCGTCTATCTGAGCCAGGTCGCCTATCTGAACGACTATGCCAACTGGCGTGACGCCTCGGCCCCGTTCAACCTTGGCCGCACCCCGGTTGGCCCGGATATGGACGTTCTGGCCGCCTGCGCCGAGCAGTAAGCCCTGACCGTCTCCACAGTTCCGCCCCGCCCGAGCACCCCTCGGGCGGGGTTTTCTATGCGCGGGTCAAACACATGGATGCCATTCGAGCCAGACAGAACAGCGCGAGCGCCCCACACTACACACAAAGAGCCGCTTCGTCGCTCAAAGGGACGCGCCCGATCCTGGGTGGGCGCATACCTCCTTGCTATTATGCGGACGCTCGAAAACTGAACTGTCGGTCGCGCTGCCTCTGCCATCGCCAGTGCGCCCTCCCGGGGGGAGGGTCGGGCGCGGCCCGAGGGTTCCCCCGTGCCAAACGGCTAAACCGCAGCGCATCAATTCAAAGCCATCGCTTGAAACCCGCCCGCTCAAACAGCCTCCCCACCAAGCACAAAGGGACGCGCCTGACCCTGGGTGGGCGCCCCGCCCTTTCCGCAACGCGCAGCGCTCGAAGCACTCATGTCGGTTGCGCGGTGAATGCCATCACCAAAGCGCCTTGCGTGGAATCAAGGCGAAGCCGCCACGCATTGTCCCACTGACGCGGCAGGCGATTATTCAAGAATAATCGCCGAGAGCGGGGGCCGCCCCATCGGGCTGGCGATCTGTTACCGCAAGCGCGCCGTTTCGATGATGGATGTGGAACGCACAATAAAGCGCTTCGCTTCATCGCAGGATCGCCACCCCGCGGTCTCGCGCTACGCGGCTTGCGCCCATGGAGAGGGTCGGGCGCGGCCCGGGGTTCCCCCGTGCCAAACGGCTGAACCGCAGCGCATCAGTACATAGCCGTTGCTTGAAACGCGCTAGCTCACGAAACCTCACCACCAAGCACAAAGGGAAGCGCCCGACCCTGGGTGGGCGCCCCGCCCTATCCACAACAAACTGCGCTCAAAAGCAGCAACGCCGCTCGAGTGACGCACCACATCGCCAAGGCGCCCTCCCATGGGGAGGGTCGGGCGCGGCCCGAGGGTTCCCTCGTGCCAGACAGATGCTCTAGGCGCTGCCCCAAAGCCACTCTCTCCGCGACATATCCGCATCACCCGCACCACAGAAGCTGGACGCAGGCCGTCACGGCGCTTAAACGGCTGGGACCGGGCACACCCGCTATCTTGATCCCGCGCTGCAAACGGGCAGCTTGGTGTCGGTTTTGAACCGCGACCGCGCGCCAGATCATTGTATCTGGGCGCTTCATCCGCCCCACCAGCCAGACCCGCCGCCAGACGCACCACAGCCCCGCCCGCCAGCCAAACCAGCCCCAAAAGGCACCCGAGACGGCCGAAAGGAACCCGAAATGATCGTCCGCGACCAGCCCTCCTCGCTCACCCTCTTCTTTGTCATGCAAGGCTCGGTGGTGCCGCGGATCTTCGCCCGCATGGTCGGCGTGGCGCTGCTTTCAGTGCTGGTCCTGCTGGTCGATCACCATATCACCCCGCTGCCGCAGATCTCCATCGCCGCGATGAGCATCTTCGGCATCGCCCTCTCGCTCTTCCTCGGGTTTCGCAACAACGCCGCCTATGACCGCTGGTGGGAGGCGCGCAAACTCTGGGGCGCGATGATCGCCGATATCCGCAGCCTTGGCCGCCACGGCAGCATCTTCCTCGCCAATGGCCCTTCCCGCGCCCGCATCCTTGCGCTGGCGGTGGCTTTCGCCCATCTGCACCGCGGGTTTCTGCGCGGCGTTGACGTGAAGCCCGCGCTCCGCGACTGGCTTGATGAGGCCGAATCCGAGGCCCTGATCGCCAACCGCAATGCCGCCGATGCCGCCCTGCGCCAGATCGCCGATGAGCTGGCGGATCTGACCGCTCAAGAGAAGATCAGCGGCTATGGCCAGATGACCTTCGCCCGCACCCTTGCGGCGCTGGCCGAGGCGCAGGCGGGCTGCGAGCGGATCATGACCACGCCCCTGCCCTTTGTCTATTCGCTTCTGGTGCGGCGCACGACCTATCTCTATTGCTGGCTCCTGCCCTTCGCGCTGATCGAGGCCACCGGCTGGTTCGCGCCGCTCCTCTCCGCCATCGTCGCCTATGTGTTTTTCGGCCTGCAAGCGGTGACCAACGAATTGGAACTGCCGTTCCGCAATGTGCAAAACGGGCTGCCCTTGGATGCGATGTGTCGGGTGATCGAGATTTCCGTCTGCGAGGCGCTCGACCGCACGCCACCGCCGGCGCTGCTGCCCGAAAACCACGTGCTGACCTGAGGCGCGCTGGCGGCCCGTGGTGCCGAGTGGTCAGACAGCTGAACTGCAGCGCCCAAAGCGCAAAGGGCCGCGCCCGACCCTGGGTGCGCGCCGCACCCTTTCCACAACGCGCAGCGCTCAAAAGCAACCATGTCGGACGAGCAGCGAGCACCATCGCCATGCGCCCTCCCGTGGGGAGGGTCGGGCGCGGCCCGAGGGTTCCCCCCGTGCCAAACGGCTGAACCGCAGCGCATCCATACAAAGCCATTTCTTGAAACCCACCGGCTCACACAGCCACCCCACAACGCACAAAGGGACGCGCCGGACCCTGGGTGGGCGCTCCAGCCTTTCCACAGCGTGCAGCGCTCAAAAGCAGAGATGTCGCGTGAGCAGCGAATGACACCGCCATGCGCCCTCCCATGGGGAGGGTCGGGCGCGGCCCGTGGGTTCCCCCGTGCCAAATGGCTGAACCGCAGCGCAACCATACAAAGCCATTGCTTGAAAGCCACCGGCTCACACAGTCTCCCCACAAGGCGCAAAGGGCCGCGCCCGACCCTGGGTGGGCGCCCCACCCTTTCCACAACGCGCAGCGCACAAAAGCAGGGATGCCGTCCGAGCCATACACGACACCGCCAAGGCGCCCTCCCGGGGGGAGGGTCGGGCGCGGCCCGAGGGTGCCCCTCGTGCCAGACGGCTGAACCGCAGCGCTTAGTTACCAAGGAGCTTTCAAAGCGTGCAACCTCTCCAAAGCCACGCGCACATTTCCGCGCCTCGCGCCCCGCGAAAACCATATGCCGACCTGCACCGCGCTGGCCGGAATCACAGTTAACCCACAGTAAACGCAACCGGCCAAGTCATTGATTTGAAACGAATCGCCATATGTCCCACACGTGGGACAAGCGGAAATTCACTCGGCGTAACCATTGGGGTTTTTCGACTGCCAGTTCCATGTCGTGCGGCACATACTCTCGATCCCGTGGCGCGCTTTCCAGCCCAGCAACCGCTCGGCCTTTTCCACCGCCGCCACCATCCGCCCGACATCCCCGTCCCGTCGCGGCGCGATCTTATAGGGCACTTTCCGTCCCGAGGCCGTCTCGAACGCCGCCACCATTTCCAGCACCGAAGCGCTCTCTCCGGTGCCGACATTGATCACCTCGCAGCCCCGGTTTTGCGCGGTATATCCGATCGCATCCAGATGCGCCCGCGCCAGATCCTCGACATGGATATAATCGCGCTCACCGGTCCCGTCGCGGGTCTCGTAATCCGCGCCGAAGACGTTCAAATACTCCAGCCGCCCGACCGCCACCTGCGCCATATAGGGCATCAGATTGGCCGGTATCCCGTGCGGATCCTCGCCGATCATCCCCGAGCCATCCGCCCCCACCGGATTGAAATACCGCAGCGCCACCACGCTCGCCTCGGGCCAGGCGGCCGCCCAGTCGTGGATGATCTCCTCGATGAAATGCTTGGTGCGCCCATAGGGATTGGCCGGGTGTTTCGGATGCCCCTCATCATAGGGCAGATAGCTCGCCCGCCCGTAAACCGTCGCCGAAGAGGAAAACACCAGCCGATGACAGTCCTGCCGCTGCATCGCTTTCAACAGCTCAATCGACCCGCTCACATTCTGCGCGTAATACTCCAACGGGATCTCGGCAGATTCCCCCACCGCCTTGAGCCCGGCAAAATGGATCACCGCATCGGGCCGGAAGTCCGCAAACGCCTGATCCAGCCGCGCCCCGTCCCGCACATCCCCCTCACAAAGCGCGATATCCGCACCCGACAGCGCCCTGACCCGCCGCAAAGCCTCGGGCGAGGAGTTGGAGAAATTATCATAGACCATCACCTCCTGACCCGCGGCCAGAAGCTGCAGCAAGGTATGACTGCCAATATATCCGGCGCCGCCGGTGACCAGAGTCCTCATAGCCCCCCCGCTGATACTCGGCACAACGCTCTCCCCCGCCCGGCACACAACCGGACCACCAAGGCAGGTATTCCCGCCACATAAGGCCCTCCGGTGCCGCGCTCCGGCTCAAGCGATAAAACCATGTGAACTCCCTTTCACCCACATAACGATGCGCTTTCCTTTGGCGCAAGTATGGTTTCTATAATTAATCCTGTGATTGCAGCGGCTTTTACCGCACGTTCCGCCGATCCGGCGCCCAACACCCCGCACCTGCAGGCCGTTACCACAACTCACCGCTTGACTGTCCGGCCCTGCACGTTTCTGCTCGCACCCCAAGGCCGCGCAGCCCGCCCCTGCGCTGCAAGACTTAGGAGACTGCATGTGACCACCCCGAAATCCTCGCCGCGCAAAGGCATAATCCTTGCCGGCGGCACCGGCTCGCGGCTCTATCCGCTGACCATCGGCGTCTCCAAACAGTTGATGCCGGTCTACGACAAGCCGATGATCTATTTCCCGCTCAGCGTGTTGATGCTGACCGGCATCCGCGAGATTGCGATCATCACCACGCCCGAGGATCAGGCCCAGTTCCAGCGCGCTTTGGGTGATGGCAGCCAATGGGGGATTGTGCTGACATGGATCGAGCAGCCCGCGCCCGAGGGGCTGGCGCAGGCATATATTCTCGCCGAGAAGTTTCTCGACGGCGCGCCTTCAACTATGGTTTTGGGCGACAACATCTTTTTCGGCCATGGGCTCACCGATCTGCTGACCGAGGCCGAAGCCCAACGCGAGGGCGCCACCGTGTTCGGCTACCGCGTCGCCGATCCCGAGCGTTACGGTGTGGTGTCCTTTGACGGCGCAGGCAATGTCACCGGCATCGTCGAAAAGCCTGAAAAACCGCAGTCGCAATACGCAGTCAGCGGGCTTTACTTCATGGATGCCAGCGCCCCGCAGCGGGCCCGTTCAGTCACGCCCTCGGCGCGCGGGGAACTCGAGATCACCACGTTACTTGAGAGCTATCTTCTGGAGGGTAAGCTGAACGTGCAGAAAATGGGCCGCGGCTTTGCCTGGTTCGACACCGGCACCCACGCGAGCCTGTTGGATGCGGGCAACTTTGTGCGCACCCTGCAAACCCGCCAGAGCACTTTGGTCGGCAGCCCCGACGAGATCGCCTTTGAAAACGGCTGGCTCGACCGCGCGGCGCTGCAGGAACGGGCGCGGCGGTTCGAGAAAAGTGATTACGGCGCGGCGCTCTTGCGGCTGGATGATGCGGACTAACCGGCGCCACAGCGCGTGACATTCCCCGCCCGCGCCGCCATAAATGGCCCTATGATCAAACCTGTCTGCCTGCCTGATGCCTGACCCGACGCGCCCGACCCATCTGGGGTTTTTGCTGTTTCCGGGCTTTCCAATGGCCTGTCTGACCTCGGCCATCGAGCCCCTGCGCGCGGCCAATGAGATCGCCGGACAGCAGGCCTTCGCATGGACGCTCTATTCCGAAACCGGCGCGCGGGTGCGCTCAAGCGCCGAGGTCTGGTTCGACCCCGACGCGCCATTAAGCGAGGCGCAGGGGCTGGACTATCTGTTCCTCCTCAGCGGCCCTCTGGCCACATTCGAGGCGCCGAAAGCCGCCAACGGCCAGTTGCGCCGCCTGTCGCGGCACGGGTTGAAAATGGGCGGCGTCAGCGGCGGCGTGTTCCCGCTGGCGCGCTCGGGCCTCTTGGTCGAACACGAGAGCAGCGTGCATTGGTGCTATGAAGCCGCCTTTGCCGCCGAATTCCCCGATCACCGCATGACCAGCGATGTGATTACCATCGACCGCGACCGCTACACCGCCTCGGGCGCCGCTGCTGCGTTTGATTTGATGCTGCATCTGATCGAGCAGAAACTCGGGCATGAGGTCACCACCGAGGTCGCCTGCTGGTTCCAGCATCCTTTGGTGCGCGGGCAAGGCGTGCGGCAAAAAATCCCCACGGTGAGCAGCGAAAGCACCTCGGACATGTTACCCCCCGCCATCGCCGAGGCGGTGAAGGTTTTCGCCGAGCATATCGGCGATCCGTTGAATGTGGCGGATGTGGCGCAGATTGTCGGTCTGTCTCCGCGCCAGCTTGAGCGCAGTTTCAAAAGCGCCACCGGCCAGAGCCCCTCGCATTACTACCGCACCCTGCGGATGAACGCGGCGCGGCAGTTGGTGCTCTATTCCGGCGATACGATGACCCAGATCGCGCAGGCGGTGGGCTATGCCAACGCGCGCCCGATGATGCGCCATTACCGCGAGACTTTTGGCCAAAGCCCCGAGCAGGATCGCAAGCGGATCAATCTGTTCCGCGTCGAGAACAACCGGTCGATCCCCTCGACCTGACGATTAAAGCGCGCTGACCGCCATCGTGACCAGCGCGTGATGCAGCGAGCCAGCCGCCGATCTGGGGCCGAGGACGCTGAAATGCGCGCCCGAAGCGCGGCAGATCAGGAAACAGCCCAGATGCTCAAGCCGCGTGCGGGTCACATCGCCGCCCGCCATGCGCTCGACATCGGCATTGCACAGCCGCTCAAGCACGCGGTGACAGCCGCTGCCCTCAAGGTCAAACCGCACCCAACCGTCGCTTTGCTCGGTGACCGAGGCGGTCTGCCCCAGTGCAGAAACCAGTTGCGCCGCCAGATCCTCGTGACTCGCAAACGGGGCCTCGATGAACCACTGCTCGGGGCCGGTCCAGAAGGCAGTGAGCGCGCCACTTGCCGCGCTTTTTCCGACTTGCGGTAGGTCCAGCCCGAAGCCCGCTTGCGCCGCAGCCACAAGCGCCTCGCCCCGCCCCAAGCGCGCGGCAACGGAGGCCAGCGCCCAATCAGGGCATTCGCGGATCTCCAGCCCGTCGAAACTGTCGATGCGCGGGGCAGTGCCGCCAAGCGCGGTGATCGGGGTCAAATCATGCACGGAGACGGTCTCCCTTCGGGTCAACAAACTGCGGCGCGACGACTTCGACATCGACATCCGCACCGGTCAGCGGCGTGGTCAGGGTCAGGGTCTCGCCCATCCGCTCGCCGCCGCGTTTGAGCAGCGCCAGACCGATGGAGCTGTTCAGGATCGGCGAATAAGCCGCCGAAGTGACATAGCCCTGATCATGCGCGGCATCCTTGGGCGTGCCCTTGCTCATCAGATGCGCGCCCGCCGTGATTGGCGCCGCGCTATCGAGGGGTTTCAGCCCGACCAGCATCAGTGCATCCGGCGTGTTCAGCCCTTCACGCTCGGAGAGCGTGGAGCCGATGCTGTCCTTCTTTTTCGACACCATCCGCCCCATGCCAAGGTTCAGCGCGGTGGTGGTGCCGTTCAACTCGTTCCCTGCCGCATGGCCCTTTTCGATCCGCATCACACCCAGCGCTTCGGTGCCGTATGGGGTGACACCAAACTCCGCGCCCGCCTCCATGATCCGCCGGATCAGCGCATCGCCGTAACGCGTCGGCACGGCGATCTCGAAGGCCAACTCGCCGGAGAAGGAAATCCGGAACAACCGCGCCCGCAGGCCGCCGCAAATGGTAATCTCGCGGCAGGCCATGAACTCGAAACCCTCGTTGGAAATGTCGAACTCTGGGTCAACAATCTTTTGCAACAGCGCCCGCGAATTCGGCCCCGCAACGGCATATTGCGCCCATGCTTCGGTGGTCGAGATTAGCTGCACATCGAGATCGGGGAACAGACATTGGCGCACAAATTCAAGATGCTGGTAAACGCCGACCGCATTGGCGGTGGTGGTGGTCATCACGAAATGATGCTCGGAGAGGCGCGCGGTGGTGCCGTCGTCCATCGCAATCCCGTCCTCGCGCAGCATCAGCCCGTAGCGGGTTTTGCCGACCGCCAATTTGGCAAAAGCATTGGCGTAAACGCGGTTGAGGAATGTGGCGGCATCGCTGCCCTGAATGTCGATCTTGCCCAGCGTGGTGACGTCGCAGACGCCCACCGAAGAGCGCACGGCCAACACCTCGCGGTCGACGCTTTCGCGCCAATGGCTCTCACCCGCGCGCAGAAACCACTGGGCGCGCAGCCAGTTGCCGGTCTCGACGAAGACCGCGCCCTGTTCGACCGCCCATTTGTGGCTGGGGGTTTCACGGACCGGATGGAAGTTCTTACCCCGCGCGCGGCCGCCAAAAGCACCCAGAGCGACCGGCGTATAGGGCGGGCGGAAGATCGTGGTGCCGACCTCGGGGATGCTCTTGCCCGCCAGTTCGGCCATGATCGCGAGGCCGCCGACATTCGAGGTTTTGCCCTGATCGGTTGCCATGCCCAGCGTCGTGTAGCGCTTGAGATGTTCAACAGAGCGGAAGTTTTCCTGATGCGCCAGCGTCACATCCTTGACCGTCACATCGTTTTGCTGGTCGAGCCACGCGCGGCCCTTGCCGTGTTTGACGTGCCAGAAGGGCGACAGATTAACCTGTGCATCCTCGGCTTGTGGCAGCGCGATTTCGGGCGCTTTGAGGCCCAATTCACCCAGCAAAACCGCCGCCTGCGCATGGCCGGTTCGCAGCGCCGCGGCGGTGGAGAAATCGCCATTGGCCGCTCCGGCGACACCCAGCCCCTTCGGCCCGTCAGCACCCGGCACGAAAGCCGAGAACGAGGCGTCCCATTGCGGCCGCCCGCGCTGGTGGCAGGTCAGATGCACATTCGGGTTCCAGCCGCCCGAGACCCCCAGCGCGCCGCAATCGATCCGCCGCTCGGAGCCGTCAGCCAGCCGCACGCGGATGGAGGTCAGCCCCAGCCGCCCCTTGGAGTTGATCACCTGCGCCCCCGCCAGCACGTCGCAATCGGCGAGACGCGGCGCATCGGTGCGGGTGTCGATCACAGCGGCGACTTCGACGCCCTTGGCCAGCAGGTCCTGCGCGCTGCGGTGGCCGTCGTCATTATTGGTAAACACCGCGACCCGTTGCGCGGGGGTCACCGCCCAGCGGTTGGCATAGGCGCGCATGGCGCCGGCCAGCATGATGCCGGGGCGGTCGTTATTCTCGAAGGCAATCGGGCGCTCGATGGCGCCGGCGCACAGAAGGCTGCGCTTGGTGTAAATCCGCCAAAGGATCTGGCGTGGTTTGCCCTCGGGCGGCACCGGCAGATGGTCCGAGACCCGCTCGACCGCGCTGTAAATCCCGTGGTCGAAGGCGCCCAAGACCGTGGTGCGGGTGAGGATGCGCGCATTTGGCAGGCTGCCGAGTTCCGCGCGCACCTGCGCCGCCCACTCCGCGCCGGACTGGTCGCCCAAAGCAAAGCGCTCGGCGTTCAACCGCCCGCCCAAGGCGAAATCCTCATCGGCGAGGATCACCCTTGCGCCCGCCCGCCCCGCGGTCAGCGCCGCCGCCAGTCCTGCAGGCCCGCTACCGATGATCAGGAGATCGCAGTGCAGAAAGCCCTTGTCGTAAACGTCAGGGTCTTCCTCTAGAGACAGTGACCCCAAACCAGCGGCCTTGCGGATCACCGGCTCATAGAGCTTTTCCCAGAACGCCGCGGGCCACATGAAGGTTTTGTAATAAAATCCCGCGGTTAGGAAGTTGCTGAAGCGGTCGTTGATCGCCATCAAATCGAACTTCAGCGACGGAAAGCGGTTCTGGCTTTGCGCCTCGAGCCCGTCAAACAGCTCGGCGGTGGTGGCGCGGGTGTTGGGTTCTTGCCGCGCGCCGCTGCGCAATTCGACCAGCGCGTTGGGCTCCTCAGAGCCCGCGCTGAGCACCCCGCGCGGGCGGTGGTATTTGAATGAGCGCCCCATCAGCCGCACACCATTCGCCAAGAGCGCCGAGGCCAGCGTGTCGCCGGGATGGCCGGTGTAGGTCTTGCCGTCAAAACTGAACTTGAGGCTCTGGCTGCGGTCAATCGCGCCGCCTGTGAGCCGGTTGATTTGCGCGTCACTCATCTGCTGCGCCCCTCGCTGCGGGCCACATCGCGGGCCAGTTCTACCTTGGAGATCTCATGGGTGACAGTGTTGCGGGTCACCACCAGCCAACTGCGGTCGCCGCTTTCATGGAACCACAGCTCGCGGTGCTCGCCCGCCGGATTGTCGCGCAGATAGAGATAATCGTGAAATTGATCCTGTGCATCCTCGGCCTGCCAATCGGGGCGGTGGATCAGTGCGGCGTCTCCCAGATAGGTGAATTCCTGCGCGTCGCGCGGGCCCAAAAGCGGGTGATTGATGATCATATCAGTGGTCCTGTCTCGGCATTTTGGCGGGCGGCTCTCATCACCGGCTCAATGCAGGTTTGGCTGGGCGCCCATGCCCTTTTCGTCGATCATATAGCCGCGCCGGAAGCGGTCGAACCGGTAGGCTTTGGCGGTGTCATGCGGCGTATCGGTGGCCAGAAGATGCGCGTAGCACAGGCCCGAGGCGGGGGTCGCCTTGAAGCCGCCGTAGCACCAGCCGCCGTTGAAATAGAGCCCGTCAATATGGGTGCGGTCGATGATCGGCGAGCCGTCCATGCTCATATCCATGATCCCGCCCCAGATTCGCAGCAGCCGCGCGCGCCCCAAGGCGGGGATCAGCGCCATCCCGCTTTCGATCACATCCTCGATCACCGGCAGATTGCCGCGCTGTGCATAGGAGTTGTATTTGTCGGGATCGCCGCCAAAGACCAAGCCGCCCTTGTCGGATTGGCTGGCATAGAAATGCCCGGCGCCAAAGGTGATCACCCCGGGCAGCACCGGCTTGAGCCCCTCGGTCACGAAGGCCTGCAATACGGTGCTTTCAATCGGCAGGCGCATCCCCGCCTTGGACATTAACCTTGAAGACGATCCGGCGACGCAACTGGCGACCTTCCTCGCGGCGATGAAACCACGCGAGGTCTCGACGCCCTTGCAGGTGCCGTTTTCAATGCGAAATCCGGTGACTTCGCAGTTTTGAATGATATCAACGCCGTAGCTGTCGGCGGCGCGTGCATAGCCCCATGCCACCGCGTCATGCCTCACAGTGCCGCCGCGGTGTTGGGCCAAGCCGCCTTTGATCGGAAAGCGCGCGTCATCAAAGTTAAGAAACGGATAGCGCTTGCGGATCTGCGCGACGCTGAGCATCTCGGCTCCCGCCCCATTGAGGATCATCGCGTTGCCACGACGCACAAAGGCATCGCGCTGCGCGTCCGAGTGGATCAGGTTCAAAATCCCGCGCTGGCTGACCATCGCGTTATAGTTCAGCTCTTGCTCGAGCCGCTCCCACATTTGCAGCGACATCTCGTAGAACGGTTCATTGCCGTCGAGCAGGTAGTTCGAGCGGATAATCGTGGTATTGCGCCCGACATTGCCGCCGCCGATCCAGCCCTTTTCCAGCACCGCGATGCGCGCTTTGCCGTAGTGTTTGGCCAGATAATAGGCGGTCGCCAGCCCGTGGCCGCCGCCGCCGATGATCACATAATCATAAGCCGGTTGCGGCTCGGGATCGCGCCATGCAGGGCCCCAGCCCTTGTGGCCGGTCAATGCCTCTTTGATCACTCTGAAACCCGAGTACCGCATACACGCCCCTATCCGTTTGCGACATGAATACGTCAGGGGGGCTGCGGTTGATAAGCGGCGGATCGGACATCGGGGTGTCCGGATGCGACATGGCGGGGCTTAAGAACGGAGGGCCGCGCCCGACCCTGGGTGGGCGCCCAGGCTTTGCCACAACGCGCAGCGCTCAATAGCGGTAATGTCGCGTGAGCAGCGTATGGCATCGCCAATGCGCCCTCCCGGGGGGAGGGTCGGGCGCGGCCCGGGCTGAAGCCCGCGCCAAGGGGGAATTGAGGCAATGAAGCACAAAGGGGTGCGCCCGGCCCTGGGAGGGTGCCCGTGACCTTTCCACGATGCGTTGCGCTTGAAAGCATTGCTCTCGGGTGAGCGATGGAGGACAACGCCGAAGCTCCCTCCCGGGGAGAGGGTCGGGCGCGGCCCGGGTGTCACCCGGGCCGGAGGGCAGATTGGTGCGCGCCCTTTCGTGACTGGCGTGGCTTACCGCTGGTCCGGCGGGCGGCGCACGAAGAACCCTGCGACGATCAGCAGGATCGAGATGCTCGCGCCCACCGAGAACGCCAGTTGCAGCCCCTCGGCAGTGGCCGGAACCAATTCCATCCCGTCTTCCATCGCGTCGAACATCCGCAGCGACATGATCGACACGAACAGCGCGATCCCCGCCGCGCCCGCGACCTGCTGCACGGTGCCGATGATCGCCGAACCATGGGAATAGAGCTCTTTCGGCAGCGACCCGAGGCTTGAGGAGAATAGCGGCGTGAACAGGAACGCCAGCCCTGCGCTGAGCAGAATATGACCGGTCAGCACCATCGCCAAAGCGGTCTCGGTGCCAAACGACGCCATGATCCACATCGCCGCACAAACCGCCATCGCGCCCGGGATCACCAGCTTGCGCGCGCCGAAAGCATCAAACAACCGCCCAACAATCGGCGCCAGAAGACCCATGGTCAGACCGCCGGGCAAGAGCATCAGACCGGTCTGCAGGGGCTCCATCCCCAGCACATTCTGCATATAGATCGGCAGCAGGATGATCATACCAAAGAGCGCCATCATCGACAGCCCCATCATGATCACTGCCACGGTGAAGATTTTGACGCGGAAGGTGCGCAGATCCAAAAGCGCGCGGTCTTTTGGCCCCAGCACGATCTGGCGCCAGATGAACAGCGCCAAAACCACCGCGCCCACGGCCAGCGGCACCCAGACCGGCATCGCTGCTTCGCCACCGCCTTCGCCAATCGTTGAAAGCCCGTAAACCACACCGCCAAAGCCGATCGCCGCCAGCGGAATCGAGAGGATATCCAGCGGCACTTTGCGCGGCTCGGTGACATTTTGCAGCTTGGCAAAACCGGTGATCAGCGCGGTCAGGGCAATCGGCAGGATCAGCCAGAACATCCAGCGCCAGTCCAGCAGGTTGAGGATAATCCCCGAAATCGTCGGCCCGATCGCCGGTGCCACCGAGATCACAATCGAGATATTGCCCATGGTCTTGCCGCGCGAATGCGGCGGCACGAGGGTGATCACGGTGGTCATCAGCAAAGGCATCATCATCGCCGTGCCGCAGGCTTGCACCACCCGCCCGACGACCAGCAGCCCCAGCCCCGGTGCCAAGGCACAAACCAAAGTGCCGAGGCTGAAAAACGACATCGCCATCAGAAACACGGTGCGCGTGTGCAGGCGCTGCAGCAGCCAGCCGGTGACCGGAATCACCACCGCCATAGTCAAGAGGAACGCCGTGGTCAGCCATTGCGCGGCATTGGCAGTGACATCGAGTTCGGTCATCAGCCGTGGCAGCGCGACATTCATGATCGTCTCGTTGAGGATCATGATGAAGGTCGAGATCAGCAGCAGAAAGATCACCAAACGGTTGCGCTTGCTGTGGTCTTCTGTGGCGGTCTGCGGGTGCATCGGGGGCTCTTGAGCCGAAATCTCGCTGTGCATAGCGTCATGCTTTCAAAGTGCCGTGGTGGCCGGACACTCCGGCACAGGCGTGAGAGGTTGCGCGTCTGTGAGGCTGGCGGAGCCATACGGCGCCACAGATGGGACCGCAGGCGGGGCTACCGTCACCGGCGCAGGCAGCGCGTGACCGCGCAAGCGCCTTATGTCTCACACCTCGGCGGCGGCTTCCAGCGCGTTGTTTGCGCAAGATCACAACTTCTTGTGACGGTTTCGCGGGCATCTTGGCCGGTAGAGCGCGCCGGTGCAAAGGAAACCTCGGGTCACATGGTGACGCGGCGCGGGATCGCCTGCAGGACGGCGATTACCTGCCGGATAGACAGGGGCTGCGGTGAGATGTCGGGGCGGTGTCTGCCGGATGGGCGTTACCAGCCGCCGAAACGGGGCCAGGTTTGCAATGCGCCGCCGTCTGCGGGGAGCACATGATATCGCTGGAATTGCGCGGCGGTGGCGCAGGCGTGGTTGGGGAGGATGCGAAGTCGGGTGCCGACCGGCAGATCGGGGAGCGTGGCAGTGGAGCCTTCGCGCAGCGTTACGATTCCGTGTTCTTGGTTGGCGCTGGAGATGATCAGATCGTCGAGCACGCGCCCGTCGGTATCGCAGACCACGCCGTAGCCTTGATCGACGGCCAGCGATTGGGTGCCGCGGTCGCGGGACATGGCCATCCAGCCGGCGTCGACCATGATCCAGCCTTTGTCGCGCTGGTGGCCGATGACGGTGGTGAGGACGCTCAGCGCGATGTCGTCTATGGAGCAGACACCGATCCCCTCCATCACCAGATCAAAGAACATATAGACTCCGGCGCGGAGTTCGGTGACGCCGGTCAGATCGCGGGCGGCATGGGCGGTGGGGGTGGAGCCGACGCTGACCACCTCGCAGGGCAGACCGGCGGCGCGGAGGGCTTGGGCGGCTTGCACGGCGGCGGCGCGTTCTTGCTCGGCGAAGGCGGCGTGGGCCGCGGCGCCGCTGACGGTGTAGCTTTCACCCGCGTGGGTCATCACCCCGCGCAGGCAACCGGCGGCGTGGAGGATGCGGCCGATCTCGATCAGGACGGGATCATCCGGCGCGCGGCCGCCGCGGTGGCCATCGCTGTCAATCTCGATCAAGGCGGGAATTTCCGCCGCGGCGACGGCTTTGGCCTGCTCAATACTGTCGAGCAATAGGATCAGATCGCAGCCCTGTTGGCGCATGTCCCACGCGTGGGACAATTTTTGTGGTGCGATTCCAACGGCATAGAGTATGCAACTGATTCGCGCGCGGTGAAATTCTTCGGCTTCGGCAAGGGTCGAGACGGTGATCGGCCCCTCCAGCCCGCCACCCAGCCGCTTTGCCACCTCGACGGATTTCGCGGTTTTCAGATGCGGACGCAGGGTGACGCCGAGGGCTTTGGCATGGGCCTCGAGCCGGTGGATATTGCGCATCATCTTGGCTTCATCCAGCAGCAAAACGGGGGTCTGCAGCGAGGCGAATTGGGGCGTTTCGGCGGGCATATCGGCTCCTGTGGTCAGATGCTCCGCGCCACAGTTTCAAAGATATGGCGCAATGGCTATAGGCGGCGCGCCATGACGCCAGCGCGCGCGACGCAACAGCCCCGAAACGCAACGCCCCGCCGGTGATCGGCGGGGCGTGCAGGGCATGTGTCGCGGATCAGCGCGGGGCGAGTTCGGCGGTGGCCTCGATCTCGATCTTGGCGCGGTCTTCGATCAGATCGGCAACCACCAGCATTGAAAGCGCGGGGAAATGCTTGCCCAAGACCTGCTGATAGGCGCCGCCGACCTCGCGCTGGCGGCTGAGGTAATCCTGCTTGTCGGTGACAAACCATGTCATCCGCACGATATCCTCGACCTGCCCACCGGCGGCTTCAACAATCGCGCGCACATTCTCCAGCGTCTGTTTGAGCTGCGCGACGAAATCATCGGTCTCGAATTCTTTTTGCGAATTCCAGCCGATCTGCCCGCCGATATGCAGCACATTGCCGCGGGTCAAAACACCGTTGGCATAGCCTTTGGCGGGGGCCCAGCCCTCGGGTTGGATGATCTGATGTGACATAGGGTTTCCTTTCAAACCCCCGACAGGGTCTCTGCGGGGCAAGAGGGTGATTTGGCGGGTTCAGCCGCTATCGCGCAGGCGAAACCGCTGGATTTTTCCGGTTTGGGTTTTCGGCAGCGCCTCGGTAAAGAGGATCTGGCGCGGGTATTTATAGGGGGCGATGGTGGCCTTGACGTGGTCCTGCAACAGCTTGGTCAGATAGTCCGAAGGGGTCTCGCCCGCCGCCAGCACCACATGCGCCTGCACGATCATGCCGCGGTCTTCATCGGGGGCGCCGATCACCGCGCATTCGGCCACCGCAGGATGCGCCAGCAGCGCCGCCTCGACCTCGGGTCCGGCGATATTATAGCCCGCCGAGAGGATCATCTCGTCGCTGCGCGCGGCGAAATGGAAGAACCCGTCTTCATCCATGCGGAAGGTGTCGCCGGTGACATTCCAGCCGTCCTGCACGTATTCTTCCTGCCGGTTGCTGCGCAGATAGCGGCAGCCGGTGGGGCCGCGCACGGCAAGGCGGCCGGTCTCGCCCGCGGGCAGGGTTTCGCCGTCCGGCCCGATGATCCGCGCCTCATAGCCGCCCACGGGTTTGCCGGTGCAGGCGGGGCGGTGATCGTCGAAGCGGTTGGTGATGAAGATATGCAGCATTTCCGTCGAGCCGATCCCGTCGAGCATCGGTTTGCCGGTTTTCGCCTTCCAGTCCTCAAAGACCGGCGCCGGCAGGGTTTCACCCGCGGAAACGGCGGCCCGCAGCGAGGTCAGATCCGCCCCCTCCTCCATCGCGCGTAACATGGCGCGGTAGGCGGTGGGTGCGGTGAAACAGACGGTGGCTTTGTATTTTTGAATGATTTCAATCATATTCGGCGGTGAGGCGTTTTCCAGCAGGGTCGCGGTGGCGCCGAAACGCAGCGGGAAAATCGCCAATCCGCCGAGCCCGAAGGTGAAGGCCAGAGGCGGCGAGCCGACGAAAATATCACCCGGATGCACGTCAAGCACCTCGCGCGCGTAGCCATCGGCGATGATCAGCAGGTCGCGGTGGAAATGCAGCGTCGCCTTGGGTTTGCCAGTGGAGCCCGAGGTGAAACCGATCAGCGCCACATCGTCTTGCGAGGTCTGAACGGCGTCAAAATGCACGGATTTCTCCAGCGCCAGACGGTCAAGCTCGGCGTCGTGGTTGGAGCTGCCGTCAAAGCCGACCACGGTTTTGAGGAACTTGCTGTCAAGCGCGCAGCGGGTCAGGTCATCCATCAGCCGCGTGTCGCAAAGCGCATGGCTGATCTCGGCTTCATCGACATATTTCGCCAATTCACCGGCGCGCAGCATCGGCATGGTGTTGACCACCACCGCGCCGACCTTGGTCGCCGCCAGCCAGCAGGCGACCATCGCCGGATTGTTGGCCGAGCGGATCAACACGCGGTTGCCCGGTTTGACCTTGAGATCCTCGACCAGCGCATGGGCGAGGCGGTTGGTCCAATCGGCGAGTTCCTTATAGGTGCGCTGGCGCCCGTTGCCGATCAGCGCGACATGATCGCCAAAGCCGCGTTCGACCATCGCGTCGGTGAGTTCGACGCCCGCATTCAGCCGGTCGGGATAGTCGTATCCGTCAAGCCGCAGATCGGGCCAGAGGTCCGGCGCGGGCAGGTTGTCGCGGGTGAAGGTATCGACATGGGCCGAGCGCCCGAGTTGGATTATTGGCATCTCAGCTCTCCTGTTGTGCGGCCAGCGTCTGGCGGGCAATGACGACGCGTTGCACGTCCGAGGCGCCCTCGTAGATGCGCAGGGCGCGGATTTCGCGGTAGAGTTTCTCGACCGTCTCGCCCGAGCGCACCCCGTCGCCGCCGTGGAGTTGCACCGCCGCGTCGATCACCTTTTGCGCTTGGTCGGTGGCAAAGAGTTTCGCCATTGCCGCCTCGCGGGTGACGCGGGGGGCGCCGCTGTCCTTGGTCCATGCGGCGCGGTAGATCAGCAGCGCGGCGGCGTCGATATCGAGCGCCATATCGGCGATATGACCCTGCACCATTTGCAGATCGCTGAGCGGCGCGCCCTGCACCTGACGGGTGGTGACGCGTTTGAGCGACTCGTCGAGCGCGCGCCGTGCAAAGCCCAAGGCCGCAGCGGCGACCGAGGAGCGGAAAACGTCGAGCACCGACATGGCGATCGCGAACCCCTGCCCCGGTCTGCCGATCATCGCGCTGGCGGGCACACGGCAATCGGTGAACTTGAGCCGTGCGAGAGGGTGCGGGGCGATGGTTTCAAGACGTTCCTCGACGCTGAAGCCTTGCAGATCGGGGGTGACGATGAAACAGGACAACCCTTTGGCGCCCGGCGCTTCGCCGGTGCGCGCAAACAGCGTGTAGACATCGGCAATACCGCCATTCGAGATCCATGTTTTCTCGCCGTTAAGGATATAATCCTCGCCGTCGCGGGTGGCTGTCATGGTGGAATTGGCCACATCCGAGCCTGATTGCGGCTCGGTCAGGGCGAAGGCCGAGATTGCTGCACCGCGGCGGGTTTGCGACAGCCATTCACCGCGCTGCGCCTCACTGCCGAAGAGTGAAATCGCGCCGGTGCCCAGCCCCTGCATGGCAAAGGCGAAATCCGCCAGCCCGTCATGGCGGGCCAGCGTTTCGCGGATCAGGCAGAGGCTGCGCACATCCAGCTTGCCGTCGAGCGCGCCGGAATGCGCGGCAATTCCGGCCTCGCCCAAGGCGGTGACCAAGGCGCGGCAGGCGGCGTCGGTATCGCTGTGGTCGATCGTGAGACCGGCGGCAAACGCCTCCACCTCAGCGGCCAGCGCGCGGTGGCGGTCGTCGAAAAACGGCCAGTTGAGAAATGTCTGGTCTGCCATGTTGAATGCTCCTCCCGAGCGCTTCTGGACAGGGATTAATCGCCCTCGAAAACCGGGCGTTCTTTTTTCACGAAGGCGTTGTAGGCGCGGGTAAAGTCTTGGCCCTGCATGCAAATCGCCTGTGCTTGCGCCTCGGCCTCGATTGCCTGATCCAGTGTCATCGACCATTCCTGCGCCAGCATCGTCTTGGTCATCATATTGGCAAAACCCGGCCCCGAGGCGATGCGCGCGGCCATGTCCTGCGCCTCGCTCATCAACGCGTCAGCGGAAACCACGCGGTTGAAAAAGCCCCAAGCGTGCCCTTCCTCGGCGCTCATCGAACGGCCCAGATAGAGCAGTTCCGCCGCCCGTCCCTGCCCGATCAGACGCGGCAGGATCGCGCAGGCGCCCATGTCGCATCCCGCCAGACCGACGCGGTTGAACAGGAAGGCGGTTTTCGCCTCGGGCGTGGCGATCCGCAGGTCCGAGGCCATGGCGATGATCGCGCCGGCACCGGCGCAGATGCCGTCAACAGCGGCGATAATCGGCTTGCCGCAATGCAGCATCGCCTTGACCAGATCGCCGGTCATGCGGGTGAAGGCGAGAAGCTCCTTCATATTCATCTTGGTGAGCGGCCCGATGATGTCATGGACATCGCCGCCCGAGCTGAAATTGCCGCCATTGGGGCCAAACACCACGACCTTGATATCGTCGTCATAGACCAGCCCGCGAAACCAGTCGCGCAGCTCGGCGTAGCTGTCAAAGGTCAGCGGGTTCTTGCGCTCGGGCCGGTCCAAAGACACCGTCGCGATGCCGTTTTCGACGCTCAGCAGGAAGTGTTCAGGATTGCTCATTTTACTCTCCGTTCAAACCTCGCCGCCAGACAGGCTGAGGGCGTGGCCGTTGATCATGCGGGCCTCGGGTGAGGCCAGATAGAGCGCCGAGGATGCGACCTCGGCGGGGGTTATTAATTCGCCAATCGGGTTGCCGCTGGCGACTTTGGCACTGGCGGCGGCGCGGTCGAGATTGAAGCGCTCCATCAAGCCGGTGATCGCCTGTTCGGCGAGGGGCGTGTCGACAAAACCGGGGCAGATGGCATTGCAGGTGATCCCGCGGGTGGCGACATCCAGCGCGATGGAGCGCACGAGGCCCAGAACCCCGTGTTTGGCCGCGGCATAGGCGGGGATGGTGGCGCCGCCCTTGAGGCTGGCGGTGGAGGCGATGGCGATCAGGCGTCCGCCCTCGGGCATCTGGCCCAGTGCCGCACGAAAGGTCAGGAAAACGCCGGTCAGGGTGACAGACAGCGTGTCATTCCAAGCCTCGAGCGAGGTTTTCTGCAGGCGCGCGGCGGCGCCGCCACCGGCGTTGGCGACGACCACATCGAAGGGGTGGTCAAAAAGCGCCTCGACTTCCGCTTCCTGTGTGATGTCGCATTGGCGCAACTCCATATCGAAGCCCTGCGCGGTCTCTTGCAAGGGTGCGATCCGGCGGCCGCAGATGGTGACCGCATCGCCCATTTGCGCGAAAGCCTGCGCGATGGCGCGGCCGATGCCGGTGCCGCCGCCGGTGACCAGAACGCGGCGCTGGGGAGCCTTGGTCATGCCCGGATCGCCTCGGCTTCGCGGTCGGCCAGACGCCATGTCTGGTCGCGGCCCGCAAGATAGGGCACCGGCCAATCGGGGGCCATGCGGTCGCCGATACGGGCGGCCTCATGCAGCGACCAATAGGGATCGGCGAGATGCGGGCGACCGACGGCGACGAGATCGGCGCGGCCAGCCATCAGGATCGAATTGGCGTGATCGGCCTCGTAGATATTGCCGACCGCCATGGTGGTGATCCCGGCCTCGTTGCGGATGCGGTCGGAGAAGGGCGTCTGGAACATGCGCCCGTAAACCGGCTGCCCCTCGACCGAGGTTTGGCCCGCGGAGACGTCGATCAGATCGGCACCGGCTTTGGTGAACATACGGGCGATTTCAACGGCTTCGTCGGGGGTGACACCGTGATCTCCGACCCAGTCATTGGCCGAAATACGCACCGAAAGCGGCATGCCATCGGGCATCACTTCGCGCATGGCGGTGAAGACCTCGAGCGGGTAGCGCATACGGTTTTCCAGCGAACCGCCATAGTCGTCGCTGCGCTGGTTCGACAGGGGCGAGATGAAGGAGGAGATCAGATAACCGTGGGCGGCGTGGAGTTCGATCATATCAAAGCCCGCGCGCAGGGCCATTTCGGTGGCGGCGACGAACTCGGCCTTGACCGCGTCCATCTCGGCGCGGGTGATTTCGCGCGGGGTGGCGTTTTGGTCGGACCACGGGATCGCGGAGGCGGAGACGAGGTCCCAGTTGCCGTCATTGAGCGGCAGGTCCATGCCCTCCCAGCCCAGATTGGTCGAGCCTTTGCGGCCGGAATGGCCGATCTGGCAGCAGAGTTTGGCATCGGTTTCGGCGTGCACGAAACTGGCGAGCCGCGCCCATGCAGCCTCATGCTCGGGGGCATAAAGACCGGGGCAACCGGGCGTGATGCGGCCTTCGGGCGAGACGCAGGTCATCTCGGTATAGACCAGACCGGCGCCGCCCTTGGCGCGCTCGCCGTAATGCACCAGATGCCAGTCGGTGGGGCAGCCGTCGACGGCTTTATACTGCGCCATCGGCGAGACCACGATGCGGTTTTTCAGCGTCAGATCACGCAGCTTGAAGGGCGTGAACATCGGCGCGCGCAGGGGGGCGGCGGCATCGGCACCGGCTTGATCCATGAACCAGCGCTCGGCGCCCTCAAGCCATGATTTATCGCGCAGGCGCAGGTTTTCATGGCTGATGCGTTGCGAGCGGGTGAGCAGGGAATAGTTGAATTGCACCGGATCGAGATCAAGATAACGCTCGACCTCTTCGAACCACTCCATCGAGTTGCGCGCCGCCGATTGCAGGCGCAGCACCTCAAGGCGGCGCTCCTCTTGATAGCGTTCAAAGGCGGCCTGCATATCGGGTTCTGAATGCAGGTAATCGGCCAGCGCGATGGCGCTGTCGAAGGCCAGCCGCGTGCCCGAGCCGATGGAGAAATGCGCGGTGGCGGAACTGTCGCCCAAGAGCACGACATTCTCGTGATACCAGCGTTCGCAGAGCACGCGGGGGAAGTTGATCCAGACCGCGGCGCCGCGCAGATGGGCGGCGTTGGACATCAGCTCGTGGCCGCCGAGATGGTCGGCAAAGACCGCGCGGCAGGTCTCGACGATCTCCTCCTTGCTCATCCCCTCGAAGCCGAAATTGTCATAGGTGTCTTGGGCGCATTCGACGATGAATGTCGCGGTGTCACCATCGAACTGGTAGACATGCGCCCAGATCCAGCCGTGCTCGGTTTTCTCGAAAATGAAGGTAAACGCGTCGTCAAATTTCTGACGGGTGCCGAGCCAGACGAATTTCAGCGCGCGCAGATCGACCTCGGGCTGGAAGACTTGCGCATATTCCTGCCGCACCGGCGAGTTGATACCATCGGCGGCGACCACCAGATCATACTCTTTGCGGTAGTCCTCGGCGCTTTGGAACACGGTTTCAAACCGCAGATCGACGCCCAATTCGCGGGCGCGTTCTTGCAGCAAGGAGAGCATCGCTTTGCGCCCGACACCGGCAAACCCGTGGCCGCCCGAGACCGTGCGCACGCCGTCATGGACCACCGCGATATCGTCCCAATAGGCGAATTGGCCGCGAATCGCCTCGGCGCTTTGCGGGTCGTTCTGCGCCAGATTGTCGAGCGCATCATCCGAGAGCACCACGCCCCAGCCAAAGGTGTCATTGGCGCGGTTGCGCTCGATCACGGTGATCTCATGCGACGGATCGCGCAGTTTCATCGAAATCGCGAAATACAGGCCGGCTGGACCGCCGCCAAGGCAGGCTACGCGCATAGTCTCTCTCCCCAACATGGCCGCTGGCCCGGATCAACCGGGATCGGCGGCGCGTGAGGCTTAGGAAAACACCGAACGGAATTTATTTCAACACTAAAGTTTCAAGCTTGAAACTATTCCCGTTTTCAGGGCATGATAGGTGGCAAGACCCTTGCGCTGCCGCCACCCGCATTCACTGGCTGGTGATCGGGGCGCTTGGGTTCGGGGCGGCTTTCGCCCTTGCGCTTGGTTAATGTTCCGGCCCAAAAGGGCCGCGCCTGTGAACGCAGGCCCGTATCCAACAGGAGAGCCGCCAGATGACCGCAGCCCCCCTCGACCCGCTGAGCAAGCGCCGTCTGAAAGCCTGGATCCGGTTGCTCAGCGTCACGCGGCAAACCGAGAGCCGGTTGCGCGAGCGGTTGCGGGTGGAACATGGCACCACCCTGCCCCGGTTTGACGTGATGGCGGCGCTCTGGCGGTTTCATGACGGGCTGACGATGTCGGAACTCAGCCGCGCGCTCTTGGTGTCGAACGGCAATGCGACGGTAATTGTCGACCGGCTCGAGCGTGAGGGGCTGGTGCGGCGCACCCCGATGGAGAGCGACCGGCGCACGGTGCAGGTCAAGCTGACGGCGCAGGGCAAGCAGATGTTTGACAGTATGGCGATGGATCACGAGAGCGAGGTCAACCGGCTGCTGGGCAATCTGGATGCGCAGGATCTCGAGCAATTGCGGGCGATCCTGCTGAAAGCGAACGCGCAGGAGACCTGAGGGCGCCCCCGCAGGAGGTGCGCGCGGGGCTGGTGGAGGGATGTAGGGGCAAAATCATTTTGGACTTAAAATAATTCTTGCGCGATACATCTTTACTGTTAATCTTGATATATGTGGCTGCATAGAACGGCCATGAGACAACGGGGAATGCATGATGAAACTCCATAACACTTTGCTGGCCTGCGCTTCGGCGTTGGCATTGTCATCGGGCGCCGCCTTGGCCGATCCGGTCACCGTGGGCATGATCACCACGCTTTCGGGCGGCGGTGCCGGTCTGGGTGTCGATATCCGCGACGGGTTTATGCTGGCGCTGGAAATGGACGGCTCGGATGCGATCCATCTGGTGGTCGAGGATGACGCGCAGCGCCCCGAACAGGCGGTGCAGATCGCCGACCGGATGATCCAGTCCGAAGGCGCGCAGATCCTGACCGGCATTGTCTGGTCCAATCTGGCGATGGCGGTGGTGCCCTCGGTGACCGCGCAGGATATCGTCTATGTCTCGCCCAACGCCGGCCCCTCGCCGCTGGCCGGTGCGATGTGCAACGAGAATTATTTCAACGCCGCATGGCAAAACGACATGCTGCATGAGGCCGCGGGCGCCTATGCCAACACGCTGGGCTATAATGACACCTTCATCATGGCGCCGAACTATCCGGCGGGCACCGATGCGCTGACCGGCTTCAAGCGCCGCTTTGACGGTGAACTGGCCGGCGAGATCTATACCCAGCTCGGCCAGACCGATTACGCGGGCGAGATCGCGCAGATCCGCGCCTCGGGTGCCGACAGTATCTTCATGTTCCTGCCCGGTGGCATGGGCATCAGCTTTATGCGCCAATACGCGCAGTCGGGTGTCGATCTGCCGATCATCTCGGCGGCGTTTTCCTTCAGCCAAGACATGCTGCCCGCCACCGGCGAAGCCGCGCTTGGCGTCTATAACGCCGGTCAATGGTCGCCCGATCTCGACAATGCGGCCAACACCGCCTTTGTCGCCGCCTTCCGCGAGGCTTACGGGCGCACCCCGTCGATCTATGCCAGCCAAGGGTTCGACTCGGCCAATCTGATCCTCTCGGCGGTGGCAGCGGCGGATATCGAAGACCGCGATGCATTCCGTGCGGCGCTGCGCGCGGCGGATTTCACCTCGGTGCGCGGCGACTTTGCCTTTGCCAACAACCAGCACCCGATACAGGACGTCTATATCCGTCAGGTGGTCGAGGTTGACGGCGAGATCACCAATCAGTTGGTCGGTCTGGCAATCGAGGACTATGTCGATGTTTATGCCGCAGATTGCGCAATGAACTGAAGCAGATAGCGGGTGGGGCTGCAGATTGCGCCCCGCCCGTTTCTGACCTAGGAACCGGCTCTCTGCCCGATTGAAATACGCCTCGACCCAAGGGACCGAGTGATGACGCTTGCGCTGCTCTTCGAGCAACTTCTCAACGGCCTGCAACTGGGCTTGATGCTGTTTCTGATGTCCGCCGGTCTGACGCTGGTGTTTGGCGTGATGGGGCTGATCAATCTGGCGCATGGCTCGCTGTTCATGATCGGCGCGTTCTTCTGCGCCGCCGTGGCCGCGGCCAGCGGGAATTTCTGGTTGGGTTTGGTGGCGGGCACAGCTGCTGCTGCGGCGGCGGGAGCGCTGATCGAAGTCACCGTGTTGCGCCGCCTGTATACCGCCGACCATCTTGATCAGGTGCTGGCAACCTATGCGCTGATCCTGATCCTGAGCGAGGGCACGCGGATCATCTTTGGGCCGTTCCCGCTGTATCTCGATGTGCCCGCGTCATTGAGCGGCACCGTCGATCTGGGGCTGACGCTTTATCCCCTCTACCGACTGGCGTTGATCGGTTTCGGACTGGCGGTGGCGGTGGGCCTGTGGTTCCTGATCTCCCGCACCCGTCTGGGCGTTCGGATCCGCGCCGGTGAGAATGACCGCGAGATGATTGCCGCCTTGGGCGTCAATATCCGCGCGCTTTACACGGTGGTGTTTGCACTGGGGGCGGCGCTTGCGGGGATGGCGGGCGCATTGGTCGGCGCGGTGCAAGCGGTGCAGGTCGGCATGGGCGAGCCGGTGCTGATCCTGGCCTTCGTGGTGATCGTGATCGGCGGCATCGGCTCGATCAAGGGCGCGATGGTCGGCGCGCTTTTGGTCGGCGTGATCGACACGATGGGGCGGTTTCTCTTGCCGAATATCTTTGCCACTTTCATGGGCGCCAGCCAAGCCAGCAGCATCGGCTCGGCACTGGCCTCGATCCTGATTTACCTGCTGATGGCCGTGGTTCTGGTGCTGCGGCCCAAGGGACTATTCCCCCCTCATGCCTGATTTTACCAAAGAACACGCGCTTAATGCGGTTATCGCGCTCGGCCTGCTGGTGGTGCCGCTCTGGGCCTATTTTGCCGGCGAGATTTTCACCATCACCCTGTTCACGCGGATCACCATTCTGGCGCTGGCCGGTGTCGGGCTGAATATCGCGCTGGGGCTGGGTGGCATGGTGTCATTCGGCCATGCGGTCTATTTCGGCGCCGGCGGTTATGCGGCGGGGATCTTGGCGCAGCATGCGTTCAATGGCGCGCCTTTGCTGGGGCTGTCGGGGTCGAACCAGATGCTGGTGATCTGGCTGGTGGCGATGGCGGTTTCGGGGCTCTTGGCGGCGGTGATCGGGGCGTTCAGCCTGCGCACCTCGGGGATCTTTTTCATCATGATCACCCTCGCCTTCGCGCAGATGTTCTATTATTTCGCGATCTCATGGCCCGCATATGGCGGCGAGGACGGCTTGCCGATCTATGTGCGCAACCAGTTTCCCGGGCTCAACACCATGCGCCCGCTGGAGCTATTCCTGATCTGCTGGGGCGTGTTGATGGCGGGGCTGGCGCTGTTTGCGACGCTGCGCGCTTCGCGCTTTGGCGCGGCGCTAATGGCGATACGGCAGAACCCCGACCGCGTGGCCTCGCTGGGCATCAACCCCTTCGGGATCAAGCTGGCGGCGTTTGTGATTTCGGGCATGGTGACCGGCCTCGCGGGGGCGTTGATGGCCGATCTGTCGCGCTTTGCCAGCCCCGCGGGGATGGCCTGGACGATGTCGGGCGAGTTGATCGTGATCATCATTCTGGGCGGCACCGGACGGTTGTTCGGCCCCGTCGTGGGCGCGGCGTTTCTGGTCGGCTTCGAGGTGTTTTTCGGCGGGCTCACCGAGCATTGGAAGCTCTGGCTCGGCGTTGTGTTGCTGGCCGCGGTGCTGTTCGGGCGCGGCGGGATTGTCGGGCTGATTGCCGGGAGGGAACGCTTTGGCTGATCGCGAAACTCCGGTTCTGGAACTCAACAACCTGCGCAAAAGTTTTGGCGCGCTGAAGGCGACGGATGATGTCTCGCTGACCCTGCGGGCCGGTGAGGTGCATGCGCTGATCGGGCCGAATGGCGCGGGGAAATCGACGCTGATGGCGCAGATCTCGGGGCGGACCCTGCCCGATGCGGGGCGCATCCGTTTTCAGGGGCGCGAGATTACGCGGCTGAATGAGGTGCGGCGGGCGCAACTGGGACTGGGGCGGAGTTTCCAGATTTCATCGCTGATCCCCGAGTATTCGGCGCGGCGCAATGTGATGCTGGCGCTGCAGGCGCGGCAATCGCATTCCTTCCGGTTTTTCAAGCCGACGCTTTGGGATCGGGTGCTGATCGAGGGCGCCGATGATATCCTCGAGCGGGTCGGGCTGCGCGGGCGGGCGAGCGTGCCCTCGGCGGAACTTAGCCACGGTGAGCGGCGCCTGCTGGAGATCGCGGTGGCGCTGGCGCTGGAGCCGAAATGCTTCCTGCTTGACGAGCCGATGGCCGGGATGGGGGCCGAGGGCGCGGGGCAATTGGTGAGTTTCCTGCGCGAGTTGAAAACACAGGCGCCGATCCTGCTGGTTGAACATGATATGGACGCGGTGTTTGCGCTGGCCGACCGGCTGAGCGTGCTGGTTTACGGACGGATCATCGCCTCGGGCAGCGTCGAGGAGATCCGCAACGATCCGCAGGTGCGCGAAGCCTATCTGGGGGATAGCGCATGACGGCTTTGGTGGAATTGAGCGGGCTTGAAGTGTTCTACGGTGCCTCGCAAGCACTGTTTGGCGTCGATCTGAGCATTGAGGCCGGTCAGGCGGTGGCGCTGATGGGGCGCAACGGGATGGGCAAAAGCACCAGCATCCGCGCCCTGTGCCGCGTGCAGCCGGTGGCCTCGGGCAAGGTGGTGTTTGACGGCACCGATATCACCGGTCTGCCCTCGTTTCGCGCCGCACGGCTGGGGATCGGGCTGGTGCCCGAGGGGCGGCGGTGTTTTGCCACGCTGAGCGTGGACGAGAACCTGATTGCCGCCGCGCGCCCGGGCTATTGGACGCTGGAGACGGTGCGCGATTTCTTTCCGCGGCTGGCCGAGCGGGCGGACCAGCAGGCCTCGACGCTGTCGGGTGGTGAGCAGCAGATGCTGGCGATTGGCCGCGCCTTGATGACCAACCCGCGGCTGTTGGTGCTGGATGAGGCGACCGAGGGGCTGGCGCCGGTGATCCGCAAGGAAATCTGGGAGACGATTGCCAAGCTGAAGGCGCAGGGGCTGTCGATATTGATTGTCGATAAGACGCTGGCCGAGTTGAAGCAGATCGCCGATGCTTGCGTGATACTGGAGCGCGGGCGCAGCGTCTGGACCGGCGTGCCGGATGCGATCACCGAGGATCTGGAAAGCCGGTATTTGGGGGTGTGAGCGGCCCGTGTGGGGCGCGCTCAGCCTGCCGCTTGGGGCATATCCTCGGGGCGGATGAACTCTTCGGCGAAATGGCAGGCGACCTGCAATCCGTTACCGAGATCGCGCAGGTGCGGGACGTCCGCGGCGCAGCGCTCGCGCGTATGCGGGCAGCGGGTGCGGAAGGCGCAGCCCGAGGGCGGGTTGACCGGTGAGGGCACATCGCCTTCCAAAAGCGCTGCCTCTTCGCCGAGCGCCTCATCCCCCGGGATCGCCGCGACCAGCGCGCGCGTATAGGGGTGCAGATGACGGTGAAACACCTCCTCGGCGGGGCCGATTTCGACGATCCGCCCGAGATACATCACCGCGATACGGTGCGAGACATAGCGCACCACCGAGAGGTCATGGCTGATGAAGAGATAGGTGAGATCCAGCTCTTTTTGCAGCGATATGAAGAGGTTAAGAACCTGCGCCTGCACCGAGACATCGAGTGCCGAGACCGCCTCGTCACAGACCAGAAGCGCGGGGTTGAGCGCTAAGGCCCGCGCGATGCTGACCCGCTGGCGCTGGCCGCCGGAGAGTTCATGCGGGAACCGTGGCAGGTGATAGTCCGAGAGGCCGACCTTCTGCGCCAGTTCGGCCACCTGCGCGCGGCGCTCGGCTGCCGTGCCGGTGCCATGGACGCGCAGCGGTTCCTCGATGATCCGCGCGACGCTTAAGCGTGGGTTGAGCGCGCCGCTGGGGTCTTGGAACACCATCTGCACCGCCTGCGCCCGCGCGATGCGCATGGCGCGCGATTTGCCGGGGGTGACGCCCGCGACCTCAAGCGTGCCGCTGGTTGGCGCATCCAGCCCGACGACGCATTTGGCGAGGCTGGATTTACCGCAGCCGGATTCGCCGACCAGACCGAGGGTCTCGCCCCGCGCGATGCTCAGGCTGACGCCGTCAACGGCGCGCAACTGGCCGCGGGCGGTGTTGTGGTAAAGCCGCAGATCTTCGGTGCGCAGAACTTGGGTCATGACGGCATTCCAACGGGGGCAGAAAGGGGTGTCGAGGCGGGCATCGGGTGCAGACAGCGCAATTCATGGCTGCCGGTGGTCGGCAAGAGATGCGGGCGCGAGGCGCGGCAGTCGTCTTGCGCATTCGGGCAGCGCGGGGCGAAGACGCAGCCTTTGGGGCGCGCCTCGGGGGATGGCACGGAGCCGGAGATTTCGACCAGCTTTTGTGCGTCCACCGCAAAGCTGCCCGAGGGGCGCGCGGCGATCAAGCCGACGGTATAGGGGTGACGGGGCGAGCCGAGCACCTCGGCAACGGTGCCGGTTTCGACCACCGAGCCCGCATACATCACCACGATACGGTCGGCGACCTGGCGGACCACGCCGAGGTCATGGGTGATCAGCAACAGGCCGAGATTGGCCTCGCGCTGCAACTGTTTGATCAGCCGCAAGACCTGCGCTTGCACGGTGACATCGAGCGCGGTGGTCGGCTCATCAGCGATCAGCAGTTTCGGATCGCAGGCCAGCGCCATGGCGATCACCACCCGCTGGCGCATGCCGCCGGACATGCGGTGCGGGTATTCGTTGAAACGTGCGGCGGGATCGGGGATGCGCACGAGGGCCAGAAGTTCAACGGCGCGGGCGGCGGCCTCGCGTTTGCTCATTTTGCGGTGGGTGCGCAGGACTTCGACAAGCTGCGCGCCGACGGTCATCACCGGATTGAGCGCGGTCAGCGGCTCTTGGTAGATCATCGCCATTTTATCGCCACGCAGGGAACGGATACGCTCTTCCGGCAGTTTGGTGAGTTCCTCGCCGTCCAATTGGATACTGCCCGAGGTGACCGAGAGGTTGCCCGCCAAGAGCCGCATGATTGCCAGCGCGGTCAGCGATTTGCCGCAACCGGATTCGCCGACCAGACCGACGGTCTCACCGGCGGCGATGGCAAAGCTGAGGTCCTCGACAATTGGCACGGTGCGCGAGACCGAGACCTTGAGGCGATCGACCTCCAAGAGGGGCGCGGGGGCGTTCGTGGTCATGATTTGCGCTCCTTGAGACGGGGGTTGAGCACATCGTTGAGCGCATCGCCGATCAGGTTCAGCGCCAGCACGGTCAGCACCAGCGCCACGGCGGGAAAAGCGGTCATATACCAGCCCGAGCGCAGCTCAGGCCGGCCGGTGCTGAGGATCGTGCCCCAGCTCATCACATTCGGATCGCCAAGGCCGAGGAAGGCCAGCGAGGCCTCGGTGATGATCGCGGTGGCGACCAGAACCGACGACGACACGATGATCGGCGCAAGGCAATTGGGCAGGATCTGGCCAAAGATGATGCGCAGGTCCGACATGCCGATGATCTTGCAGCTTTGCACGAAATCATAGGTCCGCAGGCGCAGGAAATCGGCGCGCACCAGCCGCGCGATCATCGGCCATGAGACCACGGCAATGGCAATGATGATCGTTGAGAGCGAGGCGCCGACGACGCCGACAATGGCGATGGCGGCCAGAAACGAGGGGATGGTCTGCATCGCATCGGTCAGGCGCATCAGCACATCATCGAGCCAGCCGCCGTAATAGCCGGCGATAGCGCCGACCAGCGTGCCGATGACCAAGGAGACCAGCGCCGCCGCCGCCCCCACCGCCAGCGACACCCGCGCGCCGTAAAACAACGCCGCCACCATGTCGCGGCCCAGAGCATCGGTGCCCAATGGAAACGCCGGATCGACCCCCGGCCATGTGCGCGGACGTCCGCCGAGCACCCATGGCCCCTCGGGGAAAATGAACCCCGCGCTGGCCGACATCAGCACCACCAAAGCGATGATCAAGAGCCCGACCAGCCCGCTGGGATGGCGCAACAGGCGGCGAAAGACGGAATGTCCTGAGGTGCTCATTTGATTTCCACCCTCGGGTCGAGGACCATGTAAAGCAGGTCGATGATGAAATTGACCACCACCACACTGAGCGAAGAGACAAAGAGCACGCCCAAGAGCAGGTTGGTGTCGCGCTGGAACACCGCGTCAAAGGCGGTGCGGCCCATACCGTTGAGGCCAAAGATCGTCTCGATCAGCACCGCGCCGCCGACCAGCGCGCTGACTTGCAGACCGGCCATGGTGACCAGCGGCAAAAGCGCGTTGCGCAGCGCATGGACATAGATCACCCGTCGCTCGGTCAGGCCTTTGCCGCGGGCGGTGCGGATGTAATCGAGGGTCAGCACTTCGAGCATCGCGGCGCGGCCGATGCGGCCATAGATCGCGATAAAGAAGGTGCAAAGCGCGGTCACCGGCATTGCCAGATGCCATGCGACATCGCGGATATACTCCCAGCCCGTATAGCCCGAGGCGATGGTTGCGAAACCGGCAATCGGAAAGACATTCATCTTGATCGAGAAGATCAGGATCAGGATCACTGCGATGATGAAATTCGGCGTGGCGTAGAACAGCAGCATCAGGATCGAGATGCCCAAATCGACGGGCTTGCCGGAAAACCGCGCCGCCATCACGCCCAAAAGCGTGCCCACGACCATCGAGATCGACACCGAGGTGACCACGAGGATCGCCGTCACTGGCCAGCGTTTGACCAGAATATCCAGCACCGGCGCGTTGTTGAACGGCGAATAGCCCAGATCCAGCGTGGCCAGACGGGCGATATAATACATCAGTTGCACCGGCACCGGCTGGTCGAGCCCGTAGCGCGCGCGCAGATTGGCCATTTGCTCGGCGGTCAGATCAGAGGTGCCGGCCAGCGTGTCGACAAAGTCACCGGGGGCCATTTTGATCAGGAAGAAACTGCCGATCACCACCAGCAGCATCACCAGAATGGCTTGGCTCAAGCGGCGTAGAATATAGCGTAGCATGGCGCGAGACGGGACCTTGCGAGGCCCCGTCTGCGGTGTTTGCTCCGGCAAAGAGGGTGCCGGGGTGGTCATTCTTCGATCCATAGCCGGGTGAACCCGCCCAAGACGCCAAGCGCATCGACAGTATGGTCATGCACCCGCGTGCTGGCGATATTGGCGCCGTGGATATTGGTGATCGGCATCACCGGCAGGTCGCGCATGACGATGCGCTGGAACTCGGCGTATTGATCGCGGCGCGCCTGCGGGTCGGTCTCGACCTGCGCGGCCTCCAAGAGCGCGTCGACCTCGGGGTTCATGTAATGCGCGCCATTGGTGAAGGCCGAGCCGGGGCGGTAGCTTTCGGACCAGTAGAAACGCTGGGTGCCGATGGTCGGATCAACCCCGAGGTTGACCGTATAGAGCACCAGATCATGGGCGCGGTCGGTCCAGACGGTGGTGACAAACACACCGAAGTCCTGCGTGCGCACGGTCACATCAATGCCGACCTGACGCAATTGCTCGCGGACATAGGCCGAGGCGGTGATCGATTCCGTGCCCCAAGGCGAGGGATCGAGCATCAATTCGAACCGCGTGCCATTGTCGCCGCGCGGATAACCCGCCTCGTCCAAGAGTTCATTGGCGCGGTCGAGATCATAGGGATATTCCGGCACGCCCTCGGTGGTGTAATATTCCACCTGATCGACATGCAGCGGGGTTTTGCCCGCCGTGCCCAGCCCATACCAGACGTTCTGGGTGATCCACTCGGGGTCGATCGCATGGGCGATGGCGTGGCGCACCATGACATTGGCAAGGATCGGATTGTCGAGGTTGAAATCCATCTGCTGGGCGCTTGGCATGCCCTCAAAACCGCGGGTGTCCATGGTGAAATCGGGCTGTTCATCCAGCCGCACGATGTCCTGCGCGGGGATCATATTGAGGAACACCGCATCCGCCTGCCCGCTTTCCAGCATCGCCGCGCGGGTGGCGCTATCGGGGACATATTGGATCACCATGCGGTCAAGGAGCGGATAGCCCTCTTCCCAGTAATCGGGGTTTTTGACCAGCACGACATAAGAGCCGATCTCGTATTCCGCCAGTTTGAACGGGCCGGTGCCGATGGGCGCGGTATTCGCCGGATTGTCCAGAATATCCGTGCCCTCATAGATATGCGCGGGCAGGATCGGGCTTTCGCGGCTATCGAGGGCGCGCATCATTGCCGGATTTGGGGTTTCCAGCACGAAAATCGCGGTCAGATCATCGGGGGTTTCCACCGCCAGCAGATCACCGAAGGTGGTGCGCCCGCGTCCGTGGTGGACCTTGAGCACCTCCATGAAGGTGAAGGCGACGTCATGCGCGGTGAAGGGCTCGCCGTCATGCCAGGTCACGCCCTCGCGCAGGTTGAAGGTGATGCGCAAACCGTCGTCGGACATTTGCCAGTCGGTGGCGAGCTGCGGTTTGGCGACCATGCCGAAGTCATAGGCCAAGAGCCCGTCGAACATTTTCGGACCGAGGAAGGTTTCGGGGCCAGCGGTGGAGATCGCCGAGTTCAACACGCTGGGCGCGGGCCATGCGGGTGTGCGCAGGGTGCCACCGGCGCGGGGCTCTTGCGCCCAGAGTTTGCCGGGCATGGCGATCAGCGGCAGTGCGGTGCTGGCAGCCAGACCGGCGAGGAATGAGCGTCGTCCGACAGTGGGGAATTTCTGGGTCATGATCGACCTCCGAGTTGGATCGCGCGCAGGGCGCTGATGGGATGGACTAGGTCTCGACTTTGGCGGGTCTTGGCGGTGCGAGGGCGCAACGGAGGTTTGGCAATACCGGCGACGTCTGACGTCCGGGGCTTGTTAACCATGCGATGGGCCTTGCTCCTCCCACTCTTCTATGTCGGACATTGTAGGCACAGGACATCGGGTCCGGTCAATAATTTTTCCTGCCAAACGTGCAAAAAACCCTTTATTTACTGCACAAATATTCATCAACCTGCCTCATGCGCGCCAGAGCGTGCATTTTATTATGTCGGACACTTTCAGCGGTATGGCGCGCCGGCAATTAGGCGACCGGAGCGCCATCCAAGAGGCTGCCGATTCGGGCGGCCAGGGCGATGATCTTGCGGTCGCTAAAGCGCGGGCCGGTCAATGTGACGCCGATGGGCAAGCCCGCGTCGCCGGTCAGACCGGGGATATTGACGCAGGGCATATGCAACAGCGTCCAGATCCGGTTGAAAGTGGCGGCGCCGGTGTTGTCGGGGCCAAGCGGTGCGACCCCGGCGGTGCTGGGGGTCAGGACGGCGTCAAAAGGTTCGGCAAGGGTCTCGAATTCGGCACGGCAGCGGGCGGCGAGGTCTTGCGCCGCGATCAGGTCTTTGCGGGTCTGGCCCGCCTCATTGCGCAGGATCGCGTGCATTTCGGGGTAGAGTGCGGCGCCGAATTTGCGGTGTTCGGCCAGAAAGGCGCTGCGCATTTCGCTTTGCATGATCACCTTATGCGCGTCGGGAAGCCCGTCAAATGCGGGCGGCAGGTCAAGGGTTTCGACGGTCACGCCTGCCGCTTTCAGCGCGGCGGTCGCGGCTTTGAGTGCCGCGCGTCCGGCATCCTCGATCTGCGGCCAGGCGGGGGTGCGGCAGACGGCGATGCGCAACCCGTTGAGCGCGGGAATATCGGGGGTCTGGTCGTCGAAAATGCCGAAGACCTCGGCCAGCAGGTCGAGATCGGCGGCGGAGCGGCCATACCAGCCGAGCGTGTCGAAACTGGCGGCGCAGGTTTTGAAACCTTCATGCGAGACCGCGTTCCAAGTTGGTTTGAGCGCCCAGACCCCGCAGTAAGACGCGGGCCGGATCACCGAGCCGCCGGTCTGGGTGCCGATCGACAAGGGCACCTGCCCGTCGGCCACCGCCGCCCCCGATCCGCTGGAGGATCCGCCCGGCGTGCGGGCGGGATCATGCGGGTTGGTGGTGGCGGCGCGACGCCCGTTAACCGCGAATTCCACGGTGTCGTTCTTGCCGATGATCAAAGCGCCTGCGCCGCGCAGGAGGGCCACGCAAGAGGCGTCGATATTGGGGAAATGCCCTTGGAAATGCGGCGAGTTGAACTGGGTCGGCATGTCCTTGGTGTAGAGGATATCCTTGATCCCCACCGGCACCCCGTGCAGCGGACCGCGTTGATTTGTGGGGATTTTGTCGGCCTCCTCGGCCATTTTGAGCGCCCGCGCGGCATCGAACCATGACCATGCGCGCACCGTGGCGTCGCGGGCGCTGATCCGGTCGATGATGGCCTCCATCAGGTCGCGCGCGGTGATCTGCCCCGAGGCGATCTGTGCCGCCGCGTCGCTGGCGCTCAGCCAGTTCAGCCCCTGCCCTGCCCCTGCGATGGTCATGGCGCTTGCATCTCCAACCAGTCGTTGCGGAGCTCCTCGCCGGTCGCCGCGGTGACGCCTTCGGTGGCGGTGATGCGTGCGAGCAAACGGTCGAGCGCACGGATGCGGCTCGGTTGCGCGATGATCCATGGCGAGAGCGAGAGCGACAGCACCCGTGCGCCACGGGTTTTCGCCTCGGCGAGCAGCGCGTCGAAGGCGGCGTTGATCTGCCATTCGTAATCGGCAATCGGCATATTCTGGGTGAAGAGGATTTTATGATCCGACAGGTCCCACGACAGCGGCATCTGGGTGAGTTCACCCGCCGAGGTGCGGAACGCATAGGGCATATCGTCGTTGATCCAGTCGGCTATATATTTGCCGCCCTGCGCCGCCACCAGATCGGGGGTCTGGGTCGATTGCGAATGCGCAGGCGAGTGCCAGCCGGTGACGCTTTGGCCGGTGAGTTTGCGCAGGGTGCCGAACGCCTCGGCCACCAGCGCGGCCTCACTCGCGGGGTCCAGATCGCCGTGGTGCAGTTTGCCCATATCGACGCCCGAGGCCGCCACGTCCCAATTGCGGCGCAGGATTTCCTGCAGCAGATAGGGGTAGCGCGCGGCAACTGCGGAATTCATCGCGGCGGTCGCGCGGATGTTGTATTTATCGAGCACCTTAAACAGCCGGAACGCGCCGACGCGGTTGCCGTAGTCGCGGGTCGAATAGTCCCAGACGCTGGGATAGGGGCGGTCCATACCACCGGGTGCGACAAAGGGTTTGGCGGGCATATCCATCGGGAACTGCTCGAATTTCACCGTCACCCAGAGTTTGAGCTTAGACCCATCACGCCAATCCACCTGCGGCAAATCACGCAGATAGCGTCGCTCGAACCGGTCGTGATCCAGCCCCTTTTTGCGGTGCGGATAGTCGAAATATTCTTTTGTGATCACAGTCATGCCCCGACCTCCGCGTTGAAGGGTTTCATCCAATCGGTGAACTGATCGTAGTGATGGGCCTCGAAATGCGCGGCAATCTCGCGGCCCGTGGCCAGCCAGACATCGTCATGTTTGGTGACATAGGCCAGTGCCTCGTCAAGGATCGAGAGGCGGTGCGGCTGGCCGATCAAATAGGGGTGCAGTGGGATGCACATGACGGTGCCGCTGTCGGCGCCTTCCTCATAGAGCTGATCGAAGTGATCCTTGATGATTTGCAAGTAGTTACGCGGCGAGATGTTCTTGAAATTCAACACCGGCACATCGTTGCATTCCATCATATAGGGCACCGAGACCAGACGGTTTTCCGAGCGGGTGCGCACCGGCATCGGCTGGTCGTCATGGAACAGATCAAGGGTGTATTTGATCCCCTCTTCGGCCAGCAGATCCTGCGTGGTCTCGCCGTTCGAGATCGCTGGCGAGAGCCAGCCGTCGAGGCGCTGCCCCGAGGCGCGCAGGATGGTGTCGCGGCAATCGCGGATGATCTCGCGCTGTTGGTCCTCGGTCATGTTGTAGAGGTAGCGGGTGTTGTAGACGCCGTGGCTGAACAGCTCCCATTCCAGCTCGCAACAGCGCTCGATGATCTCGGGGAAATGGTCGCAGACCGCGACGTTCAGCGACACCGAGCCGCGCACGCCGTATTTCGCCATCACATCGGCCATGCGGTGAAAGCCGACGCGGTTGCCGTAGTCACGCATGGAATAGTTGATGATGTCGGGCTCGGGGCGATACCAGACTTCGCGGGTCGGGCTGGGCGGAGGCGCAAGTTCGTAGAACTCGATGTTCGGCGCCACCCAGAATGCAACGCGGGCGCCACCGGGCCAAGTGATCTTTGGGCGATTTTGATAGGGCGCGTAATCGTAGCTTTTGGGATCGGAGAGACGGGTCATGCGGGCTTCCTTTCGGAGAGATCGGCAAGCACTTCATCCACGGGTTTCACGTCCCCGTATTTGAAGGCGATATCGTAGAGGCTGGCGTAATGTGCCGATTCCTCGCGGTCAGTGACGCATTCTTCGGGGACAATCACGCGGTAGCCGTAGGACATTGCGTCGACAATCGTGCCGCGCACGCAGCCCGAAGTGGCGCCGCCGGTGACGATCACGGTGTCGATATGGTGCCAGTTGAGATAGCTCAGAAGGTGGGTCTCGAAGAACGCCGAAGCCATGCGTTTGTGCAGCTTGAGGTCGCTGTCATCGACGGTGACGCGGGGGTCGATTTCGGCCTGCGGGCTGTCGTGGCCGACCTTATGGATCGACATTTCGTTGTCGGAGAGTTTGCTCCACCAACCGGCATCGACGCCCGAGGGCAGATAGGCGACATAGGTCCAGATCACCGGCATATTGAGCGCGCGGACCGTCTCGGCCAGCGTGTTGATCGCCTCGAACTGGCGGGGATGGCCGGTATAAGCGGAGGCGAAGGCCTCGGTATCGGTGTAGCGGCGCTGCACATCGACATTCAGCAGTGCCACCCGCTGCCCCATGCCGCGCGGTGGCACGCGGGGGGCGGCCTGCCATTCATGGTAAATCTGTTTCGCGGTTTTGTCGGTGGGGATCATTGCGCGGCCCCGGCGAATGTCATTGGCGCGTTATGCGCGAGTGTCAGGTCGAGCACCTGCCCGGCGGTGCCGCCTTTGAGCGTGACGCTGGCAATACCGCCACCGGGGCGGGAGTTGGGGGCGTCGAGGGGGAGGATTTCAACGTGGCAATCGTCGAAATGCACGTGGATGCCCTTGGAGGTGGCGACGTCCTTGCCGCCGATGGCGACCAGCGTATCGGCGACGCGGCGCGGATCGGCAGTGGTGAGGGTCACGCTTTCGATGCCACTGGCGCCATTGCCGTGATCCGAGGGGCCAGGGATGCGGTGGCTGCGGCCTGTCACATCCGAGACCAGAAACGGCAGTGCCACATCGCCGCCCGCGCCGCGACCGGTCATCAACAAATCAAGCGCCCATTTTTCGCCGCTGGCCACCACATTCGACACCGGCACCGGCCCGCGCACGGGGAAGCCTTTGGCGCTGAGCGCCTGCCCGACCGCGCCCGCGTCCGCCACGGTAAAGGAGTAATCCGCCCAGCCCTCGCCCGCGTCGAGCACCTCGCCCAGACGGTGGCCGCTCTGGCCCTCGGCGCTGGTGAAAGCGGTGAGCAGGATGTAGCTGCCGTCATGGAAAGAGACGAATTTGAACTTGGTCGATCCATGGCTGGTGTCGGCGCGGTCGAGCACGGTGAACCCCAGCGCCTGATAATCGCGGGCGGCGGCGTCAAGGTCATTCACCAATAGGACGAAATGATCGAAAATAATGCTCATGGGTGACGTCCTTCAGGTTGAATTGGTCGTGAATTCGGGCGGGTGGTTGACCCGCAGATCGGGGAGCGGCGCGTCATAGCGCGCGATCTCTACGAGGCAGGATTGCGCGGCACAGCCTTGGCCCAGTTCCGAGGTGCCGATATCGCGGGTCAGCACATTCGGGTTGCTGCCGCGGTCGATCAAACCGTCGGGGTCATAGGTCGAACCGGTGGGCAGAAGCACCACGCCTTGCAACACCGCGTCGTCGATTTTGGCGACGGCAAAACAGGCGCCGCGGGCGTTGAATACACGCAGGGTGTCGCCGTCTTTGATACCGCGCGCGGCGGCGTCATCGGGGTGCAGGGTCAGGCGCTCACGGTCATGGATTTTCGCCGCGCGGACATAGGCGGAACTGTCCATCTGGCCGTGCAACTTGCGCTCGGGCTGCGGGGTGAGGAGATGCAGCGGATAGGTCTGGGTCTCGGGCGCGCCGAGCCATTCCTCGGGGTCAAGCCACACGGGATGCCCCGCCTGCCCCGGCTCATCGGCGATACCGTGGTTGAAAAGTTCGATCTTTCCCGAAGCGGTGGTCAGTGCCTTGCCCTCGGGGTCGGCGCGGTAGTCAGCAAAGAGCACGAAGTCTTCCGAGGGCGTGGGCATTTTGAAATAGCCGTCGTCCCAGAAGTCTCTGAATTCCGGCGGGTTGATGCCGCGCGCGGCGAGTTTGCCGCTGATCTCCTGCCATGCGAATTGCAGCCAATCAGCCTCGGAGCGGCCTTCGGTGAAGGCGTCGCGACCGCCGAGGCGTTCGGCGAGATCGGCGAAAATTGTGTAATCGTTGCGCGCCTCGCCCGCGGGTTCGACAAGTTTGCGCATCGCCAGAAGAAAGCGGTCGCGCGAGGCGCCGCCGATGTCGTCACGCTCGAGCGAGACGGTGGCGGGCAGCACGATATCGGCGTGGCGGGCGGTGGCGGTCCAGAAGCACTCATTGACCACAACGGTCTGCGGCTGGCGGAAGGCGTCGCGCAGGCGGTTGAGGTCTTGGTGGTGGTGGAACGGATTGCCGCCCGCCCAATAGACCAGCTTGATATCGGGATAGATCCGGTCCTCTCCGGCATAGCGGTAGGGCGCACCGGGGTTGAGCAGCATATCGGCAATCCGCGCCACGGGGATCGCAGCGCCGGTCCGGTTGCTCAGAGTCGGCAGGCCAAAAAGTGGCGTCCGGAAATTGGGGTTGCCCATGCCGTTGGACGAGCCATAGCCGAAGGTAAAGCCACCGCCGGGCAGGCCGATCTGACCGAGCGCTGCCGCTAGGCCGATGGCCGCCCAATAGGGTTGCTCACCGTGGCGGGCGCGTTGCAGGCTCCAGTTCAGGCTGAGCATGACGCGTTTGCCGGGCAGGCTTGCGGCCAATTCGCGGATCTGCGCGGCGGGGATGCCGGTGATACCCTCGGCCCAGTCCGGTGTTTTCGGAGTGCCGTCGCTGCGGCCCATCAGATAGTCGAAATAGCGGTCGGCGCCGTGGGTATAGCGATCGAGAAACGCCTGATCCGCCTGCCCCGTCTCGACGATCACTTGGGTCAGCGCAAGCATGAGCGCGGTGTCGGTGCCGGGGCGGATCGGCAGCCAGTCGACGCCGAAGTGATCCTCGATATCCTTGCGCCAGGGCGAGACGTTGATCGTATGGACGCGCTCGGTGATCCCCGCCATGAAGCTGTCGAACTTGTGCTCGCCGACGCCGCCTGCTTGGATCTCGAAATTCTTGGCCGGAATGCCGCCGAAAGCCAGAAACACATCGCAATGCTTGCGCACGGTCTCAAGGCTGGTGACGGTGGCGCCGATGGCGTCATTGACGCCCAAGACGCGCGGCAGGAAGGCCATCGCGGCGCCGTAGCTGTAATTGGTTTCCTGATCGGTAAAGCCGCCGATGGAGGCAAAGAACCGCCGCACCAAGGTGCGCGCGTGATGCAGGCGACCGGCGCTGGACCAGCCGTAAGAGCCTGCAAACAAAGCCTGATTGCCGTAAGTCTCGCGGATGCGGGAGATTTCAACGGCGACAAGATGGAGCGCCTCGGGCCAGTCGACCTCGACATAACTGTCCTGCCCGCGGCCTGCGCCCTTGTCGCCCTCAAGCCAGCCTTTGCGCACTGATGGCCGCGCCACCCGTAGGTCCGAGGCGATCATTTCCGGCCATGCGTCATTCAACGGGCTGGGCCTTGGATCATGCTCGAAGGGGGTGATCCGCTTCAACGCGCCGCCCTCGATTTCGGCGCGGAAGGCACCCCAATGAGACGCATTGAGCGGTAGTTTCATACTGGCATTCCCCGATTGCAGAGGCCGATTGACAGGAACGCTAGATCATAACATTTGATGCGTCAAGATAGTTATTGACGGCACATATGTTATGTTAGTAGCAGTAAGGAGAGCGCGCCGCTGTCTTGTCTCCCCTCCCTGTCGGGCAGTGGGCGCCGCTCGACTTATCGTGGTGGCCAGATCAGTAGCGGCAAAAGGTATCGGTAATGAAACGGTTTAATATCAGACAGATAGAAGCCTTCCGCGCGGTGATCACGCTGGGCAATATGACCAAGGCCGCCGAGCTTTTGGGGGTCTCGCAACCCGCGGTCAGCCGGTTGATGGCAGATTTTCAGGACGCGGTCGGGTTCAAACTGTTTCGCCGTCAAAAGGGTGGCGCCGAGCCGACCGAGGATGCGCGGCGGCTGTTTGAACAGGTCGACAGGCTGTTTGTCGGGCTGGAGGAATTGAACCAAGAGGTGCAGGCGATCCGCAGCGTCACCAGCGGCTCGATTTCGATTGCCGCGATGGGGCTTTACGCGAATGGCGTGCTGCCCGATATCATCGCGCGGTTCCGCCAGCGCTATCCCGATATCGCGATCTCTCTCGACGGGCGGTCGCAGGACCGGATCCTGGAATGGGTGACCTCGCGCCGCGCGGATATCGGGGTGGTGACGCTGCCGCTTGCCACTGCGACGGTCGATGTGCGCGCCCTGATCACCCGTCCGGCGCTGTGTGTGTTTCCCGCGGATCATGCCTTTGCCGAACGCAAGGAGATCCACGCGCAGGATCTGGCCGAGCAGCCCTTTGTCAGTTTTCCGCGCGGCACGCCGTTTCGTTTTGAGGTCGATACGCTGTTCGACAAGGCCGGGATCGAGCGCCAGATGCTGACCGAGGCCACCACCCATGAGGCGGTGTGCAATCTGGTTGCTGCCGGTCTTGGTGTGTCGATTGTCAGCCCCTTCTCTCCGCATCTGCGCCGTGATCCGGCGCTGGTTTTTCGCCCCTTCTTGCCCGCGATCCCGATCACCATCGGGATGATTGCCGATGAGGCCAGCCTCTCGGTCGCGGCGCAGGCCTTCCATCAATTTGTCCTTGACGAGGTCGAGGCCGCGAAACCGGTGCCGACGCGCGGCGATTGATACATTCAGGGCGCCTGTGCGGCGCCGCAAACGATCAGGATTGAACATGAATATCACCCCTCAACCGACCCAGAGTTTCGATGTCGTGCCGCCGCAAACCGAGGTGGTGATTGTCGGCGGCGGCATCATCGGCGCCTGCACGGCGCTGGAACTGGCCAAACGCGGCATTCCGGTGGTGCTCTGTGAAAAGGGCTCGGTCGGTGAGGAGCAATCAAGCCGCAACTGGGGCTGGGTGCGCAAGATGGGCCGCGATGTGCGCGAAATGCCGATGATGATCCACGCGATGAAACTCTGGGATGAATTGCCCGGTGTGATCGGCGCCGACCCCGGTTTCCGGCGCCGCGGGATCACCTATTATTGCGACGAAGAGCAGCATATGGCGAAATATGAGGCGTGGTTAAAGGCGATGGAGCCTTATGATCTCGACACGCATTTTGTCGGCCGCGAGCGCGCCAATGAGTTGGCCACGGGCAACACGCGTAATTTTGCCGGCGGGTTGCACACGCCGTCCGATGGCTATGCCGAGCCGCATCTGGCGACGCGGATGATCATTGAAGGCGCGCGCAAACTCGGTGCGGTGATCGTCGAGGGCTGCGCGGTGCGCGGGTTCGAGACGTCAGGCGGGCGGGTCTCGGAGGCGGTGACCGAGAAGGGCCGGATCAAGTGTAATTCGGTGGTTCTGGCCGGTGGCATCTGGTCGAGCCTGTTTGCGCGCAACCAGAACGCCAAGATCCCGCAGCTGAAAATGCTCAGCCAGACCATGCGCACGCGGCCCATCGAGGGTGGCCCCGAGGGCTGTGGCTCGGGCAACGGATTTGGTTACCGCAAGCGCAATGACGGCGGCTATAATGTCGGCATGCGCTCGGCCCATGCGGTGGATATTGTGCCCGACAGTTTTCGCTATTTCCGCGATTACCTGCCGGCGATGAAGAACGAATGGCGGGCGATGAAATTCCGCGTCGGCAAGCGCACATGGGAAGAGACGATGATGCTGGGCGGCTGGCAGCTGGACGAGCGCACGCCCTTCGAGAAATACCGGATCATGCGGCCGGTGCCGGGGCATAAGATCCTCGATCAGGCGACGATCAACATCAAGAAACTGTTCCCGCAGTTTCGCGATATGGTGGTGAACGAGCGGATGAGCGCGTGGATTGATGTGACGCCGGATGCGATCCCGGCGATCTCGGCGATTGATGCGACGCCGGGGTTTTATGTGTCGACGGGGTTCTCGGGGCACGGGTTCGGGATTGCGCCCTCGGCGGGGCAGTTGATGGCGGAACTGGTGACCGGCGAGACGCCGCATGTCGATCCGGCGCCGTTCCGGCACAGCCGGTTTATTGACGGGTCCGAGATCGTGCATTGGCCGATCGGGTTTTGAGTTGTGTGGTTGGGTGGCGACAAGGAGAGGGGGGCTTCTGCCTCCCTTTTGCTTGCGTGGCTCTGTGGGGGACAGAGCGCATCGCCAGACCGCGGGGTGGCGATCCGAACGCAAAGCAGCGCGGTTTATGGTTGCAAAATCCGGTCGAGGGTTGAGCGGCGCGTCTCGGGCAGCCAAATCGCCAGCCCTGCGGGCGGTCCCCGCTCTCGGTGATTATTCTTTAAATAATCACCTGCCGCGTCGACGGGACGATGCGCGGCGGCTAACGCCTTGATTCCGCGCGGGGGCAACCAACCATCCGCACGCCGCAACATCCAACACAACGGAGCGTAGCGCCAGCCCGTCGGGGCGGCCCACGGTCTCGGCGATTGTTCTTTCAATAGTCACATGCCGCGTCAGTGGGACGATGCACGGCGGCTTCGCCTTGATTCCGTGCGAGGCAGTGCACCATAAAGCGCGTCGTTCCTGCGGCAGGTCGCCATCCCGCGGTCTGGCGATGTGCGGCTTGCGCCCTACCCCGGCAGTTTCGCCAGCGCCTGTTGCAGATCCTCCAGCAAATCCTGCGGGTCCTCCAAGCCGACCTGCAGGCGCACCACCGGCCCCAATTCCTGCCAGCGCGACAACTCCCGCGCGGCGGGGTTCATCGGCAGCACGAGGCTCTCATAGCCGCCCCAGCTAAAGCCGATCTTGAACATTTCGAGTGCGTCGATAAAGGCGCGTTTGGCCTGCGGATCGCGTGAGGTCAACTCAACGGAAAACAGCCCCGCCGCGCCGTCGAAATCACGTTTCCAATGCGCATGCCCGGGGCAGGATGGCAGCGCCGGATGCAGCACCCGCGCGATCTGCGGCTGCGCGGCCAGCCATTCGGCCAGCACCAACCCCGTGGCCGCGTGACGCTCGAGCCGGACCTGCAGGGTGCGCAAGCCCCGCAGACCCAGATTGCACTCTTCAATCCCCGCGCAGGCGCCCAGATCCTGACTGGCGCGGCGCACCGCGTCGTAAGTCTCGGCGTTGGTGCTGATCACGCCGAGCATCGCATCGGAATGGCCGACGATATATTTCGTCGCCGCGTGAATCGAGACATCGACGCCGTGCTCTAAGGGCCGGTAAAGAAGCGGCGTCGCCCAGGTGTTGTCGATCGCGGTGTGGATGCCCGCGGCTTTCGCGGCGGCGACAATCGCGGGGATATCCTGCACGTCAAAGGTGCCCGAACCCGGCGATTCAAGGTAAATAAGCTTGGTCTCGGGGCGGATCAGATCGGCGATACCGGCGCCGATGGCCGGGTCATAAAAGGTCGTCTCGACGTCCATGCGGGTGAGCATCCGGCTGCAAAAACGGCGCACCGGTTCATAGACGGTATCGACCACCAGAAGGTGATCGCCCTGCTGCAAGAAGGCCAGCAAAACCGCCGAGATTGCCGACACGCCGGATGAGGTGGCGATGGAACGATGCGCGCCTTCCAACTCGGCCATCGCCTCTTCAAAGGCGAAGGTCGTGGGCGTGCCGACGCGGCCATAGAAGGGCACATCGAAAGGGGTTTTGCTTGCGATCTCAAAGTCTTCGAGCTTGTCGAACACAAAGGTCGAGGCGCGCACCAAGGGCGGGTTGACCGAGGTGATACCGCTGCCATGGGGGCGGCCGGTTTGGGCCAGAGTGCTGGCGATGCGGCGGGTCATGTCAGGGACTCCTTGGGTAGATCAGCGCGCTGGCCCCATTCGTGCCAAGAGCCGTCGTAAAGCGTGACATCGGATTTGCCGAGCCGCGCCATCTGGAAGTAAAGGATCGCCGCGGTGACGCCCGAGCCGCAGGTGGCGATCACCGGTTGATCAAGGTTAACACCGGCGCCCGTCAGGACCGCGCGCGCGTCTTCGGGTGGGGCGAAGGTGAAATCGCCCGTTTGCGGCAAAAGGCCGGACCACGGCACGTTCACCGCGCCGGGCATGTGGCCGCCAGCAACGCCGGGGTAGCCCGAGGGCAGTTCGCCGGTGAAGCGCTCGCGGGTGCGGGCGTCGACCACGCCGGCGGACCTGTCGCTCAGCGCGGCTTGCACGTCCTGCCATGTGGCGACGCCTTCGTCGGCGGCTCTGGCGGTGAAATTGCCACGCACCACCGGTGTGGCGGCGCCGCTTTCGACCCCGCGGCCCTCGGCTTGCCAGCGTTTCCAGCCGCCGTTGAGCACCGCCACGTTTTTGTGGCCAAAGTGGCGGAACATCCACCAGACGCGGGCGGAGACATAGCTGGAATCGTAGATCACCACGCGGCTGTCGGCGTTGATGCCGAGCGCCTGCGCAACCTTGGTAAACGCCTCCGCCGAGGGCAGCATGTTGACGTAATTGGATGTGGCGTCCGAGGCGGCGTCGAGATCGAAGAACTGCGCGCCGGGGATATGGGCGGTCTCAAACTCGGCGCGGGCGGATTTTCCGGCCTCGGGGATATACCAAGAGCAGTCGAGGCAGACCAGATCCGCCTGCCCGAGTTGTGCCTCAAGCCATTGGGGCTCAACCAGAAATTCGTCCATCATGCTCTCCTATTGTGGCGGGTCGGGCGTGGCCCATGCAGCAGGCGCGCCCCGAAATCATGCGGTGGTCAGGCGGATCTTGGCGTCGAACTGCGCGCCGCGGTGTTCATCCAGCGCGGGCGCGCGGCGTAGCGGCGCATTGCCATAGGCCGAGAATTTGACCGGCTGGCGCACCACATATTGGTTAACGCCATCGGCGCGGGTGAGTTGCGCCAGCAACTCGCGGTGCTGGATATGCGGGTCTTGCGGCAGGTCCGCGAGGCGGTTGACCGGCCCCCACATCTGGCCTGCGGCCTCCATCACCGCCTCCCACTCATCGCGGTTGCGGGTGATGATCACCGCGGCGATCCGACCGCGCAATGCGGCGCGCGCAGCGACCCGCGCGGGGCGTTTCATGCCGATCAGATCATCAAGCCCGAGGTCGGTGCAAAGCCGGTCCCAATAGGCGTCTTCATGGGCGATCGACAGGGTGATCCACGCACCATCGGCGCAGGTGAAGACATCATAAGCGGGCTCGGCCTGCGGCGGCGGATCGCCCGCCTGCCCCTCCATGCCGATGGCGGCAGAGAACAGCGCGGTGACGGAATCCGACATCGAAATGTCGACAAATGTGCCCTGCCCGTTGCGGTCGCGGGCTTGCAGGGCGGCGAGAATACCGATGACGGCAAACAGGCCCGAGGCGTTGTCACCGAGCAGCAATGCGGGCGGCAGACCGCGCACATCACCGGTCAAACGTTCCTCGAGGGCGCCGCCGATGCCTTGCAGGGTCAGGTCATGGCCAGGGCGGTTGCGGTAGGGACCGGTCTGGCCGTAGCCGGTGATCGAACAGTAGATAAGCTGCGGGAATTGCGGGGAAATATCGTCATACCCCAACCCCTGTTTGGCGAGTTTACCGGGGCGGAAGCCTTCCATGAACACATCCGCCTGTGCGATCAGCGCCAGCAGTTCGGCTTTGTCGTCAGCTTTGCGAATGTCCAAGGCAACCGAGCGTTTACCACGGTTCATCGCCTCGAAAAACCCGGTCAAAAACCGCGAAGGGTCGCCAATGCCGGGGCGTTCGACCTGGATCACATCGGCGCCCATATCCGAAAGGATCATCGTCGCCAGCGGACCGGGATATTGCTCGGCCATGGAGACGATTTTCAGGCCCGCCAAAGGGGTGTTCGCCGTCATAGATGCCTCATCCGTGCCATTTTCACCGGCTTGTCAAAATCCAGCGCGGCCTTCAGATAGCCGCGTTTGAAATCCTCGATATGGCGGCGCGCCCAAGTGGCGGCCTCGGCCTCGTCGCGCACTTCGATGGCGGCAACGATCTTTTCATGGGCGGTGATCATCCGCGCCGAGGTGTCGATCTGATGCACCAGATCCGAGACCATCGGCAGGAACAGATCGTGCAGCGGCTGGCGCATGGTCTGGAAGATCGGGTTGTTGGTCGCCTCACAGACCAGCAGGTGGAATTCGGCGTCGAGCGCGGCCAGTTCGTCATGATCCGAGGCCATTCGGGTCTCGCGCAGATTGCGGTGCAAACGGGTGATCTGGGTGCCGCTGGCATTCGCCGCCGCCTGCCCCGCCAGCACCGGATCAAAGGCGACATTGGCCTGATAGAGATCGCGCACGGTGACCTGTTGCATGACCAGCGCCTGCGCCGTGCGTCCGGCCAGATGCGAGCCGTCAGGGATGCTGACCACCAGCCGCTTTTGCGACTTGCGCCGCAGCATGCCGGTTTCTTCCAGCAGCCGGATGCCCTCGCGCACGGTCGAGCGATGGACGCCGTAGGTCTGTGCCAAGACGGTTTCCGAGGGCAGTTGATTGCCCGGTAAGATCTCGCCGGCAAGGATCTGGTCGGCGATCTGGTCGGCCAACTGCCGGTAGGCGGGCAGTGGATCGACGGGGTCTTGGGTGTTCATACAGCGTCCCTCGTTATGCGTGATTTGCGGCTCCGGTGACCGGATCAGGCCGCATCATTTGCCCTTGGCGGCTGCGTATTCGCGGTCGCGCAGCTCTTTGCGGCGGATCTTGCCGGTGACGGTTTTCGGCAATTCGTCCAGAAACGCAATCCGGCGCGGATATTTGTAGGGGGCGGTTTCGCGTTTGGCAAAATTCTGGATGTCTTTGGCCAATTCGGCGCTGGCGTCATGGCCCGCATGCAACACCACAAAGGCTTTGATCACCTCGCCGCGCTCGGCATCGGGGGCGGCGACGGCGGCGCATTCCTTGATCGCCGGATGGGCCATCAGCGCGCCCTCAACCTCGGCGGGGCCGACGCGGTAACCGGCGGTGTTGATCACATCATCCGAGCGGCCCTCATACCAGAAATACCCGTCGGCGTCTTTGTGGGCCAGATCGCCGGTGATATACCAGCGCTCGCCCAAGGCATTGGTGACAAAGCAATCTTCGGTTTTCTCGGGCGCCTGCCAATAGCCCAGCATCATCCCCTCCATCGGCATGCGGATGGCGACATGCCCGATTTCATTCGCGGGTAGAGCGGTGAATTGATCCTCGGAAATCACGTCAATCGGCAGGCCCGGCAGCGGCAGGCCCATGGCGCCGGGTTTGATCTCGGTGACCGGATAATTGGCGATCACCATCAGCGCTTCGGTCTGGCCGTAGGCCTCATGGATGCGGCAACCGGCGCGGCGCATCCAGTCGCGCGCGGTCGGCCCGTCAAGGGACTCGCCGGCGGTGGCGCAAAGCCGCAATCTCGTCAGGTCATGCGCCTCGATATCTTGGCCGAGGATGTGGCGGAATTCGCTGGCGGCGGCGGCGAAGACGGTGACCCCGTAGCGCGCTATGATCTCGAGCCGTTTTTCGGGATCGAACGGCCCGTCATAGGTCAGCGCGCGCACCCCTGCGAGCCACGGGCCGACCATGGTCGCGGTCAATGAGAACGACCAGCCGGTGTCGGAGGTGCCCCACATGGTGTCACCGCGGCTTTGTTCATTGAGGTCGAACCAATAGGCCGAGCATTCATAATAAGCGCGCGGGAAATAGGCCGAGAGGAGCACGCCCTTGGGCTGGCCGGTGGAGCCCGAGGTGAAATAGATGAGCGCGCCTTCGTCGGGGCGCATGCGTTCGGTCGCGACGTCGAGCCCCTGCCCTGCGGCAAGGCTCACGAGGTTCTCCCAGCCCTGCGCCTGTGCCTGCCCGCCGCCATAGGGCACGATCAGTTTCGCGCGGCCCTCGGTCAGATCGTCGAATTTCGCCACCTCCGAAGGGATGGTGATGATAGCTTTCGGCTGCGTCGCCTCGATCCGGTAGCGCAGATCCTTGGGCGTGAGCATGGTGATACAGGGGATCGCGATGGCGCCGAGGCGGAAGGCGGCGATCATCACCAATTGCCACTCGGGGATGCGCGGCAGCATGATCAACACGCGGTCGCCGCGGGTGATGCCCTGCGCGTGCAGCACCGCCGCGATGCGTTTCGACTGATCGCGGATTTCGGCGAAGGTCAGCCGCCGCTCGTCCCCCGCCGCGTTCAGCCAGATCAGCGCCTCGCGCGTCGGATCCTCGGCGTAACCGTCGATCACGTCACAGAAATTGAACGTCTCGGGCGGTGCGGGCCGTGTGTAGGCGGCGGCGTCACGGGCGTAATCATTGAGCGGGGGCAGCAGCATTGCGGCGTTCCTTAGGGGGCCAATGGATCAGAAGTCGGTGAGGCTGGGCAGCATGTCATTGCCGCGCGGCAGCACACGGCGGCCAATCGCCATCCGGTGCGCCTCGGAGGGGCCGTCGTAGATGCGGAAGGCGCGGATTGAACGGTAGATATGCTCGACCTGCGTCAGGCCGGTGACACCGATGCCGCCGAGGAGTTGCACCGAGCGGTCGACAATGCGGCTGGTGGCCTCGGAGACGAAGACCTTGGCCATGCTGCTCTCGTGGCGGCCCTTCGAGCCGCTGTCGAGCACCGCGCAGGCATGGGCAATGACCTGCCGCGAGGCGTAGATGTCGATCTCATTATCGGCGAGCATGAAGCTGGCGCCTTGGTGGTTGCCGAGCCTGTCGCCAAAGAGTTCACGCTGCGCGGCATGGGAGCGGGCGATATCATGGCAGCGTTCGGCGGCGCCGAGCCAGCGCATGCAATGGGTCAGCCGCGCGGGCGCGAGGCGGACTTGGGCGTAGCGGAAGGCGAGGCCCGGCTCGCCGAGGATTTGCGATTTATGCACCCGCAGATTGTCCAGATCGACGATGCAATGGCCGCCGGTGCTGTCATGGGCGATCACATCCAAGGGCCGCACGATATTGATGCCGGGGGTGGACATCGGGGCGAGGAACATCGTCGGCGGGGCATCGGCGGCCTCGCCATCGCGGGCCATGATGATCGCGAATTTCGCGCCAACCGCACCGGTGATGAACCATTTGCGGCCGTTAATCACATAGTCGTCGCCATCCTTGACCGCGACGGTTTTCAGCCGCGCCGGATCGGAGCCCGCGCCGCCCGGTTCGGTCATCAGAAAGCACGAGCGCTCGCCTTCGCAGAGAGGCCGCAGATATTCCTCGCGGTGCGCGCCTTCGGCGACCACATCGAGCATATGCTGGTTGCCCTCATCGGGTGCGGCGCAATGCAGCGCGAGGGGGCCGAGCATCGAATAGCCCGCGGCCTCGAGGATTTTCGCCTTGCCGCGGTGGTCCATCCCGGCGCCGCCAAATTCCGCCGGTAGATGCAGCCCGTAGACGCCTGCGGCGCGGGCCAGATCCATCAATTCGTGGCGTAGGTCTTCGCTGACGGATGCGCCGGTTTTACGCCATGCCTCCTCAAGCGGGAGACAGTCGCGGATGACAAATTCGCGGGTTTTCTCGGCCAGTTCGTCGGTCTTATCGGCGCTGTCGCGGATGGTTATGTCACTGTACTGCTTGGCCATCTGGCTCTCCTTAGATCACATTGCCGTCGAGCACATCATTGCCCAAGGCGAAAGCGCCGGGTGCGGCGGCGCCGAATTTCTGGTTTCTGGCGTAGCCCTCGGGGTCCGAGAGGTAGCGGTCGTAAAGCTGTAGGTAGACGACGCCCAGTTTGGCGAAAGCGAGAGCGAGGAAATGGCGCAGATCGGCTTCGTCCTGCGCGCTGTCAAAGCCCGAGGCGCGGATATAGGCTTGGGTTAATTCGCGGCGCGTGAGGGCGCCTGCGGCCTCGGAATGGGTGAGATTGGTGGCGCGCAATCCTGCGGGGTCGCTGGCTTCGCACCAATAGGTGAGCAGCGTCGAGAGGTCGAAAAGCGGCGCGCCGAGGGTCGACATATCCCAATCGAGCACCGCATTGGGGGCGAGGGTTTCGGGGTCAACGACCACGTTATCGAGTTTGAAATCATTATGAATGACGCTGACCCGCTGGTCGGCGGGAGGCGCGGCATTGAGGCGTTTAAACAGCGTCAGCGCCTCGGCGGGCGGGGTGGCGGTGCTGCCCTCAAGCCGCGCACCCCAGCCCTTGAGCGTGCGGGCGGCAAAGCCTTCGGCGCGGCCCAGCCCCTGCGCACCAATCGCGGCAATGCTGAACCCGTGCAACTGGGTGAGGATCTGGATTTGCAAGAGCGAGAGGCAGCGCGCTTGCGATGGGCTCAGGGGGCGGCCCAAGGGCTCGGCGCCGTGCAAGGGCAGACCGGCGCGGAATTCGGAAATCAGGAAGGGCGCGCCCAAGACGCTGGTGTCATCGCAAAAGGCCAAGGGGCGCGGGGCCAGTGACCAGACCGGCGAGAGCACCGAGAGCGAACGATGCTCGCGCGCCATATCATTGGCGCCTTTGGGGATCTCGCCCAAAGGCGGGCGGCGCAGCACCGCCCAGCCGTCATCGACATGGATCAGATAGTTGAGGTTGCCGTAGCCACCGGCGAATTGAAGGATCGGCCCGTCGCTTAACCGCTGGCCGCGCTTGCTGAGAAACGTGGTTAATGCGCTCTGGTCAAAGGGGATGACATCGGCGGGATCGCGCAGCAAACCGGGGGCGACGGGAGGGGCCAGAATACTCATATCACAACGCCCAGCTTTGCGCGTCATCGACGGTGAGCGAGGCGCCATTGACGAAACCGCTGGCGGGATCGCAGAGGAACAGGAGCGCCGAATCCAGATCCTGCGGCGCGCCGACGCGGCGGCGTGGCAGGCGGGTGAGTTCGGCGCGGCCACGGTCAGTGTCCCAGAAATCATCGTTAATTTCGGTGCGGATATAGCCCGGACAGAGCGCGTTCACCCGGATGCCATAGCGCGCCCATTCGACGGCGTGACAGGCGGTCATATGGGCGAGCGCGGCCTTGGACATGCAGTAAAGCGAAACGCCGGGCCCGACGCGCTCGGCGAGCATCGAGGCGATATTGACCACCGCGCCGCCGGTTTCTGCGGCGATCCAGCGCTGCACGCAAAGCTGCGAGAGTTGCCACGGGGCGCGCAGGTTGACCGCCATTGTGCGCTCAAAATCCATCAGCGAACTGTCCTGCGCGCGGCCCGGCAGGCTGATGCCGGCGTTGTTGATCAGGAGCGTCGGCGGGCCGAGTGCGTCGGAGACCTGTGTGATCAAGGTTTCCGCGGCGTCGGGGTCTTCGGCGTCATAGGAGAAGGCGGCGCAGGTGATGCCCTCGCGGGTCAGTTCAGCTTGCAAATCGGCGAGACGGTCTTGGCGCCGCGCGGCCAAAGCGACGCTGGCGCCGTGGCGGCCCAGCACCTTGGCAAAGCGGGCGCCCAATCCGCCCGAGGCGCCGGTAACAATGGCGACCTGCCCCGTAAGATCCGTCATTTCGCCCCCTTTGCGCATGCCGTCGCGCATGCTCTTTGTCGGTCATCATACTATGTTTGACCTACATAAGCCCAAATTTTCGCAGCCAAAGCAAGTGATTTCTGCGCTGAACCTGCGGTTCGGGGCGTTTTGGCAGCGCAGGCAGCCGTTCCGCGCCCAAGGTATGTCCGACATACTTCGCGATACCTGCCAGAATCAGCCGCGCGGAAAATCTGCGGCCACGGGGGCTGCAGATGCCTGCCCCCTTCCCCTTTTGCCAAAACCAACTAGCTTAGATTAAGCTGCATCCGTGATCCTTTTGTCCGCAGAACCAAAGGAAGACCGCTATGACCGAGCCGCTCAGCCTGCATGTTCCCGAGCCCGAGGTGCGCCCCGGTGGCGAGCCGGATTTCTCGGGCGTCAAGATCGCCCCTGCCGGAGAGGTCGATCGCCCGCCGGTGGATGTGGACCCTGCCGAAATCCGCGATAAGGCGTTTTCGATCATCCGCGTGCTCAACCGCGGTGGCGAGGCGGTGGGGCCTTGGGCGGGACTACTCAGCGACGAGGATCTGGTCGAAGGGCTGCGCCATATGATGCTGTTGCGCGCGCTTGATGCACGGATGGTGATTGCGCAGCGGCAGGGCAAGACCTCATTTTACATCCAGCATCTGGGCGAGGAGGCGGTGAGCACCGCGTTTCGCAAAGTGCTGCGGCAGGGCGATATGAATTTCGCCACTTACCGGCAGGCGGGGCTGTTGATTGCCGATGATTACCCGCTGGAGGTGATGATTAACCAGATCTACGCCAATTCCGAAGACCCGCTGAAGGGGCGGCAACTGCCGACGCTTTATTCGGTCCGCGAAAAGGGGTTTTTCACCCTCTCGGGCAATCTGGCGACCCAGTTTCCGCAGGCGGTGGGCTGGGCGATGGCCTCGGCGATCAAGGGCGAGACCAATATCGCGGCGGGCTGGATCGGGGATGGCTCGACGGCGGAAAGCGACTTTCACGCGGGGCTGGTGTTTGCCTCGACGTTCAAGGCGCCGGTGATCCTGAATGTGGTTAATAACCAATGGGCGATCTCGACCTTCCAAGGGATCGCGCGCGGCGGGGTTGGCACGTTTGCGGCGCGGGGCCTAGGCTACGGCATCCCGTCCTTGCGGGTGGATGGCAATGATTATCTGGCGGTCTATGCGGTCGGCCAATGGGCGGCGGAGCGCGCGCGGCGCAATCTGGGGCCGACGCTGATCGAGTATGTGACCTACCGCGCGGGGGCGCATTCGACCTCGGATGATCCGAGCGCTTACCGGCCCAAGGAGGAGAGCGCCGCATGGCCTTTGGGCGATCCGGTGATCCGGCTGAAGGCGCATCTGATTGTGCGCGGGGTCTGGAGCGAGGACCGCCATGCGCAGCTGGAAGCGGAGATGCGCGATACGGTGATCGCGGCGCAAAAGGCGGCGGAGGCCAACGGCACGATGCATTCGGATAACCGCCCCTCGGCACGCGATATGTTCGAAGGGGTTTACGCCGAAATGCCGCCACATCTGCGCCGCCAGCGGCAGGAATCGGGGGTCTGAGATGCCACGGATGACAATGATCCAAGCGGTGCGCGACGCGATGGATGTGGCCATGGGCCGCGACGAACGGGTGGTGGTTTACGGCGAGGATGTGGGCTATTTCGGCGGTGTGTTCCGCGCCACGCAGGGGTTGCAAGAAAAATACGGCCGGCACCGGTGCTTTGATGCGCCGATCAGCGAGAGCGGCATTGTCGGCACCGCGATTGGCATGGCGGCGAACGGGATGCGGCCCTGTGTCGAGATCCAGTTCGCCGATTACATGTATCCCGCCTATGACCAGATCACCCAAGAGGCGGCGCGGATCCGCTATCGGTCGAACGCGGATTTCACCTGTCCGATGGTGATCCGCATGCCCACCGGCGGCGGGATTTTCGGCGGCCAGACCCATAGCCAGAGCCCCGAAGCGCTGTTCACCCATGTGGCGGGACAGAAAGTGGTGGTGCCTTGCACGCCCTATGACGCCAAAGGGCTGTTGATTGCCGCGATCGAAGACCCTGATCCGGTGATCTTTCTGGAGCCGAAGCGGCTTTATAACGGGCCCTTCGACGGGCATTATGAGCGGCCGGTGACGGGCTGGGGCAAACATCCTGACGGTGAGGTGCCCGAGGGGTATTACACGGTGCCTCTGGGACAGGCCGCAGTGCGCCGCGAGGGGCGCGAGGTGACGATACTGGCTTATGGGACGATGGTGCATGTGGCGCTGGCGGCGGCCGAGGACACCGGCATAGACGCCGAGGTGATCGATCTGCGCACCCTCCTGCCCTATGATCTGGAGGCGATCACCGCCTCGGTGCGCAAGACTGGCCGCTGCGTGATCCTGCATGAGGCGACGCTGACCTCGGGGTTCGGCGCGGAACTCGCGGCCTTGGTCGCCGAGCATTGTTTCTATCACCTTGAGGCGCCGATCCGCCGCGTGGCCGGTTGGGACACCCCCTATCCGCATGCGCAGGAGTGGGATTATTTCCCCGGTCCTGTGCGCGTCGGCGAGGCGCTCAAACAGACGATGGAGGCCTGAGGTATGGGCCAGCATACGATCAAAGTGCCAGATGTCGGCGAGGGGATTGCCGAGGTGGAACTGGCGGAATGGCATGTCGCGGTCGGCGATCTGGTGCGCGAGGATCAGGTGCTGGCGGCGGTGATGACCGATAAGGCGACGGTGGAGATCCCCTCGCCCTCGGATGGCAAAGTGCTGTGGCTGGGCGCTGAGGAAGGCGACAAGATGGCGGTCGGCGCTGCGCTGATCCGGCTGGAAGTCGCGGGCGGGGGCAACACCGAGGCGGCGGCGGAACTGGCGCCAGAGCCGGTGTCTGAATCTGGGCCGGTAACTAAACCCGAGGCGCGCGCGGAAACGCCTCAAGCGGAGGAGGTGCCGAAACCGGCGCGCGCCACGCCCCGTGAGGACGCGGCACCGCCCAAAACCGGCGCCTTCTTGCCAAGGCCTGAGGGCGAAAAACCGATGGCCGCGCCGTCGGTGCGGGCGCGGGCGCGGGAGGCCGGTGTTGATCTGCGCCGCGTCGCGGGCAGCGGTCCGGCGGGACGGATCACCCATGAAGACCTTGACCGGCTTGAGGTCGCGCCCGATACGCTTGCCCCCGCGGCGGGTTACCAGCGCAACACCGCGCAGGAAGAGATCAAGGTTATCGGTCTGCGCCGCAAGATCGCCGAGCGTATGGCCGAAGCGCATGCCAGGATCGCCCCGATCACCTATGTCGAAGAGGTCGATATGAGTGCGCTGGAAGAGTTGCGCGAGCGGCTCAACAAGACGCGCCGCGAGGAGCAGCCGAAGCTGACCCTGCTGCCGTTCTTGATGCGGGCGATGGTGCGGGCGATTGCCGAGCAGCCGCGGCTGAACGCGCATTACGACGATGAGGCGGGGGTGATCTTGCAAAGCGGCGGGGTGCATATCGGGATTGCCGCGCAAACGGGCGCCGGGCTGATGGTGCCGGTCGTGCGCCACGCCGAGGCACGCGATCTCTGGGGCTGTGCGGCGGAACTCAACCGCGTGAGTGCTGCGGCCAAAGCCGGTCATGCGGCGCGCGAGGAACTCAGCGGCTCGACGATCACCATCACCTCGCTGGGTGCCTTGGGCGGGATCGTCAGCACGCCGATCATCAACCGCCCCGAGGTGGCGATCATCGGGGTCAATAAAATGGCGGTGAGGCCGGTCTGGGACGGCTCCGCCTTCGTGCCGCGCAAGATGATGAACCTGTCGTCGAGCTTTGACCACCGCGTGGTGGACGGCTGGGATGCGGCGGTATTTGTGCAAAAGATCAAGAGCTTACTGGAAACACCAGCGCTGATCTTTATCGAGGGGTAAGCGGATGAAGGATATCTCCTGCAAGCTGTTGGTGATCGGCGCCGGCCCCGGTGGCTATGTCTGCGCGATCCGCGCGGCGCAGGCGGGCGTCGATACGGTGATCGTCGACCGCGCGCGCCCCGGGGGCACCTGTCTGAACGTGGGCTGTATTCCGTCCAAGGCGCTGATCCATGCCGGTGATGCATTCGCGCAGGCCAGCGCGCGCGCGTTGGGCGATGCCTTGGGGATCAGCGCGGGGGCGCCGTCGATCGATCTGGCGCAGACGATGGAATGGAAGGACGGGATTGTGACGCGGCTGACCTCAGGCGTCAGCGGCTTGTTGAAGAAATCCGGCGTCAAACGCGTCACCGGCCCGGCAAGGTTTCGTGACGGGCGCACGGTGGCGGTAGAGACCGACACCGGCGTGCAGGTGATCCACGCGCAAAATGTGGTGATCGCGACGGGTTCGGCGCCGGTGGAACTATCGGCGCTGACCTTTGGCGGGCGGGTGATTTCCTCAACCGAGGCGCTGGCGCTGGAGGCGGTGCCGGCCAGTTTGGCAGTGGTCGGCGGCGGCTATATCGGGCTGGAATTGGGCACGGCGTTTGCGAAACTGGGCGCGAAGGTCACGGTGGTGGAGGCCGCGCCGCGCATCCTGCCGCAGTATGACGCGGAACTGACGCGGCCGGTGATGCGGCGGCTCAAAGAGCTGGGCATCAAGGTGATGCTGGAGAGTAAGGCAGTGGGGCTGACCGAGAAAGGCGCGCTGCAGGTTGACGGTCCGTCGGGTGACGCGCGGATCAAGGCGGAGAAGGTGCTGGTGACCGTGGGGCGCAGGCCGGTGACCGAAGGTTGGGGCCGCGAAGAACTGGCGCTCGAGATGGACGGGCCATTTCTGCGCGTCGATGCGCAGTGCCAGACCGCGATGCGCGGGATTTACGCGATTGGCGATGTCACCGGCGCGCCGATGCTGGCGCACCGCGCGATGGCGCAGGGTGACATGGTCGCGCAGATCGTGGCGGGCGAGCGTCTGGCATGGGATAAACAGGCGATCCCCGAGGTCTGTTTCACCGATCCCGAGGTGGTCAGCGTCGGGCTCTCGCCCGATGAAGCGCGCGCTACGGGGCGCGAGATCAAGACCGGCGTGTTCCCGTTCAGCGCCAATGGCCGCGCGATGACCATGCAGGCGGATGCAGGCTTTGTGCGGGTGCTGGCGCGGGCGGATACGCATCAGGTGCTGGGGTTGCAGGCGGTGGGCGCGGGCGTGTCCGAACTGTCGGCGGGGTTTGCCTTGGCGCTGGAAATGCAGGCGCGGCTCGAGGATATCGCGGCGACGGTGCACGCGCATCCGACGCTGGGCGAGGCCCTGCAAGAGGCGGCTTTGGCCGCGATGGGCCACGGGCTGCACGCCTGACAAACGCGCCGGTTTATGGGCCGGTGCCGGTGTTCAACCGCCCGTTTTTGCGAGGATAATCTGCAGGGCTTTGGCGCCCGCCGCCAGTTCAATCGGCGCCTCGGGGTCGATCACCGTGGTTAACGGCGCCAAGGCGCGACCGGCGCAAACCGCCTCACCTGAGACAAGGAACACAAACTGCGACTGGCTTGCGGGGGTCAGGATCGCGGGGCCGCTGACGGGGTGCACCGAGGCGACAATCCGCGAGGGGCGATAGATCACATTGAGATCGCGGATCGGGCCGAATTGCAGCCGCCCGAAGGCGGCCAGATCACCGGCAAAGGGCAAGGGCATCATCGGCACCGCAGTCAGCGGGCCGTCATCGGTCTCGAGCAGCAAACCGTCGCCGTGAAACACGGTCAGAATGCGCTGCAAACCGGCGAAATTCGAGAACGGGCCTTCGCGGCTGACATCGGCAAGGCTGATGCGCCAGAGAATCCCGCTCGCGTCACGCTCGGCGGCGATTTCACGGGTGATGCCGCCGCCGTTCACCCAAGGGATTGCGGTCAGCGACTCATAGGGGATCACTTGCATGGTTTCACGTGGTCAGCTGGGCCATTGCGGCGCGGTAATTGGCTTTGATACGCGCTTCTTGCGGGTGATATCCGCCGCGCACAACCCATTTTCCGCCAATCATCACGTCGCGCACCGGATTTTCTGTGCCGCCAAGCATCCATGCATCCAGCGCGGTCTGCGGGCCATGCCCCAAGAGCACATTGCGATCCGCATCGAGCATCAACAGATCGGCGCGGCGTCCGATGATCAGCGCGCCGCCGCCCTGCCCCGAGGCTTGCTCGCCGCCTCTAAGCGCCATGTCGAAATGCACACGGCCCGAGTGAACGGGGCCCGAGTGCACGGGGCCAGTGGCAGAGGGCTGCGCGATGACATTGCGGCGGCGCAGTTCCAGCCGTTTGCCGCATTCCAGCATGCGCAATTCCTCGGCGATCGAGGTGGCATAATGGCTGTCGGTGCCGATCCCCCACGCGCCGCCCGCCTGATGGTATTCGACCAGCGGAAAGAACCCGTCGCCCATCGTCGCCTCGGTCAAAGGGCAGAGCCCCGCGACGGCGCCACTGGCGGCAGCACCGGCGATTTCCGAGGCATCAAGATGGGTGGCATGCACGAGGCACCAGCGGTCATCGAGACCGGTATTGTCCAACAGCCATTGCACCGGGCGCGCACCGAGACCGGCCTCAACCTCGGCGACCTCATGGGTGGTTTCCGAGACATGGATATGGAGCCGCGCCTGCGGGTCGAGGGCGTTCATCCCTGCAAGCGCCGCTTTGGCCTCCTCCGGCGTGACCGCGCGCAGGGAATGAAGCGCCAGCCCGATGTGCAGATCGGGGTGATCTGTGCGGCGGCTGCGTAGCGTGTCGATCAGGGCTAAATAGGCGTCAACATCATGCACGAAGCGCTGTTGCGTCGGTTCGGCGGGTTTGCCGATGCCGCCATGGGCGTAAAGCACCGGCAAAAGGGTCAGCCCGAGGCCGGTGTCAGCGGCGGCGGCGATCAGACGGTCGGACATCTCGGCGGGATTGGCGAAATGCGCGCCGCCCGACTGGTGATGGACATAGTGGAATTCACAGACCGCGGTCATGCCGAATTTAAGCATTTCAAGGTAAACCAGCGCGGCGATGGCCTCATAGGCCTCGGGCGTCAGCCGGTCGACCATACGGTACATTTCCTTGCGCCAGGTCCAGAGATTGTCCTCGGCTAAGGCGCCGGTGACAAATTCGGTGCGCCCGGCCAAGGCGCGTTGGAAGGCGTGGGAATGCAGGTTCGAGAGGCCCGGCACGCCGTAGCCCGCGAGTTTCTCGGCGCGACGGCCCGCGGGGCATCTGGCCGAGACCGAAAGGATTTGCCCATCATCGCCAACCTCGAGAAATCCGGGCGACAGCCAGCCGTCCGGCTGGTGCAAATGCTCGACTTCATAGAGCGTGGGCATGGCGGGGGCTCCTTTGCAGTTTCTCGAAATAGGCGGCTAGAGGCTGTCGCCCGCGTCGAAAACAACCGCGCCCGCCTTGAGCACCATCCGCGCGCGACCACGGCCCAATTGATAGGCCATGTCCTCAAAACGCGCGTATGGGAAGATCGCGATATCGGCCTGTTTGCCCGCCTCGAGCGAGCCAATGCGGTCGGCGCGGTCAACGGACATGGCGGCGTGGCGGGTGCCCGCGAGGATCGCCTCGGCGGGAGAGAATTGGTAAAGGCGGCAGGCGAGTTGCACGACAAATGGCATCGATTCCAGCCAGCAGCCGGGGCACATATCGGTGGCCAGCGCCACGGTCACACCGGCGTCCATCAGGCCGCGCGCATCAAAGGGGCGGGCATGGCCGACGGCGAAATCGAGCGCCGGCATCACCACGCAGACCACGCCCGCGTCACGCAACAAAGGGTATTCGGCGGGGTCGGTGTAGTTCATGTGATCGGCCGAGATGGCCTTCATTTCGGCGGCCAATGTCGAGCCGCCGATATGGGAATAGGCGTCGGTGTGGATTTTCACCTTGAGGCCGTGATCCAGCCCGGCTTGCAGAATTTTGCGAGACTCTTCAACGGTGTAATAGCCGTCATCACAATAGACATCGTTGAATTCGGCCAACCCTCGGCGCGCAACCTCGGGGATCATCTCGTCAAGGATTTCGGCGATATAGGCGTCGCGGGATTTGTCGTTGGGGAATTCATGGGCGCCAAGGAAGGTCGAGACGATCTCGATCGGCTGGCGTTCCCCGAGCATCTGGTTGACCTCGAGCATCTTGATCTCGGTCGCGGTGTTGAGCCCGTAGCCGCTTTTGCTTTCCACCGTGGTGGTGCCGAAGCTGAGCATCTGCGCCAGCCGCTCGGCGGCGCTGTCGGCCAAATCATCGTGGCTGGCCTCGCGCATCATTTTCGCGGTGGCGGTGATGCCGGTGGGGATGCCCATCGCCTTGATCTCGGCGGGCGTGCGGCCCTGCACCTTTTGCGCGTATTCCTCGACGCGCGATTTGTGGAACACCAGATGCGTATGGCAATCGACGAAGCCGGGCATGACCAGCCCGCCTTGCGCATCAATGACCTGCGCGCCGCCCAGATCATGGGCGGCGGCGATTTCAGCGCGTGTGCCAATGGCGGCGATGCGGTCCCCGGCCACCGCCACGAGGCAGCCGGTTTTTGCCCCGACAAGGTCATCTGCACCGGCCGCACAGGTCAGGATCTGGCCTGCGTTCTCGATCAAGAGGGTGATTTTGTCCATATCGGGGCCTTTCACGTCGGGTCTTAAGCGTTCTTCTTTTTCGGCGCAGCCGAATCGTCGGGGCCGAAGGTCGCGGTCGGGGTCCACCAGAGCGGCACCTGCACGCCGTCTTTCTCGAACCGCTCGGCGGCGGTTTTGCGGGCGATGTCATAGCCCGCCTGCGCATGTCGCACGACGCCGATGCCGCTATCGGTGGTCAGACAAGCGGCGAGCCGCACATCGGCCTCGGCAGAGCCATCGGCGATCATGGTGACGCCGGTATGCACCGCCTCGCCCATCGAGTAGTTTTCCTGAATGGCGACCAGATCGGCGCCCGCCGCCACATTGAGCAGCGCGTTCAGATAGGGCCAGTCGGAGATCAGGTCCGAGCCGTCTTTCATCCGCTCGCTCTCGAAGGTCGGGTTGACGATCGAACCCGAGTCGAGATTGTCACGCGAGAAGGCCACCGGCCCCTTGAGTTCGCCCGAGCGCACCATCTCATTGACCCGCATGCCAAAGGCCTTGCGCTGGCCAAAGCCGAGATAGCAGATGCGGGCGGGCAGACCCTCGATCGGGATATGTTTGCGCGCCAGTTGGATCCAGTTGCGCACCAGATCATCCTCGGCGAACATCTCCTCGACCAGATCATCGAGTTTCGCCAGATCCTCGGCCTCGCGCGACATGCAGGTCCAGCGGAACGGGCCACGACCTTCGCAGAACAGCGGGCGGATATAGGCGGCGACGAAACCGGGGATTTTCATCGCGGCGTCGACCGGCATGCCAGCGTCGCGGGCTTCCTTGCGCAGCGAGTTGCCATATTCAAAGACCTGCACGCCCTTATCGAGAAACTCGTTCATGATCTCGAGTTGCTCGATCATCGAGGCGCCGGCCTGTTTCATATAGCCGTCGCGGTCGGATTTGCGCAGCTCGCGCGCCTCCTCGACGGTGACACCCTCCGGCACATAGGACAGCGGGTCATGGGCGGGGGTCATATCGGTGATGATATCGGGCAAGAATCCGGTGTCGCGCGCCTTCTTGAGCACATCGACGGCGTTGCCCATCAGGGCGATGCCCAAGGGACGGCCCTCGGCGGCGGCCTCTTTGGCCATTGCCACTGCCTCATCGAAATCATGCACGATTACATCGCAGTAGCCGACCTCGAGCCGGTGGTTCACCACTTTCTCGTCGACATCGGCACAGATGCAAACGCCGCCCAACATGGTCATCGCGCGCGGCTGGTTGCCGCCCATGCCGCCCATGCCTGCGGTCAGCAGGATGCGGCCCGTGAGGCTGCCGCCAAAGGCCTGATCGCCGATCGCCACGAGGGTCTGGAAGGTGCCCTGAATCACCCCCTGCGTACCGATATATTCCCAGGGCGCGGCGGTGTACTGGGCGTAGATTGTCAGGTTCTTGTCCTGCAGGTCATAGAAGATCGGCCAAGTGGCTTTCATGATATTGGTGGTCGCCATCACCACCCGCGGCGCGAGGGTATTGGTGCGGAAAATCGCCACCGGCATGCCCGATTGCACGACCAGCGTTTCGTCATTCTCCAATTCTTGCAAGGATTTGACGATGGCGTGATAGCTTTCCCAATTGCGCGCGCATTTGCCAATGCCGCCATAGATCACCAGTTCCTCGGGGTGCTCGGCGTTTTCCATGTTGTTCTCGAGCATGCGCAGAATGCTTTCCTGCTTCCAGCCTTTGCAGCGCAGGTTGTTCCCGCCCATGGCGCGAACCTCATACAGGATTTCCGGCGTCTCGATCTGGTCGTGCTTCCCCATGGTGTCCTCCTAAAATGTGACTGGCATTTTCTGTGGCGTTGTGCAAATTGGTATATACCACTTAATACAACTTGAGGATTTGATTCTGTCAAGACAGTTTTTGACCCGCCCCGCCCGCCTGAATCGCCGCCTGCGTATTGCGACAAATCACCGCGCGGGCTATAAGAAGCAGGTGTCGGCGCGCGGCACGCTACAGGCAAATTTCCCATGAGCAGACGCCCCACACCGACCTCGGAGCAGCGCGCCAATGGCGAAGTCGCCCTGTCTTTAGGGCAGCAGGTGCGCAATCACGTGCTGTCGCGAATCGACAGCGGCGAATGGCCCGAGGGCAGCCGAATCCCCTCGGAAGCGAAGCTGGTCGAGCAGCTGGGCATCTCGCGGATGACCATTCATATTGCGCTGCGCGACCTCTCCGCAGAGGGCGTTTTGCTGCGCAAACAGGGCGCCGGAACCTTTGTCGCGCCGCGCCGCAACCAGTCGACATTTCTGGAGTTGCGCAACATCCACACCGAGATCGAAGGCCGTGGAAACCAGCATACAACCGATATAATATTGATGGAAACGCTGGATTGCAGCATGAGTGTTGCGACCGAAATGAACATCCCGGCGGGCAGTCCGGTGTTCCACGCGATCCTGGTGCACCGTGAGAACGACCGGCCGGTGCAGGTTGAGGACCGCTATGTGAATATGCGGTATGCGCCGGATTTCCTGGATCAGGATTACACCAAGATCACGCCCTACGAGCATTTGATGGCTGCCGGTGCGCTACAGGAGGTCGAGCATGTGATCCAGGCGATTCCGGCGGAGGAATCGATTGCCAGATTGCTTGAACTGAACATCGGCGAGCCGGTGCTTTTGCTGCGCCGCCGCACATGGTCACGCGATATGATCGCCAGCAGCGCACGCCTGTCGCATCCCGGCGCAAGATTCAGCCTCGCAGGGCGAATGACAACTTGAAGGCGCATCTTTCCTGACGCACACTCGCATTGTGACAGCGCAGCTATTGCGACATTGGCAGGTCAAAAATCTCTTGACACATCGCTTTGTCCCGAACCATGCTGAAGTTGCATATACCAATTGATGCAACTGGGAGGTTCACAATGCAAAGACGTAAATTCCTGACGGGCACAGCTCTCGCCGCGACCGGCGCGACCCTGGCCACACCGGCTTTGACCCAAAGCCGTATCGAATGGGACATGGTCACGTCCTGGCCCACGGGCGCACCCGGGCTTGATGACAGCGCGCGGCGCATTGCCCAGCGGATCAGCGATCTGTCGAATGGCCGTCTGCATATCACCGTGCACGGCGCCGGTGAGATCGTGCCCTCGTTTGGCGTGTTTGATGCGGTCTCGCAGGGCGTCGCCCAGATGTATCACTCGGTGCCCGCCTATTGGATCTCGAAGAACAAGGCGATCGGCATGTTCGGCTCCTTCCCCTTCGGCATGAATATGCAGGAGAAACTGGGCTGGATGTATTGGGGCGGCGGTCAGGAGCTATACGACGGGATTTACGATGAATTCGGCCTCAAGGGTTTCCTCGCTGGTGGCACCGGTCCGCAGTGGTTCGGCTGGTTCCACAATGAAATCCACACGCTGGATGATCTGAACGGCATGCGTATCCGCACCACCGGTTTCTCGGGCGAGATGCTGCGCCGCGTTGGCGTTGCGGTGGTCACCCTGCCCGGCGGCGATGTGTTTCAGGCGCTGCAATCGGGCACCATTGACGCGGGCGAATTCGTCGGGCCGTGGAATGATTTTGCCTTTGGCTTCCATCAGGTCGCCAAGAACTACTATGGTCCCGGTGTCGGCGAGCCCTGCTCGACCGAGGAAATCGCGATCAACGCCAGCGCCTATAACGAGCTGCCCGATGATTTGAAGCTGATCATCAAGACGGTGGCGATGTCGGCGGCCGATGAGACGATGATGGACTATGAGATCAACAATGCCCGCACCGTGCGCACCCTGCGCGACGAGCATGAGGTCAATATCCGGCAACTGCCGCAGGAGATTGTCGAAGGTCTGGCGGTCGCCGCCAACGAGATGGCCGCAGAACTGCTGGAGGATGATGATCCCAAGGTTCGCGAAGTGATGGCCAGCTATGCGGGGTTCCGCAACCTGATGGCGGAATACGCGCCCTATGCCACCGGCGGGCAATATGCCGCCCGCACGATGATGTTCCCCGAAGGCTGAGGGCGCAACTATGGACCGGATTGTCGCCATCAGCCGTTTTCTGGACCGCCCCTCGCGCGTGATCGGGGCGAGCCTGTTCTGGCTGGTGGCGGCAACGGTTCTGTTGAAATTCTCGACGGTGGCCATGCGCTATCTGTTCTCGACCACCAGCATCAAATTGCAGGACAGCGTGATTTACAGCCACGCCACCCTGTTCATGCTGATGGCGGGATATGCATGGCTGAGAGACGATCATGTGCGCGTGGATATGTTCTATGCGCGCATGTCCGCCCGTGGCCGCGCGGTGGTCGATCTGGCCTCGGTGCTGTTCGGGGTGATCCCGCTGTGCATGATCCTTGGCTGGTTCTCATGGCGCTATGTCAGCGCCGCCTGGCAGATTTTTGAAGGCGCGCTGTTCTTTGGCGGCCTGCCCTATACCTATCTGTTGAAATCCGTGATCCTTGCCTTTGTGGCCCTGCTGCTGGTGCAGGCTCTGGCGATTGCGCTGCGCTGTATTGCCGTGATCGGCGGCCATGATGTCGCGGTCTTTGACCGCCAGCTTCCCGACAGTTCCGAAGGAAAATAGCCGCATGACGATCCTGCCCCTAGACCTGCTGATGTTTGCGGGCCTGTGCCTTTTTGTGCTCAGCGGCGCGCCCATCGCCTTTGTTCTGGCCGGAACCGCGGCGCTATTTGCGGTGATCGGCTGGTGGCTGGATGTGTTGAACTTCAACCTGATCGGGGCGTTTCCGATGCGGGTGTTCAACACGATGAACGCCGAGACATTGATCGCGATCCCGCTGTTTGTGTTCATGGGCATGATTTTGGAGCGCGCGCGGATCGCCGAGGATTTGCTGCGCACGATGGGTGCGCTGTTCGGGCGGATGCGTGGCGGGCTGGGGGTCTCGGTGACGCTGGTCGGCGCGCTTTTGGCGGCCTCGACCGGCATCGTCGGCGCGACCACGGTGACGATGGGGATGATGGCGCTGCCGGTGATGCTGCGCTACGGCTACGGGCCGGCCTATTCGAGCGGCATCATCTGTTCGGCGGGCACTTTGGGGCAGATCATCCCGCCCTCGACGGTGTTGATCATCATGGGCGAGGTGCTGTCCTCGGCCTATCAGCAAGCCCAGCAAAGCCAAGGCAATTTCGCCGCCGAAGCGCTGAGCGTCGGGCAGTTGTTTGCCGGATCGCTGCTGCCGGGGTTCATGCTGGTGGGTATCTATATTCTCTATCAACTGATCGTGTCATGGGCGCGGCCCGATATCTCGCCTGCCCTGCCGCGTGAGGCATTGGAGGTCGACGGCCATGCCCCGAGCCTGACCGATCTGCTGCGCGTCTTGGTGCCGCCGCTGGCGCTGATTGTCGCGGTTCTGGGCTCGATCCTTGGCGGGATTGCCACCGCGACCGAGGCCGCCTCGGTCGGTGCCGTGGGCGCGACACTGCTGGCCGGTCTGCGCAGCGGGCGCAAGCAATGGGCGGTCTGGACCGCCGTGGGCAGCCTTGCGGTGCTGATCTTCATGGCGGTGAATTTCGACCTGCGCTCAGGGCGCTCGAATGCCACCGAGCTGGAGGGTATGATGCTGAGCGCCGCGCTGGTGATCGCCGCCATCGGGGCGCTGGCGCTGTTCTTTGTCTGGCGCGAAATCTGGCGCGGCAAGGTGTTGGGGCCGGCGATGGGGTCGACGGCGCGCACCACCAGCATGATTTTCACCATCGTCATCGGCGCCTTGCTGTTCTCGCTGGTGTTTCGCGGGCTGGGCGGTGATCTGCGGATCAAAGAGCTGCTTGAGGCGGCTCCCGGTGGTCCCCATGGCGCGATGCTGATGGTCTTGGTGATCATGTTCTTTCTGGGCATGTTTCTGGATTACGTCGAGATCACCATCATCGCGATTCCGGTGATGGGCCCGCCGATCCTTGCCAGCGGCATCGACCCGATCTGGTTCGGGGTGATGATCGCGATGGTGCTGCAGACCTCGTTCCTGACGCCGCCGGTGGGCTATACTTTGGCCTATCTGCGCTCGGTCGCGCCGCCTTCGGTGACGACGCAAGCGATCTGGCTCGGCGCGGTGCCCTTCATCGGCCTGCAATTGCTGGCGGTGGTGATCATCTATTTCGTGCCGGCGATGACCACTTGGCTGCCGGACCTGCTGTTTTGAGGTGAGATATGAGACCCGATCGCGCAACACCCCCCGCGCCCAGCGCAAGGCTTGACGGTCTGCCCGGTTACGGCAAGGGGCGCGCCGCGGGGGCGCGGGTTGCGGCGCACCGGCTGGGCTCGAATGAGGCGCCCGACACAGTGCATCCGGCGATTGCGCGGGCGGTGACGGCTGCACTGAGCGGCGCGAACCGCTATCCCGATCTACGCGGCGAGACACTGGCGGCAGCGCTGGCGGCGCGGCACGGATTGGCGGCGGCACAGATCGCGGTCTCGGCGGGCTCGATTGTGCTACTCGACCAGATCCTGCGCGGCTGGTGCGACAGTGGCGATGAGATCGTGGCGCCTTGGCGGTCCTATGAGGCCTATCCGATCATCGCGGGTCTGTCGGGCGCGGAACTGGTGCAAGTGCCGCTGAACACAGAGCACGGCGTTGATGCGGCAGCACTTCTGGCCGCGCTCACGCCGCGCAGCCGTATCGCGTTGATTTGCAACCCGAATAACCCGACCGGCACCGCGCTGGAACCGCAAGCGCTGGATGCGCTGATCGCGGCGATCCCTGCGCATATTCTGGTGGTGCTGGATGAAGCCTATTGCGATTTTGCAGGCGAGGCCGAGGCGGTGGCGAAGTCCCCTGCCGCGCGGCTTTCCCGTCATCCCAATCTGGTGATCCTGCGCACCTTTTCAAAGGCTTGGGGTCTGGCGGGGCTGCGCGTCGGCTATGCGATGGCCGCGCCCGAGATCATCAGGAACATCCATGCCGTGCAGCCCCCCTTCCCGCTGCCCGGTGTGGCGCTGGCTGCCGCTCTGGCCGCGCTCGATCATGAGCCCGCGGTCACCGCGCGGATCGCCCGCAACGCCACCGAGCGCCGCCGCCTCTCTGAGGGGTTGCGCGCCAAAGGCGTGCCGGTCGCGCCTTCGCAGGCGAATTTCGTCTGGCTGCCGCTGGGCGAGAGATCCGCCGCTTTGAACGCCCATCTTGCGCAGATGGATATCGCCGCCCGCTGTTTTGACGGCGAGGGTCTGCGCATCACCACCGGAACCGCCGATGATACCGACGCGGTGCTTGATGCCGTGGCCAGCTGGCGCCCGCACATGGGGAGCGCATCGACGCCTAAGCCTATGGGCGCGCGGGATAAATAGCGCGTGCAGGTGACGCGCTAGCGGTAGGTATCGCGGCCGGTGGCGCGGCGGGGTTTGCCCTTGGTCTCGGGCAGCGGGATGAAATCCGCTTCGTCGCCCGGCACCGTGTCAAAGCGTCCCTTGGCCCATTCCTCCTTGGCGATCTCGATCCGCTCGGGCCGCGACGAGACGAAATTCCACCAGATATAGCGCGGCCCGCCCATTGGCGCGCCGCCAAACACCATGAAGCGCGCAGTCGCTCGTGCCTTGACGGTGATCGCATCGCCGGGACGCAGGATCAGCAACTGGCCCTGTTCAAAGCAATCACCGGCAATCTCGATCTCGCCCGAGATCGTATAGAGCGCGCGCTCTTCATAGGCGGCGTCAATCGGCATCTGCCGCCCCGCTTGCAGCGTCACATCGGCATAGAGCGTCTCGGAGGCGGTTTGCAGCGCCGAGGTTTCGCCGAAGGCCGAACCGGCGATAATCCGCGCGGTGATCCCCTCGGCGTCAAGTTCCGGCAGATCCTCGGCGCCGTGGTGGATGAATGCGGGTGCGGTTTCTTCCTGCGCCTCGGGCAACGCGACCCAGGTTTGCAAGCCGAACAACCGTTGGCCGTTCTGGCGCTTATCCTCCGAGGTGCGTTCGGAATGCACGATGCCGGTGCCCGCCTTCATCCAGTTGACGGCGCCGGGGCGGATTGTCTGGTTGGTGCCCAGACTGTCGCGGTGCTGGATTTCGCCCTCGAACAGATAGGTCAACGTCGCGAGGTTGATATGCGGATGCGGGCGCACGTCGATGCCCTCGTTGGTCAGAAACTCCGCCGGTCCCATCTGGTCAAAGAAGATAAACGGCCCGACCATCTGGCGTTTGAGCGAGGGCAAGGCGCGGCGCACCTCCATCCCGCCCAGATCCACGGCGCGCGGCACAATCAGCGTTTCCACGGCATTGACGCTTTCGGCATCGCCCAGAACGGGGTCGGGGCATGGGGTCCAGCTCATGGTTTCGGCTCCTTTGCAGGGTCACGGATGGGACGAGTGTAACCCCTCGGCGCGGCAGGGAAAGGGGGCGGATGGCGCGGGTGGTTAACGCTTGCGTCAGAAGCTGTTCGGGCCGCGGGTGGTTTCAGGGCCGATCAAGCCCCGCCGCTGGCCGCCAAGTTGACGCAGGGTGCGGGAAACTCTTGGCCTGCCGCCCTTGGCCCTGCGCGCCCGCATACCTAGATCAGGGAAAACGGAGTTCCCATGTATCATTATTCCCTACTCGATCTGGCGCCGGTCGCCGAAGGCAGCAGCACGGCGCAAGCGCTGGAAAACACCGTGGCGCTGGCGCAGGCCGCCGAGGCTGCGGGCTATCACCGCTTCTGGCTGGCCGAGCACCATAATATGCCGGGCATTGCCAGCGCCGCGACGGTGGTGGTGATCGGCCATGTCGCCGGTAAGACCCAGAGCATCCGCGTCGGCGCCGGTGGCATCATGCTGCCCAACCACGCGCCTTTGGTGGTCGCCGAGCAGTTCGGCACGCTGGCGACGCTATACCCTGACCGGATTGATCTGGGGCTGGGCCGCGCGCCGGGCACCGATATGGCGACCGCGCGGGCGCTGCGCCGCCATATGGCGCCCGAGGACAGTTTCCCGCAAGATGTGCAGGAATTGCTGGACTATCTGGGCGAGAGCGACACCCCGGCCCGCGTCCGCGCGATCCCCGGTGAGGGCACCAATGTGCCGGTGTGGATCTTGGGCTCCAGCCTGTTTGGCGCGCAGCTTTCGGCCTATCTGGGCCTGCCCTATGCGTTCGCCTCGCATTTCGCCCCGGCGATGCTGGATCAGGCGCTGGCGACCTATCGCGAGACTTTTCGCCCGTCGCAATATCTGGCCAAACCCTATGCGATGGTCGCCGCCGGGGTTTGTGTGGCGGATACCGAGGAAGAGGCGAACTATCACCGTTCGTCGCAGCAACTGGCCTTTGCGCGGCTGCGCACCGGCATGCCCGGGAAACTGCCCGCGCCGGTGCATGATATCGAACAGCATATCCCGCCGCAGGTGCGCGCGGGCGTCGATCACGCGCTTTCGGTCTCGGCTGTCGGCACACCGGAGATGGCGCGTGAGCAGTTGCAGGCGATCATCGCCCGCTACCAGCCGGATGAATTGATGGTCACCGGCATGATCCATGATCCCGCCGCGCGCATCCGCTCGTTTGAACTGGCGGGGGCGGTGCTGAAGGATTTGCAGCGCCCAGCCGGCTAAGCCGGTCTAACCCAGATGGGCGAGGCGCACCTCCGGAAAGGCAGCGAGCAGCGCGGTGATCTCATCGCGCTGCATCAGACAGCAGGCGGTGCTGAGCGCATCGGCCAATGCGGCGCGCGGAGCGGTGAGCGAGACCAGACGCCACGGCGCCTCGGCGGGTTCGCCGGTGAGTGGATCAAGGATATGACCCACCTGCCCCGCCTGATCAAAGCTGATCCCGCGCGGTGAGGAACTGGCCAGCGCGCGATCGCGCAGCGAGACCGCCTCGGGGCGCACCGCCTGCCCGTCATCCAGCGCCACCGGCCAATCGCCGCCGCGCGGATCACCGCCGATGGCGACCAATTCGCCGGTGTTGACCAAGACATCCTGCAGCCCCTCGGCGCGCAAGAGGTCGGCGACCTTATCCGCGATATAGCCTTGTGCGATGCCGTTGAGGCTGAGTGCCATGCCCTCTTGCAGGGTGATTTCGGCGGGGCTGATCTGGACATTGTGCCAGCCGACGCGGGCCAAGACCTGCGCGCGCGCCGCGGCGTCGATGGGGCGTCCGGCGGCGATGGTCTCGGCGTAGAAGGCCCAGAGCGGCTGGATTGTGGGGTCGAACCGCCCGCCTGAGGCGGCATGGACCGCGCCCGCGATGCTCAGGCATTCCAAGAGTTCAAAGGGCGGATGCGCGAGGCGGCCGTTCTCGTTGAGCTGCACCAGCGCCGAGGCGGGATTATGCAGCGAGAAGACCCGTTCGAGCCTCGAGATTTCGGCCAAAGCGCGGGTGACGATGGCTTCAGCATCGGCGTGCATCAGGGTGATCGAGGCGTCCGCGCCCAGCGCCACGCCGCGCCATTGGTGCATTGGAGCGGCCTGCGCGGGCGTGCTGGCGGCCAGAGCGGCGGCGGAGATTGCCAGAAAGCGGCGACGGGATATTGTCATGGTTAACCCTCCAGATCGCGGGATAAATCGAGCAGGCGTTGGCGGAAATCATCATCGTCACCGGCGCTTGAATGGTCTTCGAATTCGACCGGCGCCAAGACCAGCGTGTCGGGGATATCGGCCAGCCGGGTGACCTCGCCGCCATGCTCACGGGTGAAGGCAGCCGCGTCCTCGGCGCTGGAAAACGGCACCAGTTCGGGCGCGCCCATGCCCCCGGCGATATCAGCGCCGATGACGTAATGCGCGGTGTCGGCGGGGATCCAGTTGTCGGCGCCGGGCTCGGCCCAATCGGCGCCGTGGCTCATATCCGAGACATAGATCACCGTGATCGCGTGGCTTTGCTCGGGCATGCGCTGGTAGGCGACGGCATCGCGCACCTGACTGAAAAACAACGGATGTTCCATGCCCGACAGATGCACCTGTGCCTTCGGGCCGGGATGCTCGAGGAGGTTCATCTGACAGTAATGGCCGACCGCTTCGGCGTCCATTGTCACCGCTGCGGGCAGCGTGGCGAGTTCGTCTTCGCAGGCGGCAAGCGCCAGAATGGCGAGGGTCAAAAGGGCGGGTTTGATCATGGGATCACCTTGCGAAAAGCCAGCGTTGCGAAGCCCAGCGCGGCCAGTGGCCAGAGCAGGATCGAGATCAGCGCATGGGACATCGGGATGGCATTGGCGGCACCGCCGATACCGGCCGCAGCGGCGGTCGCCTCGGAGGCGGCGAGGTTGTAGAGGCGGAAAGCGTCGGCGGGGTTGCCGATCAGCATCCACGGGAAGACCTGCGTGGTAAACCGCCCGCCGCTATCGGCGACCACGGCGGCGAGAAGCCCCAGATCATAGAGCACGATCAGCGCCAGCCAGAGGCCGATCACCAGACCGGCGGCGGCGCCGGGACGGCGCGCGAGGGCCGAGAGCGCATAGCCGATGGCGATGAAGGTGGCGCCCAAGAGTTCCGAGGTCCAGAACAACCGCCAGAGCGCGGGCAGACCGGCGGCAGCGCGCGGATCGGCCCAGAGCGCGGCACCGGCGGCAATCGCATAGCCAACGGCGAGCGCCAGCGCGAGGATCAAAAGATGGGCGAGGAATTTGCCGAGCAGCAGTTCGACGCGTGCCAGCGGGTAGGTCAGCACCAAGGAGAGGGTGCCGCGCTCGAGTTCACCGGCGACGGCGTCGAAACTCATCAAAAGCGCCACCAAAGGCACGAGGTAAACCGCGAGGCTGGTCAGGCTGGCGACGGTGACCGAGAGACGGTCGGCGCCCAACTCGCCGGTTGGCGCGCTGCCGGTGGCGGAGAGCACGGTGGCGAAGAGCGCCATCACCCCCACCGCGATCACCACCCAGCGGTTGCGCAGCGCGATGCGGAATTCGGCGCCCGCGCCGGCGAGGATCGGTGTGAATAGCCCGGTCATGAGGGGCTCCTCTGGCTGAAATGGCTGTAAAGATCTTCAAGGCTGGGTGGCAGGACTTCGACATCCTCGATCACCTCGCCCAGTGCTGCCACCTGCCCCAGACGGGCGAGTTTGTCGTCATGCGAGCAGCTCAGCGAGACCATCTTGCCGTTGTGACGGGTGCCGCCAAGCTCGGCGGCGACGGCATCGATACTATCGCGATGGGCGGTGACCTGAATGGCAATCGGCAGCGCGGCGCTGCGGCGCAGATTGGCCAGCGAGTCATTGGCGACCAGCGTGCCGCCCGAGAGGATCACGATGCGGTCGGTGCGCGCCTCGACCTCGGTCAAAGCATGGCTCGACAGAAGCACCGAGGCGCCATCGGCGGCCAGCCCGTCGAGCATCGCGTAGAATTCGCGGCGCGAGACCGGATCAAGCCCCGAGGTCGGCTCGTCGAGCACCAAAAGCCGCGGTTTGCCGATCAGCGCCTGCGCCAGACCGACGCGCTGGCGCATGCCTTTGGAATAGGTGCCGATGCGGCGGCGCGCGGCATGGCCGAGGCCGACGCGTTCGAGCAGTTCATCGGCCTGCGCCACAGGTTCACCGCGCAGCCGCAGGTAATAGCGGATCTGTTCGCGGGCGGTGAGCGCGGGGTGAAAGGCCACGTTTTCAGGCAGATAGGCCACCTGCCGCCGTGCCTGCGCACTGCCGGGTGCGGCGCCGACAACCTGCACGCCGCCGGTGTCGGCATCGGCATCGAACAGACCGAGGATGATTTTCATCAGCGTCGATTTACCGGCGCCGTTATGGCCCAAGAGCGCCACACGCTCACCGGGGGCGACGTCAAAGCTGACATCGCGCAGCGCATGGGTCGCGCCGAAGGTCTTGTTAACCTTGGTCAGGGAAAGAGTCGTCATCTTCATCACTTCCATCTAGCCACGCGGGCCGGTTTGTTGTCTCGATTTGAAGGATCTCGGCGGGCACAGGGATCAAAACCGGCCGCGTCAGCGGGTAACTGTCAAGCACGCCGCCGGGCAGGGTCGCGGGGAAACTGGCTTGGCTCCAGCGGATCAATTGCACGGCGGGCGAGCCCAAAAGCAGCCCGGCGGCGGGTTGCGACCACAGGATATGATCCATCAAGTCATTGGGGCGAAAGCGCGAATCCGCGATGCCGTCGCCGTTCAGGTCAAACGCCGGATGGTCGGACCAGAAGTTGCCGCGCTGGTCATGGCTCCATTCGACATCTGTGGTGCCGACGTATTTGACCTGCGTCTGGTTGCCGATAAAGGCGTTGCTGGTGATCACATTGCGCTCGGACCCAGCGGTGAAGTGGATGCCGATCCCGCAGCCCTCAAAGCGGTTGCCGACAATCAGATTGCGGTGCGCGTTATAGACAAAGGTGCATTTCTCGGTGGTGCCGCCGCGCACCAGATTGCCGCTGACATCGGCGTTATTGGCGTAATTCAGCATGATCCCGTGATCGCGGTCCGAGAGCGACAGATTGCCGACCACCCGCACGCGGTTCGAGAACATGATCGCAAAGCCCAGATGGTTGCCGATTGAGGCGTTTCCGGTGACTTCGCTGTTGTTGGTATACATGAAATGCACCGCAAAGCGCAGATCCCGCATGATGTTGTCGCGAAAGATATTGTCGCGCGAGGCATTAGCGAAAATCCCGTCGCGACCATAGCGGATATGGTTGCCCTCTACCACGGTGCCGGGGGCGTTCCACACGTAAATCCCGTTCCCGCGCGAGTTCATCCGGTGCAGGCGCCGCCCGATGACCTCATTGCCGCGGACAATGGAATCACGCGCGCCAAATACATGAATTCCCACATGGTTTTCGACCAGCACGTTGTCTTCAACCAAGGCGCGGCGGGCGGTGCGGCCCAGTTTGATACCGGAGTCCACCTCGGCGTGTGCATCGCCCGAGCCGCGGATCTCTAGGCCGCGCAGGGTGACGTCTTCGCCGGTGACGGTGATCACCGAACCAAGGCCAGAGCCCTCAACCAGCGCCTGACCGGCGCCGTCGATGGTGATGGCAAATTCCAGAACCACCGGGCCGTCGTGACGGCCCGGGGCAAGTATCAGGGTATCGCCGGGGCTGGCCCCGGCGACGGCCATAGCCAACGCCCCCGGTTCAGCGGGCACGATCCGCTCGACGGCATGGGCGAGGCCCGCAGCCGAGACGAGGATCATGACCGCTAGGGTCGAAAGAAGAACACGGAGGCGTTGCATGATGGCTCCTTACGCCGGTTCAACCAGCATCCGGCCGCGCATCTCCATGTGGAGGGCGTGGCAGAACCACTGGCAGTAATACCAGTAGACACCGGGTTTGGTGGCCTTGAAGGTGATCGAGGCGGTCTGCTGCGGGCTGATCTCCATGGCGACACCGTGGTCACCCATGGTGAAGCCGTGGCTGAGGTCGTCGATATCATCCAGATTGGTGATGATGATCGTGACTTCGTCGCCCTGACGCACGGTGAATTTGTCCAGCGAGAAGGCCGGAGCAATCGAGGTCATATAGACCCGCACCTTGTCGCCATCGCGGATCACCGTGTCCATCCAGTCGTCGATGTCCACCCCGTCGGCCTCGGCCTGTGCGCGCACCGCGTCAAACGACGGATCGGCGCGGTCATAGGCGTTGCGCGGGTTGATCAGCGAGCGGTGCACAAGGATCGAGTCGTGCGGCTCGGCGAAGGTCGGGCCGTCGTGCACGAGATGCAGATTGTCCCCGTCGATGGCAAAGAGTTGCTCGTTCTCGGGCTTGAGGGGACCGACATTGAGGAACCGGTCTTTCGAGAATTTATTCATCGAGATGAAGTATTTCCCGTCAGCGTCCAGCGTCTCACCCATGGTCGTCGAGTTGTGACCCGGCTGGTAGTGCACATCGGTTTTCGAGATCAGATAATCGACATCGGCCCCGTTATGCGCCTCGATCGCGCGCTCGATGTTCCAGAACGCGATCTGGCTGTCGAGGAACAGGGTGGTATAGGCGTTGCCCTGCCCGTCAAAGGCGGTGTGGAGCGGCCCGAGACCCAGTTCCGGCTCGGCCACGACGCAGGCGCGCATGTCCTCGGAGTTGTCGACAAGGCTGTCGTCTTCGAACAGGTTGTCCAAGAGCCGCACGTCGATCACCGTCACCGTTGGCGAGAGTTTGCCAGCAATGCAGAGGTGGATCTTGTCGGGCGCCATGTTGCAGCCGTGCGGGTTGTTCGGCACGGGGATGTAGCGGGTGTATTTCTTGTTGTTCCCTTTACGCCCGTCGATCACTTTGACGCCGTTCAACTCGATATAGTCGCCCGCCGCGATACCGGCCTCGATCTCGGCGATGTTGAACACCACAACATGGTCCATGTCGGCGGCGGTCATATCGGGCAGATCCATGCCCATTTCCGAGTTATAGGAGGTCGAGAAGGCGTATTTGCCGTCATAGTCGCAGTCGGTGTTGTCGAGGTTGCCCGAGACCATCACCTGCCACGCGACCTGCATCTCGTCGGCATCGACAGCGGTGTAGAAGTTCACATACTGCGACGGATCGTCGAGAATGGTGCCGTCATTGACCATCGGCGTTTCGTCTTCGCCATTGGCGAACACATAGTTGGTCCGTGGCCATTTTTGCGGACGCAGACCGTGGATCGCCTTGGCGTTGGGGATCTCGAGGATCTTGTCGCATTTCATGATGTCGCAGCGCACACGGGCAACGCGGGTGTTGGCCTTGTCATTCATATAAAGGAAGCGCCCGTCATAGCGGCCTTCGGTGAAGGACATATGGACGTGGTGCAGGTCGCCGTTGTCGTGGATTTCCTTGCCATTGGCGGCGAGGTATTCCGCGGTCGCAGGCAGCATGTTTTCCTTATGGATGGCGATCGACTCGTTGGTCGAGCCCCAGCCGGTCGCCGAGCAACGGTTGAACACCGGCACGCGCATCAATTCGCGCATCGACGGAATGCCCAGAATGCGCATCTCGCCGGCCTGACCCGAGGACCAGAAGCCATAGTATTCGTCCAGCTGACCCGGTGCAACATGCGCATCCTCAACCGCCGAGGCCGAGGCCGAGCGGGTGCTGGCGGCGGTCAGCGTGGCGGCGGTGCCGGCCAGCATCGCGGCACGGGGCAGACCGATGGCGCCCAATGCGGTGCCGGTGGCCGTGGCCCCCAGCAGGCCCCGACGGCTGATGCCGCTGTGTTCTTTGTGGTCAGACATTTCAAGTCTCCTTTCTGAGAGTATTGGACTTGGTGATTTGATCGAGCTTCTCACCGGCGCTTTTGACGCTGGCCGACACCGTTTGGCGGCGTTTGAGTTGCTTGATGACAACCGGGCATTTCTGCTCGGATTGATACAGAACCTGGCAGTGCAGGCAGTTCAGGCATTCGTTCGGGTTGATCTCGCCGGTGGGGTGGATCGCCTGAACAAAGCATTCGTTGGCGCAGGTCTGGCAGGGGTTGCCGCATTCCTTGTAGCGCTTGAGCCAGTCGAACATTCGCATCCGCGCCGGGATCGCCAGTGCCGCGCCCAGGGGGCAGAGATAGCGGCAGTAGAAGCGCTCGATGAACAGACCGGCGAACAGCAGGGCCAGCGCAAAGAGAACGAAGGGCCAAGCGCGGTCGAAACGCAGCACGATGGCGGTTTTAAACGGCTCGACTTCGGCCAGACGCTCGCCCCATTCCAGCGACACCAGAGAGGCGCCGAAGAGAGCCAGAAAGATCATGTATTTGATCGGCCAGAGACGCTCGTGCAGGCCCCACGGCAGGGTGATCTGCGGCACACGCAGTTTGCGGGCGATCTGGTTGGTCAGCTCCTGCAGCGCGCCGAAGGGGCAGAGCCAGCCGCAGAAGGCGCCGCGGCCCCAGAAGATCATCGCCGCCGCCACCGAGAACCACAGGATGAAGGTCAGCGGGTCGAGAAGGAACGCCTGCCACGAGAAGCCGCCGATCAGCGATTGGAACAGGGCGAGGATATTGACCACCGAGAGCTGTGCATTGGCATACCAGCCGAGGAAAAACAGCGTCACGGTCAGGAAGGACATGCGGAACCAATAGGTGACGCGCTCGGAGCGGGTCAGGAAGCTTTGGAAGAAGAAGGCACCCGTGAGGATCACCAACATCGCGATCAACACGCCGATCTCCAGCTTCTGGTCGTTCCAGATACGCTCGATCAGGGCCATCTGCGCCTCGCGTTCGGCCTGATCGTCGTGAATATCCGTGGCCATCGCGGCCACCGGACGGGCGCGCTCGGTGACAAAGGCGCGCGGCAGTTGGTAGCCCAGATCGAAGGTGGTGAAGGCCCGCTCCAGCGCCGCAACATCGCGCTGCACCAGAAGCTGCAAGCGCCATGGTTCCGCCGGATCAAAGCCGGTGTCGGCGCTGATGCGGAAGATATCCGTCTCGTTCAAGGCCGGCGTGCCCTGCGCGGCGACATCGCCAAGGCGGCGGTGGTCGCGGTCGCGAAAGCGCACCGAGATATCGCCCTGGATCAACACGATACGGTCAAAAATCCCGCCGCGCACATAGCCCGAGCCTTTAAAGGAATAGGGGCCACGGCCGCCGACAAAGATCGCATGATCGCCCTCTTCCAGCCATTCGGTCAGGTTGCCGTATTCGGCCTCGCCCATGATCTCGCGGCCAATGCCCGGCACGCTGACCAGCGCGGTATAGAGGTCGATATAGGTGTCTTCCGCCGGATCGGTGAGCGCACGGCGCGCAGCGCGCGGGTCTTCGAGTTGCTCGAACGCGGCGTTGACCTGCCCGACATCCAGCGTCATCCGCCGCACCGTGCCATCGCCAACCAGATCGAACCAATTGTCGGCGGCCTCGGCTTCGGCGTTCAGATCGAACTGCGGCCCGCTGTCAGGGCTCTGCGCGGTCAACCCGCCCAGCCCCATCATCCGCGCCACCCGAATGCCCGACCGCTGGATCGAGTCGTCGATCACCATGATCGTCACGGTGGCGCCCGAGATGATGTTGAGTTCCGGCGCCTCGCCGCCATTCGCCAGATCGGCCAGATTGATGCCGATTTGACCGGCAATACTCTCGCGGATGCGGCTGTCGGGGATGCCGATCAGCACAATCGGCTCGGAGTGATCGACCATATTCAGGCCGAGAATGGTGGAATCATCCCCAATCGCCACCATCACATGGATCGGTTTGCCCGAATAGCCGGTGGTGCCGACGAAATCCGAGGTGATGAAGGCCCAGCCGATGCGCTCGGAGCCGCGCAGCAAGGGGGCGACCGGCAGATCCTCGCGGATGGCGCCGAAACCATCGGCCTCTGCCACCAGCGACGCGGGGTCTGTGTCCACCAGGAAGCGCTGCAAATGGGGCGTTTGCGCGGCGGCGGCCAGCGGGAATAGCAGGGCTGCCAAGAAGACAATGAAGCGGCTGAGAAGCGGGGCAAACATAGAGATCAGACCTCGGTCGGGGGCGCGCGGGCCGGATGGAACACCGGTGCCCGAACGGGAATACTGTCATGCTGCAACGCGTCATGTGCGGGTGCGGCAAAGCGGAGTGCAGCCGGCGCGCTGACCAGCGGCGGCGTGAAAAAGGCGACGGCGCTCAGGCAGTCGCGGCAGGGCAAGAGATCGCAGTGCTGATCGGGATCGGCGCGGTTGCCGGCGTCATCGACATAGATCGTCGAGGTGCCGCCCTGACGGTCGCAGATCACCATTTCGGTCAACTGGTCGTGCCGCGGATCGGACCGGCCCTGCGCAACGCCGATCACCGCCGAACTCGCGATCAGCGAGAGGCTGGTGCACAGGGCGACAAGAAATGATCCGATTCGATTGCTCATATCCCTATGGATAGAGCGCCGCGCAGGCTCCGGCTTTGACCTGCGTCAAGTTTTAGAGACACAGGGCTCTATGCGCAGCGCGGGCGGTGATCTGGCGCGGGGATGGGCCGACAGGCGCTGGCACGGCGCGCGGTGCGATTGGGGTTTGGTGATTGATGATAAGGGCTTGGCGGGTTTTCGGCGCATCGCTATGGGGCGTTTCAGGCTGCCTCATGCGCGCGCGAAACATGGGTTTCAGGCCGGGAACCCGTTGCATTTGAATGAAAAACCGTCATTTCAGGGGTATATTTGCCCGCATCACGCAGCGCCCTGCCCGCGCGTCACCTCTAGGCGGCCGCGTGATCCGTCGCAGCCTGCACATCCAGCATTCTGCGCGCCATAGTGATCTGGCGGCCCGAGGCAAGCATCTGCCCGCCCTCTTGCAGCCGTTTGATCAGCCGCGAGATGGTCTCGGGCTGCACCCCCAGTAGATCGGCCAGATCGCGGCGCGAGACCGGCAGCCGCATGGTAAATTCCGCGCCCGTATCCGTGCCATGCGCCCGCATCAGACGTGTCAGAATATCCGCCAGCCGGTCCTGCCCCGAGGCGGTGGCACTGGCGATAATCCGCGCGTGATTGCGGTCGATTTCTGCAATGCAGCGCGAGGTGAGCCGCGCCATCACCGCAGGCGTGCTGCCGATCACCCGCTGCGCGTCGCGCTGGCCCACGGTGCAGATCCGCGAGGGCAAGAGCGCGCGCGCCTCGGTCCTATGGCGGCGCCCCTCAAGAAACGACCGGTAGCCGATGATATCGCCCGGATAGGCCAGTCGCAGCAGCGTCGAGCGCCCGTCCTCGTGATGCGCGCGTAGGGCGATCAAGCCGCTGGACACGCAGTAAACCGCGCGGTTTTCATCGCCTTGCAGGAACAACACCTGCCCGCGTTGCAAATTGCGCCGGGTAAAGCCGCGGGTCAGCGCATCGGTGGCTCTGGCAGTGACCGGCTGCCAGATGCTGCCCGCGTAATGGGCGCAACTGCCGCAGGGGTGTGGCGTCGGTTTGCTCTGTGACATCTCGGGGTTCGCAGGTTTGGGCGCTGGGTTCGGTTGCGCAGAGGATAGAGCAGCGGCGCAGCGCGGTCGACTGCGGCCAATGGTAACAGCGGCGCGGGCGCTAGCTGCGGCGTTTGCGTTTGTGGGTGAGGATCGGCCAGTAATGCAGCGCGAAACCGGCGAAAGCGGCGATCCACAGCGCGCCAGAGAGATGCGTGAACCAGAGGGGTGCGGCGCTATAGCCCGCGGTGAATCGCATGGCGGCGGCGCTCAGGATCATCAGGTAAATCACCCGCAGCGCACCGCTCGCCACCTGCGGTCGCCCCGCATGGGCAAGGCTCGCGCGCGACATCACCGCCAGTGGCATCACGCCGACCGCGCCAATCATCCAGATATGCTGCGCGGCGATTTCGGGGATCAAACCGGGCGCGAGACTTGCACCGCCGGTCAGCAAAAACCCAAGCGGGATAAAGAGATAGCCGATGTGCAAGATCCAAACCAAGGGCTCGGCCGCGGTCTTTTGGCCGGACCAGCGCGCCAGCCGGATCAGATGTGCGGCCCCCGCTGCGAGGCAGAGCGCGGCGGTCACCGCATGCTCGGGCCGCGCGACATAGGCGAAGAGCGCCAGCGCGCCGAGGCTCAGGGCCAGCCGGTCGAGCGGGCCGAAGGGGTGCGGCAAGCCGCTGCGCTTTTGCTTGACCAGATAGTTGCGGGTGAAACTGGGCACCACGCGCCCGCCGATCAGCGTGACAAACCCCACCGCCACCGCCAGCCCAAGCCGGAATCCGGCGCCCCCCGCCGCGTAGTCACCGTGCAGCACCTGCCAATGAAACAGCCCATTCGCGGTGAGAAAGCCGAGAAACAGCGCCAGAACCGGCAGGTTGCGCCAGTTTTTCCCCGCCACAATCTCGCGCAGCATGGCCAGCGCTAGCAAGAGCGGAAACAGCAGATCGGCGGCAACTATCGTCAGAGGCGGCGCGGGGCTGAGCAGCGCCACGCGTCCCAGCGCCCAAGTCGCGGCCAGCACGGCGACCGGCCAGCCGAGGATCGGGAAACGGCCGGTCCAATTGGGAATCGCGGTTAACAGAAACCCGCCGAGAAACGCGCCCAATGCCCCGAACAGCATTTCATGCGCGTGCCACGAGACGGGGTCCATCGGGGTGGGCAGGGTGATCCCTCCGGCGAGGCTGAAGATCCAGAGCACCATGGTTAATGCCGACCAGATCGCGCCGAACAGAAAGAACGGTCGGTAGCCGTAAGTCAGCAGTCCCGGCCCCGCCCATGCCCGCACGCGAGAGGTGGAGCGGCCGGGCGCATGCGCCGCCGCGGCGGAAGGGCTAGGTTTGGAGGGGCTGGTGTTCGGATCTCGCATTTGACCACCATCTGTGGAGATGCACGAGATCGGCGTCAAGCGCCTCCGCCTGCCCGCCTGCGAAGCTGATCAAACCCGCCTCACTGGCGCTGCTGACCCCAACCAGCACCGGCACGCCGTATTCGATCGCGGTGGCGATGGCGGCGCAGAACCCGCGCCCGAGGCGTTCTTCGGGTCCGAATTTATTAAGCACAAACAATTCGCTACCGGCGATCGCACCGGCTTCCACCAAAGCGACGACCTGCGTCAAAGCGTCAGCATCCAGACGGCAAGCATCCGAGCCCGTGCCCAGATCTTGGGTGATCTTGATCACCGGCCCCTGCGGCAGCACCCGCAGCTTCATGTCGCAGCCATTGGCGTGACTCGGGGCGTAATTATGATCCTTAATGACGCCCGCAACCTGCCGCCCTGCGGCCTGTAACTGCGCAACCAATGCGGCCAGCAGATCATCGCTTGCGCCGCTTTTCTGCGTTTTTATATAGGCGATTTTCATCTCGGCTCCCTTCTAAATTACCGTTAATGCGCACCCTCAAACCGTGGTTTTGGCCGGTGCAGACCCCGACCATGCGACCCCGCTTTCGCCGGTCAGAAACCCGTCGCTCAGCCGCACTTCAGGGGCCAAGTCGCGCGCAGCCGCCGCGATTCCCCCTTCGGGTAGACGTCCGTCCAAACGGTCGCGATAGGCTTGGCAAATGGTTAAGAACCCCTGTGATTGCGGCGAGAGGCGCAGCGCCGAAACACCGGCCTCGGCGAGCAGTTCAATCTGGTGATCGGTGCAGGCATAGCTGTCGGATAGGGTTTGAACGCCGTTCATCGCCATGAAGGGCTGATGGTTAATCGTGCGCACCTCCAGCCCGTCGGGATCATCCTCGCAGGCGAATTGGCAATTGTCCTTGCTGCGGTTGTGCAGTCGCGCGTGATAGCAGCGGCCCGAGATCGCCAACGGCAGGCGGCCATGGCCCCAAACCTCTATGGCGACGCCCAGATCGGCAGCGGCGCGGGCCAAGGTGGCGACCGAGGCGAGCGGCAGTTCCGGCGGCAGGCAGACACGGGTCGCGCCCAGCCCAGCCAACCACGCCAGAGTGCCCTCATTATAGACGTTGATCAGCGGGCCGACCCAGAAGGGCGCGCCTTTGGGGAGATGCGGCAAAACGCTCAGGTCGTTAACCTCGATGCACAGGCCCATTTCCGCCAGCGCCGCGGTCTGTTTGCGCTCACGCTTCAGCGTCACCAAGGCCAGAGAGGTCAGCGCGACCTCTTTGCCCGCCTCCAGCAACATGGTGACGGCATCGGGAATGCGGTCTTGGAAAAACGGCAAGCGTTTGGAGCAGATCAACTCGCCCAAGACCACACGCTCAACGGGTGCGCTGGCCAAATCTTGGTAAAATGCGCTCCATTTTTCGGCGGACCAAAAGAACTGGTTCGGCCCAATCGTCAGCTCCATCATTATCTCCAGGTTTTCCGATAGGCGCCGGTGGTCATCGCTTGCCCCTCGGACAGCCGTGTCAGCATGCCCTTTGGCATCGGGCGGCCCTCGGCGAGCGCGTCAACAGCGGCGCGAAAATTGCCAACCACTTGAGCGACATAGGATTTCGAGCGTTGTCGCCCTTCGATCTTGAGCGCTGTAACACCGGCTTTAAGCAGTTGCGGGATCAGCGCTTCGGCGTTCAGGCTGACCGGATCCTCGAACAAATGGCCGGTTTTCTCGCCCGCAGAAAAGCAGCCTTTGCAGAGTGTGGGATAGGGGGCGGGGGCGTTTTTGGCGGTGCGGTGGATGGTGTAGCCGCCCAATCGCGCGTCTAAAACGCCGCCATCGTCATGGTAATCGACATGGCTGGCGGGCGAGCAGACGCCGTTCATATTGGGGGATAATCCGGTCGCATAAGAGGACAATGAACAGCGGCCTTCGGCCATCACACAAAGCCCGCCAAAGACGAAAACCTCGGTTTCGACCCCGGTTTCGGCATTGATCGCGGCGATCTCGGGGACCGAGAGCACGCGCGGCAGAACCACGCGTTTCACACCGAAAACTTCGGCGTAATAGTTAATGATATCGGCGTTCGCAGCGGCGGCCTGCACCGAGAGATGCAGGCGCAAATCCGGATGCATGCGGGCGGCGTGGGCCAGCAATCCGGCGTCAGCGAGGATCACCGCATCGGCGCCCGCGTGATGTGCGTCGGCAATCGCGCGGTGCCAGAGCGTTTGCTCGCCCGCGCGCGGGAATGTGTTGATCGCGACCAGCACTTTCGCGCCATGTGCATGGGCAAAAGCGATGCCCGCGCGCATCTCGGAGCGGTCGAAGTTCAGCCCCGGGAAATTGCGCGCATTGGTTTCATCGTTAAAGCCGCAATAAACCGTATGCGCACCCGCTTTGACGGCGGCGCGCAGGGCGGCGGGGGTGCCTGCGGGGCAGACGATTTCCATCACCATGCGCGGGCCCTCACCATGCCGGAGCATCATCGGGGCGGGTCAGGAACACGCCGCTATGCTGTTCAATCCGCGCGATAATTTTGCGCAGGGGGCGCGCGAAAGGGCCGGAGATCGCGGCGATTTCCTGCGCTAGATTGAGTTCGGCATCATCGACCGCGTTGCGCAGCGCCAAGGCCGCGCCGGTGTCGCCCGCAATGACCAGATCGCGGGAGAAAAACAGCGCGTCACCGTCGTATGCGCCGTGCACCAAGCCCAATAATGCCGCCAGCGGGCCGGAAATCCGCGCGTCATGGGGCGTGGTTTGGCGCAGCACTTGCACGCGGGGGCGCCCGCCCTTGGGATCAAGACAGAGCACGATCGGCAGGTCGGTCGGATCGAGGATAAACCGCCGGTCACCATAGACCCCAAGCCGTCGGAACAACCCGGGGTGATGCTTGGCGATGCGGCGGGAATAGGCGGTGAGCGAGAGCGAGAGCGGCGCCAGCGGCAGGACGCGCAGAAGCTGGGCCAGCGCGCGCGGGCAGGTCGGAATTGGGGTGGAGGGCTGGGACACGCAAAACTCCTTTCAATGAAAGGTCCACATTCCTGCCCCTCTTAGGACGTGGGGGGCGGTAAGAAATTGACCATGGTCAATTTTCGCCGGAAATCTTCATGCTATGGGCGGCAAACGCTATTTCGGAGCCAGTCCCATCCGCACCCTGCCCCCCTTTCCCAGTCTGCGCCACTTTCTTAGCTGGAGCGCGGAAACCCAGCAATTTCAACGCATTGCAGATCCTGTCGCGCTGCGTCACCAGATGACGGCGGTGCACCGGAAGGTGCTGGAGGCAGCGGGGCCGGTGTTGCAATTCGACGCGCCGGTTCTGGCCTCGGGCGCGCTGTCGAAACTGCCGGTCGTGGTTAATCTATTCGGCACCACAGCAAGGGTCGCGGCGGGGTTGGGGGTAGAGGAAGCGGGGCTTGATGATCTCGGCGCGTTTCTGGCGGCGCTCAGATCCCCTGCCCCGCCGGACGGTTTGCGCGATGCTTTGTCGCGCTGGCCGATGCTGAAAGCGGCGCTGGCCACGCGGGTGAAATTGGTCAATTCCGCGCCGGTGCAGCAGGTGGTACATGCGGGCGATCAGGTGGATTTACATACTCTGCCGGTGCAGACCCATTGGCCGGGGGATGCGGCGCCGCTGATCACCTGGCCGGTTGTAATCACACGGCCATATCAAAGTGAGGCGAGCGCGGTTAATGCATATAATGCAGGGGTTTACCGTGCGCAGGTGTTGGGGAAATCGCGGTTGATCATGCGCTGGTTGCCGCATCGTGGCGGGGCGGCGCATCACCGGACATGGGCGGCGCAGGGGCAGAAAACGCCGGTGGCGGTGGTCTTGGGGGCCGATCCCGCGACGCTATTGTCTGCGGCATTGCCACTGCCGGAAACGGTGTCGGAATTAACCTTTGCCGGGGCTTTGGGCGGCGCACGCCCGCGCATGGTTGCCGCCAAAACCGTGCCGCTGATGGTGCCTGCGGATGCGGAAATTGTGCTCGAGGGTTGGGTCTCGCCGACCGAGACCGCGCCCGAGGGGCCGTTTGGTGATCACACCGGCTATTACAACCGCGCCGAGCCGTTTCCGGTGATGCAGATCACCGCCGTGACCCACCGCGAAAACCCGCTTTATCTTTCGACCTATACCGGACGCCCACCCGATGAACCAGCGATCATTGGCGAGGTGTTCAATCGGCTGGCCCTGCCGACGATCCGCGCGCAGATCCCCGAGGTCCATGACCTCTGGCTGCCGCCCGCCGCCTGCTCGTATCGGATGGCGGTGATCAGCATCGACAAACGCTATCCGGGTCAGGCGCGGCGGGTGATGATGGCGCTTTGGGGGATGCTGCCGCAGTTCAGCTATACCAAGATGATTGTCGTGGTGGACCGCGATATCGACCCGCGCAATTGGGATGATATCGCTTGGGCGCTGGCCACGCGTATGGACCCTGCGCGCGATGTGATGGTGCTGGAGAACACGCCGATGGATTACCTTGATTTCGCCTCGCCGCTGGAGGGGTTGGCGGGGAAAATGGGGATCGATGCGACGACCAATATCGGCAGCGAGACGGGCCGGGAGTGGGGCGCGGTGATGCAGACCGCGCCCGAGGATCAGGCGTTCGCGGCCGAGTTGGTTAACCGGTTAATGCCGGAGTTGGGCGGCTGAGAGCATGGTTCAGGTGGTGAGACTGCGTTCTTTGCCCGCCTTTGGTTAAGGCCCATCGGGGGTGCGCATGGCGGGCGGTTGTGTCGCGCGCCAGTCGGCAAGGGCGGGGTTGGACGTCGGAGCGGGTGTTGCGGGAGCTGGCGTGGGGCGCGGCGCGGGGGGTGGCGTGACACCCCGATGCATACGCAGATGATGGGTCTCGCGGGCACCGAAATAGAACGCCACCACCGCGCCCAACAGCCACCATAAGGGCTCGGGGATTTCTGCGAGGCCCTGCATACGGTGGCCGAAGCCTGAGGGATCGGCCATTGCATAGATGAACAGCGCCAAAGTGCCGAGCGCCAGCATCGGGCGCGGTAAGCGGTTCAATGCATTGACAAAAGCGTCAAACCGCCCTGCCCGCGCGTATTGGAATTCGGCGGCATGGGCGGATTGAACGGCGGTGAAGGCGTCATGGCCCAACTCGAGTTGCCGCGTCGCATGGGGGCGCAGTGCGCCGATCACCTGCGTGGTGGCTGTGCCCAATTGCTCCACCCCGCCGCGCAGGAAAAGCGCGCGGAAAAACGATGTGATCACACCCATGCTGCGGTCCTTTCACGGTGTTCGGCCTCGCTGAGCCGGTAGCGCGCGCTGATGAACTCCTCGGCGCGGGTAATCCAGCCGCCTTTGCCGCCATCGCGGCGCTTGGCATAGCGGCGGCTGGCGGGGCGGCGGTCGGCGAGCGCGTAGTAGTATTCGCGCCGCGCAATGCCGTAGGCGTCGGCGATGTGATCAGGCGCGACCCGCACCGCTGCCGAGGCCGCGCGGCAGGTTTGTGGGCCGATCACCCCGTCGACATCGAGATCATAGCCCATGGCGATCAACAGCCGCTGCAGGATGCGCACCGCATTTGATCCGGCGTTGACATACATATCGAACACAGAGGGTTGAAGCACCTCGGGCAGACCGCCGATCCCGGGCCGCTTGTGGTAATGTTCGATAAAGATATCAATGGCTTGCACGCGGGTCAGCGCGCGCACATCCGCCGCGGTCACCGTGCCATCGCCGGTCAGGTCCAGCCCCAGCCGCCGCATGGTGTGGATGGTGACACCAAAGTTGGTCGCGCCGCCGGGGTCATGCGGATCGTCGACAAACCCGCCCTCGCGCGCCACGATCTCATCGGCCAATTGCCGCACATTTTGCATTCCGCCCTCCGCCCTTGGAACCTTAGGCGCAGAGTGGCGGTGGTTGGTTCAGATCAGGTGTCGCTGCCGGACGTTGCGTAGCCGCCGTGATAGACGCAATCATCGGGGGTGTCGCCCGCCGCATTGCCGCTGGCATCAATCGAATCCGAGACCTCGCGGGGCATATAGGTCTCGTCGTGTTTGGCGAGGATTTCAGAGGCAACAAACACCCCGTTAACCAACCGACCGGTGGCCACGGTGCCCTCGTTCTCGCCAAAGAGATCGGGCAGAATCCCCGCGTAGGTCACATCAACAGAATGGCAGAAGTCGGTGACACGAAAGGCAATTTCCTCACCCTGACCGCGTCGCAAGCTGCCCTCTTCGACCATGCCGCCAAGGCGGAACACCTCGGCTTCGGTCGGTGGTTCGGCGGCGACCTGACTGGGCGAGCGGAAGAAGTTGATCCCGTCGCGCATCGCATAGCCGATCAGACCGGTGGACAGCGACAAGGCCAGTGCAGCGACCACGATGATCTGGATGCGACGACGTTTCTTGAGGCTTTTCAGTCCGGCCATGTGACCTCTCCGAGGGTGTTGCAGCGGGGGGATCCCCCGCCGCTGTGGTGTTTGGTTAAGGGAAGACCGGCGCCAGCATCAGGCCCTCGGTCTCGTCAAGGCCCAGCATCAGATTGGCGTTTTGCACCGCCTGTCCCGAGGAGCCTTTGTTGAGGTTGTCGAGCGTCGCAATCACCGTCGCGCGGCCTGCCTTACGGTCGCCGATCACGCCGATATGGCAAAAGTTCGAGCCGGTGACATTGCCCATCGAGGGGGCCTCGCCAAAGGGTAGAACATTCAGGAAGGGCTCATCGGCGTAGCGTTTGGCAAGGGCGGCGTGAATGCCCTCGGCCTCGCCTTTGACGTAGCAGGTGGCGAGGATGCCGCGGTTGATCGGCACCAGATGCGGGGTGAACATGATCTCGAGTTTGCGGCCCGCGATCATGGTGAATTCCTGATCCAGCTCGCCCAGATGCCGGTGCTTGCCGCCAATGCTATAGCCCATCACGTCGGTGGAACGCTCGGCAAACAACATGTTTTCCTTGAGCGAGCGGCCAGCACCGGAGATGCCGTTTTTCAGGTCGCAGATGATGTCGTCAAAGTCGATGACCCCGGCTTTGATCAAGGGGCGCAGGGCGAATTGCACGGTGGCGGCGTTGCAGCCGGTGCCGGCGACGAGGCGCGCCTGCCGGATCGGCTCGCGGTAGAATTCGGTTAGACCGTAGACCGCTTCGGGCTGCATCTCGGGCGCCGCGTGATCAAGCCCATACCAGCGCTTGTAATCCTCGGTGCTGCGCAGCCGGAAATCAGCGCCCAGATCGACGACTTTCACCGACCGCGGCAGATCGCGCACAATCGCTTGGCTGAGCCCATGCGGCAGCGCGCAGAACACCAGTTCGATATCGCCGAAATCAATGTCTTCGATCTTGGTCAGCATCGGCAGGTCGAGATGGCGCAGATGCGGGAAGACCGCGCCCATCGCCTGACCGGCCTTGCGGTCGGCGGACAGCGCGGCAATCCGCAGGTTCGGGTGGGTGGCGATGATCCGCACGAGCTCGGCGCCGGTATAGCCGCTCGCGCCCAGAATAGCGACGTTATGTGTCATGAGATACTCCCATTGGGGGTGACATAAGTGGACTACGCGCGCCGGACAACGGGTGTAATTGCCGCAGCTGGCGGCGCGCGAAATATCTGTGCCGGTATGGGGGCCGGTTTCGCCTGCAAATCAGGCGGCTTGGAACGGAATGCGTCGTCGCAAAAACGTGGTGGCTTTATGGCCCACGGCATTGGGATCGCCGGTGGTCAGATAGCCGCCCTCGGTGCCCTCGCCCAGCATATGGGGATGGCGCGTGAGGTAATCGGCAAGACTGTCGGCAACGAGATCGGGCTGAGAGTAGACCTCGACATCTGCGCCAAGCGCGGCGCGAAACGCCTCTTCCATCAAGGGGTAATGGGTGCAGCCCAGAACCGCCGCCTCGGGTTTCGGCATCCGCCGGTGCAGCGCCTGCACATGGCTGTGGACCAGCGCCTCGGCAAGGATCATATCGCCGTCCTCGATCGCATCGACGACACCGCCGCAGGGCTGCGCCTCGACATCGACGCCAATCGCGCGAAAGGCCAATTCGCGCTGGAAGGCGCGGCTGGCGACGGTGGCGGGGGTGGCAAATAGCGCCACATGTTTGATCGCGACCTCGCGCGGCGGGCTGTTGTCGCCCCACTGACGCTCGGTCAGGGCCTCGATCAGCGGCACGAACACGCCGAGCACGCGCTTGCCCTCGGGGATCCAGCCGCTTTCCTGCATTCGACGCAAAGCTGCCGCCGAGGCGGTGTTACAGGCCAGAATGACCAGATCGCAGCCCGCGTCAAACAGCCGCTCGACACCGGCGCAGGTCAGCGCATAGATATCCTCGGCATCGCGCACACCGTAGGGCGCATGGGCATTATCGCCCAAATACACGAAAGGCACCTCGGGCAGCTTGCGCAGCAAGGCGTCAAGCACCGTCAGCCCCCCCAATCCTGAATCGAAAACGCCAACCGCCATGTTTTGCCTCTGATCCGCTTGCTGCCCGCGCCTTAGCTGCGCGGCTTTGTTGTCACATAAATCCTGCGCCGAGGGAAATCCATTCCGATTCTGCCCCTTGAAAGCTGCAAGAGTTCACTAAACTTTGCTTGGAGGACGGGCGCGGGTGCCTTACAAGACCCCAGATATAATATGCAGATTGATGATGCGAGGATCGAACAGACACCGTGACCGATTGGGACAAGCTTAGAATATTTCACGCGGTGGCGGATGCGGGCAGTCTGACACATGCCGGTGATGTCTTGGCCTTGAGCCAGTCTGCGGTCAGCCGCCAGATCCGCGGCCTTGAGGAATCGCTGGGAACGACGCTATTTCACCGCCATGCGCGCGGGTTGATCCTGACCGAACAGGGCGAGTTGCTGTTCGAGGCGACGCGCAAAATGTCGAAAAACCTGGAAACCGCCTCGGCGCGGATCCGGGACAGCGAAGAAGAGGTGTTTGGCGAATTGCGCGTGACCACCACCACCGGTTTCGGCACCCTTTGGCTGGCGCCGCGACTGCCCGCGCTTTATGAGCGATATCCCGATCTGAAAATCGACCTGATGCTCGAAGAGCGGGTGCTGGACCTGCCGATGCGCGAGGCCGATATCGCGATCCGGATGAAAGAGCCGAGTCAGGCCGATCTGATCCGCAAGCGGCTGATGGGCGTGCGTATGCGGCTTTATGCGGCGCCGGAATACCTGAAGGAAAATGGCACCCCCTCCTCGCTGGCCGATATCGCGAATTTCCGCCTGATCTCTCAGGCGGCGAATGCGCCGCAGGTCTCGGCGGGCGCGGCGCTGGTGCGCGAACTCAACAGTCTCTCGCCCTCGTCGTCGTTTACGATCAACAATTACTTTGGCGTGCTGCAGGCGGTGGTGAACAATCTCGGCATCGGTTTGCTGCCCGATTACCTGACCGAGGACTTCCCGAATCTTGTGCGTGTGCTACCAGATGTCGAAAGCGCCGAAGTGCCGGTCTATCTGGCCTACCCCGAGGAATTGCGCCAATCCAAGCGGATCATGGCATTTCGCGATTTTGTCATGGAGGGGATTATCGCCTATCGCCGCAACCGCAGCGCGAACGCGCTACAATAGGCGAAACCTTGCCGAAACGCGCCAATAGTGAGTTATGCGCGCAACGCATCTCGGGTATGTCACCTGCGCAGCCAAGATTTTCTTGAAAGATCGAAGTGGCTGATCTATCTAGAAGCCTAAGATACACGGCAATTGCCTGTATCTTAACCTCCCTGTTGGACTTATGGCCGAGCATCTGCTCGGCCTTTTTTTCGCATTATGCGATAGTGCCGGTCTGCGCCGGATTTCCGCGCGGCGGTCCACCTGCGTCAAAACCGCCCGCATACGTCCAAAATCAACGCGTGATCTACCTGCCGCGCGCGCGCGTGGCCTTGCTGCCCGCTGCTTTCCCCTAAGTCAGGGCTCGAGGTGACAGTGGGTCTTTCCCTTCGGCGCTTCAGCCTATATGACCGCCGCAACCTTGCTGCCCTTGGGAAAATCGACATGACAGACCCCGCTATCACCCCCGACCTGATCGCTGCACATGGGCTCAAGCCCGATGAATACGAGCGTATTCTTGAAATCATCGGTCGCGAGCCGAGCTTTACCGAACTTGGTATCTTCTCGGCGATGTGGAACGAGCATTGCTCGTATAAATCCTCGAAGAAATGGCTGCGCACCCTGCCGACCGAGGGCCCGCAGGTGATTTGCGGCCCCGGTGAGAATGCCGGTGTGATCGATATTGGCGAGGGGCCGGACGGCAAGAAGCTGGCGCTGATCTTCAAGATGGAGAGCCACAACCACCCCTCCTATATCGAGCCGCATCAGGGGGCTGCGACCGGCGTCGGCGGTATTCTGCGCGATGTTTTCACCATGGGCGCGCGGCCGATAGCGGCGATGAATGCGCTGTCGTTTGGCGAGACCAGCCACCCGAAAACCGCGCATCTGGTCAAGGGTGTGGTCGAGGGCATCGGCAGCTATGGCAACTGCTTTGGCGTGCCCAATGTCGGCGGCGAAGTGCGGTTTCACCCCGCCTATAACGGCAATTGCTTGGTCAACGCCTTTGCTGCCGGATTGGCCGAAGCGGACCAGATTTTCTATTCGGCGGCCTCGGGTGTCGGCATGCCGGTGGTGTATCTTGGTGCCAAAACCGGCCGCGACGGGGTTGGCGGCGCGACCATGGCCTCGGCGGAATTCGACGACACCATCGAGGACAAGCGCCCGACAGTGCAGGTCGGCGATCCGTTCACCGAAAAGCGCCTGATGGAGGCGACGCTGGAGCTGATGCAGACCGGCGCGGTGATCTCGATTCAGGATATGGGCGCGGCGGGTCTGACCTGTTCGGCGGTGGAAATGGGCGATAAGGGCGGTTTGGGCATCAAGCTGCAGCTTAACGATGTGCCGCAGCGCGAAGAGGCGATGACCGCCTATGAGATGATGCTCTCGGAGAGCCAAGAGCGCATGTTGATGGTGCTGCACCCGCATAAAGAGGCCGAGGCCCGCGCGGTGTTTGAAAAATGGGATCTGGATTTCGCCATTGTCGGCGAGACCATCCCGGAGGACCGCTTCCTGATCCTGCACGGCGAACAGGTGATGGCCGATCTGCCGCTCTCGGAACTCTCGTCGAGCGCACCGGAATACGACCGCCCGTGGATTGAAACCCCGCCCGCCGAAGAGATGGACGCGGTGCCGCAGGTTGATCCGGTGGATGCGCTGACGGCGCTGGTCTCGAGCCCGAATTACGCGCATAAAGCCTGGGTCTATGAGCAATACGACCATATGGTGATGGGCGACACGGTGCGCGCACCGGGTCTGGGCGCCGGTGTGGTGCGGATCCATGGCACCGATAAGGCGATTGCCTTCACCAGCGATGTAACCCCCCGTTATGTCAAGGCAAATCCGGTTGAGGGTGGCAAGCAGGCGGTCGCCGAAGCCTACCGCAACCTCTCGGCAGTGGGCGCGCGCCCCTTGGCCACCACCGACAATTTGAACTTCGGCAACCCCGAGAAACCCGAGATCATGGGCCAATTGGTCGGCGCGATCAAAGGCATCGGCGAAGCCTGTGCGGCGCTGGATATGCCGATCGTTTCGGGCAATGTCAGCCTTTATAACGAGACCGATGGCGAGGGTATTCTGCCGACGCCGACGATTGGCGCCGTGGGGCTGATTGAAAATCTGGACGAACTGATCGCCGGCCATCCCGCCGAGGGTGATTTCGCCCTGATGATTGGCGGCGACGGCAGCCATCTGGGCCAAAGCGCCCTGCTCGCCGAGGTGTTCAACCGCGAAGACGGCGACGCGCCCCATGTCGATCTGCAGGCCGAGCGCCGGCATGGGGAATTCCTGCGCGACAACCGTGAATGGATCGCCGCAGCGAGCGATCTCTCGGACGGCGGTCTGGCGCTGGCGGCGTTTGAAATGGCCGAGGCGGCGGGGCTGGGGATCACCCTCGATTCCGCAGACACCGCCTTTCTGTTCGGCGAGGATCAGGGCCGCTATCTGATCGCCTGCCGGTTCGATGCTGCCGAGGCGCTGATGGTCGCCGCCTCGAAAGCCGGTGTGCCACTGCAATCGGTGGGCCGTTTTGGCGGCACCACGGTCTCGATGGGCAGCAGCTCTGCGCCGCTGGACGGTTTGTCGCAGGCCTACCGCAGCAGCTTTGGCGCCGCCTTCGACTGAGCCCGCGCGCGACGGGGAAAACCCCCGCGATCCGCAGGCCTTTGAGCGCGGCGGATCGCGGGGATTCCCCACTTGCAGGGCGCTGTATCTCTGTGCACAACGGCGCGGATGACAGCGATTCCCGAGTTCAAATCCGATTGCTCCGCCTGCGCCGCCCTTTGCTGTATGGCGCTGGCATTTGATCGGGGCGAGGACTTTGCGCTCGACAAAGCGGCGCAGACCCCCTGCCCCAATCTGGACCGTCAATTCGCTTGCACGATCCACGAGACCCTTGAGAACAAAGGCTTTGGCGGCTGTGCCCGCTACGATTGCCTCGGTGCCGGACAGCGGGTGACGCAAGAGGTATTCGCCGGGCGCAACTGGCGTGAGCAGCCCGAGTTGCTGGCCCCGATGGCCACGGCCTTCAGGATCATGCGGCAGATCCACCGCGATCTGGAGCTACTGCTGGTCGCGCGGCGCCTGCCGCTTCCCGAGGCGCTGGCGCAAGAATGCGAGGCGCTGATCACCGCCTATCACCCGCCCGCGGGCTGGACGCCAGAGCTTCTGGCGGCGTTCCAGGACAGTGATCATATGCAGCGCACCAAAGCCTTCCTGCAGGCGTTGCGCGCCTATGTTTAGCCGCCAGCCACTTGCACGCAAGCGGCGCGGGTTCTACATCTGTGTTAACTTTATACGGAGACCCTGCATGGCCATCACCCTGACTGAACTTGAAACGCTGCTGAAGGATGCGTTTCCGCAGGCAAAGGTCACAATTACTGATCTTGCCGGAGACGGAAACCACTATGCGGCGGAGGTCATAGACGAAAGCTTCCGCGGCAAGAACCGCGTGCAACAGCAACGCGCGGTCTATGCCGCCCTGAAGGGCAAAATGGACGGCTCACAAGGCGAATTGCACGCTTTGGCGCTGACCACCGCGGCGCCCGACTAAACCGGATGCGCAAGCCATAGGCGGCGCAAGGGATCAACCCGCCTGTCTGCTAACGGATTGCGCGATCCAACCTTGTCTTGCGGCACCGCGAGGATTACCTCGCAAGTCACAAACTCCGGCAAGCCCGCTGTCAGCCCTTGCCGCCCCCCTTCCCAGACATTGGTCTGGCCCTTCGGAACCCAGGCGCACCAAGCCGGTCGCCGCTCAAACTGAAAGAGAATTCATGAGCGCTGAACAGCAGATCAAAGATACCGTCGACGCAAATTCGGTCGTATTGTTCATGAAAGGCACCAAAACCATGCCGCAGTGCGGGTTTTCCAGCCGCGTGGCCGGAGTGCTGAACTTCATGGGCGTCGAGTATATGGACGTCAATGTGCTGGCCGACGAAGCGGTGCGGCAGGGGATCAAGGATTTCTCGGACTGGCCGACGATCCCGCAGCTCTATGTCAAAGGCGAATTCGTCGGCGGCTGCGATATCATCACCGAGATGACGCTTTCGGGCGAGTTGGACCAGTTGTTCGAGACCAGCGGCGTGACCTATGACAAGGAAGCCGCCGAGAAAATCCGCGAAGCCAACGCCTGAGCGCGGGTTCGCGAGATGACAAAGGCCGCCTTCGGGCGGCCTTTTGCGTTTGGTGATACACCCCTCAATCGCGAATGCTCAAAAGCCAGTACTCGCCTTCTGTGCAGAGCGTAAAGGGTCGCGCCCGACCCTGGGTGGGCGCAGACATGTTGTAAACAGCGCGGTGCCCTCAAAAGCATCGATACCGGTTGCGCGGCGAATGGCATCGCCAATGCGCCCTCCCGGGGGGAGGGTCGGGCGCGGCCCGTGGTTCCCACGGGCCTAACGGATTAGCGACGCCTCAGCCGTGCTCTTCCAACTGATCCGCCAGCGATTCCGCCCGTGCGGCAAGTTCCGAGAGGCTCTCGATCGCCGCTTTCGGCACCGCCGGCACTTCGACCCTTTCGCGCGGGCTGGACTTGAGCCGCTCGATTTCGCCCTGCGCGGCGGCCAGTTCGGTTTCCAGCGCCCGCACGCGGTCCTCGGCACCGGCGGTTTTATCCGCCAGCATCAGCCCCGCCATCAACAGCATCCGCGATTCCGGCAGGCGCCCGATCTGCCCGATCAGGGTCCGCGCTTCGGTGTCGAGCATGGCGGCGGCGGCGCGCAGGTAATCCTCTTCGCCCGCCTGACAGGCGACCTCAAAGCTCTTGCCGCCGATTTCAATGGTTTCTTCGTGCATCCGTGCCCCCTGTGTTACTGCGCTTCGGCCGCAAGCAGCGGCTTCAATTCGGCAAGGATTTCTTCCATCTCGGCCATCTCGGCGCGGCGTTCGGCCTGCAGCGCCTCAAGTTCCGCCGAGATCGACTTGTTGATCAATGTCGCATCCGGAAACGCCTCGATCTGCGCCTCGCGCAGCCCCGAGTTTGCCGTCATCAGCTTGGCATTGGCCTTTTTGAGCCGCAGCATCTCGAGGCTTTGCAGGTCCAGCTGTTCGGTCAGCCGCGCCAGACGCCGCTCAAGCTGGGCGATGGTGGTTTCCTGCCGCTGTTTGACCTGATGCACCCGCTCGCTGAGTTGCGCATTGGCCGAGCGTTCCTTTTCCAGCGCCTCGCGCAGACTGGCAATCGTCGCCGCCTGCTCGGGGTCCGGTGCCGCCTCTGGCTTTGCACCCAAGCCGAAAACCGCACCGCGCGCGGCACCGCCCACTGCCGGGCCTTTCTCAAGCTGGTAGGCAATCCTTTCCAACGCGTCCGATAGCCGACGTTCAACCGGGGCCAGATCGCTCATGCTTCTCTCCTCAAACGTGGCCCTGTCCCTGCCCCGAATCACTGATTCGCGCAAAGATGGCCATTTTTGGTAAGAATAGGGCGAAAACCCCAGCATTCCAACCGATCACACCCGTGCCGCGCTTGAACTCGCATCATAGCCTGATATGACCGCGCTAACCCAGCATCTATGAAGGACCGCAGCCATGGATATCGCTTCTCTTCAAGCCCAGCACCCCGAACACTGGCGCCTTGCCTGCGCAATCCGCGTTTTGGCGCTCGACGCCGTTGCCGCCGCCAACTCGGGCCACTCGGGCATGCCGATGGGCATGGCCGATGTCGCCACGGTGCTGTTTCAAAATCACCTGAAATTCGACGCCGCCGCCCCCGATTGGGAAGACCGCGACCGGTTCATTCTGTCGGCGGGTCACGGCTCGATGCTGATCTATGCGCTGCTGCATCTGACCGGCTATGAGGATATGACCCTCGAGCAGATCAAGAACTTCCGCCAGTGGGGCGCGATCACCGCCGGTCATCCGGAATACGGCCATGCCAAAGGTCTCGAGACCACCACCGGCCCCTTGGGTCAGGGGATCGCCAATGCGGTCGGTTTCGCCATGGCCGAAGAGCATCTGCGGGCGCGTTGGGGCGCCAAGATCCAGGATCACCACACCTATGTGATCGCCGGGGACGGCTGCCTGATGGAGGGCGTCAGCCAAGAGGCGATCGGCATTGCCGGACGTCATCAGTTGTCGAAACTGATCGTGCTTTGGGATGACAATGGCATCACCATTGACGGCAAGGTCGAGCTCTCGGATATCACCGACCAGCGCGCGCGTTTTGCCGCTTCGGGCTGGGATGTGTTTGACTGCGACGGCCATGATCCGGCGGATATCGACCGCGCGATCACTGCCGCCAAGGCCAGCAAGCGTCCGGCGATGATCGCCTGTAAAACCCATATCGCCTTGGGCTCTTCGGCGCAGGACACCTCCAAGGGCCACGGCGCGCTGACCGATGCGCAATTGATCGCCGACACCCGCGCGGTTTACGGCTGGGAGCATGGGCCCTTCGTGATCCCCGCCGATATCAAATCCGCCTGGGAAGCCATCGGCAGCCGCGGTGCAGAAGCCCGTGCCGCTTGGCAAGAGCGTCTCTCGGCGCTTTCGGCCACCAAACAGGCCGAGTTCGCCCGTATCTTCGCCCGCGATCTGCCCGCCCGCCTGCCCGCCGCGATCCGCAAGGTCAAAAAGACCGCCGTCGATGCGCCCAAGAAAATGGCCAGCCGCGCGGCCTCGGAAGTCGTGCTCAAGGCGATCAACCCGATTGTCAGCGACACCATGGGCGGCTCGGCGGATCTGACCGGCTCGAACAACACCAAGACCGATGATCTGGGCATGTTCGAGACCGACAACCGTGGCGGGCGTTATGTCTATTGGGGCATTCGCGAGCACGGCATGGCCTCGGCGATGAACGGTCTGGCGCTGCATGGCGGCATCCGCCCCTATAGCGGCACCTTCATGGCCTTCACCGATTACGCCCGCCCCGCGATGCGCCTGAGCGCGCTGATGGGTGTGCCGGTGGTCTATGTGATGACCCACGACTCGATTGGTCTGGGCGAAGACGGACCGACCCACCAGCCGGTCGAACATCTGGCGATCTCGCGCGCGACGCCGAACACGCTGGTTTTCCGCCCCGCCGATCTGGTCGAAACCGCCGAGGTCTGGGAGCTGGCGCTGCAGCAGAAAACCACGCCGTCGGTGATCTCGCTCAGCCGTCAGGGTCTGGCGCCGGTGCGCGGCACCCATACCTCGAAGAACCTCTCGGCGCAGGGCGGCTATGTGCTGGCCGATGCCGAGGGCAAGCGTCGGGTGATCCTGATTGCTACCGGTTCCGAGGTGGAGATCGCGCTCAAAGCCCGCGAGTTGCTGCAGGCCGAGGGCATTGGCACCCGCGTGGTTTCGCTGCCCTCGATGGAGTTGTTCAACGCCCAGCCCGAGAGCTACCGCAAGCGCGTGCTGCCCGCCGGTCCGGTACGGGTGGGCATTGAGGCCGGTGTTCGCGCCGGTGGCTGGGACCAGTATCTGCTCGGTGAGCGCGCGCGCAAATCGGCCTTCGTCGGCATGTCCAGCTTTGGCGCCTCGGCCCCTGCCGAGCGGCTCTATGAGGAATTCGGCATCACCGCCGAGAACGTGGTTGAGCAAGCCAAAACCCTGCTCTGATCACCGCCCCCAAAACAGCAAACGCCGCCCCTCATCGGGCGGCGTTTTGCATTGGGCAGGTTGGGTTGAATTGCAGCCATCAACCGGCGCGACAGCATTTGCGCCGCACTGTCTGCCGCACCGAATCCGGCAAATGCTCACGGAGCCACGCATTGAGCGCTGGCCTTCCCTGCCCATCTTTGTGCCTTAAATATCTTCCGGGGGTCCAAGGGGGTGGAAAACCCCCTTGCTTTCGCCCGATCAACCGGCGCAGGGCTTAGAGAAAATCGCGGCCCTCCAGGGCCTTGGCGATCTCGGCGCGCACCAGTTTGCGAATTTGCTGGGTGACGCGTTCGCCCAATTGCCCGTGCAATTCCTCGCGCACGATCTGTGCCACGACAACGCGCAGGGTGTCTTCGTCGATGATCGTGTCTCCGGGGTCATCCACAAAGGTATCGTCATCCGCGGCGGAGAATTCAGACTCTGCAGTCGAGGCTTGCGCCCCTGCAGTTGCGGTTGGGTCGGCGGCGGTTGCGTCGGTCTCCATCGGGGCTTCGGGCGCGACTTCGGGCTCAGACGGGTGGTCTAGTTCCGGCGCATTCTCGGGCCCGCGCGCCTGCGGAGCGGCAGCCTCGGCGCTGTGATGGGTGAAACTTGCCGCTGCCCCGTCTGTCGTGGTGCTGGCGTCACCAGTGGGCGCGTCTTCAGGTGCTTTTTGAGGTGCGGGGGTTTGATCCTCGGCCAGAGAGATCGGCGCGTTATTGCCGCGCGCGAAGGTCAGGCGGCCATAGAGGTCGGTGACATTCGAGGGGCGCGGCGCCTCGCCGGTTTCGGTGTCCGGCTCCCATGTCTCGCCACTGGCGGAGACGGCGGCTTCCAATTCGGCAATCGTCGCTTCGAGCATGCCGAAATCGGGCACGGGGAGGCCCGAGGCGCTGTCCTCACTGGTTGTGTCAGAGACTTCCCCCGCCTCATCGGCAGCTGCGGCCCCGGCCACAAAGTCAGGCGCGGGTGCTGCGTCGCCCAATTGCAGCGCGGGTTCAGAACTAGCGGACGGCGCGCCTCTGAGCATTGCGGCGGTGAACTCGGTTGCCGGTGTCGCCGGTGTAGACTGGGCTGACGGTGCCTCGGGCGCCGCGGGGCGCACGGGGTGGTCCGGCGCTTGCGGTGCTGCCACGTCACGCGGCTCAATGCTGTCGGTATTCGCTGCCGTGGCGGCGTTGATCCGCTGCGCTTCGGTCAGGATCAGGCGACCGGTCGCGGGCGGTTCGCTGCCCTCTTGTGCGACAAGCCGACGGATCGACGTCAGCACATCTTCGATTTCTCGATTGGTCATTGCGTCCGACATGCCCGAAGTCTCGCTCGAATTACCTGTGTTTTGCCGTCTAGGATACCCGCTGAAAGGTTACGAAACAACTCCCGATCAAGGGCTCGTGGTATGGCGCCCCATAATGCGGTCAAGCCGGATGCTTTGCTCGGAGGGGGTCGCGCGCGGCGAGCCACCGCGCAGGCCGGCGCCGTAAGCCTCGACATCATAGGTCGGGATGCCCAGACGCAGCGCCTCGACGGTCATTTGCCCCATCGAATTGAGCAGCGCATAGGCGGCGACCTGCACCGTGGTCGAAGCCTGTATCCGCGCCGAACGGGCATCAAGAAGCTCTTGCTCGGCGTTGAGCAGGTCGAGCGTGGTGCGTGAACCGAGTTCCACCTCGGCGCGCACCGCATCATAGGCCGATTGCGAGGCTTCGATCTGCAGGTCACCCGCCGCCAGAGTTGCCCGCGCCACCTGCAATTGCGACCAATTCGCTGCCACCGCCTGTTGCACAGTGGCCACCATCTGATGGAGCGCGGCGCGCTGCGCCTCGCCGCGGGCCACCGCCTGCCGCTCGGCCGAATTAAGCCGCCCGCCGTTATAGATCGGCACCGCATAGCGCATATTCGCCGACAGGCTGTCGGTGTCAGAGGAGCTGCCAATGATCGTGGATTGCGCCGTCAGCCCGCCGGTCACCGTGCCCATACGCTGGGTTCCGGCAATCTCGGTGGCGAGATCCGCGGCGGTCACCTGATGCTGAGCCTGAGTGATCGCGGGGTGAAAGCGCCGCGCGATATCCTGTGCCGCCGCCAATGAGGACGGCAGGGTCGGCAGGCGCGGCGGTTGCCGCAGGCTGCCCGGATAGCGCCCGACGACAAGGTTGAACTGCTCGCGCGCGACTGCAACATTGCCCTGTGCCGCCGCCAGTCCCGAGCGCGCCGCGGCCAGACGGGCCTGCGCAATCGCCACATCGGTGCGGGTCGAATCGCCCAGCTCGAACCGCTCGCGGGCGGCGCGCAATTGCTCTTCGATCACCGACACGCTGTTACGTTGCAACTCGACGGTCTGCATCTCGGAAAACAGCGACATATAGGCCTGCGCCGCGTCAAACAGCACGTTTTGCTCGACCGCGACCAGACCGGCACGGGCCGAGAGCACCTGCTCGCGGGTGGCCTCGACTGCCATCCGGCTCCGGCCGAAATCAAACAGGGTTGCGCTGACGGAAAGCGCGAAATTCATCGAATAGGTGGTGGAATAGCCGGTCGAAGTGCCCCGGTTCGCCATCGCCGTAGAGACGAATTCAACCACCGGTCCGAGCGCCGCGATCGCCTGCTGCACATCCTCATCGCTGGCCCGCAAGAGCGCGCGGTTCTGGTCCAGCAGATTGGAGTTCTGGTAGGCCGCAACCAGCGCGTCAGCCAGCGTCTCGGCCTGCGCCGAGAAAGCCGCCAGCCCCGACAGACCAACGCCAAGAACCGCCGCGCGGGCGACTGTTCGCATCCGAATCAGAAAGCCCATATCGTCTCCATATATCTAGTTTTGGCCAGCCAGCCCCGTGGCATGCCGAAAGCGTCTTTGGGTGCTGACGGCCAACCGCTCACAATGCGAATTCTCGGGTTGCCGCAAACCCGTCGAGCAGCGGCGCATTGGCGTTGAACATATCGCGCCAATGGATCGTGCCCTTGGTTTTGATACCCAGACGCACGACGCCCAGATTGCCCTCGAGGAACATGACCGCGGCGCGGCCCCCGTCCTTGAGTTGACCGGCGAGCGCCTCGGGGAAGACCTCGACACCGCCCTGCACGATGATCGCGTCATATGGGCCATGCGCGGCGGCGCCTTCATTGGCGGCCGAACGCTCGAGGATCACATTGCTGATGCTCTCGGCGTCAAGCGCGGATTCGGCGTCATCGGCCAGCGCGGCGACGGGTTCGACCGCCACCACCGCCTCGGCCATACGGGCGATCACAGCGCTGGAATAGCCGGTTGCTGCCGCCACATCGAGCACCATGTCGTCAAGGCGAATGTCCAGCATATCCAACATCTTGGCGAGGGTGCGCGGTTCCAGCAGCACACGTCCGCCGCCCAGTTGCAGGTTCTCGCCGACATAGGCGGCCTCGGTCAGCGAACCGGGCACGAAACGCTCACGCGGGATGGTCAACATAGCCTCGATGATCGGCAGTTTGGTGACATCCGAAGGACGCACTTGCGTGTCAACCATCATGGTGCGGCGAGCGGCGAAATCAGGCATCAAAGAGGCTCCGTCTGGATTTATCTCCCCCTCTTGCCACAGGCGCGGGGCGATTTGCAATGCTGCCCGAGGTCGCAGCAGCAGGTGAAGCGGTGCGCGGGCTTTCCGGTCACGCTTTGGGCAGTCGGGCCCGGATAGCTGCCCGCAAACTGAGCAAAACAGGGTGAAAAACCGGCAAGCTGGGCTCTCTGAGCTGCCCCTGCCCTACGGAAGGCCCCGGTCGTGCGGCGCGGAGTATAGGCGGCAATCGCTGACGAGACGAGGATTCGCTGCATTCCCTTACGACACCTGCGCGCGAAAGCCGGTGATAAAGCCTGCGATTACGAGTTTCATCTTGATTAACCCGCTGCACACAGGGCAAGAAAATAAGGTGCACCGCGGGCTCCGGCTCTGGCGTTACATGTAAAAACCGCCAGTCGGCATGGCGTTTCGCCGCACTGGCACGGGTAAACGGGACATAAGGACAGGCACTATGCTCAAAGATTTCAGAGACTTCATCGCGCGCGGCAATGTCATGGATATGGCGGTCGGGATTATCGTCGGCGCCGCTTTCACCGCGATTGTTAAATCCATGGTCGCCGATTTGATCAATCCGATCATCGGGCTGTTTACCGGCGGGGTGGATTTTACCGACCGTTTCATCGTGCTTTCGGGTGCGGTGCCGGTCAACACCAGCCTTGAGGTGGCGCGCGAATCCGGGGCCGCGATCTTTGCCTATGGGTCGTTCATCATGGCGGTGATCAACTTCCTGATCATCGCATGGGTGGTATTCATGCTGGTGCGCGGCGTGAACAAGGTTAAGGACGCGGCACAGCGTGAAGAAGAGGCGGCGCCCGAGGCTCCGGCAGAACCCGCGGGCCCGACGCAGGAAGAGCTGCTGGCCGAAATCCGCGACCTGCTGAAAACCCGCGACGCGCCGACGGCGTGAGGTTGGTGTAAAGCGCAGAGGGACGCGCCCGATCCTGGGTGGGCGCCGGGTCCGGCTGGGCAATGCGCGCGCTCACAAGCCTCGGGGTCGATTGAGCGATGGACGACATCGCCAAGGCGCCCTCCCCCCGGGAGGGCGCATGGCGATGCCAGTCGCGGCTCGCCTGACAAAACAGCTTTGTAGCGCTGCGCGTTGTGGATCGGGAGCATGCGCCCACCCAGGGTCGGGCGCGTCCCTTCGTGCCTAATTTTGCGCAAAGGTTTCAGCCGATAGCTTCTACGAGACTTGTCAGCCACCCACGGTTCAAAAGCCCGCTTCAGGCCGCAAACACCCCGCAGGACCGCCAATGCGCGTTGAGGTCAGCCACCGATACCGGCGCCTGCGTCATCGCTTGCAGGCCCAGAACCTCGGCCCCGAGCAAGGCCGAGACGCGCCAGGCGTCCACCGCGGCGGCATAGGCTTGATGGCCGGCGCCGAGCATGTCCTCGATCCCGCCAGCCGCAAGGGTGAACGGCAGGGCCAGCGCCAATCCGGGCAATTCAGGGGTCTCGGCCGCCAATTGCCCAGCGATCTCGGCGGCAAGCGCCCGCGCTGTGCCGCCCTCGACCAAAAGCCGCCGCACAACGACTTCGGTCAGAGCATCAATCTGATCCGCATCCCACACAAAGCTTTACCCTGTCGCCGCCCCCAACCCGGGCGACCGCGACAGTGTTACACGAAAACTTAGCTCGCGAAAACCATTTCGCGCCGGATCTCAACGCGGTGTCGCGGGGGCGGGCGCAGGCTCTTCGGGCTGGCGCGGGAAATCGCGCACCCCGCGCGCCGGGCCTGCGGCGGTATAGCTGGCCCAACCGCTGCCTTCGCCGGCCGAGGGCAGGTCCTTGGGGGTTTTGCGCAGATGCAGATGCACCTTGGCGATGAACAGCGCGGTGATCGGCGCGGTCAGCAGCAAGAACAGCGTGACCATCAGCTCATGCGCCGAGATCCGTCCAGTAGTGGCGTAGAAATAGACCATCGAGGCAATCAACACCCCGCCGACGCCCAGAGTCGTCGCCTTGGTCGGCGCGTGCAAACGGCTCATCGGATCGGGCAATTTGATCAACCCGTAAGAGCCGACAAAGCCGAACACCCCCGCAATCACCAAGAATACCGTCACCGTCAGTTCAACCCAGAATGGCATGGCGCGCCCCTTTCATTCGATGATATCGCCGCGCAGCAAAAAGCGGCAATAGGAGACCGTGGAGACAAAGCCGACGAGGGCAAAGAGCATCGAGACCTCGAAGAAGATCGTCGTGCCCAGAGTGATGCCAAGCAGGATCAACAGGGCGATGGCGTTGATCACCATCGTGTCGAGCGCCAGTATCCGGTCGCTGTGATCGGGGCCGGAAATCACCCGCCAGAGGTTCAGCAAAAGGCCAAGGCCAAAGGCGGATATCGCGAAGGTCAAAGCATAGGCGATCATTCGAAAATCTCCTTGAGGCGGCGCTCGTAGCGGGATTTGATCTCGGCGCTGACGCCCTCGGGGTCGGGCGCATGCAGGCAATGGACGAGGATCGCGCGGCCGTCTTCGGTCAGGTCGCAAGACACGGTGCCCGGCGTCAATGTGATAGTGCCCGCCAGCATGGTGATCGCCTCGGGGCTGCGGATGTCCAGAGGCACGGTGACCCAAGCCGGTTGCAATTGCGCGCGCGGTTTGAACAACACGATCAGCGCCACCTGAATATTGGCCACCACGATGTCATAAATCACGATCCCCGCATAGGCGAGCATCCCGCCGGGCCGCGAGAGCGTGGGCATATCCGGCCAATAGGGCTGGGTGAACACCGGGATCAGGATGCCGAGGATCGCGGCAAAGACTATCGAGTTGATCGACAGGGAATTGGCCAGCAGCAGCCAGACGATGAACAGCGTAAAGCTGAGCAGCGGATGGGGTAAAAAGCGCGCGCGCATGTCAGTGACCCTCCTGCGTGGTGGCTGGCGTTTCGGCGTCGTGATCCGGGCCGTGATCCTCGGCCTCATGGCCTGCATCGTCGCCATGCTCTGTGTCATCACCATGGTCTGCGGCATGTCCGGCCATGGCCTCGGCATCGGCGGCCAGTCGTGCGGCGCGCGCTTCCGGCGTGCCGAGGACCGCGAGAATATAGCTCTGCGGCGCGAACAATTGCGCCGAGGTCGCCATAGTATAGCGCGTCACCGGCCCCGACAGAACGGTCAGCGCCACAATCAGCGCCAAAACCATGCCCAAAACCGCCCTGCCCCATGGCGAGGCGGCTCCGGCCTCGGCTTCATAGGGTTCGGGCGCGGGGGCGCTGGCATCTTCGGGCTTCCAGAACAGGGTGGAACCGGCGCGCGAGAAGCCGACCAGCGCGATCAGCGAGGTGCCAAGCACCACGGCAAAGCCCCAGACCCACCAATCCTCGGCCAAGAAGGCCTTGAGCATCAAGAGCTTGCCAACAAACCCCGAGAGCGGCGGCAGACCGGCCATGGCAATCGCCGCGACAAAGAACATCGCCGCCAACAGCCCTGCCCCCGGCATCGGGGCTTGATCGCGCAGCGCCGAATGCCCGCGCCGAGCGCGCAACTGGTCAACAATGAGGAACAGCGCCGCTGCGGCCAAGGTGGAATGGATCAGGTAATAGAGCGCCGCGGCTACCCCTGCCTCGGAGAAGGTCGAGACCGCCAGAAACAGCGTGCCCATCGAGCCGATCACCGAGAAGGACACCACCCGCGCCAGCGTTCGCCCGCCGAGAATGCCGATGATGCCCACCGCGACGGTGATCAGCGAGGCCGGCAGCAAGACATCGCGGATCAGCCCGTCGATCCCCGGCAGCGTGTCGGGAAAGATCAGCGTGTAGACGCGGATCACCGAATAGGCGCCAACCTTGGTCATCACCGCGAACAGCGCCGAGACCGGTGCGGGCGCCAAAGCGTAGGTGTTGGGCAGCCAGAAATGCATCGGCAAAAGCGCGCCCTTGAGCACGAAGACCAGTAAAAGCAGCGCCGCCGTCACCCGCATCAGCGCCATATCACCCTCGGGCAATTGCTGCGCGCGCTCGGCCAAATCGGCCATATTCAGCGAGCCAAAAACCGCATAAAGCGTGCCGAGGGCAAAGAGAAACAGCGTCGATCCGGCGAGGTTATACATCACATATTGCACGCCGCCGCGCAGCCGCATGCGCCCGCCGCCATGGGTCATCAACCCGTAAGAGGCGATCAGCAGGATCTCGAAGAACACAAACAGGTTGAAGATATCGCCAGTCAGCATCGCGCCGAACAGCCCCATCAACTGGAACTGGTAGAGCGCGTGGAAATTGCGCCCGCGCTGGTCCCAGCCGGTGGCCACCGCATAGGCCAGCACCGCCAGCCCCAGCACTGCCGTCACCGTGACCATCAGCGCCGACAGCCGGTCGAGCACCAAGACGATGCCGAAGGGTGCCTGCCAGCTGCCCAGCTCATAGGACTCGACATTGCCCGAGGCCGCCGACACCAACAGCGCCACGGTCACCGCGACCAGCGCGATACTTGAGGCCAGCCCCGCCACGCGCTGCGAGATCACGTCATAGCGCATGGTCATCACGATCAACGCGCCGATCACAGCCGGAATGACGACCGGAGCAACAATCCAATGTTCCATCATCGCCCCCTTAGCGTCCGGCGTCGGGCATTTCGCCCGGTTTTTGAATGTCGATCCGGTCGGTGCCCGCGTTGAGGAATGATCCCAGCGCAAGGATCACCACCAGCGAGGTCATCCCGAAGGAAATCACAATCGCAGTCAGCACCAGCGCCTGCGGCAGCGGATCGGTGATCGCCTCGGCGGCGCCCAGAACCGGCTGCGCGCCGCTCATCAAACGGCCCGAGGCAAAGATGAACACATTCACCGCATAGGTCAGCAGCGACAGGCCCAGAACCACCGGAAAGGTGCGCAGTCTGAGCAGCAGATAGACGCCGGTTGCGGTCAAAATGCCGATGGCAAGAGCGACAAGCAGCTCCATGTCAGCGCTCCCCTTCTGTGTTGAGAGTTTCCGCCGAGGGATCGACATCCATCGCGGTCAGATTGACCCCTTGTCCGGCGCGGCGGCCAATCCGGCTTAGGCTGGCCAGCGCCAGCAGCACCGCACCGACCACGGTCAGGAACACGCCCAGATCGAAGGCCACGGCGCTGGTCAGATGGATCTCCTCCAGCGGCCAGATGGTGATATAGGTGCCGGTCGAACTCAGGAAGTTCCAGCCCAGCACAAGGCTGGCGACGCCGGTCATCACCGCGATCATGATGCCCGAGGCGATGATCTCATGATAGTCAAACCGCTGCCGCGCCTGCGTCCAGGCAAAGCCCGAGGCCATATATTGCGTGAGCAGCGCAATCGCCACCACCAGACCGGCGATGAAGCCGCCGCCCGGCAGATTATGCCCGCGCAGGAAGATATAGACGCCCACGGTCAGCGCAATCGGCAGCGCCACGCGGGTGGCAACGACCATCATCAAGGGGTGCCGGTCATAGGCTTGCGGCATATCGGGCACCCAGTTCATCAACCGCCGCGAGGCCGCGCCGTTCAGGATCACCTCGACCAGCGCATAGATCACCAAAGCGGCGATCCCCAGCACGATGATCTCGCCCATCGTGTCAAAGCCGCGGAAATCGACAAGAATCACATTGACCACATTGTTGCCGCCACCGCCGATATAGGAGTTGGCGACATGGTATTCCGAGATCGACGGCAGGCTCATGTCGCGGGTGAGGATCGCATAGGCCAGCGCGGCGACGCCGCCCCCCGCCGCCAGAGCGATCACCCCGTCCCGCAGCCGCGCCAGACCGCCCGATTCAATCGGCGTTTCCTTGGGCATATAGTTCAGCGCCAAAAGCAGCAGGATCACCGTTACCACCTCGACGGTCAACTGCGTCAGCGCCAGATCGGCGGCGGAGAACTGCACAAAGCTCATCGAGACCACCAACCCGACGATCGAGATCACGATCAGCGAGACAAAGCGCTTGCGGTGGACAAGGATCAAGCCGATGCAGGCAACCACCAGCAGCACGAAAAAGATCAACTCGACCAAGGTGATCGGCAGCAATTCGCGGGTGCCCGCGCTATGGGTGCCGCCGGTGAAGGCCCAAGCGCCGTAAGCCACGACCACCACGGTGAACACCGCCAGATAGCGCGAGATTTTCCCGTCATGCAGTGAATCGGTGATCCGGTTGGCGGCGCGGGCCGCAGCCTCGACAATCGCGTCGAAAATCGCCTTCGCCTCGGGCCGTGGGGCATTGTCCCAAAGCGGCGCCAGACTGCGTTGCAGCGCAAGGAACACGAGGCCCCCCGCCACCGCGATCGCCGACATATAGAGCGCCGGCGTCAGCCCGTGCCAGAGCGCCAGATGCACATGCGGATGCCCGCCGGTGACCGCGCCCGCGACCACCTCGACAAAGGGGCCGACCATCTGCTGCGGGAACAGGCCGATCAGCACCACCAATACCGCCAGAAACGCCGGTGCCGCCCACATGCCAAAGCCCGGATCATGCGGCTTCATCGGGTAGTCGTTGCGCACCGGCCCCATGAAGGTATGCACCACAAAGCGGAACGAATAGGCCACCGAGAACACCGCGCCCAGGGTGGCGACGACAGCAAACAGCGTGCTGGTATCCCACGCGGCCTCAAGCATCATCTCTTTTGACAGGAAGCCGTTAAAGAAGGGTATCCCCGCCATCGACAGCGCGCCGATTGTGCCAATGGTGAAGGTCACCGGCATCAATTTGCGCAAACCGCCGAGCAAGCGGATATTGCGGGTGCCCGCCTCATGATCGACGATCCCTGCGATCATGAACAGCGCCGCTTTGAAGGTGGCATGGTTAATGATGTGGAACACCGCCGCCTTCGCCGCGTATTCCGTGCCCATGCCCAAAAGCATGGTGATCAGGCCCAGATGGCTGACCGTAGAAAACGCCAAAAGCGCCTTGAGGTCGTCCTTGAACAGCGCAATCACCGCGCCCAGCACCATGGTGATCAGACCGGCGCCTGCGACCAGCCAGAACCACTCGGGCGTGCCCGAGAGCACCGGCCAGAGCCGCGCCATCAGGAAGAGCCCCGCCTTAACCATGGTCGCCGAGTGCAGATAGGCCGAGACCGGCGTCGGCGCGGCCATCGCGTGGGGCAACCAGAAGTGGAACGGGAATTGCGCGGATTTGGTGAAGGCACCGAGCAGGATCAACACCAGCGCCGGCACATAGAGATCATGCGCGCGGATCGCCTCGCCTTGGGTCAGGATCACGCTGATATCATAGCTGCCCGCGATCTGGCCAAGGATCAGCATCCCCCCGATCATCGCCAAGCCGCCCATGCCGGTCACCGCCAGCGCCATACGCGCGCCTTGGCGGCCTTCGGGCAGATGCTTCCAATAGCCGATCAGCAGGAAGGACGAGAGCGAGGTCAGCTCCCAAAACACCAGCAAAAGCAGGATGTTATCCGACAGAACAATGCCCACCATCGCGCCCTGGAAGAGCAGCAGATAGGTGTAGAAATTGCCCATCGGGTCGTCTTTGGACAGGTAGAACCGCGCGTAGATGATGATCAACAGGCCAATGCCGAGGATCATCAGCGCGAAGAGAAACCCCAGCCCGTCGAGCATGAAATTGACGTTCAGCCCCAGCGCGGGCAGCCATGCGTAATGTTCGGTCAGCGTCTCGCCAGCCATCACCGCGGGGGCGTTAAGCAGCAATCCGGCCAGCGCCAATCCGGTGATCGACAGGGTGACCATGGCACAGGCATTGCGGCCCGAACGGATCATCAAACCAGGCAAAAGCGCGCCCAAAAATGGTAGCGCCGCGATCAAGGCAAGGGACATAGGGGTTCCATTGTCTGAGGGCGGCCCGGTGGGGCGCCGTTATCCATCCCGGCGCGAACGCAGGCGTCCGCGCGACGTGGCACTATTTAGCAGCGCTCGTTGATAAGGGAAACCGGTGATTTTGCGCCTATGGCCGGACAGTTGCAGGTATCTTTGGCGGGCGCGCCCCGCTGCCGCCCTGCCCCGCCCGAGGTTTGATGGAATATGCATCAGTTCGCGTTAAAAAACATCGCTTTGCAGGGTTAATGCGCGGCGGCGTCAACGCTTCGTCAACCTTCTTGCGCCTAGGATGGCGCTGGAATGGGGAACGGATGCGATGAAGAACTCTCGCGCGCGCAGGCTCCGGCATCCGGCATTTATGCTGGCACTGTGCCTGTGCTCATTGGCAACGCCGGTTTTGGCGCGGCCCGAACTTTGCGAAGCCGCCGCGGCGCAGGCGGCGCGCGAATCCGGTGTGCCAGTCGATGTTTTGCAGGCGATTGCGCTCACCGAGACCGGCCGCAATGCGGGTGGGCGGCTGCGGCCCTGGCCCTGGGCGGCGAATACCGAAGGCCGCGGTCATTGGTTTGCCAGCCGCGAGGAGGTGGCGCGCTATGCCCGCGAGACATTGGCGCGGGGTCAAAGCAGCATTGATCTGGGTTGTTTCCAGATCAACTGGCGCTGGCATGGCGAGAATTTTGCCGCGCCCGAATCCCTGCTCGATCCGCTGACTGCCGCCCGCTATGCCGCCGCCTATCTATCTGATCTAAGGATAGAATTTGGCAGTTGGGAGGGGGCGGCAGGCGCTTATCACTCGCGCACCCCGCATCTGGCCCATCGCTACCGCTCGCGCTTTCGGCAGATGCTGGCGCGGCTCGCCCCCTCTTCGCGTCCGGCTCTAGCCGCCGCGCAAACACCGCGCCCTGCACACACTTCTCGGCACGTGCAAACCTCACGCCCCGCGCAATCCGCGCGTGCCGCCTCCCAGTCACGCCCCTACCCGCTGTTTTCCGGCGTCGCGCAAGGCGCCTCTTTGGTGCCCGCGACCCTGCCCACCGCTGCCCCTTTATTTTAGGTCTCCCCATGAGTTTTTCGCTCGAGCGCATCTTTCAACCGACAATTCTGCTGGCGCTGGCGCTGATGGCGGTGATCGTGATGATGATCCTGCCGGTGCCGCCTTGGGCACTCGACATCGGGCTTGCCGCCTCTTTCGCGCTGGCGATTCTGATGTTCACACTGACCCTCTTCATCGAGAGGCCCTTGGATTTCTCAATCTTTCCAACGGTCTTGCTGGCCTCGCTGATGCTGCGGCTATCGCTGAACGTCTCGAGCACAAGATTGATCATCGGCGAAGGCCACACCGGCCCGCAGGCCGCCGGCACGGTGATCCAAGGCTTCGCCAGTTTCATCATGGGCGGCAATGTCTTTCTGGGCATCGTGGTGTTCTGCGTGCTGTTGATTGTGAATTTCATCGTCATCACCAAGGGCGCCGGACGGATGGCCGAGGTCGGCGCGCGCTTTGCCCTCGACGGTATGCCGGGCAAGCAGATGGCGATCGACAGCGATATGTCGGCGGGCGCGATTAACCATATCGAAGCGCGCGAACGCCGCGAGCGCGAGCAGGCGGAGACCACGTTTTTCGGCTCGCTCGACGGGGCGTCGAAATTCGTCAAGGGCGATGCGGTCGCGGGGCTGTTGATCACCGTGCTCAACATCGTGGTCGGCCTGCTGATGGGCACTTTGGTGCATGGCATGGCGATCGGTGAAGCCTTTGAAACCTATGCCATTCTCACCGTCGGCGACGGGTTGGTCAGCCAGATCCCCGCGGTGGTGATCTCGATTGCCGCGGCCTTGTTGCTGGCACGGGGCGGCGCACAGGGGGCGACGGATTCCACGCTTTTCGCGCAGCTGGGTAAACACCCTACCGCGCTGTTAACCGTGGCGCTTTTGATGGGGCTGTTCGCGCTGGTGCCCGGCCTGCCCTTTATCCCCTTCGTCTTGGGCGCGGGGCTGTTGGGCACGGCCGCATGGTATGCCAAACGCATGCAGGACCGCGCGCCGGTTGAGGATATCCCCGTCGCCGATCTGCCGCGCACCTCGCTGGGTGATGTGCTCGATCTTGACGAAATCCATGTCACTTTCGCCCCCGATCTGGTGCCGATGGTGCTGGATCCCGCCACCGGATTGGACGCGCGGATCATGAATATGCGCAACCATGTGGCGCGCAATTTCGGGCTGATCCTGCCGGAAATCCGGCTTACCGATGACCCGTCACTGGCCCCCGGCGAGTATCAGATCCTGATCCAGGGCGTCGAACAGGGGCGAGACAAGCTGATCCCCGACCGGAGGCTGGCGCTATTGCCCGATGACCGCGCGCTGGCGCCCGCGGGGATCGATGTGAAAGAACCGGTCTATGCGGCGCCGGCGCGCTGGATCACCGCCGCTGATGAGGAACAGGCCGCGCTCGGCGGATTGACCGTGGTTGGCCCCGCCGAAGTGCTGGCGACGCATCTTCTCGAGGTGCTCAAATCGAATTTCGCGCGGCTTTTGTCGCTGCGCGGTCTGCGGCGGATGCTGGACGAGATGGGCAACCTGTCGGATGAGCGCCGCTCGGAGGCCAACCGCCGGTTGATCGACGAATTGATCCCCGACAAAGTGCCAATCGACACGCTGCTGGCGGTGCTCAGGCTGCTGCTGGATGAGCGGGTGTCGGTGCGCAATATGCCCTTGATCCTTGAATCCATTGCCGAATTGCGCGTGCAACAACTGCCGCCCGAATTTGTCTGTGAGCATGTGCGGCAAAGGCTCGGGTTCCAACTGGTGGCCGGACTAAAACGCCCCGATGGCTCGCTGCCCTTGGTGCAATTGGCGCCGGAATGGGAGGATGTGTTCACCCGCTACCAGATCGAGGGCGAGCGCGGCAGCAGTGACATCGCCCTGCCGCCCGAGGATTTTGGTAAATTGGCTAACACTCTGGCCGAAACTTTCTCGGGTCTCTCGGAAGAAGGCACCCATGCGGCGCTGGTCACATCGACGCGGCGGCGGCGGTTTCTGCGCACGGTGATGGCCGCGCGCAATGTCGCGGCGCCAGTGCTGGCGTTCGAGGAAATCGGCATGGAGGCGCGGCCCGCCTTGGTCGGACAGGTCGCGGCATGACCCCCAGTCTCACCGCCGATCTGTCGCAATTGCTGGCCGAGGGTCAGGCGTGGATGGTGCATTACGGGCTGGTTTTCGCGCGGATCGGGGCGTTTTTCACCCTGCTGCCGGTGTTTGGCGAGCGGGTGGTGCCGGCGCGTGTGCGGCTGATATCGGCGCTGGCGATGACGGTGATTGTCGCGCCCGCGCTGGCCGGTCAGGTGCCGCCGGTGCCCGACACTCTGATCCGTGCGGCGCTGTTTATCGGCGCGGAAACGCTGGTCGGGTTGACCCTTGCAATTGGCTTGCGCCTCTTGGTGATGGTCTTGCAGATGGCGGGCACGATGGCGGCGCAGGCGACGTCTTTGTCGCAGGCCTTTGGCGGCGCGGGCATTGACCCGCAACCGGCGTTCTCGCAGGTTCTGGTGATGGCAGGGCTGGCGGTGATTGTGGTCTCGGGCCTGCCCGAACGATTGGCGGCGCTTTTGGTGCTGTCCTATGAGATTTTCCCATCGGGTCAATGGCTTGACGCCTCGTCGCTGGCGCAATGGGGGGTGTCGCGGGTGGCCCATGCCTTCGGTCTGGCCTTCACGCTGGCGGCGCCTTTTGTCATCGGATCGGGGCTATATAACCTCGCGCTCGGGGCAATCAACCGTGCCATGCCACAGCTGATGGTCGCCTTTGTCGGGGCGCCGGCGCTGACCTTTGGCGGGCTGTTCCTGATGCTGATTTCAGCACCCTTGATGATCTCGATCTGGCTGTCGACCTTTGCCGCAATGTCGGCCGACCCTGCGCTGATGATCGTGCCATGAGCGGACAGGACGACGATACAGAACGCCCGTATGAGGCCACCCCGCGCAAGCTGGACGAGGCGCGCAAACGCGGTGAAATCCCGAAAACCTCGGATTTGACGGCGGCCGCGGCGGCGGTGGGGCTGTTGGCGTTAACCTTATTGCCCGGTGGCTGGACACCGGTGAAACTGGGCGAAATCGGTCAGGGATTGCTGGCCCGCGCCGATATGGTCGGACCGGCGCTCTTGGGCGGCGGCACCAGCACCGGCGGCACGATATTGGCGCAGATCGGTCTGGCGATGGCGCCGATCGCGCTGCTGCCGGGGGCTTTGGCGCTGATCTTGCTGTTCGCGCTGCGCGGTCTGGTTTTTGCGCCGCAAAAGCTGGAGCCGAAACTGTCGCGGATCTCGCCGCTGTCGAATGCCAAGAATAAATTCGGCCCCACCGGATTGATGGAATTCGCCAAAAGCACCGTCAAATTAATCATTTACGGGATGATCCTCTGGGCATTTCTGGCCGCGCGCATGCCTGAACTTCTGGCCGCGCAGGCGCAAAGCTCAGGCCCGGTGGCGGCGCTGTTGCTGCGGATGATGGCCGAGTTTCTGGCGATTGTGGTGCTGGTGATGATTGTCATCGGCACGCTGGATCATTTTTGGCAGGTCTATGACCATAACCGGCGCCAAAGGATGAGCCATCAGGAGCTGCGCGAGGATCATAAACAGGCCGAGGGCGATCCGCATATGAAGCAGCAACGCCGCGCGCGGGCGCAGGAAATCGCCACCAACAAGATGTTAACCGATGTCCCGCAGGCCGCGGTGGTGATCGTCAACCCGACCCATTACGCGGTGGCGCTGAAATGGGCGCCGGGCAGCGCGCAGGCGCCGGTCTGTGTGGCCAAAGGCGCCGATGAGATCGCCGCGCGCATCCGCGAGGTGGCGCAAGAGGCGACGGTGCCGATCCACTCGGACCCGCCGACCGCGCGGGCGCTGTTTGCCACCACCGAGATCGGCGCCGAGATTTCGCCGGATCACTATCAGGCCGTCGCCGCCGCGATCCGCTTTGCCGAGGCGATGCGCCAGCGCGCACGCAAGCGGCACGGCGGGTCTGGGAATGGCGGGTCGGGGAATAATGGGCCGATGCCGGGCGGACCGGGGGCCCCGCGATGAAGGACCCCATGGCATTGGCGCGGTTGCAGGCGATTGCGGCGTTGAAGAAAGACGCGGAACTGGCGCGGCTGGCCGAGGTGGCGCAGTCGCGCAACCGGCTCAAGGCGTCGCTGGACGCCCTGCGCCGGACCGAAGCGCCGTTGGACGGCAGCGAGAGCGGCGGGCAGCCGGTTGATCCGGCGATGGTCGGCGCGCGGCTGGCGCATCTGCGTTGGGTCGAGGCGCAGCAGCGGCTGTTGAACCAGAAACTCGCCATGGTGACCGCCGATTACCTGCGCCAGAAACCCACCGCCGCGCGCGCCTTTGGTCGCGCCACGGTGCTTGAGCAATTGGTCGAACGGCAGGCCGAAGACCTGCGCCGTCGGGGCCGCAAATGAGTGCCGCGCCAATCGCGGCGCGGCCTCTGTGATCGCAGCGACTGGACGTCAGGCCGGCATACGCATCTCGGCGATCCCCGCCCACCAGCTACAGCCCGCCGGGATCGCGTTATCGTCGAAATCATACTCGGGGTGATGGACCATTGCGGTGTCGCCATTGCCGACCAGAATATAGGCGCCGGGGCGTTCCTCGAGCATAAAGGCGAAATCCTCACCGCCCATAATCAAGGGCGCGGTGGCGCAATCGCCGGAGATTTTCGTCGCCACTTGCGCGGCAAATTCGGTCTGCTCGGTGGAATTCACCATCACCGGATAGCCCTTGCGGTAGCTGACATCGGCCTTGGCGCCGAAAGCCTCCGCGATGCCGGCCGCGATGCCTTTGATCCGCACCTCGGCCATCTCGCGGGTCTCTTTGTCCATTGTGCGCACGGTGCCGCGCAGGGTGACATTCTGCGGGATCACGTTGAACGCCTCGGATTCGGTGCGAAATGACGTCACCGAGACCACCAGATTTTTCACCGGATCATGGTTGCGGCTGGCCACGGTTTGCAGGGCGGTGACCATTTGTGCGGCAACTACGGTGGTGTCGATCGCCTCATGCGGTTTCGCGGCATGGCCACCAAGCCCAACCACGGTGATCTCGAATTGGTCGGTGGCGGCGAAGAACGCGCCGTCGCGGATGGCGAATTGGCCCAGCGGGATGCCCGGCATATTGTGCATGCCGTAGACCTCTTGGATGCCCCAACGCTCCATCAGCCCGTCGTCGCACATTTCCTTGCCGCCGCCGCCGCCCTCTTCGGCGGGTTGGAAGATCACCACCACGGTGCCGTCGAAATTGCGCGTCTCGGAGAGATATTTCGCCGCCCCCAAGAGCATCGCGGTATGCCCGTCATGGCCGCAGGCGTGCATCTTGCCGGGGGTTTTCGAGGCATGGGCGGCGCCGGTGGCCTCATAGATCGGCAGCGCATCCATATCGGCACGCAGCCCGATCACTTTGCCCGAGGTGGTAGAGCGCCCCTTGATCACGCCGACCACACCGGTGCGGCCAATGCCCTCGGTGATCTCGTCGACGCCGAACTCACGCAGCCTCTCGGCCACAATGCCCGCCGTGCGATGGGTGTCGAACAGCAGTTCGGGGTTCTCATGGAAATCGCGCCGCCAAGCGGTGATTTCGGGCAGCATTTCGGAAAAACGGTTCTTGATTGGCATCGGTCGGTCCCCCTTTGAGGAATGATGTGATCAGGCGGTCAGCGGCATGCGGCGTTCGGCCAGCGTCACGAACCAGCTGCAGCCTGCGGGAATGGCGTTATCGTCGAATTCATAGGCCGGATGGTGGCACATCGGGGTGTCGCCATTGCCCATGAAGATATAGGCGCCGGGCCGCGCTTCGAGCATAAAGGCGAAATCTTCGGCGGGCATCACCGGTTTGACGTCGCGGATCACCGAACCGGCGACCTCTTCGGCGCAATCGGCGGCAAAAGCGGTTTGCTCGGGGTGGTTGACGGTCACCGGATAGCCGCGTTGGTAATCGACCACGGCGGTGCCGCCGTAGGCCTGCGCGGTCAAGGGCACCAGCGCCTCGATCCGCTCTTGCGCCAGATTGCGCAGATCGGGGTCCAGCGTGCGCACCGTGCCCTTCATCACCACCTCATGGGCGATGACATTCGAGGCCACGGAATCGGTGTGGAAGGCGCCGACGGTGACCACGACATTGCCCAACGGGTCGATATTGCGGGCGACGATGGACTGCAGCGCGACGACGATATGGCTGGCCACCAACGTGGTGTCGACGGTTTCATGCGGCATCGCGGCATGGCCGCCCTTGCCGGTGACGGTGATCTCGAATTCATCCGCCGAAGCCAAAAGCGCGCCTTCGCGGATGGCGAATTGGCCGACCTCGAAGCCGGGCATATTGTGCAGCCCGTAGACCTCTTGCACGCCCCAGCGGTCCATCAACCCGTCGTCAACCATCGCCTTGCCACCGGCGCCGCCCTCTTCGGCGGGCTGGAAGGCGAGCACCACGGTGCCGTCAAAATTGCGCGTTTCGGCCAGATATTGCGCCGCACCCAGCAAGATTGCGGTGTGCCCGTCATGGCCGCAGGCGTGCATCTTACCCGGGGTTTTCGAGGCATAGTCAACGCCCGACGCCTCATGGATCGGCAGCGCATCCAAATCGGCGCGGAAGGCCAAAACCTTGCCCGAGCCGGTCTTGCGCCCGTGGATCACCCCGACAACGCCGGAAATCCCGATGCCCGGCACCACCTCATCGCAGCCAAAGGCGGTGAGCTTGTCGGCGACAATCTTGCTGGTGCGCGGCAGGTCATACATCAACTCGGGGTTTTCATGCAGATCCCGACGCCATGCGGTGATTTCCGGGTGCATTTCGGCGAGACGGTTGCGAACAGGCATCAAGGCCTCCTTGGGGTTGGGTGGCGCTAAAGTGGCGCGGAAATCGGGCTCGGGCAAGGGCAATCGCGGATGGTAATTGCCCTGCCGATTGTGATGCCCATTGCCATGTCCGAGACCCGCGCTAGGCCGGTTGCGGCGCGCACAACTCGTCGATCAGCCGCTCCATAAACGCCTGCCCCGCGGCGAATTGCTCGAGGGTGAGGAACTCATCGGGCTGATGCGCCTGCGCGATATCGCCGGGGCCGCAGACCACGGCGGAATAGCCGCGCACCTGAAATTGCCCACCCTCGGTGCCATAGCTGACCACATGCGAGGCGTTGTCTCCGGTCAACCGCCGGGTCAAAGCCTCGGCGGCGCCGTCACTCTCGGGGCTGAGCGGGGGGACGCCGAAGACCTCAACCGCGTCAATGCGGGTCTCGGGGCGGATCGCCTGCATGCCGGCCTCGATCTCGCGGATTTTCGCGGTGATCTTGTCGCGCCACTGGGTGTCGCCGGGCACCGCGCGGGTGGAGAGGACGAATTCGCAGTCCTTGGCGGTGATATTATGCGCGGTTCCGCCGGAGATTTTACCGATATGCAGGGTCGAGAACGGCGGATCGAAGGGCGCGGCCAGTTCCGAGGGCGTGGCGGCGGCATTGGCGGCGTTTTGCTCATTGGCCCATTGGATCAACCGGCCCGCCTCCATGATCGCGCTGACGCCGTAGGGCTGCAGTGAGGAATGCACCTCAAACCCATGAATATGCACAGCAAAACCGAGCCCACCCTTATGGCCGGTGACCACTTTCATCATCGAAGGCTCGCCGACAATCACCGTATCGCCGCGCGGCATATCCGAGGCGATCATCGCTTCGATCAGATCGGCGACGGCCATACAGCCAACCTCTTCGTCAAAGGACAGCGCCAGTTGCAAAGGCCGTTTGAGCGGTGCGTGTTTGGCCTTGACCAGCGCCCAGATCGCCAGCGCGTCAAACCCCTTCATATCGCAGGTGCCGCGACCGAACAGTTTGCCGTCTTTCTCGGTTAACGCCCAGGGATCGGTGGTCCATGCCTGCCCCTCGACCGGCACCACATCGGTATGCCCCGAGAGCACCACCGCACCGGCGATCTGCGGCCCGACATGGGCATAAAGATGCGCTTTGGTGCCGCACACCGAGGGCACCCGCTGCACGGTGATGCCATGCGTGGCCAGATAGCCCTCGACCCAATCGACAAGCGGCAGATTGGTGTCGCTGCTGACCGTGGGAAAGGCGATCAACCTTTCAAGTATGGCGCGCGGCGCAAGCTCCGGCCCGTGAGTATCCACCGTCATGGTAATCCCTTATTATTCCCGCCGGTTAGCGCTCCGGCCCTGTGGTTTTTCCTGTGGTTTTCTGGCGCCATCCTCTGCGCGCGACCCTGTCTGCGTCAAGGCCCGAGATGCGCTTCAGTTACCCCCCGAGCCGGGCGTCAGGCAGCGCATCCTAGCCGGGCGCGTCTTATTTTATTACACTAATTCAGCTTTCTAGCCGCCTATATTTGTCTTGCTTGGTGAGACAATCCTTGCCAGTCTGAGTGTTAACACCCGATTCAAAAAAGAAATCGGGAAGAATAACGTGGGAGGTCTACATGCCCGACGGGGCCGCACCGGTTCTTGATGTCCAAAACCTCAAGACGGTTTTTCGCGTGCGCGGTGGCGAAGTCCATGCCGTGAACTCGGTCAGTTTCGACCTTCGGCCCGGTGAGTTGCTGGGCGTCGTCGGCGAGTCCGGTTCGGGCAAATCGGTGACGATGATGTCGCTTCTGGGCCTCCTGCCCTCACCCCCTGCCGAGGTGCGTGAGGGCACGGTGATGCTGGGTGATCGCAACCTATTGACCATGGGCGCCGAGGACATGCGCAATGTGCGCGGCGGCGAAGTGGGGTTTGTGTTTCAAGACCCGATGACCTCGCTCAATCCGGTGTTCAACGTCGGTTTCCAGATCATGGAGCCGCTGCGCGTCCATATGGGGCTGACGCGGCGCAAGGCGCGGGACCGTGCGGTGGAACTCCTTGAAATCGTGGGCATTCCCGATGCGCGGCGGCGGCTCAAGGATTATCCGCACCAGTTTTCCGGCGGTATGCGGCAACGGGTGATGATCGCGATTGCGCTGGCCTGTGATCCGAAGGTGTTGATCGCCGACGAGCCAACCACAGCGCTGGATGTGACCATTCAGGCGCAGATACTGGAGTTGGTGAAGGACCTGCGGCAGAAACTCGGCATGGCGATCATCTGGATCACCCATGATCTGGGGGTGATTGCGGGCATCGCCGACCGTGTGCTGGTGATGTATGGCGGACAGGTGGCCGAACAGGGGCCGGTGCGCGAGTTATTCGCCAATCCGGCGCATCCCTATACCCGCGCTTTGCTGCAAACCATGCCCAAGCTGCACGGCACCCGCGACGACAAGCTGCGGGTGATTGAGGGCCAGCCGCCGATGCTGGGCGCGCATCCCACCGCCTGCCCGTTTCGCGACCGTTGCCCGCATGCGATGGAAATCTGCGCGCGTGAAAACCCGCAGCGCCGCCCCTTGGGGGGTAACCATGATGTCGCCTGCCACTGGGACCATCGGGAGGCCGCGCTATGAAGGATATTCCTGCCCCCAGCTCGGCCCCTAATCCGGCGCCAGATACCGCCCGTAAACTGGTCGAAGTGCGCGACCTAAAAATGCATTTCCCGATCTACGGCGGCATCCTGCGTCGCCAGATCGGCGCGGTGAAGGCGGTCGACGGGGTGTCCTTTGACATCTTTGAGGGCGAAACCCTTGGCATTGTGGGCGAATCCGGTTGCGGGAAATCCACCTGCGGGCGGGCGGTGCTACGGCTCTATGAGGCGACGGCGGGCTCGATCACCATTGACGGCACCGATATCGCCACGCTCTCGCAAGAGGCTTTGCGCAAGCGGCGGCCTGCGATGCAGATGGTGTTTCAAGACCCGCAAGCCAGCCTCAATCCGCGGATGACCGTGGCGGGGATCATTGGCGAGCCGCTCGATGAACACACCAACTGGAACCGCGCCAAAAAGCTGGAGCGGATCTATGAGTTGATGGATGCGGTCGGGCTTAACCGCGATTTTGCCAATCGCTACCCGCATGCCTTCTCGGGCGGGCAGCGGCAGCGTATCGGGATTGCCCGCGCGCTCGCGTTGAACCCCAAGTTCATCGTCTGCGACGAGCCGATTGCGGCGCTCGATGTGTCGATCCAAGCGCAGGTGGTGAACCTGCTGGAGGAGCTGCAAGAGCAATTCGGCCTGACCTATATGTTCATCAGCCACGACCTGAGCATGGTGCGCCATATCGCCGACCGGGTGGCGGTGATGTATCTGGGCGTGATTGTCGAACTGGCGCCGGTGCAGGACCTCTACGACCATCCGCAGCACCCCTATACCGAGGCGCTCTTGTCCGCCGTGCCCGAACCCGATCCTTCGGCGGAGGTGCGCAAGGACCGGATTGTGCTGAGGGGTGACGTGCCCTCGCCCTCGAACCCGCCCAAAGGCTGCAACTTCTGCACCCGTTGCCCCAAGGTGATGGACATTTGCCGCGAGATCGCACCAGAGACGCTGGAGGTCCGCCCCGGCCATTTCGCTGCCTGTCACTTGCATACCCACGACCAGACCGCGGGCTAAACCACGGCGAACGACGCATGATAACCAACCCACGACCAACATGGAGAGGATATATGAAACAAAGGTTTACTTTGATCGGGGCCGCGACAGCGCTGGCGCTCTTGCCGGTTTCGGCAATGGCCGAGCGTGGCGACAGCGGCCATCTGAATGTGATCTACTGGCAGGCGCCGTCGATCATGAACCCCTATCTGTCAGGCGGCACCAAGGATGTGGACGCGTCCAACATCGTGATCGAGCCGCTGGCACGCTATAATCCGCGCGGTGAGTTGGTCGCTTGGCTGGCCGAAGAGATCCCGACAGTGGAAAACGGCGGCGTGGCCGAAGACCTGATGTCGATCACCTGGCGTCTGCGCGAGGGGCTGTTGTGGTCCGATGGCACGCCGGTGACCTCGACCGATGTGGCGTTCACCGCGGAATACTGCATGCACCCCGAAGGCGGCTGCGCCCAGTTGCGCCAGTTCAACGGTGTGGAAAGCGTCGAAGTGGTCGATGATCTGACCGTGACGGTGCATTTTGACGAGGCCACGCCGGTGCCTTACGGCCCCTTTGTGACCGGTTTCGCGCCGATCATTCAGGCCGCGCAATTCGCCGATTGCCTTGGCGCCCGCGCACCTGAATGCACCGAGGCCAACTTCTATCCGATCGGCACTGGCGCCTTTCGCGTCACCGATTTCCGGCCCAATGACGTAATCCAGTTCGAGGCCAACCCGAACTACCGCGATCCGGCATTGCCGCATTTCGCCACGCTGACCCTGAAGGGCGGCGGCGACGCGGCCTCGGCCGGTCGTGCGGTGATGGAAACCGGCGAGATGGATTACGCTTGGAACCTGCAGCTTGCGCCCGATGTCATCGCGACGATGGCGCAGGGTGGTCAGGGCGTGCCGATTTCGGCCTTTGGCACTTTGGTTGAGCGGATCGAAGTCAACTTGACCGACCCCTCGCCCGATCTGCCGCCCGAGACGCGCTCGACCCGCGAGGCACCGCATCCGATCCTCTCGGATATCCGCGTGCGCGAGGCGCTGAGCCGCGCCATCGACCGCGAATTGCTGGTCGAAATCGGTTACGGTGTCGCCGGTCTGCCCGGCTGTAACCTCGTGCCATCGCCGCCCGCCTTCGCGTCGGACACCAACGCCGATTGCGTGACGCAGGATATGGACCGTGCGCGCGAGTTGTTGGATGAGGCCGGTTGGGAAGTCGGCGGCGACGGTATCCGCGTCAAGGATGGCCAGCGTCTGGTGCTGGATTACCAGACCTCAACCAATGCTGTGCGTCAGGATTTCCAGGCGCTGATCCAGCAGTGGTGGCGCGAGATCGGCGTTGAAGCCAATCTGCGCAATATCAACGCTTCGGTGTTCTTTGGCGGTGATCCGGGGTCGCCCGACACCTTCCAGAAGTTCTATGCCGACGTCGAGATGTATGCCAACAACTTCTCGGGCACCGATCCGGCGGCCTATCTGGGTCAGTATCTCTGCGGCAATGAGCCCCGCCCCGATACCCAGTGGCAGGGCGAGAATATCAACCGCTACTGTGACCCCGCCTATGACGCCCTGCACGACGAGTTGGGCCGCACCGCCAATACCGAGGACCGCGCCCGTATCGCGCGCGAACTCAACGACATGCTGGTGCGCAGCTACACGATCATCCCGCTGGTCTCGCGCGGTCGCGTCTCGGCGCGCTCTGTCACGCTTGAGGGCGTTGATCTGAACGTCTGGGACAGCGAAACCTCGGGCATCGCCGAATGGCGCCGCGCCTCGAACTGATCCTGTGATCCCCTCCTTGCCCCGCCGTCGCGCGGGGCAAGGCCTCCCGCTTCGAACGCTGAACAAAGGCGCCTTTCATGTTCACTTACACGCTGAGACGATTGCTGCTGGCGATCCCGACGCTTTTGTTCATCGCTCTGGCTATTTTTCTGTTGCTCGAGCTTTCACCCGGCGATCCGATGGCCGATATGCCGCTAACCATTCCGCCCGAAGTGCGCGAGCAGATGCGCCTTGCGCTGGGGCTTGGCGAGGCGTGGTATATCCGCTTTGGCAAATGGCTCTATATGTTCTCGGTGGTGGAACCCAGCCATGTGCTGGCCAATATGACCGGCATTGAAAGCCTCGCGGTTGAGGGGCAGCGGATTATTTCCTTTCAGTCACGCTCGCCGGTGGCGGATATCATCGCGCAGCGCCTGCCGCAGACACTCTGGGTGGTCGGGCTGTCCTATATCCTCGGCATCCTGATCGCGGTGCCGATCGGGGTTTATTCGGCCTATAGGCAATATAGCTGGTTCGACCAATTGGGCGCCTTTGTCTCGATGGTTGGCTTCTCGCTGCCGACCTTCTTCACCGGCCCGCTGCTGATCCTGATCTTCTCGATCTGGCTTGGCTGGTTCCCGATCATCTATGACACCACGCTGGTGGTCGACAGTTGGCACAATCTGGGCCTGCAAATCCGCCAGATGGCGATGCCGGTGTTTGTGCTGACGCTTTATAACGCGGCGCAGATCAACCGCTTTATGCGCGCCTCGATGCTGGACAATTTCACCCAAGACTATGTGCGCACCGCCCGCGCCAAGGGCATGACCGAGCGCGTCGTGGTGCTGGTGCATGTGCTGCGCAACTCGATGATTCCGGTGGTGACGGTGATCGCGCTTGGCATTCCGACGATCTTCACCGGCGCGATCATCACCGAGCAGATTTTCCGCGTCAACGGCCTCGGGCAGCTGTTGATCATCGCGATCTACGCCTCGGACCTGCCGATGGTGCTGACCCTGTCGATGGTGTTTGCCATTCTGATCGTCGGTTTCAACCTGATCGCCGATCTGATGTATGCCCTGCTTGATCCGAGGATCCGCTATGACTGATATCGCCACCGCCCGCCCGCCGCGCAATCAATGGTGGGATGTCTGGGACCAGTTCAAGACCCATAAAGGCGCGCTGGTCGGGATGATCGTGTTCCTGTTCATCGTGTTTTTCTGCTTTGTCGGCCCCTATATCTGGCCCTATAGCGCCACCTATATCGACATCCGCTCGCGCAATCAGGGGTTCAGCTTTGCCCATCCGATGGGCACCGATCAACTGGGCCGCGATATCTTTGCGCGGATGATGAAGGGCGGTCAGGTGTCGCTGGCGGTGGGTATCGTGGCGATGGTGCTCTCGGTGTTTCTGGGCACGATGATCGGGGTTTTGGCGGGGTATTTCCGCCGCGTGGACGGGCTGCTCATGCGGCTGACCGATCTGTTTCTGGCGCTGCCCTTGCTGCCTTTGCTCTTGGTGATGTCGATGCTGTTTCGCCAGCCTTTGGCCTCGATTTTCGGGGTCGAGACGGGGATTTTCCTGCTGATCGTCACCGCGATTGCCGTGACCTCTTGGATGCGCACCGCACGGGTGGTGCGCGGGGATGTGCTGGCCTTGAAAGAGCGTGAATATGTGCTGGCCGCGCGCTCGATCGGCACGCCGCCACGGCGGCTGATCCTGCGCCATATCCTGCCCAATGTGCTGTCGCCGGTGATGGTTTCGGCCACATTAATGTTGGCCACGGCAATCATTACCGAAAGCGCGCTGTCCTTCCTCGGTATGGGCTTTCCGCCGGACTTCCCGACATGGGGGCGGCTGGTGGCTGACGGGATCGACTATATGCAGCAATACCCCTCGCGGGCGATGCTACCGGGCATCTTCATCTCGCTGACCGTGCTCAGCGTGAACTACATCGGAGACGGGTTGCGCGACGCGCTCGATCCACGCATTCGCGGGCGGTAAGTAATGTTAAAACCGTCTGGCCCGTGGGCACCACGGGCCGCGCCCGACCCTCCCCCCGGGAGGGCGCCTTGGCGCTGTCGGGTGCGATTTGAACACGATTACGGCTTTTGAGCGCAGCGCCTTGTGGAGAGCTTGCGAGCGCCCACCCAGGGTCGGGCGCGGCCCTTGGCGCATGAGACAAAAGACAGAAAAAGGGGGCCAGTGGCCCCCTTCCCCATTCATAATACACTAAAGCGATCACTCGGCTTTCTGCGCCAATCCCTCGATCAAATCGCGGAACTGGCCGATCTGATAGCCATAGGCCGCGCCCGCCTCGATCAGCGCATCGGTCGGCAGACGCCCCGCCATTGCCAGCGCCCAGACAATCGACGAGCGGTTGCCCGAGGCGCAATAGGCCAGCACCTTGCGCTCGGTGCCATCCATGGCCGCGCGCTGCGCTTCGACATTCTCGGTGGTCAGCGCGCCGCCAACCACCGGATTGACCACAAACCCCATGCCTGCCGCTTCAACCAGCGGACGCAGGGTCTCGGCGGCGAGTTCCGGCGGGATCTCGCCATCAGGGCGGTTGCAAATCACCATGGCGTAGCCGGCATCGGCAATCGCCTGAATATCCTCGGGCTGGATCTGCGGCGAGACGGCATAGGTTTCGGTGAGCGGGCGAATGTCCATATTGGGCTCCTGCGGGTTTCGCTTAGCTGAGTGCAGACGACATGAGGGTCAAACGGCTCCGCACCAGTGGTGCCACATACATACCCGTCAACATCGCCAACATGAAGAGCAGACCGCCGCTGCCGCCCCAAGTAATCGAGGCCATCGCCGGACCGGGGCAGAGGCCGACCAGCCCCCAACCGGCACCAAAGAGCACCGAGCCGATCACCAGATTACGGTCGATCTCGGAGCCGGGGCTGGCGGGGATAGCCGTGCCCAAGACCGCGCGCGCGCGGCGGTTGGCGATCTGCCAGGCGAAGATCATCGGCAGGATCGCGCCGCCCATAACGAAGGCCAGCGTTGGGTCCCAAGCGCCGAAAATATCCAGCCAGCCCTGCACTTTGACCGTGTCGGTCATGCCCGAGATCAGCAGTCCGGCGCCAAACAGGCCCCCGGCGATGGATGCGGTGAAGATGCGCAACATATTAGATTACCTCAAGAAAATGCCGGAAGACGATGACCGCAAGGCCGCCCGCCATCAGATAGAAGACCGTCGCGCCAATGCCGCGCAGCGAGAGCCGCGAGATCCCGCAGACCCCGTGCCCCGAGGTGCAGCCATTGGCCAAACGTGTGCCGACCCCGACCAACAGCCCCGCCGCGATGATCGCCGCGATATTGCCGGTGATATGGGTGTCGGGCGCCTCGCTCAGAAACGGGCGCATCAGCAAGGGCACCAGCACGAGACCGGCCAGAAACGCCGCGCGCTCGGCCCATGTTGACCAGCCGCTGCGGTCCACCAGCCCGCCAATAATCCCCGAGGCGCCCATCACGCGCCCGTTGACCAAGAGGTAAAACGCGGCTGCGCTCCCTATCGTCAACCCGCCGATAAGGCCCCAAATCCAATCCAATGGCATGATATATCCTATGTATTGCGCGCGGCACTTTGGCCGATCGCGCGGTCAAATCCTCACCCGTTGACGCGCTTACAGCCCGTCAACCGGCACTTTCAGATAGGTTTTTCCGTTGTCCTCGGCCGGAGGCATCTGCCCGCCGCGCATATTCACCTGCAGCGAGGGGATGATCAGCCGCGGCATTGCCAGCGTGGAATCGCGTTCCTCGCGCATGGCGATGAAATCCTCCGCCGGTTTGCCCGCGCCGACATGGACGTTGAAGGCTTTTTGCTCGGCCACGGTGGTTTCCCAAGCGAACTCCTCACGCCCCGGCGCCTTGTAGTCATGGCCGACAAACACGCGGGTCTCGTCGGGCAGCGCCAGAATCCGCTGGATCGACTGATAGAGCATCTCGGCCGAGCCGCCGGGAAAATCGCAGCGCGCGGTGCCGAAATCGGGCATAAACATCGTGTCGCCAACAAAGGCCGCATCGCCGATCACATAGGTCAGACAGGCGGGCGTATGGCCCGGCGTATGCATCACATCGCCGCGCAATTGGCCGATGTGGAAACTGTCGCCCTCGCCGAACAGCCGGTCAAACTGCGAGCCGTCGCGCTGGAACTCGGTGCCCTCGTTGAAGACCTTGCCGAAGGTGTCCTGCACCTCGGTGATCTTCTGGCCGATGCCGATTTTGCCGCCGGTTTTTTCTTGGATATAGGGTGCGGCCGAGAGGTGGTCGGCATGGACATGGCTTTCCAGCAGCCATTCGACCTCAAAGCCTTTTTCCTGAATGAATTCAATCACCACATCCGCAGACCGCGTATCCGTGCGCCCCGATGCATAGTCGAAATCCAGAACCGAATCGACCACCGCGCATTTCGCGCTGGAGGGGTCGCGCACGACATAGGTGATGGTGTTTGTGGCCTCATCAAAAAAGCCAAATACCTCGGGTTTCATTGATGTATCCTTTCTTGCGTTATGGCGAATATAGTCGTCCAAATTCATATTGCAAGTTTTGAATGTGATATTTTTCAAGGCGCCCTGGCATGGCAACCAGCGGCTGGTCGGCGGCGCCGGCAGCCACAGCCGATTGCGTGTCACAGCAGCGTTGCAAAACCGCGGCGCTATGCGTCTAATACGCGGATGTTAGGCATGAAACAGACGTGACAGCGCTTTCGCCCCCGCCCCCTGCCGGCCCGTTGCGCGGTGCCGATGCCGCGCCGCAATTCGTCCAGCGGCGCACGCAAGAGGGTGTTGCGGTGCTGACCATGGCGGGGCCAGATGGCAACCGGCTGGGACCGGAGTTGATCGCGGCACTGGCGCGCGCCTTTTCGGCGGCATGGCAGGATGACGGGGTGCGCGCCGTGGTCTTGACCGCGCGCGGGCCGGATTTCTGCGCCGGAGCTTTCGCCGATCTGCCGCCGCCCAGCCCCGACCCGCCGCAGGTCCCCGAGGGGATCGCCGCGCTTGCCGATCTCTGCGCAAAGATCGCGGCCAGCCCCAAACCCTTGGTCTGCGCGCTGCACGGGCGGGTGACGTCGGGCGGGTTGGCGCTGGCGCTGGCGGCGCAGGCTCTGGTCGGCGATGCGCGCGCGACCATGCATTTCCCCGAACCGCGCCTTGGCCGCCTGCCGCCGGGTGGTGGTGCGCTGCGGCTGGCGTGGCGGTTGGGGGCCGAGGCGGCGCTACATCTGCTTAATGCACCGGCGCCGTTGTCGGTCGAAGATCCGGCGATCGCGCCACTCAGCCACCTCGCCCCGCGCGAGGGGCTCTTGCCCGCGGCGCAGGCATTTGCGCTGCATCTTGCGCGCCATCGCGAGGATATTCCCGCGCCCTACGCCGGGCTAGAAGATGCGCCCGCCTACCGTGCCGCATTGCGGGTGGCGCGGGCCGGTACGCCGCGCGCGTTACCGGCGCACCGGCAGCATGAAAGCGCGCTACTGGATGTTTTGGAAGCCGCGCAATTACTGCCGCCGGATCAAGCGCTTGGCTTTGATCTGGTCCATACGCAGGACGCTGCGCTGACGCCTTCGGCACGGGCCTATGCGCATCTGTCGCAAGCGACACGGCGGGCGCTGGTCACGCCGGAATCGCGGGCCACCAATATGCTCTCTGCGCGCAATTCGCCGCTGCTGGCCGCGCTGACGCCCGCGCTGGCCGCGCAATTGGTGCCGGGTTTGCTGCGCGACGGGGTCGAGGTGACGCTGATTGACCAATCCCGCGATGCGCTGGCCGAAACGCTGGAAGCGGTGGCGCAGGAGCATCTGGCGATGGTGCGCGACGGGCGGATGACGCAGGCCGCCTCCGAGCAGGATTGGCAGCGTTTATCCGGTCGGCTCAGCCTTGATCCGGCGCATCCTCCGGCGCTGGCGCTGGCCTCAACCGCGCATCTGGCGTGGCTGGGCGCGGGTCTGCCCGAGGGGGTCGAGATGGTGCATTGGCTCGAGGATGGTGCGGCGCCGCAGCAAGCGGTCAGCCTGCGCCCCGCCCCCGCCCGCCGTGCGCGGCTTTGCGAGATCATCGTGCAAGAGGCAGCGCCGGCGCTATCGGTGCAGCGGGCCAGCCGCCTCGCGATGCGGTTGAAGCTGACGCCCCTACGGATGTTCGAGAGATCAGCCTTGGCGCAATTGCGCGCGGCTGCGGCGCGTGCCGAGCAGGAGATACAGACGGCGGGCGCAGAACCGCCGCTCCCGCCCGAACGGATGGCATTGCTGGCCACGATCAACACCGGCGCGCGGCTGCTGCGCGAGGGGGTCAGCCTGCGCCCCTCGGATATAGATCTGACCATGGTGCTGGGGGCTGGCTGGCCGCAATGGCGCGGCGGGCCGATGGCCGAGGGCGATATGATCGGGATGCTGGTGCTGCGCCATGAATTGCGCCGCGCCGCCGCGTGGAATGCGGAACTCTGGACGCCGGATGCGCTGTTTGAGGAGTTGATCCAGCGCGGCAAGAGGTTCTCGGATCTGAATTGAAGGTAGCGCTGCAAGTCACTGAAATCTGATGTAGACATTAAACGTCAGACTTTTGGATGCACGGCCTTGCGTTCCCATTTCCCGCTCTCGCGGCTCCAGTATTCGGCAGCGACGCCCGCGCCGGTCAACGCGCGCCATTGCGCCCGCGCGCGCACCACCGCATCGGTATCGGTGCCATCAAATACGATGCAGAGGCGCTCGATCTCTTGCGCCTCGGCGGCGCTGACCCCGGCCCCGTCCAAGGCGATCAGACATCCCGGCGCATTGGGCAGATTGGTTGCGGGCGCGTCATCCCAGACCAAGAGCGCGGGCTGTTCGGCGTCATGCGGGCCACCGGCCAATCCGTGCGGCAGAAACCCCTCGCCCATCCACAACTGCCGGTCCACGCCCTGCATCCGCGCCTCGCTGGTGCCGCGCACCGCGACCTTGAGGCCGATCTCCAGCGACTTGCCGATCAGCACCGGCAAGAGCCCCTCAAGCGGCGTGTTGGTCAGATGGTAAAATCGCGCGACTGCCATCGGCTCAGGCTTCGAACCGGTCGCGCACCAGACGGTCAAGCGCCCGCACACCCCAGCCGCTGGGGCCTTTGGGTGACATCTCGGTCTCGCCCACCGGCTGCGACACGCCCGCAATGTCGATATGCGCCCAAGCCACACCGGGTTTGACAAACCGCTGCAGGAATTGCGCCGCGGTGATCGCCCCTGCGGCACGCCCGCCGGTGTTTTTCATATCGGCAACGCGGGTTTTGATCAGCGCGTCATAGGAAGGTGCCAAAGGCATCCGCCATGCGCCCTCGTCCTCATTGGCGCAGGCCGCGAGCAGGTCATTGCACAGTGCATCGTCATTCGAAAACACCCCCGCCTTGTCATGGCCGAGCGCAATCAGCATCGCGCCGGTCAGCGTGGCCAGATCGATCATCGCGTTCGGTTCAAAGCGGGTCTGCGCATACCACATGATATCGGCGAGCACCAAACGCCCCTCGGCATCGGTGTTGATCACTTCGATGGTGTCGCCCTTCATCGAGGTCACCACATCCCCCGGACGCTGCGCGCGCCCGTCGGGCATATTCTCGACAAGTCCAACGATGCCAACGACATGCGCCTTGGCTTTACGCGCGGCCAGTGCGCGCATTGTGCCTGCGACGACACCCGCGCCGCCCATATCGCCGACCATTTCCTCCATCCCCGCCGCGGGTTTGATCGAGATGCCACCGGTGTCAAAGACCACGCCCTTGCCGATCAATGCCAAGGGCGCGCCTTCGGCCCCCGCCCAGCGCATCACCGCGACTTTCGACGGGCTTTCCGAGCCCTGCCCAACCGCCAAAAGCGCGCGCATGCCCAGCGCCTCGAGGTCGGTTTCCTCAAGGATTTCAACCTCCAGCCCCAGATCCCGCATCGCGTCGATCCGCGCGGCAAATTCGCTGGTGGTCAGGATATTCGCCGGTTCATTGACCAGATCGCGGGTGAAATGCACCGCTTCGGCGCGGGTCAGACTGTCGGCACATCCGGCGCGGGCGGCCTCGGGATCGGTGACCGCGACAGTGACCGCGCCGAGGGGCTTTTTCTCACTGGTGTTCAGCGTCCAGCGGTAGGCGCGCAGGGCCAAGCCCTCGAGCAGTTGCGGCAGATGCGCCACCGAGCGCGCGGCGATCACCGCGCCCTGTGAGCCGAGGCTGCGCGCGATGCGGGCACCGGCCTTGCGCGCCAGATCCTCGGCGGCATCACGCGGCAGACGCACCAGCAAGAGCATCTCGGCGCTGAGACCGGCGGGAAACGCCAGTTCCAGCGCCTCACCGGGTTTGACGTCGGTCCAGGTCTCGCTGGCCATGGCCCGCGCAATCGCCCCCTGACAGCTTTGGTCCACGCGGCGCGCGTCCCCGTCCGGCTCGGCATCGGCAAACACCACCAGGCAGCCGCTGTGACCGGTCAGGTCGTTAAGCTCCGAGGTCGCGAAATCCACAGGGATCATTGTCATTCTAGCCGTCTCCACGCCGTGATCTGATATTTGCGCGAACCCTAGCCCGATAGGCGCTTTTTGACCAGTGGCCGCCAGCCGTGCATTTGCGCCGCATTTGGCGGTTTTCGCGCGCGACAAAGCGCTGTAACATGCGCGCGGGGATTGATTTATTTGGAGTGCTCCGTGGCGCGGCTCGACCGGTATATATTGGCGCAACTCCTGCGGGTTTTCGGCTTTTTCTCGCTGGTGTTGGTCTCGGTATATTGGGTCAACCGCGCGGTGAGGCTGTTTGACCAGTTGATCAGCAACGGCCAGACGATGATCGTGTTTCTGGAGTTCACCGCGCTGAGCCTGCCGATGCTGATCCGCACCGTGTTGCCGGTCGCGGCGTTTATTGCCGCCACCTATGTGACGCTAGCGATGTTGCGCAGCAGCGAGATCGCGGTGCTGCAGGCGGCGGGCGTTTCGCCAGTGCGGCTGGCGCGTCCGGTGGTGGTCTTTGGCCTGATCGTCACCGCATTTCTGACGCTGTTGATGAACCTGCTGATCCCCGAGGCGCATAGCGAACTCTCGAAACGGCAAAACGAGCTGGCGCAGAATGTCACCTCATCTTTGCTGCGTGCCGGCGTGTTCCAGCATCCCGCCGAGGGGGTGACGTTTTTCATTTCCGAGATCACCCCCGAGGGGGTGTTGCGCGGGATTTACCTCTCGGATGCGCGCTCGCAGATGCAGCGGATTGATTATACCGCGCGCACCGCGCTGATCGTGCCCGACCGCAGCGGCCCGAAATTGGTGATGATCGAGGGGCAAGCGCAGCTTTTTGATCAGACCAGCGGGCGGCTTTCGGTCACCGGTTTTGGCGATTTCACCTATGATCTGAGCATTCTGATCGGCCCCGCTGGCCGTGGCCGCAGTGTCGATGAATTGACCACCGCCGAGTTGGTCTCGCCCACCGAGGAGTTGCTTGAGGAAACCGGTGCCTCGCGGGCCGAATTCCGCTTTGTGCTGGTCTCGCGCTTTGTCGAAGGGTTCAGCGCGGTGGCCGCGGCGCTCTTGGGCTATGCGGCGCTGATCGCGGGCGGGTTCAGCCGCCTCGGATTCTGGCGCGAGGTTGCGCTGGCGGTGGTGCTGATGGCGTTCTTGCAGATCCTCACCAACACATTGGCCGGCCCGGCAATGCAGAATGTCGCGCTGGCATGGCTGGGGGTGGTGCCGATCGTCTTGGGGGTGCTGATTTCATCCGCGCTCTTGTGGTGGGCGGCACGCAAACGCCGACCTGTGCCGGGGGGTGCGGCATGACCCTTGGGCTTTATTTGGTGCGGCGGCTGGCGTTCAGTTTTCTGCTGATCGGGGCGGTATTTTTCGGCATGTTGATGCTGTTTGAAACTGTCGAGATGGTGCGCCGTTTCGGCGGATCGGACACGCCGATGTCCAAGATCGTCTGGCTGGCGCTGCTGCATGTGCCGGCGACCTTCTACCAGATCATGCCGCTGCTCACGATCCTGTCGTCGATGACCCTTGTGCTGGGCATGGCGCGCAGTTCCGAACTGGTGGTGATCCGCTCGGCGGGGCGTTCGGCGCTGCGCATGCTGCGCGAGCCTTTTCTGGCCACGCTGGTCTTTGGCATCCTGCTGGTGGCGCTGTTCAACCCGTTGGTGGCGGCGGCGACGCGGGCCTATCATGCGGAGTTGCAAAGCCTGCAATACCCCGACCAACAGGCGCAGATCTCGCTGGAGGGCAGCGCGGTCTGGATGCGGCAGGGCGATGACAGCGGACAGACGGTGATCCGCGCCCAAAGCATCGAGCCCGAGGGGCTGCGGTTCAGCGGCGTGTCGTTTTTGATGTTCGAGCACGAGAGCGGCAGGCCCTTGGTGCGGATCGAGGCGATGAGCGCGGAGCTGGAAGAGGGTTTGTGGCGGCTCGACAATGCCAAACGCTGGGACCTCGCAGCGGATAACCCCGAGCGCGACGCCGAGGAATTCTCCCAGCTTGAGGTGCCTTCGGACCTGACCGGCGCGCAGATCCGCGAGCGGTTCACCCATACCGGCGTGGTCTCGGTCTGGGCGCTGCCAGCCTTTGTGCAAGCGCTGGATACGGCGGGGCTCTCGTCACGCTCGCACCGCGCGCAATTCCTGTCGCAACTGGCGCTGCCTGCGTTGATGGCGGCGATGATGCTGGTCGGTGCGGTGCTCTGTTTCAAACATGTGCGCGCCGGAAACGCGGGCACGCGCATCCTGATCACGGTTCTGGCGGGGTTTGCCTTGTTCTTTTTGCGCAATTTCGCACAAGTTCTGGGTGAAAACGGGCAGATACCGTTGGCTCTGGCAATTTGGACACCACCGATAGCTTCCATGCTGCTGGCGCTTGGGGTATTGCTGCATTTGGAGGATGGCTAGTGGCGCGACGGGTGCGGAATGTGCAGAGATTGCCGGGGATCGCTTTGGCGACCTTGGGTCTGCCTATGCGCGGCGCGCTGAGACCTGCCCCGACCACCGCTAAACGCAATGGCAAGAACCGGCTTCCGGCTGTTGCCTTGGCGGTGATGCTGGCCTGTGCATCGGGTCTGACCCCGGTGCAGGCCACGGCACAGAACACCGCCACGCTGATGGCCGATCAGGTCTTTGTCGATGCCGCCGGACGTTTGATCGCCAGTGGCGCGGTCGAGGTTTGGCAAGGCTCGGTGCGGATGACTGCTTCGCAGGTGGTATTCGACGAGCGGCGCGATCTGTTGGAGATCTCGGGACCGATCACCATTGATGAAGGGCCGCAATCGCTGATCCTTGCCGATGCGGCGCAGATCTCGCCCGATATGCGCGCCGGATTGATCAGTGGCGCGCGGATTGTGCTGCAACAGCAGTTGCAACTGACCGCCGCCAGCGTGGTGCGCGATCCCAGCGGGATCAGCCAGTTGGATCAGGTTGTCGCCTCCAGTTGTCCGGTCTGCGCCAGCAATCCCAATCCGCTGTGGGAAATCCGCGCCGAGCGGGTCACCCATGACCAGAACACCGACCAGCTGACCTTTGACCGCGCGCAGTTCCGCGTTGCCGGTGTGCCGGTTTTCTACCTGCCGCGGCTGCGCATGCCCGGCCCCGGGCTCGACCGTTCGCGCGGGATCCTGCGACCGGTGCTGCGGTTGAGCAACGCGCTGGGGCTGACCGTCGGCCTGCCCTATTTCATCCCCTTCGGCGATGCGCATGATCTGACGCTGACCCCTGCGGCCTCGACCGCGGGCATGGTCTCGCTGGGGTTCCGCTGGCGCTCGGCGCGGGAAAACGGCGGCTTCGAGATCGGCGGCCAGATCACCCATGACCAGCTAACCGCCGACAGTCTGCGCGGCTACGGCTATATGCGGGCGCTGTTTGCCCTGTCTAACGGGTTCATGCTCAGCGCCGATCTGATCAACCCTTCGGACCGCACCTATCTCGAGACCTATGACATCACCGATGATTCGCGGATCAGCGGGCATGTCACGCTGGAACGGGTGCGCCGTGACCAGATGATCCGCACCCGTGCGCTGGCCTTCCACTCGCTGCGCGCCACGGATGTGAATGACGAATTGCCCAATCGGGCGTTGCAGGCCTCGCTGGACCAGCGGATCGCGCTGGATCACACGCCGGTTGGCGGCGAATTGCGCTTGCAACTGGGCGCTGACGGGCATTTCCGGCGCTCGGGGGTCGATGGCGTGCAGGGCCGCGATCTGGCGGGGGCGCATGCGCAGCTGGAGTGGCGGCGCAGCGAGGTGTTACCGGGCGGCGTCTTGGCCACCGGCGCGCTGCAGACCCGCATTGACCATCTGCGCGTCAAGGACGACAGCGCCTATCCCGTGCCGTTTAACCGCAGCGTGGCGCAGGCGATGATCGAGCTACGCTGGCCGCTGGCGATGACTACGGCGGGCGGTGCGCGGCATGTGATCGAACCGATCGTGCAGGTGATCGAGAGCCGCAATCGCGGGATTCTCGGCCCCAATGACGACAACCGCATGCCCGAGCTGGACGGCGGCAATCTTTTTGCCCTGTCGCGCTATTCTGGCCGCGATGCGCCCGACAGCGGCAGCCGGGTGAATGCCGGTATCAACTGGTCGCGCTATGATGCGGCGGGCTGGTCGAGCGAGTTTTTGCTGGGCCGCGTCTGGCGGCGCAATGCCTATGCGGCCTTCCCCCATGTGCAGCCTTTGGGCATCCAGCGCTCGGATTGGCTGCTGGCCGGACGGCTGCGCCATGGTGAGGGCTATTCGCTGGCCTTCCAACTGCTGGTCGATGACGCCAGCACGATCTCGCGGGCGGAAACCAATATGGCATGGAGCGGGCGCGCGACGACGATCTCGACCAGCTATCTCTATATGCCCGCCAGCGCCTTCGAAGCCCGCCCGAATACGCTCAGCGAATGGAGCGTCGATGTCTCGCGCCGCTTTGACAGCGGTTGGGCCAGCAGCGTTGGCTGGGAATATGATATGGCCTCGGGGGAGTTCGCCGCCGCCCGCGCCGGTCTGGAATTCAGCAACGCCTGCCTGATGGTCGATCTGTCTTTCGCGCGCCGTTTTGTCACCTCGACCAACCCCACCGCCTCGACCCGCTATGAGTTGAGCGTCGAGCTCTTGGGGATCGGCGGACGCGCGCCAACCTCCGCCGGCCAAACCTGTCGCACGTGACCTGCGCTCTTTCCATCCGCCTTCGAAAACGCTAGGCCAAGACCATGCGTGATGAACAACACGGACCTCACCAAATGCACTTTGCCGCTATTGCCTTCGCCTCGACCTTCTCGCCCCGCCATCGGGCCGCCTCTGGACTGCGCGCGATGCTTGGCGCGCTTTGCCTTGTGATCAGCGCCAGCGCCGCCACGTTGGCCCCCACATTGGCCCATGCGCAGTCGCCGTTTTCGGCGGCGGTCTATGTCAATGATACGGCGATCTCGAATTACGATGTGACCCAGAAAATGCGGTTTCTCGAGTTCATCGGCGCCTCGGGTCCGAACCCGCGCGAGCGCGCGATCGAGCGGCTGATCGAGGACCGGCTACAATTGCAAGAGGTGCGCCGGATGGGCGGGCGGTTGACGCCGGACCAGTTGGACGCAGGCATGGCCGAGTTTTCCGCACGCGCGGAGCTGACCGCCGAGGAAATGCTGGCGCGTCTGGCCGAGGCCGGGATCGACCGCGAGACCTTTGTCAATTTCATCCGCGCCGGGGTGATGTGGCGCGAGTATATTCAGGCGATCTATGGCCCGCAGTTGAATATCACCGAGGCGCAGATTGATCAGGCGCTCTCGGTCGAAGGCGTGCAGCCGGTGACCGAAGTGCTGATCTCCGAGATTTTCCTGCCCGCCGATCCGCAATTCGCCGAAGCCGTCGAGCGGGTGATCCCGCAGATCCAGCGGATCCGCTCGGAGACCGAGTTCGCCAATGCCGCGCGGCAGGTCTCGGCCTCGCCGAGCGCCGCCTCGGGCGGGCGGGTTGACCGCTGGGTGAATATCGCCGCGCTGCCGCCGCAGGTCGGCTCGGCGATGGAGAGCGCCGGGATCGGCACCGTGGTCGGCCCGATCGAAGTGCCCGGCGCCTATGCGTTCTTTCAACTGCGCGCGCGGCGCAATTCGCGCGATGTGCCCGCCTCGAATGTCGCACTGACCTATTACCGTGCCGCCCTGCCCGGTGGCCGCAGCGAACAGAATATGGCGATCTTTGAGCGGTTGCGCGGTCAGGTCGATCTCTGCGCCGGTTTCCCCGCCGAAGTGCTGCGCGCGGTGCCGACACTGCCCGAATCTGCGGTCACTGAGATCACCGGCACGCAGGCCGAGATCAACGCCGCGACCCGCGCCGAGCTGGAGCGGCTGAACGCGGGCGAGATGTCGGCCAATCTGGTCGAGGGCAATGATCTGGTGGTGCTGATGCTTTGCCGCCGCTCGGTCTCGGAAGAGAATATGCCCAGCCGCGAAGAGGTGCTGATGGGGCTGCGCAACCGCGCGCTTGAGGGGCACGGGATGATCCATCTGCAGCGCCTGCGCGCCGAAGCCGAAATCCGTTACCCTTAAGATGTCGGCGCATATGCCTTTGGCCCTGACCTGTGGCGACCCTTCGGGGATCGGCCCTGAACTCGCCGCGCGTGTGGTGAAATCCGCACCCGCGCCGTTCTTCTGGATCGGCGACCCGCGCCATCTGCCCGCAGATACGCCGTGGCAGGCAATCACCGCCCCCGCCGAAACCGCGCAGGTGCCGCGCGGGGTGCTACCGGTGCTGACGCTCGATTTCGCCGCCGAGGCCACGCCCGGCCAACCCGATCCGGCGAATGCCGCGGGCACGGTGGCGGCGATCGAGCGCGCCGTGCGGCTGGTGCAGGCCGGTGAGGCCAGCGCCGTGGTCACCGCGCCGATCAATAAAAAAGCGCTCAAGGACGGGGCCGGTTTCGCCTTTCCCGGCCATACCGAATTTCTCGCCGATCTTGCCGGTGGTTGCGACGTGGTGATGATGCTTGCCTGCGCCGCCCTGCGCGTGGTGCCTGCCACCATCCATATCCCGCTGAAGGATGTGCCGCAGGCGCTGACCCGAGAGGGGCTCGAGACCGTCATCCGCACCACCCATGCCGCGCTGATCCGCGATTTCGGGCTGAGCAAGCCGCAGATCGCGGTGGCCGGTCTGAACCCGCATGCGGGTGAAGGCGGTGCGATGGGCGATGAGGAATTGACCCTGATCACCCCGCTGCTGGATGATTTGCGCGCCGAAGGCTTTGCCCTCTCTGGCCCGCTGCCTGCCGATACGATGTTCCATGCCAGCGCCCGCGCGCGCTATGACGCGGCGATCTGCATGTATCACGATCAGGCGCTGATCCCGATCAAGACCATTGATTTTGCCGGTGGCGTCAATGTCACGCTGGGCCTGCCCTTTGTGCGCACCTCGCCCGACCATGGCACCGCCTATGATATCGCCGGGCGCGGGATTGCCGATCCGACCTCGCTGCGGGCGGCGATGGTGATGGCTTGGGATATGGCCGAGCGCCGGGCATCGGGTGGAACGAACGCATGAGCCAGATCGACCCGCTTCCGCCGCTTCGCGATGTGATCACAAAACACGGGCTGCGCGCAAAGAAAGCACTCGGGCAGAATTTCCTGCTCGATCTCAATCTGACCGCGCGGATTGCGCGGCGGGCCGGTGATCTGGCGGGCTCGGATATCATCGAGGTCGGCCCCGGTCCCGGTGGTCTGACCCGTGGCTTGCTGGCCGAGGGCGCGCGCAAGGTTCTGGCCATCGAGAAAGACAGCCGCTGCCTGCCCGCACTTGAGGAAATCGGCGCGGTCTATCCCGGTCGCTTGCAGGTGATCGACGGCGACGCACTTGAAGTGGATCCGCTGGCGCATCTGACCCCGCCGATCAAGATCGTGGCCAATCTGCCCTATAATGTCGGCACCGAGCTGCTGGTGCGCTGGCTGACACCGCAAGACTGGCCGCCGTTCTGGTCCACGCTGACCTTGATGTTCCAAAAGGAAGTCGCGCAGCGGATCACCGCCCAGCCGGGCTCCAAGGCTTACGGGCGGTTGGCGATCTTGGCGCAATGGCGCTGTGATGCGAAAATCGTGCTGACCCTGCCGCCCGAGGCGTTCTCGCCAGCGCCCAAGGTCGAATCGGCGGTGGTCCATCTGACCGCCCTGCCCGAGCCGCGGTTTCCGGCGGATGCGAAAACACTGGAACGGGTGGTGGCGATGGCTTTCAACCAGCGTCGCAAGATGCTGCGCGCCAGCCTGCGCGCCTTGGACCCGCAGATCGAGGCGCGGCTGGAACGGTTGGGCATCAAACCCACCGCACGGGCCGAGGAGCTGACGCTGGAGCAATTCTGCACCATCGCCCGCGACTTCGCCTGACACGCGCCCACTCGGGGCTGCTGGCGCTCTGAATTCCCCGGCACCATTAACCATGCCGGACGCGCCGCGCGGACCAGAGTTCTGCGCCGCATTTGTCTAAACTTTGCCACATTTGGACCCGCACAAGTCGCAATTAGGTCAGGTTTTCTCCGTATACCCTGTGCTGACCGAGTCTTTTGGGCGCTCGTCCCGCGGACAATTGTAGTGTTGGAAAAGGTGAGTTTGATGTGGCCGGAGACGTCAAAGCATAAAAACGGGACGCAGGTTTTTTTTGGCCGCTCCGCGCGGTTTAGCCGCGTTTTGCGCCGGTTTCAGACCGACCAGAGCGGCTCGATGGCGGTCTTTGCGGTGTTTGTGTTCTTTGCCATGCTGCTGATGGGCGGGCTTGCCGTCGATATGATGCGCCACGAGAACGAGCGTATCCGCATGCAAAACACCGCCGACCGCGCGGTTCTCGCCGCCACCATGCTGCGCGAGAATGTCTCGGAGGCCACGCCCGAGCAAATCGTTAACTCTTATTTTGCCGCCGAAGGGCTGACCGCGCAACTCGACAATCGGGTGATTGTCGAAGGTGATGCGGAAAGCGGGCGCAGCGTCACGGTGGTGCCTGCGGGCAGCGTGCCGACCTTGTTCATGCATATGCTGGGGATTGATGAATTCGACATGGCCACCCCTGCCCGCGCCACCGAGGCGCTGGCCGGACAGGCGCAGATCGAACTGGTGATGGTGCTGGATGTCTCGGGCTCGATGGGCAGCTCGAACAAGATCGGCACCATGCGCAATGCGGCCAATGATCTGGCGACCTCTCTGCTGACCGACAATGAAGACGGCGATGTTGCGATCACCATCGTTCCCTATGACAGCTGGGTGTTGCCGCCCACCGGATTTCTGAACAGTTTTTCCAATGTCACCGGCAGCGGCGCCTGCAACGACTGGGCGGTGTGGAATGTGATCACCGACAGTTTGAACCTCGCCACCCACCGCCAGAGTTGCGACAATTCGCTCTGGGCGCAGGTGCGGCCCTTCCAGAACACCGTCGCCGCAACCACCAGCGCGATCAACGGCTTGACCTCGCGCGGGGTCACCTCGATCGACCTTGGCGTCCGCTATGGCGCGCTGTTCTTTGATCCGGCAATTCGTCCGGCGATCAGCGCCCTGGTCGATAGCGGCGATGTCGATCCGATGTTCGCCGAACGCCCCTACGGCTGGAACGAATCGAATGTGGTGCGCGCGCTGGTGCTCCTGACCGACGGGCAGAATTGCTGCGGCTCGCGCTATTCGACGCTGGTGCAGGATGCCAATACGCTGGCGGTCTGCACCGAGCTCAAGGCGCGCGGCGTGCTGGTCTATTCCATCGCCTTTCAGGCGCCCACCGCTGGCGCCACGCTGATGCAGGGCTGCGCTTCGTCGCCGAGCCATTATTTCAACGCCTCGACCAGCGAGTTGATCGCGGTGTTTCAGGGCATCGCCTCGAACATCCAGACCCAGGCCCTGAGGTTGACCCTGTGATCCCGCGCTTACCCCTGTTGCGCCAGTTCCGGCCCCGTTTTTGGCCCCGATTCTGGCCCCGTTTTTGGCGCAACGAAGACGGTTCGGCGACCATTGAATTTGTCATCGCCGTGCCTTTGGTGCTGACCTTCCTGTTCTCGGCGGTGGATTTCGGCGCTGTGATGCTGCGGCAGGTGTTTCTGGACCGCTCAGTCGATATCGCCGTGCGGCAGGTGCGTCTGGGCAATGTTTCGGTCGCCGGATACGAGGATTTCCGCCAGTCGATCTGCGACGGCACGCTGATGATCGCGAATTGCGTCAACAGTATCACCATCGAGATGCGCCCCATCGACACCACCACATTCGCCGGTCTCGACTCGCCCGCGCAATGTATCAACCGCGCCGAGGATATCGAGCCGGTGCTGGCCTTTAACCCCGGTTCCGGCGGGCAGGAGCTGATGCTGATCCGCGTCTGCGCGCTGGCCGATCCTTTCATCTCGCTGACCGGCATGGTGCTGGGCATGAGCACCGACGATTCCGGCGCCTATCATATCGTCTCGCATGCCGCCTTCGCCAATGAGCCGACCTGACATGGCCCGCCGGTTTCTCACCCGTCTTTCGTGGCTTGATCCAAGAGGTAAGACCATGACCGCCCAACCCGCAGATAAACCGCACTGCCTGCGCCGCCTCTGGCGCGGCACCGAAGGGTCGGTATCGGTGGAGACCATCATCGTGGTGCCGCTGCTGTGCTGGGCGCTGGCCGCGAGCGTGGTCTTCTATGACGGGTTCAGCACCCGCTATCATGCCCAGATGGCGGCGCAGACCGTGGCCGATATCATGTCACGCGAGACCGATCTCTTCACCGAAGACTATGTCGACGGGATGAATGATGTGTTCGATTATCTGGTCGATTCGCGCATGCCGACACGGATCCGCGTCTCGTCGGTGATCTGGGACAGCGTCAATGAGCGCAATATGCTGCAATGGTCCTATGGCACGCATGATTTGTCGGCCCTGCCCGCCAGCACCTTTGAACTGCTGCAAGCCGGCGATCTGGAGACCCTGACGACACTGTTCGGCGAGGAAACCGGCTTTACCTTCGCCGGTGCCACCACGCAATTACCGGTGGCCGATTTCGCCGAACGTATCCCCCAGGTCCTGCCTGGTGAGGCGCTGCTGGTGGTCGAAACCTTCGCCCTCTGGACGCCTTTCGCCAATGTCGGCCTCGGGCAGATCCGTTTCAATCCAGTGGTGGTGGTGCGCCCGCGCTTCGCGCCTTGGGTCAACTTTGAGGGTATCGAGACGGTCTATCCCGAAGACGGCTATGAGGTCGTCTGGACCAATGATGATGACGACGATGATCCCCAGCCCGAGCCGGACCCCGAACCCGAGCCGGACACGGTGACCAGTTTCGATTTCGACAACGGTGTGACCACCGGCTGGACCCATGACACCACCACCGGTAACTCGGCGATGGGCGGGCGTTTTCTCGGCCCCTTCGGCAATGAGACCTATGACCGGCCGGTGCAACTGCTGATTGATGCGGGCGGTGCGCGGCGCACGGTGACCATCGCTTTCGACCTGTTGATCCTCGACAGTTGGGACGGTTTTCAGCCGCAATGGTCCGACGCGCGCGGCGATACGCTCACCATCATGATCGACGGCGAGCCGATCTCGCTGGACGCATTTGATGTCGGAGTGTCAGGGTTTTACCGGAATGCGCGCTATGCCCGTGGCACAGTGGGGAGCGCGCGCTACCGCATGCGGATGACGCCGACGCGGCTTGGCAGCAGCTTTTACGGCGCCTCGCATCATGATCAGGTCTGGCGGGTTGAAATCCAGGTGGAGAATGCGCCCGAGACGTTCAACCTCGGTCTCAGCGCCGGCACCGACGAGAGCGTGAGCAACGAAGGCTTTGGGATCGACAATCTGGACTATGGCTCGGCCCCGTTGAGAGATAATTTCACCCCAGTGCCCAGCCGCCCGCAGCCCTATGACCACGATGCCCACACCCGCTTTGCGCGCTATGAGGGCTGTCCGGTCACCGATGACGCGGCGCCTTGGTTCACCATTGATAACGACGATCTGGGGTATGGTTACAACAACGCCCTGACCTTTGAGCGTATCGCGGGCGGCACGACGGCGATCAACCGTTGCAATCTGTTTCATAGCTATCCAAGCGGATTCATCAGCGCCGAACCACAGTTTATTATCCGCTATGACAATCAAGGACGCAGCGGAAGTTCGCGCCAATTGCAGATCCGCATGGATGACGACAACAACGGCTATACCTGCGACACGGTGCTGGTCGTGCGTGGTCCGGACGGGCTGTATATCTACAATGACGACAGAAGAAACAGGTATGGCTGGATCGGCCAGAGCGATTGGAACGCCACCTTGCGACTGGGCAATGCCCAATCTGGCGAATACGCCGTCTGGATCGGCACCTATAACGGGCGATCCTGCAGGTCGCGGGTCCATATCTACCGCTATTAACAGCGTTTAGGGCAGGTCGCGCCCAATTGAATTCATCTGTTGGTGTGAACGCATTGGCTTTGCCAACGCGGCCTCACTCCAACCGGCGAACGCTCGAATTTCATTGAGCGCGACACAGGTTAGCGTGCTGCGATGAACAGGTTTTGCGTAGCCGTCTGCGGGGCCTAGCTCGTGCTTGCAAAGCAAATATGTGCCACGCCGGTGCGCCCCCGCAAGCGGGAGACCTCAAGTCACCGCGATATGTTCTCGCCACTGCCTGCCGGTGCCTGCGCGCCGGCGGCCTTGAGGACCATATCGACATAGATATCCTCTACCCGGTCGCGGCTCAGCCGCCCGCCCTCGCGAAACCATGTGTTAACGCCGGTCAGCATCGCAATCAGTGCCATCGCTGCCAGTTTGGTATCCGGCACATTCAGCGTGCCCTCCGCCTGCCCTGCCTGCAAGATCGCCTCAAGCTCCCGCTCATAGCGCTTGCGCAGATCCTCGAGCACGGCAAAATTCTCGGGCGTCAGATTGCGCATTTCCATATAGGCGATGAACACCGCATCGGCGCGGGCGGCGTGAAAGCGGATATGAAAGCGCGCAAAATGCTCGAGCCGCAGCTTGGCGTCACCCTCGGGCGCCGCGCTTTCGGCCCAAGCCGCCAGCACCGCATCCATATGGCTTTTCATCAGGTCAAACAGCAGGCTTTGTTTATCGGCGGTATAAAGATACAGCGCCCCCGCCTGCACGCCCACCTCGGCGGCAATCTGGCGCATCGAGACCGCCGCATAGCCGTCACGCGCGAAAAGCCGCAACGCGACCTCGCGCAAACGGGGGCCGGTGATATCGGCGCGGGATCCGGGTTTGCGAGCCATGCCCTATTGTCACTGAACATGCGTTCAATTCAAGCCCGAAACGCGCGACCGCTGTGCGCAAAGCCTTCACAGCGACCGGCGCGCGCGGTATCGTGGCGCAAATACCGCCCAAAGGCCCAAAACGATGCATATCCTGCGCTCCATTGCCGTGATCTCCCTCCTCTCGCTTGCGGGCTGCGGCGGGCTGGTCGCGGCGGATGCGCCCGCGCTTTTGACCATGGACGAGATTACCGCCCAGCGTGCCGCCAGCGCCGATAGCACCCGCGGGGTGCAGGCTGCCTCAAACCTCGCGACCCGCGGTGCCCGTCTGCGCGCCCGCGCCGCGCGGCTGCAGCGCGCCGGACTGGATGACGCTGAACGCCGCCGCCTGCTGGAACGCGCCGAACGCTAACCCGACCGCCCCACATCTGCCCATAACCGATCTATCGCCCCGCAAGGCGCATCGACGCATTGCGCCCACGCCCGTGAACCGCTAATCCACGCGGGACACCCGCCGCGCTGGCGGGGCCATTTTTATGCGGAGTGTTTGCATGTCTACCCCCCTTCGTCTGGGCATCGCCGGTCTTGGCACCGTCGGCATCGGTGTGGTGAAAATCGTACAGATGCACAGCGAGATGCTTGGCCGTCGCACCGGGCGCGACATCTCGATTTCCGCCGTCAGCGCCAGTTCGCGCACCAAGGATCGCGGCGTCGATATCTCGGGCTACGCATGGGAGGATAATCCCGTCGCCCTTGGCTCGCGTGAGGATGTGGATGTCGTCGTCGAATTGATCGGCGGCGAGAACGGCGTTGCCAAGGCGCTGGTCGAAACCGCGCTGGCGCATGGCAAACATGTGGTGACGGCGAATAAGGCCCTGCTCGCGCATCACGGCAATGCGCTGGCGCAACTGGCCGAGGATAACGGGCGCTCGCTGCGTTATGAAGCGGCGGTGGCGGGCGGTATTCCGGTGATCAAATCGCTGGTCGAAGGACTGGCCGCGAACCAGATCACCCGCGTGATGGGGGTGATGAACGGCACCTGCAACTACATCCTGACGCGGATGGAAAACGCCGGACTGCCCTATGACGAGGTCTTCGAGGAGGCGCGCAAGCTGGGCTTTCTCGAGGCCGATCCCAATCTGGACGTCGGCGGCATCGACGCGGGCCATAAGCTGAGCCTGCTGTCGGCGATTGCCTTTGGCACCAAGGTCGATTTCGAATCGGTGGTCTTGCAAGGCATCAATGCGGTGTCGATTGACGACATCAAACTGGCCCGCGACATGGGCTATTCGATCAAACTCTTGGGCGTCGCGCAGATGACCGGCCGCGGGCTCGAGCAGCGTATGTCGCCCTGTCTGGTGCCCGAGACGCACCCCTTGGGGCAGCTGCAAGGCGGCACCAATATGGTGGTCATCGAGGGCGATTCGGTCGGCCAGATCGTGTTGCGCGGCGCCGGTGCCGGCGAAGGCCCGACCGCCAGCGCGGTGATGGCCGATGTGATGGATATCGCCCGCGGGCTGCAACTGCCGACCTTTGGCCAGCCCGCCGAAACGCTGGTCGATGCGCCCCCCGCTGTGGTCAGCACCGGCGCGCCTTGGTATCTGCGTATGGTGCTTTTGGACAAACCCGGTGCGCTGGCGAAAATCGCCACGATTCTGGGCGATTGCGGGGTCTCCATCGACAGGCTGCGGCAATATCACCATGACGAGCCTCATGCGCCGGTGCTGATCGTTACACACAAAGCCTCCTCGGATGATATCACCCATGCGCTCGAGATGTTCGAGGATTGCGGCGTGGTGGTCGGCGATCCGATGGCGCTGCGCATCGAGACCGTCTAACGCCGCCGCACACGCCCCCTCCAGACAACGCGCGGCCCGAAACCGGCGCCGCGCGATGTGCAAATACCCCAATCCCAAGCATTTACGGCGTCTGCGCCCTCTTCGCGCTTGGCCTGAAGGCAGCGATTGTCTAGAAGCAATCCTGAGCAGAAAATCTGACGCAGACCACCAACAAGGGACAGCCCATGCACGATTCACCGACATTCCACGACCGCCTGCTGTCGCTGGGCCTCGCCCGCGTCTCTGAAGCTGCGGCACTGGCCTCGGCGGAATGGATCGGCCGCGGCGATGAAAAAGCCGCCGATCAGGCCGCCGTTAACGCCATGCGCAACCAGTTGAACATGCTGGAAATCGCCGGTGTCGTGGTCATTGGCGAGGGCGAGCGGGACGAAGCGCCGATGCTGTTCATCGGCGAAGAGGTCGGCACCGGCGACGGCCCGGCGGTGGATATCGCGCTTGACCCGCTGGAAGGCACCACGCTGACCGCCAAAGACATGCCCAATGCGCTGACCGTGATCGCGATGGCGCCGCGCGGCACGCTACTGCACGCGCCCGATGTCTATATGGACAAACTGGCGATTGGCCCCGATTACGCGCCCGATACCGTCACGCTGGAGATGAGCCCCGCCGAGCGCGTCGCGGCGCTGGCAGCGGCGAAAGGCTGCGACGCCAAGGATATCACCGTTTGTATTCTCGAGCGTCCGCGCCATGAAGAGCTGATCGCCGAGGTCCGCTCCACCGGTGCAGCGATCCGGCTGATCACCGATGGCGATGTTGCCGGTGTGATCCATTGCGCCGAGCCCGAAATCACCGGCATCGACATGTATATGGGCTCGGGCGGGGCGCCCGAGGGGGTGCTGGCCGCCGCTGCGCTGAAATGCATGGGCGGGCAGATCTACGGCCGCCTGCAGTTTCGCAATGACGATGAGCGGGGCCGCGCCGCCAAGGCAGGGATCACCGATCTCGACCGCGTCTATACCCGCGACGAATTGGTCACCGCCGATGTGATCTTTTCGGCCACCGGCGTGACCAGCGGCTCGATCCTGCAGGGCATCGTGCGCGAGCCCGGCTGGGTGACCACCGAGACGCTGCTGATGCGCTCGAAAACCGGTTCGGTGCGGCGCATGAGCTACCGCACGCCGGTGTAACCGCTGGATTTCAGTCCACAATTATAACCCGGCGACCTGCCCGTCGCCGGGTTTGTCATTTTGCGGCGAGATCATTGCTGCGGCGCTTTTACAATTTGGAGGCATCATGGCGTATCTGAATGTTGAAACTTCGCTGACCGGTCGGCGCTGGGTCGGCCCCGCGCAGGATGTCGAGCGCCGCGCCGAGGCGCTGGCCCAATCCACCCGCCTGCCGCCGGCGGTCTGCGCGGTGCTGGCACGCAACAAACTGGACGCCGCCGAGGTGCCCGGCTTCCTCGCGCCCTCCCTGCGCGATCTGCTGCCAGACCCGATGGTCCTGCGCGATATGGAGCCCGCCGCCGAGCGTCTGCTGCAGGCCCTGCAGGCGCGCGAGAAGATCGCGGTGTTTGCCGATTATGACGTCGATGGCGGCGCTTCGGCGGCGCTGTTGCTGGTCTGGCTGCGCCAAATGGGCCATGATGCGACGCTCTATGTGCCCGACCGGATTGATGAGGGTTACGGCCCCAACGAGGCGGCGATGGAGGCGCTGGCGCAAGATCACAAGCTGATCGTCTGTGTCGACTGCGGCACCCTCTCGCACGCACCGATTGCCGCCGCCAAGGGCGCCGATGTGGTGGTCGTCGATCACCATCTGGGCGGCGAGACCCTGCCGCCCGCGCTGGCCGTGGTGAACCCGAACCGGCAGGACGAGAGCGGCGATCTGGGCCATCTCTGCGCCGCGGGCGTGGTGTTTCTGCTGCTGGTCGAGATGAACCGCCGGCTGCGCGGGCGCGAGATCAAAGGGCCGGACCTGATGGCGATGGTCGATCTGGTGGCGCTGGCCACGGTGGCCGATGTGGCACCGCTGATCGGCGTCAACCGCGCCTTCGTGCGCCAAGGGCTGCGCGCGATGAGCCAGCGCAAACGGCCCGGATTGGTCGCCCTCTCGGATGTGGCGCGGGTCGATACGGCGCTGAAATCCTATCATCTAGGCTTTGTGCTGGGCCCGCGGGTCAACGCGGGCGGGCGCATTGGTGCCGCCGATCTCGGCGCAAGGCTCTTGTCGACCACCGATCCGATCGAGGCCACCCGCATTGCCGCGCAGCTCGACCAATTGAACGAAGACCGTCGCGCCATCGAGGCCGCCGTGCGCGAGGAGGCGCTGGCACAGGCCGAGTATCGCGGGCTTGACGGGCCGCTGGTCTGGGCCGCCGCCGAAAACTGGCACCCCGGTGTGATCGGCATCGTCGCAGCACGGCTTAAGGAGGCCACCAACCGCCCCGCCGTGGTCATCGCGCTCGATGGCAATGAGGGCAAAGGCTCGGGCCGCTCCATCGGTGGCGTCGATCTCGGCGCCGCGATCCAGCGGCTGGCCAGCGAGGGGCTGCTGCTTAAAGGTGGCGGGCACCGGATGGCGGCGGGGCTGACCGTGGCCCGCGACCAGCTTGAGGCGGCGATGGAGCGGCTCGGTGAGTTACTAGCGCGGCAAGGTGCGGGCAGCGGCGGCGCGGGCGATCTGCGGCTCGACGGGTTGCTGATGCCGGGCGGCGCCACCGTCGATCTGATCGAATCACTCGAGAGCGCCGGTCCCTTCGGCCAGGCCGCCCCTGCCCCGCGCTTTGCCTTTCCCGCAATGACCATCCATGACGCCCGCCGCGTTGGCGCCAACCACCTGAAAATCCGCTTTGGCGACCTTGGCGGGCCGAATCTCGAGGGGATCGCCTTTGGCGCCTATGACACCGCGCTCGGACCCGCCGTAGAAGGCGCCGGACGCGCCAAAATGCACCTCGCCGGGCGCATTGACCTGAATTCCTACGGTGGTCGGAACAGCGTGCAACTGCGTTTGGATGATGCTGCACTGGCCTAAACCGGTGTTTTTGTAAGGCAAGTCAAAAAGTTCTCAAAGATTGGGAAAAACCCTCTTGCACCCGCAGCAGCGCTGGCCTAAATACCGGCTCACGCCAAGGGGAACACCCCGACAGCACAGAGTGGCCCGTTCGTCTATCGGTTAGGACGCCAGGTTTTCAACCTGGAAAGAGGGGTTCGATTCCCCTACGGGCTGCCACTTTTCCATTGATATCAAGGCGTTGCTGGTAAATGGGCCAATCTGCCCCTACTGTGCCCCTAAACAGCGAACGCTTGCGCAGAGCGAATCTCGCAATGTTTGGTCGCAAGATAATCTGAGCAATACTCGGTACACTCGACTGCCGTACTCGAAGCGTAGCCCCCACCCCCCGGCCTATCCCAGCTTTGACAAAAGTTCCGATTATCCACCGCACGCACAAAATTTGTCGTTCGCCAACTTTCCTGTCAGACTAGACAAAGCATGTGGCGACGATTGGCCAGCGGATACCGCAGGGTCAGCTGCGATACAATTCGCCTTGGATGTCAAAGTACGCGGTGCGAATGTTCGCAATGTCTCCGAGCCTCGCCTTCGCATCGGCTGTCGTGCCGTAGCGCGCGGTTAGATAGTCCTTGAGCTTGCCTGTCGCCAACTCCGGTGATCCATGCTCTTCATAAGATTTGAGAACACCCAAGAGAAAATCGCGCATTGGAGCATCAACAGAATTAAGGGCAGTACTCCGAGTCCTGTCGGCTCTCGCAGTTCGCGTCTGCGGCGACGTTGCAAACAACACATAGGCGAGCACATCATAAATGTCGCTGTCGGTTGCGTCGATTAAACGCCGGATATCCCTTAAGCGGCTTTGATCAAATCCACGATCCAACAACTGACTGAGAAACCTTTCTCGATTGTCAGGATTACTCCAAAGATCTCGAAGCTGCTCTTCATCTGCGACTAGATTTGATAAATGGCCGAACAGTTGATTAACAAGCTGCGCCGCCGTGATTGGCTTGCCATCGGCATTCCAATAAGTGGTCGTTGCAGCATATACGATCTGCCTTGCTTTTCCATCTGACAGTTTGATCACCGTCTTTTCTCGGGGTGGATCGATTGGGTCGTCGCCAACAGGCTGAGGGGGCTCACCACCCGATTCTGGCCCTGCTGGCGGCGTTCCCGGACTGCTGGCAGGTGCGGCCGGCAGTGGCTCGCCGTCCCATTCCGGATCATTAAAGTTTTCGTGAGCTTTGACGAAATCCCAAACCGTAAAGAATTCCTTACCATCGAAAAGACGCGTTCCACGGCCAATAATCTGCTTAAACTCGATCATCGACCGAATGGGGCGCATGAGCACGATATGCCGGATGTTGCGGGCATCAACTCCAGTGGAGAGCTTCTGCGAAGTAGTCAGGATCGTCGGGATGGTTTTCTCGTTGTCCTGAAAATCCCGCAGATACTGCTCCCCAAGTGCGCCGTCATCGGCGGTCACGCGGTGGCAATAATCGGGATTGTTGCTTTGCTTCACCTGATTGATCAGGTCGCGCACAAGCGCGGCATGCTCCTGCGTTGCACAGAAAACCAATGTTTTTTGCCGCTGGTCGATTTGATCCATGAACTCTTTCACGCGGCTCAGCTCGCGCTCGGGGATCACGATCCTTGAATTAAAATCACCTTCGGTGAACTTTTCGCCCTGCTCGACCTCACCCGCGATCACTTGGTCGATACCGTCATAGACATAATCGTCAATGGTGCTGATCATCTGCCGCACCTTGAATGGGGTCAGGAAGCCATCTTCGATCCCGTCACGTAGGGCGTAAGTGTAAACTGGCTCGCCGAAATAGGCGTAGGTGTCGGCGTTGTGCTTGCGCTTGGGCGTGGCGGTCAGGCCAAGCTGGGCTGCGGGTTCAAAATACTCCAGCAGCCGCCGCCACTCGCTTTCGTCCTTGGCCCCGCCCCGGTGGCATTCGTCGATCACGATAAAGTCGAAAAAGTCGGGCGGGTATTGAGTATAAACCGGTTCGCCCTCCCCAGTCATGAAGGTCTGGAAGATGGTGAAGAACAGGCTGGCGTTCTTGGGCGGGTTGCCCCGGTTCTTGCGGATCGTGTCGGGGTCGATTCGCGTGACGGCATCGCTTGGGAAGGCGCTGAACGCATTGTAAGCTTGATCGGCGAGGATGTTGCGGTCGGCGAGGAACAGGATGCGGGGGCGGCGGGTCGGTTCGCCCGACAGGTTCCACTTGGCCTGAAACAGCTTCCACGCGATCTGGAACGCGATGGAAGTCTTGCCGGTGCCGGTGGCAAGCGTCAGCAGGATGCGGCGGTCGCCTTTGGCCAGTGCTTCCAGTGCTGCATTGACGGCCTTGTGTTGGTAGTAGCGCAGCTCCCACTTGCCGCCGTCTGTCTCGAAATCAACGGCCCCGAAACGTTCGCGCCATTTGTTTTGATCGGCAAAGGTGCGGTCCCAAAGTTCGGCGGGCGTCGGGAAGGGTAAGGCCATGTCGGCCTCGGCACCGGTCAACATATCTATCTGATACCAATTCAGCCCGTTCGAGGCATAGGCGAAGCGTGACCCTAGTCGTGTGGCGTAGTCTTTGGCCTGGCCGACCCCGTTGCGGTGACTGATCCCGGCGCGCTTGGCCTCCAGCACCGCCAGTTTTTGGCCCTTGTGGACCAAAACGTAGTCCGCCGACAGTCCTTTGCCGCGCGTGCCGCCCGACTGGATGCGCCCTGGGCAGATGACCTCACGCCGAACCCTGGAACCCTTCCGCCCCCAACCAGCCGCCGCAAGGACGGGGTCTATACGCTCGGCACGGGTATCGGATTCGGTTTCGTCGTGAAAGCTCATTTCTCGGCTCTTTTCTTCGCTCGCCTTGCTGCCAGCTTAAGTTTCTCTCGCTTTTTCTTGCCTATTTTCATAGGTATAGGCTTTGGTTCTTTTGGTGGTCGAAGGGTGCCCGCGTCAAACTCGGCTTGAGTTTGCGCAAGTCGCTCGGCGGCAACTTTTATCAAATGCTGGTGCTGCGCTTCTTTTTCCGCGGTGGTCAATGCACCAATACCCTTTGACCTTGACGCTTTCTTTTTCAGTTTACTTTTTCTATCACCAGAAAGCCAATCCGACCAAGAATTGATAATCGTAGAGCCGCCGTTGTATCCGCCTTTTCCCATCTCGTCCTCTCAAGTCAATTCGCCTCCAAAGGCTTTTTGCAACAGGGATTGGCGGAGGTCGTCGAGGGATTGGAGTTTGCGCGAATAGTCTTTGACGAGGGTATCAAAGTCGTTTGCGATACTTTCGATGCGTTCAACCATAGCCGCTTGTTGATCGAGAGGCGGGACAACAAACGTGATCTGGCGCACGTCACGTATGTTGATTTGCATAAGCGCAGCGCCGTAAGTCCCTGCTCTGATTTGATCTTGCACGGGCTTGGAGCGGAATTGGTAATACCCAAGCTTCTGATCCATGCGTCCCGGTTCAAATCGTACAGGAACGATACCTCTTGTCACGTTGGCACCTTTTAGTTCCTCGGATGCCATTGCGAGAACTCCGGTGCTACCTCGGACACAAAGCAGAATTTCAGTTCCTTTCAGCTTGGTGCGGGTGTAACCATTTGCCCGTGCGGGATCGATCTGTTTGAGTCCATTTAAGGTGATTATCCGTCGGCCAAGATCGGTCGGACGCACAATGGGCAGCCCGCCCGACACGTCATCGCCCGGCTGAACGATGCCATAGGATAACGTGCAATCACGTTCGACAAGCTCTTGTAGCGGTGCGCTTATCCAATCCGCAGCATGACGAGTAAAGATCGCACCAAGGTAACTCTCAAACAAATCTTGTGCGTTTTGGACGTTGGCTTCGGCGTGGGCGCGGGCGCGGGCCAGACCCTCGAAGGCCTCGTCCAGAACCGCAACAATCCGCTGTTGTTCTTCGAGCGGCGGGAGGGGGATTTCCCAATCCTTCAATATCTTAGTGTTGACTACCTGCTGTGCTGATCCCACACGTTTTCCTAAAAGGTATGTCTGTGCGAGTGGCGAAGAAATCAGATGGTGCAGAAATCGCGAGGATAACTCCGGTTTTGGACGAATAAGGATTACATTCGCGCAATTCGCCTCTCCGAGTGAGGGCGGCACAATTCCGCACTTCATTGTATCCGTTACAACACGTGTAAGCAGGAGGTCACCACCCTTAAGCTGCGACTTCTTTAGCGAGGAATGGAATTCTGGCGTGATGTATTTCAGATCCCTCAACAGAAGGCCATCTGCTCCAACGTTTTGCGTTCGTAGAAAGGCGACGCCGGTATCGCGATAATATGGGGAGGTCGTGCCGACATGGCCTACACTTACTTTCTCGCAAATTTTGGAGAGGGGAAACTTCTTCCACGCAGAGCTCACAGCATCCCCCGAATGTCTTCGAGAATTTGCGCCGTTTCGGCATCCCGCGCCAGCATGGCGGCAATGATTTCTTCAGGGCTGCGCAGGGCCTCGGCCTCGGGTGCGTTGGGATTCTTGACTGACAGATCGTAGGTGGCCTCATCCAGATCGGCGCGTTTGACGACCCAGCTTTTCGGCCCATTGGGGCGGCTGGGTTGCAGCTCCACGAACTCCGCCAGATCGTCGTCGTTCAGCGGGTTGGTTTTGCCCATGCTGCGCCCCGGATCGAGCTGGTAAAACCAGATATCCCGCGTCGGTGCGCCCTTTTCAAAGAACAGCACCACAGTCTTGACCCCCGCGCCCTGAAACGTGCCTGACGGGCAATCAAGGATGGTGTGCAGTTCCGCCGCCTCCAGCAGTTCCTTGCGCAGGGCGACGCTGGCGTTGTCGGTATTGCTAAGGAAGGTGTTCTTGATGACGACCGCCGCGCGGCCCCCGGCCCTCAGCTTGCGGATGAAGTGTTGCAGGAACAGATAGGCGGTCTCTCCCGTGCGGATCGGGAAGTTCTGCTGCACCTCGCGCCGCTCGCCTCCTCCGAAAGGGGGATTGGCGAGGATGATGTCGTGGCGGTCTTTTTCTTGAATATCCATCACGTTCTCGTTGAGTGTGTTGGAGTGGACAAGGTTCGGGGCCTCGATCCCGTGCAGGACCATGTTCATGATCCCGATGATATAAGCGAGGCCCTTCTTTTCCTGTCCATAGTAGGTCTTGGTTTGCAGGGTCTCGAAGTCGGAGGCCGACAGATTGTCAGTACGCATGTAGTCATAGGCTTCGCAGAGGAAGCCCGCAGAGCCGACGGCACCATCGTAGATCGTCTCGCCGATCTTGGGGTTGGTGACCTTGACCATCGCGCGGATAAGCGGTCGGGGCGTGTAGTACTCCCCTCCATTGCGGCCTGCATTGCCCATTCGGCGGATGCGGGTCTCGTAGAGTTGCGACAGTTCATGCCGCTCGGCTTGTGTGTTGAACGAAAGGCTATCCACCGCTTCCAACACGTCACGCAGGATATATCCGGAGCGGAATTTGTTGCGCAGTTCGGTGAAGACCTCGCCGATCTTGTATTGGATCGTCTGCGGGCCGGTGGCGGACTGGCGGAAGGAGGCGAGGTAGGGAAACAGCTCCTGATCGACAAACTTGATCAGGTCGTCGCCGATGCGGGCCAAATTGTGGTCAAACTCGCCATCCGTTTTCGGTGCTGCCCAATTATCCCAGCGATACACCCCGCGAATAATTGGTGAATAGCTTGTTCCATCAAGTTCGGCTCGGTCTTGTCGCTCAATCTCTAGGTCATGCAGATACTTTAGGAACAACACCCAAGAAGTTTGCTCAACGTAATCAAGCTCATTTCCGACGCCTTCCTCTGCCCTAAGGTCTCTCTCGATTTTGTTAAATGCGTTCTCGTACAACCTGTACACCTTTCAAAGCGTCTTTTTGCCCATAGAACAACGTAGAATTGTTTTGCGCAAGCTATGCTGACTGCCTCCACCTTAGCTGACGGCTCGGAAAAAGGCTGATATAATAATCGAAGCCATGCACGATGGGCCTGCAATCGGTGAAGGTTGAAGCGGTGCGAGTGGGAAATCAAACAGCCAGTCACATAAAAAAGTTTCGCGAAGCCAACGAACTCGTGCGCCGCGGCGGCCCTTGCGCGCCGAACTGCGGAGCCCGGACGCGAACTGGTACGCTCTGTGCGCAACCGCCCATTCGAGAGGGGAATGGGCGGTGCTTGAGCCATGCGGGGCCAAAAGCAGCGAACGCGCACCGTGCTGCTCAACGCCGAGCATTTGAAGCAGGCCGGATCAGCCCCGAAACTTGGAACCGGGCAGAAGCACGGCGTGCAGCAAACCGCCTGACACGCGAATGGAAGAAAGACCCTTGGCTGCAGGGCAGCACCATTGACTTAGCCGAGCACGAGCGCGCCTTCCGGGACGCAGCGGGGGTGGGTGTGGATGCTCTGCCCCCGGCAGTGCTGGATTGGTTGCGCTGGCGCTATCGGCGGACGCAGATAGACCGGCAGAACGGCGGAGCGTGGCTCAAGGCGCTGCGGCATGAATTACCTCGGCGCGTAGCCGCAGCAGGGCCGCGTCCGGCAGGGGGTACGACGCATCCGCAAATCCCAATGAGCGCGCCCCGGACGTGGATTGTGGACGCCGGACGTGCCGCAAACGCAGAGGGGATGCCCCGCCGAGCTCTGCCGGACAGGCCACGCGCACCCAAGGTCCAACGCGGTAAAGGCTACGGGCATCGCGGTCGCCCCCGGACACAATCTGCGGACGCGGACGAGTTCGCGGACCTCATGCGCATTTATCGTGAACAGGTAACTATTCTGGAGCCGATTATGGAAGTTATGCGTGGTGAGGAAAAGCAATTGGCTGTCTTGCGCTTGTTGCGCGATGTGTTGACGCGCCCTGACGATATTGGGGCGCGTCAACGGTGGTTAGCCTTGGTTATGGCCGGACGGGGCGGTGAACACCCATAGCGGCGTCAAGAGCGTTTATGAACTCGCGCCCCCAGAGCAAGCTGCTTGATGCCCCTTGCGCCGTTAAAGGTAAGCCCGCCGAAGTCCATTTCTATGTCTTGCGGCACTGAAGCACAGGCAGTGAGAGCGACGCTGCGCTCACCAGCGTTGCCGGGTTCATCATCAGCATCACCAATGAAACGTTCATCTGGTCTGCCACTTGCGCCAGACTCCAGATGACCTCGCAGAATTGCTCTTCTTCCCGAGCGGATGGGGAGCGTGGCGGCGGTGCAGCGCCATCAATCAAGTATACGCCCAATTTATTACGCCCCGAAGCAGGGTCGGCGCGGCGAATGATGCAGGGAACCTGCGCAGCGCCGGGCCGCGCGTGAGGTATGACTTTCTTCCCCGGCTTGCCAGACGCGGTAGCGCAGCCGACAAAAGAACCGGCATTCGCGATAGCGCGTAAGGCGGCGATTGGCACTTGCCCAAGGCGGAATTCCCGCTCTGGCCGCTCGTTGAACCAACGGTCTGCCTTTTTCAACCATGGGTGCTGGCTGTTTTGTTTCATGAAAAAATTCTCCTATAGTAGCGGGACTGCGATAAGTCGTCCCGGTAGGCAAACCGTTAGAACCTCTCTTTCTGCGCTCATTTGCGCCAGTCAGTGCGCCAGTCGCGTCGTCTCTATGCCCGGCAGGGGGGCTGTGTGAGAAAGCCTGCAAAATGCCTGCGCCAGTCAGTAAATCCCCTAAGGGAAAACTCTACTGGCGCAGGGCTTCGCCCTTAGGTGGCGAAAGCCTGCGCCCATGCAGGTTTGTGACAGTGCGCGCCAGTAAGTGCGCCAGTCAACGTTCAGTGGCGCAGTCGCTAATATGCCCCTTGCCGGGGCAAAGAACTGCTTTTGGCGCGGCCTACTCATGTGGCTTTCCCGTCTGTTCCGTGTCCACAGGGTCACCCATGGTGATGCACGCGCGCGTCTTGCGGTCGCTGCACTTTTCGTCCCCCCGCCGCAGCCAGCCCTCTTGCAGCCCTTGTGCGACAATGCTCGCCACTTCGTTATGTGCGATGTGTTCTTCGTACGACCTGTCGTCGGCTGCGGTCCCGGGGGCGGCAAGGCCGTAGCCAAGCACGTCCGCGATGAAACGCCCCACCCATCCGGGAGATAAATGGCTTGCGCGCCGTTCGTCCGGAGCCGCCCCTGCCAGCGCCGCTTGAATGTCCGCCTTCTGCGGCAGCGTGATGCCTGTCTGTCCTTTCACGGGCGGCGTCCAGCGCTCCACTGTCTGGATGTGATCGCCGTCAGGGTATTCCTGTGTTTGATTGTTCAGCGGCACGCCTACCAGCCGCATCCAGCGCGCCCCCTCTGCCGGGGCGAGGTTGGCCTTGCCGTTGTCCACGCGAATGTATTGCTGCCGGACATCCGGCGAGACGCCAAATTTCACGGCATCTTTCTCGCTCATGTTCCCCAATTGGCGAACAATACGCGCACCATCCACGAGCGCAGACGCGCCCCGCGACGCAGCTGCTCCGGCACCTGTCATATCCATCGCTGCGACCTTACTTGTGTGGTGAACCAATAGGATCGCCACCCCCGCCTTCTCTGCAATATCGCGGAGCGCCCCCAACAACAGGTTAATTGCATCGTTGGCGTTTTCTGGCAGGCCGTGCATGGCGCCAATAGGGTCCAAAACGATCAAGTCCAGACTCAATGCCTTTGCCGTTTCCACGAACCAATCCACTACGCCCGGCACAATTTCAGCCGCGCCCGAAGCTCCTAACTGCGCCAACTGGATCGGGAGATTGCGACCAGACGTGAGAAAAAGCCTACCGTCAAGATCGTTGTGCGAAACGCGGTGGTGCGTCATTACAGCAGCCAAGCGCCGTTTCTGCTCATCTTCACCGTCCTCGCCGTTATGGTAGAGCACGTTCAGCGGCTTATGTGGCTTGTCTCCATCCAGCAACTCGCACCCGCTCGCCATAGCAACTGCCTCGGCCATCGCCAGCGCGGACTTCCCGACGCCACCCGGCGCAACCAGAAGCCCGACATTGCCGCGGATGTAACTACGACCATAAAGCCACTGCCGCGGCGCAAGTTGGTTAGGCGAAAATGGGCCAACAGGCCGGAGCGGTGTCGCAGAAAGCCCCGCCTTGTTCTCTGCGGCTTGTGTCGCAAACGCATGCCTTGCTTCGGCGGCCTTCACCTCAATACGCCCCGTTGGGTTCGTATTTTCAAGCATCTGCATTAGCGTTCCCCAACCCGTGCCGGGGTCAACAATACCGTCCCAAGCCGCTTGGTCGTGAACGGGATCGCCACCCCACTGCTCACACCATGCAAGCCATGCTTCCCGCCCTTCTGCCTCGATGCCCGCGGCCAAGCAGGCACCTTTAACGGCATGGCAAACGTCCAACCAATCGTCGCGATTGTCGAAGGGGCCATCATTCGGCAGACGCTCAAGCGACAGCCGAAGGAGGTCAGCGCTGGGCGCGGGCTGCCCTGTCTTACGCTCACCGTCGGCGGTGTAGCGGCTGGCACTGCCTGAAGTTCTGGCGTCAGCAGCCCCCCTGCCGGGAAGGCCATTTGTCCGGGCGATACTCTTAATCGCCTGACAAACTTCTGCCAACGGACGCGATACGTTCGAACGGGTCGCATCGGCAGGTTCCGGCAGGGCGAGACAAGGCACGCTGCCCCGTTTGCGCTTTGTCGCGGTTGGCAGGTTTACCGTGTAGGGCAAGCGCGCAATGCGCGGCGGGTCGCTCATATCGTCTGCGCCGAGGCTCCGCATCGCGTCCGCCGCTGGCGTGGTACTCGCCGCGTCCGTAGCATCACAACGCAACCAAACGTGATGCCCGTTGCCGCTGTCCAGAACCAATGCCGGACCCTGCTCCCGCAGCGCGCACAGCGTCCGAATCCAATCCGGGTCCGCGTCCGGCGCGTCCTTCCCGTCCAAGTCCAGCACCACCGCCCGGCGCACTGCTACGTCCGCAGCGCTTGCCGCCCGCGTTGTTCCAGCCATTTCCGCCTTGCGAGGGTTTGCGCCAAAATAGATATTCTTGCGCCCGATGTGCCGCGCAATGAACTCGGCTAAGGCGGTGCGGTCTTTGTCCAAGCGCCCGCAGAACGCCACTGAGCCGCCCCCTGCCGCGTCAAGGGCGCGCAACTCCACCACGTCTCCGGCTGCGAACAGCGGCGCAATCGCGTCCAGCGCCATGCCCGCAGAGGGGCCACGCGCCAATTCCGTGCAGATCGCATCCACCAGCGCCTTGCCGGAAAGCATGCCCATTGCAATGCGTCCAGTAATATTCTCTGCGCTTTTCGCGTCCACGAGGCCAGCGTCGCGAGCGTTTGCCAGAAGTAGCAACTGCTCCATGACCGTGGTGTCAGCTTGATTTGGCAGTTCTGTTTTGGTATCGATGTCCAGCACGATGATGATGCTTTCTAGGGCCGCTCACCCATGCAGGGGTGGCGGTCTTTTTCATTACAGTATGAGGGTTTGAGCGGCGAGGCGCTCTTGTTTGCGCGCTTCGATCCAGTCGCGGACTTCGCTTTCCGGCCATGCCGAAATGCGGCGCACCTTAATCGGGCGCGGAAAACCACCCTGCCAAGCAGGGCGCCGCATGGCTTCGTAAAGGGTAGTACGGCTTAGCCCGGTTAGGGACTTCACGTCTTGAAGACGCAGCAGACGATCAATGTCTATGTCTGTGGTGCTGTTCGGGCTGGTTGGCATTGTGAAACCTCCGTGATGTTCACGGACTTCCTCGCCCATTCACGGACACAACGCGGCGGTAGAAACTACCCTACTTTCTGCTGCTTTTGGCGCGCGGCTTGCCGGGTCCGCTGTTGGCTAGTTCGACGACTTCCGCCAATTCTTCATTTGACGCTGCATATGGGCTAGACAAATCGCCTGCCTGACCCGCCACGAGCGCTGAGCGACCGAACTCACCCCTCCTACCGCCTAGAGCTTTCAGCCAGCGGTCCAATCTTGTTTTTTCCGCATCGTCGCCCATCAAATCGCGCCAGACAGCGTCTTGGGTCTTGCCAGTATGCCCGATACGCCAAAGAACGGTTCCCACAAGCCTTTGCCGCGCGTAGCGAATGAGCGCAGTTGCTGCCTGCCGGTTGGAGTAAAGCATTTGGGGCGCAGCCTCGCCCATGCCGCCCGGTCCCTCCAGCATTTGCAAGAGGTCAGCCACAACGGCTCCGTGGTTGAAGTTGGAAGGCAATACAGAGACGTGATCCGGCGAGGCACCAAGCCCTAGGATAAGCTGCGCCAGCAAGCGGATATGATAGGCGCGGTGCTGGCGGCTATTAAAAGTCGAGACAGGGCTTTGAGGTACTTCATTTACTGCCTCTAAACCCGCTGCATGCAGGTTTTCTGTTATGCCGCGCCCCTGCGCCACCGCTGCGATGAAATGCCAGAAGCCCCCCTCATTCAGTGCGCCTGTACCATTGCTCCCTTTGGCTAGAAGTTCGGAAAGCATCCTATGAAGATGTTCTTCCGGCACCGGGGGAATAGCGCTGTCCGTCACGCTTTGCCTCCTGCCGCCGCGTGCAGTCGAACAGTATTGCCGTCGCTCGCCTGCCCCCCTGCCGGGGTTGCGCCATTCAAATAGGTGTTCCAATCTTCCATCAATGCCCGGCGGCGCTCAACTGTGCTGCCCCGTACATAAGCCTGCTCAACCGCGTCAAGCTGGTGGGCAAGCTGTTCCTCAATCAATTCGCGCGGATACTCAGTGCATTCACCGGCCCAAGTCCGAAAGGTCGCGCGAAGCCCATGAACGGTCATTCGATCCCGATAATTCATTCGCGTAAGCAGCATCATCGCTGCATTCTCACTAAGCGGCCCGGTGCCCTTTTCGTTTGGGAAAATCAGGTCTGCGGGGCTGGGGTCGCGTCCACGCATAGCGCGATGCTGCGCGCGCATTATTTCCAAAATCTCGATCATTCGGGCAGTAAGAGGCATGTTGTGGCCGCGCCTCATCTTCATACGCGCAGCAGGTATCAACCAAACTGCACGATCCATATCCATTTCGCGCCATACGGCCAACCGAGCCTCGCCCATCCGGCAGGCGGCAAGTGCTATGAACTCGGCCATAAGCGCCGTAACAGCACTCTCCTGCCGGGTCCGCAGCGCCGCTATGAAGCCCGCGGCCTCATCATAGGGCAGCGCGCGACGATGGCCGTGTGTCAGTTTCCGTTGCGGGGATAATGTGTGGTTGAACTGCCGCCATGCCGCCGGGTTATCCCCTTGATAGGCTCCGTTCTGGATGGCATACGAAAACAACGCCTCAAGCCGCCCACGGACGCGACGTGCCGTATCGTGCGTCGTGTCCCATATCGGACGAAGTACGGCCAATACATCCTCGCGGGTTACGTCGCCTAGCGGCTTTTCACGCAACGCAGAAGCCTGCTCCGTAAATGTCCTTTCCCACTGCGCCGCCTGCTTTGCGCTACTGAACTCCTGCACCTTGCCCGGCAGAAAAACGTGATCCGCATAGTGGCCAAATGATACAGAATTTGCCTCAACTTGCTCACGCAAGCGACTTTCCTTAGCGATGCGTTCGGCCTCCGCTATGGGGTCCAACCCATCAGCGATAGCTGCGCGCGCGGCGGCTGCCGCCCGCCGGGCAGACGCAAGACTAGTGGCAGGGAAAGGGCCAAGACCCATTTCGCGCTGCTTCTGGCCGCGCATCTTGTAGCGCAAGGACCACCGCCCGCCTCCATTGGCGGTAACGCGCAGAGTTAGGCCACCGCCATCGTTTAGCATCGCGCCGGGCTTGGCGTTCTTGACCGCCAATGCTGTAAGTCGATGGATTCCTTTTGCCATATTTGCCCCTTAACTGCCCGCTTCCACGCGTGGAAGCCTAAACACTGACACTGCCAACAGCGCCGCTATCAGCACCACCGAAATGCCCCTTCGCCAGCCGAAAAGGCCTTGCACGAGAGGCACAGGCAAATGCTGTTCCGCACGAGCCAACTTATGCACGCCGACTGGTCCTTAAAACATGCCCGCGTGCTTTTGCCACAGTGTGCAGTTGCCAGCGCTCGCAGGGCGGTAATCGTCATTGAACAAGGCCCCTCTTACAATTCCTGCCCCCAATCCTGCCCCTAAAATTTAGGGGCTGTCAACGGCTTCCGGCGGACCTCCACGGACACCTCTCGACCCTCCATCAATGCAAGCCGTTGTTTATAATGTATTTTTAGGATACTGCCGAACATCCTCGGACGGTAGTTTATCTGCCCTACGGGCTGCCACTTTTCCCTGACAATTGATCGACTTACCGGTGTTGCCATTTGGCAATGGCGGCGTATCGCGGCTTGACCGGCGGGGCAAAAGCATGATGCTGTAACGCTTGAAAATCGGGGGAAGGACGCAACATGACTCGGCTATTCACGATTGCACTGGCCACATTGATACCGCTTGCGGGCTGCGTGGGCACCGGTGGTGTCACCGAAGAGGGCTATCTGACGGAATTGCCCGAGGGGCTGGCTGACTCGGCCGCACCGGGGCAGAACCTGACGACGATTCGCATTCTGCCCGAGGACGGCTGTTATTGGTATGAGCATGTCGGGCCGGTGGAAACCACCATCCTGCCGCTGCGCACCCGCGACAACCGGCCGATCTGCTCGCGCGCGCAGGGCGAAGAGGCGGCGGCGTAAGCGATCCGGGCGTTTGCTGGATGCAAGTTGGAAGGGGGGCTGGCTGCTCCCCTTTTTTGCCTGCGATGAGGGGCAAGGAGCGTTGAGCTATCAGCCCCGCATGAAAGGCGTGCTACGCCCCGCCCCCCTATCCGCCCAAGCGCGCAGAAAACACTCGCGCGCGGCATTGGCTGTGCTAGGCTTTGCGCATGGCATGGAAACCCCAAGGCTACCCCGATCTCTCGCCCTACCTATTGGTCAGGGATGCCGAGGCTGTGCTGACCTTCTGCGAGCGCGTGTTCGACGCGACCCGCCTGCGGGTGATCCCCAGAGACAGCGGCGGCATCATGCATGCGGAGTGCCGTATCGGCGACAGCGTGGTGATGATCGGTGAGGCCGAGGGCCCGCCGGCGATGCTGCATCTCTATCTCGACGACCCAGATGCGGCTTTTGACCGCGCGGTGGCGGCGGGTGCTGAGGTGATCCAGCCGATGATGGAAAAGGGCGACGGGGACCGCCGCGGCGGTGTGCGCGCGCCGGATGGAACGCAGTGGTTTCTCGCCCGACAGATGGACGACTAAACGGCGCTGACTGGACTGCACCCGCAGCGGTGAGCGCTGTTGCTGCGCCAACGCCGCCGCAGTGCAACCGGCGACCAACCAAACAAATACCGCGCCACGCTACTGGCCGCCGAGAGGGTGCAGCCACGCCACCCGATCCGCGCGATGAAAAACGGGGAACAGCGCTGGCTGCTCCCCGTTCTCAACTCACATCCTGTAGTGGCGCCTAACAGGCGCGCGGGATCAGGCCGGATAGAGATGCGCGGTAGCGCCGACTTCGACCTGCTCATAAAGATCAATGATATGCGCCATCACCATCCGCACGCAGCCCGAGCTGGCGCGGCGGCCGATCGACCAAGCCTGCGGCGTCCCGTGGATGCGCAGATAGGTATCGCGGTTGCCCGCATAGAGATAGAGCGCGCGCGAGCCCAAGGGGTTCTCAGGCCCGCCCGGCACGCCGCCGGCGAATTCGGCATATTGCGGATCGCGGCGGATCATATTGGCGGTCGGGGTCCACTGCGGCCAGCGCGCCTTGCGACCGATGCGGAAGACGCCCGGTTCATAGAGCTCACCGCTGCCGATGGCGACGCCGTAGCGCATCGCCCAGCCGTCCTCGCGGATGTGATAGAGATAGCGCGCCACCGCATCGACATGGATGTCGCCGGGCAGCAGGCCGGGGTTGGCGCGCACCAGACGCGGCAGGAACCGCGGCGCGATGCCCCAAGGGTTGGTCACCGCCGGATCGTAACCTGCGGGCGTGACCTGCGCATCCCACTCGTCCCAGTTGCTCGGACTGGCCAAGGCAAGATTCGGCGCTGCCAGAGCGGCGCCCGATGTCAGCAAGAAGTTACGTCTATTCAGCACGGAATTTGTTCCTGAAATACCCAAGTTCACTTTGTAATATAATGCGACGAACCGCCCGAAGGGTAAACCGTGGCACGGTCACATCCGATCACAGATGCGTAATCTAGCCCGTTTGACACTCTGTCAATGGCACGGCTGTAAAGATAGGTGCAGCGTGGCCGAAATTCAACGCTGGAGGCTCGGGTGGCGTCGCTCGCGGGCCTCCCCTATTTGCCTCGTTAAGGGCCTGCCGCGCGGGGGCGCTGCTTAATGTCCGCCCGGCTCGTCCATCGCACGGCTGAGCAAGATCACCGGAATGATGCCCAGCGCCACGATCATCAGCGCCGAGGTCGAAGCCTCGCCCAGCCGCCCGTCCGAGGCCAGCCGGTAGGTGCGGATGGCCAGCGTGTCCAGATTGAACGGCCGCACGATCAATGTCGCGGGCAATTCCTTCATCACATCGGCAAAGATAAAGATCGCTGCCGACAACAGCCCGCCGCGCAACAGCGGGAAATGCACCGTCATCAGGGTCCGCGCCGGACCCGAGCCAAGCCCGCGCGCGGCGTCGTCCAGACTGGGTGGAATACGCTGCAGCGAGGCCTCGACGGTGTTCAGGCTGATTGCCAGAAAGCGCACCGCATAGGCAAAGATCAGGCCGACATAGCTGCCGGTTAGCAGCAATCCGGTGGAATAGTCGAAACTGGCGCGCATCCATGCGTCGAGCGAGCGATCCGCCCAAGAGAGCGGCAGCAACACGCCGACCGCGATCACCGCGCCGGGCATCGCATAGCCGATCCCCGCAATGCCCAGCGTCGCGCGCACCACGCGGCCGCCGTCCATGCGCCGTGCGTAGCCCAGAAACAACCCCAACACCAAGAGCACAATGACCGCCAGCGCCGCCAGAAACAGGCTGTTGGCGGCAAAGGCAAAGAACCGCTGGCCCCACATAGGATCGCCGACCAGCCATGTCAGGCGCAGAAGTTCAAACACCGGCAGTGCAAAGCCAAAGAGGATCGGGACCACGCAGAGCGTCACCACCGAGAGCGCCCGCCAGCCGCGCAGCGGATGCCGTGCGGCACTGGCCGAACGCCCCGCCGGATCGCCGACATAGCGCCGCGAGCCGCGCAGGAACCGCTCAAGAAACAGCGCGAGCGCGACAAAACCGATCAGCATCGCCGCCAATTGCGCGGCGGCCACCGGCTCACCGCGCGCGAACCATGTGCGGAAAATGCCGGTGGTCAGGGTCTGCACGCCCAGATGCTGCACGGTGCCGTAATCGGCCAGCGTCTCCATCGCAACAAAGGCGGCGCCCGCCACCATCGCCGGACGCGCCATCGGCAGGGCAATGCGGAAGAACGCGCCGCGCGGGGTCTGGCCCAAGGCGCGGGCGGCCTCGATCAGATGAAGGGATTGGGTGGCAAAGGCGGCGCGGGTCAGCAGGTAGATATAGGGGTAAAGCACCAGCGCCAGCAGCACTGCCGCACCGGGCAAAGAGGCCACTTGCGGGAACCAATAGTCGCCGCGTGACCAGTCGAAGACCTCGCGCAATGTGGTCTGGAACGGTCCGGCATAGGACATGCGGTCGAAATAGACATAGGCGATGACATAGCCCGGCATGGTCATCGGCAGCATCAGCGCCCATTGCAGACTGCCGCGCCCCTTGAAATCGAACCCCGCAATCAACCAGCCCGCGCCGACACCTATGGCAAGGGCGAGGCTGACGGTCAGCAGCACCAGCATCAGGGAGTTGCGCAGATAGAGTGGCAGCACCGTTGCCGCCAGATGCGACCAGGCCCCGCCCGAGGGCACAAAGACCTGCGCCAGTACCGAGATGATCGGCAGGGCGATCAACGCGCCAATCAGCAGCGCCCCGACGCTCCAGAGGCTGATGATCCGGCGGCGACTGCGCACGGGGGGCGCCGCGGGGGTGGGCGCTGCGGTGGTGGGTGCCACAGTGGTGGGTGCCACTTGGGGGGCAATGTCATTGATGGCCATGCGGCGGTCCTGCGTTCCTGCCCTCCCCTAGCCGATCAGCGGGGGGCTGTCCAGTTACCCGATCCTTCTTGTCGGATTTGTCAGATATTATACCCGATTGTTCTTGTCAGAATTAAAAACCCGCGATATCCAAGGCGCGCTGGCAGTCCAACTGCTGCGATTCACATGCGCCGACCCAGACGCTTTGCGTCAGGCCGGCAGACTTATAGGATGGAGCAAACATGCTACGCACCCTCACCACTGTCGGATTGACAGCCCTGATTGCCGCCCCTGCCATGGCGCAGGAGGTCAACCTTTATTCGACCCGTCACTACGACACCGATTTGCACCTTTACGAGAATTTCACCGAGGCCACCGGCATTCAGGTGAATCTGATCGAAGGTTCGGGCGAGCAGCTGATCCAGCGCATCCAGACCGAAGGCGTCAACAGCCCCGCCGACCTTTACATCACCGTTGATGGCGGGCGTTTGCACCGTGCGGTCGAAGCCGGTGTGTTCCAGCCGATCGAAAGCGCCGTGCTCGAAGAGCGTGTGCCCGAGGCGCAGCAGCATCCTGACAACCTGTGGTTCGGCCTGACCGCCCGCGCGCGCGTGATCTTCACCCGCAGCGGCGAGCGTCCCGAGTGGCTCAATGACTACGAAGACCTTGCCGATCCGCGGCTTGAGGGCGAAGTCTGCATCCGCTCGTCGTCGAATATCTACAACATCTCGCTGATGGCCGAGATGATCGACGCGCTCGGCGCCGAGGCGGCTCAGGAATGGGCAGCAGGCGTGGCCAATAACCTCGCACGTCCGCCGCAGGGTGGCGACCGTGACCAGCTGCGCGCTCTGGCCGCAGGCGAATGCTCGGTGGCGGTGTCGAACACCTATTACTGGGGTGCCTTGGCCTCCTCGCAGGATCCGGCGGATAACGAAGTCGCGGCTGCGGTGGAATTCTTCTATCCGAACCAGGACGACCGCGGCGCGCATGTGAATATCTCGGGCGCCGGTCTGACCGCCCATGCGCCGAACCCCGAGAACGCGATCCGCTTCCTCGAGTATCTGGTCTCGGATGAAGCGCAGCAAATCCTCGCCGATAGCAACAACGAATTCCCGATCGTTCCGGGTGTCGAGATCACCGGTCCGGTGGCGCCCTTCACCGAGTTCAACAGCTCGGGCGTCAATGTCTCGGTCTACGGTCTGAACGCGCGCCAAGCGACGGATATCTTTGACACCGTCGGCTTCCCATAAGCACATCGACCAGCGCATCTGGCGCGAATGATCCAAGGGGGGCAGAGCAATCTGCCCCCTTTTTGCTGCCGCCCCCCTGCATTCGGCCCATTTGCGGCTTATATCAGGTCATCAGAAGAGAAACGCTCTGCCAAGGAAAGGGAGATCCATGCCCAAAGATGTGTATACGCCGCCCAAAGTCTGGACCTGGGAACAAGAGAGCGGCGGGCAATTTGCCTCGATCAATCGCCCGATCTCGGGGCCGACCCATGACAAGACGCTGCCGGTTGGCGAGCATCCGCTGCAGCTCTATTCACTGGGCACGCCGAACGGGGTGAAAGTGACGATCATGCTGGAGGAGCTGCTGGCACTTGGCCATTCAGGCGCCGAATATGATGCCTGGCTGATCAATATCGGCGAGGGCGACCAGTTTTCCTCGGGCTTTGTCGAGATCAACCCGAACTCGAAAATCCCCGCCTTGATGGACCGCAGCGGCGATGAACCGCTGCCGGTGTTCGAATCCGGCTCGATCTTGGTGCATCTGGCCGAGAAATTCGGCGCCCTGCTGCCCGCCTCCGGCCCCGCGCGCACCGAAGTGATGAACTGGCTGTTCTGGCAGATGGGCGCGGCCCCCTATCTGGGCGGCGGCTTTGGCCATTTCTACGCCTATGCGCCGGAGAAATTCGAGTATCCGATCAACCGTTTCGCGATGGAAGTGAAACGGCAACTGGATGTGCTGGACCGCGCTTTGTCGAAACGCCGCTTTATCGCCGGAGACGAATATTCCATCGCCGATATCGCGATCTACCCGTGGTATGGGCGGCTGGTCGAGGGCGGCGCCTATGATGCGGCCGAGTTCCTTTCGGTGCAGGACTACAAGCATGTGATCCGCTGGGCCGCTGAGATCGCCGAACGTCCGGCAGTGAAACGCGGGCGGCGGGTCAATCTGACCAGCGAGGGCAATGTGCCCGAACGCCATTCGGCGGCCGATCTGGACTGAGGTCTGTTGCGGCTTATGTATTGAGGAAAAGGCGCGGGGAGACCTGCGCCTTTTTTGATGTCCGTGCTTTGGTGCCGCTGTCAGAGGGGGCCAGCCCCCGCGCGCGGAGCGCGCCCCCGGGATATTTAGGGGCATAAAGTGGGCGATATTTTAGGCAAATTTTCGGTGAATTGCCTGTGAATTAGATACGCATGCGCGGCACGTCATGGGGGTCAAGGCGGAGTTCGATCAGCATGGGGCCGTTGCGGGTTTTGAGGGCGTCAAGCGCGGCTTCGAGACTGTCGTTCGAGTTTACCTCGATCCCCTGCCCGCCCAGCGCGGTGGCGATAGCGGCGAAAGAGGGCCAGTGGAACTCGGTCAGGCTGGGGTCCATTTGCCGGTCGATGAACTGGATATGCTCGGCGCCATAGGCGGAATCATTGGCGACGATCACGATCAGATCAAGCCCGAGGCGCACAGCGGTGTTGAATTCATTGATCCCGCCCATCATGAAACCGCCGTCACCGCTGAACACCACCACTGGCCGATCCGGCGCGGCCAATCCGGCACCGATCGCCTCTTGCAGCCCCAGCCCGATCGATCCGAAATTCGCCGTCACCACAAAGCTTTGCGGGTCTTGCACGGAAATCCGGCACCAGACCTCGGTCATGAAGCGCCCGCCATCGGTGATTAGCACGCGGTTCTCGGGCAGCGCCTGTTCAAAACGCTCGAGCGTATGGACGTAATTCACGCAGCCCTCGGCAGTTTTCGCCGAGCCGGTGGGATGCGCGGTCAGCACCTCGATATCCAACTCGCGGGTGAAGCCGCTGGGCGGGATTTCGGCCTCGTCGAGCCAATAGACGATGGTCTCGGCGGTCAGCCCCGAATCTGCAACCAGCGCCGCATCGGGATGCAAGCCGCCGCCAATCGCAGTGGGCTCGATATCCACCTGAATGATGCGTTTGTCCTTCATCAACTTGCCGCGGTCGGTGGTGAAATCATGCAGGCCGGTGCCGAAACAGACGATACAATCGGATTGCGCGATCAGGTCATAGGCGGCCGGCGTGGAAAGCGTGCCGAAAATGTCGATATTATAGGGGTGATCGTTGAACAGCCCCTTGGCTTTGAGCGTGGTCGCCAAGGGCGCCTCGAGCCGGTCGGCGAGTTTGATCAATTGCGCACGCGCCGCCACCGCACCGCCACCGGCGAGGATCATCGGGCGCCGCGCCGAGGCAATCATGCCGATCGCTTCATCGAGGATATCGCCCTGCGCCACGCCGCCGGGTGCGGTGAAGACATCAAGCACATGTTTGCTATGGCTGGTGTCCTGCCACATGAAATCAGCGGGCATGTTGAGCACAATCGGGCGGCGCTCGACCTGCGCGCGGTAGAAGGCGCGCGCCACATCCATGGCGACGGTCGCGGGCGTGCGCAGTTGCTTGAAGCCTGCGCCGGTCGCCTTGACCACTTCGCGCTGGTCGATGCCCTGCAGGTGGCGCGGGTTTTCCACCGGTGTGTCACCGGCCAGCAGCACCATCGGGATATGACCGCGCGCGCCCTCGGTCAGCGCGGTCATACAGTTGGTTAATGCCGGCCCATGGGTCACCGAGGCGACGCCGACCTTACCCGCGACATGGGCATAGGCCAGCGCCATCAAGACCGAGCTGCCCTCATGCGCGGCGGGGACGAAACGGCCACCGCAATCGCGCACGAAACTATCGACCATGAACAGATTGGCATCGCCCATCAGGCCGAACATCGTGTCAACGCCGTGGTCGCTGACCGCGCGGGCAATGGCTTGATAGACGTGCATCTTCTCGGTCATCGGGGCTCTCTCCTGTCTGGGTTCGGCAAGAGGTTAGCGCAGATGCGATGCGATGTGCGCGCAAAGTGAGCGACGTCAGGTGCAATGGCGCGAGAAATGTGCTTAAACCCACAATCTCGCGCGCCAATCACGCACCCTGCCAACAGATCCCGCAAGACCGACGCGCGCTCAGCGCGTGTAGCGCGCGGCGGTCAGCCCGTCGAAGGAGATCTCGGGCGTCTTGCCCATCACCACATCCGCCACCGCGCGGCCCGAACCGCAGGCCATGGTCCAGCCCAAAGTGCCGTGGCCGGTATTCACGAAAAGGTTGTCGTAGTGAGTCTCGCCCAACACCGGCGTGCCATCCGGCGTCATCGGGCGCAGACCGGTCCAGCCCTCGGCCTTGGACAGATCGCCGCCCTTGGGAAACAGGTCATTGATCACATATTTTACCGTATCGGTGGCATGCGGGCCGAGCCGGTCGGAATAACCCGCGATCTCGGCCTGTCCGGCAACCCTGATGCGGTCGCCGAGGCGGGTGATCGCGACCTTATGGGTCTCGTCCATGATCGTCGATTGCGGGGCGAAGGCGTCCTCGGTCACCGGCAGCGTCACCGAATAGCCTTTGACCGGATAGACCGGCAACCTGATGCCCAGCGGGTTCAGCACATTCACCGCATAGCTGCCCAAAGCGCAAACATAGGCGTCGGCACTGATCCGCCCGCCGAATTCGGTCTCGACACCGGCGATCTTGCCATTCTCCACGACAATCCGCTTGACCGGCTGGCCGTATTGAAAGTTCACCCCCATCTCGACGCATTTCTCGGTCAGGGCGATGGTGAACATGCGGCAATCGCCGGTGCGATCCGCGGTCAACCGCAGCCCGCCGACGAATTTATCCGCGACTTCGGCCAGCGCCGGTTCGGCACCGATACAGGCGTCGCGGTCGAGCACTTCATAGGGTGAGCCATATTCCGCCAGCACCTCCTGATCCGCCTTGGAGGCGCGCACCTGTTTGTCGGTGCGAAATAGCTGCAGCGTGCCCTGCGCGCGAGCGTCAAACTCAATGCCGGTCTCGGCGATCAACTCGGGCATCACATCGCGCGAATAGCTGGAAATCCGCACCATCCGGCTTTTGTTGATCTTGTAGCTTTCCTCATTGCAGTTGCGCAGCATCTGCGCGCACCATTTCCACATCACCGGGCTCATCAACGGCCAGATGAACAGCGGGCGGCGCTTCATGAACATCCAGCGCACGGCTTTCATCGGGATGCCGGGGGCGGCCCAAGGCGAGCTCATCCCGTAGCTGAGTTGCCCCGCATTGGCATAGCTGGTTTCCAGCCCCGGCCCGCTTTGGCGGTCGATGACGGTGACCTCGGCGCCCTGTTTGGCAAGATAATAAGCGGTGGTGACGCCGATCACACCGGCGCCCATGACAACGACTTTCATAGCAAAGCCCCCTGCTGAAATTTTCGGCAGAATGCGTCGGGAAATGCGCCGCGGCAAGCGTAGCAAACAACTTATAGGTGACAGAGCGCGGGCGCGGTATTTCTGCGACACCTAGCAGGCGGCGCGCGCGTGGCACAGACGCTTTTTCGGGCCGCCTGCGGCATGCCACAGGGCCAATAGGGGATGGACTTATCCGGCGTAAATCTATTTGTTGGCGCCGATTCACCACAATTGATTCATCAACAAACACGGGGCTGCAGGCTCATGGGGCGACAGCTCATTCTAGATACCGATGGCGGCGTTGACGACGCGCAGGCCCTGCTGATGCTGATTGCGGCGGGCAAGACGCCGGATGCGATCACCACCGTTTTCGGCAATGTCGATCTGCAAGCGGCGACGCGCAATATTCTGACGGTGCTGGCGGTGGCCGGTTGCGACACTGTGCCGGTGCATATGGGCGCCGACCGCCCGCTGTGCCAGCCGGTGATTGACGCGGCGGCGATCCACGGCGCGGATGGTCTCGGCGGGGCGCTGCGGCCTGCGCATAGGCTTGAGCCTGCGGGGCGGGATGCGGTGGGTTTTCTGGTCAACAGCCTGCGCGGGGCGGCGGCACGGGGCGAGAAGATTGACCTCTTGATGATCGGCCCGCTGACCAATCTGGCGCTGGCGCTGCGTGTGGCGCCCGATTGTGCAGAGGGTATCGGGCAGGTCACGCTGATGGGCGCGACGGTCTACGGGCGCGGCAATGTCACCCCCGCCGCCGAGTTCAACATCTACGCCGACCCCGAAGCCGCCGCGATTGTCTTTGGCGCGCCGTTGGCGATCACCGTGGCGCCTTGGGAAGCCTGTATGACCCATACGATCACGGGTGCGGAACTCGATGCGCTGCTCGACGCGGTGCCCGCGTCAACCGCCAAGGATTTCTCGCGCGCCCTCGCCGCCCATGCGCGGAAGGTGATCGCGGGGTTTGGCGCCGGGGATATCTTTCGCTTTGTTGATCCTTTGGCCGCCGCCGTGGTGATCGAACCGGCGATTGTGACGCAGTCTTTGCGCGCCTCGGTTGATGTCGCCCTCGCCCCCGGCATCACCCGCGGCATGACCGTGGTCGATCCCAGCGGGCGGTTGGGCACGCCGATGGCCACCTTTATCGAGGCGGTGGACATGAGCCGCTTGGTCGCGCATTTCAACGCCTCGCTGCACTTGCAACCACCGGAGGCCGTAGCGCCATGAGCGAGACACACCCCGCCGACCATCTGATCAATGCCGCCGATGAGGTGAAAATCCGCCAGCGGCTGGTGCGCGTGGCTCTCGGGCACATCCCCGCTGACATGAAGCTGCGGGTCGGCAAGCTGCTGGACGTGCATTCGCGGATGTGGCTGACGGACCAAGAGATCATCATTTCGGGCCGCCGCATCGCCTATGTCGGCCCTGCGGGCAGCTTTACCGGAGAGGTTGCGCAGGAGGTGAACGAGCCTGATCTGATGGCGGTGCCGGGCTTTGGCGAGGTGCACAAACACATTGAAAGCTCGCATGTCACGCCGGAATGGGAGGCGGCGCTGGTGCTGCCCCATGGCAACACGTGGACCTGCGAAGCGAGCCACGAGTTCTCCAATGTCGACGGGCCGAACAACCTGCAATTCTGGTTCACCGCGCGGCTTGCGGGCAGCCCGCAGAAGATCTTCCCCCTGCCCGGCTCGGCTGTGCCTCCGACCGCTTATGAATGGGGCGGCGGGTATTTCGGCTTTGATGAGCAACACGAGTTTATGGCCGACCATCTGATGGTGGCGGGGCTGGACGAGGTGATGGATTGGCCCGCGGTCTGGAACCCCGAAAACCCCTCGTATAACCGGCTCTGGGGAATGATCGAAGCCACCTTCGCGCAGCGCGGCGTCATCGAAGGGCATGCCGCAGGGATCAAGGACCAGCCGACGATCAACGCCTTTGCCGCCGCTGGTCTGTCCTCGGATCACGAAGCTTGGACCGCCGAGGAGGTGCTCGACAAACTGCGCCGCGGGTTGTTCATGGAATTGCGCCCGCATTCGGTGAAAGACATGATCACGGGACTCTTGGACGCGGGGCTGGGCGACTGGAGCCAGTTCGCCCTGACCACCGATGACCGCTCGTGTTCCGACACGCTGAAACTGGGCGCCACCGATTACAATGTGCGGCTTGCCATCGACGCTGGGCTTGCGCCCGAGATCGCCATCCAGATGGTCACCATCAACCCCGCGCGCCACATGCGGCTGACGCCTTGGGTCGGGTCGATCGCGCCGGGGCGGTTTGCCGATATTGTGTTGCTGGATGATCTCGACACGCTGTCGATCCGCAAGGTCTGGGCCGATGGCGAACTGGTCGCCGAGGATGGCGAATATCTGAAGCCGGTGCCACACATTGACTGGCCGGACTGGGCCACGCAGACGGTGAACATCCAGCGCGAGATGACCGCCGAGGATTTCGCCATCCCTGCGCATGCGGGCCGCGAGACGATGACTGCGGCGCTCCTGCGCCCGTTCCATTGGCATGATGATTTCATCGAGATGGAGCTGCCGGTCAAAGACGGTCATGTGCAGCGCGACGCCAGCCGCAATGTCACCAAATTCGCCATTGTCGACCGGTTCTCGGGCGAAGGCAAAACCTCGGCGATGTTCTGGCTTGGCACCGGACCGAAAACGCCGGACACTGCGCTGGCCTGCTCGATGGGCCATGACAAACACAATATCTGGGCGGTGGGCTCGTCGGATGCGGCGATGGCGCAGGCGGTCAATGCGTTGCGCGAAATTCAGGGTGGCTGGGCGCTGGTCCGTGAGGGCAAGCTGGTGGCGACCGTGCGCTATGAGGTCGGCGGGTTGATGACCTGCCGCGCGCCGCAGGAGTTGGACGCCGAGATGCAGGCGCTTTACGCCGAGGGCGACAAGATCGACTGGATGTATGAGCCAACCTTCAGCCCGCGCTGGTTCCCCGGCTTTCCCGAGCGTCTGGCCTTTGCCACATTGACTTGCGCGCCGTGGCGCTGGGTGCTAGTGGCGCCCTCCGAGCGCGCCCCACACGGATTCGTGAATGTCGCGACCGGCCAGACCCATCCCATCGTTTGGTAGCTAAATTAACGCATCTGCCAATCGACGTTAACCTTGCGTCCATGCAGCGCAGCAAATACGCTTTTGCGCATCACCAGACACTGCCCGAGCCTCGGCTTGAGCCTCAAAATCACAGGGGAACGACCATGACATCCTTGAAAGCCTTCAGCCTCGCGACCGCCTCGATGGCCGCGCTGATGACCGCGGCGCCGACCATGGCGCAGGCGCGCACCTTCACCATTTCCTGGTGGGGTTTCAACGGCGACAAGCTGCAGGAAATCATCGTCGACCCGTTCGAAGAGATGTGCGACTGCGATGTGATCTTTGAAACCGGCAACAACTCGGACCGTCTGAGCCGCCTGCAACTGCGCAGCGGTGCCGGTGTCGATGTGATCTATCTGACCGACCGCTTCTCGCAGCTGGGCATCGAGCTGGGCATGTTCCAGCCGGTTGACCGTGCGCAGGTGCCGAATATCAGCGAGAGCTATGATTTCGCGCAGGCGCCGCAGGGCGAATATGGGCCGGCCTATTCGATTGGCCGCGTCGGCATTGTTTATGACGCTGATGCCGTCGAGAGCCCGATCACCTCGTGGGATGACCTGTGGCGCGAAGACCTCGCCTCTTCGGTCTCGCTGCCGGGGATCACCACCACCGCCGGTCCGATGGTGGTGCTGCGCGCCGGCCAGCGGGTCGGGGTTGACGCCTATGCCGAGACCGACACCGCCTTTGAGCAGGTCGCCGAACTAGTGCCGAATGTGGTGACCAACTACAACACCGGCTCGGAAATGATCAATCTGTTCTCGACCGGCGAGATCACCGTCTCGATCGCGCAGGACTTCGCGCTGGGTCGCATTCAAGCCGCGGTGCCTTCGGTGGTCTGGGCTGACCTTGAGGAAGGTTCGATTGCGACGCTGAACACGATCAACATTCCGGTCAACGCCGCCGAGCCGGAACTGGCGCATATGTTCCTCGACTTCGTGCTGTCGCAGGAAATCCAGCAGGAACTGGCCGAGCAAGGCGTCGACGCGCCGGTCAACACCAATGTCGTGCTGACCGAAGAGCAGGCCGCGCCCTGGACTTACGGCGACGCGATGATCTCGAGCCTGCAGCACGTCAACTACGAGCCGATGAACGCCGCGCTTGACGGCTGGATTGCCCGCTGGAACGAAATCTTCGGCATGTAAGCCGCTATTCACCTATGTTCCGGCGCGGGTGATCGCGCCGGAGCCCCCTCCCCTGTTATCCCGAAAGAACTGATATGAAACGTCTTGCGGGCTGGATGCTATCGACTCCGGCGACCCTTGCGATTTCGTTGTTCCTGATCATACCGGTCGCGGCGACGATCAGCGTCACATTCTCAGAACCCGAGGGGCTGTTTGTCCCCTATAGCGCGTTTTTCGACTCGGCGTTCCAGCGCACCGTGCTCTGGCGCACCTTTGAGGTCGCGGCGATTGCCACCGTGGTCTCGGTGGTCTTTGGCCTGCTGACCGCCTATGTGGTCTCGCGCTGCCCGCCGTGGATGAAATCCGTGCTGATTGTGCTGGCGGTGTTCCCGCTGCTCACCGGTGTGGTGGTGCGGTCGTTCGCCTGGCTGATCATTCTCGGGCGCAACGGGATTTTGAACAATTTCCTGCAATGGATCGGCGCTATCGAGCGGCCGCTGTCGATGCTCTACACCCAGACCTCGGTGATCGTCGCATTGATCTATATCTTTGTGCCGCTGATGATTCTGGTGCTGATCGGCGTGCTTGAGAATATTCCCGACGACCTGCTGCAAGCCTCGTCCTCGCTGGGTGCCTCGCCGACCGCGACGTTTTTCCAAGTCGTGCTGCCCTTGGCCGTTCCCGGTCTGATTGTCGGCGCGGTGCTGGTGTTTACCGCCAGTTTCACCTCCTATGCGACGCCGCATTTGCTGGGCGGCAGCCGCCAGATGATGATGGGCACCTTCCTGCACCAGCGCGCGATGACCTCCTTTGACTGGGTCAGCGCCTCGACGGTCGCGGCGATCATGGTGGTGGTGATTGTCACCACCGTTCTTGTCATGACGCGTCTGGCGCGTCGCCTTAACCCGATGGCTTCATAAGATGGCAACGCGCATTCACCCCCTGCTGATCCTGATGACCATTGTGGTCTATATCTTCCTGATCGGCCCCTTGATCATCATCTTCGGGGCCTCGGTCTCGGACACCACATTTCTGGCGTTTCCGCCGCAAGGGCTGACCCTGCATTGGTTCGAGAATATCTGGGAAATCAGTGCCTTCCGGCGCACCATCGTGACCTCGTTCCAAGTCGCGCTGCTGGGCACGGCGATGGCGCTGCTGATCGGCATTCCGGCGGCCTATGCGCTGAACCGGCACCGCATCCAGCTGCCCGGCTGGCTGTCGACGCTGTTCGTGCTGCCGATCCTCATCCCCGAGATTGTGATCGGCTTTTCCTTGCTGCGCTCGATCAACGTCGGCCTCGGCGTGCCGGTGTTCTTCGCGCTGCTGATCGGCCATACGCTCTTGGTGCTGCCCTATGTGATCCGGGTGATTTCGGCGTCATTGGCATCGTTTGATTTTTCCATCGAGGAAGCCGCGATTTCCTTGGGCAGCCGTCCGGTGAAGACCTTTTTCACCATCGTATTGCCCAATGTCCGCTCCGGCATTCTGGCGGCCTTCATTCTGGCGTTCATCACCTCGATCAACGATGTCTCGGTGTCGCTGTTCCTGACCGGACCCGGTATTTCGACCCTGCCGATCCAAATTCTTGCCCATGTTGAGCAATTCTTCGACCCGACCATCGCATCGGTATCGGTGTTGCTCATGATGCTGACCATCATTGTCATGATCATTGTCGAGCGCACGCTTGGCCTGACAGCGGTGACCAAATAACAAGGCGTTTTCTTCCATGACCCTGCCCCTTTCGATTGACCAGATCACCGCGCATTACGGCACCACCAAAGTGCTGGAGGACCTCTCGCTCACCGTTGGTGACGGCGAGCTGGTGTCGCTGCTCGGCGCCTCCGGCTGCGGCAAGACCACCACGCTGCGGCTGGTGGCCGGTTTCTTGCAGCCCACCTCCGGCGCCATCCGGCTTGGTGACAAAGACCTGACCCGCCTGCCTGCCCATGGCCGCGACATCGGGCTGGTGTTTCAAAACTACGCGCTGTTCCCGCATCTGAGCGTGAAGAACAACGTCGCCTTCGGCCTCAAGCAGCGCAAGCTTGCCAGCGGTGAGCGCGACAAACGCGCGCTCGAGATGCTCGACCGTGTGGGGCTGGCGCATCTGGCCGACCGTCTGCCCGGTGAGTTGTCGGGCGGGCAAAAGCAGCGGGTGGCACTGGCGCGGGCGCTGGTGATCGAGCCGCCTTTGTTGATGTTCGATGAGCCCCTGTCGAACCTCGACGCCAAGCTGCGGGTCGATATGCGGGTGGAGATCCGCCAACTCCAGCGCGCGAATGGCACCACCGCTTTGTATGTAACCCATGATCAGGAAGAGGCGTTTTCGATCTCGGACCGCGTCGCGATCATGAACAGCGGCCGGATTATGCAGTTGGACACGCCCGAGACACTCTATCAACGTCCGGCGAATAAATTCGTCGCACATTTCGTCGGCTTCGAGAACCTGATCGACCTGCAAGTGACCGCCCGCGACGGAGAGATGGTGCATGCGCAGACCCACGACGGCGGCAAGATCACCCTGTCGCAAGAGCGTCTGGGCGCGATCCCCGATGCCTTTGTTCTGGCCACCCGCCCCGATGGTCTGGTGGTCACCAATGACGCCAGCGCCACCGGCCTGCCCGCGACGCTGGGCATGCGCACCTATCTGGGCCGCGCCTATCAATACCAGTGCCAGACCGGCGCCGGTCAATTGATCGCCAATGGCTCGCTGGCGACGCCGTTCGAGTCCGGTGCACAGGTAACACTGGTCCCGAACCCCGATCAATGCGCGATCCTGCAGCCGGAATGACCACTCTGTTGACGAACGCTTGGTTGCTCACCGTGGATGCGGTGATGACCGAGCACCGCCACGGCTGGCTGTTGATCGAAGACGGTAAGATCACCGCTCTGGGCGGTGGCACCGCGCCGCAGATCGAGGGCGCCGAGATCCGCGATATGGGCGGCGATATCGTCATGCCTGGCATGGTCAATCCGCATTGCCATATGGCGATGTCGGTGTTTCGCGGCTTGGGCGAGGATATCGACGACCGGCTGTTTCGCTATATGCTGCCGCTCGAGCGTAAATTCGTCTCGCCCGAGATGGTGCGCGCGGGATCGACGCTGTCGGCGATGGAAATGATCATGGGCGGCGTCACCTGCGTCGCCGATATGTATTATTTCGAGACCGAGGTCGCGGGGGTGATCGACCGCTCCGGCATGCGCGGTGTCGTCGGCCAGACTTTGGCTGATTTCAACCCACCCGATCACCGCAGCTTCGATGAGGGGTTCGCGCTTTGCGACAAACTGGTCGACTATTGCGCCGGTCACAGCCGTATCACCGCCTCGATCGCGCCGCATGCGCCCTATTCCACCGGCGCCGCCGTGCTCGAACGGGTGGCCGCGTGGCATGACGCGCACCCCGAGACCCGCATCCAGATCCATCTGGCGGAAACCGAGGCCGAGGTCGCTTGGGCGCTGGACACCCACGGCATTTCCACCACCGCCGTTTGTGACCGCGCCGGCCTGCTGCGCCCCGGCACGATTGCTGCGCATTGCCTGTTGATCGACGACGCCGATATCGACGCGCTGGCCCGCTCCGGCACTGGCGTCGCCCATAACGCGCGCTCGAACGGCAAGGCGGGGCGCGGGATGGCGCGGGTTGAGGATATGCGCGCGGCGGGCATCCCCGTGGGCATCGCCACCGACGGGCCGATGAGCGGCAACACGCTGGATCTCTTCTCGCAATTCGGCGTGGTCTCGATCTTCGCCAAAGTGCTGGGCCATACCCGCAGCGCCCTGCCCACCCGCGAGGTGATCCGCATGGCCACCATCGAGGGCGCCAAGGCACTGGGGATGGACGCCGAGACCGGCTCGTTGGAGGTCGGCAAACAGGCCGATCTGATCCGCATTGATCTGTCGGCTCCGCGCATGCAGCCGATCTATGATCCCTATTCGGTACTGGTCTTTGCCACCATGCCCGATGATGTGCGCGACGTGATGGTCGATGGCAAATGGCTGATGCACGACCGCAAGCTGGAAACGCTGGAGCCTGCCAAAGTGCTGGCCGACGCCAATCAGGTCGCGGATCAATTCCGCGCCGAAATCGCGGTGATCGACGCGGACATGGCGGCAAAGGGCTAGACCGATGACAGCAACCAACGCAATGCGCGTGATCATCGACACCGACCCGGGCCTCGATGACGCGGTCGGCATCCTCTATGCGCTGGCCGAACCGCGCTTTGCCGTTGAGGGGATCACCGCCGTCGCTGGCAATATCGGCATCACCACCACCACCCGCAACGCCGGCAGCCTGCTGGCGGCAATGGCGTGCGGAGATGTGGCCTATGCGGCGGGCGCGGCGGGGCCATTGGCGGGCGCGGCGATCAATGAAGAGGCGATCCACGGCGCCGACGGCATGGGCGGCGTCACGCTGCCCGTCCCCCTGCGCGCGCCCGAAGCCACTGGTGCCACCACGTTTCTGGCCGCGCGCTTGATGGAGGCCCCTACGGGCACTCTGACCCTCCTCGCGCTCGGCCCGTTAACCAATCTGGCGCTGCTGGCCCGTGAAGCGCCCGAGGCCTATGCCCGCATCAACCGCATCATCGCCATGGGTGGCACGATCCATGAGCGGGGCAATATGGGCCCCTTTGCCGAGTTCAACATGGCCGCCGATCCTCTGGCCGCGCAGGAGGTCTTCGCAGGATCAGTGCCCATCACCTTGATCCCGCTTGACGTGACCCGCAGATTGCGCGCCACGCCGGATGATCTTGACCGGCTGGCAGCATCCGGCACCACCGCCGCAACGCTCTCGGCAGACCTGATCCGCGCCTATTTCACCGGTAATACCGAACGCTCCTCGCGGCCGCTCCATGACCCTTGCGTGATGCTGATGGCGCTGGAACCGGTGCTCTTTGGCACCGAGACCATGCGCTTGCGCGTGGATTGCGAGGCGCATCCGGGGCGGCTGATCCCCGCCGAGGACGGCGCGCAAATCGAGGTGGCGATGCGGATCGACGCGCCCAAAGCGCTGGATGCACTTTGGGCCGGGCTGTCGATCCAGCGTTAATCCACCAGTTCCATCTCGACCAGCCGCGTCCAGAAGGCGACGCCGTGGGCAATGGCATCATCGTTGAAATCATAGCGCGTGTTGTGATGCAGCGCGCCGTCCACCGCCGGACCATTGCCAAGCCAGACATAGCACCCCGGCACCTCTTGCGAGAAGAACGCGAAATCATCGCCTGCGGTGGAGGGCGGGAAGCTGGTGCGCACGCGGGTCTCGCCCAGCGCCGATTGCGCCGCCGCCAGCGCCCGTGCGGTGGCCTCGGGATCATTGATCACCGGCGGAATGCGGCGGGTGAAAGTATAGCTGGCTGTGATCCCGAAGGTCTGCGCGATGCCCTGAGCGATCCGGCCGATCTCCGCCTCCAACTGGTCGCGCACCTCGGCCGAATAGGCCCGCGCGGTGCCAGCGACTTTCGCCGTATCGGGGATCACATTCAGCGCCTTGAAATCCCCCGCCTCAACCGCGCAGGCGCTAACCACCGCCGGTTCCAAAGGATCAACCACCCGCGCGACAATCGTATGGATCGCCGCCAGAAAATGCCCCGCGGCGGTGACCGGATCGCGGCCCAGATGCGGTTTCGCGCCGTGGGTGCCGGTGCCGGTGAATGTCACCGCCCATGAGTCCGAGGACGCCAGTTGCGGACCATTGACCACCGCCATCTCGTCGACATCCATCCCCGGCATATTGTGCAACCCATAGACGCGGTCGACCGGAAACCGCTCAAAGAACCTGTCGTCGAGCATCGCTGCCGCGCCGCCGCGCCCCTCTTCGGCGGGCTGGAAAATGAAATGCACCGTGCCCGAGAAACCCCGCGTTTCCGCCAGATGCCGCGCCGCGCCCAATAACATCGTGGTGTGACCGTCATGGCCGCAGGCGTGCATCTTGCCGGGTTGCGTGGATTTATACGGGCGCTCGGCCTGCTCGGCCTGCTCGGGCATCGCCAGCGCATCCATATCCGCTCGCAGCGCAATCCGGCCGGTGCCATTGCCTACGGTCAGCGTGCCGACAACGCCGGTCTTGCCCAAGCCGCGGGTCACGGTGATCCCTGCTTCGGCCAATTTCTGCGCGACAATCTCGGCGGTGCGCTCTTCTTCAAAGCCCAGCTCGGGATGCGCGTGCAGATCATGGCGCAGCGCGGTGAGCATGGTTAATTCTTCGGCGGTGAGGGTCACGGGGGCGGACATGGCTTGCCAATCCTTGCTGTTCTGGGTCAAAGGCATGTGACCCATCGCAGCGCACATGACAAGAGGCTCCGCCCATGGATATGAAACCGCATGAGTTCTGGCAGCGGCTTGACGCGCCCGGCACCCATCCAACCGGCCCCGGCATGCGCTATCACGGCGCCTATCCCGCGACGCTGCCCGACGGGCGGCAATTGCTGCTGCCGATCCGTGATTTGCCGCGCGGGGATGGCGCGGCGGTGGCCTCGCTGATCGTCAATCAGGCGGGGTTCGCGGTCGAGGATGCGCTGGCCGATATCATGGCCTTCCATTGGCGCGACGCCGCGCCCGAGGTGGTCGTCGGCGTGCCGACGCTCGGCCTGCCGCTAGCGCATGCGGTGGCGCGGCGGCTGGGGCATGAGCGGCTGGTGCCCTTGGGGTTCTCGCGCAAATTCTGGTATACGGAGGCGCTGTCCGAGCCGATCTCCTCGATCACCTCGCCCGATATCAGCAAGCGGCTCTATCTCGATCCGCGCATGTTGCCGCTGCTGCAGGGCCGCCGCGTGCTCTTGGTCGATGATGTGGTCAGCAGTGGCACCTCGTTGGCGGCGGTGCTGCGTTTGCTGGCGACGGCGGGGATCACGCCGGTGGGGATTTCCGTGGCGATGACGCAGAGCACGCGCTGGCGCAGCGCCCTGCCGCAGCCCGAGATGGTGAAGGGTGCTATCCAGTCGCCGCTGCTCAAACGCGACGGCGACGGGTATGTTGTTGATGAGGGGGCAAGTTAAGCCCCCCCGTCAGGCAATCAGCCGCCAGAAAAACACCGCGCTCATTGAAAACCCGACCAAGGCGATCAACGCCCGCACCGCCGATTTCGGCAGTCGCCGCGCAATCGGCGCACCGGCATAGCCGCCGATGGTCGAGGCCACCATCATGATCACCGCATGGTGCCACTCGACCAGCCCGCCCAGCGCAAACACCGCCACCGAGATCGAGGAGAGCGCGAAGGAGAGGCCGTTTTTCAGCCCGTTCATCTCGTGGATATTGACCATCCCCCAAAGCGCAAACAGCGCCAGCAGCACGATCCCCAAGCCGCCGTTGAAATAGCCGCCGTAGATGCTGACCAGCAACAGGCCCAGCGTCCCGAAGGGCGACACCGCGCGGCTTTTCGCCGCCGCCCATGCGCGGATACGGTCGCCGAACAGGAACACCAAAGTCGCCAGCAGCAACAGGAAGGGCACCACCAGCGAGAAGGCCTCATTCGACGAGACCAAGAGCAAAAGCGAGCCGATCAGCCCGCCGGCAAAGGTCACCAGCAGCAGTTTGACCAACACCGCGCGCTCGAATTTGCGCAATTCCTCGCGAAACCCGAAGGCGCCACCCAGATAGCCGGGGAATACTGCCACCGCGCTGGTCGCATTCGCTACCACCGGCGGCACGCCGATGAACACCAGCGCCGGAAAGGTCAGGAAGGTCCCGCCTCCGGCAATTGTGTTCAACACGCCCGCGCCAAACGCGGCGACCAACACCAGAATGATCTCCATAGCCCCAAATCCTTTCGCTCACCGCGCCCTGTTAGCCAGTAAAAACAAGGGAGTGCAACTCGGGTGTGCGAAATCGTGGAAAACCGGTGTCAGCCCAGCGCATAACCCGCGCCGCGCACCGTGCGGATCGGGTCGCTGCCGCCCGAGCGGGTGAGGATCTTGCGCAGCCGTCCGATATGCACATCGACGGTGCGTTCATCGACATAGATATCGCGGCCCCAGACCAGATCAAGCAGTTGATCGCGGCTGAACACACGACCCGGACGCTCCATCAAGCGGCTGAGCAGGCGGAATTCGGTTGGCCCCAGTTTGAGCATCTCGCCGCCACGGCTGGCGCGGTGGCTCTCGGGGTCCAACGTGATATCCTCGTAATTCAGCACCGCAACCGCCACCGCCGAGACGCGGCGCAATTGCGTGCGCACACGGGCGATCAATTCATTGACCGAATAGGGTTTGACCACATAGTCATCGGCGCCGGTTTCCAATCCGCGCACGGTATCGACCTCTTCCGAGCGCGCAGAGAGCATGATCACCGGAATCCGCCGTGTCTCGGGGTCGGATTTGATCTGGCGGCAGACTTCGATGCCGCTCATCAAGGGCATCATCCAGTCAAGGATCACCAGATCCGGCGCGGCCTCGGCGATCATCTGCATCGCAGCTTCGCCATTGGCGGCGCAGCGCACGGCATAGCCCTCGGCTTCGAGATTATAGACCAGAACCTCACGCTGGGCGGGTTCATCCTCGACCAGCAAGACCTGTGCTTGAAGAGCCGCCATCGGTTAGCCCTCACCTGTGGTTGACGCGGTAGACGAGGTGGTATCGGCCTTGGGCCGCCCCTCGTCGGGTTGTTTGCCGGTGGCCAGATAGATCACCTGCTCGGCAATCGAGGTCACATGATCGCCCATCCGCTCGGTGTTCTTGGCGATGAAATGCAGATGCAGGCTCGAGGTGATATTGCGCGGATCCTCCATCATGAAGGTCAGCAACTTGCGAAACAGCGCGTTATACATCTGGTCGACATCGACATCGCGGGCGATCACATCCTCGGCCAGTGCCACATCGCGGTGGATATAGGCGTCGAGCGCGTCTTTCAGCATCCCCTCGACGGCGCGGGTCATCCGACGCAGCGTGCCGGTGCTGTCGCGGATCGGCGCCGCCTGCGACAATACCTCGGTGCGTTTGGCCATGTTCTTCGCGTAATCGCCGATACGTTCCAAATTGCCGCTGATTTTGATCACGCTGAGCACCAGCCGCAGGTCAACCGCGGTCGGCGCGCGCAGGGCAATGATCCGCGCCGCGCCCTCGTTGATCTCTTCTTCCAGCGCGTCGATCTCGGCGTCGGCAGCGCGCACCACCTGCGCCAGTTCCTCGTCGCGGGCCTCCAGCGATTGCATGCCTTGGTGGATGGCGTTTTCGACCAGACCGCCCATTTTCATGATCAGCGCCTGCACCGCCTCAAGGTCGGTGTCAAAGGCCGATGAGATATGCTCGTTTTGCATGGTTTATCCAATCCTGCCGGTGATGTCGCTTACAGGGTGCCTGTCGCCGGGTGCGGTGAACATCTGCCCCGTTTTGCCGTAGTCTACCAGAGCAGTGCGATAAGAAAACGCGGTTTTCTGGCTCAGCCGCGCGGCCTGTGGCGCCAGATGGGTGACACCCGCGGCAGGGTGGTTTTGGCGCAGATCGTCGATCAACCTCTCGCCCTGTGTGGTCGCAGCCGCAGAGGTGGCGCGGAGAATGAGCGTCCTGACGCCCCTGCGCGCGGCGGTGGCATCTGCCGAGGGCGAGGCATTGGCGAAGGTCGAGGCGGTAGATTGAATAAAAGACATGAAAGCTGCTGTCGTCGTCCTGAAACCGGAGCATCCCCTGATGATCCTGACGCGGTATTGCGCGCCGCGTGTCTCGGAAATGCGACAGGCGTGTAATCGTTTTGTGACAGAGTGCCGGTCAGCCCTAATTCTTGTCGCTCTCGGGCACCTGCGCAGGCGGCAGCACCACGGTGAACACCGCCCCCTGCCCCGGTTCGCTGGCCACCCTGAGCCGCCCGCGATGGCGGTTGAGGATATGTTTCACAATCGCCAGCCCCAGCCCCGAGCCGCCCAATTCGCGGCTGCGGTGGCTGTCGGCGCGGTAGAATCGCTCGGTCAGGCGCGGCAGATGGATCGGATCAATCCCCGGCCCATGATCGCGCACCGTGACCGCTATGGCAGGGCCGCGCAGCACCGGATCATGGGGCAGGTTTTGCACCGAAATCTCCACCCGCTGGTCGGCACCGCCGTATTTGACCGCGTTCTCCACCAGATTGGTAAACACCTGCAGCAATTGATCGGAATCTCCGGTGATCCAGAGCGGCGCCTCAGGCGGCGTATACTGCAGGTCAACGCGGTTCTCGCGCGCCAAGGGATCAAGGTTGGCCAGCACGCTTTGCAACACGCGGCGCAGATCCAGCCGTGTGGTCGGGCGTAGCCTGCCATCGGCCTCGACACGGCTGAGCGACAACAGCCCCGCGACCAGCCGGTTCATCCGCTCGGCCTCGCTGGCCATAATGCCCAAGAACCGCTCGCGCGCCTTGGCATCCTCTCGCGCCGGACCGCGCAGGGTCTCGATGAAACCGATCAATCCGGTCAGCGGCGTGCGCAATTCATGGCTGACATTGGCGACGAAATCGCGGCGCATCTGCTCGGCTTGGGCCAATGCGGTGGCGTTTTCAAAGCTGAGCAATATCAGATCGCTGCCCGCAATCGCATGAATATGCACGTCGTAATGCATCTCGCTGCCGCTATCGACGATCTGGTAAGAGACATCGCGCGGCACCTGATCCTGCAAGCAGTGCTCCACCGCCTCGACCAGTTTGGGATGACGCAATCCGGTGGTGAAATGCCGCCCGAGGCAGGCCGCCCCCAAGAGCGCCGCGCCGCGCGGGTTCATCGCTTCGACCTTCTGCGTCGGACCAATGACCAGCGCCGGCAATGGCACGGCGGCGATCAGCGCCTCGACCTCTGCACATGTGCCCTTCTCCACGCCGCCCACCTCTCAGACCCTCGACCCAGAGGCGTCGGCAGGTGCGGGCTCGGTGGTGTCCGGCTCGGTGCAGACCACCAGAATGCGCGCGTCCTGCGCCCCCGCCGAAGCATAGAGATGCCCGCGCGAGCTGTCCAAATAGAGGCTGTCGCCTTGGCGCAAAGTGACCGGCGCCTTACCCTCGGCAAACACCGTGATCGCGCCTTCGAGCACGATCAGGAATTCCTGACCGGGATGGCGCACGAAGTCATCGAAGTCCTTGAGATCATGCGCTTTCAATGTCCCCATCATCGGCACCATCGCCTTGTTGCGGATTTCGGGGAACAGCATCTCATAGACGTAATTCGGGGTCTCCTGCCGCTTGAACTCACCCTTGGCGGCGACCGCGAAACTGCCCGGCGCGAAACTGGTGCCATCGGGGGTGAAGAGTTCGGCCATATCCACCCCGATGCCGCGCGCCAATTGCAACATCCGGTCATAGGTCAGCGACATCAACCCGCGCTCGGCTTTGGAAAGCGTTGAGACCGCCAGCCCCGAACGCTCGGCCAATTCGCTAAGCGTCCAGCCACGATCACGGCGCAACGCCCTGAGACGGCGGCCAAATTGGGCGCGCTCGCTGTCGGGGTCATCGGCGGTTGGCGGCGGGGCGGCATATGTCATGCGGCGATCATAGCCTGCCGCCCGCCCTTCGCAATCGTTTTTCTTATCGGAAAAATTTGCCTTTCCAATACCGAAAATCGTGCTAGCGTGGCGGGGATGTAAAGGGTTTGGGACTCTATGAACGGCGAGAAACGTGGAATTGTGGTGGTCGGCGCGGGGATTGCGGGCGCATCGGTGGCGGCGGAACTGGCGCAGATGGGCCAAGATGTGCTGCTGCTCGAGCGCGAGGACCAGCCCGGCTATCACACCACGGGCCGCTCGGCGGCGATCTATGCGCCCAGCTACGGCCCGCCGGTGATCCGCGCACTGACCCGCGCCTCATGGCCCGCGTTCAACGCGCCCGCCACCGCCGACCGCCCGCATCCGCTGCTGCGTCACCGCGATGTGTTGTTTGTCGCCCGCAAAGATCAAGCCGAGTCGCTGGCCGCCGAACAGGCCGCCGCCCCCGCCCTGCAGCCCCTGACGCCAGAGGGTGCGCGCGCCATGCTGCCGCTGTTTCACGCGGGCTATCTGGGCGGCGCTTTGCTGGACAGCGGCGCGGCGGATATTGATGTCGACGCGCTGCACCGGCAGTATCTGCGCGGGCTGGCGGCGCATGGTGGCGAGACGCGGCTGCGCACCGAGGTCACCGCGATAACGCGCGAGGGAGAGACCTGGCACCTGCAGACCAGCGCGGGGGAAATCAGCGCCGATATCGTGATCAACGCCGCTGGCGCTTGGGCCGATGATCTCGCCGCGCTGGCGGGCGTGGCGCAGATCGGTCTGGTGCCGAAACGCCGCACCGCGCTGCTGCTCACCCCGCCCGAGGGCCATGCGGTCGATGGTTGGCCGATGGTGGTCGATGTTGATGAGGAATTCTACCTGCGCCCCGATGCCGGAAAACTGCTGGTCTCGCCCGCCGATGAAACCCCCTCGCCCGCCTGCGACGCGCAGCCCGACGAGATGGACGTGGCGATCTGCATTGACCGCATCCAGACCGCCTTTGATCTGCCGGTGCGCCGGATTGACCATAAATGGGCCGGTTTGCGCTCGTTCGTGGCGGACAAGGTGCCGGTGGTCGGCTTTGCCCCCGATGCGCCGGGGTTCTTCTGGCTCGCTGGCCAGGGCGGATACGGCATCCAGAGCGCGCCTGCCTTGGCCCGCACCGCCGCCGCGCTCGCACTGCACCGCGAGATCCCCGCTGATATCGAGGCCGAAGGCGTCACCGCCGAGGCACTGGCGCCCAACCGCGCGGGGCAGCGCGCATGATCTGGGCCGCCCCCCTTCTGGGCGCACTCTTGCTCGGCTCGGGGCTGGCGATTGCCTATGTCGTTGGCGGCGCCACCGTGCTGGCGTTCTTCGCCGCCGGACAAGAGCGCTATCTGGCGATCCTGCCGCAGCAGATTTTCTCGAAGATTGATGTGTTCGCGCTGATGGCGATGCCGCTGTTTATCCTCGCCGGTGAGGTGATGAACCGTGGCGGCGTCACGCGGGTGTTGATCCGGCTGGCGATGGCGATGGTCGGGCGGGTGCGCGGCGGGCTCGGGCATGTGAATGTGCTCACGTCGGTGTTTTTCGCCGGTATCTCCGGCTCGGCGGTGGCCGATAGCGCGGCGGTGTCGAACACGCTGGTGCCGGCGATGACCGAACAGGGCTATAAACTGCCCTATGCCGGCGCGATCACCGCCGCCTCCTCGATCATCGGCCCGATTGTGCCGCCCTCGATCATCATGATTTTCTACGGCGCGCTCATGGGCACCTCGGTGACCGCGCTGTTCATCGCGGGGCTGATCCCCGGACTGATTCTGGCCGTGGCGCTGATGGCGGTGAACAGTTTCTACGCATGGCGCGACGATCACCCGCGGCTTGCGCGCGAGGACGTGCCGCCGTTCTTTCCGACCCTGTTGCGGGCAGTTCCGGCGCTGAGCATTCCGATGATCATCGTCGGCGGCATCGTCTTGGGCTGGATGACCCCGACCGAAGCCGCCGCCGTCGCGGTGGTCGCGGCGACGCTGGCGGGGATGTTCTACGAGCGGCTGGCAATGGGCGAATTGCTCCTCGCGCTGCGCCGCACGGCGATGCTCTCGGGCTCGATTTTCATGATCATCGCGGCGGTCTCCGCACTTGGTTATCTCGGTGCGCTCGAGCGTCTGCCCGAAGCGATCGCCAGCACGGTCACCGAATTGGGCCTCGGGCCACTGGAATATATGATCCTGCTCAATGTGATCTTTCTGATCTCGGGCATGTTTCTCGATATCCCCGTCGCCTTGGCGCTCTTGGTGCCGCTCTTGGCGCCGGTGGCCATCGCGCAGGGGGCCGATCCGGTGCATCTGGGCATAATTGTCTGTTTCAACCTGTCGCTGGGCCTGATCTCGCCGCCCTTGGGCGCCTGCCTCTTGGTGGTCTCGACGGTGACGGGGGCGAATTACTGGGCGCTGGCGCGGGCGGTGCTGCCGTTTCTACTGATCCAGATCGCGGTTCTGGCGCTCTTGGTCGCAGTGCCGGACCTGACGCTCTGGCTGCCCCGCACCATGGGTCTGATCGCGCAATGACCGAAATTAACCACGACCCAACCAAATTAACCACAACCAACGATAAACCGGGAGGAAGACTATGACACCAACCACATTCCTGAAAGCCGCCGGACTTGCGGCGCTACTAGCCAGCGGCTCGGCGGCCTCGGCGCAGATCAAGATCGCGCTCGACAGCCCCGCCGATCTGGCCACCTCGGGCAGCTATGTCTGGGCGCATGCCTTTGCCACGCATCTCAATGAGAACGGCATGGAGGCCGAGGAATACCAGCGCGGCGCGCTCGGCGGCGATGACGAGGTCTTCGATCAGGTCAGCCAAGGGCTGTTGGAAATCGGCATGTCGCCCCTGGGCATCGTCTCCTCGCTCGACACGCTGATCTACGGGCTGCGCCTGCCCTATTTCTTTGCCGATATCTCCGAGGTTGACCACGCGCTTTATGACAACGGTATGCTGGCCGCGATCAACGAAGGGCTCGACGGCACCGGCGTGCAGGTGCTGGCGGTGAACACCGTCGGACCGGCGACCGGCATTTTCAACACCCAGCGCGCGATTTCCTCGATGGCGGATATGGAGGGGCTCAGGATGCGGGCCCTCGATGAAAGCCAGATCGAGCTTTACGCCGCTTGGGGCTCGACTGGCACCATCGTCAGCTGGGCGGAAGTGCCCAACGCGCTGCAAACCGGCGTGGCGGATGGCTATCTGAACCCCTCCTTCGTGCCGCTGCTCTTTGGCCACACCGAGTTCATCAAGCATTTCACGCCCGCGCAAATCTCGCCCTCCTTGCGCATCACCATCGTCTCGGAAGACTGGTATGACGGGCTCAGCGATGATGAGCGCGCCACCGTCGATGCCGCCGCCGATGCGGGCAACGCCGCCAACCGCGCATGGCTCGCGGCGCAAACCGGCGTGACCGATCAATTGGTCGCCGCCGGGGTGGAGATCACCGAACTGTCGGATGAGGCGCGCGCCGAATTCCAAGCGGCATCCGAGACCACCTACGGCGCGATTGTCGACGAAGAGCAGCTTGCCGCGTGGCAGGCCGCGCGCGACAACTAAGACGGCAAAGGACGCGCGCGATGATCCGCAAGATTGCCACAGGGCTCGACCGCCTCTCGGCCACGCTGAACACCATCGCCCTTTGGGGTGCGGTGCTGGCGGTGCTGGTGATGGTCTTTGCCGCCGGCTGGCAGGTCATCGCGCGCTACGTCTTTGCCGCCCCGCCGATCTGGACCGAAGAACTGGCGCGCCGCGCTATGGTCTGGGCGGGGATGCTGGGCGCCTCGGCGGCCTATTACGCGCGCGCCGACCCCTCGCTGTTTCCGCAAGCGGCGGCGATCAAGGGCCGCCTCGGCAACATCCTGTCGCTGATCCGCGCCACCGGCGTGCTGATGTTCGCCCTGCCGGTGATCTGGTTCAGCCTCTATGGCCCCAATATGAACCTCGCGCGTGGCTTTCTTGGCCGCAGCCTGTCGCGCACCGCCGAGATGATCCCGCTGCCGATGATCTTTTTCACCGCCGCCGTGCCGCTGGCTTTCGCATTAATCGTGCTGCATCTGACCGCGCGGCTGGCCATGCAACTTAGCGGCGCCGATACAGAAGACCCGAAATCATGAAGACATTCATCGCCTGTCTGGCCACCGAAACCAACTCTTTCTCGCCGCTGCCCACCGGCATCGCCGCGTTTGAGGAGGGCCATATCCACCACGGCACCGCCACCAAATCGCCGCCGGTCTATTGGACCGGTGCGCTGCGGCTCTGGCGCGACGCCGCCGAGGCGCGCGGCTGGCCGGTCACCGAGAGCCTCGCCGCCTTCGCCCAGCCCGGCGGGCTGACGGTGCGCAAGGTCTATGAGGATTTTCGTGACGAGATCATCAAGGATCTGCAAGCCGCGATGCCGGTGGATATGATCTTGCTGCAACTGCACGGCGCGATGATCGCCGATGGCTACCCCGATTGCGAAGGCGATCTGATTGCCCGTCTGCGCGAGATCGCGCCCGAGGCCAAGATCGGCGCGCTTTTGGACCCGCATTGCCATCTGACCGAGGCGATGCTGACTAAGGCCGACGCGCTGATCTGCTTCAAGGAATATCCGCATATCGACGTGCTTGAACGCGGCGCGGAATTGTTCACCCTGATCGCCGACGCCGCCGAGGGCAAGATCCAACCAGTGATGCGCGATTACGACTGCCGGATCATCATGGCGATGCCGACGCCCGAGGGGCCGATGCGCGACTACGTTGACGCGATGTCCGCGCGTGAGGCCGAGGCGGGTGTGTTGTCGCTGTCTCTGGCGCATGGCTTCCCTTGGGGCGACCATGAGCGCACCGGCGCCCGCGCGCTGGCGATCACCGATGGCGATGCGGCGCTGGCCGAGACCATGGCCCGCGAGTTGGGCGAGAAACTCTGGCGCGAGAAAGAGGCGATCTTTCAGGAGGTCCTGACCATCGACGAAGCACTTGATGCGGCAGCGGGGCATAACGACGGGCCGATTGTGCTGGCCGATATGTCCGACAATGCCGGTGGCGGCGCGCCTTCGGATTCGACCTTCCTCTTGCGCGCGATCCTTGACCGTGGACTGACCTCGGTGGCCTCGGGGATCTATTGGGATCCGGTGGTCGTGCAGCTCTGCACCGAGATCGGCGAAGGCGCGACATTGCCGGTGCGTCTGGGCGGGAAATCCGGGCCAATGTCAGGCGATCCTCTGGATCTGGTGGTGACGATCAAGCGCATCGCCACTGGCCTGACCCAGCGTTTTGGCAGCCTGCCCGCGGCGCTGGGCACGATGGTCTGGCTCTCGGTGGACGCGGGCACCGGCAATGCCGATGACAACATTGATCTGGTGGTCAATGACACCCGCACCCAGACATTTCATCCCGAGGCGTTCACCCAATTGGGCATTGATCTGGGCCGCAAACGGCATCTCTGCGTGAAGTCCTCAAACCACTACCGCGCAGGCTTTGCACCGATTGCCAGCGTGATCATTCCGATTGCGACACCGGGGGCGATCACCCCGGATTTCAAAGCCATCCCCTACACCAAGCGCGCGCCCAACTATTGGCCGAAAATCGAGGATCCTTTCGCATGAGCAACGCCCTGATGACCGCCCGCGACGCTTTCCTCGCGCAACACCCCGAGACCCGCGTTAACCTTGACGGGCGCGACTGGGGGCTGATCGACACCGGCGAGAGCGCAGGCAAAGACGCAGAGGTTTTTCTGTTTCTTCCCGGCACCTTGGGTCGCGCGGATGTGTTTTTTCACCAGATTGCCGCGCTGGCTCCGCATCGCCGCGTGCTTGCGGTCAGCTATCCGTCGTCCGGCGGGGTGCGCGAATGGGCGGAAGGATTAACCACGCTCCTTGACCAGCTTGGCATCGCAAAGGTTGCGCTGCTCGGCTCGTCGCTTGGCGGCTATCTCGCGCAGTATTTTGCCGCCAAAGACCCCGCGCGCGTCACCCATTTGTTTGCCGCCAATACGCTGCATTCCGTCGAGGGTGCCGACCAGCGCCCGCCCTATTCCTCGGACCTCTGGGCGGCGCCGATTGATGAGTTACGCGCCGGTTTCGCCATGGGGATGAACGCCTGGAAAGCGGCGCATCCCGATCACGCCGAGATGGTCGACTTTCTGTTGACCGAAGCCGCTGGCCGCATCCCCGAAGCCGAATTGCGCGCCCGTCTTGATGCGATTAAAACCGGCCCCGAACTGCCGGCCCTCGCCAATACGGCGGCAAGCGCCACCACCATCGAGACGCTCGACGATCCGCTGATCCCGCCCGCCATGCGCGACGCGGTGCGCGCGCGCAATGCACCGGCCAAGGGCTTTCGGTTTATGTGGGGCGGGCATTTCCCCTATCTGCTGCGGCCCGAGCTTTATTCCAACCTGTTGTTGGCGCGTCTCGGGCTGGCGGAACTTTCCGGTGATTGGCAAGAGGTTGACGGGGTATGTCAGGCATAACCGCGCCCTTCACCGTTTAGACCGCGGCGATCACCGAATATTCGGGCGTGCCTTCCCAGACCAGATCCCAAGCCGCGCCGGGTCGGACATTCTGGATCGCGTTCGGCTCGAAACACACCAGACAGCGCCCGCCTTCGGGCGCGCGCACCGAGGGGTAAATCAACCCACGCGAGCCTTCACGGCGCAGGCCTTCGGACAAGATCTGCCCCTCGGGATAGCCCAGCGCGGGGTCGGGATGCAGCGCAATATGTCTGGGCTCATCGGTCAGATCATCGAAGACACCGATGAAATCCGCCAGCAATTCGACATAGCGCGCGCGATCCTCGAACCAGCCGGTAAAGCGCAATTCGCGGGTCCGGTGAAAGGCCACTTCGGCCAGTGAAACCATCCCGTCCCATGCGCAATACCACGCGCCGCGCTCGCCGGAATTGAACCGATTGCCGCCCGCGCGGGTATAGGTGAAGGCCGCATTCACATGGGTGTCGCCGTAAATCCGCAGGTCCTGCCGCCGACGCCGCCACGCCAGTTCGCGCGGGTCTAGATGCAGGTTACGGCCCCGCTCGGCCTCAAGCCGTGCGCTGGTCATGCCCTCGATTTCGGCAAGGATATCAAACTCTTCATCGCTATCGACCAGACCGCGCAGCGCCGCGGGCTGGTGGTAGGTTGCAGGCAGTAGGCGCACCAGCCCACGGTCAGAAATCTCGGTTTGCCTCATGCCCCGCCCCGCAGCGCGTCAAGGTAGCTGCGCAGCGACAGGATCATCGGCAAGCCGCCCTCGATCGCCATATCCACTGGCCGCGCGCCGTTGAACAGAGGGCCGGTGTTGGGCCGCGTCATCCAATGCTGCGCGAGCGGTGTCGAGAAATACAATTCGAGCGATTTATAGATCCCGATCACCGCGCTGAGCCGCAAGAGCTGGTCCTTGGTCAACTCACCGGCAAAGGCGGCGCGTTTGGCGCGTTTCCACGTGCTCTCGGACATATCCGCCAGCGCGGCGGCCTCCTTGATGCTGAGCGCCCAAGCCTCGGCGATCCGCGCATAGGCTTTGAGCGCGACGGTATTGGTCTGGGACGGGTCATGGATTTTGGCAACGGCGCGCATTTTGGCCTCCTGTATGATGCAGATATAAGATCATATGACCTGAAAGTAAAGATCATATGAGCCAACCGCCCGCCCATCACCGGCCCGCGCGCCGCTGAGCCAGTCGATAGACACAGGTCAGCTATGCGCCCGCAACGCCCTGGGTTTGATCAAGGTCAAGGCAGCAGAGACCCGCCGCCGGTATAGAGGCACCAAGACCCACCCAAGACGACACTTCGCAGGAGTATATCATGTCCCTTTTCCAACCCACGCGCCGTCGCTTTTTGCAAACCGGTGCTGCTGCGCTGGGCTCGGCGGCGTTTATGAATTCGACGGCGCTGGCCTCGATTGACCCCAACTCCTTTGCCGATCGCATCTTTCACGCGACCCACTTCGGCCCCTTCGAAGGCGTGGTGCGCGATGGGGTGCTGGTCGGGCTGAACAATATGCCCGAGCTGGATTCGCGTCCGACCGAGATGCTGAATTACGGCGTCTTGGACCGCACCTATGACGACTCGCGGATCAATTATCCGATGGTGCGCAAATCCTATCTTGAGGGCTGGCAGTCGGGCGATGTGAAGCCCGAATTGCGCGGCAAGGAAGAATATGTGCGCGTCGATTGGGACACGGTCTGGAGCCTGACCGCCAAGGCGCTGCTCGATACCGCGACCAATCACGGCAACGAGGCGATCTTCAGCTCGTCCTATGGCGGCTGGTCGAATGCCGGTAACTTCCGCCCGAATGTGATGCAGGGCCGGTTGATGAACCTGATCGGCGGCTGCACCAATACCTCGGGCGACTGGTCGGCGGGTGCCAGCCAGATCAGCCTGCCGCGTATCATCGGCGATATGGAGGTCTATTCCGCCCAGACCGCATGGGAGGTGATCCGCGACCACACGGAGGTCTTCGTGCTGGTCGGCTGCGATCCAATCAAGAACAACCGCATCGAATATACCGTCGCCGATCACGGGATGGACGGGCCTTGGGCGCATATCCGTGACAGCGGCACCAAGTTCATCTCGATCAACCCGCAGCGCACCGCCTCGGATGAATATCTGAACGCCGAATGGGTGCAGATCGTGCCCAATACCGATGTCGCGCTGTTCACCGCGATGGCCTATCACGTGCTGGAAAACGGGCTTGAGGACCGCGCCTATATGGAGCGTTACACGGTCGGTTCGGACCGCTGGATCGCCTATCTGAACGGCGAGGATGACGGCACCCCGAAAACCCCCGCTTGGGCCGCAGAGATCACCGGCATTCCCGCCGAGAAAATCGCTGAGCTGGCCGAGCTTCTGGCGACCTCGAAAACCGAGATTGCCGGCGCGTGGTCGCTGCAGCGCGCCCAGCATGGCGAGATGACCCATTGGGCGATCATCAACTTTGCCGCGCTGACCGGCAAGATCGGCAAGCCGGGTGAAGGCGTCGGTTTCTCGTGGCACTATGGCAACGGCGGTCTGCCGCAATCGGGCAAATCCACCCCCACCGGCCTGAGCCAGGGGCGCAACTTTGTCACCAAGATCTGCCCCGCCAGCCGGATCACCGAAATGCTGGAAAACCCCGGCATGGAGTTTGTCTATAACGGCAACACCAATACCTATCCGGACGTGAAGATGATCTTCAACGCCGGCAATAACTTCATGTCGCACCAGCAGGACACCAACCGGCTGATCCGCGCGCTGGAAAAGGTCGAGACCATCGTCAGCGTCGATGTCTGGTGGACCGCCGCGACCCGTTGGGCCGATATCGTCATGCCCGCCTCCTCGACGCTGGAACGCGACGATATCAGCGTCGGCGGCACCTATTCCAACGACCGTGTCTATGCGATGAAAAAGGTCATCGAACCGGTCGGCGAGAGCCTCTCGGACTATGAGATTTTCGAGGGTCTGGCCGACAAGCTGGGCCAGTGGATGCAGTTCACTGAGGGCGAGGATCTGATGTATCACATCGAGCAGGCCTATAGCCGTTCGGGTGCCGCGCAGCATACGCCGTTCGAGGAATTCTGGGAAAAAGGCTATGCCCGTCAAGAGGTTCCCGAGGAGGCTCGCAGCTGGGTACGCCATGGTGACTTCTACACCGACCCCGATGCCAACCCCTTGCACACCGCCTCGGGCAAGATCGAAATGTTCTGCGAGGATATCGCCAGCATGGAGATCGACGACTGCCCCGGCATGCCGATGTGGATGGAGAAACACGAGTATCTCGGCAATGCCGCCGAGGATGAATTGCATGTCGTCTCGCCACACCCGTGGTTCCGCCTGCACAGCCAGATGGACCAGTCGCAGACCCTGCGCGCGCTTTATAAGGTGCAGGGCCGCGAGCCGGTGCGGATCAATGCCCAGGATGCCGCCAGCCGTGGGATCGAGGACGGCGATCTGGTCGAACTCTATAACGATCGGGGCACGGTGATTGCCGGTGCGGTGGTCTCGGATGACATCATGCCCGGCGTGGTCTCGATCTATGAGGGCGCATGGCCGTCGCTCGACAGCAAGGGCCGCTGTAACTCGGGGCTGGTCAACTTCCTGACCTCGACGCAGCGCTCCTCGGGGCTCTCCGAGGCGACCACCGCCAATACGGTGCTCTGCCGGATGCGCAAATGCGAGGATCCGGACGGGCCGAACCGCGCCTATGAAAAGCCGCCGATCATCGATGATATGGAGATTGCCGAGATTGACATCGACCTGCTCGATCTCGACCGTGTCTATGATATCACTGACAATCTGATGGCCGATATGAGCCCCGGCGAGCGGCTTTACTATGAGCGCTGCACGGTCTGCCACGCCCCGCGCGAGGTCACCCATTTCACCCAGCAACAATGGCGCGGTATCACCCCCTCGATGTTCCCGCGCGCCGGTTTCAACGACGAAGAAGCCGCGCTGGTGATGGACTACCTGATGGCCAACGCCTCGGACGCGCCCTAAGCGCCGACATACGGCCGCGCCCATTGGTGGCGCGGCCCCGCCTCCCCCTACGACACCCATGCGCCCGCTCGCATGGGCGTTTGCTTTTGCCAACGGGGGTGGCGCCCGCATGCATCGGTTCTGCCCGAATTCGACGCATCATCGCCCTCGCCCCGCCCCGGCATCCCCGCCAAGCCACAAGCGCAGGCCAAACCGAACGCCCCACCCCGCCCCGCAAACCCACCAAAGCCCAAGAACTTCAATCGCCTAGCCTTCTGCGGCAAAAATCCAGAAAACCCCTCTTGCACCCACCCCAGAACCCAGCTAAATCCCCTGCCACGATCCCCAGCGCGGAGAGGTGCCGGAGTGGTCGAACGGGGCGGTCTCGAAAACCGTTGAGGGTGAAAGCCTTCCCAGGGTTCGAATCCCTGTCTCTCCGCCACTTATCCCAAAATATTTCCCCCACCTGCCTGCACAATACATCGCGGGTTGTGTGACCGCTTTGGTGGCATTCGTCCTTACATCGCTGAGGGATGCACCCTGGGGGTGAAACCTTGCTTAAAAACAGCGAGCAGTGGTTGCGGGGTCAGAACGGTGACCGGGCCGGTCGTGGGTTGGGGTTGGGCGCGGTAGCCGTTGAAGCTCCATTGCCATTGGCGCCTGTCCCACAGGAGCAGGATCTCATCCTCGCTGCGAAAGATCGTGCCATCGGGGAGGCTCTCGACCGCGGCTTCAAAGACCGGTTTTTCACCTGAACGGGTGATGCGGGCGGTGTGGAGGGTCCGGTCGATGAGTTGCGGCAGCGGGCGCGGGCTGGTGGGGACGCCATGGGCGCGGAGCCAGGCTTCGGTGAACTCGCGATAGCGGGCGCGGCGGCATTCGGCGCAGGGGCGGTGACCGGCGGCGAAGGCGGTGGCTTCATCGAGAAAGAACAGCTCGGTTTAGCGGCCCGGTGCCATCACCGTGCGCTTGCGGTCCTTGAAATCAAGACGGCAGGGTCACCCAGTTTTGATGCCGGTGGCTGCGGCGGATGCGCTGCTTCTCATCATGCAGAATGCCGCGATTGCCCATTAGCGTGCCGCGCTGCGGCACGGCGTGAAAATCGCCGCAGGGATCGATACGGTTTTGATAGGCCATGGCGGTGCGGACCCCCCTGCTGCACTGCGGTCAACTGCCGCGCACAACCATCACCCGCCACGCGGCGCCGATCAACCCTGTGGCGCGCGTCTTTGCGGCGTGCTTTTTGCGCCCAGCGCGCGCAGCAGGCGTTTGCTATAGGCCGCGATATCGCCGCCGATCTCGCGCGCCAGTGACAGGGGTGTGGCCCATGCGGGGCGAAAACTCGCCTCGATCTGGCTGCCTTCGGCGCGGAACTTGGCGTTATGCTTGGCGACAATCCGCTGGATCCGGCGGTTTTCGTGCAGATACAGCACATAGAGCGAGGTCACCCCGCGGTTTTGTGCCGCCGTCACCAGTCGCGCAAACACCGCGCTGCCCAGCCCCCTGCCCTGCCAGTCACGCTCGACCGAGAGCGCGAGTTCGGCGCCCACCGTCTTGGCCTGCTTCAGCCCGCGCAACTCACCCACGGCACGCAGTTCACCGTCGAAGAACCCGCCGACCAGCAGCGTGCCCTCGCCGCTCAGCCCGTCTACATAGCTTTTGATGAATGCATCATTCACCGGCATGCCAAAGCGCAACTGCCGGCTATCCGCATCAAGCCGCAGGAAATGTCGTGTGATTTCAATATGATCGCGCCGCCACAGCTTGCGGAGTTCCGGCGCGGATTGGTCAGGATGGATGCTCATTGCCACAGGCTCCTAAGGGGGATCGGAGCGAGTCCGATGCCAAAATTGCCTCCCGAGGCCTAGCTAATGCCGCATTGCAGCAAGTTCCAGAGGCTGCGCGCAGATATCCGCGTCTTTCGCAGCGACATTGCGCCGCGCCGCCGCGCCCGCCGCTTCTCGCTGGACATGCCGCGGGCTTCATCCGACCATAGGCCGTCACCGGCCCGACCCTGCACGCGGGCCGCAGATCACAGCCATCGGAGGGCGCATGGACCGTCTAGACTGCGACCGGATGTTCATTGCGGTGATCGAGAGCGGCAGTTTTGTCGGCGCCTCCCAGCTGTTGAAAACCAGTTCCGGTCAGGCCTCGAAACTGGTGGCGCGGCTTGAGGCGGACCTCGGTGTGCAACTCCTCAACCGCACCACCCGCTCGGTCGCCCCGACCGAGGCCGGGCGTGCGTATTACGAGCGGCTGCGCCCGCTGATCGACGAATGGGACACGCTTGATCTCGATATCCGCAACATCTCGCAATCGCCGCGCGGACGGTTGCGGATCACCGCGCCGCAGAGCTTCGGCAACCTTGAATTGGCGCAGGCGCTGATCGAATTTGCCGCCAGCTATCCCGATATCGCGCTTGACGTCAGCTTTAGCGACCGGCTGGCGCATGTGGTCGATGAGGGGTTCGATATGGCGGTGCGGGTCGGGCGGCCGGGGGATTCCAGTCTGGTGATGCGGCGGCTCTGTTCGGTGCGTTTGGTGCTTGTCGCCGCGCCGCAGTATCTGGGCGAAAACGGCACGCCCGCGAGCCCCAAGGATCTGGCGCATCACGCCTGTATCATTGACAGCAATCTTGCCGATCCCGACCGCTGGCAATTCACCGCGCCCTCGGGTCAGGATGCCGGCACGCGGGTCTCGGGGCGGCTGCGGTTTTCCAACGCCGAAGCCTGCCTGATCGCCGCCGAAGCCGGTCACGGGCTGGCCTATGTGCCCGCATTTGTCGCTGGCGCTTCGCTCCGCGCGGGGCGGGTCATGCAGGTTCTGCAGGCCTATGAACCCGCGCCTTATGATGTGTTTGTGCTCTATCCCCATGCGCGGCATCTCTCGGCCAAAGTGCGGCTTTTGGTTGATGCACTGGTCGCGCGCTACAAAGGCCAACCGGCGTGGGAGGCTGGCTGGCAGTGATTGCACCCCAGGCGGAAGCAATCACCTTCCGATTTGCCGAATTATCCCCCAATTCGAAATACGTCATAGTGCTGTCCAGGACGCAACCCCGCGTCACCATCACCGGAGACCCATATGACCTCGACCACGCTTCACACCCCGTCCCGCAACGCAATGATTGCCGGCACCTCCAACGCCGATCTGGCCGCAACCCTGCTGCGCGTCGCCATGGGGGTGCTGTTTCTCGCCCACGCCGGGCTGAAAATCTTCGTCTTTACGCCCGCTGGCACCGCCGCGTTTTTCGGCAGCCTCGGCCTGCCCGCGCCGCTCGCCTATCTGGTGATCTTTGCCGAACTCTTTGGTGGCATCACCCTGATTCTCGGGGTCTACAGCCGCGCGGTGTCGCTGGCCTTGGTGCCGATCCTCTTGGGCTCGATCTATGTGCCCCATGGCGCCGCAGGTTTCTTCTTTTCAAATGAGGGCGGCGGCTGGGAGTTTCCCGCTTTCTGGACCGTCGCGCTGCTGGTTCAAGCCCTCCTCGGCAATGGCGCCTTCGCCCTGAGCCGCGCGCAGAACTGACCCATCACGCGCCGCGCGGCCCCGGCTGCGCGGTGCGATCCCGACATAAGGAGTGCCCCGATGCCCGCTGAAATTTCCGCACCCACCGCGTATTTCGATATCACCAAAGCCCCGCTGCGCATCTCTGCCGTGCGTCTGAAAGTGCGCGATCTGGCGCGGATGCGCGGGTTCTACCACTCCATCCTCGGGCTGCAGGTGATCGCCGAGGGCGCGCAGCAGGTCACGCTGGGCATAGGCGAGACCCCGCTTTTGGTGCTCAGCGGCGATCCTGCGCTCACCCCCAATGACCCACAGCAGGCGGGCCTCTTTCACACTGCTTTCCTGCTGCCCGCCCGCGCCGATCTGGCGCGCTGGCTGGCCCATACGATCCAGCGCGGTCAGCGGCTACAGGGCGCCTCGGATCATCTGGTCAGCGAGGCGCTCTATCTCGCCGATCCCGAGGGCAATGGCATCGAGATCTACACCGACCGCCCCCTCGCCGAATGGCATGACGCCACGGGCAACATCCGCATGGCCACCGAGCCTCTGGACTTGCAGGCGCTGCTTGCCGAGGCGGGTGATACCGCTTGGGCAGGGTTCCCGCAGGGCGGCTGTATCGGCCATGTGCATCTGCAGGTCGGAGATACCGGAAAGGCCGACAGGTTTTACCGCGATATCATTGGCTTGGATATCCCCGCCACCTATCCGGGTGCTAGTTTCTACGGCAGCGGCGGCTATCACCACCAGCTGGCCGGCAACATCTGGAACGCTCGCGGCGCCGGGCATCGCCCCTCAGGCATGGCGGGGTTGGAAGCGGTGGAAATCACCTTGAACGCGGCGGAACTGACGCAGGTCAAAACCCGCGCGCAGGTCGCCAATGTGCCCCACAGCGCGCATCCCACGGGCCTTACCCTGCACGACCCATGGGGCACCGAGATCACGCTGAAAGCCTAACGCGAGGCCTATTGGCGCCACCGCGTTTCACGCAAACCCCTCGATCACCCCTTCCTCCCGCCGGGCCGCGCCCGACCTCCCCCCGGAGGGCGCGATGGTGATGTCGGATGCATTGGGTGTGTCATGGGAGCTTTGAAGCGCTACGTTGGATCAACCCCTTGAGCGCCCTCCAGGTCGGGCGCGTCCCGGCTTTGTTGCAACCTGCTGGGAATCTAAAAAACTGCAGAATTTCGGAACAACACCACTCCGACAAGTCCGCCTATTAAATCGACCAAACTTCCACTACCAACCACATGCTTCACGCAAAGGAACAATGGCCTGATCCAGTCCAGAAATGTTGAACTCCATTTCTATCGGATTGTCGCCGTAGGGTGTCATGCGTGCCAACAGACGGTCTTTTCCTAGCATCGCGCGAATGAATGGAATTGCTGTGCCGCCGCTCCAAAGTCCTAGCGAACGATTGTTGGTGCTTTCTACGAATCCACGCGTGCGAGGTCTTTCTGAATCTAAACGGTAAACAACATCCCCGTAATCATTATAACGACTAGATGTCATGTGGCAGCCTGTCTGAAAGATAATCGATGTCGTGTCTTCTTGACAACGCAACATAAGGGTAACCGGCTGGCCTCGCGCCCAAGAACAACTGACGACATCCGTAGATCTCACAGTCATATAGACGTTGGTTTCGTCGGTCATCTCAGACGTTTGCACCCTCACCACCCAATCACTTTCGGGGGGCGCCTCGGCGAGTTGATTTGGCTGCTCTTCGTCGAACAATGCATCAAAACAAACCAGACGCTCTGCATCGTCGTCAATGGCCAAACATTCATTTGCGTTAGCCGCATTAGCAATGAGCAATACTAACACACAAAGGGTGAAACGACATGCTTTCATTGCGCGATCCTCACTAAACCAAGCAAATCTGATCCGATATCCTACAGAAAGTCAATTGCAGGCGCTTGGTTTTGAAAGCTCACCCTACCGCTTCAATGAATGCACTTCTTTTCACCCTACTGTCCCAGCACTTTAATTCCCCTAAAATCTCCCTAAAATCCTCCAAAGGAGCATCTACACCCCGCTATGCGGGGTCTGCAATCACCGCCTGAAACTCCCGCCACTCGCCAACGCTCATCCCCGAGGTCTCGCGGGTGACCTCTTCACCCTTAAGCATACGTTTCAGCACGTCAATCGCCTTGGACGAGAGTGTGGCGCCGCCCATCCGGTAGTCCTCGAAGGCTGCGTAGGCCAGGGGCACCCAGTCGGCGGTCATCGCGGCAATCGCCTCGGCATAGACGCGGATCTCGTATTGGGCGTGGCTATCGGCGCGCAGCCGCAGGAAATGGAAGAGGTTGTGCAGATCGGTCTTCCAATACCACTGCGTGTAGATGTTCATCGGCAGGTTCATCCGCGCCAGTTCCCGCGCCAGCCCCTGCTGCCCGTCCTGCGAGAGCATCGCCTCGTAGTTGTCATACATCTGCGCCGCGTCGGATTTCAGCAGCGCCAGAACACGGGCGGCCTCCTCGCCCTGTAGCACCTCGCCGCGGCCCTGGTTGTTGATCGTCGATTGCGCCGCCAGATGCTCGGGCGCGGGGATATAGAACTCACGGTCGAGGATCGAATAGCGGGCGGAATATTCGTTCACATTGGCGGTGCGGTGGCGGATCCACTGGCGCGCGACAAAGACCGGAAGTTTGATGTGCAGCTTGACCTCGCACATCTCGAAGGGGGTCGAGTGCCAATGCCGCATCAGATAGCGGATCAGCCCCTCGTCGTTTTGCACATGTTTGGTGCCGGCGCCGTAGCTGACCCGTGCCGCCTGCACGATGGCGCTGTCGTCGCCCATATAGTCAATGGCGCGCACGAAGCCGTGGTCGAGCACCGGCTGCGCGGTGTAGAGATGTTTCTCCATCCCCTCGGACACGGCGCGCAGGGTTTGGCGGGGGCTGGCGCGCTGGGCTTCGATTTCGGCCAGTTGCTCTTGGGTCAGGGGCATCGGAGTGTCCTTGGTTGAAGGATGTCTTGAAGGGGTTAAGTTGGAGTTACCGGCTGCGGTGAGATTCTGCCAGCATTTGAAGGAAAGTTGAGATGAAATACCTACACACCATGGTCCGCGTTAAGGATTTGGAAGCCTCTATGGCGTTTTATCGCCTGTTAGGGCTGGAAGAAACGCGGCGCATTGACAGTGAGGAGGGACGCTTCAGTCTGATTTTCATGGCCCCTCCGGGACAGCCCGAATGCCCGGTTGAGCTGACCTATAACTGGGACGGCGACGACACGCTGCCTTCGGACAGCCGCCATTTCGGCCATCTGGCCTATGAGGTCGAGGATATTCACGCCAAATGCCAGTTCCTGATGGAGAATGGCGTGACCATCAACCGTCCGCCGCGCGACGGGCGCATGGCCTTCATCCGCTCGCCGGATAATATCTCGGTCGAACTGCTGCAAGAGGGCGAGGCACTGACGCCCGCCGAACCTTGGGTCTCGATGCCCAACACGGGCCATTGGTAAGACATACCGCGGCCTCCGCCTCGCATCTTGCGGGGCGGGGATCTCGGCTGCTTGTCACTTTGTGGATCGCCGCTGCGGCGCACTGCCTCGCGCCAGCAGCGGCGGCGCAATCCACTCCACCCTGTCGACTGGCCCTATTGCTGGCATTTGATGTCTCGGCGTCGGTCAGCGCTCGCGAATACCAACTGATGATGCGCGGCACTGCCAGCGCGTTGATCGACCCGCAGGTGCGCGCCGCGATCTTTGCCGGTCCTCCGGTGGCCTTGGCCGCCTATGTCTGGGCCGGACGCCGCGAGCAGGCTATCGCCGCCTTCTGGTCGGTGATCCACCACCCCGAAGATCTGGCGGAATTTGCCGACCGCATCGGCAGCTTTCCACGTCCCTTGGCCGATCCTTTGCGGATTTGGGGAGGCCGCACCGGTGTCGGCGCTGCTTTGGCCGCCGGTGAACGATTGATCCGCAACGGCCCCACCTGCGACGCGCAGACGCTGGATGTTGCCGGCGATGGCCCCTCGAATGACGGCCCCGAGAGCGCGCGGCTGGAGGGGATCACGGTGAACGCCTTGGCCATCGGCGGTGATATTCCGCTCGATCACTATGAGGGCACCGCCGGGCTCAGCCTGTGGTATGCCGAATATGTGCTGCAGGGTCCGGGGGCGTTTGTGATGATCGCCGATGGCTACGAGGATTTCGCCGCCGCGATGCAGCGCAAACTGCTGCGCGAGTTGATGCCGCCGCTCCTTGGCGCGCTCACCCGCTAACCGCCCCTTTACGCCGGACCTGCCTCGCCATCCTGCGGCAACCGCTGCCGGTCGACCTCGAGTGTCAGCGCCCGCTCGGCATGCGCTTGCGCCCGCCGCCGCGCCACCTGCGCCGCCTCGGCCAGCCCCTCATCGGCGGATTTGCCCAGCATATCCAGCGATGCCAGTAGATGGCCGCAGACCTCGATCATCCCCGCCCCGTCACGCCCGATGGCGTCAAAAGCGGCCTCGACCAACTGCTGCGTCGACAGCATCGGCATATAGACCCTCGGCTGCCGGTCATCCGCGCCCCGCTCGGCCAGCGCCCAATCCCAGAGCAGCCGCTCAAGCCGCGAGATCACCTCGATCGCCGTGCCCGGATCATTGACCGCCGGTGACAGCGCCCGCGAAGCAATCTCGGAGAGCGTGGTCAGGGCGAAACTCGGATCCTGCTCGAAGGTGCGCCCGTTGCCGATCACGAAGCAATCGCCCAATGCGTCCTCGGTGCCCGGTGCCGCGCCGGCGAATTGCGCCAGCGGCATGCCCTTGAGCACCACCTGCCCCGGACGCCGCAGCACCCAGACACCGTCCTGCGCGCAATCCGCCAAGCCTTCGACATCAATCATCTGCAACACCCCCGAGACCGGCGCGGTCAGGGTCTGCGCATCATGCGGAATGATAATCTCCTCGGTCAGCGCCCGCGCGCCCAGCGTTGGCTGTTTGCGAAATGAAGTCAGCGCGGATTTTGCGGCGTTTTCGGCGCGCGCCAAAGCGTCATCCATGGTGCCCAGATCGGTCAAATGCGCGATCCAGCGGATCAACGCCACAACCACCCCCAAGGTCACCAGCAAGGTCACGCACAGCATCACCAAAGCGCCATCGCCGAACCCCGCGTAAAACAGGATCAGCGCGGTCAAAGCATAGACAAAGGCGCCGATGAAGGTCGCCAGAACCGTATGTGTCGTCGGGTCCGAGGTCATCAGCCGCAGCACCCGCGGCGTCGCAGTGGCGGCTGCCGCGCGATGCGCCGAGACCATCGTGGTCAACGAGAAGGTCGAGACCGCCAGCATCGACGAGGCGATGATCGACAGGATCGGCGTCACCGCATCGGGGCCGATCATGTCATTGATCCCGGAGAGCGCCTCGGGGATCAGCGGCGCGGCCAGATGCGAGACCAGGACCGAAACAATCGCCAAAACCGCAAACAGCGCCACCCGCACCCAGAGTTTGCGCGACAGCCGCCGCAGATAGACGATCAGCCGGAACATCAATCAGCCTTGGGTCACGGGCGCGGCGTCAAATCCCGCATCCTCCAAGGCGGAAATCGCGGCCGCTTGGCTGATCGCACCCGAGACGGTCACCCGCCGCGCCTCCATGTCAAAAGCGGGCTGCGCACCCAGTGGCTGCAAGGCGCCCTCAATGCTGGCGCGGCAATGGCCACAACTCATATCCGGCACGGACAGGGTGAAAATGTCTTGCATGGGGCGCTCCTGATGGCTCGGTTCAAGGAAACGGTGCCGCGTCCGGCCTGTCAAGCCATCGCCCCATGGCCACGCGCCACTTCGGCACCGCAGATTGACGCGCGCTCGATTGTCATGGCGGGCAAAACCCGCTAATGCGCGATCAACTCGGCAACCGCCGCACCCGCCGATCTCATGCTGCCACAGGAGCCCGCGATGATCCCCACCGCCCATATCGACCCCGCCACCATGGCCCGACTGACCGCCCGCATGCTGCTGGATATCGGCGCGGTGCATTTCAACGCCCGCGAGCCCTTCACCCATGCCAGCGGCAACCAGGCGCCCACCTATATCGACTGCCGCAAGCTAATCTCGCACCCGCGCATCCGCAGCACTTTGATGGATTTTCTCACCGCCAAAGTCATGGGCAGCGCCGGTTTCGAGGCCTTCGACAATATCGCCGGTGGTGAAACCGCGGGCATCCCCTTTGCCGCGCTGGTCGCCGAGCGGATGGCTCTGCCGATGACCTATGTGCGCAAGAAGCCAAAGGGTTACGGCCGCAATGCCCGTATCGAGGGCGAGATGTCCGAGGGCCAGCGCGTGCTTCTGGTCGAGGATTTGACCACCGATGGCGGCTCGAAACTGTCCTTTGTCGATGCGATTCGCGAGACCGGCGCCAGCTGCGCGCATACTGCGGTGGTGTTCTATTACGACATCTTCCCCGAGACCGAGCCGCGACTGGCCGAACACGGCGTCGCGCTGCATTATCTGTGCACATGGTGGGATGTTCTGGCCGAGGCCCGGCGCGCGCAGGATTTCGACAACGAGACCCTCGACACGGTCGAAGCCTTCCTCAACTCCCCCCGCGACTGGACCCCGCCCGCCGCCTGAAGCCCCCAAGCGCGGCAGCATAATTCTTTGACTGGCAATTCAACCCCTTGCCAGTCACCGCCCGCTAATCGCGGCCAAATTCCGGTATTTTCACCGGTGGTTGATTGCCTGACCCGCGGGCATTTGACATAAGATGCGGGCAGGAGATCGCCATGACCGAAATGACCGTAATTCGCCCCAACACCCCAGACAGCGCGGCCGAGGCTGATCCGCTGCCCTCGAATATCGAGGCAGAACAACAGCTTCTGGGCGCGATCCTGACCAATAACGATATTTTCGACCGCGTGTCCTCGCTGGTCCGCGCCGAGCATTTCTACGAGCCTGTGCACCGGCGCATCTTTGATATCGCCGCCGCCCGCATCCAGAAGAACGCGCTCGCCTCGCCGGTGACGCTCAAAGCCTTCATGGAGGACGACGACGGGCTCAAGGAACTCGGCGGGCCGGGCTATCTGGTGCGCATCGCCAGTGCCGCCATTGCCTCCTATGCGGCGCGCGATTACGCGCAGATGATCTATGATCTGGCGGTGCGCCGCGACCTGATCCAGCTGGGCCGCGATATCTCGGCCAAAGCGGCGCTGGTCGATATTTCCTCGGAACCCAAGGAACAGATCGTCGAGGCCGAACAGCGGCTCTATCAACTCGGCGAACAGGGCGTGGCCGAACGCGGCTTCCAGTCCTTCCTCCGCGCCGTCACCGAGGCGGTGAATGTCGCCAATGCCGCATATCAGCGCGACGGCGGGCTGGCCGGCATCTCGACCGGGCTGGTCGATATCGACAAGAAACTCGGCGGTTTGCACCCCTCCGACCTGATCATTCTCGCCGGACGCCCGTCGATGGGGAAAACCTCGCTGGCCACCAATATCGCGTTCAATATCGCCAAAGCCTATAAACAGGGTATGCGCCCCGACGGGCAAGAGGGCACGGTGAACGGCGGCGTTGTCGGCTTTTACAGCCTCGAGATGTCCGCCGAACAGCTGGCCGCACGGATCCTATCCGAGGCCTCCGAAGTCCCCTCCGAGCAGATCCGCCGCGGCGATATGACCGAACAGGAATTCCGCCGCTTTGTTGAGGCCGCCAAATCGCTCGAGGCCTGCCCGCTCTATATCGACGACACGCCGGCGCTGCCGATCTCACAGGTGGCGGCCCGCGCGCGGCGCCTCAAACGCACCCACGGGCTCGATGTGCTGATGGTCGACTATCTGCAACTGCTGCGCGGTTCCTCCAAGGAAAGCCGTGTGCAAGAGGTCTCCGAAATTACTCAGGGCCTCAAGGCCATCGCCAAGGAGCTGAATATTCCGGTGATCGCCCTGTCGCAGCTCAGCCGCGCGGTGGAAAGCCGCGAAGACAAACGCCCGCAGCTCAGCGACCTGCGCGAATCCGGCTCGATCGAGCAGGACGCCGATGTGGTGATGTTCGTGTTCCGCGAGGAATATTACGTCGAACGCGAGAAACCCTCGGACGACAAGCTCGACGAAATGGCCAAATGGCAAGAGCGGATGGAGAAACTCCACGGCAAGGCCGAGGTGATCATCGGCAAACAGCGCCACGGCCCGATCGGCTCGGTGGATCTCTCCTTCGAGGGCCAGTTCACCCGCTTCGGCAACCTCGTGCAACCCTGGCAACAAGACGGCGGCGACGCCGGCTTCTAACGCCGCGCACCTCGCAGAACTTACGCCCTCACAAGCCCTGCCTAGGCCCTGACCGCAAAGACACCGCGTCCAATCGAACCGGCCCCGCCAGATCGGCCTAATGCGGCAGGCACACACCCGCGCGCCGTCCCTGCCCCGTCATCTTGGCCGCTTCATCTTGCCCAAAATACTCCGGGGGAGCGCCCGAGCGGGCGCGGGGGCAGCGCCCCCGACAGGCCCGCAGGGCCGCAAACCGGCAGGGGCGCGGTGGGGGCCGTCAGGCCCCTGCCCCGCCCCTGCATCCTCCCTGCACCCTTATGCCTTGCCCCAACCGCCCGAGGTCGGCGTGATCACCGTTACTGCCTCGCCCGCCTCCAGCACGGTCTGCGCGCAGGCATCCAGCACCTCGATGCGCCCGTCGAGCCGCCGCACTTCGGTGCGCCCGGCCAGCCCGTCGCCGCCGCCCATGATCCCCTGCGGCGGGCGGTTGCGGTGCGACGAGAGGATCGCGCAGTCCATCCGCTCCAAAAACCGCGTCGTGCGCCGCGTGCCGTCGCCGGCGTTGAACTGGCCCTTGCCGCCGGTGCCGGGGCGCAGCGAAAATTCTTCGACCAGCACCGGAAACCGCAGTTCCAGCACCTCGGGATCGGTCAACCGCGAGTTGGTCATATGCATATGCACGCCCGAGGTGCCATGGAAGCCGCGCCCGTCGTTCATCACCCCCGCCGGTGCGCCCGAGCACAGGGTCTCGTAATACTGGTGCCGGTCATTGCCGTAGGTCAGATTGTTCATCGTGCCCTGTGAATTGGCCAAAGCTCCGAGCGCGCCGAACAGGCAATTGGTCACATGCTGCGAGGTTTCCACATTCCCCGCCACCACCGCGCGCGGGTATTGCGGCGCCAGCATCGAGCCTTGGGGCACGATGATATTCAGTGGCCGCAGGCAGCCCGCGTTCATCGGGATCGGCGATTCCACCATCACCCGAAACACATACAGCACCGCCGCGCGGGTCACCGGTTCAGGCGCGTTGAAATTATTCTCCATCGCCGCGGAGGTGCCGGTGAAATCCACCGTCGCCTCGCGCTTCTCGCGGTCGACGGTGATCCTGACATTGATCACCTGTCCGGTGTCGGTCTCGTAGGAATACGCGCAGTCCTGCAGCTTCCCGAGCAGGCGGCGCACCTCTTCGGCGGCGTTATCCTGCACATGCATCATATAGGCTTGCACCACCTCCAGCCCGAACTCGCTGACCATGCGGCGCAATTCCACCGCGCCGCGCTCATTGGCGGCGACCTGCGCTTTCAGATCGGCGGCGTTCTGCGCCGGATTGCGCGCAGGATACTTATGATCGGTCAACACCTGATGCAGGGCGTCATCGCGAAACCGCCCATTTTCCACCAATTGGAAATTGTCGATCAACACGCCCTCTTCATCGACGGTCTTGGCCAGCGGCGTCATTGACCCCGGCGCGGTGCCGCCAACATCGGCGTGATGCCCGCGCGAGGCGACCCAGAACAGCACCTGCTCGCCTGCGTCATCAAACACCGGCGAGACCACGGTGATATCGGGCAGATGGGTGCCGCCGTTATAGGGCGCGTTGAGCGCATAGGTATCGCCCGGTTTGATGCCCGGATTTTGCGCGATCACCGCCTGAACCGAGCGGTCCATCGAGCCCAGATGCACAGGCATATGCGGCGCATTGGCCACCAGCGCGCCGGTCGCGTCAAACACCGCGCATGAAAAATCGAGCCGCTCTTTGATGTTCACCGAATGGGCGGTGTTTTGCAGCGCCAGACCCATCTGCTCGGCGATATTCATGAACAGATTGTTGAACACTTCCAAGAGGATCGGATCCGCCTGCGCCGAGCCGACCACTTCCGCGCGCTCCACCGGTTGCGCGCGGCGCATCAACACATGATCGCGCGCGGTGATCTCGCCGCGCCAGCCTTTCTCGATGACAATCGTCTGGTTCGCCTCGATGATCAGGGCCGGCCCGTCGATCACCGCTCCGGGCGAGAGGTCTTCGCGCTGGAACACGCCCGCATCATGCCACGCGCCAGAGGCATAGACCTGCGTGGTCACCTGCGGGGCAACCCGCTGCGTATGCACCTCGAGTGCGGCCTCCTCACTGCCCGTCGCGCGGTTGTCATGGGCCTGCAGGTCGATCGCCTCGATGGTGATCTCCTTGTCGTCATAGACAAAGCCGAACTGCGCCTTATGCGCCGCTTCAAACCGCGTCTGAGCCTGCGCCAGCGAGCCATCGCTGAAATCCACCGGCATCGGCGTGTCGGTGCCCGCGTAGCGCAGCATTAGCACCGGGCGCCAATCGGCGGATTCTTCGGGCACGCCCTGCGCCGCCAATTCCTCAAAGACCGCGGATTTCAGACTGTCGATCAGCGCATCCACCGCCGGGCGCGAGGCCTCATTCAGCGGCTCCAACAGCGCCTGCTGCCGGCTGGCCGAAACCGTGGCAAGACCAATGCCGTAAGCGCTGAGCAGGCCCGAAAGCGGGTGGATCAACACCGATTCCATGCCCAAAGCATCGGCCACCAAGCAGGCATGCTGCCCGCCCGCCCCGCCAAAGGAATTGAGCAGGTATTTGGTCACATCATAGCCACGCTGGACGCTGATTTTCTTCACCGCATTGGCCATATTCTCGATGGCGATTTTCAGGAAGCCTTCGGCGACATCCTCGGCACTCTTGCCCTCGCGCTTGGCGATCTCAGAAAAGGCTTGCGCCACCACCGCGCGGTCAAGCGGCTGGTCCTGATCCGGCCCGAAGATCGGCGGAAAGAAATCGGGGTTCAGCTTGCCGAGCATGACATTGGCATCAGTCACGGTCAGCGGACCGCCGCGCCGGTAACAGGCCGGGCCGGGATCGGCGCCAGCGCTGTCGGGGCCGACGCGAAACCGGCCGTCGACCGCATGCAGGATCGAGCCGCCGCCCGCCGCCACCGTATGAATGCGCATCATCGGCGCGCGGATGCGCACCCCCGCCACTTCGGTGTCAAAGGCGCGCTCATAATCGCCCGCGCAATGCGCCACATCGGTCGAGGTGCCCCCCATATCGAATCCGATCACACGGTCGAAACCGGCCAATCCCGCGGTGCGCACCATGCCGACGACGCCGCCCGCGGGGCCGGAGAGGATCGCGTCCTTGCCCTGAAACGCTTCCGCCGCGGTCATCCCGCCCGAGGACATCATGAATTGCAAGGTCGGCCCCGCCTCGCCCGCAGGCGTGGCGCCCAGAGCCTCGGCGACTTGTGCCACATAGCGGCGCAGGATCGGGCTGAGATAGGCGTCAACCACCGTGGTATCGCCGCGCCCGACCAGTTTGATCAGCGGGCTGACCTCATGGCTGACCGAGACCTGCGCAAAGCCCAACGCGCGGGCCTGTGCGGCAATCTCGGCCTCATGGGCAGGGTTTTTCCAGCTGTGCATGGTGACAATCGCCAGCGCGTCGAAGCCATCCTCGCGCAGCTCTTGCAGCATCGGGCGCAATGCCTCGGCATCAAGCGCGGTCTCGACGCTGCCATCGGCGCGCAGGCGTTCCTCGACCTCGATCACCCGGTCATAAAGCTGTTCGGGCAGGATGATATTCTTGGCGAAAATCTCGGGGCGCGCCTGATAGGCCAGCCGCAGCGCATCGCGAAAGCCCTTGGTGGTGACCAGCGCCACACGGTCGCCCTTGCGTTCGAGCAAAGCATTGGTCGCCACCGTGGTGCCCATCTTCACCACCCCGATCCGCGCCGGATCAATTGTGCCACCGAGCAAGCGGCGGATGCCCTCGATCGCGGCGTCGGCATAGACATCAGGGTTGTCGGACAGCAGTTTGAGCGGCACCAACGCCCCCTCCGGCGCGCGGCCCACCACATCGGTGAAAGTGCCGCCGCGGTCGATCCAGAAATCCCATGTCTGGGGGGTATCGGCGGCGGTTTCGGGGCGGGTTTGCGGGCGGGCCATGCGGGTCTCCAATGCTATGCTGACGTTTTGTTGACAAATTGCCAACGTTCTGTCAAGAAGCGCGACACAGGAGGCCCCTATGTCCGATCCCAGCCGCAGCTTTGGCCCCGTGGTCAGTTCCGCCCATCTGGCGCAGGCCTCGGTGCCCGCGCTCAGCGAACTCGAATTCGCGATGACCATGGCCAACCACGCCTTCCAACGCTGGATCGTGCGTTGTATGGCAGCGGCGGGAGCGCAGATGTCGCCGCTCGAAGTGATGATCCTGCACCAAGTTGCACATCGTAACCGGCCGAAAACACTGGCCGATCTCTGCCTTGTGCTCAATATCGAGGACACCCATCTGGCCAATTACGCGCTGCGCAAACTTTCCGCGCAGGGGCTGGTAGAAAGCGAGCGGCGCGGCAAGGAAAAAGCCGTGCGCGTGACGCCCGAGGGCGCCGCGCTCTGCACCCGCTACCGCGAAATCCGCGAGGCGCTGCTGCTGCCGGGCCTCGCTGGCGTCGACGGCGCCGAGATGAGCCGCTTGGCGGGGCTATTGCGGGCGCTCTCGGGGAGTTACGACCAAGCGGCGCGCTCGGCGGCGGCGTTGTAAAGCGCTGAGAGACGGGCCGCGCCCGACCCTGGGTGGGCGCAGGCCTCACTTGAACAAAGTGCTGCGCCCGAAAGCATGAATGCCGCCCATTCAATGAACAACACCGCCAAGGCGCCCTCCCGGGGGGAGGGTCGGGCGCGGCCCGTGGTGCCCACGGGCCAAAGGGTCAGGGGGCGTTGCCCCCTCTTCGGCGGTGCCGAATTCACCCCCAGAGTATTTGTAGCAAGATGAAGCGGGTAGAATTAGGCGGGCTGGGTGTCGACGGCCTCGCGCCAGTGGCGGCGGCAAAGCGAGACATAGGTCTCATTGCCGCCGATCTGCACCTGAGCGCCCTCGCGCAGCGCATGCCCGTCAGCCCCCATCCGCACCACCATCGTTGCCTTTTTCCCGCAGTGGCAGATGGTGCGCACTTCGCGCATTTCATCGGCCAGCGCCAAAAGCGCAGCGGAGCCGGGAAAGAGCTCGCCGCGGAAATCCACCCGCAGCCCGTAGCACATGATCGGAATATTGAGATCATCAACCACATTGGCCAATTGCCAGACCTGCTCGCGGGTCAGGAACTGCGCCTCGTCGATGAAAATGCAGGCGCAGGGGCCTTGGTCGAGCCGCGCCTTGATCTTGGCAAAGAGATCCTCGCCCTGCCCGAAAGTATCGGCGTCATCACCAATGCCGATGCGCGAGGCAATCCGCCCCTCGCCCGCGCGGCGGTCGAATTGCGCGGTGATCAGATAGGTCTGCATGCCACGCTCGCGGTAGTTATGCGACGCCTGCAACAGGATCGTCGATTTGCCCGCGTTCATCGTGGAATAATGGAAGTAAAGCTTGGCCATGGCGGTGGTGTAGCGCGCCCGAAGCCGCGGGCCAAGTGGGCAGGCGCCAGAATTCAGGCGCGCTGCCGTCTTGTCAGGCAGATTAGCCGACGGCGGTGATTTCCACCGCGAAGGTCAGGTCGCGACCGGCCAGCGGGTGGTTGGCGTCGATCGTTACCGTCTCGGCGTCGGATGCGGCAACCACCACCGGCAGTGCCTGCCCGTCCGGCGTCTGCATCTGCAACTGGGTGCCGGGATCGACGGGGATATCCGCCGGAATTTGCTCACGCGGGATGGTTTGGACGTTGTCGGGATTATGCGCGCCATACGCCTGATCGGCGGGGATCGTCACGGTCTTTTGCTCGCCCACGGCCATGCCGGAGATCGCGGCGTCGAGACCGGGGATGATCTGGCCGGAGCCGAGCGTGAAGCTCAGCGGGTCGCGGCCCTGCGAACTGTCAAAGACGCTGCCATCCGCAAGCGTGCCGGTATAGTGGAATTGAACGGTGTCACCCGCCTTGGCTTGGGTCATGAGGTTTCCTCGGGGATTGTTTGGGGGGAGTGGTGAATGGCAGAGGCGCGCAGGTGGCGGTGCTCTGAAGACCCCGTAGCCTAACGCGGATTTCCCCAAGCAAAAACCCCCGCACCGCGGAATGCGGGCAGGAATTTTCAGGAAACTGCAGGTTTTTGAGACGCGCGGGGCCGCAAGGGCGGTAAGCCGCGGTTTTCTCACGCGCCTGTGAGCGGCGCGTGCGGATCGCGGAAGGGGCGAATCGCTATGACGACGCGCAGCCCGCGCGAGCGGCCCGAAGGTCGGCGTTCAGTGTCAGCGGACCAGAGCCAGTCGATCCGCCAATTGAGCAATCAGTCGATCAACTCGATGTCGAACCGCTCGATCACCGTATTGGCGAGCAGTTTCTCGCACATCTCGGTGACGCTGGCCTCGGCCTTGGCGCGGTCCGTCTCGCTCAGGTCCAGCTCGATCACCTTACCCTGGCGCACCGCTTCGACACCGTCAAAGCCCAGCGTCCCCAGCGCGTGGCGAATCGCCTCGCCCTGCGGGTCCAGCACTCCGGTTTTCAGCATCACATGCACACGTGCTTTCATCGCCACGTCCTCAGTTCATCAGTTTCGGCTTGGGCATCGTCGTCGAATTGCCGGGCATCACGCCCAGACGCCGCGCCACTTCGGTATAGGCTTCCGACAGATTGCCCAGATCGCGGCGGAACACATCCTTGTCCAGCTTCTGGCCGGTCTTTGCGTCCCACAGGCGGCAGCTGTCGGGGCTGATCTCATCGGCAACCACGAGGCGCTGGAAATCGCCTTCATAGATGCGTCCGATCTCGATTTTGAAATCCACCAACTTGATGCCGACACCGGTCATCACGCCCGAGAGGAAATCATTCACCCGCGCCGCAAGCCCGACCATATCATCCAGATCTTGGTGCGTGGCCCAGCCAAACGCCAAGATATGGTCTTCCGAGACCAGAGGATCGCCCAGCGCATCGTCTTTATAATAAAACTCGATGATAGGACGCGGCAGCTGCGTGCCCTCCTCGATCCCCAAACGCTTCGAGATCGACCCGGCGGCGATATTGCGCACCACAACCTCGAGCGGGATCATATCGACCACCCGCACCAGCTGCTCGCGCATATTCACCCGGCGGATGAAATGGGTCGGCACGCCGATGGTGTTCAGCCCGACCATGAAATATTCCGACAGCCGGTTGTTGAGCACGCCCTTGCCGTCGATCACGTCGCGCTTTTCAGCGTTGAACGCGGTGGCGTCGTCCTTGAAATACTGGATGTAGGTGCCAGGTTCGGGGCCTTCATACAGGATTTTGGCCTTGCCCTCGTAGACCTTGGTGCGTCGTGCCATGTCAGTTGATTTCCACATATGGCCCACGATCTGCGCGGGCGGTCGCTGTCTGCGCTGCCTATACGCCATGCGATCCGGCCTCGCAAGTATCGGGGCAAGTTCTGCTTGGCGCCCTGCTGCGGTTCGCCGCCCGTGTCGGGGCAAACCACGGCAAACAAGTCTTGCAGAGCGCGCCCGTACCCCCCATATCTTAGGGTGAAACGCTGTATTCTGACCCTTATACGAGGCCCTGACCATGAGCACCTTTGACGAGCGCGCCAACGCATTTGAGAATAAATTCGCCCATGACGCGGAAATGGCGTTCAAGGCCATCTCGCGGCGCAACCGCGCGGCGGGCACCTGGGCGGCGGGTCTCTTGGGCAAAACCGGCGATGATGTCGCCGCCTATGAGTTGGAAGTGATCAAATCCGATTTTGAAGAAGACGGCGACGATGATGTGGTGCGCAAACTGGCCGCCGATCTTGAAGGCAAGGCCGATGAGGCGACGATTCGCGCCAAACTCGCCGAACTGCACAAAGTCGCCAAAGCCCAATTGATGGACGAAGGCTAAGCCACACAGGCCGCTCAGAGGGGAGCGCGGGCACCGCGGCAGCAATCTGCCTCACAATGACATGAGCGCTGCTCAATTGATGTGCGCCCCAATATATGCCAAACAGCACACGCGCCGCCCCGAGCGGCGCGTTCTGCTTTTCATAGGCCGCATTTGATGACCCAGTCCCAAGATCCCCTCTCCGCCCTGCTCGCTGAGCGCGGCTATTTGCTGGCCGATGGCGCCACCGGCACCAATCTGTTCAACATGGGGCTGAGCGCGGGCGATGCGCCGGAATTCTGGAACGTCGATCATACCGACCGGATCACCACGCTGTATTCTTCTGCGGTCGAGGCCGGTTCGGATATCTTTCTGACCAACACGTTCGGCGGCAATGCCAGCCGGTTGAAACTGCACCAAGGGCAGGACCGCGTCACGGAACTCAACCGCGCTGGCGCCGAGATTGGCCGCGCGGTGGCCGATAAGGCCGGACGCAAGGTGATTGTCGCGGGCTCGATGGGGCCGACCGGCGATATCATGGCGCCGATGGGCACGCTGACCCATGAGCTGGCGGTGGAAATGTTCCACGAGCAGGCCGAGGGGCTGAAATCCGGTGGCGCCGATGTGCTGTGGATCGAGACGATCTCGGCCGCCGAGGAATACCGCGCCGCCGCCGAAGCCTGCCGCCTTGCCGGTATGCCATGGGTCGGCACGATGAGCTTTGACACCGCCGGTCGCTCGATGATGGGCGTGACCTCGGCGGATCTGGCGAAACTGGTCAGCCGCATGCAATATGCGCCGGTCGGCTTCGGCGCCAATTGCGGCACCGGTGCCTCGGACCTCTTGCGCACCATTCTCGGCTTTGCCGCGCAGGGGATCGAGACCCCGATCGTCGCCAAGGGCAACGCCGGCATCCCGAAATATGTCGATGGCGCAATCCATTACGACGGCACCCCCGCACTGATGGCCGAATATGCGATCCTCGCCCGCGACGCCGGTGCCTCGATCATCGGCGGCTGCTGCGGCACCATGGCCGAGCATCTGCGCGCCATGCGCGAGGCGCTCGACACCCGCCCGCGCGGTGCCAGCCCGACGCTCGAGCAGATCACCGATGCGATGGGGCCGTTTTCCTCGGAAACCGACGGCACCGATGTGCACGGCGGCTGCGCCCATGCGCCCAAACGCGAACGCCGCGGGCGCCGCCGCAGCTAAACTCACGGCCAAATCTGCACCCCGCGCGACCCCCACCAGAGCCGCGCCCGCCATCTGTTCACAGCCCGTTGTCACTGCCACGGGTTGTAACAGCGGCCCGCCTTGTCTACATCCGCTGGAACTTGTCAGCATAGGTGCCCCATGTTCCAGCTTCCCGCCCTGCGTGATCCCCGCCATTTTGACGCCGACCTGCAAGGCGCCGCCGCCCTCGGCGATCTGCCCGAGTGGGATCTGACCGATCTTTACGCCGCGCCCGACGCCCCTGAAGTGGCGCGCGATCTCGACTGGCTGGACACGGCCTGCGCCGAATTCGCCGCCAAATACGAGGGCAAACTGGCCGCTCTGGACGCTGCCGGACTTCTCACCTGTATTCAAGACTATGAAGAGATCGACATCACCGCTGGTCGCCTGATGTCCTATGCCGGGCTGCGCTATTACCAGAACACCATGGACTCCGCCCGCGCCAAATTTATGGCCGACGCGCAGGACCGGGTGACGGTCGCCACCACGCCCTTGGTGTTCTTCAGCCTTGAATTGAACCGCATCGACGACGCCCCGATGGAGGCGCTGCTCACCGCCAATACGGATCTCGCCCGCTACCGTCCGGTGATCGAGCGAATGCGCGCCATGCGCCCGCACCAGCTTTCCGACGAGTTGGAAAAATTCCTCCACGATCAATCGACCGTCGGCGCCTCGGCATGGAACCGGTTGTTCGATGAAACCATGGCGGGCCTCTCTTTCGAGGTCGAAGGCGAGGAAGACCCCCTCCCCTTGGAAGCCACGCTTAACCTCTTGACCGACCCGTCGCGCACCCGCCGCGAGGCTGCCGCCCGCGCGTTGGCCACAGTCTTCGAGAGTAACATCCGCCTGTTCTCACGGGTCCACAACACGCTGGCCAAGGATAAGGAAATCTCCGACCGCTGGCGCAATATGCCGACCCCGCAGCATGGCCGCCACCTGTCGAACCACGTTGAACCCGAGGTCGTCGAGGCGCTGCGCAACGCCGTGGTCGCCGCCTACCCGCGGCTCAGCCACCGCTATTACGCGCTGAAGGCCAAATGGCTGGGGCTTGAGGAATTGGAAATCTGGGACCGCAACGCGCCCCTGCCGGTGGAAACCCCCGCCACCATCGGCTGGGACGCCGCCCGCGAGACAGTAATGTCCGCCTACGCCGATTTCGCGCCGAAAATGGCCGAACTCGCCGAGCCGTTCTTTGACCAAGGCTGGATCGACGCCGGGGTGAAACCGGGCAAAGCGCCGGGCGCCTTCGCCCATCCCACCGTCACCACCGCGCATCCCTATGTGATGCTCAACTATCTGGGCAAACCGCGCGATGTGATGACGCTGGCACATGAGTTGGGCCACGGCGTCCACCAGCGCCTCGCCGCCTCGCAGGGTGAACTGCTGTCCGCGACGCCGCTGACACTGGCCGAAACCGCCTCGGTGTTCGGCGAGATGCTGACCTTCCAGAGGCTGCTCGCACAGGCCAAAACCAAGGCCGAGCGCAAGACCCTCCTCGCCGGCAAGGTCGAGGATATGATCAACACCGTGGTGCGCCAGATCGCGTTCTATGACTTCGAGTGCAAACTCCACGCCGCGCGTATGGAAGGCGAGCTGACGCCCGACGATATCAACGCGCTGTGGATGTCGGTGCAGGCAGAATCACTGGGGCCGATCTTCACCTTCATGCCGGGGTATGAGACCTTCTGGTCCTACGTCCCGCATTTCGTCCATTCGCCCTTCTACGTCTATGCCTATGCCTTCGGCGACGGGCTGGTGAACGCGCTTTATGCCGTCTACCGCGAACAGCCCGAGGGCTTTGAAGAGAAATACTTCGAGATGCTCTCCGCCGGCGGCTCCAAACACCACTCCGAACTCTTGGCCCCCTTCGGCCTCGACGCCGCCGATCCGTCGTTCTGGGACAAGGGCCTGAGCATGATCGAAAGCCTGATCGACGAACTCGAAGCGATGGAAGACTAAGCCCCCATCATCTGTCGATAAATATCCTCCGGGGATCCCAAGGGGGTGGAAAACCCCCTTGGCAGCGTATGGGGCTGGCCCCATGCGGCGCTTGGGGGCTCGATGCCCCCAAGCGCCGCCCCTACTCAGCCAAAGGCGTCCGGCTCCGACGCCTTACGCTGCGCCACATAGGCCTCCAGCGCCTCGACAATCGCCGGATCAATCGGCGGCGCCTGATAGTCGCCGAGCATCTTGCGCACCCGGGCTCCGGCCAGCGTGGCACTGTCGCGCGCGCCCTCTTCTTCCCATTGCTCATAGGGTTTGTAATCCAGCACATCCGAGCGCCAGAAGGCGGATTTGAAATTCGCCTGCGTATGCTCGCAGCCCAGAAAATGCCCGCCCGGTCCGACTTCGCGCAGCGCATTCATCGCCTGCCCGTTTTCATCCATCGACACGCCCTGCGCCAGATGGTGCAAAGTGCCCAACTGATCCGCATCCAGCACGAATTTCTCGAATGAGGCCACCAGCCCGCCCTCGAGCCAGCCACAGGCGTGCAGCATGAAGTTCACCCCCGACAACAGCGCCATATTCAGCGAGTTCGAGGTTTCATAGGCCGCCTGCGCATCGGGCAGTTTTGAGCCGCTGAACGACCCGCCCGAGCGATAGGGCAGGTTCAACCGCCGCGCCAATTGCCCGACGCCGTAGGTGATATGCGCCGCTTCCGGCGTGCCAAACGTCGGCGCGCCCGAGTTCATGTCGATCGAGGTGACAAAGGCGCCCATGATCACCGGCGCGCCTTTGCGCACCAGCTGCGAATAGGCGACACCGGCCAGCGCCTCGGCCAAGACCTGCGTCAGCGTCCCCGCCACGGTCACCGGTGCCATCGCCCCGCCGACGATAAACGGCGAGATGATCGCCGCCTGATTGGCCTCGGCATAGACCTCCAGCGCGCCCATCATCACATTGTCGAATGTCAGCGGCGAGTTGATATTGATCAGCGAGGTCATCACCGTGTTTTGGTCAACGAAATCACCGCCAAACAGGATTTTCGACATGTTCACCGAATCCTCGGCGCGCACCTTCTCGGTCACCGAGCCCATATAGGGTTTGTCGCTCAGCGTCATATGCGCCAGCAGCATATCCAGATGGCGCTTGTTGACCGCGATATCGGTCGGCTCGCAAACCGTGCCGCCCGAATGGTGCAGCCATTTCGACATATAGCCGAGTTTCACGAATTTACGGAAATCCTCGATCGTGGCATAACGCCGCCCGCCTTCATTGTCGCGCACGAAGGGCGGGCCATAGACCGGCGCCAGCACCAAGTTCTTGCCGCCAATCTCGACGTTGCGCTCGGGGTTGCGGGCGTGCTGGGTGAAGCTGGAGGGAGCGGTCGAACAGAGTTGACGCGCCAGACCGCGCGGAATGCGCACCCGCTCGCCGACCACATCGGCACCGGCCGCGCGCCAACGCTCCAAGGCCGCCGGATTCTCGACAAAATTAACGCCGATCTCTTCCAACACCGTTTCGGCGTTGTATTCGATGATCTGCAACGCCTCTTCGTTGAGGATCTCGAAATTCGGAATGTTTCGCGTGATGAACTTTGCGGTTTCAATCGAAACAGCCGTGCGCTCTGCGCGCCGCGCCGCGCCACCGCCGCCCCGTGTCCGCCGTGCTGGTCTGACTTCGCTCATCGCTCTTGCCCTTACAAAAATAGCTCTGCGCCGAGAGATAGGCGCTTGGCGCAGAACCGGATGGACAAGAAGCGCCGGTTACGGGCGAAAGGCGACATCGCGTCGTCGCGCGCCTGTGCAGACCCTGTTGCAGCCGCGTTTTACCCTAGCGCACCGCGCCCAAAATCCGCTTCCACAGCGTCCCGCCCAACCGCTTGCCGAGTACGAAATAAGCGACGATCAGCACCAAAAGCACCACGGCGGGCCAACCATTGAGGCTAAAACCGCCTTCGGTGGTGTTGCCGGTCAGTGCCGCAATGACAAAACCGCCCAGCAAAAACACGGTTAAAAAGTCGAGAAGTGCCGCCAGAACGATTCTCCATGTTGACACGCTATTGCTCATTGCCCTCTCCTGTGATGGCGCCGCCAAACAGCGCTTGGGGCGCCAGTCTAGCGAGCGCCCGCGCCCCTGTCCGCGCCAAAGCACCTCTGACGGGGAAATTTAGGCGCAATCCGCCCGTGGCGCGCGCTTGTCCTCTTGCGCGTTCAGCCGCCCGCGCATATTGCCAAAGGCATGACCAGCATGACCCATGACCGCCTCTTGATCATCGACTTCGGCAGCCAGGTAACGCAGTTGATTGCGCGCCGCCTGCGGGAGTTGAATGTCTATTGTGAAATCCATCCCTACCAGAATGTCAGCGATGATTTTCTGGCCACATTCGCGCCGAAAGCGATCATCCTCTCGGGCGGCCCCGACAGTGTGACCCGCGAAGGCTCGCCGCGCCCACCCGCGCGCACCTTTGAACTGGGTGTGCCAGTGCTGGGCATCTGCTATGGCCAGCAGGTGATGATGGAGATGCTGGGCGGCAAGGTCGAAAGCGGCCATGGCACCGCCGAATTCGGCCGCGCCTATGTCACCCCGAAAGAGCCGCTCGATCTGATGCAGGGCTGGTTTACCGGCGCCGGCACGGGTGCAGGCAAGGACGCGGGGCGCGAGCAGGTCTGGATGAGCCACGGCGACCATGTGGCGCAGATCGCGCCGGGGTTTGAGGTCTACGGCACCTCGCCGGGTGCGCCCTTTGCGATCACCGCCGATGCCGCGCGGCATTTCTACGCGGTGCAATTCCACCCCGAGGTGCATCACACCCCCAAGGGCGCCTCGCTGTTCGCCAATTTCGTGCATATCGCCGGGTTCAGCGGCGATTGGACGATGGGCGCCTACCGCGACGAGGCGATCAAGGCGATCCGCGAGCAGGTCGGCGACAAACAGGTGATTTGCGGCTTGTCGGGCGGCGTTGACAGCTCGGTGGCGGCCGTGCTGATCCATGAGGCGATTGGCGACCAGCTCACTTGCGTCTTCGTGGATCACGGGCTTTTGCGGCTGAATGAGGCCGATGAGGTCGTAAAAATGTTCCGCGACAATTACAATATCCCGCTGATCCACGCCGACGAATCCGAGCTATTCTTGGGCGAGCTTGAGGGCGTTTCTGACCCCGAAACCAAGCGCAAGATCATCGGCCGGTTGTTCATCGACGTGTTCCAGAAATACGCCAATGAGATCGAGGGCGCCGAGTTCCTCGCCCAAGGCACGCTTTACCCCGATGTGATTGAATCCGTGTCGTTTTCCGGCGGTCCTTCGGTGACGATCAAATCCCACCACAACGTCGGTGGATTGCCCGAGAAGATGGGTCTGAAACTCGTTGAACCCCTGCGCGAACTGTTCAAAGACGAGGTCCGCGCCCTGGGCCGCGAGTTGGGCCTGCCCGCCAGTTTCATCGGCCGCCATCCCTTCCCCGGACCGGGGCTTGCGATCCGCTGCCCCGGCGAGATCACCCGCGAGAAGCTCGAGATCCTGCGTAAGGCCGATGCGGTCTATATCGACCAGATCCGCAAGCACGGGCTTTATGACGAAATCTGGCAAGCCTTCGCCGCGATCCTGCCGATGCGCACGGTCGGCGTGATGGGCGACGGGCGCACCTATGACTTCGCTCTGGGCCTGCGCGCGGTGACCTCGGTCGACGGGATGACCGCCGATTACTACCCGTTCACCCATGAGTTTCTGGGCGAAACCTCGACGCGGATCATCAACGAAGTGCCGGGGATCAACCGCGTGTTCTACGATTGCACCTCGAAACCGCCGGGCACCATCGAACTGGAATAACGCCAACCCTCAGGCCCGTGGCCACCACGGGCCGCGCCCGCCCCTCCCCCCCGGGAGGGCGCTTTGGCGATGTCATTCGCCGCTCTATCGACATTGATGCTTGCGGGCGCAGCGCGATGCTCCAAGCCCATCGGCGCCCACCCAGGGTCGGGCGCGTCCCGTCTCGCTTCGCTTAGGCGCTGCCCTCACGCGCCACCTCGGGACCGCCCTCGCTCGCCTCTTTCATCCGTGCGCGCAGATCATCCTCCCATTTCGCGATATTCTCGCGCACATGCCGCGCATATTCGCTGTTCTCGGCATGCGGGTCGTGGATGTTATAAATCTCGGCCAGTTCCAGCATCATCCGCCGGTCGAAATCCTCGAATACCTTGACCATCCGCGTCGCTGCCGCGCGCGAATTGCCCAGCGCCTCCAGCACCGAGCGGGTGGCGCGGATCGAACTGTCATAGGTCTCGCGGATGATATCGCGGCAGCCCACCGCCCAGAGATCATAAACATGGGTTCGGTCATAGGCGCGCGCCACCACATGCACCTGCGGATAATTCTGCCGCATATAGCGAGCGAGTTCGGTCACCGCCTCTCTGCCGTCAATCGCGATTACCAGAATCTTCGCATCCTCAATCCCCGCCGCATGCAGAAGATCGGCCCGCGTCGCATCGCCGAAATGCACTCGCAGGCCGAAACTGCGCAGCATTTCAAGCTGTTCGCTGCTGTAATCAACCACCGTGGTCTCGATATTCGCCGCCTGTAGCGTGCGGTTGATGATCCCGCCAAAACGCCCGTGACCAGCGATGATGATCTTGGCATCCGAATCGATTTCATCGGCTTCGGCGGCCTGCCCGCGCGAATATCGCGGCGCGATCACCTTGTCATAAAGGATGAACAAAGCTGGGGTCAGTAGCATCGACAGCGCCACCACCAAGAGCAAGAGATCCGCGATTTCGGGCGGCATCACCGCAGACGCCACGGTGAAGGAGATCAGCACAAAGCCGAATTCCCCCGCCTGCGCCAAGCCCAGTGCAAAGAGGAATTTATGCGCGCCCTGCAGGTTGAAAAGCCGCCCGATGACCAAGAGCACCGCCGCTTTCAACAGGATCAACCCCAGCGTCATCGCCAAGATTAACGAAAGGTTATCCCACAAGAGGGCAAAGTTAATGCTCGCCCCGACGGTGATAAAGAAAATGCCCAGAAAGATGCCTTTGAACGGCGCGATATCGCTTTCGATCTCATGGCGGTATTCGCTATTCGCCATCACCACACCGGCCAGAAAAGTGCCCAGCGCGGGCGAAACACCGACCATGGTCATCAACAGCGCAATGCCCAGAACCATCATCAAGGCGGCGCTGACAAACAGCTCCCGCAGCCGCGCGCGCGAGACAAAGCGAAAGATCGGGCCGGTCAGATAAAGCCCCGCCAGACAGACGAAGGCAATCGCCGCCAGCGTGACCAGCGCCACCTGCCAACCGGCTAACCCCTCGACAAGGCTCAGGTTTAACCCCTCAGCGCCATGCCCGCCCGCCTCAGGCGCATGGTGCAAAGCGTCCGCCAGTTCCGGCAATGCCAGCAGCGGGATCAGCGCCAGCATCGGGATCACCGCGATATCCTGCAGCAACAACACCGAGAAACTCGCCTGCCCACCGTCACTGCGCAGCAAACCCTTTTCATTCAGCGTCTGGTTCACAATAGCGGTCGAGGACAGCGCGAACACCAGTCCAATCGCCAGCGCCACGGTCCAGCCCTGCCCCAACAGCATCGCGATCGCCATCACCGCCAGCGTGGTTAACACCACCTGCAACCCACCCATCACAAAGATCCGCGCGCGCATCTCCCACAGCGTCTTTGGCTGCATCTCGAGCCCGACCAGAAACAGCATCATCACCACGCCAAATTCGGTAAAATGCTGCAGCGCCAACACATCGACGCCCGCGCCATAAAGGATCGGGCTGATCGCGATTCCGGCGATCAAATAGCCCAGAACCGAGCCCAAACCGAGCTTCGAGGCAATCGGCACCGCGATCACCCCCGCAGAAAGCAGCACGAAAGCAATGAACAGAAATTCAGCGGTCATAGGGCTCCTTGGCGGATGGTGACTGATCGGGATGGGCGGCAAGTGATCGGGAACAGCTAGCGCGGCGTGCAATTGCGTGGCAGTCTAACGCAGAACAGCATCTCTCGCACAGCGAATACAGCGGTTTCCGCGCGGCCGACGCCGGTTTTTCACCCGCCCCACGCCCTGCACTTGCAACAGCACACCATGCATGCGCCGCGACGTCGCGAGTAGAATTCTCTTGCGTCAAGCGCGTGCTTCGGCGCAGAATAGGACAGCATTACTGCCATATAGGCAGATAGGCGTCACGCAAAACCACGAGGGAGGTTCAGCCATGACCGCAATGATCCGCACGCCGCGTCTGGAAATGACGCTGGAAGACCGGCTGAACAAAGAGGAAGGCTGGGTCTATATGACCGGCATGCAGGCGCTGGTGCGGCTGCCGATCCAGCAGGCCAAACGCGACAAAGCAGCGGGACTAAACACCGGCGGCTATATCTCGGGCTACCGCGGCTCGCCGGTGGGCATGTATGACGTGAATCTCTGGCAGGCCGAGACGGTTTTGCGCGAGCATAACGTGGTTTTTCAGCCCGGTATTAACGAAGATCTCGCCGCCACCGCCGTCTGGGGCTCGCAGCAGGTCGGGCTGTTTCCGGGCGCCAAAGTCGACGGTGTCTTCGGCATCTGGTATGGCAAAGCCCCCGGTCTCGACCGCTCGATGGACCCTTTGCGCCACGCCAATTTTGCCGGCACCAGCGAGAATGGTGGCGCGATTCTCTTGGTTGGCGATGACCACGGCGCGAAATCCTCGACCGTGGCCTGTTATTCCGACATGAATTTCGCCTCCGCCGGGATGCCGCTTTTGGCCCCCGCCAACGCGCAGGAAGTGCTCGATTTCGGCCTCCACGGCATCGCCATGAGCCGCTATTCCTCGACCTATGTCGGCCTGAAGCTGGTCACCGATGTCGTCGAGGGCGGTGGCTCGGTCTTTATCGCGCCCGATAGCCCGCGCATCGTGATGCCGCCGCGCGCCGCCAACCGCCCCGCGATCACCCCCTACACCACCACCATGGTGCAAGAGCGCGATCTTTACGACATCAAGATCGGGCTGGTGCTGGACTACGCGCGCGCCAATAATCTCAACCGGATCACCGGCGATGACGCGGCCACAATCGGCATCGTCGCGGCGGGCAAGGCGTGGCAGGATCTCGAGCAAGCGCTGGCCGGAATGGGCTATGCGGATGGCAAGATCAACGGCGCCAAAGTGCGCCTGTTGCAGGTCGGCATGGTCTGGCCCTTGGACAGCGAGGCGGTGAAACGCTTTGCCGAGGGGCTGGAGACGATCATCGTTGTCGAGGAAAAACGCCCACTTCTCGAAGACCAGATCCGCGCCTATCTCTACGGTGCCGACGCCGCCCCGCGGATCATCGGCAAAACCTATGCGGGACATATTTACGATCCAGATCAAGGCGATAGCGCCTTCCCGAACTTTGGCGAAGTCGACCCCGGCATGATCACACGGGTGATCGCCCGCGCCGCCAATGAGGCCGATCCCAACTGCGGCATCGCCCTACCCAATGACGCGGGCCAGCCGCCGCGGCTCACCGGCGGCGCGGTGCGCCCGCCCTCGTTTTGCGCCGGTTGTCCCCATGGCCGCTCGACGCAGGTGATCGACGGCAGCCGCGCGCTCGCCGGCATCGGCTGTCACACAATGGCGCTCTTGCGCGATCCCACCACCACCAATTCGGTCAGCCATATGGGCGGCGAAGGCGCGGTCTGGCTGGGCCAAATGCATTTCACCGACGAGGAACATATCTTCGCCAATATGGGCGACGGGACATACTTCCACTCGGGCCTGCTGGCGATCCGCGCGGCGATCGCGGCCAAGGCGCATATGACCTATAAACTGCTGCACAACGGCTTTGTCTCGATGACCGGCGGGCAGCCCCATGACGGCGAAATCACCCCCGAATCGATGATCCGGCAAGTGATGGCCGAGGGCGTCAAACGCGTCGCGCTGGTCTCGGACGAGCCCGAAAAATTCAACAACACGGCCTTCGGCGCGGGCGTCACCCTGCACCACCGCACCGAACTCGAGAAGGTCCAGCAAGAACTACGCGAAGAGCCCGGCGTCACCGTGATGCTCTACGACCAGCCCTGCGCGACCGAGCGCCGCCGGATGCGCAAACGTGGCAAATGGGATGACCCCGACAAGCGCGTGTTCATCAACCCCGCGGTCTGCGAAGGCTGCGGCGATTGCTCCACGGTCTCGCAATGTATGGCGATTGAGCCCTTGGAAACCGAGTTCGGCCGCAAGCGCCAGATTAACCAATCTTCCTGCAACAAGGATTTCTCCTGCGTCGAAGGGTTCTGCCCCTCTTTCGTGACGATTTCCGGTGCGCAATTGCGCAAGGGCGTGCAGGCGAGCGGCGCGATTGACACCAGCGACCTGCCCCTGCCCGCGATCCCCGAGGTCACCACCTCTTGGGCGATCCTCGTTTCCGGCATCGGCGGCGCGGGCGTGGTGACGGTCGGCCAGACATTGGCGGTCGCGGCGCATGCGGCGGGGTATTATTCTTCGAACCTCGACATCACCGGATTGGCCCAAAAATACGGCGCCGTGCACTCGCATATCAAGATCGCCGCCAGCCCCGAAGACCGCCGCGCCACCCGTATCGCCGCGGGCGAAGCGCAGGCGCTGATCGGCTGTGACCTCGTGGTCGCGGCGGGCGACGAGGCGCTGACCCAAGTCGACCGCGAGAGCGCCGTGGCGGTCACCGATCTGACCGTGGTGCCGACCGCCGAATTCTCGAAAAACCCCGATTGGCAGCTCAGCGGTGACGAGCAGATGTCGCGCCTTACCCGCGTCTTGGGCGACCGCGCGGTCGGCTTTGACGCGCAGGAACTGGCCGAGAAAGTCATGGGCGATCAAGTGTTTGCCAATATGATCTTGGTCGGCGCCTCTTGGCAGCAGGGCGGTATCCCGTTGCCTCTGGAGGCGATCCACCGCGGCATTGAACTCAACGGCGTGCAGATTGACCGCAACAAACAGGCCTTTGATCTGGGCCGTTTGGTGATCGCCGACCGCGCCCGCGCCGAGGCGCTGGTCAAACCTGCCGTGCCGGTCAATCTGGCCGCGCACCGGCCAAAAACACTGGCCGAGGTGATCGCGCATCGCTCTGCCGAACTGACCGATTACGCCAACGCCAAACTCGCCAAACGCTACACCGACATGCTGGCGCGCGCCGAGGCCGCCGGTCTTGATGAAGCGGCAAAACTGGCGCTCGCGCGCGGCTATTACAAGCTCTTGGCGGTCAAAGACGGCTGGGAGGTCGCGCGGCTCTACTCAAAACCTGCATTCAAAGAAGCGCTGGCCGAGACCTTCGACGGCGACCTGCGGCTGACCTTCCATGTCGGCGCCTGGCCCTTCGGCCGCACCGACAAGAAAACCGGCAAACCGGTCAAGGGTGAGGTCGGGCCGTGGCTGCTCAAAGCCTTTGGTATCATGGCCAAATTCCGCGGACTGCGCGGCACTTTGATTGATCCGTTCCGCAACGATGCCGAGGCCAAACTCGCGCGGAAAATCCTCACCGATTACGAGGCGGATATCGACTTCGCACTGGCGCATGCCTCGCCTGCCGCCGCCGGAGACATCGCCGCGCTCTTGGCCCTGCCCGACCAAATTCGCGGCTACGGACATATCCGCGAGCGCCATGTCGCCGAAGTCGCCCCGAAACGCGCCGCCCTACGCGCCGCCATTGAGGCCACCCGCGCGCAGGCCGCTTAAGACAGGCGCCTGAGCCATTAACCAAGCCTGAGCGCCCAGCGCTCAGGCCCCTCTCGCCTTCCCCGCTTCCAACAGTTTCGCCGCGATCATATCGCCAATCGGCAGCGCCGAGGTCGCGGCGGGGGACGGCGCGTTGCAGACATGCAGCATGCGCGGGCTTTGCAGGAACAAAAAGTCGTGCAACATCTCGCCCGTCGCGCCCACTGCCTGCGCGCGAATGCCCGGCGTCATCGGCGTTAGATCCTCCAGCGTCAGCGCCGGACAATACCGCTGGCAGGCCGCCAAATAGCGCTGTTTGAACAATGAGTTCGACAGTTCCGCCAGTCCGGGCCTGATGTTGCGCGCCATGCTTAACCAAAATCCCGGAAAGGTTAACATCTCGCCCATATCGCGCGGCGAGAGCGAGAATTTCGGATAACCCTCGCGCGCAAATCCCAGCATCGCATTCGGCCCGACACTCACCGAGCCGTCGATCATCGGCGTCAGATGCACGCCCAGAAACGGCAATCCTGGCTCCGGCACCGGATAGATCATCGCGTTGACCACGCTGTTGCGCCGCGCATGCAGCCGGTAATATTCCCCGCGAAACGGCACGATCCGGTGCTTGATTCTCATCCCCGCCAGCCGCGCCAACCGGTCCGATTGCAACCCCGCGCAGCCAATCAAATGCCGCGCCCGCAGGCTCTCGCCGCCGAGCACGACCCCGACGTGATCCCCGGTCTCCGTGATCGCGCGCGGCTCGGCATTATAGCGGATTTCAGCGCCCTGATCGGTGATCTCCTGCGCCAAAGCGTCGAGCACACGTCGGTAGGAAACAATCGCCGCATCCGGCACCACGATCCCTGTGAGGCCGGTGATCTCGGGCTCCCGCACGGTCACCTCGGCGCCGTCAATCAGCTCTGCCCGAATGCCATTCTCGCCCGCCCGCGCGAACAGCGCCTCCAGCCGCGGCACCTCCTCCGCCCGCGTGGCAACAATCATCTTACCGCGGTTTTCATACGGGATATCATGGGCTTGGCAGAACTCCTTGGTCCGCGCCGCCCCCTCACGGCACAGCTTCGCCTTCAGGCTTCCGGGCGCATAATAGATCCCCGAATGGATCACGCCCGAGTTGTGTCCGGTCTGGTGCCGCCCCAGTTCCGGCTCTTTTTCAATCACCACGACACTGGCGCCGGGTCGCGCCTGCAAGAGCGCCCGCGCCGTCGCCAGCCCGACAATCCCGCCGCCGATCACACAATATTCATAGACCATCGCGCGCCTCTAACCCCAATCGCCGTGAAACCCGCTGCCCGCGCGATCCAACCGCTCGAACCCGTGTTCACCAAAGAAATCGCGCTGCGCCTGGATCATATTCGCCGTGCCACGCGCCGTGCGCATCATATCGAAATATGCCAGCGCCGCGGTCAGCGCGGGCACCGGCAAGCCGTGGGTCATCGCCACCGAGGCGGTCTTGCGCAGCCCCGCTTCATGGGTGCGCAAAAGGCCCGCGAACACCGGCGCCTGCATCAGGTTGCGCGCCGGTGCCTCGCGCAACGCCGCCGCCATATCATCCAGCATCGCTGATCGGATAATACAGCCCGCGCGCCAGACCTCGGCGATGGCGGGCATGGTTAATCCCCAGTCAAACGCCCCGCTCGCCGCGTTAAGCAAGTCGAAGCCCTGCGCGTAACAGATGATCTTGCCCGCGATCAGCGCTGATTCGAGGTCTTCCAGCGTCAACGCCCCCTCGGGTAGCGCTTTGGGCGACGCTCCAAACCGCGCCTGCCCCGCGTGGCGCTCTTCCAATTTCGCCGAGATATTGCGCGCCGCCACCGCCGCTTCGATCACCGGGATCGGCGCGCCGAGATGCTGCGCCTCAATCGCGGTCCAGCGCCCGGTGCCCTTCTGGCCCGCGCGGTCAAGGATCACATCCAGCATCGACGCGCCGCTCTCCGCATCCTGCGCCGCCGCAATCTGCGCCGAAATCTCGATCAGATATGAGCGCAGACGGCCCGCGTTCCACCCCTCGAACACCGGCGCGATGCCTGCGGAGGTCATCCCCATCCCATCGCGCATCACCCCGTAAGCCTCTGCAATCAATTGCATATCCGCATATTCGATGCCGTTGTGGACAGTTTTCACAAAATGCCCTGCACCGCCCGGCCCCATCCAACTCGCGCAGGGCTGCCCGTCATAGCGCGCCGCAATCGCTTCCAACACCGGCGCCACCAAGGACCAGGCCTTCAGAGAGCCGCCGCCCATAATTGACGGCCCATGCCGCGCGCCCTCGGCCCCGCCAGAGACGCCGATCCCGATAAACCCCGGCACTTCGGCTGCGCGCCGTTCAGTGTCGTGGAAATTCGCGTTGCCAGCGTCGATGATGATATCGCCGTCCTCCAGAAACGGCGTTAACTCCGCGATCTGCTGGTCAACAACCGGCCCCGCGGGCACCATCAGGATGATCTTGCGCGGGCGCGCGATCGACCCCACCAGCGCCGCAAACTCCTTGGTCGGGGTGATCCGCGCCGCAAGATCCCCCGCCTGAGTGACGAATTCATCGGTGACCGACGCGGTGCGGTTGTAGACCGAGATCGCAAAGCCCTTTTCGGCGATATTGAGCGCCAGCATCGCACCCATCGTGCCCAAGCCGATCAATCCGATGTCCGAATGTCCAATCGCGGGGTCGCGCATATCTGCTCCTGTAATCGCCTGCGTTATCCTTAACATGAGCCGCGGCGGCGCTGAACACCAGACGGGAATTGCCGCCGACGCGCAGCGCACTATACTCCCCGCCGAACCCGCGCCGCTTTCAGATCGAGGCCAGAATGAGCAGCACAGAACACGCCGCCGCCCGTTTTTCGGGGCTTGAGACATGGCCCAGTAGCGAGGTCGCGCAGGCGCTTTTGGAAACCCAATTGGCCGCCGCCAGCGCCGCAATGCAGGCCGCCGCCCCTATGGCGCAAGCGATCGATGCCGCCGCCGCGCGATTGGCCGAGGGCGGGCGGTTGATCTATCTCGGCGCGGGCACCTCGGGGCGACTGGCGGTGCTCGATGCCGCCGAATTGCCGCCCACTTTCGACTGGCCAGCTGAGCGCGCGGTGGCGCTGATCGCGGGCGGAGAACGCGCCATCCAGCACGCGGTCGAGGGCGCCGAGGATGACACGGAGGCCGCAGCCGCGGCGCTCGATACCCTCGCCCTCACCCGCCAAGACGTGGTGATCGGCGTCGCCGCCTCAGGCCGCACGCCCTATACCTGCGCCGGTCTGGCGCATGCGCGCAAAGCGGGCGCGTTAACCATAGCCGTCTTCAACGCCCCGACCGCACCGCTGGCGGATCACGCCGATATCGCGCTCCTCGCCGCCACCGGCGCCGAGATCATCGCCGGTTCCACCCGGATGAAGGCCGGCACCGCGCAGAAAATCCTGCTGAATTGCCTCTCGACCGGCATCATGCTGCGGCTGGGTTATGTCCACCGAGGCCGCATGGTCGAGATGCGCCCGACCAATGCCAAACTCCACGCCCGCGCGATCCAGATGGTCGCTGATCTGACCGGCGAGCCCATGGCGCGCGCCGAAGCCGCCTTTGTCGAGGCCGGCACGATCAAACTGGCGGTGGTGATGCTGGCACTGGGGCTAACGCTGGACGCCGCCGCCCAACGGTTGGCCGGTGCCAAGGGTATTCTTGCCGCCGCGCTAAGGGCTTAGCCGCCGCAATCCCCCTTGCCGCCGCCGCCGATATCGCCCAATCTCGCGCCATTATGTCCGACGCCTTTCGCCTTCTTCACAGCGCCGACCTGCATCTGGGCCGCCGGTTCGGCACCATGCCCGAAGCGATTCGCGGACGGTTGATCGAGGCCCGCCACCAGATCGTGCAGCGCCTCGCCGATACCGCGCGCGCGCAAGGGGCCGCCGATATCCTTCTGGCCGGTGACACCTTTGACACGCAGACCCCATCAGCCCCGGTCTGGCGTCAGGCGCTGGCGGTGATGGCTGCCGATCCCGCGCTGCGCTGGTGGATTTTACCGGGCAATCACGACAGTCTGCAGGCCGAGACCCTCTGGTCCGCATTCATCGCCCAGGCGCCGGAAAATGTCACTGTGATCACAAATTCCGAACCCCTATTCATGCGCGCGGACGTCATGCTTCTGCCCAGCCCCCTGCAGCGCCGCCGCCCCTCCAGCGACCCCACCGCATGGATGGATAGCGCAGCCACCGAACCGGGGGTCATCCGGCTGGGGTTGGCGCATGGTTCGGTCACCGATTTCTCTGCCGAGAGCAGTGCCGATGACGGGGTGATCGCCCCCGACCGCGCGCAAAAAGCCGGGCTCGCGTATCTCGCGCTCGGTGATTGGCACGGACATCTGAAGGTCGGAAACCGCACCGCCTATAGCGGCACGCCCGAGGCTGACGGCTTCACCCATTCCGGCCGCGGTGGCTGCCTCATTGTTACGCTGCAGGCTGGCATGGAGCCACAGATTGACCGCGTTGAGACCGGCCTGCTCCACTGGTCCGAGACCGAACTGCCGCTGCTGCCCGGCCAGGATCCGGCGACCGCTCTGAACACCCTGATCCCCGACACTCCGGCCAGCCGTCGCGACCATCTGCTGCGCATCCGCGCCACCGGCCGCACCCAATTGCCGCAGCATCAGGCCCTGACCACCGCCGCCGAGGATATCACCCCCGACTTCGCCTATTTCCACTTAGAAGCCAGCGCTTTACAGACCGAAGTTGAAGCGGCGGATCTGGAGCTACTGGACCATGGCGGCGCGTTGCGGATCGCCGCCGAAGCACTCAGCGCACAGGCCAATGATGCCGCGCTGCCCGAGGGCGAACGCCGCATAGCCACCGGCGCCTTGAACCGGCTCTACGGCTATTTGCGAGACGGAACATGAAGCTGCGCTCGATCACAATGTCCGATGTGCGGCAGTTCAGCCGACAGGTGCATGTCGGTGATATCCGCGACGGTCTCAACGTCTTGTCCGCGCCCAATGAGGCGGGAAAATCGACGCTGTTTGACGCCATTCACGCGCTGTTTTTCATCCCCCATCGCTCGAGTAAAATCGCCCCGCTGCGCCCCGATATCGGCGGCAATCCGCAGATCACCATCGAGATTGAATTGCCCGACGGCATGCACCGGCTCACCAAGATCTGGGGCCGTGGAAAGCTGGCCGAGGTCGCGCGCGATGGGCGGTTGATCGCCAAGGGAGACGAGGCGGAAGCCTTCATCTCGGGGCTGACTTTGCCTGCCGACGAAGGCGGTCCTGCGGGGCTATTATGGGTGCGCCAAGGGGTCACCGCGCTCGACGAGGGCAGCAACAAGGAGCTCAAAGCCGCCTATCAGGCGCGGCGCGATTTGATGTCCTCGGTGACCGGCGAATTCGAGTCTTTGACCGGCGGCAAACGCATGGACCGCGCGCTGACCAAGGCGCAGGCGGACCTCGACGCTCTGGTCACCCAACGCGGCGCAAAAGCGGGCGGCGCCTATGACGCGGCGCTGAAAAACGTCGCGCAATTGTTCGGGGAACACGAGGCATTGAGCGCCCGCGCGCAGCTCTTGCAAGAGGCGCTCAAAACCCGCCGCGCGCAGCGCCAAATGCTGCGCGATCTCACCGATCCCGCCGAAGTCGAGGCCCGCAACACAAGGTTAACCGAGGCCATTGCCGCATTCGAGGCCGCGACGCGGCACGCTGATGCGCTTAGGGTCGCACAGGCTGAGTTTTCGCGTGCCGAAGCGGCGCAGAGTGACGCCGCACAACAGTTGTCACGGCACCAGAAAACCGCCGCCGCGGTGGCAAAACTGCAAAAGGATCTATCCGCCGCCCAGCCGCGCGCGGATGCCGCGCAAGCTGCCGTGACGGCGGCGAAATCAGCCCTGACCGACGCCCGCAATGAGACCGAACTCGCGCGTGATGCGCGGCGCACAGCGGACCAGCGGCTGCAAACCGCCCTACGCGCAGCCGCCCGCACCGCACAATTGGAACGGCACAAAGCGCTGACAGATGCGGTGACCGAAGCGTCGGATTTGATCGCCAGATTGCCCGATCTGCGCCGCGCCGCGCAGGCGGGACCGGATGCGAAAACCGCGCAGGTGATTGACAGTGCCGAACAGGATTTGCGCTTGGCACAGCATCTCGCCGCCGCCGCCGCCCCGCATATTGCGGTGCATTACGCCAGCGAGGACTCCCCGCGTGTGACGCTGGACGGCAAGGACATGGACGCCGATGCGCCACTGCCGGTGCACCGCGCAACGACCCTTCATTTGCCCGGAATCGGCGATCTGGTGGTGACGCCTGGTGAAGCGCAGGATGCCCCCGAGCAATTGGCACAGGCACAGCGCAGGCTCGCCGATCTGCTGAACGAATCGCAGATGCCCTCGGCCAGCGCCGCCCGCGCCGCCGCGCGCGACCGTCAGCTTGCCGAGAGTGAATTGCAGTCCGTTTTGGCACATCTCAAACGTGTGGCGCCGAACGGGGTCGAGGCGCTGAAATCCGAGGCGGATGCCTTAATGTCTGGCATTCCAGAGCCCTCGGAGATCGACCCGGACACGGCGCAGAGCGACGTTAACATCGCCGCGCAAGCCTATGATAAGGCGCAGATCAAGCTGGAAACCGCCCGCGTTCATCTTGACGCCTCGGAACAGGCGCATCTGCGGGCCACGCTGGCACGGGACAACCTATCGGAGCGCTTGACGGAAGCCAAAACCGTCCTGGATGAATTGCCTGACATTCAGCTTCTGCGCGAAAACTGTGAGGCGGCGCAGCATGCACTGGATCTTGCGCAGCAAGCACTGGCTAATCTCTCAAACAACGCGCCGAACCTTGATGCGGCGCGCACGGCGCGGGATCGTGCAGCGGATGTGGTCCGCAACGCCGAGGCGGAAATTGCCAAGCTGAATGTGGCGATTGCCCGGTCTGATGCGACGATCGAGACGCAGGCCGGAGACGGGGTCGAAGAAGACCTCGCCGAGGTCGATGAGCAATTGACCTCGGCGCGCGAGACGGTGGCCTTGTTCGAACAAGAGATCGCGGTTCTCAGATGCCTTATCGCCGCGCTGGTCACCGCGCAATCCGCCGCACGTGACCGCTATTTCGCGCCGGTGCTGGCTGAATTGCGCCCGATGCTGCGGCTCTTATGGCCCGATGCCGAGCTGCGTTTTGATGGCGATAGCCTGCTGCCCAGCGCCCTGATCCGCGACGGGCAAGAAGACCCGATTGGCACGCTGTCGGGCGGCACGCGTGAGCAGATCGCGCTTCTGGTGCGGCTGGCCTTCGCGCGGCTGCTGGCCGGTCAGGGCAATCACGCGCCGGTCATTCTGGACGATGCGCTGGTCTATACCGATGACGACCGGATCGAGCAGATGTTCAACGCGCTGCACGGGCAATCGGGCGACCTGCAGATCCTTGTATTCAGCTGCCGCAACCGCGCGCTGCGGGCCTTGGGCGGGCATATGTTGAGCCTTGCGCCGGGGGCACCGGACGAGGGTTAACGCGCCCCGTCCAAATCCGCCCAAAACCGGTTAATAGCCGATCAGGCTTTGCCAGAGCAGACTGCCACGGCGGGCAAATTCGGATTGGGCCAAAGCACCATCTCCGACCCGCATCGGCTGCGCGGCGGCCAGTTTGAGGATCCTCGCGGTGCGCCATGTCGCGGCCAAGGCCGGACGCGCAGTTTTCGGCAGGTCGCGCAACTCGCGCCGTGCTTGGGTGTAGCGCGCCAACCCCTGTCTGGCCAGCGATGCCACTGCCTGCGGGCGCCCGTCGGGCAAGGGCAACCGCCCCGCAGCCTCAAGCGCCGGCACCGCCATCAGGTAATTCGCCATGCCCTGCGCCGCGCCCAATTGCTGCGCCGCCAAAGACGCCTCACCGCCCAAAGCCTGCACCGCCAGCGCCAGCAATGCCCCCGCGGAATCCTCAAGATAGCGCCACAGCGCCGCCTCATCCGCGAAAGCCGCGCTGGTGCCGATCTCGACCTCACGCGCGTCGATCACCCGCATCAAAAGGGCATAATCCAGCCCCGCCGTCTCGATCACCGAAAGCAGCGCCGCGGCGGTGTCATGGGTCACGCCGATCTCGCCCTGCAGCACATCGCGCCAGAATTGCAGCCGCATTTGCGCCAGCAGCGGCTCTTTGGTCACCCAAGGCGCGCGCGCAACCTCAAGGTTGAACGCATAAAGCGCCAGCAACGCGGGCCGCGCAGCGGGTGGCGCCGCCATGGTCGCCAGAAAACGGTCGGGATCGCCGATCTCAACCTGCGCGGCGCAGGCGGCGATGATATCATGCGTGCTCATGGCGCGCACATAGCGCGCGCCGCCCGATCATGCCAGTGTCAGGTTACCGCCGTCTTAAGAAATCCGCGATCAGGTCAAAGGTTTCGGGATGGTCAACGACATCCAGATGCGCGGAATCGACCAGCGCATAGCGCCCGCGCTCGGTATACTCGCGCAGTGTCGGCGCATAGGCATCGGCGATAAAGGCCTCGTCACTGCGGCCTGCGACCAGCAGGAATTCGGGCAAAGCGCGGACATCCGCGGGCCAGTCACGGCGCGGCGCAAACCCGGTGTTGAGCCGGTAGGAATAGGCCCGCGTCGCAGTCTCGCCATAGGGGCCGTCAAGCACCGCATCGGGAAAGCGGAACTCGATCACCGGCAGATGGTTGAGCGCGCGCAGCCCCACCATATTGAGCATCGACAATCCTATGATGCGCCGGGTCATCACCCGCGCCCATCCGCCCGAGCCCGCCCGCGCGGTCGGCGCATCATATTGCAAGAACGGCGCCAGCAAGATCGCGCGGTCCATCAGCCCGCCATGAGCACCACCGGCGAAACGCACCACCAGACCGCCGCCCGAGGAATGGCCCAGAAGGATCACCTCTTGCCCGTCGCGCGCCTCACCGGCGATCAATTCGGCCAGATCATCCTCGAACTGACCGATATAGGCGATGTCACCGCGCGGATCGGCCAGCGGGCCATGGCCGCGCAAATCGGGGGCGACGACATCGGCAAGCCCCTGCGATGCCAGAGCCGCGCCCAACGCCTCGAATTGCATCCCGTGCCAGCCCGAGCCGTGAATGGCCACCACCAAAGGCGCATCGGGCTCTGTCGCCTCCCAGCGGCGATAGCCCAGCGCCTGCCCGTCGCGCGCGGTGAAATGATGCAACTCGCTGGGGGTGCTGGCGGCGGGGAGTGTGGTGAAATCCAGCCCCCTAGCCCCCGCACCCGCTTCGGCGCGCAAGTCCGGCGTTGGCCCGTCGCTGGCAATCAGCGTGAGGGCGATCACCGCAAAGATCGCGCCTCCGATGAGCACGGAGAGGGCGAGTTTTAGCAAGATAGACATGACGGCTCCTGTAACAGCGCTCGAGGCACCGGCGGCGGGGCGAAACGTGGTGCCTCACCCCCTGCCCTCTGTGCCTCACTCCGGTGCAACGACCACCAGCCGCGCGCCGTAATTGACCCCATGCGAACGCCATAAGGCGATTTCGCTTTTCAGGTGGGCGATCAATTCCGGCGCGGCGGTGAAACCGTCCAGTTCGACCTCAATCGGCCCGTAATAAGACGCCCAGCCCGCAGGCCCGACCCAGCGGGCATCGAGCAGACGGTAACCGGCGGCGGCGATCTCTTGTTCCAGATCGGCGGTGCTGCGCAATTGCAGATCAACCTCGGCCCAGAATTCGCGCACTTCGGCGGGCGGATTGTCGCTGCGCGCCCGCAGATCCGAGAAGGCCACGCGCCCGCCTTCGGCAAGATGTGGCCGCCACGCGGTCAGCGCCGCTGTGATGCCGACATTATACACCGCCCCCGACGACCAGATCAAATCATAGGGGCCCGCGGGCGGGTCGGTCATATCGCCGATATGCGCGGCAATCTTCGGATAGCGCGCCCGCACCCGCCCGATAAAATCCGGCTCGATATCCAGCGCGACGATCTCGCCCTGCGGTGCGGCGGCATTGAGCGTGGCCAGATCCGCCCCCGTGCCGCAGCCCGCATCAAGGATGCGCGCGTCTTTCGGGGTCGCCGCCACGGCGAGCGCCCAACGCAGGCTCTCTGCGCTACCCGGGCTCAACCGGTCCAGATCTCTGAACAGTTTCACAATTGTGGGCACGGTGTCACTTTCACCTTCGATGTGCCGAGCCTAAGCGTGTTTGGGCAACCGGTCCAGTATTCTGCGTCATCTAGCGTGTCACCGGTGCGAGCCCGTCGCGGATCAGTTTCCAGTTGATCGCATCGAGCAGCGCGGTGAATGACGCATCGACAAGGTTGGCACTGACCCCGACCGTCGACCAGCGCCGCCCCTGCCCGTCCTCGCTGTCGATGATCACGCGGGTGACCGCATCGGTGCCACCCTGGGTGATACGCACCTTATAGTCGACCAGATGCATGTCATCGATCGCCGCCTGATAGGGGCCGAGATCCTTGGTCAGCGCCTTTGAGAGCGCGTTGACCGGCCCGCGGTCGGTGCCGCTTTCGTCCATGCTCTCCGAGACCGAGAGCACTTTATCGCCGCCGATCTTCACCACCACGACTGCCTCGGACATGCTGATCATCTGGTCATAGCGGTTCTTGCGCCGCTCGACGCTGACGCGGTAGCGCTTGACCTCGAAGAACTGCGGCAGCAGGCCGAGTTCATTGCGCGCCAGCAATTCAAAAGAGGCCTGCGCGGCGTCATAGGCGTAGCCCTGATCTTCGCGCTCTTTGACCACATCGAGGATACGGGCGAGGCGTGGGTCTCCGGCCTCGACCTCGATACCGGCGGCTTTCAGGCGGGCGCGCAGGTTGGATTGCCCGGCCTGGTTCGACATCGGGATCACCCGCGCATTGCCGACCAGCGCGGGGTCGATATGCTCGTAGGTTGAGGGATCCTTGAGGATCGCGCTGGCGTGCAGCCCGGCCTTATGGGTGAAAGCGCTGGCGCCGACATAGGCGGCGGCGCGGATTGGCACGCGGTTGAGGATATCATCGAGCTGCCGCGAGACGCGCAGAAGGTCGGCCAGCGCCTCTTGGGTGACGCCGGTCTCGAAGCGCGCGGCATAGGGGGGTTTCAATAGCAGCGTCGGGATCAGGCTGGTCAGATTGGCATTGCCGCAGCGTTCACCGAGCCCGTTGAGCGTGCCCTGGATCTGCCGCGCTCCGGCGTCGACGGCGGCGAGCGAGCCAGCGACGGCGTTGCCGGTGTCATCGTGGCAATGGATGCCGAGCTGCGCGCCGGGGATGCCTTCGGCGATGACCTGCGTCACGATGCGGTGGATCTCGGCTGGCAGGGTGCCGCCGTTGGTGTCGCAGAGAACGATCCAGCGGGCGCCGGCTTGATGGGCGGCTTTGAGGCAGGCGAGCGCGTAGGTCGGGTTGGATTTAAAGCCGTCAAAGAAATGTTCCGCGTCGAACAGGGCTTCGCGGCCCTGCGCGACCAGATGCGCGACGGAATCTTTGATCGCGGCGAGGTTCTCGTCTTCACTGATCCCGAGCGCGGTGGCGACGTGGAAATCATGGGTCTTGCCGACCAGACAAACAGCGGGGGTTCCGGCGTTCATCACCGCTGCCAGCACGTCATCATTGGCGGCGGAGCGGCCGGTGCGTTTGGTCATGCCGAAGGCGGTAAAGGTGGCGCGTGTTTCGGGGCGTTGGTCGAAAAACTCGCTGTCGGTGGGGTTCGCGCCGGGCCAGCCGCCTTCGATATAATCGACGCCCAGCGCATCGAGGGCGCGGGCGATTTGCTGCTTTTCGGCGGTGGAAAATTGCACGCCCTGGGTCTGTTGCCCGTCGCGCAGGGTGGTGTCGTAGAGATAGAGCCTCTCGCGCTGTCCCGCGGGTGGGACATTGGACATATCGTTTGAGTTCAATGACATGGCTTGCTGCCCTTACCCTTTGTTAACCTTACCGGCTTCATCTTGCCAAAAATACTCATGCGAGATTTGCCCCGAGAGATGTGCGTTGGATGAAGCGGTTGGGGATCAAACTGCCCGTCCGTGCCTGCGGCACGGACAGCCCCCGACCGCCCCCATGGGCGGGGGGCTCCACCCCCACCCGCGGTCGAGGGCTGGGCGTTGTGAACGGGGCGAAGGTGCGAAGATTTGAGCGACATTAAGCGCGACGTTTCAACCCGAATGCCCGTGGCGCCTGCGACACGGGCAGCGCCCGTCCGCCCCGTCACGCCAGAGGCGTGCCTCCGGCACGGAGGGCGGGCGCTTTGCTTCCGCCCGCGGACGAGCCCTGCCCTTAGGTTTGTGCGACGAGGATACGCAAAGGCAAAACGTGCATCAGGGGAAACAACAGCGCTAAAGATCACGCGCAGCATTTCTGCCAAACCGCCCGTGGCACGTGTGACACGGGCAGCGCCCGTCCGCCCCCCCGGGCGGGCGCTCTGCGCCCTCCCGCGGACGGGCCCTGCCCTCAGGTTTGCGCGTCGGGGTATCATGCCAGTCCTGCGAGTTTCTCGGGGTTGAAGTTCGAGCCCGCCAGCAACTCTACGCCACTCTTAGACATGCGCACTTCAACACCCGCCTCAATAAGGGAGTTTTTCAGTCTATCGACAGCGCTAAAATCCTTGGTTTGCATGGCCTGCGAACGATAGCTTTCAAGAAGCATCTCCAGACCAGACAAGTCGTAGGCGTTTTCAGCCCAGTCACTGACCTCTGGTGTCATCAAACCAACCAACTGGGCGGAGCCGACAAACTGTGAATACGCCTGATCCGCATCAAAGCTGTCCGGCAAATCTGCGCCAGCTTCAAAAGCCATAAGCACATTTGCTTGCCTATGCAGCTCAGTGATCGCCGCATGTGTGTTGAGGTCGTCGCTCAAAGCGTCGACCAGCGCAGCTGAAGGCGCGCTTGGCTGAACATCCTTCGCCAGTGCGTGCCACTCCCATAGCGTCTTCTCCGCCTCCTGCGCCTTCTTCTCCGTCCAATCCATCGTCTTACGGTAATGCGTCGACAGCATCACAAAGCGGATCACCTCGCCCGCATAGCCCTGATCCAGCAACTCCCGCACGGTGAAGAAATTGCCCAAGGATTTGGACATTTTCTTCCCCTCGACCAGCAGCATCTCGTTGTGCATCCACACCGAGGCAAACCCCGCGCCGGGATGGGCGCAGCAGCTCTGCGCGATCTCGTTCTCATGGTGCGGAAATTGCAAGTCCAACCCGCCGCCATGGATGTCGAAACTCGGGCCCAAGAGCTCATGGCTCATCGCCGAGCATTCGATATGCCAGCCGGGACGACCGCGGCCCCATGGGCTCTCCCAGCCCGGCAGGTCATCGCCCGAGGGTTTCCACAACACGAAATCCATCGGATCTTCTTTGAACGGGGCAACTTCGACCCGTGCGCCGGCGATCATGTCATCGACCGAGCGACCGCTAAGCGCGCCGTATTCGGCATAGGAGCGCACGCGAAACAGCACATGCCCATCTTTGGCATAGGCGTGGCCCTTGGCGATCAGCCCCTCGATCATCGAAATCATCGCGCCGATATACTGGGTGGCGCGCGGCTCTTTGGTCGGGCGCATGGCCCCCAGCGCGTCCATATCGGCGTGATACCAGCCGATGGTTTCCTCGGTGCGCTCGGCGATCAGCTCCTCGAGCGTGCCCTCGGCCCCCGCCTTTTGGCGCTCCAGCGCGGTGTTGTTGATCTTGTCATCGACATCGGTGAAATTGCGCACATAGGTGACGTGATCGGCGCCAAACTCATGGCGCAACAGCCTGAACAACACGTCAAAGACGACCACCGGCCGCGCATTGCCCAGATGGGCGCGGTCATAGACCGTCGGCCCGCAGACATACATGCGGATATTCTCGGGGTCCAACGGCGTGAACACCTGTTTCTTGCGCGTCGCCGTATTATGCAGATGGATTGTCGTCATTCTCATGTCCTTCACGCGGCTTCCGAAATGCGGCGGAACAGCCTCAACCTACCTCGCGGGCGGCATAGACTTTTTCGGTTGTGTTGGAAAACGAAAAGACCGGCCCGGCGAGATATCTCAGCGGGTAATGCAGCAAATAATGATGGCAAAATTGGTCATAGCGCCTTGCTAGCGCGTCACGGCCCGCTTGCCAAGTGTTTTGACAGCGCGCATGCTGTGGCGATGACCCGTGATGAGATGAATGCGATCTGCGCCGCCATGCCCGGCGCCGAAATCTCCAGCCCCTTCGGGCCGGGGCATGACATCTGGAAGGTCGGCGGCAAGATTTTCGCCGCGATGGGTGCGCAGACGCCGGGGATCTCGGTAAAGACCGAGAGCGTCGAGGTCGCGCAGATGCTCAAGGATGCGGGGGTTGGTGCCAAGGCGCCCTATTTCCACCGCTCATGGATCCTGCTGCCATTGGACTGCGACGAAGAGGAGGCCAAGCACCGGATCGCGCGGTCTTATGCGCTGATCCGCGCGGGGCTGCCGAAGAAACTGCAGGCGGAGTTGGGCTGAGCGGCTGGCGGACAGGCTGGCGGTGCTGGGCTGAGCGGCGGGCGGTGCTGAGGCTGTCTATAGGGCAAAACCGCGGCGCAGAAATTGATCTCGGTCAATGTAGCGGCGGGCGGTTATTGTTAACTTTCCCTGCATCATTCTGCCTCATCATCCTTATCCGGAGCCTGCAATGCGACTGACCACACGGACCAACCTCGCCCTGCGCACCTTGATGGTCTGCGCGGTCAACCCCGACCGGATCGTGCGCAAAAGCGATGTGGCAAAGGCGATCAACGCCTCGGAGAACCATCTCGCGCAGGTGGTCAACCAATTGGGGCAAGAGGGGTTTCTGACCACCCTGCGCGGGCGCAACGGCGGGTTTACCTTAGGCATGCCGGCAGAGGAGATCAGCGTCGGGCGGTTGTTTCGCAAATTCGAGGCGGAATTGCCGTTTATGGAGTGTTTCACCGATGACAAGATCTGCCCGCTGAAGGGCGTCTGCCGCGTCGCCACCCCGCTGCACCGCGCGATTGAGGCGTTCTATGCGGCGCTTGATCCGGTGATGCTGACGGAACTGGTCGAATGCAACGCCGAGCTGGATGCGATTCTGGCGCTGGCGCCGAGCGCGCGGATGGTGAAAACGGCGGCCTGCAGCGCCGAGAGCGGCGCGGTGGCGCGGGCCTGAAGGGGCGGATACGGGTTTTAGAACACGATCCTGAGCCGATCGCGCATGATCTCGATCCGCGCGAAGCGCTCCAGATAGCCCATGCCCAGCAAAGACGCGTGCAGATCGCCCTCATTGACCAAAGCGCGGACCCGCTGCGAGACATGGCCCTGTAGCGTCACCTGATCCAGCGTCACCTGCGCGGTGCGGGTCACGCCATTGGCGGTGCGCGCGGTGCCCAGATATTGCAGGCTGGTGGGGCCGAACCCCAGTTTAAAGGCGTCCTCGCGGGTCAGCACCATATCGCTGGCGCCGGTGTCGATGATAAACCGCACCGGATGCGGCTGGCCCGAGGGGCCGGTCAGCTCCAGCGTCAGATGGTATTGCCCGTCATAGCCACGGCGCAGCACCACCCCGTCGCCCTCGGCGCTTTGCACCGCGACGGTGGAATATTGCAGATTGTCCCACAGCCCGTAGGCCGCCGCGACGCCGGTGATCAAAAGCGCCCAGAGCACCGCATGGCGCAGCATCGTGTGAACGCGCCCGCGCATCGAGATCAGCAGATAGCCGGTCAACACGCTGCCCAGCACCGCCAGATAGACGAGGTGATCAAGCTGCGCGGTGGAAAGAGCGTCAAAGATCGGCATGCGGGTCCGGCGCGGGTGGCGCCCCTCGGCTGGTGGCGGATGGGGATAACATAGGCGCTGGCCGAGAAAACACCAAGCCGGCGACAGATGCCGCCCATCACGCCTGCGTCAGAGCAGCCCCGCGCCCTCGATCCCGTCGAGGATGAATTGCACCGAAAGCGCGGCCAGGAGCATGCCCAAAAGCCGCGTCACCACCATATTGCCGGTGGTGCCCAAAAGGCGCTCGACGGGCGTGGCGACGAGGAACAGCAGGAAGGCGATCAGCACCACCGCCAGCGTCACCGCCAGAATGCTCAATGTGCCAGCGATGCTGTTGGTCTGTCCGGCCAAAAGGATCACCGACGCCATCGCACCGGGACCGGCGATCAAGGGCATGGCGAGGGGGAACACCGAGGGGTCCGGCCGCGCCTCATCGGGGGCGGCATGGGTGCTGCGGCGCTGGGTGCGGCGCTCGAACAGCATATCAAGCGCGGTCAGGAACAACAGCAGACCACCGGCGATCTGGAAGGCGGGCATGGTGATGCCAACGGCAGTCAGCACCGCCTCACCAACCAGCGCAAAGACGATCAGCAACCCCGCCGCGATCAGACAGGCACGGCGCGCCACCGCGCGCCGATGCGCGGCATCGCTGCCTTGGGTCAGGGCAATGAACATCGGCGTCAGACCGATCGGATCAATGATCACGAACATGGTTACAAAGGCCGAGACGAGGGCTGCGGTTTCCATCATGCCACCGGCATGGGGCACGGGCCGCACCATGTCAACAATTTGTCGGGCAATGGCCGCAGGTTACAGGGTGAAACCCCGCCGCGTTCAGGCCAAGGACACGCCGCAGCACACCCAAACATATGACATTTACGGTTTATATGTAAGACATTTAACGTCAGGCAGATAAATGCCCGCAAATCCCAAATGCCTTACAATACCGACAATCCGCTATTCTTTCGCCTTATCATGGGCTTCCGAGGCTTTCATCCAGAGCGCCTCGGCCTTATCCACCGCATCCATCACTTCGGCATATTTGCGGTTCCATGTCTCCAACTCCCCGCGCCGCGCGTCTTCATAGAGCGCCGGATCGGCCAGTTTCTTCGACAGTTTCTCGCGCATCTCTTCGAGCTTCTCGACCCTCTGCTCGCATTTGCGAACCTCGGAGCGCAGCGCCTGCAATTGCTCGCGTGTGGCCTTCTTCTTCTCGGGCTGTTTACGCTCGCGGGCCTTGGCGGCTTTCTCGGGCGAATCCGAGAGTAGCAGTTTGCGGTAGCTGTCGAGATCATCCTGATAGGGCGCAACACCGCCATCCTTGACCAGCCAGAGCCGGTCGGCGACCAGCGACAGAAGATGCATATCGTGGCTGACCAAGATCACCGCGCCGGTATAGGCAGTCAGCGCCTCGACCAGAGCCTCGCGCGATTCGATATCCAAGTGGTTGGTCGGCTCGTCAAGGATCAGCAGATGCGGCGCCTCGATGGTCGCCAGCAGCAGCGACAGCCGCGCCTTTTGCCCACCGGACAGACGCCCGACCACCGTCTCCGCCTGATCCGCCATCAGCCCGAAACCGGCCAGACGCGCGCGCAACCGTGGCTCGCCCTCGGTCGGGCGCAACCGGCGGATGTGCTGGATCGGGGTCTCGTCAAGATGCAGCTCATCAACCTGATGCTGAGCAAAATACCCCACCCGCAGCTTGTTCGAGCGCACCATTTCGCCGCCCATCGGCGCCAGCTTATCGGCCAGCAATTTCGACAGGGTTGATTTGCCCTCACCATTGCGGCCCAAGAGCGCGATCCGGTCGTCTTGGTCAATCCGCAGGTTCAACCGCCGCAGGATCACCGTCTGGTCATAGCCGACGGAAACCCCCTCCATGGCGATGATCGGCGGCGAGAGTTCCTCGGGCACGGGGAAGGTAAACACATGTTTCGCCGCCTCGGCAGGCGCGGTGATCGGCTGCATTTTCTCCAGCATTTTCACCCGCGACTGCGCCTGACGCGCCTTCGAGGCTTTGGCTTTGAACCGGTCAACAAAGGCCTGCAGATGCGCGCGCCGCGCGTCCTGTTTCTTGGATTCCGCCACCAATACCGCGCGCTGCTCGGCGCGGGTGCGGGCGAATGTGTCATAGCCGCCCTGATAGAGGGTTAATTTCTGCTCATCGAGATGCAGGATCGCCCCCACCGCGCGGTTCAACAGCCCGCGGTCATGGCTGATCACGATCACCGTACGCGGGTATTTCGCCAGATAGCTTTCCAGCCAGAGCGCGCCCTCAAGGTCCAGATAGTTGGTCGGCTCATCCAACAGCAACAGATCCGGTTGGGCAAAGAGCACACCGGCCAGCGCCACCCGCATCCGCCACCCGCCCGAGAAATCCGAACAGGGCCGCAGCATTTCCTCATGGGTAAAGCCGAGACCCTTGAGGATCGCGCTCGCCCGCCCCTCGGCGGACCATGCGTCGATATCGGCCAGACGCGCCTGAATCTCGGCAATCCGCGCCGGATCGCTGGCGCTCTCGGCCTCAGCCATCAGACCGGCGCGCTCGGTATCGGCCTCAAGCACGGTGTCCAAAAGCGAGGTCGCGGACGAGGGCACCTCCTGCGCGACGCCGCCAATGCGGGCGCGCGACGGCAGGGTGATACTGCCGCCCTCCAGCGCCAACTCGCCGCGGATCAGGCGAAACAGCGTGGTCTTGCCCGAGCCATTGCGCCCGACAAGACCAACTTTGTGGCCGGTGGGAATGCGGGCCGAGGCCCCTACGATGAGGGGGCGGCCATCGACGGAATACGACAGATCGGAAATGCTTAACATGCGTCGCGCCATAACAGAGCCTTGCGCGGGGCGCCAGCGGCCAATCGGGTTTCGCGGCAATCGCTGCTTTTCAACCCCTGCTCGCCATGGTAAACGCCGCCAGCAATTGACCAGCGGGAGGGCATGGGGCCGCGACCGCACCGATATGAAAGAGACGCAGATGGCTATTCAACGCACCTTCAGCATCATCAAACCCGATGCCACCAAGCGCAACCTGACCGGCGCAATCAACGCCAAGATCGAGGCCGCCGGCCTGCGGATCATCGCGCAAAAGCGCATCCACCTGACCAAGGCACAGGCCGGCGTGTTCTACGCGGTGCATGCCGAGCGCCCGTTCTACGGCGAGCTGTGCGAGTTCATGGCCTCCGAGCCGGTGGTCGTGCAGGTTCTGGAAGGCGAGAACGCCATTGCCGCCTACCGTGACGTGATGGGCGCCACCGATCCCGCCGAAGCCGCCGAGGGGACGATCCGCAAGGACTTCGCGCTGTCGAAAGGCGAGAACTCGGTGCATGGGTCGGACGCGCCGGAAACCGCTGCCGAAGAGATCGCCTATTTCTTCGCCGGTCTCGAACTGGTCGGCTAACCCCTTCCGATAGCTTATGAAACGGGCGGCACCTTCCCCAAGGCGCCGCCCGTTTTCATGTCATCTGTCGATAAATATCCAGAGGGGGATCCCAAGGGGGCGCCTCGCGCCCCTTTGGCCGCGCGTGGGGCGGCCCCACCGGCGCTTGGGCCCCTCGATGGGGCCCAAGCGCCGCCCCCCTCAGCATTACCCTAACCGAAGCGGCGGTTGACCTCACGGTCCAAGAGCCCCGTCGCCACCAGCATGCAACGATCGCGCGCCACATAGTAATAGCCGCGCGCGTAATGCATCACCGCCGCATCCAGATCCCCGTCCGACAGCAGCCAGGCGCCACGCAGATAGCGGCCCGCGTAACGCAGGTTGATCTCGGGATCGAGCAGATCGGCGGGCTCTCCGCGAAACCCCATGGTGCGCGCGGTCTGCGGCAGGATCTGCATCAGCCCCCAATAGGGCCCGTTGCGGGCATGGGCGCGGTAGTCGCTCTCGCGCTGGATCACCCGGTGCAACAGCGCCTCGGGGATCTCCAGCTCCTGCGCCGCCTGCCGGATCAACACCCGCATTTGCAGGGTCTCGCCGGGATAGAGCCGCGAGATCTCCTCTTGCGGCGCCGGTGCCGCGCCCCCGCATCCGGCCAGCGCCGCCAGCATCAGCGCGGCCACCATGGCTTTTATCATGTGCATCATTCTCTCCGTCGCCGGCTGCGGCGTTTGGCTGTGGGATCGATCACGCCGATCTCATCTAGGATCGCCTCGATCCCCGCAATCCCCCCGCCACGCTTATGGGCGGCTTTCAGCGCATCGAAACGCAGGCGCAACGCGTCTTTCTCGGCGCCTTTGCAGTCATTCCATGGCCGCCCCTGCAGCCCCATGACCAGCACGTAATAGCCGATGAAATGCGGCGGCTCACCGGCGGCCAATAGGGCCGCATAGCCCGCGTCGGCGCCGAGCGCGCGCAGCTCTTCGGCGCTGTGAATACCGGCGCGGGCAAAGCTTTCCTCGGCGGCGGGCCCGAGGTTTCTGATGCTGGAGATCGGGCTTGTCATGGCCTCAAGAGTGCCGCTGGCGGTGGCGTTTAGCAAGCTGTAGATGAAGGGCTTGCGTGGTGCCGCTGTCTGACGATGGTGGAGCGGGGGAATTTTCGGCGGGGCGGTTATTTCGGTTGGGCGTGGTTGTGGCGATCAATATGCCCGCCCATATTAAATGTATGACATTAATTGATAACAATGAGATAGGCGGTGTTGTTGCGTAAATCTGCGCTATTCCTGCTGAACCTTCGAACTCAAGCAACCCCAACCCAAATATCTGACATTCGCCATTTTCTGCGGCACCGGCCCGATCTAAACATCTGACATTATACTGTCTGACATTCAGATGCTCCAATTTTCTTGCGCGGGTCGGGGGCGACGTTTTATGCCTGTGGGAAACAGGAGGGTATCATGGATTTGCCGTTCGACGGGGCGATCTCGGCCTATTTCAATGACAGGGCGCCAGAGGCGCTGCGTGAGGCCATCAAGGAGGGGCGCAAGCGGGACATTCTGGAGGATGATTTCCCCTATGACCGCTGGATGAAGAAATCCGCCTATGAAGAGCGCTTCAAGGAATTGCAGGTCGAACTGGTGAAATTCCAGCGCTGGGTCGAGGCCAGCGGGCAGCGCATTGTGGTGGTCTTTGAGGGGCGCGATACGGCGGGGAAATCGGGGGCGATCAAGCGGGTCGCGGAAAATATGAACCCGCGCGGAGCAAAGGTGGTGGCGCTGCCGAAACCCACTGATCATGAGCGCGGCCAATGGTATTTCCAGCGCTACATCAAACATCTGCCCGGCGCCGGTGAGGTCACCCTGATGGACCGCAGTTGGTACAATCGCGGGGTGGTTGAAAAGGTCTTTGGCTTTTGCACCGACGCCCAGCGCGCGCATTTCTTCGAGCAACTTCCCGGCGTCGAGCGCGCGATGGTCGATGACGGCATTCATCTGATCAAACTCTGGTTCAATGTCGGGCGCGCCGAGCAATTGCGCCGCATGCTCGACCGCGAATCCCACCCGCTCAAACAGTGGAAGCTCTCGCAGATCGACGTTAAGGGATTGTTCAGATGGGACGCCTATACTGAGGCGATCGCCGAAACTTTCGCGCGCTCGGATTTCGACTTTGCCCCTTGGACGATCATACGAGGAGATGACAAATACCGCGCAAGGATCAGCGCCATGCAGCGCATTCTTCTGGCCTTTGACTATGACCGCAAGGATGTGGACGCCATCGGCACGCCCGATGCGTCAATCATGGGCGGTGTAGAACTATGGCCGCAGCCGTGACCGGGTGCGCTTGACTTGAAGCCTACCGTCGCCGCCGCCCGCTCAGGCGCCCCTATGGGTGCCTAGCAGCACCATGCCCTTTGGTGGCGGTGTATCAGAGGCCCAGATCACCGGCCCGTGGCGCGCCAGCTCGGCGCCGGTCTGATGATCGCCCTGCAGCAAGGCCAAACGCCCCTGTGCGGCAGGCGCCAGCGCCCGCATCGCGTAATGCGCCGAGGCCGCAGCGCGTGGCGCGGGTTTCCACAGCACACCGCGCGCGGCTTGGGCGATCAACAGGGCGACAATTTCGTCCAAAGGCGTATCGGCGGCGCTGAGCAGGATCGCGGGGCCGTCGGGATTTGAGGTGAGCGTGTTTGACGCGATCTCGCTGCCCGTAGGCCGTGGCGCTGCATCAGAAGGGAGTGGCGCTGCACTTAAGCGCTCGCGCAGCCCTTCGACCGCGCGGATATCTGCGGCACCGGCGCTAGCCTGCGCCCAAGCCTGCGCCATCGCCGCCGTATCCGCTGTGCCGCCCGCCGCGACGCCCGCTAGCGCCCGCGCCGCATCACGCGCATCGCCGCAAATAATCCCGCCCCAGCGCGCCACACCTGCAGGGCGCAGGTTAAGCAACCGATACCCCAAAGGCGCCCGCCACGCGCCTTGCGTGTAGTGCACGAAAAGCCGTTCATTCAATTCGGCCAGAAACTGCGGATCCATCCGGTCCACCGCCATATGCCCCTCCAAGCGCCCCTCCTCCGGCGCACCGGGGCAATAGGGTTACTGCGGCGCGCGGCAGCTGGCGGTCAGAGCGTTATACTGCTCGATGATCCAATTCGGCGCATCGGCGGGCAGATTGTCGATCAGCGCCGTCTGCACGCGGGCAAACAGGGCCACCGACTGGCTGTTATCGACCATCGGCACATTGCCCACCGGCACCGCGCGCTGGAACACCAAAAGCGCCACCGCGATTAACAGGATGCCGCGCAACACGCCAAAGAAGAAGCCCAAGCCCTGATCAATCCCGCCGAGCGCGGAATTGCGGATCAGACTGGAGAAGAGCGGGGTGAACAGCGCCACGATCATCAAGGTGACGGCGAAAACCGCCGCGAAAGCCGCAATCACGGTTAATTCGCAGCTATCGCCAAGCAAATCCCCGACATAGGGGATCTCGCGCACCCAAGGTTCGACGGTCGGCGCCAGCGCAAAGGCGACCACCGCGGCCACCACCCAGCCGGCGATGGCCAAGAGTTCGCGGATCAAACCGCGCGAATAGGCCAGAATGGCCGAGACAACGATCACCAAGGCGACGGCGCCATCAATCAACGTGAAGGATTCCATGCAATCCGCTCCTTAGGCGTCAACCTGCGCCAAAAACCTCGCCAACGAAACCGGTCAAATCGGCCATTTGCCGCAAACCGACCCCGTTGCCCGACCCCGGTTTCCCGCCCGCCGGTAACATGGCGCTGGTGAAACCAAGTTTTTGCGCCTCTTTCAACCTGTTTTCGCTCTGGCTGACCGGACGCAAGGCGCCCGACAGCGAGATTTCCCCGAATACCACCGTATCGGCGGGCAGCGCAACATCTTCGCGCGCGCCCAAAAGCGCGGCGGCGACGGCCAGATCGGCGGCGGGTTCATGCACCCGCATGCCGCCGGCGACGTTCAAAAACACGTCCAACCCGGCAAAGGGGATGCCGCAACGCGCCTCGAGCACCGCAAGAATTGTCGAAAGCCGCCCCGAATCCAGCCCGACCACCGTGCGCCGCGGCATCGACAGCGGCGAGGCCGAGACCAGCGCCTGAATTTCGGTCAACATTGGGCGCGTGCCCTCGATACCGGCAAAAACCACCGAGCCCGCCGCCGGTTCGCCGCGTTCCGAGAGAAACAGCGCCGAAGGGTTGGGCACTTCGGCCAAGCCGGCGCCGGTCATCTCGAAGACGCCGATCTCGTCGGCGGGGCCAAAGCGGTTTTTCACCGCCCGCAGGATGCGGAATTGATGGCCGCGCTCGCCCTCGAAATAAAGCACGCAATCGACCATATGCTCGATCACCCGCGGGCCCGCGATCTGCCCGTCTTTGGTGACATGGCCGACCAGCACCACCGAGACACCCCGCTTCTTGGCAAATGTCACCAATTCATGAGAGGCGGCGCGCAATTGTGCCACCGATCCGGGGGCGCTGGCCACCGAATCCAGCCACATGGTCTGGATCGAATCGATGATCACCAGATCGGGACGCTCGGCGTCCAACGTGGTTAAGATGTCGCGCAGATTGGTCTCGGCGCCCAATTGCACCGGCGCATCATCCAGCCCCAGCCGAGAGGCCCGCATACGCACCTGCGCCGAGGCTTCTTCGCCGGAGATATAGAGGCATTTCAATCCCTTGCGCGCAAATGCGGCCACCGCCTGTAACAAGAGCGTCGATTTCCCGATCCCCGGATCGCCGCCAACCAAGATCGCCGAGGCCGGCACCAACCCGCCGCCCAACACGCGGTCAAATTCCGCCACGCCGGAAAGGGTGCGCGGCGGCGGCGCCTCTTTGGTTTGCAGGGTGCTCAGCTCAATGGTCTTGCCGCGCCCGACGCCGCCCTTGGGACCGGTGCCCAGCGGCGCCTCTTCGACGATGGAATTCCACGCGCCACAGGCGTCGCAGCGCCCGCTCCATTTGCGGTGGATGCCACCACAGGCGGTGCAGGTGAATTGTGCGGGTGATTTGGCCATGAGGCGTTATCGCCCGCCCTCCCGCCTGACGCAAGCCACCCCGTCATCTTGCAAGCGCGCGGGCAAGATCAGCATTGACGCGGCAAAAACCCCTCGGGATAGTCCGCCAGACCCTGACCGGAGACAACTATGTTAACCGAAGACCAGAAATTGATCCGCGACACCGCCCGCGCTTTCGCCCGTGACCGACTGGCCCCCGGCGCCGCTGCGCGCGACGCCAGCGGCACGATCGAGCCCGAGATCCTGCGCGAAATGGGTGAATTGGGGTTTCTGGGGATGACCGTTAACCCTGATTTCGACGGCGCGGGCGCAGATTACGTCAGCTACGCGCTGGCGCTGATGGAGGTGGCGGCGGGCGATGGCGCGATCTCGACGGTGATGAGCGTGCATAACGCGCCGTTCAACGCGATCATTGAGCGCTTCGGTTCGGAGCAGCACAAAGACGAGGTGCTGCGCCCCGCCGCGCGCGGGGAGTTCATCGGCGCCTTTGCGCTGACCGAAACCCAGGCGGGCTCGGATGCCAGCGCAATCCGCAGCACAGCGCGCAGGGTGCAGGGCGGCTATGTGCTGAACGGCACGAAGGAATTCATCACCTCGGGCAAAATCGGGCGCTTTGTGATCACATTCGCGCGGATGGAGGGGGCGGAGGGAAAATCCGGCATCACCGCGTTTTTGGTCCCCACCGACAGCGCGGGCTTTGAGGTCGCCCGCGTTGAGGCGAAGATGGGCCAGCGCGCCTCGGACACCTGTGCGCTGCGCTATACCGATGTCGAGATCAGCGACGCGATGCGCATCGGTGACGAGGGTCAGGGCTATAAGATCGCACTCGCCAGCCTCGAAACCGGCCGGATCGGCATCGCCTCGCAATCGGTGGGCATGGCGCAGGCGGCACTGGACGCGGCGGTGGGGTATGCGCAAGAGCGGCAGACCTTCGGCAGCGCCATCATTAACCATCAAGCGGTGGGATTCCGGCTCGCCGATCTCGCCACCCAGCTTGAGGCAGCGCGGCAGTTAACCCTACATGCCGCGCGGCTGAAAGATGCCGGCATCCCCTGCCTGACCGAGGCGGCGATGGCGAAACTCTATGCCTCCGAGGCCGCCGAGCGGATAGTCTCCGGCGCGCTACAGACCTTCGGCGGTATGGGCTATATGGTCGAAACCGGCCTCGAACGCATCGCCCGAGATGTCCGCGTCTGCCAGATTTATGAGGGCACCTCGGATATCCAGAAACTGATCATCGCGCGGGCGCTCAACACCTGATCCCGGCGCCCTCCCACTTAGTGCCATAAATATCCCGGGGTTTGGGGCAGAGCCCCAAGACCGCGCCGCAGGCGCTTATAGCAATAACGCAGGGTGAAATGCACCCTGCGTTTCATTTTAACAGGTCAATGCTACAGCCGCGTCCAGGGGTTAATCCCTTTGCGGCGCAGGGCGCGGTAGATGATGAACATGTAATAAAGATCGGCAATAAAAATCGCGATGATGAAAGTGCCGACAAAATACCATTCATCGGGCCGCGCGATAATATAGGCGATCCCGCCGGACATCGATGTGCCGATCCATTTCGCCCAAGCGATGGTAAAACTCTGCCCCTCGACACTGCCGCCACGGGCGTAGAACATCGCGATAAAGGCAATCGACATCAAGGCGTTCTGGGCAAAGGCAATCACCTTGGCGCCCTCAATCTGGTCGTGGTTGAAATATTCCTCAAACTGCATGAAGAACATCCCGCCATTATAAACAATCGCGGTGCCGAATGTCAGCATAGCAAGGCTGAAGATGATCCATTGCGCTTTGCTGATATTATATTGGGTCTCGAAATACTTATAGCCGTATTTGAAATAGGTATAGAGGATCAGCAGATCCAGCGTCGCCCAAAGGGTAAAAGCCCCCTGCGCTTTTAACGCACCATAGGGCACCAGTAGACTGTCGGCGCTGCCATGGGGGGTGATCACATAGGCAAAGATGATCTCCCATGGCAGATTAAGCGAGAGCGCGACAATCGGCATACCGTAAGATTTGTCCTGAAAACCGCGATATGCGATGGCGATATAGGTCAGCGTCCAGCCATAAGTCGCAAGATGCGAGGAAATAATCGTCGGCGTATCCATAGAATTAACTCTGCTCAAAAATGGGTTTCAAACCAGATAATGCGCGGCATTAGAACTTTTGCAGAGCGTAAAATATACGCCCCACATATGCAAAACCCCGCACCTTATGGCACGGGGTTTCTGTGTTCACCCCAACTCAAGGTTGGAGATCAGGGTCTCAGGATTCGTCTTCCAACGCATCCAGAGCCGCCTTGAGATCGTCTTTCGAGACTTCCTTTTCCGACACATTGGCCTGCGTCAGGATCAGATCGACCACTTTGTCCTCGAACAGCGGGGCGCGCAGCTGCTGCTGCATCTGCGGGTTTTTCTGAACGAATTCAAAGAACTCACGCTCTTGACCCGGATACTGGCGGGCCTGCGACATCACCGCTTGCGACATCTCGGCGTCGGTCACTTCGACCTCGGCCTTGCTGCCAACCTCGGCCAGCAACAGTCCCAGTTTGACGCGGCGCTCGGCGAGCGTGCGGTGCTCGTCGGTCGGCTCGATCGGGTCATGGTTGTGGTCGGTGACATCGGGGTTTTCGTCATGCCAGATCGAATGCGCGATCTGCGAGGCTTCGGCGTCAACCAGGCTCGGCGGCAGCTCGAAGGTCACCGCTTTGTCCAGCTCGTCGAGCAGCGCGCGTTTGACGATGGCGCGGGCGGCCTGTGCGTATTCGCCTTCCAGACCTTCGCGGATCTGGCCCTTCAGCGCGTCGAGTGATTCGGCGCCGAATTTGCTGGCCAATTCATCGTTAATTTCCGGGTCGACCGGGCCTTTGACGGCTTTGATCGTGCAGGCGAAAACCGCCTCTTTACCGGCCAGATGCTCGGCGCCGTATTCTTCGGGGAAGGAGACTTTGACGTCTTTTTCCTCGCCGGCTTTGACGCCGGTCAGCTGCTCTTCAAAGCCGGGGATGAACTGGCCCGAGCCCAGAACCAGCGGGTAGTCGCTGGCCGCGCCGCCCTCGAATTCCTCGCCGTCGATCGAGCCGGTGAAGTCAAAGACCACCTGATCGCCGTCTTCGGCAGCGCCGTCTTTGTCGTCAAAAGCCTGCGCCTGTTTGGCGAGGTTTTCCAGCGCCTCATCGACCGCTGCGTCATCGGCTTTGACCGCCAAACGCTCCAGTGAAATACCCGAGAAATCAGGGGCTTCGATGGTCGGCAGGGCTTCATAGCTCATCGAGACGACGACATCGTCGCCCTCTTTCCACTCTTCGCCGTTCTGCATTTCCACCGCCGGTTGCGCCGCCGGACGGTCACCGGTTTCCTCGAAATGCGCCTGCATCGCGCCATCGACGGCTTCCTGCATGGCTTCGCCCATCAGGCGCTGGCCGAACTGCTTTTTCAGCATCGCCATCGGGACCTTGCCCTTGCGAAAGCCCTTGATTTCGACTTCCGGCTGGGCCTCGCGCAGCTTTTCGTCCACCTTCGCGTCCAAATCAGCCGCGGGCACGGTGATCGTATAGCCGCGCTTCAGGCCGTCGTTCAGGGTTTCGGTGACTTGCATCTGGTTCCTCGCATATGCTGGCAGGCCACCCGGACGGCAGCCTGATAAATTCAGCGCCTTAGTAGTTGGCGCGCGAAGGGGGATCAACCCTGAATCTGGCGTCAAACCGGGCTCCGGGGCGCTGTTTGCGGGGTTTTCGGACGTGGGCGAGTGGCTGCCACGGGGCGGTTAACGGTTGCGCAACCATTCCGGCGGATGATGCGGATTGGCCTGCCTCATTGGTATCGGGTATTGGTACCTCTCGCTGCGGCGCGCGCGCAGGCGATCTATATGTCGAATCGCACCCGGTCTTGGAACCGGCGGGCGGCGGAGCGACGGGAAGGTTAACGCCCCCTGCGACAGGATGCGGGATTGCGGGCGGGTGATATCGCGTGGGACAGAGGCTGCGCGGTTCGGGCGCGTCCGGTTGGGTGCTGTCTGCCCCCTCCCCGTTTCAGATTGGAGCCCTTTCATCCATGCGCAACACCCCGTTCACCACTGATATCGCAGCACAATTTCACCCGCAGACCGGATCGCAGCAATGAGCGCCCCGCAGCGTATGGTGGTGGGGATTTCGGGCGCCTCGGGGGTCATCTACGGGGTGCGCCTGTTGGAAATCCTGCGCGAGCTCGGCATCGAATCCCATCTGGTGATCTCTGCCGCCGCCGAGATCACTCTGGCGCATGAGACCTCGCTGAAACTGGCGCAGGTCCAGGCCCTGGCCAGTCAGGTGCACGCGGCGGGCGACATCGCGGCGGGGATCGCCAGCGGCTCGTTTCGCACCATGGGGATGATCGTCGCCCCCTGTTCGGTGCGTTCGATGTCCGAAATCGCCAGCGGTGTGACCTCGGGGCTGCTGACCCGCGCGGCGGATGTGACGTTGAAAGAGCAGCGAAAACTGGTGCTGATGGTGCGCGAAACACCGCTGCATCGAGGGCATCTGCGCACGATGGCGCAGCTCGCCGAGATGGGCGCGATCATCGCCCCGCCGGTGCCCGCCTTCTACACCCGCCCCACGACGCTGGCGCAGATCATCGATCACAGCCTCGGCCGCATCCTCGATCTGTTCGGCATCGACGCGCAGGTGGTGAATCGCTGGAAGGACTGAGAGGCGCGAGGCGCATCAGCGCAATCGTGTTAACCTTGTTGAAAATGGTGCGGGTGAAGGGACTCGAACCCCCACGCCAAAGGCGCCAGAACCTAAATCTGGTGCGTCTACCAGTTCCGCCACACCCGCATCGGCGCTCTGATAGCAACCTTGCCGCGGTAAGGCGAGAGCAAAAGCCCCGAAATCGCGAGAGTGCTGACATATTTTCACCATCATTGGTTCCAATATGGAAACGATAGGTCATTGTCAGGTATTCACCATGTTTCAACAATTTACCCCCTCCCTCGTTCCGGTGCCCCGGGTCTCGGCGCGGGCGCGGCCAACGGGATTGCTGGCGGGCACGGTGGTGCGCACGGCGGATGGAGAATTGCCGGTGGAATATCTGCTGGCCGGGGACCGGGTCGCCACGGTGAGCAATGGATTGGTCGAATTGCGCGGCACCTCGCTGGTCGAGGCGCAGGATATCGATGTGGTCTGTTTCGCCCCTTCGGCATTGGGAAGATTGCGGGATTTGGTGGTGCCGATGCATCAACAGGTGCTGGTGCATGACTGGCGCGCGCAGATTTTACATGGGCGCGACTCGATGCTGACACCGGCGGCCTCGATGGTTGATGACCTGCATGTAACCCGTGAGCGGCGCGAAGCGGTGCGGCTGATCCGGCTGCATTTTGACGATCCGCAGGTGCTTTGGGCCGATGGGTTGAAAGTGGCGAGCGCGCCGACACCGGCGCCGGGGATCCTTGCGACGGGGCTGTTGCATTAAGGATGTTCGCGGTTCGGATTAACCGGTTAACCTGAATTTACCGACCGGCGCGAGGGATTTGCAGGGCCATTGTATCCTCACCCCGGTACGACATTTCACAGATATTGGTCAGTGCGCTATTAGCCCGCGCAGCACCTGAGGAATCGCCTCGTGCAGATCCTCGGCGATCAATCCGGGGCCGAAAACCTGTGCGGCGCTGGCATGGAGATAGGCGGCGCTGGCGGCGGCCTCGAAACCGGGCATGCCGCGCGCCAGAAGTCCGGCGATCAGACCCGCGAGCACATCTCCGGCGCCCGCGGTGGCGAGCCATGGCACGGCGCGCTCGCGCAGGGCGGCATGGAGGGCGCAGCGCCCGTTCGGACCGGCGATCACCGTATCCGGCCCTTTCATCAGCAATGTGACCCCCAATTCCTGCGCGGCCTCTGTTGCGGCGTCGATCCGTGAGGGGCCGCCGGATCCGCGCATGCGTGCGCTCAAATCGGGGAAGAGACGGGCGAATTCGCCGCCATGCGGGGTGAGGATGCAGCCCGCGTGGAGATGCGCGCGCAGGGCGGCGTCGCCCGCGATTAAGGTTAACGCATCGGCATCGAGGACGCAGGGGCGTGTATCGCGCAGCGCCACATCGACAAGCGCATGGGCGCGGGCGTCGAGGCCCAGTCCGGGACCGAGGAGAAGCGCGCTGATCCGTGGGTCGCTGAGGCTGGTGGCGAGGTCATCAGCAGTATCAACCGGCGTCAGCATCACCGCATCGAGCCGCGCGGCGTTCTCAGGGATCGCCGCCCTCGGGCAACCCAAAGTCACCAGACCGGCGCCGATGCGCAAAGCCGCGCGCGCCGCCAGACGGGCGGCACCGCCCCTGCCCGAGCCGCCCGAGAGCACCAAAGCATGCCCGTGCGAGAATTTATGGCCGCCGGATTTACCAAGATTACAGAGCGGCCCGGTGATCAGGGGGATGCCCGGCTCGGGCCGCAGGCCCAAGGGTGCGATCTCGAGGGCGCCGCAAATCTCGGGGCCTTCGGCCAGCATATGGCAGGGTTTGGGGGCGTGGAAAGTGACGGTGAGATCGGCGCGGAAGGGCGCGTCGCACAGCCAGCGCCCGCTGTCGCTACACAGGCCGGTGGGCAGATCGACGGCGACGCGGGTGAGGCGCGTGAATTCTGCGCTGGCGGTATGGACGGGGGCGAGTAGCGCCTCGGGGCTGCGGCTTTGACCGATGCCCAAGAGCGCGTCGATCAGCACCGCGCCCTCGGAAAGACCGTCGCGGATCGCCTCGGCGGTCAGCGGATACACCCCCTGCCCTGCGGCGAGCCAGCGGCGGGCGTTTTCGCCGGCGTCGCCCACGGGGATCTGGCCAGCGCTCAAGGTTTCGGCGGTCAGCGCACAGACCCGCACCTGCCAGCCGCGCGCCGCCAAGAGCCGCGCGATGACGAACCCGTCGCCGCCATTATTGCCCTTGCCGCAGAGCACCACGGCGCGGTTTGCTTCGGGGGCATGCGCGATGATTGCCTTGACAACGCCCTCGCCCGCGCGCTCCATCAAGGTTAATCCGCTGACCTCACCCGCCGCGATCGCCCTCTGCTCGAGGGCGCGCATCTGCGCGGTGGTCACGATATCCGGTATCTGCCCTGTCATCCGCCAATTCCGGTGAATTGCATTCAAATCCTGCATATTTCGCGGGCGATTTGCCTAGATTTTAAGCAAAACGCTCGAATTTCGCCCATTTGGCGGGAACTCCCGCCCCGGCAGGAGGTTAGTCGATTGTGAGGGCGCTGTGAACGTGGTCTGAACAGCGCAAGACAGCATAACCGCCGACCCGATCCTGACCACCGGAGCCTGCAGATGAAAAAAATCGAAGCCATCATCAAGCCGTTCAAACTCGACGATGTGAAGGAGGCGCTGCAGGATATCGGGATTCAGGGGCTCTCGGTGATCGAGGTCAAAGGGTTCGGGCGCCAGAAGGGCCATACCGAGCTGTATCGCGGGGCGGAATATGTCGTCGATTTCCTGCCGAAAGTGAAAATCGAAGTCGTGCTGCAAGATGATCTGGTCGATGACGCGATCGAGGCGATCATCTCGGCAGCGCGCACCGACAAGATCGGCGACGGCAAGATTTTCGTCTCGCCGGTCGAGCAGGTGATCCGTATCCGCACCGGCGAAACCGGCGAAGACGCGGTGTGATCACGCGCTGTGATCACAACCAGCATGACGCCGGGAAATTAGTCAAACACGCATAACTGCAACTCAGGGGAAACCAATGAGCGTTGAGAAAGTTCTGAAGAAAATCAAAGATGAAGGCATCGAATATGTCGATGTCCGCTTTACCGATCCGCGCGGCAAGCTGCAGCATGTCACCATCGTCAACGACCTGATTGACGAGGATTTTCTGGAAGAAGGCTTTATGTTCGACGGCTCGTCGATTGCCGGTTGGAAGTCGATTGACCAATCCGACATGAAGCTGATGCCGGACACCGAAAGCAGCTATGTGGATCCGTTTTACGCCGAGAAAACGCTGGCCATCCACTGCAATGTGGTCGAGCCCGACACCGGCGAGCCCTATGCCCGCGACCCGCGCGGCACGGCGATCAAGGCCGAGGCGTATCTGAAGTCCTCCGGCATCGGCGATCAGGCGTTTTTCGGCCCCGAGGCCGAGTTCTTCCTGTTCGACGATGTGCGCTATGCGGTGACCCCGGGCAAAGTCGGCTTTTCGGTCGATGCGGAATCCGCCGCCTGGAACACCGACACCGAATTCGAGGGCGGCAATCTGGCTCATCGCTCGAAGCTCAAGGGCGGGTATTTCCCGGTCAACCCGGTTGACGACGCGCAGGATATCCGCTCGGAAATGCTGTCGACGATGAAGGCGATCGGGATGAAGGTGGACAAGCACCACCACGAGGTTGCCACCTGTCAGCACGAGCTGGGGCTGGTCTTTGGCGGGCTGACCGAACAGGCCGACGAGATCCAGAAATACAAATACATCATCCATAATGTCGCCCATGCCTACGGCAAGACCGCGACCTTCATGCCAAAGCCGATTGCCGGTGATAACGGCTCGGGGATGCATGTGAATATGTCGATCTGGAAAGACGGCAAGCCCTTGTTTGCAGGCGATAAATACGCTGATCTGTCGCAGGAGGCGCTGTATTTCATCGGCGGCATTCTGAAGCACGCCAAGGCGCTGAACGCGATCACCAACCCCTCGACCAACAGCTACAAGCGGCTGATCCCCGGGTTCGAGGCGCCGGTTCTGCGGGCCTATTCGGCGCGCAACCGCTCGGGCTGTGTGCGCATTCCGTGGACCGAATCGCCCAAGGCCAAGCGCGTCGAGGCACGCTTCCCCGACCCCGCCGCGAACCCCTATCTGTGCTTTGCCGCGCTCTTGATGGCCGGGCTTGACGGGATCAAACACAAGATCGACCCGGGCGCCGCCTCGGATAAGGATCTTTATGATCTGCCGCCCGAAGAACTGGCCGCGATCCCCACCGTTTGTGGCTCGCTGCGCGAGGCGCTGGAGGAGCTGGAGAAGGATCACGAGTTCCTGCTGGCCGGAGATGTGTTCACCAAGGACCAGCTGGACGGCTATATGGCGCTGAAATGGGACGAGGTTTACGCCTATGAGCACACGCCGCATCCGGTAGAATTCCAGATGTATTATAGCTGCTGATCGGCGGGTGATCTGGCGCTAATCCGGCGGATCACAGGTTGAGAATGACGGAAAGGGCGCCTTCGGGGCGCCCTTTTTGCTGCGCAGCGATGAGGGGTGCGTCCGACACTGGGTGGGCGCGCGCGAGCTCTGAACGGCGCGCGGCACTTCAAAGCATGGGTGTTGGTTGCGCTGGGAAGGACATCGCCAAGCGCCCTCCCGAGGGGAAGGGTCGGGCGCGGCCCGTGGGTGGCACGGGCCTGAGTGTTAGCCTGCTTGTGAGTAAAGCGGAAAGGGACGCGCCCGATCCTGGGTGGGCGGATGAGCGCTTGGAACGACGCGCGGCGCTTCAAAGCATGTGTGTCGGTTGCGCTGGGAAGGACATCGCCAAGCGCCCTCCCGGGGGGAGGGTCGGGCGCGGCCCGTGGTTCCCACGGGCCAAACAGGTGGATGGTGAGGCGGCGAAAGCTATCCCGTGCGTGGAAAGGGGCGGAAAGGTGTGCCCCCGGGCCAAACAGGGCGCAGGCGCGAAGGGCGCTTCCACGGCGCGGCTTTTGCGGTATACCGGTGTCAGAGGGAGCAACAGGCGCCCGGCAGGAGAGCGGTATGAGACCGGCATGAGCAAATATCATCCCCTTGACGTGCGCCACCCGTCGAACAAACACCGGCAGCGCAATACCTATCTATTGGCGCCGGTGGATCATGCCGCCTATGAGTTGCAGCCGCTGCAAAGCCAGAGCGAACCCGCGGCGCGGCGCCGGGTCTCGAGCAAGCGGAAACGTTCAGAAACCCAGGCTGACAGCACGGCCCAGAACACGCCAGCGGCGACGCCCTGGGGGCAATCGAATGAGGCGGCTGCGGTGCAGACGCCAGCGCCCGCCAGCACCGGCGCGGCGCCGCCGGTGATCCAGAAACCGCGCAAAAGCTGGCTGCCGACGCTGATCATCTTTGGCGTCATCGCCTATGCGGTGCTGCGCAACACCTCGTTTGGCCGCGATATCAGCTTTATGGTGATGCGCGCGCTCTATGACCTCGGGGTATTGTGAGGCGGGCTTTGAGCCGCAACCCTTAGGATTTTAAGCACTTCGCGCAAGCCTCGCGCGCCCGCGACGTGTAATCTGCTCCTGCCCCGCGACGTTTTCGGGGCAGGAAGGACGACATGCGAAATGGTCAGGGCATTGTCGGGGCGACCTTATTGTTTGGCCCCAATGACCCGCCACCCGACCTTGTGGCCTCGATGCAGTTTCTCGTCGACGATTTGCGTTCCGATGGACACCGCATATCCGGGCTGCGGCTGGGTGCGCGGTCCATGCGGCTGCGCGCGGATCAGTTCGAACTGGCATTAACCATCGCCGACACGCCGATCCCCGAACATGCAATGACGCAATTGTTTCGCCCGGCGGCGTTGTATAGCGACGAAGAGCGGCCGGATTTCTCGAAAGTCCATCTGCTGCGCAATCTGCGCGGACACAGCCATGCGCTGGGGTTTTTGCTGCGCCGTCGCGGGCCACCGCTGGCGGATGAGCTGGAGGCCGAGCAGGAGCTGGTGCGCAAAGGGCGGCTCTGTCTGCTGCCGGTGATTGAAGCGGCGCCGCCCTTGCTGATGATCTGGCAGCCGGGCGGGTTGTTGCTGTCGAAAACCGAGTTTATCCGCGCCGATCCCGATATCCTGCGCCGTGGGGCGCCGCCGGGGCAGCCCCTGCTAATCACCGGGGCAAACCGCGCCCGCGCCGCGCGTCCCGGCCTGACCACACAGCCGATCCGCCTGCCCCCCCAAAGCCGCAGCGCGCGCGCCGAAGGGCGGTCGGGCGGGCGGGTGTTTGGCAGCCACCAGCCGCAGCGGCCCAAGGTGCTGCCACGGCTGGAGGGGGCGGATAGTGAGGTGGTCGCGGCACTGCGGGCGCCGGTGGTCGCACCGGATGCGCCGCGCCGCGGCCGGCTGGGGTTGTTTGTGGCGGTGGCAGTGCTGGGGCTGTTCCTGCCGCAGGTTCTGGGCCAGTGGTTGCCGCTTTAGCGCCCCTGATGGCCGCCCCTGACGCCTCGCCGTGGGTGAATGGGCGCTTTATGCCTTACGACAAGCGCGAAAGCGTCCCGAGGTGCCGCCCCTGATGCGCGCCCAGCTACGGGCGCCTCGGTAAACGCAGGCGCCCCCTGCCCCCCGCGCGCCGTTATTCGGCGGCGTGCAGCGGGTTTTGCTCGGGGTCGGCCTCGTGCGTGTCGGGGGTGGGTTTTGGCTTGGCTTTGGCGGGCGGCGGCGCGGCGACGGGATCCCAGATAATCTCGGCATTGCGGACCTTGCCGGTGCGCCTTAGCAGCGCCCGATCCTCGCGGTCTGCACCCGCCCGAAGCGCGCGCAGACGCGGGCCGAGCGTGGTGACAAGGCGCGAGACCCAGACCCGCGCGGCCAAGAGCGCAGGCGTCAGAATCAGCGTCAGAATCGTCGAAGTGCCAAGCCCGAACACCACCGCCGAAGCCAGCGGTTTCCACATCATCGAGGTCGGGCTGTCGATTGAATAGCCGCCGTTCACAAAGTCAATCGACACGCCCAGCATCATCGGCGCGAGACCGGCGATGGTGGTGATCGTGGTCAAGAGAACCGGCCGCAACCGCTGTTCGGCGGTGCGCACGATGGCCTCGATCCGCGGCATATAGCGGACGAAATCCTGATAGGTGTCGATCAGCACAATGTTGTTGTTCACCACGATCCCGGCCAGCGCGACAATGCCGGTGCCGGTCATGATCACCGAGAAGGGCTGCGCCATCACGATCATCCCGATCAACACGCCCGCAGTGGATAGCACCACCGCGACCAGCACCAGAACCGAGTTATAGAAACTGTTGAACTGCGCCAAAAGAATGATGAACATCAAGCCCATAGCCGCGCCGAATGCTCCGGCGAGGAAGGCTTGCGATTCCTCTTGGTCCTGCTGTTCGCCGGTCCATTGCCAGTCGATACCGGCGGGCAGCGGCGCCTCGTTTTGCAGCCAAGTGGTCAATTCGGCGATCCGTTCCGAGGCGGTCACCGGCACCATACGCCCGCCCGCCTCGAGGATCGCGTCGCGGGCTTCGGTGGCGATCCGCGCGGCCTCCGAGCCGACGGGATGGGCGCGGGGATCGACCTCACCGCGCGGGGCCAGCCGCAGGCTTTGCCCCTCGGCATCGAGGATATGGATCAGATCGGGCGCAACCCCGGCCTTGACGTCGAAATAGCGCCGCTCGCCGAAACGGTCGATGGTGCCGCGCAGGGCGACCGGCTCGCGGGTGACGAAATTGGACAGCGGGATCAACCCCTGCGCGGTCTGCACCCGCAGCGTGTCGAGGGTGGAAAGAAGCCGGTCGCCCTCGGGCAGGCGGACGCGGATTTCGACCTCTTCCTCCGAGGTTTCGACGCGCATTGTGTCCAGCATCAGGCCGCGGGTGATCAGCTGCACCATGCCGCCAACGGTCTGCACATCGGCGCCGAAGCGGCCCGCGACGGCGGTATCGACGCGGATTTCCCAATCGATACCGGGCAGCGGGCGGGTGTCTTCGACATCGACCACACCGCCGATGTCCGCCATTCTTGCGCTGACCAGATCCACCGCGCGGCCCAGCGTTTCAAAATCGTCGCCGATCAGCCGCAAATGCACCGGTTTTGCCGAGGCCGGGCCGCCGGTCATGATCATGAATTCGGTGATAATCCCGGGGATCTGGCGGAATTGGGCCTCCATCCGGTCAAGCACCGCTTGCCCGCGCAGGCTGTCGTCATCGCCGCGCTCATCCCAATTGACCAGTTCGAACTGGATCTGCCCGATGGCGTCGCGCGGCGCCTGCGCACCGGCGGTATTGGCATTGAGCCCGCCCGAGCCGCCAAAGGCAAAGCTGGAGGCAACGCCCGGCTCGCCAATCACCACCTCTTCGACGAGGCCCAGCAGATGGTCCTTTTCCTCAAGGCTGAGATTGCCGCGCGCGCGGACATAGACGATGCCCTGCTCGGGCTCGGTGGGGGCAAAGAAATCAACCCCGTAGTTATTGTTGCCGTAGAAGATAAAGACTTGGTAAACCGCGAAGAAAATCACCGAGATGGTGATGAAGGGCATGAACCAATTGCCGACGATCAGGCGGGTGAAACGGCCAAAGAGGGTGCGTTGCTCGCCCGAGCGCACGCGCTGCGGTTTGGCCGCGGGTTTGAGCGCGTTAAGGCTGATCGACATGCCGACCGCGCCAAGCAGCATCGCCAGCGCACCGGGCAGAAAGCGCAGGGCCGAGTCCGGCACCACCGCCTCGGGGGACTGCGCGAAGACCAGCGCGGGATTGAGCAGCACCAGCGCCCCGCCCGCCAGCAGCGCCAGCGCGGCAAACATCACCGGCAGGCGCAAGAGCCACGGCAGGCGCCGCAAGCGCTGCGCGATCTGGTCAAACCGGCGCGCGATACGGCCCGTGACGCCGCCCATCACCGGCAGGAAAATCAGCGCCACGATCAGCGAGGCCGAGAGCACGAAAATCAGCGTGACCGGCAAAAGCCCCATGAATTCGCCGGCAACCCCGGGCCAGAACAGCATCGGCAGAAAGGCGCAGAGCGTGGTCGCGGTGGAGGCGACGACCGGCCAGAACATGCGTTTGGCGGCGGCGACATAGGCATCCATCGGGCCTTTGCCCTGTTTGATCTGCTGGTCGGCGTATTCGGCCACCACCACCGCGCCATCGACCAGCATGCCGACCGCAAGGATCAGGCCGAACATCACGATATTCGAAATCGTCACATCCATCAGACCCAGCAGGATAAAGCTGAGCAGGAAGGACGAGGGGATCGCGAAACCGACCAAAAGCGCCGAGCGGGTGCCGAGGCTGGCCAGCACCACGATCATCACCAAGGCGATGGCGGTGAGCACCGAACCCTCAAGCTGGCTGATCATCGAACTGACCTGATAGGAGCGGTCGAGCGCCGGTGTCACGATGATCGAATCGCGCAGCTCCTGCGGCCATGCGGCGACGGTCTCATCGACCACCGCGCGCACCGCATCAACGGTGCCGATCAGGTTGAAGCCCTTGCGTTTGACCACCTGCAGGGCCAGCGTCGGCGCGCCCTCGAAACGGGCGGTGCCCTCGCGGTCCTGGAAGGTCATCTGGATCGTCGCCAGATCACCGAGCGTCACCACCGAGTCGCCATTGACCTTGATCGGCAGGCTGTAGATGTCTTGCGGGCTTTCAAAATTGCCCGGCAGCGAGAGCGAGAAACGTCCGCTGTCGGTCTCGATCTCGCCCGCCGCGACCAGTTGGTTGTTGCTGGTCACCGCCTGCAACAACTCCCCTGCCGAGACGTTGTAAGCCTCGAGCCGCAGCGGGTCGATGATCACCTCGACCATCTCGTCGCGCACGCCCGCAACATCCGCCGAGAGCACCGATTCCACCGTCTCGATGGCGCGTTCCAGATCGCGGGCGGCGCGCAAGAGGGTGCGTTCGGGCACATCGCCCGAGACCGCGATAATCACGATGGGGAATTGCGAGAAGTTGAATTCGTTGACCGTGTAACTATCGGCGCCTTCAGGGAAATTCGCCGCCGCGCGGCTCATCCGGTCGCGCACATCGGCGATCACCGCGGTCTTGTCCCAGTCGAAATCAAACTCCAGCACCACACCTGCATAGCCCTGCGAGGCGGTGCCGGTCATCTCGACGAGGCTATCGAGACCCGACAGCTCCTGCTCCATCGGGCGGATCAACAGCGTCTCGGAATCGCTAGCGGAAATCCCCGCGAAGGGCACCGAGATAAACAGCGCGGGCACTTCGATATCGGGCTCGCCCTCTTTGGGCAGGCTGACATAGGCGAAGGCACCGGCGGCGAGCGTCAGCACGATAAAGGCGAGGACCATGCGGGCGCGTTTGGCGGCCCAGTCGATGATGCCCAGCATCGGCCTACTCCTCGCCGCGACGGGTGACGCGGACCTCGATCCCGTCGGTGACATATTCATGACCGGTGACAATCACATCGGCGACCTCGGGCAATCCCGAGACCCAGAACCCTTGTGGCGCGTCGCGCAGCACGGTGACCGGCACGAAATAAGTGTGGTTGGTCTCATCGACCAGCCGCATGCCCAGCGTGCCGTCATCGGCGATGGTCAGCGCCGAGCCGGGCACCAGATGCCCGCGTGAGGCGGTGGCGGCGACCATGATATCGGCGCTCATCCCGTCGCGAATCGCCAGATCGGGGTTCGGCACGGTGACCTCGACGCGGAAGGTGCGGGTGGTGACATCCGAGGCGCGCGACAGGAAGCTGACCCTGCCGGTGACCTCGGCGCCGCTGGACAGCCGCGCACCGGCCATGGCGCCGACCGCGAGCCGGTCGATCTGGGTTTCGGCGGCATAACCGACCAGCAGGATCGGATCGAGCTGGATCACCGTCGCGCAGAGCCCGCCAGCGGTGAGCAGCGAGCCGGTCTCGGCGGAGCTGGCCTCGAGCACACCGTCAAAGGGGGCGAGAATGGTCAGCCGCGCCATTTCGGCCTGCGCCGCGGCGACACCGGCCTGCGCGGCCTCGACGCCCGAGCGGGCGGACTGCAAGGTGGCCTCGGCAGTGGCGACGCGGTTCTGCGCGCTATAGCCCTCTTCGGTCAGCCGCATGGTGGTGTCGAAATTGGTTTGCGCTTCATCGAGCCGCGCGCGGGCCTCCGAGAGCCGTGCTTCGGCCTCGGCCAGACTGGCGGCGCGGGTGCCGGGATCAATCGCGCAGAGCAATTCGCCAGCGCGGATCATTGCGCCGCGGGGGCGCGGGGCCGAGACCACCGGACCGGTGGTTTCCGAGCGCACTTCGACACTGCGCGAGGCGGCAGTGCGTCCGCGCAGCACCACCGCGCTTTCAAGATCGCGTTCGGTGATTTGCTGCACCACGACGCCGAACAAGCCGCGCTCATTGGTGCTGGCAGAGGCGGCGGTATCGTCCGATTGCGCCTGCGCCGGTTCGACACCCGCCGCATTAAGCAGCAGATCGCGTTCCATAACCAGCATGTAGAGGCTCACCAAAACCAACAACGCGGTGAAAATCGGCACAATTCGCATCAAATTACCTTCCGTCCGGCGCCCGGCGGCTGTGTTCAAACCCGTTCCAACCGTCACAATTCCGTCAGCCGCGACCCTGCCCGCCCGATGCAGTGGGTCCTGCGCGCCAGCGGGTGCCGGTTGGTCCTTGTCACCCGCCGTCTGGCCGCCCGTTATCTTGCCCTCGCCCTGCCCGCAGACGTGCCCGCCGGCCTAGCCGTAAACCTGCCCGAGCATGTTGCCACGGTCCGCCCATCCGTCAAGCAATGCGCAGGCGATATTGTCTCTATACGCCGCTCACGCCGCACGGATTACGCCGATGCGTAAAAACATGCAATCTCTGCCCAAAAAATTGCCGTTGCGTAAACCGTGCAGGATCAGGCGGCACAGGGGCCGCACAAGCCCAAACGGGTGCCGCCGGGCTGGGCGACAGCGCGGGGGATAGGCGAGAAATGGGGCGGAAAAACGGCAAATGGCCGCCCGCGCGAGGGCTCTACACTTGGCAAGCCGTGGCGCTTCGGGATAAGAGGGGCGAAGATGTCGCGCCTATGCGTGGCGGTAACTCACGACGCGGAGGCCATTGGTGAGCAACCCGGAAAGTTTCATCGACGAGGTGAACGAGGAACTCAAGCGCGACCGCTTGTTTGCCACGATGCGCAAATACGCGCCCATTGCGATTCTGGCGGTGATTGTGCTGGTCGGTGGCGCGGCGTGGAATGAATGGCGCAAGGCGCAGGCGACCAGTCAGGCGCAGGCCTTTGGCGATGCGATTGTCACCGCGCTGGACAGCGAAGACCCGCAGGCGCAGCGCAGCGCTCTGGCCGCGCTTGAGGGTGAGCTTGAGGTCGGTGGCGACCGCGCCGGTATCCTGAACCTGCTCTTGGCCGCGACCGAGTTGAACGCCGACCAGCGCCCCGCCGCGATCGACGCGCTGGAAGCGGTGGAGAATAACGCCGATCTGCCCTCGAGCTACCGGCAGATTGCCGCGCTCAAGCGGGTGATCATCGGCGGCGCCGAGATCCCGCTGGACGAGCGTGAGCAGGTGTTGAACGGCCTCGCCGCACCGGGTCAGGCGTTCCGCCCGCTGGCGCTGGAGCAACTGGCGCTTCTGGCGCTGGAAAGCGGCGACCGCGAGACCGCGCTTTCCCGTGCCGAAGCCTTGTTGCAAGAAGCCGATGTGACCGCCGCGCTGCGCCGCCGCGTCGCACAATTGATTGTTGTTTTGGGCGGTGATCAACCCAGCGATCTGGGGTGATACTGCTCGATATTTGCCATTTTGGGGGGAATAACCCATGCGCGTGATCCGCACCGTTGCTCTGATTGGTCTGATTGGCCTGACCGCCGCCTGCAACCGCGACGAGATCCTTGAGGGTGAGCGCGTGGATATCCGCGCCCCTTGGGGCGGTGGCGAGGTCGAGGAAAACCGCAGCCAGCCGATCAGCCTGCCCTCGCAGGCGGCGAATGGCAGCTGGAGCCAGCGGCAGGGCACCTCGGGCGCGCGGCCCCGCCATCCGGCACTCTCGGCCAATCCGCAATTGGCTTGGTCGACCCCGATTGGCGCCAGTGACAGCCGCCGCGCGCGTCTGACCACCGATCCGGTGGCCGCGGGCGGGCGGGTCTTTACGCTGGATGCGGGCACCCGTGTGCAGGCGACCTCGGAGGCCGGTCAGGTGATCTGGTCCTCGGATGTGCTGCCGCCGCGCGGGGCGCGGGGCTCGGCCTCGGGCGGGGCGCTGGCGGTCTCGGGCTCGCGGCTCTATGTCGCCTCGGCCTTTGCCTTTGTCGCGGCGCTGGATGTCGAGACCGGCAATGAATTGTGGCGGGTCGATTTCGACAGCCCGCTGACCGGCGCACCGGCGGTCAACGGCGAGTCGATCTATGTCAGCGCCACCGATTCCACGCTTTGGGCGCTCGATGCCAGCACCGGCCGCATTCAATGGTCCCTGCCCGGCACCGCCGCTCTGGCCACGGTGGCCCGCGGCGCGGCACCGGCGATCACCAATTCGCTGGTCGTCTTTCCCACGCAATCGGGCGAATTGACCGCCGCGCGGCGCGGCAATGGCGCGCTGACCTGGACTTCGGTCGCGGCAGGGCGGCGGATCGGCTCGGCACTGGCCTCGATCTCGGCGATCACCGGCGATCCGGTGGTTGACGGTTCCCGCATCTATGCCGCCACCCAGGCCGGGCGCACCTTTGCGCTGGATGCGGACAGCGGCAGCACGATCTGGACCGCCGAAGAAGGCGCCGTGGCACCGGTCTGGCCGGTCGGCGGCTCGGTGTTCCTGATCAGCGACCAGAACCGGCTGATGCGGCTGGATGCCCGCGACGGCACGACGATCTGGGCGCAGGATCTGCCGCTTTATACCGACGACCGCGCGCGCCGCCGTCTGGCGATTTTCCCGCAGCATGGGCCGGTGCTGGCCGGTGGCCGCCTCTGGGTGGCTTCGGGCGACGGGGCCTTGCGCGGCTTTGATCCGGTCTCGGGCGCGCAGGTTTTCGCCACCGAAATCCCCGGCGGCGCGGCCTCGGGGCCGATTGTGGCGGGCGGCACGCTCTATGTGCTGGGCCGCAACGGCGCGCTGCACGCTTACCGCTAAGCATCGCCTGCGGATCGCTGCGCACGGCCAATCACAGTGACGGCGCCACCGCTGGCGGAGGCCTGCCGTCACCTGCCGCGCTTGACCCGATCACGCGCGGCTTTACTTTAGACGCGGGCGCGCCTATGTCGGCGCCTTCACCGCGTTTCATTGCACGCAAAACCGGAGGCCGCCATGAGCTTCACTCTTGCCCTTGTGGGCCGCCCGAATGTGGGGAAATCCACGCTGTTCAACCGTTTGGTTGGCAAGCGTCTGGCCTTGGTCGATGACCAGCCCGGCGTCACCCGCGATCTGCGTGAAGGCGAGGCGAAACTGGGCGATCTGCGGTTCACCGTGCTCGATACCGCCGGTCTGGAGAATGTCACCGACGACTCTCTGCAAGGCCGGATGCGGCGGTTGACCGAACGCGCGGTCGAGATGGTCGATGTCTGCCTGTTCATCATCGACGCCCGCGTGGGGATCACCCCCGCTGACGAGATTTTCGCCGATATCCTGCGCCGCCGCGCCAAACATGTGATCCTTGCCGCCAATAAGGCCGAGGGCAATGCCGGTGAAGGCGGGTTCCTTGAGGCCTATTCGCTGGGCATCGGCGAGCCGATCCGCCTGTCCGCCGAACATGGCGAGGGGATTGACGAACTTTATCACATGCTGCGCCCCTTGGCCGCGACCTTTGACCAGCGCGAGCAATCCACCGCGCCCGAGACCGATATCAGCGTCGATCAGGACAGCGAATTCGACAACACCGAGCTGGGTGAGGCCGAGGAGGTCCCCGCTTGGGTGCCGACGATCAAACGCCCGCTGCAAATCGCGGTGATCGGCCGCCCCAATGCCGGTAAATCGACGCTGATCAACCAGATCATCGGCGAAGAGCGGCTGCTGACCGGCCCCGAGGCGGGGATCACCCGCGATTCGATCTCGCTGCCGTTCAATTGGAACGGCACGCCGGTGCGGCTGTTTGATACCGCCGGTATGCGGCGCAAGGCACGGATCACCGAAAAGCTGGAAAAGCTCTCGGTCGCTGACGGGCTGCGGGCAGTGAAATTTGCCGAGGTTGTGGTGGTGCTCCTGGATGCCGCGATCCCCTTCGAGACGCAGGACCTGCGCATTGCCGATCTCGCCGAGCGCGAGGGCCGTGCGGTGGTCGTGGCGGTGAACAAATGGGATATCGAGGACGACAAGCAGGACAAGCTCAAGGAGCTGCTACAGACCTTTGAGCGCAACCTGCCGCAGCTGCGCGGCGCGCCCCTGATCACCATTTCCGCGAAAACCGGCCGTGGCATGGAGCGTCTGCACGAGGCGATCATCCGCGCGCATACGATCTGGAACCGCCGCGTGGCGACCTCGCGGTTGAACAACTGGCTGCTGGCAATGACTGAGGCGCATCCGCCCCCCGCCCCCGGTGGCCGCCGGATCAAGCTGCGCTATATCACCCAGGCCAAGACCCGCCCGCCGGGGTTTGTGGTGAAATGCTCGAATCCCGAGGATCTGCCGAAAAGCTATGAGCGCTATCTGGTCAATGGTCTGCGTGAGGCTTTTGACATGCCGGGCACGCCGATCCGCCTGTATTTGCGCGGTGGCAGCGATGAAAACCCCTATAAGAACCGCAAGAAGGCCCAGCCCTCGAAGCTGAAAAAGCACAAGAATCCCGAGCGCTAGGCTGCGGGGCTCTTGGCGGGCCTTCGTTGCATTTGCAACTATTTGATCTAGATCAATGTCGTCTCTTTGGCAAAGCTGCACTGTGGGTTTCACATTTGCTTGCGCCGGAGGACGACAATGGGACTGCTGACACGCCTGAACCACCATACCGATCTGATCACCCGTATGGCCAGCACGGTGAATGCCGATTTCACCACCGCGATGGTGGATCGCCGGATGAGCGGGCAGGAATTGCGCAACGCGGTGTTTGCCTGCGTCGGCTGCGAGGGCGGCGCGCGCTGCCCCGACTGGCTGGAGGCGCATAGCGCAGGCGCCGAGGACACCCCCGCCTACTGCCGCAACCGCGATCTGCTGCAGCGGTTGCGCGATTGAGGCACTCTATCTAACGGCGCAGACTTTCTGTTTGCCCCTTGGGTCGCGGGCGGCTTCGCCCCTATAAACACGCGGCCCCCTGTATCTTTATGCGCCACTGCGCAACGCTCTGGCCCGGGGGCACCCCGGGCCGCGCCCGACCCTCCCCATGGGAGGGCGCATTGGCGATGGCGTGAGATGCTCACCCGACATCAGTGCTTTGGAGCGTAGCGCGTCGTGGCAAGGGCCGTGCGCCCACCCAGGGTCAGGCGCGTCCCTAATCGCCTTGTTCGTAGGCAGGCCATATGTCGGGCTCGTGGACACCACGGGCGGCTTTGCGCCTGCAACACGCGGACCCTGTATCTTGAAGCACCACGGTGCAACCCTCTGGCCCGTGGACACCACGGGCCGCGCCCGACCCTCCCCCCGGGAGGGCGCTTTGGCGATGTCACGCAATGCCCAACCGGCATCAGTGCTTTCGAGTGCAGCGCGTTGTGGCAAGGACATCGGCGCCCACCCAGGCTCGGGCGCGTCCCTTATCGCTTTGCCCATAAGCAGACCATCCGTCCGGCTCGGGCATCAGTCCGGGCAGCGCGCCCACCCAGGGTCGGGCGCGGCCCTTATCGCCTCAGCGGATTTTCAGCGTCGCCAGCCCGATCAGCGCCAGCACCAGCGAGATGATCCAGAAGCGGATCACGATCTGCGGCTCGGCCCAGCCCTTTTTCTCGAAATGGTGATGGATCGGCGCCATCAGGAACACACGCTTGCCGGTGCGTTTGAAATAGACCACCTGAATGATCACGCTCAGCGCCTCGACAACGAACAACCCGCCGACAATCCCCAGCACGATCTCATGCTTGGTGACCACCGCAATCGCCCCCAGAGCACCGCCCAGAGCCAAGGAGCCGGTGTCGCCCATGAACACCGCCGCGGGCGGCGCGTTATACCAGAGGAAACCCAGACCGCCTCCGGCCAAAGCGGCGGTGAAGATCAACAGCTCACCGGCGCCGGGCACATAATGGACATCGAGATAGGCGGTGAAATCGACCCGCCCGACGGCATAGGCGATCGCCCCCAAAGTGCCCGCGGCGATCATCACCGGCATGATCGCCAACCCATCCAGCCCATCGGTCAGATTGACCGAATTCGCCGAGCCAACGATGACGAACATCGCGAAGGGAATGAAAAACCAGCTTAAATCCAGCAGGTATTCCTTGAACACCGGAAAGGCGAGCCGGCCCGAGAGGGTCTCGGGATGCAGATACATCGCCGCGACCGAAGCAATCAGCGCGATCAGGAACCCCAGCCCCAGACGCACGCGCCCCGAGACGCCGGCATGGGAGGATTTCGACACTTTCGCGTAGTCATCGGCAAACCCGATCGCGCCAAAGCCCAGCGTCACGCCAAGCACCAGCCAGACATAGGGATTGTCGAGCCGCGCCCACATCAGTGTCGCGAAGGTCAGCGCCGAGAGGATCAACAGCCCGCCCATCGTCGGCGTGCCCTTCTTGGTCAAGAGATGCGATTCCGGCCCGTCCTCACGGATCGGCTGGCCCCGGCCCTGACGGCGGCGCAGCAGGTTGATCAGCGGCGTGCCAAAGACAAACCCGAAGATCAGGGCAGTGAAAAACGCCGCCCCCGCGCGCACGGTGATATAGCGAAACAGGTTGAAGCCGATATGGGCCTCTGAAAATTCGGCAAGCCAATACAGCATGCATTACTCTCCGTTCGGATCGTCAGGTTGGGCGTGGCCAAGATTGCGCAACGCATCCACCACACGCGAGACATAACTGCCTTTCGAGCCCTTCACCAGAACAACGTCGCCCGGATGCACCAGCCGGTGCGCCTTAGCGCCGAGATCCTCGGCCTGCGGGACATAGTGGCCACGTTGTGGCTCGGGCAGCGCAGTGTAGAGGGTTTGCATCCGCGGGCCGACGCAGTGCACGCGGTCAATCTGCGCCATCGCCGGATGGGTAGCGACCGCAAGATGCAGCGCCTGTTCTTGCGGGCCGAGTTCCAGCATATCGCCGAGAATGGCGATCCGCCGCCCGCCCGCGCCGGGGGTGGTATTGGCCAGCACATCCAGCGCCGCCGCGAGGGAGGCGGGATTGGCGTTGAAGGCGTCGTCGATCAGGGTGAAACTGGCGTCCTGCACCGGATCAAGGATCAATATCTCGCGTTTGCCGCGCCCCGCCGGAGGCTGCCAGCGGCCCAAAGCCTGCGCGGCCAGCGCCAGATCCAGCCCCAGCGCCTCGGCCACCGCCATGGAGGCGAGCGCGTTCATCCCGAAATGCGCGCCCGAATCCGTCAGCCTTATCCAGTAGCTTTCGCCCTTGATCTTGGCCTCGACCACCAGCGCGCCGCGGGCATGGCGCAGGCTGGCAAGCTGTAGATCGCCGTTTTCGCCAAAGCCTGTGCCCTGCGCGCCCGCGGCTTTGCGCAGGATCGGCGTGGTGTCGAGATCGGCGTTATAGATTGCCGCACCTTGCGGTGTGAGCGCGCCGAAGATCGCGGCTTTTTCCCGCGCGATGGCGGCGACATCCGCAAAGGCCTCAAGATGCGCGGCGGCGACGGTGGTGATCAGCGCCACATCGGGGCGGGTCAACGCCGCCAAGGGTGCGATCTCGCCGGGGTGGTTCATGCCGATCTCGATCACCGCGAAATCGGCGCTCTGCGGCAGCCGCGCAAGGGTGATCGGGACCCCCCAATGGTTGTTGAAACTGGCCTCGGCGGCATGCACCGTGCCGAATTCTGCCAGCATCTCGCGGAGCATTTCCTTGGTCGAGGTTTTGCCCACCGAGCCGGTGACGGCCACGACTTTCGCCTGTGCCCGCGCCCGCCCTGCCGCGCCAAGCGCTTCGAGTGCCTTTAGGACATCGGGCACCACCAGACAGGGGCCGGTGACACCCTCGGGGATATGATCGACCAGCGCCGCCGCCGCGCCATTGGCAAAGGCTTGGGCCACGAAATCATGCCCGTCGCGGGCGGCTTTGAGGGCGATAAACAGATCGCCCGCCTGCAGGCTGCGGGTGTCGATCGACAGGCCGGTGACGTTGAACGGCGCCGAGGCGGTGCCGCCGGTGGCCGCCGCCGCGTCCGCGTGGGTCCAGAGCGCGCCCATCTTAAAGCCGCCCGTCAAGCGCGGCGACGGCAACACTGGCTTGTTCCAGATCGTCAAACGGATAGACCGTGTCGCCGACGGTCTGGCCGGTCTCATGGCCCTTGCCGGCGATCAGTAGCGCATCGCCCGGTTGCAGCGCATCGACGGCCCGCAGGATCGCCTCGGCGCGGTCGCCGACCTCGGTGGCCTCGGGGCAGGCTTGCATTATTTCAACACGAATAGCCGCAGGATCCTCAGATCTCGGGTTGTCGTCTGTCACAAATACAACATCCGCGTGTTCGGCGGCGGCTTTGCCCATCAGCGGGCGTTTGGCGCGGTCACGGTCGCCGCCCGCGCCCAGAACGATGATCAACCGGCCCATCACATGCGGGCGCAGCGCCTTGAGTGCGGTTTCGACAGCGGCGGGGGTATGGGCGTAATCGACAAACACCGGCGCGCCGTTTTCGCGGGTCGCGGCCAGTTCCATCCGGCCCCGCACGCCCTGCAGTTTCGGCATCGCGGCAATCGCCTCACCGGCATCGGCGCCGCTGGCGACCAAGAGCCCGAGCGCGACCAGCGCGTTCCACGCCTGAAACCCGCCGACCAGCGGCAGATGCACGTGATGCGCCTGCCCGCCCAGCGAAAACCGCAGCTCCTGCCCCTGCGCGTCATAGCGCTGCGCCAGAATGCGCAGATCGCAGTCCTCGGTTTGGCCCACGCGCAGCACCTGCTGATCGACCCTTGCGGCCAGCCGCGCGCCCCATTCGTCATCGGTGTTGATCACCGCCACGCCGTCCTCGGGCAACAGCCGGTGAAAGAGCCCCGCTTTGGCCTCGTAATAATCCTCCATCGTGGGGTGATAATCGAGATGGTCCTGCGAGAGATTGGTGAATCCCGCCGCAACAATGCCGACCCCGTCGAGCCGCCGCTGGTCAAGCCCGTGCGAGCTGGCCTCCATCGCCGCATGGGTCACCCCTTCGGCGGCGGCCTGCGCCAAAATGCCCTGCAGGGTGACCGCGTCGGGGGTGGTATGGGCCAATGGTGCCTCCCATGCGCCCTCAACGCCGGTGGTGCCGATGTTAACCGCAGGGTAACCCAGATGGGTCCATAATTGGCGGGCGAAACTGGCGACCGAGGTTTTGCCGTTGGTGCCGGTCACCGCGACCATGGTCTCGGGCTGGGCGCCGAACCAGAGCGCGGCGGCCATCGCCAGCGCGGCGGGCGCGTCTTCGGCGACGACCAGCGCCGCCTCGGGGTGGCGGGCCAGCGTCTCGGCGGCCATGGCGGCGCCCTCGCGGTCGGTCAATATCGCGCTCGCGCCCATGCGCAGCGCCGGATCAATGAAGGAGGCGCCATGCATCAATGTGCCCGGTAGCGCGGCAAACAGCGTGCCCGGTTTGACCGTGCGACTGTCCAATGTGATCGCACTGACGCGCGCCTGCGGATTGCCGCTGCGCGCGGTGAGCCCCAATTCGCCAAGGTGTTTGTTGCTACTCATATCGCCTCTCGCTTCGCTTGCCGTTGCCTAACGCAGCGAGAAGGCCGCTTCAATCTCTGCATCGCTTTGCGGGCGCATTCCCATCATCGGCGCGATCCGGCGGACCATCTCGGCGGCCACCGGCACCACCGTCCAGCCAGCGGTGCGCCGCGCCTGTTCGCCCGAGGTTTCCGAGGGCTCGTCCAGCGTCACCACGATCACATAGCGCGGATCGGTCATCGGGAAGGCGCCGGCGAAGGTCGCGATCACACGGTCGTCGTAATAGCGGCCCTGCGGGTTCGGCTTGTCCGCCGAGCCGGTCTTGCCGCCGACCGCATAGCCTTCGACCTGCGCCATCCGCGCGGTGCCGCGTTCGACCACCGCATGCATCATCGCGCGCATCTGCCGCGAGGTCTCAGGGGTGACCAATTGCTCGACCGGCTGCACCTCGGGGCGGCGCAAAAGCGTCGGCACCACGCGGCGCCCACCGTTGACCAAAGCCGCATATCCGGCCGCCAGATGCACCGGCGTGGTCGACAGGCCGTGGCCGTAACTGATTGTCATTGCAGATAATTCCCCCCAACGCTCGGGGAATTGCGGCAATGCGCGGCGGGCCTCGGTGACCTCCAGATCCAGGGGATCGAGAAAGCCGAAGCGGCGCAGAAAGTCCTGTTGCCGGTCAATACCGATCATCTGCGCCAGCCGCGCGGTGCCGATATTCGAGGAATGCACGAAGACCTCGCTGACCGGCAATTCGGCGCCGTAATTGCGGTAATCGCGGATGCTGAAACCGGCCATCCGCAGCGGGCCACGGGTGTCGATCACCGTCTCGGGGGTGACCAATCCCAGATCGAGCGCCTGCGCCACGGCAAAGGATTTCATCACCGAGCCGAGCTCATAGACGCCCTGCACGGCATGGTTAAACAACGGGTGTTCGGTGGGATCGCCCTCAACCGGTGGCGCCGGGCGGTCGTTGGGGTCAAAGTCCGGCAGGGAGGCCATGGCGACCAATTCGCCGGTGTCCGCATCCATGATGATCGCCGATCCGGCGCGGGCATTGAGCATCTCGATGCCGCTGCCGAGCACCTCTTCGACCACGCCCTGAACCGCCAGATCCAGCGACAGGGTTAACGGCACATCCGCCAGATCGGGATCACGCAAACGCGCATCCATCCGGTGTTCGATGCCGGCGGTGCCGATGATTTCCGCCGCGGTCACGCCCTGCTGCCCGTAACCGGCGCCGCCCAGCACATGCGCGGCGAGGCGACCGTTGGGATAGAGCCGCATCTGACGCGGGCCAAGCAACAGACCGGGCTCGCCGATATCATGCACCGCCTGCGCCTGCTCGGGCGAGAGACGCGCGCGGATCCAGACGAAACTGCGGTCGGGATCGGTCAGCCGTGCGGCCAAGCGATCCTCATCAACATCGGGAAAAATCCGCGCCAGTTCCGCCGCCGCGCGGTCGCCATCAATCATATAGCGCAACTCGGCATAGAGCGAATTGGTCACCAGATTGGTCGCCAGAATACGCCCGTTGCGGTCAAGAATATCGGCGCGGGCATCGGCGATCTGCTCACCGACATAGGGTTCGGCCTCGATCACCGGCGCGGCAGCCAAGAGCCCCATCCGCGTGCCGATCGCCGCATAGCCGGCAAAAAACAGCACCGCGAGGATCAACAGCCGCCATTCCGCCCGTTTGCGCCCTATATCTCGGGCTTGCTCACGCCGCACCCGCAACATCTCGCGTTCGACCGCCTGCGGATTTTCGCCCTGCGCACGCGCGTCCAGAATGCGGGGCAGCGGGCGAAGCGGCGTGCGGACCATCAGTCATCCCCCCGACGGGTCAGGGAAATCGGATAGGGGATTTCGGAAATATGACCGAATTGCCGTCCCTCCAGTGACAACAGGCCAAGGCGGCTGGCGTTCATTTCGGCCAGCGCCAGCAGGCGTTCGGGGCGGTTGAGATAGGCCCATTCGGCGCGCTGCACATTGATCGCCTCGGTCAGGCTGCGGATTTCACGGCGCAATTCGCGGGTCTCGTTTTTCGCGCGCTGGGTGCGGTCGTTTTGACCGTAAGCCCAGATCGCCAGCCCCATCACCGCGAAAGCCGATAGAACGTAGAACACGCCGCGCATCAGTGATCCCCTTTGAGCGCCAGTCTCGGCAGGCCGACGCCCTCGCGGTCGACGGCGCCGGCGGGTTCTGCGGTGCGGCGTGCGATGCGCAAGAGTGCCGAGCGCGCCCGCGGGTTGGCGGCGCATTCCTCGGCGTCGGCGGCGATGGCTTTGCGGTTCACCAGCGTGAACCGCGGTTGCTCTTGTTCGATTTGCGGCGCGTGGCGACTGCCCTGCCCGCCGCGACCGGCGCGCAATTGCATGAAGCGTTTGACGATCCGGTCTTCGAGCGAATGGAAACTGACCACGGCCAGCAATCCACCGGGTTTGAGCGCGCGTTCGGCGGCCTCCAAGCCCGAGATCAGCTCGTGAAACTCGGTGTTCACCGCGATTCTCAGCGCCTGAAAGCTGCGCGTGGCGGGATGGCTCTGGCCGGGTTTGGGGCGCGGCAGGCAGGAGGTGACGATCTCGGTCAGCCGCAGCGTGGTCTCGATCGGCGCCTCTGCGCGGGCCGCAACAATCGCGCGGGCGATCCGGCGTGAAGCGCGTTCTTCGCCGTAATGATAAAGGATATCAGCGAGTTCTGCCTCGCTTGAGCCATTCACCAGATCCGCCGCCGAGGGCCCATCCTGGCTCATCCGCATGTCGAGGGGGCCGTCTTTGGCAAAGGAAAACCCGCGTTCGGCAAGATCAAGCTGCATCGAGGAGACGCCGAGATCGAGCACAATCCCGTCCAGCAGCCCGCCGTCCAGAACGCCCGCGGCATGGGCATCGAGCTCGCTGAACACGCCCTGCACCAAAGCCAGCCGCGTGCCATACTCCGCGCCCCATTCCGCCGCCAATTCCAGCGCCAAAGGATCGCGGTCAACGCCGATCACACGCTCGGCACCGGCCTCAAGCAGCCCGCGCGCATAGCCGCCCGCGCCCAGAGTGCCGTCCAGCCAGACGCCCGAGACCGGCGCAACCTCGCGTAAAATCGGGGTGAGCAGCACGGGAACATGGGGGGCTTCGGGTGCGGCTTGGGTCATGGCGGTTGATTTCAGTCTTCTGGAAGGTCAGGGAGCAGGATGGTCGGGTCGAAATCCTCGTCTTGCTGGGCAAGCCATTCTTCCTCGCGCGCCAATTCCTCGGTGGCGTAGGTTTCCGGCTTCCAGATCTGGAAATGGTCGCCCGCCGCGATAAAGAAGGCTTTGTTTTCCAGATCCAGCTTTTTGCGCAGCTTTTGAGGCAAAACGATGCGACCGTCTTCGACCACCTGCGCATCCATCGAATGGCCGTGATACCAGCGTTCCAGCATCTTGCGCTCTTTCGAGCCTTTTTTCATCCGCTCGATGCGGCGGTCGATCAGCTCGATCGCCTCCATCGTGTAGCATTCAAGGAAGTTGTGGCTTTCAAACCCGTAGACGATCACCAGATTGGGGCGCTGGCCTTCGGACCAATTCGGGTCGCAGGCTTCGATCACACGGCGAAACGGGGCCGGGACCGAGACCCTGCCCTTGCTATCTACCGTCTGTTCGCTCTCACTGCGAAACCTGCGCGCCACTGTTTTGCGCCTCATATTTGATGCCCGCGATCATGGTGATTTTCGGGCCCCTAAAATTGGAAGTGGCGATTTGGGCTGCTGCCACGGCCCAAATCGCCTTCCATGACCCATCTCTGGGTGTCCAATCACGCAGACCACCTGGGGGGGGGGGGATTGGTGCTGCTCGTCTGCGTGTCGGATCTCGCCTTCTTCACAAGGTCGTCGTCTTCGGCGTCGCGGAATTATGTGCCTGTATGAGTTGCCTCAAGTTTTTTGTTTTGTCGTCCCGCTCTTCCGTGAGAACAGTAATGGCATGGGATTTCATGGCCCGCAATGGCGTTGAGTGGCACCGGCGGCATTTTTGTGCAGATAGAATCGGCGGATTGACGGGCAGACGCAGTTTCGCAGCGTGGTGAAACACTACATATAGACAAAATTACCCGCGACCAACACCACACCCTGCGGAAACCGCCGCTTTAAACCCCGGCCATGAAATCCCGATCAGCCCCTGAATAGTGTTGCGCAGATAGCACACGCAATCGTGTTTGAACCCTATGCGACAGGTTATCCACAGATAAATCCGCCGCATTTTCGCGATGGGGCCAGCCGGTGCCATGTGCGGGCCATGATTTCCCAGAAAGCCGGATACGGGCCATGAAATCCCAGCGCGGTGCCATATCCGCCCTTGCGAGGCTTGTGTAAAGCCCTCAATCGGGCCGTTCACGGGGTATACGCAGGAAAAACCCCGAAGGCGCGGGCCTTCGGGGTCTATTTTGCCAATTCAGGCTGGGGCAGTGCGGTAGCGTCCCCGCATTATGGGCATCAGGTCAGGCGAGAAACCCGTCGATCAAGCCGCGCGCCATCACCCGATACGCCTCACCGGCGGCGGAATCGGTGGCCGCCACCGGCACCCCGCCATCGCCCGAGAGCCGCGTCTCGACATTCAGCGGCAGCGAGCCAAGGAAGGGGATGCCCTGTTTCTCGGCCTCGCGCTGCACCCCGCCATCGCCGAAGATATGCTCTTCATGGCCGCATTTGGGGCAGACGAAGGTCGACATATTCTCGACCAGCCCGAGCACCGGCGTTTTCAGCGTCTCGAAGGCTTTGAGCGCCTTGCGCGCATCCAAGAGCGCCACATCCTGCGGGGTCGAGACAACAATCGCGCCGGTGACGTCGAATTTCTGGCAGAGCGTCAGCTGCACATCGCCGGTGCCCGGCGGCATATCCACGATCAACAGATCCAGATCGCCCCAAGCCACCTGCGTCATCAACTGCTGCAATGCGCCCATCAGCATCGGGCCGCGCCAGATCACCGCCTCATCCTCGGCCATCATTAACCCCAAGGAGATCATCCGCACGCCATGCGCCACCGGCGGGATGATGGTTTTGCCGTCCGGCGAGGCGGGGCGTTTGGTGACGCCCATCATCCGGCCCTGACTGGGCCCGTAGATATCGGCGTCGACCAGCCCGACCTTCCAGCCCTCGCGCGCCATCGCGACGGCCAGATTGGCCGAGACGGTGGATTTACCGACCCCGCCCTTGCCCGAGCCGATCGCCAGAATGCGTTGCACACCGGGCACCGTCGAGGGGCCGGGTTTGGGATGGCCGCCGATTTTCAGGCTGGGCGGCTCGCCCGCGGGCGGGGCTTTGACGGCGGGTTTCGCGGCGGGGCCATGGGCGGTCATCGCCACCGAGACCCGCGCGATCCCCGGCTGTTTGCCCAAAGCGGCCTCGGCGGCGGCGCGCACCGGCTCCATCGCCTGTGCGACCTGCGGAGATTCCACTTCGATCACGAAACGCACATTGCCGCCATCGACGACCAGCGCCCGCACCAGATCGCGGCTGACCAGCGAGCCGCCGCCGGGCACCTCCACTGTGTCAAGCGTGGCTAAAATTGACTCGCGCGTGGGCGTTGGGGTCGAGGACATTGCAAATCTCTCCTGTCGGTTCACTGCTCAGGCCGTAACCTGTTCAAAATTCCTTGGCAAACAAGGTCCAAACGCCGGTTTATCGGATCAAGCCTGTTGATTAGCTTGCGTTTTTTTATCCGGCTGGTCAAAAACGAAATGGAACCCCCTGAAAACGCCCAAAACTTCAACCGCGTATGCCATGCGGTTTCTGCATAGCGGCATTGCGACACAGGGGGATTGTGCATCTGCAGCATAAGGTCCATCTCTGTGTCACCGGGAAGGAAGACATAACATTTTCCCCGGTTGTGAAGAAAGAGAGAGTTCCATGGCTTATGCATCCGTTCGTCAGAACCGCGGCTTTTTGGTCCTGAACACCCTGCGCGACGGCTTTGCCGCGCTGAGCGCCGCCTGGTCGCGCTCGCGCACGTTTACGCGCACCTATAACGAGCTGAACGCCCTGAGCACCCGCGATTTGCAGGACCTCGGCATTCACCGCAGCATGATTTCGCGTCTGGCCCATGAGGCCGCTTACGGTCGCGACAGCTGATTGAGATAGCGGGCCCTTGGGGCCTGCACAAAGAACGACAACGCCCCTCCCTGCGTTGATCGTGACCGGAACCGCCGCCTCCTCCTCCCTGCGGCTGTTCCACAATGTTGCTAGCGTCTGATCCGCAGATCGGGTCGCAGGCACTCCGGCACGGTTGCACCTCCTCCCTTTGCAACCGTGCCCCGAATTCGGGGTTAACGCCCCACCGGAACGCGGCCCCCGTCCCTCCCACGGGGTCACCGCTCAGGCGCGACGATCATCTCCTCCCGGATCGTCGCGCCCAAAATATCAGGGCCCCGATCCCGATCGGATTGGCGGGCCCAGCGAGACGCGCGGGTTGGACCTCCTCCCCTGACCTGCGCCAAGAGCGCGGCTACCGATCCTCCCCGGTAGCCGCGTTTTTTCATTGCGAAATCAGAAGTTTAAGACGCGCCCCTTCTCAGAAGGGCACGTCATCCATCCCGTCAGCGGGGGTGACGAAACGCGCGACGATATGTTTCTCGCCGGCGCGGTCAAAGGCCACCGCCAGTTTGTCGCCATCCACCGCCAGCACCGTGCCGGTGCCGAATTTCTGGTGAAAGACGCGCTCGCCATCGGTGAAATGCACATCCGGCGCGGGGGGGTGCTTGGCTTTGGGCTGCGGCGGCGCTTTTTGCCCGCGCGCCTGCATCCGCCGCCAACCGGGCGCGTTATAGACATCGGCCTTGGCGGCGCGGTCGTCCATCGTGGAATGTTCGGGCTGGCGCGCCGCCGCGCCGAATGCCCCGCCATAGAGGCCCGGCGGGGTGCGGATTTCGACATGCTCAGGGGGCAATTCATCGATAAAACGGCTGGGAAGCTGGCTTTGCCACTGGCCGAACACGCGGCGATTCGCGGCAAATGAGATCATGCACAGCTTTTCGGCGCGGGTGATGCCGACATAGGCCAGCCGTCGCTCTTCCTCGAGCCCCTTGGGACCTGATTCGTCCATCGAGCGCTGGCTCGGAAACAGCCCGTCCTCCCACCCCGGCAGGAACACCATCGGGAATTCCAGCCCTTTGGCCGCATGCAGCGTCATGATCGTCACCTTCTCGGTGCGATCCTCGGTCTCATTGTCCATGATCAGCGCGACATGCTCAAGGAATCCCTGAAGGTTATCAAAGCCTTCCAGCGCTTTGATCAACTCCTTGAGGTTCTCCAGCCGCCCCTCGGCCTCGGGGGTTTTCTGCGCCTGCCACATAGCGGTATAGCCCGATTCGTCGAGCATCTGCTCGGCCAATTCGATATGCGAGAGGCGTTTGCGCTGCGTCGGGCCGTCGTGTTCGATCACATCATCGTCACCCTCGACGACCGCGCCGGGGATAGAATTGCGCACCGCATCATGCCAGCGCGCCATATTCTCGATAAATTCGCGCAGGTTCGCCGCGCCGCGCCCGCCCAACAGCCCGTCACGCAGCACCAAAGCGGCGCCAAGGAGCAGCGGCACGTCATTCTCGCGCGCTACCCGCTGGATCGTTTGCTGGGCTTTGTCGCCCAAGCCGCGTTTGGGCATATTGACGATGCGCTCAAAGGCCAGATCGTCGGTTGGCGAGATCGCGAGGCGGAAATAAGCCATCGCATCGCGAATCTCGAGCCGTTCATAGAATCGCGGGCCGCCGACAACGCGATACGGCAGGCCGATGGTCAAAAACCGGTCCTCGAAGGCGCGCATCTGGTGGCTGGCGCGCACCAGAATCGCCATCCCGTCGGGCGATTGCGGCGGCAGCCCCCTGCCCCCGCGCTCGAGCGCCTCGATCTCCTCGCCGATCCAGCGCGCCTCATCCTCGCCGTCCCAATGACCGATGAGCACGACCTTCTGCCCCTCGGTTTCCTCGGTCCAGAGCGTCTTGCCCAGCCGCCCCTCATTGGCAGCAATCACACCGGAGGCGGCGGCCAGAATATGCGGGGTCGAGCGGTAGTTTTGCTCCAGCCGCACCACTGTGGCACCGGGGAAATCGCGTTCGAATCGCAGGATGTTGCCCACCTCGGCGCCGCGCCAGCCATAGATCGACTGGTCATCATCGCCGACGCAGCAAATATTCGAATGCGCCTGCGCCAAGAGCCGCAGCAGCAGATATTGCGCGACGTTGGTGTCTTGATATTCGTCCACCAGAATGAACCGCAGCCAGCGCTGGTATTGCGCCAGAATATCGGGATTCTGCTGCAGGATCGTGACCACATGCAGCAGCAGATCGCCGAAATCGCAGGCATTGAGCGTGCGCAACCGGTCCTGATAGGCGGCGTAGAGTTCGGTGCCGCGGTTGTCAAAGGCGCTGGCCTCGGAACCGGGCACCACCTCGGGCCGCCACGCGCGGTTCTTCCAACCGTCAATCAGCCCCGCCAGCGCCCGCGGCGGCCAGCGTTTCTCATCCAGATTATTGGCGCGAATCAACTGCTTAAGGAGGCGCAACTGGTCGTCGGTGTCGAGAATGGTGAAATTCGACTTTAACCCGACCAATTCCGCGTGGCGGCGCAGAAACCGCACCCCGATGGCGTGAAAGGTGCCGAGCCACGGCATCCCCTCAACAACATCGCCCAATTGCTGGCCAATGCGGTATTTCATCTCGCGCGCGGCCTTATTGGTAAAGGTCACCGCCAAAATTTCATTGGGCCGCGCCTTGCCGCTGGCGATCAGATGGGCGATGCGCGCGGTCAGGGCGCGGGTTTTCCCCGTCCCGGCGCCCGCCAGCATCAGCACCGGCCCGTCCAGCGCCTCAACGGCGGTGCGCTGCGCCTCATTGAGCCCGTCCAGATAGCGGGCGGTTTGCGGCGCCACCGCCCGCGCCATCGCCTGTTGCGACAGGCTGGCTTGGCTTTTGTCATCACTCATTCGCGTTCCCCACTTGTTCCTGTCTTGCCCGTCTTGGCGCTGTTTCGCAAGGGCAAGTTGGCGCGCGGGCTGCGCCTCGGCTTAGCTCCGCCGCGCCAGATAGGCCCGTGTGAAGGCGATATAGCCTTCGGCGGTGACCTGCAAATCACTGCGGATCAGATCATGCAAAGCCGGCAGATTATGGAAGGGCACCGAGGGGAACACATGGTGTTCGACATGGTAGGGCATGTTCCACGCCAGAAACCGGATGATGGCGCTGGTGAAGGTGGTGCGGGTGTTGGCGAACATATCGGCAACGCGCGGGCAATCACCGTGTTCGGCCAAGAGATAGAGCCGCAACACCGGCTGCGCGAGGAACACCGGCAAGAGCCAGACCCAGAAGAGCGCCGGCGTCCAGAGGAGTGAGAGCGCCGATGCGGCATATAGCAGCGCCATGATCCTTGCCTCGCGGATCGCCTGCGGGCGGGCGCGTGCGGGCAGGTAATCGGCGCGGAATTTGCCGGTGACCAGCGCCGCCATCAACCGCGCTGCCGAGGCCCAATAGGGGAAGCCCGAGACATGCCAGGCCCAAGCGCGGCGGGTCTCGGGTTTGGTGCCCTCAAGCTCGGGATCCTTGCCGTCGAGATTGGTGAAGCGGTGATGCGCCAGATGGAAATAGCGAAACCAGATGAAGGGGTTAACGAGGATAAAGCCGCAGACCTGCCCGACGCGATCGGCCAGCCAATCCGAGGCAAAGGGGGTCTTATGGGTGCATTCATGCTGCAGGGTAAACAGCGCGACCAAGAGCACGCCCTGCACCGGCAACAGCGCCCACCAGAGCGGCACTTTCAGCAAGATCAGCCCGCCGACCAGCAGATTCGCGCCCGTATGCCCCGCCAGATGGGCGATCCCGCGCCATTTTGAGCGCGCAGTCAGCGCGTTGCGGGTCTCGGGCGGTAGGGAAGAGAGGAATTCACTATGCGTCATGGCGACAGGCTGTTGCCGCGCGCGGCGCCTGTCAAGCGGCCTCTTGGCGCGCGTGGTGATCCCCCGCCGAAGCGATTAATGGCGGCGGGGGATCGGGTGTTAATGGTTAACGCGCTCAGAGTTCGGCGTCATCCAGAAGTTCGACAATCATCAAATCACGCACCGAAGCGCCGCGCGCATGATCGAGCGCCGCCTGATATTCCGCCGAATGATAGCAGGTCTCGCCGGCCTCGAGCGAGGGGAAGACCGCGACCACATGGCGGGCGCGCTCACTGCCCTCAAGGGTCACATAGCGCGCGCCACGGGCGATGAATTTGCCGCCGTGTTTGGCAATCGCCGGACCCGCGCCTTCGGCGTAACGGGCGTAGGCGTCGGCATCGGTGACCTCGACATGGGCGATCCACAGGGCTTTGGGCATGATTTATCCTTTGATCAGGGTTTCAACGGCGGCAATCGCGGCGTCGGCGGTGGCGATATCCTTGCCGCCGCCCTGCGCCATATCGGGACGGCCGCCTCCGCCTTTGCCACCGAGTTCGGTAACCGCGGTTTTAACCACATCGACGGCCGAGATCGTGCCGGTCAAATCACCGGTGACCCCCGCCGCAACGGCAGGTTTCGCGCCGGTATCAGCGATCAGCAACACCACGCCCGAGCCGATTTTCTCTTTCATCGTGTCGACCATCGCCGGCAGATCCTTGCCCGAGACCCCCGAAAGCACCTGCGCGATCAGCTTGACGCCGTTGATCTCGCGCGCTTCGACACCGGCGCCGCCACCGCCGCCCATGGCCAGATCGCGCTTGAGCTGCGCCACCTCATTGGCCAGCGCGCGGCGTTCATCGGCCAGCGCTTTGACCCGCTCGGCAACCTCGGCGAGCGGCGCTTTGATGGTGTTGGCAACATCGATCAGCCGCGCTTCCTGCTGGCGCAGATGGGCCAGCGCGATATCCCCGGTCAGCGCCTCAATGCGGCGCACGCCCGAGGAGGAGGCCGAATCGCCCAGAAGCACAAAGGCGCCGATGTCGCCGGTGCGCGTGACATGGGTGCCGCCGCAAAGCTCCAGCGAATAGGTATTGCCGTCGCCGCCCTTGCCGGATCCGCGCGCGCGCCCCATCGAGACCACGCGCACTTCGTCGCCGTATTTCTCGCCAAACAGCGCCTGCGCGCCCAAAGCGCGGGCGTCATCGGGGGTCATGATGCGGGTCTCAACCCTGTCATTCTGGCGGATGAACCCGTTGACCTCGGCCTCGACATTGGCGAGTTCCTCGGCGCTCAGCCCCTTGCCATGGGAAAAATCAAACCGCAGCCGGTCCGGCGCATTCAGCGAGCCGCGCTGCGCGACATGGTCGCCAAGTGCGCGGCGCAGCGCCTCATGCAGTAGATGCGTCGCCGAGTGGTTGGCGCGGATCGCGGTGCGGCGGTCATGCGCGACCTCCAGTTTCACCGGCATGCCGGGCTGCAATTCGCCCTCGGTGATCTTGGCGATATGGGTGAATATCCCGTTAACCTTGCGGGTATCCGTGACCACGGCCTCGCCATTGTCCCAGCGGATAAAGCCCTGATCGCCGACCTGTCCGCCGGATTCGGCGTAGAACGGGGTCTGGTTCACCACCACCTGCACCTCGCCCTTGGCGCTATTCGCGGTCTTGCCGTCGACGACCAAAGCCAGCACCTGCGCCTCGGCGCTCTCGGTGTCATAGCCGAGGAATTCGGTGGCGCCGTGGGTGTCTTCCAACTCAAACCAAACCGCCGAATTGGCCGCCTCGCCCGAGCCCGACCACGAGGCGCGGGCCTTGGCTTTTTGCTCGGCCATCGCCGCCTCGAAGCCCGCGACATCCACTTCGCGGCCCTTTTCGCGCAGCGCATCCTGCGTCAGATCCAGCGGGAAACCGTAGGTGTCATAGAGCCGGAACGCCGCCTCGCCGGGCAGGGTTGCGCCATCGGCGAGCCGGTCCAGCTCACCGTCGAGCAGTTTCAAACCGCGATCCAGCGTGGTGCGGAAGCGTTTTTCTTCCTGCTCCAGCGTCTCGGTGATCAGCGCTTCGGCCTGACGCAACTCGGTGTAATGGCCGCCCATCGCGCGCACCAGATCGCTGACCAGACGGTACATCACCGGATCCTGCGCGCCGAGCATATGCGCGTGACGCATGGCGCGGCGCATGATCCGGCGCAGCACATAGCCGCGCCCTTCATTCGACGGCATGACGCCATCGGCGATCAAAAACGCGGTCGAGCGCAGGTGGTCGGCAATCACCCGGTGGTGCATTTTGCCGTGACCATCCGGCGCGCCATCGGTCAGATTGGCCGAAGCCTCGATGAGGCCGCGCATCAGATCGGTGTCGTAATTGTCGTGTTTGCCTTGCAGCAGTGCGCCGATCCGCTCAAGCCCCATGCCGGTGTCGATCGACTGGTTCGGCAGGTCGATCATATCGCCGTTTTCGAGCTGCTCGTTTTGCATGAACACGAGGTTCCAGATCTCGATGAACCGGTCGCCGTCTTCCTCGGCACTGCCCGGAGGGCCGCCCCAGATATGGTCGCCGTGGTCAAAGAAAATCTCGGTGCAAGGGCCGCAGGGACCCGTCGGCCCCATGCGCCAGAAATTATCGTCGGTGGGAATGCGGATGATCCGGTCGTCGGAGAAACCGGCGACCTTTTTCCACATCTCCGCGGCCTCGTCATCGGTGTGATAGACGGTGACCAGCAGCTTGTCCTTGGGGATGTCGAAATCCTTGGTCAGGAGTTCCCAAGCAAAGGGGATCGCCTCGGCTTTGAAATAATCGCCGAAGCTGAAATTGCCCAGCATTTCAAAGAAGGTATGGTGGCGCGCGGTATAGCCGACATTGTCGAGATCGTTGTGTTTGCCACCGGCGCGCACGCATTTTTGCGAGGTCGTGGCACGGGTGTAATCGCGGTGCTCGATGCCGGTGAAAACGTTTTTGAACTGCACCATGCCGGAGTTCACGAACATCAGGGTCGGGTCGTTCCGCGGCACCAGGGGCGAGCTGTCAACCACAGCGTGGCCCTGACGGCGGAAGTAATCGAGAAAAGTCGAGCGAATATCGTTTAGGCTGGCCATTGGGCGGGGTCTTTCCTGAGGCGCTTTTGCCCGCAAGGGGCGGTCGGCACAGGGTTTATCCGCTTGGCTTTGCGCTGTCCACCAAACAGGCGCAGTTCCGGGGATCGGTGGCGGTTGGACGGGTTTTGAGATGCCACCTATCCGCTGGCTCGCACGGGGGAACCCCGGGCCGCGCCCGACCCTCACCCCGGGAGGGCGCTTTGGCGAAATTCGGGGCGGCTCATCCGACATGGATGCTTTGAGGTGCACCGCGTTGTGGCGCCGACACCTGCGCCCACCCAAGGGTCGGGCGCGGCCCTTTGCGCATTGCGCGGGCGAAATTCCTACCGTCTTGCAATAAAAAAGCCGCCCGTTTGCACAACGGGCGGCCTATCTAATCGCGGTGACGCAGGTCTACCCGTCACTCATCCAGCACTTCACCATCACTGCGGTCGAGATCGAAATCCAGCCCGTTGGCGGCGCGGATCTTGTCTTCGATCTCCAGCGCGATGGTCGGATTGGTTTTCAGGTAATTCTTCGCGTTTTCACGCCCCTGACCGATTCGCTCATCGCCATAGGAATACCAGGAGCCGGATTTCTCCACGACACCGGCCTTCACGCCGATATCCAAAAGCTCACCGGTTTTCGAGATGCCTTCGCCATACATGATGTCGAATTCGACCTGTTTGAACGGCGGCGCGACCTTGTTTTTCACCACTTTCACGCGGGTGGCGTTGCCGACGATTTCATCGCGGTCCTTGATCGCGCCGATGCGGCGGATGTCCAGACGCACCGAGGAGTAGAATTTCAACGCATTGCCGCCGGTGGTGGTTTCGGGCGAGCCGAACATCACGCCGATCTTCATGCGGATCTGGTTGATGAAAATCACCATCGTGTTCGAGCGCGAGATCGAGCCGGTGAGTTTGCGCATTGCCTGGCTCATCAGACGGGCGTGAACGCCGACGCTGCTGTCACCCATATCGCCCTCAAGCTCGGACTTCGGGGTCAGGGCGGCGACCGAATCGACGACAATCACACTGACCGCGCCCGAGCGCACCAATGTATCGACGATTTCGAGCGCCTGTTCACCGGTGTCGGGCTGCGAAATCAGCAGCTCGTCCAGATTCACGCCCAATTTCTTGGCGTATTGCGGATCCAGCGCGTGTTCGGCGTCGACAAAGGCGCAGATCCCGCCTTTTTTCTGCTCTTCGGCCAGCACATGCAGGGTCAGCGTGGTTTTACCCGAGCTTTCCGGCCCGTAAATCTCGATGATGCGGCCTTTCGGCAGCCCACCAATGCCCAGCGCGATATCCAGCCCCAAAGAGCCGGTCGAGGTGGAGGCGATCTCGGCGACCGGATTATCGGCGCCCAGTTTCATGATCGAGCCTTTGCCAAATTGGCGCTCAATCTGCGCTAGAGCGGAGTCCAGCGCCTTTTGTTTATCGGCGGCACGTTTATCGGTCATGTCAAGAAGGCTCGCGGTTGCCATAGGGTTGACCTCTTATTTCATAGCCCGCTGCGGGCAGCAATACGGCGTTTGTTCGCCATGTGTTCCAGCCATATATGCGGACAAAGTGAGAACATTACAAGCATTATCTGCAGGATCATGGTGATTGAGCAGGGTTAACAAATCGTTACGCCCGGTATCCGCGCCAAAATCGCAGCGTGAAACGCGCGCAAAGCCCCGCGAAACCGCCGCCCTATGGCGGATATCTGGGTAAAAATGGTGGCCGCTGTGGGACTTGAACCCACACGCCCATACGAGCAACGGATTTTAAGTCCGGTCTGTCTACCGATTCCAGCAAGCGGCCCCCGCCCCGTCATAGCAGCCGCGCCGCCGCGCTCAAGCCCTGAAAGTGAATTTCTCCCCGCGCCCTGCCCCGTATCCCTGCGGATTTCGATGACGCGAAGTCACAATTCGCCCAGTTTCGCCACCCTCCCTTGACCACGCGCGGCAATTGCCTACCCATTGTCGGCAAAAAGGGAGGCCCGAATGCTTGGTCAAATGATGAGCCAGCCGCTGCTGATTTCCAGCCTGTTGGTACATGCCGAACGCCACCACGGCGACCGCGAGATCGTCTCGCGCCGTGTCGAAGGCGATATCCACCGCTATACCTACCGCGAACTGGCGTCGCGGGCGCGCAGGCTGGCCAATGCGCTGGCCGGTCTCGGGCTCTCGGCCTCGCAGCGGGTCGGCACGCTGGCCTGGAACGGCTACCGGCATATGGAGCTTTACTACGGCGCCTCGGGTTCGGGGCTGGTGCTGCACACGCTGAACCCGCGTCTGCATCCCGATCAACTGGTCTGGATTGCCGATAACGCGGGCGATCAGGTGCTGTGTTTCGATCTAACCTTCCTGCCGCTGGTCGAGGCGACGGCCAAGCGGTTCTCGACGATCAAGCATTTCGTGCTAATGGCCGACCGCGATCATATGCCTGCCGAGACCGGTATTCCGAATCTGCTGTGCTATGAGGATCTGCTCGAGGGTGCCTCGGAGGATTACGACTGGCCGCAGTTCGACGAGAACACCGCGTCGTCGCTGTGCTACACCTCGGGCACCACCGGCAATCCCAAGGGCGTGCTCTACTCCCACCGCTCGACGGTGCTGCATTCCTACGGCGCGGCGGTGCCCGATGCGCTCAACCTCTCGTCGCGCGATGCGGTGCTGCCGGTGGTGCCGATGTTCCATGTCAACGCCTGGGGCATCCCCTATTCCGCCTGTCTGGTTGGCGCGAAACTGGTGTTTCCGGGGCCGGCGCTCGACGGTAAATCGCTGCATGATCTCTTCGAGGCCGAGGGCGTCACCGTGGCGGCAGGCGTGCCCACGGTCTGGCAGGGGCTCTTGGCGCATGTCGAGGCCAGTGGTGGCAAATTCACCAGCATGCGGCGCACGGTGATCGGCGGCTCGGCCTGCCCGCCGGCGATGCTGCGCGCTTTTGAAGAAGACTACGATGTCACCGTGCTGCACGCTTGGGGGATGACCGAGATGAGCCCTCTGGGCACGGTCAGCACCCTCACCGGCACGCAGCTGGACCTTTCGCCCGAAGAGATCCTCGCGGTGAAAAACACCCAAGGCCGGGCGATCTACGGCGTTGATATGAAAATCATCGACGAGGCGGGGGCGGAACTGCCATGGGACGGCAAAGCCTCGGGCGAGCTGTTGGTCCGCGGGCCGTGGGTGCTCGACAGCTATTACAACCGCGAGGGCGACGGGCCGCTGCGCTTTGACAGCGCCGGGCTGGGCTGGTTTCCGACCGGTGATGTGGCGACGATCAGCCCCGAGGGGTTCATGCATATCACCGACCGCACCAAGGATGTGATCAAATCCGGTGGCGAGTGGATCTCCTCGATCGACATCGAGAATATCGCCATGGGCCATCCGGCAATTGCCATGGCCGCCTGTATCGCGATCCCGCATCCGAAATGGGACGAGCGCCCGCTCTTGGTGGTGATGCTGAAGCCGGGTATGGAGGCCAGCAAGGACGAGATCCTCGGCTATTTCGACGGTAAGGTCGCCAAATGGTGGCTGCCCGATGATGTCGCTTTCGTCAGCGATATCCCCCTCGGCGCCACCGGCAAAATGCAGAAGAACAAACTGCGCGAGGATTTCGACGGCTACGAATTGCCCACCGCCTAGGGCATGCCGCGCCCGATTGAATTCACCGGTTGGCGTGAACGCATTGGCTTTGCCATAGCTGCCTCACGCCAACCGGCGAACGCTCTAATCTCATTGAGCGCGACGCGTTAACCCCACTTTATGCCCTAAATATCCTCGGGGGTCTCCAAGGGGGTGGAAAACCCCCTTGGCCGCGTATGGGGCGGGCCCCATGCGGCGCGCGGGGGCTCGATGCCCCCAAGCGCCGCCCCGCTTCACCCCAGCACCGCCATCCACCCCCAAGCCGAAACCACACACATGCAGGTCGCCACCAGCACCGTCGAGGCCGCCACCCGTTTGGCGCGCCCATACATATTGGCAAAGAGATAGGCGTTGATCCCCGGCGCCATGGCGGCGGTGACCACGGCGGCGCGGAAGGGGGCGGGCTCGACCGCCAGCAGATGCCCCATGCTCCAGGTGACCAGCGGATGCAGCAAGAGCGAGACCGCCACCGCATAGGCGATCAGGCGAAAATCCCCCTCGGGCTTATAGCGCCAAAGCACCCCGCCGAGACCAAACAGCGCCGCCGGCAGCCCCGCCTGCGCCAGCAGACCGGCACCGTCCATCACCGCACCGGGCAGGGTGATCCCGGCCAGATTGACCAGCGCGCCCAGCCCGATACCGATCACCAGAGGGTTGCGGATCAGCGCGTTGGCCACCCGCCCCGAGGTGCGCAAAAGCCCCGCCCCGCGCGCCCGCACCCCCTCCATCGCCATGATCCCGACCGCATAGCAAAACGGCGCGTGCATGGAGATGATCGCATAGTTAAAGACCAGCGAGGGCTCGCCGTAGGCGCGCTCCGAAATCGGCAGCCCCAAAAGCACCGAGTTCGAGAACAGGCAGAGGAAACCCACCGCCACCGCATCCTCCCAATCGCGCCCGAAGAGAAACCGCGTGCCCAGAAGCCCGGCCAGAAACCCGCCCAGCGCGCCGGTGTAGAAACTCAACAACAGCCGCCATTCAAACACCTGCCCCAGATCAAGCCGGGTCAGCGCCAGAAACAGCATCACCGGAATCGCAATGCTCTGGGCAAATGTCATCAGCGCTTCGACCGCCGTCTCGCCCATCAGCCCGCGCCAGGTTGCCGCATAGCCCGCCGCGACAACCAGAAACACCGGCAGGATGACATCGAGAAGCGCTTGCATATCAGGGCGCCCCTCGGCTCATAGGCCGACCTCGATCACCAGCCCGTCATAGGCCGGCGTGATATGATCGGGCGTCTCGGCCTCCAGCGTCGCGTAATCGAGATCGACATGCATATTGGTCAGCACCGCGCGTTTTGGTGCGGCGCGTTCAATCCATTCCAGCGTCAGCGCCAGATGGGCATGGGTCGGATGCGGTTTGCGGCGCAGCGCATCGACGACGAAGCATTCCAACCCGTCCAGCATCCGCCAGCTTTCCTCGGGGATACGCACCACATCGGGCAGATAGGCCAACCCGCCGACCCGAAACCCCAGCGCATCCATACTGCCGTGATCGGCGCGGAACGGATGCAGGGTGATCGGCCCGCCGGCGCCCTCAATGGTAAAGGCGCCATCAATCGTGTGCAGGTCCAAGATCGGCGGATAGGGCGAGCCTGCGGGCTGCACAAAAGCATAGCCGAACCGCGACAGGAGTGCGTCCTGCGTCGGCCCGTCGGCCCAGACCGGCAGGCGTTTGCGGGTGTTGAACACGATCATCCGCAGGTCATCAATCCCGTGGACGTGATCGGCATGGCTATGGGTATAGGCAACCGCATCAAGTTCGCCGACCCCTGCGCCCAAAAGCTGGTCGCGCATATCCGGCGAGGTGTCGATCAAGACCCGCGTGGTGCCCTCGGGCCCGTCGCGTTCCAGCAACATCGAGCAGCGCCGCCGCCTATTGCGCGGGTTCGCGGGGTCACAGGCGCCCCATTCACCGCCCAGCCTTGGCACCCCGCCAGACGAGCCGCAGCCCAGTATCGTGGCCCTGAGCAGCGCCATTACGTGGCCTGTCCTTGATCTGTGATCGTGGCGCTTGCAGCTTTGGTGAACAGCCGGTCGAAATTTTCGCTGGTCTGGCGGGCGAAATCGGGGAATTCCATCTCCCATAGCGGCGCGATGGCGCGGGCGGTATGGGCGGTATAGGCGGGCTCATTGCGCCGCCCGCGGTGCGGTGGCGGGGCCAGATAGGGCGCGTCGGTCTCCACGAGGATGCGGTCTACCGGCGCGGCGGCGAAAATCTCGCGCAGCTCTTTCGAGCGCGGGAAGGCAGCGATCCCTGAGGCGGAGAGGTAAAACCCCAAATCGAGCGCCGCCTGCGCCAGTTCCGCACTGGAGGAAAAGCAATGCATCACGCAGGAATACGCACCGGCGCGGTGCTCCTCACTCAGAATGCGGGCCATATCCTCATCGGCGGCGCGGGCGTGGATGATCAGCGGCAAGCCAGTCTGGCGCGCGGCCTCGATATGAATGCGCAGGCTCTCCTGCTGCACCGCCGCGCTCTCGGCGGTGTAATGGTAATCCAGCCCGGTCTCGCCAATGCCGACGAATTTCGGATGCTGTGCCAGCGCCACCAATTCCTCGACCGTGGCCATCGGCTCTTCGGCGGCGGACATCGGATGGGTGCCCGCGGCATAGAACACCGGCGCATAGGTCTCGGCAATCGCGCGCACGCGGGGCTCGTTTTTCAGCCGCGTGCAGATCGTCACCATCCGCGTGACCCCCGCCTCAACGGCGCGGGCGACAATCGCATCGCGCTCCTCGTCGAAATCGGGGAAATCGAGATGCGTGTGGCTGTCGACGATCTGAGGGGTCATTCTGGTGTCCGGCTTGCTGGTCTGCGGTCAGCCGAGCGCTTTGGCGGTGGCGGCTTCCAATCGCAGAAACATATCAAGCACCAAAGCAGCGGGGTCAAGGTTGACCGCCCGCGCCGCCCGCGCCCTTGCGCCCAATTCCGCCGCCTGTTCGGCCCAGAGCCGTGCGATCTGCGGGGTCGGCGCCAGCCGCGCGATCACCTGCGCCTCATCGGGCGCGGCCTCGGGCATGGCTTGGCCGGTGGCGCCCGCGCGGGCAATCCGTGACAGCGCCAGATCAAACAGCCGCACCATCAGGTCAAAGCGCTGTTCGGCGCCGCGTCCGCCCGCGCTTTCGGCGAGTTTGCGCAATTGCGGGCGTGGCAGGCGCGGCAGATGGCCGAGCATGGCGATGATCTCGGCATAAAGCGCCAGCCCGTCGCCCGAGGTCATGCGGATCGCCTCACCGACCGAGCCCCCCGAAAGCTGCGCCAATGCAACCCCGTCATCGGCCTGCCCCACCGCCTGCGTGAGCGCGTGGGTCATATCCTCGGCATTCAGCGGCCGCAGGCGCAATTCGCGGCAGCGCGAGCGGATTGTTGGCAGGAGTTTCGAGGGTTGATGCGAGACCAGCAAGAGCATCGCGCCCGCAGGGGGTTCCTCGAGCAGTTTCAACAGCGCATTGGCGGCGGAGGCGTTCATCTCGTCGGCGGGATCGACAATCACCACGCGGCGCCCGCCATCGGTGGCGCTGAGGCCAAAGAACCCACGCAGCTTGCGCACATCATCAACCACAATCTGGCTGCGCAGCTTGCCGGTTTTCTCATCGACGCTGCGGCGGATCGGCAGCAATCCGGGGTCGGACCCGGCGGCAATCCGGTGCGCGACGGGGTGATCGGGGGAGATATCCAGCGTCTCGGGCGGGCCGAACATGCCGCCGCCCGCGCCCTCTTCCTCGGCCAGAAGGAACCGCGCCAGACGCCATGCGAGACTGGCCTTGCCGACGCCGCGCGGGCCGGTGATCAGCCAGCCGTGATGCATCCGGCCCTGCGCAAAGCTGCGCAGAAACTCCTGCTCGGCGGCGTCTTGGCCAAACAACCGCTGGGTCTCGCGCGGATGCGGGGCACCCTCGATGCGGTCGGGCTCTAGGGCGGTGTCAGTCATGATTTGGCTCGGTATCGCGCTCTGAATCGGTCTCATGCTCGATGATATAGGCCACCGCGCGGTCCAAGACCTCGGCGGCGATCACCTCGACCGGACGGTCACCGTCGATCACCTGCACGCGGGCGGGGTAATCCACGCTCAGGGCGCGAAACCCCGCGCGTAGTTTTTGCTGGAACTCGAGGCCCAGAGATTCAAACCTATCCTCGCCCGAGTCGCGTGCGAGGCCACGGGTCAGCGCGGTCTGCGGGTCCATATCAATGACAAAGGTTAGATCGGGGTCAATACCGATCATCTCGGCGTGCAGCATATCGACCATCTGCCCCAGCGTCGCCCGCGCCACGCCCTGATAGACCCGCGTCGAATCGGCGAAACGGTCCGAGATGATCACCTGTCCGGCCGCCAGCGCGGGGCGGATGGTTTTCTCCAGATGATCGCGGCGCGCGGCGGTGAACAGCAGGATTTCGGTCTCGGGCGACCAGCGCCCCGCGTCGCCTGCGACCAACAGGCGGCGGATTTCCTCGGCGCCGGTCGAGCCGCCGGGTTCGCGGGTCAGTTCGGCGCCCAACGCCTCGGCCAGAAGCCGCGCTTGGGTGGATTTGCCCGAGCCGTCGATCCCTTCGAAGCTGATGAATGTCCCGCGAGGCCCGGCGCTCACGGCTGCCAGATCCCCAGCTGCGAGCCCAGCACCATCGCGGCGGTGCGGATCCGCGGCATGAACCCGCCCTGTTCCACATCGGCACCGGCGACCAGAGGCGCGACATAGGGGGTCATCCCGTCAACCTCGATGATCAAGCGGCCCAACTCCTGCCCGTCGATCACCGGCGCCGCCACCGGCCCGTCATATTCAACCCGCGCCGATAATTCGCCACCGGCCATCATCGGCATCAGGATCGAGACATCCTGCACCGGCACCAAGGGCACCGTATCGACCGCGCCCATCCAGACATCGGCGACCGCCACTGGCTGCCCCGCCTCGATCAGATCAAGCTGCGAGAACTGGCGGAAGGCCCAGTTGATGATGCGCTCGGCTTCGGTGCTGCGTTCACCGGCGTCATTGAGCCCCGAAAAGGCGAAAATCACCCTGCGACTGCCTTGGCGCGCGGAACCGGTCAGCGCATAGCCTGCCTCTTCGGTATGGCCGGTTTTCAACCCGTCAAGCCCCAACCCCGCCTCCAGCAGCGGCACGCGGTTGGGCTGGGTGATCTCGTTCCAGGTGAAGTCGCGTTCGCCGAGGTAATGATAGTATTCGCTGTGCTCTTCGATCAGATATTCGGCCAGAATGCCAAGGTCGCGCAGGCTCATCCGGTGGTGCGGACTGGGCCAGCCCGAGGCATTGGCGATCGAGGTGTCGGTCATGCCCAATTGCTCGGCGCGGCGCTGTGCCATCACCGCAAAGGCCTCTTCGGTGCCGCCCAGCCCCTCGGCCACGGCCACCGCCGCATCATTGCCCGACAGCACGGCAATGCCGCGGATCAGGTCTTCGGTGGTGGGCCGGTGGCGGGTTTCCAAGAACATGCTGGAGCCGCCCATCTCATGGGCGCGGCGCGAGACCGTCCATGTGGTCGACATCTGCACCCGCCCGTCACGCAGCGAATCAAACAGCATGGCGAGGGTCATCAGTTTCGACATCGAGGCCGGAGGCAGCGGGATATCGGCGTTTTGCTCGGCCAGCACCTGTCCGGTGCCCGCATCCACGACATAATAATTCGGCGCCCGCCCCCCATAGGGGGATTGGGCCGTGGCGGTCCCGGCCAGTGCAATGACCAGCGATGTGGCGAGTATGGCGCGCAGGAAGCCAAACGGCATGAGCGTCTCCTTTGTTCCGGCAGCGGGCGCGCGGGGAATGGTCGCGCGGGCCCGTCGTGCCTTGGTCTTTACGGTGTCTCGGTGTGGTCTCGGTCGGGTCTTTGGAGGGTGTTACTGGTCTTGCTCCGCTGCCCGACAGTTTAGCGCCAATCGGGCAGGGTTTTCAAATGACATGGATATCAAACCGGCTTGATTTCGGCTGGCCCGGATTTCAGCGGTCGGGATTTCAGCACTCCGGGGTTCGGCTGGCCCTTGTCTCAACTTGCCAGCGGCGGCGCCTGTCGGGAGCGGCGCCGCTGGTCACAGGTTAGCGCGATACCGCATAGGCATCGGCAAATCCCATTCCGCGCACCTGCTGCAAGATCGCCGCGCGCTCGGAGGTGGTGCCCGCCGGACCGACGACCACCCGCCAGAACAGGTTCTCGCCCACCCGTCCGCGACGGATTTCCGCGCTCAGACCGGCGCGCTGCATCTGGCTGCGCGAATTGATCGCGTTTTGCTCGACGCTGAAGATGCCGATCTGCACGAAGGGCCGGTCGATACGCGGGCCTTGCGGCTGCGGCGCGGGGGCTGGCGCGGTGGTTGCGGCGGTCTCGGGCAGCGCGATCATCGTGGTGTCGGGCGCGGGCGTGGTCTCGGGCTCGGCAGGGCGGCGGCTGAACAAGCCGCGCAACCCGCGACGCTCACGCGGCGGCTCGGCGGCGGTTGTGGTAGCGGCGTTTGCGGCAACAGCGGTGCCACCGGCGGCCACGGTCGCGGCGCCGGCGGCGGGGGCCAGCGTGGTCTGGGCAATACTGGTATCCGGCTCGGGCCCGCGGCGCCGGAAGAGACCAAAGAGGCCGCGGCGCTCAGGCTCTTCCGAGGTGATTTCGACCTGCCCCTGCGGCGCGCCCATCGGCTGCGCGACGGCGGCGCCTGCGGCATCCGCTGCGGCGTCACCCGTCTCGACCGCAGCCAGCGCCAATGTTTCCTCGGCGGCGGTGCCCGCCTCTTCGACCGGCTCGAGTTCGATCTCGACCCGCTGCAGGCGCAATGCGGTCACCGCGATTTCGGTGGGCGCCCCGGGCAGGATGCCCAGCGCATTCGCCGCTTCCGAGGAAATCTGGAACCGCGGCCCCGGATTTTCCCGCTCGCGGCGGAACAGGGCACCGATCACGCTGGCACCGGTGGCGGCGTTGCGAATCATCGCGCGCTCAGGATCGCCAACGCCGGGATGCGCCACCCAGACGCCGCCCAAGGACGGGCGTCCGTCCCACAGGCCTGCTTCTTCGATCTGGAACACATCCGGCGCTTCGATATCGCGCTCGATCACCCGCTGGCCGGCGCTTGCCGTGCCCGCGGTGGCGGCGGAGCCACTGGCCGAGGGCGCCCCCGAGGGGCCTTCGCCGGTTGCCATCTGACAGCCTGCCAGCGCCAATGCGCCAACAAGGATCAGGGCGGTTCGCGGGTTTACGCTGCTGCCTGCTCTTACCATTCTGCCCTCGTGCCTGCTGCGGTGCGCCGCTGATCCCGCGCCCGCATGGCTTATCCGCGCCCCGAATGACCCGGGTGCTCTTTTTCCACGCAGCATAACGTTAACCGTTCCTCAAGAAAAGCCTGCAGACGCAAGGCGGCGCGGGCGATAGCATCAACTTGCCGACAGGACTGAATAAGGGGTGCGCGTTACGAGGGGTCGCGCCAGCGGTTGACCATCGGATAGCGCCGGTCGAGATGCAGCGCGCGGGTGCTCAGCCGCACACCGGGCGCGGCCTGATAGCGTTTCCATTCCGAAATGTAGATCAGATGCTCGATGCGTTTGACCGTCTCGCGGTCGAGCCCCTCGGCAACCAGTTCCGCGACGGAAAGATCGCGGTCCAACAGCCCCTCAAGGATCACATCCAGCACCTCATAGGGCGGCAGGCTGTCCTCGTCCTTTTGATCGGCGCGCAGTTCCGCCGAGGGCGGTTTGTCGATCACCCGCGTGGGGATCACCTCGCCCTCGGGGGCTTTCATCCAGTCGCGGTAATTGGCATTGCGCCAGCGGCAGGTCTCGAAGACGCGGGTTTTATAAAGATCCTTGATCGGATTGAACCCGCCGTTCATATCGCCGTAGATCGTCGCATAGCCGACCGCGACCTCGGATTTATTGCCGGTGGTCAGCACCATCGCGCCGAGTTTATTCGACACCGCCATCAGCAGGACGCCGCGCAGCCGCGACTGGATGTTCTCCTCGGTCAGATCCTCGGGCAGCCCGTCAAACAGCGGTGCCAGCGCCTGTGTCACCGCCGCGCGCGGACCGGAAATCGCGATTTCATCGAGTTTGACGCCCAGCGCCTGCGCCACCTGCTCGGCGTCTTCCAAGGAATGCTCTGAGGTGTATTCCGAGGGCAGCATGATGCAATGCACATTTTCGGGCCCCAGCGCATCGGCGGCAATCGCCGCCACCAGCGCCGAATCGATCCCCCCCGAGAGGCCCAAGAGCACCCGCTGGAAGCCCGATTTCTGCAGGTAATCCCGGGTGCCGGTGACCATCGCGTGATAGTCGCGCTCATAGTCCTCGGGCATCGGCGCCAGATCGCCGGGCGTCACCTGCCAGCCGTCGTCGCCTTCGATGAAATCGACATGGGCGATGGCTTGGGTAAATCCGGGCAGTAGATGGGTCATATGGCCGCGCGCATTGAGCACAAAGCTGGAGCCGTCAAACACCTGATCATCCTGCCCGCCGATGAGATTGACATAGACCAGCGGCAATCCGGTCTCGACCACCCGCGCCACCATATGGTCGATGCGCGTGTCATGGCGGCCGCGCGAATAGGGCGAGCCATTGGGCACCAGCAGGATCTGCGCGCCGGATTCCGCCTGCGCCTCGGGCACCTCGTCAAACCAGGCATCCTCGCAGATCGGCGAGCCGATCACCAAAGGCCCGACGCGGTAGGGGCCGGAGATATCAGCGGCAGTGAACAGGCGCTTTTCGTCAAACACCATGTAATTGGGCAATGTGTGTTTCTTCACCACCGCCGAAATCCGCCCCTCTTGCAGCACGTAGTAAGCGTTGAACAGCAGCTCGCCATCGAGATGCGGCGCGCCGATGCCGATCGCCGGCCCCTCGGCGCAGTCTGCCGCCAGTTCGGCAATCACCGCCATCGCGTCGCGGGCAAAGGCCGGTTTCTGCACCAGATCCTGGGTCTGGTAGCCGGTCAGGAACATCTCGGGGAAGGCGATCATATCCGCCTTGGCCGCACGCGCCTCGCGCCAGGCTTCGCGGGCGAGATCGGCATTGGCGCGCAGGGCGCCAACGGTGGGGTTGAGCTGGGCAAGGGTCAGGCGAAAGGTCTGGGACATGGGGCTTCCGGTTCGCAAAGGGTCGCTGCTTCATATCAGGTTGCAGCCGAGAGAAAAGCACCGGCGGGCGATGGAGGTCGGCGGGGCGGGAATAAAGCGCCTTGCGGGGGGCGCGGTGCGGGGAAGTTGCTGGGAAACGTGGCGCCCGAAGGCTCAGCCGGAGTGCCCCCATGAGAATAGATTTGCGCCCGCCAGTGGAACTGGAATTGCTCAAGGCACAGGGCCGCGCCCGACCCTGGGTGGGCGCCCCACCGTCGCCACAACGCGCTGCGCTCAGAAGCACGAATGTCGGTTGCACGGCGCGTGACACCTCCAAGGCGCCCTCCCATGGGGAGGGTCGGGCGCGGCCCGTGGTTCCCACGAGCCTGACGATTGAACCGAAGCACCTCCAAGGGCAAGGGTCGCGCCCGACACTGGATGGACGCCCTGCACTTGCCGTAACGCCCTGCACGCAAAAGCAAGAACGCTAGCCGCATAGCGAATGACACCGCAAATGCACCTTGCGTGGAATCAAGGCGAAGCCGCCACGCATCGCCAGACCGCCCCATCGGGCTGGCGATCTGTTGCCGCGGGCGCTTCGTTCAGGTGATGGGAGTGGAACGCACCATAAAGTGCGTTGTTCCGTCGTTGCATCGCCATCCCGCGGTCTAGCGATGCGCGGCTTGCGCCCAGTGGGGAGGGTCGGGCGCGGCCCGTGGTCCCAAAAGCCTGACGGTTGAACCGCAGACACTCCACGCGCAAAGTCCCGCAGCCAAATCCTCTCCGACGCGGCGTCCTCACTGGACAAGACCGCACCGCGCCGCCTAATTTGCCGCGCAAAGCAAAGGGCGCGCCATGAAACATCTCGACGATCTGAACCTGACCTTCACCACGCTGACCCTCGACGACGAGGGGATCGCCACCCTGTCGCTGAACCGCGCCGACAAGCGCAATGCGCTCAACGCCGATACCGTTGACGAGCTGATCGATATCTTCACCGTGGTGCCCCGCGCAGGTGTGCGCGCCGTGGTGCTGCGCGCCGAGGGCACGCATTTCTGCGCCGGTCTCGATCTGGTCGAGCACCATACCGAGGACCGCCGCCCCGAAGACTTCATGCATGTCTGCCTGCGCTGGCATGAGGCGTTCAACAAGATGGAATACGGCGGCGTGCCGGTGATTGCCGCGCTCAAAGGGGCGGTGGTCGGCGGCGGGCTGGAACTGGCGTCGTCAGCGCATATCCGGGTGGCGGATCATTCGACCTATTTCGCCCTGCCCGAGGGCCAGCGCGGGCTCTTTACCGGCGGCGGTGCGACGATCCGCGTCGCCGATCTGGTCGGCAAGGACCGGATGATCGACATGATGCTGACCGGCCGCGTCTATCAGGGCGAGGAGGCAATCGCGCTGGGTCTGGCGCAATATCTGGTCGAGGACAGCGAGGCCAAAGCCTATGAGCTGGCCCGCGCTGCTGCCTCGAACCCGCCCCTATCGAATTTCGCGATCTGCTCGGCGATCAGCCATATGCAGAATATGTCGGCAATGGATGCGGCCTATGCCGAGGCGGTGGTGGCGGGGATCGTCAACACCCAACCCGCCAGCCGCGCCCGCCTTGCCGCCTTCGCCGATAAATCCGCCGCACGGGTGCGCCCGAACGAGGGGTGAGCCTCACGGTTGCGCGCCCATCTTTGTGCCGCAAATATCCTGAGGGATGAATTGGCCGCAGGCCAAGACGGGGGCAACGCCCCCTTCGCCTTTCACCGTTCCCAGCAGCGCGATTCAACTTTCGCAACGGAGCGCATCGCCAGACCGCGGGGTGGCGATGCGACCTTGGAACGATGTGCTTTATGGTGCGTTCCACATCCATCATCTGAACGAAGCGCCTACGACAACATATCGCCAGCCCGTGCGGGCGGTCTGGCGATGCGCGGCGGCTTACGCCTTGATTCCGCGCGTAGAGGAAGAGTCGAAGCGCCTGTATCACTGTACCATTCAAGCTAAAATCTGAGCACAATGTTAGCCGAGCAGCGCCAGACCGCGGGATGGCGACCGACCGTTGAGCAGCGCGCTTTATGGCAGCAAACTCCGTCCATCATCAAAGCGACGCTCCAAGTTCAACCAAATCGCCAGCCCGGGGGGGCGGTCTGGCGATGCACGGCGGCTTCGCCTTGATTCCGTGCGAAATGCGTAATGTGCGGGCGATCTTGCTCATTCGTTGAAAAGATCCGCCGCGTCGGCGAGACGATGAACGGCGATTTGCGCCTTGTTACACTGCATCGTGGGAATAGGGCTAGCCCTCGTACTGCACCCTGCCCGTCACAGAGCACAACACGAGCCGCGCATCGCCAGACCGCGGGATGGCGACCGCACGTTGAGCTAAGAGCTTTATGGCGCGTTCTACTTCCATCATCTGAACGAAGCGCCTGCGGCAACAGATCGCCAGCCCGTGAGGGCGGTCTGGCGATGCGCGGCGGCTACGCCTTGATTCCGCGCAATGGGAGAGCAACTTGCCAGCGCTTGCAGATTGGCCTGCGGCACGGATGAGTTTGGCCTCGGCAAAAGTCTTGCCGCGGCAGTGGGACGAAGCGCGGCGGTGTCGCGGTTATTCGGCGCCAAACAGCCCCGCCCTATTTCCGCAGGAACTGCCAGATCCAGATCAGCGCCATTGCGCCCGCGACGGCCAGCACGAAGGTCACCATCCAGCCGCCGGCGGTCAGGATCAGCCGCAGCACCAAGCCGCCGAACAGCGCGCCCAGCACCCCGATGCCCATCGCGCTTGGCAGGTCGACATTCACCCGCATCAAACGCGTCGCCAGCAGACCCGCTGCCGCCCCGATCACCACCAAGAGAAGCAGGCCGGGGACCATCAGGCGCCAGAGACCCCGGCGGAAACACCGGCAGAAACACCGGCAGAAACACCCGCCGACCCGGCAGCCCCACCCGCCGCTTCCGCCGCGATCTGGGCGCGCGATTTGCGGCCCCGCTCGGTGGCGGATTTGAGCTGCCCGCAAGCGGCCATGATATCCTCGCCGCGCGGAGTGCGGATCGGGCTGGCGTAACCGGCTTTGAAAATGATGTCGGCAAAGGCCTCGATCCGCTCCCAATCCGAGCGCTCATAGGGCGCACCGGGCCATTCATTGAACGGGATCAGGTTGATCTTGGCGGGAATACCGCGGATCAGCTTCACCAGCCGCCGCGCATCGGCGTCGGTGTCATTAATCCCCTTGAGCATCACATATTCAAAGGTGATCCGCTCGGAATTCGACAGCCGCGGATACTCGCGCAGCGCGCCCAACAGCGCCTCGATGTTCCACTTTTTGTTGATCGGCACCAATTTATCGCGGGTCTCGTCGGTGGTGGCGTGAAAGCTCACCGCCAGAAGACAGCCGATTTCCTCGGCGGTGCGGGCGATCTCGGGCACGATGCCGCTGGTCGAGAGGGTGATGCGGCGGCGCGAGAGGGAAATCCCCTCGCCGTCCATCACAATCCGCATCGCGTCGCGCACATTCTCGAAGTTATAAAGCGGCTCGCCCATGCCCATCAGCACCACATTCGAGATCATCCGGTCCTCGCGCCGCGGCTCGCCGGGGATATTCCATTCCTCAAGGTCATCGCGGGCGATCATGATCTGCCCGACAATCTCGGCGGTGGTCAGATTGCGCACCAGTTTCTGGGTGCCGGTGTGGCAAAACGAACAGGTCAGCGTGCAACCGACTTGCGAGGAAATGCACAGCGTGCCGCGCCCCTCTTCGGGGATATAGACGGTTTCGACCTCATGGCCGCCGTCAATGCGCAGCAGATATTTGCGGGTGCCATCGGCCGAGACCTGACGGGTGACAATCTCGGGCAGGCGGATCTCGAAGGCCTCGGCGAGCATCGCGCGGTAGTCTTTCGACAGGTTGGTCATCACCTCGAAATCGCGCACGCCCCAATGATAGAGCCACTGCCAGATCTGCCCCTCGCGCATCTTCGCCTGTTTCTCGGGCGTGCCCTGGGCGATCAGCGCCTCACGCAGTTGCACGCGGGTCATGCCGATCAGATTCGGCTTGCCGCCCTCGGGCGCCTTGCGCGGGAGGGTGAGAACATCTTGGGTGATGGGCGCGGTGCCGGTCATGTCAAAGCCGTGGGTTCAGGAAAATACCCGAGGCATATAGTGCATTTCGCGCGGCCTGAACAGGGCAAGGCGGTGCAAAGTGATCTAGGGGGGCGAAGCGCCGCGCATCAGGGGGTGCTGCGCTTGGCACGAAGGGCGGGACGGGTGGGTGATGTCGCTCGATAGCTATCAGCGCCAGTTACCTAAGAGCCCCCACTCGACGCATAGCACGAAGGGACGCGCCTGACCCTGGGTGGGCGCCTGCCCTCGCCTCCACAAAGCATCGCACTCAAAAGCATCCATGTCGGTTAGGCGGCGAACCACATTGCCAATGCGCCTCGCGCGGAATCAAGGCGTAAGCCGCCGCGCATCGTCCCACCGACGCGGCAGGCGATTATTCAATGAATTATCGCCGAGAGCGGGGACCGCCCCCCCCGGGCTGGCGATCTGTTGCCGCTGGGTACTTCGTTCAGATGATGGATGTGGAACGTGGCATAAAGCGCTTCGTTCCGCCGTTGGACCGCCATCCCGCGGTCCGGCAATGCGCGGCTCGCTCCCGTGGGGAGGGTTGGGCGCGGCCCGGGGTGCCCCCGGGCGGGACCGGTGGGTGATGTTGCGCGGAACCCCTTAGCGCCGGTAATCTCAGAACACCCGCTCGACGCATAGCACGAAGGGACGCGCTCGACCCTGGGCGGGCGCCCTGCCCTCGCCAGAATGCACTGCGCCCACAAGCTTCAATGCCGCACCCGCCACACCCGACATCGCCAAGGCGCCCTCCCATGGGGAGGGTCGGGCGCGGCCCGTGGGGGCCACGGGCGGGACGGGTGGCGAACGCAGCGCGGAAAAATTATAGGTCCAATCGCCCATGCGCACCCACTCCAAGTCAAGCGCGGAGGGACGCGCCTGACCCTGGGAGGGCGCCTGCACGGTCTCCACAACGTATCGCGCTCAAAAGCATCCATATCGGTTGCGCCACCCCGCCATCGCCAATGCGCCCTCCCGGGGGGAGGGTCGGGCGCGGCCCGGGGTGCCCCCGAGCCTGACGGGTGGGTGAAGGACGCACCTCACCCCCGAAACGCAAAAACCGCCAGCCCTCGGGCCAGCGGTTTGATCTGCAACACAATGCGCGCTGTTTACTCGGCGCAGCGCCGCTGGGCCTCTTCGGTGGCGGCGGTCAGGCCGAACAGGTTGAACGTGTCCTGCGTCCGCGTGCCGCGCGACGAGAACGCCACCAGCACCGCGTCGCGGCCACGGCGCAACCCGGCGAGGATGCGCGCATCCTCCTCCGGCGAGGCCGCCCAAGCCCATTCGCCATCAACGAACAGCTGATAAGTGTCGTCGCCCACGGTCATCTCGACGGTCGAGCCCTCGCGGAACGGATAGCCGCCGGTGAAGGAAATCTCGGCTGCGTCGCCCTGCCCTTGCCGGTAGGTGGCGAACATCAGGATATCCCCGCGCCGCACCGAGACCGCGCGCCCGTCGCGCGTGTTCACCGTCTCAGCCGGTGCCGAGACCGCCCAGCACTCGCGCGGGGTGCCGTCAACGAACACGCTCCACGCGGTTTCCACGGCCACGCGGTTGGTCGATTCCTGCGCCGCCACCGGCGCTGCCGAAAACCCGCTTGCGATAAGCGCCAAGGCGAGCCCTGCGGCGCCTAAATTCAACGATGCTGCCATCTGCCTATAAGCCTCCAGCCTGTTTCACACTCCCCATACGCCCGGCCCTGTCTATCAAGGCTTTCATCTGGCGCAACAGGGGTTTGCCCGGTAGATTGCCTCTTACCGCGTTTTTCGCTGGCAGAGAAACCCCTGTTGGCGGAATATTGCGCAACTGTGATGGAGGTGGGCGGTGATGGACGTCGAAACGGGGGCAAAAACCGGGGCCAAAGCTGGTGCCAAAGCTGATGTCGGTGCGGGCGCGGTGCCGCTGGTGGAGCTCTGGCGCGGCGAGATGCTGGAAAGCCAGCATCTGGGACATGCGGTGATCTCCAACGGCGCCGGTGAGGTGATCGAGGCTTGGGGCAACCCGGCGGCGATGATCTATCCGCGCTCAAGCTGCAAGATGGTGCAAGCGATGCCGCTGCTGGAATCGGGCGCCGGTGCAGGGCTGAGCGAGCGTCAACTGGCGCTGGCCTGCGCCTCGCATCAGGGCGCGGCGCTTCATGTCGAGGCGGTATCACGCTGGCTCGCCGATCTCGGGCTGGGCGAATCGGATCTGCGCTGCGGCGTGCAAGACCCCGCCGATATCCTTGAGCGCGACCGGCTGATCTGCTCGGGCGATGCCGCCTGCCAGTTGCACAACAATTGCTCGGGCAAACACGCGGGCTTTCTGACCCTGAACCAGCATCTCGGCGGCGGGCCCGAGTATATCGAGCCCGACCATATCGTGCAGCGCAGCATCCGCCAGAGCTTCGAGGAAATCACCGGCGAGGACAGCCCCGGTTACGGCATCGACGGCTGTTCGGCGCCCAATTTCGCCACCTCTGTGGCGGGGCTGGCCCGCGCGATGTCCCGGTTTGCCGCCGCCACCGAGGGCGATTCGCGGGGTCGCGCGATGGTGCGTCTGCGCGAGGCGATGGGCAAATATCCCGAGCTGGTGGCGGGCGAAACCCGCGCCTGCACCGAATTGATGCGCGCGATGAATGGACAGGTGGCGGTGAAGACCGGCGCCGAGGCGGTGTTTGTGGCGATCCTGCCCGAACAAAACCTCGGCATCGCGCTGAAGGTGATCGACGGCGGCACCCGCGGCGCCGAAGCGGCGATCACCGCGCTATTGACCCGCGCCGGTGTCTTGGATGCGGGCAATCCCGCGGCGCTCAAACGTCTTGGCGGTCCGCTGCGCAACTTCAACCACCGCGAGGTGGCACAGATGCGGGTAGCGGATGGGTTCGCCGGGGCCTGACGCGGCGCCGTTAACCTTGAAACGGGTTAACCCCTGATTGCCCCCGATTTGCCCCCTGACCGGCTTGCCAAAGCGGGCGCCTCCGCGCAGAATCCGCAAAACAGCGGCCAAACGCGGCGATGGCGCGCCAAAACTCCGGGGGACAACACGCGGCATGGAATTCGACTATGTGATCGCCGGTGGCGGCTCGGCGGGCTGCGTGCTGGCCGCGCGGCTCTCCGAGGACCCGAGTGTCAGCGTCTGCCTTGTCGAGGCCGGCGGCAGCGGGCGCAGCCTGTTGATTCGCGCCCCCGCCCTGGTCGCCTCGATGGTCTCGGGCCGCCCGAAGATCCACAATTGGGCCTTTCACACCACGCCGCAGCCCGGTCTCAACGGGCGCCGCGGGTTCCAGCCGCGGGGCAAGGCGCTGGGCGGCTCCTCGGCGATCAACGCGATGCTCTATCTGCGCGGCCAGCGCGCCGATTACGACCTCTGGGCCGATCTCGGCGCCGAGGGCTGGGACTGGGCCGGCTGCCTGCCCTATTTCTTGCGCGCCGAAGATAATATGCGCGGCGCCTCCGGCCTGCATGCCATCGGCGGGCCGCTGAAAATCGCCGACCAGCGCCAGCCGCGGGCAATCAGCGAGGCTTTCATCGACGCCTGCGAGGACAGTCAGATCCCGCGCAACGAGGATTTCAACGGCCATACGCAGGAGGGCGCCGGTCTCTATCAGGTGACCCAGTTCCACAAGGGCAAGCATAAGGGCGAGCGCTGTTCGACGGCGGCGGCCTATCTGCATCCGGTGATGGCGCGGCCCAATCTGACCGTGCTCACCCGCCGTCTGGCCACCCGCATTCACTTGACCGAAGGCCGCGCCACCGGCCTGACTGTGCGTCATTTCGGCCGCAAACAGCTCCTCAAGGCGCGCCGCGAGGTGATCCTCTCGGCCGGTGCTTTCGGCTCGCCGCAACTTCTGATGCTCTCGGGCATCGGCCCCGAGGCGGAACTCAAATCCCATGGTATTGCGCTGCAACATGCGCTCGAGGGCGTCGGGCAGAACCTGCAGGACCACCTTGACTATATCATCAGCTACACCTCGAAACGCGCCGATGTGGTCGGGCTGGGGCCAAAGGGCCTCGCCCGCCTCGCCCGCGCCGGTCTTGAGTGGCGCAAATCCGGCGAGGGGCTCTTCGCCTCGCCGATGGCCGAGGCCGGGGCCTTTATCAAATCCGACCCGGCATTGGCCCGCCCCGACCTGCAACTGCATTTCGTCATCGGTCTGGTCGATGACCACCTGCGCAAGCTGCACCTCAAGGACGGGTTTTCCTGCCATGTCTGCGCGCTCAACCCGCAGTCGCGCGGGCGCGTGGGCCTGACCTCCGCCAATCCCGCCGCGCCGCCTAGGATCGACCCCGCGTTTCTCTCCGATCCCCGCGATCTGCCGGTGCTGATGGCCGGTGCGCGGCTGATGGAGCAGGTGCTCACCAGCCCGCCCCTCGCCCCCTGGCGCGCCACGCCGCTCTATCCGCATGACGGCAGCGATGCGGCGCTCGAGGCCGATATCCGCAACCGCGCCGATACGATCTATCACCCCGTGGGCACCTGCCGCATGGGGGTTGATGATCTCGCGGTCACCGATGCCGATCTGAGGGTCCACGGGATCAAGGGCCTGCGGGTGGTCGATGCCAGCGTGATGCCAAGACTGGTCAGCGGCAATACCAATGCGCCGACGATCATGATCGCCGAACGCGCCGCCGATCTGATCCGCAACGCCGCGCCCTAACCCCTTCATCTTTGTGCGATAAATATCCTCGGGGGTTCCCAAGGGGGTGGAAACCCCCCTTGGCCGCGCGCGGGGCCACCCCGCCGGTTTGCGCGGGGCTCGATGCCCCGCGCAAACCGCCCCCCTCAACGCAATGGGCCGCCCCAAAGGGCGACCCATTACCACGCATCACACTCGCTACTTACGCTTACGCGACAAACAACTCCCGCGCTTCCGCCCCGTTGAGCACCGGACGCGCCGCGGCAAATCCCGCACCTGCGGCCAGCGCCGGGAACAGCCCCAGCAGTTCCGCCCGGGTGCTGTCTTCCAGCGCATTGAGCACCGCCTCGCTGGGCTGGAAGCTCTCGCTCCAGCTGCCCTCGGCGCGGATGATCTCATGGCGCTCGCACATCACATGGATATAGCTGACATCGCCCAAAGCCTCTTGCGTCACCCCCGGAAGGGCCAAGAGATCGGCAGCCGTCACCAGAACCTCACGCTCACCGAACATCAATTCCGCCCGCGCGCCGGTGACCAGCATCCGGTGGCGCGGTGAAACCAAGAGATCCTCCTCGGGCAAGCCAGCACCTAAGGCCCCCGCGGCGATGCGGATCGGCGCCGCCTGCGGACAGGTCGCCAGTTCCGCCGCGCTCAAGTCACGCCGTCCGACCCAAGCCAGCGGCTGATAGCCATTGTCGCGGGTCAGCACCTTGTCGCCCGGCACCAGATCCTCGACCGCGCGCTTGCCGCGCAAAGTGTCGATCATCGTGCCCGGGGTAAAACAGATGATTTCCTCGAAATTCTCGAAATCCATCCGCGAGCCATCGGGGAAATTCACATAGCCGGTGAAAGTATTGGTGCCGTCGCCATTATCCACCGTGCTGGTGATGGTCACCGCCGGTGCCGGATCGCCGGGCGCAGGATCGGGCAAGACCAGCGTATCAAATCCGTCAGAGCCATTCACCGTGCCGGTGGTCGTGGTGACAATCTCGACCCGGTCATCGCCCGAACCCAGATCCAGCCGCTCGATTTCCTCGAAACTGGCGGTCGAGCCCTCATTCGACATCGTGCCTTCTTCGTCACCGGTATAGACGACCTGCACATCCTCGGTGATCGCCGAGCCATCGAGCGTATCGCCCGCGGTCTCGCCGGTCTCGCCGCCGACAATCTCGTGATTGCCAAAACCGTCGAAGACCTGAAACACATCATCGCCCGAGCCACCATGGGCGGTGTCATCGCCGATATCGGTGACCAGCGTGTCATTGCCAAACCCCGGCTCTGGCGGATCCGAGGGATCGAGACCACCGGCATCACCCGGGTTATGGTCGCCGATCAGCAGATCATCGCCGGCGCCGCCGATCACCAGATCATCGCCCGCGCCGCCGATCAGCTTGTCGTCACCCTCATTGCCCTTGAGCGTATCATTGCCGGCATCGCCCCAGACGGTGTCATTGCCCATGCCGCCAAGGATCTGGTCATGCCCGTCGCCGCCAAACAGCATATCAATGCCGTCGCCACCCTCGATGGTGTCATCGCCACGCCCGCCATACACCGTGTCATTGCCGCCATTGGCTTTGACATGCGAGCCGTGGTTGTCCATCTGGTCGCCTTCGGCATCGGTATAGCCCGAGCCCATGATCTCGCCAGTATCGAGACCGTCAACAATGCCGTTGGTGACCGGCGGCGGCGTGGTGGTCGGATCTGTGGTTCTCGGCGGCATATATCATTCTCCTGAGGTTCCGCCAAAGCGGATCTGGCATGGTTAAAAGGCGCCGCGCGAGCGGAGCAGCAAGATGAAATCTGGGTTAATGGAGCGATCCGCCAACCCGAACTATGGGCGCCAAATCGGATCAGGGGCAGGCCACGGCAAACGCCATGGTTGAAATGATTGTCTCCACCCCGGAACAGGTTTGGCAGCCGTCCCTCGGACCACCCCCACGGCCCGGATCTCCAATCAGAGACCTTGAGTAGTTATAACAAATTCTCAACAAAAACAAAAAAGAATCCTTGGCGAGCAGCGCGCGCCACCGTCCCGCGGGCTTGCAAAATTGGTTAATTCCACCGCGGGCGTTTCCAAAATGAGAACGCCGCGCATCGCAGTTTTGCCATATTTCGGCCAATTGACCGCCCGAATTGCGCCATTGCCGCCACAGTCCCAGCGGCGCCCACAACCTATGGATTAGTATTGTCGCAATTTGCGAAATGCGAAATCACGCGCAATTTACCGGCGCTTTGCCGGGGTTTGCCACGGTTTGCGTTTCTGAAATCGGGCCAATGGGCCGCTTGCGCGCAGATTGTTCACATATCCATGCCAAAGGTGATTCGGCGCCCCGTGTTTTGCCGCAGGGGCCTCACGCCGCCCCCTGCCCCGCAGCGCGCTTGTGCGATAAGGCCGCTTTGGCTATCCCTTTGACACTTGGCGCGCATTTGCCCGCCTCAGAGGCGCCCGACAATAGACAGGCCAGATATGCAAATCGACCCGACGCAGCTTGACGGCGTCTTCCTCCTTACCCCGCGCCGCTTTGGCGATGCCCGCGGGTTTTTTGCCGAGACATGGAACGAAGCGACCCTACGCGAGGCCGGATTGCACCTGCCGCATTTCGTACAGGACAACCACTCCTTCAGCGCCGCGCGTGGCACGGTGCGCGGGCTGCACTATCAGGCACCCCCAGTTGCGCAGGGCAAACTGGTGCGTTGCGCGCGCGGGCGGTTGATAGATGTCGCGGTGGATGTGCGGCGCGGATCACCGACTTACGGGCAATGGATCGCAGAGGAACTTAGCTTCGAGAACGGTCGCCAATTGTGGATCCCGCCGGGGTTTCTGCACGGTTTCGCCACGCTCGAACCTGACACCGAGATCGCCTATAAATGCACTGCACGCTACGCGCCCGAGGTCGAGGGCGCGGTGCATTTCAATGATCCCGATCTGGCGATTGACTGGGGCGTGGACCTCACCACCGCCGTGGTCTCGCCTAAAGACGCCGCGGCCGCCGCCTTCGCGGATTGGACCTCGCCCTTTACCATGGAGGGGGTATGAAACTCCTGATCACCGGCGGCGCCGGTTTCATCGGCAGCGCCGTGGTGCGCCGGGCGATTGCGCAGGGGCATGAGGTTGTGAACCTTGATTGCCTGACCTATGCCGCCTGTCTGGAGAATATCGCCAGCGTCGCCGACAGCCCCGCCTATGCCTTCGAGCAGGTCGATATTTGCGACGCCGCCGAGGTTGCCCGCGTCTTTGCCAGCCACCGCCCCGATGCGGTGATGCATCTCGCGGCCGAAAGCCATGTCGACCGCTCGATCGACGGGCCCGGCGATTTCATCCGCACCAATGTCACGGGCACCTATGTGCTGCTCGAGGCGGCGCGTGCCTATTGGCAGGCGCAGGGGCGGCCCGAGGGCTTCCGCTTTCACCATATCTCCACCGATGAGGTCTATGGCAGCCTCGGTGATCATGGTAAATTTACCGAAGATACGCCCTATGATCCGCGCAGCCCCTATTCGGCCAGCAAAGCCTCCAGCGACCATCTGGTCCGCGCCTGGCATGAGACCTACGGGCTGCCGGTGGTCCTAAGCAATTGCTCGAACAATTACGGCCCCTATCACTTCCCCGAAAAGCTGATCCCGGTGGTGATCCTGAACGCGCTGGCGGGCAAGGAGATCCCCATCTACGGCGAGGGTGCGAATGTGCGCGATTGGCTCTATGTCGAGGATCACGCCGAGGCGCTGCTCTTGGTGCTGCAACAGGGCGCATTGGGCCGCAGCTACAACATCGGCGGCGAGAATGAGGCGCGCAATATTGATCTGGTGCGGATGATCTGCGCGCTACTGGACGAGATGCGCCCCGATGCCGCACCGCATGACCGACTGATCACCTATGTCACGGACCGCCCCGGCCATGATCTGCGCTATGCGATTGATCCGACACGGATTTCTACCGAGTTGGGCTGGCGGCCTTCGGTGACATTGGAACAGGGGCTGCGGCTGACCGTGGAATGGTATCTGGAGAATGAGGACTGGTGGCGGCCCTTGCAAGCCCGCGCGGGCGTCGGCGAGCGGCTCGGCACCAAGGCGTAATCCGGCAAGCCCCAAACGGCGCGCGCGGCGTGCCCGAAATAGAGATGTGAGCGCATATGAGAGTGTTGGTATTCGGCGAAACGGGACAGGTGGCTTTGGCGCTCAAGCGGCTGACAGGGCACAATCCACAGGGCCCCCATCAGGCCATATTCCTGCCCCGCGCCCATGCCGATCTCATGGACCCCGCCGCCTGCGCCCGCGCGATCCGCGCCACGCGCCCCGCGGCGGTGATCAACGCCGCCGCCTATACCGCCGTTGACGACGCCGAGGCCGATGAAACCGCCGCCAGCGTGGTTAACGGCGCCGCCCCCGCCGCGATGGCGCAGACATGCGCCGCGCAGGGCATTCCGCTGGTGCATATCTCCACCGATTACGTGTTTGACGGCACCGGCAGCACCCCGTTTACCCCCGATCACCCCACCGCCCCGATCAACGCCTATGGCCGCTCGAAACTCCTCGGCGAACAGGGGGTGGGTGCCGCGCAGGGTATCCATGCGGTGCTGCGCACCAGTTGGGTGGTCTCGGGCGACGGGGCGAATTTCATCAAAACCATGTGCCGCCTAGGCGCCACCCGTGACACGCTCTCGGTGGTCGCCGACCAGATCGGCGGCCCGACCCCGGCCGAGGCAATTGCCGCCGCCTGCCTGAGCGTCGCCGAACAACTGCGCGAGACGCCCAAGAAGTCCGGCGTTTACCATCTTTCCGGCACGCCCGACACCTCATGGGCCGATTTCGCCCGCGCGATTATGCAAGCGGCCGCTCTGCCCTGCCAGATCACCGATATCCCCAGCAGCGCCTATCCGACACCGGCCCCGCGCCCGCTCAACTCCCGCCTTGATTGCCGCAGCCTGTTTGACACCTTCGGCATCCCCCGCCCCGATTGGCGCGCCGCCCTGCCGCAGATCATCGCGGATATCAAAGCCAAGGGCTGAACACGCCAAATCCGGCCTGAAACCAGACCGAAAACCACTCAAAACTCCGGAATATTGGTGCCCGAGGTGAGATTCGAACTCACACACCCGTTAGGGCGGAGGATTTTGAATCCTCTGCGTCTACCGTTCCGCCACTCGGGCACAGGGGCGATTTATCCTGCCTGTCGGGCACGGTCAATGGGTCAAATCCCCCATCCTGCGGCTTGACGGCTTCAAAGCCATAGGGCAAGGCCGTGATCGGACAAACGGGACCCGATACATGCACATCATCAGAACGCTCTACGAATGGACGATTTCACTGGCCGCGCACCCGCGAGCGCTCTGGGCACTGGCGTTTATCGCCTTTATCGAGGCCTCGGTGTTCCCGATCCCGCCCGATGTGCTGATGATCGCGATGATCGTGGCGACGCCCTCCAAAGCCTTCCGAATCGCCGCCGTGGCGACCGTGGCTTCGGTGCTGGGCGGGCTCTTGGGCTATGCGATCGGCGCGCTGGCCTATGAGCAGATCGGGCTGCCGATCCTTGAATCGCTGGGCAAGGTCGACTCGATGGAAGCCTTCAGCGAGCGCTTCAACTCCTTCGAGTTCTGGCCGGTGCTGATCGCCGGTCTGACGCCGTTCCCGTATAAAGTCATCACCATCATGTCGGGCTGGACCGGCCTGCCGCTGGCGACCTTTATCATCACCTCGATCGTCGCCCGCGCCGGTCGCTTCTTTCTGGTCGCATGGCTGCTGCACCGCTACGGCGCACAGATTCGTGACTTTATCGAGCGGCGTCTGGGCTTGATGACCATCCTCTTCGTCGTTCTACTGGCTGGCGGATTCTATGCGGTGAAATTCCTGTGAGAGATTGGTCATTGGCATTCATAGCGGGGCTTGGCTCGGCGGCGCTGCTGGCTGGCGCGTTCTTCTTTCAATATGTCGTCGGCCTCGCGCCCTGTGAGCTCTGCATCTGGCAGCGCTGGCCCCATGCCTTGGCCTTCGTGCTGGGGCTGGTGGCGTGGTTCATCCCGACCAGCTGGTTGATGGGTTTGGGCGCGGCGGTGATGGCACTGTCCTCGGCGCTGGGGCTTTATCACACCGGTGTCGAGCGGCTCTGGTGGGACGGTCCCGACAGTTGCTCGGGCGGCGGCAATATCGGCTCGCTGAGCCCCGAGCAACTCCTTGACCAGATCCTTGCCGCGCCGGTGGTGCGCTGCACCGATGTCGCATGGGAGATGCTGGGCCTGTCGATGGCCAGCTGGAACGGGCTCGCCTCTTTGGGCCTGATGCTGGTCTGGCTGATCGCCATGCGCCGCGCCTAAAACCGCATCCCGTTACGCGCGCCCCACCCCTTCATCTTGCCAAAAATACTCAAAAAAACCCCGCGCGCCACAATCGGCACGCGGGGTTTTCCTTGTCTTACGCTGGCCACGGCCCGAAAGCCCGCAACGCTCAGCTTTCCGGCGGCAACACCCGCAGGCGCAATTCGCGCAGCTGCTCGTTGGTCGGCTCGGAAGGCGCGTTCATCATCAGGTCTTCGGCGCGCTGGTTCATCGGGAACATGATCACCTCGCGGATATTCGCGGTATCGGCCAGCAGCATGACGATCCGGTCGATCCCTGCGGCGCAGCCACCGTGCGGCGGGGCGCCGTATTTGAACGCATTGACCATACCGCCAAAGCGCTTGCGCACCTCGTCCTCGCCATAGCCCGCCAGTTCAAAGGCTTTGAACATGATCTCGGGCTTGTGGTTGCGGATCGCGCCGGACAGGAGTTCATAGCCGTTGCACGCCAGATCATACTGGTAGCCGCGCGCCTCCAAGGGATCGCCCTCGAGCGCCGCCATACCGCCCTGCGGCATCGAGAAAGGGTTGTGCGAAAAGTCGATCGCGCCGCTCTCGTCGTCGGCTTCATACATCGGGAAATCGACGATCCAGGCAAAAGCAAAGCGGTTGTGGTCGGTCAGCCCCAATTCCTCGCCGATCACCGTGCGCGCACGGCCCGCGACGCCTTCAAACGCCTTGGGTTTGCCGCCGAGGAAGAAGGCCGCATCGCCGACGCCGAGCCCCAACTGCTGGCGGATCGCCTCGGTGCGCTCGGGCCCGATGTTTTTCGCCAGCGGTCCCGCCGCTTCCATCCCCTCGCCCTGATCGCGCCAGAAGATATAGCCCATGCCGGGCAGCCCCTGTTCTTGCGCGAATTTATTCATCCGGTCGCAGAATTTGCGGCTGCCGCCCTTGGGTGCGGGGATCGCACGGATCTCGGTGCCCTCCTGCTCCAAGAGCTTGGCAAAGATCGCAAAGCCCGAGTCGCGGAAATGCTCGGAGACCACCTGCATTTTGATCGGGTTGCGCAGGTCGGGCTTGTCGGTGCCATACCAGAGCGCAGAATCGGCAAAGGAGATCTGCTGCCAGTCGGTGTCGACCTTGCGGCCACCGCCGAACTCTTCGAACACGCCCTGCAGCACCGGCTGGATGGTGTCGAACACATCCTGCTGGGTGACAAAGGACATCTCCATATCCAACTGGTAAAAGTCGGTCGGTGAACGGTCGGCGCGCGGGTCTTCATCGCGAAAACAGGGCGCGATCTGGAAATACTTGTCGAAACCGGCGACCATCATCAGCTGTTTGAACTGCTGCGGCGCTTGCGGCAGGGCATAGAATTTGCCCGGATGCAGGCGCGAGGGCACCAGAAAATCGCGCGCACCTTCCGGGCTGGAGGCGGTGATGATCGGCGTCTGATACTCGCGAAAGCCCTTGTCCCACATCCGCTTGCGCATCGACATCACCACATCGGCGCGCAGTTTCATATTGTCCTGCATCGCCTCGCGGCGCAGGTCGAGAAAGCGGTATTTGAGGCGGGTTTCCTCGGGGTATTCCTGCTCGCCAAAGACCATTAGCGGCAGTTCATCGGCCGCGCCCAGCACTTCGAGTTCGCGCACGAAGACCTCGATCTCGCCGGTCGGCAGCTTCGGGTTAACCAGTTCCGGCGCGCGGGCCTTCACCTCGCCGTCGATGCGGATGCAATATTCGGCGCGCACCTTTTCCATCTGCGCGAAGGCGGCGCTGTCTGGATCACAGAGCACCTGCGTCATCCCGTAATGGTCGCGCAGGTCGATGAACAGAATGCCGCCGTGGTCGCGCACACGGTGCACCCAGCCCGAAAGGCGAATGGTCTGGCCCACATTTTCAGCGGTCAGGTCGGCGCAGGTATGGCTGCGAAAGGCGTGCATCACGGGCTCCGTGCGTAGGACTAAGGATTGACCGGATACACAGGTTGAAGGCGGCGAAGTCAAGCCCGCGGCCCGGCTTCGGCGTCAAACATCCCGCAAGGAATGGGGAAAATGCCGGTTCAGGCGTCCGCCGCACCGCCGGCGGCGAAAAACACCCCGTCAGCGAGCACCTGTGCCACGGTGTCACGCTTCACCATCTGCGCTTCATTGGCATAGGCGTAGGTCAGCGACAGATCGCACAGCTGGTTGATCAACCGCGGCACACCCTCGGTCGCCTCATGGATCAATTGCGCGGCCTGACGGCTGAAAATCCCCGGATTGCCCCCCGCCTGCCGGATGCGCGAGGCGATATAGCCGCCGGTCGCCACTACATCGAGCCGCGGCAGATGGTAAGAGGCGGCGACACGTTGGGCGAATTGCACCAGATCGGGGCGGCGCACCATCGCCCGCAACTCGGGCTGGCCAACCAGCAGAAGTTGCAGCACCTCGTCACGTCCGGCGTTGATATTGGTCAGCATCCGCAGATCCTCGAGCGCATCGCGGTTCAGGTTCTGCGCCTCGTCAATGACCAAAAGCACGCGTTTGCCCTCGCGGTGCTGGCCCTGCAGGAAACTCTGGATCAGCGCGAATTTATCCGAACTATCCACCCCCGTTGCCACCTCGAGCCCGAGCGCAGCACAAACGCGGCGCAGGATGTCATTCACCCCCATCCGCGCGTTCGAGATCATCCCGATCGTCACCTCTTCGTCCAGCGTGTCGATGAAATGATGCAGCAGGGTGGTTTTGCCCGCCCCGATCTCGCCGGTCAGCAGGGTGATCGGCGCGCGGGTGCTCAACCCGTAATCCAGCATCGCATAGGCGCCGCGATGGGCGGGCGACCAGAACAGATATTCAGGATCCGGCGCCAGCGCAAAGGGCCGCTCGCGCAGGCCGAAATGTTCCAGATAATAGCTTAACGCCTGCGACATGCCCTGTTCCGACTGCCTTTGCTTCGATGATTGCGCGATGACACCCGCGCCCGCCGAAAACCGGACGGCGCAAGCGCGGCTGTAATGCACCAGGTGATATAGGGCAACTTGGGCGACATTACCAAAAACCTGCGGCGGTTTCGCGGCAGCGGGGCAAAATCCGCGCCCCGTGCTGCGCCCCGTTGCCCCGTGGCCGCCGCAAAAGTGATTCGAGTCCGGCCTGCCTGCGGTGTATTCTCCCCGGAAATCGCGTTAACCATAATGCACCGGGTTCGGCGCATCGCGGCAATTGGCCGGTGATTGTTTCTTGCGTCGAAACAATAAGCCTATAATCCGGCATTCTTCGCATTTTGCAACGCATTCCGCAATGCGCATCTGTGCTAACCACCTGACAACGAAGAGTTTACCACAGGCTTGCGCCAATTTGGCTCTAATTTGTTTTCCTTTTGACTGAAAAGCGGCTAAAACATGTCATAAGTTAATCGGCAATCCGCTTGGGGGAGTGGCGGCCGGTGTTTGACACATCAGAGGGCTGCCATGACCCTGCATTACCGCAATTATCCCGATTACTCGGGCGTTCATCTTGGGCCGCTGCCCGCGATGGGCGATCAATCGCCGTGGAGCTATTCCGCCGGTGAGCCCTATGCCCTCCCCCAGCCCACGCTTTATGACACGCATTTTGACGCGCCCGCGCCGCATGAGGTGGTGGTGCCGGTGCCGCTCGCGCCCGATGAACTGCCGCAACTCCAGAGCCGCTATGCGCGTTTGGGCAAGCGGTTGTTCGATATCACGCTGGCGCTGATCGCGCTGTTTCTGACCCTGCCGGTGCTGGTGATGCTGGCGGCGGCGCTCTGGATCGAGGGCGGTAATCCGTTCTACGCCCAAGAGCGTCTCGGGCTGCATGGCAAGCGTTTCCGGATGTGGAAACTGCGCACCATGGTGCCCGACGCCGAGGACCGGCTGGACGAATATCTCGACGCCGACCCCGATCTGCGGGCCGAATGGGAATTGACCCAGAAACTCAAATCCGACCCGCGGATCACGCCGGTGGGCCGTTTGCTGCGCAAGACCTCGATGGATGAGCTGCCGCAGATTTTAAACGTGCTGGCTGGCGATATGAGCCTTGTCGGCCCGCGCCCGATGCTGCCCGACCAGATGCCGCTATACCGCTATCCGCAGGCCTATCTGGGCGTGCGTCCGGGGATCACCGGCCTCTGGCAGGTCACCGCCCGCAACGCCGAATCCTTCGATCTGCGCGCGGTGCTGGATCTGCGCTATGCCCAGCGCCTCGGCTTCTGGCGCGACGTGCGGATCATGGCCGCGACCTTCGGCGCCATCTGGCACGCCACTGGTTATTGACGCGGACGCTGGCTGCGCTCCGCCCCTAGCCGCCCTGCCCCAATCCTCGCACGTCAGTGGTTAACCCGACTGGTCAAAGCGCCGGGTCTCGCAAGGCCCGGCGCCCGCAGCTTCACCCGCATCGGGCCGTGTGACCAGATCCGGCCTATGATCCCTGTTCGCAAAACCGCAGGCGATTGCCAAACGGATCATGGACCTGCATTTGCAATCCCCAAGGCAGCTTTTCCAGCCCCGGCCGGTTGAACGGGTAGTTCCGCGCCATGACCTCAGCATGCAGGGCGCGCAGGTTCGTGGTCGGGATAAAGGCATTCGCACCGGGGCTGGCATCATTATGATGCTCGGAGAGATGCAGCTGTAATCCCGCGCGCTCCACCGCCATATAAAGCGGCAAATCCGCCGTGTGCCGATGCTCGAAAGCCACGGTAAACCCCAGAAACCCGCAGTAGAATTCGCGGGCCTTGGCCTCGTCAAAGATGCGCAATATCGGGCTGCAACCGGTGAAGGCGATAGTCTCGGGTCCGCCCCGTGTCAGCGACGCCACTGCGGTGTTCCAATCGACAAAGCCAAAGCTCGCGGCGATCAATTCGAGGGCTCTCGCATGGGAAACCTCGACCGCATCGGCGGCGAGGGCGACGCGCAATCTCTTGGCCATGGATTTGGCCTGATCTGGACTGAACATATCTGTCTCCATGCCAGCGTATCATCAGCGGCGTGCGCACTACCGACCGAACGCTGGCCGGAAAACGAGGGTCTGTTCAAAGTGTCTTTCACCATTCCCGAAGGATGCGCACGGCTGGTAGCACGAAACCAAGGCCGAGCATCACCAGTTTCGCCTGCCCGTCAAGACGGATTCGCGGCCTGTTCAGCGCGGATCACCCCGCCGATATCCGCGAGAACCTTTGCCCGATGCGCGCTGTTCTGCCGGTCGCTCTGCTCCCATGTCCGCTGGATGGGCTCGGCAGCGCAAACCCGCTGTTCCCCCTAACCCCCCGGATCATGTCGCTTGCGGATCGGGTTGGGGTTGCTCTCGGCCAATATCGCCCGCGCCTTGGGCAGCAGCGCCGCGCCCGCCGCGGTCAGGATCATCCCGCTGGGCGTTCTTTTGAACAACTCGACGCCCCAATGGTCCTCAAGACTGCGCAGCCGCACGCTCACCTGCGCATGCGAGGTTTTCAACTGTTCGGCAGCCGCCTGCAGATCGCCGGTTTTGACGATGGCAACAAATGTCCGTAACCGGGCAATATCATAGTCGCGTTGCGCGTCATTCATCGACGGAAATCTACCAAATCACCCCCCGCCGCGCAAATGCAACCCGCGCCCCGATGCTGTGTTTACGGAGCGCCCCGCCTGCAGATCGGGGCTCATGATGGCCGCCGCCAGCGTCGCACCCAAATTGACAGCTGACAGGCGATGCCGGACAGTCGCCAGATGACCGCTCACCCCGTCCACTCCTACTGGATCACCAATTCTGGCCGCGAAGGCGCCATCGGCTCACCCGATGCGCGTTTCCCCTATTGGAGCTTTACCAAGACGGTGATTGCGATCTGTGCGCTGAAACTGGTTGAACGCGGTGCGCTTGATCTGGACGAAAACCTCAGTGGCAAGCCCTATACGCTGCGCCAACTGCTTAACCATAGCTCGGGCCTGCCCGACTATACGCAGCGCCGCGCGTATCACCGCGCGGTTGCGGCAGGGGAACGCCCTTGGACACGTGAAAAACTGCTGTCTGTGACGCTGGCCGAGGGGATGCTATTCGAGCCGGCGCAAGGTTGGTCCTATTCCAACATCGGCTATATGTTTGTCGTCGATCTGATCGAAGCCACCACGCGGCAACCGCTGCATCAGGTCATCAATGCGATGATCTGCAAGCCCTTGGATTTGCACAGTATCAGGCTCGCCCGAACCCCCGAGGATTTTCATCACCTGCATTGGGAGGCCGCGCGTGGCTATGATCCGAACTGGGTCTATCACCGCTGCCTGACCGGCACGGCACAGGATGCGGCGCGGCTTTTGCATGGCCTGATGACGGGGGATCTGTTGCAGCCCGCGACCCTGCGCCAGATGCTGGCGGCGATCCCCCTTGGCGGGGCGCTTGAGGGGCGGCCTTGGGTGGCCTGTGGGTATGCGCTGGGGCTGATGTCCGGCGCGGTGCAACAGGCGGGCACAGCGGTGGGGCATTCCGGCGGCGGGCCGTTTAGCGTGAATGCGGTTTACCATTTTCCCGATGCCTGTGATCCGGTCACCGTGGCCTCTTTCACCGACGGGACTGCCGAGGGGGTTGCAGAATTTGCCGCGGCAGGGCTTGCCGTTGCCCCCTAACGGATCAACCCGCCGCGCCAACAAGGCCGTCGCCGCCTCGCCGGTGTCTGCGGGACGATGCACCCGAAGAACGCCCCGCCCTCAAGGTCGCAGCCTTCCTAAACCGTCGTCCAAAGCCAGTCTGCGCGCTACGTCAGATGCGCTAAGGGGCTTGCACCGCTACCCCCGGCCTGACATTCACTGCCCATGACTTCCGAGCCCAACGCCCCTGTCCAGCGCCACGCCCCCGTGTTGATACTCATCGTCGGGATCTGCGCCATTCTCGAGGCCCTCTTTACCCTGATCGACCCGATGCTGCCCGAGAGTATCTCGTTGCGCGGCACGGCGATGATCTACGGCGCCTTCTGGCCCGAGCTGCTGCGCGACTGGAACCCGCTGTTCCCCGGCCAGCGCGTGACCATGTTTGTCAGCTATGCGTTCCTGCACGGCGGGTTCATGCATATGCTGTTCAATATGCTGATCCTTTTGCATCTGGGCCGCGAGACGGTGATCCGGCTGGGCCCGCGCGGGTTTCTGCTGATGTATCTGTTAACCGCGATTGGTGGCGGCGCGGCTTACGGACTTCTGGCCAGTGGCGAGACCCCGATGCTGGGGGCCTCGGGCGCGGTCTTCGGGCTGTTCGGGGCGACGATGTATTGGGATTTCCAGCGCCGCCGTGCCTTTCGCGCGCCGCTGCAGCCGGTCTTGCGGATGCTCTTGGGGCTGGTGGTGATGAATGTCCTGCTGTATTTTCTGGTCGGCGGGATGCTGGCGTGGCAGGCGCATCTGGGCGGCTATCTGGCCGGCGCGCTGGTCGCGCGGATCGCCACCCCGACGCTGGCCCATGACCACCGGCGTAAGGCGCCACCGCGATAGCCCCGCCCCGGCCCGCTGGCACGGCAAACCTTGCGCAATCCCGCAATAGAAGCCACAGGGGGCGCCGCAAAGGAAGCGTTGACAAACCTGCTATTACACCGTTGCATTTCGCGTCATACTACGCCCTACTGCAACCCATAATTTGATCAAAAAACTGGCGGCCCTTCTGTGACAGCCCTGTCCGACGACCAAATCCAGACCTCAGACACGCAGCCGACCTCTGACACGGCCGCCGACACCGTGCCGGTCATCGCCATCCGCGGGCTGCACAAAGCCTATGCCGCGCTCGAAGTGCTCAAGGGCGTCGATGTCACCGCCCACCCCGGCGAGGTGATCTCGCTGATCGGCTCTTCGGGCTCGGGCAAATCGACGCTACTGCGCTGCTGCAACCTTTTGGAAGACAGCCAGCAGGGCGAGATCGTCTTCGAGGGCGAATCGGTGCGCTGGAAAGGCACCGGCCTCTCACGCCAGCCCGCCGATCGCGGACAGGTGGCGCGTATCCGCACCAATCTGGCAATGGTGTTCCAGAACTTCAATCTCTGGTCGCATATGACGGTGCTGCAAAACGTGATGGAAGCCCCGCTGACGGTGCTCAAACAGCCCCGCGCCGAGGTCGAGACCCGCGCCCGCGCGCTGCTGGATAAGGTCGGCATTGGCGATAAGGCCGATGTCTACCCCGCGCAGATGTCCGGCGGCCAGCAACAACGCGCCGCCATCGCCCGCGCGCTTTGCATGGAGCCGCGCGCGCTGCTGTTTGACGAGCCGACCTCGGCGCTGGACCCTGAACTCGAGCAAGAGGTCGTGCGGGTGATCAAGGCGCTGGCCGATGAGGGGCGCACGATGCTGATCGTCACCCATGACATGCGGCTGGCGGCAGACGTATCCGATCATGTGATTTTTCTGCACCAAGGGCTGATCGAAGAAGAAGGCCCGCCCGAGGCTGTCTTTGGCGCGCCGAAATCCGAGCGCCTGCAGCAATTCCTCAGCGCCAGCCAATCGGGCTAGGGTATACCGGCTGGGGTTCAACCAAAAAACCACCATCAACAGGAGATGATTATGTATTCACTGAAACTGACCAGTGCCGTCGCCGCTTTGGCCCTTGCCGCCTCTGGCGCGATGGCGCAAGACGTGGTCCGCATCGGGTCCGAAGGCGCCTATGCGCCCTATAACTTCATCAATGACGCCACCGGCGAGTTGGACGGCTATGAGCGCGATCTGGGCGATGCGCTCTGCGAACGCGCCGGTCTGACCTGCGAATGGGTGATCAATGATTGGGACACGATCATCCCCAATCTGGTGGCCGGCAACTATGATGCGATCATGGCCGGGATGAGCATCACCGAAGCGCGGATGGAGGTCATCTCCTTCACCGAAAACTACCTCCTGCCCGAGCCGACCGCCTATATCGGCCTCGCAGGCGCCTCGGAAGACCTGATCGAAGGCGGTGTGGTCGCTGCGCAAACCGGCACCATTCAGGCGGCCCATGTCGCGGAAACCGGCGCCGATCTGCTGGAATTCCCGACCCCCGATGAGACCATCGCGGCGCTGCGCAACGAAGAGGCCGATCTGGTGATCGCCGACAAAGCGTTCTTGGTGCCCTATGTCACCGATTCCAACGGCGAGCTGGAATTTGTCGGCTCCGATCTGGGCCTTGGTGGCGGTATCGGTGTCGGCATCCGCCAGTCCGACGACGAATTGCGCGCGATCTTTGACGCCGCGATTGCCGAGATGAAGGCCGATGGTTCGCTCAATGCGCTGATCACCGAGTGGTTCGGCGAAGACGGCGCACTCTACGAATAATCCCAGACGGGGGCGGAGACCTGCCCCCGTTTTTCGCGACCCCGAGACATTATGTTTTCCTATTGCGCCGATCCTTCCGTGCTTGACGGCTGGTGGTGGTTCTCGTGTTTCCTCACCAGCGCCACGCATCTCGATTTCTACCGTGCCTTTGGCGCGGTGATTGCGTTATTGCTGGTCACGGCTCCGGCGGCGCTGGCAATGGGGATGGCGGGCGCGATGATGCTGCGCTCGCAAATCCGGCCGCTGTCCATGCTCGGGCGCTTCTATGTCAATATCGTGCGCGGCGTCCCTGATATCGTGTTTTTCCTGTTTGTGCCCATCGCTTTGGGGCAAGGCATCGAATACCTGCTGCATCTGGTCAACTGCCCCGATTGGGACCAGCCGGTGCGGCAAGGCAATGATTTTCTGGTCTGCCGCGACGCCAAAATGCCGCCCGTGGATGCGCCGGCTTGGGTGCGCAATCTCTACGCCTTTGCGATGGCGATACTGGCCTTTGCGCTGGTCTTTGGCGCCTTTGTTGCCAACACGCTGCACGGCGCGATGCAGGCGGTGCCCCATGCCCAGATCGAGACCGCCGAAAGCTATGGCATGACCCGCAAACAAGCCTTCCGCCGGATTGTCCTGCCGCAGATGTGGCTGGTCGCCCTGCCCGGCCTGTCGAATATCTGGCAAATCCTGATCAAAGCCACGCCCTTGCTGTTTTTGCTGGGAATTCAGGATGTTGTCTATTGGGCGCGGGAGTTGGGGGCGCAGAAAACCTCGCTCTACAGCTATCCCCATCCCGATTGGCGGATGTGGTATTTCTCCATCCTTCTGGTGTTCTACCTGCTGCTGACATGGGCCTCCGAGCGCGGGTTTTCATGGCTGACGCGGCGGTTGTCGCATGGGCAGGCCACTGCCGAGGGTGAACGCCTGCGCAGGGCCACAGCATGAGAACCTGTTGGGAAAGTTTCAGCGGCTACGCCCTGCGCGCCTTGGGCCGCGGTTACGGTGAACGCCTGTTGCCCCGCGGCACCGACATCAGCTTTTGCGATCAGGTCGCGCTGATCGGCAGCGGCTTGATCTGGAACATCTATTTCGCCGCCGTGGCGATCGCGCTGGGGTTCTTTATGGCCACCGCCGTCGCCTTGGCGCGCAACTCTGCCAGCCCGTGGCTCTGGCGTCCGGCGGCAGCGTTTATCTTTACCTTCCGCGGCTCGCCGCTGTTCATCCAGTTCTTCTTTTTCTACTCGGCTTTTGTGCTTTTGCCGCGCGCGGGCATCGAGATCCCGCTCGGCTTTACCACGCTGACCCTACAGACCTCGGCATTGACCACGGCGCAGGTCGGCGGGCTGTTCGTGCTGATCCTCAACACCACCGCCTATTCCGCCGAGCTGTTTTACGGCGCGCTGAAATCGGTGCCCAAGGGCGATCTCGAAGCCGCCGAGGCCTACGGGATGTCCGGTTTCACCAAGTTCCGCCGCGTGGTCTGGCCCAATATGTTGCGGCTGGCGTGGCCCAGCTATACAAATGAGGCGATCTTTCTGACCCATTCGACCACGCTGGTCTTCCTCTCGGCCTTTCCGGCGCGGCAACAGTCTGGCGAGGCTTTCTACTACGCGCGTTATTTCGTCGACCAAACCTTCAACCCCTTCGTCGCCTACCCTCTGGTTGCCGCGTTCTTTGTCGCGTTAACCTTGGCGATCGTGGCAATCTTTGGTCGCATCAACCGCCGTCTGAACCGTCATCTGCCGCAGGAAAGGCGCGCGAAATTCCGGTTCAGGCCGCAATATTTAAGGTGACCCATGCGTGACTGGCTGCGCCATCACCCCTCTGTCAGAACCATCCGCGTTGCCGCCTCCGACCTCAACGGTCAGGCGCGCGGCAAGCGGGTTCCGGTGCGTTTCGCCGATAAAGTGCTCAAAGAGGGCACGCGGTTTCCCTATTCGGTGATGAACCTCGATATCTGGGGCGAGGATATCGAGGACAGCCCGCTGGTCTTTGCCTCGGGCGATGCCGACGGGGTGCTCAAACCCACCGACCGCGGATTTCTGCCGATGCCATGGCTTGATGCGCCGACCGCACTCTTGCCCTTGTGGATGTTCCACGAAGACGGCACCCCGTTTGAGGGCGACCCCCGCCATGCGCTGGCCAATGTGGTCAAACGCTTCCATGACCGCGGGCTCTATCCGGTCTGCGCGACCGAGCTGGAGTTCTATCTGATCGACGATTCGGGGCGCGAGTTGCGCGTGCCGCCCTCGCCGCGCTCGGGCAAACGCCGCCCCGGTGCCGATACCCTGGCCCTGCGCGCGCTCGATGCTTTTGATAACTTCTTCACCGATCTCTATGACGCCTGCGAGGCGATGGATATCGAGGTCGAAACCGCGATTTCCGAGGCCGGGATTGGCCAGTTCGAGATCAATCTGCTGCATTCCGACGATGTGCTGAAAATCGCCGATGACACTTGGCTGTTCAAACTGCTGGTGCGCGGGATTGCACGGCGCCACGGGTTTGCCGCCAGTTTCATGGCCAAACCCTATGACGACTGGCCGGGCAGCGGCATGCATATGCATTTCTCGATGAACGACAAGGACGGCAATAACGTCTTTGACGATGGCACCGCCAAGGGCTCGGAGGTGTTTCTCAACGCTGTCGGCGGCTGTCTGCGCGCGATGCCCGGCTCGATGCTTCTGCTCGCGCCCCATGCCAATAGCTACCAGCGGTTTGTGCCCGGCAACCACGCGCCCAGCGGCATCGCTTGGGCCTATGAAAACCGCACCGCCGCGCTGCGCATCCCCTCCGGCAGCCATAAGGCGCGGCGCATCGAGCACCGTGTGGCGGGCGGCGATATCAACCCCTATCTGATGATCGCCGGTGTGTTGGGCTCGGCGCTCTTGGGCATCGAGGACGCGCTGACCCCGCCGCCCGCGGTCAAGGGCAACGCCTATGCGATGGACCTGCCGCAACTGCCGACCACCTGGCCCGACGCGGTGGCAGCGTTTGAAAACTGCCCCGATATGGCGCGGATATTCTCCAAGGAATTGATCGAGAATCTGTTGCGCACCAAGCGTCAGGAAATCCGCTATATGGCCGAGCTCTCCACCGAAGAGGCAATTGAGCTTTATCTGGATACCGTGTGAGGCAATGATGAAAATCGGCATTCTGCAAACCGGCTATGCGCCTGATATCCTGTTGGAAACCGGCGATTACCCGCAACTGTTCGAGCGGCTTTTGGCGGGTCAGGGGTTCGAGTTCGAGACCTTTAAAGTCGTCGATATGGAGTTCCCCGCTGCGGTCACCGCCTGCGACGGCTGGCTGATCACCGGCTCCAAACACGGGGTCTATGAGGATCACGCCTTCATCCCCCCGCTCGAGGATTTCATCCGCGACGCTTTCAAGGCCGAGGTGCCGGTGGCGGGGGTCTGTTTTGGCCATCAGATCATGGCGCAGGCCCTCGGTGGGCAGGTCGAGAAATTCTCGGAGGGCTGGGCGATTGGCGCCACCGATTATCATTTCGGCGACCAGACCGTGCGGCTCAATGCCTGGCATCAGGATCAGGTGATCCGCCCGCCCGAAGGCGCGCAAACCGTGGGGCATTCGGATTTCTGCCGCCATGCCGCGCTGTCTTACGGCGCCAAGGGCTATTCGGTGCAACCGCATCCTGAATTTGACGCTGCGTTCATCTCGGGGCTGATCACCCACCGCGGGCGCGGCGTGGTGCCTGATGATTTACTGGCGCGCGCCTCCTCGCGGCTTGATCTACCGGTGGACAACGCGCAGATCGCCAACCAGATCGCCGCATTTTTCAAAGCCGCGCGAGTCGCGGCCTCCTCTTCCTAACGGGGTTTCCGATGAGCAATTGGCAAAGCAAAATTCCCGATCCGGCGCGCGATTACATCGCCGGTCGGCGGCTTGATGAGGTCGAATGCATCCTGCCCGATATTGCCGGTGTGGCGCGCGGTAAAGCCATGCCCGCGTTCAAATTCGACACGCAATCGCATTTCTATCTGCCGACCTCGATCTTTTTGCAGACCATCACCGGCGAATGGGCCGACGCCCCCGCCGGTGAGGATGAGTACAAAGAGCCCGATATGACGCTGGTGCCGGATCTCGCCACCGCCACCGCCGCGCCCTGGACCGCGGATATCACCCTGCAGGTGATCCATGATGCGATGACCCAAAAGGGCGAGCCCTATCCGATGGCGCCGCGCAATGTGCTCAAACGGGTGGTCGAGCTTTACGCCGAACAAGGGTTAACGCCGGTGGTCGCCCCCGAGATGGAGTTCTATTTCGTCGCCCGCAACACCGATCCGAATATGCCGATTATGCCGCCGATGGGCCGCTCGGGCCGAGTGGCGGCGGCGAAACAGGCCTATTCGATGTCGGCGGTCGATGAATACGGCAAGGTGATCGACGACATCTATGATTTCGCCGAGGCGATGGGTCTGGAAATCGACGGCATCCTGCAAGAGGGCGGCGCCGGACAGGTCGAGATCAACCTCGCGCATGGCGATCCGGTGGCGCTGGCCGACCAGATCTTTTTCTTCAAGCGGATGATCCGCGAGGCGGCGCTGCGCCATGATTGCTACGCCACCTTCATGGCGAAACCGATCGAGGGCGAGCCGGGTTCGGCGATGCATATCCACCATTCGGTGATCGACCGCGCGACGGGCCGCAACCTGTTCTCGGATGCCGAGGGGCAAGAGACCCCCGCCTTCATGCATTTCATTGCCGGGATGCAGACCCATCTGCCCGCCGCGACCGTTCTGCTGGCGCCCTATGTCAATAGCTACCGGCGCTATGTCCCTGATTTTGCTGCCCCTATCAATCTGGAATGGGGCCGCGACAACCGCACCACCGGGCTGCGGGTGCCGATCTCGGCGCCCGAGGCGCGGCGTGTCGAGAACCGTCTGGCGGGGATGGATTGCAACCCCTATCTCGGCTTCGCCGCCTCTTTGGCCTGCGGGCTTTTGGGCCTGCGCGAGCAAAAACAGCCGCGCGCGGAATGCACGGTGAACGCCTATATGGGCGATGACGGGCTGCCGATGACGCTGGGCGAAGCGGTGGATATTTTCGCCGAGGATACCGCTTTGGGCGAGATCCTCGGCGCGGATTTCGCCGCCCTCTATGCAGCGGTGAAACGGCATGAATACACCGAGTTTCAGGCGGTGATCAGCCCCTGGGAGCGCCAGCATCTGCTGATGAACGTGTAGCGGCACCAATATTGAGGGGAATGGTCGCCCAGCCTCTCGCCGCGCCTCATTCCAATCTCCCGCCCGGTGGGAACCACCGGGCAGCGCCGCCACGCCCCCCCGGGGCGGCGCTCCGCTCTGCCCCGCGTGACCGCGCTACCCTATTCAGGCGGCAACACAGGTTGGCAACTAGTGCCTTTCACCCGACAATAAAACGCGGCACGTCAACCAAATGCCCCGCCCGGCAGCAGCGCCGGGCAGCGCCGAACCGACCCCGTATTTCGTCAACTGGGGGGTCGGCGCTCCGCTTGCCCCTCGGTCCGGCGCCGCCCTATCCAAGCGACAGCACATGTTAGCAACAAGCGGATTTCAACAGACAGTTAAACGCGGCACTTCAACCAACCGCCCCGCCCGGCAACTATGCCGGGCAGCGCCGTCACGCCCCCACGGGGCGGCGCTTCGCTTTGCCCTTCGTGACCGCGCTGCCCTTACAGCCCTCACTCCCCGCTATCCAACACCCGAACCTCGGCCTCGCCCGCGCGCAGCACCCCCTCGGCACGGTCCACGCGCAGATGCGCCAGCCCCCTGCCCTCGGCCTGCGTGTAAACCACCCCGACCTCGCGGTCGTTCTCATTGACCACTACGCTCCCCGCGGGCACCGGCTGCGACAGCGAGACCACCATCAAGCGCCGCCGCAGCGAGGTCCGGTGATGCATCCGCGCGGTCACCTCCTGCCCGACAAAACACCCTTTGCGGAAATCCACCCCGTGCAGCCGCTCGAACCCCAGTTCCAGAATGAAACTATCGCCCGATTGCAATTCCAGCCCGATTTTCGGCACCCGCGCGGCAATCCGCAGCGCGTCCCAATCCACCGGCTCCCCTTGCTCCAACGCCGCGCCATAGAGCCGCCAACCCAAGGAGGGATGCCGCGGATCCTCCAGCGCGCCCTCGGGCATCGGCCCGATCCCGCGGGTCACCGGCATCTCCAGACGCGCAATCTCGGCCTTTGAGCGCAACTTAAACATGGTTAACCGCCGCGCCAGATCCTCGGCCAACGCCTCATCCATGTCGATCAACAGCGCATCCTCTTGATGCACCAGCATAAAATCGGCAATCAGCTTGCCTTGCGGCGTCAGCAAGGCCGAATAGCCGATGCCGTCACGCGCCACACGCTCCAGATCCTGCGTCACCAGTCCTTGCAGCAATTTCACACGGTCCTCGCCGCTCACTTGCAGGATCGCGCGGCCACTGGCGGGCGCGCAGCGGGCGTCGGGTGACAGGGTGGGGGATAGCTTGGCTTGGGTCATTCTGGCCTCCATTCCCTGCCGATATAGGACCGCGCGAACCGCTTGCACAGCCCCCGCACAAGAAACCGCGCACTCCCCGCCCCACAAACCCAACCCCAGCGCTCAAGGCGAATTGACGGCCACCGAGACCGCTCCTAAAGTTTCCATCACCTCACATGTTAAGGAGCCGCCCATGTCACTCGCCAATGGCCGCCGCTATCTGGCCACGCCCGGCCCCTCGGTGATGCCCGACCGGGTGCTCAACGCGATGCACCGCGCGGCGCCCAATATCTATGAGGGCGAGATGTTGCAGCTCACCGAAAGCCTCTGGCCCGACCTCAAGGCGCTGGCCGGAACGCGGCAACATGCGACGATCTATATCGGCAACGGCCACGCGGCATGGGAGGCGGCAAATTCCAACGCGCTGCGCCGCGGCGATACGGCGATTGTGCTGGCCACCGGCCGCTTTGGCCACGGCTGGGCCGAGAACGCGCAGCAATTGGGCGTCGAGATCGCGCTCACCGACTTTGGCACCGCCGCACCGATTGATCTGGAACGCTGCGAGGCGGCGCTGCGCGCCCAGCCAAACGCTCGCGCGGTGCTGGTCACCCATGTCGATACCGCAACAACAGTGCGCAATAATATCAAGATGTTACGAAGGTTAATGGATGATCTTAACCATCCTGCGCTGCTCATGGTCGATTGCATCGCCTCCTTGGGCTGCGACGAATTCCGCATGGACGACTGGGGCGTCGATGTGATGGTCGCGGCCAGCCAGAAAGGCGTGATGACGCCGCCGGGATTGGGCTTTGTGTTCTTCTCCGAGAAGGCCCGCGCGGTGGCAAAAACCAGCGACCGGCGCAGCCCCTATTGGAACTGGGACAACCGCGCCGATGCCGAGCATTTCTACATGCATTTCTACGGCACCGCCCCCACCCACCACCTGTTCGGCCTGCGCGAGGCTTTAACCATGATCACGGAGGAAGGGCTGGAGGCGGTCTTTCACCGCCACCGCATCTTGGCGCAGGCGGTCTGGGCAGCGGGCGCAGCTTGGTCGCAAGAGGGCGCCTTCGCGCTCAATATCCAGGACCCTGCGGCGCGCAGCCATGCGGTCACCGCGATGCGCCTCGCCGCCCCCGATGGCACGCGGCTGCGGCGCTGGTGCGAGGATCACGGCGGGCTCACCCTTGGCGTCGGTCTCGGCATGGCACCGCCGGGATCGCCGCAGGCCGATGCGTTCTTCCGCCTCGCCCATATGGGCCATGTCAACGCGCATATGACGCTGGGCGCGCTGGCGGTGATGGATGCGGGGATGAAGGCGCTGGGAATCGCCCATGGTTCCGGCGCGCTGGAGGCCGCAACCAGCGCCATCGCACAGGGTTAACCGGCGCGGATGGGGTTAACCCTCGCATTAACCCTTATCCATTAACCTTAACCCGCCGTTACTGCGCGCGATCAATCCGCGTGGTCAGATGGATCAGGCTCTCCGACAGCCGCACACCGGGCAAGCCACCGACCGCATCGAGCACCGCATCCAATGCCGTGGTGCTCTCGGCGGCGACCTGCAACAGCAGATCGAATCGCCCCGAGGTGGTAAAGGCGCGCTCGATTTCCGGCATCGCCCGCAGCCGCGACAGAATCGCCGCCTGCGAGCGCGGCTCGATCCCCACCAGCACCGAGGCGCGGATCAGGGGTCGCAGCGCCTCGGCGCCAAGTTTTACAGTGTATCCGGCGATCGCACCGCTGGTTTCCAGCCGGTCGAGCCGCGATTGCACCGTGGTCCGCGCCACCCGCAATTTGCGCGCCAAAGTCGCCACCGATTGCCGCGCGTCGGTGCGCAAATGCCCGATCAGAGCCTTATCGAGATCATCCATGTCACTTCGCCATATTTTTCGTCATAATAACGCGAATTTGCGTCATTTCATATCTTTCTATTGGTGGAAATGTCGCCTAGTTGCGCCATCCTGTTCTATAGTGCCGGAGAGGGTCCGGACACGATGAACAGCAAGGCGAAAGGTCACACTCATGGGTTTTGCCGACACCATCTGGTCCGATCCGGTCGATTATCTGCGCGCCGTCGGGCCCAATGATCCGGTTATGTTTCTCTCGCCCGCCGCGCTGCAAGCGCAGGCGCAGCGCTTCACCCGTGGCTTTCCGGGGCTGGTGACCTATGCGGTCAAATCGAACCCCGAAGAGGCTGTGATCACAAACCTCGCCGCCGCCGGTCTGCGCGGTTTCGACGTCGCCTCGCCCGATGAAATCGCGATGATCAGCCGCTTGGTCCCCGACGCCGCGCTGCATTACAACAATCCAGTGCGCGCGCGCCATGAGATCATCTTTGCCGTGGGCCGCGATGTCGCCTCTTATTCGGTGGATTCGCTCTCCGAGCTCGACAAGCTGTTCGCGCTGGTCCCGACCACCCGATCCAATGGCGAACCCGTTGAAGTCACTGCGCGCTTCAAGCTGCCGGTGGCCGGTGCGGCCTATGATTTCGGGGCCAAATTCGGCGCCACCGAAGCCGTCGCCACCGAGATCCTCGCGCGTGTCGCCGAGCGTGGATATGTGCCCTCGCTGACCTTTCATCCCGGCACGCAATGCACCGATCCGATGGCCTGGGACGCCTATATCCACGCCGCCGGACGCATCGCCCAAGCCGCGGGTGTGAGCATCGAGCGGCTCAATGTCGGCGGCGGTTTCCCCTCGCACCGCGTGCAGGCGCAGACGCCCGAGCTGGAGGCGATTTTCGCCCTCATCGCCCGCGTCACCGATGAGGTGTTCGGCGATGCCGCACCCGCATTGGTCTGCGAACCGGGCCGCGCCATGGTCGCCGATAGTTTCGCACTGTTGGCGCGGATCAAAGCCCTGCGCGACGACGCCCATGTGTTCCTCAATGACGGGGTTTACGGGGCGTTTTCCGAGCTGCCGCTGATGGGCGCGATGGATCGGATCACCGCTTGGTCACCCGAAGGCGCGCAGCGGCGCGGCGAAATCCGAGGCCGCACCGTCTTTGGCCCGACCTGCGACAGCGTCGACCGCCTGCCCGGCGACACCCCCCTGCCCGGCGATATCGAAGAGGGTGATTTCCTCTTGATCCAGGGTATGGGCGCCTATTCGGTTCCGACCAACACGCGGTTCAACGGCTTCGGCGCCTTGGCCGTGCAACTGGTGATCGAGCTCGGCGATTAACCAATCTGCCCGCGGCAATTAACCAAACCGCCCAAATCCCCGCTGCGCCGCCTGACCCGAGGGCGGCACGGCGCTTCCCCCTTGCCCTCGCTTGATCCGCAGCTATCCTGCGCGCTCACCGGCAAGGGGGGCATCATGCGCGCATTCGGACAATCGCAAAGCGTCAAACGGCGCGAGGATATTCGTTTCCTCACCGGCGAAGGCCGCTATATATCTGATATCGCACCAAAAACTGCGCTGACCGCGGTCTTCCTGCGGGCGCCCACCGCCCATGCCGATGTGCTGGCGATCGACACCAGCGAGGCCGCGCAGATGCCCGGCGTCGCCGCGATCCTCACCGCCAAAGACCTTCACGCCGCCGGTCTCACCGCCGGCATGGCGACAACCCCGGCCAAGGACCAGCGTGACCAGACCGGCGCCACCCCGCGCCGCCCATTTCTGGCCGAGGACCGCGTGCGCCATGTCGGCGAACCCGTCGCCCTGATCGTCGCCGAGACACGCGACGCCGCCCTAGATGCCGCCGAGGCGATCATCGTCGATTACGGCGAACACCCCGCCCATGTTGCGCTAGCCGAAGGCGGCGCGCAATTGCACGCCGAAGCGCCCGAAAACCTCGCCTATGACTGGCAATTGGGCGATGAAAACGCGGTTAACGCGGCCTTCAAAAACGCCGCCCATGTCACCACGCTCTCGGTCGTCCAGAACCGCGTCACCGTCGCCAGCATGGAACCCCGCGCCGCCTATGCCGAATGGGAAGGCGAGCGCGTGCATCTGGCCTACGGCGGCCAAGGCGTCTGGGGCATCAAACGCGACCTCGCCCGCTGTTTCGACCTCGACCCCGAGCGCGTGCGCGTCACCACCCCCGATGTCGGCGGCGGCTTCGGGATGAAGGCGATGAACCACCCGGAATATTTCGCCATTGTGCAAGCCGCGCGGCAATTGGGCCGCCCGGTGGTGTGGATTTCCGACCGCTCGGAAGCGATGCAAAGCGACAATGGCGCCCGCGATCTGACCAGCACCGCCGAGCTCGCCTTTGATGCCGACCACCGCATTCTCGCCTACCGCGTGAACACCGTCTCGAACCTCGGCGCCTATAACTCGGGCTTTGGTCAGAACATCCAGTCGATGCTGTTTTCCAAAGTCCTGACAGGCACTTACCATATTCCCTGCGCGCTGTTGAACGTCAAAGGCCTGTTCACCAACACCACCCCGGTCGATGCCTACCGCGGCGCCGGACGCCCCGAGGCGATCACCCTGCTTGAGCGCACTATGGATATGGCCGCGCGCGAATTGGACCTCTCGCCCTTCGATCTACGCGCCCGCAATTTCATCGCGCCCGAGGCCTTCCCCTATACCACGCCCGCCGAGGTCACCTATGACGTCGGCGAGTTCACCCGCGTGCTCGAACGCGCCAAAATCGAGGGCGATCTGGCCGGTTTCCCCGCCCGCAAAGCCGCCAGCGAAGCGGCCGGAAAACTGCGCGGTATGGGCCTGTGCTACTACATCGAATCGATCCTTGGCGACGACCGTGAGGACGCCACGGTAGAATTCACCGATGAGGGCCGCGTAACCCTCTATGTTGGCACCCAATCCAACGGCCAAGGCCATGAAACCGTTTACGCCCAATATCTTAGCGACCTGACCGGCGTGCCCTATGAGGCCATCGACGTCGTACAAGGCGACAGCGACCGTATCGAACGCGGCGGCGGCACCGGCGGCTCGCGTTCGGTCACCGTGCAGAGTTTCGCCACCCATGCGACCAGCGAGAAAATGGTTAACGCCTTCTGCGCATTTCTTGAATCCGAATATGATGCTGCGCCCTATACATTCGCCGATGGCATCTTCTCCGCCCCCGGTTCCAACCAGCGCCCGACCCTGCTGGAAGCCGCCGATCTCGCCCGCCAGCGGGACCGCAAAGACCTCCTGCGCCACCACAACCGCGCGCAGCTTCCCGCCCGCTCTTTCCCCAATGGCGCGCATATCTGCGAGGTTGAAATCGACCCCGAAACCGGCGCGCTGGTGATGGATCGCTATGTCGCCGTCGATGATCTGGGCACGCTGATGCATCCGATGCTGGCCGAGGGACAGGTCCATGGCGGCGTCGCACAGGGCTTCGGTCAAGCGGTAATTGAAAACACGGTTTACGATGGTGACGGGCAGTTGTTAACCGGCAGCTTTATGGATTACGCCCTGCCCCGCGCCGCGGATCTGCCGATGATCGGTTTTGTCAGCGAGCCGACACCGTCGAAAAATAACCCGATCGGCATGAAGGGCTGCGGCGAGGCCGGGACCGTCGGCGCGCTGGCCGCGGTTGGCAATGCCGTGCTCGACGCGCTCTGGGATCGCGGCGTGCGCCATATCGACATGCCCTTCACCCCGCACCGCATCTGGACCTGGCTCAAGGAGGCCCAAAAATGACCGGACCCCGCTTTACCGATCTGGTTAACGCGCTGCCCGCAACCGTGCCATTTGTCGGGCCTGAAACCGCCGAACGTGCCCGCGGCGCGCCCTTTACCGCGCGGCTGGGCGCCAATGAAAACGGTTTCGGCCCCTCGCCCAAGGCCATCGCGGCGATGAATGCCGCCAATGCCGAGCAGTGGAAATACGGCGACGCCCAAAGCCATGATCTGCGCGCCGCGATTGCCGAACGGCTGGGCATCACGCCCGCGCATCTGGTGGTCGGTGAGGGGATCGACGGGCTCTTGGGCTACCTCGTGCGCTTGCTCGTCGCGCCCGGAGACGCGGTGGTCACTTCGGAGGGCGCCTATCCGACCTTCAACTACCATGTCGCGGGCTTCGGCGGCACCTTGCACAAAGTGCCCTATAAAGACGACCACGAAGACCCCGCTGCGCTGATCGCCAAGGCCCGCGAGAGTGGCGCGAAACTGATCTATCTGGCCAATCCCGACAATCCGATGGGCACTTGGCACGAGGCCGCGGTGATCGAACGCATGGTTAACGAGGTCCCCGAGGGCACGCTCCTGATCCTTGATGAGGCCTATATCGAATTCGCCCCCGATGGCACCGCGCCACAGATCGCCGCCGACGACCCACGGGTGATCCGCATGCGCACCTTTTCCAAAGGCTACGCGCTGGCCGGCGCCCGCGTCGGCTATGCGATCGGCGCGCCCACACTGATCACCGCTTTTGACAAAGTGCGCAACCATTTCGGCATGAACCGCGCCGCGCAGATCGGCGCCTTGGCGGCGTTCAATGACCGCGCACATCTGGCGAGAATTCGGGCGGCTTGCACCACGGCGCGCGCGCGAATCACCCAGATCGCCCGCGACAACGGCCTCAATGCCATGCCCTCGGCGACCAATTTCGTCGCCGTGGATTGCGGCGGCGACGGGGATTTCGCCCGTAGCGTCCTCGCCGAGATCATCGCGCAGGGTGTGTTCATCCGCATGCCGTTTTGCGCCCCACAAGACCGCTGCATCCGCGTCAGCCTGGGCCCCGAGGCCGAATTGGACGCCTTCGCCGCCGCCCTACCCCGGGCACTCAAAGCCGCAAGCGCCAAGATTTGAGAAAGAATATGTCCAAACAATTCGCCGCCAAAACCCCCGAAGACCTGCCCAGCGCCGAGACCCTGCTGGCGATGAGCGGGCTGGAATTCATCGAGGCGATCTTTAATGGCGAGGTCTCCGGCCCGCCGATTGCGGAGCTGATGAATTTCAAACTCCACCATGTCGAGAAGGGCAAAGTCACCTTCCGCGGCGCGCCTCAATTCACCCATTTCAACCCGATGGGCGGCACCCATGGCGGCTGGTATGGCACCATTCTCGACAGCGCTCTGGGCTGCGCCGTGGCCACGACATTGTCCAAGGGCAGCACTTATACCACGTTAGAATATAAGGTAAATCTCACCCGCGCGATCAAGGCCGGGCAATGGGTCGATTGCACCGCCCATGTGCAGCATTCCGGCCGTTCCACCGCCGTGGCCGAGGCGGTGATCACCGGCGTTGAAGATGGCAAAATCTACGCCACCGGCTCCACCACCTGCATCATTCTGCGCCCCAAGACCCCGACAATTTAGCTAAAATTGCCCTCCCCCGCTTCATCTTGCGAAAAATACTCTGGGGGTGAATTTGCGCAGCAAAGAGGGGGCAAAGCCCCCTAGTCCTTGGCCCGTGGGCACCACGGGCCGCGCCCGACCCTCCCCCCGGGAGGGCGCATCGGCGATGTCACTAGCGGCTCATCCGACGTTGATGCTTTCAGATGCGCCGCTTTGTTCCAAACATTCAAGCGCCCACCCAGGGTCGGGCGCGTCCCTTATCGCTTGATGTTGAACGTCTGCGTCAGACGCCCTCTCAAACCTTCCGCGCCACCACATCAATCAGCGCCGAATGCCCCGCATGGCCGCGCCCCTCTTGCACGTCGCGCTCATAGGCGGCCAGCCGCTCGATCTGCCAGCCGTCAAAGGCGTCGCGCAACATGTCCTCGGTATACATATGATCGGCGCAGGGCGGCCCGCCGGTACCCAACCCCACTTGCTCGGGCGTATAGCCGTGCAGCACCAACCGCCCGCCCGGGCGCAGCGCCCGGCTCAGATCGGCGAATTGCGCGGGGCGTTCCGCAGGCGTGGCGTATTGGATGAAAATCCCCACCACCATGTCGAACTGACGATCCCAGTCCCAGTCCGCCCAAGCAATCTCATGTGCCTCCAGTGCCACACCGCGTGCCTCGGCCAATGCCCGCGCGCGGGCCACGGCGGTGGGCGATTGCTCGAAACTGCACACCTGCAGCCCGCATCCAGCCAGATAAACGCCATTGCGCCCCTCGCCATCGGCAACACAGAGCACCGTGCCCCCACCGACATCTGCCGTCAGCCAAGGGTTTTCCACCAGCATCTGCGCCGGTTCGGTGCCGAAAAGATACGCCTCAGAGGCGCCGTAACGGTCTTCCCACATCGCCAGTCTCCCATAGAAAAGTTACCAAAAGCTTTGCGGATCAATATCCACCGCCAGCCGCAGATCATTGGGCAGTTTCACCCCATTCAACCAGGCCCGTATCGCCTGCTGCAACGGCGCACCCTTGTCGGATTTGATCAACAGCCGCACCCTATGGCGCCCGCGCACCCTTGCAATCGGCGCCGGTGCGGGGCCAAAGACCTGCGCGCCAATCCGGTGCAGGGGCTCGGCACGATCGGCCAGCGCATTGCCCATCTCGAAGGCGTGTTCCAGATGCGGCGAGGACAGGATCACCCCCGCCAGCCGCCCGAAAGGCGGCATCCCCAGCGCGCGGCGTTCCTGCGCTTCAGCCTGCCAAAACCCCTCGTCATCGCCCGACAATATCGCCTTGATCACCGGATGTTCGGGCTGATGGGTCTGCATCAAGGCCACGCCCTTACGCTCGGCCCGCCCCGCGCGCCCGGCCACCTGCCGGATCAGTTGAAATGTGCGTTCGGCGGCGCGTAGATCACCGCCGTGCAGCCCGAGATCCGCGTCAATCACGCCAACAAGAGTCAAATACGGGAAATTATGCCCCTTGGCGACCAATTGCGTGCCAATCACAATGTCGGCGCCCCCGTCGGCGATCTCGGAAATCTGCTCTTTCAGCGCCCGCGCCGAGCCGAACAGATCCGAGGATAGCACCGCCACGCGCGCCTCGGGCCAAAGCGCGCGCGCCTCTTCCTCCATCCGCTCGACCCCCGGCCCGACGGGATGCATCGTGCCGGGTTTCTCGCAGGATGGGCAACTCTCGGGCACCGGCGCCGTCGCCCCGCATTGATGGCACATCAGCCGCTTGAGAAACCTATGCTCGACCAGCCGCGCGTCGCAATCCTTGCACTGCATCTGGTGCCCGCAGCCCCGACAAATCGTCATCGGCGCATAGCCACGGCGGTTGAGAAACAGCAGGCTCTGTTCGCCAGCCGCAATCCGCGCATCCACCGCCTCTTTCAGCGCGGGCGAGATCCAGCGGCCATGCGGCACCTGCTGCTCGCGCATGTCAATCGCGGCCATTTCGGGCAGTTCCGCCACGCCAAACCGCGCCAATAGATCCAATCGGTCGTATTTTCCGGTCTTCGCGTTGACCCATGTTTCCAGACAGGGCGTCGCCGAGGCCAAGACCACCTGCGATCCGGCAATCGAGGCGCGCAGCACCGCCATATCGCGGGCGTTATACAGAACCCCGTCCTCTTGCTTATAGCTCGCGTCGTGTTCCTCATCGACCACGATCAACCCCAGATCGCGGTAGGGCAGGAACAGCGCCGAACGCGCGCCGACCACCAGATCGATGCCCCCCTCGCCCGCCATCCGCCAGAGCCGCCGCCGTTCGGTCACCGTCACGCCCGAATGCCACTCGCCGGGCCGCGCGCCAAACCGCGCTTCGACCCGCTCGAGAAACCCCTCAGTGAGGCCAATCTCGGGCAGCAGCACCAGCGCTTGGCGCCCCTGCCGTAGACATTCCGCCACCGCCTCAAGATAGACTTCCGTTTTCCCCGAGCCGGTCACGCCCTTCAGCATCGTCACGCTGAAATCACCCGCTTTCTCGCGCAATTCCGCCGAGGCTTTCGCCTGATCCTCGGATAATTCCTTACTCGGCCGCGCAGGATCAAGTCGCGGATAAGGCTGGTCTTTTGGCGCCTCGCCTTCGATCAGCGCGCCCTGTGCGGCCATCGTATGCACCACCGGCCCCGAGACGCCCGCGGCGCGGGTGATCTCGCCCACGGTCAGCGCCGCGCCCGCATAGCCTTCGAACACATCATAGACCCGCTGCCGCGCCTCGGTCATCCGTTTGGGCGGCGGGCCGGGGCGGTAGACGCGCATCATCGCCGGCCCCTTGAACAGCCCCGGCGCGCGGGTGGCCAGAAACAGCATCAGCGACAGCGGCGTCAGCGTGTAATCCGCCGCGCGGCCCAGAAACACGCGCAATTCCTCGCGCATCGGCGGCACATCCAGCACCCGCAGCACCGCGCGCAGCTTGTTGACCGGATAATCCCCCGTCGCAGGCCCCCAGACCACACCCAGAACCTTGCGCGGCCCCAAGGGCACCTCGACGAAATCACCGATCACCGCGCCCCCCTCCGGCGCGCGGTAATCCAGCATCCGGTCCAGGGGCTGGGTGGTCAGAACACTGAGCGGTTGACCGGATTTGAACGGTTGATCGAACAGCGCATCCATGCGGGTAATGGCCTTCCAGACGGGAACGACATAGGGTATGACGCGACCCATAGGCTTCCGCAACCACAAGAGAGCGCCATGAAATTCTTTATCGACACCGCCGATGTTCCGGCGATCCGCGACCTGCATGACCTTGGCATGGTTGACGGGGTCACCACCAACCCCTCGCTGATCATGAAATCGGGACGCGATATTATCGAAGTGACGCGCGAGATTTGCTCGTTTGTCGAAGGTCCGGTCTCCGCCGAAGTGGTGGCGCTCGAGGCTGACGCGATGATCAAAGAGGGCCGCCATCTGGCCGAGATCGCCTCCAATATCGCGGTCAAACTGCCGCTGACTTGGGACGGGCTGAAAGCCTGTAAGGTGCTGTCGGGCGAAGGCAAAATGGTCAATGTCACGCTCTGCTTCAGCCCCAATCAGGCGCTGCTCGCAGCCAAGGCCGGTGCGACCTTCATCAGCCCCTTCATCGGGCGTCTTGATGATATCCACCTCGACGGGATGGAGCTGATCCACGATATCCGCGCGATTTATGACAATTACGATTTCAAAACCGAAATCCTCGCCGCCTCGATCCGCTCGGTGAACCATGTCACCCAATGCGCGCTGGCCGGATCGGATGTGATCACCGCCCCGCCCGAGGTGATCCGCAAGCTGGCCGCGCATCCGCTGACCGATGCAGGTCTGGCACAGTTTATGAAAGACTGGGAAAAAACCGGTCAGAAAATCATCTGATCTGGTGTAGGGTCGACGCAAAGACAGCAAGATCGGGGCGAAGATGGCAGTGACCGGACCGGCACAGGAACCCGGAACGCAGGACGAATGGCGCAGGCGCGTGCTCGCGGATCCGGGGTTGATCCTCGATGATCCCGAGCTGATGCGCGCCTTGGTGCTGACCTCCGAGCGGGCGATGGGCGGCAATGTCGTCGATCTGCGCGCGATGGCGATGGAACGTCTGGAAACGCGGCTGGAACGGCTCGATGAGACCCACCGCGCGGTGATTGCCGCGGCCTATGAAAACCTCTCGGCGACCAATCAGGTGCACCGCGCCTTTCTGCGCTTGCTGGACGCCGAGAAATTCGATGATTTCGTGCTGGCACTGGGCGGCGATGTCGCCCAGATACTGCGCGTCGACAATCTGCGGCTGGTGCTGGAAAGCGCCGATACGGGTGGCAATCTGGGGCCGCTCAGCCGCGTCTTGGTGGTGCGCCCCGCCGGTTTTGTCGCCAGCTATATGAGCGCCGGACGCCCGACGCCGCCGCGCCCGATTGTGCTGCGTCAAGGCGAGCCTCCGGCGCAGAACCCTTACGGCAACAAGGCCCATGATCTACGCTCCGAGGCGTTGATCAGCCTTGATCTGGGCAAGGGCCGCCTGCCCGGTATGCTGGCGATGGGCGCCGAAGACCCGCATCACTTCAAACCCGGTCAAGGCACCGATTTGATTGGCTTTTTCGCCGGTGCTTTTGAACGGGTTCTGCGTCGCTGGCTGGCATGACCGCGACGGGCGGAGCGTCGGCGGGCAGACTGGCGATCAGCCCTGCCCTGCGCGACGCTTTGGCCACATGGCTGGCGCATCTGGGCGCGCTGAACGAAGCCTCTGACCACACAATCAACGCCTACCGCGCCGATGTGGCGGGGTTTTTGGGGTTTCTGGCGCTGCATCACGGTGGTGCTGCGGGGCTGGACCAATTGCGCGCTGTCGAGACCCGCGACATGCGCGCATGGATGGCTGCGGCCCGCGCCGAGGGGCGCAATTCGCGCTCACTGGCCCGCGCGCTCTCCGCGCTCAAGGGGTTTTGTCGCTGGCTTGCCGACCGCGAGGATGATTTCGACCCCACCGCGATCCTATCCACCCGCGCGCCCCGCCATCAACGCCCGCTGCCCCGCCCCTTGGATGAAGACGCCGCGCGCGAGGTCATGGCGGTGATCAGCGACGATAAATCCGAACCTTGGGTGCAGGCCCGCGATGTGGCGGTGGCGACGCTGCTTTATGGTGCCGGTCTGCGGATATCCGAGGCTCTGGGCCTGACCGGTCGCGACGCCGCCACCGCCTGCAAAGCCGGTGCCAGCCTGCGCATTCTCGGCAAGGGCGGCAAGGAACGTCTGGTGCCGGTGATCCCCGCCGCCGCCGAAGCCACCGCGCGCTATTTGCAGCTCTGCCCCTATCCGGTCGAGCCCGACACGGCCCTCTTCCGCGGGGTCCGCGGCGGGCCGCTCAATCCGCGGATGATCACCCGCGCGATGGAAGCCGCCCGTCTGCGCCTCGGCCTCCCCGCCAGCGCCACGCCCCATGCGCTGCGCCATTCCTTCGCCACGCATCTGCTGGCGGCGGGTGGTGATCTGCGGGTGATTCAGGAGCTTCTGGGCCACGCCAAACTCGCCACCACGCAGATCTACACCAGCGTCGATGCCGCACGGCTGATGGAGGTCTATGCCAAGGCCCATCCCCGCGCCAAATCCACCGACTAGGCACATCCACTGAATAAAACATCTCGCGCGTCGTGAGATCCGTATTTTGCCCGCAGCCCTCAGGCAACTTCGGCCGCGCAAATACACGCACACCGGCAGGTAAACTCACTTCAACGCGACAGGCTCCCAGCCGCACCGCCCGTCACCGGCGCGCTGCCGATCAAATTGACCCCGATTTCCCAAAACGAAGGTTGCTCCTTGGTCGGTTTTTCGACACAAGACCCTATGTCAAAGACCTTTCGCGCCTATTTCGTCCATATGTTCACCGCCACCGGCGCCGTTTTCGCGATGCTCGCGATGCTGGCCGCCGCCGATGCCGAATGGAGCCTGATGTTCCTCTGGCTGGTCGTCGCGCTGATCGTCGACGGCGTGGATGGCCCGATGGCGCGCAAATACGACGTCAAATCCAAAGCCCCGATCATCGACGGCGTGCTGTTGGACCTGATCATCGACTATCTGACCTATGTCTTCATCCCCGCCTTCGCGCTGTTCAACTCGGGGCTCTTGCCCGGCTGGACCGGCTGGGCGGCAATCGTGGTGATCACCTTTGCCAGCGTGCTCTATTTCTCGGACACGCGGATGAAGACCAGCGACGCGTCGTTTTCCGGCTTTCCCGGCTGTTGGAATATGTTCGCGGTGGTGGTTTTCGCCGTTCAACCCGATTTCTGGATCATTCTGGCGCTGACTATCGTGCTGTCGGTGGCGATGTTCCTGCCGATCAAATTCGTCCATCCGATGCGCACCAGACGCTGGCAGGTGATCACCCTGCCAATGGCACTGGGCTGGACCGGCTTTGCCATCTGGGCCGCTTGGCTAGACTTCCAAGAGCCGCAACTGGTCACCATCGGGCTGATCGTGACCTCGTTTTACCTGATGGTCGCAGGCGCGCTGCAACAAGTGATTTTCCGCGAAAAGCTGTAAACGCAGCCTAACGCGCCTCGGGTTAAAACCGCGTTAAGATCACCCCTGCGACGATCAACAGGGCCGCCGCCGCCTTGCCGCGGTCCATCCGCTCGCCGAAAAACCACCAGCCGATCAGCACCGCAAACAGGATCGAGGTCTCGCGCAGCGCGCCGACCAAGGCAATCGGCGCCAGCGTCATCGCCCAGACCGCAATCGCATAGGCGCCAAAGGATGCCGCCGCCGCGACCAGCCCAAAGCCCCAGGCCCGCGCGTCGGCGCGCAGCACCACGCTGCCCTTCAGCGCGATGATCGCGGGCGTATAGAACAGCGCCGCCAGCAGCATTAACCATCCGACATAGGCCAGCGGCTCACCCGAGACCCGGGCGCCCAACCCATCGGCCAGCGTATAGCCCGCCGTCGCCACAGCCGCGCCCAAAGCAAAGGGCAAGAGCCGGCGCGGCTCGCCGTTGCGCAGCACCCCATGCGCCATCAAGGCAATGCCGCCGCCCAGCACCAAGATCCCCCAGACCTCGGCCCCCTCGGGCGAGTCGCTGAGGAATAACAAGCTGATCACCAACACAATCATCGGCGCCGTGCCGCGCGCAATCGGGTAAACGCGGCTCAGGTCGCCCTGCTCATAGGCGTAGGCCAGAAACAATTGATAGGCCATATGGATCAGCCCCGAGGCAAAAAGCCAGGGCCAGACCTCGGGCGCGGGAAAGGGGAAAAACAGCGCCACCGCCAAGCCGAACAGCGCCTGCCCGACGGTCAGGATGAACATCGAGGTCTGTTTGCTGAGGCCGGTCTTGATGATCGCGTTCCAGCCCGCGTGCATCACTGCGGCCAGCATGACGGCCAGAAATACGCCTATCGTCACCGCTCACCCCTGCAGTAAATCCTTCACATGTGACAGATCATAGAATGCGGCGGCGGCCAAGGGCCGCCGGACAGAAACAGGCGCGATGCAAAAAGGGCGGCCCGTTTAGGACCGCCCGATCTACCGTTAACCCATCTCTTGATTAACCCAGTTCGTGGTTAACCCAGCGCGTCGCTGCAGCGTTTGCAGGTCGCGGGGTGCTTATGGGTGCCAACATCGGGCAGGATTTTCCAGCAGCGCTGGCATTTCTCGCCCTCGGCATGGGCAAAGCTCACCGCGACACCCTCCACGTCCTCCATGGTGAACGACTCCTCGGGCGCCGGATCGGTGCTGAGCGTCAGGTCCGAGGTGATGCAGAGCGTCGCGAAACGGTCCTTGTCGGTGATGATCTGCGCCAGTTCCGGCGACAGATAGACCGTCGGCGCGGCTTCAAGGCTGGCGCCGATGGTCTTGGCGCGGCGCTCGACTTCCAGCGCGCCGGTGACCACACGGCGCACCGCCCGCAGCTTCAGTGACCGCGCCGCCAGCTCGGGGTCGAGCCAGTCCGCAGGCGTCTCCATAAAGTCATGCAGATGCACCGAGCCGCCCTCTTCGGGGAAACGCGACAGCCAGACATCCTCGGTGGTGAAGGGCAGGATCGGGGCCAGCCAAGTGGTCAACCGGTGGAATACCGCGTCGATCACCGTTAGCGCCGATTGCCGCAGAGTGCTGCCCATCGGATCGCAATAAAGCGCGTCCTTGCGGATGTCGAAATAGAACGCCGAGAGATCCGTGGTGGCAAAGCTGAACAGCGCCTGAAACACGCCCTGAAAATCATGGCTGGCGTAGCCTTTGCGCACCACCACGTCCAGTTCCGCCAGCTTGTGCAGGATCAACTGCTCAAGCTCGGGCATATCCGCCCGCGCCACGGGCTGCGCCGCGTCATAACCGTTCAGCGCGCCCAGCATGAACCGCAGGGTGTTACGCAAACGCCGGTAGCTATCGGCCACACCTTTCAGGATTTCCGGCCCGATCCGCTGGTCGGCGGTGAAATCGACCTGCGCCACCCAGAGCCGCAGGATATCGGCGCCATATTGCTTGACGATCTCTTCCGGGACGATGGTGTTGCCGATGGATTTGGACATTTTCATGCCCTTCTCATCCAGCGTAAACCCATGCGTCACCACCTGCCGGTAAGGCGCACGCCCCTTGGTGCCACAGGCTTGTAGCATCGAGGAATGAAACCAGCCGCGGTGCTGGTCGGTGCCCTCAAGGTAGACATCGGCGATCCCGTCGGCGGTGCCGTCTTCACGGTCGCGCAGCACGAATGCATGGGTCGAGCCCGAGTCGAACCAGACATCGAGAATGTCAAAAACCTGCTCATAGGCTTCGGGATTATGCAGGTCTTTCAACACCCGCTCTTTGAATCCTTGCACATACCAGACATCCGCGCCTTCGGCCTCGAATGCCTGACAAATCCGCGCATTCACCTGCGGGTCACGCAGCAAATACTCCGCATCGGTGGGTTTCGCGCCCTTTTTGACAAAGCAGGTCAGCGGCACGCCCCATGCGCGTTGACGCGAGAGCACCCAGTCAGGGCGGTTCTCGATCATCGAATAGAGCCGGTTGCGGCCGGTCTTCGGCGTCCATGTCACCAGCGCGTCGATCGAGGTCAGCGCCCGCTCACGGATCGTGGTGCCGTGCTCATCCATCCCGTCGCCCAGCGGCCGGTCGATGGCGACAAACCACTGCGGCGTGTTGCGAAAGATCACCGGCGCTTTCGAGCGCCACGAATGCGGATAGGAGTGTTTGATCTTGCCACGCGCCAACAAACCGCCGACCTCGGCGAGTTTTGTGATCACAGCCGAATTCGCGTCACCCTCCCACGGGTTCGCCTTGTTCTTTTTGTTCAGGCTCTCGCGCAGGATCGCCTTGCCACCAAAGAACGGCAGATCGTCGCGGAAACGCCCGTCCTCCATCACGTTATAGGTGATCACCTGTTCCAGCATGCCGAGATCGCGGTAAAGCTCGAACTCCTCCATCCCGTGGCTCGGCGCGCAATGGACAAAGCCGGTGCCCTCGTCATCAGTGACGAAGTCGGCGGCGCGGAAATCGCGGATATCATCCCATTCGCCGCCCGCGCCCTCAACACCGTGCAGCGGATGGCGCAAGCCCTTGATCTGGCTCGCATCCACATCGCCCACACGGCGATACATCCCGTCCTCAAGTCGCGCGCGGGTCAGCACATCCTCGGCCAGCTTGTCGGCCAGCAAATACCGGTCACCGACATTCACCCACGACTCCTCGGGGCAATCGGTGATCTCATAGATGCCGTAGGCAATATCCTTGCCGAAAACCACGCCCTTGTTCGACGGGATCGTCCAGGGCGTCGTCGTCCAGATCACCAGTTGCGCGCCCTCAAGCGCCGGATCATCGGTCTGATCGACGGTGAATTTCACCCAGATCGTAAAGCTTTCCTTGTCGTGATATTCGACTTCGGCCTCGGCCAGCGCGGTTTTCTCGACCGGCGACCACATGACGGGCTTCGAGCCTTGATAGAGCGAGCCGTTCATCAGGAACTTCTGGAATTCCTCGGCAATCACCGCCTCGGCGTGGTAATTCATCGTCAGATACGGATCGTCCCAATTGCCGGTGACGCCCAGCCGCTTGAACTCGGCGCGTTGCACGTCGATCCAGCCCTCGGCGAATTTGCGGCATTCCTGACGGAAGGCGACGATATCGACGTCGTCCTTATCCAGCCCCTTGGCGCGGTATTGCTCTTCGATCTTCCACTCAATGGGCAGCCCGTGGCAATCCCAACCCGGCACATAACGCGCGTCATGCCCCATCATCTGGTGGCTGCGCACCACCATATCTTTCAGCACTTTGTTCAGCGCATGGCCGATGTGCAGATGGCCGTTCGCATAGGGCGGGCCGTCATGCAGGGTAAAGGGCGTGCGGCCTCCGGCTTTGGCCTTGTCGCGCAGTCGGTCATAGATGCCGATGCTCTCCCAATGCGCCAGCCAGTCAGGCTCGCGCTGCGGCAGACCTGCGCGCATCGGAAAATCGGTTTGGGGCAGAAACAGGGTGTCTTTATAGTCGGGCATATCGGCACACATATCGTGGGCTCCGGTCATCTGGGGATTTGAATGTGAATTAGCAAAGCGCGGCGTATAGCTCCATACGCCTTTTCCCGGCCACTCTGGATCAGAGCGCCGGGCTGCTAATTCGTATGATGATCGGGCCAAGCGGCAGATGGCGATACGTCATGAGGGTTCTATACGCCGCGATCCGGCGGGGGGCAACGGGGCCAGCGGCCCGGCTGGCGAGGAAATGCAGCCGTTGCAGGCCCGGATTGCCACGTACTTGGCTAAACGGCGGGCAAACCGGGGGGCAAATCGGCGCAATTAACCCTGTTTTCACAGTTTCATGTTGCAATCATCCGGCGCAATGCGATTATTACCGTATGAAAGCACAGCCAAACGCCGATCCGACTCACCCCACCGCCGCCACCCCAACCGCTGGCAGCGCAGGCATTCCTTCGGGGCGCGAATATTACGAGCGCTCTCTGACCGTGGCGCTGCTCAGGGCGCGCGAGTCGACGATGCGGCGGTTCAAACGCTATGCCGATGCCGAGGATATGACCCTGCCGCAATGGCGCGTTTTGCGGGCGCTGGCCGATGGCGAGCCTCTGGATGCCGGCACCCTATGCCAGCGCTGCGTGATCCTGCCGCCCTCGCTGACCCGTATCCTGCGCGCGCTGGCCGAACGCGGGCTGATCCTGCAGGTCGCCTGTTCGGATGCGCGCCGCCATATGGTCACGCTGACCCCCAAGGGCAAGGCGCTGTTTGACGATCTGGTGGTGCAATCCGAGGAAACCCGCCGCGAGATTGATCAGGCGTTCGGCACGGAAAAGATGCAGCTTTTGCTCGATCTGCTCAATGAGTTGCGCGAGATCACCGAGGATCTGCCCGATCCCGAATGACCGCTCCGGCGCGCGTTAACCACGCCGCCCCCTGCCCGAAGACCCTGCCTGCACCCCATACCCGCCTCAGGCGCGGCCCGAGATCGACGACAGGCTGACCGGATCCACGCCCATAGATTTCAGCGCATCCAGCCATTGATGCTCACCGGGTTTCGGGTCGAAAATCAGCGATTGCGGGGCCTTGCAGGTGAGCCAGGCGTTCTGCGCGATCTCTGCCTCCAACTGCCCCGGACCCCAGCCCGAATAGCCCAGCATCAACAGCCAGTCCTTCGGCCCCTTGCCCTCGGCAATCACCTTCAGGATCTCGGTCGAGGCGCTCAGCACCAGCCCCTCGCCAATCTCTTGCCCGCTGGGGTCGTCATCGGCGCTGCCCGCATGCAGCACAAAGCCGCGCTGGGTCTCCACCGGCCCGCCCAGCATCACCGGCGTCGAGGCGAGTTTACCATGATCCTCAACCCCCACCTGATCGAGCACGCTGGCCATCGTCGGCTGCGTCATCGGCCGGTTCAGCACCAGCCCGAAGGCGCCTTCGGAACTATGCGCGCAGAGGAAAATCACACTATGTTCGAAACGCGGATCGGCCATCGCCGGCGTCGAAATCAGGATGTCGCCTGTCAGATCAAAATCCATAACCGGTTCTTATGCCCTGCTCTTAACCTTGGCCCCAACTCTGGCCCGCCGCCGCGCGAAAGCCAAGAGCAGGCGGGGCTGCTAACGCTGTTTTTACTTTCCCCCGGCAGGCTTGGTGGTATTGCTGGCGGTATGAAGAACATCGTTAAGCATCTGGCCACTGCGGCCCACCGCGCTTTGGCCCATCTGCCTATGGGCCAGCGCCGCACCTCTCCGCCCCTGCCCGCCGTTATTCTCGCCTCTGGTTTGGGATTGGGGCTGGGGCTGGGATTGGCGGCGCCGGTGGTGGCGCAGCAATCCGGCGGGCTTGGCGCGGTGGTGCAGGCCGATATCCTGCCCGGCTGGCAGACCGCGCAGGGCACGCGGATGGCGGCGCTGCGGCTGCGCATGGCGCCGGGCTGGCACACCTATTGGCGGGTGCCGGGGGATGCCGGGATCGCGCCGCGGCTGAACTGGTCGCAATCGCAAAATATCCAGAGCATCGAGGCGATCTGGCCGCGCCCTGAGATCATCGACCAGAACGGGTTGCGCAGTTTCGGCTTTACCGAAGAACTGATCCTGCCGCTGCGCATCACCCCGCGTGATGCCGCCCGCCCGATGGCGATCATCGGCGAATTGAACATCGGTGTGTGCCGCGACACCTGCGTGCCGGCGGATCTACAGGTCAGCGGCGCCCTGCGCGGGGGCGGTGCCGAGGACGGGCGGATCGCGGGTGCGCTGGGTCAGGGCGCGCAGCCCGCCGAACGCCACGGTTTGCAACGCGCCACTTGCCGTTTGGAGCCAACCCGGCGCGGCGCCCGTCTGACCCTGCGCGCGACCCTGCCGCCGGTCGGCGCGCAAGAGCAAATCATCATGGAATTGCCCGGCTCGGGCTATTGGATTTCCAACAGCCGAACATGGCGCGAGGGCGGGGATCTGGTCGCCGAAGCCCGCATCCGCGACCCCGAACGCGGCGCCGTCGGAATCAACCGCTCGGCGGTCAGCTTCACCATCCTGTCGGGCAGCCAGATGATCGAAGCCCAAGGCTGCACCGCGGGTTAACCTGTTGGGGCGGACGAACAAAGAACCGGCAGCCTCGTCACGGGGTCTGCCCTCCTCCCAACAATTCAACCTACTGGCCCGGGGGCACCCCGGGCCGCGCCCGACCCTCCCCCCCGGGAGGGCGCCATGGCGATGACGGGAGAGGCTCGCGCGGCATTCGTGCTTTTGAGTGCACCGCCTTGTGGCGAGGATGGGGCGCCCACCCAGGGTCAGGCGCGTCCCTTCTCGCTTTACAGAGACTTCGGAACAAAGCGCTTCAAAGACCACAGCGCCCAGAAGCTAGCCGCACCCCGCAAATGCTGACGCCCCAAAGGCAAGCCCGAGCAACACCCCAGCCCACCGCTGCCCTCATCAGAGCAACATCCCCACCGTCACGCCCGTGGGCACCACGGGCCGCGCCCGCCCCTCCCCATGGGGGGGGCATTGGCGATGACATTCACAAGGCAACCGACATCACCGCTTTCAAGCACAGCACGTCGTGAAAACGGCGGGCGCCCACCCAGGGTCAGCCGCGTCCCTTCGCATCAAACAGCGCTTACAATGCCCTCAACTACCGCAGCCAACCGGTTCGACCAAGGATAGCCCATGCCCCTTACCAAAGGGTTACTTCCTCCGCATATGCTCCTCCAAACGCGGCATGATTTCGACGAAATTACACGGCAAATGCCGGTAATCGAGCTGTTTCACCAAGATCTCGTCCCAGGCATCCTTACAGGCGCCGGTCGAGCCGGGCAGCGCGAACATATAGGTGCCATGCGCAACCCCGCCGGTGGCGCGGCTTTGCACCGCTGAAGTGCCAATTTTCTGCATCGACACCATGGTGAAGACCGTGCCGAAGGCGTCGATCTCCTTCTCATAGACATCGCGATGCGCCTCGACGGTGACATCGCGGCCAGTCAATCCGGTGCCGCCGGTGGAAATAATCACATCAATTTCAGGGTCTTGCGCCCAAGCGCGGAGCTGCGCGGCGATCTCGGCGCGTTCATCCCGGATGATCTTGCGCGCCGCCAGCATATGCCCCGCGCCCTCGATCCGTGCGACCAAAGTCCCGCCCGAGCGGTCCTCGGCCAATGTCCGCGTGTCCGAGACCGTCAACACGGCAATCCGCACCGGCACAAAGGGTTTCGTTTCATCCAGTCGAGACATATTTGCCCCCGTTATTAATCATGAATTCGCTGCGTTAACCCTGCGACGGGCCCCGCCTAGCCCAAGGACTTAAGCCGTGCCTTGATCTCGAGCAAATCGGCCCAAGCCTCGCGTTTGGCCTCGGGAAAGCGCAGCAAGAATGCCGGATGGGTGATCGGCATGGCGGGCAATGCCTGCGCCTCGGCCCAAGTGCCGCGCAGTTTGGTGATCCCGCGCGCATTCAGCAGCGCCTCACAGGCGGTATTGCCGACCAGCACCAAGAGCCGCGGCTTAACCAACTCGATATGGCGCAACAAAAACGGCCGCAGCATCGCCAGCTCGTGTTTGCTCGGCTCACGGTTGGCGGGCGGCCGCCAGGGCACGGTATTGGTGATATAGAGCGCGCTCGCCGGATCCTCGCTGCGCCGCGACAGACCGATGGCGGCGAACATCTGGTCCAACAGCTGCCCCGAGGCGCCGACAAAGGGGCGGCCCTTGCGGTCTTCCTCGGCCCCCGGCCCCTCGCCGATCACCATCACATGCGCCTGCGGGTTGCCATCGGCGAACACGCAATTGCGCGCCCCGCGGCGCAATTCGCAATGGGCAAACCCCTGTAGCGCCAGTTTCAACGCCGGCAGATCCTGAGCGGCAGCAGCGGCGGCTCTGGCCTCGGCAACCGTGTCGATCTCTTGCGGTTGCGGCATCGGCGGCGGCGCTGCCACCTGCCCCGGCTGCGGGACAGCAGCAGCGGCGGCGGGCGGCTCCACGCGTGCGAAACGGTCCACGGGTTCTGCCAGAACCGTGTCCGTCACGCCCAGTTCCACCTGCCATTCCAGCAAGGCGCGGGCCAGATGCCAATCCACCACCATCGTCATGGCGCCGACCCTAGCGCAAGCCGCGGGCGGGGCCAATGAGTCGCGTGCAGCGGCGATGCATTCCGCCCGCCGGACGGCCACCGCCAACAGGGCTTAATGCTTGCCCCCGCGCGCGCCCCTTTCTATACCGCCACCGACAGGCCAAAGGGGGCAAGGATGACTTTCACGCAGCGCCATCTTCTGGGGATCGAGCCGCTTCACCCCGTCGAGATCACCGCGATTCTCGACAAGGCCGAGGAATACGCCGCCCTCAACCGCTCGGCGCATAAACAGTCCGACGCGCTCAAGGGGCTGACCCAGATCAATATGTTCTTCGAGAACTCGACCCGCACGCAGGCCAGTTTTGAACTGGCGGGCAAGCGGCTGGGCGCTGATGTGATGAATATGTCGATGCAATCCTCGAGCCTGAAAAAGGGCGAGACGCTGATCGACACCGCGCTGACCCTGAACGCCATGCACCCCGATCTGCTGGTCGTGCGGCACCCGAATTCGGGCGCGGTTAACCTCTTGGCAGAAAAGGTAAATTGCGCGGTGTTGAATGCCGGTGACGGGCGCCATGAGCATCCGACGCAGGCGCTCTTGGACGCCTTAACCATCCGCCGCAAGAAGGGCCGTCTGCACCGGTTGATCGTGGCGATCTGCGGCGATATCGCCCATTCCCGCGTGGCGCGGTCGAACCTGATCCTCTTGGGCAAGATGGAAAACCGCGTGCGGCTGATTGGCCCGCCGACGCTGATGCCCGCCGGTGTCGCCGAATTCGGCTGCGAGGTCTATGACGATATGAAGGCGGGGCTGCAGGACGCCGATGTGGTGATGATGCTGCGCCTGCAAAAAGAGCGGATGGACGGCGGCTTCATCCCCTCCGAGCGCGAATATTACCACCGCTACGGGCTTGATGCCGAGAAACTCGCCCATGCCAAGCCGGACGCGATTGTCATGCATCCCGGGCCGATGAACCGGGGGGTCGAGATTGACGGCACGATTGCCGATGACATCAACCGTTCGGTGATCCAAGAGCAGGTGGAGATGGGTGTCGCCGTGCGGATGGCGGCGATGGACCTGCTGGCGCGCAACCTCAAAGCGTCGCGCGCGGGTGAGGGCTAAGGCGCCCGCCGCGTAACGGCAGCGCATTAAGCGCAGCCTTTAGCAGAGCCACATCCCCACCGTCAGGCTCGTGGGAACCCCGAGCCGCGCCCGACCTTCCCCACCGGCAGGGCATTTACCGCTGCCCGAACAGAGCCACTTCCCCACCCGCCACGCCCGTGGGAACCACGGGCCGCGCCCGCCCCTCCCCATGGGAGGGCGCATTGGCGATGGCGGGAGAGGCTCGCGCGGTATTCGTGCTTTCGAGTGCACCGCCTTGTGGCGAGGCTGGGGCGCCCACCCAGGATCGGGCGCGGCCCTTTGTGCGTTGCGGAGGGCTTTGGGGAAAGGGGGGCTCAAGGGTTGCCCTTAACGCCACCGCCCCCCGCCCCTACCGTTTTTCCTTGTCCCGAACCGCTCGGCTTGCAAACATGCGGCAGGGACATCACGGAGCGCAGCATGAGCACATCCCCCAGCGGCTGGGAGGGCATCCTGGATCAGGGCGAAGAGATCCTCTGGCAAGGCCAGCCCGACGACGCCATCATCTGGACCGATCTGATCAGCCCGCAAACCTTTATGGGCCTGTTCTTCTGCGGCTTCTCGGCCTTCTGGCTGACCGGCGTCTGGGCGATCCTCGGGAGTATGGACCAAGCCGGCGCCCTCGGCCTGATGTTCCTGCTGTTCCCGATTGTCGGGGTGATCTTTTTCGGCACCGGCCTCTATATGCTGGGCGGGCGGCTGTTCTGGGATGTCTATCTGCGCCGCCACACCTGGTATACGCTGACCACCGAGGCCGCCTATATCGCTACCGCGCCACTCGGCAAACGGCGGCTCAAACGCTATGCCTATAGCGAGATGTCCCAGCTCAGCCTCGATGACGGGCAGCCGGGCACGATTTGGTTCGCCGAGGAATTGCGCAGCTACCGCAGCCATTCGAAATCCGGCCGCGGCCGCACTCGCACCGCGCGCATACCGATCGGGTTTCGCCGGATCGGTGACGCGCGCGCGGTCTATAGATTGCTGCGCGACCACCGCGACCAATCCACCAGCGCGAGCGCGCCCACACCATAGCCGCCGCTATAGCCGCCACCCCTTAGCCAGAACGGCAAAACCGCGCAGGCTTCAAAACGCGGGATTTTTCGCCCGCAACTCGGGTCGCGCTCTTGTTGGCGGCACTCGGCTCACATACATCGGGGGGATGGAAAAACAGCCCTCTATCGTCAAACGCCTGCTGCGCCGTGTGCCGCGCGTGAATATCGTGCGCCTGCAAGGGATGATCGCTGCCGACGGGCGCGGGCGGCTCTCGGATGCCGCAGTCGCCCCGCTGCTGGAACGCGCGTTCAAATCCGGCAAGCCGAAAGCGGTGGCGCTGATCATCAATTCGCCGGGCGGCTCGCCGGTGCAAAGCGCGCTGATCGGCGCCCGCATCCGCCGCTTGGCCGCCGAGACCGAGCTGCCGGTGCATGCGTTTGTCGAGGATGCGGCGGCCTCGGGCGGCTATTGGATCGCCAGCGCGGCCGATGATATCCGCGTCGATGCGGCGTCGATTGTCGGCTCGATCGGGGTGATCTCGGCGGGGTTCGGTCTGCAGGACGCAATCGGCAAACTCGGCATCGAGCGCCGCGTGCATACCGCCGGACGCTCGAAAAGTCAGATGGACCCGTTCCAGCCTGAGCGCCCCGAGGATGTCGCGCGGCTTGATGCGCTGTTAGAGCAGATGCACGGCGTGTTTATCGACCATGTGAAAACCCGCCGCGGCGACAGGCTCAGCAGCGAGGATGAGCTCTTTGACGGCAGCTTCTGGCTCGGCGCCGAGGCGGTGCGGCTGGGGCTGGCGGACGGGCTCGGCCATCCGGTGCCGGTGCTCAAGGACCTATATGGCAAAGAGGTGCGGTTTCGCGTCTTCGGCCCGCGCCGCCGGTTGATCTCGCGGCTGGGACTGTCGCTGGCGGATTCGGCGCTCGGCGGCATTGAGGAGGCTGCGCTCTGGGCGCGGCTCGGCGTCTAAATATATGATTTTACGCGCCGTTATCCTGTTTTTGCTGTTCATGCTGGTGATGGCCATGCTGCAAAAAGCCTTTCGCCCGAAAGGCAAAGCCAAGCCCAAAGCGCTGGACCGGCTGCGATGCCCGACGTGCAAACGGGTGAATTTTTCCAACACACCCGCGCGCTGCGACCGGGCTGACTGCAGGTATCGCTGATGCTACTCGACTTTGCGATGATCATCGCCGGATTGGTGCTTTTGGTCTTTGCCGGTGACGCGCTGGTCAAAGGCGCCGTCAACCTGAGCCTACGGCTGGGGATACCGGCGCTGATCGTCGGTCTGACCGTGGTCGCCTTTGGCACCTCGGCGCCGGAACTTCTGGTCTCGATCGAGGCGATTCTGGGCAATGCTCCGGCGCTGGCTCTGGGCAATGTGGTCGGTTCGAACACCGCCAATATCCTGCTGGTGCTGGGCATTCCGGCGCTGATCACCGCGGTGCCGGTGGCGCGCTCGCTGGCGCGGGATTTCTGGATGATGATGGCGGCAACGGCGCTGTTTATCGGTCTCGCCTTCCTTGGCCCGCTGACCTGGATGCACGGGCTGGCGCTTTTGGCCGGTCTCGCGCTGATGCTATGGAACAGCTACAGCCGCGCGCGGGCGCATCGGAACGAGATTTGCAACGGTAACGGCACCACCAGTGACCCGCTCTGCGATGACGAGGGGCTGGAACTTGAGGGCGTCGAACCCGATATCTCGGGCTGGAAAATCGCGCTCTTCTTGCTGGCGGGGATTATCGGCCTGCCGGTGGGCGCGCGGCTTTTGGTCAATGGCTCGGTCGATATCGCCACCTATTGGGGGGTCAGCGATGCGGTGATCGGGTTGACGCTGGTCGCGGTCGGCACCTCGCTGCCGGAACTCGCCACCACCGTGGCCGCCGCGCTGCGCCGTGAGGCTGGCGTGGCGATGGGCAATGTCATCGGCTCGAACCTGTTCAACCTTCTGGGCATCATCGGTGTCGCCACGCTGATCGGCCCGATTCCGGTGCCGCTCGAGATGTTGCAGCTTGACCTCTGGGTGATGGCCGCCGCCTCGGCGCTCTTGGGCTTTTTCGTCTATACCGGCCGCAGCATCACATGGCGGGCGGGGCTCGGCCTCTTGCTCCTCTATGCGCTCTATGTGATCCAGTTGTTCTATTGAACTGACCACGGAGGGGATGATGAGCGGCTCTGAACTCAGCCAAGGCGCGGTGCCAAACAAAGCCGCCCTGATCACCGGCGCGGGGCGGCGTTTGGGCCGCGCGATGGCGCTCTATCTGGCCGGGCGCGGCTATGATGTGGCGCTGCATTACGCCGCCAGCGCCGATGAGGCCGAGGAGACCGCGCAAGAGGCCCGCGCGCTGGGCGTGCGCGCCGTCACCCTACAGGCCGACCTGCTGGACGAGGCCGCGACCGCGGCGCTGATCCCCGCCGCCACGCAGGCGCTGGGACCGCTGACGGTGCTGGTCAACAACGCCTCGATCTTTGACTATGACACGATCCACAGCGCCACATTGGACAGTTGGAACCGTCATATCGGCTCGAACCTGCGCGCGCCCTTCGTGCTGACCCAAGGGTTCGCCGCGCAGGCCCCCGAGGCAGGCACCGACGCCGCAGGCGAGCCCATCGCCACATCGCTGGTGATCAATATGATCGACCAGAGGGTGCGCAAGCTGACACCCGAATTCATGACCTATACGATCGCCAAAATGGGACTCTGGGCGATGACCCAGACCACCGCACAGGCGCTGGCACCGCAGATCAGGGTCAATGCCATCGGCCCCGGCCCGACCCTGCAGGGCGCGCGCCAGAGCGACAATCATTTCGCGCGCCAACGCCAGCACACGGTGCTGGGACGCGGCTCGAACCCCGAGGATATCACCGCCGCACTGGGCTATTTCCTCGATGCGCCCGCGGTCACCGGGCAATTGCTCTGCGTCGATGGCGGGCAACATCTGGCCTGGCAGACCCCCGACATCTTGGGTGTCGAATAAGCCAGCCTTGCCAACAGACATGGGTTTGTCCACCGGCGGCAAAAGCGTCACATTCCTGTTACAAAATCCCATTGATTATCAATGTGTTGCGTCACGCCTGTTTTTTACTTCAACAATATCAACACGTTACAAAACTGCCTAAATTTTGAGCAGAACAGCGAAACAGGCCGATTACATGGGATTTTCGATCTTACCCATCCCCTCTCCACAGGGTTATCCACAAGTTCCGTGGAAAGCTTTGCCCTTGATCTTGTTCCCGCTAGGGTGCAGCCCCAGTTAAGAATCACCGCCCCGCCTGTAAATCAGGTGATTCCCGCCGCGGTTGTCGCGCGCCCCTGCCACTCTTCCGGCTCTCGCCTGTCCTCCAACCCCGCCAGTCCTCCAGAATAAGCAGCCCCAAAGACGCCCCGTGACCGAAAACCCCAGTGACCAGACCCCAGAGGCGCCCCTGCCCGATGCCGCAACCGATGACGCAACCGGCGCCCCAACCGATGCCGCATCCGGCGTCAAAGCCGATCAGCCCGAGCGGTTGACCGGTGAAAAGCTGATTGCCTCCTATGTGCGCCAGCTCGACGGCTCGCCCGGGGTCTACCGTATGCTCGATGACGAGGCGCGGGTGCTCTATGTCGGCAAGGCGCGGGATCTGCGCGCACGGGTGTCGAATTACGCGCGGATGACCGGCCATACCGCGCGCATCGCACGGATGATCTCGGAAACGCGGTCGATGATGTTTCTGACCACCCGCACCGAGACCGAAGCACTGCTGCTCGAGCAAAATCTGATCAAACAGCTCAAGCCGGTCTACAACGTGCTGCTGCGCGACGACAAAAGTTTCCCCAATATCCTGATTGCCAAAAATCATGCCTTTCCACAGATCCGCAAGCATCGTGGTAAACGCAGCACAAAAGGCAGCTATTTCGGGCCCTTCGCCAGCACAGGTGCGGTGAATCGCACGCTCAACCAGTTGCAAAAAGTGTTCCTTTTGCGATCTTGCACCGATACCGCCTATGCCAATCGCACGCGGCCCTGCCTGCTGTATCAGATCAAACGCTGCGCCGCGCCCTGCGTCGGGCTGATCAGCCCTGAGGATTACGCCGGTCTCGTCGCCGATGCCGAACGCTTTCTTTCGGGCAAAACCAGCCATGTGCAGGCGCAGCTTGCCGACCAGATGCAAGAGGCCTCGGACGCGCTGGAATTCGAGCGCGCCGCCGCCCTGCGCGACCGTATCCGCGCGCTGACCACCGTGCAGCAGCAGCAGGGGATCAACCCGCGCAGCGTCGATGAGGGCGATGTCATCGCCCTGCATCTGGAAAAGGGTCAGGCCTGTGTGCAGGTGTTCTTCATCCGCGGCCATCAAAGCTGGGGCAACCGCGATTTCTACCCGCGGACCGGCGCTGGCGCCGACGAGCCCGAAATCCTCGAGGCGTTTCTGGCGCAATTCTATGATGGCAAACCGCCGCCGAAACAGATCCTGCTCTCGCATCCGGTGGAGAACGAGGATCTGCTGCGCGAACTCCTCTCGGCCCGCGCCGGTCGCAATGTGACCCTGCATGTGCCGCAGCGGGGCGAAAAGGCCGAACTGGTGGAAAACGCCCTGCGCAACGCCCGCGAATCGCTGGGCCGCAAGATGTCCGAAAGCGCCGCCCAGTCGCGCCTCCTTGCCGGGCTGGCCGAAGCCTTCGATCTTGAGGACTCGCCGCGCCGCGTCGAGGTCTATGACAACAGCCATATTCAGGGCGCCCACGCCATCGGCGCGATGATCGTCGCCGGCCCTGACGGGTTCATCAAAAACCAATACCGCAAGTTCACCATCAAAGGCGAAGCCGGCGCGCAGGGCGATGATTTCGGCATGATGCGCGAGGTGATCACCCGCAGGTTCGAGCGCCTGCTCAAGGACGACCCGACCCGCGAGACCGAGGCCTGGCCCGACCTCTTGCTGATCGACGGCGGCGTCGGTCAGGTCTCGAGCGTGGCCGAGGCGCTGGCCGAACTGGGCATCGACGATGTGCCCTTTGTCGGCGTCGCCAAGGGTGTGGACCGCGATCTGGGCCGCGAGGAGTTCCACCGCCCCGGCCAGCGCCCCTTTGCCCTGCGCCACAATGATCCGGTGCTCTATTTCATCCAGCGCCTGCGCGACGAGGCCCACCGTTTCGCCATCGGCACCCACCGCGCCGCCCGCGCCAAGGCCAGCACCCGCACGCCGCTGGACGAGATCCCCGGCGTCGGCGCCGCCCGCAAACGCGCGCTCTTGGCGCATTTCGGCTCGGCCAAAGCGGTCACCCGCGCCGGTCTCGCCGATCTGCAACTGGTGAACGGCATCTCCGACGGGATGGCGCGCACGATCTACGAGTTTTTCAACGCCGGAGATGGTTAATTAACCCCGATCCGCCCTGCCCCTGACCGCCCGCCCCTGCGGCAAACCGCGGCAGAGGCGAGCGCGGCGATAATCTCCCCTTCCCCCCGACACCTCTTTGCCGCTACAAGGCGATATGCGCGCCACGATACCCAACACACTCACCATTTTGCGCCTCATAGCAGCCCCCGGCATTGCTGTGATGTTCCTCTATTTCGCCCGTCCTTGGGCGGATTGGCTGGCGCTGATCCTGTTTCTAAGCGCGGCGATCACCGATTTCTTTGACGGCTATCTGGCGCGGCTCTGGCGACAGGAAAGCCGCATCGGCGCGATGCTCGACCCGATTGCCGATAAGGCGATGGTGGTGATCGCGCTATTGGTGATCACCGGCTATTCCGGCATGGACCCGTGGCTGATCCTGCCCGCGACGGTGATCCTGTTCCGCGAGGTGTTTGTCTCGGGCCTGCGCGAATACCTCGGCAACACCTCGAAACTGCTGGCGGTCACCAAACTGGCGAAATGGAAGACCACCGCGCAGATGACCGCGATCTCGGTGCTGTTTGCCGCCCTCGGGCTGGAATACGTCCGCGAGCAGGCCCTGATGCGCAACCGTGAGGTGATCCATGAGATGACCAACACCGGATTTGACGCCGAATTCAACATGTTATGGCTGTCCAACAACAGCGGAGAGGCGGTTTGGCTCTTGGGCCTCGCGCTGATCTGGATCGCCGCGCTGCTCACCGCGATCACCGGCTGGGATTATCTGAAAAAGAGCCTACCTTATCTCAAGGAGGCACGCGAATGACACTGACCGTTCTATATTTCGCATGGCTTCGCGAACGTATCGGCGAGCCACGCGACACCATCACCACCGAGGCCGCAACCGTCGCCGATCTTGTCGCGGAACTGCGCACCCGTGAAGAGCGCTATGCGCTGGCCTTCTCGGATCTGGGCTCCATCCGCGTGGCGCTGGATCAGGAGCTTTCCGAATTCGACGCGCCGCTGGCGGGGGTCCGCGAGGTGGCATTCTTTCCGCCGATGACCGGAGGCTGACGCGATGGCAATCAGGGTTCAGGAGGCGCCGTTTGACTACGGGGCCGAATGCAGTGCTTTTGCTGCCGGCACCGAGGGCGCGGGCGCCGTGGTCACCTTCTGCGGCATCGTGCGCGACAATGACGGCACGCTGCGCGGCATGGATATCGAGCATTATCCCGGCATGACCGAACGCGCATTGGCCGGGATCGAGGCCGAGGCGCGCAACCGCTGGCCGCTCAGCGACGCGCTGATCATCCACCGTTTCGGGCCGCTGGTGCCGAATGATATGATCATGATGGTCGCCACCGCCGCGCGCCACCGCGCCGACGCTTTTGCCGCCGCCGAATTCCTGATGGATTACCTCAAATCCCGCGCGCCCTTCTGGAAGAAAGAGCATAGCGCCGATGGCGCCGATTGGGTCGCCGCAAAAGACGAGGATGAAGCCGCGCTCACCCGCTGGTAAACGCGCTCAGCCGCCGGACTTCCGCCGCACTCACCGTTGATCCGCAGGCACACCCTTCGCATCAACGGCAGGGCTACAGCCTCACGCTACCGCCATAAGCACAGTTTTCGTTGCAGATTCAGGCCCGACGCCACCCCATTCCGCCCGCCGTTACGGCGTTTTCCCCGCCCGTCGCCGCCGCTCTTCATAGCTGCCGAACTCCACCGGCAGCACGAATTGCGCGGTCTCGCCGCTTTCGCGGTCGGTCACCGTGGTGCGCAGATTAAACGCCCCGCGCGCGCCGCTGACACGGTAGGTCAGGTGGAAAAATCCGTCGATCGGGCGGCTATAGCTGTCCAGTTGAATGCCGCCCATCGGGATCATCGCCTCGGTCATCTGCTGCCCGTCCAGCGAATCCAGCGTAAACGCGACGTCGAATTGCAGCCGGTTGATCCCCTCGGGCTGGGAACTCAGGCTAAACCCGTAAACCTCGACATAGGCATAGACCGATTCGCCGGGCATATAGAGATTGCTGCGCCGCGGCTCATAGACGCCGAAACCGGTCGCCGGTCCGGTGATCAACTGCGCGTTGGTCACGCCGAAACCGGTCTGCGCGGTGACGCTGTTCATAAAGCCCCGCGCCGCCGCAATCGCCTCGTCCGCACGGCCCTCGGCCAGCAGGGACTCGATCCGCGCCGCCCGCGCCGCAAGACTGTCGCCCGCCGCCGCCACAGGCGCTGCTACGGCCTCAGCGGATATTGCGGGTGCCGGTGCTGGAGCGGGTGCAGGTGCCGGAGCGGGTCGGCCCTCGGCGGGTGCCGGAGCGGGCGCCGGTGACGGTCGCCCCTCACCCGGCGCATTTTCCGCCGGCCCGCCATGGCTATCCGCCGCGACCGGCAGCGCCATAGCGGCGGCCAAACTGGCGCAAAGCGCGATCACTGCAGGCGAGGCACAGGCCCGCACAAAAGCCCGAAGTGTCATCGGAAATCCCTAATGCTGGTGGTTTGACGCAGAGTGCCCCTGCGCCCGGTCAAGGGCAAGACCTGCTCGCGGCGTTGTGTTATCGCGCCAGCGCTTCGTCAGCGCCCCCGCAACCAAACACCGCCGCTAAACACCACCGCCGAACGCCGCTCAGCCCTGCGCGCGCAGCCCGTCAATCTCGCTGCTGAGGATCTGGTTCTCATGCCGCGCATCGCGCAGCCCGTCCATCGCCGCCGCCAGTTCCGCCTGCAATTGCGCGGTCTCGCGGGTGACCTCTTCCTCGCGCTGGTGGATATAGGCAATCGCCTGATCGCGGGTTTCCTCGGCCTCATGCAGCGCCTGCGCCATCCGCTCCAACTCGCCCAGATCGGCCTGGGTGACGCGGGTAAACCGGTGCACCAGCCAGTTGACGAACCAGCCCAGCGCAAAGGCCGCAGTCAGCACGATCACGGTGACAACGACGAATTCTGTGCGGTTCATGCGGGCGCTCCGGGCTCAAACATAGTTAATATCTCGCTCTGGCGCAGCGCCAGTCGCGGCAGGTCTATCATTCACTTTCGGCAGCGTCATCACCTGACGTTTCGGCCTCCGCCGCCTCGTCGGCCCCCGCCTCGCCAGTCTCCGCCTCTTCCGGCACCTCCAGCCCCTCGGGGCGGGGGCGCGGGCGCGTGGTGTCGTCACCGGCTTCCGAGACCTCGAACTCCAGTTCCGCCTCCAGCGCCGGATCCAGCGGCTCGGGCTCGGCCTCGGGGCGGATCAGGGTAAATTCAATGCGCCGGTTTTCCTCACGGCCCGCGGCGGTGCCATTGTCGGCAATCGGGAATTCCGCGCCATAGCCCCGCGCCACGAACGAGGCCACCAGCACCCGCCGCGTCATCAGCGCATTGACCACCGCCTCGGCGCGCGACTGGCTCAGCCGCTGGTTGGTCTGCGCGCGGCCCTGACTGTCGGTATGGCCGGCAACTTCAAAGGGCAGTTCGCCGCATTCGCGCAACTCCTCAGCAATCGCATCCAGCACCCGCCCCGAGGCGGCGTTGATGCTGATCGAGCCCGGATCAAAGGTGATTTTCGACTCGCTCAGGATCGCCTGCACCCGCGCCTCGCAATTCTCCGGCGTCGGCGCCTGCGCCACCGGATCAAGCGCCTCGCTATATTCGACGTTAATGGTAAATTCAGTGTCCGCGCCCAGCCCCTCGACAATCACCTGCGTGACCTGTGTCTCGACATCGGGATTGCCCGAGACGCCGCTGACCTCGATCCGGTCGGCCAACACCAGAGCCGACCCATGGTGCAATTCCGCCACCGCCTCGATCGCGGTTAATACCCGCACCGACCAGCCCTGCGGCAGGTCCTCGGCGACGCGGATCGCCATATCCACCGATTGCGCCCCGAAACGTGCCTGCGCGAATGACCGCACCGCCTCGCGGATACGGGTGTTCGGCAAGCGTCCGGCCAGCGCGATCTGCCCGTCTTCCTCCAGCACCAGCGTGACCTCGGCGCGCCCGTCATCGCGGGTGCTATCCTCGGCCGGCGGGTCCAGCCGCCGCGCGCTTAACACAAAGGCATCGGGCAGCGCGGTTTCCAACCGGCCCACGGCGCGGTCAAACAGGTTCGCGGCCACCGAATGCGGCACGATCAGCGCCACATCGCCATCCGAGATCGTCAGATTGCCCTCACCCAAGTTGGCCAGCGCGGCAATCGTTGCCGCCACCGCCTCGCCCCAGCGCGGCGAAGGCGTGCCCAGCGCCAAAGGACAGGTGGCCGCGCGGGTCATCCCCGCCGCCTGCAGCGCATTGCGGATCTGCGCCTGCGCCTCTTCGGTATCGGCGGAACAGGCGCGCAACTGCCAGCGCCCGCCCGACAGATCCACGCGCAACAGAAACGGCGTCGCGACCGGGCGCGGCGGCGTCAGATCCAGCGTCAGCACCTGCCCGCGCGGCGCCATGCCGCGCAGCCGTGTTGCCAGCCGCTCGCCCGCCTCGGCGCTCTCGACCAACGCCTCGACCTCGATCCGTCCGGCGCTCACCGAGATCCGGCCAATGTCAAATAACGCCAGCCCGTTAACCGCGAAATCCACCGCCCGCTCCCAGCCCGCAGGCACCGCGTGATCGGCGGATTGCAGCATGTCGGCGATCTCGGAATCCGGCACAGCGGCTTGAAGTTCCTCGACAATCGGCATTTCGCCTTCTGCGCCCGGCACCAGCCCGATCACCGAGATATCGCTGCGGTCGCGCATCATCTCGATGCGGAACACCGGCGTCACCACCGCATTGCTGACCGGCACCTCGATACTGTCCGAGACCCGCGCCGCATCGACCACCGTGCCCGCCACCCGCAGCGCGCGGATACGGTCCGATTCGGTCGGCGCGGTGCCGCTGAGCGCCGCTTGCAGCCCGTCGACCTCGACCTCGACCCATGGCAGGTCCGCCGCGTCAAAAGCCTGCGCCAGCGCCTGTGCCGAGCGCCGCTCCAGCCCCGCCGCCAGCAACAGCGCGACAATCAACGCAAGGGCGACGGCCAGCACAAAGGCGGCGATAGAAGCGATCAAGGGTTTGTTAGTCATTGCCCATCCAAGCGGGGCCCATCCAAGGCGGTTTCACAGTCTCGCGCGGTCTCAGGCGCGGCGCGATCAGCCTTTGACCTAGACCCATGCGCCGCGCGATGCAATCACACCAGAAGCGCAGCGGCGAAAATCAGCACAACGATCAGACCGGCATCACGGTTCGAGCGAAACAGCCGCAGGCAGACCGCGCTATTGTCGATTTTCAGCAAGCCCAACTGCCAGTTGAGATGCGCGCCAAAAGCCCAGGCTCCGGCAAGGCTCAGCGAGAGTTTCAGCGGATCTGCCAGCGGCGTCAGCGCATAGATGATCGCCAGCGACATCAGCACCACCGAGGCCACCAGAAACCCGCGCAGCCAATACTCGGTGTTCTCGCCAAACAGCCGCGCGGTGGATTTCACCCCGATCAGCGCGTCATCCTCGGCGTCCTGATGCGCATAGATCGTGTCGTAAAACAGCGTCCAGCAGATCCCCGCAATATAAAGGATCACCGCCGGCATCCCCAGACTGCCGGTCTGCGCGGTCCAGGCCAGCAAGGCGCCCCAGTTGAACGCCAGCCCTAAAAACACCTGCGGCCACCATGTGAACCGCTTGGCAAACGGGTAAATCGCCACCGGCACCAGCGCCAGAAAGCCCAAGGCAATCGCCGCGCCGTTCAGGGTTAGCAACAACAGGAAGGAGGCAAACATCTGGAACCCCATCCAGATCAGCGCCTCGCGCACCGTCACCTGCCCCGCCACCAGCGGGCGGTTGCGGGTGCGCTCGACCTTGCCGTCGATATCGCGGTCGGAAATGTCATTCCATGTGCAGCCCGCGCCGCGCATCAACACCGCGCCCGCACCGCAGACCAGCATGATCCAGATCGTGGTCAAACCGCTCGACCCCGGCGTCGCCAGCGCCCCCAAGAGCGCCCCCCACCAGCAGGGCAGCAACAACAGCCAGGTGCCAATCGGTCGGTCAATCCGCGACAGCCGCAGATAGGGCTTCATGTCATCGGGGGCTTTGGTATCGACCCAACTGCCCTCGACCCGGTCGGCAATCGCGGTATCCGCCTCAGCTTGCGCCGCGTCGGCCTGACCCTCGACCTGCGCCTGATCCGCGCCGGTCTCTGCCTGCAAACTCGAGCCTTCGCCCTCTTCGCCCATAGACGCCCCGACAGACGCTTGCGCCTCCGCGCCGCTTTCGGCATCTGGTGTTTGCTTCGTCCCGGTCATAAAGTCGCATCCATGCCAACAAAATCTCCTCAAGGTCCAAGCCGCCCCAAGGTGCGCCTCTATGTAGAACAGGCGCTTGCCCAAGGGCAACCAATTGCCGTGTCGCAATCGCAGGCGCATTATCTGGGCAATGTCATGCGGCTGGGCGCGGGTGACATGGTGGCGCTGTTTGACGGGGTGAACGGCGAATGGAGCGCCGAGATCACCCAATTGGGCAAACGCGGCGGCACCCTGACCTGTGCGGCACAGACCGCGCCGCAGATGATGCCCCCCGACCTCTGGCTGCTCTTCGCGCCGATCAAGAAAACCCGCACCGATTTCATCGTCGAGAAAGCCGTTGAACTCGGCGCCGCGCGCATCCTGCCGGTGCAAACCCGTTTCACCAACGCCGAACGCATCCGTCGCGACCGCCTGCAGGCCCATGCCGTGGAAGCCGCCGAGCAATCGGGCGGCACCTATGTGCCCGAAGTTGCCGATCTGACCCCGCTCGCCAAACTCCTCGCCACATGGCCGCAAGACCGCGCGCTCTGGTGGGCCGACGAAAGCCTCGCCGGACGCCCCGCCATCGAGCCCGCTCCCGCCCCCGCCGCAGTGCTCATCGGCCCCGAAGGCGGGTTTTCCGACGCCGAACGCGCCCAAATCGCCGCCCTCCCATTCGTGCGCCGTCTCAGCCTCGGCCCGCGCATCCTGCGCGCCGATACCGCCGCGGTCTCCGCGCTCACCCTCTGGCAAGCGCAGCACGGGGATTGGCAATGAGGCAAGGCGCTCAACCCACAGGTGCCCGATGCTAGATTTCATCCGCCCCGAAGCCCGCGCCCATCTGCGCCGCTGGTCGGAAACCCTGCTTGCGCTCGGCGTCGTCACCCTCGGCCTCTATTGGGGCTGGCGCAGTTTTGGCGTGTTGCAATGGATCGGCTGGGCCATCGCCGCCCTCGGCGCGGCGCTTCTATGGAGCGCGGTCCAACGCGCCCGTTTCACCGCCCGCGGCCAAGGTCCGGGCGTGGTGCAGATCATCGAGGGCGAAATCCGCTTTTACGGCCCGCGCGGCGGCGGCTATTGCGCGATTGACGCGATCTGCGCGTTGAGCCTGAGCGCCGATGGCGGCTATTGGCTGATCGAGGCCGAGGGCGGCGAGATCCTCGTCATCCCCCGCGCCGCCAAGGGCGCCGAGGCGCTGTTTGACGTCTTTGCCCGCCTGCCCGGCCTTGATATGGAGCATCTCTTGCGGGTAGTCGCCCAAGAGGACACGCCGCGCGCGCGGATCATCTGGCGTCGCGGAACCCCCAACCTGTTGAGTTGACCCCAACCTGTTGAGTTGACCCCAACCTGTTGAGTTGACCCCGACCTGTTGAGTTGACCGCTGCCTCTTGACTTGACCGCAGCAGAACGACACCTGTGACATTGACCTAGATAAACGATCGGAGCCTCACCCCATGTCTATTCCCCAATCCGGCGGCGGCCCGATCGAGAATCGCGATCAACTGGTTGAATATCTGTCGATCGGCTCGAAACCCGTCGAGGACTGGCGGATCGGCACCGAGCACGAGAAATTCGGCTATTGCAAGGACACCCAAGTCCCGCTGCCCTATGAGGGCGAGCGTTCGATTCTGGCGGTGCTGGAGGGTCTGCGCGACCGCTACAACTGGGATCCGGTGCTCGAGGCCGGCAAGCTGATCGGCCTGACCCGCGACGGCGCCAATGTCAGCCTTGAGCCGGGCGGGCAGCTAGAACTCTCCGGCGCACCTCTGGAGACCATCCACCAGACCTGCGACGAGGTGAACGAACATCTGCGCGAGGTGAAATCCATCGCCGATGAGGTCGGCGTCGGGTTTATCGGGCTGGGTGCAGCGCCGATCTGGTCGCATGACGACATGCCCTTGATGCCCAAAGGCCGCTACAAGCTGATGGACGGCTATATGCAAAAGGTCGGCACCCACGGGCGGCAGATGATGCGCCGCACCTGCACGGTGCAGGTGAACCTCGATTTCGGCTCCGAGGCGGATATGGTGAAAAAACTGCGCGTGGCACTGGCGCTGCAGCCCGTCGCCACCGCGCTGTTTGCCAATTCGCCCTTCTTCGAGAATAAGGTTAACGGCCATAAATCCTGGCGCTCACGCGTCTGGCGCGACCTTGATCCGGCGCGCACCGGCACCCTGCCGTTTGTCTTTGATCAGGGCTTCGGGTTTGAGCAATATGTCGATTACGCGCTCGATGTGCCGATGTATTTCGTCTACCGCGACGGCAAATATATCGACGCTTTGGGCCAGTCGTTCCGCGATTTCTTGCAGGGCAAACTCCCCGCCCTGCCCGGTGAAATCCCCACGCTCAGCGATTGGGCCGATCATCTGACCACGATTTTCCCCGAAGCGCGGCTGAAACAGTTCATCGAGATGCGTGGCGCCGATGGCGGCCAATGGCGCCGTCTTTGTGCCCTGCCCGGCCTCTGGGTTGGTCTGCTCTATGATCAAAGCGCGCTTGATGCCGCTTGGGATCTGGCCAAGGATTGGGATCTGGAAACCCGCGACGAGATGCGCGTCGCCGCCAGCGTCGACGGTCTCGCCGCCCGCACCAACGGCATCTATATGCGCGAGCTGGCCAATGAGGTGCTCAACATCGCCGACGCCGGTCTGCGCGCCCGCGCCCGCCCCGGCTCGGGCGGTTTGGTGCCTGACGAGACCCATTTCCTCAACGCCCTGCGCGACAGTATCGAGACCGGCCAAACCCCGGCTGATGAATTGCTCGAGCATTACCACGGCGATTGGAACGGCGATATCTCGCGGGTCTACGACGAATACAGCTATTGAGAAAACGGGCGCCTGCGGGCGCCCTTTTGCTTCCGTCTCCAACTGCCTGCGCGGACTCAAGGCGAAGCCGCCGCGCATCGCCAGACCGCCCCCCGGGCTGGCGATTTGGTGATGTATGCGCGCCGTTCATCCGTTGGATGTGGTCCGCACCATAAAGCGCCCCGTTCCGCCCTTAGGTCGCCACCCCGCGGTCTGGCGCTGCGCTCTCACCCATTAAAAAAGGCGCCCGAGGGCGCCCTTTCCTTAACCTGCCTTGGCGCGGAATTCGCGGCGCAGGAACTCGGGCACATGATCGCCCATCCCCACCACCGGCTCGTCGCGGCCACGGCCACGGCCCCGCCCGCGCTGCTTGTCATCGCGCGCTTGCTCCGGCTTATCGTCCCGCTTCTCGCGGCGCTCCGACCTGCGGCCCTCGGATTTACGGCTATCATTCGAACGCCCATCATTCTGGCGCCCCTCATTAGCGCGCCCCTCGCCCTTCGGCGCCTCAGCCACAGCCTCTGCCTCAACCTCAGCCACCGGAGCCGCAGCTTCGACCTCGGCCTCTTTCTTGCGACCACGGCGCGGCTTGCCGTCATCCGAGCGCGGCTTGCGCACCCGCACCCGCTTGCCCGTGGTTTCCCCGGCACCCGCATCAGCCGCCGCAGCCGAATCAGCCCCATCAGCAGCAGCCGCAGACGCCATCCCGATCGCCGCCAGATCCCCGCGCGGCAATTCACGCTGCAACAGATGCTCGATCGCGGCGATATATTTCTCGTCCGAGGGCGTCGAAATGGTGAACGCCTTGCCCAACCGCCCGGCACGTCCGGTGCGGCCAATCCGGTGCACATAATCCTCGGCATGGCTCGGCACATCAAAGTTGAACACATGGCTCACCGCCGGAATATCCAGCCCCCGCGCCGCCACATCCGAGGCCACCAGCAAGCGCACCGAACCATCGCGGAACCCGTCCAGCGTCCGCGTGCGCACCGATTGATCCAGATCACCGTGGATCGGCGAGGCATCAAACTTGTGCTTTTTCAGCGACTTCGCCACCGTATCCACGTCAATCTTGCGGTTGCAGAAGATGATCGCATTGGTGCAGGCCTCGCCCTCATCCTCGATCAGCTTGCGCAACACCGCACGCTTCTCGCTGAACACACGGTCCTTGCGGCTCGGCTTCACCTCATAGAGCGCCTGGGTGATGGTCTCGGCCGTCGTCGCCTGCCGCGCCACTTCCACACGCACCGGATTCGAGAGGAACATATTGGTGATCCGCTCGATCTCGGGCGCCATCGTGGCGCTGAAAAACAGCGTCTGGCGGGTGAAGGGCGTCAGTTGGAAAATCCGTTCGATATCGGGGATGAACCCCATGTCCAGCATCCGGTCGGCCTCATCGACGATCATCACTTCGACGCCGGTTAACAACAGCTTGCCGCGCTCGAAATGGTCCAGCAGACGGCCCGGCGTGGCGATCAGCACATCGACACCGCGGTCGATCAGCTTGTCTTGCTCGCCAAAAGACACGCCGCCGATCAGCAGCGCTTTGGTCAGCTTGGTATATTTCGCATAGGTGTCGAAATTCTCCGCCACCTGCGCGGCCAATTCGCGGGTCGGGGCCAGCACAAGGCTGCGCGGCATCCGGGCGCGGGCCCGTCCACGCGCCAGACGCGTGATCAAGGGCAGGGTGAACGAGGCGGTCTTGCCGGTGCCGGTCTGGGCAATCCCCAAAACATCGCGTCCGGTCAGGGCTTCGGGAATCGCCTGCTGCTGGATCGGTGTCGGGGTTTCATAGCCGGCTTCTTCGACGGCCTTAAGGACCTTGGGGTCCAGTGAGAGGTCTGAAAATTTTGTCATGTGCGTCCGTATGTTGCGGCATCGGGCCGCAATTCCACCATGGGACGACAATCTTCGCGCCCCGTCATCTTTCGAATTGGCCCGAACCAAGAGTCCAGAGCCGATGGGGCGCCCTAACGCAATTGCGCTGCAGGGTCAATGAAAGCGTGCAAATTCAGTCGGATTACGGCGGAAATGTGTCGAAATCGACCCCCGCGCCTTGGTTAATCCTTAATTAACCATTCTTTCGCCTCATCTCGTTCAAATACCCGACGCAATCGGGCCGCATACAAGCCTATATCGAGCGAACTCCGCGAAGGACTGTTAACCATGAACGCCCGCGTAACCATCAATGCCCATGACTTTGACGCCGCCAGCGCGGCCGAGGCTCCGTATATGTTGCACACCCCTGTTCACAACGCTCTGCCCGCTCCGGCCCAATTCGACGCCGTCGCGCAGCTGATCAAAACCGTCCTCAATGTTCCCGCCGTCTCGGTCGCGCTGCACGGCGCGCCGGCCAATGCGGAAAACGGGGTCTACCGCTCGTTTCTGGAAATTCCCTTGATTAACAACAACGAAGTCGTCGGCTCCCTGCGCGCGCTTGACACCGAAGAGCGGAAATTCAGCGACCGGGACTGCGAATTGCTCGAAGGCTTCGCCAAGCTGGTCGTCGACCAGATGGAGCTTTGGGCCGAGGCCAGCCGCGATGTGCTGACCGGCACGATGACCCGCCGCGCCTTTCTCGACACGCTGCGCAAGAGCTTTGCCGCGCGCAGCCGCTCGCAGACCAAGGCAACGCTGGTGCTCTTCGATCTCGATCACTTCAAGATGGTTAATGACACCTGGGGCCACGCCGCCGGCGACGCGGTGCTGAAAACCGTCGCCCGCACCGTGCAGCGCGAGTTGCGCGTCGAGGACAGCTTTGGCCGCGTCGGTGGCGAGGAATTCGCCATATTGATCGCCAATGCCGATGCCGCTGCCGCCACGGTGATCGCCGAGCGGGTGCGCAAAGCCATCGCCCGCGCCAGTATCCCCGGCCATCCGCAAATCAAGATCACCGCCAGCTTTGGTGTCGCCGAGGCGACCAATGCGGTGCTCGACGCCGACGACTGGTCCGAGCGCGCCGACGCCCAGCTTTACGCCGCCAAAGACAATGGCCGCGACCGCGTCAACACCGAGGCCGCCGCCTCCCCGCGCGTGGCAATGGTCAACTAACCGCGACCGGGCAGCCCCCGCACCAAACCCCATTCGACCATGACGCCGCCCCATCCGGGCGGCGTTTTGCCTGCCGGGCATCAGAAAACTTCACGTATTTAACGGCTACTTTTCAATACCTTAACAACTCTCTTCAACTTTTCTTGCAAAAAGAATTGAACCAAACAGCGGGTTCGCGCGTCTTATCTACATAACGCCAACACGCTGCCTGATAAGCCCCATGTTTCGCCCGCCCCCCTGCCAAGCGACGCCATCCAGCCAAGCAACGAAAGGACACTGCAATGCCCCGGACCGCCCTTGCCCTCGCTGCGACCGCCATGTTCCTGCTCAACGGCTCGATGGCCTCGGCGACGATGCCCGCCGTCGCCAGTTGCAGCGATCCGCAGTCGGTCTGTGTGATTTCCCTGCGCATGATGGCCCCGCCGCCTGCCCGCCCCGCCACGCTGATGGCGCAGCAAGATGGCGCCCGGGCGCAGCTCGTCCTCGCCACCTATTGACCGTGATCCACTAACCAGAAATTCACCCCGCAAGCCCTTTTGATCAAATTATTTCCCCAAAATCCTTTTCCCCACGTTCCTGTCCCTGTTGCGTAGCAAGTTCCGGTTTTTCACCATCCCTCCCAGACTATAAACCGGCATCCTCGGGTGCCGGTTCTTTTTTGCCCCAAACCGCCGCCAGACCCGCCGGCAACCCCACGCCGCAGTGGACAGGGCGCCGCATCTGGGCTAGAGGCGCAAAATGCTGGACAATCGCCCCACCCTTCCGCCCGAAATCGCCCGCCGCCGGACCTTCGCGATCATCGCGCATCCGGACGCGGGTAAAACCACGCTCACCGAGAAGTTCCTGCTGTTTGGCGGGGCGATCCAGATGGCCGGACAGGTGCGCGCCAAGGGCGAGGCGCGGCGCACGCGCTCGGACTTCATGCAGATGGAGAAGGACCGCGGGATTTCGGTTTCCGCCTCGGCGATGTCGTTCGATTTCGACAGCTACCGCTTCAATCTGGTGGACACGCCCGGCCACTCGGATTTCTCAGAAGACACCTACCGCACGCTGACCGCGGTTGACGCCGCAATCATGGTGATTGACGGCGCCAAAGGTGTGGAAAGCCAGACCCAAAAGCTGTTCGAAGTCTGCCGGATGCGCGACCTGCCGATCCTGACATTCTGTAACAAAATGGACCGCGAAGCCCGCGATACATTTGATATCATTGACGAAATTCAGGAAAACCTCGCCATTGACGTGACCCCTGCCTCCTGGCCCATCGGTCATGGGCGCGACTTTCTGGGCTGTTACGACATGATCCACGACCGGCTCGAATTGATGAGCCGCGCCGACCGCAATATCGTCGGCGAAAGCGTCCGGCTGAACGGGCTCGATGATCCGAAACTCGCCGATCATATCCCCGCCGCGATGCTTGAGAAGCTGCGCGAAGATATCGAGATGGCCCGCGAATTGCTGCCCAAATTTGACCAGCAGGCGATCTCCGAGGGCACGCTCTCGCCGATCTGGTTCGGCTCGGCGATCAACTCTTTCGGGGTGCAGGAATTGATGCGCGGGATGGCCGATTACGGCCCGCAGCCGCAGCCGCTCAAGACCGACGCCCGCCAGATTGATCCAGCCGAGAAAAAAGTCACCGGCTTCGTGTTCAAAGTGCAGGCCAATATGGACCCCAAGCACCGCGACCGGGTGGCGTTTTTGCGCCTTGCCTCGGGACATTTCAAACGCGGGATGAAATTGCTGCATGTGCGCGCTGGCAAGCCGATGTCGGTGAGCAATCCGGTGCTGTTTCTCGCCTCGGACCGCGAATTGACCGAAGAGGCCTGGGCCGGCGATATCATCGGCATTCCCAACCACGGGCAATTGCGCATCGGCGACACGCTGACCGAAGGCGAGGCGATCCGCTTCTCCGGCATCCCCTCCTTCGCGCCGGAACTTCTGCAGACCTGCCGCGCCAATGACCCGCTGAAGTCAAAACATCTGGAAAAAGCGCTGATGCAATTCGCCGAAGAGGGCGCCGCGAAAGTGTTCAAACCGGCCATTGGCTCGGGGTTCATCGTCGGCGTGGTCGGCGCGCTGCAATTCGAGGTTCTGGCCTCGCGAATCGAGCAGGAATACGGGCTGCCGGTGCGCTTCGAGCCCTCGCAGTTCACCTCGGCACGCTGGTTGGCGGGCGATAAAACCGCGGTGGACAAGGTGGTTAACACCAACAAACAGCATATCGCCACCGACCACGACGGCGATCTGGTGTTCCTCACCCGCCTGCAATGGGACATCGACCGGATCGAGCGTGACAACGACGGTGTCACGCTGACCGCGACCAAGGAAATGATGGTCTGAGGCACGGTGCGTGCCCAGCACACACCCTACATCGCGCCCGGATTTCCACCCCGTAGGGTGTGTGTTTCGCGCGCACCTTAACAGCGGTGGCTGGGACGGCATCACTCGACCCGCAGGCCGCTGCACCGACCAAATCTCATGACATACCCCCTTCGCCCGGCTCTACCGCCGGGCCGCGCGCGACCCTCCCCCCGGGAGGGCGCACTGGCGATGTCGGGTGCATAGGAAATGTCATGCCTGCTTTTGAGTGCGGCGCCTCGCGGGAAAGTCAGTCGCGCCCACCCGGGCTCTGGCGCGTCCCTATACCCGCTTGCACCAAGCGCATCATTCCCCTTGCAAAGCACCGGATTTCGCCGCAACTCTATCCGGCAGGCATCGCACCGGAGACACTCCGGCCAAAACCCCTGCTGCTTGTCGAAAGCCATCGCCCGAGCGCGACACGCCCGGCTCCCCTGACTTTCCCCCAGCAACCGAACAACCGAGCAACGGACCGATGGGCACCCGCCCAGCGGAGGTTCAGCAATGGAGACGACAATGGGTAAAGGCGACAGTAAGCGCAGCAATAAAGAAGCCAAAAAGCCGAATAAGGCGGCGCCCAAGGTGCTGGCCACGGCGAATTTCAACGCCGGTAAGGAGACCACCATCGGCGGCAAAAAGGTCAAATGACCCCTAGGGTGCGCCCACAACGCGCACCCTAAGCCATCGCCCATCCGCGCCTATCACCCAACCGCCCCACAACCCGCGCCGCCCCCTCATCTGTCCAAAAATATCCTGGGGGTGAGGCCGCAGGCCGAGGGGGCAAAGCCCCCTTACCCCAACCAACCCCCTCGCCCGGCGGACACGCCGGGCCGCGCCCGATCCTCCCCCCCGGGAGGGCGCATCGGCGATGGTGGTCGTCGCTCATGCGACATCACTGCTTTTGAGCACAACGCATTGTGGCAACGCTGCACGCGCCCACCCAGGCTCGGGCGCGTCCCTCGCACCCATCGCCGTCATCAAGCGCTAAGCCATTAAAATCGCGGGAAAACCCGTTTCAAACCAACCTACTCACCTCAACCGCCGCCTTCACAAAGCTGGCGAACAAAGGATGCGGGGCGAAGGGTTTGGATTTCAGCTCGGGGTGGAACTGCACGCCGATGAACCACGGGTGGCCCTGATGCTCGACGATCTCGGGCAGCTTGCCATCGGGTGACATCCCCGAGAATAACAGCCCCTTTTCCTCCAGCGCTTCGCGGTAAGTCAGATCGACCTCATAGCGGTGGCGGTGGCGCTCTTCAATGCGGGTGGTGCCGTAGACCTCGGCGACCTTCGAGCCCTCGCTCAGCACCGCGTCATAGGCGCCCAGACGCATGGTACCACCCTTGTCGTCGCCAACCTTGCGCTCGACCAGATGGTTGCCCTGCACCCATTCCTTGAGGTGATAGACAATCGGCGTAAACCGCCTGCCGCCCGCTTCATGGTCGAATTCCTCGGAGCCCGCATCGGCGATCCCGGCCAGATTGCGCGCCGCCTCGATCACCGCCATCTGCATGCCCAGACAAATCCCCAGATAGGGGATTTTCTTTTCGCGTGCCCATTGTGCGGCGCGGATCTTACCCTCGGTGCCGCGTTCGCCAAAGCCGCCGGGCACGAGGATCGCATGCAGCCCTTCCAGCATCGGCGAGGGATCCTCGGTCTCGAACACCTCGGAGTCCAGCCACTCGATCTTGACCTTCACCCGATTCGCCATGCCGCCATGGGTCAGCGCCTCGGCGATGGACTTATAGGCGTCCTCAAGCTGGGTGTATTTGCCGATGATCGCAATCCGCACCTCGCCCTCATTGGCGTGGGTCAGACGGTCCATCACATCCTCCCAGCGGGTCAGATTGGGCCGCGGCGCGGGGTTGATCCCGAAAGCATCGAGCACCGCCTGATCCAGCCCCGCCTGATGATAGGCCAGAGGCGCGCCGTAGATCGTCTTGAGGTCATAGGCGGGAATGACGGCATCGCGGCGCACATTGCAAAACAGCGCGATTTTCTCGCGTTCCTTCTCGGGGATCTGCTGCTCCGAGCGGCAGACCAGAACATCCGGCGCCAGACCGATGGATTGCAATTCCTTGACCGAATGCTGCGTCGGCTTGGTCTTTAATTCACCCGAGGCGGTCAGATAGGGCAGCAGCGTCAGATGCATCAGGATGCATTCCCCGCGCGGCTGCTCCTGGATGAACTGGCGGATCGCTTCAAAGAAGGGCAGCGCCTCGATATCGCCAACGGTGCCGCCGATCTCGCAGAGCATGAAATCGACCTCGTCTTCGCCGGTGCGCAGGAAGTCCTTGATTTCATTGGTGACATGCGGGATCACCTGAATCGTTTTGCCCAGATAATCGCCGCGCCGCTCTTTTTCCAACACATTGGTATAGATCCGCCCCGAGGAAATCGAATCCGTTTTCCGTGCCGGCACGCCGGTGAAACGCTCGTAATGGCCCAGATCAAGGTCAGTCTCGGCGCCGTCATCGGTGACAAACACCTCGCCATGTTCAAACGGCGACATCGTGCCGGGATCGACGTTCAGATAGGGGTCCAGCTTGCGCAGCCGCACGGTAAAGCCGCGGGCCTGCAACAATGCGCCCAGCGCCGCCGAAGCCAGCCCCTTGCCCAAGCTCGAGACCACCCCGCCGGTGATAAATACGTAGCGCGCCATGCCGGAAAACCCCCGTGTTTGTCGCTGTCACATACAGCGGTTCACGGGATGCGAGCTATAGCTCAATCCCGCAGGTTCCGCAATACGGACGCAACATGCTCTGCGTTCACGGGGCCAATATCGTCAAATATCGGACCCCGACTTTTCAATGTTAAATCAGTCCTGCCGCGGTGGCAGCAGCGGGCTGTCGCCAGCGGGCGGCAGCTGCACATCGGGCAGCGGCACGCTGGGCGTCGCCGTGTCCGAGGTGGCGGGCGCAGTGCCCAGCCGGTCGAGAACCGAGGATTCCGAGCTCATCGAGGCGCCGATCACCGTCAGGGCAATCGAGGTGCAGATGAACGCAATCGCAAAACCCCAGGTCAATTTGGCCAATCCGGTCAGCGGCGGACGCCCTGCCTGCGGGCCCATACCGCCACCAATGCCCAAGCCGCCACCCTCGGAGCGCTGCAACAGCACCACGCCAATCAGCGAGAGCGCCAATAGAAGGTGAATAACGAGGACAACATTCTGCATGGGACGGCCTTTGAAACGGTTCGGGACTATCTATGCGGTGGCGTTCAGGGGTGCAAGCCCTTGGGTCAGGGGATTTGCCCGCGATTTACGCTCGTTTTGCCCGCGATCAGCCCGCAGGCGCGGTTTTCCCCCGCAAACACGGGTTTATGCGGCGCTAAACTTGGCCGCATGCAGCGGGTGCGCGCACCTGCCCCCGGCTCAGGTCCAAGCCCCCGCGTGGCAAGCGAATCCAGCAGGCGCACCCTCAAACGCCAAGCCGCGCCGCCCTAAATGCCCCGCTTAGCCCTCATCGACATCGTCAATATCCACCTGCCCGCTGATTCGCCGCCGCAAGATCGACCACGACAGCCCGATCCCCAGCACCAAAGACGCCAGCAATATCCCCAGCCATTGGTTGACCTCGGAATTGCCGCTCTCCAGCCAGCCCCAATCGACCAGCACCCAGATCAGCGCCGCAAACACCGCGATCACCAGCGCCATGCCAATCGGCCCGATCGAACGCAAGGTCGCGCGCAGATAGATGATATAGACCACCAAGAGCACCAATCCGCCCAGAAGTGTCAGCGGCATCTGGCTTTCGTAGTTCTCCAGCGCCCAGCGGCTGTAGTTCCATTCACTCGGGTTCCAAGTGGCGGCCAAAAGGACAAAGGCGATCAGCCAGCGGATCACAAAGGACATCGGGCACTCCTTACCAACTCTATATCCCTTCAAACCAAGCCAGACCCCGCCTGTCCAGCACACAATCGCGCGCCTCTTTCCGCCTTTGCAGCCTCCTTTCACCGGCCCCTGCGTCAAACTGCAGCCAAAAGAGGAGTTTCACAGCCGCGCAGAGACCGCTATAGAGCGCATGGTTTGAACCAATGCAGGATCTAGCAATATGGCCAATGTGGTTGTCGTGGGCGCTCAATGGGGCGACGAAGGCAAGGGCAAGATTGTCGACTGGCTCTCGGAGCGCGCGGATGTCATCGCGCGGTTTCAGGGCGGTCATAACGCGGGCCATACGCTGGTCATCGACGGCGAGGTGTTCAAACTGAACGCGCTGCCCTCGGGCGTGGTGCGCGGCGGCAAATTGTCGGTGATCGGCAATGGTGTCGTGCTTGATCCTTGGCATTTGATCAAAGAAATCACCGCCATCCGCCAGCAGGGTGTCACCATCACCCCCGAGACGCTGATGATCGCCGAGAACACGCCGCTGATCCTGCCGATCCACGGTGAGTTGGACCGCGCCCGTGAAGAAGCCGCCAGCAAGGGCACCAAGATCGGCACCACCGGTCGCGGCATTGGCCCCTGCTATGAAGATAAAGTCGGCCGCCGCGCCATTCGCGTCGCCGATCTCGCCGATAAGGCCACGCTCGAAGCCCGCGTTGACCGCGCGCTGCAGCACCATGACCCCTTGCGCAAGGGGCTCGGCATTGCCCCCGTGGACCGCGACGCGCTGGTCGCCGCGCTTTTGGAGATCGCGCCGCAGATCCTCGAATACGCCGGTCCGGTGTGGAAGGTGATGAACGAAAAGCGCCGCGCCGGTAAGCGTATCCTGTTTGAAGGCGCGCAGGGCGCTTTGCTGGATATCGACTTTGGCACCTATCCTTTCGTGACCTCCTCGAATGTGATCGCCGGTCAGGCCGCCACCGGTGTCGGTGTTGGCCCCGGGGCGATTGATTTCGTGCTTGGCATCGTCAAAGCCTATACCACCCGCGTCGGCGAAGGCCCCTTCCCGACCGAACTGGCTGACGCCGATGGCCAGCGTCTGGGCGAGCGTGGCCGCGAATTCGGCACCGTCACCGGTCGCCAGCGCCGCTGCGGCTGGTTCGACGCGGTGCTGGTGCGCCAGACCTGCGCCACCTCGGGGGTCAACGGCATCTCCTTGACCAAACTTGATGTGCTCGACGGTTTCGAGACGCTGAAAATCTGCACCGGCTATGAGCTGGACGGCGAGCGTCTCGACTATCTGCCGATTGCCGCCGATCTTCAGGCGCGCTGCACGCCGATCTATGAGGAAATGCCCGGCTGGTCGGAATCGACCGAAGGCGCGCGCTCGTGGAACGAACTGCCGGCCAATGCGGTGAAATATGTGCGCCGGATCGAGGAATTGATTCAATGCCCCGTGGCGATGCTCTCGACCAGCCCCGAGCGTGACGACACCATCCTCGTCACCGATCCCTTCGAGGATTAAGCGCGCATGGCCCTGTCGCATAAAGCCCGCAAACGCTGGACCCTGCTCGCGCTCTGCGTCGGCATGCCGCTCTATATCGTCGCTGCGGTGACGCTGGTCGGCTGGCTGCCGCGCATGCATGTGCTGGTGGAACTGCTGCTCTATGTGGTGCTGGGCATCGTGTGGATCTTCCCCCTCAAACCCCTGATCCGCGGCGTCGGCAAACCCGACCCCGAAGCAGAGGTTGAGGAGTAACCCCCCAAACGGCGCCACCTCAGGCGCCGTTTTTCATCGCAGATTACACCTCCAACGCCCCCCCACGCCCCGCCCCCTCATCTGTCCATAAATATCCCGGGGGTGAGGCCACAGGCCGAGGGGGCAGCGCCCCCTACTTCTAGCGTGGTGACCACAAACATCACACGAAGGGCCGCGCCCGACCCGGGGTGCCCCGTGCCAGACAGGTGATCGGTTGTGGCCACCCAACCTGGAGATGACTGTTATAGAAGTGAGCTTAATGCAAAGCACAAAGGGCCGCGCCCGACCCTGGGTGGGCGTTCCAAAGCCATGAACGAAGCATGGCACCCGAAAGCATTCATGGCGGTTGCGCAGCGAAAAACATCGCCAAGGCGCCCTCCCGGGGGGAGGGTCGGGCGCGGCCCGGGGTGACCCCGTGCCAGACGGCTGATCAGAGGTGTTCCCCTATACCGACGCTACCGGTTCAACGCACCGCACACCCGCCGCCAGCCCAGCGCCTTAACTATACCGTTTCCAGGTTTCCATCTCGATCGCCATCCGGGTTTGCAGGGCGGAAATCTCGGTCTGGATCGCCCGCCGCTCGTCGGGGTCGGTCGCCGCCGCCAGCCGCGCCTGCGCCTCGGCGATCTTCGCCCGCATCGCGCCAAAGGGCGTCATCGCGCCGCTCTCGGCGAAGGTATGGGCGAAGGGATCGGTGTTCAGACGGCTGCTCTCGATCGGCTTGCCGGCCCCCGGCAGATCATCCAGATCGCCATTGCTCTGCGCGTGCTTGAACGCCCTATCAAGGATCGATTCGAACATCTCCACATCCCCTTGCTTGCCACAAATCGCACGGCCAACACCGTCCCCCTCTAGCTAGGAAACCCGCCGTTGAATTGCAACGCGGCATACCCTCCACCGCGCGAAACCGCGCCGAGGCCGAAGCCCCGAGGCTTGCACAGGCCCGCCCAATACGGGACACTGCAGCATGACAGCGCCCAAGGACCACGACGCCTATATCGCCGCCGCGCCCGAGCCGCTGCGCCCGCTTCTGGCCGACCTGCGCGCGCAGCTTGCCAGAACCCTGCCCGACGCCGAAGAGATCATCGCCTATAACATGCCCGGTTTCGGCTTTGGCAAAACCGTCATCGCGGGCTATGCGGCGTTCAGCAAGCAATGCGGTCTCTACCTGTCCAATGCCGCGATTGCCGCCCATGCCGATGAGATTGCCGCCAGCGGGCTCAAGGCAACCAAGACCGGCGTGACCTTCTCACCCGCCAAGCCGATCCCGGATGCCCTTGTCGCTAAACTCGCGCTGTCGAGCCGCAAGGCGCTGGGTCTCTAACCCCCTCAGCCCCCATGCAAAAACGGCGCCCCGAGAGGCGCCGTTCTGCGGGCCCCAACCCATATTCACATCAGGCCGATTGTTTGAACGCCCGCGCCTGTTCGCCGAACTCCGAATCACTCGCCAGTTGGAACTGGCCGCGGCGCGCGCGCAGGATCGTGCCTTCGCGCATCAACAGCCCGAAGGTGCGCAGCATATTCTCGCGGCTGCGGGTGATCGGCAGCGCCGTCGAGGCGACCAGCCGCATCACCTGCGGGCGGGTGAATTCGGCGACACCGTCTATATGGGTGACATAGGCGGCGGCGGCTTCGGTCAGCTCGGCCAGCGTGGTCAGGTTCAGCGGCGTGGCGAAATCCTCGAACCCGCGACCGGCGGCGGCGGCGGGGGCCGGCGCGTCCTCGTCGTAAAGTTCCTCCATCGCCAGCGCACCGGTGTTGATCCGGCGCGGGCGCACGATCTCGACGACCTCGGGCCGGTCGATGCGCTGCTCGGAGACCAGCACCAAGGGCGGTTGGGCATTGCGCGGGCGCGCGGTGCGATGGGCGCTGGGGCGCGTCGGACGCACCGGCTGGCCATTGTCAGCGGCGGCCTCGCTGCCACGCGGGCGCACGCTTTGCTCGAGATCGGCGCGGTAGCGGGCAATCTCGCGTTCCTCTTCCTCTTGCAGGCTGCGCGGACCGCTGGCCTCCTCTTCGGCGCGGGTCGCAACCACGGCGGCCTTGAGATGCGAGATCGTTGACTGGCGGCGCTGCGCCTCGGCGGTCGAGAGCTCCGAATCAGCCTGCGAATTCAGCCGGTCAACCGAGGCATCCGCCGCCTCGTCGCGCAGCATCGCGCGGCGGCGGCGCTCGGCGTGGCGCATCACTTCCGCGTCACGCTCGACGGCGGTGAGTTCGGCCAGCAATTCCGCCTCTTCATCACCGGGCAATCCGGTATCGCCCAGCGCCTGCGCGACACGGGCCTGCAAAGCGGCCTCGTCGATGGGCGCCGGCTCTTGGTCCATGTCATCCGCGGCAGGGCCCTCGGCCTCGCTTGGCGCAGCCTCATAAGCGGGCGCCTCATCGTCATACTCTGCGCGATACTCGGCATGATCCTCTGCGGTATCATCCTGTTCCGCATCATCCTGTTCCGCATCATCGCGGGCCACATCCCCGCGCGTCGGATGCGCCGTCACGGTCTGCGCCACGGCAGCCTGCACCTCGGCCTCTGGCGTATGCGGAACCGTCACCGCATCGGAGGCTTCGCTATCCTCATCGGCCAGTTCATCGGCCAATTCATCCTCGGAATAGGCCGCCATCGCCGCGCGCACCGAATCTGCAGCGGTCTGATCCGCTGCAGACTGATCCGCCCCCGATTGATCCGCTGCCGCTTCCGGCCGCGGCTGCATGGCCCGCGTCGCCGCCAGAGCCGCAGCCCCCGCGATCCCTGCCGAGACCGCCGCCAAAGCCGCGCTGTCGCTATCGGTATCGGTCTCTGTCTCGGTTGCCGTCGCCTGCTGTGGCGCCGGTGGCCGCACCACGACCACCCGCCGGTTGGGCCGGTCCTGCGTGGCAAACGGCGCGGGCTCAGGCGCAGCCGCCTCGGCCTCGGCCCGGATCCGCGCCTCAACCTCCGCCCGCTCCGCTGCCAAACGCTCCGCCTCAGCCCTTTCGGCTTCCTCCGCCGCCAGACGCTCAGCCTCAACCCGCGCAGCTTCCTCAGCCGCCAGACGCTCAGCCTCAGCCCGCTCGGCCTCTTCTGCCGCCAAACGCTCGGCTTCAGCACGCTCGGCCTCTTCCGCCGCCAGACGCTCAGTTTCCGCGCGCTCAGCTTCCTCAGCAGCCAGACGCTCCGCCTCAGCCCGCTCGGCCTCTTCAGCCGCCAGACGCTCAGCCTCCGCCCGTTCGGCTTCCTCAGCCGCCAAACGCTCCGCTTCCGCCCGCGCAGCTTCCTCAGCCGCCAGTCGCTCAGCCTCAGCCCGCTCAGCTTCCTCAGCCGCCAGTCGCACCGCCTCGGCCCGCGCAGCTTCCTCAGCCGCCAGCCTCTCCGCCTCAGCCCGCTCAGCCTCCTCAGCCGCCAGTCGCTCAGCCTCCGCCCGTTCGGCCTCTTCCGCCGCCAGACGCTCTGCCTCAGCCCGCTCGGCTTCTTCCGCCGCCAGACGCTCGGCTTCCGCGCGCTCAGCCTCTTCAGCCGCCAGACGCTCGGCTTCGGCGATCTCCGCATCTTCGGCGGCCTGTCGCGCCGCTTCGGCGCGTTCCGCCTCAGCCACCGCCAGACGCTCGGCCTCCGCTTCAGTCGCTGCAGCCTCCGCCGCTTCAGCCTCTGCCTCTTCGGCCCGCGTCTCTTCGGCCTCCGCCGCTTCGGTCTCCGCCTCTACGGCCTGCTCATCGGTGTCGCTGATGCTGTTACCGGCAGGGCTCAAGACCTCCGCCGACAGCCGGTCATCGCTGGCCGCAATCTCCTCGTCCTCGGCCTCGTCAAAGGCGCGCACCTGTGCCACGGCGGCGCGGATACGCTGCAATTTCGCGGTGATCCCCGAAAGTTCGGGCCCGTCGATGCTGCTCACCGGCGTGTCACCGGCGCTATCGGTCAGCGGCGAGGCCGCCATCGCCGCCTGCACCCGCGCGCCGACATCCAGCGGCGCCAGCGGCGCGGCAGGGTCAGCGGAATCAGCAGAAGCACCGGCATGATCTGCAGGCGTATCTTGGGGAGCCGGATCTTGAGCAACAGATTCGGGCGTGTCAGCTGCTTGAGCAGCAGGGTCAACGGCAGGTTCCGGCAGCACAGGCTCTTGCGCAGTCTGGGGGGACACCTCCTGCGCGTGATCCTCTGTCTGATTTTGGGGGGCCTGATTTTGGGGCGCCTCACCTTGGGGCGCCGCCTGCGCAGCACCCGCCATACCGGCAGCCGCATCAACTCCGGCGTCTCCTTCGGCCCCGATTTGTGGCCGCAGAATCACCCCGTTGTCCTGAATCTTCGCTTCCACCCGGCGCTTGATCTCGCGCTCGGCAATCCGGTGCAGCATCTCGGCATCCGGCGTCGGTGGTTCGGCCCCGAAATAACGGTCCTCGGCAGCAAGATCACGGAAATACTCCGCGATCGCCTTCATCGTGCTGAACGGTTCGTCAAACCCTTCCAACGTGCAGGAAAAAGTGCCGTAAGACACCGTCAGTATTTTGCTCGGACCGACCATAACGTTTACGTCCCCTCATGCTACTCGTGCTCGACACTGTCAGGTTCAGGGTGCGCTTGTATGAAAACTGCAAGGTATTTGTTTGATAGGATTGTGGCCAACCTTGCAACTCACTGCCTCAATTGACAGATAAACCATATGTCAGCGCATTACGCAAAAACAGATGGGATCACGCTGGTCGGCGGAGGCAGCCTCGACGCGGCAACGCTGGCGCGGGCGCTGGACCATGCGCCGAATCTGGTGGCGGCAGACGGCGGCGGTGATCTGGCGCTGGCTCTGGGCTATACGCCGGATCTGGTGATCGGCGATTTCGACAGCCTCACGGACGCAGGCCGCGCCACCCTCGGCGAGGCGCGGCTGTTGGAAGTGCCGCAGCAAGACAACACCGATTTCGACAAGGCGCTCGCGGCGATCGACGCGCCGGTGATCCTTGCGGTGGGGTTTTCCGGCGGGCGACTTGATCACACGCTGGCGGCGATGAACGCTTTGGCGCGCAACAAAAACCGCCGGATCATCATCGACACCGGCGAGGATCTCTGCCTGCTGCTGCCCCCCGAACTGACCCTGACCCTGCACCAAGGCACCCGCGTCTCGCTGTTCCCGCTCGGCCCCGTGGCCTGCACCTCACAGGGGCTGGAATGGCCAACCCACGGCCTGCCCTTCACCCCGCTCGGCCAGATCGGCACCTCGAACGCCGCCTCGGGCGGGCAAGTCACCCTGCGCTGCGACGCCCCCGCGATGCTGCTCCTGATCCCCGAGACCGAGCTGGCAAACCTGCTTAACTCACTGCCTGCCGCGCCGCTCTGGCCAGATGCCGCTCGCGGGCAATGATATAGAGCCCCGAGCCGGTGATCACCATAATCCCCGCCCAGCTCAGCAGGTTCGGCCAGTCGCCAAAGAACAGATAGCCAAATAGAACCGCGGTCACGATCTCCAGATAATGCAGCGGTGCCAGCGTCGCCGAGGGCGCATAGCGCAGCGCATAGGTGATCGCCATATGCGCGACCGAGGCCGCCAAGCCGACGCAGAACAGCTGCAGCCAGACCACCCCCTCGGGGTTGCTCAGTGCCAGCACTTCGACCTCACCCAGCGCGCCCAACGCCAGAACCGGTGCGAATAACAGCACCCCGATCCAGGCGGTGTGAAATTGCATCGGCTCGGGGTCAACCTCGCGCGCAATCCGCCGCGTGACCAGCATATAGAGCGCGAAAAACAGCGCCGTGCCCAAGGGGAACAGCGCCACCGCGCCAAATTCGGCGAAATTCGGCTGGATCACCAGCAAGGCGCCGACAAAGCCGACCACCGCCGCCGCAATCCGCCGTGGCCCGACCAGATCGCCGAACAGCACCGCGCCCAGCGCCAGAATGATGAAGGGTTCGACAAAGGCAATCGCCAGCGCATCGGCCACCGGCATCACCTGTAGCGCGCTGACAAAGGTAAAGGTCGAGCCCAGCAGCAGCGCCGCCCGCAGCGCCAGCCAGCCGAGTTGGCGCAGGGTCAAACGCACATTGCGCCGCAGCACCAGCAATACCGGCACCATCAGAAGCGCCTGCACCACCATCCGCGCCAAAGTCACCTGCCCGACACTGACCGATTGCGCGGCAAATTTCGCCGCCACATCAATCAGCGGCGCCAAGGCGCAAAACGCCACCATCATCGCAATGCCCAAGGGCACGCGGTCTTCACGCGCGACCAGCACCGGCTGGCTGGGGCGTCTGGCGGGATGGGCCATGGGAACCTCGTTTCTTTACCTGTGAAACTATTAGCCGCGAGGCAGAGCTTTCACAAGCTGCCCCCCAAAGCCGCCGCCAAATACCCTCCCCGCAACTACCCCGCATCGCTCAACAATTCGGGATATTCACCGCCAAGCCGCCGAGCGCGGTCTCCTTGTATTTCTCGCTCATATCGGCACCGGTTTGCCGCATCGCCTCGATACAATTATCGAGCGGCATGAAGTGCTGCCCGTCGCCCCGCAGCGCCAAAGACGCCGCGCTCACCGCTTTGATCGCGCCCAAGCCGTTGCGCTCGATACAGGGCACTTGCACCAGCCCTTTGACCGGATCGCAGGTCATCCCCAGATGATGCTCGAGCGCGATCTCGGCGGCATTCTCGACCTGCTCGACCGTGCCGCCAAGAACCGCGCAGAGCCCCGCCGCCGCCATCGCCGCGGCACTGCCGACCTCGGCCTGACAGCCGCATTCGGCCCCCGATATACTCGCGTTGTGTTTGATCAAACCGCCAATCGCCGCCGCGGTCAGCAGGAACTCCTCGACCCTGTCGCTACGCGCGCCCGGCACATGATCGAGGTAATAGCGGATGACGGCAGGGATCACCCCCGCCGCGCCATTGGTCGGCGCGGTCACCACCTGCCCGCCCGCGGCATTCTCTTCATTGACCGCCATCGCATAGGTCGACATCCAGTCGTTGATCACATGCGGCGCGGTGATATTGAGCCCGCGTTCGGCCAGTAACGCCTCATGGATCGCCTTCGCCCGCCGCCGCACCTTCAGCCCACCGGGCAGCACCCCGTCGCTGGTCAAGCCGCGCTCGATACAGGCATTCATCACCGCCCAGATCCGCTGGGTGCCCTCGCGCAGCGCCACCCCGTCGCGTACCACCAACTCATTGGCGCGCTTCATCCCGGCAATCGTCAGTCCCGATTTGCGCGCCATCTCCATCATCTCGTTGGCCGACTGGAACGGATAGGGGATATTCGGCCCCTGCACCCCCGCCTCGCCCGCCTGATGCTCGGCCTCGGTGACGACAAACCCGCCGCCGATGGAGAAATAGGTCTCCTGCGCGATGATATCGCCCTGCGCATCGCGCGCCAGCAACACCATGCCGTTGGCATGCCCGTCCAAGGCCGGCCCGTAGTCAAACACCAGATCCACCTTCGGATCAAACGCCAGTTCCGGCAGATCCGGTGGCGAGACGATCTTGCGCGTATGGATATCCGCCAGCGCCGCCTCGGCCCGCGCCGCGTCATAGCTTTCGGGCAAAAACCCCGCCAGCCCGAGGATCACCGCGCGGTCCGTGGCATGGCCGACACCGGTGAAGGCCAGCGACCCATGCAGACGCGCGCCGACCCCATGCGGCTGGAACGGCAGGCTGCGCAGATGCGCCAGAAACCGCGCCGCCGCCACCATCGGCCCCATCGTGTGGCTCGACGACGGACCAATGCCGATCTTGAACATATCGAAAACAGACAGGAACATCGCAGCCTCACCTATTGCCCAACGCCAATGATCGCCCCGCGTCACGGCGCGCCCGCCCTACCTATCCCGCCCCGCGCCGCAGATCAGCCCAGAGGCGACCCAACACCACCTGTTTCAGACCCCGCGCCGCTGATCCGCGCCACCGAACCGCACAACCCGCGCGCCCACTCACCATGCCACACCCTGCCACCCACACGCCTCCCCCACCCGCGCGCAGATCAAGCCGCCCGCTTCGCAGTCAATACCCCCAGCGCTACCCACTTTCATCCAGCTTACAGCCCGCGCACCTCTCCCCCATCCGCACGCCCCGCCCCGTCATCTGTCCAAAAATATCCTCGGGGTGAGCGCGCAGCGCGAGGGGGCAAAGCCCCCTTCCCCACCCAAACCCCGCGCGCCCCCGCATCCGCACACCCCACCCCACCCCACCACCACGCCTCTGGCCGCCACGCGCTGCGCAACCCCGCACAGGCGCCCAAACAGTGTCGGGCGCCCCCTCTGCGTCTCGCCACCTCCAATCACCCGCCACGCCCCTGGCCACCACGGGCCGCGCCCGACCCTCCCCCCGGGAGGGCGCCTTGGCGATGTCATTCACCGCGCATCCGCCACTTCTGCTTTAAAGCACACCGCGCCGTGGCAAGGGCAGTTGCGCCCACCCAGTGTCGGGCGCATCCCTCCTCGCTTTGCCGCCTGCCGAATACGTAACCACAGTTAATCAAACCCTAACCCGACAGACCAACCCATTGATTTTCAACGATTCACCCCCTGTCCCACGCGCGGGACCACACCCCAAGCCCGAAAAAATCCACCATCGCCCTTTGAGATGCCCCCGATCCTGCTATACCAATCCCAGACCCCAATCCCGGAGCCCCTCATGGCGATCAATCTGACCCCCGTCGACCGCGCCAAATATGCCGCCGCCCGCCGCGCCGTGGATCTTGTCGAGGACGGGATGAAGCTCGGCCTCGGCACCGGTTCCACCGCCGCCTGGATGGTCCGCGCGCTGGCCCAGAAGGTGCGCGATGAAGGGCTGCGCCTGACCTGCGTGCCGACCTCCGCCCGCACCGCCGATCTCGCCCGCGAATTGGGCCTGCGGGTGGTCCCTTTCGAGGACGCCGGCTGGCTGGATATGACCATCGATGGCACCGATGAATTCGACGGCAATCTGGCGCTGATCAAAGGTGGGGGCGGGGCGCATCTGATGGAAAAAATCGTCGCCACCGCCAGCGACCGGATGGTGGTGATTACGGATGCTTCGAAGGAAGTGAAAGCCCTCGGCGCCTTCCCTCTGCCCGTCGAGGTGGTTCCGTTTGGCTGGCAAGCGAGCCGGATGTTGATTGAGGAACTTCTGGCGGCGATGGATGTGATGGGCACGCAGGCGTCGCTCAGGATGAATGGGAGCCGCCCTTATATTACCGATGAGGGCAACCATATTCTTGATCTGTCGCTGGGCCGGATCGGGAACCCGCGGCAGCTATCCTTGGCGCTCAATCAGGTGCCGGGGGTGGTGGAAAACGGGCTGTTTATTGATATCTGCGACGCGGTGGTGATCGGCTTTCCCGACGGCATGGTCGAGCTGCGCGATATTACCAGCGGGACGGTCGAGCATGAGCGGATTTTGTTTGAAGATACCGAGAATATCTTTAGCGACGTCTGAGCGGTGTCCCGCACGTGGGACAGATCGTGAATCGCTATTTTTCAATAGGTTAGCTTGCCGCATTAAGTGGGACTTAACCAAGATACCCCGTAGGGTGTGTGCTTTGCACGCACCATTACTGCGCCCGAAGGTCTCAGACGTGTTGATCAATCAGCACCGGATTTCCGTCAGGATCAAGCAGCGAGATATGCGCCGGCCCGCTGCCCTCGGGATCGGTGGTCTGGGTCAGTTCCAGCCCCGCGCCTTGCAGCGCCGACTGGATCGCGCGCACATCGGTGAATTCGGCCAAAGTCTGCGCATTCCCGTCCCAACCCGGATTGAAGGTCAGCATATTGCGCTCGAACATGCCTTGGAACAATCCGATCACCGCCGTCGGGCCTTTCATGATCAGCCAGCCCTGCGCCGGATCGCCGCCCATCGCGTCAAATCCCAGCGCCTCATAAAACGCCTGTGACGCGGCGAGATCCTTGACCGCCAGACTGAGTGAAAATGCACCAAGATCCATCGCTCTCTCCTTCATCATGTCGCCCTTATCCCATGTTACCACGCGGCAGCCTATAGCAACGATCACGAAAGCGTCGCTGGCGCGGCGTTCCGCGCTCTGGAACCGGACCGGTAAGTGTGGAATAACGCGCGCCAAGACGATATCCCGTCACCACCCGGCCAGGCGACTGGCGGGGAGAGTGACCTAGACGACCGCCCCAAGGAGACCGGCCCATGACCACTTTCGACTATGATCTGTTTGTTATCGGCGGCGGCTCGGGCGGGGTGCGCGCGGCGCGGATCGCCAGCGGCGAGCATGGCGCCAAAGTGGCGATGGCCGAAGAATTCCGCATGGGCGGCACCTGCGTCATTCGCGGCTGCGTGCCGAAAAAACTGATGGTCTTTGCCGCCGGACATGGCGCCGCGATTGACGATGCCGCCGCTTACGGCTGGCAGGTCGAGAAGGGCCGCTTTGACTGGTCGAAATTCCGCGCGATGATGGATGCCGAGTTGAACCGGCTGGAAAGCATCTATACCCGCAACGCCGAGGCCGCAGGCGTCACCATCTACCACCAGCGCGCCACTGTCGCCGATCCGCATACCGTGCGACTGGCCGACGGGCGCGAGGTCACTGCCCGCCATATCCTGATTGCCACCGGCGGCACGCCCTTTGTCCCAGACGCCTATGCGGACACCGGCGCGATGACCTCGAACGAGATTTTCCTGATGGACCAGATGCCCGGCTCGATGCTGGTCATCGGCGGCGGCTTCATCGCCTGCGAGATGGCCGGGATCATGCAGGGTTTGGGCGCGCAGGTCACTTTGATGTATCGCGGCGCGCAAATCCTGCGCGGCTTTGACGATGATCTGCAAGAGCATGTCGCGGCGGCGCTGGTGAGCCAAGGGCTGAACCTTGAGGTCAACACCGACCTGACCAAGCTCGAGCGGCTTGAGGATGGCCGGTTCCGCGCCACCTGCACCCAAGGCCGCGTGCGCGAATATGACAGCGTGTTGTTTGCCACCGGTCGCCGCGCCAATACCGACGGGCTGGGACTGGCCGAGGCCGGTGTTACGCTGGGCAAAGGCGGTGAAGTGGTGGTCGATGCCTATTCGCAGACCAATATCCCCTCGATCTTTGCCGTTGGCGATGTCACCGACCGTATCCAGCTGACGCCGGTGGCGATCCGCGAGGGTCATGCCTTTGCCGATACCGTCTTTGGCGGCACGCCGGTGAAACCCGACCATACGATGGTCGCCAGCGCGGTCTTCACCCGCCCCGAAGCGGGCACCGTTGGCCTGACCGAAGAGCAAGCCAGCGCCGAGGGGCCGGTCGAGATCTATATGGCCAGCTTCAACCCGATGCAGTCCTCGTTCATCAAGGCCGAGAGCAAAGCGCTGATGAAACTGGTGGTCTGCGCCGAGACCCGCCGCGTCAAAGGCTGCCATATCGTAGCACCGGGGGCGGGCGAATTGATCCAGCTAGCCGGTGTGGCGCTGAAAATGGGCGCCACCAAAGACGATTTCGACGCCACCACGGCGGTGCATCCGACTATGTCCGAAGAACTGGTTTTGCTGCGCAAACCCACGCGCAGCGTTGCAAAGACCGGATAATCGGAAGAAAACGACTCCGGCGGGGCCTGATCTGGGCCTTCCGGCTTGAACTCGCGGGTTTTGTGACCAATTCAAACACAGGACTCTAATGTAAGACAGACCCGAACAAGGAGTGGCCATGTCTGGTAATTCAGGAGGCCCCTGGGGCGGCGGCGGTGGAAACCGTGGCGGCTCTGGTGGCAACAACCGTCCGAACGGCGGCGGTGGTGGCGGTGGCGGTGGGCCGGAACGCCCGCAGATCCCCGAAATTGACGATCTCGTGCGTAAGGGCCAGCAGCAGCTTAAGGTGCTGATGGGCGGACGTGGCGGTCAGGGCGGCAATGGCGGCTCGGGCGATGGCTCGGGTCCGGGGATCAGCGGTCGCGGCATCATCTTTGGCCTGTTGGCCATCGCGGCGCTCTGGGCCTATGCCTCCTTCTACACGGTCAAACCCGAAGAACGCTCGGTTGAGCTGTTGTTCGGTCAGGAATACCGTGTCGGCAATCCGGGTCTGAACTTTGCCCCTTGGCCGGTGGTCTCGGCGGAAATCGTGCAGGTGACGACCGAGCGGGTGACCGAAGTCGGCACTGGCCGCGCCGGATTGGACTCGGGCCTGATGCTGACCCGTGATGAAGCCGTGGTCGACATCCAGTTCCAGATCGTCTGGAACATCACCGATCCGAACAACTATCTGTTCAACCTTGCGGACCCGTCGAACACGGTGCGCGCGGTGTCGGAATCCGCCATGCGTGACATTATCGCGCGTTCGGAACTCTCGCCGATTCTCAACCGTGACCGGGCGACGATTGCTGCCGAATTGCGGGCTGCGGTTCAGGAGACCCTGAACAGCTATGAGGCCGGGATCAACATCATCCGGGTGAACTTTGACCGCGCCGACCCGCCGCGTGACGTGATCGACAGCTTCCGCGAAGTGCAGGCCGCACGACAGGAGCGCGACCGTCTCGAGCGTCAGGCCGATGCCTATGCCAACCGCGTGTTGGCCGGTGCCCGTGGTGAAGCCGCGCAGGTGCAGGAACAGGCCGAAGCTTACCGCGCCGAGGTGATCAACCTTGCCGAGGGTGAGGCCAGCCGCTTCATCGCGGTCTGGGAAGAATACCGCAACGCGCCGGAAGTCACGCGCGAGCGGATGTATCTGGAAACCATGGAGCGGGTGCTCGGCGGTATGGATCTGACGATCCTCGACAATGTCACCGGCGCCGGTGGCTCGGGCGTGGTGCCCTATCTGCCGCTTGACGGCCTGCGCAGCCAGTCCGGCACGCGCTCAACCGCAGGGAGCAACTGATGAAACGCTTAACGCTTTTGATCCCCGTTGTCGTGATTGCCGTGGCCGTGGTGCTGTCCTCGATGTTCGTCGTTGACGAGCGCGAGAACGTCTTGGTGCTGCAATTTGGTCAGGTCAAACAGGTCCGCGAGGAGCCGGGGCTGTATTTCCGCATCCCGTTCATCCAGGAAGTGGTGCGCTATGACGCGCGTATCCTGGGCCTGCAGACGCAACCGCTTGAGGTCACCCCCGCCGATGACCGCCGTCTGGTCGTCGACGCCTTCGCGCGCTGGCGCATCGAGGATGTGCAACGCTTCCGCCAAGCCGTCGGTGTTGAGGGGATCCGCGCTGCGCAGGTGCGTATCGAGAGCATCCTGAACGCCGCCATCCGGCAGGTTCTGGGGTCGGTGCCTTCGGGTGCGGTGCTGTCGGAAAACCGCACCGGGCTGATGAACCAGACCCGCGATGTGGCCCGCCGCGAGGCGCTGTCGCTGGGCGTTGACGTGATCGACGTGCGGCTGACGCGCACCGATCTGCCCGAGCAGAACCTCGCCGCGACCTATGCAAGGATGCGCGCCGAGCGGGAACGCGAAGCCGCCGACGAGATCGCCCGTGGTAACGAGGCCGCGCAGCGGATCCGCGCGCTGGCCGACCGGACGGTGGTTGAACTGGTGTCCTCGGCGACCCGCGACAGCGAGATCATCCGCGGTGAAGCGGACGCCCAGCGGAACCGTGTGTATGCCGAAGCCTTCGGTCGCGATCCCGAGTTCTTTGCCTTCTCGCGCTCGATGACCTCCTACGAGCGGGCATTGGGTGCGAATTCGGCGATGGTGCTGAGCCCGGACAGCGATTACTTCCGCTTCCTGCGTGAGAGTGATCCTTTCGGCGCCGGTGCCCAAGGTGCAACCTCTGCGGCTGCCGAAGTTCCGGCTGAGGCGCCTGCGCCTGAAGCAGAGGCAGACCCCGCGCCTGCGGCTGAGCCTGCCCCTGCAGGGGCGCCGGCCTCGACCGCACCGGCTGGCACCGGCCTTGCGGCCCCTGCCGAGAGCAACTGATCCTCCTGCGCCCCCGCGTTTGCCGGGGGCGCAGTTCTTTTCAGGGATGCCCAAGCAATTCGCGCCCCCGCCCCCCTTTTCAAAGACAATTCTCCGATGACCAACACCGCCCCCCAATCCGCCCAACTCGACAGTGGTGAGACTGAAATCGCGGTGTTTCGCGTCGATAAAACCCGCTACTGGCGCGATCACGGGATCATGGCGCTGGTGCTGATGGCGCTGGCCGGTGCGGTGCTCTGGGCGATCGATTCGCCCTACCCCGCGATCGGCTCGCTGGGTGCGATCCTCGCGGTCGCTCTGCGCGCCGCCTATCTGGCCAGTGAGGCCTTTGCCCTGCGCTGGACCCTGACCAACCGGCGGCTGATCCTGCCCGGTGGCCAACGCGCCCTGCAACTCTTGGAAATCGAGACGGCGCGCATCCTGCTTGGCGATGTGCAGGTGATCACCCTCAGCGGCGATAAGCATTTGTTAAAACATCTGGGCGATGCTCGGGGCGTGATCACGCAAATCCTGACCGCCCGCGACAAGCGTGCGCGGCGTGCGAGCGGCTGAACGCCCTTTTGACTGCCGCACGGCTCCTCGTCGCCGGTAGCGCCCGGCCACACGAGCCGCTATAAGCCCGCTGACAGCTAGCGGGACCAAAGAGGCGGCATATGACCCTGTATTTCACCAATGCCCGGTTGATCGACCCCGAGGCCGGCACCGACCGCCTCGGCAGTCTGGTCGCAGATGACGGGCAGATCACCGAGATCGACCCAAAGACCCCTCCCGCGGGGGCCGAAGTGATTGATTGCCGTGGCAAATGTCTGGCGCCGGGGCTGGTGGATTGGGGCGTGCATGTGGGCGAACCGGGCGCGCGTCATAAGGAAAGCCTGCGCACCGCCGGTCAGGCGGCGGCGGCGGGCGGCGTCACCACATTCATCACCCGCCCCGACACCTCGCCCGCGGTGGATATGCCGGAAACGCTGGACTTTCTGCGCCGCCGCTCGGCCTCGGAAAGCCCGGTGAACATCCACCATATGGCCGCGCTGACCCGCAACCGCGAGGGGCAGGAAATGGCCGAGATCGGCTTTTTGCTCGACGCCGGTGCGCTGGCCTTTACCGATGGCGAGAATGTCGCGCAGGGCACCAAAGTGTTGGGCCGTTGCCTGACCTATGCGCGCAGCCTTGGCGCGCTGGTTGTCGGCCACCCGCAAGACCCCGGATTGAGCAAGGGCGCCGCCGTGACCACCGGCAAATTCGCCAGTCTGCGCGGGTTGCCGGGCGTGTCGCCGATGGCCGAGCGGATGGGATTTGACCGCGATATGGCCTTGGTCGAGATGACCGGCGTGCGCTATCACGCCGACCAGATCACCTGCGCGCGCAGCCTGCCGGCGCTGGAACGGGCCAAGAAAAACGGGCTGGATGTGACCGCGGGCGTCTCGATTCACCATCTGACGCTGAATGAATTCGACGTCGGCGATTACCGCACGTTTTTCAAACTGACCCCGCCCCTGCGCGCCGAGGATGACCGGATCGCGGTGATCCAGGCGGTCGCCGACGGGCTGATCGACGTGATCTGCTCGATGCACACGCCGCAAGACGAGGAAAGCAAACGCCTGCCGTTTGAAGAGGCGGCGGCGGGGGCGGTCGGGCTGGAAACCCTGCTGCCGGCGTCGATGCGGCTGTATCATTCGGGCTATCTGACGCTGCCGCAATTGTGGCGCGCGATGGCGCTCAATCCGGCGCGGCGGCTGGGCCTGCCTTGCGGGCGGCTGAGCGCGGGCGCGCCTGCCGATCTGGTGCTGTTTGATCCCGATGCGCCCTTTGTCCTCGACCGGTTTGCGCTGCGCTCGAAGTCGAAAAACACGCCCTTTGACGGCACGAGAATGGAGGGTAAGGTTCTGGCCACCTATGTTGCCGGACAACCGGTCTATGAACGCGAGGCCGCATGACCTTCCTTCCCGTGATCGACACTGCGCCGCTGGTCTTAACCATGATCGCGCTGGCGTCTTACCTTTTGGGCTCGGTGCCTTTCGGCTTGGTGATCACCCGCTTGCTGGGGTTGGGCGACCTGCGCGCGATTGGCTCGGGCAATATCGGCGCGACCAATGTGCTGCGCACCGGCAACAAAGCCGCCGCCGCGGCGACGCTGCTGCTGGATGCGGGCAAGGGCGCGATTGCGGTGTTGATCGCGCGCACGATCGCTGGCGAGGACGCCGCGCAACTCGCTGGTTTTGCTGCGTTTTTGGGGCACCTGTATCCGATATGGCTGGGTTTCAAAGGCGGCAAGGGCGTGGCGACTTTCTTGGGCACATTGCTGGCGCTGGCTTGGCCGATCGGGTTGTTGTGTTGCGCCACATGGCTGGTGACAGTGGCGCTGACGCGGATTTCCTCGGCCTCGGCGCTGGTCGCTTCGGCTTCGGCGGCGCTCTGGTGCTGGATCATCGGCCCGCAATCGCTGATCATTCTGGCTTTGGCGCTCACGGCGCTGGTCTGGCTGCGCCATGCGAGCAATATCAAGCGCTTGCTGGCTGGCAATGAGCCGCGGGTTGGTAAATAGCCGGCGTTAACCGGTTAACTATGTGCATGTTGGTTAACAGCCCGCGTTAACTACAAATCCCGCGGGTCTGCGCGTCGCGCCACGGGATGCGCACCGGCCAATCCGGCAGATCGCGCGGTTCCATCACCTGTGACAGCAGCGCGTGCAACCGCTCGGTCCGCCGCCCCTGCGGGTCCAGCGCCGCGCAGCAGACGTATTCCTCGACCAGACTGGCCTGTTGCTCATAGCCGTAGTCGCTGAAATTCGGCGCGTGATCGGCGTCGAACAGATAGGGATCGACGCCGCGCTGATGCTCGAGCCCGACGCGCAGGGGCGAATAGCCGGTGGTCGCGCGGTTCTGCCATTGCCAGACATGGGTGACCTCATGGGCGAAAAACATCGCCAGCCCCAAGGGCATGGTGCCATCGGGCAGGCGAACAAAATCCTCTTGCATCAGATCATCGCGCACGCGGATGTGGTTCCACAGGGTGACGCCCGCGGTGCGTCCGGTCAGAATCTCGGTGGTCGGCGGCGGCACGATACGCTCGCGGCATGTGGTTTGCGGGCGGGCGCGGAATTGATGTTCGCGCAGCCCGATGACGCGGCTGGCGCTGAACCGCACCTGCGTGCTGTCGAGCCCGTCACCGAAGAGGCGCGAGGCCAATTCGGTCTCATGTATGGTTAACGGGCGACCGCAGGCGGACAAAGACAGGAAAATCAACAGGGTGATCAGGATGCGCATGGCGCTATCGAAGAGCGCCGCGGCCCATCCGTCAAGTCAAATCACCGCCGATCGACTTCAACATCTGGCGTTCATAGAGCCGCGGCGCCAGCCGGTTGAGCCACCACGCCAAGCCCGCCACACGCCCGACGGGGATGAAATCGCGGCGCTTGTCGAGCCCCGAGAGGATCACAAGCGCGGCGGCCTCGGCACTGATCTCATCGACGCCGTCGCGCGCGGCGCCCGGTGGTCCGAGATGCTGCGCGTCGAAGGCGGCCCCGGGATTGGTGGCGACAAAGGAGGGCGCGGCGAGCGCGCAACGCACGCCGAACGGCGCCTCTTCGCCGCGCAAAGAGCCGAAAAATCCGGTCAGCGCGTGTTTCGACGCCGCATAGGCGGTGCGGTGTTTCAGCGGTGCGAAACCGGCCACCGAGGTGATCGCCAGATGGGTGCCCGAGGCGGCGCGGAGGTCGTGGAGCAGGGCCTGCGCGACATGGACCGCGCCCCAGTAATTGACCTCGAACAGGCGACGGTGGGCGGCGGGATCGGACTGTGCGAAGGGGGCGATCATGGTGATGCCGGCGGAATAGATCGCCAGATCAATGCTCGGTCGCGCGGCGCGGATCTCGGCGCAGACCGCCGCGACCTGCGCGGGATCGGTGACGTCGCAGGGGTGCAGGCTTTGCTGCGCGCTGGCACTTAAAGCGGCGGTTTTATCCGGCAGATCCAAGAGCGCCGTGACCCATCCCCGTGCCTGCAATTGCAGGGCCAGCGCCAGTCCGAGGCCGCCTGCCCCGCCGGTGATCACTGCGGTTTTCCCGCCGTTGTCGCGCGCGCCCCTCATGGCTGTGCCCATTTGCGCCAGAGGTCGAAGACCTGCGCCGAGGTTAATTCCGGCACGTAGCCGAAGCGTTCCTTCAGCGCCGTATTGTCCAGCACCGGACGGTATTGCAGAAAGCCGACCTGCTCGGGGCCGTAACGGCTCAGCCCGATTGGCCGAGCAACGCCAAGCGCCCCGCGCAGCAGCCACGCCGGAAGTGTCAGCACCGGCTTGCCCATCGCCTGCGCCAATTGCGTCATAGTCATCGCCCCGTCTCCGGCGACGTTATAGATCCCTGCCGGCCCGTCAGTGGCGGCGCGAATCAAGATACGCTCCAAATCTTTACTCCAGATGAACACGAATGGACTGTCGGCGCCGGCCACGCGCAGTAACCTTTTCTTATGAAAGAGTGCGGTAATCTGATTCTCGATGCCCGCGCCCAACACGGTGCCGACCCGCAAGATTACCTGCTCTAATGCGGGGTGCGCCTGTCTGGCCTCTGCCAGCATCTCTTCGACCTGCCGCTTGTGATCGGCATAGGGGAATTCAACGTTACCGCGCAGCGGATCGCTTTCAACGAGAGGGACCGGATTATCCGCATGATAGCCATAGGCCGCGCCCGAGGAGGTCACGATCAGGCGCCGCACGCCATGCGCTACACAGGCCCGCAAGACTTTGCGGCTGCCCTGCACATCGACGCGCCATTCAAACGCGCGGGTGGAGCCTTTGGGCGGCGTCACAATCGAGGCCAGATGGATCACCACCTCGGGCCGGAACGCACCGATCACGCGGTCGGCATCATCTCCGGTCACATCAAGCCGCTGGAAATTGGCCTCCGCGATGGGCTGTAGATCGGTGGCGAGCACCTCATGCGCGCCCAGCCCCGCCAGCAAGGCGCGCCCGACATTGCCGCCCGCGCCGGTGATCAGGATGCGGGTCATAGTAGCCGCCTCGCCCAGAGGAGCGCCAGCACCAGACCGGTAATCGCGTGCCACATGCCCCAAAAGGCGGCGACCACCGCCATGCCACCAAGGCCACCGAAGAAGGCGAAGATCAGGATCAAGCCGAGGCCGGAATTCTGGATGCCGGTCTCGATGGTGATCGAACGCCGGTCGCGCGGGCTGAGCCCCGCCAGCGTCGCGATGGTAAAGCCGAGCCCCAATGCCACGGCGTTATGCACTGCGACCAATCCCGCCACTTTGCCTGCAAGATCAAGGAAGTATTGCCAGTTCGACGCCAGTGCCGCGATGATAAAGCCGATGAAAATCACCATCGACAGCAGTTGCGCCGGACGCCGGATGCGCGTGGCCAGATCCGGCAGGCGGGCGTTCACCATCATGCCCAAGGCGAGCGGCAGCACCAGCATGAAGATCACGGTGATCGCCACTTGCACGGGGTCGATCTGGGTCGCGACAAGGATCGCGCGGGTCGGCGCATAAAGCCCGCCCCAGAGCGCGATATTCAGCGGCGTCAGGATGATCGCCGCGACCGTGGCAATCGCGGTCATGCTGACCGAAAGCGCGGTGTTGCCGCCCGCGCGGTGGCTCAGGTAGTTCGAGATATTCCCGCCCGGACAGGCGGCGACAAGGATCAATCCCAGCGCGATGGAGGCGCGGGGTTGAAACAGCAGCACGAGGCCGAAGGTCACCGCGGGCAAGGCGAGGAATTGCGCGAAAAATCCGGCCAGTAGCGGGCGCGGGGCTTTGATCAGGGCGCGGAATTGCGCCATGCGCAGGTCGAGCGCGATGGAAAACATCACCACCGCGAGGATTGCGTTAAGCAGCATCAAGGATGCCGGCGAGAAGTTCAGCATCGCCTCATCAATTCCGGTCATCGCCACCTCCCAGCGCTTTGATACGGGTCGTCACCGCCCGACGGTAGGTCGCGCGGTCAACGTAATAGGCCATCCGCGGCAGATCGACATAGTCCATGCCACCGGTCAAGCGGCTGAAACCCTTGGATTTTTCGGACTGGATCGCGGCGGCGGCGGGGGAACCCTCACGCAGCCCGCGGATATAGCGCGCGACCAGTTCGGCCTGCTCATGACGGCCCTGCCAGCCCAGACCGGCGGCCTCGACCATGCCCATAACAAAGAGATCGTCGCGCTCGGGGTGCAGGCAATTGAGAAACAGATGCGGCGCGGGGCCCTGCCAGTTGAGCAACTCGCGGTCGATGAACGGGTAATCGAGCAGATAACCGGTGGCGGCGATGACCAGATCGTAGTCCGCCGATGTGCCATCGGTGAAATGCACGGTTTTGCCGTCAAACCGCGCGATGTCGGGGCGCAGGTCGATGTCGCCGTGACCGGCGTGGAAGATCACCATGGAATTGACCACCGGATGCGATTCGTAAAGCTGGTGATCGGGCTCGGGAAAACCCAGCCGCTGGGCGTCGCCGACAAACCAGCGCAGGATCAACCCGTCGACCCGCCGCTTGAGCCACATCGGCAGTTTGATCGCGCCGCCGACGGTATCGGCGGGCTTGCCGAACACGTATTTGGGCACGAAATGCACGCCGCGGCGCATCGACAGACTGGTGCTTTGCGCGTGATGCACCGCGTCCACCGCGATGTCGCAGCCAGAGTTGCCGCCGCCGATCACCAAGACCCGCTTGCCGCGCAACTGGTCGGTGCTGCGGTAGGCGGCGGAGTGGATCAGCTCGACGTCGAACTGGCCTTTGAAGCTGGGCATATTGGGCTCGGAGAGGGTGCCATTGGCGATGATCACTCCGGCGTAATGCCCCGAATGCGTGCCCTCCCCGTCGCACCACTCGACCTGCCAATGATCGCCGATGGGCGCACAGTGGGTCACTTCGGCATTGAAGCGATAGTGGCGGCGCAGGTCGAAATGCTCGGCGAAATCGCGGAAATAATCGCGCAACACGTGATGCGCGGGGTAGTCCGGCGTGCCCTCGGGCATCGGGAAATCGGCGAATTCGGTGGTCGTGCGCGAGGAAATCAGATGCGCGCTGTCATACATCGTCGAGCGCGGCGCCGAGATATCCCAGAGCCCGCCAACATCGGAATGCAGCTCGAACCCCTCGAAGGCAATGCCTTGTTCGGTCAGGGTTTTTGCCATCGCCAAACCCATCGGTCCGGCACCGATCAGGGCAAAAGGCCTGTCACTCATACGTTCCTCCCTCGTATTTCATGGCTTATCTGTCGCGCCCTATCCTGCCCGCTGCCTCATAGCCGCCCCCCGTCGAGCAGGCGTTGCAGGAACTGGCGGGTGCGCGGGTGTTCGGGTGCGCCGAACAGGTCTTTGGGCGGCGCGTGTTCGGCGATGCGACCGGCGTCGAGAAAACACACGCGGTCGGCGAGATCGCGGGCGAACCCCATCTCATGGGTGACGATCACCATGGTCATGCCGCGGTCCTTGAGGCCACGGATCACCGCCATCACATCGCCGACCAGCTCGGGATCGAGGGCGGCGGTGATCTCGTCTAGCAGCAGCACATCAGGCTCACCGGCGAGCGCGCGGACCACCGCCACGCGCTGTTGCTGGCCGCCCGAAAGTTGCTCAGGGTAGGCTTTGGCGAAGCGCTCCATGCCGAATAGCGCGAGGATTTCCATCGCCTGCTCGTTGGCCTCAACGCGGCTTTGGCCATGCACCTTGCGCGGCGCGAGGGTGATATTGTCGAGCACATTCATATGCGGAAACAGGTTGTAGGCCTGAAACACGATGCCGATGCGGCGCTGGAGGCCGGTCTTGCCAAAGCTGGCGTCGCTGACCGGCACACCGTCGAGGCGGATCTCGCCCCAGTCAGGCTCGACCAGCCGGTTGACGCAGCGCAGCAGGGTGGATTTGCCGCTGCCCGAGGCGCCGATCAGGCAGACGACCTCATGCCGCGCGACCTGTAGATCGACGCGGTCGAGCACCAGATTATCGCCGAAATATTTGGTTAATCCGTCAATCTCGATCATCTATTCAGTCACCTGCAAGCGCCGCTCGCGGTCGCGGCGGGTGATCCAGTCGGCCAGTCGCGCCATCGGGATCGTAGCCAGCAAAAACAGCAGGGCGGCGACCACCAGCGAGGAATAATTGAAGGTGCCGGCGGTGTAGATCTGCGCCTCGCGCACGGCGTCGCGCACCCCGATCACCGACAGGAGTGCCACGTCCTTTTGCAGGGCGACGATGATATTCATCAAGGATGGCAAGACGTTGCGGATCGCTTGCGGCAGGATCGCATGGATCATCACCTGCCATTCATTGAGCCCGAGCGCATGGGCGGCGGCGCGCTGCCCCTCGTGGACGGCATCGATGCCCGAGCGGTAAATCTCGCAGACATAGGCCGAGTAGCTGAGCACCATGGCGAAACCGCCCCAGAACAGGCCGGAATTGGGCAATCCGGGGATGCGCAGGGCGGGGATGCCAAAGCCGAAGAGGATCACCAGCAAGAGCACCGGCAGGCCGCGAAACAGGTCGATATAGAGCACCACCATCAGCCGGAAGGGCGCGAACCACGGGCCGCGCAGAGAGCGAATCACCGCGAGCAGCAGCGCCCAGACACCGATGGCCACGACCGCGATCAGCCAGACCTGCATATTGATCAAAAACCCGGTCGCGACCTTGGGCGCGGCGGCGATCATGTGATCAAGATTGAAAAACTGCGCCTGGATGCGCGGCCAGTTCGGGTTGGTGGCGACCAGCCATGCCAATGCGCCGAACATCACCACGATGGAGCCCGCGCTGATCAGGCCGGGCACCATGGCGGTGCGCCAGTCAAAGCCCCGCCGCCGGGGGGGCGGCGGGGGTGTTTTGGGCGTGTCGGGGATCATTCCGTGATGACGGGCAGATCAGGGTCGGCGACCAGCCATGTGTCGACAAGCTGTTGCACGGTGCCGGCCTCGATCAGGCGGGTCAGCGCCGCATCGACCCATGGGATCAACGGGCTGCCGTGTTCGAACAAGAGGCCGTGGCCCGCGTCATTCTCATCGGCGGGGAGGATGGCGACAATCGAGGCTTCCTCGATTTGCACCGCGGTGGCGAAAAGCGCGGTCGGCACGGCGGCGGCGGTGGCGTCGATCTGGCCCGCGCGCATCGCCTGAAAGACGCCGATCTGGTCGTCATAGACCGCGACATTCTCGATGCCGACAATGTTTTCCAGATAGGTCATATCGGTGGTGCCGATGGCCGCGCCCCAGCGCGCCTCGCGCAGGTCGGCAAAGCTGGTGGCGGTTTCCACCGGCGAGCCGGGCAGCGCGATCACCGCTTTGGCGGCCTGATAATAGACCTGACTGAAGCCGACGACCTCGGCGCGTTCAGGCGTGACCGAGATTTGCTGGATCGCGAAATCGAAGGGTTTGTCACCCGGTGCGATGGTTTGCTCGAATGTCAGCCGCGCCCATTGCACCTGATCGGCGGCAAAGCCCATTTCTTCGGCCAGCGCATAGATCAGCGCGTTTTCAAAGCCTTCGCCGCTTTCTGGAGAATTATCCATCATCCACGGCGGATAGACCGGATCGCCGGTGCCGACGGTCAGCATGCCGGATTGAAAGAGCCGTGCGTCGTCAGGCGTGCCGGTCTCTTGCGCCTCTGCGGTGACGGCGGAAAAGCTGAATGCGGCGGCGATGGCAGCGCCCGCGGCGAGTGTGCGGATCGTCTGGATACGGTCGGACATGGATCTGTCCCCCTCCCTGTTTATTGCGCCCTTGCCGGGTGCGATTGATCAACAGGTCAAACTTTGCGCCAAGCGCGCGTTCTGGCAAGCCCCTGCGGCGCGAATACCCGCTTGACGTGACATTCACATGCGAAATTACGGCCGGAGGGCGGGGAAATGCTGCGCGGGTGGTGGTTTAGGTCGGGGAGTCGGCCTCGGTGGAGGGTTCGACGGAGGGACCGCAGAACATCTCATACATCAACCCGATGGTCTGCGCGGCGCGGGGATCGCCGAGGGAATAATAGATCGCCTTGCCCTCGCGGCGGCAAGAGACCAGCCCCTCAAGCCGCAGCCGCGCCAGTTGCTGGCTGACCGCCGCTTGCCGTGAGCCGAGCAGGTTTTCCAATTCGGTCACCGATTTCTCGCCGGTGGAGAGATGACAGAGGATCAACAGCCGCCCCTCATGCGCCAAAGCCTTGAGAAACGCCGCCGCCGCCTGCGCCTGTGTCACCATTTGCTCCATCGCCTGCGTGTCCGGCTCGGACAATCCCGCATTCGCCGCGCCCGCGGGCGCGTCGGTCAGGGTCGCGGCTGGCGCCTCGAGGTCGGCGTCAGGTATTGCGGCGGTTTGGGCTGTGATCGCCATGGCGGCTCCCGATGATAGATGCAGGGAAAGGAATGTATCAATTCCTAGATAGGCTATGCCCCGCCCTACGACAAGGCTGGAGCATGGAAAACGGGGCGCGCACCCATTGGATACGCGCCCCGCGACACTGTAACAGTGCGTGATATCGAGCGATTACTCGTCTGCGTCGTCTTCGTCAGCGGCGCTGCCGATGTCGTCAAACAGTTCCTGAATCTCGAATTCCGCTTCGGCTTCAGCCTCGGCAGCGAGATCCTGGATCGATTTGCCCGATGCCTGCAGCTCTGCCTCTTCGGCCGAACGCGCGACGTTGACCGAGATCGTGGCGGTCACTTCGGGGTGCAGAACAACGGTGGTGTCGTAGAGGCCCAGCGTTTTGATCGGTGCGGCCAGAACGATCTGGCCCCGGTCGACGCTGAAACCTTCGGCGCTGACGGCATCGGAGATGTCACGCGGGGTGACCGAGCCGTAGAGCGAACCGGTGTCCGAGGCCGAGCGGATCACCACATAGCTGGTGCCGTCGAGCTTTTCGGCCAGAGCCGCAGCTTCGTTGCGGGTCTCGAGGTTGCGCGCTTCGAGTTGGGCTTTCTGGGCGTCAAACACCGCCTGGTTGGCCTCGGTGGCGCGCAGGGCTTTGCCCTGAGGCAGCAGGTAGTTGCGGGCAAATCCGTGACGGACTTTGACCACATCACCCATCTGGCCCAGCTTGGCAACGCGCTCAAGAAGGATAACTTGCATGTCGTTCTCCTTATTTCACGGCGTAGGGCAGCAGGGCGAGGAAGCGGGCGCGCTTGATCGCACGCGACAGTTCACGCTGCTTTTTCGCCGAAACGGCGGTGATACGGGCGGGCACGATCTTGCCACGCTCGGAAATGTAACGCTGCAACAGACGGGTGTCTTTGTAGTCGATCTTCGGCGCGTTATCCCCCGAGAACGGGCAGACCTTGCGACGGCGGAAAAATGGTTTCGTAGCCATGTGGCGTAACTCCTTGGAAGGCTGATCAGCGGCGGATTAGCGGCGCGGGCGGTCGCCGCGTTCGCGGTCGTCACGCTTTTGCATCTGCACCGACGGACCTTCGTCGTGGGCGTCAACCTTGATCGTCAGAACCCGCATCACGTCGTCATGCAGACGGGTCAGGCGTTCCATTTCCAGCACAGCCGCCGACGGGGCGTCGGTGCGGATATACATGTAATGGCCCTTGCGGTTCTTGTTGATCTTATAGGCCATGGTTTTCACGCCCCAGTATTCGGTGGCGACGATGGTGCCGCCGTTGTCCGAGATCACTGCGGTGAAATGGTCCATGAGGCCTTCGGCCTGCGCGTTGGACAGGTCCTGCCGCGCGATCATGACATGCTCATAGAGAGGCATGTTGTCTCCAATCATGTTATAGGCGCATTTCAAAAGACGGGCGAATTGCCCCGCTGTGCCCGCCCACGAGAGTCTGCGCCGGTATCGAGGGATACAGCGGGATGGGGCCTTATACCGAGATATGCGCGCGGCGCAAGGGTCAGGCGGGGCGGTTGCGGGGTGAAAACGCGCTGTATTTGCGGGGGTGCGCGGGGAATTGGCGCGGATTGGCGGGGGTTTCGCCGTTGCGCTCAAAGGAACGCTGTCGAGACGGGTTCCGGTCGGCGCAAAACCCCACTAGAATCCCTGGTAAAATCATCCGCATTCATCTTCTCATGACTGGAGTTTCACATGAGCCGCGCATTCGTATTTCCGGGCCAGGGCGCCCAGACCATCGGCATGGGCCGCGATCTGGCCGAAGCCTATCCTGCCGCCAAAGCGGTGTTCGACGAGGTTGACGAGGCCTTGGGCGAATCGCTCTCCTCGCTGATCTGGGAGGGGGATATCGCCGATCTGACCCTGACCGCCAATGCGCAACCGGCGCTGATGGCAACCTCCTTGGCGGCGATGCGGGCGCTGGAGGCCGAGGGGTTCGCGGTGACCGATGCGGGTTTTGTGGCGGGGCATTCCCTGGGCGAATATTCGGCGCTGGCTGCGGCCGGTGCGCTCAGTGTCGCCGATACCGCGCGGCTGTTGCGCATCCGTGGCCGCGCCATGCAAGAGGCGGTGCCGGTGGGTGTCGGCGCGATGGCGGCGCTATTGGGGCTGGATTTCGCGGCGGCGTCCGAGGTTGCAGCGGAAGCCTCTTCGAACGGGGGCGAAGTCTGTCAGGCGGCGAATGACAATGATCCGGCGCAGGTGGTGGTCTCGGGCCATAAAGCGGCGGTCGAGCGGGCCTGTGAGTTGGCCAAGGAACGCGGCGCGAAACGGGCGCTGCTGCTGCCGGTCTCGGCGCCGTTCCATTGCGCGTTGATGCAGCCCGCCGCCGAGGCGATGGCGGCAGCGCTGGCGGATGTGGTGATCAAGGCGCCTGCTGTTCCTTTGGTCGCCAATGTGCGCGCCGAGGCGGTCAGCGACCCCGATGTGATCCGCGCGCTGCTGGTCGAACAGGTGACCGGCTCGGTGCGCTGGCGCGAATCGGTCATTTGGATGGCGGCGCAGGGGGTGACCGAGGCTTGGGAGATCGGCGCGGGCAAGGCGCTGGCGGGGATGATCAAGCGGATCGACCGCGCGGTCACCTGCAAGCCGGTGGGCACACCGGCGGATATCGCGGCGTTGAAGGGCTGATGGTGGAGGGGGCGCTGCCCCCGCGCGCGTGGCGCGCCCCCCGGGATATTTAAGGCATAAAGTGGGCGGCGGGGGAGGCTCTGCCGCCTGTGTCGTTCTAAGACTGGCTGGGGCGGAGCGTCGCAGTTGTTACTCAGGTGAACGATTCTTCTTTTCTTCATGCCCCTCTCGGGCTAGGTCGCAAGCATGACTAGCGCATCCATCACCGACCACCGGCGCGCCAAGCGCAATGTGTGGGTTCTCGTCGCCGCCCAAGCGCTGTTGGGCGCGCAGATGCCGATGATCTTCACCGCCGCGGGTCTGGCGGGGCAATCGCTGGCCTCGAATATCTGCTGGGCGACGCTGCCGATCTCGATGGCGGTGCTGGGTTCGATGCTGTCGGCGACGCCGATGGCGGCGTTCATGCAGCGCTTCGGACGCCGCGCCGGTTTCTTTCTGGGCGCCTTTGCCGGTGCCTTGGGGGCGACGATTGGCGCGCTGGGGCTCTATCAAGGGTCATTCGCGCTGTTCCTGATCGGCTCGCTGTTCACCGGCACCTATATGTCGGCGCAGGGGTTCTACCGGTTTGCCGCCACCGATACCGCCAGCGATGATTTCAAACCCAAGGCGATCAGCTATGTGATGGCGGGGGGGCTGGTTTCGGCGGTGATCGGGCCGCAATTGGTGAAAGTGACCGCCGAGGCGATGATTTTCCCGTTTCTCGGCACCTATCTGGCGGTGATCGCGCTCAATCTGGTCGGGATGACGCTGTTTTTCGCGCTGGATATTCCGCGCCCGCCGGTGACCCCGAAAGACGCGCCGCTGGTCGGCCGCACGCGCGGGCAATTGCTGCGCGAGCCGGTGATCATCGTGGCGATCATCTGCGCGACGGTGGCCTATGCGCTGATGAACCTGATGATGACCGCGACGCCGCTGGCAGTGGTTGGCTGCGGGTTCAGCACCGGCAATGCCGCGGATGTGGTCTCGGCGCATGTGCTGGCAATGTTCGCGCCCTCGTTCTTTACCGGCCATCTGATCGCGCGCTTTGGCGTCGAGAAGATCGTCGCCGCGGGGCTGTTGATTCTGGGCGCGGCGGGGGCGGTGGCGATGTCGGGCGTCGAGATCGAACATTTCTTTATCGCGTTGATTTTGCTGGGGATCGGCTGGAACTTCGGCTTTATCGGCGGCACCACGATGCTGGCGCGTTCGCATTCGGCGGCCGAGCGCGGGCGCATTCAGGGGATCAATGACGCGATTGTCTTTGGCGGCGTCACCGTGGCCTCTTTGGCCTCGGGGCAATTGATGAATTGCTCGGGCTCGGATGTGCAAACCGGCTGGCAGATGGTCAATCTGGCGATGCTGCCGTTTCTGGCGCTGGCTGGTGGCGCCTTGATCTGGCTGTGGTTGCGGCCACGGGAGGCGGTTTAATTCGTTTTTTCCTGAACAAACCCTGCGGATGACGCGAGAGGCGTAATCCAGAGTGCTGCAAGCCGCGCAACACGGCGGATCAATTTCCCAAATATTTGGGTTGACCCGTCGGTCAGTTGTGCTAGCGTCCCGATCAATAAGTCGGCCAGTCCGACAGGGAGAAAAGACGTAGAAAAGGGTCCTGTTACGGGGCCCTTTTCCAATTCTTGCCAATCGGATCAGCGGCTTGCAGCGGGGCGCGTTTTTGCCCACCCCACGCAGGCACCCTGTGCTGGCGGCGTTTTTCCGCCTGACTTGCGGGCTGCTTCGTGCTAGCTGATAGCCAACCTTCACTCACCCAAGGATGCGTGTCATGACCTTTCGTTCCGCCCTGCCCTCCGCCGTGTTTTGCCTCGCGTTGAGCGCCATGCCTGCCCTCGCGCAGGAGGCCGAAGCCGATGCCGCGACGCAAGCGCCGCAGCCCGGACAGCCCTATTCTGTCTCGACGCATAATGATTGGGAGGTGGTCTGCAGCATCGTTGACGAGGCCGGAACCGAGGCCTGCGAGCTCTATCAACTGCTGCTCGACGAATCGGAGACGCCGATTGCCGAGATCAGCGTCTCGGCGCTGCCCTTCGGGTCGGAATTCGCCGCAGGCATCACCGCGACCACGCCATTGGAGACTTTTTTGCCGACCGGCATGGGCTGGCGCATCGGCAATGCCGAAGAGATGCGGATCGAACCGTTCCGCGTCTGCACCGTGGTCGGCTGTGTGGTCCGCATGGGCATGACCGCCGAGGAGGTCGATGCGATGAAAGCCGGGGCCACCGCGACCGTCACCATCGCGCCCTTCGTGGCGATCGACCAGCCGATCGAGATTTCGGTATCGCTGAGCGGGTTCACCGCTGGCTATGAGGCGCTGCAAACGCGGATGTCCGAAGCCGCGGTGCGGCAGCGCGAGAACTGATCCGAGAGGGGAAACCCTTTGGATCAGGCGCGGCGGAAGGCCAGACAGGCGTTCATCCCGCCAAAAGCAAATGCATTCGACAGCGCCGCACCCACTTGGGCGCGGCGCGCTTCATTGGGCACACAGTCAATCGCGCAGGCGGCGTCGGCCTGCCGATAGCCCATGGTGGGGGCGATAATCCCGTCGCGCAGGGCCATGATACAGGCCAAGGCCTCGACCGCGCCGGTGGCGCCGATCAAATGGCCGTGCATGGATTTCGTCGAGGAGACCGGCGGCAATCTATCGCCGAAGACCTGCCGCAGGGCCTCGACCTCGGTGCGGTCATTGGCGGCGGTCGCGGTGCCATGGGCGTTGATATACTGGATATCGTCGGGGCTGAGCCGCGCGTCGTCGAGCGCGCCGGAAATCGCGCGGCGGGCGCCGTCAAGATCCGGCGCGACGATATCACCGGCATCGGAAGTCATTGAAAACCCTGCCACTTCGGCGATGATCTCGGCGCCGCGGGCGCGGGCGCGGTCATAATCCTCGAAGACAAACACCGCTGCGCCCTCGCCTTGCACCAGCCCGTTGCGCGTGGCGCAGAACGGGCGGCAGCCGTCGGGGGACATGACGCGCAGCCCCTCCCATGCCTTGATCCCGCCAAAACAGAGCGTGGCCTCGGCGCCACCGGTCAGGATCACCTCGGCCGCGCCGCTGCGCACCATCTGGAAGGCCAGCCCCATCGCGTGATTGGAACTGGCGCAAGCGGTGGAGACGGTGAAGGACGGGCCTTTGAGCCCGTGGCGCATGGCCAGATGCGCGGCGGCGGCGCTATGCATCAGCCGCGGAATGGTGAAGGGATGCACGCGGTTGCGGCCACCGGGATAGACCGCGCGGTAACTCTCGTCGATGGTGGTATAGCCGCCGCCGCCGGTGCCGAGGATCACCCCGGCGCGCAGGGTCTCGGCCTCGGTCAACGCGAGCCCCGCGGCAGCGCAGGCCTGCGCCCCTGCCTCGACGGCGAATTGCGTGGCGCGGTCGTAAAGCGCGATTTCTTGGCGGCTAAAGCGTGCTTCGGCGTCCCAGTCGTGGATCTGCGCGCCGATGCGGATGCTCAGCCGTTCGACCTCGGGCACGTCGAGCGGGCCGATGCCCACCTGCCCCGCGGCCAGCGCCGACATGGTGCCGGGCACATCGGCGGCCAGCGCATTGACACTGCCCGCTCCGGTGATCGCAACGCGGCGCATCGCTCAGCCCTGTTTGGCGTCGATCAGACGCTGCACACCGTCGCAGATGCCGCCGACGCTTTCCAGATCGAGACCGGCGGCCTCGGGGGTGTTGGCGTTGAACGGCACGGTGATGTCAAAGCCTTCCTCGATGGCAAAGAGGATCTCGGCCATGCCCAGACTGTCGATGCCGAGCGCGTCCAGCGTGGTCTGCGGCGTCAGCTCTTGCGGGTCGCGCAGCGCTTGTGCGGCAAGGATCTGGGTAATCCGCGCGCGGGTCTCGGGTGTGGCTGTCACGTCTGGGGCGTCCTTTGGTTGCAACGGCTGCGGATGACGCTAGGGCTTTGTGTCGCTGGCGTCGATCTTCTCGATCAACTCCTGCACTTGTTTTTGCAGCTCGGCGAGTTTCTTCGCCATCCGCGGCAGGCGGCGTTGGGCTTTGTAGATCTCGACATGCTGTTCCATCCGCACCGCCGGCGAGCCCATCATCGCGCGACCGGCGGCGACATTCGAGATCACCAGCGCGCTGCCGCCGATCACCGCATCATCGCCGATGCTGGTGTTGTCATTGGCCCCCGACTGGCCGCCCATCACCACACGGTTGCCGATCCGCGTCGAGCCGGCGATCCCGACCTGACCACAGAGCAGGCAGTCGTCGCCGATCACCACATTATGGCCCACCATCACCAGATTATCCAGTTTCGTGCCATTGCCGATCCGGGTGTCGCGCACGGTGCCGCGGTCGATGGTGGTATTGGCGCCGACCTCGACATCATCGCCGATACTCACCGCGCCCAGTGAATGGATGCGCAGCCAGGGTTGCGGCTCGGTCTCGCCGGGATCCCCAAGCGCCGAGCGCGCCAGTTCCACGCGCGAGGTGGATTCGGTGACAAAGGAGAACCCGTCGCCGCCGATCACCGCATTGGGCTGGGCGATGAACCGGTCGCCGATCTTTACCCGCGCGCCGATGCGCACCCCCGAGAGGATCAGCGCATCCGCCCCGATCACCGCATCCTCGCCGATGGTGACATGATCCGCCAGCCGCGCGCCAGCCCCGATCACCGCGCCCGCGCCGATGACACAAAAGGCACCGATCACGGCATCGGCGCCGATCTGCGCGCTGGGGTCGATAACCGCACTGGCATGGCGCCCCTCGGTCAATCCGGGGCCGGGATCAAACAGCCGCGAGAGCACTGCGAGGGTCAATCGTGGACGGGTGGCAAAAATCGCCGCTTCAAGGCCGAGCGCCTGCCAATCCGCCCCCTCCCAGAGCACCGCCGCGCGGGCCTGCCCCTGCGGCACGCCCTCGCCATATTGCGGGCTCATCGCCAGCGCCAGATGCTCGGGTCCGGCGACCGCGGGCTCGGCACTGGCGGTGACGCGGATATCACCGCGCCCCTCGAAACGGGCGCCGAGCGCTGCAGCAATTTCCGACACGCTATGGGCCATCTGGTAGTCCTCCGAACAGACGCGGGTGCATCTGCTCGGTGTAGCCTGCTCAGGCGCCCACTTCCACCCCGGCACGTAGCAGCGCGTCATAAAGCCGGGAGTCGCGGCGGTAGATATCGGCGCGGTAGTTCATCCGGCCGGTCACCGAGGTAAAGGCGGTGCGGTAGACCAGATGCACCGGCACCGGCGTCAACAGGCTGACACGGGTTTGCTGGCGCGAGCGCAGGACGCGCTGGTAATAGGCCTCGGGATCGACCTCTTGCATGCCGAGCAGCGTATAGGCGAAGTCGCGCGGGTCTTGCAGGCGGATGCAGCCATGCGAATAGGCGCGCACCGAATGGCCAAACAGCGACCGCGACGGCGTGTCATGCAGATAGATCGCATGAGCGTTGGGGAACATGAATTTCACCTCGCCCAGCGGATTGCCCGGCCCCGGAGGCTGGCGCACGTTGAACGGCAGCGAGGTCGGCGAATAGCGGGCGAAATCAACATATTCGCGGGGCACAACATTGCCCTGCCCGTCGATCATATTCAGATGCCGCGCGCCGCCACTGGACAGGGCGCCCCAATATTCGGCAACAATCGAGCGCGGCAGGGTCCAATCGGGGTTAATCTCGAGATATTCCATCACATCGGAGAATTCCGGCGTCTGGTTGGCGCGCGATCCGACCACCGAGCGGGTCTGGAAGGTCACCTGATCAAAATCGACCACACGGGCGGAGAAATCGGTCAGATTGACCCAGACATGACGGTCGCCGCGGGGGATGTTGAGCCAGCGCTCACGCTCGAGCGCGACGACGATATTGCGCACCCGCTCTTCGGGGGCGACATTGATTTCGCGGATCGTGGCGGACCCGGCGACACCGTCCGGGTCGATGCCATGGGCGACCTGAAACTCCTGCACCGCGCGTTGCATCATCCCGTCATAACGGGCGGTGGCGACGCGGGGCATATAGCCCATCGCGATCAGCCGGTTGCGCAGCGCGACCACGGCGGAGCCATGCTGGCCCGGCTGCAGGCTACCGGCCTGCACGGTCGGCCCCCAGCCGCCATTGGCAATCGTGTCCTCAAGTTCGCGCTTGGCGTGGAACAGGCGGGCGTATTCGGGCGCCGAGGGGGCGAGGTTGCGGATAAAGCTGACCGGTTCGGCGGCGGTAAACTCGCGCATCAACACCGCGGGATCGGGACGCGGCAGATCGCGCACGATATCCGAGATCACTGCACTGGGCTCAAGCACGCCGCTGGAGATATCGCGGGCGTATTGCAGGAAGGTCAGCGAGGCGCGGGCCTCGACAAAGCCGCGATCCCGCTCGGTTTGCACGGCGTTAAAGGCGGCCAGAAGCCCCTGCAGGTCATAGCGTGCCGAGGGCAGCCCGTGTTCTTCGGCGCGGCTGAGGGCCGAGACCAGAGCCGAGCGGCGCGCGGCATGTTCGGCGCCGGTCCAGACCTCGGTATAGCCGATCTCGCGGTAAAAACTGGACAGCGCGCGGCTTTCGCCGACGCCTTCGGCCAGCGCTTGCCGGAAGGCGGGAAACTCTTGCGCGATCACCGGTGTCGGCGCGATCATCGCGACCACCGCAGGCAGCGTGACCGAGACCCCCAATGCCAAACTCACAATCGCCGCATGTGTTCTGAATTGCGTCTTGCTGCGTTTCGGGCCTGTGGGGCTGGTCAGGGTCATTGTCGTCCTCCGGTAAAAGATCTGGTCCATCCTCCGGTTCGCATGTGCCGGTGGCAAATAGGCTGCAAGGGTCTGCGCTGTCAGGTGAGTCGCGCACGCGAGCGGGATGGTTCAATAATGGTCATTATAATACAACAACACCATGACCGTCTCGCGCCGTTCACGTCGAGTAACAATCGCGCGACTCAATTGGTTCCATTGATTCTGCGTGAGGGCGGCGAATATCGCACGCCTTGATGCACGCAAGGGCTGTATGAACCGCGATCACACCGCCAAACAGGTGACAGAGCGGCAGCAGTGGCAGGGTGATTCGCCGCATAGTTGCAGAGTATGTCGGGATAAATGCCTGAAAACAAAGCATCTTGGTTTACATTAAGCATTTTTCAGCAATTTATCGCCTATCTTGGCGCCGGAGGGGCGCTCGGCCCGACTCCCCACTTGGGCTGGGCGGCTGAATGTGGCATCAAGGCATCAGAAGATAAAAATCTTCTTGACGCTGTGTCGCTTCGGCCTAGGCCCGTTTTGGGGTCAATTGTCGGAGTGGCCGCCTCATGAAGCAACGCCAAAATGGCACGACTAGACTTTGGGAATGGGACAGGATCAGAAATGACCTCTTCGGAAAACACCGGGTTCACTCGGCGCGGACTATTGGGCGTGTTTGCCGCCACCACCTTGATTGCGGCACCGACAATGTCACAGGCCTTTGCCTTTAACCGTGGCGCCGGCGATATCCGCCGCATCCGCATGCACTCGGGCCGCACCGGCGAATCGCTGGATATGATTTACTGGATCGAAGGCGAGTATATCCCGGAAGCGCTGGAAGCCGTGAACCACTTCTTCCGCGACTGGCGCAACGACCGCGTTCACCGTATCGACACCCGCACCATCGACATTATGGCCGCCTCGCATAACCTTCTCGAGGTTGATGAGCCCTATATGCTGCTCTCGGGCTACCGCTCGCCGGAGACCAACGCGATGCTGCGCCGCCGCTCATCCGGTGTTGCGCGCAACTCGCGCCATATGGTCGGCCAGGCTGCCGATCTGCGGTTGCGGTCGCGTTCGGTGAACCAGATTGCGCGCGCCGCACAGGCCTGTAACGCCGGTGGCGTCGGCCGGTATTCGCGCTCGAACTTTACCCATATGGACTGCGGTCCGGTGCGCAGCTGGGGCGGCTAAGCCCCTCTTATCCGCCGGTCTGATGAAACCCCGCATGCCCGATGGCTGCGGGGTTTGTCTTTTTTCAATGCCTTAGACCGGATCGCCCGCCCGCGCCCCCTTGCGCCGATGGCCCGCCACGCCATATCTTGCGCAGAACCCATGGAAGGACCGACATGCAGTCGCTTGATAGCGCTTTTTGGCTCACCTGTGCGGGAATCATCGGCTTGCTGGTGCTTTCCGCCTTTTTCTCCGGCAGTGAAACCGCGCTCACCGCCTCGTCACGCGCCAAATTGCGGGCACAGGCCGACAAAGGCTCGAAGGGCGCGCAGCGGGCGCTGGCGCTGACCAATGACAGCGAGCGGTTGATCGGCTCGGTGCTCTTGGGCAACAATCTGGTCAATATCCTTGCCGCCTCGCTGGCGACGGCGCTGTTCACCCGCATTTTCGGCGATTCCGGCGTCGCGCTGGCGACATTGATCATGACGCTTTTGGTGCTGATCTTTGCCGAGGTGCTGCCGAAAACCTACGCCATCACCAACCCCGAAACCGCCGCTTCGCGGGTGGCGACGCCGATCAAACTGGTGGTGCTGATGTTCGCGCCGGTGGTGGCGGCGGTGCGGATGCTGGTGCGCGGCTTGCTGTTGCTGGTCGGGGTGCGCACCGATCCCGACAGCGCCATCCTGTCCTATCACGAGGAAATCGCCGGCGCGCTGGCGCTCGGCCACTCCGAAGGCACGGTCGATAAGGAAGACCGCGACCGTTTGCTGGGCGCGCTCGATCTGGGGCACCGGATGGTCGAAGAGGTGATGTTGCACCGCTCCCAAATTGAGACGGTGAATATCGACGCCCCGCCCGCCGAGATCATCGCGCAAAGCGTCAATGCGCCGTTTTCGCGGCTGCCGGCGTGGAAGGACGAGCCCGAGAATATCGTCGGGGTGATCCATTCGCGCGACCTGATGCGCGAGGTTCACCGTGTGGTCACCGAAGCCGGTGGCGATTTCTCGGCGGTCGAGACCATCGATATCTCGAAAGTGGCGCGCGACGCCTATTTCGTCCCCGAGACCACCCCGATGGACGAGCAGATGCGGCAGTTCCTGCAGCAACGCCGCCATTTCGCACTGGTGATTGACGAATATGGCGCGCTCTTGGGGCTGATCACGCTGGAGGATATCCTTGAGGAAATCGTCGGCGAGATTGTTGATGAGCATGACCTGCCGACGGAAAACCCGATCACCATGCTGGACGGCGGCGCGATTGAGCTGGACGGGGCGATGACCATCCGCGACTTGAACCGCGCAATGGATTGGTCGCTGCCCGATGACGAGGCCAATACCGTCGCCGGTCTGGTGATCCATGAGGCGCAGATGATCCCCGAGATCGGGCAGGTGTTCCAGTTCCACGCCTGCCGGTTCACCGTGGTGGAACGCTCGGAAAACCGCCTGACCCGGCTGCGTATCCGTCCGATGTAGGGGCGTCCGATCTAGGAGCCGAGCGTTCGTGCGCTACCCTTGCCAGCCCTTAATAGACAACGCTCAAATCCACTGTCAGGCCCGGGTGAAACCCGGGCCGCGCCCGACCCTCCCCCCGGGAGGGCGCATTGGCGATGCCACTCATCGCTCACCCGACATTTATGCTTGTAAGCGCGCCGCGTTGTGGAGATGGGTAAGGCGCCCACCCAGGGTCAGGCGCGTCCCTTTTGTTTTGGTTCATCACGAGCGTGCCGAGCAATCGCTTTCACGTGGCTCTGCAAATCAACCGTCTGGCACGGCGGTCACGCCGGGCCGCGCCCGACCCTCCCCATGGGAGGGCGCATTGGCGATGTCGAGAGCTGCTTGGGCGTCATGAATGCTTTGGAGTGCAGAGCTTTGTGGAGAAGGTCCGCGCGCCCGCCCAGGGTTGGGCGCAGCCCCTCATTGTCTGCAATGAACGATGCGTGAATTAGTGTCGCGTCCGCCGCGGATCACTCCGCTGCTTTTGCCGCCTCGAACCGGGCTTTCAACTCATCCACGTCATCAAATTTGATCGATTCCCCGCAGCCGCAGGCATCCGAGACATTCGGATTGCGGAACTGGAAACCGGATTCCAGCAGGCCGGTCTGATGATCGATCTCGGTGCCGAACAGGAACATCTGCGCCATCGGGGCAACAATCACCCGCGCGTCGCCCTGTTCGATCACCTCTTCATGCGGCTCGATTTCATCGGCGAAATCCATGGTATATTCCATGCCCGCGCAGCCGCCTTTCTTGACGCCGATCCGCAGTCCCAATTTACCCTGTTTCTCCATCAACCGCGCGATATGGCGCTCGGCGGCATCGGTCAGGGTGATCGGAGATTTTCCGGGAATTCCGAACATAGTCTTTACATGAATCCAAGTTCTAGACGGGCTTCGTCGGACATCATGTCCATGCCCCATTGCGGGTCGAAGGTCATATCGACATCGACCTCTTTGACGCCGGGCACCGAGTTCATCGCATCGGCGATCCAGCCCGGCATTTCGCCCGCCACCGGACAGCCCGGCGCGGTCAATGTCATCGTCACATGCACCGAATTTTCCGGCGTGATGGCAATCGTATAGATCAGCCCGAGATCGTAAATATTCACCGGAATCTCGGGGTCATAGACAGAGCGGCAGGCCTCGACGAGGCTTTCATACAGCGGATGATCGGTGCTCGACGGGGCGATCAGGGGCGTGCCCTCGGCGGGGTTATGATCTTGAGAGGCGTTCATTCTATCCTCGGTGTTTCTATACCTGAGTGAAGATATAGGATTTTGAGGGCAAGCCGTAAAGGGGCGGGGTCGGGAAATCGGAGTTGCGCGGCCTGATGCGTCAATCTGCCCCGCAGGCAGGAGAGCCGCGCCTGTGTTGGGCGAAACCGTCCTCCATGCGTCGCTGCGATGGGTTGGCAAGGGGTGAGGCGGCGGGCTAAAGGGACGTGAACACCAAGCGGGGACGGCATGAGCCAGCGATTTTCCTTTGAACTCCATTCCACCGATGGTGCGGCGCGCAGCGGCGTGATCCAGACCCCGCGCGGCGAGGTGCGGACACCAGCCTTCATGCCGGTCGGCACCGCCGCCACGGTCAAGGCGATGATGCCCGAAAGCGTGCGCGCCACCGGCGCCGATATCCTGCTGGGCAATACCTATCACCTGATGCTGCGCCCCACTGCCGAGCGTATCCATGCGCTGGGTGGCCTCCATAAGTTCATGAATTGGGAGCGCCCGATCCTCACCGATTCCGGCGGCTTTCAGGTGATGTCGCTGGCCTCATTGCGAAAGCTCACCGAAGAGGGCGTGAAATTCTCCAGCCATATCGACGGCTCGAAACATATGGTCACGCCCGAGCGCTCGATGGAGATCCAGCGGCTGTTGGGCTCGGATATCGTGATGTGTTTTGACGAATGCCCCGCCCTGCCCGCCGATGACGCCACGGTGGCAAAGAGCATGCAGCTGTCGATGCGTTGGGCACGCCGTTCGCGTGAGGCCTTTGGCGACCGGCCCGGCCATGCGCTGTTTGGGATTATGCAGGGCGGTGTCACCCGCGATCTGCGTGAGGAAAGCGCCAAGGCCTTGATTGATATCGGGTTTGAGGGCTATGCCGTCGGCGGGCTTGCGGTTGGCGAGGGGCAGGAGGCGATGTTCGGTGTGCTCGATTACGCGCCCGGGTTCCTGCCCGCGGACAAACCGCGCTATCTGATGGGCGTGGGCAAGCCCGATGATATCGTCGGCGCGGTCAAACGCGGGATTGATATGATGGACTGCGTGCTGCCCTCGCGCTCGGGCCGCACCGGGCAAGGCTGGACCCGTCACGGGTCGGTCAATCTGCGCAACGCGCGTCACAAGGATGACCCGCGGCCTCTGGACGCGGCCTGCGGTTGTCCCGCCTGCCGAAATTACTCCCGCGCCTATCTGCATCATGTGGTGCGATCGGATGAGATCATCGGGTCGATGCTGCTGACCTGGCATAATCTGCATTATTATCAGGATCTTATGCAGGGGATGCGCGAGGCCATCGGGGCCGGGCGTTTCGCCGAGTTCGAGGCGGAGTTCCACGCGAAGCGCGCCGAGGGGGATATCGCGCCGCTCTGATGTCCCGCGCGTGAACCGAGCGCAAAGGGACGCGCCCGACTCTGGGTGGGCGCCCTGCCCTCACCACGACGCAGCGTGCTCACAAGCATCTACGCCGCCCAAGCCCACCCGGCATCGCCATGCGCCCTGCCTCGGGGAGGGGCGGGCGCGGCCCGTGGGTGCCACGGGCGGGGCGGGTGAAATGGAGCGAGCTAGGTGATAAGGGACGCGCCTGACCCTGGGTGGGCGTCCTGCCGTTGCTACGACGCGTTGCGCTCACAAGCATTGATGTCATCCGAGCCACTCAGGGCATCGCCATGCGCCCTCCCACGGGGAGGGTCGGGCGCGGCCCGTGGTGGCCACGGGCCTGACAGTGGCTCTGCCCCCTCCGCGCTATTCCTGGGCGCGCAGGATGCCCGCGGGTCGTGCCCGCAACGGGCGCAGGGCGAAGACCAGCCCCGCCAGCAACACCGCGAGGATCCCGCCGAGGATGATCAATAGCGCCGAGATGGGCTCGAACCGGTAGGGCAGATCCATCACCTGCGTCAGGATCGCCCAGCTTGACAGCGCCCCCGCGCCGATCGCCACCAGCCCCGCCGCCGCGCCCATCAGGCAGGAGCGCAGGGCGAAACTGGTTAATATCCGCGCCCGTGTCGCGCCCAGGGTCTTGAGCACCGCCGCCTCGAAGACCCGCGCGCGCTCACCCGCCGCCGCCGCGCCGATCAGCACGACGAAACCGGTCAGCAAGGTCGCCAGCGCCGCCATCGAGGTCGCGGCGGCAATCGCGCCCAAAGCCTCGCCGATGCGCTGCGCGGTCTCGCGGATCGGGATTGCGGTGACATTGGGGAAGGCATCGCCAAGGTCGCGCAGCAATTGCCCCTCACTCGCCTGATCGGCATGCACCGTGGCGATGAAGGTATGCGGCGCGCCCTGAAACGCGTTGGGGGTGAATGTCATCACAAAGCCGATGCCGCCGTTGCGGAAATCCAGATTGCGGAAGTTCGCGATCTCGCCGGTGATATCGCGGCCCAGCACATTCACCGTGATACTGTCGCCCAAGTACAGGCCGAGTTCCGCGCCCTCTTCGGCACCGAAAGAGATCAGCGGCGGGCCGGTGTAATCCTCGGGCCACCATATGCCCTCGCTCAAGCTCATATCGCCCTGCGCGGCGGCATAGGTGATCCCGCGGTCGCCGCGCAGCACCCAGTGATTGCCGTATTCGCGCGCCGGACGGCCGTTGATCTGGCTGATCACCCCGCGCAATTGCGGCGCGGTGTCGATATCGCTTATGCCCGCAGTGGCTTGTAATTGCACGGTAAAATCCTCGATCTGGGCCGGTTGGATATCAAGGAAGAAATAGCTCGGCGCGCGGTCGGGCAGTTCGGCGGAGATTGCGTTGCGCAGGTTGGCGTCGATCTGCCCGACGGTGGCGAGGACGGTCAGGCCCAGCCCCAGCGAGAGCACCACCGCGACCGCTCCTTCGCGGGGATTGCCCACCGCGCCCAGCGCCAGACGCAGCGCCGTGCGCCCGCGCAAGAGCCTCGCGCGGGCCAAACGGCGGGCGGTGGCGCGCAGGGCGACGGCGGCCAGCGCGAGCAAAAGCAGGGCCCCGGCGATGCCGCCCGCGGTGCCCAGCGCCAATTGCCAGACGCCGGAAAAATACACCGATGCGGCGATGAGACCGAGGAGCGAGGCGGCCAGCGCGAGCATCGGCAGCGCCCGTGGCCAAGCCCGCGCTTCGCTGCCGATACCGCGAAACAGGGCGGCGGCGCGGACCCGCTCAACCCGCGCTAGGGGCCAGAGGGTAAACACCAGCGCGGTCAGGAGCCCGTAGATCGCCGCCTCAAATAGCGGTTGCGGGTAGAGGCCGACAGCCAGCGGCACCGGCAGGCGCGACTGCACGAAAGGCGCCGCCAGACTGACGGCTCCGGCGCCCAAGAGCAGCCCGAGCGCCACGCCGATCAGGGTTAAGACGCCGATTTGCATAAAATAGACGGTGAAAATCACCCGCCCCTCGGCGCCCAAGGTTTTCAGCGTCGCGATCACCGGGGTTTTCGCATCGAGATAGGCGCGCACCGCTGCTGAAACACCGATGCCGCCGACCGCAAGTCCGGCCAGCCCGACGAGCACCAGAAATGCGCCGATCCGCTCGACAAACCGCGCCAATGCAGGTTCGGCGCGGCGCGAATCGCGCCAGCGGATACCGGCGTCATGGAAGGTGTCGATCAGGGAGGCGCGCAGCCGCTCCAAGGTGTCGCCCTCGCGCAAGAGCAGCCGGTAGGAGGTGTCAAACAGCGTGCCGGGGCCGATCAGACCGGAGTCGGCCAAAGCCGATGTGGCGACCAGAGTGCGCGGGCCGAAGCCGAAGCTGGTGCCGACGCTGTCAGGCTCGCGCAGCACATGGGCCATCAGGATGAAGTCTTGCGTGCCGAGGCGGAAGCTGTCGCCCAGCGAGAGCCCGAGCCGGTCGATCAACACGCGGTCCATCGCCGCGCCGGGCAGTCCGCCCTGCCCTGCGAGCACCTCGGCGATGGGCATCGGCGGGTCGAATTCGGCGGCGCCGATCAGCGGCCAATGGGCGTCCACCGCCTTGATCTGGGTAAGCGCGCGGTCGCCGCCTGAGGTCACCGCCATCGAGCGAAAATCAATCACCTCGCCCATCGCCGCGGCCTCAACCGCCATCCACTCGCGCTCGGCCTGATCGGCGAAACGGTAGGTCATCCGCAGTTCCGCATCGCCGCCCAGAAGTGCACGTCCCTCGCGGGCCAAACCGCCCTCAATGGCGGCGCGGACAGTGCCAACGGCGGCAATCGCGCCGACGCCAAGTATCAGACATAACAGGAAAATCCGGAACCCTGCCAGACCTCCGCGCAATTCGCGGCGGGCCAGACGGGCCGAGAGAGCGAGGCTCATTGCGCGGCCTCGGCGTTGCGCGTTTCGCGCTCGATCCTTCCGTCGCGCAGATGCACGACACGGGTGCAGCGGGCGGCCAATTCGGGGGCATGGGTGACCAGCACGAGGGTCGCGCCGTGGCGGTCGCGCAGCCCGAACAACAGGTCCATGATTGCCGCGCCATTGCTGCCATCAAGGTTACCGGTGGGCTCATCGGCGAGCAGGATCGCCGGACGCGGCGCGGCGGCACGGGCCAGCGCCACGCGCTGTTGCTCGCCGCCCGACATCTGCGCGGGATAATGCTGCATGCGGCTGGCCAGACCGACGGCCTCGAGCTCGGCCTCGGCGCGCTCGAACGCGTCGCGGTGACCGGCGAGTTCCAGCGGCGTGGCGACATTTTCCAGCGCGGTCATCGTCGGGATCAGATGGAAGGACTGGAACACAATCCCCATATTGCCACGCCGAAACCGCGCCAGCGCATCCTCATCCATCGCGGTCAGATCGTGTTCGAGCGCCTGCACCGTGCCGCCGGTGGCGCGCTCGAGCCCGCCCATCAGCATCAGAAGCGAGGATTTGCCCGAGCCGGAGGGACCGACCAGCCCGATCGATTCGCCCTGCTCAATTTCCAGCGAGATGTCTTGCAGGATATCGACAGGACCGGCATTCCCCTGCAGGGTCAGGCACGCCCCCTTCAACGACAGAACGGATCTCAACATGCAAAAAGTCCTTTGGTTTATGTCCCGTCGATATGGGGTGCTCTGGGCATGGGGCAAGCACAGTGTGGCGCTTGTCGCAACTGTTTTAACGCTGACACTGGGGGTTTCCGTCGCCAGCGCGCAGGATGTGCCGCAAGAATTGGCACAGGGGATCACGGTGACGGCACTCGGCGATTCGCTGACCCAGGGCTATGGGCTGGCGCCCGAGGCGGGGCTGGTGCCGCAGTTGCAGGCCTGGTTAACCGCGCGCGGGCATATGGTTAATCTGGTCAACGCAGGGGTGAGCGGCGACACCACCGCGGGCGGGCTGTCGCGGCTGGATTGGACATTGGCGGAACGGCCCGACGCGATGATTGTGGCTCTGGGCGGGAATGATCTGCTGCGCGGGCTTGATCCGGGGTTGAGCCGCGATAATCTGGCGGCGATCCTGGCGCGGTTGCAGGCGGAGGGTATCCCGGCGCTGCTGATCGGCATGCCGGCACCGCGCAATTACGGGCCGGAGTATCAAGCGGAAATCGCGGCGCTCTATCCCGAGCTGGCCGAGGCGCATGACGCATTACTGGTCGAGGATATGCTGGCGCCTTTGGCCGAGCAGATTGCGGACGGAGACAGGCCGGATGCGGTGTTTCAAGGCGACAATATCCACCCCAATCCGGCGGGCGTGGCATTGATCGTCGCGCATATCGGGCCGCAAGTGGAGGCGCTGATTGCGCGGGTGGCGGCACAGCAAGGGATGTGAGGGAGGCGGCCCGGGCGGGGCATCGAGCCCCGCCCGAGCCGGTGGGGTGGCCCCACACGCTGCCAAGGGGGTTTTCCACCCCCTTGGAGACCCCCGAGGATATTTAGGGCATAAAGTGGAGGGCGGATAAGGCTGGCCGGTTTCTGGCGGGTCAGGCGTTTTTCAGGGCGTCGATGATCGGGGTGAAATCCTCGGCTTTCAGCGAAGCGCCGCCGACCAGCGCGCCGTCGACGTTATCCGTGGCGAAAATCGCGGCGGCGTTCTGCGGGGTGACCGAGCCGCCATAGAGAAGGCGGATGCCTGCGGGCACATGGGCGCGGATGGCCGCATGGGCCTCGGTGATTTGCGCGACGCTCGGGGTGCGGCCGGTGCCGATGGCCCAGACCGGCTCATAGGCGATGACGGTATTCTCAGGCGTGGCGCCCTCGGGCAGCGAGGCGCTGAGTTGCTCGGCCAGCACCGTCAGGGTTGAACCCGCGTCGCGCTCGGCTTCGGTTTCGCCGATGCAGAGGATCGCCACCAGACCTTCGGACCATGCCGCCTGCACCTTGGCGGCAATATCGGCGGAACCCTCATGATGGTCGCGGCGGCGTTCGGAGTGGCCGAGGATCACGTGACTCGCCCCCGCATCGACCAGCATGGCAGCCGAGACCTCGCCGGTATGGGCGCCGCTTTGGTTGGCGTGGCAATCCTGCCCGCCGACAAAGGTATTGCTGCCGGTCAGCGCGCTGGCCATCGGGGCGAGCAGCGTCGCGGGCGGGCAGAGCAGCACATCGACCTCATCGCCAGCGGCTGCTGAGGCGGTGGCGATGCCCAGCGCCTCTTCGAGATGGACCATGCGGCCGTTCATCTTCCAGTTGCCGGCGACAAGTTTGGGTGCGGTCATGGGAGGCTCCGTTTGTTTTCGCCATCTTAGCCCGACATAGGGGCGCAATGCAAAGCCGCCTTGGCGCCGCATCACGCCAGTTTTTTACGCCCAAGCCGGGGCGACGCCTGTTCTTGGGCGGAAAACTGCGCTATCTCCTCGCTCAGCTTCATCGCAGTTTTGGATTATCGACGAGGGACTATCATGGCGCATTACCGTTCAAGGCGTTCCACCCATGGCCGCAATATGGCCGGCGCACGTGGGTTGTGGCGGGCAACCGGCATGACCGACAGCGATTTCGGCAAGCCGATCATTGCCGTGGTGAACAGCTTTACCCAATTCGTGCCCGGCCATGTGCACCTGAAAGACCTCGGCCAGATGGTGGCGCGCGAGATCGAGGCTTCGGGCGGTGTCGCCAAAGAGTTCAACACCATTGCTGTCGATGACGGGATCGCCATGGGCCATGACGGGATGCTCTATTCCCTGCCCTCGCGCGAGTTGATCGCCGATAGCGTCGAATATATGGTGAATGCCCATTGCGCCGATGCGATTGTCTGCATCTCGAATTGCGACAAGATCACCCCCGGCATGATGATGGCGGCGATGCGGCTGAACATTCCGGCGATCTTTGTCTCGGGCGGGCCGATGGAGGCGGGTAAGGTCACCAATGATGATCTGGAGGTCTCGAAGATCGACCTTGTCGATGCGATGGTCGCCGCGGCTGACGACAGTCTGACCGATGCGCAGGTGCTCGAGATCGAGGAAAACGCCTGTCCGACCTGTGGGTCGTGCTCGGGGATGTTCACCGCCAACTCGATGAACTGTCTGGCCGAGGCGCTGGGTCTGGCGCTGCCGGGCAATGGCTCGATGCTGGCCACCCATGCCGACCGCAAGGAGATTTTCCTTGAGGCCGGGCGCCGCATCGTCGATATCACCAAGCGCCATTACGAGGGCGAAGAGGCGGGTCTCTTGCCGCGTGAGATCGCCAACTTCAAGGCCTTCGAGAACGCGATGAGCCTTGATATCGCCATGGGCGGCTCGACCAATACGGTGCTGCACCTCTTGGCGATTGCCCATGAGGGTAAGGTCGATTTCACCATGGATGATATCGACCGGCTGAGCCGTAAAGTGCCGGTTCTGTGCAAGGTCGCGCCCTCGGTCGAGAATGTGCATATGGAGGATATCCACCGCGCTGGCGGGATCATGGGCATTCTGGGCGAGATGCACCGCGGCGGGCTGCTGCACGGCGAGGTTGGCACGGTGCATGCGCCGACGATGGCCGATGCGATTGCCAAATGGGACATCAAACAGTCGAATGATCCGGCGGTTGATGTCTTTTACCGCGCGGCGCCGGGCGGGGTGCGCACCACGCAGGCGTTCAGCACAGACAACCGTTATAAGGCGCTGGATAACAACCGCGAGACCGGCATCGTGCGCTCGGTTGAACATGCGTTTTCCAAGGATGGCGGGCTGGCGGTTCTGTTCGGCAATATCGCCGAGAACGGCTGTATCGTGAAAACCGCAGGCGTCGACGAATCGATCCTGAAGTTCACCGGCACCGCCAAGGTCTACGAGAGCCAGGATTCGGCGGTCAGCGGCATTCTGACCGGCAAGGTCGATAAGGGCGAAGTGGTGGTGATCCGCTACGAGGGGCCGCGCGGCGGACCGGGGATGCAGGAGATGCTCTATCCGACCAGCTATCTGAAATCCAAAGGCTTGGGCAAGGATTGCGCGCTGCTCACCGACGGGCGGTTCTCGGGCGGGACTTCGGGATTGTCGATCGGCCATGTCAGCCCCGAGGCTGAAGAAGGCGGGTTGATCGGGCTGGTCGAAACCGGCGACAAGATCGAGATCGATATCCCCAACCGCACGATCCATCTGGCGGTGGATGAGGCCGAAATCGCCGCGCGGCGGGCTGCCAAAGGGCCGCTGCCGTGGAAACCGGTGGAAAAGCGCAAACGTGCGGTGTCGACGGCGCTGAAAGCCTATGCGCTGCTGGCGTCTTCGGCGGCCAAGGGCGGGGTGCGGATTCTGCCCGAAGACAGTTAATTAACCCGAAGCGGATCGATTAACCAGGTTTCAACGCCGTCGCAGAGCCCCTGCGGCGGCGTTTTTGCCTGTGAAAAGTGAGGCTTGGGGGTTTCGGCGCCGGAATTCAGGGCGTATGCAGAATCATGCGCCGCATCACCCTGACCTCGCTAGCCGATCTGAAGAGCCTGCCGTTTGATGAGATCATCGACGCAAGGGCGCCCGCGGAATATGCCGAAGACCATCTGCCCGGCGCGATCAACCTGCCGGTGCTGGACGACAGCGAGCGCGCGGCGGTCGGCACGATCTACGTGCAAGACAGCCGGTTTCGGGCGCGGCGGATGGGGGCGGCCTTGGTCGCGCGCAATGCGGCGCGGCATCTGGAAGCCGCGCTGGCCGAGAAGCCCGCCGATTACCGGCCGCTGGTCTATTGCTGGCGCGGTGGCCAACGCTCGGGGGCGTTCGCGACGATATTGGCGCAGATCGGCTGGCAGGTGGGCGTGCTGGAGGGCGGCTGGAAGGCCTGGCGCAAGCTGGTGCAACTGGCGCTTTATGAGACGCCCTTGGTGCCGAAGCTGATGGTGCTGGACGGCAATACCGGCACGGCGAAAACTGCGATATTGCAGCGGGTGGCGGCGCTGGGTGGGCAGGTGATCGACCTTGAGGGGCTGGCACGGCATCGCGGCTCGCTGTTCGGGCTGGCGCCGGGGGAGGAACAGCCCTCGCAAAAGGCGTTCGAGACCGCGCTGGCGATGCGCTTGACCGATCTGGACCCGCAGCGCCCGGTATTGATCGAGGCGGAATCAAACCGGATCGGGGCGTTGCGCTTGCCGCCATCGCTATGGAAGGCGATGCAGGTGGCGCCGCGGCTGCAGATCGAAGCACCGCTCGCGGCGCGGGCGCAGTGGCTGGCGCAGGCGTATGGCGACATTATTGCGGACCCTGAGGAATTGCAGGCGCGGATCGCGGCGCTGGCGGCTTTCCAGTCGCGCGCGACGATTGCCGAGTGGCAGGAGATGGCGCAGTCCGGCGCCTTTGAGGCGCTGGCACAGGCCTTGATGCAAGAGCATTACGATCCGCGTTACGCGCATACCACGCTGCGGCAGGACCATGCGCCGCTCAGCGTGCTGTCTGCCGAGGATCTGTCTGAACCGGCGCAAGACCGGCTGGCCAGCGAGATTGCGCGACGATTGGGCTGAGCCCGGCAATGGCACTATTGCAATCTGTGAGGGTGTGGTTTCGGCCCAATCAGCGCGTGGACTTGCAGTTTTTCAACATTCGGCATGAAAAATGGCGCGCTCGGATCGCAAGCGCGCCGGATCACTCAGGCTGATTGTCAGACAATAGATGGCCCGTCAGATGATTAGCGCCGCGTCATTCACGCCAGTCAAAGAAGTCTTTGGGCGCTCGGGAGAGCAGACGGCGGGCGATCTCGTCACCCAGAGCGGCGGCATCGGAGATCGAGGCGCGGCCTTCATCGGCAAAACACTCCGAGCCATCGGGCCGCAGGATCTCGCCGCGCAGCCAGATCTCGTCACCCTCCAAGAGCGCCAATCCGGCAATCGGTGTCTCGCAAGAGCCATCGAGCGCGGCCAGAAACGCCCGTTCCGCCGCCAAGCGCTGGCCGGTCGGCACATCGTGAATTTCGCTGAGCATCGCTTCGGCGCGCTGGTCGGTCTCACGCCGCTCGATCCCGATGGCGCCCTGCGCCACGGCGGGCAGCATCTCTTCGGGGGCAATCGCGGATTTGGCAACCTCGGGCATGCCCAGCCGATTCAGACCGGCCATCGCCAGAAAGGTGCAATCGGCGACGCCTTCACTCAATTTGCGCAGTCGTGTTTGCACATTGCCGCGAAACTCCACGACCTGCAGATCGGGCCGCCGAAACAGCAGTTGCGCGCGCCGCCGCAGGCTGGAGGTGCCGACCACCTGCCCCTGCGCCAGATCCGCCAGCGACCCCGCCGAGGTGGAGACGAAAGCATCGCGCACATCCTCGCGCGGCAGGTAGCAATCAAGCACCAGCCCCTCGGGCTGTTCGACCGGCATATCCTTCATCGAATGCACCGCGATATCGAGCGTGCCGTCGAGCATCATCTCTTCGATCTCGCGGGTGAACAGCCCTTTGCCGCCCAATTCCTTGAGCGGGCGGTCCTGAATTTTATCGCCGGTGGTGACCACGGGCACGACGTCGAAACACGCCTCGGGCAGCTCAAACGCCGCCATCAGGCGGGCGCGGGTTTCATAGGCCTGAGCCAATGCCAGCGGCGAGCCGCGGGTGCCGATTTTCAGGGGTTCAGCGGGGGTGGGAAGCGCGAATGTCATGCCCGCCTGATTAGCCAAGCCGCCCGCAAGTGGCAACGGGGCATCGCAAGAGAGGCACGCGGCGCTTTGGCGCGGCGCGCGGGCCAACAGCACGCCGGACACCCCCGGTCCGCGGCGCAAATCTTGGCAATTTGCCAAAAAAAGAGCATATTAGCCGCCGGGATCACCCTATCACAGCCCATTTATCGCCACATTGGAGGCGCATCACATCAGCAACTCTCTGCGGCGCGCGGCCCCAATCTGGCCCGCAACCGCCGCCTTACGGATGGAACTGCGATGTCTCTGGCCCCTCAAACCATGGCCGCCCCTTTGGCCCCGGAATGCCCGTTTACCGGCTCGCGCATGCGCCCGCATCTCAGCGTGCCCTTTGACTGGCGCCGCCCTGAGGATCACCGCTCATGGGATATCTGGTGGGATGATCAGGCCGAATACGGGCAGGTTCATCCGCGCCCGCGGCCGGTTGATGTGGCCGCTTTCTACGATATTGACGCCTATTACACCCATGCCGAACGCCAGCGCTTTGACCCCGCCGAAGAGGCGCGGATGGTCGGCTGGCGCGGCAGGGTATTGAGTTCATTGGCGTTTCGCTTTGAGAACGGTGCGGAACCGACGGCGGAATGGTGGCGCTCGGTGGTGCCCAAGGGCGCGCGCAACGGGCTTGAGATCGGCTGCGGCAATGGCGATAGGATGATAACCTATGGCCCGTTTCTGGACCTCGTCTGCGGCGTGGAGCCTGATCCGCGCGCGGTTTCAGCGGCGCGGGGCAACGGGTTGAAAGTGTTTGAAGGCACCGCCGAGGCGCTGCCCGTCGATGTCACCCAAAGCACCTATGATCTGATCGTTTTCGCGCATGTGTTGGAGCATACGATTGATCCGGTGCAATCGCTGCGCAACGCCGCCGCGCTGCTATCCGACAACGGGCTGATGTCGATTGAAGTGCCGAATAATGATTGCATGGGTGCGCGGATGATGGGGCCGGCATGGCGCTGGCTGGATGCGCCGCGGCATTTGAATTTCTTTACCGCCGAGAGCCTGCAAACCTGCGCCGAGGCGGCGGGGCTGAAGGTGCAGGCGGTGCTGTATCGCGGCTATGTGCGCCAGTTCACCCATGACTGGATCGTCGATGAGGCGCGAATCACCGCGACGATGCAGGGACGGGCGATGACCCAAGCGGATGTGGACCGGCAATTGCGCCATTCGGCAAAGCTGCTGGCGCGTTCGGCGCTGGCCGCACCGGGGCATAAATACGATTCCGTGCGGGTGTTGTGCACCCGCGCCTAGGGTTAAGGCGCAGGTGTCGCGTGGCCTTAGGGCGCGACCACCGTGCAGGGGCGATCGCGGGCGGTCAGGCGGGTGCAGGCGAGCGCGGCTTGCTCCTCTGACAGGCTGTGCACTTCGGCCAGCCAGCCGCCCCGTTGCGAGGATACGCGGCGCACGCCGGTGCCCAGCGTCGCGCTTTCCGAGAGTGCCAGTCGCAGCAGCACCCGCTCGGCATCAAACCGCGAACCATAAGAGCCGACCTCAACCGCCCAGACGCGCCCGCCCGAGGTGGACACCCGCGTGACAATCTCGGGCATCGGCGGTTCCGGCGCGGGATCATCCTGCGCGCTGGTGGTCAGCACGATGGAATGCGAGAGCACCGGATCGCTGGGAATTTCATCGGCAAGCGCGGCCAAAAGCTCTTCGTCACGCCACAGAATACGCCCGTCATCGCCGACCAAAAGCGCGCCTTCGGCGGGTTCCAACGCCGGGGCGGGTGGTAAATCTGACGTGATTTCAGCGGGTTGCTCCGGCAGCGCGGTGGTGGCGATCGCGGGGGTGTCTGCGGCAGAGGCCTCGGACGAGCCTGCCTCGGCGGCGGCGATATCAAGGGTGATCGGCGGCAATCCGGGGATCGCGACGCGGCCATTTTCGATACCAACCGCGGCGATGGCCTCGGGCGTATGCTCGAATTGCACCGGCGCGCTGTCGATCAAAGGCGGCGCCTGCGCCACATCCGCCACCATATTGGCGTCTTCGCTCAGCGACGCCAAAGCCAACGCAGAGTCGTTGGGATTGGCCTCGGAGCGGGTGGCGGCGACGCTTTCGACGATCACCTCGGGGCGCTGCGCGGGGATCGGCGAGACGGCCAGAGCGGCGAGCGCGGCGGCGGCCTCATCGGGCGTGGCCTCACTGGTGGCGACGGCGACCGCTTCGGCGATCAGATCGGCATCTGCCGTCTCGGCATGCGCGACCTCGGTGACTGTGGATTCGGCGGCAGATTCGGAGGCGGCTTCGACGGCAGCCTCGGCGAGGGCGGCGGCGGCGAGGTCGGGCTCATCGGGCGCGCGGATCTCGTCGATCACCCCGTCGATTTCATCGCGCAGGGCCGCAATTAGCGCCTCGGGCGGGGCCTCGTCGGGCTGTTGCGGGCGGGGCTGCGGGAAGCGGCTGGAGGTCGGCGCGGTTTGCAGGCGAATCACTCGCCCTGCCGGCACGCCCGAGCCGGAATCCTCGGGCAAACGCGCGTAATCGGGCCGGTCCGGTCGCCGTGTGGCGGCGCGGCTGGGGGCGCGGCGGAAGCCGGTGTCCATCAGTGAGACCACCTGCTCAAACCGGTGCGTCGAGGAGCGCGCGCCCATCACGGTGACCAGAATACGCACGTTTTCACGCTCGGCCATGGCGGTCAGATTATAGCCCGCAGCGCTGGTAAAGCCGGTTTTCAGACCGTCGGCGCCGCGATAGCCGTTGAGAAACCGGCGGTTGGTATTGCGCACGGTGGCAATGCCCGCGCTCTCGCTGCGCCGCGAGAAGAGGTTGTAATACTGGGGAAAATCGAAATAGAGCTGCCGCCCCAACATGCTCATATCGCGGGCGGTCGACAGATGCCCCTCTTGGGTCAAACCGTGCGGATTGCGAAAATTGGTGCGCGTCATGCCGATCGCCAAAGCGGTGCGGTTCATCCGCCGCGCAAAGGCCGGAACCGAACCCTCGACCGCCTCGGCAATCGCTGCCGCCGCGTCATTCGCCGAGCGCAGGGCGGCGGCGCGGATCAGATAGCGAAACGAGATCGTCTGCCCCGCCCGCAACCCCAGACGCGATGGCGGCTGCGAGGCCGCATGGGCCGAAATCCGCACCCGTGTATCAAGGCTGATCTCGCCATTCTCCACCGCCTCGAAGGCGATATAGAGGGTCATCATCTTGGTCAGGGATGCTGGATGCAACCGTGCTGTCGAGTTGCGCGACCGCAGGATTTCGCCTGTACGCACATCCATGATCACGGATGCAAATGGTTGCGCGGCCACTGAAATTGCGCTGGCGGATACCAGCAATGCCGCACAGAATACTGCTGCGCTGAGCGCGCGGAATACGCGACGCCAACGCCGGAACTGCGCTGTCACGTGTCTGCCCTTTGCCTCTCGCGCAGGTGTTTGGCCACCCGCGTCGTTTACTGCTATCGCAAAGGCTAGCATGAGCGCGCAATCAAGAAAACCCCCTGTAATTCAAGAGGTTTCGATTGATTCTTAAAGCTCTCTACATGTGGCGGTTGAGCGGCAATCAACCACCAGATATCAGCTGCCGTTCAGCGCCTGCAAAAGGTCAGGCAATTCGCTGAGGGCGGAAATCTGCTGATAGCGCGGATTGCCCTTGGGCGGGTCCGCACGCTCGAGCGCCCACTCGCGGCCATGGGGCACGAAAATCCCCCAACCGCCTGCTTCGATGGGAGGAATCACATCCGAGGCCATGGAATTTCCGGCCATTAGGGCGGTATGGGCGCCGTCGCCATGGCGGGCGAAAATGCTGGCATAGGCCTGCGGGGTCTTGTGGCTGACGATCTCGACCGCGTCAAAACGCGCACCAAGCCCCGATTGCGCAAGTTTTCTCTCTTGATCCAAGAGATCGCCCTTGGTGATCAGCACCAGCCGGTAGCGCCCCGCCAAAGCGGCGATGGTCTCCTCGACGCCGGGCAGGAGTTCAATCGGATGCGAGAGCATCTCCTGGCCCGCGGCGATGATCTCGCCGATCACATGGCCGGGCACCTTTCCCTCGGTGATCTCGACCGCGGTTTCAATCATCGACAGGACGAAGCCTTTGATTCCAAACCCGTATTGCCCCAGATTGCGCCGCTCGGCGGCGAGCAGGCGTTCGGCCAGATGTTCGGGCGCGGCGTGATCGGCAAGCAGCGCGGTGAACCGCTCATGGGTCAATGAGAAGAACCGCTCATTGTGCCAGAGCGTGTCGTCGGCATCGAGGCCGATGGTGGTGATCGGCGCGGTTATCGCCGCTGATTTAACCATGATGCGCCCCCGTCTCGCTGTTGCCCTCTGCCGCGTCGCCGCATGTTTCGGGCGCTAGGCTTTTCTTGCGCGCCCAGCACGCTATATACTGGGGTTGAACCGAATCTGACAGTTAAGGCCCGCATACAGATGGATTTCATTGCCACCATGTCCGCCACCATGTCCATAGCCATGCGCCCCAGCATGTCTGGCGAGGATGATGACGGCCCCGGCACCGGCGAGCCCAATGTTGCCGTCAAGACCCGCAGTCGCACGCAGCGGCCGCCGATGTATAAGGTCTTGCTGCTCAACGATGATTACACGCCGATGGAATTCGTGGTCCATGTGCTGGAGCGGTTCTTTGGCCTCAATCACGCGCAGGCCTTCGAGATCATGTTGACCGTGCATAAAAAGGGGCTGGCGGTTGTCGGCGTTTTCAGTCACGAGATCGCGGAAACCAAAGTGGCGCAAGTGATGGATTTCGCCCGCCGACACCAGCATCCGCTGCAATGCACCATGGAAAAGGAGTAGGACGCGCGCGTCCTTCGATGATCATGTCGCACTCTGACCCGGCCCCACGGGCCCTGCGGCTGGAGCTTGCGCTCTCGGCCGGTCTTGCCCTGCCCGACACCGGCGATATCGCCGTTTTCCACCCTCGCTCGGGCGAACAATTGACCCCGTTGCCGCGTGAGCGGGTGGTGATTATCACCCCGCATGCGCCTGATTTCGCGGTATTTTCCGCGCAGGGCTACCGCTGTGTGAAAGCCGCCGAAGGGCGGTTTGCGGCGGCGCTCATCTGCCTGCCGCGCGGGCGTGACGAGGCGCGCGACATCATCGCCAGCGCCAGCGGTGCGACGGAGGGGCCGGTGATTGTCGATGGACAAAAGCACGACGGCGTCGAAGCGGTGCTGCGCGAATTGCGCGGCCGGGTTGAGTTGAGCGAGGCGATTTCAAAAGGCCACGGCAAGATTGCCTGGTTCGCCGCCGCCGCAAGTGCATTTGCCGATTGGCAGGCCGAAGCGGGCAGCTGTGCCGATGGTGCCGGGCGCGAGTATCGCACCCTGCCCGGCTTGTTCTCGGCGGATGGGGTCGATCCGGCCTCGGCGCTTTTGGCCGGTGTGTTACCCGGTGGCCTCAAAGGCGTGGCGGCGGATTTCGGCGCGGGCTGGGGGTATCTCTCGGCGCAGCTTTTGGTGCGCGCTCCCGGATTAACCACGCTGCATCTGATCGAAGCCGACGCCCGCGCGCTGGATTGCGCGCGCCATAATGTCACCGATCCGCGCGCCCAGTTCCATTGGGCCGATGCCACCGTGCCGATCCCGCGACTGGCGCTGGACGCGGTGATCATGAACCCGCCGTTCCATTCCGGCCGCGAGGCGCGCCCGCAATTGGGCGCGGCCTTCATCCAGGCGGCGGCGGCGATGTTGAAACCCTCGGGCCAGCTCTGGTTGGTGGCGAACCGGCATCTGCCCTACGAATCCACCCTCGCCTCGGCGTTCCGCAAGGTCACAGAATTGCCCGGCGCGCCGGGGTTCAAACTGTTCCACGCCGAGGCACCCTTGCGCGGCAAACCCGGTGCGGCGGGGAAACCCGGCCGCAGTGTTAACCGTAACGGACGCAGGTCATGAGCTTTTCGATTTCCGGTAAAACCGCGATCATCACCGGCGCGGCGGCGGGGATTGGCCATGCGATTGCGCGGCATTTTCTCGATCAAGGCGCCAATGTGGTGTTTGCCGACCAATCCGAAAAGCGCCTGAAGGCCCGCTGCGACGATCTGGAAAACCACGATAACGCCTTGTTCTTTGTCGGCGATCTGTCGGAAAAGCTGAATGTTGCCAATCTGTTATCCGCAACCATTGATGCCTTTGACCGTGTCGATATTCTGGTCAATGCCGCGCGTCTGTTCAGCACCACCGACCCTTTGGACCCGACCGATAACAGTGTCGAGCAGTCGCTGAACCAGAACCTGCATGTTGCCCTGCGGCTCAGTCAGGCGGTGGCACGGCGGATGATCACCCAGGCTGAAACCAAGGAAGAGGACGACGCGAGCGAGGCGGGGACGATTGTGAACCTCAGTTCGCTGGCCGCCAATCGCACGCAGCCCGAGTTGCTGGCGTTTTCGATCAGCAACGCGGCGCTGGAACAGATGACCCGCTCGCTGGCGGTGTCACTGGCGCAAAACAATATTCGGGTGAATGCGATTGCCGTGGGGTCGGTGATGTCGGGCAGTCTGCGCGATGTGATCGCCGACAATCCCGACTATCGCGACACGATCAAAGCGGGCACGCCGATGCAGCGGATCGGCACCGCCAAAGAGGTCGCGGAAGCGGCGCAATTCCTCGCTTCCTCGGCCTCGAGTTTTGTCACCGGGCAGATCATCGGTCTGGACGGTGGGCGTTCGGTGCTGGATACGGTGCAGCGACCGGCGCACTGAGGTCTGGCCCTTTGTTTCTGGCCGGCGAGGCGTCAGGCCCTATGCCGGTCAGAAGCGTTCAATCAGCCGGTTGAGATACTCGCGCTCCTCTTCGGGGCGTTCGAGTTCCGCCGAGCGGCGGCGGATTTCATCAAGCAATTCGCGAGCCCGCTCGCGCGGGTCTTCACCCGGCACTACAGATCCAGTCTCGCCGCCGTTTTGCGAGGCACCGCGTTCGCGCCCCAATGGATCGCGGCCGGTGCCATCGGCCTCGCCTTGGCGCGGATCGCCCTCCCCCGCCGTGCGTTCGCGTTGGTCAGCGGCCTGCGCGTCGCGGAAATGGCGCAGCCCCTCGCGCATCGCATCGAGAGCCTCGGCCTGACGCTCCAGCGCCGCGCGGGCGTCGCCGTCTTCCAGCTCCTCGGCGGCGCGTTCCATCGCCCGCTCGGCCTGTTCCAGCGCATCCAATCCCGCATCCGCCTCGGGTGAGCCTTCGCCGGGCACATCGCCCAATTGCTGCTCGCGCAATTGCTCACGCAGGGCCTGCTGGCGCTCGGCCAATTCGCGCATCGCCTCCTGCGCATCCTGTGTCGGCGCAGAGGGGTCTTTGCCGGTGCCCGGATTGTCGCCGAACTGGTCTTGCAGCTCGCGGAAGGTCTGGTCGGCCAGCCCCTGTTGATCGCCCAGAGTGTCGCCCAGATCCTGCAGCGCCTGATCGCCGGGCATCGGATCGCCGCCCTCGCCGCGGGTCATTTGCAGGTTCTCCAAAAGCGCGTTGAGCTGTGCCATCAGCTCGGCGGCCTCCTCCATCTGGCCCTCTTCCATCAGCTCCTGAATGCGGTCCATCATCTCCTGAATCTGGTTTTGCGAGACCTCCATGCGCTCGTCTTCGCCGCGGTCACGCTCATCGCCGCGATCCTCGTCGGCGGGGTCCATTTGCTCGGCCAGCATCTCCATGTAATCGCGGGTGGCCTCGCGCAATTCATCCATCAACTCGGCGATTTCATCGGGCGAGGCCCCGTCGCGCATCGCCTCATCGAGCCGTTCTTGCGCACGGCGCAGGCGTTCGCGGGCATTGGCCAATTCGCCCTCTTCGATCTGCAGCGCCAACTCCCAAAGCTGCGCCGCCAACTCATGGCGCGCCTCGGGCGTCCATGTGTCGGCGTCGAGCCGCACTTCGATGAAATCCACCGCCGAGCGGATCAGGCGCGGCGCATCCTCAAAGCGAAACGCGCCCTGCGAGCGGTTCAGCATTGCCCGCATCAATTGCGCCGAACGGCGGGCGTTATCGCGGTTCCACAGAAGATCAGCGCGCAGTTCGGCCAGCGCCTGCGCGGCGGGTTCAAAGAAGCGGCGGCCGGGCAGGATCGCCATTTCGGGCGCGCTGTCGCCGGTCTGGCCCGCCGCGTCGCCAACGCTCAATGCGATGCGCACCGGCTGATGCGCCCAAGGGTGCAGCGAGAGATCCTCGCGCAGGGTCTCGGTGAAATCGCTGCGCCCGCCGGTGATCGGCATCGGCAATTGCAGCCGCAGGGGATCGCGCGGCTCGGGCGGCAGCGCGCGGCCATGGCTGCGGTCAACTGCTTGTAAATCCAGCGTGATTTCGGCCTCTCCGGTGATCACACCGTAGTCATCCTGCACCGCGAAAGGCTGCTCCATGATGCCGCCGCGGGCGCGGTCCATCGGGCCGGCCATGGTCACGGAGGGCACCGCGTCCACCGCGACGACAACCTGCCATTCGCGGCCATTCGCGCCGTCGATGGCCAAGCGGCCCGAGCGGCGCGCGTCGAATTCCAGCGCCTGCCCGCTGTCGTCACTGACCACGCCGTCATCCAAAGATTGCGCCAGCGTCAAGGCGCCGGGCGCGCCGTAAAACCGCAGGATCACGCGGCTGCCCTGCGGCACTTCGAAACTGTCGCGGGTGATTTCATTGAGATAGAGGCCGGGGCGTCCGGTATAGGCGGGCGGGGTGATCCAGCCCTCCCACGAGGGGCCGATGGCCGCACCGGCGCTGCCCGGCAGACCCGAGAGCGCGCCCTGCTGCCCGGGCACCGCAAACAAGAGCGCCACACAGCCCGCGGTCAGCGCGACGAGGCGCAGCGCGGCGGGATCGCGGCGCGCCAGATCGGGCGCTGGCGGCACCGCGCGGGCCTTGGCGGCGCGTTCGGCCATACGGGTGCGATGCGCCGCCCAAAGCGCCGCCGAGGCTGCATCCTCGGCGTTGATCGCCTGTGTATCGCCCAAAGCGGCCAAGGGGCGTCCCGCCAGCGTCTGGTCCAGCCGCGCCACAGCCTCAGCGCGGGTGGGAAAGCGAAAGCGCCACAGCCCGAGGGCCAGCGTCACCACCACCGATAGCAGCACCGCCCCCGCCACCCAGAGCGAGAAATCTCCGGGCAGACGCGATTGCAGATCAAACGCCCAAGCCACCGCGCCGAGGATCATCAGCGAGGCGGGCAACCACAGCGCCTGCAACACCCGTTCGACCAGCAATCCGGCGCGCGTCAGGACCAGCGCGCGGGCAGCGGGGGCGAAGGGATCATCGGACACTATCGGTTCCTTTTACAGGGCTCGGGTGAAGATCGGGTTAAAGCCACTCGGGGAGTCTATCGCGGGCGATCATCTCCTCATAGCTCGGACGCGGGCGAATGACCGCAAAGTGATCGCCCGAGACCATCACTTCGGGCACCATCGGGCGGGTGTTATATTCGGACGACATCACCGCGCCGTAGGCCCCCGCCGAGCGAAACGCCACGCGGTCGCCCGCCTGCAATGCGGGCAAGGCGCGTTGTTTGGCGAATGTATCGCCCGATTCGCAGATCGGCCCGACCACATCCACCGGCTGCATCGGCGCGCCCGCTGCGGGTTCGATCAGCGCGTCGATATCGTGATAGGCGCCATACATCGCGGGGCGGATCAGGTCGTTCATCGCCGCATCGACGATCAGGAATTCGCGGTCCTCGCCGGTCTTGCGGTAGATCACTTCGGTGACCAACACGCCAGCATTGCCGGAAATCAGCCGCCCCGGTTCGATCTCGATCTCGCAACCCAGATGGCCGAGCACGCGCTTGACCATGGCGCCGTAATCCGTGGGCAGCGGCGGTGCTTCATTCGAGCGGGTATAGGGAATGCCCAGACCGCCGCCGAGATCGAGCCGGTCGATTTTATGGCCATCGGCGCGCAGCACTCCGACCAGTTCGGCCATCTTGGTATAGGCGGCCTCAAAGGGGGCCAGATCGGTCAACTGGCTGCCGATATGCATATCGACGCCAACGATTTGCAGCCCCGGCATGGTCGCGGCACGGGCGTAGATCTCGCGCGCGCGGCTGATCGGCACGCCGAATTTATCACCCTTGCGGCCGGTCGAGATTTTCTCATGGGTGCCTGCATCCACATCAGGGTTCACCCGCATCATGATCGGCGCCTTGACGCCCAGAGCACTGGCGACCTGCGAGAGCGCCTCGAGTTCAGGCTCGGATTCGACGTTGAACTGGCGGATGCCGCCCTCCAGCGCGTGGCGCATTTCCTCGCGGGTTTTGCCGACGCCCGAGAAGACGATATGCTCGCCCTTCACGCCCGCGGCTTTGGCCCGCATATATTCGCCCATCGAAACCACATCCATCCCCGCGCCGAGGTTCGCCAGCAATTTGAGCACCGCGATATTGGAATTGGATTTCACCGCAAAGCAGATCAGATGCGGCAGCGGCGAGAGCGCCTCTTGGAACAGTTGGAAGTGACGGGTGAGCGTGGCGGCGGAATAGCAATAAAACGGCGTGCCCACAGCCTCGGCGATGGTGGAGAGTGCCACATCTTCGGCGTGCAACTGCCCGTTTTGATAGAGAAAATGGTCCAAGAGAGCCCCCGATTAGGCGAAAGAGAATGTCAATTATACGATAACTGGTGATTGTCTGACATCTGTCACGGGTCACCGCTGATAGCATGCGGCAATTGCCCAAGAAGACCCTATGCAGCATCACCCGAAGAGATAGGCCGGTGCCGCAGTGCCGCAAGCCCCGATCCCGCGCGGGTTAGGGCGCGTCGTTCCAGAACTCGGTCAGATCGATGCCACCGGCGACCCGTGGCGGATCGGCGGCCCCGCATCCGGCCAGCAGCAACAGCCCCGTCGCTGCGGCCCAGAAGGCTTGTTTCATCCCAACACCTCTTTCCAGCGCGCGATATGCAGACGCACCTGATCCGGCGCCGTGCCCCCATAGGAGACCCGCGAACGCACCGAGTTGTCTACACCCAAGACGCCGAAAACCTCAGAAGTGATCGCCGCATGCACCGATTGCATCTGTTCCAGCGTCAGATCCGGCAGGTCGATGCCGGCGTCCTCGGCCATTTTGACCAGCGATCCGGTGACATGATGGGCGTCGCGGAACGGCAGGTTAAGTTCGCGCACCAGCCAGTCGGCGAGGTCGGTGGCAGTCGAGAACCCCGAAGCGGCGGCGGAGGCCAGCGCGTCGGTGTTGGCGGTCATATCGCGCACCATCCCCTCCATCGCGGCGAGGCCCAGCATCAGGTTGTCGGCGGCGTCAAAGGTCAGCTCCTTGTCTTCCTGCATGTCCTTGGAATAGGTCAGCGCCAGCCCCTTCATCACGGTAAACAGCGCCACATTCGCCCCCAGAATGCGGCCCAGTTTGGCGCGCAGAAGTTCGGCCGCATCGGGGTTCTTTTTCTGCGGCATGATGCTGGAGCCGGTGGAAAACGCATCGGACAGGCGCACAAAGCGGAACTGCGCCGAGGACCAGATCACCAGCTCTTCGGCAAAGCGGCTCAGGTGCATCGCGCAGATCGAGGCCGCGCCGAGAAATTCCAGCGCGAAATCGCGGTCCGAGACGCTGTCGAGGCTGTTGGCGGTGGGCCGGTCAAAGCCCAGTGCCGCCGCCGTCGCGTGGCGGTCGATCGGAAAGGAGGTTCCGGCCAGCGCAGCTGCACCGAGGGGGCATTCGTTCATCCGCCGCCGCGCGTCTTCAAAGCGGGATTTGTCGCGCGCCAGCATCTCGACATAGGCCAACATATGGTGGCCCCATGTGACCGGTTGCGCTGTCTGTAGATGGGTGAAGCCCGGCATCACCCAATCGGCGCCCGCCTCGGCCTGCCCCAGAAACGCCCGCATCAGCGCCTCAAGTCCGGTGATCGCGGCGTCGCATTGCTCGCGCACCCAGAGGCGGAAATCGAGCGCCACCTGATCATTGCGCGAGCGCGCGGTGTGCAGCCGTCCGGCGGGCTCGCCGATCAGATCGCGAAGCCGCGCCTCGATATTCATATGGATGTCTTCGAGCGCGGGGCTGAAGGGGAAATCTCCGGCCTCGATCTCGGCCTTGACCTTGGTCAATCCGGCGTCGATCGCCTGCTGGTCGGCCTCGGTCAGAATGCCCTGCGCGGCGAGCATCGCGGCATGCGCGCGGCTGCCGGCGATATCCTGCGCATAGAGCCGTTTGTCGAACCCGATCGAGGCGTTGATCGCCTCCATAATCGCGTTCACACCGCCCGCAAAGCGGCCGCCCCACATGCTGTTTGCGCCGTCAGTCATTGCCGTTCCCCAATCATTCATTCCGCGACGGTATACGCGCCTCGCGCAAAGCACGCAATCGACCCCGCGCGCGGATTTCCTGACGGGTTTTCTGCTGCGATTCACTTCGTGTTAACGCTCTTGCGGCAGACTGGCTGAAACGCTGCGAGGATTGGTATGACACAGATTATTTCAGACAATATTTCCGCCCCGCCCGCTGGCTTGGAGTCTCCCTTTGCTGTGGCCGAGGATATGCGACGCGAGCAAACCATTGAAATGGTGCGCAAAGCTCTGGATCAAAGGCGCGCGATGCTGGCGTTTCAGCCGGTGGTGCAGGCGCGGATGACCAACCGCGCCGCCTTTTATGAGGCGTTTATCCGCATTCTCGATGAAAAAGGCCGGGTGATTCCCGCGCGCGACTTTATGGGCGCGGTGGAAACCAATGAATTGGGACGGCGCATCGACTGTCTGGCGCTGCAGATGGGGCTGGTGGCGCTGTCGAAAGAGCCGACGATCCGTCTGTCGGTGAATATGTCTGCGCGTTCAATCGGTTATCCGGCATGGCTGGCAACGCTGGAGCATGGTCTGCGGGTCGATCCGTCGATTGCCGAGCGGCTTATTTTGGAGATCACCGAAAGCTCGGCGATGGTGATGCCCGATCTGGTGACGGTGTTTATGGCCGATATGCAGGCGCGCGGCATTTGCTTTGCGCTTGATGACTTCGGCGCCGGGTATACCGCCTTTCGCTATCTCAAGGATTTCTATTTCGATATCATTAAGATTGACGGGCAATTTATTCGCGGCATCCATGCCGACCCCGACAATCAGGTGCTGGCACAGGCGCTGGTCTCGATTGCGCGGCATTTCGATATGTTCACCGTCGCCGAATCGGTCGAATCGGCCGAGGACGCGCGCTATCTGGTCGATATCGGGGTCGATTGCCTGCAGGGCTATTACTTTGGCGTGCCCTCAACCGAGGCGCCGTGGCTGACATCCAAGCTGGCAAAAATGGCCTGACGCGGGGCCGTAAACCCCCGCGTTGCAGCCCCGCGTTTCCGCATCGCAGCATTGATTTGAGACAGCGGCATTGATAGTGTTCCCCATGTCTGCGCCGCCGGTGAGGCCGCGCTTTTGTCAAGAGGAATATCAATGACCAATGTCGTTATCGTCTCTGCTGCGCGCACTGCCGTAGGCTCTTTCAACGGCAGTTTTGCCAACACCCCGGCGCATGATCTTGGCACCGCCATGATCGAGGCGGTCGTTGCCCGCGCGGGTATCGACAAGGCCGAGGTCTCGGAAACGATCCTCGGGCAGGTGTTGACCGCCGGTCAGGGCCAGAACCCCGCCCGCCAAGCCGCAATCAACGCCGGACTGCCGCAAGAGGCTTCGGCCTGGGGCATCAATCAGGTTTGCGGCTCGGGCCTGCGCGCCGTCGCGCTTGGCGCCCAGCATATCCAGCTTGGCGATGCCGCGATCATTATCGCCGGTGGCCAAGAGAATATGTCGCTGTCCAACCATGTCGCGCATCTGCGTGCGGGGCATAAAATGGGCGACGTGAAATTCATCGATTCGATGATCAAAGACGGGCTCTGGGACGCGTTCAACGGCTATCATATGGGCCAGACCGCCGAGAATGTTGCCAACCAGTGGCAGATCAGCCGCGAGATGCAGGATGAATTTGCGCTGGCCAGCCAGAACAAGGCCGAAGCGGCGCAGAAAGCCGGTAAATTCGCCGATGAGATCGTGCCCTTCGTGATCAAGACCCGCAAAGGCGAGACCGTGGTCGATCAGGATGAATATATCCGCCACGGCGCGACGCTGGAAAGCATGCAGAAACTGCGCCCCGCCTTCGCCAAGGAGGGCAGCGTGACTGCGGCCAATGCCTCTGGGATCAACGATGGCGCCGCCGGTGTGATGCTGATGTCGGCCGAGGAAGCCGAGCGTCGCGGGCTGACCCCGCTGGCCCGTATCGCCTCCTATGCGACCGCCGGTCTGGACCCGTCGATCATGGGCGTCGGCCCGATCCATGCCTCGCGCAAAGCGCTGGAAAAAGCCGGCTGGAAAGCCGCCGATCTGGAACTGGTCGAGGCCAATGAGGCATTCGCGGCGCAGGCCTGCGCGGTGAACAAGGACATGGGCTGGAACCCCGAGGTGGTGAACGTCAACGGCGGCGCGATTGCTATCGGCCATCCGATCGGTGCCTCGGGCGCGCGCATTCTGAACACGCTGCTGTTCGAGATGAAGCGCCGCGACGCCAAGAAGGGTCTGGCGACGCTGTGCATCGGTGGCGGCATGGGTGTCGCCATGTGTCTTGAGCGGTAAGGCATCGGGCAATGACCTTGGCATTAAGCCTCGGCGCTAAGACCTTGGCATTGCCATCTAAATAATGCGGCACGGGCGCAATATAGTTGCGCCCGCGCCAGCCCCTCGGTAACACTGTTTCGAGAGCGCTATACAGGGAGAGAGATATGGCACGAGTAGCATTGGTGACCGGCGGCACGCGCGGTATCGGGGCAGCAATTTCCAACGCGTTGAAAGCCGAAGGCTATGAGGTCGCCGCCAGCTATGCGGGCAATGACGAGGCCGCCGCCGCTTTCACCAAAGAGACCGGAATTAAAACCTACAAATGGAACGTCGCGGATTATGAGGCGTCCAAAGCAGGGATCGAGAAGGTCGAGGCCGATCTGGGCCCGATCGACATCGTGGTCGCCAACGCTGGGATCACCCGCGACGCGCCCTTTCACCGGATGACCCCCGAGCAATGGCATGAGGTCATCGACACCAATCTGACCGGCGTGTTCAACACCGTCCATCCGATCTGGCCCGGCATGCGCGAGCGTAAATTCGGCCGTATCGTGGTGATCAGCTCGATCAACGGGCAGAAGGGCCAATTCGCGCAGGTCAATTATGCCGCCACCAAAGCCGGTGATCTGGGGATCGTGAAATCGCTGGCCCAAGAGGGTGCGCGCGCCGGTATCACCGCGAATGCGGTCTGCCCGGGGTATATCGCCACCGAAATGGTCATGGCGGTGCCCGAGAAGGTGCGCGAGTCGATCATCGCGGGCATTCCCGCCGGGCGCTTGGGTGAGCCTGAAGAGATCGCGCGCTGCGTGGCCTTCCTCGTCTCGGATGATGCGGGGTTCATCAACGGCTCGACGATCAGCGCCAATGGCGCGCAATTCTTCGTCTGATCCAACACCACCGCAAAACGCAACGGCAGAGGGGGCATCGCCCCCTCTTTCCTTTCCATGGACCCCTCGGGCGAAGGCACTGATAATGCAGACCAATAAAGCCACCGCCATCGGGTTTTCGGCGGTGATCCTCTGGGCGCTTTTGGCCCTCTTCACCGTGGCCAGCGCGCCGGTGCCGCCGTTTCTTCTGTCGGCAATGAGTTTCGGCATCGGCGGTGTTATCGGGCTGGTCTGGCTGCTGTTCAGCGGCGATATCAAAGCGTTGCGCCGCGTCCCCCTGCGCGCCTATGTCTTTGGAACCTGCGGGCTGTTTGGCTATCACTTTCTCTATTTCAACGCCCTGCGCATGGCCCCCGCCGCCGAAGCCGGTTTGATCTGCTATCTCTGGCCGCTGTTCATCGTGTTATTCTCGGGCCTCTTACCGGGCGAGCGGCTGCGGCGTGGCCATGTGGCGGGCGCGTTACTGGCATTCGCCGGGGCCGCATTGATCGTCGGCGCGGGGATCGGCGCGGTCTCGGGGGCTCTGGCGGGCTATGGCGTGGCGTTTCTGGCGGCGCTGGTCTGGGCGGGATATTCGCTGGGCTCGCGGCGGTTGCGCCATATCCCCACCGGTGCCGTGGCGGTGTTTTGCCTTGCCACCGCGGTTCTATCCACCGTCGCGCATGTTGCTTTCGAGGCCACCCACTGGCCTATGGGCGCGATGGGCTGGTTGGCGGTGCTGGGTCTGGGATTGGGGCCGGTCGGATTGGCGTTCTACACTTGGGATATCGGCGTCAAAGCCGGGAATATCCAAGTCTTGGGAACCGCCTCTTATGCGGCGCCGCTTTTGTCGACGCTGGCATTGGTTGTCGCTGGAATGGCCAGCGCCAGCCTTTCACTGGCACTGGCGGCTGCACTGATTACCGGCGGGGCCGTGATGGCCGCGCGCGCCGGACAAGCGGGTTAGGCGCTTGCAAGTCGCGTGATCTCTTCTTTCAGTTTCAGCTTCTGCTTCTTCATCTCGGCAATCGCCAGATCATCAAAGCCGGGCGCGCGTTGCGCCTTTTCCACTTTCTCGGTCAAAACCTCATGACGGCGACGCAGTTCCTCAAGACGCGAAGTCAGCGACATGTATTCCTCCTGTTTTACGGGTGTCCGTCAGAGGAGTGCACCACAGATCGCAGGGTTTGTCACATGAATCCGGCCAAGGATTTACAGTAATTTCGCCGCATCCCCGGCGGGTGGCAGATTATTGCCAGTCGAGTGCCGCGCCATAGCGCAGGACCTGTTGCGCCTCGGGGGTGAAATCATCCCTGTCGTCAATATGTTGGGCGCCCTCGTGGATGATCAGCGGTGCCAGCAGGCGGAATTTGCCGCGCGCGCCCTTTCGCGCCTGCAGCAATATCCGCCCCGCAGGCCGCCCGACCCGCGCCGCCAGAGGCCGCACCGCGGTGGCGCCAGCGCGCGCGCCGATCAGTGCGAGGATCTCGGGCAGACGGTCGGCCAGATGGATCAATGTCAGATGCCCGCCCGGTGCCAATCGCTTGAGCGCGACATCAATCCAGAGGGCCAGCGGGGTTTCCTCATGGCGTCCGGCCGCGCGTTCGGGGTGCTGCGGCACCGGCGCATGGGCGGGATAGAACGGCGGGTTCACCAAAACATGATCGAACCCGCGTTTGAGCGGTAGCGGCAGAGCGGCCAGATCCTCGGCATGGATCTCGGCCGCGATGCCGTTGATCTGCGCATTGCGGCGCGCCAAATCGGCATAGCCCGATTGACGCTCGACACCGGTCAGCTGCAGCCCTGCAACCCGCCGCCCCAAGGCCAGCAGCGCCACGCCAACACCGCAGCCGAGTTCCAACACGCTCTCACCCGCGCGCGCAGGCACCGAGGCGGCCAGAAACACCGGATCGGTGGCCGCGCGGTAGCCGTGGCGCGGTTGCAATATCTGCAAGCCGCCGCCCAGAAACACATCCCGCGTCAGATCCGTTAACGCGGCACCCCCGGACGCCGCGCCATCCGCAATTTCAGTCATCCAACCGCACACCATTGTCGCGCAGAATCGCCCGCGCCATAAATTCATCTTCATCGCCCACAAACAGCCGCTGCGGCACAATGGCAAGCGCACTCATATGGACGTCGGCGGCAAAGGTCTCTATACCTTCGGCGGCAAGAAGAGCGGTTGCAAACGGGATGATTGTGGGATCAGACGTGCGCAGCAAAACTTTCATTCCGACACTAAACGCCAAGCTCAAAGGCTTGTCAAAGCAGGGTTTCCTTCACTGATGACTGCAACCGTCGCAAATCCGCTGGAACGCCTGACCGAAGTCCTGGGCGATGACATGGGGCGGGTGAACGCCCTGATCCGCGAACGTATGGCCTCGGAGAATGCGCCGCGCATTCCCGAGGTCACCGCGCATCTGATCGACGCCGGTGGCAAGCGTATCCGCCCGCTGCTGACCCTCGCCGCGGCGCGGGTCTGCGGCTATCAGGGCGACGCCCATGTGAAGCTGGCGGCGACGGTGGAATTCATCCATACGGCGACCTTGCTGCATGATGATGTGGTCGATGAGAGCGGCCAGCGGCGCGGGCGTCCGACGGCAAATCTGCTGTGGGATAACCAGTCCAGCGTGTTGGTGGGCGACTATCTCTTTGCCCGCGCATTTCAGCTGATGGTTGAGCCCGGAAATCTGCGGGCGCTGTCGATCCTGTCGAATGCGGCGGCGGTGATCGCCGAGGGCGAGGTGCTGCAACTGAGCGCGGCGCAGGATCTTTCCACCGATGAGGCGACCTATATGAAGGTCGTGCGCGGCAAAACCGCGGCGCTGTTTTCCGCCGCCACGCAGGTCGGGCCGGTGATTGCAGGCGCTGATGAGACGGTGGTGCAGGCGCTGTTTGACTATGGTGATGCGCTGGGGATCTGCTTTCAGATCGTCGATGATTTTCTCGATTACGGCGGTGCCGGTGCGGAGATCGGCAAGAACCTCGGCGATGATTTCCGCGAGCGTAAACTGACCCTGCCGGTGATTCGGGCGATTGCCATGGCCGACGCCGAAGAACGCGCGTTCTGGGAGCGCACGCTGGGCAAGGGCGTGCAGAATGACGGCGATCTGGAGCGGGCGATGGCGATTTTGACGGCCCGTGGCACGCTGGAGAGCACGCGGCAGACGGCGCTGGATTGGGCGAATAAGGCGCAAGCGGCGCTGAACGCCCTGCCCGCGCATCCGATGCGCGCGATGCTGATTGAACTGGCGCAATTTGTCGTGCGGCGGGCGAGTTAACCGGCTTTTTACTCGGGCGAGCCGTAGCTGCGGGTGGCGCCGATGAACCACTCGGGCCGCGCGAGCGCCTTCGCGGCGTGGTCACGTTGGGCTTCACTGATGAAGATGCCGAAACAGGTCGCGCCCGAGCCGGTCATCCGCGCCAGCAGACAGCCCGGTTGCGCCGCCAGAGCGTCGAGCACCTGATCAATCACCGGCAGCAAGTGCCGCGCCGGAGGTTCCAGATCATTGCGCTGTGAGGCCAGCCAATCGCAGAGTTCACGCGCATCGCGCCACATTGGCAATTGCGCGGGCATCGGCGGATTATTCTTAGTCTCCAATACCTTGAAGACTTCCGGTGTCGGCAGGCCCTGCCCCGGATTGACCAGCAGCATCCATAGGGGCGGCAGATGCGCCACCGGAGTGACCGCCTCGCCCAAGCCCTGCATGCGCGACGGCACAGGCGCGGCCAGACAGACCGGAAGATCCGCGCCCAGCGTCATCGCCTGCGCGGTATCAGGCAGCGCGGCGCCGGTTTTTTGTGCCAAAAGCCGCAGGGTGGTCGCCGCATCGGACGATCCCCCGCCCATGCCCGAGGTCACTGGCAGGCGTTTGTCCAGGGTGATCGCCGCGCCCGCTTCACCCATCAAACGTGCGGCGCGGAGCACCAGATTGTCAGGCTCGGCGGCCAGACCGGCGGCCTGCGCGCCAGTGATTTCGAGCGACAGCGCATCGGCCTCGCGCAGGGCGATCTCATCGCCCAATTCGGTGAACACCACCAGCGAATCCAGCAGATGATAGCCATCAGAGCGTTGGCCGATCACATGCAGCGTCAGGTTGATCTTGGCCGGAGCCAGCGCGGAAACTTCGGTCATCACTCGGTGTCTGCGGGCGCCAGACGCAGCGGCGGCTCGTCAAATTCCTCGCGCGCGGCCTCGAGCCCGATGTCGAGCTTGCGGTAGATCAGCTCGCTATTCATGTCTTCGCTCGGCCCAAACGACAGCGCACGGCGCCATTGGAACCGCGCCTCGCGTTGGCGACCAACCACCCAATAGACATCGCCCAGATGGTCGTTGAGGATCGGATCGGTCGGCTCCAATTCCACCGCGCGCTCCATATGCGGCACTGCCTCCTCATAACGCCCGAGGCGGAACAGCGCCCAAGCCAGACTGTCGGTGATATAGCCGCTGTCGGGTTCGGCGGCGACGGCGCGTTCGATCATCTCCAGCGCCTCGTCGAGGGATTCGCCGCGTTCAACCAGCGAATAGCCGAGGTAATTCAACACCGTGGCCTGGTTCGGCTCGATTTCCAGCGCGGCGCGGAAATCGGCCTCGGCCTCGGGCCAGCGGCGCGAGCGTTCATAGGCCACGGCGCGCGAGAACCACGTCTGCCAATTCGGCGAGATGCCCTGCGCCTCCATCAACGCGAAGGCTTGGGTATAGGAGGTGATCGCCGCGTCAAACTGGGTATCGCGGCGCTGGAAATCGCCCAGAACCTGCACCGCGACATGGGATTGCGGGTGTTCCGCCGCCAGATCGGTGAGTTCGGCAATCGCTGCCTCCATATCGCCCAGCGTTTCCAGCACCTGCGCCTGCCCCATGCGCGCGGCCATGCTGAAGCCGTCACCCTCGGGAATGCTGGCGTAGGCGTCGAGCGCCTGTTCGGGCTGGCCAAGGTCTTCGAGGATCTGGCCGATCATCAGTTGCGCATCGGTCAGCGCGGGGTTCACCCGCACCGCGGCATGGGCGTAGATCAGCGCTTCATGCGGGTTTTGCGCCGAGCGAATCGCATTGGCCATTACCGCCAGCACCTCGGCCATGCCTTCGGCGGGGGTGGTGATCAGGTCAAAGGGCAGCGCGTTCTCCGCCTCATAGGCGGCGCGCATCGCGGCAACGCCTGCATCGGTGGAGCCGGCGAAAACCGCGTCGATCAGGTCAAGCGCGTCGTCAAACCGCTGCGACAGGCCCAAAAGCTGCGCATAGGCGTGATAGCCGCGCCGGTTGAGGGTCTGGGCGACACCGTCCTCGGGGGCCTCGATGATCGCCAGCGCGCCCTCGACATCGCCGACCAGCGACAGCGCCAATGCGCGGCAATAGCGGGCGAAAGCGGCCATGCCCGGCTGGCTGGAAAGCTCGTCCAAGAGGTCCAGCGCCTCGGACATCCGCCCCTCCCCCATATGCGCCCAAGCGCGCGCCAGCTCATCGAGCAGCGGGTGGATTTCAACCTCGCCCTCGGTGATCGCCAGTGCGGTGGCGTAGTCTTCAGATTGGAAGGCTTCGGCGAGCAGGATCAAGGCGGCGGCGCGGTTGCTGGGGTCCAGCGCGGCGAGATGCGCGGCGTGTTCGGCGGCGCGGTCATACTCGCCGATGGAAAACGCCGAGACCGAGGCATTTTCCAGCGCGCCAAGGTTGTCGGGATTGGTACGCAAGATGCGCTCAAGATAGGGGATCGCGCGGGCCATATCATTGCGCATTCCGGCTTCGCGGGCGGCCAGAAACGCCCCCGCCGTGCCCTGCGCCGCACCCTCGGTGGCGCTGCTTAATCCAAGGGCGCCGATCAGAATACCGACGGCAAGCGGGCGTAAATTCATCAGTCGGGGCAAGATTTTCTCCCGGTGTGTGCGGCCAAATGCAGCCGTATCACCCAAGATGTAGCCGCCCATACCGGCAAGAGCAATCGCCCTGCCGCCGCGAAATCGCCGCGCGCGATCACGCCCGCGTCAGGGCAAGGGGTTCAAGCCGGTGACGCGGGACATGCGCTGCGCTTACATATTGGGGTAATTCGGCCCGTCCCCACCCTGCGGCGTGGTCCAGTTGATGTTCTCGCTGGGGTCCTTGATGTCGCAGGTCTTGCAGTGCACGCAGTTCTGGAAATTGATGACGAATTCTTTTTTGCCATCCTTTTCAACCACTTCATACACGCCTGCCGGGCAATAGCGCTGCGCCGGTTCGTCGAACTTGGGCAGGTTGACCGCAATCGGGATCGAGGGATCCTTGAGCTTCAGATGCGCGGGCTGCGATTCTTCGTGGTTGGTGGCGCTGAAGGCGACGTTGGTCAGCCGGTCGAAGGACAGCACACCATCGGGGCGCGGATAGTCGATTTTCTTGAATTTCGCCGCCTCGCCGGTGGCTTTCGCGTCGTTCTTGCCGTGTTTGAGCGTGCCGAACAGCGTGAAACCCAGCGTGTTGGTCCACATATCCAAACCGCCCAGCGCCAGCGAGGGCAAGAGCCCCCATCTTGACCACATCGGCTTGACGTTGCGCACTTTTTTCAGGTCTTTGCCAATCGGGCCGTTGCGCAGGGTCTCTTCATAGGCGGTCAATTCATCGCCCGCGCGGTCGGCTTTGATCGCCTCGAACGCGGCCTCGGCGGCCTCGATGCCGGAATGCATCGCGTTGTGGTTGCCCTTGATCCGCGGCACGTTGACCAGACCGGCCGAGCAGCCCAGCAAAACGCCGCCGGGGAAGGTGACTTTGGGCACCGACTGCCAGCCACCCTCGGAAATCGCGCGGGCGCCGTAGGCCACACGTTTGCCGCCCTCGAGCAGGTCGGCGACCATCGGGTGATGTTTGAAGCGCTGGAATTCCGCATAGGGGTAGAGATGCGGGTTCTGGTAGTTCAGATGCACCACGAAACCGATCAGGATCTGATTGTTTTCAAAGTGATAGATGAACGACCCGCCGCCCGCGTTATTGTTCAGCGGCCAGCCCATGGTGTGGGTGATCGTGCCCTCTTTGTGTTTCTCGGGGTCGATCTCCCAGATTTCTTTCATCCCGAGGCCGAATTTCTGCGGGGATTTGCCCTTTGACAGCTCATATTTCGCCAAGATTTCCTTGGCCAGCGAGCCGCGCACACCCTCGGCGATGAAGACATATTTGCCGTGCAATTCCATGCCCGGCTCATAGTTCGGCCCTTGGCTGCCGTCCGGCTCTTTGCCGAATTCGCCGGCCACCACGCCTTTGACGCGGTCGCCCTCATAAACCAGTTCCGAAGCGGCCATGCCTGGGAAAATCTCGACGCCCAGTTCTTCGGCCTGTTCGGCCATCCAGCGGCAGACATTGCCCATCGAGACAATGTAATTGCCGTGGTTGTTCATCAACGGCGGCATCGGGAAATTGGGCACGCGAATGCCGCCCCCCTCGCCGAGCATATAGAAGTTGTCCTTGGTCACCGGCACATTAAGCGGCGCGCCTTTTTCCTTCCAGTCGGGCATCAAGCGGGTCAGCCCCGAGGGATCAAGCACCGCGCCCGAGAGGATATGCGCGCCCACTTCCGAGCCCTTTTCCAGCACCACGACCTCAAGATCGGCGTCCAATTGCTTGAGCCGTATCGCCGCCGAAAGCCCCGCGGGGCCGGCTCCGACGATAACGACATCATATTCCATCGCTTCGCGTTCGATCTCGGACATGGTGGCTCCTGCTGTTGGCGTCTGGCTGGGATGTTAAATGCGCGTCTAACGCAATATTCTTTCGCGTCTGGATAGCCTTTGCACCCCGCTGCGGTCAATTGGGACTGCGCGTAAGAATCGCCCCCGCGCAATCTATTTGCATAATCCGCCACGGCCCGCCCCCAGTGCTGCACTCGGTGCTGCACCCGCCCGCGCATGTTCAGCGCTGGGGCTTGCATTTCCCTCGGCCTTGCTGTCATGCTAACGAAACGAGACGTCATTGCCCTCGGCTTTTTGCCGTGGGCTTTTCATTTATATGCGAGGGCAGATGGAAAAGTTTCCCCTGACACGCCGTGGCTTCGAAACCCTTGAGGCAGAATTGCGCCAGCTTAAAAGCGTGGAGCGTCCAGCGGTGATCAAAGCGATCTCGGATGCGCGCGAGCATGGCGATCTGTCCGAGAATGCAGAATATCACGCGGCGCGTGAAAAGCAGAGCTTCATCGAGGGCCGCGTCAAAGAGCTTGAGGGGCTGATTGGCCGTGCCGAAGTGATTGATCCGGCAAAGCTCTCGGGCGCGATTAAATTCGGTGCCACGGTGACGATTGCCGATGAGGACACCGACGAAGAGCGCACCTATCAGATTGTCGGCGAGGCCGAGGCGAATATCGAAAAGGGATTGCTGAACATCAAATCCCCCATCGCCCGCGCCCTGATCGGCAAGGAAGAAGGCGATTCGGTCGAAGTGCGCACCCCCGGTGGCGAGCGCAGCTATGAAGTGATCTCGATCGCGTTTCGTTGAGCGTCGGCATGCCCGATCGCCAGATAAAACCACCGCAAATCCCGCGCGCCACTGACAGCACCACAGCCGCAGCGGCGCGCGATAGCAGCGCGCCGAAACAGGCCAAACGCAAGGGTATCTCGGGCGAGGTGCTGGCCTTTGTGCTGTCGCTGGTCTGGCTGGTTATGCTGGCGACGGCGTTTCGAGTGCTGGGGCTACAGGGGCGGCAAATCTCGGACACTTTAGGGCTGATCGTCGTGGTTCTGGCGGTGTTCCTGCCGATTGCGCTGATCTGGCTGGCGGTTCTGGTGCTGCGTGCGGCGCGGGATATGCGCGACGAATCCAAACGCCTGCATCTGACCGTCGAAAGCATGCGGCGCGGCTGGATCCGCGACCAGCAGGCGGCCGGTCTGGCGCTGAAACCCACGGTCGAGGAAAAGCTCGACGAGATCGCCGCCGCGCAACGCAATCACGAGACCGCGCTGGCGATGTTTTCGACGCGGCGGGTGCCCTTGGGATCGCGCCTGCCCCGCCCCGGCAACCCCGGCAATCCGCGCGCCGAGGGCGATGAGGACGGCGAGGGGGACAGCACGCAGCCGGTTCTGGCGCTCGATAATCCTTTGTCACTGGTCGCGCCGGTCGAGACCGATGATTTCATCCGCGCGCTGCATTTCCCCGAGGACGAAAGCGACGAGGCCGGTTTCGAGGCGCTGCGCCGTGCGATGCAAAACCACGCCGCCGCCGAGTTGATCCGCGCCGCGCAGGATGTTCTGACCACGCTCTCGCAAGAGGGTATCTATATGGATGACCTGCGCCCCGACCGTGCGCGTCCCGAAATCTGGCGCGCCTTTGCGCAGGGTGCGCGGGGGCGTGAGGTGGCGGCACTGGGCGGCATCCGCGACCGCTCGTGTCTGGCGCTGACCTACGGGCGCATGCGCTCGGACCCCGAGTTCCGCGATTCCTCGCATAGGTTTCTGCGCGCCTTTGACCGGCAGTTCGCGGTGTTCGAGGCGCAGGCCAGTGACGGCGATATCGCGCGGTTTGCCGAGACCCGCTCGGCCCGTGCTTTCATGCTTTTGGGTCGCGTGACCCGTATTTTCGGATGACCCCTATGCCCTCCCCCTCCAGCGAGACGCCCAATGCGCGGCGCGCCTTCTGGCGCGGCTACCGCAATGCCCTGCCCTTCGTGTTGATCGTCGCGCCATTCGGGTTGGTGTTCGGCGTGGTCGCGCTGGAGGCCGGATTTACCGTCTCGCAGGCGATGGCCTTTACCATCGGCACCTATGCCGGTGCCGCGCAATTGGCCGCGATCCAGCTGTTGACCGAACAGGCACCGCTGGCAATCGTGATCTTTACCGCGCTGGCGGTGAATGCGCGGATGGCGATGTATTCCGCCGCGCTGGCGCCGCATCTGGGGCAGGCGCCGCTCTGGCAGCGGGCGATGCTGGGCTATTTTATGGTCGATCAGACCTATGCGCTCTCGGCGATTGAATACGAGAACCGCCCGCGGATGAGCCTTGGCGAGAAGGTCGCCTATTATATGGGCGTCGCGGCGCTGGTCTGGCCGACTTGGGTGGCGGCCTCGCTGGTCGGGGTGATTGCCGGCAATCTGATCCCCGATTGGGTGCCGCTGGGCTTTGCCGTGCCGATTGCCTTCACCGCGATGATCGGCCCGATGCTGCGCACCATGGCGCATGTGGCGGCGGCGCTGATGTCGGTGGTGGCGGCGCTATTGCTCAGCGGGGTGCCCTATTCCTTGGGGCTGATTTTGGCGGCGCTGCTGGCGATGGGCACCGGCGCTTTGGTCGAAAGCTGGATGGTGAAACGGGGAACATGGACATGAGCGCGACACTGACCATCTGGGTGATGATTGTGCTGATGGCGATCGGCACCTTTTTGCTGCGGTTCTCGTTTCTGGCGCTGATCGGCAAGCGCGAGCTGTCGCCACGGGTGCAGCGTCTCTTGCGCTATACGCCCGTCGCGGTGATCCCCGGATTGATGGCACCGCAGATCTTCCTGCCGGAACTGGGCGAGAGCATGCCCGATCCGGCGAAACTGATCGCGGCGGCGGTGACCCTGCTGGTCGGTGTCTGGACGAAAAACGTCATTGCCGCGATGGTCGCCGGTGTGGCGGTGCTGGCGCTGCTGTCGTATTTGATGTGACCCTGTGCGCCGCCCATGGCGCGCCGTGAGCGCGGCTTATTGGGTGTATTGCTGGCGCTCGGTGGGTTCGGCGTCGGAATAAATCCGCTCTTCGGTCACGCCCGGCACCTGTGCGAATTGCTCGGACAGGCGGTTCGGGTAGAAGGAGGGCTCGAAGCCTTCAAAGCCGGGCACCTGCCGCAGCACATCAAAGATCGAGCGCGCGCAATAGGCATCGGCGACGGGGCCGTTTTGCTCGGCCAGCCGCAGGATATATTCGGCGGTGGCGGGCGGCACCTCAAGATGCTGGATACGCACGTGATGGGTGCGCCGCGCGTGGTAATAGGTATAGCGAAACAGCTGTCGCGGGGTGATGCCGTAATGGACATCATGCCGCTCGGGCGACTCAGGGTGGGTCCATGAGCCCGCCGGATCAAACAGCACCCGCTGGCTGGCGTTGATCAACAGCGCCGCATGCTCGCCGCGCCCGCTCTCGTTGTTGATCACGTTGTAAACCACGATTTCGGTAGGACCGTCATGCACATAGCGCGCGGCGATCACATCCTCTTCGGGGGCCCAGACCACGGGTTTGGTGCAGGCGGCCAATATCAACACCGAGCAAAGAGCCAGAAGGCGCGTGAGATGCGTCATGGAAGGGTCCTATATCGTTGTGATGGGTGGCCGCGCCTGCGCCACAGAGACGACCGGCGGCGATTGCGCCGGTCGCAGAGGCTTAGGCGCCTACCAGAGCCAGAAAGATCAGCGTGCCGATCACCACGGCAAAGGTGATTGCCCCGAAGCGCAGAAACCCGTGAAAGGTGGCTTCTTGGGCGCTGGTGTCCATGGATCCGTGCTCGTGTTCCGACATGATGTCTCCTATTCGGTCGTGTGTTGAGATTCGTTTAGCGGATAGGGCGCGCTCTGTCACCCGCATTTGCGGTTCATGAGCGATCCGGCGAGGTTACGCGGAGGCCTTGTGGCCCGTGCCGCTTAGCGCCTGCCATTCCCAAGCGCCCGCTGCGTTGCGCTGCCGCGTCACCCGCCCCTGCACCAAGAGATGGTTCAAATGCGCCACCGATTCGACCAGCGCCATGCCGTAAGCGGCGCCCTCGATCTCGCGTTTGAACAGCGGCATGAAGCATTGCGCGGCGGTTTTCGGCTCTGTCAGATGCGCCTCCAGCCGGTCCAGCGCGCCCTCATGGTTCTCGACCATCTGCCGCAGCCTGAGCGGCAGGCCGGTGAACGGCAGTTTATGCCCCGGCAGGATCAGTTGCTCGTCCGTGGCATAGGCGCCCAAGCGGCGGCAGGAGACGATCCAGTCGCTGACCGGATCGGCGTCGGGCTCAGTCGGATAGACGCCCAAATTGGCCGAAATCCCCGGCAGTAGCTGATCGCCACCGAGCACCAGATTATCCGCCTCGCTCCAGAAGGTCGCATGTTCCGGCGCATGGCCGTCGCCCGTGCGCACCTGCCAGTCGCGCCCGCCCATATGGATGCTGTCGCCCTCTTTGATGCGGGTGAACCCCAAGGGCATCGGCGCCACCACATCGGCAAAATTGAACGGTTTTTCCGCCAGACGCTGGGCGATAATCACTTCCGGCATGCCCGCACCGCGCCAATAGGCGACGGTTTCGGGCACCGGCGCGCTATGCACATCCAGCAGCAACATCCGCCCGAACAACCAAGCGGTGCGGGTGGTGACCAGTTCCGCGCCATGCTCGGACTGGAACCAGCCCGCGAGGCCGATGTGATCGGGGTGGTGATGGGTGATGACGATGCGGTTGATCTTGCGCCCGCCCAAGGGGCCCTCGATCAGCCGGGTCCAAGCCGCGCGGGTTTTGCCGGTGTCGAAACCGGTGTCGATCAGGGTCCAGCCGTCACCGTCATCCAACGCAAAGACATTGACGTGATCGAGCTGCATCGGCAGCGGCATCCGCGCCCAGAGGATCCCCGGCGCGACCTCAATCGCCTCGCCAAGCTCGGGTGCGGTTTCAAATGGATATCGGATGCCGCCCATCTCGGCGCGGTCTGCGAGTTTGGTCATGCGCTTTCCAGATCCTCGGGCGAAAGCGCGTAAAGCTGCTCGGCTCCGGCGCGGGCCTGCACCAAGAGCGAGCTATGCTCGGGCAGGATGCGGTCGATGAACACTTTCGCCAGCCGCGCGCGGGCGCCTTGCGGGTCGGCAATCGCGGCTTTCAAGTGGTAATGCGCGCCGAGCACACGGGCAAAGGCGCGCAGATAGGGCACGGCACCGGCGTTGCGGGTGTTGGCGTCCTGCGCGACCAGCCATTCGGTCGCCTCGCGCAGGGTTTCGGCCGCGTCCCAGACCGGATTGGCCAGTTCCGCCAGCTGCGTGCGCGCGTTCTCGGCGCAATCCTCGACCTCTTGCAGCAGCCGGAAGGCCGCCTCGCCGCCGTCCATCATCTTGCGCCCGACAAGGTCCATCGCCTGAATGCCGTTGGTGCCCTCATAGATCGGGGTGATCCGCGCATCGCGGAAGAATTGCGCGGCGCCGGTTTCCTCAATGAACCCCATGCCACCGTGGATCTGCACCCCCATGCTGGAGACTTCGCAGCCGATATCGGTGCCATGCGCCTTGGCGATCGGGGTCAAGAGCGCGGCGCGGGCCTGCCAATGCGGGTCATTCCCGGCCTTGGCCATATCCATCGACAGCCCGCAGGCCAGCGCGATGGCGCGCACGGCGAAAATCTCGGCTTTCATCGTCGCCAGCATCCGGCGCACATCGGCGTGGTCGATGATCGCGCCCTTGCCCAGCGGGGTTTTGCCCTGCACGCGGTCCTGCGCATAGGAAAGCGCGTGTTGATAGGCGGCCTCGGCGACGCCGATGCCCTGCGCGCCAACGCCGAGGCGGGCGTTGTTCATCATCGTGAACATCGCCGCCATGCCGCCGTTTTCCTTGCCGACCAGCCAGCCTTTGGCGCCTTCAAAGCTCATCACACAGGTGGGCGAGCCGTGGATGCCGAGCTTATGCTCCAGCGACACCACCCGCAGGTCATTGCGCTCACCGGGGTTGCCGCCCTCATCAGGCAGGAACTTCGGCACCATGAACAGGCTGATCCCGCGCGTGCCCGGCGCACCATCGGGCAGCCGCGCCAGCACCAGATGGCAGACATTCTCGGCGACATCATGATCGCCCCAGGTGATAAAGATTTTCTGACCGGTGACCGCATAGCTGCCATCGCCGTTCGCGGTGGCCTTGGTGGTCAGCGCGCCGACATCCGAGCCCGCCTGCGGCTCGGTCAGGTTCATCGTGCCGGTCCAAGCGCCCGAGGTCAGTTTCGGCAAGTAAAGCGCCTTGAGTTCGTCACTGGCGTGATGCTCCAGCGCCTCGATCTGGCCCTGGCTGAGCAGCGGGCAGAGTTGCAGCGCCAGACAGGCGCCCGACATCATCTCGTTCATCGCCGTGTTCAGGGTCTGCGGCAGGCCCATGCCGCCAAACTCGGGATCGGCACTGATCCCCAGCCAGCCACCCTCGGCAATCGCCTGATAGGCTGATTTGAACCCCGGCGAGGTGCGCACAATGCCGTTTTCCAGCACCGCGGGCGTCAGATCACCGGCGCGGTTGACCGGCGCCATCACGTCATCGCAAAGCCGCCCGAGTTCGGTCAGGATCGCATCGGTGGTCTCGGCGTCGGCCTCGGCGAAGGTCTCGGTCTGCGCCAATTTCGCATAGGCCAGCACATGGTCCAGCAGGAACCGGAATTCGGCAACGGGCGAGGTATAGGGCATGGGGAGAACTCCGGTGGCAGGGGCAGGATCATCGCGGCAACAGTGCTGGTTCGGCTTTTAAAGCCATCGAAACGCTTGGCAAGCCGGACCTTGGGCTGTATCCGGCAAGTTAAAGATATTCGCCAGTCAGACAAATCAAAACGCAGCGTCACGGCCTCCGGTTTCGCCGGTTTTGCCGCCAGCTGCGGGGCCGATGAAACCGATGCTGCAGACCCTCACCCTGCCCGACACCGCAGACGCAATCGCCCAGGGCGCGGCGATCCTGCGCCGTGGCGGGCTTCTTGCCCTGCCCACCGAGACCGTCTACGGGCTCGCCGGTGATGCCTGTAATGATCACGCGGTGGCGGGGATTTTCGCGGCCAAGGGACGGCCCAGTTTCAACCCGCTGATCGTGCATCTGGCGGCTCTCGAGCAGGTGCCGGATTACGCCGATCTCACCCCTTTGGCGCGCCAACTCGCCACCGCCTTCTGGCCCGGCCCGCTGACCCTGGTGCTGCCCCTGCGCGCGGGCTCCCCGCTCTCGCCCCTGGTCACCGCCGGTCTCGACAGCGTGGCGATCCGCCTCCCCGCGCATCCCACCGCGCGGGAGTTGCTCACGGCGTTCGGCGGGGGGATTGCCGCGCCTTCGGCGAACCCTTCGGGGCGGATCAGCCCGGTGACCGCGCGCCATGTGCTGGACGGGCTCGACGGGCGTATCGACGCGGTGATCGACGCGGACGCTTGCAATGTCGGTGTCGAATCCACCATTCTCGACGCCCGCGGAGACACCCCGCGCCTGTTGCGCGAAGGGGGGCTTGCCGGTGAGACCATCGAAGAGGCGCTCGGCACCAGATTGCTGCCGCCCGAGACCTCCGGCGTTACCGCCCCCGGCCAGCTCGCCTCGCATTACGCCCCGCGCGGGCGTGTGCGGCTGGACGTCACCAAACCCGACCCCGCCGAGACCTATATCGGCTTCGGCCCGACAGAGGGCGCGGCTTTGACGCTGTCTGCCTCCGGTGATCTCACCGAAGCCGCCGCCAATCTGTTTCATATCCTGCATAAAGCCGACGCAGAGGCCGGACCGGAGGGCAGCATCGCCTTCGCCCCGATCCCCGAGATCGGCCTTGGCCGCGCGATCAACGACCGCCTGCGCCGCGCCGCCGCCCCGAGATAAGCCCCCTCATCTTTGTGCCAGAAATATCCTCGGGGGTCCCCAAGGGGGTGGAAAACCCCCTTGGCCGCGTATGGGGCGGGCCCCATGCGGCGCGCGGGGGCTCGATGCCCCCAAGCGCCGCCCCTATAGTGCCCGGTTACCCGCGCAGAACGCCGCCCGTGGCTTTCGCCACTTTGTCGATGATCTTGGCGCTGACCGTGGCAAGCTCTTCCTCGGTCAAGGTCTTCGCTGTCGGCTGCAGATGCACGGTGATCGCCAGCGACTTTTTGCCCGCGCCCATCTGTGCCTCGGCCTTTTCGCCGGCAAAGACGTCAAACACCGAAACCCGCTCGATCAGCGCTTTATCGGCGCCCTGCGCGGCGTTGACCACGCTGAGCGCTTCGACCTCGGCGTCAACGACAAAGGCGAAATCGCGATCCACCGCTTGCAGGTCGTTCATCACCAGGGCGGCGCGGGTCGAGGTGGCTTTGCGCGGCAGCGGCACCGCGGCGGGCAGGACGCTGAACGCCACCGCCGCGCCTTTGATGCCGTAGGCTTTCAGCACCTTCGGGTGCACCTCGCCGAATGTCGCCAGCGCCAGTTTCGGCCCCAGCGTCAAGCGACCCGCGCGGCCCGGATGGAACCACTCGGCGACCTTGCGGTCGGCCTGCATCCGCGCCGGTGCGCCCAGCGCCTCCAGCACCACTTCGGCATCGGCCTTGGCGTCATAAAGATCCACCATGCGGCGGCTTCCATGGGGGTCGCGGGCGGCATTGGCGCCGACCAGCAGACCGGTGGCATGCACCGCCTCTTCGCCCGGCTCGCCACCGCTAAACACCGGCCCGAGTTCAAACAGCGCCAGATCCATCGCCCCCCGCGCCTGATTGCGCGCGGCAGCCTGCAACAGGCCGGGCAGCAGATCGGGGCGCATATGGGTCATCTCGCTCGAGATCGGGTTTTGCAGCGACATGGCGTCAGAACCGCCGCCAAACAGCTGCGCCGAGTCGCGGTCGATGAAGCTGTAGGTGACGCATTCATGATAGCCGAGTTCCGCAATCGTGCGCCGCGCGAGGCGTTCGCGCTTTTGCATCGGCGTGAGGATCGGCGCCGGCACGCCCGGCGTCGGGCGCAGCAAGGGCTTGCCCTCGAGTTTGCTCAGCGAGGCTATCCGCGCCACTTCCTCGACCAGATCGGCCTCGCCCAAAACATCGGGGCGCCAGCTTGGCGGGGTCGCCATATCGCCGTCCAGCGTAAAGCCAAGCGCCTCCAGCGTGGCGCGCTGCTCGGCTTCTGGGATCTCCATGCCGACCAGACTGGCCACGCGTGTCGCGTCGAACTTATAGGCGCGGCTGGTGTCGGGCACGGCGCCATCTTGCACCACGTCGCCCGGCTCACCGCCGCAGAGTTCCATCACCATGCGGGTGGCCAGTTCCAGCCCGGGCAGGGTGAAGTCAGGGTCCACGCCGCGCTCGAAGCGGTAGCGCGCATCCGAGTTGATTTTCAACGCGCGGCCGGTCGTGGCGACGGTGATTGGGTCCCAATAGGCGGATTCGAGGAACACATCGACGGTCTCTTCGGTGCAGCCGGTGCGCTCGCCGCCCATGATACCGGCGATGCTGGCGACGCCCTCAGCGTCGGAAATCCCCATCATAGCTGCTTGCAGCGTGTAGGTTTTATCATCCAGCGCCGCGATGTCTTCGCCACCATCCACCGGATGGATGCGCAACAGGTCGCCCTGCAGTTTGCCGACGTCAAACGCGTGCAGTGGGCGGTTCAGCGCCACGGTGAAGAAATTGGTGATATCGACCAGCGCCGAAATCGGCCGCAGCCCGATCGCCTTGAGCCGCTGTTGCAGCCAGAGCGGCGAGGGGCCGTTTTTGACGCCGCGGATCACCCGTCCGGCAAACAGCGGGCAGCCCTTTTCTTTGAGCGAGGCCTCGATCTCCACCCGCAGCGGGCTGGCGAACTGGCCCTCGACCGGCGTCACATCGAGAGGTTTCAACGTGCCGAGACCGCGCGCGGCAAGGTCGCGGGCAACGCCGCGCACGCCCAGCGCATCGGGGCGGTTCGGGGTGATCTTGATATAGATCATCGGGTCGTTGAGACCGGCGTAATCAATATAGCGCACGCCGACCGGCGCATCCTCGGGGAGTTCGATAATCCCGTCATGCTCGTCGCTGAGTTCCAGCTCGCGCTCGGAACAGAGCATCCCGTTCGAGGCCTGCCCGCGGATCACCCCGGGTTTCAGGTCAACGCCGGTGCCGGGCACATGGGTGCCGACGGGCGCAAAGACACCCAGCATGCCGGTGCGCGCATTGGGTGCGCCGCAGACGACCTGCACTTCTTCGGCGGCGCCTTCCGGCCCGTCGGGATAGGTTTCGACGCGGCACAGGCGCAGACGGTCGGCGTCGGGATGCTGCGCGGCCTCGATCACGCGGGCGATGCGGAAGGCGCCCAGCGTGGCGACCGGGTCCACGACTTCTTCGACTTCCAGACCCAGATCGGTCAGCGCCTCGACAATCTGATCAAGGCTTGCGTCGGTTTCCAGATGCTCCTTGAGCCACGATAGGGTGAATTTCATCGCCAGACCTTAGGTTTAATCACGCGTTCGCCGCTCTGTTAGCCCATTCGGACAGGCAAGAAAAGCAGGCAGTCGAGGTCAAAACGCCCTGCCCGCCCGCAAGTCGGCCCAGCACCACCTAGCGCAGCGGCAAAAGCCGCGTGCTCTCATAGCGGCATTCGCGGCGCAGGGTGGCGGCGTCGCACAGGCGCGGCTCCAGATCGCGGGTCAGACAGACGCGCAATTCCACCATCTCGCCACCGGGGCAGGAGGTCACCAGCATGTCATGGGTCAACCCGGGGTTGGCCTCGATAAAGGCGGCCTCAATGACATCGGGATCAATCTCGAATTCGCGGGTGATCGCCTCGAAGACCTCGGGCAGCGCGATTTGATCCACCGCATGGCGCACCAGCCGGTAGTAATTGCGCGACGAGAGGCCTGTGCAGCGCCCGTGTTTGTTCCACTGGTGCCATGCCGCGCCCGACGCGCCAAAGAGATCCGCCTGATCTGCGGTTTCGCGGCGCGAGGGGTTGCGTTCATTGGTGGTGCAATATTCGGGCCAGTCGCCGCGCGCATGCTGCGGCCAGAGCCCGTGGACTGCCCAGCCGATGGCGCTGTCGTCTTCGCAGCGCGGATCATCGCGGGCGTCGCCGTCTTCGGCGCAATAGGCGGGGATCCAGCTGAGCGCGAGGAGATAGTGGTCAAACTCCCCCGCGTGGTTCTGCGCCTGTGCGGTGGGCGCGGCGAAAAGGCCCAGCGCGGCGATAATCGGCACAAGGGCGCAAAGCAGTCGATGGGTTGGGCGCATTTTCTCTTTCCTCGGATGGGCAAGGGGCTTATATACGCTCCATTCCCCGAAATCGAGGATGCACGGCCCGGCGGTCGTGGCTGGTTCGCCCAGCAGGCGCGCCGGCATGCGCGCCCCTCGCACGATGTAAGGACCGAAACGATGGCAAAACCCCTGATGGCCAAAGCCACTGCCGTCTGGCTTGTGGACAATACGACGCTCGGCTTCAAGCAAATCGCTGATTTTTGCGGCCTGCACGAACTTGAGGTGCAGGGGATCGCCGATGGTGACGTTGCCACCGGCGTGAAAGGCTTTGACCCGATCGGCCACAACCAGTTGGACGAGATCGAGATCAAAAAGGGCGAGGCCGATCCGCGTTATGTGCTCAAGCTCAAGCATAACCCCGCCGCTGTCGGCGAGGAAAAGCGCCGTGGACCGCGTTACACGCCGCTCAGCAAGCGTCAGGACCGCCCGGCGTCGATCCTCTGGCTGGTGAAATTCCACCCCGAGCTGGCCGATGCGCAGATCCGCAAGCTGGTCGGCACCACGAACCCGTCGATTCAGGCGATCCGCGAGCGCACGCATTGGAATATCCAGAATATTCAACCGATTGATCCGGTTGCTCTGGGTCTGTGCCGCCAGTCGGAACTGGACGCCGAAGTCCAGAAAGCCGCCAAGAAAAAGGCCGCCGAAGGTGGCGTGATGAGTGACGACGAGCGTCGCAAGCTGGTCTCGACCGAGCAGTCGCTCGAGATGCCCGCCGAGCCGCGCCTGCCCAGCAATATGGAAGGGCTTGAGGCCTTTACCTTGGGTGGCAGCAAAGCCGCGGATGACGACGAGAAGAAAGACAAGGTCGATTATTCGGACGCGGACAGCTTCTTTAACTTGCCCGATGATGCCGAAGACGAGAGCGACGAGGACGATAAGGCCTGAGCCTGCGCCCGCGTTTGATGAGTTTAGATGGCCCCCGGATGCTGATTCGGGGGCCGTTTTCTTATCTGAGACATAGCGCGGGGGCGGGCCGGTTGAATCTCGCACCGCAACGCGCGACACTCGCTTTCCCCTGAGATATGGCCCCGAGACATGGCGAACCTGCACCGATTTTTCCATAGCGACAGCGACGCCCAAGGGCTGGAGGCGCTGGTCGGCGATCTGCGCCAGCGCGAATTGCGATTCGTCGCTTTGGATGTGGAAACCGCCAATGGGTCGGCGGCGAGTATTTGCCAGATCGGGCTGGCCTGCACCGCCAGCGACGGGGCGATGACCATGCTGGATGTGCTGGTCGACCCCGGCGGTGTGTTCCATGATTTCAACAGCGACTTGCACGGGATTGATGCGCGCAAGGTGCGCCATGCCCCTGACTTCGCGCGGGTTTTACAGCCCCTGCGCCCGCTGCTTGAGGCGTTTCCACTGGTCCAGCACAGCGGCTTTGACCGGCGGGCGATGAATGCCGCCTGTGATGCGGGGCGGATCCCGCCGTTGGCCAGCACTTGGCATGACAGTGTGCGGATTGCGCGGCGCGCGTGGCCGCAACTCAAGGGCAATGGCGGGCATGGGTTGGCCAGTCTCAAGGAGTTTCTTAACCTCGAGTTCCGGCACCATGACGCCGCCGAGGATGCCCGCGCCGCTGCTTTGGTGGTGCTGGCCGCCGAGAAAGCCACCGGTCACAGCTTTGATCTGCTTGCTGGTCCGACACCGCGCACGCGCTCTGCCAAACCTTCCGCACCACGGCGGACGGCAGCGCGTGAAGGCAACCCGCAGGGCGCGCTTTACGGGTTTAGCCTCTGTCTGACCGGCAAGCTGCGGGTATCGCGGATGGCGGCGGCGGAGATGGCCGCCGAGGTCGGGCTCAAGGTGGTGTCGCGCGTCGAGCCCGGCCTGTCGCTGCTGGTGGTGGGTGGCACCAATGCGGATCAGGAACTGCCGCTGGGCCAGACCGCACCGGCGCGCAAGAGCAGCAAACTGCGGCAGGTCGAGGCGATGATCGAGGCCGGTCACCGCACCCGCGTGCTGGATGAAGAGGCGTTTTTCGCGCTTTTGGACGCTGCCAAGCCGCGCTGATCAGCCGCCTTCGCCCGCCGGTTCCGCGGTGTCGTCTGCTGTTTCGGCAATGTCCGGCTCGACCAGCACGCCCATTTCCCAGCGGCCCGAGACCACCTGCCCCGCCGCATAGCGCAATTCGCCCTGTCCGACGCGCTCGCCATTGACGAATTCGCCCTCATAGACGTCGCCCGAGGCATAGGTGGCGGTGCCGCGCCCCTCGATGCGCCCGCCGCGCCATTGGCCGGTATAGGTGAAACCGTCGGCCAGCGTGATCGTGCCCTGCCCCTCGCGCTCGCCATCGACAAAGGCGCCCTCGTAGCGAGTGGCATCGGGGTAGACCATCACGCCCTGCCCCTCGCGCACACCGGCGTTGAACCCGCCGACATAGATCCGCCCGTCAGGGTATTCCATCCGGCCCTCGCCATGCGGACGGCCCGAGCGGAATGCGCCCTCATAGACCAGCCCCTCGGCCATCCGCGCGCGGCCTTGGCCTTCCATCCGGCCTTCGACCCATTGGCCGGCGTAGCCGGTGCCATCGGCATAGGTGATCGTGCCCTCGCCATCCGGCACCCCGTCGCGGAACTGGCCCTCGTAGCGCGCGCCATCGGGGGCGGTCATCACACCGCGCCCGTCGATCCGGTCGGTGACCCATTCGCCGCTATAGACATGCCCGTCAGCAGCGGTCAGCCGCCCCTGCCCGTGGCGCAGATCATCAACGAAAGCGCCCTCATAAATGCTGCCATCGGCAAGGATCAACCGCCCGACGCCCTGCAACATCCCCTGCGAGAAGGTGCCCTCGCGGCGGTCGCCATTGGGCATCCGCAGCACGCCGGCACCGTTGAGCATATCCTCGGACCATTCGCCATCGTAAACCGTGCCATCGGGGCGGGTCAGACGGCCTTCGCCGTGGCGCTGGTCGGCGAGCATGCCGCCGACATAACTCGAGCCATCGGGATAGGTGATCGTGCCCTGCCCCTCGCGCTGGCCATGCGCCCATTCGCCGTCATAGCGCAGCCCGCCGGGGCGCTCCATCACGCCGCTGCCATGGGGCTGGCTGTCGTCGAAGTTGCCGGTATAGACCACGCCGGTCACATAGCGCCGCGTGCCTTGGCCCATGATCCGGCCCGCGTCCCAATTGCCCTCGTAAGACGAGCCATCGGCAAAGACCATGCGCCCCTGCCCATGCGGGCTGCCATCGAGAAACGCACCCTCATAGACCGAGCCATTGGGATAGCGCGCGGTGCCGGTGCCGGTGATCTCGCCCTGCGCCCATTCGCCGGTGTATTCAAAACCGTTGGGCAGGCGGTAGGTGCCCTGCCCGTGCTGCAACCCGTCCAGAAAGGTGCCCTCATAGATGCCGCCATCGGGATACTGCCGGGTGATGACATCGCTGAGATCCTGCGCCGCTAAGGGACCGGCCAACATGAGGGCCAGAACACCAGCAGCCAAGACCGGGTTGGGTCGCTTCGTCATAAATTCCATCCCTTTAGGTCGCTTCCAGGCGCAGCTTTCGATCCGCCGCGCGCGCCCAAACCTAGTTGAGCCGCGCGGGTGCTGGCAAGAGCGGAAGGGGCGGAAATCCGGCTTGTGAGGACGCCGCGTGCCCATGATCGGGCCAGACCGGCGCGCAATCGCCCAAACCGGCGCCAGCGGCGCGGCTTAGCCCGCGTGAATCGTCGGGGCTTGCAGGGCGCTGAAGCCGTAGTGGCGCAGCCAGCGCAGGTCGCTCTCAAAGAAGGCGCGCAGGTCGGGGATGCCGTATTTCAGCATCGCCATCCGGTCGATGCCCATGCCAAAGGCAAACCCCTGCCAGACCTCGGGGTCGATACCGCCGTCGCGCAGCACATTCGGATGCACCATGCCGGAGCCCAGCACCTCCATCCAGCCGTCGCCCTCGCCGACGCGCAACTGTCCGCCGACCCATGAGCATTGGATATCGACCTCGGCCGAGGGCTCGGTGAAGGGGAAATGCGAAGCGCGGAAGCGGGTTTTCACCTTGGTGCCGAAATAGGCGCTGAAGAATTCCTCGAGCACCCATTTCAGGTTGGCCATCGAGATATCCTTGTCGATCGCCAGACCCTCGATCTGGTGGAACATCGGCGTATGGGTGACATCCATATCCATCCGGTAGACCCGCCCCGGCGCGATCACCCGGATCGGGGCGCCCTGATCCTGCAGCGCGCGGATCTGCACCGGGCTGGTATGGGTGCGCAGCACATGCGGCGGGCGGTTGTCACCCTCGGCGCGGTGCATGAAGAAGGTGTCATGCTCTTGGCGCGCGGGGTGTTCGGGCGCGATGTTGAGCGCGTCGAAATTATACCAGTCGGTCTCGATCTGCGGGCCTTCGGCGACGCGGAAGCCCATATCGGCAAAGATCGCCGCGCATTCCTCGGTAACTTGGCTGATCGGGTGAATGGTGCCCTTGGCGCGGGCGCGTCCGGGCAGGGTCACGTCGAGCCATTCGGCCTTGAGCCGCTCGTCAAGCGCGGCGTCATCCATCGCCGCCTTGCGGGCCTTGAGGGCGGCGTCGATCTCGGATTTCAGCCCGTTGAGCGCGGGACCGGCGATCTGGCGCTCCTCGGGCGACATCTTGCCCAGCTCGCGCATTTTCAGGCTGATCTCGCCCTTTTTGCCAAGCGCGGCCAGCCGCACGCTTTCCAGCGCCTCGGCACCCTCGGCCGAAGCCACTTGCGAGAGGTATTTCGCTCTGAGTTCCTGAATGCCGTCCATTGCGCGCGCGCCCCGTCTGTCTGTTCTGCGTCCGTCTGTTCTGGGCTGTGGCCTAGCTTGAGGCGCGTGTGAATGCAAGCGCGCGGCAGGGATGGATGCGGGAGGGCGGGCGCGTTTCTGCCCCGTATTTCGCTTGTCGCAGGGCTTTGGGCGGGGCATCAAGGCGCGATGACCACGCACACCCGCCCCCGCACCGCACCGCCCAACCCGTGGCTAGTCCTCGCCGGATTGTCGCTGGGGGTGTTGGTGACCAACGGGCTGGCGCGGTTTGCCTATTCGCTGATCCTGCCCGCGATGCGCAATGATCTGGGCTGGAGTTACGCGCAGGCCGGTTGGCTGAACACCGCCAATGCGATGGGGTATATTCTGGGCGCGCTCGGCACGATGATGGCGCTGCGCTGGATCTCTCCGAACCGGCTGTTTTCTGTCGGGCTGATCACCACGGTGCTGGCGATCACCGCGACCGGCGTCTTGCCGGACCTGTGGTGGCAGAGCCTGTGGCGGTTCCTGACCGGCGGCGCCGGAGCGCTGTCTTTTGCCACCGCGGGCACTTTGGCGGCGCGGTTGTTTGCCGATGACCCGAAGCGCAGCGCGTTGGGGATCGGGATATTGTTCGGTTCTGGCGGCGGCACCGCGATCATGTTGATCGGCGCGACCCTGCCGCCGATGCTGGGCGCATGGGGCGATGCCGCCTGGCCCTGGGCCTGGGTGATCACCGGAGGGATTGGCGCGCTTTGCCTGCCGCTGGGCCTGTGGTCGGCGCGGGCCACGCGCACGCCGCGCGCGCCGATCCCCACCTCCGGCCCGCTGCCATGGCGCCGGATGCTGCCGGAACTGGCCGGATATGCGGGCTTCGGTTTGGGTTATATCGTCTATCTGACTTTTCTGTCCGCATGGATGGCCGAGCAGGATGCCAGCACCCTGCAAGTGGCGCTGGTCTGGGTGCTGTTGGGCCTCTGCATCACCCTGTCGCCGCTCATCTGGCGCGGGGTGTTCGCGCGCCATTCCGGCGGTCGCCCGCTGGCGATGGTGCTGACCGCGATTGCCTTGGGTTCGGCGCTGCCGGTGCTTTGGCCGGGGTTGGGCGGATTGCTGGTTTCGGCGCTGGTCTTTGGCGGCTCGGTGTTCATGGCGCCGCCGGCGATCACCACCTTCACCCGCCGCAACCTGCCCGCTGAGAGCTGGGGCCGCGCGATCAGCCTGTTTACCGTGGTCTTCGCGGTGGCGCAGACCATCGGGCCCTATGCGGCGGGGATTTTGGGTGATTATGCGGGCAGTATCGGGGCAAGCCTGCTGGCCGCCTCGGCGCTGCTGCTGATCGGCGCGGGGATTGCGCTCAGACAGCGCAGCCTGTGAGAGGAGGGGCGATCACGCATTTGTCATGGGATCAGCCGCCGCGTGGTGCAATTTTTCCGCCGCCGCCGCGTAAAGTCCATCATGCGCCCCTTCACAACACGGCCCGACTCTCATGATTGACCTTGTCTTCGGTTTCCTCGCCGGGGTTTTGACCCTGCTCAACCCCTGCGTGCTGCCGGTATTGCCGATTATCCTGGCCTCCTCGCTAAGCGCCGACCGCCGCGGGCCGCTGTATCTGACCGCGGGCATGGCGGTCAGTTTCGTTGCCATCGGGCTGGCGCTGGCGCGGCTGGGTCCGGCGCTCGGCATCACGCCCGAAACCGTCGAGGCGGCCTCGGCGCTGGTGATGGTGGGCTTCGGCTTGGTGCTTTTGGTGCCCGCTTTGAACACCCGCTTTGCCACCGCCACCGCGGGACTGGCGAGCCGCGCCGACAGCGGCATCTCGCGGCTTGACCAGACCGGCCAGCAATCCGGCCCGCTGGGCATGGCCTTGGGCGGCGTGCTGTTGGGCGCGGTCTGGTCGCCCTGTATCGGCCCGACGCTGGGCGGCGCGATTGCGCTGGCCGCCAGCGGCGAGGGCTTGGCGCAAGCGGCGGCGGTGATGGTGGCCTTTGCCGCTGGTGTCTCGCTGGTGATGCTGGCGCTGGCCTACGGTGCGCGCGGCGCCTTGCAGCGGCGTCAAGCCTGGCTGCGCGGGATTGCCAGCAAGGCGAAACCGGTGCTTGGCGTCACTTTTGTGCTGGTCGGGCTGGGCCTGTGGTTCGGCGTCTTTCGCCTGCTCGACGCCTGGGCGATCGAGACCCTGCCCTATTGGTTCCAAGACCTGTCGATATTGATTTAAAGGAGAAAGATATGCACCGACGCCAGTTCCTCAGCCTCACCGGCGCCAGCCTGATGTTGCCCTTTGCCGCGCGGGCCGCGTTCATCGATTACGCGCCCGGCGTTGCCGAAGACGCGATGGCCCGCGGCGAGCGGATCATTCTGGATTTCTACGCCACATGGTGCAGCACCTGCGCGCGCCAGCAGCGGGTGATGGACGCGTTGCGCGCGGAAAATGCGGAGTATGACCGGGATCTGACGCTGATCCATGTGGATTGGGATCAATACGGCGGCGGCGCGCTGGCGCAACGCTTTGCGGTGCCGCGGCGCTCGACGATTATCGCGCTGAAGGGCGAGGTGGAATTGGGCCGCACGGTGGCGGGGACGCGCAGGGCGGATATTCAGGCGCTGTTTGATCTGGCGCTGAACGCGGCGTGAGTTGGGGCGCTGGTTAGAGATCAAGGGCAGCGCGGTCACGCGGGGCAAAGCGGAGCGCCGCCCCCCCCCGTTGAGATGGCTGGGGCGCGACGCCGCTGCCCGGCGGTGCCCCCGAGCGGGTGGTCGTATTGGTGCGGAACTGTTCTTACCAGATGAGGGTGTCCTATCGGGTATAGAACAAGGGCAGCGCCGAACCGCGGGGCAAGCGGAGCGCCGCCCCGTGGGCGCGGGTCGGCGCTGCCCGACGGTGCCCGTCGGGCGGGACTGATTAACAACAGCGCCATAGAAAAAGGCCGCGCGGGGTGTCCCGGGCGGCCTTCTCGAATGCAATGGTAGCGAAGCTTAGGCGGTGGCCGAGGCGCGGGCGCGCTCGACGATTTGGCCGAAGGCTTCGGGCTCATGCACCGCCAGATCGGCGAGAACCTTGCGGTCCACTTCGATCCCTGCGGTGTTCAGCATGTTGATGAACCGCGAATAGGTCAGCGTCGGGTCAATCGCGCGCACCGCAGCGTTGATCCGCTGGATCCACAGCGCGCGGAAATTCCGCTTGCGGTTCTTGCGGTCGCGGGTGGCGTATTGGTTCGCCTTGTCGACCGCCTGCGTGGCGGTGCGGAAGTTGCGCGACCGGGCGCTATAATAGCCGGAGGCTGCTTTGACGACTTTACGGTGACGGGCGTGGGTGACAACGCCGGATTTTACTCGTGCCATGGATCAGACCTCCTTAGCGGTTGTAGGGCATGTAGGATTTGACGATCTTCGCATCCGCAGGACACAGCACCATGGTGCCGCGCGCATCGCGAATGAATTTCGTCGACCGTTTGATCATACCGTGCCGCTTACCGGCCTGACCGGCTTTGACATGGCCATTGGCCGTCATCTTAAAGCGCTTTTTGGCGCCTGACTTGGTTTTCATCTTCGGCATTTCCGTCTCCTGTCTTTTTGAGCGGTCGTTGCGTGCGACTCGGCATGCCAGTATGGCCGGCCACGCGCGGATTAAGAGTGTGCTCCCTAGCCCGAGCGCCGGGCACTTGCAAGGGCCAAGCGCAGGAAAACCACTGTTTCACAGCGCCAATCGGGCGCGCGGCATGCCTTTGCCTAGCGGGTCCAATAGCGCCCGAGGGTCTCGACCGCCAGATCGGGCACCTCGCGCCAGATATAGCCGCCCTCGGGATGGGTCAAATACGCCCAGCCGATCAACCCTGCCGCCATCAGAGCCACAATCAGCGCCGCCCAAGGCGCGCGCCGGTCGGCCCAGGCCGAAACCAGCGCCACCAGCGCCAAGGGCACAAAGGCCAACCCCAGTAGAAACAGCAGATCCCGGTCCATAGGCCTCCTTTACCCTGCGGTGATTATTCCGCCTCGGCGCGGTAAATCAAGCGTTCATCGCAGGGCGCGACGCGCAGGATATTGGTGGTGCCGGGCACATTGAAGGGCACACCGGCGATCACCACGATCTGGTCGCTCTCGGTGGCGATACCGTTTTCCAGTGCCGCCCGCGCCGCGCTGACCACGGCGGATTTAAACCGCTCGACCTTGCCGGTGGCGACACAGGTCACGCCCCAGACCAGACACAGGCGGCGCAGCGTGGTCACCGAAGGGCTGAGCGCAAGGATCGGCACCTGCGGACGTTCGCGCGCCACTTTGATCGGCGTGGTGCCGGATTCGGTGAAGCAGCAGATCGCCTTGATATCGGTGCTCTCGGCAATCTCGCGCGCTGCCGAAACAATGCCATCGGCCACCGTCGAGCGCGCGATGATGCGAAACGCGCTGATCAACTGCGGATAGGTGTCGTCGCCCTCGACCGAGACCGCGACATTATGCATCGTGCGCACCGCCTCGACCGGATATTGCCCAGCCGCCGATTCCGCCGAAAGCATCACCGCATCGGCGCCCTCATAGATCGCGGTGGCGACATCGGAGACCTCGGCGCGGGTCGGCACCGGGCTTTCGATCATCGATTCCATCATCTGCGTGGCGACAATCACCGGTTTGGCCAATTCGCGGGCCTTGCGCACCATGCGCTTTTGCAAGGGCGGCACTGAATGCACCGGCAGCTCGACGCCCAGATCGCCGCGCGCGATCATCAGCCCGTCAGAGACTTCGGCAATCGCGTCAAAGGCCTGCACGGCGGCGGGTTTCTCGATCTTGGCCATCACCGAGGCCCGTCCGCGCGCCAGCTCGCGGGCTTCTTCGACATCCTCGGGGCGCTGCACGAACGACAGCGCCAGCCAGTCGACGCCCAACTCGCAGGCAAACTCCAGATCGGCGCGGTCCTTGTCGGAGAGCGCGCGCACCGGCAGCAGCACATCCGGCACATTGACGCCCTTGCGGTTCGAAATCGTGCCGCCAACAATCACCGTGCAATCGGCGCTTTCCGCGTCGCAGCGATCGACCATCAGGCTGATCTTGCCGTCATTGACCAACAGCCGCGCGCCGGGCTCAAGCGCGGCGAAAATCTCGGGGTGCGGCAGGCAGACACGCTGCGCATCGCCCTCGGCAGGGTCGAGATCGAGCCGGAAACGCTGCCCGTCCTCAAGCTCGACCGCCTCCTCGGCGAAGGTGCCGACCCGCAGTTTCGGCCCCTGAAGATCGGCCAGCAGCGCGATCGGGCGGCCGGTCTCGGCCTCGACCGCGCGCACCATCGCGTGGCGCTCGGAAATCTCGGCATGGGTGCCATGGCTCATATTGAGCCGGAACACATCGGCGCCGGCCTCGAAAAGCGCGCGGATCACCTCTTGAGTGTTGGATGCCGGCCCCAGAGTGGCGACGATTTTGACCTTGCGGTTGCGGTGCATGACGCGCGTCCTTCCTTGATCTTTCTGCGATCTATCTGCCGAGGGTATCGCGTATTTCGGGCGCAACAGCAACGGCTCGCTTGTGCGGTGTTAACGCTAGCAATCTACAGGCTCCCACGCTGGTGACAAGCCGCCGTGGCGCCATACGCTTGACCCCTGCGGTGCAAAGCGCCACCTGTAAGCCAAGCAATCACAGGAGATTTTGATGGATGACGCCACGCAGATGAAACTCGAAGCCGCGACCTTCCGGCGGTTGATGCAGCATCTGCTGCACGACCGCAAAGACGTGCAGAATATCGACATGATGAATCTTGCAGGGTTTTGCCGCAACTGCCTGAGCCGCTGGTATCAAGAGGCCGCCGCCGAAGAGGGGATCACGCTGGGCAAATCCGAGGCCCGCGAGATCGTCTACGGCATGCCCTATGACGACTGGCGCGCGCAGAACCAGACCGAGGCCACGCCCGAGCAAATCCGCGCCTTTGACACCGCCTTTGCCGAGAATGTCGGCAAGCCCGAATGACCTTGGCGCCCAAGTGATACCACCGCGCGTTCCGGCATCCGTCGGGCCGCGCATGACGGGTGTCCGCACCGGCGCCAGTGCCCCGCGCGCCCCTGCCCGCCGCTTTGCCTGCCCGAGTCGTTTTCGCCGCTCGCGCGGGGGCAGAGTTCCCGCTGGCTGCCAAAGCACTGTTTCCAAAACGGAAACGACACCGCGAATCCCCCGATTATTCTCGAATCGCATTTCAAAATGCGCGTATCCGACGCGCTATAGTTGAATCGTTTTTCACCCGCTTGACCGGTCTACTCCCGCCTGCATTGTTGATCGCGGGGTGTTTCAAATTTTATTGAAAATGGGGGTAAGATGGCATTTCTAGGACTTTTCCTGGCCTTGGCGCTGGCGATTTCTTTCGGCGGCTCGGGCGGTGGCGAGGATGAACTTGCCGGTGGCGATATCAACGGCACCAATGATGATGATCAGCTCGAGGGCACCACTGAAGCCGATGTGATCAACGGCATGGGCGGCAATGATCTGCTGGCCGGTCTCGGTGGCGACGATATGATCAACGGCGGTGTCGGCAATGACACGGTGCACGGTGATGAGGGCGACGATACGATCAGTGGGGACCGTGGCGACGACATGCTCTTCGGCGATGCCGGTCGCGATGTGATCACCGGCGAGGGTGGCCGCGATCATCTGGAAGGCGGCGGCGGTGGCGATACGCTGGACGGCGGCGCTTGGGATGACACGCTGCTGGGTGATGCCGGATGGGATGAATTGACCGGCGGCGATGGCAATGACCTGCTCGACGGTGGCTCTGGCGATGACATGCTGACCGGCGGCGCGGGTATGGACGTTTTGCTCGGCGGTGACGGGATGGACATGCTGGCCGGTGACGGCGGCAATGACAGTCTCGACGGCGGCAACGGACGCGATCTCTTGGATGGCGGACAGGGCGATGATACGCTGCTGGGCGGTGCCTGGGACGACACGCTGAATGGCGGCGGCGGTGCCGATGCGCTTAATGGCGGCAGCGGGCAGGATCTGCTGGATGGCGGTGCCGGAGAGGACACGCTGAGTGGTGGCATCGGCTTTGACACGCTGCTTGGCGGCGGCGGCAACGACCAGCTTGCGGGCGGTGTCGGCAATGACAATCTCGACGGCGGGCGCGGCAATGACCTGCTCGACGGTGGCGCGCTGAACGACCTGCTGGAAGGCGGCGGCGGCAATGACACGGTGAACGGTGGTGACGGTAACGACACGCTGTTTGGCGAGGTCGCCGAGGACGCGGGGTCGGAACTGACCGGCAATGACCTGATGAACGGCGGCGCGGGCAATGACCTGCTGTTTGCGCGCTTCGGCAATGATACGCTGAATGGCGACGCGGGCAGTGACACGCTGACCGGCATCTGGGGCGACAATCTGCTCGACGGTGGCGAGGGTGACGATCTGCTGACCGGCGGCGACGGCGATGTGATGACCGGCGGCGCGGGCGCGGATCAGTTCAATGTCTCGATGCAGGGCGAGAGTGGCGACGCGCCGGTGGTGATCACCGATTTTGACGTGGCGAGCGACAGCGGCGTGCAGATCTTCCCCGCCACCGCGGCCGAGGCGGCGGAGGATCCGGTGCTGACCCTGCGCGACAGCGACGCGGGGCTCGAAGTGCTGCTGGACGGTGAAGTCGCAGCGGTGCTGCAGGGCGTCACCGCGGCGGATAATCCGTCGATCACCTTGGGCGCGGTTGCGGCCTGATCAGCCTCGACGAATGGTAAAGGGCCGCCTATCTTGGGCGGCCCTTATCTATGCGACATCTATGCGACTGGGGGGCAAGAGCGGATTGATGCTCATCATGCCTGACCGAATTGCACCCGCCCCCGTTCTCAGATCGCCGCTTTGCGCATTTCCTCAAGGTAAATCTCGCGCAGCCGCGCCACCACCGGCCCCGGCGTGCCCTTGCCCAGCGCGACACCGTCCACCTCGATCACCGGCATCACAAAGGCGCTGGCCGAGGTCACGAAAGCCTCATCCGCCGCCTGCGCCTCGGCGATGGTGAAGGCCCGTTCCTCAACCTCCATCTGCGCCTCGCGCGCAAAGCGCAGCACCGCCGCGCGGGTGATCCCGTGCAGGATATCGCTGCTCAACTGGCGGGTGATGATCTTGCCACCCTTGATGATATAGGCGTTGTTCGAGGTCCCCTCGGTCACCGCGCCATCCTCGACCAGCCAGGCATCATCACAGCCGGCCTTTTTCGCCATCATCTTCGCCATCGACGGATAGAGCAGTTGCACCGTCTTGATATCGCGCCGCGCCCAGCGCTGGTCCTCGACCGAGATCACTTTGATTCCCGTCTTCGCCGCGGGATTATCCGCCAGACCGGGTTTATTTTGGGTGAACAAGACCACGGTCGGCGGCGTATCCTCGGGGGGAAAGGCGAAATCGCGGTCGCCGGGCGCGCCGCGGGTGACCTGCAAATAGACCATCCCGTCCTCAATGCCGTTCTCAGAGACCAAATGGCGGTGGATCTCCAGCCAGGCGTCACGGTCCAGGGGATTGCGGATCTCCAAGGCATCAAGCGAGCGCTGCAGCCGCGCGACATGGCCGTCGAAATCGATCAGTTTGCCGCCGAGCACGCTGGTCACCTCATAAACCCCGTCCGCCATCAAAAACGCGCGGTCAAAGATCGAGACCTTGGCCTGATCCTCGGGCAGATATTCGCCGTTAACATAGACGGTGCGGGTCATCTCGTTTCCTATCCCCAAAGGTCGCGCGACGGCGGATGAACCCCGGCCGCGTCGAATTGCAATGCGTGTGCGCGGTCTTCTGCCAACAACAGCGGCCCGTCAAGATCCGTTACCGCCACGCCCTGCGCCACCAACACCGCCGGCGCCATCGCCAAGGAGGTGCCGACCATACAGCCGACCATCACCTCAAACCCCGCCGCCAAGGCCGCCTCCTTCAGCGCCAGCGCCTCGGTCAGCCCGCCGGTCTTATCCAGTTTGATATTGGCCATATCGTATTTCCCCGCCAGCGACGGCAGGCTCGCACGGTCATGGCAGCTTTCATCGGCGCAGACCGGCAAGGGCCGCGCGATTTCCGCCAGCATCCCGTCCTCACCCACCGGCAGAGGCTGTTCGACCATCGCCACACCGAGCCGCAGCAGATGCGGCGCCAGTTCGGTATAGGTCTCGGCGCTCCAGCCCTCATTGGCATCAACCACAATGGTCGATTTCGGCGCCCCCGCCCGCACCGCCTCCAGCCGCGCCATATCATCGGGCGTGCCGAGTTTGATCTTCAGGATCGGCCGCTGCGCATGCCGCGCGGCGGCGGCGCGCATCTTCTCAGGCGTATCCAGCGAGAGGGTAAAGCAGGTTACCTCGGGCTGCGGCGCTTGCAATCCTGCCAGCTCCCAAACCCTACGCCCCGAGGCTTTCGCCTCCAGATCCCACAGCGCGCAATCGACCGCATTGCGCGCCGCCCCCGCCGGCAGCGCCGCCTGCAGATCCGCGCGGGTGATCCCCTCCGGCAGGCCCGCAATCTGCGCCGCGACACTTTCCAAAGTCTCGCCATAGCGCGCATAGGGCACGCATTCGCCCCAGCCACTCACCCCGCCGCGCGTGACCCGCACGGTCAGCACTTTCGCCTCGCTCCGCGACCCGCGCGAGATGGTAAACACCTCGGCCAGTCGAAAACTTTCAGCCGCAACGGAAATCATAGCCACCCTTTCATCTTGCCCTAAATACTCACCGGGTTTCCCAAGGGAGGCGTGCCTCCCTTGGGGCGGGTTTGGGCGGCAGCCCATCGGGGCGCGGGGGCTCGATGCCCCCAAGCCCCGCCCCCCTCACCCGCGCGCGACGCCGGTTAAACCGCCGCCAGCGCGTCAACCAACGGAGCGGCACCATAGCGGAAGGGATCGGTCGCGGGCAGCCCCATCCGCTGAGAGACCTCCGCCAGATAGGCTCGCGCCTCTGCATCCGCCAATCTCTGCGTGTTCACCGAGATCCCCACCACCTGACAGGCCGGGTTCGCCACCTGCGCCAGAGTCAGCGCCAGATCGCGCAGCGCCTCCAGCGAGGGCAGTGCATAGCCGGGTAGCCCGCGCATATGGGTGCGGGTGGGCTCATGACACAGGATCAGCGCGTCGGGCTGGCCGCCGTGGATCAGCGCCATGGTCACGCCCGAGTAGCTGACGTGAAACAGGCTGCCCTGCCCCTCGATCAGATCCCAATGATCGGCGTCATTGTCCGGCGTCAGATATTCCACCGATCCGGCCATGAAATCCGCCACCACCGCATCCAGAGGCACCCCGTCGCCAGTGATCAGAATGCCGGTCTGGCCGGTCGGACGGAAACTCGCCTTCATCCCGCGCGCGCGCATTTCGCGCTCCATGCAGAGCGCGGTATACATCTTGCCAATCGAACAATCGGTGCCCACCGCCAGCAGGCGTTTGCCGCGCCGCTTCTCGCCATTGGCAATCGGATAGTCGACCGAGGGCACCCGCACATCATGCAACACGCGGCCGGTGGCATGGGCGACAGCCGCCAGATCCGCCTCGTCGCGCAGCAGATTGTGCAGCCCCGAGGCCAGATCGAACCCCTCTTCAAGCGCCTGAACCAAGACCTTTTTCCACGCCTGCGAGATTTTCCCGCCGCGATTGGCCACGCCGATCACCAGCGTTTTCACGCCTGCCGCTTTGGCCTCTTGCAGGGTCATATCCGGCACGCCCATATCCGCCTGACAGCCCGGCAGCCGTAGCTGTCCGACGGCGTATTCCGGCCGCCAATCCTTGATCCCCTGCGCCACTTTGGCGGCCAGTGGATCGGCAGCATCGCCGAGGAACAACAGATAGGGGGTCTTGATCATCGCGCGTATCCTTTGAGGTCTTTGCCCGCAGACTATCGGGGGTTTTCGGAAATTTCTGTGTCCATTTGTGCCTTGCTGTCGGATATTCGCGAATATTCTTCGAAAAATCACCTGAATTGCCGAATAATTACTCTCAAGCTTGGTGAATTGATCACGAAACTGCCGCTTTGGGTCCGGGGAAATGATTCTGCAGTGCAACAGGGCAAAGCGCGCAGGTGCAGAAAACCCGTTGCAGATCGCGGCGCAACAATATAACCATCCAGCCACGCTGAACGTAATATCATTGTCCGAGGCCCTATGTCATTCCGCATCCAACCGCCCGCCCCTGCCCGTCCCAATCGCTGCCAGCTTTTTGGCCCCGGCTCGCGCACCGCATTGTTCGAGAAAATGGCCGTTTCGGCGGCGGATGTGATCAACCTCGATCTCGAGGATTCGGTTGCCCCCAGCGACAAAGACAGCGCCCGCGAGAATATCATTCAGGCCACCCATGATGTTGATTGGAATAGCAAATATCTCTCGGTGCGGATCAACGGGCTGGACACGCCCTATTGGTATCGCGATGTCGTTGACCTCTTGGAAAACGCCAGCGAGAGGCTCGACCAGATCATGATCCCCAAGGTCGGTTGTGCCGCCGATATCTATGCCGTCGATGCGCTGGTCACCGCGATTGAACGCGCGAAAAACCGCGCAAAACCGATCAGCTTTGAAGTGATCATCGAATCCGCCGCCGGTATCGCCCATGTCGAAGAGATCGCCGCAGCCAGCAAGCGCTTGCAAGCGATGAGCCTTGGCGCCGCGGATTTTGCTGCTTCGATGGGCATGCAAACCACCGGCATCGGTGGCACGCAGGAAAACTACTATATGCTGCGCGACGGCGCGCGGCATTGGTCCGACCCTTGGCATTGGGCGCAGACCGCGATTGTCGCCGCCTGCCGCACCCATGGTGTCTTGCCGGTCGATGGCCCCTTCGGTGATTTCAGCGATGACGAGGGCTTTCGCGCGCAGGCCCGACGCTCGGCCACGTTGGGCATGGTCGGCAAATGGGCGATCCACCCCAAGCAAATCGCCTTGGCCAATGAGGTCTTCACCCCCTCCGAGGCGGCGGTCGCGGAAGCGCGCGAAATCCTCGCCGCGATGGAAGAGGCCAAAGCCCGCGGTGAGGGCGCGACGGTCTATAAGGGCCGTTTGGTCGATATCGCCTCGATCAAACAGGCCGAGGTGATTGTCACGCAATCGGAAATGATCACCAAGGGTTAACCCGGTTCAGCGCCCACCCGCGTGGCAAGCTCGCGGGTGGGTGCCATTAATGTCAGACATTGAGCAGATGTCGCAATAGTCGCAGTCAGCGCCAGTATTCGCGACATTCCCCGCACGCGATGTTGGATTAATGCCACCGCAGGCCGCGCCCTCCGGTCACGCAGAGGTTGCAACACCGCGCAAATCCCCCCCGATACCCGCGCGAAACCCAAAGATTTCGCGTCAAATGCATAGCGGCTCTTCGCCAGTCAGGCCAAACTGCCCCTATACACAGGGGATTTGCAGGCGTATGAGGCCCTCTTATCCTCTTTTTGCCGGAATCCGCCATGAACACCCCGTTTTCGTCCATGCCAGCCGCCTTGTCGCAGGCGCTCACTGACAAGGGCTACGATACCTTGACCCCCGTTCAATTGGCGGTGCTTGACCCAGAGCTAGCGGGGCGCGACCTTTTGGTGTCGGCGCAGACCGGCTCGGGCAAGACGGTGGCCTTTGGCATCGCCATGGCGCTGGAGCTGATGCCGGAGACCGGCAGACTGCCCGCGCCCGACGCGCCGCGCGTTCTGGTGATCGCCCCGACCCGCGAGCTGGCGCTGCAGGTTCGGCGTGAGTTCGAATGGCTCTGGGGCAAGGCCGGTGCGGTTCTGGCCAGCGCCGTTGGCGGCATGGATGTGCGCACCGAGCGCCGCGCGCTGGAACGTGGCGCCCATATCGTGGTCGGCACGCCGGGGCGTCTGCGCGATCATATCGAGCGCGGCGGGATTGACCTGTCGGCAGTGCAAGCGGTGACGCTGGATGAAGCCGATGAGATGCTCGATCTCGGCTTTCGTGAAGACCTTGAATTCATTCTGCAATCCCTGCCCGAAGACCGCCGCACCCTGTTATTTTCGGCCACGGTGCCGAAAGACATCGAGCGGATGGCGCGCACCTACCAGCGCGACGCCAAACGTGTTGCCACGCAGGGCGGGCGCGAGGCGCATGCCGATATTTCCTATCGCGCGCTGACCGTCACGCCCAAGGATTCCGAGAATGCCATCGTCAATCTGCTGCGCTTTTACGAGGCGCGCAATGCGCTGGTGTTCTGTAAAACCCGCGCTGCCGTTAACCATCTGACCGCGCGGCTGTTGAACCGCGGGTTCTCGGTGGTGCCGCTGTCGGGCGAATTGGCGCAGGAAGAGCGCGCGCGCGCCCTGCAAGCGATGCGCGACGGGCGTGCCCGCGTCTGTGTGGCCACCGATGTGGCGGCGCGCGGCATTGACCTGCCGGGGCTGGAACTGGTGATCCACGCCGATCTGCCGTCGAACAAAGAGACCCTGTTGCACCGCTCGGGCCGCACCGGACGCGCGGGCAACAAGGGCGTTAGCGCGCTGATCGTGCCGATGTCGGCGCGGCGCCGCACCGAGCGCATGCTCGATATGGCGAAACTCGAGGCCGAATGGGGCCCCGCGCCCTCGGCCGTCGATGTCAGCGCCCGCGACACCGAACGCCTGTTGACCGATGAGGCCTTGACCAAAGCCGAGGACACCGCGGAATCCGCGCTGATCACGCAACTGGCCGAACGTTTCAGCGCCCGCGAATTGGCCGCCGCCGTCACGCGGATGTATTTCGCCGCGCGCTCGGCCCCCGAGGATGTCGAGCAGGTCTCGGCCGACAGCCCGAAACCGCGCGCCCGCGCTGAGTTCGAGCGCAGCTATTGGATGCGCCTCTCGACCGGTCACAATGAGCGCGCCGAGCCGCGCTGGCTGCTGCCGATGCTCTGCCGTGCCGGCAATCTGACCAAGACCGACATTGGCGCGATCCGGATTTTCGACGATCATACGCTGGTGCAATTGCACGAGGACAGCCGCGAGCGGTTCACCAATGCGATGGGTGATCCGATGACGCTGGAGCAGGATATCACGGTGACGCCCGCAGAGGCTCCGGCCGGCGGCGACCGCCCGGCCCCGCGCCCGCGCCGCGACGACCGTGATCACAAATCCGGCCCCCGCGACGCACGTCCGCCGCGCAAATTCGACGGTGAGCGCCCCCAGAATAAATCCGGTGACTACAAGTCTGGCGGGCATAAAGCCGGTGGCTATAAGTCGGGCGGGTATAAATCTGATGATGGGCCGCGCGGCTATGACAAACGTCCCCGCGATGACGCGCGCGCGCCTGATGCCCGTCCGTCTGCGCGGCCACCACGGCCCGAGGCCAGCGACCGTCCGGCACGCAAACCGTTTTCGCGTGACGAGTCCGCGCCGCGCAAGGACTACGGCGGCAAGCCCGCGGCGAAATCCTATGGTGACAAGCCGCGCGCGGATAAGCCTTATGGTGACAAACCGCGCACCGATAAACCGCGGGCCGACAAACCGCGTGCGGACAAGCCATATGGCGACAAACCGGCGCGGCCGAAGTTTGACGCGTCGAACCCCTCGGCGCGGATGGATAGCGGCAAACCCCGCAAATCCGCCGCGCGGCCTGCGGGCAAACCCGATGGCAAACCTGCGGGTAAATTCGCCGGTAAGCCGGGTGGAAAACCGGGGGCGAAACCGGCGCGTAATTTCGGGCCGGACAGCCGCCCGACACGGCCCAAACGCTGAGTTATGGAGGGGGGCTTAGGCCCCCCTAAGACTGCGGATTGACCTGTAAGCAAAGCGCGAAGGGACGCGCCCGACCCTGGGTGGGCGCCTGCGCAGGCCTTGAGCAATGCGCAGTGCTTAAAAGCATAAATGTCGTGGAAGCAGTGGATGACATCGCCATAGCGCCCTCCCGGGGGGAGGGTCGGGCGCGGCCCGTGGTGCCCACGGGCCATACGGTTGGAGAGGTTTAGCTAGGCGTAAGTCTGGGCGCTGCCAGCAGGGCATTGTGCAAAGCCGTCTAGCGCCAACCCTGGGTCGGGCGCGGCCCGTGGGGGCCACGGGCCTGACGGGTGGGGAGGTTTAGCTAGGCGTGAGTCCGGCCGCTGCCAGCTGGGCTTGGCACCTCTCGCACCCCTCGCCCCTTTTACATCATCCCCGGAAGCACTTGATCCGGCGGCCGGTGGCCATCGGCGAAGGTCTTGATATTCAAGATAACCTTCTCGCCCATCTCGACCCGTCCTTCCAAAGTCGCCGAGCCCATATGCGGCAGCAGCACCACATTCGGCAACTCGCGCAACCGCGGGTTTACGTCATGGCCGCGCTCGAACACATCCAGCCCCGCGCCGCCGATCTCGCCCGCCCGCAAACCTCGGGTCAGGGCGTTCTCGTCGATCACCTCACCCCGCGAGGTATTGATGATCACCGCCCCCGGCTTCATCAGTTTCAGCCGCCGCGCGTTGATCAGATGGAAGGTCGAAGGCGTATGCGGGCAGTTGATCGAGATCACATCCATCCGCGCCACCATCTGGTCGAGGCTCTCCCAATAGGTCGCCTCGAGCGGCGCCTCGACATCGGGCCGCAGGCGTTTGCGGTTGTGGTAATGGATCTGCATACCAAAGGCCTGCGCGCGCCGCGCCACCGCCTGCCCGATCCGCCCCATGCCCAGAATGCCCAGCCGTTTGCCGCCAATCCGGCCACCCAGATGGGCCATCGGCGACCAGCCTTTCCAGTCACCGGCCTGCATCTCGACCAGACCCTGCGGAATGCGGCGGGTCACCGCCAGCATCAGCGCCATGGTCATATCGGCGGTGTCATCGGTCACCACGCCGGGGGTGTTGGAGACCAGAACCCCGCGTTGGCGCGCCGAGGTCACGTCGATATTATCCACGCCCGCGCCAAAGTTGGCGATCAATTTGAGCCGGTCGCCGGACTGCGCCAGCATGCTCGCGTCGATCTGGTCGGTCACCGTCGGCACCAGCACATCGGCGCGTTTCATCGCATCGACCAGCTCGTCTCTTGTCATCTTTTTGTCGCTGTCGCGCAGCTCGGCGTCGAACAATTCCTTGAGCCGCGTTTCCACCGGATCGGGCAAGCGTCGCGTCACAACAACACTCAGGCGTTTGGGGGCCATGTGAACCTCCTTGGGACTTTTAAATCTGGGCACTTGCTGGCAAAGTGGCGCATTGAGATACGAGGCACAAGCGCTCGCGACCCACCAAGACGAAAGAAAATTACCCAAAGAGCATTTTGGGGGTCCGAGACACAAGCAGACCCGCGCTCGGGGTCGGGCAGGTTGAAATGCGAGATAGGCTGATCGCGCTGCTTTTGGCGCTCATCACAAGCGTGGCGACCCTCGGGTCCGCGCTGCCGGTGCACGCGCAGGCGGCCACGCGGGAGGCCGGGCGGGAGGCCGGGCGCCAAGAGGTTGGCCCCGAAACCGGCCTGCCGATCCCGCGCTATGTGTCGTTGAAAACCTCGCGCGGGCGGGCGCGGCGGGGGCCCAGCATGAGCCACCGCGTCGACTGGATCTTTGCCCGCCGCGATCTGCCGCTCAGGGTCACCGGCGAGTTCGAGCATTGGCGCCGGATCGAGGATTCCGAAGGGCTTGGTGGCTGGATCCATTACTCATTGCTCTCGGGGGTGCGCACGGTTCTGGTCACCGAAGACATGGTGCCGATGCGCCGCACGCCCGCCCCCGAGGCGCTGGAGGTTGCGCTACTTGAGGCCAATGTCGTGGCGCATATCATGGAATGCACCATCGCTTGGTGCCGGCTCAGCGTCGATGGTGCGCGCGGCTGGGTCGAGCGGCGGGCGCTTTGGGGTTTGGACCCTGACGAGGTGCTGGACTAGCCCCGATCCGCGGCGCTAGGGTGGCTTATGAACATCGATACCATCGACAAGCTGACCCGCGCCGGATTGAACCTGATCCAGCAGGCGCTGTCGATTTTCGACCATGATCTGCGGCTGGCGGTGTGCAACGCGCGCTACCAAGAGATGTTCGAACTGCCCGATGCGCTGGTCACCCCGGGTGCGTGTTTCGAGGATACCATCCGGTTTCTGGTTGAACGCGGCGAATACGGCCCGCAGGATGATCCCGAAGAGGCGATCCGCATCCGCATCGAAATGGCCCGCGCCTTCAAGCCGCATTATATGGAGCGCCAACGCCCGAATGGCCGCTGGGTCTCGGTCGAAGGCGCGCCGCTGACGCAGGGCGGCTGGGTCAGCGTCTATACCGATATCAGCGAGATCAAGCTGCAGGAACGCCTGTTGCGCAGCCGCTCCGAGGAACTCTCGGATCAGGTTTTGACCCATGCCGAGCGTCTGGGAAAGGCCAACCGCGAATTGGCCGCCACCAATGCCGCACTCGAGGAAGCCAAGCGCGAATTAACCGAGATCGAGGCACGCACCCGTCTGGTCACCGAGATGATGCCGGCACATATCGCCCATGTGAACCGCGATCTGGTCTATACCTATTCCAACCGGCGGCTGGCCTCCCTTTTGCCCGGCACCTCGCCCAATATCGTCGGGCTGCATGCTCTGGATGCGCTTGGCCCCGAGACCTATACGCGCATCCTGCCGTTTATGGAGCGCGGGCTGGCCGGTGAAGCCTCGGTCCATGAATTCACCCATGAGGCCAGCGGACGCAGGCTGCGCGCGGCCTTCACCCCCGATCCCGGCATCCCCTCACCGCAGGGGCAAATGCAGGGCGGCGGCATCTATATCCTGTCCACCGATATCACCGAGGAAACGCAGGCCCGCGCGGCGCTGATGCAGACCCGCAAGCGCGAATTGGCCGCGCAGCTCACCTCGGGGCTGGCGCATGATTTCTCCAATCTGCTGACCATTATTTTGGGGCTACAGGGCAAACTGCAGCACCTGCCGGGGTTAGAGCCCGAGGCGCTGGAACTGGTCGGCGCGACGCTGGCCTCGGCGCGGCGCGGTGGCACGCTGTTGCAGCGGATCGGCGAGATTTCCGGCGCCCGTGTGTTGCGTCCCGAACCGACCAACATCGCGCAATTGCTGGAAGAATTGCGCATGGTCACCACGCCGTCGCTGCCCGATTGCACCCTGTTGACCCTCACCGTCGAACCCGGTTTCCAGCCGATGCTGCTGGACCGTGCGGCGGTTTATGACAGTCTTTTGAACCTGATCCTGAACGCCCGCGACGCGATGGGAGCGAGCGGCGGCACCCTGCATCTGATCGCGCGGCGGGTGCGCGATACTTGGCTGGAACTGGCGGTTGAAGACGACGGGCCGGGGTTCAGCGAGGAGGCGCTCAAACGCGCATGGGAGCCGTTTTTCACCACCAAAGGCGGCGAAGGCTCGGGGCTGGGGCTGGCGATGGTCTATGATCAGGCGTCTTTGGCGGGGGGCTCGGTGCGGGTGACCAACCGGCCCGAGGGCGGCGCGCGGGTCACCCTGCGCCTGCCGCTGCAACCGGTCGCCGAGACCGCCGACAGCAAGGCGCATCTGGTGCTTTTGGTCGAGGATAACGCCGAAATCCGCACCTATGTGCGCGAAAGCCTGCTGGCGCTTGGCCATCAGGTGATCGAGGCCGAAAGCGCCGCCGACGCCGACCCGCTTGCGGCGCTGCCCGAGGTTGGCATGGTGCTCTCGGATATCCAATTGCGCGGGCTTGAGACCGGTGTGGCGCTGTTACAGCGGTTGCGCGCGCGGCAACCGGAGCTGCCATTAGGGTTAATGACCTCGCTCCCCGCCTCGGATGCGCTGCGCCGCCGCGCCGCGCAGGAGTTCGATATCCTGCCCAAACCATTTGACGCTGCGGCGCTTGCCCGCTTCATCGCGCGCTGCACCCTTGCCAGTTGCAGCGCCGCGCAATAGGCCTTGAGCATGTCGCAGCCCCATGTTGCCATCCTTGATGACGAAGCCGAAATTCGCCGCATCCTTGCCGATGCGCTGACCGAGGCGGGTTTTCGCACCTCGACCTATTCGCGCGCCACCGAATTCGAAGCGGCGCTGAAACGCACCGCGCCCGATGTCTGTCTGGTGGATCTGGGGCTGCCCGACCGCGACGGATTGGCGCTGGTGCATAGGCTGGCGCTGGAATCCGGCGCGACGATCATCATCATCTCGGGCCGCGCCAATCTCAATGACCGGGTCACCGGGCTGGAGTTGGGCGCCGACGATTACATCATCAAACCCTTCGAGCCCGCCGAGGTCGTCGCCCGCATCCGCGCCCGTCTGCGCAAATCCCGCACCACGCCGGATAACGCCGGTTCGGTGGCCAGTTTCAACGGCTGGCAGGCGCATTTCGACCGCTACCTGCTGATCGGGGATGACGGGGTCGAGGTGCCCTTTAGCCATGCCGAGGGCGAGGTGCTGCGGATGTTTCTTGATGCGCCCAAACGGTTGATTTCACGCACACAAATGCAGGAATCACTGGGCGGCGCTGCGGGCGACAGCTTTGACCGCGCAATGGATGTGCGGATTTCGCGGCTGCGTTCCAAGCTGAATGAAGACCCGAAAAACCCGCGTCTGATCAAGACGATCTATGGCGCGGGTTATATCTTTTTGGGTGATGTCAGCTGGGAGTGAGCCACTCAGAAATAGCCGCGCACCAAAGCGTTGGCGACCAGCGACCAGCCGTCGGCGACGACGAAGAATGCCAGTTTGAACGGCAGCGACACAATCGCCGGCGGCACCATCATCATCCCCATCGACATCAGCACCGCCGCGACCACCAGATCAATGATCAGGAACGGCAGAAAGATCACAAAGCCGACCTCGAAGGCGCGCGCCAGTTCCGACAACAGGAACGAGGGCACCATCACCGACAGCGGCCCGTCGATGGTGAATTCCGGAGGCTCGGGGCGCAGATCGGCCAAACCGGCCCATGTCTGCGGGTCGATCCGGTTGGCCATGAATGTGCGAAACGGCTCGATCGCGCGCGCCATCGCCTCATCCAGCCCGATGGTGCCGGATTGCAAGGGTTCGACCCCCGCGGTCCATGCGGCGGTGAACACCGGCTCCATGATGAAATAGGTTAAGAACAGCGCCAGCGTGGTTAACAACATCCCCGGCGGCGATTGCTGCAAGCCAATCGCCTGCCGCAAGATTGCCAACACGGTCACCAAAAACGGGAAGCAGGTGACCATCATCAACAGCCCGGGCACCAGGCTGAGCAGGGTCATCAGCACCAGCAGTTGCACCGAGCGCACCGCCAGACTGCCCTCATCGCCCAGCGACAGGGTTAATTCCTGCGCCTGTGCCAAAGCCGGCAGCGAGGCCAGCGCGATGAGGGTAAATAGAAAAGCGCTGCGCTTCATTACAGGCCGTTGGACAGATCGGCGACTTCGGTCAACCGCACCGCCATCTGGCCCGCCTGATCGCCGTCAAGCTCCTCAAGCACGCCGCGCGCGATCAGCCGGTCGCCGACATAGAGTTCCACCGGATCCTCGATCCGCCGGTCCAGTTGCAACACGCTGTCACGCTGCAGCCGCAGAAGATCGCGCACCAGAGGTCGGGCGCGGCCCACCGCAACGATGATTTCGATCGGCACTTTGGTAAAGGCGCCATTCGACAGGGTCGCCTCGCCAGCTTGGTTAACGCCGTCACCTGCGGGGCTGTTGGTGGCATGGATATTAGTGTCGGGGGTTTTAGCGGGCGCATGGCTGGTGTCAGGCACGGCGGCTCTCCTCGGTTTGGATTTGATAGAAACGCTCGACCGCGCGCTGGATGGTTTCGGCGGTATGGTTCAGATCGAGGCGCGATTCCGAGGTGCCAAAGGAGAATTCCACCTGCCCCTCTTGCAGATCATCCACCTCGACCACCTCAAGTGGCGGCAGGACCAGCCCGTCAAAGGCTGCCTCGTAAGCCGCGCGGCTGCCGCTGGCGATACGCAGGGTGATCGGCGCCTCTGCCGCGGCATGGGCCAGCGGCAACAGTTGCTCGACGGCCAGCGGCACGATCGACGCGCGGGCGGCGACCGGCAGCACCGCGCCGAGCAGCGCCTCGAACAGCGGTTCAAGCGCTTGCAGCACATGGCCGCGGGCCTCGTGATAGGTGAAATTCAACTGCTCGACCTGACGCGCAATGGCGGCGCGGCGGCTGTTGTCATCCTCTTGGGTTTGGTGCCCGCAATCATCCCAGCCCGCGACATAGCCGCGCTCATAGGCGTTGAGGCGGATCTCTTCGACATCCTCGGGCAGCAGAAACACCGGACTTTCAGGAACATCAACGGTCTCAAAGACTTCGAGCTTAAGCGGTTGCCCCATTAGCGCGGCTCCTCGGGTTCTTCCATCCAGTTGCGCAGGATCTCCAGCGTCTCGTCCTGACGCTCGGCGATCAAGCTGCGCATCCGCTCAACCGGCGACTGCCCTTCCTCTGTATCGGCTGGATTGGCGCCGTGCCCCGCCGCGTCATCCTCGTCAATCTCGCCGGTCAACACCGGACCCGAGACCGCCGCGGCGGTGCCGCCAGCGACGCCGGGCAATAGGTCCATTTCGCTCTGGCGCGGCTGTGGACGCAGCAGCGGGCGCAGCACCACCAGTACCAGAAACAGCACCACCGCGGCCAGAGCCGCGAGGCGGATCAGCCCCATCACATCCAGCCCGAGGCGTTCGATCAGCCCGACACCGGCGGTCGAGCCCTGCGACAGCGCGATTGATTCGAATTCCAGCGAGCGCAATGTGATCACATCGCCGCGCTCTTCATTATAGCCCACCGTCGAGGCGACCAATTCGCGCAGCGCCTCCAGTTCCTCGGCCGGACGTGGCAGCCATTGACTGACGCCGCTGGCATCGACACTGCGCACCCCGTCAATCAACACCGCAACCGACAGGCGCCGGATCGCGCCCGGTCCGCGTTCGACTTCGCGGCTGGTCTGGCTGACCTCCCATGCCACCGATTCGCGGGTGGTGACCTCACGCGATTCCGAGCGTCCGTCGCCGCCCGCCGCATCACCGTCGGGCAGGTTCGAGGCCACCGAGACACCGGCGCCGCGCGAATCGCTGCTTGTGGCATTGCGTTCCTCGGTTTCCTGACTGACTGCGGCGCGCCCATTCGGGTCAATCAACCGTTCAATGATCGTTTCGCGGTCGGTGACGGTCTCGACATTCACCTCGACCACCGCGCGCCCGGGGCCGACCCGCGCCTCGAGCAAACGCTCGATATTGCGGCGCAGCACCTCGGCGCGGTCGCTGCCCTGTGTTGAGGGGGTGCTTTCTTCGCCCATCACCACGCCGCCATTGGAATCAATGATCGCGACGTTTTCGACCTCAAGCCCCGAGACCGCAGCGGCGACCAGAAAGCGGAACGCCTGCGCTTGCGTCTGGGTCAAAGGCGCACCCGCCGTGGTCACGGTGACCGAGGCCGAGGTTTGCTCTACGCGGCGAAACGGCTGCGTCGCCCCCTGCGCCAGATGCACCCGCGCGGCGCGGATATGCGGGCTCGACATGATCGTGCGCGCCAGCTCGCCCTCTTTGGCGCGCCAATAGGCGGCGTCAAACATCTGCGCGGTGGTGCCAAAACCGGTTAACCCGTCCAGCAATTCATAGCCGCTGGCGGAATTCGCCGGCAGGCCCTTGGCCGCCAAGGCCATGCGGATCTCATCGCGCGCCGAAGCGTCGACATAGATCGCATCACCGCGCACCTCATAACGCTGGCCGCGCTGGTCCAATTCCGCAACGACCTCACCCGCGGGCGCCCCGTCAAGCCCGGCGTAGAGCAACGCCATGCTGGGGGCCGTGGCGATCCGTGCCATCACGATCACCGCGGTAAACATTCCCAATGTCGCAGCAACGACAATAATTTTCCGACGCAACTCCAGTGCGTTCCAGACTGATAGCAGCTGATCCAAGTCACTTCCCCTTCGCGGACGTTCTGTCCCGATGGGTGATGTTTGACCGACAGCAATTAACAATCGGTTAGTCACCATGTGCGAAAAGGGAAAAAGACAGACAAAGCGAGAAAAGAATCGGGACTGACATGAGCACTGCGGCAGAAGTTGAACAACCACCTGAGGGTAAATCGAAGAAAGGGCTGATTATCGGGCTTGTGCTGGCTTTGGCGGGGGCCGGCGGCGGGTTCTATGCGATGTATTCCGGCGCGGCGATGTCGCTCTTTGGCGGTGACAGCCAGACTGCCGAGGGTGATTCGGCCACGGCCGCCGCAGATGACGGCCATGGCACCGGCGACAGCGCCGCTCCGGCGCCAAATGCCGTGGGATTCGTTCCGCTTGAGCCGATCACCATCAGCTTGGGGCCGCGCGGCCAATCGCGTCACCTGCGGTTTTCCGCACAGCTAGAGGTCGCGCCCGCGCATGCCGCGGAGGTGCGCCACCTGATGCCGCGGATCATGGATGTGCTCAATATCTACCTGCGCGCGCTCGACCCGCATGAGCTTGAGGAACCGGCCGCCCTGCTGCGGCTGCGCGGGCAGATGCTGCGCCGTGTGCAAATCGTGACCGGACCGGGCTTCGTTAATGACCTGTTGGTCATGGAATTTGTTTTGAATTGAAGGAGTTGGCATGGATTTCCTGTCTGACATTCTGTTAACCACCGCCGCCATCGGTGCCGCCGCCTATTGCTATATATTGTCCAAACGCCTGAAGGCTCTGGCCTCGCTCGAGGGCGGGATGGGCAGCGCGATTGCGGTGCTCTCGGCGCAGGTCGACGATTTGACGAAACTGCTCAACACCGCCAAAAACGCGGCGGGCAACACCGGAAAATCGCTGGAACAACAAAGCGTTCGCGCCGAGGCTGCGGCACAGCGGCTGGAGCTGTTGGTGGCCTCGATGCATGATCTGCCGCCGGCGGATGAGCCTGTGGCCAGTCGCCCACCCGCGGCCCATCCTGCCGAGGCCGATCCGGCACAGGATGAGACTGCCAATACCGCGCGCGCGCGGGTGCGACGGCGTCGCCGTGATAGCGGAGTTGCGGGATGAGCCGGACCTCGAAGACCGCCACGCGCACTCCGATTCTGATGACCCTGGCCGCCTTATTCACCGTGGCGGCGGGGCTGCGTCTGGCAACCGGCCTTAGCGTGGCGCTGGCGCAGGAACCCGCGCCCGCCACCCCCAGTGCCGCCGTCGACCCCGCGCCGCAGCCGGTCTCGGCAACGGCCGATTTGCCCGCGGATATGCTGATCGATCTGCGCCGCCGCGAGGTCAATCTGGCCGCCCGCGAATCGGCGCTGCGCGAGCAGGAAGCCTTGATTGCCGCAGCGCAGCAGCGGCTTGAGGCCCAGCTTCAGGCCCTGCAGACCGCCGAACAGGATCTGGCCGCCACTATGGCTTTGGCCGATACCGCCGCCGAGGATGATCTGGGCCGGTTGGTCAGCGTCTTTGAGGCGATGAAGCCCGAGGAATCCGCCGCTGTTTTCGCCGAAATGGCGCCCGAATTCGCCGCCGGTTTCCTTGGCCGTCTGGCCCCCGAAAGCGCCGCTGCCATCCTTGCCGGTCTTGAGCCGCGACAGGCCTATGGGCTGAGCGCGATTCTGGCCGGACGAAACGCGTTAATTCCTCGGGATTAACCGGGTTCTGGTGACAGTTTTTTAAGCTAACTGCGCCATGCTACATCAAATTTAACTCCGGAGCCCTCTATGATCGGTATAATCGGCATTGTCGTCGTCTTTGTCATGGTGTTTGGCGGCTATCTGGCCGCTGGCGGCAAATTCGGCATCATTCTCCATGCCCTGCCGTTCGAATTAACGATGATTCTCGGTGCCGCAACCGGCGCCTTCCTGATCGCCAACAGTGGCGCCGGGATCAAACAGACGATGAAACACATCGGCAAAGTGTTCAAAGGCGCAACATGGAAACCGGCGGATTACCGCGATCTTCTGTGTCTGTTGTTCGAACTTATCCGGCTGGCGCCGCAGAATCCCGTCGCCCTTGAGGAACATATCGAGGACCCTGAAAGTTCCGAGATATTCGGACGTTACCCGCGGATCCAGCAGGACCATGAGGCGGTGGAACTGATCTGCGACACGCTGCGCTCAATGACGCTCAGCTATGACGATCCGCTGCAGGTTGAAGAGGTGCTCGACAAGCGGATGGAGGCCTCGCTCAACCATGCGCTGCACCCCAGCCATGCGATGCAAACCGTCGCCGATGGCTTGCCCGCCTTGGGTATTGTCGCCGCGGTTCTGGGGGTCATTAAAACCATGGCCGCAATTGACCAGCCGCCCGAGGTTCTGGGCGGATTGATTGGCGGCGCCTTGGTGGGCACGTTTTTGGGCGTGTTTCTGGCTTACGGGTTTGTCGGCCCCTTCTCGGTTAAAATGAAAGCCGTGGTTGAGGATGACAGCCATTTTTACCAATTGATCCGCGAGGTGCTGATTGCGAATCTGCACAATCATCCGGCGAATATGTGCATCGAGGTGGGCCGCCAGAATGCGCCGCATCACGTGCGCCCGACCTATATCGACCTCGAAGAGGCGATGCGCAGCCTCAAACGCGAGGCCGCCTGATGCTTCGCCTTACACCAGCTATTCTTGCGACGCTCTGCGGCGTCTCTTTTGCCAGTATCGGCCACGCGCAGGGGTTTCCGGTCACCACTGGCGAGCATGACGGTTTCACCCGCGTGGTGATCCACGCGCCCCCCGGCACCGGATGGGAGCTGGAAGGCGACGCGCGCGAACAGGTGGTGCGGCTCACGCCGGACACCGCGCAACTCGATATTTCTCGGGTGTTCACCCGCATCGCCCGCACCCGCCTGTCCGAGGTTCAGGCCGAGGCTGGTGCGCTGCGCCTTGATCTTGCCTGCGACTGCGAGCTGCGCTCATGGGAGGAACGGCCCGGCTTGATCGTCATCGACATCGCCGATCCTGCCCCCGATGCCAGCTCGCCCGCCGTCGCGCTTTCGCCCAGTGAACTCCCTGCCGTGGCACTGCCTGCGCCAGAGATCACCGTGCCTGCCCCCGGGTTCTCGGCCAGCGGCATCGGCGAGACCCTCGCCCGCCGCCACATGTCCGAGCGCATCACCATCCCGCCCGAAGCTGCCGAGATGCCGGCCACGGCCGCCGCCGCCTTGACCGCCGAATTGGGCAGCTCTCTGGCCGAGGCGCTGGGGCAAGGCCTGCTGGAAGCGGCGGTCCCGGGCGATACGACGCCGCCGGTGCAACTGCTGGACGCCCCCCATGAGAGCGCCGATCTACCGGCGAATATGCGCGTGACCAATGTCACCCAGCGCCGCGATCCCGATGCCGCGCCCGAGCCGCAGATCGCCGATATCTGCCGCGATGCCGATGCGCTGGCGTTTCTCGAGACCCCGATGATCGAGCCTTTCGGTCAGGTCTATGGCCGCTTGTCGCGCGGTCTTTACGGGGAATTCGACCAACCCGATGCCGAGGTGCGGCGCGGGTTGATCGAACTCTATCTCGCCTCGGGGTTCGGCGCTGAGGCACGGGCGCTGATCGCCAATCACTCCGATCCGGTCTATGGGCGCGAATTGCTGATCGGTCTCGCCGATGTCTTCGAGCGGCGCAATTCCAACTCGCGGATGCGGCTGGCGCAATTGACCGGCTGCGAGGGGCCGGCCTCGGTGATGGCCGTGCTTGCCGGTGCCGCGTCGGAGGATTTGCACAGCGCCGCACCGGCGATTGCGCTGATTTTCACCGGTTTCACCCCCGCGATGCGGGCGATGATCGGGGTCGATCTTGCCAAACGCCTGATCGAGGCTGATGCGGTCGACGCCGCCCGCGTGGTCGTCGGCAGCACGCGGCGCTCTGAATGGGTCGATCCGACGGTTTTGGACCTGATCGACGCGCGTCTGGATCAGGCGCGCGGCTTTTCCGATGTCGCCTTCGCCCGCCTGACCCATGCGCAGTCGCGCGACACCCCCGGCGTGTTGGCGCGGCTGCTTTTGGCGCTGGAAACCGGCAACCGCGCCGACGCCGAGCTATTGGCCACCGCCGAGGCCTTGGCCAGCACCGAGCGCGGCAACGCCGAGGGCATTGAAATCATGGCGGTAATTGTGCGCAGCCATGCGTTTTCGGGCGCTCATGCGGCGGGCTTTGCGGCGCTGGACCGGATCGCCAGTTGGCGGCCCGAACATAGCGAGACCCGCGCACGGATGGGGCAATTGGCGGATGTGATGTGGCTTTCGGTGGCGCAAAAGGCCGATGATCTGTCGTTCATGCAATTGGTGCTGGGCCGCGATGGCTGGCGCGACACGGGCGCGCTGCGGCTGGAAACACGTCAGGCGCTGGCCGCACGGTTTGTGGATCAGGGTCTGGCCAGCACCGCCCTGACATTGGTGCCCGAGGCGCAGGATCACACCTCCGAGATGCTGCGCGCCCGCGCGCATATCGAGTTGGGCGATCCGCAAGCGGCGCTTGAAATCCTGACCGATCGCGACAGCCCCGAGGCCGCATTGCTGCGCGCCCGTGCGCTTGAGGCGCTGGGAGAAAACGCCCGCGCTGCCGAGACCTATGAAGCCTTGAGCCGCGTGCCCGAGGCCACTTCGGCGGCGATTTCCGCCTCGGACTGGCGCCGGCTTGAGCGTTTGACCGCCAGTGATGCGGCGCAGGATGGCCGCTCGCCGCTCGAGGGGATCAGCCGCGCCATCGCGCAGCCGCCCGGGTATCTGGATCAGCCGCTGCCTGCGGTCGCCCCCCCCGTCGGCCCGCAGGATGCGCCCCCTGTGCAAACCGCAGCGGATCAGCCCGAGGAGGCGCCCGAGGTGTTTGATTTCGACAGATTGGGTCTGATCACCCGCAGCGAGACCCTGCTCGGGGAAAGCGCGCGGCTGCGCGATTCGCTGTCGTCATTGCTGCATAGCGCTTCGGTCAGCGAGTGATCGACGCGCCGCCGCGAAACCCAACTCGCGCGGCGCTGTCACGGCGCCGCAGGGTCAGGCGCTGTCGCTACCGGTGAGGGCGGCGGCAAAATCCGCCGGATCAAAGGGCGAGAGGTCGTCGATCTGCTCACCCACCCCGATCGCATGGATCGGCAGCCCGAAGCGGTCGGCCAGCGCCACCAAAACGCCGCCGCGCGCGGTGCCGTCGAGTTTGGTCATCACCAGCCCGCTGACATCCGACATCTGGCGGAACACCTCGACCTGATTGAGCGCGTTCTGCCCCGTCGTCGCATCCAGCACCAGCAGCGTATTATGCGGCGCGGTCTCGTCCTTCTTGCGCAGCACGCGCACGATTTTCGCCAGTTCCTCCATCAGATCGGCGCGGTTTTGCAGCCGTCCGGCGGTGTCGATCATCAAGAGATCATGGCCCTCGGCCTGCGCGCGGGTCAGCGCATCATAGGCCAAGGATGCCGGGTCCGAACCCTCGGGCGCGGTCATCACCGGCACACCGGCGCGCTCGCCCCAGACCTGCAATTGCTCGACCGCGGCGGCGCGGAAGGTGTCGCCCGCGGCGATGATCACCGATTTGCCCGCGGCACGAAATTGCGAGGCCAGTTTGCCGATGGTGGTGGTTTTTCCGGCGCCGTTCACGCCGACCACCAGCACCACCTGCGGGCGTTTGGCATAGATCGGCAAGGGGCGCGCGACCGGCTCCATAATGCGGGTGATCTCATCGGCGAGGGCGGATTTGATCTCGGCGGTGGTCACCCGCCGTCCGAAGCGCGTGGCGGCGATATTGGCGGTGACTTTGAGCGCGGTCTCAACGCCCAGATCGGCCTGCACCAAGAGGTCCTCCAGCTCTTCGATCATATCATCGTCCAGCACCCTGCGCGGCGCCTCGCGGCGGCCGGTCAGCCGCGACAAAAGCGAGGGTTTGGCGCTGGCGGGTTCCGGCACGTCGACAGAAGGTGTCACCACTGGCGGGGCACTTGTCGGCGACGCTGGCACCACGGGTGCCTCGGGTGGCGTCTCCACCTCGGCCTCGGCCTCCGGTTCGGCATCGGCGGCGACTAAGGCGTCCAGCCCCTCATCCAGCTTGGATGACGAGCGGAACATGCGTTCCCTGAGTTTGCCAAGAAAGGACATGCTCGCCCCCTGTTCAATAGCTGTTAGGTTCCCCTTGCAGCTAATCCATGTCAGGAGTTTATGGAAGGGGCGACCGGTTCATCAGTGGTCCGCGCTAACGATGTTTACCTTTGCACTGCAGGATGGTCCTGAACAATGCGCCTTGCCGGTTTCGCCTTTGCTACATTGCTGCCCGCCGTTTTACTTGTGGCGGCGGCGCTTTGGGGCGGTGTCTGGGTCTGGGCGGCGCTGGCGGCGATCACGCTATTCTGGTTGCTGATGGACCGGCTGACGCTCTTGGCCCCCGCAGAGGGTGAATTTCCGGCGGGCGACGGGTTGCTGGCGCTTTTGGGCGTGTTGCAACTGACCCATCTGCCGCTGGCGCTCTGGGCGTTAACCCAGCGGCTACACGGCGTGGAATGGGTCGCCGCGCTGATCGCCTTCGGCCTGTTTTTCGGCCAGATCGGTAATCCGGCGGCGCATGAGTTGATCCACCGCGCCGATAAACGCCTGATGCGGCTGGGGAAAATCATCTATATCGCGTTTCTCTTCGGCCATCACACCTCGGCGCACCGGCTGGTGCACCATGTGCATGTCGGCACCAAGGATGACCCGAATTCGGCGCGCAAAGGGTTGGGGTTCTGGCGGTTTTTGCCGCGCGCCTGGATCGGCAGTTTTCGCGCAGGCCTCGCCGCAGAGCGGTCGATGGTGGCGCGTTCGGGCGGCAAGCGACGCAATCCTTACCCCCTTTATATTGGCGGCGCGCTGCTGGCGCTCACACTCGCCGCGCTGGTCTTTGGCCCCTTCGGATTGCTGATCTATCTGATCCTCGCCGCCCATGCGCAATCGCAACTTCTGGTCTCGGACTATGTGCAGCACTACGGCTTGCGGCGCAAAACCCTGCCCGATGGCCGCATCGAACCCATCGGCACGCAGCACAGTTGGAACGCGGGCGGCTGGTATTCGGCGGCGATGATGCTCAATGCCCCGCGCCATTCCGACCATCACTCCCACCCCGCGCGCCCCTATCCGCAGTTGCGCCTGCCTGCGGATGCGCCGCTTCTGCCCGCGCCTTTGCCGGCGATGGCGGTGCTGGCCTTGGTGCCGCCCCTCTGGCGCCGGGTGATGGACCCGCGGGTGGAATCCATCCGTCTCGCGGCATCGTGAGTGGCGGGTACTGGCCTGCGCGCCCGGCCTCTGCCAGAGTGTGAAAAATTGAAAATGGAGTCGTCGATGCGTGCCCTTTTCCCCGCCGTTCTGGCCCTGACCCTCGCCCTGCCCGCCACCGCGCAAGAGGCAATGGATGCCGAGGCTTTTGACGCCTATACCCAAGGCCGGACGCTGAGTTTCAGCTTTGAAGGCACGCCCTACGGTGTCGAACAATATCTGCCCAACCGCCGCGTGCGCTGGACCTTTATCGGCGACGAATGCCAGGACGGGTTCTGGTATGAGCGCAATTCCAACATCTGTTTTGTCTACGACAACGCCCCCGATAACGAGCAATGCTGGACCTTCACCCGCACCGAAGACGGGTTGCGCGGGGTGTTCCAAGGGCCGGACGGACCGACGACCGAACTCTATGAAGTCGAGCAAAGCACCGCGCCGATGGCCTGTATGGGGCCGGGTGTCGGGGTCTGATTTCGGCCCGCCCGCCGTGCTAGGCGGCGCGCGGGATCAACCGGTGCAGCAGTGACAGACATTGCTCCAACTGCGCAAGCGTGACGAATTCATCCGGCTTATGCGCCTGCGCGATCGAGCCGGGACCGCAGACCACCACATCAACGCCAAGCGTCTGGTAGAGCCCCGCCTCGGTGTTGAAGGCCACCAGATCGGTGTCATTGGCGCCGGTCAATTCCATCACCAGATCGCGGATTTCGTTTTGCTGCATCGGCTCCAGTCCGATCACCTCGCCGATCACCTCGGTTTCGATCTGCGCCTCGGGATGGATGCGCCGCATCGCCGGTAGTAGATCATGCTCGCAAAACGCCGCCAGTTCCGATTTGACGAAATCCGCGTCCGACCAATGCACCGGCCGCATCTCCCAATCCACCCGCGCACGTCCGGGGATCACATTATGCGCCACCCCGCCGACCAGCGCGCCGGTGTTGATCGTGGTCCACGGTGGATCAAAGCGGCTGTCAGGACGGCAGCGCGCGCGCAGTTCATCCTTGAGCGCCAGCAGCCGCGTGACATAGCGCACGGCGAATTCCACCGCATTCACGCCCAGATCCGGCCCCGAGCCATGGCCCTCAAGGCCGGTGAAATAGGTCGAATATTCGCAGCAGCCCTTATGCCCCTCAATGACCCGCATCTCGGTCGGCTCGCCAAGCAGCGCCATGGCGGGCGTCAAACCACGTTCGCGCAGCATCGCCACCAGCGCGCCGCCGCCCAGACAGCCGACCTCCTCGTCATAGGTAAAGGCGAAATGGATCGGGCGTTTGGGATTGGCGGCGGCGAAATGCGGGGCCATCGCCACCGTCGCGGCGATAAAACCCTTCATGTCGCAGGTGCCGCGTCCGTATAGAGCGCCGTCGCGCTCGTCCATCAGGAAGGGATCGCTGGCCCAAACCTGCTCGGCCGCGGGCACCACATCGGAATGCCCCGAGAGCACCAGCCCGCCGTCGCCCTCGGGCCCGATTGTTGCCCAAAGATTGGCCTTGGCGCCGGTGGGATCGGTCAGCATTTCCACCCGCGCGCCTGCGGTTTCCAGCCGGTCGGCCAGATAGCCGATCATCGCCAGATTGCTGTCCCATGACACCGTCGGATAGGAAATCAAATCGCCCAGAATTGCGCGGGTTTCGGAAAGATCAGTCATATCGGCCTCTTATCACTTGCCGCGCAGGATGGCAGAGGGGGCGCGAAACGGCTAGAAGGAAAGCGACGCGTCAGGGATCAAGGCAGACGATGCACAGACTGGACGAGAGAGATATCGCGATCCTCAGGGCGCTGGCCGAGGACGGGCGGATCACCAAAACCGCCCTCGCGGCGCGTGTCGGGTTGACGCCGACGCCGTGTTGGGAGCGGCTGGCGAAACTGGAGAAATCCGGTCTGATCGAGGGCTATGGCGCGCGGTTCAACCTGCGCAAACTCGGCGCCTCGATGACCGTCTTTGTCGTCGTTGAACTAGCTGACCATACGGCAGCGAGTTTTCGCGCATTCGAGGCGGCGGTGCAGCGCTATGACGAGGTCACCGGCTGCTGGGCTCTGGGCGGGGGCTATGATTACCTGATGCAGGTGATCACCAAAGATATAGAGAGCTATCAGTCACTTATGGATGCGATGCTCGAGGCCAAACTCGGGGTCTCGCGGTATTTCAGCTATATTGTCACCAAGCCGGTGAAATCCCAATCCGCCCCGCCTTTCGAATTGCTGACCGGCAGTTGAAACCTGTGGTCTCGCGCCGTTTTGCCAGAGGAATTCTCTGCAATCGGGCGTGATTTTGGCCCCAACACCGGCCCGATTCAGGTCAATTTGTCCGCAAGCCAGGTGACCAGAAAGGGCCGGACAGTGACCACGCAATTCGCCGCCGCATTACACGACCCCACGCTATTGCGCAGCGCCGCCTTCATTGGCGGGCAGTGGCAAGACGGGCACAGCGGCGCGGAATTTGCCGTCACCGATCCCGCCAGCGGCGCGCGCATCGCCTCGGTGGCCAGCCTCACCGCAGAGGAGAGCGCGCAGGCGGTGGATGTGGCGCAGCGGGCGTTTGACGCTTGGGCCGCGATGCTGCCGCAAGAGCGCGCGACGATCCTGCGCCGCTGGTTTGATCTGATGTTAACCCATCGTGAAGATCTGGCGCGTATTATGGTCGCCGAGCAGGGCAAACCCCTCACCGAGGCGCGCGGCGAAATTGATTATGCCGCGTCATTTGTCGAATTTTACGCAGAGGAGTCGAAACGCCCGAATATCGAAGGCATCACCAGCCATCTGCCCGACGCCGAGGTGGAACTCTGGTTGGAACCCGTTGGCGTGGTGGCGCTGATTACGCCGTGGAACTTCCCCGCCGCGATGCTCACCCGCAAGGCCGCGGCGGCTTTGGCGGCGGGCTGCACGGTGGTTGCGCATCCCTCGTCGGAAACGCCCTTGTCGGCGCTGGCGCTTGCCGATCTGGCGGCGCGCGCCGGCGTGCCGGCGGGGGTATTCAATGTGGTGACCGGCGCGCCCGCAACGGTGGTGACGCCTTGGACCAAGGATGCGCGGGTGCGGGCGCTGTCGTTTACCGGCTCCACCGAGGTCGGGCGGATGCTCTATGCGCAATCGGCGCCGACGATCAAACGGCTGACGCTGGAACTGGGCGGCCATGCGCCGGTGATCATCTTCAAAGGCGCCGATCTCGAGCGCGCGGTCTCCGAGACGCTCAAGGCCAAGTTCGCCACCAGTGGGCAGGACTGCCTTGGCGCCAACCGCATCTATATCGAGCGCCCGATCTACGCGGCTTTTGTCGAGAAGTTCACCGAAGCCACACGCGCCCTGTCTCTCGGGCGCGGCATGGATGATCCCGATATCGGGCCGTTGATGAATGAAGCTGCCGTCGCCAAGCAAGAGGCGCATGTCCGCGATGCGCTGGCCAAAGGCGCGCGGCTGATGTGCGGCGGTGCCCGCGATGCGCTGGGGCCGCTGTTCTACCAGCCGACGGTTCTGGCCGATGTGCCCGAGGATGCGGCAATCATGCGGGAGGAAACTTTCGGGCCGGTCGCCCCCCTCGCCGCGTTTGACACAGAGGCCGAGGTCACCGCCCGCGCCAATGCCACGGAATACGGGCTGGTCGCCTATCTCCACAGTCAGGATCCGCGCCGCATCTACCGGATGACACGCGCGCTGCAATTCGGCATGGTGGCGGTCAACCGCACCAAAGTCACCGGCGCGCCGATCCCCTTTGGCGGGGTCAAACAATCCGGCTTGGGCCGCGAAGGCGCGCGGCTCGGGATGGAAGAATTTATGGAAATCAAATACGTCTGCCGGGATTGGGCCTGAGCAGCACTGGAAAGGACCAAGCTATGATAGCCAACGATCAACTCGCACAATGGGACCGCGAGAATTTCTTTCACCCCTCGACCCATCTGGCGCAATTTGATCGCGGCGAGGCGCCGCAGCGGATCATCACCGGCGGCGAAGGCAGCCATATCATCGACCGCGACGGCAACCGGCTGCTCGATGGGTTTGCCGGTCTCTACTGCGTGAACGCCGGTTACGGGCGCAAGGAAATCACCGAAGCGATCGCCAAACAGGCCGATGAACTGGCCTATTTCCATTCCTACGCTGGTCATGGCACCGAGGCCTCGATCACCCTGTCGAAAATGGTGATGGACCGCGCGCCCGAGGGCATGGCGCGGGTGTATTTCGGGCTGGGTGGTTCGGATGCGAATGAGACCAACATCAAATTGGTGTGGTATTACAATAACATCCGCGGGCTGCCCGAGAAGAAGAAGATCATCAGCCGCTGGCGGGGCTATCACGGCTCGGGGCTGATGAGCGGCTCGCTGACCGGTCTGGAACTGTTCCACAAGAAATTCGATCTGCCGCTGAGCAATATCGTGCATACCGAGGCGCCGTTCTATTACCGCCGCCCCGAGGCCGATATGTCCGAGGCGGATTTCACCGCCTATCTGATCCGCGAACTCGAGGCGCTGATCGAGCGCGAAGGCCCCGAGACCATCGCCGCTTTCATCGGTGAGCCGGTTCTGGGCACCGGTGGCATCGTGCCGCCGCCCGAGGGCTATTGGGAGGGGGTGCAGGAGGTTCTGGCGCGCCATGATATCCTGATGATCGCAGATGAGGTGATCACCGGATTTGGCCGTCTGGGCAGTATGTTCGGCTCGGACCACTACGGGATCAAGCCGGATTTGATCACTATTGCCAAAGGGTTAACCTCGGCCTATGCGCCCCTCTCCGGCTCGATTGTCGGGCAGCGGATGTGGGATGTTCTGTGTCAGGGCACCGATGAGCATGGGGTGTTTGGCCACGGCTGGACCTATTCCGCGCATCCGATTGGCGCGGCGGCGGGGGTGGCGAACCTCAAACTGATCGACGAGCTGGGGCTGGTTGAGAACGCCACCACGGTCGGCGCGCATCTGCGCAGGGCGATGACCGAGGCGGTCGGCGATCATGTGAATGTCGGCGAGGTGCGTGGCGAGGGGATGCTCTGCGCGGTGGAACTGACCAGCGACCGCGCGACACGGGCGAGTTTCGACCCGATGGGCAGTGTCGCGCCGAAAGTGGTGGCGGCGATGCTCAAACGCGGGGTGATTGCGCGCGCGATGCCGCAGGCCGATATGCTGGGCTTCGCGCCGCCGCTGTGCCTGACCACCGAGGAGGCCGATCATATCGCCGCGGTTACTGCAGAGTCGCTGAAGGAAGTGCTGGGGTAAGAACCGCGTTTTCGCGAGGTATTTCAACCCTCTGGCCCGGCGGCACCGCCGGGCCGCGCCCGACCCTCCCCCCGGGAGGGCACATGGCGATGTCATACACCGCGCAGACGACATAGATGCTTTTGAGGGCAGTCAGTTGTGGAGAGAGAGCAAGCGCCCACCCAGGGTCGGGCGCGACCCTTTGCGCTATGCTCATGACGGCGCCAATTTAACAGACTGTCCAACAAAAAAACGCCCGCTCACTCAAGAGCGGGCGTTTCAATCCATCCAACCGCTTACTGCGGGTTGCGGATCACACGGGTGAACCCGTCGAAAATCTCGCCATTCGCCGCGATCATACTGCCCGAGGCGACCGGATCATGCCCCTCGCGGATCGGCGCGATAAAGCCCCCTGCCTCGCGCACAATCAGCGCACCGGCGGCAACATCCCAAGCGTTCAAACCACGCTCCCAATAGCCGTCATAGCGGCCCGCCGCGACATAGGCGAGGTCAAGCGAGGCCGCGCCCCAGCGCCGCACACCGGCACAGACCGGCATCAACCGCGCCAGATCCTGCAGGGTTGCGGGCAGCGTCGGGCGACCGGCAAAGGGAACACCGGTGGCGAAAATACAGTCGATCATCCGGCTGCGCCCCGAGACCCGCAGGCGCATGTCGTTCATATAGGCGCCAAGGCCCTTTTCGGCATAGAACAGCTCGGATTTCGCGGCATCGAAGACCACGCCCGAGATAATCTCGCCCTTATGTTCCAGCGCAATCGACACCGCCCAATGCGGCAGACCGTGCAGGAAATTCGTCGTGCCATCGAGCGGATCAACAATCCAGCGGCGGGTCGGGTCGGTGCCTTCGATCTCGCCGGTTTCCTCGCCCAGCCAACCGTAGTTGGGGCGCGCCTCCATCAGGTCTTCTTTGATGATCCGCTCGGCCTCGCGGTCGGCGCGGGTGACAAAATCGCCCGGCCCTTTCGAGGAGACCTGCAGATTTTCGACTTCGCGAAAGTCTTTAACCAAGGCGCGCCCGGCTTTGCGTGCGGCTTTGATCATCAGATTGAGGTTGGCGCTTCCTTGCATCTCTGCGGCTCCGGTTTGAACAGTCTGCGGCCATACGGGAAAGGCGGCAAAAAGGAAAGACCTGGCGGGTGCCAAGCCATGTGATTGGGTCAGAAACGGGTTAACGGGTGGCGTTGCGCGCCCGATCCCCCGCGGATTACTTCTCGCGCGCGGCTTTCTCGGCGATCCCCGAGACACCAGCGCGGCGCGCGAGTTCCGCCTCGATATCCGCCAATGCGACATCCCGCGCGGCGCACATCACCAGCAAATGAAACAACACATCGGCTGCCTCCGAGGTCAGCCGCGCGCGGTCGCCCTTGACCGCCTCGATCACCGCCTCAATCGCCTCTTCGCCGAATTTCTCGGCGCATTTCTCGGGGCCCTTGGCCAGCAGCTTTGCGGTCCATGAGCCATCGGGATCGGCGGATTTGCGCGCTTCAATCGTCGCGGCGAGGGTTTCGAGCGCGCTCATGCCAGCCTCACCGGGATACCGGCGGCAGCCATATGGGCCTTGGCCTCGCCAATCGTATAGGTGCCGAAATGAAAGATCGACGCCGCCAGCACCGCCGAGGCATGGCCTTCGGTCACGCCCTCAACCAAGTGATCCAAAGTGCCGACCCCGCCCGAGGCGATCACCGGAATTTCCACCGCATCGGCGACCGCGCGGGTCAGCGGCAGGTTAAAGCCGGATTTGGTGCCGTCACGGTCCATCGAGGTGAGCAGGATCTCGCCCGCGCCCTTGGCCGCCATATCGCGGGCGAATTCCACCGCGTCGATGCCGGTCGGTTTGCGCCCGCCATGGGTGAAAATCTCCCATTTGCCGGGCGCCACGGTCTTCGCGTCAATCGCTACGACAATGCATTGCGAGCCGAATCGATCCGCCGCCTCGGCCACCACATCGGGATTGGCCACCGCCGCCGAGTTGAACGAGACCTTGTCGGCCCCCGCCAGTAACAGCGCGCGCACGTCCAAATGGCTGCGCACCCCGCCGCCCACGGTCAGCGGCATAAAGCAATGTTCGGCGGTGCGCGTCACCAGATCGAACATCGTGCCGCGGTTTTCATGGGTGGCGTGGATGTCGAGAAAGCACAATTCATCGGCGCCCGCCGCGTCATAGGCTTTGGCGGCCTCGACCGGGTCGCCCGCGTCGATCAGATCGACGAAATTGACGCCTTTGACGACGCGGCCATCGGCGACATCGAGACAGGGAATGATACGGGTTTTCAGCATTGGCAGGCTCCTTGCCCCTTCCCTAGCGCCTGCGGGCCGCGGCGAAAAGGGGCGTTAGCGGTCGCGGGCGCGGCGCAAAAGCGCGGCCAGCGCCAGAGCAATCGCCAGCGCGAACCCTGCCAGCGCTGCCGGAGCGGTCAAAAACATCAGCCAGTTCAAGCCGTTAAGCGTGGTCAATGGGCCGCCGATATCCGCCCCGAAGACCACACAGGGCTGCGGAAAGGCGGTGTTGAGCGGGCAATCGGCCAGCGCCGAGAGCATCTGCGCGCAGGCAATCCCGATCACCGGCGCAAGCCCGATGAGGATCAACACCACCGCCAATATCCACGCCCAGCGCATTGCCACCTCTCTTGTCGCAGCTCACGGGGTCGCCAATGCGGCCCGATCCGGCGCGACTCTGCCGCAGTGCAGCGGGAATGCAAAGCCAACATTATGTGACTGCGCAAAGCCCCGCCGACGCTCTTGCGGGTTTGCGTTGCGCGCCCTGCAGGGGTAGGAAACGGCATGAAGATTTTGCACCTTCCGCTTCTCATGCTGCTTGCCGCCTGCGCCTCGGGCCAGCCCGCCCGCACGCCCGCGCCGCAAGACCGTATCGCCGCCGAATGCGCCCTGCTTGACCAAGCCGCGGCACAGATGGGTGCCGCAGGGCAACCCGCGGATGACGGTCTGACCGAGGGTTGCCCCGGCACCACCGCCACCGACAGCCGCCCCCTATCGCAGCAATCCGCCGCCACGCGCGCCGCTGTTGCCGCCGCTTTGCCTGCGGGCGTCGAAGCCGGAAGCCGCGCTGAACTGGTGTTTCGCCGGATGATCACCCGCGGTGTGCCGCTCTCAATGGCCAGCGCATTGACCAGCAGTGAGGCGTTTGCCGCCGCCAGCCGATAGGCCCCAGCCGCAACGCAGGTCTGGACACCGGAGGCCGCGCGCGTCAATTTGGCAGAAATCAACACAAGGCTTTGATCATGGCTCGCAATCTGGCTCCGCCCCCGACCCCCGCAACGCTTGTGCCGATCTCTTTGGTGCTTTTGCTGTTTTTCGGCATCCTCGGCGCCGATTACATCCTTGAACGTTTCGCCTTGGGCGATCCCGACTGGCCCGCGCTGATGCGCACCCTGCCGCTCGAGGCGGTCTGGCTCAAGGTCGCTTGGGCGATGACCGTCTGGCTGGGCGTGGCGGCGGCGTTCTTCTTGCTGATCCGCGACAATGCCTCGGTCTTGCTGTTCTTTGCGGCGATGATCGCGGCGCTGGTGCTTTCCGCCGGGCTCTATGCCACCCCCGCCGCCGCGACCGCCCTGCCCATGGGCGCGGTGCTGGCCACATTGGTCATTGTGCCCGGTCTGGGATGGATTTACGCGCGGGCCCTTAACCGCAAGCATCTGTTGCACTAAGTCCTCCGTCGTCACGGCGCATCACCGCCGCCGGACCCAAGGAACAAGATAAGGAAACTGCGCATGATCCGCCGCAATCTGGCCGAAGCCATTGGCAACACCCCCCTGATCCGCCTGCGCCGCGCCAGTGAGGAAACCGGCTGCGAAATTCTGGGCAAGGCCGAATTTCTTAACCCCGGTCAGTCGGTCAAGGACCGCGCGGCGCTGTTCATCATCCGTGACGCGGTGGCGCGCGGCGAGCTGAAGCCGGGCGGCACGATTGTCGAAGGCACTGCGGGCAACACCGGCATCGGGCTGGCCTTGGTTGGCGCCTCGATGGGGTTCAAGACGGTGATCGTGATCCCCGAGACGCAAAGCCAGGAAAAGAAGGATATGCTGCGGCTGGCGGGTGCTGAACTGGTCGAAGTCCCCGCCGCGCCCTATTCAAATCCCAACAATTACGTGCGTTATTCGGGCCGTTTGGCGGCAGAACTTGCACAAACCGAACCTAACGGCGCGATCTGGGCCAACCAGTTCGATAATGTGGCCAACCGGCAAGCACATATCGAAACCACCGGTCCCGAGATCTGGTCGCAGACCGGCGGCAAGGTCGATGCCTTTACCTGTGCGGTCGGCTCGGGCGGCACTTTGGCCGGTGTCGGCATGGCGCTGCAGTCCAAAGGCGTGAAAATCGCGCTGGCCGATCCCGAGGGCGCGGGGTTGCTGAAGCTCTACACCGGCGAGGAAAACCCCGGCAACTCGATCACCGAGGGCATCGGACAGGGCCGGATCACCGCCAATCTTGAGGGGTTCACCCCCGATCACGCCTTCCGTATCCCCGATGCCGAGGCGCTGCAGGTGACCTTTGATCTGCTCGAGCATGAGGGGCTCTGCCTTGGCGGTTCCTCGGGCGTCAATGTCGCCGGCGCGATCCGTCTGGCGCGCGAAATGGGACCGGGGCACACGATTGTCACGGTGCTTTGCGACTACGGCACGCGCTATCAGTCCAAATTGTTCAACCCCGAGTTCCTGCGCGCCAAGAACCTGCCGGTTCCCGCCTGGATGGACCGCGCGCCGCGCAATCTGCCTGATCCCAAAGAAGGGTAAACCTCTGTAATGTCGGCGTTTCTGACCCATCGCAATCGCGGCTTCATCGCTCCGGTGCTGGCGCTCGTGCCGGTTATCGCGCTTCTTTTTGCGGCGCTGATCGCCCTATCGGCGCCCGCCTCTGCGCAAACCCCCGAGAGTGACGGGCCCAATTACACCGTCTGGAATGCGCTGGCGGCGCTGGCCGAGCAGACCCTCGACAGCGGCGATGCCACCGAGGCGATGCTCAGTTCTCTGCGCGCCGAAGTGGTGGAAATGCGCACCGCTTTCCTGAGTGCGAAAACCGCGCAGCAGGACCGTATCGCGGCAATCCGCGAACAGATCGCCGCGCTGGGCCCTGCGCCCGAGGAAGGCCAGACCGAGGCCAGTGAGATCACCGCAAGGCGCAATGAACTCAACACCTCTCTGGCGGCGCGCGAGGCGCCGCTTCTGGCTGCCGATGAGGCCTTTACCCGCGCCGACGGGATCATTCGTTCAATCGACCGCGAATTGCGCAACCGGCAGGCCGATGCGCTGCTGCAATTCGGCCCGACGCCGCTCAATCCGACGATCTGGCTCGAGGGGGTCGATGCGCTGGTCACCTCGGCGCTAACGGTGAACGCAGAGGTGCAGAACGCCTGGAATGATCCGGTCAGCTATGCCGAGATGATCACCGATCTTCCGATCACGCTGGGCGCTTTGGCACTGGCGGCGCTGTTGCTGCTGCGCGGGCGGGGCTGGATGGAGCAACTGACCACGCAACTGCTGTTCAGCACCCGCATTCTACGCGGCCGCACGGTGGTGGCGTTTTTCGTCTCGCTGTCGCAGCTTCTGGTCGCTTTTGCCGGTCTGTTCCTCTTGACCACCGCGATCTCGCTGACCCGGATGACCGGCCCGACGCTGGATGCGGTCAATCAGGCGCTGGTGCCCGCCGGTATGGCGATTTTCGTCGCCCGCTGGCTGTCGCTGCAACTGTTTCCGATCCATGACACCCAGCGCTATGCGATCAATCTGGGCGCCGCCGACCGCCGTTCGGCGCGCACGCAGGCGCTGATCCTCGGCCTGTTGATGGGCATCCAGACGCTCTATACCGCCTTTGTCGCCCCCGACACCCAGACTGCCGCCGCGCAGGCGGTGATCATGTTCCCGCTGATCGTGCTGGTCTCGCTGGCGCTGCTGCGTTTCGCCCGGGTGATCCTGCGCCATGAGCCGCGTCAGGTCACCGTCGAGGGGCTGACCACCGATGCAACGCCCTTCTTTGACCGTATCCTGCGGCTCGGCGGGCGCTTTGTCACCGGCCTCGCGATTGCCGCGCCTCTGCTCGGCGCCGCGGGCTATATGACCGCCGCACAGGCGATTGCCTTTCCCGCCGTCGCCTCGCTGGGGCTGATCGCGCTGGTGATGGTGGTGCATAAGCTGATCACCGCGGTCTATGTCGCGATTGTCGGCGATGAGGACCGCGCCAGCGACGGGCTGGTTCCGGCGCTGGCCGGTCTGGCGCTATCGCTGCTGGCGCTGCCGCCGCTGGCGCTGATCTGGGGCGCACGCGCCACCGATCTTTGGGAAATCTGGGCGCGGTTCAGCGAGGGTGTGAGCCTTGGCGAGACGCGGCTGTCGCCGACCAGCATCCTGTGGTTCTTTGTCGCCTTCGCCATCGGCTATCTGATGACCCGCGCGCTGCAAGGCGCCTTGGGCACCTCGGTGCTGCCGAAAACCAAGATGGAGAAAGGCGCGCAGAAAGCCATCGTCTCGGGCGTCGGCTATGTCGGGATCACCGCCGCCGCGCTGGCGGCGTTTTCCACCGCCGGTATCGACCTTTCGGGTCTGGCGATTGTCGCCGGTGCGCTCTCGGTCGGGATCGGTTTCGGCTTGCAGAACATCGTGTCGAATTTTGTCTCGGGGATCATCCTGTTGATCGAACGTCCGGTCTCCGAGGGCGATTGGGTCGAGGTCGGCGCCACCTCCGGCACCATCGAGCGGATCTCGGTGCGCTCGACGGTAATCCAGAGCTTCAACCGCTCGAAAGTGATCGTGCCCAACGCCGATCTGATCTCGGGCGCGGTGACCAATTACACCAAATCCTCGACCACCGGCCGCTTGATCGTTCCGGTCGGCGTGGCCTACGGCAGCGACACCCGCAAGGTCGCGCAGATCCTGCAGGAAATCGCCGAAAGCGAGCCTTTGGTGACCACCAACCCGCCGCCCTCGGTGCTGTTTCGCGGCTTTGGCGCGGATTCGATGGATTTCGAGATCCGCGCGATCCTGCGCGACGTGAATTACATCATGTCAGTGGCCTCCGAGATCAACCACAAGATCGCCGCGCGGTTCAAAGCCGAAGAGATCGAGATCCCCTACGCCCAGCGCGATATCTGGCTGCGCAACCCCGAGGCGCTGGCGCCGCCTGCCCTGCCCGCGGGTGGCGATGAGGTCACGGGTGAAGAGATCGCGCCACCACCGCCGATGGATCCGGCGCTCAACAGCCCCGAAGACCTTGACCCTGATTTTCCGGACAGCCCAAGATGACCCAGCCCGCCTATCAGTCCGACGCCTATGCGCAAAGCTGCACCACCACGGTCACCCGCCACAGCGAGATTGGCGGTGACAGCGGCGGCGTGGTGGTTGCGGCCTCGGTCTTCTATCCCAGCGGCGGCGGCCAGCCCGGCGACAGCGGCAGGCTGACTTGGGACGGCGGCGCGGCTGAGGTCACGGACACCCGCAAGGACGGCGATGATATCGCGCTGATCCTCGCCGCCGGGGCCGACCTGCCGCCCGTTGGTGCTGCGGTGACCATGACCCTCGACTGGTCCCGCCGCCACCGGCATATGCGCATCCATACCGCGCTGCACCTGCTGTCGGTGGTCATTCCGCTGCCGGTCACCGGCGGCGCGATCACTGCCGAAAAGGGGCGGCTTGATTTCGATATGGTGGATGCGCCCGAGGACAAACAGCAGATTGAAGACGCGCTTAACGCGCTGGTCGCGCGTGATCTGGCGATTAGTGAAAGCTGGATCACGGATGCCGAACTGGCGGCCAATCCGGGTCTGGTAAAAACCATGTCGGTGCGCCCGCCCACGGGTCAGGGCCGCGTGCGGCTGGTGCGGATCGGCAGCGAGACCGAACAGATCGACCTGCAACCCTGCGGCGGCACCCATGTGCGCTCGACCGGCGAGATCGGCCGTCTGCGCCTTGGCAAGATCGAGAAGAAAGGCAAACAAAACCGCCGCGTCTCGATCCATTTCGCCGATTAACCCTAACGCCAATTAACCTTAACACCCCCTCATCTGTCCAAAAATATCCTGGGGGTGAGGCCGCAGGCCGAGGGGGCAAAGCCCCCTGCCTTTTCCCCCTCGCCAAACCCAAGCGCATAGGGTCGCGCCACCAACCATCTGTTGGGCACGGGCGCCAGCCCGGGCCGCGCCCGACCCTCCCCCCGGGAGGGCGCTTTGGCGATGGCAGTCATCGCTCGCGCGACATCTATGCTTTTGCGGATAGTGAGTTGTGGAAAGGGAGCACGCGCCCACCCAGGGTCGGGCGCGTCCCTTTGCGCTTGGCTGCGACCGCTCGGCGGTAAAGCCTAAACTGCCCGCCCCTAGAAAAACTGCTCGCGGATCAGCCGTTCTTCCAACCCATGCCCGGGATCAAACAGCAACCGGTGCCGCACCCGCGTTTCCGAGCGGATCTCGACACTGACCACATCGCGCACCGATTGCCCGTCGCCCTCGGCCATCACCGGCCGTTTATGCGCCTCAAGCACATCAAACCGCACCGTCGCCGCCTTCGGCAATAACGCCCCGCGCCAGCGCCGCGGGCGGAACGCCGCGACGGCGGTCAGCGCCAGAACATCCGCGCCAATCGGTAGGATCGGCCCATGCGCCGAGTAATTATACGCCGTCGAGCCCGCTGGCGTGGCAATCAGCGCACCGTCGCAGACCAGTTCCTCCATCCGCAGCTTGCCGTCCACGGTGATCCTGAGCCGCGCCGCCTGCGGGCCTTCGCGCAGCAAGGACACCTCGTTGATCGCCAGCGCCTGATGCACCCGCCCGCTTGAGGTGGTCGCGGTCAGCGCCAAAGGGTTCAGCACCGTCTCCTGCGCCGCCGCCAGCCGTTCCGGCAGATCCTCGGTCTCGAATTCATTCATCAAAAACCCGACCGTGCCGCGGTTCATCCCGTAGACCGGAATATCGCGCGCCTGTGTCGCATGCAGGGTTTCCAGCATGAACCCGTCGCCGCCCAGCGCCACGATCACCTCGGCGGTCTCCAGCGGCGCATCCCCGTAGCGCGCAATCAACGCGTCGCGGGCGTCCTGCGCGGCTTGTGTGCGGCTGGCCAAAAACACGATGGCCACCCTCTGGGCATGGGAAATGTCCGACATCAAATGCCTCCTGAGCGCATCGTCCCCCGAGGTTTCGCAAATGCGCGCTTGGCAGGCAATCAGAAAGCGCATTTCGCCTTTCATCCGCATAACGCCGCTTTCAACGCTTTTAGCTGGCCATGAGCTGGGGTAGACATCGCCGGAACAATAGCCCTTTCGTCGGCAGGAGACGCATATGACCGCCCCACATGGCTTTTTCACTGACTCGCTTGCAAGTCGCGACCCCGAGATCGCCAAGGCCATCGGCCTCGAACTTGGCCGCCAGCGCGATGAAATCGAGCTGATCGCTTCGGAAAACATCGTCTCGGCGGCGGTGATGGAAGCCCAAGGCTCGGTGATGACCAATAAATACGCCGAGGGCTACCCGGGTCGGCGCTATTACGGCGGCTGCCAATATGTCGATATCGCCGAAGATCTGGCGATCGAGCGCGCCTGCAAACTGTTCAACTGCGAATTTGCCAATGTGCAGCCGAACTCGGGCTCACAGGCCAACCAAGGCGTGTTCACCGCGCTGATCAAGCCGGGCGATACGATCCTCGGTATGGATCTGGCTTCGGGCGGGCATCTGACCCATGGCGCGCGGCCCAACCAGTCGGGCAAATGGTTCAACGCGGTGCATTACGGCGTGCGCAAAGAGGACAACCGGATCGACTATGACCAGCTCGAGGCGCTGGCCGACGAGCATCTGCCGAAGCTGATCATCGCCGGTGGTTCGGCAATCCCGCGGCAGATCGATTTCGCCCGCTTCCGCGAGATTGCCGATAAGGTCGGCGCCTATCTCTTGGTCGATATGGCGCATTTCGCCGGTCTGGTCGCCGGTGGTCAGCACCCCTCGCCCTTCCCCCATGCGCATGTCGCCACCACCACCACCCATAAAACCCTGCGCGGCCCGCGCGGCGGGATGATCCTGACCAATGACGAGGCGATCGCCAAGAAAATCAACTCGGCGATCTTCCCCGGCATTCAGGGCGGACCGTTGATGCATGTCATCGCGGCCAAAGCCGTCGCTTTCGGCGAGGCGCTGCAGCCCGGGTTCAAGGACTACTCGGCGCAGGTGGTGAAAAACGCGCAGGCGATGGCGGACCAGTTGATCCAGGGCGGGCTCGATATCGTCACCGGCGGCACCGACACCCATGTGATGCTGGTGGATCTGCGTCCCAAAGGCGTTAAGGGCAACGCCACCGAGAAGGCTCTGGGCCGCGCCCATATCACCTGCAACAAGAACGGCATCCCGTTCGATCCTGAAAAGCCGATGGTGACCTCGGGCGTGCGTCTGGGCTCGCCCGCTGGCACCACCCGCGGCTTTGGCGAGGCGGAATTCCGCCAGATCGCCGATTGGATCGTCGAGGTGGTCGACGGGCTGGCGGCCAATGGCGAAGACGGCAATGACGCGGTCGAAGCCGCGGTGCGCGCCAAGGTGCAAGAGCTCTGCGCCCGCTTCCCGCTTTATCCGGGCCTCTAAGCCCTGAAGTTTCGCCTTGCGACATGGTCAACGCGTCCGGATTTGCCTCCGGGCGCGTTTGCCTTTTGCGTAGAACGCGTTGACAACCATATCGCGGCGATATGCGCTTAACGAATTAACCTTGATGAGGATGCCATGCTGACCATCACCCGCCACGGAACCCCCAGCGCGCTACCGGCGCTCTTGATCGCCCATGGGCTGTTCGGCTCGGGGCGCAATTGGGGTGCGATTGCCAAGCGGATGTCCGACAGCCGCGAGGTTCTGGCCGTCGATATGCGCAACCATGCGGGCAGTTTCTGGGACGCGCGCCATGATTATCCGGCGATGGCCGCGGATCTGGCGCAGGTGATCGAGGCCGAGGGGCAAAAGATGGATGTTCTGGGCCATTCGATGGGCGGCAAAGCGGTGATGGTTTTGGCGCTGACCCGCCCCGAATTGGTCAACCGCGCGGTGATCGCCGATATCGCGCCGGTGGCTTACGGCCACAGCCAGAACGAGTTGATCCACGCGATGCGCGGGCTGGATCTGGAGGGGCTTGCCAGCCGCTCCGAGGCGGATCGCCGCTTGGCCAGCGAGATCGAAGACCCGCAGGTGCGCGCGTTTTTGCTGCAATCTCTGGACCTTAAGGCGCAGCCTCCGCGCTGGCGATTGCATCTGGATGTGCTGGAGGCGCAGATGGATGTGATCACCGGCTGGCCCGAGGACGCCGAGGGCACGGCGCCCTATCAGGGGCCGGTGTTGTTCCTCTCGGGCGGGGCATCGGATTACGTCAAACCCAGCGACCGCAGCAAAATCCGCGCGCTGTTTCCCAGGGCCCGTATGGCAAAGATCCCCGACGCTGGCCATTGGCTCCACGCCGAACAACCACGGGCTTTTGAACAGACCCTGCGGGTGTTTCTGGGCGACGGGTAGGGTTGAGCTGCGCGCCCCATAGCGCCTCGCCAGACCGCGGGATGGCGCCCCCACCGTTGAGCGATGCGCTTTATGGCGCGTTCTACATCCATCATGTGAACGACGCGCCCAGCGGCACCAAATCGCCAGCCCCGTGGGCGGTCTGGCGATGCGCGGCGGCTTACGCCTTGTCTCGCGCGGAGCAGTGGAACAACGGAGCGCCTCGCCAGCCCTGCCGGCGGTCCCCCTCTCGGAGATTTTGATATAATCACCTGCCGGTCGACGGGAAGATGCGCGGCGGCTACGCCTTGTCCCGCGCGGAGCAGTAGAACAACGGAGCGCCTCGCCAGACCGCGGGATGGCGTTCCAACCGCTGAACGATGCGCTTTATGGTGGCCAAGTCCGCAAACCAGCTAAGCGATGCGCCCAGCGGCACCAAATCGCCAGCCCGTGCGGGCGGTCTGGCGATGCGCGGCGGCTACGCCTTGACTCCGCGCGGGGCGAAAAGATCAACGTCGATACATCAAGTTGCGACTAAGCAAGGAATAGCTTCTGCACCACAGAGCGCCTCGCCAGACCGCGGGGTGGCGAGCCCAACCGCTGAACCATGCGCTTTATGGCGCGTTCTACATCCATAGTGTGAACGACGTGCCCAGCGGCACCAAATCGCCAGCCCGGGGGGCGGTCTGGCGATGCGCGGCGGCTTCGCCTTGATTCCGCGCGGGCAGTTGGACGCAGGGTTATCGCTCCGCCTTACAACTCCTGCAATTTCCGCGCGATCAGCCAGCTTACCGGCAGCGCGACAATCGCGCCGATCACCGCCGCGACGACAATCGACTGCACGTCATACATATTCATCGTCACCGCGACGATAACCCCGATCCCTGCCAGGGTGGTCCCGACAACGGCATACAACAGGGAGGTCAATCTCAGCATTTCATGCCCTTTATCTTAAGTTCACGGCCAGCATAGGACATAAGACAGCGGCAACCTTGATCTTGCGCAAATCGCAGCTGCAGGTCAGGCAAGTCACGCAAGCTAGACGAAGACATCACCCGCCGCTGCACGACAATCGCGCGTTCATCACCCCGCTATCGCCCACCGCCGAGCCCGCAATCACCGAACAACCGGTGGCCTGTTCGGCAGCCTGCACCATCGCCTCAAGGATCGCAATATGCTCGGGACGCCGCGCATAGCCCATGCGAATCACCTGCACCTCGGGCCGTAGCCGGTCGAGCCGCGCGTAGACATCATAGCGCCGCCCGTCGATCTCGACGCTGCGCGGGGCGACTCCGAAATACGCATGCCCCGGCGAGGAACAGCCAGAGCCAATCAGAGCGACAAGACAGAGCAACACAACAGGCTTCATGCCGCGAGTATCCGCCGTCAGGGTTAATGACAAATTAATCCAGCAGGAAAACCGGCGAGTGGCTTGCCCTCGGCCCCGCCTTCGGTCTATCAGGGCGGCGCGGGTGATTAGCTCAGTTGGTAGAGCGCTTCGTTTACACCGAAGATGTCGGGAGTTCGAGTCTCTCATCACCCACCATCCCCCACCGAAACACCGAAAAGCCCCGGCGGCGAACCACCGGGGCCAAACGCTCTATGTCAGCGCGGGTTTTGTGATCACATCGCGTGATCACATGGCGGGCAAGAGCACGCTGTCGATCACATGGATCACACCGTTCGACTGTTTGACATCAGCAATTGTGACATTCGCCGCGCGGCCCTGACCGTCGATGATCTGGATCACCCCGTCGGTCATCGTCGCCTCGAATTCACAGCCGCCGACGGTGGTCACCGTATGGCTGCCGCCATCATCCGAGATCATCGTGTTGATATCGCCCCAAAGCGCGTTCGTCGCGACCACATGGCAGGTCAACACGGTCTGCAACTGCGCAAGGTTCTCGGGCATCAGCAGCATCTCGACGGTACCATCGGGCAGCGCGTCAAAAGCGGCGTTGGTCGGGGCGAAAACGGTGAACGGCCCCTCGCCCTGCAGCGTTTCCACCAGACCGGCGGCCTGCACGGCGGCGACCAGCGTGGTGTGATCGGCCGAATTCAGCGCGTTCTCGACAATATTTCGGCTCTCCAGCATCGGCGCACCGCCGACCATCGGATTTTCACTATGCGATTCCGCAAAGGCAAACGAGGTGCTCAGGGCGGTGGCGGTGATTGCGGCGGCAAAAGTCAGTTTCATAAGTATCTCCCGTTGGGTGTTTCAGGCCCAACCTCTGGGCCCATAGTTGAGAAACGGGAGGTTTTCGGGGAAGTTTCAGATCGGGCGAAAAAAGATGAAAAACTTTGCGAGAAAGTTTTCAGCGCTCCTTCTTCGCCTCTCTCGCGCGGCCTAAAACGAACCCGCCACGCACCACGCCTCACCTATTACGCGCACCATAAGCCGCACATCGCCAGTCCGCGGGATGGCGGCCCATGGGTTGAACGGCGCGCTTTATGGTGCGGCCCATATCCATGATCTGATCGGAACGCTTACGGCAAAGGATCGCCAGCCCGGGGGGCGGTCTGGCGATGTGCGGCGGCTGCGCCTTTATTCCGCACAAGAAGGCCCACTGACACAGTGCCAGACCGCAGGTCGGCGACCGATGGGTTAAGCGACGCGCTTTACGGTGCGGTCTACATCCATGATCTGATCGGAGCGCTTACGACAAAGGATCGCCAGCCCGCGGGGCGGTCTGGCGATGTGCGGCGGCTTCGCCTTGTGTCCGCACGTATGGCGCTTCGACACAGTGCCAGAGCGCAGGTTGGCGACCCACGGGTTGAACGACGCGCTTTATGGTGCGGCCTACATCCATGAGCTGATCGGTGCGCATGCGGCAAAGGATCGCCAGCCCGGGGGGCGGTCTGGCGATGTGCGGCGGCTGCGCCTTGAGTCCGCACCAGAAGGCACTCCGGCACAGAGCCAGACCGCAAGTTGGCGACCCACGGGTTGAGCAGCGCGGATGATTGTGCGGCCTGCATCTACGATCTGATCGGGGCACTGAATGCAAAAATCGCCAGACCGGTCCCGGTCTGGCGATACACGACACCCACGCCTTGCCTCCTGCTGAGGATCAGTTCACGCTCGGCAATACCGCTGTTGCCAGCACCGGTCCGGTCGGCAGATCGCCGGGTGCGCCGCCCGCAGGCTCAAGGCTCACCGCGAGGGTCACCCCCGCGAGTAGTTCCGCCTCGACCCGTGTCACCGGCCCGCGCAAGAGACCCAGCGAGCGCGGCACACCGTCATCGCCGATCGCCCAGAGCTCATAGTCACGCCCCTCGCCCGCCGCATCCAGCGCCAGCGCGAATTCCAGCGCCGCGCCATCATAATCCGCCACGAACCGCGCGTCCTCGCCGACCAGTTGCACCTGCACCGGCGCCGGAGCCTGCGGCCAGAGAACCACCGCCAGAACCACGCTTGCCGAGAGGGCCGCCGCCGCGAAGCCGGTGAACCAGCGCCGCCGCGCACGCGTAGGTGCAGGGAACAACCGCGCCTCGATCTGCGGCATCAAATCCGCTGCGGGCACCGCAGCGTAAGCCTCATTCAGCCCCGCCAACCGCTCTTCCCACTGTGCCACCAGCGCCGCGAAGGCGCCATCGACCTGCGCCCGCTCCGCCGCCGCGCGCCAGTCGGCACCAGTCAATACGCCGAGCACATACTCGGCGGCCAAGAGGTCATCGCGCTGCTCGGGGGTCTCCTCGGGCGTATGATCACCTGATTGCGTCATTGATCCATACACTCCTTGAGCCGCATGAGACTGCGCCGCAACCATGTCCGCATGGTATTGAGCGGCACTTCAAAGCGTTCCGCAAGCTCTTGATAGGACAGCCCCTCGATATAGGCGCCCTTCACCGCCGCCGAACGCTCCTCCTCCAGCGTGGCAAAGCAATCGACCACGCGGCGCGCCTCGCCCTGTGCGATCATCCCCTGCTCGACGCCGATTGCGCCATCGGCCACCTGCTCCAGCGGGTCCTGCCCCTCGGCGTCGCGGGCCTCGGCGCGAAACATCCCCGCCGCCGCCGGTCGCCTGCGCAACTGGTCGAGCGCATGGTTGCGCGCCACGGCAATCATCCAGCTGATCCCCCGGCCCTTGTCGGGCTGAAAGGAGGCCGCACGTTGCCAGACTTTGATAAACACATCCTGCATAGCATCATCTACCTCGGCTCTATTGCCAAGGATACGCAGCAAGACACCGGTAAGTTTCGGCGCGGCCTCGGAATAAAGCTGGCGAAAGGCGGCGCGATCCTGTCGGGCAACCCGCAACAGCAACTCGGTGATGATATCGTCCGGCACCCATGGCCCTCCGCTGCGGCCCTGCGCCGTTCCCCTGAGCTAGCGCGGTGACGCTACGTGTCCAGAGACAAGTTTCGCGGTTCTTCGCTTGCCACAGCGCCCGCAGGTCCGTAGCTTTTTTCGCAACACCATCGCTGCCTGACCGATGAGAGCATGACGCCCGTGCCCGCCGCATTGACCGCGCCGGAGCCGCGCCCTGCGGTTCGGCCAGCCGCATAGTTTCGATTGAAGGAGCCCGCTATGGACACCCCCGTCACCTATGAAGCCCACGGCGAAATCGGCGTGATCCGCGTCAACAACCCGCCGGTCAACGCCACCGGCATCGCGGTGCGCCAAGGCTTGGTGGCGGCGGCGGATCAATTCGCCGCCTCCCCGCAAAAGGTCGCGGTGCTGGTCGCCGAGGGGCGCACGTTCATTGCGGGCGCCGATATCAAGGAGTTCGGCCAGACCCCCAAAGAGCCGCATCTGCCCGATGTCATCGCCCATATCGAAGCGCTGGAAAAGCCGGTGGTCTGCGTGATCCACGGCACCGCCTTGGGCGGCGGTTGCGAGGTGGCTCTGGGCTCGCATTACCGCGTGGCGGTGAAGGGCGCGCGGATGGGGTTGCCGGAGGTTAATCTGGGCCTGATCCCCGGCGCCGGTGGCACCCAGCGCCTGCCGCGGCTGATCGGCATGATCCCCGCCTGCGAGATGTTCACCTCCGGGCGGCAAGTCGGCGCCGAGGAATGCCTGCAACTGGGGCTGGTCGATGCACTGAGCGACAAAGCACCGTTTGACGCCGGTATGGAGTTTGCGCAGAGCGTGCTGGATCAGGGCAAAGGGGTGCGCCGCGTCAGCGAAATGGAGGTCGCCCCCTATGACGAGGCCGATCTGCAGGCGCTCAAATCCGCCGTGGCGCGCAAACAGCGCGGCCATGTCTGCCATCTGCGCGGCATCGAGGCGGCTGTCGCGGGGGGCAAGCTGCCCTTTGCCGAGGGGATGAAAATCGAGCGGCAGGCGTTTTGGGACCTGATGCAAACCCCGCAGCGCGCGGCAATGATCCATGCGTTTTTCTCGGAACGCAAAACCGCCAGCCTGCCGGAACTCAAAGGCGTGACGCCGCGCCCGCTCGACCATATCGGGGTGATCGGCGGCGGCACCATGGGCGGCGGTATCGCGGTGTCTTGCCTTCTCTCCGGCCTCAAGGTCACGCTGATCGAACGCGACACGGAGGCCGCGCAGAAAGCCCGCGACGGGATTGCCAAAACCCTCGCCGATAGCGTCAAACGCGGCAAGCTGAAGGCGGACAAGCGCGAGGCGCTGCTGGCGGACGCTCTGGTCACATCCGATAATTACAACAGCCTCGCCGAGGTTGATCTGGTGATCGAGGCGGTGTTCGAATCGATGGAGGTCAAAAAGGACGTCTTCACCAAACTCGACGCGATCTGCAAACAAGGCGCGGTGCTGGCCTCGAACACCTCCTATCTGGATATCGATGCGATTGCCGCGATGACCAAGCGCCCGCAGGATGTGCTGGGGCTGCATTTCTTCTCGCCCGCGCATGTGATGAAACTCCTCGAGATCGTCGACGCCGAGAAAACCGCGCCCGAGGTGCTGGCCACCGGTTTCGCGCTGGCCAAAGCGCTCAAGAAAATCCCCGTGCGCGCCGGTGTCTGCGACGGGTTTATCGGCAACCGCATCCTGTCGAAATACCGCGCGGCGGGCGATCATATGGTGCTCGAAGGTGCGAGCCCCTTCCAGATCGACAAGGTGCTGGTCGATTTCGGCTTTGCCATGGGCCCCTATGCGGTCGCTGATCTCGCCGGTATCGACATCGGCTATCTGACCCGCCAACGCCTCGCCCCCACCCGTGATCCGCGCGAGCGTTTCGGCGAATGGGGCGACGCGCTTTATCACAAGGGGCGCTTGGGCCGCAAAACCGGCCGCGGGCACTACATCTATGATGAGCAATCGCCCAAAGGCCGCCCCGACCCGGAAGTTGAGGAGATCATCGCCGAAGAGCGCAAGGCCAAGGGCATCACCCCGCGCGAATTCACCGACGCCGAGATCGTTGAACGTTATATGGCCGCGATGATCAACGAGGGCGCCAAGGTCGTCGGCGAGGGTATCGCGCTGCGCCCTCTGGATGTCGATGTGACCAAACTCTACGGCTACGGCTTCCCGCGGTTTCGCGGCGGGCCGATGCATTACGCCGACCATATCGGCCTTGATACGGTGCTGGCGACGATCAAAGCGCAGGCGCAGAGCGATGATTTCTTCTGGCAGCCCGCGCCCCTGCTCGAACAGCTGGTCAATGAGGGCCGCAATTTCTCCAGCCTGAATGAAGGATAAGCCATGAAAGACGCCGTTATTGTCTCGACCGCCCGCACCGCGATTGGCAAAGCCTACCGCGGCGCCTTCAACCAGACCCACGGCGTCACCGTCGCCGCCCATGCCGCCAGCCATGCGGTCAGCCGCGCAGGTATTGATCCGGCGCTGATCGAAGATGCCATTTTCGGCTGCGCGCTGCCCGAGAATGTCACCGGCGGCAATGCCGCGCGGCAGGTGGCGATCCGCGCCGCGCTGCCGGTCAGCGTCGCCGGCACCACCGTGAACCGGTTTTGCGCCTCGGGGCTGCAGGCAATCGCGCAGGGCGCGCATATGATCCAGCTTGAGGGCGCCAAGGCGATCCTTGCGGGCGGTGTCGAGAGCATCAGCCTCAACCAGCCGAGCCCGCGCAACGCCCCCGAGCCGTGGATTTTGGAGCATAAGCCCGATCTCTACCTGCCGATGATCGACACCGCCGATAATGTCGCCGCCCGCTACGGGGTCAGCCGCGAGGCGCAGGACGCCTATGCGCTGCGCTCGCAACAACGTATCGCCGCCGCGCAACTGGCTGGTGTGTTTGCCGATGAGATCGTGCCGATGGATGTGACCATGGCGGTCAAAGACAAGGCGACGGGCGAGATTTCGCACCGTGATGTGACGCTGGCGCAGGACGAATGCAACCGCCCCGGCACCACGCTGGAGGGGCTGCAATCGCTCGCCCCCGTGCGCGGGCCCGAGCATTTCGTCACTGCCGGTAACGCCTCGCAACTCTCGGACGGCGCCGCCGCATTGGTGTTGATGGAGGCCTCCGAGGCCGCCAAAGCCGGTCTGGAGCCCTTGGGCGCCTTCCGCGGCTATGCGGTGGCGGGCTGCGAGCCCGACGAGATGGGCATCGGGCCGGTCTTTGCGATCCCGCGCCTGTTGGAACGCCACGGGCTGAACATCGACGATATCGACCTATGGGAACTCAACGAGGCTTTCGCCTCGCAATGCCTCTATTGCCGCGACGCGCTGGGCATCGACCCCGAGAAATACAACGTCAACGGCGGCTCCATCGCCATCGGCCACCCCTACGGCATGTCGGGCGCGCGCATGGCCGGTCACATCCTGCTCGAGGGCCGCCGCCGCAAGGCCAAATGGGGCGTGGTCACCATGTGTATCGGCGGCGGCGCGGGCGCTGCCGGATTGTTTGAAATCTACTGAGGGAGGGTCGCAAATGGACCTCAATTACACCGCCGAGGAACGCGCTTTTCAGCAGGAAGTCCGCGCCTTCATGAAGGCCAATGTGGCCCCCGAAGCCGCCGCGAAAATCGCCGTCGGCACCCATCTCGACAAAGCCGATATGGACCTCTGGCACAGCCGCTTGAACGCGCAAGGGTATCTGGCAGGGCCTTGGCCCAAGGAATTCGGCGGCGGCGCGTGGTCGGCGGTGCAAAAGCACATCTTTGAGGAAGAAACCGCCTATCACAACGCGCCCCGCATCGTGCCCTTTGGCGTCGGTATGCTGGCGCCGGTGCTGCAGGCGTTCGGCTCCAAAGAGCAACAGGATTACTACCTGCCGCGCATTCTCTCGGGCGAGGATTGGTGGTGTCAGGGCTATTCGGAACCCGGCGCCGGATCCGACCTTGCCAGCCTGAAAACCCGCGCCGTGCGCGACGGTGACCACTATATCGTCAACGGCCAGAAAACCTGGACCACGCTCGGCCAATACGCCAATAAAATCTTCTGTCTGGTGCGCACCGACACATCGGTGAAACAGCAGCAGGGTATCTCGTTTTTGCTGATCGACATGGACACTCCGGGCATCGAGGTGCGCCCGATCATCCTCATCGACGGCGTGCATGAGGTTAATGAGGTCTGGTTCACCGATGTCCGCGTGCCGGTGGAAAACCTTGTCGGCGAGGAAAACAAGGGCTGGACCTACGCCAAATACCTGCTGACACATGAGCGCACCGGTATCGCTGGCGTCGGCTTTTGCAACGCCGGGTTGGATGCGCTCAAACGTGTCGCCAAGACCGAGATGCACCACGGGCGACCCCTGATCGAGAACCCTCATTTCGCCGCCCGTCTGGCGCGGATCGAGATCGACCTGATGGCGATGGCCACCACCAACCTGCGCGTGGTTGCAGGCGCCGACGAGGGCGCGGCCCCGGGCGCAGAAAGCTCGATGCTCAAGGTCAAAGGCTCGATTATCCGCCAGCAAATCAACGACTTGGCACGCCGCGCGGTGGGACCATGGGCGGTGCCCTTTGTCTCTGAAGACCTCGACAGCAACCTCTATCACCCCGGCCCCGACTATGCCGCCAAAGCCTCGAACACCTATATGAACAACCGTAAAATCTCGATCTACGGCGGCTCGAACGAGGTCCAGCGCGGCATCATCACCAAAGCGATTCTCGGCCTGTAAGCGCCGCTCCGAGGAGGAAAAATCATGGATTTCAACCATACCGAAGAGCGCCGGATGCTGGCCGACAGCCTGCGCCGCACGCTGGAACGCGGCGCCGATTGGGCGGCTCTGGCCGAATTGGGCGTCTTGGGCGCGCTGTTCACGGAAGACGAAGGCGGCTTTGGCGGCGCCGGTTTTGACCTGGCCGTGGTGTTCGAGGAATTAGGCCGCGCCGGCTGTGAATTGCCGGTGCTCGAGGCGGGGCTCGCCGGCGGCCTGCTCGCCGATTGCGGAAAATCCGACCTTGTGGAACAGGTGATCGCGGGCGAATTGCGCGTCACTGCGGCCTATCTTGAACCCGGTCTGCGTTATGACCTCGGCCCGATCACCACCACCGCGAACAACAATACGCTGACCGGCCGCAAAACCGTGGTCACAGCGGCTGAGGACAGCGATCTGCTGGTGGTCTCGGCGCTTTTGGACGGCGAGGTCACCCTGTTCAGCGTCGACCCCAAAGCCAAGGGCGTAACCCTGCACACCACGCCCTCACTCGCGGGCGGTTCGACCTCCGAAGTCACCCTCGACGCCGCCCCCGCCACCCCTCTCGGCGGCGGCCAAGCGCAGCTTGAGGCGCGCATTGCCATGGCCACGCTGGCGCTCTGCGCCGATACCATCGGCACGATGGATACGGCCAAGGACATGACCCTCGACTACCTGCGCACCCGCACCCAGTTCGGCGTGCCGATCGGCAAATTTCAGGCCCTGCAACACCGGATGGCCGATGTCGCGATCGAGATCGAGATGGCCCGTTCCGCGGTGATCAACCTCGCTGGAGCGATCAACGCCGAGCCCAAAGAGCGCGACCGCCAGACCTCGGCCGCGAAAAACCTGATCGGCCGCACCGCGCTTTTGGTCGCCGAAGAGGCGATCCAGATGCACGGCGGTATCGCGATGACCGAGGAATACGCCCTCGCCCCCATCGCCCGCCGGTTGATCGCCGCTGATCACCGCTTTGGCGACGAAGACTGGCACCTTGAGCGCTTCATCCGCCTCTCGGCATGAGCGTCGCCGCCGACGCCTCGGGCACCGCCAGGTTGCTCAACTGGCGCATCGAGACTGACCGCGCCGACGGGCGGATCGCGGTGATCATGGAGGTCCATGACGACCACACCAACCGTCACGGCAATATGCACGGCGGGCTCATCGCCACCGTGCTCGACACCGCGATGGGTGCGACCGCCAGTTTCCTCAAGGGCGACGGCGGGCGTATCCCGTTTTCGACGATCTCGATGACGGTGAATTTCATCGCGCCGATGCCGCTGGGCATTATCACCGCCACCGGCCGCATCATGGGCGGCGGCTATAAAACCGTCTTCGTTGAAGGCGAAGCCCACGACCAAAACAACACCCTGATCGCCCAAGCCACCGGCACGTTCAAACGCGCCCCCATCCCCTAACCCCATCATCTGTCGATAAATATCCACGGGGTTCTTAGGGGGGCGTGCCCCCCTAAGGCAGGGAGCGCGAGGGGCGGCAGCCCCTCGCCCCCCTCCGCCCGGCCGTCGCCAGACGCTGGGCCCTGCTTGCCAATATCCCGCCAAACCGCCATTCTGCCGCCAAACTCAGGAGGCAGCCGATATGGCCAGAACAATCATCATTTCCGAACACGGCGGACCCGAGGTCCTCACCCTCAGCAACCGCGAGGTCGGCGCGCCCGGCCCGGGCGAAATCCGCATCCGCCACGCCGCCTGCGGGTTGAATTTCATCGATTGCTACCAGCGCTCGGGGCTCTATCCGATGCAACTGCCCACCGCTTTGGGGATGGAGGCCGCGGGCACCATCGAGGCGGTCGGCGAGGGCGTCACCCATCTGAGGCCCGGCGACCGCGCCGCCTATGCCGCGCAGCCGCCGGGCGCCTATTGCGAGGCCCGGGTGATGCCCGCCGCGCAGGTTTGCCCGCTGCCCGATGCGGTGGATTTCGACACGGCGGCGGCAATGATGCTCAAAGGGCTGACGGTGCAATACCTGTTTCACCGCACGGTGCCCTTGAAGGCCGGTGACACCGTGCTGTTTCACGCCGCTGCCGGTGGCGTCGGGCTGATCGCCTGCCAATGGGCGAAATCCGAGGGCATCAAGCTGATCGCCACCGCCGGTTCCGACGACAAATGCCGCCGCGCGCTGGAGCACGGCGCGGCCCATGCGATCAATTACAACACCGATGATTTCGCCGCCCGCGTGCGCGAGATCACCGAAGGCCGCGGCGTCGATGTGGTGATGGATTCGGTCGGCGCTTCGACCTTTGAGGGCTCGCTCGACAGCCTGCGGCCCTGCGGGATGATGATTTCCTTCGGCAATGCCTCGGGGCCGGTGCCGCCCTTCGATATCGCCAAACTCGCCGCCAAAGGCTCGCTGCAAATCACCCGTCCGACGGTGTTCAGCCATATCGCCAAACATGAGGATTGTCAGGCGATGGCGAAACATCTGTTTGAGAAAGTCACCAGCGGCGCGGTGCGGGTGCAGATCGACCAGCGGTTCGCGCTGGAAGATGTGCGCGCGGCGCATGAGGCGCTCGAGGCGCGGAAAACCACCGGTTCGACAATCCTGACACTGTGATCAAGTGAAAAAGAGAGGGGGCGTTGCCCCCTCGCCCTGCGGGCTCACCCCCAGAGTATTTTTCGCAAGATGAAGCGGGTCAGCCGTCCAGCTTGGTGAAATCCGCCACCCCGCCGCAGATCGTGCGAATGCGGCTGAGCAGGTTGAGCCGGTTGCGGCGCAACACCTGACTGTCAGTGTTGATCTGCACCGCCTCGAAGAAGGCGTCGATGGGCGCGCGCAACCCCGCCATCGCGTGCATCGCCGCGGCGAAATCCTCGGCTTGCATGGCAGGCGTAATCGCGGCTTCGGCGCTGTCGAGGGCGGCAAACAGGGTGTGCTCCTCGTCGGTCTCGGCGTATTTCACATCCGCGCCAAAGGAGTATTCGACGCCGTCGTTTTCCTCGGCTTGGGTAAGGATCGAATTGGCGCGTTTGAACCCTTGCAGCAGGTTCGGGCCGTCCGCGGTTTTCAGCAGTTCACTGAGCGCCCTGGCGCGTTTGACCAGCAAGGTCAGGTCATCGTTGCCGGGCATGGCAAGGCAGGCGTCGATGACGTCATGGCGGATGCCCTGATCGCGTAGGTAGACCTTCAGGCGGTCGTGGAGGAAAGTGAGGAGGTCTTGTGCCAAAGAGAGCCCCAGAGCAACGTCTGGGCGCGCCTCTGTCGGCGCCTTGTCCAATTCTCTGGCTCGGATCTTTTCATCTTCAAATTGTGCCGCGAAAGCTTGAAGAACGTCATCATTAACTTGGCCCCTGAGAGCTTCGATCGCAGGACGAACTGGGGCGAAATCTTCCTCCGCGGCTAAATGGCCCACATGCTTCGCGAGCGCAAGAAATGCTCGCTCGTAGAGCGAAAGGCGCAATGCATTGGTCACTACTAGCCTAATCACCCCGAGCGCAGCGCGGCGCAGGGCAAAGGGGTCTTTGGAGCCGGTGGGTTTCTCATTGATCGCCCAGAAGCCGGTGAGCGTGTCGATTTTATCGGCCAGCGCGACGGCGACGGAGATGGGGTCGCTGGGCACGTCATCCGAGGGGCCAAGCGGCTGGTAGTGGGCTTTACAGGCATTCGCCACCGCATCGGGCAGCCCCGCCGCGCGCGCGTAATAGACGCCCATGGTGCCCTGCAGCTCGGGGAACTCGCCGACCATCGCGGATTGCAGGTCGGCCTTGGCGATCTGTGCAGCCTGTTCGGCAAGGTCGGGATCAGCTTCGACCAAGGGCGCGATCTCGCGGGCAAGTGCAGAAATGCGATCTATCCGCGCTTTCTGGCTGCCGAGTTTGTTGTGGAAAGTCACATTTGTCAGACCTTCGGCCATGCCCGAAAGTCCGACATTCGCAATCACGCGTAAGTCATTCTCCCAAAAGAACTTTGCATCAGCGAGGCGGGCGGCCAGCACCTTTTGGTTGCCGCGCAGAATCGTCGCGCCTTGGTCCGCGGTGTCGCGGTTGGCGACTGTCACAAATCGAACAATTCGCCCGTCTTTGGGATCGCGCAGGGAAAAGAACTTCTGGTGCTCGCGCATCGAGGTTTGCAGCACTTCGGGCGGCAGGTCGAGGAATTGCTCTTCGATCTCGCCGACCAGCACCACCGGCCATTCGACCAGCCCCGAGACCTCGGCCAAGAGGCCGGAGTCCTCGACCAGTTCCAGCCCCAAAGCAAAGGCGCGGGTCTCGATGTCATGGGCGATGCTCGCCGCGCGCTCTTCGGCGTCGAGCACCACAAAGGCGCGCTTCAGCTTGGCGGCGTAATCCTCAAAGCCGGTGACCTTGATCTCATCGGGCGCCATGAAACGGTGGCCGCGGGTGGTGTCGCCCGCGGTGATGCCGTCGAGTTCAAAGGGCACCACCTCGGTGCCGTCGTCGCGGGTCATCACGCAGAGGATCGAATGCAGCGGGCGCACCCAACGCAGGCTGCCCGCGCCCCAGCGCATCGACTTCGGCCATGGGAAATTGCGGATCGCGCTTTCCAGAACTTCGGCAAGGATCACCGGCGCCGCACGCCCCGGCTTTTCGATCGTGGCCAGATAAAACGCGCCCTTTTTATCCTCGCGCTGCTCCAGTTGCTCGAGCGTCAGTCCGGTCGAGCGCAGAAAGCCCTCGATGGCTTTCTCGGGCGCTGCGACCTTCGGGCCTTTGCGCTCTTCGCGCAGCGTCGGGCTTTGCTCGGACAGCCCCTCGATGGCCAGCGTCAAACGGCGCGGCGTCGAATAGGCGCGGGCATGGGCATAGGTCAGCCCGCCATCGACCAGACCATCGGTGACCAGTTTGCGCAGATCCTCGGCCGCGCGGCGTTGCATACGGGCGGGGATTTCTTCGGAGAAGAGTTCGATCAGAACATCGGGCATGGCTTGGCTCAGCTTTCAGGCGGGGGCGGACAGTGGGCGGGCAGCGGATCGTCGTCAAACAGCGCCGCACCGCAGGCATTGAGTTGCGGCCAGACATAGGCATGGCCATCGGGATAGAGCGCCATCACATGGTCGAAGCCGTAGGGCGCGTCTTGCTCGACCAGCACCGCGCGCGCGGCGCCCGCCTCGAGATCGGCGGCAATCGTGGCGGCGTCGAAGCAATCGAACCATGAGGGCGAGATCAGCGGTTCGGCATCCGTATAATCGACCAGTTCGGGCAGCGCGCCGGTAATTTCAAAACAGGCGCGGTAGCGCAGCGGCGAGGAGTCGCTGTCGATCCCCTCGAAACCCGCGATACTCAGATTGGCGACACCCTCGGGCGTGGCGATCGCATAGCCGATCTGCGGTTCGAGCCGGTCGTAATAGCCGTAGACCTGCGTGTAATAGATCCCCGCGCCGACAACCACCGCTGGCAGCACCAGCGCCAGCACCGCAAGCTGGCCTTTGGTCACGCGTTTGGTGACAGGCGTGGTCACGCGGCCCACCCTCCGGCCTCGGTTTGCACAAAGGCATCGGCGCAGAGTTTGGCCAGCGCCCGCACGCGACCGATATAGGCCTGCCGCTCGGTGACCGAGATCACCCCGCGCGCGTCCAGAAGGTTGAACAGATGGCTGGCCTTGATGCATTGATCATAGGCCGGATGCACCATGATGATGCGCTTGCTGGTGGTCGGATCGTCATGCGGCGCGTCAAGAATGCGCTGGCACTCGGCCTCGGCATCCTCGAAATGCTGCAGCAGCATCGCGGTCTCGGCCTGATCAAAGTTCCAGCGGCTGTATTCCTGCTCGGTCTGGCGGAACACATCGCCGTAACTCAGGGCAATCGGCGCCTCGGGGTCGTTGAACGGCATCTCCATCACGTGGTCAACGCCAAGCACATACATCGCCAGCCGCTCGAGCCCATAGGTCAATTCGCCGGACACCGGCTTGCAGTCATGGCCGCCGACCTGCTGGAAATAGGTGAACTGGCTGACCTCCATCCCGTCGCACCAGACCTCCCAGCCCAAGCCCCAAGCGCCGAGCGTCGGGCTTTCCCAGTCGTCCTCGACAAAGCGGATATCATGCAGCGCGTCGTCAATGCCGATGGCGCGCAGGCTGCCGAGATAGAGTTCCTGCAGGTCCGGCGGGCTGGGTTTGATCAGCACCTGATACTGGTAATAATGCTGCAAACGGTTCGGGTTCTCGCCATAGCGCCCGTCGGTGGGGCGGCGCGAGGGCTGCACATAGGCGGCGGCCCAAGGCTGGCTGCCAAGGCTGCGAAGGGTGGTCGCCGGATGGAAGGTGCCAGCGCCGACCTCCATATCGTAAGGCTGCAGGATCGCGCAGCCCTTTTGCGCCCAATAGGCCTGAAGGCGCAGGATGATTTCCTGAAAACTGCGGGGTTTGGTGGTGCTCTCAAGCATCAAAGCCTCGATCCATGGCAGGGTCTGCGAAGGGGTCATGCACCGGCGGGCCCTCGGCATCTGGTCAGACACTGGCGGGCGGGCGGTACGCGCGTTGCCGCCTCAATAGGCAAGCCACTGCGCAGGGTCAACGCCAGCCCCCTGCCCGATTTCATGCAGAGCCGATAAAAAATAGCCAATTACACGGTTGAAGCCCCGAACTAACCAAGATTTTATCAGTAATAACCGCGTGACCCTGCTACGGTCGCTTGGGAATCATAAGATCAACAAATTGTGGGACACCCGTGACAGATCGTATTTTTAGAAGTTTATTCACCGCCCTGCTCGTGCTGTTTCTGGCTCCGGTGGCTGCAATTGCGCAGGCGTCCTACTGGGTCCAGATCGAAGCACATGCGACATTACGCACCGCCGAAGATTTCGCCACCCGTTACCAGCAGCGGCTGGGCAATATCGCCGGTTTCCGCATTGCCGGTGGCTGGTATGCGCTGGCGATGGGACCATTTGCCAGCGAGGATGACGCCGAAACCCGCCGCGCGCAGCTTTTGGCCTCGCGCGAGATCCGCGGTGATGCCTATGTCACCGACAATGCGATCTACGGCCAGCAGTTCTGGCCGGTTGGCGGTCAGGCCGCCGCGTTGCAGCCGCTGAGCGTCGAAGGCGCAAGTGTCGCTCTTGCTGCCGCACCCGAGGCCGAGGCGAATGCCACGGCAGATGTCGCGACCACGGCCACTGATACCGGCAATGCGGTGGCGCAGGTGCTGGCACCGGTGCAGGAAACCGTCGAACTGGTTGAAACCGCCACTGATGTGATCCCCGAGGCGGTTGCCGAGACCGTCCTTGCCGCGGAGACCGAGCCTGCTCCGGTTGCGGAACCCGTTGCGGAACCCGAGCCCGAAATCATCGAGACCCTCGCCACCGCGCAGGCCGATGAGCGCCAGTTGACCCGCGACGACCGGATTGCGATCCAGATCGCCCTGCAGTGGTTCGGCTTCTACCGCTCGGGCATCGACGCGCAATTCGGCCCCGGCACCCGCTCGGCGATCCGCAACTGGCAGACCGACAAAGGCTATGAGCCTTGGGGCTTCCTGAGCACCTCGCAGCGGATGGAATTGCTCAACGGCTATGACGCCGCCGTCGCCCGCTATGCTTTCGCGCCGTTCCGCGATGAGGCTGCGGGGATCGAAATCACCCTGCCGCTGGGCATGCTGCAATTCGACCGCCACGAAGCGCCTTTCGCTCATTTCTCCGAGACCAACGACAGTAACATGCGCGCCCTGCTGCTCAGCCAGGAAGGCTCGCAAGCGACGCTGTTTGGCCTTTATGAAATCCTGCAAACGCTGGAAATCATCCCGCTGGAAGGCGAGCGTGATCGCGGGCGTGACCGGTTTATCATCACCGGCCAGAGCGCCACGCAGCGCGCCCATGTCGAAGCGCGCCTGCAAAACGGCCAGATCAAGGGTTGGGCGCTGTTCTGGGAGCCTGCGGCAGATGCCGACGCTACGCTGGTGATCGATTCGATGCGCGACAGCTTCCGCCCGATCGAAGGCGTGCTGCCCTCGAACCTCGGCGCTGCCGCCTCGACCGTGGCGCGGCGTGACCTGATCGCAGGGCTGGACGTGCGCCGCCCCGACCGTTCGCGCACCGGCTTTTTCGTCGATGCGGTGGGCACGGTGGTGACCAGCGCCGAAGCGGTGCAAAGCTGTGAGCGGGTGACGATTGACGAGGCTTATGGCGCCGATATCCGCACCGTCGACGCGGCCAACGGCATCGCGGTTCTCTCGCCGCAAGAGCCGCTGGTGCCCTTGGCCTTCGCGCAATTCGCCTCGGCCGCGCCGCGCGCCGGTTCGGACATCCGCGTCTCGGGCTTCAGCTATCAGGACACGCTGACCCGTCCGATCATCACCTTCGGCCAACTCAGCGAGTTGCAGGGGCTGAACGGCGAACCCGAGCTGCGCCGCCTGACCGTGGGCGCCGAAGCGGGCGATTCCGGCGGGCCGGTGTTCGACTCGAACGGCACCGTCATCGGCATGCTGCTGCCGCGTCCCGAGACCCCGGGCCGGATGCTGCCCGATGATGTGAATTTCGCGGTCTCCTCGAACGCGATCCTCTCGGCACTGCAAGGCGCGGGGCTGACCGGCACCCAAAGCCGCGTGGCGATCCCGATGTCGGCGGAAATCCTCACCCGCGTCTCGGCGGATCTGACGGTTCTGGTCTCCTGCTGGAACTGATCCACAGCTTATAAACCACAACGGGCGGCCCCTGATCGGGCCGCCCGTTTGCATTGTGCAGATCATGCCTCCAAGGCTTCGCATCTTCGCCTGTTGTGGTCATACAGGGATGGCCAAGCCGATGCCCTCGCGCCGATTGGTCACCTCACCCCGAGGCCGCCCCTGCCCTGCGATCAACTGCGCCAGAACCGTGGCAGCAGGATCACCAGCACCGCGATCATCTCCAGCCGCCCCATCAACATCGCCGCGGTCATCAGCCATTTGGCGCTGTCGGGAAAGGCATCCATCGCGCCGGTCGGCCCGACACCCGCGCCGAACGCAGGGCCAATGTTGCAAATCGAGGTCCATGCGGCGGTGAAGGCGGTGCGCATCTCGAGGCCGGTCAGCGACAACCCGATGGTCAGAATGCCGAAGCCCAGCACAAAGGCCGAGAACATCACCACCACCGAGACCACCACATCATCATCCAGCCGCCGCCCGTCGAGATGCAGCAATATCACCCGATTGGGCGAGACCAACTGCCGCAACTGCGCGCGGATCGCCTCGAACAGCACCAGAAAGCGGAACACTTTCAGCGAGCAGCCGGTCGAGGCGGTGCAAGACCCGATGAACCCGCCGACAATGAACACAAGGATCGGGAAATCTCCCCAAGACCCCACGTCGGCGCTGCCGTAACCGGTGCCCGAGAACAGCGACACCACATTGAAGGTCGCCTCGCGGATGATCGGCTCGATCGCCGCTTCGCTGTGGAACGCGCGATATAGCGACACCAGCGCGATTGCATAGAGCGTCCAGCGGAAATAGGCGCGCACCTGAATGTCGCGAAACAGCGGCGTGACCGATCCGTTGACCATCTGCACATAGCGGATGAACGGCAGACCGGCGAGCCACATGAAAGCGGCGCTGATCCAGTGGATCTGGCCGTCGAACTCGCCAAACGAGGTGTCGCGGGTGGAGAACCCGCCGGTCGAGACCGTGGTCAGCGCATGGTTGATCGCATCAAACGCGCCCATCCCGCCAACCAGATAGGAGAGCGCGCAGAGCACCGTCAGACCGGCGTAGATCTGCACCAGCATCCAGCTGATATCGGCGGCGCGCGGCAGCACTTTGCCCATCGTGTCAAAGCCTTCCGAGCGGAAATGCTGCATGCCGCCAACCTTCATCACCGGAAAGAAGATCAGCGCCACGATCACGATCCCCAGCCCGCCCAGCCATTGCAACATCGAGCGCCAGAGCGTCAGACCGGGGGGCAGACCATCGAGCCCGACCAGAATCGTCGAGCCGGTGGTGGTCAGCCCCGACATCGATTCGAAAATCGCATCGGTCCAGCCGATATGCCCCAGCCCCAGCATCAGGGGCACCGCGCCGAACAGCGGCAGCACGGTCCATGTCAGCGTGGTCAGGAGGAACGACTGCCGCAGGGTCAGCGCCGCGCCAAGGCTGTTGGCGGTGGTCAGGATCAGCGCCCCGCCCGCCACCATGGTGACAAAGGCCGATTGGACGAACACCTTCCAATCAGAGCTGCCAGCGGTGATATCGACCGCAAGCGGCACGATCATCAGCGCCCCGAGGGACACCAGCAACCAGCCGATAATATGGGCGACGGGTCTGAAATCAATCATGGCAAAGCCTTGGCGGCGGCGCGCAGCGCTGTCAAGCGGCTCCGGTCTGCGGTGCGGGGCGCGCGCCTGCTGTCCAAGGCGCGAAAGCGGCGCGTCACAAGGGGTTAGGGCAGCGTGTGGATCGGACAATCGGCGCTCAGCCGCGCCACATCCTCGGCGCGGCACAGCGCGCTGCCCGGCGTCATCACCGCCGCCGAGGCCGCCGCTGTGCCCATGCGCAGGGCCTCGGCCAGATCGGCGCCCTGCGCCAATGCCAGCGCGAATCCGCCAGTGAAACTATCACCCGCGCCGACCTTGCTTGCCACCGACACGTCAGGCGGCGCGCAGTGCAAACGCAAGGTTTTGGAGGCCAAAACCGAGCCCTCGGCGCCGCGCGCCAGTATCACCACCTGCGCCACGCCGCCGCGCACCAAAGACTGCGCGAAATCCAGACTGTCACTCACAGTGTCCAGCGCCCGCCCGGCCAGCGCCTCGGATTCGCGCAGATCCATACGCAGCGCAAACAGCGGCTGCTGCGGGTCGGGATGCGCCACCAGATAGGACAGTGCGCTGCCCGAGGTATCGACGATCAGTCTGGACGGCGCCACCTGCCGCGCCAGCTCCTGCGCGAAATCATCCGGCACCCCCTGCGGCTGGCTGCCCGAGAGCACCACCACAGCCCCCGCGCCGATCCGCTGGCTTTCCTCGCGCACCCGCGTCAGAAACGCCGCCGCCAGATCCCCGGACCACAGCGGGCCGGGCATCACGAAACGGTATTGCGCAGCGGTCTCCTCCTCGGTCACCGCAAGGCTCTGCCGCGTCTCGCTCTCAATGCGGAACCGCGCCACAGTGACGCCCGAGGGCTCGAGCAGTTTCATCACCCGCGCGCCGGTGACACCGCCTAGCGCCGCCGCTGCCGTCGCCTGCCCGCCCAGCGCGGCAATCGCCCGCGCAACATTGATCCCGCCGCCGCCCGGCTCTTCGCGCGGGTCTTGCAGTCGCAGCTTGGGGCCGGCGCTGACCTGCGGGGTCGCAGCGCTCAGATCAAGGCAGGGGTTCAGGGTGATGGTCAGGATTTCGGACATTCACGGCCCTCTTTGCAAGTGTCGCCGTGATCGCTGCTGCCTGTCCTGCATCCGATCATATTACCCGATATGGATCAGCGTCGAGAAGAGTTTGGGATCAAGGCTCTGCGCCTCGAAGGCGGCACCACGGGTCAACACGCTGACCGCATCATGGCTGTGCAGGCTCTCTTGATGGCTGGCCACGACGCGGAAATCGCCGATCCGTGCGTCACCCTCCAAAGCCTCGCAAAACAGCCGCGCGGCATCCTCGACAAAGATCGGATTGGCGGCGTTGAGTTCGGCAAAGGCCTGTTCATCCTCGCGTTTGACCATCACCTGCGTTTCCGTGGGCACGGCGCTGCGGCAGGCGTCGATCAGGTCTTCGAACCACAGCACTTTGCCGGGCAGAACCTCGACCGAGATCCGCGCCACCGAGCGCTGCGAATGCGGCGTCGCCAGTTGCCCGCGCCCTGCGCGCGCGTGTTCGCTGAGTTCCAGCGAGCAGGGGCAGGTCGAGGAATAGACGTAATCGAGATGGATAAACTGCCGCCGCACGCCGCCGGTATCGACCAGCTCCAGCGCGATATCGTAATATTGCCAACCGGTCAGCCCCGAACGCAGGCTGTTGACCTTCAGCGGGAAAGAAAACCGCATCTGGATGCGCGCATCGAAACTCTCGAGGTCGTTCTTATAGTCATCCAGCGCCGCCTCGACGACCTGCGAACTAAAGCGCTTTTCGGCATGCACATAGAAACTGCGCATGATCCGCGACATATTGATGCCCTTTTTCTCGGCCTCAAGGCTGACCGTGCCGGTGATCGAGGCCTGCAACGTCACATCGCCATGCTCAGCACTATCGCCACCGCCATCGCGGGTCATGAACCGGATCGGCAGGCGGAAATTGGAAATCCCCACATGCTGGATCGCCGTCCGCGCGCCTTTGATCAGGCTCGACGGGCCGTTCTGTAAATCCGGCATGGTGCGTTTATAGGCGGTATCGGCCTCGAACTCGGCGGGGTAATCGCGGCGGAATTCGGGATAGGCGGGGTCAGGCTCACCGGGCAAAAGACGACGCAGCGCGGGGTCCATCGCCGCAAGCTGCGCATCGCTGGCGCGCGCGGCAAAGGCGCGCAACACGTCCAGCGCGGCCTCGGCCTGTGCGGTATCCGGCTCGAAATCAGCCGCAGGTTTCTGGATATTCATCGCTCGCCCCCCAAAACATGACGATCACCTTGCTCGACCTGTGGCTCGGCCCGTCCCCGGGCACTTAGGGCCTATAAGGTAAACCTCACACGCGCAGTTTCAACGGTCATACGCGCCAATCTCGCCATCGGATCACCCTTTGGCGACACTATACGGATGCCAACGCCGCCTGCAAATCCGCCAGCAGATCGCCGGTATCTTCCAGCCCGACACTGAGCCGGATCAACCCGTCGGTGATCCCCAAGAGCGCCTTTTGATCCTCGGGCAGCCGCTGGTGGGTGGTCGTCGCCGGATGCGTGGCGATCGAGCGCGCATCGCCCAGATTGTTCGAGATCAGCACAATCTCCAGCGCATCCATAAAGGCAAAAGCTGCCGTTTTTCCGCCCTTCAGATCCATCGCCAGCACCGTGCCCGGCCCGCCCATGATCGCCTGCGCCAGCGCGTGTTGCGGATGCGCAGGCAGCCCCGGAAACAGCACATTCGAGACCGCCGCATGGCCCGCAAGCGCCTCGGCAATCGCCTGCGCACTGGCCGCCTGCGCCTTGACCCGCAGTTCCAGCGTGGTCAGCCCGCTGAGCAGCATCCAGGCGTTAAACGGGCTCATCGCGCCGCCGGTATGTTTCATATAGGGCTCGATCTTGCCGCGGATCAGCTCCCGCGAGCCCAGGATCACCCCGCCCAGACAGCGGCCCTGCCCGTCGATATGTTTGGTCGCGGAATAGACAATGATATCAGCGCCATGCTCGGCCGCGCGGCTGAACACCGGGGTGGCAAAGACATTATCCACCACCACCAAAGCGCCCGCCTTATGGGCGATCTCGATCACCGAAGGCAGGTCGATCACCTCCAGCGTCGGGTTCGACACGCTCTCAAGGAACACCAGCTTGGTATCCGCGCGGATCGCCGCCTGCCACTGCGCCAGATCGGTGCCATCGACGAATTCGACCTCAACCCCGTAGCGCCCCAGCACATCCTCAAGCACATAAAGACACGAGCCAAAAAGCGCGCGGCTGGCGACCACATGGTCGCCCGCTTGGCACAACGCCAGCAAAGCACCCGAGACCGCCGCCATCCCAGAGGCGGTGGCGAATGCATCCTCGCAGCCCTCAAGACTGGCAATGCGCTCTTCGAACACCGCCACCGTCGGGTTGCCATAGCGCGCATAGATGAACTCATCCGCGCCGGATTTGACGAACCGCGCCTCGGCGCTGGCCGCATCGGGATAGGCGAAACCCTGCGTCAGATACATCGCCTCGGCCATCTCGCCATATTGGCTGCGGCGGGCGCCGCCATGAACCGCGCGCGTGCGTGACTTCCAACCAGATGAATTGACCATCGCCTGTGTCCCTTTTGCGGCGCTCAACACCGCGTGATCCGACGCCGGCAGGGGCGGTTGCGCAGTGACGCGAAACCAAGCCTCTTTAGCGGAAGGTTTAGCGTGGACCGCAAGCCGGCACAAAGCCCCACGTTACGCCTTGCGTTACGGCATTTGCGCGGGTTTCGTCAATGCCGCTGCGGTGGTTTTCACCGCACCTGCGCTGCGCCCTGCCGCGGCATTTCCCAAACAACGCCCCGCAATCGCCCGCCGCCTGCCCCGCTATTGCCCCGATTGGGCGCGACAAGCAGCAGGTAGAATGAGTGCAGGACGAATTTAATATGAAACCGACGATCAAGAATTTTGTGTGTAACGAGTTCGGCGGTGTCCCTTTAAATATCATAGCCCTGACCGCCTCGGTGTTCGGCGCCTCGGTCTTTGGCCTTGGCAAATTTGTCGATCAGGCGCGCGCCCAGACCATGCTGCAGACCGAAATCTCGCTGGTCATGCCGCTGCAAGAGCTGCATATGACCCGCCCGGCGCGGCAATCGACCGAAGCGGCGCTGCGGGCGATGGATGACGCCACGCTGAGCCTCGCCTATGCGCGCATTCATGCAACCTTTCGCGAATATATTGGCCGCGATGACCTGACCGTGGCCCGTGCGCTGGTCGATTACGCGATGCTGACCGAGGCCGAATTGCACGCCCGCGGGGTGATGCGCCCCGGCGGCACCGATAGCGCGATCGACATGCTGACCACCTATCAACTGGTGCTCTGAGCGACCCAAAAACCACAGCTGCAGGGTTAAAGCCGCGGACGGGGTCACCGTCACGCGGTTTTCACATTTTCGACATTTATCGCGCTCAGGCTGAACTGATGAGGCGATTTGACCGTCTTACTTCCATAGGCTGGACGACCGCGCCGCGACCGGTGCCCGCCAGCCAAGCTAGATTTGAGAATAAGGACGCCCCATAAACCGCAGATTTTAAGTGAAAGCCGCGAGATGACCCTGATCCCGATCACCGCATCCAAAACCGGCCTGCAGCTGGCAGGTGATGGCGGTGATTTGGGCGGGGATATCGGCGGCGGACAGGGCAACAAGGCACCGGATCTGGCCATCGCCGCAGCGCTCAAACATCTCCCCGCCTCGGCGCCGGTGGTGATCATGCTCCACGGCAAAGGCTATTGCCCCGGTGTCTCGGGCAAAGACCCCCATGATCTGATTTTCGCCCCCCGCGCCGGTCATGGCCGCAGCCGCTTTGTCTCCTGGCCGCGGCGCCTGGGCTTTGCCCTGCCCGGCCCGCGCCAGCCCCTCGGCCTGTGTATCGCGCTCGGCTGGGATGCCAGCGGCCGCCTGTGGCGCGCCACCGCCGCCGCCGATGCCACCGCGCCGATGCTCGCGCGCCTCATCCAGATCATCCGCCGCGCCGATCCTTCGCGCCGCGTCGATTTGATCGGCCATTCGCTTGGCGTGCGCATCATTCTCGGCGCGCTGCCGCTCCTCGCCGCAGGCAGTGTCGGCCGTGTGTTGATGCTCGCCGGCGCCGATTTCACCCACCGCGCGCTCCATGCCCGCGCAAGCCTTGCCGGAGCCGAGGCGGAGTTTTTCAACATCACCACCCGCGAGAACGATCTTTACGATTTCCTCTTCGAGCGCGCCTTCTCGCCCCGCGGCGCAGGCGCCTCGCTCGGTCGCGGCCTGCCAGCGGCACCGAACTGGCTCGATATCCAACTCGACAACCCCGCCACCGACCTGGCCCTGCGCCGCCTCGGCCTGCCCTTGGCGCCGCCGAAATCGCGCATCTGCCATTGGTCGGTCTACCTGCGCCCCGGCGTCTTCCGCCTCTACCGCGCGCTCCTGCACGACCGCACGCGCCTGACCCTGCCGGTGCTCACCGAAAGCCTCGCCACCCCGCCCGAGCCACGCTGGTCCCGCCTGCGCCGCCGCGCGCAGCCAATAACTGCGCCCGGCTTGACACAGCCCCTCTAACCCCATCTTTGTGCAATAAATATCCTGGTGGGAGGTGCGCCAGCACCGTGGGAGGCAAAGCCTCCCGGCGGGCCGCAGGGCCTCGATGGCCCTAAGTCCCGCCCCCTACAGCCCCGCGCCAGCCTCAGCAGCCCGACTTAGCGCGGCCCGGTCCAATAGCGGTCGATCAACCTGTAATTGCCCATCAGGAACACAAACATCACCCCCATCTGCCCGAAGGTGTCCCAGAGCACATAGATATCAGTTGAGAAATTGCGCCAGACCACTTCATTCATCGCCGCAAAGACCAGAAAAAACCACGCCATGCGCCGGGTCAGCACCATCCAGCCCTCATGGCTGATCGGCAGCGCCTGATCGAGCACAAAGGCCAGCCACGACTGCCCGCGCCACAGACCGATGAACAGCAAAATACCAAACAGGCCGAAAATAAACGTGCTCTTCATCTTGAACACGCGTTCGTCGTTGAACAAGACCGTCGCCAGCCCCAGCACCACCACCATCGCCAGCGTCACCAGTTGCATCCGCGACAGCCGCCCGGTGAGCTTACGCAGCACCAGCGCCGAGGCGATCTGCAGCGGCACAAACAGCACAATCGCCACGACAAACCCGCCGTAGTCACGCCCCGCGACCGTGACACTGGCATCGCGCAGCCAGAGGTAGGCGGCCAGAAACACCAAAAGCGGGCCGAATTCCAACAGCTGTTTGACCAGCGGTGAGGGCTGCGTTGCTGGCTGCGGTGAAGGCTGCGATGTGGGCTGGGCGGCATCTTGCGGCTCGGCGCCTGCCGCGGTTGCGGGCTCTACGGGCGAGATCGGCTCAACATCAGGCGCGCGGGATTTGTCTGGATCGGTCATCTAAACTCCGAAGGGTCACTGCGGCCCCATCTGCCCGGTTTTACCCCTGCAAGGCAAGCCGCATCCCGCCCCGCCGCGCTCACGACCCCGCGACACCGGCTGTGATACCGACTGCGACACCGGCGCTTTGCTTGCCTTTCCCCCCTGCCGCGCGGCATACACAAGGCAACGATCCATCCACTGCGACCCCATTCCCTGCGGAGGCCCAAATGACCCTGTCCATCTATCTGTCCGGCGAAATCCACACCAATTGGCGCGACGAGATCGAAAGCGGATGCGCCGCCGCCGGTCTCGATGTCACTTTTTCCGCACCGGTCACCGATCACGATGCCTCCGATGATTGCGGCGTCGCCATCCTCGGCGCCGAATCCGATAAATTCTGGCATGACCACAAGGGCGCGAAACTCAACGCGATCCGCACCCGCAAGGCAATTCAGGATGCCGATATCGTCGTCGTCCGCTTTGGCGAGAAATACAAACAATGGAACGCCGCCTTTGACGCGGGCATGGCCGCCGCGCTGGGCAAATCGCTGATCGTGCTGCACAGCGCCGAACACCAGCACGCGCTCAAAGAGGTTGACGCCGCCGCCCTCGCCGTTGCCGAAACCCCGCAGCAGGTGGTGCAACTCCTCACCTATGTGCAGCGCGGCACCCTGCCCGCGTAACCGCGCGCGGCCGGCGCGCTTAGCCGCACCGCGAATGCACAATTGAATACCGCCGCCTTGAACGGCACAAGGAAACCTGACCTCGCAGCGGATCGCATCATGCCCGAACCTCGCCTTGCCGACAGTTTGATCGAGAGCTTCGGGCATATCATCATCATCAACCTGCCGGGACGCGCCGACCGGCGCCGCGAGATTGACCGCGAGCTGCGCCGCTTCGGCCTCTCGCTCACCCATCCCGCCGTCACCCTGTTTCCGGCGATCCGGCCCAAGGATGACGGCGGCTTCCCCTCGATCGGCGCGCATGGGGCGTTCCACAGCCATCTCGGCGTGTTGGAACATGTGCTTGCCGAGGGCTGGGACCGCGCCCTGATCCTTGAGGACGACATGGGGTTCGCGCCCGATTTCGCCGCGCGCCTGCCCGCCCTTGCCACGGCGCTGGCCACCCGCGACTGGCACATGCTTTACGGCCACCCCGGCCATAAGCCCGATCAAACCCCGGCGCCTGACGCCGAGGGTCTGATCCCCCTGCCCGCCGATCTCGGGTTGATCCAATTGCATTTCTACGCCGTGACCCGTGATTTCGCGCAGACCGCGGTGCCGGATTTGCGCGCCATGCTCACCCGCCCCGTGGGCAGCCCCGAGGGCGGGCCGATGCATGTCGATGGCGCGCTCAATTGGGTGCGCCGCTGCCATCCCGAGTTGACTGCGCTCGCCATCAGCCCCGAGATCGCCGGTCAACGCGCCTCACGCAGCGATATCGCCGCGCCCCGCTGGTTCGACCGCCTGCCGCTCCTGCGCCACCTCAGCGCGGCGCTGCGCACATACCGCCAAGGCAAGCGGCGCTGATTTTCTGGCGCGCCCGCATGCGCTGCGCAATCACTGCGCCAGCCCAACAGACAAACCTGCAACGGATGGGCCCCGACAGGCTCTAAATCCCGCTCCCCGCATGCCCTGACACCACCCGCCAGACCAGCGCCTCATACCACGCCGCCTGCGCCGCGCTCACCCCCTCGGGCCGCGTCAACCCGCTGGGATCGCTCCTGAAAATCACCGCGTAATGGGCCAGCGCCACCAGCCAAGCGCCCAATTCCGAGGGATGGATCGCATCGCGAAACAGGGCGCTGATATCCGCCACCGGCGCGCGTCCGGCCTCGATCTCATCGTAGAGCGCCGCCATCACCGAGATCGCCGGGATCAACCGCATCTCCGCCACGCCCGCGGGCCGCGATTCATTGACCGAAGCGCGGATCTCCTCCCAGACACGCAACTCTCGGTCCAGCCGCTCGCGCCACGGCAGACCCCGCTCCACATCCGAGCCACGCCCCTCAAACTCCGGCCCGCTCTCCAGCGACACCCAGGACGCATAGAGCACAACATCCGCCCCCGCCGCCCAAGCCAGTTCGGCAAACCGCCGCGCGAACCCCATACTGTCGTGATAGCGGACGGTATTCGACAGCGCCACACGCTCGGTCAGCACCAGCAGATCGAACTCCGCCATCCGCGCCCGCAGGTCCAGTCGCGGCGCATTATTCCAGCGCCACTCCATCGGGCTGCCGGGGATCGTCGATAATTCCACCGACCCGCGCGGGCCACCCGCCGCGCGGATCATCGCCTCCAGCGGATCATGGACCGGATCGGTCAGACTATGCCCCGACATCACAATCCGCAGATCCAGCGGCACCTCCTGCGCCGCCGCAGCCAGCGAAGACACCACCAACACCACGGCCAAGACCAGCCGCGCGATACACTCATGAAACCTGCGAAACCTGAACATAGCGTTAAAGCTAACGCGCAATTTCCATACAAACCAGCGCATTCGCCCCGCATCTTGCCCGCCTCGGCTGCGCGCGCTATGCCAATCCCAACCGGAGGACATCCATGACGCCCAAAGATTTCGACACGCTGGTGCACAGCCGCCGCTCGGTGCGCGGTTACCTGCCTGATCCCGTTGACGATGCGGTGATCACCCAAGCCGTGCAAACCGCGCTCTGGACCCCGTCGAATTGCAACGTCCAACCATGGTCGCTGCATCTGGTGTCGGGCGCCAATCTGCGCGCCCTCGGGGCAGCGATGATCGCACAGGCCAGCACGGGGCAACCCGCCCCCGATGTGCCGATGGATACCGCCTATCAAGACGTGTTCCGCAGTCGCCAGATCGGCGCCGCCAAAGCGCTCTATACGGCAATGGAGATCGCCCGCGACGACCATCAGGGCCGCACCGACGCCTTCCTGCGCAATCTCGACGCTTTCGGCGCACCGCATGCGTTTTTCGTCTTTCTGCCCGAGGGTTTCGGCACCCGCGAGGCCGCCGATCTCGGCGGTTTCGTGCAAACGCTCCTCCTCGCGCTCACCGCGCAGGGGCTCGGCAGCTGTCCGCAGGGCGCGCTTTCACTCTACCCAGATCTGGTGCGCGATCACCTCGGCCTGCCACAAGGCCCGCAACTGATCTGCGGCATCGCCTTTGGCCATATCGACCCCGATCACCCGAGTAACACCGCCCGCACCGACCGCGCCGCGCTCACCGATATCCTCACCCGCCATCCCGCCTAACCGCTTCATCTTGCGATAAATACTCTGGGGGTGAGGCCCGCAGGGCCGAGGGGGCAACGCCCCCTGAAACCGCGCCGCAAGGCGCTCATACCCACCACCGGGGCGCCAGACCCGGTGACAATTTAACAACTCAAACCTGCGCCAACCCGTCAAGGATCCGCGCCAGAGCCTTCGGTTGCGTCAGCTGCGGCACATGCCCGCTGTCCAGCGTAAACACCGCCTCGCAGGGGGTGCGCGCGACCATCTCTTGTTGCAATGCAAGGGTGACAACGCGGTCCTGCGCGCAAAACACATAGGCCCGCGGCACCTGCGCGAAACCGCCACCAAGGATCGCCGGATCCCCCTGCGCCTTATTCGATTGCGCGCAGACCTCCTGCATCGCGCGCGCCGCCTGCGCGGGGCTGGCGTCGGGAAACAGCGCCTGCGCCGCCAGCTCGGGCTCCAACACCGTGGTGCCGCGCAGAGGACCGGGGCGCACCGCGTCCTGCACGCCGCGCGCGTCTTGCTGGCGGATCAGGTCCAGCAGGCTCTCGCCGTCGCGTGGCAAGAGCGCCGCGACATAGACACAGGCACGCACCCGCGCGGGTTGACGCGCCGCCACCTGCGCGATCACCATCCCGCCCATCGAATGGCCGACCAATACCGCCGGCGGCCCACCCGCAAGCACCGCCTCTACATGCGCCACATACTCCGCCATGCCGACCTGATCGGGCGGCACCGCGCTTTCGCCATGGCCGGGCAGATCGAGCGCCTCAACATCATGCCCGGCGGCGGTTAACAAAGGCGCAACCGCCGCCCAGGTTTTGCGCGTGCCCCATGCCCCGTGGATCAAAATTATCCGTGCCATGCTGTCATCCCGCCCTATCTGTCGCCATACCTTACCGGTCAAATCCTACCCGCGCGATCCCCCTGCGCAACCACCCAATCCGGCCACTGACGTTGCGTCGGCCAGAGCCTATGGCTTGCGCCAGCGCCCCGCCGCGTTACCTTTCCGACAGATCTCTGACCACTGACCCGCATCGCCAAGGCAGCCTAAGGAAAACGCCATGACCCATCCGACCAGCACCAAAGCCCTCAGCCTGCGCGACGGCGGTTTTGCCAGCGCGCCCACGCCGCAAACCCCCGAGAGCCTCGCCGCACATCTCGACTGCACCGACGTCACCCTGCCCGCTCCTGCCGAGGGCCAAGTGGTGATCGAAGTGATCCTCGCGCCGGTCAACCCGTCGGACCTGTTCTTCATCCAGGGCGGCTATGGCCAGCCCCGCGTGCAAGGACAGGCGGCAGGGTTCGAGGGTGTCGGGCGGGTGATTTCGGGCAACGGCAAAGCCGCCGAGGCGCTGATCGGCCAGCGGGTCTCGTTTCTGGGCACCGGCAGTGGCACATGGGCGCAGTATGCGATCTCGGATGCGGCGCTCTGCATTCCCCTGCATGACGCGGTTGCTGACGCCGACGCCGCCGCGCTGATCGTCAACCCGCTGACCGCCGTGGCGCTGGTCGAGCGGGTCAAAGAGGCGGGCAGCACATCCTTCATCGTCAATGCCGCAGGCTCGCAATTGGGCCGCTTGATCCTCGGCTTGGCCCGCGACGAGGGGCTCGCGGCTATCGCGGTGATCCGCCGCAGCGGTGTCGAGGATGAACTCCGCGATCTGGGCGCCGCCGAGGTGATCACCGCCGCCGACGCCGACGCCGCCGCGCAAACAAGCGCCGCGCTCAAAGCCCATAAACCGCGAGTGCTACTGGATGCGGTCGGCGATCAATCCACCGCCGATCTGTTCTTCGCCATGCCCTCGGGCGCGCGCTGGATCAGCTACGGCAAAATGTCCGACGAGGCCCCGCGCCTCACCCAGATGGGCCAGTTCATCTTTATGGACAAACATATCGAGGGCTTCTGGCTCAGCCGCTGGCTCCCCTCGGCCCCGCCCGAGCGCCGCGCTTCAGTGATCACAAAGGTGCAGGAACGCTTTGCCAGCGGCAAATGGAGCACCCGCGTCGCGGCCGAAGTGCCGCTGGATCAGGCGCTCGACAAGGTGCTGCCGCTGCTCGCCCAAGGCGCGGGCAAGGTGTTGATCAAACCCTAGGATCCCTTAGCGACAATAGGTTCCGCCATTGCGGTGGCGGGCCAGATCGAAGTGGAAATGATCCTGATGATAGCGGTCAGCTTCGGGGCCGAGCGTGGTGCGGAAGATGCCGCAGGCGGCGCTATACATCGCGCGCAGATCGCTGCGATGCGGGCGGCGGCGCCAGTGCCGGTCAACCCGCACCACATCGCCGTTGTTCAGCCTATAGCCCGCCACATCAATCGCCATCCCGCGCCCGTGTTCCGAAATCCGCGCGCCGGGCCGGTTGTTGCGGGTGCGGCAGGAATAATCCCCGATCACACGGATCTGCGCAACGCCGCCCCCGCGCCGCCCGACCGCCGGTAGCATCGCCCCCTGCACCCAATCGGCAAAAGCGCGGCCAAGGGCGCAATCCACCGTTGCAGGCTGCGACAACGGGATGCCGTGCACCGCTGTGATACTCACCGGTTCCTCGACCCCGCAGCCCCGCGTTGCCGCGCGGATACGCGGCAATTGCCGCCCCTGTAGCGCCCGACTGCCGCAGATACCCTGCCGCACGCCGCCGCTGGCGCCGCGCAGGGGCGCCGCCACCCGTGCCACCTGTGCAGGCCGGGTCTGGACCAATCTGGCCTGAGCGGCGGCAAAACGCGCCGCCGCGGCCCGTGACCGCGCCCTTGGGTGCAGGCTGCGCGCCACGCCGGGCAGCCTTGGATCAACCAGCGTTAGCGGCGAGGCGGGCGGCGAGAGGGGCGGCGGGCTGGGCAGTGCGCTTTGTGTGCCGACACCCAGCGCCTGCGCCACCGCGCCATCGGTCTGCGGCACCAGCAGCGGCACGTTCAGCGGCAAAGTGCCCGTCGCGCCGCCCAGATGCGCCGGACGCGGACGCGGGAAAAGCGAGTGCCAGGGCACCTGCGCCGCCGCCGCTCCGGCGATCGCCAGTAGCGCGCAAATCATCCCTGCCCCTGCCAGCCTCCGCATGCCTCAGTCCCGTTTGATCCGGCCAAAATCGGGCGCATCGGTGTCCTGCCCGGCGTCGATGATACCACGCCGGATATCGCGTGTGCGGGTAAAATACGCATGTAGCTGCTCGCCGTCGCCCATGCGGATCGCGCGCTGCAAAACGAACAGCTCCTCGGTGAACCGCCCCAGAATATCCAGCGTCGCGGCCTTATTGGTTAGGAAGACATCACGCCACATCGTCGGGTCCGAGGCCGCGATCCGGGTGAAATCGCGAAACCCCGAGGCGGAATATTTGATCACTTCGGATTTCGAGACACGGTGCATGTGATCGGCGACACCGACCATCGTGTAAGCGATCAAATGCGGCGTATGCGAGACCACCGCCAGCACCAGATCATGATGCTCGGGGTCCAGCTCATCGACCTTCGCCCCCAGCGCCTCCAGCAAGTCGCGCAGCCGCGCCACCGGCGCCGGCGCGCTCCCTTCCAGCGGCGTCAACAGCCACCAGCGGTTCTCGAACAGCGTCGCAAACCCCGAATACGGGCCGGAATGCTCGGTCCCCGCCAGCGGGTGGCCGGGCACGAACTCCACGCCCTCGGGGATATGCGGCGCCACCGCCTCGATCACCGCCTGTTTCACCGAGCCGACATCAGTCACCGTCGCCCCCGGTTTCAGATGCGGCGCGATCTCGGCGGCGACCTCGGCCATCGCCCCCACCGGCACCGCCAGCACCACCAGATCGGCGCCCTGGACCGCCTCGGCGGCGCTTTGATAGACGCTATCGGCAAAGCCGATCTCCAGCGCCGCGGCCCGCGTTTCGGCGCTGCGCGCATAGCCCGCGATATGCGCCACCAGCCCGTGCCGCCGCATCGCATGCGCCATCGACGAGGCGATCAGCCCCATCCCGATCAGCGCCACGCGCTCATAGATCACAGCCATCAGCGGACCCCTTTGAATTTTGCGATCACCGCCACGATCCGGCGGCAGGCGTCCTCATCTCCGACGGTGATCCGCAGGCAATCGGGCAATTGGTAACCGCCGACCTTGCGCACCAGTATTCCCGCCGCCCGCAGCGCCGCGTCGCAGGCCTCGGCCTCGGCGGGGCTGTCAAACCGCGCCAGCAGGAAATTCGCGTGGCTCTCGTCGCAGCCGACACCCATCTGCTCCAAAGCGGCACGCAGCCAGTCGCGCCAACGCGCGTTCTCACTGGCGCACCAGCGGGTATACTCCACATCGCGCACCGCCGCTTCCGCCGCCGCCATCTGCCCGTTCGACAGGTTGAACGGCTGGCGCACACGGTTGAGCACATCAATGATCTCTTGCCGCGCATAGCCCCAACCAATGCGCAGCCCGCCGAGCCCGTAAATCTTGGAAAACGTCCGCGTCATGATCACATTGGGGAACTCTTCGACCAGCGACACGCCGCCGTCGAACCCGTCCGCATATTCCGTATAGGCCCCGTCATGGACCAGCAGCACCGAGGGCGGCAATTCCCGCGCCAACCGCTGCAACTCGCCCTCCTCCAGCATTGTGCCGGTGGGATTGGCCGGATTGGCGATGAACACGATCCGCGTGCGCGGCGTCACCGCCGCAAGGATCGCATCCACATCAACCACCCGCTCGGCCTCATCCACTTCAACGGGCACCGCGCCTGCGGCATGGGCCAGAATCGGATACATCGAGAACCCGTGCCGCGTGGTGATCACCTCGTCACCGGGACCGGCGTAGCATTGGGTGATGAATTGCAGCACCTCATCCGAGCCCACGCCGCAGATAATCCGCGCCGGATCCAGCCCGTAGACCTCGCCAATCGCGGCGCGCAGGGGCGCATGATCGGTCGCCGGATAGCGGTGCAACTCGCCCGAGGCCGCGGCATAGGCCGCTTTCGCCGCCGCACTCGGCCCGTAAGGGTTTTCATTGGCCGAGAGTTTCAACACCTCGGTCTGCCCCGCCAACTGGCTTTCGCCACTGACATACAGCGCGATATTCATGATACCCGGCTGCGGTGGGATGATCTCGCCCATCCTCAGTCTCCGTTCCCTGCCCTTGCGGACGTTTCTACCTGCCGCCCCATCTGACCGCCCATTGCGCGCCCAGATCTGCGGCTGTGAAAGCCCTATCCGGCTTCATCTTGCCCTAAATACTCATACACGGCCTGCCACGGGCACAACGCCAGACCCTTACACCCCGCCGGCCCCGCAAACGCCCTGCACAACAGACAAAAGGGCCGCGCCGGTTCTCCCGGCGCGGCCCCAATGCATCTGCAAGACCTGAAAAGCCGAGGCTAAATCAGTTCTTCGCGTAATATTCGACCACCAGGTTCGGCTCCATTTGCACGGCGAAGGGCACATCGGCCAGCGTCGGGGTGCGCAGGTAGGTGGCGGTCATTTTCGAGTGATCGGCTTCGATGTAATCGGGCACTTCACGCTCGACCAACTGGGTGGCTTCCAGCACGATGGCCAACTGGCGCGAACGCTCGCGCACGGCAATCACGTCGCCTTCTTTAACACGGTACGAGGCGATGTTGACGCGCTGGCCGTTGACGGTGACATGACCGTGGTTGACGAACTGGCGTGCGGCAAAGATCGTCGGCACGAATTTCGCGCGGTAGACCACGGCGTCGAGACGACGCTCCAAGAGACCGATCAGGTTCTCACCGGTGTCGCCCTTGATCCGGGTCGCGTCGCTAAAGATGCGCTTGAACTGCTTCTCGGTCAGGTCGCCGTAATGGCCCTTGAGCTTTTGCTTGGCACGCAGCTGGGTGCCGAAGTCCGAGATCTTGCCCTTGCGGCGCTGACCATGCTGGCCCGGACCGTATTCACGGCGGTTGACCGGCGATTTGGCGCGGCCCCAGATGTTCTCGCCCATGCGGCGGTCAATTTTATACTTGGCAGCGGTGCGTTTGGTCATCGCTGATCTCCTTCTGTTAAAGCGAAGGGCGTTGTCCTTCCCCCGAGGGGTGACAGGTATCCTCTTGCGAGGTCCACCAACACCAATAAAATGCCGGGCGCAAAGCCCCCGGACGGGGCGCTTATAGCGGCGCGGCAGATGGTGTCAATCGGTTTTGCCGTTAAACCGGCGCGCGGCTTGGCGCGCGGGGTGGCGCGTTGGCCGGCTGGGCGCGCAAGATCGCCGCTTCGCCACGCGACAAACAGCGACGCGCGGTCGCGCCGAAACGCTCGGGATGGCTGGCCAGCGCCGGATCGACCTGCGCCAGGGAGCGCGCGTGCCAGGCGATCACCCGTGGATCGGCCAGACCGGGATGAAAGCTTTCGCAAGGTTGGCCGTTGGCACTGATGATCTCGTGACGCTCGAGCATCAGATGCACATAGCGCACCGTCTCAAGGGTGAAATCGCGGCGGACCAAGCGCCCGTCCTCCAGATCCTCGGCGGCAATCAGCACCTCGTCCGCCGCCGCCCCACCGTGCGGCAGATCCCCGCGCGCCGCCTGCTGCGCCAAAGGCATCAACATCCGGTGCGACGGCGAGACCAGCAGATCCGCCTCGGGCCGATCATTGCCCAGCGCGCCGGCGTGGATCCGCAGCGGCCGCAGATGCGGATAAAGATAGAGCTCCGCCCCGGTTAGCTTGGTTTCGCCGCGCCAGACAACTGGCTGCGCGCCGTTATCGCGGGTCTCGACAGGCTCGCCGGGCTGCAACTCCTCAACCGGTCGCAGCCCCTGCGGCGTGGCGATCTGCGTGCCGGGCAGGAAACAAATCACCCCCATGCGGCGCTGCGTTGCCAGCGGTGCGATCTGCAGCGCGCTGATCCACAGCTTGCAGTCGGGCGGCGGCAATAAGGGATCAAACACCGCCAGCAGCCGCGCGCCGCTGCGCACAATCCGCGCGCTATATTCGCGTATCCCGTCGGTGAGGGTGAACCCGTCACCCGGCGGCATCTCGTCATCGGGCAGAACCGCAGCGCGATGCGGCATCTCGGCCAGCGCCAGCCGCTCCATCCGCGCGCGCACCCGCGCCCGCGCATCAATCCGGTCCACCGGCCGGTCCAAGAGCAGGGTTTCCACCGGTGCATCCAGCCGTCGCGCGCGCCCGCGCCACTGCCAGATCATGCCAATCTTCAGGAATGCGGGGTCCAGCCCCCATTCCTCGCCGGGCGCGGTTTGCGCCCAGTCCACGGCATACACGCCGTTGAAACCGGAAACACTGCTCATTGTTATGCCTGTTTGTTTTCCTTTGGTTAACAAAGCCGGCAGAGTCTGACCAGTTTTAACTGATTCGCACCCCGAATCGCGGTGCGCGCTGTTGCGGCGCTGCCACCTGATCACCGCGCGTCAGTGGTCAATACACCCAAGGCCGCGCGCCCGAGACCTGCCGCGCCGTTACCTCGCGCCCGTCCTCATAGAGTGCAATCGCCCCGCTGCGCCGGAAGGCCCGCGGATCAAGCAAACGACACGCGCCGCTCGGAGGCGCCTCCAGCCGGATGTCGGTGACAATCGTCATCCCCTCGCGGCACCACGCGGGCAGCGCCGCCTCGCCTGCAACGCCGCGCAAATGCAGCCAGTCCGCCCCGGCAAAGCGAAACCGAACGCCGCCCGCGACCGGCGTAAACCCGCCCCGCGCCGCCGAAACCTCCTGCGTCGCTGCATCGCCGTCTGCCTCCAGCCAATGCCGCGCCACAAAGCCCGCGCCGCGCGCACGGCTCAAAGCGCGGCCCTCGGGCGTCATCAGCCCGACCAAAGCGCCGCCGCGGTCGATCAACAGCGCCGGACGCTCTACCGAAGCCCAGCCCAGCGCCGCGACACCGGCCAGCACCACGCCCGCCCAGCGCGCCCGCCCCGGCCAGAGCGCCAGCCACAGCCCGCCCAACGCCAGCAGTGGCACCACAAAGACCGGCGGCGCCGCGACCAGACGCACCGCGCCCGCGCTGCCGCCGACGGTCTGCGCGACAAACAGGATCCAGCGCGTGCCCAATTCCATCAGCCACAGCCCGACGCCCTCCAAGCCTACGGGCCATAAGAGCGCCGAAGCCACCGCCGCCGGCATCACCAATAGCCCCATCAAGGGCACGCTCAACAGGTTCGCCAACAGCCCGTAATCGGTGAACCGGTGGAATTGCGCGGCGGCAATCGGCGCCGTCGCCAGCCCCGCGACCAAGGAACACAGCGCCGCCGTCGCCACCACCCGCAAGAGCCGCATCGCCCGCGTGGGCCGCCCCTTGCCGCCCGCCGCCTGCCGCCGCTCGCGCAGCGCCCGGAACACCGCGACCAGCGCCACGGTGGCCGCGAATGACATCTGGAACCCCGCCGACAACAGCGATTCGGGCCGCCAGACCAGCACAATCAGCGCCGCCAGCGCCACCGAGCGCATCGAGATCGCGCGCCGGTCGATCAGCACCGCCACCAGCATCGCCGCCGCCATCACAAAGGCCCGCTGGGTGGCGATATTCCCGCCCGAGAGCGCCAGATAGCCCAGCGCCGCCATGAGCGCGCAAAGCGCCGCGATCTTGCGGATCGGCCAATAGAGCGCCAGCGCCGGGATCAGCGCCAGCGCCGCGCGGGCGCCGCCGTAGACCACGCCGGTCAACAGCCCCATATGCAGCCCCGAAATCGCCAGCAAATGCGCCAGATTGGACCGCCGCAGCGCCTCGGTCATCGCCAGCCCCACGCCCGAGCGGTCGCCGGTCAGGATCGCCGCGACAAAGCCGCCGGTCTCGCCGGGCAGGCGGGCGCGGATCCCCGCGCTCATCCGGTGGCGCAAACGGGTCAGGGCCAGCCCGATCCCCGCCGCGATCCCCGGTGTGAAGCCCGTTTCCGGCGCGCTCCATGCCACCACCGGCGCGCGCGTATAGCCGACCGCACCCAGCCGCGCGAACCAGGCGTGGCGGCGAAAATCAAAGCCCCCCGGCTCGGTCGGCCCCGAGGGCGGCGCCAGATGGCCGGTCATCATCACCCGCGTGCCCGCAATCGGCGCCACATCCAGCGGCCCGCCATGCAGCGAAATCCGCACTCGCACGGGCGTGCGCTCCGGCTCCAGCCCGGCCAGCACCACGCGGTCCAGCGTCAAGCGCACCGCGCCCGAGGCCGAGCGGTCTACCGCCACGATCCGCCCCTCAATCGGCCCGTAGCGCTGCCAGCCCAGCACCGGCGCCTCGACCATCCGCGTGCGCAGCCCCGCCGCGGCAAAGCCCAGCGCCATCAGCGAGAGCGCCAAAAACACCGGCCGCGCCAGTTCCGGCCCGCGCAAGGCGGCGCCCAGCAGCGCAGATGCCGCGAGGGCAACGCCCAGCAGCAGGCCGCCCGTGGGCTCCTCGCTACCAGCAAAATAGACACCGACACCGGCGCCCAAAAACACCGGCACAAAGGGAAATAAATGCCCGCGCGCCACCATAACTGGTAACAATAGCGCCCGCAGACCCCGCGCCACGGCACCGCGCAGCCCCCGATTCTCGGCACCCAGAGCGGCTGACGCATATGGCGAGGTTTCAGGGGATGCACCGCTCGACACTTGAGATCACCCGCATCATTGCCTAGAGCATTCCCTACCCTATCCTCCGCATAGTTTCCGAAAGGTTAACACCCGATGAACGCCCCAGTCGTGACCCGCTTCGCCCCTTCGCCCTCCGGGTTCCTGCATATCGGCGGGGCACGCACCGCGCTGTTCAACTGGCTCTATGCCCGTGGCCGTGGCGGCAAATTCCTGCTGCGCATCGAGGACACCGACCGCGCCCGCTCAACGCCCGAGGCCACCGCGGCGATTCTCACCGGCCTGACATGGCTCGGGCTCGATTGGGACGGCGAGGCGGTCAGCCAGTTCGAAGGCGCCGAGCGTCACGCCGAGGTTGCCCTTCAGATGCTGGACAGCGGCCACGCCTATAAATGCTTTGCCACCCAAGACGAGATCGAAGCCTTCCGCGAGGAAGCCCGCGCCGATGGCCGTAGCACGCTCTATCAATCGCCCTGGCGCGATGCCGATCCGGCCAGCCACCCCGATGCGCCCTATGTGGTGCGCCTGAAAGCGCCGCGCGATGGCGAGACGGTAATCGAGGATCAGGTGCAGGGCCGCGTGGTGATCAAGAACGCACAGCTTGATGATATGGTGTGCCTGCGCTCGGATGGGACACCCACCTATATGCTGGCAGTGGTGGTTGATGACCATGATATGGGCGTCACCCATGTCATCCGCGGCGATGACCATCTGAACAACGCCGCGCGGCAGATCCAGATTTACCACGCGATGGGCTGGCCGGTGCCGGTATTTGCCCATATCCCGCTGATCCATGGCGCGGACGGTAAGAAACTCTCGAAACGCCACGGCGCGCTGGGGGTCGAGGATTACCAGCGCATGGGCTTTCCCGCGGTGGCGATCCGCAACTATCTGACGCGGCTCGGCTGGAGCCATGGCGATGACGAGTTTTTCACCGATGCGCAGGCGCTGGAGTGGTTTGATCTTGGCGGTATCGGCAAGGCTCCGGCGCGGCTGGACCTGAAGAAACTCGAGCATTTGGCAGCGCAGCATTTCTCCGCGATGGAGGATGCTGCAGCGCTGCATGAGCTGGCGGGATATCTGGCCGCGACCGAGGCCGCCCCGCTAACTGACGCGCAGTCAGATGGAATTCTCAAAGCCATGCCCGCGCTCAAGGACAAGGCCCGGAATTTCGGCCAAATCATTGAACGCGCTCACTTTATTCTGACCGAGCGGCCGATTGCACCGGATGCCAAGGCAGCAAAAGCGCTGGATGATGTATCCCGTGGTATACTGGATGAATTGACGCCGCAGTTGCGAACTGCTAGCTGGGAGCGCGAAACACTGGAAACCATTGTGAGCACATGCGCCACGCAACGCGGCTTGGGCCTTGGCAAACTGGCCCAACCTTTGCGCGCCGCGCTGGCTGGACGGATGGTGTCCCCTAGCGTGTTCGACATGATGGTCGTTCTGGGACGAGACGAAACCCTGGCGCGGCTGAGCGACGCCGCCTCGGAGGGCACAGAATAAGCGGGGCCCGTCAGACGGACCCAAAAACCGCAGACCACACAGAATAAGCGAGGGAATCGATGGCCGAATCCAAAAAGAGTGCGACACTGACAGTAGGCGAGACGTCGCTGGAATTGCCGATTTTTACCCCCACGGCGGGCCCGGATGTCTTGGATATCCGCAAGCTCTACGGTCAGGGCGATGTGTTCACCTATGATCCCGGGTTCACCTCGACCGCGTCCTGCTCTTCGACCATCACCTATATTGATGGTGACAAGGGCGAGCTGCTCTATCGCGGCTATCCGATCGAGCAATTGGCCGATAAATCGCATCATCTCGAAGTCTGCTATCTGCTGCTTTACGGTGAGCTGCCGGATGCCAAACAGATGCTCGAGTTCGAAGCCCTGGTGACCCGTCACACGATGGTTCACGAGCAGATGCAGTATTTCTTCCGTGGTTTCCGCCGCGATGCGCATCCGATGGCGACGATGGTTGGTGTGGTCGGCGCGATGTCGGCTTTCTATCACGATTCCACCGACACCAATGACACCTACCAGCGCGAGGTCGCGGCGATTCGCATGGTCGCGAAACTGCCGACGATTGCGGCGATGGCCTATAAATACTCGATCGGCCAGCCCTTCGTGTATCCCAAGAACACCCTCGATTACGCCGGCAACTTCCTGCATATGTGCTTTGCCGTGCCCGCCGAGGATTATGTCGTCGACCCGATCCTTGCCAAGGCAATGGACCGGATCATGATGCTCCACGCCGATCACGAGCAGAACGCCTCGACCTCGACCGTGCGTCTGGCCGGCTCCTCGGGCGCCAACCCCTTCGCCTGTATCGCTGCTGGTATCGCCTGTCTCTGGGGTCCGGCCCATGGCGGCGCCAATCAGGCCTGCCTCGAGATGCTGCGCGAAATCGGCACCGTTGACCGCATCCCCGAGTTCATCGAGCGCGCCAAGAACAAGGACGATCCGTTCCGTCTGATGGGCTTTGGCCACCGCGTCTATAAGAACTTCGACCCGCGCGCGCGGGTGATGAAGGAAAGCGCCGACGAGGTGCTTGGCCTGTTGGGGATCGAGGACAACGAGACCCTGAAAGTCGCCAAGGAGCTTGAGCGGATCGCGCTGGAAGACCCGTATTTCGTCGAGAAGAAACTCTACCCGAACGTCGATTTCTACTCGGGGATCATTCTCGAGGCGATGGGCTTCCCGACCTCGATGTTCACCCCGATCTTCGCGCTCAGCCGCACGGTGGGCTGGATTTCGCAGTGGAAAGAGATGATCTCGGATCCAGAGCTGAAAATCGGTCGTCCGCGCCAGCTCTACACCGGCGCCCCGCGCCGCGACTACGCCGAAGTCGAAGACCGCTAAACCGCGACACCCAAACACAAAACGCCGCCCCACCCGGGCGGCGTTTTCTTGTTTCCGAGGGACTGTCACACCCACTCCAATTTGCGCGCCCCGCTCCCCTCTTCTGGCCCGTGAGCACCACGGGCCTCGCTCGCCCCAACCCATGGGCGCAAGCCGCGCATCACCAGACCGCGGGATGGCGTCGCAACGATAGAACAGCGCGATTTATAGCTGCAAAGTCCGGCAAACATAGTAGCGTAGCGCCTCGGCCAACCAGATCGCCAGCCCTGTGGGCGGTCTGGCGATGCGTGGCGGCTTCGCCTTGATTCCACGCAGGGCACATTGGCGATGCCTCACGCAGCCCAACCGACATTGAAGCTTTCATGCGCTGCGCATCGCTCACCGGGCACCTGCACCCACATAGGGCCGGGCGCGTCCCTTCGTGCCGCGTTCAACGGTGTCAGCGCGTGATGATCTGAGGGATAGCCACGGCAGGACCGCCCGAGCCGCTGAACCTTACCTGCTCCATGTCACCCGCCTGGCCCGCGGGCACCACGGGCCGCGCCCGACCCTCCCCCCGGGAGGGCGCATTGGCGGTGTCCTTCACCGCTCGCGCGACATAGATGCTTCGGGGCGCCGCACATCGCTCAACCGGCACCTGCGCCCACCCAGGCTCGGGCGCGTCCCTTCGCGCTTCGTTCAACGGTGTCAGCGCGTGATGATCTGAGGGATAGCCACGGCAGGACCGCCCGCGCCGCTGAACCTTACCTGCTCCATGTCACCCGGGAGGGCGCATCGGCGATGTCCTTCACCGCTCGCCCGACATAGATGCTTCGAGGCGCAGCGCATCGCTCAACCGGCACCTGCGCCCACCCAGGATCGGGCGCGTCCCTTCGCGCTTTGCTCAACGCAGTAAACGCCTGCGGGGCCAATAATCGCTAGACCTGCCAGTCCTACCCCGCCCCCACTTTATGCCCCAAATATCCTGGGGGAAGCCGCAGGCTGGGGGCAAAGCCCCCAAACCTTTACCCCCGCGGCTGCGCCCGCTCCACCAGCCGGGCAAAGAAACTCGCCCCGATCGGCGCGATCTCGTCGTTGAAATCATACTTCGGATGATGCAGCCCCGCGCTCTCGCCCTGCCCCAAAAACAGATACGCGCCGGGCCGCGCCTCCAGCATATAGGAGAAATCCTCCGCCCCCATCACTGGCGCGCTCTCGCCGGTGCCGGCGCCGATCTCGCGCGCCACGTCAAAGGCGAAATCGGTGTTCTCGGCGTGGTTAACCGTCGCCGGATAGCCGCGCTCGTATTTGACCTCGGCGCTCACCCCCATGGCGGCGGCGATCCCGTGGACGATCTCGGCGCTGCGCTGCTCGGCCATGCCGCGCACCTCCTCGTCAAAGGTGCGCACGGTGGCGCAGAACCAGCCCTGATCGGGGATCACATTATCCGCCGAGCCGGTGTGGATTTGCGTCACGCTGATCACCAGCGCATCGGTGCCCTTGCGGTTGCGGCTGACGATGGTTTGCAGGGCCGAGACCATCTGCACAATCGCCGCCACCGGATCGGCGCAATTCTCGGGATGCGCACCATGGCCGCCGCGCCCGTTCACCGTCACCCAGAGCACATCCGCCGAGGCCATCAGCGGCCCCGAGCGCCCGTGAAACTCGCCCACCGGCACATCCGGCGCATTGTGGATGCCGTAGACCTGCGTGATCCCGAAGCGGTCCATGATCCCCTCTTCGACCATCACCCCGGCACCGCCACCCCATTCCTCGGCGGGCTGGAAAATCAGCGCCACTTTGCCGGCGAAATTGCGCGTTTCCGCCAGATAGCGCGCCGCGCCCAGCAGCATCGTGGTGTGTCCATCATGACCGCAGGCGTGCATTTTCCCCGCCACCGTCGAGGCATAGGGCAGGCCGGTTTCCTCATCCATCGGCAGCGCATCCATATCCGCGCGCAGACCGATCACCGGCCCCTCGCCCTGCCCCTCGATGATCGCCACCACGCCGCTTTCGGCAATCCCTTCGTGGATCTCGGTGATCCCGAAACTGCGCAGCCGCTCGACCACGAAAGCCGCCGTCTCGTGGCACTCGAAACGGATTTCGGGATGTCGGTGCAAATGCCGCCGCCATGTCTTCAGGTCATCGGCAAAATCGGCGATACGATTGATCACAGGCATGGTGGACTCCGGCAGTCTGGTTTGAAACAACGGCCTAGATTGAGCAATTAAGCGAGCACTTGCAATGGCCGACGATCCCCTGATCTATGACCCCGAGGGCGGGCTGCCCCGCCTCGCGATGATCATGGCGCGGCTGCGCGCGCCGGAGGGCGGCTGCCCGTGGGATATCGAGCAGGATTTCGACAGTATCGCCCCCTATACCATCGAGGAATCCTATGAGGTCGCCGATGCCATCGCGCGCCGTGACTGGGACGGGCTGAGGGGCGAATTGGGCGATCTGCTGTTCCAGTCGGTCTATCACGCGCAGATGGCCGAGGAGGCGGGGCATTTCACCCTTGATGACGTGCTGCGCGGGATTGCCGACAAGATGGTCGCGCGTCACCCGCACGTATTCGGCGACACGGTGATCGACAGCGCCGAGGCGCAGACCGACGCTTGGGAAGAGGTCAAAGCCCGCGAGCGCGCCGCCAAGGCGCAGACCGGCGTCCTTGATGATGTGCCGCTGGGCCATGCCGCATTGACCCGCGCGATCAAACTGCAAAACCGCGCCGCACGGGTCGGGTTTGACTGGCCCGATGTGGCACAAGTCATTGATAAAGTTGCCGAAGAAGCGCAGGAACTGACCGAGGCCGCGCCCGAAGACCGCTTTGAGGAATACGGCGATCTTCTGTTCGTCATGGCCAATCTCGCCCGCCATCTTCAGATCGACCCCGAGGCCGCCCTGCGCGCCGCCAACGATAAATTCACCCGCCGGTTTCGCTTTATCGAGGCCGCGCTCGCCGCTCAGGGCCGCCGCCCCGCCGACTCGGATCTGGCGGAAATGGATGCGCTCTGGGATGCCGCCAAAGCCGCCGAGCGAACCACCAAGAAGGATCAGCCCGCGTGACCATCCGCATCGCCATGTGGTCCGGCCCGCGCAACCTCTCGACCGCGCTGATGTATGCCTTTCGCGCGCGCGGCGATTGCAAGGTCAGCGATGAACCCTTCTACGCCGCCTATCTTGCGGCCACCGGTCTCAACCACCCGATGCGCGACGCCATTCTCGCCAGCCAGCCCCAGGACCCCGCGGTGGTGGCGCAGACGCTGACGCAGGATCAGCCAGAACCGCTGTGGTATCAAAAGCATATGACCCAGCATATGATCCCGCAGATGCCGCGCGACTGGATGGGGTCTTGCCGCCACGCCTTCCTGATCCGCCATCCGGCGCGGGTCATCGCCTCCTATGCGCGCAAACGCGAGGCGCCGGTGCTGGAAGACATCGGCTTCACCCAGCAGGCAGAGCTCTTCGACCGGATCTGCCAGAGCACCGGCACCGCGCCGCCGGTGATCGACAGCACCGATATCCGCGCCAATCCGGCGCCGATGCTGCGCGCGCTCTGCCAAGCGCTCGACATCCCCTATAGCGACGCGATGCTGCACTGGCCCGAAGGCCCCAAGCCCGAAGACGGTATCTGGGCGCCGGTCTGGTATCACGCGGTGCATGGCTCGACCGGTTTCGACGCCGCCGAAGGCCCGCTGCCCGAACTGCCAAAGGCCTACCAGAGCCTCGCCGACGCCGCCCTCCCCGCCTATACGCGCCTCGCCGCCCATAAGCTGACCGGCTAGCCCTCTTTATGCTCTAAATATCCAAACTCCGCGGCCTGCCACCGGCACCCGAACGCAGGCCCTAAGCCGCGCCGCGCCGCAAGCGTCGCCAGAGCCGCCCGTCGATCGCCGCCAACCCGAGGCCGATCAGCGCCATCCCCGCCACATGCCGCGGCAGCAGAACCTCGCCCAGCACCAGCACGCCCAGCGCAATCGCCGAGACCGGGATCAGAAAGGTCACCAGCGAGGCATTCACCGCCCCGGCGCTGGAAATCAGCCCGAAATAGAGCCAATAGGCCAGCGCCGTCGAGAGCACCGCCAAGCCAATGAGCGCCAGTATCACCTCAAGCCCCGGCATCGGCAGCGCCCATGGCCGGTCGACCACCAAGACCAAGGGCAGCATCATCAGGCTCGACATCGCCACCTGTCCGAAACTGGTCGAGAGGGGCGCCATGCCCATCGCGCGGAACCGCCGGCCCCAGACGCTGGAGACCGCATAGCTGAAGGCGGCGCCGATACAGGCCGCCTGCGCCCAGATCGTGCCCTCGCCCAGCGCCGCGCCCATCATCACCGCGACACCGGCGAAACCGATCACCACGCCCAGCGCCTTGGCCGGCGTCATCCGCTCGTCCGATAGCGCCAGATGCGCGACGACCACGCTCCACAGGGGCGTGGTGGCGTTGAGGATCGAGGCCAGACCGCTGGAAATCTGCCCCTGCGCGACGACAAACAGGGTAAACGGCACCGCGTTGTTCAAAAACCCCATCACCGCCAAAGCCGCCCAAGCCTGCCCCCCGCGTGGAAACGGGATGCGCAGCAGCGGCAGCAAGACGGCCAGCACCAAAGCGCCCAAGCCGACGCGGATGAGCACAATGGTGAAGGCGGGCAAATAGGGCACCGCCACCTGCACAAAGAAAAACGAGCCGCCCCAAAGCAGCGACAGCAGCGCCAACCGCAGCCAATCCCCAATCGACATGTCCAAAACCCTTTGTTAGAGCCCGCCGCGATGCGAAAACCCTGCCGTCGGGGCGCGCATGTGCCTGTCACATGCCGCCTTACCCCAACCCGCAGAGAGCCCGATCGCGACCGGCTTCGTCAGGGTTCGACCCTGCCGTGATCCGCCGCCACAAGCGACCCGTTTCCTGCGCAATTCTGCCGGTGAACGCCTCAGTCGATACGGGTCCAGACCTGCTCGCGGCAGATCACCAGAAAACAGCCCGAGACGGTCAGCCGGTCGCCCGCCAGATCCATCGTCGCGCGGTATTCCTGATCGCGGTCCGGCGCCCAGATCCGCCCGCCGCGATACTGGCCACTGCCGCGCGGCTCCATATCCCAGACGATCCGCCGTCCGGTATTCTCGGATTCCATCGGATTGCCCGAAGCATCCCGAGGCTGGCCCAAAACACCGCAGAGCGTGTTGCCGCACATGGAGATGGTCACCACGCCGGTATTGCCATTGTCATCGGGCTGGGTGCTCCAGCGGCCCTCGGCAGGGTCGGCCCAAGCGGCGCTCGCACTCAGCGCCAGAACAGAGATCGCAACATATAGGTTTTTCATCGGTTGATCCTCCCTCGCCGCAGCATCCTTGGATGTGAGCAGCGAGGCAAGCCCCATGTTCAGCCCCGCGCGATTCCCCGCGCGCGCCCGCTCTGGCAGGCTGCGTCAACCTGCACAGTCACTCGCGCAAACGCTGATGCCCCGCTGCCAGTCGCTGCCCCGAGGCCAGATCCTTGAGGATCGGGCAATCGGGCCGCGCATCACCCGCGCAGGCCGAGACCAGCCCCGCCATGGTGCGCCGCAACTCGCCCAGTTCCGCAATCCGCGCGTCTATCCGCGCCAGATGCTCGCTGGCCAGCCGTTTGACATCCTCGCTGGCGCGGCCGGTATCATCGTAAAGATCCAGCAGCGCGCGGCAGTCCTCGATGGAAAACCCCAGCCCCCGCGAGCGGTTCAAAAACGCCAGCCGGTGCACGTCATCAGCGTCAAACACCCGGTAGCCATTGCTGTCACGGCCTATGCGGATCAGCCCGATATCCTCATAATAGCGGATGGTTTTCGCCGGCAGACCCGAGGCTTTGGCGGCCTCTCCGATATTCATGCGCGCACCTCCGATCCCGCGCTAAGCTCTTGACGCCGCAGCGCTTTCAGCCGCAGCGCATTGCTCAGCACAAAGATGCTGCTCAGCGCCATCGCACCCGCCGCCAGCACCGGCGACAGGGTGATGCCGAACGCCGGAAACAAGGCCCCCGCCGCCACCGGAATCAGCGCCGCGTTATAGGCAAAGGCCCAGAACAGGTTTTGCCGGATATTGCTTAACACCTTGCGGCTCAGGTGGATCGCGTCGACCACCCCGCGCAGATCGCCCGACATCAGCACCACCTCGGCGGCCTCGACCGCGACATCGGTGCCGGTGCCGATCGCCAAGCCCACATCCGCCGCTGCCAGCGCCGGAGCGTCATTGATCCCGTCGCCGACAAAGGCCACCGCGCCCGCCTCTGACCGCAGCGCCTCGATGGCCTCGGTCTTGCCGCCGGGCAACACCTCGGCGACCACATGATCAATGCCGAGTTCCGCCGCCACCGCCTGCGCCGTGGCCTGCGCATCGCCGGTGATCATCGCCACCTTCAAATCCATCGCATGCAGCGCGTCGATCACTGCAGGGGTGCTGTCCTTGATCCGGTCAGCGACCACCAGTAGCGCCGCAACCGCGCCGTCAATCGCGATATAGAGGGGCGTGCCACCGCGCGCCGCATGCGCCTCGGCCGCGGCGGGCAGATCACCCAGCGCGATGCCCTCACGGGTCATCAGCCGCGCCGCACCGATCAACATCTTCTGGCCACCGACCACGGCCTCCAGCCCGAAGCCGGTGATCGCAGTCACCCCTTCCGCTGCGGGCAAGCTCAGCCCCTTTTCCTGTGCCGCGCGCACAATAGCCCCGGCAATCGGATGCTCGGACGACCGCTCTGCCGCTGCCGCCACCGCCAACGCGTGGTCGGCGTCGACACCGCCTGCGGTGATCACCTCGATCAGATCGGGGCGGCCCTCGGTCAGCGTGCCGGTCTTGTCAAACCCCACCACCGAGACGCCCTGCAACGCCTGCAACGCGTCGCCGCGGCGGAACAAAACCCCCATATCCGCGCCGCGTCCTGTGCCGACCATGATCGAGGTCGGCGTCGCCAGACCCATCGCGCAGGGGCAGGCGATGATCAGCACCGCCACCGCCGCGATCAGCGCATGCGACAGGCGCGGCTCCGGCCCGACCAGCAGCCAGACCACAAACGTCAGTGCCGCGACGGCCATCACAATCGGCACAAACACCCGCGTCACACGGTCCACCAGCGCTTGGATCGGCAGTTTCGCGCCCTGCGCCTGTTCGACCATACGGATGATCTGCGCCAGCACCGTATCCGCACCGATCCGCGTCACGCGGAAGGTCAGCGCGGCATTGCCGTTGACGGTGCCGCCGGTCAACTCATCGCCCGCGGCTTTCTCCACCGGCAGTGGTTCGCCCGAGATCATGCTCTCGTCGATCCACGACTGGCCGCTGTCCACCGTGCCATCCACCGCCACCCGCTCGCCGGGGCGCAGATGCAGGACATCGCCGACTACGATCTCGCCAATCGGCAATTCCACCACCTCGCCGCCGCGCTCGACCCGCGCCGATTTCGCCTGCAAGCCGACCAGCCGCGCAATCGCCGCGCCGGTGCGTCCCTTGGCCCGCGCCTCCAGCCAGCGACCCAAAAGGATCAGCGTCACGATCACCGCCGAGGCCTCGAAATACACCGCCTGCGTGCCCGCGGGCAGCAGATCGGGCGCAAAGGTCGAGACCGTGGAAAACGCCCAAGCCGCGCTCGCGCCCAGCACCACAAGGCTGTTCATATCCGGCGCGCCGTGGATCAACGCGGGCACGCCAGCGCGGTAAAACCGCAAGCCGGGGCCGAACAGCACCGCCGAGGCCAGCAGGAATTGCGCCACCCAGACCGGAAACTGCCCGACCGCCCCATACAGCCAATGGTGGAAGGCGGGCACCGCATGGCCGCCCATCTCGAGGATGAACACCGGCAGCGTCAGCACCGCCGCGATCAGCACCGCGCGCCGCAGCGACGCCTGTTCGGCATCGCGCGCCTCGGCCAGATCCTCGCGCGCATCCTCGCTGGCAATCTGCGCCTGATACCCCGCCTTGGCCACCGCGTTCAGCAAATCTTCGGGCAATCCCGAAATATCCAGATGGCGGATCATCGCGGTCTCGGTGGCAAGGTTGACGCTCGCCTCCTGCACGCCCGGCAGCTTCGCCAAAGCGCGCTCGACCTTGCCGACGCAGGTCGCGCAGCTCATCCCGCTGATCGCCAATTCCGTGGTCTGGCTCGGCGCCGAGAACCCCGCCTTGCCCAGCCGCTCGGCCAGCACCAGCGGATCGGCGGCGCCATCGACCGACACAGTGGCGGTGACCAGATTGGCGCGCACCCCGGTGACGCCCTCTTCCTTGGCCAGCATCCGCTCGATTCGCGAGGTGCAGGACGCGCAACTCATGCCGTCCACACGCAGCGTCTGGCTGATTTCCTGCTGTTCGGCCATGGTCATCTCACACCTCGTTTTGCCATCCTACACCGGACATAGGGCTTCCAGTAGATGGAGGGTCAAGAGGATGTTTTCAACTTTCTCGCCTGCGCCGCCGCTTGTCGGCAGGGGCGCCCCTGCTATGCTGCGCGCGCAGCACGAGGAGCCGATATGAGCCTATCCCCCCAGATCGCCGGAGTCATTCTGGCCGGTGGCCGCGCCACGCGGATGGGCGGCGGCGACAAAGGGGCGCTGCTGCTCGGCGGCCAGACGATGCTCGCCCATATCATCGCACGGGTGCAGCCGCAGGTCGATGCGCTGGCGCTCAACGCGAACGGCGATCCGGCGCGGTTTGCCGCCTACGGGCTGACGGTCCTGCCCGATCCGGTCCAAGGCCACCTTGGCCCGCTCGCCGGTGTTCTCGCCGCGATGGAACACGCCGCAACATTGGGCGCGAGCCGCGTGCTCACCGTCGCCGCCGATACGCCGTTTCTGCCGCGCGATCTGGTGCAACGCTTGGGCGAGGGCTTCGCGGTGGCCGCCAGCCCCGACCCCGAGGGCCACCCCCGCGCCCATCCCACCGCCGCACTCTGGCCGGTATCGCTGGCGCCCGATCTGCGCCAAGCCTTGGAGGGGGGCGAACGCCGTGTTGGCCGTTTCGCCGACCATATGGGCGCGCGCCGCTGCCTGTTTGCCGAACAGCCCGACCCGTTTTTCAACGTCAACACGCCCGAGGATCTGGCACTGGCCGAGGCACGGCTCGCGCGCCTTTAACCCGCCCCACCGCAGCGGATCAGATGCGCCGCCGCGCCGTCATCCTCATGCATCCCCAGATAGTCATGCCCCGATTGCGCGCAGAAATGCGGCATGTCGATCACCGCCGCCGGATCCGTCGCCCAGACCCGCAACACCTGCCCCGCCTCCATTGCCAACAGCCGCTTGCGCGCGCGCAGCACCGGCAGGGGGCACAGCAGATCGCGCGCATCAATCTCGGCATCATAGGGAAAATCGGGCATCTGGCTCATGCCCTCGCCTTAGGCCGCCGCCGCCGCCCTGTCCAGCGCGCTCAGAACGCGGGCGCCCCTAAACGCGGGCACTCTAAAACGCCGGCGTCGCGTTCACCCTGACCAAGAGCCGCCCGTCCTCTTCCTGCCGCAGCGCGCCCACCGGACGCCCGCCCGCGCCCAGCGCCGAGGCCGCCGATAACCGCCCCGGCAGGTCCCAAGAGTAATCGCCCGCGCCCACCGTCACCCGCATCGAAGAGGCCGCCGCCGGAGACCCCCGCGCCACCAGTCTCGAGCCGACCAGATCGACATTGCCCACGACCCGCGCCTGCTGCCAACGCACCCGAAACGGCGTGCGAAACAGCCCGCCCAGCCCCGAGCCCGACAGATTCACCCGATCCTCATGATAACACGGCAGATGCTGCGTCCAGCTTACCCCGACTGCACGGCTGGAATCGGTGACAATGAACCCGTCCATCGTCTGGAAGGTCGCGTCGGGAAACCGCAGCCGCAACGCCCTGAGCGCGCCTTGGGTGAAAACCTCGCCCTCATTCGCCCGCGCGGCACGGGCGAAAGGAGAGACCAGCATGCCGCCCATCAGGGCGCTGCCGAAACCAAGCGAAAAACTCCTGCGATCCATCGGGACATCTTAGCGTTGCTGCATTCGCCCCTCTATAGCACATCGCGGCGCGGGCTTGGATCACCTCTGCGCGCGCGGGCGATATTGCGCCCTCACAGCAGCCGCAGACGCACTGAATTCTCGACAAACCGCCCGGGGATCAGAAAACCCGAATCACTCAGAAACGGAAATTCGCCGCTCCAGTCGCGGAATTTGTCATTGGTCACCACCCGCGCGCGCAGGGTCTTGGCGCTGTTCAGGATCAGCGGATCGGCGGGGGTGCCCTTGGGCGCGACAAAAATCGCCCGCTCCGGCACCCCGATATGGCGCGCCAAAGGCTTCGGCCCCAGATATTGCCCTTTGGTCAGATAGCCTGCATTCGCATCAAACCAGACCACCGGCGTCAGCCCTTCGCGCTGCAGTGCGCCAACCACCTGTTTGACGCTGTCGAGATCGGGCTTGTTGTCGCGCCAATGCATCACATTCGAGCCGTCGATCACCACATGCCCGCGCCGCCGCGGCGCCTCGGGCTTGAGCGCCGCCAGCACCAACAGCAGGAACGCCGCCGAGGCCGAGACCAGCCCGAGCAACAAGGCAGTCTGCCCCAATGGGCTACCGGGAAGCATGCTGCCGAAGACGGTGGCGATGGAGAGGGAGAAAAGGACCAAGGGAATCTGCATGCGCGCAACCTGCGCAGTCTAAATGGTCCAAGGCGGGCCGATCTGTGGCAATTCCATGGCCCTGCGGGTTAATTTCACAACGCTGTGGTTCCGCAACCGCAACAATCGCGGGACCCTCTCGGGCACGGCCCAAGGCGCCATGCTCCGCGGCATAAAAAAGGGCCGCCCTGCATCCGTAAGACGGCCCCGAATGGTGAGTGAACAGCGCTTAGTTGCGCGCTTTATCAACCATTTTACCGGCCGAAATCCACGGCATCATATCGCGCAGCTTCTTGCCCACGACTTCGATCTGATGCTCGTCGTTCGAGCGACGCGAGGCTTTGATCGTCGGCTGGCCAACGGCGTTTTCCAGCATGAAATCACGGACGAATTTACCGGTCTGGATATCCGCCAGGACCGCTTTCATCCGCGCCTTGGTTTCCTCATAAGGCAGGATCCGCGGGCCCGAGACATACTGGCCGTATTCGGCAGTGTTCGAGATCGAGTAATCCATATTGGCAATGCCGCCCTCATAGATCAGGTCGACGATCAGCTTCACCTCATGCAGGCACTCGAAATAGGCCATTTCCGGCTCGTAACCGGCCTCGACCAGCGTCTCGAAGCCCATGCGGATCAATTCCACCAGACCGCCGCAGAGCACCGCCTGCTCACCGAACAGGTCGGTTTCGCATTCCTGACGGAAGTTGGTCTCGATAATGCCCGAGCGCCCGCCACCGATGGCCGAGCAATAGGACAGGCCGATTTCCATCGCCTTGCCGGTCGCATCCTGATGCACCGCCACCAGACAGGGCACGCCGCCGCCTTTGGTGTATTCGCCGCGCACCGTATGCCCCGGGCCCTTGGGCGCCATCATGATCACATCGACGCCGGGCTTGGGCTCGATCAGGCCGAAATGCACGTTGAGACCATGGGCAAAGGCAATCGCCGCGCCTTCGCGCAGGTTGTCATGGACGTATTTCTTATAGGTCTCGGCCTGCAATTCGTCGGGCATGGTGAACATGATCACATCGCACCAGGCCGCGGCTTCGGCGATGCCCATGACCTTCAGGCCCTCTTTCTCGCATTTCGCCGCCGAGGCCGAGCCTTCGCGCAGCGCGATGACCACATTCTTCGCGCCCGAATCGCGCAGGTTCAGCGCATGGGCATGGCCCTGGCTGCCATAGCCCAGAATCGCGACCTTCTTGTCCTTGATCAGGTTGATGTCGCAATCACGATCATAATAAACGCGCATGATACGGTCCTTTCCATTAGATGATGGGTGCAGCATAGCGATGCTCGGCGGAATTTGGTTGCAATTCCCCATGGAATCACCGGTATCTGAGTGGTATTCATGCGCCATTAGCGCCAAAATGGTGAAATCCATGCAAGTTGACGACACCGACCGCCGCATCCTGCGCCATCTGCAAGCCGATCCGGCGCAGTCGATGGCCGCCCTCGCCCGCAGCGCCAATGTCACCGAGGCGACGGCCTCGCGCCGGCTTGAACGCCTGCGCCAGCGCGGCATTCTTAAGGGCCAGCAGGCGGTGATCGACTGGCGCAAACTGGGCTGGGAGGTCGAGGTCTCGCTGCGCGTCAGCCTCGACAAAACCCACCCCCATGCCTTTGACGAATTCTCCGCCGCTGCCCGCGAGGTACCCGAGGTGATCGAGATCCAGTCCTTCCTCGGCCGCGTCGATATGCGCCTGCAGGTCATCGCCCGCGATATGGCCCATTACCAAGAGGTCTACCGCAGCCGCATCCTCACCCTGCCGCATATCTCGGACATCGAGGCGCTGATGCATATCGCCGAAATCAAACGCGGCGAGACCCTGCCGATATGACCTCCACAACCAACGCCCGCACCGCGAAGGCCCTGCACACCCCGGCTTCAACTTGCCCCAAATACTCATTCTACGGCCACAACAAGCACCCCGCGATGCTAACCCGATGCTAACCCTCGATGACACCGACCGCGCGATCCTGCGCGCGCTCAGCCAGGACGCCACCCTCAGCGCTGGCGCTCTGGGCCGCCAATTGGGCCTGAGCCAACCCGCGACATGGCGCCGGATCAAAGCCCTGACCGAGAGCGGCGCGTTGGCGGGCCGCCGGTTGATCCTCGACCACGCCGCGCTTGGCTTTGGCGTCACGGTATTTCTGGGCATCACTCTCGCCACCAAAGGCCGCGTCTCGCTCGAGGATTTCGAGCGCGCGGTCAGCGCCATCCCCGAGGTGCAAACCGTGCAGCATGTCTTGGGTCATTACGATTACCGTCTAAGGGTGGTCGCCCGCGACCTGCCGGATTTCGAGCGTGTGCTGCGCCGCCGGATCATGACATTGCCCGGGGTGGGCAATGTCGACGCCAATGTGCTGCTGAGCGAAGACCGCCGCCCCGGCCCCCTCTAACGTCATCTGTCCAGAAAATATCCTCGGGGGTCTCCAAGGGGGTGGAAAACCCCCTTGGCGGGTGTGGGCAGGCCCATGCGGTCATTGGGGGCTCGATGCCCCCGATGACCGCCCCCTAATCGCCCCTTTCCCGACGCATTCCCCGCGCAGCACCCTTGATTCCCCCCGCTAACCCCCGTAGAGACAGCCCGATTCAATTCAGGAGCCGTCCGATGCAAGCCGCCCAGAAGTCGCCGCGCCCGACCGCCTGTCTCGTTCTCGCCGATGGCACAATTTTCTATGGCTATGGCTTCGGCGCCACCGGCCAGACCGTCGCGGAACTCTGCTTTAACACGGCAATGACCGGCTATCAGGAAATCATGACCGACCCCTCCTATGCGGGGCAGGTGGTGACCTTCACCTTCCCGCATATCGGCAACACCGGCGTCACCGCCGAGGATGACGAATCGCAGCAGGGTGTCGCTGCCGGCATGGTGGTGAAATGGGATCCGACCGAGCCGTCGAACTGGCGCGCCACGGCCGATCTGACCGAGTGGATGACCCGTCAGGGGCGCATCGGCATCGGCGGGATCGACACCCGTCGCTTGACCCGCGCGATCCGCCAGTTGGGCGCGCCGCATGTGGCGCTGGCGCATGATCCCGAGGGCAATTTCGACATCGACGCGCTGTTGCAACAGGCCCGCGACTGGAGCGGGCTTGAGGGCCGCGATCTCGCCCGCGAGGTCTCTTGCACGCAAAGCTACCGCTGGGACCAGATGCTCTGGGCCTGGCCCGATGGCTATGCGACGCAAACCGCACCGCTGCATAAGGTCGTCGCACTCGATTTCGGCGCCAAACGCAACATCCTGCGCTCGCTGGCCTCGGCGGGCTGTGATGTCACCGTGCTGCCCGCCACCGCCACCGCCGAAGAGGTGCTGGCGCTCAATCCTGACGGCGTATTCCTGTCCAACGGTCCCGGCGATCCGGCGGCGACCGGCGAATACGCGGTGCCGATGATCAAGGGCGTTCTGGCCGCCGATCTGCCTGTCTTTGGCATTTGCCTTGGCCACCAGATGCTGGCGCTGGCGCTCGGCGCCAAGACGGTGAAAATGAACCACGGCCACCACGGCGCCAACCATCCGGTGAAAAACCACGCCACCGGCAAGGTCGAGATCACCTCGATGAACCACGGGTTTACTGTCGACAGCCAGAGCCTGCCCGCGGGCGTCACCGAGACCCATATCTCGCTGTTTGACGGCTCGAACTGCGGCATCCGTCTGGCCGACAAGCCGGTGTTTTCGGTGCAATACCACCCCGAAGCCAGCCCCGGCCCGCAGGACAGCCATTATCTGTTCGAGGATTTCACCAAGGCGATGGCCGCGCGGGTGCCCGCTTAAGACCAGCCGCCCAAGATCAGCCGCCTGATCTTGGCGCCACTCGCCTTGATTTGAACGCGCCGGATGGTGTGAGCGCATCTGCCATGCAAAGTGCCTCGCCCCCTCCGGCACTTCCTCCGATCTATGTGTCACAGGGCGCTTCGCCGCCTTTCGCAGTGAGTTGCAACAAACCCGTTGGCGGGGCGGTATTCGCCTTGCCATTACGGTCTCGGCGCAACCGGCGTCTGCGCAAATCCTTTGGACTGCGGCCCGCTTTAACCTCCCGTTAACCCCTTTTCACCCATGCTGAGCCTTTGGCCCTCACCCGGGGCGCAAGGGGGCAACCGCGTGACGCTCGCAACTGCCGCAGTATCGCCGACACCATCCGCGCTGCCGCCACTGGCACCGGCGCGCGCCCCTGCGCCCATCACGCCAAGCAACCTCACGCCAGCAGATCCTCCCCCTGAAACCCCGCCCGAAACCACCGCCGGGAACCGCCTGCCCTTGGGCGCGATCCTCTTGCGCAAGGGCGCGATCACCCCCGCCGCGCTGCGCTATGCGCTCGACATCCAGTCACGCCAACAGGCGCGGCTTGGCGACATCCTGCGCGCCCATGGGCTGGCCAGCGAAGAGATGGTGATCGCCGCGCTGGCCGAGCAATTCCACACCACCGTCATCGACCCCGCCACCAGCCGCCCCGACCCGCGGCTGATCGACAGGCTCGGACCGCGTCGCTGCCTGCGGCTCAACTGCCTGCCGTGGCTGCGCGCCGGCTCCATCATCGTGGTCGCCTGCTCCACCCCTGACCAATTCGCCCGTATCCGCCCCGAACTCGAGGCGGCGCTGGGGCCGGTGACCATGGCGGTGATCGGCGAGACCGCATTGCACCGCGCGCTGATCGCCTCGCACCGCAGCACCCTGCAGTTGATGGCGGAAACCTGTGTCGAGGCCGAGGAAAGCTGCCGCACTTGGGACGCGCGCCGTTTCAGCCGGTTGATCGCGGGGTTCGCCCTCGGCATACTGATCGCCAGCGTGATCGCGCCGGTCGCCGCCTTTCTGACCCTCTTTGGCGTGGTGATCCTTGCGCTGGTGCTGGGCAACCTGCTGAAAATCGCCGCCGCCACCACCCAAATCCGCGCCACACGGGCCGAAGAGGCGCGCGGACACAGCGATCTGGCGCTCAGTCAGACCGCGCGCAAACCCACCGTGACAATGATGGTGCCGATGTTTCGCGAGCCCGATATCGCGCCGCGTCTGGTGCGCCGGCTCGGCGCGCTGACCTACCCGCGCGAACTTCTGGACATCCTGCTGGTTGTTGAAGAGGACGACCATCTGACCCGCGACGCGCTGGCGGCCAGCGATCTGCCGCATTGGATGCGGGTGATTCCGGTGCCCGATTCCGACCTGCGCACCAAGCCGCGGGCGCTCAATTACGCGCTGAATTTCGCCCGTGGCTCGATTGTCGGGGTCTATGACGCCGAGGATGCGCCCGAATCCGACCAACTCCACCGCGTCACCGCGCATTTCGCCCGCGCAGCACCGGATTTGGCCTGTATCCAAGGGGTTCTGGACTATTACAACCCGCGCACCAACTGGCTCAGCCGCTGTTTCACCATCGAATATGCGGCATGGTTCCGGCTGATGCTGCCGGGGCTTGAAAAACTCGGGCTGGTCGTGCCCCTCGGCGGCACCACGCTGTTCTTTCGCCGTGCATTGCTGGAAAAACTCGGCGGTTGGGACGCCTATAACGTCACCGAAGACGCCGATCTCGGCATCCGGCTGGCGCGCCACGGCTACCGCACGGAGCTGTTGCAAACCGTGACCATGGAGGAGGCCAATTGCCGCGTCTGGCCGTGGATCAAACAACGCTCGCGCTGGCTCAAGGGCTACGCGATGACCTATGCGGTGCATATGCGGCAACCGGCGCTGCTCTGGCGGCAATTGGGCGCGCGGCGGTTTTTCGGGATGCAGGTGCTGTTTCTCGGCACCTTGATCCAGTTCCTGCTGGCGCCGATCCTGTGGAGCTTCTGGATCATGCTTTTCGGCCTTGGCCATCCGCTGGCCGCGACCCTGCCCGCTTGGGCCCTGCCCTGTGTGGCGGCGATATTCTTCCTGTCCGAAGTCGCGGGGCTGACGATCAATATCATCGCCCTCAAGGCCGCGCGCCACCGCTTCTTGCGGCTCTGGGCGCTGTCACTGCATCTGTATTTCCCGCTCGCCGCCGTCGCCGCCTATAAGGGGCTCTGGGAGATGATCACCAGCCCGTTTTACTGGGATAAAACCGCCCATGGCATCCATGACAGCGCCAGCCTGCCGCCTTTGCAAGCTCTGCGCCCGATGGCGGGATAGGCCTAAGGTCCCTGCCGGTCGCGGCCCTCGGATTCCAGCTTGAGCCGCGCCTCGAAGGCCTTGGAAATATGATTGCGCAGCGCCGCATCCGCCGCCTCGCCATCGCCGCGCTCGATCGCCCTGACCAGCGCCGTATGCTCGTCCAGCGCCGCCGAACCGCGCCCCGCAACCTCCAGCGAGGTAGTCGCCAAAAGCGCCATCGAGCGATGCACCAGATCCAGTTGCTGCACCAAAAACCGGTTGTGCGAGGCCAGATGGATCTGCTTGTGAAACCGTTTGTTCGCGCGGCTCAGCGCCTGCGGGTCATCGACCAGCGCCTGATCCTCCTCGATCATCGCATTGAGCAGCCGCACCTCTTCGACATTGGCATGTTTCGCCGCCAGCCGCGCCGCCAACCCCTCGAGTTCGGCGCGCACCACATAGAGTTCGGCCAGTTGGTTGTGATCCAGCGAGGCGACAATCAGCGAGCGCCCGTCGCGGGTCAGCAGGGATTGCGTCTCTAACCGCTGCAGCGCCTCGCGGATCGGGGTGCGCGAGACGCCCAGACGCTCGGCCAGTTCCGATTCCACCAGCCGGTCACCGGGCCGATAGACACCGTCATCAATCGCCTGCAGGATCAGCGAATACGCATCAAGCGAGGTCTGGCGGGCGTCATTCATAGCAAGGTCACACGGCTGTTGAGGGCATCTATCGGTTGCGCGGGCCACTATGGTCTTGCGCTGCGCCGCTCTGCAAGCCCCGATTGCCGCAAGCCGCACGCCCCGCAGATGCCCCCGCCCCTTGCGCCACAGACGCCAAGCGGCTAGCGATCACTCATGGCACAGATAGATTTCCAGCATGTCGACACTTGGGTCTTTGACCTCGACAACACGCTTTACCCGCCCCATATGCGCCTCTTCGACCAGATCGAGCGCAAAATGGTCGATTATGTCATCCGCACCACCGGCGTTGATCACGCGCAGGCGCATCACCTGCGGCGCAGCTATTGGGCCGAATATGGCACCACGCTGGCCGGTCTGATGGCGCATCACGGTGTCGATCCGGTGCCCTATCTGGTCGAGGTGCATGACATTGATTTCTCCGTGCTCGACCCCGATCCCGAGTTGCGCGCGGCGATCACCCGTCTGCAGGGGCGGCGCATTGTCTATACCAATGGCTCGGCCCCCTATGCGCAGCGGGTGCTCGAAGCACGCGGGCTCTCGGGCCTGTTTGATGCAGTTTACGGGGTCGAGGATGCCGATTATCACCCCAAGCCCCGCGCCGAAGCCTTCGACAAGGTCTTCACCCGCGACGGGCTGAAAACCCAAAGCGCGGCGATGTTCGAGGATGATCCGCGCAACCTCAAAGTGCCGCATGATCTGGGCATGCGCACGGTGTTGGTGACCCCCGAGCATGAGGCCCATGACCATGTCCATCACCACACCGACGATCTGACCGGCTTTCTGACGCGGCTCTGATCGCAGGGCGGGTCTGCTGCCGATCTCTCGCTGTCCTGTCACTATTCCGGCGCTGGCCTGACACCAGATCGCTGCCGGTCTGCTGTTGCGCGGTCGCCCTTGTGGCGCCTCTGATCGGGCGCCGTTTGCGCCCCTCTACCTCGCAGCCGCAGCGCCGTTTTGTCGCAGGGGGCAGAATGTCGCGCCGTGGCATTTCGTCCAATGGCGGGCGCGGCAGGGCAAACCCATATCCGGCATATATCTTTGAACCGGAGTGCCCCATGACCACCGCAGACAGCTTCACCCTTGCCCCCTCGCGCAGCCAGCGGAATTCGCTCGGCGCGATTGCCCGTCTTTGGGCCGCCATGGGCGAGCATGCGCCGCTCTATGTGGTCTTGGTGGTGGTCGCGCTCTGGGCCAGCGCGGTGGCGATCTTTGGCCTGCCCGGTCTCTATCTGCCTGCGGTCGGTTTCGCGCCGATGATGATTGCCATGCTGGTCGCGATCACCCGCGGCTAAATCCGCCCCGTCAGTGGCATAAAACCGGTGCCTGCGCTGATCTGGCGCTGGCCCTGACCTCGCAACCCGCGCGCGCCTGCGTTACACAGGCGGCAGGCAATCGGAGGTCACTATGCGCGAGTCGGTGGATATCTTGATTTCTGGCGGAGGCGTGGCCGGTCTGGCCGCCGCCGCCGGTTTCGGCGCGGCAGGCTATTCGGTGGTCATTGTCGACCCCGCCCCGCCGATCACCGAAGGCACCGCGACCGGTGCCGATCTGCGCACCACCGCCTTCTTGCAGCCCTCGCTTCCGGTTCTGCGCGACACCGGCCTCTGGGAGCGGCTCGAGCCGCATGCGATGCCGCTGCAGGTGATGCGGATTGTCGATGCCGGCGGCGCCGAGCCCGAAGCCCGCATTGTCCATGACTTCAACGCCGCCGATGTCTCGGAGCAACCCTTTGGCTGGAACCTGCCGAACTGGCTGCTGCGACGCGAATTTGTCACCCATCTGGCGCGCCTCCCGAATGTCGATTTCCGCCCCGGCACCGGCACCAAATCCCTGTTCACCCGCGAAAGCGAGGCGCTGGTCACGCTGAGTGACGGCGCGCAGCTGCGGGCGCAACTGGTGATCGGTGCCGACGGGCGCAACTCAAAGGTGCGCAAGGCGCTCGGCATCGGTGTCAGCACCACCCGCTACGGGCAAAAGGCGCTGGCCTTCGCCGTCACCCACCCCGAGCCGCATGGCAATGTCTCGACCGAGATCCACCGCAGCGGAGGCCCTTTCACCTTGGTCCCGCTGCCCGATCATCAAGGCAAACCCTGTTCGGCGGTGATCTGGATGGAAACCGGCCCCGAGATCGAGCGCCTGCGCAATCTGTCGCCCGAAGCCTTCACCGAAGCGATGAACACGCGGTCTTGCGGGCTCTATGGCTGGCTGGAACTGGCCACGCCGCTGACCGTCTGGCCGATCATCTCGCAGATTGCCGAGCGCTGGACCGGCCAACGCAGCGCGCTGATGGCCGAAGCCGCGCATGTGGTGCCGCCGATTGGCGCGCAGGGGCTGAACATGAGCCTCGCCGATCTGACCACATTGCTGGAACTCGCCACGCCCGAGACGCTGGGCACGCCCGAGATGCTGCAGGCCTATGAGCGTCGCCGCGCGCTGGAGGTCAAACTGCGGCAGGTCGGGGTCGATGCGCTCAACCGCGCGTCGATGTTGGAGAGCCGCCCGCTGCGCGATCTGCGCGCAGGCGCGTTGAACGCGCTCTATTCCGTCGCCCCGGTGCGCCGCAGCCTGATGCAATTGGGCATCGGGATGCGGTGAAAGGGGGCGGGAGCCAATAAGTTTATGAGCCCCGCAGCACCCCACCCTCTGGCACGGGGGAACCCCGGGCCGCGCCCGACCCTCCCCCCGGGAGGGCGCATCGGCGATGTAAGGCACCGCTCGCCCGACATGAGTGCTTTCAAGCTCCACGCGCCATGGAAAGCGCAGGTGCGCCCACCCAGTGTCGGGCGCGTCCCTTCGCGCATTGCTCCGACAGTCCAAAGCCGTTTCGGGCCAAACAGGTAAGAAAGTGGGCGTTGCCCCCTCGCGCTGCGCGCTCACCCCCAGGATATTTTTGGACAGATGACGGGGGGCCGAGCTGACGGGGGGCCGAGCTGACGGGCGCCTACCCCTCGGCAATGGCCAGCGCTTGCGCGATCACCTCTTTATCGCCGATATGGTTGATCAAGGTGATGATCAGCCGCGCATTAAACGCGTCGCTTTCGGGCTTGCTCTTGCCCTCATGCGCGTCGATCAGCATCTCATAGACATCATCGGCCTGCGCCATATTGCGGGTGGTGTTCAACTGTCCCATTCTCACAGCTCCTTGCCGATGGCGCGGCCCAGCGCTTCGGTGGTCTCGGCCGCGTCAAATGACCCAAAACGCGCCGCCACATGTTGATCGGGACGGATCAGATAGACCGCCGAGCGCGCCCCGCCGAGATAGCGTTCGCGCAGCATGTCGTTCTCTGCCACCGAGAGCGCGATCACCTCGCAGTCGATCCCATGGGCCGAAAACGCCTCGGGCACTTCGGCATCCAGCGCCAGCAGCTGGAACGCCGCATCCTTGGCGCGCCCCAACCTGCCCAGCAGGAACCCCTCGTCCAAAGGCGCGTCGGGACATGGCGCGCCCGGCCGCGTGCGCGGCGGCCCCGCGGGCAGCGCATCATCGGTGTTCAATGCCGAACCGTCATAGGTGCAGGGCACCGACAGACGGCCGGAATTGACGAACGGCCGCGCGAAATCATGATCTTTGGACAGCGTCAGCACCGCATCACGGAACTGGCGGCTGACCTCGGATTTGGGCGTGATGAAATCCGTGGCGCGGGTCGAATTGAGGATATTCTCCTTGGCGCCGTGGATCCGCTCGTCGTCATAGCTCGCCAGCAGCGCGGGCGGCGCCTTGCCCTCGAGCACCAGCTGCAGCTTCCACGCCAGATTATCCGCGTCCTGCAGCCCCGAATTCGCCCCGCGCGCACCAAAGGGCGAGACCTGATGCGCCGCGTCACCGGCGAAGATCACCCGGCCATCCTGAAACTGGGTCATCCGGCGGCACTGGAAGGTATAGATCGACGACCAGACCAGCTCGAATTCCACATCATCGCCGATCATCTGCGCCACGCGCTTGCGGATATTCGCCTCTTTCATCTCTTCGGCGCGGTCGGCGTCCCAGCCGATCTGGAAATCAATCCGCCAGACATCATCGGGCTGTTTGTGCAAGAGTTGCGAGGCCCCGGCCTTGGACGGCGGATCAAACCAGAACCAGCGCTCGGTGGGGAAATCGGCCTTCATCCGCACGTCGGCAATCAGGAAGCTGTCCTTGAACACCTCGCCCTCGAACCCCAGCCCCAGCATCTTGCGCAGGGGCGAGGAGGCGCCGTCGCAGGCGACCACATAATCCGCCGCGACCTGATACGGCCCGTCCGGCGTCATCACCGTCAGCGTGGCGCCCTCTGCGTCCTGCTCGATGGCATCAACGCGGTTCTTGCCACGGATTTCCAGCGGCAGACCCTGCGCCTGCAACGCCGCCACATGATCCAGAACGAACTTCTCGAAATAGGGCTGCTGCAGGTTGATGAACGCCGGAAACTTATGGCCATCCTCGGGCAAGAGGTTGAACTCATAGACCTTTTCCTCGCCGTGAAACACTTTGCCAATGTTCCAGACGACACCTTTTTGCGCCACCGTCTCGCCGCAGCCCAGCCGGTCAAGGATCTCGAGCTGGCGTTTGGCAAAGCAGATCGCCCGCGAGCCCATGCCGACGCCCTCATGGTCATCAAGCACCAGCACGCGCGTGCCCTTCAGCGCCAGATCCAGCGCCAAAGCCATGCCCACCGGCCCGCCGCCGACCACCACCACCGGATGACGCGCGGGCGCCTCGGCCTCCTGATCGGCACATTTGGCGTAAGGATAGGTCTTATAGGCCAGCGGATAGCGGTCCTGCATGGTCATCGCGCTCATCCTTGCAAATCGCTCCACATCTGCTGGTCGCGCTCGGCGGTCCAGATGCGGGGGGTGTCGATGCCGCGGGCCTCATCATAGGCGCGGGCGACGTTGAACGGCAGGCAATGCTCGTAAATCGCGTAATCGGCGAATTTCGGATCGCATTCGGCGCGCACAGCGTCCCAAGCCTCTTTCAGCGAACCACCACGGGCAGCCACACGCTGCGCCGGCCGGTAGGTGCTTTCAACGAAATCATAGGTGTTCGACAGCGCCGCTTCGACCATCTCTTCGCCAACCAGCGCATCCCCGCGACCGGGGGCAATGGCCACCGGATTGAAATCTGCAATCGCCGCCAGAGTATCGCCCCAATCGGCAAAATGCCCGTCACCGCAATAACACGCCGAGTGGTATTCGACGATATCGCCGGTGAACATCACCTCGGCATCCGGCACCCAAACCACCGCATCACCGGCGGTATGGGCGCGGCCCAGATGCATGATATCAACGCGGCGCTTGCCCAGATAGACGGTCATCTTGTCGCTGAAGGTCGTCGTCGGCCAAGTCAGGCTGGGGATTTCCTCATGGCCCTGGAACAGGCGCGGGAAACGGCCGAATTCGCTGTCCCAGTCTTCCTGCCCGCGCTCGACCACCATCGCGCGAGCGGCGTCGGACATGATGATTTCGGGCGCGCCGTAAGCACTGGCACCGAGCACGCGGACGGCATGATAATGGGTCAACACCAGATGGCTGATCGGCTTGTCGGTGACGCTACGGATGCACTCAACCACCTTGCGCGCCAGACGGGGCGTCGCTTGCGCTTCAATCACCATCACCGACTCGTCGCCGATGATCACGCCGCTGTTCGGGTCGCCCTCGGCGGTGAAGGCATAGAGCCCCTCGCCGATCTGGGTAAAGCTGATCTCTTTGTCTTCCATATCTCCGGCGGAGGCGAAGGATTTGCTCATGAGTGTCTCACTTGTGCCAAATGGGGTATCCGAATCATATGTCTCAGACTAATAGTTGAAAATGTAACTATCAACACTCACGGCTAGCATCATGTTTTTGAACAATTATCTACCCTATAGGCTGAACCTTTTGGCGGAAAAAACCTCGCAGAACACCCGCGACATCTACCGCAAGCGGCACGGGCTGACGCGCACCCAATGGCGGGTTTTGGTTAATCTGGCCGAGGTGGCGTCGCTGACCGCCAGCGAGTTATGCGAGCTGGTGCCGGCGCATAAGACCAAGGTCAGCCGCGCTTTGGCGGATCTGGAGGCGCGCGGCTGGGTCAAGCGCAGCACCGACAGCAGCGACCGCCGCATCGCCCATGCGGTGATCACCGCCAAGGGCAAACGCGCGCTGGCCACGATCCAGCCCGAGATGATCGCCGCCACCGAGGCGCTGCTGGCGCCCCTGAGCGCCGAGGAGCGCGCCAAGATTGACGAGGGGCTGGCGGTGCTGGAGCGGTTGTTCGAGCGCGATTGATCCGCCGCGAACCCCCACGTCAATTCGCGCGCCAAATCCTGCGCCGCCACCGCAGCAAACAGCGCGTGCGCTCAGTTGTCGTTGATATCGCGGTCGATGCGTTTGACCTGCCCGTGACGCACCCCGACAATCGCGCGCATCGACAGCCATGCGACCACCGAAAGCACCGCAAACACCAACAGCGCATTGACCGGCGTCACATTCATCCAGCCCGCGCCGGGAATGCCCAGCCCGATGATCGCGCCGGTCAGCACCGCGCCGATGGCGAAGCCGGCAAACAGGAAACCGGGCACCAAGAGTTCAACGATGCCCAGCGCCAGACCGGCGGCCACCCAGACCCACCATTCGTCAAACATCAGCCGCGTCCTTTCAGCATCTTGAAGGCATCGCCAAAGGCATCGAGCGCCTGCGAGGGGATCAGCACCGTCTGCTTGCCATCGCCCACCGCCACTTGCGTCAGCGCCTCGACCTGCGCCAGCGCCACCTGATATTGCGCCGCTTCTAGCCCGTTCTTCTGGATCGCCTCGGCAATCACGCCGGTGGCATAAGCCTCGGCATCGGCGCTGACCCGTTTGGCCTTGGCCGCCTGCTCGGCGGCATATAACTCACCGTCCGCCCGCAGTTCCACCGCTCGGCGCGCGCCCTCGGCCTCGGTCACCGCCGCGCGGCGTGCGCGTTCGGCGTTGAGCTGCTGCAACATCGCGGCGCGGGTGGCCTCATCGAGGTTCACATCCAAGAGTTCCGCCCGCGTCACCTCAATGCCCCAGTCATCGACCACATCGGCAATCGCCGCGCCGATCTTCTGGGTCAGACGGGCGCGATTCGATTGCACCTCGTCCAACTCCATGGTGCCGATCTCGGACCGCACGATCCCCGCCACTGTGGTCAGGATCGCCGCATCGACATCGCGGATGCGGTAGACGGTCTTTTCCGGCTCCATAATCCGGTAGAACACCGAGGTTTCCACCTGCACCAGCACGTTATCGGTGGTGATCGCGTCCTGCTGCTGGTTCGGCAACTGCCGCTCGAGGATCGAGACCTTATGCGCCACCGTATCAATAAACGGCACGATCAGGTTGATCCCCGGCCCCAGCACCGAGCGCAGGCGGCCAAACCGCTCGACGACATATTTCTGCGATTGCGGCACGATCCGCACGCCCAGAAACAGCGAGACGATGATGAAGACGGCAAGAAGCAGCAGGATGATACTGCCACCATTCACGAAATCGAGGGGCATGGATGTCTCCGGAATAAAGGGCGTGTCTGGTTTCACAACAGGACCACAGATAAATCAATAGACCCTTTATGCGCAAAGGAAGCCCGCAGGAAAAGCCCCCGAGGCCTCACGTTGGCTTGCGAAAGCTTGCACCGCACCCCATGTCACGATAGGGAAGCGGCAAATTCCCCTTATCTTATCCCAAGTTTTCGGAGCATCGGCATGGCGGCGTATCAGTTTGTCTATCACATGGACGGCGTGTCCAAGACCTATCCCGGCGGCAAGAAATGTTTCGAAAACATCCGCCTGAACTTCCTGCCCGGTGTGAAAATCGGTGTCGTCGGCGTCAACGGCGCCGGTAAATCGACGCTGCTGCGCATCATGGCGGGGATCGACAAGGATTTCACCGGCGACGCCTGGGCCGCGAAAGGCGCCAAGATCGGCTATCTGCCGCAGGAGCCGCATCTGGATGAAAGCCTTGATGTGCGCGGCAACGTGATGCTGGGGGTCGCCGCGAAACAGGCGAAACTCGAGCGCTATAACGAAGTGGCGATGAACTACTCGGACGAGACCGCCGACGAGATGGCGCAGTTGCAAGACGAGATCGACGCCGAGAATCTTTGGGATCTCGACAGCCAGATCGACGTCGCGATGGAAGCCCTGCGCTGCCCGCCCGATGATGCGGATGTGACCACGCTTTCAGGCGGTGAGAAACGCCGCGTGGCGCTGTGCAAGCTGTTGCTCGAAGCGCCCGATATGCTGCTGCTCGATGAGCCGACCAACCACCTGGACGCCGAGACCATCGCCTGGCTGCAAAAGCATCTGATTGAGTATAAGGGCACGATTTTGGTGGTCACCCACGACCGCTATTTCCTCGATGATATCACCTCGTGGATTCTCGAGCTGGATCGCGGGCGCGGCATTCCCTATGAGGGGAATTACTCCTCGTGGCTGGAACAGAAGGCCAAGCGTCTGTCGCAGGAATCGCGCGAGGATAAATCCCGCCAGAAGACCCTCGAGCGCGAGCTTGAGTGGATCCGGGCCGGTGCCAAGGCGCGTCAGGCCAAGCAGAAGGCGCGGATCAACGCCTATGAGGAAATGGCCTCAAAAACCGAGCGCGAGAAGATGTCGACCGCGCAGATCATCATTCCCAACGGCCCGCGTCTGGGCGGCAAGGTGATCGAAGTCGAAGGTCTGAAAAAGGCGATGGGCGACAAGCTGTTGATCGAGGATCTCTCGTTCTCGCTGCCGCCCGGTGGCATTGTCGGGGTGATCGGCCCGAACGGCGCCGGTAAATCGACGCTGTTTCGGATGTTGACCGGTGAATTGCAGCCCGACGAGGGCACGATCACTTACGGCGACACCGTGCAACTGGCCTTCGTCGACCAGTCGCGCGACGATCTCGACCCCAAGAAAACCGTCTGGCAAGAGGTTTCCGAAGGGCTCGAAGTGCTCGAACTGGGCGATATCACGATGAACTCCCGCGCCTATTGCTCGGCGTTCAACTTCAAGGGCGGCGACCAGCAGAAGACCGTCGGCCTGTTGTCCGGTGGTGAGCGCAACCGCGTGCATATGGCGAAACTGCTGCGCGAGGGCGGCAACGTGCTGCTGCTCGACGAGCCGACCAACGATCTCGACGTCGAAACCCTGCAGGCGCTGGAAGCCGCGCTGGATGATTTCGCCGGCTGCGCGGTGATCATCTCGCACGACCGCTTCTTCCTTGACCGGCTGTGCACGCACATTCTGGCCTTCGAGGGCGACGCGCATGTCGAATGGTTCGAGGGCAACTTCGAGGCCTATGAGGAAGACAAAATCCGCCGCCTCGGCCCGGATAGCGTCGAGCCGAAGCGGGTGAAATACAAGAAATTCTCGCGCTGATCGCGGGAGTTCTGCTCAGGCTGCCCCGAGGGGCGGCCTTTCTATTTCCACCCTCGGGCGCCAAGCCGCGCATCGCCTGACCGCGGGATGGCAAAGCAAAGCGGGTTCTCCTTGCCGCCCCGCGGGAAACCACACCCCACAGAGCGCATCGCCAGACCGCGGGATGGCGCCCGATCCGCCGAACGAAGTGCTTCATGGCGCATTCTACATCCAACATACGAACGACGCGCTTACCCCCACAAAATCGCCAGCCCCCGGGGCGGTCTGCCGATGCGCGGCGGCTTACGCCTTGATTCCGCGCGGCGCACTGGCAGGAACGACAGCCTAAGAATACCGCCGTAGTCGTTGCTCTGAGAAACCAGACCAATCACCAAGCCGCGCATCGCCAGACCGCGGGTTGGCGACCCACCCGCCGAACAACGCGCTTTATACCGGCAACCCCGCAATAGCTCCAAGCGGAGCGCTTACACCCACCAAATCGCCAGCCCTGCGGGCGGTCTGGCGATGCGCGGCGGCTTACGCCTTGATTCCGCGCGGGGGCGCAGCCGACCGTCCAGCCCTCCCCCCAACCTGCGACCATTGCGCCCCTTGTTCGGCCCCCTTTCGCCCCCATGTTGAGGGTAAGCAACCGAAAGGACCGACCATGGCCTATACCATCGACCGCCTTCTCTCCGGTGTCAGCTTTGAAGATGCCGACACAAGCACCCGCGCCGCCCTGCAAGCCAAGGGCTTCGGCGTGCTCACCGAGATCGACGTCACCGCGACGATGAAAAAGAAGCTCGACAAGGACATGTCCGGCTACCGCATCCTTGGCGCCTGCAACCCCGGCATGGCTTATGCGGCGATCGGGATCGAGCCCCGCGTCGGCGCGATGCTGCCCTGCAATGTGATCCTGCGCGAGGTCAAGGGCGGCGTGGAGGTCTCCGCCGTTGATCCCGTCGCCTCGATGTCCGCCATCGACAACGCCGAGCTGCACAGGGTCGCCGGAGAGGTCCGCGAGATGCTCGCCGAAGCAATCGCGGCGATCTAGACCCCGCCGCGAACGACCCGCCCGGCCTATCTGCTGTCGGGGTGAGCGCAGACGAATCGCACTCACCCTAACCGGCTAAAAACCGCGCCCGTCAGACCCCCTCGGAGGAGCCCTTCCACAGGTTCACCCCGGCATCAGGCGCGAGCCGGTCGATCTCGGCCAGTTCCGCATCCGTGAACTCCAGATTGCCCACCGCGCCGACGCAATCCTCGACCTGCTCGGGCCGCGACGCGCCGATCAGCGCCGAGGTCACCCGTCCGCCGCGCAAGACCCAGGCAATCGCCATCTGCGCCAACGTCTGGCCCCGCGCTTTGGCGATATCATTCAGCGCCCGCAGATCCGCCTGCCGCTCCGGCGTCAGGAACGCCTTGTTCAAGGACGTCCCCTGCGCCGCGCGCGAATCCTCGGGCACCCCGTTCAAATAGCGACCGGTCAACAGCCCCTGCGCCAGCGGCGTGAACACAATCGAGCCCGCGCCCAACTCGTCCAGCGTCTCCAACAGCCCGTCCCGCTCGACCCAGCGGTTGAACATATTATAGCTCGGCTGGTGGATCAGGAGCGGCACCCCAAGACCCCGCAGAATATCCGCCGCCTCACGGCTGCGCTGCGAATTATACGAGGAAATCCCGATATATAGCGCCCGCCCCGAGCGCCAGATATGCTCCAGCGCGCCCATGGTTTCCTCGAGCGGCGTGTCGGGATCGAAGCGGTGCGAATAGAAAATATCGACGTAATCCACGCCCAAACGACGCATCGACTGGTCACATGACGCAATCATATATTTGCGGCTGCCCCATTCGCCGTAGGGCCCCGGCCACATATCATAGCCCGCCTTGGAACTGATGATCATCTCGTCGCGGTAACCGCGGAAATCCTCGCGCAGGATCTGCCCGAAGGCTTCCTCGGCCGAACCCGCCGGCGGGCCATAATTATTCGCCAGATCAAAATGGGTGACGCCCAGATCAAACGCCTTGCGACAGATCGCCTGTTTGGTGTCATGGCGCGTGTCATGGCCGAAATTATGCCACAGCCCCAGCGACACGGCAGGCAGTTTCAACCCAGAACGTCCGCAACGCCGGTAGGGCATCCGTGAATAGCGATCCTCGGCGGGGGTATAGGACATGGGGGTCTCCGACTGTTGCGCGGTGATGGAAGGCGCGCGCCCGATGCCGGAATGGCACGGGCGGTGACCTCTGTCCTAGGCGCTCGCACCGCCCGCGTCAAACGGCGTCAATCGCCGCCCCGCGCCACTCACTCCGCGTCGTCAAAAATCATCCGCCGCAGCGTCTCGCCCCGCAACTCCGGCGGAAAGAACCCCGGCCCGACCATGATCTCGGCATAATACGGAATATTCGCCAGCCGCTCCTCCTGCGTCTCGTCAATATTCATCTGGTAATAGCCGCTCTGGTGAAAATAGGTCATCATCGCCCGCACCCGCGCCGAGCGGGAATTGAACCCCAATTCGGTGAACAACCCCTCAAGCTGCGCCACCCGCCGCGCGTCCACTTCGGTCACCACCGCATGGGATTTCTCGCAAGAATGCGCCCAATCACGCATCGCACTGTCATATTTCGGATCATATTCATCTTCACGCAGCAAAATCCGCACATAGCCCAGATAGCGGCCGAACCCGTCGAGATCGGGATCGCCAAACACCCGGTCAAACGCCGCCGAGTTGCGCCGCCGCCAATCCTCGCGCAGATCCGCCAGCAGCGCCTCGAGATTGGCGAATTGCCAGTAAAACGCCCCCGTCGTCGCCTCCAGCACCGCCGCGATCCGCCGCAGGCTCAACCCGCCAACGCCGTCACTGATCAGGATCCCCCGCGCTGCCCTGATCCAGTCGTCATGGATTAAATGACTGTTTTTCTTCGCGTTTCCCAATACCCTGCCCATCCGCATCTGATCAAATTCTGCCCGGCTACATCTATGTTGATAACATATGCTTGGCCATGGAAACCCTGTAAGTCATTGTATATGTGGCTGACCTCGCGGCCCGTATGGTGCTTTTGCGGCTCGACCAGCAGCACCGCAGCCTCGGATATAACGCCCGGCGCAACCCTAGAGGGCCAAAACAATTGGCCAGTAAACCGAAGGCAAAAACATGATCCGCAAATTTAAGCCCTCCGATACCGATCACCTGATGAATATCTGGGACAAGGCCGAAGCGCTTGCCCATCCGTTTTTACCAGCGGAGATCAGAGCCCAAGTGCGCAAGGATATTCGCGACATCTATCTGCCCAATGCCGAGGTCTGGGTGATTGAGGATCAAGGCGCTCCGGTCGGGTTTATCGCCATGATCGACCGTGAAATCGGCGGGCTCTTTCTTGATCCCTCCTGTCACGGCAAAGGCTTGGGCCGCCAATTGGTTGATCACATCGTCACCCTAAAAGGCCCGCTTACGGTGGAGGTGTTCAAAGACAACCAGATCGGCGTGCCATTTTATCAACGTTATGGGTTCGAGATTACTGGAGAAGGCAAATTCGACGCCAGTGGCGACGAGACCTTCAAAATGGCAATGCCCGCTGTATAATCCTCACCCATCGGGCAATTGATATTGAGCCCCTCCACAATTCACTCCTCAAACATCAGCAATCCATCACGCCCGCACACTTGCAAACACCCTGCCGGACGGGCCGAAAACCGGACTTGCGAGGGTCAGGAACCCACTTGACACCGCGCGCCGCGAAACCGTAAGACAGCGCAGGTTATGGGCACCTGCCGCCTGCAGACGCAAGTCACGGTGAAGCCCGACATGGATACGACACACACCCTCGAAGCATTTCGTTGGTGGCAATGCAGGCTCCCATCGCATTTGAAATGCCTCATTTGAGGAGTTGATAATGTCGTCCCCCCACGCATCCGAAAACCGTTTTCTAACGGACACACCGGCGCGGCTGTTTGTGGCCAACGCGCTGCCGATGATCCTTGTCATGATGATGAGCGGCCTGTTGACCGTGGTCGATGCCGCGTTTCTGGGCCATTTTGTCGGCGCCGGAGCCCTTGCCGCGGTCAGCGTCGTCTTTCCCGTTATCATGATCACCATCGCCCTTTCGACGCTGGTCGGCGGTGGCATGTCCAGCCTCCTCGCCCGTCATCTGGGCGCCGGACACCATCAGGACGCCGCCGGTGTTTTCGCCCAAGCCCATGGTTTGGCACTGTTTTTATCCCTCCTGCTGATTGCGGGTTTCGGCATCTTTGGCGGGGCGGTGATCGCCGCGCTCTCGGACGGTCAGGCCGATATCGCCCGCATGGCCTATACCTATCTGGCGATCATGATCCTCGCCTCGCCGGTGCAATTGCTGTTGAGCGTCCATGCGGATGCCTGGCGCAACGAGGGCCGCGCCGGTCTTATGGCGCTGATGTCGGTGGGCGTCACGCTGGCCAATATCGCGCTCAATTACCTGTTGATCGCTTGGCTTGATATGGGCGTTGCGGGTTCGGCCTGGGGCACCACCATCGCGCAGGGGTTGGGGCTTGCGCTGCTCGTCGGGCTGCGCCTGCGCGGCGGTGGCACCCTATCGCTGCAATCCCTGAAATTCGCGCGCTGGGTGGGGAAATGGCGGATCATCCTGACCCTCGGCGCCCCCGTCAGCCTCAGCTTTATCGGCATCGCATTGGTCTCGGCGACGGTGATCACCACCCTGCGCCTGACCTCCGGCGCTGCCTATGTCGAGAGCATGGCCGCCTATGGCATCGTGACACGGGTGTTCAGTTTCACTTTCATGCCCTTGATGGCGATTGCCTTGGCCACGCAAAGCATTGTCGGGAATAATTTCGGCGCCAAACTTTACCAGCGCTCAAATGCCGCCCTACGCCTCGCCCTTACCGTGGCCGTTGTTTATTGCGCCACGATCGAGCTGGTTTTAATCACCGGATCCGGCTGGATTGGCCGCGCCTTTGTCGATAACCCTGAGGTGATCGCACAGGTCGGCAGAATAATGCGCCCGATGGTGTCGCTTTATCTGTTTTCCGGCCCGCTGCTGGTCCTCGCGCTGTATTTTCAAGCAATCGGACGGCCCGCCCATACCGCCGCGCTCACGCTGATCAGACCCTTTATTCTGAGCCCGCTGTTGATCTCGACCTTGGGTTTTACATTCGGTGCGCAGGCGATCTGGTTTGCCTTCCCCATCGGTGACGCGATTGTCATCGTCATTGCCATCTGGATCGTGATCACCAGCCAGAAAAACGGCGGGGGCGTCAATGCGTTCGGGCTTCCGGCAGCGGAGGAAATACAATGACCCTGCAATCGGTAAAAGACGCCAAGTCACAGGCTAAAATCCTGCGCAAAGCCCTATCCGCCCAAGGCACCAGCATCACCCATGCGCAGGCTCTGGAACTGATCGCCCAGCAAAACGGCGCGCGCGACTGGAATACGCTGCAGGCCAAACTGTCACGGAGCGAGCCGCAGGCCTTCCATCTGAACGATCAGGTGCGCGGGCAGTATCTGGGGCAGGCCTTCACCGGCCGGATCGTCGCGCTCTCGAAACTCGGCCCGAATACGCAGCTATCTCTGCGGCTGGATGAGCCGGTGGATGCGGTGCAATTCGAGAGTTTCTCAAACCTGCGCCGCCATATCAAAGCCGTGGTCGCCCCCGACGGCCGCTCCCCCCGCAAAACCTCAGACGGCACACCGCATCTGATCATCGACATCACCGGCGACTGACCCGACAGCCCTGAAGGATTGCCAAAACTCCATCCCTTCAGGGCGGCTTGAAACCGTGGATGCTGCAGGCTTCCACCCCGGCCCACAGATGACCCAACCGCGGAACCTATCGCCGCTCAAACGCCAATACCCCAGCCTTCAATGGCACGTCTCAGCCATCCCGCTCCATGATCCATTCCACTTCGGGCGCGGCGACAAAGCGCCATTTGCGCTTGGGTCCGGCCATGACGTTGAGGTAATACATCTCGAACCCGTAAGGGGCGCCGCAGGGGTGGTGGCCACGGGGCACGCAGACCACATCGCCGTCCGAGACCGCCATGGTTTCATCAAGGCTGCGGTCATCGGTATAGACCCGCTGGATGCCAAATCCCGAGGCGGGGTTGAGCCGGTGGTAATAGGTTTCCTCAAGATAGGTGATGCGGGGATAGTCATCCTCGTCGTGACGGTGGCTGGGAAAGGACGACCAATTGCCCGCCGGTGTAAACACCTCGGTGACCAACAGGCTGTCGCAGTAATCCTCGTTTTCCATCGCGATGTTATTGATATAGCGCGTGTTTGCGCCTTTGCCGCGCGGGGTCAGGGTGATGCCATCCGGTCCAATTCGGCGCGCCTCGTGGCCGCCCATACCCGGCGCCGAGCAGACCGCGATGATGCAATCGGTATCTGCCCTGGCCTCCCATTCGGTGCCGTTGGGCAGATAGAGGCAATGCGGCGCGGTTTTGTCGAACACATTCATCCGCTCGCCCAGCACACCCCAGTCCTGCCCCGCGCCGGTGATCTGCGCGCGGCCTTCCACCATCACCAGAATGACTTCGCGGTCTCCGGTTGCCTCGGCGGCCCTGTCACCTGCATTCAGCCGGTAAAGCGAAAAGCCGACATAGCGCCACCCGGCGCTTTCGGGCGTGATCTGGTGGACCTTGCCACGGGTTCCAAAGGGTTTCTTGAGAAGATCGGGCATATCACGCCTCATCGTTGAATGGTTAGGCCAGAGCGGTGACATATCTGGGTGATATGGTCGTATCCGAGTTTTGAATAGGCAAAGGGATCGGCTTTGGCCGGGTCCTGTTCGGCCTCGACCACGATCCAGCCGTTGTAATCCATCGCCTTCAAGGCATCGGTGACGGCCTGAAAGTCGATGCAGCCTTGGGCATCGCCGGGCACGGAAAACACCCCTGCCGCCACCCCATCAAGGAAACTCCGGTCTTCGGCATGAACCCAATCCAGAACCGGCTGGCGCACATCCTTGAAATGGACATGACCCACCCTGTGGCCCCATTTGTCCAGCACCGCCAAAGGGTCCGCCCCGGCAAAATGCAAATGGCCGGTGTCATAGAGCAGGGCCAGCGCGTCGTCGCTTCCCTCCATCAGCCAGTCGATATCTTCGGCATCCTGAACCATCGCGCCCATATGGTGATGATAGGCCAGAGCACAGCCCTGATCGGCGGACCATTTGGCAAGCTCGGACAGTTTGGCGGCATAGGCGATCACCTCATCACGGCCCAGCTTCGGGCGGCGCGACACAGGTGTGTTTAGCGCACCCTGAATGGAGTTCGAGCATTCCGCATAGACGACGCAGGGCGCCTCCAGCGCGGCGAATTGCTCAACCTGCTGGCGGATGGCGTCTTTCTCCTCTGCCAGCGAGGCAGTGAGCAAATTGCCCGAACACCAGCCACCACAGAGCGCCACGCCAAAACGGTCCAGATAGGTCCGCAGCCCGTCGGTATCGGCAGGCATGCGGCGGCCACGCTCGACCCCCGCATAGCCGATGCGTGCCGCGTCCTTCATTGCGCCTTCGGTGGTGAAACCCGCGGTCAGGTCTGGCAGGTCATCATTCTGCCATGCAACCAGCGATATGCCTAGTCTCACCGCCATCAGTCGGTCCTCTGGCTGGCTTTTTTCGCCTCATATGCGGCCCGCGCCGCGGTCACTTGCGTGCGCTCCGAGACTTCGGGAACCCCGACATCCCACCATGTGCCGCCGGGTTCGCTGCTGGGGTAGGGATCGGTGTCGATGACGATGACATAGGGGCCGTTGACCTCGCCGCGTTTGGCCAACGCCGCTTCCAACTCTGCGATCGACGAGACCTTGACCGATCTCGCCCCCATCGACGCCGCATGGGCGGCAAAATCAATATCCGAGGGCTGCTGGTGAATCGTATGCTCCAGCAGGTTGTTGAACTCGGCGCCGCCAGTGTTCATTTGCAGGCGGTTGATACAGGCATAGCCGCGGTTATCGGTCACCACGACGGTAAAGCTGATCCCCATCATCGCCGCCGTCGCCATCTCGGAATTGGCCATCATATAGGTGCCATCGCCGGTGAAACAGATCACATCCCGCACTGGCTGGGCCATCTTGATCCCCATCGCACCGGCGATCTCATAGCCCATGCAGCTAAAGCCGTATTCCATGTGATAGGACATCGGGCGGGTCGATTTCCAAAGTTTGTGCAACTCGCCCGGCATGCTGCCAGCCGCGCAGATCACCACGGTCTCCTCGGTCGATGCGCGCTGCACCGCACCGATCACCTGCATATCGGTCGGCAATCCATCGCCGCCGGGGGCCTCGGTCAAGGGATCTACCGCGGCGAACCATGCGGCCTTCAACCCTTCGACACCCGCAGCAACCCTAAAGGTTTCCAAGGCCTTCGACAGTTCGCTCAGTCCGATTCTGGCATCGGCCAGCAAGGGCAGCGCGTTGTGTTTGCTGGCGTCATAGGCGGCGACATTCAGACAGGCGATCCGGCGGTCTGGATGCGCGAATAACCCCCAGCTTCCGGTGGTGAAATCCTGAAACCGCGTGCCCACACCAAGTATCAGATCCGCCTCCGCGCAGACCGCATTGGCCGGTTCACCGCCAGTGACACCGATCGGACCAAGGTTCAGCGGATGATCCCATGGGAGCGCGGATTTTCCGGCCTGGGTTTCGGTAACCGGGATATTATGCGCCTCGGCAAAGCGGCGCAGCGTCTCACTTGCGCCCGAGTAATGGACCCCGCCACCGGCCACGATGACCGGGCGCTTGGCGGATTTGATCGCTTCGGCCATCGCCGCAAGCTCCGCCAGATCAGGGCGGATACGGCGCTGCCGCCAGATCTTTGGCTCGAAAAAGCTGACAGGATAGTCAAAGGCCTCGGCCTGCACGTCCTGACAGAAGGCAAGGCAAACCGGCCCGCAATCGGCGGGATCGGTCAGGATGCGAAAGGCCCGCGGCAGGGCGGTCAACAGGTGTTCAGGCCGCGAGATACGGTCGAAATACCGTGTCACCGGACGAAACACGTCATTCGCGCTGACGGTTCCGTCGCCGAAATCCTCGATCTGCTGCAATACGGGGTCAGGGCCGCGATTGGCGAAGACATCGCCGGGCACCAAGAGAACCGGCAGCCGGTTCACATGGGCCAGCGCCGCCGCGGTCACCATATTTGTCGCCCCCGGTCCGATCGACGACGACACCATCATCGTGCGCTTGCGGCCCAATTGCTTGGCGTAGGCGATGGCGGCATGGGCCATTGTCTGCTCGTTATGCCCGCGCCAGGTCGGGAAATACGCTTTGGCGCCGTGCAGAGCCTCGCCCAGCCCCGCGACATTGCCATGGCCGAATATCGCCCAGCAGCCAGCGATGATCGCTTCGCCCTCTTCGTTTTTCTGGGCGGCAATATAGCGGATCATTGCCTGCGCTGCGGTCAGTCTAACGGTCTTGATCATGCTGCATCCTCCTGTGCGCCACGCCGCACCAACTCCCATGTTTCGCACAATTGGCGATACCGACCGGCCATTTGCGCCACCGCTTCGGCATCGGTCATCTCGCCCTTCATCCAGGCCCGCGCCGCATCGCCAAAGATCGTGCGACCAACCGCGAAACCTTTGACCAAAGGCTGTTTGGCGGCCATTGCGAAACTGGCCGCGAGTTCATCCTGCGGCGCATCGAGCCCAAGCACGACAATACCGCGTGTATGCGGATCATTGCGCTCGATGGCCGACACCGCATTGGCCCAGGCCGCATCGGTTTTAAATGGCTCGAGCTTCCACCAGTCGGGGTAGATCCCCGCCTCATAAAACATCTGGATCAGCCGGGACGACGTCTAGTCATTCGCCGGCGCGACCTTTGACGGGATAATCTCAAGCAGGAATTCCAGCCCGTTGCGCCGCGCGGCGGTGAACAGCCGTTTGACCCGCGCCACCTGCATCTGCGTGGTCTTCTCGCCATCATCGGGGTGACAGAAGACCAAGAGCTTCACCACATTCTCGCGCGCCCATTCCCGCAGACCGCCAAGATCCTCGCCCAGATCAGGCTCGAATTCGATCGGGCGGGAACCGGGCAATTCAGTGGGCCGCCCGATCCAAAGACCGCTTCCGCTGGCCCGGTGCAACGCCTCGCGTCCAATGCGGTTGTCACAAAGGATCCCGTGCCCCCCCTGCCCGTCCTGCACCTGCAGCGCGGCATCAAGGCAAAGCTGTTTGAACGCGCCGCCCTTTTCCAGCGTATACCCCTCCATCTGCTCAAGCTGCATACGGTGATCAAAGGCGAAGGCCTTGACAGATGGCCAATCGCCAGCGCGATTCGTCGCCCAATGCACCTGCTCCAACTCCGTGTCGTTGCGCAGATCGGGGCGTTTGATCCCGCGCTCGAGGAAAAACTGTAGCTCTTCCCAGCTTGGATAGGCGGGCGTGCAGCCGTGCCGCGAGACAGCGAAGGCGCCGCAGGCATTGGCGTAGGTCAAAGCCGTCGGCCAGTCGGCCCCGTCAAGCCATCCCTTGAGCAGGCCCGACATGAACCCGTCGCCCGCGCCCAAGACGTTGAACACTTCGATCGGAAAGCCGGGACCGGCCTGCCCCGCGTCCAGACTGTCAGGAATGTCACCGGCAAAGGCCACCGCGCCATCGGCGCCGCGCTTGCAGACCAGCGACGCCCCCGATACCGCCCGCACCGCGCGCAAGGCGGCAAGCGTATCGGTGGACCCGCCGGCGATATGGAACTCTTCCTCGGTGCCGACGATCAGATCGAACAGATGCAAGCTGGCCTGCAATTTCTCCGTCACCGCCGCGCTTTCGACAAAGCGGCTTTCGCCCTCGCCATGCCCCGCCACGCCCCAAAGGTTGGGACGGTAGTCAATGTCGAGCGCGGTCTGCATATTGTTTGCACGGGCGATCTCCAGCGCCTTGCGTGTCGCCGCCTCCACCTGTGGATTGCTCAGATGCGTTCCGGTCGCCACCACCGCACGGGCCGAGGTGATGAACCCCTCGTCCACATCATCGCAGGTCAGCCCCATATCCGCGCAATTCTCTCGGTAAAAGATCAGCGGGAACTGCTCACTGTCGCGAATGCCCAGCAGCACCAGCGCGGTCAGCCGCTCGGGATCGACCTTTACCCCGTCGGTGTTCACCCCCTCGCGCCGCAACTGCTCGATGATGAACCGGCCCATATGCTCATCGCCGACGCCGGTGATGACCGCGGATTTCATACCCAGCCGCGCGGTGCCACAGGCGATATTGGTCGGGGAACCGCCGATATATTTATCGAACGATCCCATGTCCTCCAACCGCCCGCCAATCTGCGCGCCATAGAGATCAACCGAGGACCGGCCGATGGTGATAAGGTCAAGTGCTTTGGTCATATCAGTCTCCTCGTCAGCCCATGCGCTCTGAGGCGTATGAGCCGGGTGATGGCGGGAAAACCACCGTCTTGTTGCCATTGATGAACACCCGCCCGTTCACATGGGCGTGGATCGCGCGGGCCAAGACCTGTGCCTCGACATCGCGCCCCAGCGAGACGTAATCCCTGGGCGATTGGGCATGGGTGACACGCACGATATCCTGCTCGATGACCGGCCCCTCATCGAGGTCGGCGGTCACATAATGCGAGGTCGCGCCGATCAGCTTCACGCCGCGCTCGAAGGCCTGTTTATAAGGGTTCGCGCCCTTGAACGACGGCAGGAAAGAATGGTGGATGTTGATGATCCGCCCCGACATTTTCTGGCACATCTCGTCGGACAGGATCTGCATGTAACGCGCCAGAACGATCAGCTCGGCGCCGGTCTCCTCGACCACAGCCATGATGCGGGCTTCGGCATCGGGCTTGTTCTCCTTGGTGACCTTGATGCAGTGAAACGGGATATCACTGTTCACCACGTCCTTCTGGTAATCCATATGGTTCGAGATCACGCCGACAATCTCGACCGGCAGCGCCCCGATCCGCGCCCGATACAGCAGATCATTCAGGCAATGGCCAAAGCGCGACACCATGATGATGACCCTGCGCTTGGCGCTTTCGTCAAAGAACGCGGACTCCATGCCGAATTGCTCTGCCACCGGGGCAAAATGTTCGGTCAGCGCATCCAGTCCGCGCCCCTCTTCCGACTGAAAGCTGACGCGCATAAAGAAATTGCCGGTCTCGCCATCATCGAATTGCGCGCTGTCGGTAATGTTGCAGCCCTGATCCGCCAGAAAACCCGAGATAGCAGCGACAATGCCGCGGCGGCTGTTGCATTGAACGCGGAGGGCGAATTTGGTCATCGGTCGTCTACCTTCAAGTATTTGCGCCAAGACATTGCGGCACAGGAACGGGACTAGATCTCGGCAAGCCGCACCGGCGCGCCGGACGCGAGCGAGCGGCTCGCGGCCTCGGCCATGGCGAGGGCCGCAACACCATCAGCAAGCGAGACCGGCACCGATGTGCCCGCCACAATGGCCTCGACAAAAGCGGCCCATTCGGCGGCATAGGCCGGCATATAGCGTTCCAGAAAGAAATAGGTCGGCTTGGCGCTGATCACCCCGTTGGCGGTGGATTTCACCACGGTGTTCTCCAGCATGTTCTGCGCTTGCAGCAGCCCCTCGGACCCCAACAACTCGATCCGCTGGTCATGCCCGTAGACCGCGCGGCGCGAGTTCTTGATGACGCCGATACGCCCGTCGGCATAGCTCAGGGTGACAACCGCGGTATCCACGTCACCCGCCGCCCCGATCTCGGGGTCGACAATCGACGAGGCCATGGCCGAGACCGACACCGGCGCCGCGCCCATGATGAAATTCGCCATGTCAAAATCATGGATCATCATGTCGCGGAACAAACCGCCCGAGACCTTGATATAGGCGACCGGCGGCGGCGCGGGATCAAACGAGGTGATCGACAGCAGTTCAGCCTTGCCGATCTCACCCGCATCGAGCGCAGCCTTCAACGCGCCAAAGCCGGGATCAAAGCGGCGGTTGAAGCCGATCATAACCGGCTGGCTGGTTTTGGCGGCGGCTTGCTGGCAGGCGCGCGCGCGCTCAAGGCTCAGATCAACCGGCTTTTCGCATAGAACCGCCTTGCCCGCCGCCGTGGCGGCCTCGATCAGGTCGGAATGCGTGTCGGTCGATGTTGCGATCAGCACCGCGTCGATCTCAGGGTCGGCGATGATCTCGGCGGTGCTGCGGGCCGCGCAACCATAGTCTGATGCCAGCTTTTCAGCCATATCGGGATAATGGTCCGAGACCGCCACCAGCCGGCTTGCCGGATGGGTGGAAATCGCCGCCGCATGCACACCGGCAATGCGGCCAGCCCCAAGAAGTCCTACTTTGATCATTCTGTTGTTCTTTCAATACCGGGAGAAGCCTCCCGCGGCGCGCGCATTCATCCGCGCCAATGGGTCGGGTTAGCCTTGCACATTGGCGAGAAAGGCGTCGAATTCATCATCCTTGATCGCCACCGTATGCTCGGCGGCCGGATAGCTGCCCGCATCCACATCGGCCTTGTAAGCGGTGAAGGCGGCGATGCGTTCCTGCTGCAGCTTGTCCAGCAGGCCGGACATATCGCGGTAGATCTTGCCATGGCGCGGCTTGTGGTTAACGCCGTAGCCGCAGACATCCTCGGTAAACAGATACTGCGCATCCGCATATTTGCCCGACCCCATCCCCAGCGTGATCAGTGAGGAGTTCTCGCTGAGATATTGGCCGATACGGTCCGGCACCACCTCCAGCTCGGCGGCAAAGACGCCGATCTCTTCCATCTTGCGGGCGTGGCGCCAGAGCGCGGCGGCCTCATCCGCCGTTTTGCCCACCGCCCGCCATCCGGTCCAAGTGATATAGGACGGCGTCAGTCCGATATGGCCGACAACAGCGATATGGTTGTCACAGAGCACCTTCTGGATGTCGTAGGAGGCCGCGCAATAAAAGCAGTCGCCGCCCAAGGCCGCATAGTGGAAGGCGGCGCGCAGATAATCCTCGGCGGTGGCCAAGGGACGGCCATTGAACTGGCCCCAACCGCCATAGGGCAGACCGACTTGCACAAAGCAGTCCCCCGCCGCCTCGCGCATTTCGGCATCAAACACCTTGCCTTCGATCGACAGCATATGGATGCCTGCCGCCGCAGCCGCCGCAGCCTCATCCGGCGTGCTGACATAAAGCATCGAGATTTTCTCACCGCGCTGTTTCATCTTGCGGATGTCATGGGCGTGGGGGCGATTGTGATACATGGTTGACGTCCTTGTCGTTCAGGCGGCGCGAAGTAGCCGTTTGAGGTTGTGTTCCGGGTCTTGCAGCACAGCCGGATCATGGGCGGCCCCGCGTGCGATCAGTTTTTCAAAAATCGAGATGTCCTTGGCGATGCTATTGCCGGACCCGATGCCGGCCACGGCGGTCAGACAGCCCTGCGCATTGCACTGGAATAACAGGCACTGGCCCGAGACCGTGGGGCGCGTATGAACAGGGGCGGAGATGTCAAACAGGCCCGCCACCTGCAGCGTCAAATCATACTGGTCCGACCAGAACCACGGCACCGCATTATAGGCGCTGGCCTCGCCCAGCATCGCCGCCGCCGCATGCGCACCCTGATCCTGTGCCGCTTTCCAGCTTTCCAGCCGCAGCCTTGCCCCGCGCCAGGTGAAATTGCAGCAATCTCCCGCGGCATAGATATGCGGATCGGAGGTCTGGAAAGACTCGTTCACCACGATGCCATTGGTCACCGCCAATCCGGTCTTATGGGCCAGTTCGGTGTTTGGCAGCGCGCCAACGCCGGCGATCACCAGATCGAACCCCTGCACGGTGCCATCAGCCAGCGTGATGCTGGTCGCCTCGGCTGTGGCAACGCCGGTTTCAGTCAGGATCGTCACCCCCTCGGCCGCGTGCCGCTGGTGCAGGATATCCGCGATCGGCGCGGGCACGGCGCGTTGCAATAGCCGCGCGGCCCCTTCGACAACGGTCACCTCGGCACCGGCTTTGACCGCCGTTGCCGCGAGTTCCAGACCAATGAACCCGCCACCGATGATACCGATGCGCGCGCCCGGCTTGAGCTGCGCCATAATCGCGGCGGCATCCTCATCGGTGCGCAGGGTCAGGCAGGTCTCCATACCCGAAAACACCCGCGCCCTTGCCCCGGTCGCAATCAGCAACCGGTCATAATCCAACGTCTCGCCATCAGCCAGCGCCACGGTTTTATGCGACGAATCGATATAGAGCGCGGTCTGACCGCTGCGCAGATGGATATCCGCCTCGGCAAATGCCGCTGCGCTCTTGATCAGTATTGGCGCTGACCCGAGGCGCTTGGACAGCGGCGGGCGTTCATAGGGCAAACCGGCCTCGCCATTCACCAGCGCAACCGAACCGCCATAGCCTCTGGCGCGCAGTTCGAACGCGGCCCTGACACCGCATTCCCCTGCCCCGATGATGACAATCCCTGTCATGGCCTACACCGTGAAGGCAGCGCGAAAGGCGTCGAGCGCTTGCTCCGGGCGGGTTTTGGCAAAGGCTTCAAGCCCCACCGGCCCATCATAGCCCATATCCGCCAAGGCGCGCGCGATCACCGGCCAGTTCATCTCGCCGGTGCCCGGTTCGCACCGGCCGGGATTATCCGCGACCTGCACCTCGCCAATCCACGGCAGACAGGCTTTGGCCCAACGGATCACATCCCCCTCGCCGATCTGCGTGTGATAAAGATCAAGGTTGATCCGCAACTGCGGGCGGTCAACCGCGGACACCAGCGACAGCACATCAGCCGTGCTGTTGAACGGGCAGCCGGGATGTTCGCGCAGATTGAGGTTTTCGAGGGTGAAAATGACCCCCTCTTCCTCGGCCAGATCGCAAATCCGGTGCAGCGTATCCCGCGCCCGCAGCCACATGCCCGGCGCCACATGCGCGATCTGCGGCACAGGGATACCGTGATCGCCAAGTCCGGTGCCATGCAGGTTCAACCGCTGCACCCCCAGCCGTTTGCCGACCTGAACCGTCTCGCGCGCCGAGGCGAGCAGCAGCTCGGCCCCCGCCTCATCGGCAAGACGCCCCTCAAGATAGCCGTTCATGATGGTGAAACTGGCGCCGGTGGCGGCCAGCGCGTCCAGATCCCACGTAGGCCAGTTCCACAGACCGACGCCAAAACCCATCTCGTGCAGCGCCGCCGCCCGCCAATGGATGGGCCGGTCCTGCCAAAGCATTTCGGCACAGGCCGAGAGTTGAAAGCCCATGGTCAGATCTCCACGAAAACCCGGCCATTTTCGACCTTGGTTGGATATGTGTGCAGGTTTTCACAGGCAGGCGGTGTCTCGACCTCACCATTGGTGCAGTCAAAGATCGAGGAATGCTTCGGGCATTCGATCGTTGCTTCGACCACCAGACCGTCGCTCAGATGCACGTCTTCATGGGTGCATAACCCGTCGGTGCAGTAATAGTTGTCTTCATGATCGCGCACGATGATGAAGGTCCGCGCGCCGTGGTCGAAACGGATCACGTCTTCTTCGTCGATATCGGTGGTTGCGCAGGCGTCTACCCAATTGGCCATTCTTGCCTCCTCAAATGTCTTGTGGCTTGTAATCAGCGGCGGCGGAGGGCATCACGCCCTGCAGAAGCGACACGGATTTCTCCAATCCTTCCAGCGAGTTGAGCAGAACGTCCTCATGCTCGATACTCAGCCATCCGTCATAGCCGCTCATCTTGAGGCGATAGCAGAACTGCCGCCACCATTCCTCGCCATGGCCGAACCCAAGGGTGATATAGGACCAACTGCGCGCCGGAATATCCATCAGACTGCCGGTCTCGAGTAGGCTGGTCACCGCCTGCACGGGGGCATTCAACATCGTGTCCTTGGCGTGGACATGATAGATCGCCTCGCCCAGGGCTTCGGCGGCCAGCAGCGGATCGGCACCCATCCAGAACAGATGGCTGGGGTCAAGATTCGCCCCGATCACCGGCCCGACCGCCGCGCGCAGTTTCAGCAGCGACGGCACGTTGTAAACGCATTGATTGCCATGCAGCTCCAGCGCGATTTTCTCGACACCATGCGCTTTGGCAAAGGCGGCAATCTCGGTCCAGAAGGGGATCAGTTTCTCGTGCCATTGATAGCGCAGGATCTCCTGCGTCTCCGGCGGCCAGCTGGAAACCACCCAGTTGGGCATCGTATCCTGTGCTGATCCGGCGGGCAGACCGGACATGCTGCAGACCGTTTTGATCCCCATCTCACCGGCCAGACGAATGGTTTTCTTCAGATCCTCGCCCTGTTTCAGGTCGGTCGGATGCAGCGGATTGCCATTGGCATTGAGACTGATGATCTCAAGCCCGCGGTCGGTGAATGCCTGCTGAAACGCCGCCTGCGCCGCCGGATTGCCCAGCAGATCGTCGATTTTGCAATGCGGCGCGGTCGACCAGCCGCAGGTGTTGACCTCGACCCCCGAAACACCCATGCGGGCGGCGTGATCCAGCATTTCGGTGAATGACATCGCGCCAAGACTGTCGCTTACGAATCCAAGTTTCATCGGTAGAACTCCGGCATTGCAATCAGCTCGATCGGCTGTTTCATTCCTGTTTCAAGTGCTTTGACGCCGGCCTCGGCGGTGACCGCAGCGCAATATCCATCCCAGCAATCCGAGCCGGTTTCGGGGAAGGCGCCGGTCTCAACGAAAGTCAGAAACGCGCGGTTCTGGCGCACATAGGCCTCGTGATAGCGGCCCCGCCAATCCGCGTCATAGCGGGTGGCCGAGGCGAGCTTTATGTCGGTGCGGGTATAGGCGACATTGTTCATCGCAATCGCCCCCTGCTCGCCGACCAGCTCGGCGCGCAGGTCATAGCCATAGGCGGCGTTGTTATTGATCTCGATGGTGACCAGCTGGCCATCGGTGGTGTCCAAAACCATCACCACCGGCGCAACGCGCGCATCCGAACGCCTTGGCTGATGCACCGTGATCGACGCATATTCCGTGCCCAGCACATGGCGCACGACGTCAAACTCATGCGGCGCCGAGTTGGTAATCGCCATCGCACCGGTGAAATCCGACGCCGGCGTTTCCACGTTGCGGTGGAAATTATGCATCATCAACGCGCGACCCAGCGTGCCATCGGTCAAGGCGCTGCGCATTTCCATATAAGAGCGGTCAAACCGGCGCATAAAGCCCAGCATGATGTGGCGCGCGCCCGCGGCCTGCTCGGCCTGCATGACCTCAAAGCACTCGGATGAGGCTTGCGACAGGGGCTTTTCGCACAGCGCCGGCTTGCGCGCGGCGATCGCGGCCTTGGACAGGGGCGCATGGGTGAAATCCGGCGAGGCGATAATCACCGCATCCACATCGGCGCGCGCGATCACCGACTCGGGGTCGCTGGCAACATCGGCCGCCCCATGTGCATCAGCCACCGATTTCGCGCGCTCTGGGTCCAGATCGCAGACCAGTTGCAGACGGGCGCCGGGCATGTCTTCGGCGACGATCTTGGCGTGATCTGCGCCCATGAGGCCCGCACCAATGACGGCAATTCTTATAGTCACGGCAGTCTCCGAAAAGGCGGACCGGCTTGAAGCCGTCCGTTACCAAGGGGGTTGCAAGGGGGGGCGAGCAGTTGCCCGACCCAAGATTAGTGTGCAGGTTCAGGTGGTTGCCCGTCATGGGCCTCCATATAGCCTTCGATATTGGCCTCCAGATCGGCCATCGACTCGCCACCGGCCATCAGGTCGGCGATTTCCTCGCGGCTCTTCTCGCCAGCGCGGAAATCAGCGGCAATGGCGCCGCGGATCAGAACCGCAAAGTGATCGCCGACGGCCATTGCATGCATCACCTGATGGGTGATGAAAATCACCGCCAGCCCGCGCCGCTTGGCTTCATTCACGATGCGCAACACATGGGCGGCCTGTTTGACACCCAGCGCCGCCGTCGGCTCGTCAAGGATCAGGACCCGGGCGCCGAAATGCACCGCGCGGGCGATGGCAAGGGACTGGCGCTCGCCCCCCGACAGGCCGCCAACAAGCCGGTCCCCATCGGTGATCCGCGTGATGCCAAAGTTCTGCACCGCCTCCACCGCAATCGCATTGGCCTTTTCGCGGTCATAGATCTTGAACGGGCCGTAGCCTTTGGTCGGCTCTTGACCCACAAAGAAATTGCGCCCCACCGACATCAGCGGATAGGTGCCGCCGAATTGATGCACCGTGGCAATACCGGCATTCTGGGCATCGCTTGGTCGGGTGAAATTGACCGGCTTTCCGTCCATATACATCTCGCCGCGGGTCGGCTGGAACACCCCCGAAAGCGTCTTGATCAGGGTGGATTTCCCCGCGCCATTATCGCCCAGAAGACAGAGAACCTCGCCCTCTTTCACCTTCAGGCTGATGCTATGCAAAACATCGATGGGGCCAAAGCTCTTGTCGACTTTGCGCATTTCTAGAACAGCTGTATTGTCTGACATGATGTGCCTTCACTTTTTCTTTGTGGTCGCCGCAGAGGTCGCCAGGTTTCGCAGGGTGTCATTCATCAGCACTGCAACCAGCAGCAAGGAGCCGATGAAGAGCATGTTCAGGTCTTTGTCGAAGGCGGTGAAGTTGATCCCCTGAAACACGATCCCGAAGGTCAATGTTCCGAAAACCACGCCGAGGACGGTGCCAAAGCCCCCGGTGAGCAGCACGCCACCGACAACCACGCAGATGATGGTGTTGAAAATCATCCCGAATTGCGTGGTGGTGCTGGCCGTATTCGCCAAGACCGCCTCGGTCATGCCGACCAGCGCCGCCGCCATTGCCGACAGGATAAACAGCGCGATCTTCAGTTTTGCGGTCGGGATACCGGCATTTCGCGCGCTCTCCTGATCGCCGCCCATCGCGAAAATCCAGTTCCCCCAATGCGACACATGCAAGACATAGAAACCGGCAATCGCCACGGCGATCCAGATGAAGAACGAGCTTTGCAAACTGCGGAAAACGGTGATCGCAGTCTCGCCCTCGCCGAGGATCAGCGAGTGGTAGTCACCGAAGATGAACTCAGAAACCACCCCGGCATCTTGCAGGCTGTGCTGCGTCGTGCCGGCAACCTGTTTGCTGACATAGGCGTTGAGCCCGGCGACGACAAAAAGCGTCGCCAGCGTCACGATAAACGAGGGCACTTGCGTGCGGGTCACAAGCATACCGTTCACCCAACCGATAGCGGCGGCGAAGCCGAAGCTGATGGCGACGCCAAGCCAGATATTGAGCCCGAAGGTTTCAACCGACATCGCCAGCACGATGCCACCGGCGGGGATCAGCGCCCCGACCGAGATATCCAGCTCTCCGGCAATCATCAAAAACCCGATCGGGATGGCGATAATGCCGACTTTCGAGGCGAAATTCAGCCAGGTCGATGCCCCCAGCGCCGTCATAAAGTTCCTGTCGAGGCCGAAATAGCCAAAGAAAACAAGAATGAGGACAAAGGCCGCCGCCGCTCCTGCTTCTGGCCGTCGCAAGGGTCCAAGAAAGGAAATACTTCGTTTCTCTTTTGTCGAACTAATGTCGACCGGTGCATCAACCATGATCCTATCTTCCTTCAAATGAGCTTGGGTTGCCCGCTTTGCCTATCGATGTGGGGTTCGTTGCAGCGCCGGTTGCGGCCAATGATCAGGCCGCAACCGGGGCTGGTTTAGCGCGCGCCGAGCGCGGCACCGGCACGAACCGCCTCGACATTCGCGGCATCAATGATCACCGGACCGGTCAAAACCGGATCCGTCGCGATCTCGGTGCCGAACCGCAGATGCGCAAACAGCATCGAGGTCGCAAGAAACCCCTGCAAATAGGGCTGTTGGTCGATGGCCATGGTTTGCGTGCCAGCGGCGATGCGATCCAGCGACGCGGGGCTGATGTCAAAGGCCCCGATCATCAGGTCAACGCCGGTTTGCTCAACGGCATTCGCCGCTGCCGCCGCGCCAAACTCGGCGCAAGAAATCAGCGCGTCGATAGAGCTGTCGCCGATCAACTCGGCCTTGATGACCTCGGCAGTGCCGGTCACATCGCCGTCAAGATTGGCCGGGGTGTTAAGGATCGTCACCCGCGCGCCGACCTCGGTCGCCCCGTCGGTGACACCGCGGCAACGCTCTTCTAGGTTGATCGCGCCCGGGATCTGGATGTGGCAGACAATATGCGTCGCGCCCTGTTCGGCCATATACCGACCGCCGCCATAGCCCGAGTGGTATTCGTCCGAGCCAAAGTAATTCACCGCGCCGATCTCGGCCTGCACCGGCAGACCGGCGTTATATTGCATGATGACAATCCCCTCGTCGCGGGCCACCTGCAGCGCCGGGATCTGTGCTTCGGGCACCCAGACCGGGATCGCAATCCCGTCAACGCCCTGAGCAATCGCCTGATTGATCAGCGTGACCAGATCGGGGCCGAAGTTCTCGTAATTCTGGGTGCGCAGATATTGGACCGTGCCGCCATTGGCCTCGACCATATGGGTCGCGTCATCCACGCCCCTTTTGATCTTATCCATGAATGCGTCTTCGATCGACCCTGCGATCACTGCGATATCCTGCGCATAGGCACCACTCGCCATAAGCGCTGCCACCGCCGCCGCCGCGATGTGTTTAGTGACGTTCATCTTGATATCCTCCCTGATTGACCTGCCGGATGTGACGGGCCCACTCCTCGTTACGTCTTTGGCTCTTTGGCCGCCGCCTGAGGCGAATTGTCTTTGGATTTCCATGGTCTTCCGGCGGCTGAACTCAGCGCCAGCTTTTTGAAATTCTCATTCATCGCCACCGCCAGCAGCAGCATCACGCCGATGATCAGATTGGACCAATTGCGATCAATCGCGGTGAAATCGATGCCCTTATTGACGATCGCAAAGGTCAGGGTGCCGACAAAAACACCGGGAACCGATCCGAAACCACCGGTCAAAATCACGCCGCCCACAACGACGCTGACGATGATGTTGAAAATATCGTTCATCCCGCCCGAGACCTGCGCCGAGTTGAACAATATCGCGTGGCACATGCCGACGAATGAGGCAGAGGTGGCGGTCAGGATGAACAGCAAGATGGTCATGCGATCCACCGGCACACCCGCATTGCGCGCACTTTCCTTGTCTCCGCCCATGGCGAAGATCCAGTTTCCGTATTTGCTGTAATGAAGGACGAACCAGAACACGGCGGCGAATATGATCCACCAGATGATCACCACTTGATGGCTGCCGCCGAAAATGAACTGGCCAAACATGAACTTGGCCCACTCCGGCGCCGCCAAGGGGACAGAGGCGCTGCCGGTCAACAGCTTGGAACCCGCCAGCACCACACCCTGCATCGCGACCAGCGTGGCCAGTGTGATGATCAGGGTCGGCACATTCGTGCGCACCGCCAGAATGCCATTGATCGCGCCAATAACCACGCCCAGCGCCAAGGCCCCGAGGATGCCAAAGACCATCGGAAGCTCGTAATAGCCGGTGATGATGGCGGTCGACATTGCCCCCGCCGGGATCATCGCACCGATGGAAATGTCGATCTCGCCCGAGATCATCAACAGCCCGACAGGGATGGCGACAATGCCGATCCGCGCCGCATAATTGACCCAGCTGGCCGCCCCGATCAATTGCCCGAAGTCCACGCCGCCGATGACCACATAGAAAGCCAGAACGCCGATCAGGCTTAACACGGATGCGGATGCGGGCCGCCGAAGCAGTATTGAGACTATTTTCATTCCCGTCACCTTCACGATTTCTTCGCCGCGACACGCATCGCGAGTGCACGGAAGCTGTCGTTGGACAGAACGGCGGCCAGCAGCAGCGCGCCAACAATGATCGAGCCGACATTGGGATCGAGCGCGGCGAAAAAGACGCCTTGGTTCACCACCGCAAAGGTCATCGTGCCCAGCAGAATACCGATGATCGACCCGGCGCCGCCGTTCAGCAAAACGCCCCCGATGACGGCGCACATGATCGAATTGAAGATAAAGGCCTGCCCGCCCGCGACCTGCGCCTGCTGATAGGTCATCACCTGCGCCACGCCGACAAAAGCCGCACAAAAGCCCGACGCCATAAACAGGCCGATGGTTACTTTCGCGGTCGGGATCCCCGCATTGCGCGCGCTTTCACGGTCGCCGCCAATGGCCAGAATCCAGTTCCCGACCGGCGAGATATGCAGGATGTAAAAGAACACGGCAGCAAAGCCGATCCACCACAGGATGGCGACATTGAACATACCGTTGATAAACTGCCCCAGCAGCGCCTTGGTGGTCGGATCAGGCACATAGGACACGCTGGTCGATCCCTTGATCAACACCGCAGTGCCCAGCGTCAGCCCCATGACCGCGAACATGACGCCGATGGTGACGATCAGTGACGGAATACTGGTGCGGGTGACCAGCAGGCCGTTCACAAACCCGATTGCCAGCCCGACACCCAGCCCCCCAGCGATGCCGATAAAGGCGGGCAAATCATAATGGCCGGACAACATCGCCGCGGTCATGGATGAGGCTGGCACCACCGAGCCGACCGAGAAGTCGAACTCGCCCGAGATCATCAACAGCCCCACCGGCAAGGCAATAATGCCCACCTCCGCCGCGATATTGAGCCAACTGGACCAGCCCGGAGCGCCGATGAATACCGGGCCGCCAAGGCTGGCGAAAAAGGCAAAGACGACCACAAAGCCAATCAACGATCCCGTTTCGGGCCGTCTGGCAAACGTAGCAAGCGCCGAGTGTTTTCCCGAAGTCCGATGAGACGTTGGCATCTGATCCATCCTTTTTGGTCCGCCTTGCAGGACATCGTCCCAAGGCAACCGAGCACATCGATTGAAGGTTGATTTGCGGGGCGGTGATCGGGGTGTCCCTGCGCTCGTGACCGACCGGTCTGTCCGGCCACAATCGCAGTGAGCCCCCCCTTAGCGCGCGCCGGCCTCGACGCCCGCGATCACCAGTTCCACGTTGTTTTCATCAATGATACCCGGCCCGGTCAGGATCTCGCGGGTGGCGATTGTCGTGCCATACTGGACATAGTTGATCAGGATGGAGGTGGCGAAATAGCCCTGTTGATAGCCCTGCTGATCAATCGCACAGGCCTGTGTGCCCGCCTGAATATTGGCCAGAATCGAGTCGTTAAAGTTCATCCCGCAAACCTCGACCGCGCCCATTCTGCCTGCCTGCTGGACGCCACTGATCGCAGCATTGGTATCTTGGTCACCGATGGCGAACAGCGCGTCGATGTCGGGATTTTGCAAGAGATGTGCGCGCACCGCTTGGGCCATGGCGGTGGAATCGCCAAAGGCGGTGGCGGGCAATTGCAAAACCGATCCGCTTCCGCCGGACTCGATCATCCCGTCCTGAAAGCCGCTGCAGAAGGCCTCGATATTCGCCGCCCCGGGCAGGGAATTCAGACAGGCGCCGTTGCTTTGCCCGTCATTGGCAAGATATTCGCCCGCCGCATAGCCGGATCTATAGTCAACCGTGCCGACATAGTTCAACGCCCCGAGACGGTCGGCAGCCTCGATACCGCCGGCATTAAAGATCACCAGCGGGATGCCCGCGGCAACCACCGCTTCAAAGGCCGGATCCATCGCCTCGGGCACCCAGTTCGGGGCGACAATCGCATCGGCACCCTGATCAATGGCCTGACGGATCAACTCCGCCGCATCGGGGCCAAGGTTGTCGTAATTCTGCGGGCCAAGCCAGGTCACCGAGCCACCGTGCATTTCTGCCACCAGACCGGCATGCTCGGCGCCCAGCTTGACGCGGGACCAGAACGGATCGTCGGGCTTGTCGCCGATGACAAAGATATCCGGGCCATCGTGCTCGTCTGCCACCGCGAATGATGCGGTCAGGGCCAGTGCTGTGGTCGTCGCAAGGATTTTAATCAGTTTCATTGGGTCTCCTCCCTCGAGTGCTTGGTATCTGGCGACATACTCGCCGCTGCTATTGGAAATACCTCCTCCGCATTTCCGTGGCAGGTTATTCAGCCGGTGTCGTTCGCGCCTGCCTCGCTTTGAGTTTTTCCTTTTTAGCCCTGAACCGCGCCTTCATTTGCTCCTCTGCCTCTTTCGAGCCATCGTGCCAGTAGCCAAACCATTTATCGAGCGGCACAATTCCATCAGCGCCGTAATTCACTTCAAAATACTTGTGGTGCAAATAATGCGCATAGGCATGGGTATCGAGCGGTGTATCCTCGGTCACTTCCAGCTTGTCAAAACCGATATGCCCGTTCAGCGCGCCAAATCCGACGGCATGGCTGTTGAACATCATAACAATCGGATTGGACGGGATAATAAAATGCCAGACGATCTCGCCAAAATAGAGCAGATGCTCGACCGGATGCATGGACAGCGATGACCAGGGGCTCGGATTGATCGAATTATGATGCACCGAATGGATCCACTTATAGAGCACCGGCACATGGATCAGGCGGTGAATACAAAAGAAATGAACCTCATGGATCGCAGGCACCAGAAGCGTCAGCGCAACCAGCCACAGCCAGTTATCCTGCCAGTCGAGCCAGCCAAACACGTGATAGCCATTGGCAAAGCACCACAGCATAACCACCTCGACCGCCGTCCAGATCGGAATTCCGACAAAGAAACTGCGCATGAAATTGTCAAGGTTCTGGCTTTTGAACCAGAAAACATCAGACGGGTTTTCAGCCGGGAATTTGCCGTTGAACTTGAACCTGTTCTCTTGTTTGCGCTTGACGTAGAAAAACATCTCGATGGCACCGTAAAGCACGAAGATGCCAATTGCGTTTGCCGCAAAGAGATAGAGCGCCCAGCCCCAGCCAAAGGTTTTCATCGTCTCGATGTCGGGCAGCACAAACGCCCAATACAGCAGCGCCGTCGCCATATGGAACGCATTCCACGGCCAGATCATATCTTTGATAAAATGACCGATCCGGCTCCATTTTCCGATCCAGAACGGCGCAATTTCCAGTGTCGCGTTGGGCGTCCAATTGCCGCGCTTATCACGTGTGCCAAATTTTAGGTCATCCATGAATCGCTCCCCCCTCACTGCGATACGGTGTTCTGCTCAGAACTTTGGTGATGCTTTTACTGGCAGTTTGATATAGATCAAATCAAGGGTACATTTGTGATGCTTGATATTTCGTCTCATAAAGTATCATGCAGGACAATTTTTGAGGTGAAATGAGATGACCCAGACTGTAAAACGCCCAACAATCCCCGATCTGGCCAAATCCGCAGGCGTATCCGTGTCCACTGTGAACCGGGTGCTCAATCAACCGGAATCGGTCCGCCAGCTTACCCGTGAGCGCGTCATGGCCGCGGCCGAAGAGATCGGTTTTTACGGTCTGGGCACGATCGAACAGGCCGTTCGCACTGGCCGCAAGACCCATCGGTTGGGAATATTGCTGCAGCAAAAAGGCCGCGCCTTCTATCGCAAGCTGGGCAACGCGATAGAAGCCGAGGCCAGATCCCGCAGCGGCGATAGCGTGGCGCTCACTTTGGAGTATCTCGACGATCTGTCGCCCGACCGGGTTGCCGCGCGGCTTGTCGCTCTGGCCGAGACCTGCGAGTCCGTGGCCCTTGTTGCCGCGCAACACCCGCTGGTCGCCGATGCCATTGATACCGTCACCGCCAAGGGCGTGCATGTGACCAGCCTGATCGCCCCGCTCTCTGCCAGCGGCACGGTCAATTTTGTCGGTCTGGACAATTGGAAGGTCGGCCGCACCGCCGCTTGGGCCTTTGGCAAGATGGTGCATGAGCCCGGAAAGATCGGCATATTGCTGGGCAATCACCGCTACCGGAACCAAGAGCTGAACGAGAGCGGCTTTCGCTCTTATTTCCGCGAGCATAACCCGCAGTTCACCCTGCTCGAGCCCATCGCCACTTACGAATCCGCCGCCGCCGCCCGCGAGCTGGTTGAAGCCATGCTGAAGGACCACGCCGATCTCTGCGGCCTGTTCATCTCGGGCGGCGGTATCACCGGCGCTTTGGCAGCCCTGCGCGAGGCACCAAGGCGCGGGGACTTTGTCACCGTCGGTTACGAGCTGTTCCCCGAAACCCGCGCCGCGCTGATCGACGGCACGCTCTCGATGGTGATTTCGCACCCGATGGAAGTCTTTGCGCGCGAGACAATCAACACGCTGATCAAGGCCAAACAGGCCGATATCGACGCCGGCGCGCAATATGTGGCTCTGGGCTTCGATATCTACACCCCCGAGAACGTGTAACGCGCCTTACCAACCCCCGCGGGCAGCGCTTCCGCCAATCCTCCGCCCCCACCGCCACGCGACGCCCCTGCGCCCCCGCATCAAAGCCCCCCCTCGCAAGGCTTGATTTTGCCGATCAGGGGAAAGGTGATACTCTTGCCGCAGGCAGTTGGGCGATCCTGCCCATCGCTCACCGGGTCAGGAGGCTCGAAAGGTCAGGATGCTCATGCGACGTTTTCTCATGGCGATGGCGACGCCTCTTGCGCTAATCCCCCTCGCCGCCCCTGCGCAGGATTTGCCCCGCGACGAGGGGCGCGATCTTGTCGAGATGTATTGCACCGCCTGCCACAGCACGCGGCTGATCCATCGGTCGCTGGGCTATACCGCGGCGGATTGGACGGCGCTGGTCTCGACCATGGTCTATCTCGACGGGCAGCCCGACCTCGCGGTCATCACGGAATATCTGGCCCGGCATTTCCCCCCCAATGACACCCGCGCGCCGGTGCAGATCAACGGGCCACTTACCCTCAGTATCGAGAGCTGGTCCGGCCCGACCCGTGGCCAAAGGGCGCGGGATCCGGTCGAGGCGCCGGACGGCGCGATCTGGTGGACCGGACAATGGGCCGACCTGCTGACACGGCTGGACCCCGAGAGCGGCGAGATGCGCGAATACGACCTGCCCGCCGGAGCCCGCGCCCATACGGTGACCGCGGCGGATGACGGGATGATCTGGTATACCGGCAATGGCAACGCCACCATGGGCCGGCTTGATCCGGCATCCGGCGAGATCACCGAATACCCGATGCCCGACCCCGCCGCGACCGATCCGCATTCGGCCATCGTCGGTGCCGACGGGCGGGTCTATTTCACCGTGCAGCGCGGCAATATGGTCGGTCGGCTGGACCCCGCGACCTCTGCGGTCGATCTGGTCACCATGCCGGTGCCGCGCTCGCGCCCCTATGGGATCAGACAGGCGCAGGATGGCACGATCTGGGTCGCGGCGAACGGCTCGAACCGTCTCTATCGTATCGACCCCGAGAGCCTCGCGGTCACCGATCACGAAATCCCGCATGCCGAGAGCCATATCCGCAGGCTCGATATCGCGCCCGATGGCACGATCTGGTATGTCAACTCGGGCCGCGGGCGCATCGGGCAGTTTGATCCGGCAAGCGGCGCGCTGCGCGAATGGCCCAGCCCCAGCGGGCCTGCATCGCATCCCTATGCGCTGGTCTGGTTCGACAATGCGGTCTGGTATAACGAATCCGGTATGCGCCCCGATATGCTGGTCCGGTTTGACCCCGAGACCGAGAGCTTCCAGAGCTGGCCGATCCCCTCCGGTAGCATTCACGCCGGCATCCTCAGACATATGCGCGTGACCCGCGACGGCTCTGCCCTCTTGATCCACCAAAGCGCGACCAACACGGTGATGCGCCTGCGCCCCTGATCCCGGTGCGGCGATGGAGGTTGAGCGTCTCGCGGCCGAGACGGCGGCACCGGCCCTGCCCTTCTGCACCGATGCGCTTCAAACGAGCGCCCTCGCCTGAACAGACATCGCACCCTCAACACGCACTCCTCCGACCTTGGCCGCATCCCTCGTCACAGGGACTCCCTCTGATCGGTAGGTTCGCTGTGCAATCCGCCCCCAACCACCCGCGCGGCCCCCACTCAACCCGCGTTTCCCGGGATCGACGTTGTGAAATGGCGAGCGTTCCGGCTATGAGGGCACCACCAAAGCCCCCAGACCCAGAAAGCGCCCGCATCCCATGTCCAATCCGCGTATGAAAATGGTGTTGGTGACACCCGAAATCCCGTTCAATACCGGCGCGATCGGACGCACCTGCGTCGCTCTCAACCTCGAGCTGATCCTGATCAAACCCTATGGATTTTCGCTGGATGAAAAATCGGTGCGGAGGGCGGGAACCGACTATTGGAAACATGTCGAGCTCACCGAATACGACAGCTGGGACGGTTTTCTGCACCACCGCACCCCAGCGCGCGAGACCCTGTTTTTCTTTGAGGAACACGGCGCGCAGACCTTCTACGCACCGGAATATCCAGACGACGCCTATCTGGTGTTCGGCTGCGAGTCCGCGGGCCTGCCAGCGACAATCCTCAACGGTATGACTGACCGGGTGTTCAATCTGCCGATGCTCGACACCCGCGTCAGATCGCTCAACCTAGCAAACGTCGCAACCGCCGTCGTCTACCAAGCAATGCGCAGTCAACTGATGGGGTAACTCGCTGGAACTCGCCCCCGAAAGGCGTCACATGCGAAGGGTCCAGTATAGCCCTGCAAACGAGCGTTTTCTCGCACAAGCTGGTCGCGATTTGGGCGGGGATCTAGGTGCCGCCGCTTACTGGCCGAAAGCTGACCGTTAAGACTAAAGCCGGTAACTCGGCAGCAGCTGGAAAGCGTCGCGCAGGGCGTTTCCCCAGCCCTTGGTGATTGCCTGATACACCGCGTCGTCCGCGTTGATCCGTTTTGTACGGTCGCAGGAGAAGGAATCGTTCTCATAAACCTGAAGATCGAAAGGCAAGCCAACGGACAGGTTCGATTTCACCGTCGAGTCAAACGAGACAAGCAGCAGCTTTATCGCATCCGCAAAATCCATCTGGCTGTCATAAGCCCGCACAAGGATCGGCTTGCCGTATTTGGTTTCCCCGATCTGGAAAAACGGCGTGTCGTCGGTGATCTCGATGAAATTTCCCTCGGGGTAGATCATAAAGATCGTGGGTTTGCCGCCCTTGATCTGCCCGCCCAGGATAATTGATGCGCCGAACTGATCATCCGAAGTTTGCCCCGTCGGTGACGAGCCGGAAATCACTTCGCGCAATGTCGCACCAACCAGCCGCGCGACCTGAAACATGGTGGGCTGGCGCAGGATGCTGGGATCCCGATCTTCTTCGGTAACGGATCGTTCCTGCAGCAGGCTAATAAGCGATTGTGTTGTCGCAAGGTTGCCTGCAGTCATCAATGTGATGGATCTCTCATCCGGCACCTGCCAGCTGAACATCTTCTTGCTGACCGCGAAGTTATCAACCCCCGCGCTGGTGCGTGTGTCCGACATAAACACCAACCCGTGTTCCAGCCGCATTCCGATGCAATAGGTCACTTTTTTCTATCCGCAAAGAAGCCTCTGCATCTGTTTACTGCTGTACTTGCAAAGATACCATGAGGGATTCATCTGCATCTCCCATGCGCAGCCCTTCCACGGGGGCGGCGTCACGCGCATCCCGACCGATCGCGATGCGCACATATTTTTCGTCGGGCGACACCCCGTTCGAGACGTCAAACCCAACCCATCCAAGCCCTTGCAGGAACACCTCGGCCCAAGCGTGGGTGGCTTCCTGCTGCACCTGTTCGTTGATCCGCAAGTAACCGCTGACATAACGAGCGGGCAGACCCGACAGGCGCGCGGTGGCGACAAAAATCTGCGCGTGGTCCTGACACACGCCGGTTTCGCCTTTCAGTGCGTCTTCGGCCGGGGTGTCCACCGCAGTGCCTCCCGACATATAGGGGAGCGTTTTCAGGATCATGTCCGAGAGCCTATGCAAATCGGCAACCTGCGCGCTGACATCCGAGGCGACGCGGGGCAAGGCTTTGATCGCCTCTCCGGGCATGGTCAGGGCGGTGGGCTGCAAGAAGTGCCACAGAGGCGCGCGGCCCATGACCGACCCCAGCACACCCGTGGAGTTCAGCGTGCGCACCTGCCCGCTGGCGCGAATGGTCAATGCGGATGCACCCGGCTCAATGCTGACCAGATCAATATGGTTGCCGTAGTGATCGCGATAGCTGGCTTCGATCTTGCCACCGTCAATCTCAACCTCCCATTGCCCGACCTGCTGCATCACCGAGGACAAAGGCCGCAGCCGCAGCTTTTGCAGCGCGTAATCCACCGGCGCAGTATAGGTATATTCGGTTGTGTGGCTGATGCTGAGTTCCATTATCGCGCAAACCTGTAGTCAACTTCTATCTGCTGGGCGAGGTTGGCCGTGCTATCAATCACGCCGGTCACAAATTGATGCAGCCCTTCGTCAAAGATTGTATGTATATCCGGGTTCCCCAATCGCGCCTTCAGCGCGTCAGCCAAGTCATGTGACGCATGTCTGGTCCCGTATTCCTCGGCCATATGCGACAGGCTATTTACGATTTGACCTGCGCTAAACGCCAATGAGCGCGGCATGCGCTTGTCGAGGATCAGAAACTCGGCGATGGCGGGAGCGGTGAAATCTTCCTCCACAGCCCAGCGGAACGAGCGATGCGCCGAGACCGAGCGCAAGATGGTTTCCCATTGCACGTTGTCCAGCCGACTGCCCACAAAGGACGGCGATGGCAGCAGCGAATAGTATTTCACATCAATGATACGCGCAGTGTTGTCCATGCGTTCGACAAAGGTGCCGAGACAGCAGAAATCATAAATGTCATTGCGCAGCATGGTTCCGTGAAGCGCACCGCGCACCAGCCCTGACTGCTGGCGGATGGTGGCCAGCACGGCGGGCAATTCCGTCTGCGGAATCTCGTCTTTCAACAGGTCGGTGAACAGCATCCATGTTTCATTGACCGCATACCAGACTTCGGTGGTTAACGCGGTTCGGACCAGACGGGCATTGTCGCGGGCGGATTTGATGATCGACAGAACCGAGCTGGGATTCGTCGGTTCGCGCAGCAAGAAATTCACCACCTGCGCACTGTCATAGCCGTCGCAGATCGCCTCATAGGCGTGCTGTGCGGCGAGCGTGGAAATCACCGACTGCCATTCGGCCTCGGCGGTGGTCGAGCGGGTCAACGCGATGCGAAACCCCGCCTCGATCAGACGCGCGGTATTCTCGGCCCGCTCGAGCGAGCGAAACATCCAGTAAAGACCGCCTGCGGTTTTTCCCAACATATCAGTCTTCCAATACCCAAGTGTCTTTGGTCCCGCCGCCCTGGCTTGAATTCACCACCAGCGATCCTTCTGTCAGCGCAACGCGGGTCAATCCGCCCGAGGTGATGTTAACCCCGTTCGGTGATACCAGCGCAAAGGGGCGCAGATCGACGTGGCGCGGAGCAAGTCCGCTGTCGGTGAAAATAGGAACCGTAGACAGCGCCAGCGTCGGTTGCGCGATATAGTTCCCGGGCCGCGCCCGCAGCTTGTCGGCAAAATCTGACAGCTCTTGTTTAGAGGCGGCAGGTCCAACCAGCATGCCGTAGCCGCCAGAACCATGCACCTCTTTCACCACCAGATCCGCGAGATTATCGAGCACATATTGCAGCGACTGCGGTTCCGAACATCGGAAGGTCTGGACATTCTTGAGGATCGCGGGTTCGCCCGTGTAAAACTTGATGATCTCGGGGATGTAGCTATAGACGGCCTTGTCATCCGCAACGCCTGTGCCGGGCGCATTGGCGATTGTGATGTTGCCCGCGCGGTAAACATCCATGATCCCGGGCACCCCCAGCATAGAACTGGGATTGAAGGTGAGCGGATCAAGGTATTCATCATCCACCCGGCGGTACAACACATCAATTGTCTTGTAGCCTTTCGTGGTGCGCATGGCGATATGGCCGTCAACGACTCGCAGATCATGCCCTTCTACCAGCTCAACGCCCATCTGATCGGCCAGAAAGCTATGCTCGTAATAGGCGGAGTTGTGAATCCCAGGTGTCAGTATCGCCACACAGGGACGGCCCTTACACCCAGGCGGCGCAGAGGCCTCAAGCGACCGGCGCAGGTTCTTGGGATAGTCGCTGACCGGTTGAACAGGAATGGTGCTGAAAAGCTCTGGAAACATCTGCAGCATCGTCTCGCGGTTCTCCAGCATATAGCTGACACCGGAGGGCGTGCGGGCATTGTCTTCGAGCACAAAAAAATCATTCTCGCCGGTGCGCACGATGTCGGTGCCGACGATATGCGTATAGATGTTCCCCGGCGGGCAAAAATCCATCATCTGGGGCAGAAAGGCGTCATTCTGCGCAATCAGTTCGACGGGCACCACGCCCGCGCGCAGGATCTCTTGCCGATTATAGATATCATGCAAAAAAGCGTTGAGGCCACGAATACGTTGTTCAATACCCTTCGACAGCTTGGTCCATTCGCGTGCCGCGATGATCCGCGGCACCAGATCGAACGGAATAAGCCGTTCTTCGGCGTCCTGCTGCCCATAGACGTTAAAGGTGATCCCGGTGCGGCGGAAAAACGCTTTGGCTTCCTGAGATTTCTTGGCGAACCGTTCATTATTCTGCTTGGCGAACCAGGCATCATATCCAATGTAAGGGCTTCTCGGCTCCCCGTCTGAAGCATGCATTTCGCTGAAGTAGGCGTTCTCTTTTGTCATATATTGACGTTAGAAGGTCAGCGGGCCGAAGCAACAAGATGCATCTCAACTTGCGCCGCGATGTCGGGCATGGCGAATATTTGGGCAGTCCTGCAGGGCTTATGCACCCTTTTTGAGCAGATAGCCTGAAATATAAGCTGCACCGCAGAGCGTCACGCACCGGCCAAGAACCACTCAGGGCCGGTGCCGACAGCCCGACCGCCTTGACAACCCCTCGGCAGTTTTCCAGTAACCATCTCAACGCCCCTGCACAGCAAGCCCTACGCCAGCACTACACGGGTGTCCTCATCAAATAGAGAGATAAACGATGAACAAGACCTATTGCCTTGCTGGCGTCCTTTCACTGCTTCTTGCAACCTCTGCCTCGGCTCAGGAATTCGGCTGGTCAGCCGAGTTGGGCGCCAATTTGGCCCATTCGGGCGGCACCAGCGAACCCACTGTGAACGGTGCCGTGGAACTGACGTTTGGTGGTGCGTTTGTTGGTGCCGAGTTTGAAACGCTCTATCAAGATCCCACCGACAACGCCGAGTTCACCCTGTCGCTGGGCTACGGCGCAGAACTGGCGCCCGATGTTGCCCTGACCGGTACCTATGCGCGCACCTACCTCGACAATAGCGGGTTCGACTCGCATGAGGTCGGCCTTGCCCTGGATTTCCCGATCATGGACCGGACAAGCGGCACCTTCGAGGTCGTGCGCGATCTGACGGCGCGGGCCACCGATGTCAGCTTCGGTGCCGAGTTCGAAGCGAATGATCGCTTCACCTATAGCGCCCTCGTCGGCCATGACGGCGCCGACGTTTATGGCGAAGCGGGTGTATCCTATGCGTTTAACGAGATGACCTCGGCTAGCCTCCTGATCGAAGTGGCAGAGGGTGCGAAACCGACCATCAATCTGGGCCTGACCATCGCCCTCGGGTCCTGAACCGTTCATCAGCACGCGTCTTCGGGGCCGGCGGCGGCCCCGAAGCCAATCACAGGCACCAGCCTGCGAAATCAAGAAACACTTCGGTTCTAGGAGCCTCTTCGGATCGCTGCGCTCAAGCGGTGAAAGCACTCTCCATTGCCTGACGGCCAGACCGACGCCAATTGGCGACGGGTGCAGAAAATGATGCTTGCACACCCGGAGGTTGGGTGGAGGCAGCAGGGTCAAGCCGCTTTCGATCAGCTTCGAAATATCTCCGGTCGAGAACCAACAGCAACAGATAGCCAAAACCGTCAGCGTCCGTTTTGCCCACCTTGCTGGCATTGGATGACACCCCAACCCACGGGCTAAGCGGCGCAAAACTTGGTAAACCTGCCGTTTCGCGACGTTTTCTCGCAATCGCGGCGGCTAGGCTGCGAACTAGCCGCCCGTCGTCTGTCATCGCCAATCTTCGCCTGCCCACACAACAACATTTGACAAGCCGCCGGTTCTGTCTCTAACAATAGCTACAGCATAACACCTGTTATGTCGCCGTTTTGACCCTTTATCTCTGGGAGGAGACCGTCTTGACCACATGGATTTTGAAAGGCGCCGCCGTGTTGGCCCTGCTCGCAAGCCAGGCTGCCGCGCAAACGACATTGCGGGTGGCCACCGATTCGGGGCCCGAAGGTTCGCCCTCGGGCAATGCCATCGCGCGTTGGGCCGAGATGATCGAAGAGGGCTCGGATGGCGATCTTGAAGTGCGCGTCTTCTACCAGAACCAGCTTGGCGGGCAGCTTGAGGTGTTTGACCTCTTTGTCGCCGGCGAAGTCGACCTGATGCTCAGCTGGCCCTCGACCTCCTATGACCGCCGCATCGGCGTGCTCAACGCGCCCTATATGGTCACCTCATGGGAAGAGGCGCTCGCGGCCTATCAGCCCGGCGGCTGGGTGAATGCCACGCTCAATGACGTGTTTGCCGATCTCGGCATCACCTATTTCGGCGCTTGGCCCGAGGGGTTTGCCGGTGTTGCGACGCGTGACCGCTATGCGCTCGATATCGCCAGCGCCGAGGGGCTGAATGTGCGTACGCCGCCGTTCTTCCCGATCCCGCAGACCCTGCAAGCGATGGGCTACCAGACCGCCGCAATCGACTGGTCCGAGGTCTTCACCTCGATCCAGACCGGCGTCGTTGATGGCGATGCGGGCAACGTAATCTATTGGGATTACGAGTATTTTGGCGAAATTCTCGACTACTATGTGCGCACCAAGCATATCTTTGTCACCGGCAATCTGGTCGCCAATACTGGCACTATGGAATCGCTCTCGGACGAGCATCAGGCGCTGATCCGCGACGCGGCGGTGACCATCATGGAGGCGCAATTCGTCGAGGCCCGCGCCGAGGACGAGCGCAATGTGCAAATCGCGATTGAGGGCGGTATGGAGTATTTTGAGCCCTCGATTGAGGAGCTGCGCCCGATGATCGAAGCGGTGCGCGCCGAGGTCTGGCCGCTGATGGAGGCCGATATCGGTTCGGAAATCGTCGGTCAGATGCGCGCCAATGCCAACTGATCGTCTATGAAAACAAGGCGGCATCCTTTGCGGGGTGCCGCCATTTTTACGCGAGGGAGGGGGGAGCCTATGCGCGCGGTTTTTGAACAACTCGACCACTGGTTGATGCGGCTGATGTCGCTGGTGATTTTCGCCAGCACCGCCGCGATTGTCTGTCTGATCAGCTTTCTGATCCTGTCGCGCTATGTCTTCGGCTGGTCGGTGATCGGGATGCTGGAACTCTCCACCCTCAGCGCGCTCTGGCTCTATATGATCGGCGCCGTCGTCGCCTCGCGCAACCGCGAGCATATCACCGTCGATTTCACCGCCCAATCGCTGAAATCCCCGCGTTTGACCGCGTTACACGAATCACTTGTCTCGCTTATCATATTGATATTAGGCGTTTTCTTTTTGTCCCTCGCGTGGGACATGTTGATCTGGGCCCAGCGCCGTCCGCAGGTCACGCCGGGTTTGAATATCCCCCTGCTCGCCGGTCAATCCGCGCTGATCACCGCCGCCGTTCTCGGCCTCGCCTATACAATCCGCGACCTGATCAAAGCCCTGATCGCGGTGCGCAATTCTTACCGCGAGGCCTGATATGGAACCGGTTTTTGCCATCCTCATCCTTATCGCCCTGATGGTCTTCGGCGTCCCTGTTGCCTGGAGTTTCGCGGGCGTTTTGATGTTCCTGATCTATGTCTACGATGTCGGCACCTCGACGCTGCTTTTGCAGGGCTTCCGCTCGCTCAACTCGGTGGTCCTGCTGGCCCTGCCGCTGTTCGTGCTGGCCGGATACCTGATGCAAAGCGGCGGCGTCGCGCGGCGTTTGATCGGCTTTATGGAGCTGATGGTGCGCGGCCGCAAAGGCGGTCTCGGCGCGGCTTTGGTGCTGTCTTCGGGGGTCTTCGGCGCGATCTCCGGCACCGCCACCGCCGCCGTCGCCTCGATCGGCACGATCATGGCCGACCCGCTCGCCCAGCGCGGCTATCCGCGCGGCTATACCTCCGCCCTTCTCGGCCTGTCCTCGCTCTTGGGTATCCTGATCCCGCCCTCGCTGACGATGATCCTCTTCGGCGTCGTCACCCGCCAGTCGATCACCGCCCTCTTCGCCGCCACCTTGGTGCCCGGTATCCTGCTGTTGGTCGGGCTGATTCTGTTCAACCGTTTCATGGCCAAACGCTTCCTCCCCGACGACCTCCCCGCCGCCGACACCATCACCAAACCCGAAAGCGGCGGCCGGATCTTCGGCAAGGCTCTCCCCGCGCTGTCGATGCCGGTGATCATTCTCGGCGGCATTTATGGCGGGGTCTTTACCCCCACCGAGGCCGCCGCCGTCGCCTGCGTCGTCGCGATCTTCATCGGCTTCTTCATCTACCGCGACCTCAGCCTGCGCGGGCTCTGGGACAGTTTCGTCGACGCAGGCCAAACCACCGGCACGATTATTTTCATTCTGCTGTTCTCGTTTATGATCGGGCGGGTGATGGTCGCCGAGGGCGTGCCCCAAGACCTGACCCGCGCGGTTGCAGCACTGACCGAGAACCGCATCCTGATCCTGCTGTTGGTCAACGCCTTCCTGATCTTTGTCGGCATGATCATGGACGATCTTTCGGTCACCGTGGTGATCGCACCTCTGTTCATGCCCCTGATGCAGGATGTCGGCGTCGATCCGGTGCATTTCGGCTCGATTGTCGCCTGTTCGGTGGTGATCGGCGCCAACAGCCCGCCGGTCGCCCCGATCCTCTATATGGCCTGCCGCATCGGCAAGGTCTCGATCCACCACGCGGTCACACCGGCGCTACAGATGATCTTTTTCGTCGCCCTGCCGATCATGATCGCGGTCACCTTTATCCCCGCCCTGTCGCTGGCCGTGCCACGCTTGCTGGGGGCCCTTTAATACCCATCGCGGAGAAAGCGATATGAGACTTTGCATTCTCGAGGCGGATACCCCCGCCGACGACCTGCTGCCGATTGCCGGCACCTATGCCGATATGTTCGAGGCCTGGCTGCGCCCGTGGTTGCCCGAGGCCGAATTCGCCCGCGTGGCGGCCTATGCCGGCGAGTTGCCCGCCTCGGTCGATGCCTATGACGGCTATCTGATCACCGGCTCGTTGTTCAGCGCCTATGATGATCTGCCGTGGATCCATGCGCTCAAAGCCTTCGTGCGCGAGGCGATGACCTCGGCGATACCGGTCGGCGGGATCTGTTTCGGGCACCAGTTGATGGCCGAGGCGATGGGCGGGCGCGTGACCCTGTGCAAGGACGGCTGGGCTTTGGGCAAGACCGAATACCGGACCAGCACCGAAGGGAGCGACTGGTTCGGCGCCGATCCGATCAATGCGCTCTCGTTCCACCGCGACCAGATCGTGAGCCTGCCGCCGGGCGCCACCGCGCTGGCCGGAAACGCGCATTGCCCTTGGGCCTCGCTGGCCTACGGCAACCGCGCGCTCTCGGTGCAATTCCACCCCGAGTTCGCCCCCGCCTATATCGCCGCGCTGATCCACCGGAATCCCGATGGCAGTATCCTGCCGGAACAGGCGGATCAGGCGCTCAAGGGCATGGTGATGGAAAGCAACGACGCGATGTCGCAGGCCTTCGCCAGATTGTTTCGCGGTGACGCGCCCGCATAGACCCGCGGCTTAGCCGGAGAGCGAGGCCGCCAGCAGTCGCTGATGCCAGTCGGCTTGGCTCTCGCCTGCTTGTGCGCCGCGGCCAGTGGCGGCGGCGAAGGCAAAGAAGCGTTTATGCGGCAGCTTGCGGCGCGAGACCGCGCGGGCGGCGATGAACGGGCGATTGGCGGCGGCATCCTCATGCATGGTGGTCTCGAGCGCGGCAATGACCTTGCGCCGCGATCCGGGCGCATAAAGCCCCATCGCGCGCGCGATCTGCCCATAGGTGACGGGCAATTGCGCGGCGGGTTGCGCCTCGAGATGCTCGCGGATGCGGCGCGGCAGGGTGTTTTGCGCCTGTTCGGCAGCCGAGGGCGGGCGCGGCGGCGGCACTTCGCGCGCGGTGCCATCGGGCAGCACATCCGCCGCCCAAGACCGCAGCGGGCCGCGCACCACCACACGGGTGCGACTGCCCGAGGGTTTGGTCTCGATAGTCACCACACCGCCCGCCAGCCCGTCTTGCAATTGCTCGGGCGTCAGGCCGAGACAGGGAGCCAGATACTCGGGGTCGATGGCTAGTTGCCCATCCTCCCAGCCGATCCGCTCGGCAGGGATCAACCGCGTGAACGAGGGCACCGCGCCGGGGGTGCCGGTATAGAACGGGTTCTCGCCGGTGGCATGGTCGGTGACATCGACGATATCGCGGATTTCGGGGATATCCTTACGCAGGATTTCCTCAACCCCGTGGCGCAGGGTCATTGCCGCCGAGGCGCAGCCCTGACAACCGCCCGACATGCGCAGGAACACGATGCCATCTTCGACGCTTTCAGCGTTCACCGCGCCGCGGTGTTTGGCGATCGAGGGGTTGGCCTTGCGGTCGAGCACCTCGTTGACCCGCGCCAAAAGCGCGGCGTCGCTGTCATCTGGTTGCGCTATGTCCATCGTGCCCCCAAGGGTTCGCCGAGAGCGCCGCGCCGGTGATGCCCCGTCCACGAGTTATGCCGGCCTGTCTTGCCGTGGTGACCTGAGTCGCCCGAGGCCGGAGAAGCGGCGCGCGCCTTGCCCATCCTCGCGCATATGTCGCAAACGGGCAATCCGCAACCGCCCGCAATTGTCGCGAATTGACGCAGGTACCTGCCTGATCTCGCGGGCCGCGAGGCGCCGCCACCCCGCGCGGGTATCGGGCCGAATGCGAAGCGCGACACCTATAATATGGATGCCACAATACACTGGCGCGGTTGCGGATTTTTATGTCAACCCCGAAAATTGCACCACTAATCAAATGCGAAAGATACTGCATCCAGAGCGCCCGAGTTTCGGCATAAGAAGCACTTTATCGCTTTAAAAGACGGTTTTTTTCACGGATTTCCGCCAGAGTGGTTGTTTTCTATATAGAAAATGATAGATACCCCGCTCGACAGCAACAGGCTGGGGGCCCGACATCTTCTGTTTTTCAGCGATCATAAATGCAGGCTATGCCTGTGAATGCTTCTGTGGAATGATGATCGGGCGGAGCCTGATTCAGCGTCCGGTAGGGGCCCTTCGGGGCCTGCATTCCGATATGAGACTCTAAAACTGGGAGAAGTCACTTGAAACGAATTCTACTATCCTCCGCCATCGCTCTGGCGGTGCCTTTCGCAGCGCCGACGGCAGCTCTGGCCGAGGACTGCGGCGATGTGACCATGGCCGAAATGAACTGGGCCTCGGCGGGTATCGTTGTCGCGGTGTCGAAGTTCCTGATGGAACAGGGCTATGGCTGTAACGTGCAGGTCGTGCCCTCGGATACAACGCCTGCGGTCACCTCGCTGTCGGAAAACGGCGAGCCGGACATCGTGCCGGAACTCTGGCCGAACTCGGCCGGTGAGGTTTACGACCGTCTGCGCGACAATGGCAATATCGTCGAACTGACCAGCGTGCTCAATCCGGGCGGTGTCGAAGGCTGGTGGATCCCCACCTATCTGGCCGAAGAGCACCCCGAGTTGACCACCATCGAAGGCATCATGGCCAACCCCGAGTTGGTCGGTGGTATGTTCAACAACTGCCCCGATGGCTGGGGCTGCCGCGTGGTCAGCGACAATCTGGTGCGCGCCTTTGATCTGGAAAGCTCGGGCATCACCGTGTTCAACCACGGATCGGGCGAGACCCTTGCCACCTCGATGGCTGCGGCATTCGAGGCCGAAGAGCCGTGGTTCGGCTACTATTGGGCCCCGACCACGCCGCTGGGCAAATACGACATGACCAGCGTCGATCTGGGCGAGTATGACGAAGCCGCGCATGTGGCCAACCAGACCGCCAATGCTGCGAACCCGCTGCCGTCTTCCTTCCCAACCGCGCCGGTTCTGACCATCGTCACCGCCGAGTTCCACGAGTCGCATCCGTCGATTTCGGAACTGCTGACCAACATCAGCTTCTCGACCAACGAGATGAGCCAGCTCTTGGCTTGGCAGGATGAAAACAACGCGACCAACGAAGAGGCTGCGGTGTATTTCCTGACCACCAACCAGGACACCTGGAGCGCGTGGCTCAATGACGACGCGCGGACGCGTCTGTCGGCGCTGCTCGGCCAGTAAAAGCAAGTTTGGGACGGGCACCGGAGATTTCGGTGCCCGTTCTCGCTAAAGCGTCTCCGAGCAAGTTCCAGCGGCGGCGTTTTGGATTTTTGACAGGATAAGACCCGCAGACGGGCGTCCGGCAATTCGGCCGGCGTGTCCCTCGGCCCCGCAGTTTCCAGCGGGCGCTTTTCTTGGGTTCAGATCAACCGGCGGGCGCGAAACGCCCGGAAACGAGGCCGCATGGCAACCTATGACTTTATATTTGACAGCTTGAACCTGCGCGACTGGTGCGACAGCCACGGCGGCGAAGGCGGCCCGATGACGATGGCGCAACTGCTCGGTCAAAGCTCGGGCGAAGAGACCACGGTCTCGGCCTGGGACACGCCCTTTCCTTCGCTCGACGCGCTGCATGACGCCTGCGCCGCGGTCCCGCGCTCGCGGGATCTGACGACCGGGCTCGAAGAGGGGTTCATGACGATCAAGGACAGCCTGAAAGTGGTTGTCGACCCGCTGACCCAACCGCTGAGCTGGGCCCTCAACGACGCGCTCTGGCTGATGCAGGCGGTGCCGTGGTGGATCATGATCCCACTGTTGATGCTGATCTCATGGCTGGTGGGCCGTTCGTTCAAGATCGTCGGCCTATTGGCGCTGACCTTCGGCTTTCTCGCCTTTGTCGATTACTATGATTACACCATGCAGACGCTGGCGATCATCTTTGTCTGCGCCTTCATATGCGTGCTCTTCGGGGTGCCGATCGGCATTGCGATGTCGCGCAGTGACCGCTTCCAGCGCTTCATGATTCCGGTCTTGGATATGCTCCAGACCCTGCCGCCCTTCGTCTATCTGATCCCATTGATCTTTTTGTTCAGCGTCACCGAACCCAAGCTCTATGGAATCGCGATCATCCTTTATGCGATGGTTCCCGTGGTGCGTCTGACCGATCTGGGCATCCGGCTTGTTGATAAGGATGTGATCGAGGCCGCCGACGCCTTTGGCATGACCAACCGTCAAAAGCTGTTCGGCGTGCAGATCCCGCTGGCGCTGCCCAACATTATGGCCGGTGTGAACCAGACCATTATGATGAGCCTTGCCATGGTGGTGATCGCCTCGCTGGTCTCGGCCCCCGGCTTGGGTGTGCTGGTGCTGCGCGGGATTCGCAGTCTGGAACTGGGCGTGGGTCTGTTGTCGGGGCTGGGCATTGTTCTGCTGGCCATCGTCTTGGACCGTGTGACCAAAGCCGCGCTGGCGCGCATCAACGCATCGCAGCCGCGATAGGAAGATCCGAACATGATTGATCCAAACGAACCGCAAGAGATCAAAATCTCTATCCGCAACCTCTACAAGATCTTTGGCGCCAACCCGAAGATGGCGCTGGAGCATGTCCGTGCGGGCATGGGCAAGACCGAGTTGCTGGCCGAGCATGACCATGTGCTGGGCCTCAACGACATCAACATCGACATGCCCACCGGTCGCACGACGGTAATCATGGGCCTGTCGGGCTCGGGCAAATCGACCCTGATCCGCCACCTCAACCGGCTGATCGAGCCGACCTCGGGGCAGGTGCTGGTCGATGGCGATGATATTCTGGGCTATAATCAGCGCGAATTGCGGCAATTGCGCAAGCACCGCATGTCGATGGTGTTCCAGAAGTTCGCCCTGATGCCGCATCGCACGGTGTTGCAGAATGCCGGCCTGGCCCCTGCCGTCGAAGGCCAGCGCGAGAGCGCCTATGCCGATGAGGCGCGCAAATGGCTGGACCGTGTCGGGCTGGAAGGCCAAGGCGCGCTCTATCCGCACCAGCTCTCGGGCGGGATGCAGCAACGGGTGGGGATTGCGCGCGCGCTGACCTCGAACTCGGATGTGATGCTGATGGACGAGGCCTTCTCGGCGCTTGATCCGTTGATCCGCACGGATATGCAGAACCTGCTGATTGAATTGCAGGGCGAGCTGCAAAAGACCATCGTGTTCATCACCCATGATCTGGATGAGGCGCTGAAGCTGGCGGATCATCTGGTGATCCTCAAGGACGGGTTCACCGTGCAACAGGGCGAGCCGCAGCATATCCTGCTGAACCCCGCCGATCCCTATATCGAGGATTTTGTCAGCGATATTAACCGCGCGCGGGTGTTGCGCACGCGGTCGGTGATGAAGCGCGGCGGCGATCCATCGGTTGAAGTGGCCGGTGAGGTGGATCACGATGACAATCTGGAATCGGTGATCGAGATGTCGGGTGGGGATACCACCAAACTCTACCGTGTGACCAAGAACGGTGAGCATATCGGCTTGCTGCAGATGCGCGATCTGGTGCGGGCGCTGGTGCCGCAGGGCGGCTCGGATGACCCCGAGGCGGCGCGCCGCGCGGGGTGAGATCGGCGCTGAGCCGGCTTGGAATGAGGAACTCCGGCGCAAGCAATTGTGCCGGAGTTTTTCGTAGTGCTGGGGTGGTTGAAGCAATTGCGCCGCCGCTGGAGCATAGCGCAAAGGGCTGCGCCCGACCCTAGGTGGGCGCTATTTCCTTTGCCACTAAGCGGCGCGCTCAAAAGCACGCATGCCGTCCGAGCCACACAAGACATCGCCAAGGCGCCCTCCCGTGGGGAGGGTCGGGCGCGGCCCGGCGGCGCCACCGGGCCTGACGGTTGGTCTGCCTGCGAGTAAAGCGCAAGGGGACGCGCCCGTCCTTGGGTGAGCGTAACTACCCCCTCCACAGAGCGGTGCGCTCGAAAGCAGAGATGTCAGTCGAGCATCTCACGCCATCGCCAAGGCGCCCTCCCATGGGGAGGGTCGGGCGCGGCCCGGGGTGGCCCCGGGCTAGACGGGTTGAGCAGGTATGCCGACGACGAAAAAACTCCGGCACCTTTGCATGTGCCGGAGTAAGATTTGCTTCAACTATGGCTGGGCGCCCCCCCCCCTGCCCCTACGCGTCAAACCGGCGCGCGGGGTGCGAATCCGCATTCGACCAGCAGCGTGTCAAACGCATGGTTCGAGTTGGGATGCGCCGCGCGTTCGGCATCAGGCAAGCGCGCGATCATATCGGCGATCCCCTCCGGCGCATCGAGGCTGACGGTCTCCACCGTCTCGACACTGCGGAACCGCCCGCCACCGGCGACCAATATCGACCCGCTGACATCGCAGGCATCAGATGCCAGCCAGAGCACCAAGGGCGACACCCGCGCGGGCACGAAGGCCTCGGCCATCTCGCCGGTGATATGGCTCGCGGTCATCGGCGTATGCGCATAGGGCGAAACGCCATTCACCATCACCCCATTCGAGGTGCCCTCGGCAGCCAATGTGCGCACCAGACTGTCGACCGCGCTTTTCGAGGCGCCATAAGCGCTCATCCCGTGCTGGCCATAGCGTCCGGCGCTGGAACTGGTCATGATGATCCGCCCGTGCCCCTGGTCGCGCAGGATCGGCCAGGCGGCATGCACCAGATGCAGCGTGCCCAGAAACCCCACATCAAAGACCGCGCGAAATTCATCCACGGTCAGCTTATGAAAGCTGCGCGCCTGCGGGGCGGCGGCATTGGCGATGACGATATCGAGCCGCCCAAAGGCCTCGATCGCGCGGTCAACCATCTGCTGGCCGCTGGCGGGATCCTGCACCGCCGACCAATCGGCGACGGCGCGGCCACCGGCAGCGGTGATCTCGGCAGCGGTGCGCGCCGCCGAGGTCTCCTCATCCGCCTCGCCCGGATGGCGGCGGTTGTTCACCACCACCGCCGCCCCGGCGCGGGCCAGATCCAGCGCATATTGACGCCCCAAGCCCTTGCCCGCGCCGGTAACGATGGCGACGCGGCCCGAGAGATCCGGCAGCGCGCTCATCAGGAGTTTCCTCCGTCCCGGCGCAGGAACAGACGCGGGAAGAACAGCGGCACGCGGGCCACATAATCATCCCAGAGCGCGCCACGGGTCTTGCGCATATGGCCCTCGTTGCCGGGTGCGGCCGAGCCCCAGCCCATGAACCACGTAGTGTAGATCGGCGCGATGATGCTGATCCAGCCCCAAGGATGCGACAGGGCGAACATGAAATAGCCGAACCAGGTCAGGCATTCGCCAAAGTAGTTGGGATGGCGCGAGCGTGCCCAGAGACCTTTGTCCATGATCCCGCCTTTGTTCGCCGGATTGGCTTTGAACGCGTTCATCTGCGCGTCGGCGACGATCAGGAACAGGATGCCGACGATCCAGACCGCAACCCCGATCCAGTCAGTGACATGCATGGTGGTTTCCGGCGACAACGCGATAAAGGCCCAAGGCAGGCACCAGACCCAGACCAGCGTGCCTTGCAGCATATAGACGGCAAAGAAGCTCCAGACCGGCCAGCGCTTGCCGAACCGCTTGCGATGCGCGGCATAGGGCTGTTGTTCGACTTCGTAATTGGTGCCGAAAGCATGGCGCACCATGCGCAGCATCCAGAACGCCATCAGACCAAGCGCGATATAGATCCGCAGGGTCATCTCGGGCGCCGCCATCAAAGCCACCGACAGCGCGATGCCAAAGCTGATGCAGGGGTAGACCACATCCATGATCGAGTGATTGCTCAGCGCCTGGCCGATGATCCAGCCGATGGTGCCCAGAACCACCATGGTGATCAGCCCCCAAAGCCAGAACTCCATCGGCCCCGCCAGACCCGCGGGCGCGAAGGCATAGATGGCCATCGCCACGCCCGGCATCGCCATATGGCTGTAGTTCCAATTCCGCCCACGCGCCTCTTTGGGCATGGCCAAGCGCCAGCAGGCGATAAACACCAGCCAGATTATCAGTGCGTATGTCATTGAATTTCCTCCTTTGTATTGATCTCAAGATCCAATTCGCGCAACCGGTCACGCTGGATTTTGAACATGGCGTTGCGTGGCAGAGCGGTCAGCGTCAGCAGATGCTGCGGCAGCTTGTAGATCGCCACTTGTTTGTTTTTGAGCCAGGCGATGATCTCAGCCAGCGTCACCTCGCGGCCGGCAACAGGGACCACGGCGACGCCGACGATCTCGCCAAGGCGGTCGTCGTCGCAGCCGAAAAAGGCGATCTCGGTCGCGCCGGGGAAATCGGCGGCCAGTTCATCAAGTTCGGCAGGCGAGATCTTGAGCCCGCCGCGCACGATGATCTCTTTGTTGCGGCCGATGAACCTGTAAAACCGCGCCATCTCGCCCTCACCGGCGATCTCGAAAATATCACCGGTGCGATAGCGGCCCTCCTCGTCGAAGGCTTTGGCGGTCAACTCGGGCTCGCCGTAATAGCCGATGAAAATCCCCGGACCTTTGAGACGCAACTCGCCCGGACGGCCCGGCTCGAGGATCTCTTCGCCACTCTCGGGGTCGATGAGGAAGGACTCGAAATCCTGCGTCGGCGGGAAGGAGGGCCAGTCGAATTCATCACGGCCAAAGCGCGGGAAATGGGTGGCGCGCAGGCCGGGATCGGGCAATTCGCGCCCCGTGCTCAGCAGGCTGGTGCCCTCATTCGAGCCAAAGAAGTTGACGATCTCGATGCCGAATTCGCCCTCGATCTTGTCGGTCGCCCATGGCGGGATCGAGGCCGAGCCGGTGCCCAGAAGCCGCAGGCTCGACAGATCGGCGCGGGCCCGCAGCGCATCATCCTTGAGCAGCGCAACGAAAAAGGCGGGCGGCATCAAGGTCATCGTTACCCGCTCGTCGCGGATTTGCTGCACCACCAGTTCCATATCCAGCGGATGATGCATCACCAGCGTCGAGGCGGTGGCCAGCCAGCCGACGAGATTGCTCATCGCGGCCATATTCACCAAGGGGCGGGTGTTAAGGATAACGTCGCCTTCGCGCATCGACGCGCCGTGCAGCATATTGCGCGCGGTGATGAACCAGTTGTTGGAGCTGCGCATCACCCCCTTGGGCCGCCCTTCGGTGCCCGAGGTCCAGCAGATCGTCGCCAGATCATCGGCGTCGCGGGTGCCGCGATCAACCGGCGTGGCGGGGCCTTCGGTGATCTCGTCGACGCGTGCGGTCATACAGCCCGCCGCGGCACAAAGCGCGGAGGCCTCGGCGGTCAGATCGCGGGTTTTGAAGCGCGCGCCGATGAACAGGCGGGGCTTGAGTTGCCGGAGCACATAGTCGATTTCATGCCCGTTGAACTGCACCAAGAGCGGGCTTGCCACCATGCCCGCGCGGTTGCAGGCGAGCAGCAGGATCACCGACTCAACGATATTGGGTAATTGGTAAACGACGATCTCCCCCGGCTGCACGCCAAGCGCGCGGATGCGGGCGGCGGTACGGGATGCGGCCGCGTCGACCTCGGCGTAGGTCAGTCGCTGCGGCGCGCCGTCGGTGAAATCGCTGCGGTTGGGCGCGTCGATCAAGGCCACGCGCTCCGGCACCCGCCGCGCATTCGCCTGAAAACGGTCGTCGAGCGTTTCATCGCCCCAAAGCCCGGCGTTGCGGTATCTGTCGATGTCTGCTTGCGTCGGTCGCACGGGGCGCCTCCTTAAGTGGGCTGCGTCAGGGAGTTGGATGGTCGGCGCGGGCGCGGGTTTGCGTGCCGGTGTCGCGCTGGATTGGCGCGCAGGCAGCGCGTGGGCGCCGGGGGAATGCGGGGAGTTCAGAGCGCGGCGTCATAGGGGCTCTCCGGTTGCCTCTGCGTCAATTGCTACACTTAAAGAACACTTTAAAATCGACCCGTCAAGCGAAGGGTGCGAAATTATTTGGCGAGCGGTTGCTGCACTTCGCAGATCAATGGACTGAGCAGTGGATAGCCCCAATCGATGCTGACGAAGAACGTCGCCCGCGGGATCACTTTAGCCACTATTTTTCAAGGGAATTTCGCGAACATTGCGCTCTGCATGCCGCAGATGAGGTTTACGCGGGGGAGAAAGCTGCAAAACCCTGCCCATGCAGGCTTTGGTTCGAGATATCTCGCCAGAGCGGTGGAAACGGCCTTTTATTCACGTTCAGCAAGTGTAACATGATGAGCAACCGCAGCGCTCCCCCTCTTTGACCCTTCGCCACCTACCGTGCGTTGATTCGCTGCGCGCAGGACGGGCCAGACATCACGGGCGCCGACACCTGCAACTGGCAGATAAACCGATGACCGAAAGGATGCACAATGACGCAATTCGACAAGAAAGTGGTGGCGATCACCGGCGCCGCGCAGGGGATCGGACGCGGGATTGCGCTCGGCTTTGCGGCAGAGGGCGCGAGGCTCGCGCTCTTTGATATTGACGGCGAGGCGCTGGCACAAACCGCGCGGGACGCAAGCGCATTGGGCAGCGACGTGCATATCGTGCAGGGGGACTTCACCCGACTCGAAACGATCACCTCCGCCTTTACCGAGGCCGCGGAGGTGCTCGGACCGGTGGACATCTTGATTAACAACCTCGGCCAAACGGCGCGCGCAGATATGTCGTCCTTTGCCACGGCGCGCCATGAAACACTCGATTTCGTGCTGGACATCTCGCTGCGCGCGGCAATCCATTGCACCCGCGAGGTGCTGCCGTCGATGAAGGCGCGCAAGACCGGACGGGTGATCTCGATTGCCTCGGATACGGCGCTGAACGGCGATCTGGGCTGCGTCGATTACGCGGCGGCGAAGGCAGGGATTCTGGGCTTTACCCGCGGGATTGCGCGCGAATTCGGCCGCGCAGGGATCACCGCGAACGCCGTCTGCCCCGGCCCGACGAACACCCGCGCGGTGCAGCGTATGACCGAGGAAAACCGCGCCAAGGTGCGGGACGAGGCGCCGATGAAAGTGATTTGCGAGCCTGAGGACATCGCCCATGCGGTGCTGTTTCTCGCCTCGGATAGGGCGCGCTATATCACCGGCCAGACGCTACTGGTCAACGGCGGTCGGGTGTTTCATTAACCACTTCCCGAGCGCTAGGCTTTGCGCGCGCGCAGGTCTTTGTAAGCCACCGCCATTCCCAGCAGCACCATCAGCGCGATCAGGCCCAGCCCCGCCGTCACCGCCAGCGCCCAGGAACTCACCGCGAGCGTGGCGTAGGTCGCGGCGGTGATCACCGCAAAGCCGACCGCCGTGCCGATCCGCTGGCCGGTCTGCATGATCCCGCCGGAACTGCCGGCATAATCCAGCGGCACCTGCTCTAGCGTCAGGGTCTGGTTCGGACTGATCACCAACCCCTGCGCCACGCCGACAAAACACATCGCACCGGCGAGCCACCAGAGACTGACCTGCCCCACCTCATGCAAGAGGATCACCAGCACGCAGAGCACCACACCGATGAGCGTGACGAGCATCCCGCCGATCACCATTTTGCGCCCGTAGCGCGCCACGCGGCTGCCCGCCCAATGCGCGGCATAGGCGCCGATCAATGACGAGGGCACGCCGATCAAACCGGCATCCAGCGCCGTGCCACCGCCGCCCTCCTGGACATAAAGCGCGACCAATACCCAGAGGCTGGGCATGCCCATAAAGAAAAAGGCGATCACCAGAATGCCGTTGCGAAAGCTGCTGTGCCTGAAAATCTGCAGGTCGAACATCGGGTCAAGCCCGAGCCGCTGATAGCGGCGCTCCCACCAGAGCCAGAGCGCGGTTAGCGCGGCGGCGCAGGGGAGCAGGAGCCAGAGGATCGGCGTGTTGCGCGCTTCGACAAAGGGAATGAGCAGCGCCAGAAGCGCCAAGCCGAGCAGCAGTGCGCCGATGGCGTCGAGGTCGCGCAGCGCCACGGGAAGGCTGGGAAAGCGGCGGATCAAGGGGCGCGGGAACCACTTGAGCGCCAGCACAATTGCGGCGATGCCGATGGGCACATTGACCAGAAAGGTCAGCCGCCAACCCAGATTTGGCCCGCCCAATTCGATCAGCAACCCGCCGAGCACCGGCCCAATAGCGACCGAGAGCCCGACCGCGATGCCGAGTTGACCAAAGGCCCGTCCGCGCTCGGCGCCGCGAAAATACTGCTGGATCATGCCCAACCCCTGCGGGTTCAACAGACCCGAGCCGATCCCCTGGGTGACCCGCGCGATATTGAGCCACTCGGCGCTTGGCGCCATGCCTGCCGCGACAGAAGACAGGGTGAATATCGCCACGCCAGCAACGAATATTCCGCCGCGCCCCATGATATCGCCCGCGCGCCCTGCGGCGATCAGGATCACGCCGAAGGTCAACGCATAGCCGGATAATACCCACTGCAGATCCGCAGGCGTCGCGCCCAATCCGCGCCCGATTGAGGGCAGCGCCACATTCACAATGCTGACGTTGATCAGCGTCATGAACATGGTGACGATCAGCACCGCGAGGATGCGCCAGCGGATCGGATCTTCACCCTCCGCATGGGTATGGGCGGAGGCGGCGGGCGCGCGCCTCTCGGGGGTTTTAACCATCAGTTTGGCTTTCTTGGGGGGCGCTTTACAAGACCTGCCCCGACCTAACGGCCTGTCGCGTCAACCGGCGGCTTGGTATCCGGCTTTGAGCTCGGCGACGATCTCTGCGGCGGATTGGCGGTGCTGGCTGGCGCCGACGCCGTGACCTGCGGACCATAGATCGCGCCAGCGCTTCGCCTTGCCCTCAAGCGCGCTCAGGTCGAAGCCGCCGCCGCCCTGCAGCGTGTCCGGGTCAATTCCGGCGCGCAACAGGCTGGGACGCAGCTTGTTGGCCAAGGCGCCGGTGATCGCATCGGTGGCGATGATATCGTCATAGCTGCTGTCCACGACCATTGCCTTATAATCCTCGACCGCGTTGCTTTCGTCCGCCGCCAGAAACCGCGTGCCGAGATAGGCCAGATCGGCACCGATCAACTGCGTGGCACGGATCGCGCCGCCGCTGCTGATCCCGCCAGCGACAACAATTGGTCCATCAAAGAAACTGCGCACCTCATCGACAAAGGCAAAGGGCGAGACCAGACCGGTGTGACCGCCCGCGCCATTGCAAACAAGGATCAGCCCGTCGACACCCGCCTCGGCGGCTTTGCGGGCAAATTTTGGCGAGTTCACATCGGCGAAGACCAACCCGCCCCAGCCATGCACCGCTTCGATTGCGGGCTTCGGACCACCAAGCGCGGTGATGATCAGCGGCACGCGGGCCTCGGCGCAGACCTCGAGATCTGCGGCAAAACGGGCGTTGCTGCGATGGGTGACAAGGTTAACGGCATAGGCGGCGCGACCGGGCTCTTGCGCCTTGGCGTTGAGCTGTGCCAGCCAACCGCGCAACTCTTCGGGATCGCGAGCGTTCAGCGAGGGGAAGGCGCCGACCATACCTTGGGCGCAAACCGCCGAGACCAGCTCGACGCCGGAGACGATGAACATCGGCGCGGCGATGGCGGGGAGCGCGGCGCCCAAGCGCGTGACCAGCTCTGCGCGCAGGTCTTTGGAGCCAAAACGTGGGGACACATCAGTTCCTTTCAAGCAGCGCACACCCGATCCGGGAGCGGTGCACAACGGGATTTCACTTCATTAAAAGAACATACGAAAAATCGCCTGTCAATTCAGAAGACGCCGGATGCGCGCAGCATCGGCGCGCGTAGAACGGCAGAAGACAGCCCGCCGAAGCGCGCATAGCAAAGGCCCAAAGTGAGAGAGTGCAGCGGCCTAGGGCTGACCGGTCAGGAATTTGACATCGGCGCGGTGGATGCGCCCGCCGCATGCGGAGCAACGGAACACCGGCGTGTATTCATGGCCGCAGTCCTTATGGTGAAAGACCAGCGGCACACCACTGGCATCATCGCACCATTTATCGCCCCATTTCGCGATCATCGCCACATATGGGAACAAATCCAACCCTTTGCGAGTTAGGTGAAACGCCTCATAACGCTCGCTATCCTCAATAGTGCGGCGCGAGATAACGCCCATCGCCAAGAGCTCTTTGAGCCGCATCGACAGCACCAAAGGCGGGATGCGCAGATAAGAGACAAGGTCGTTGAACCGCCGCCCGCCGCGCAAAGCGGTGGCGACAATCGCCGGTGCCCACATGTCGCCAAAGAAGGTCAGCGCCTCGGAGGACCCGAAGGCCTCTTCGCCGTGGCGGATCGCGGAATTGGCGCGCCTGCGCGAATGCGGCTCGACGCGCGCCTCCAGACCCTCGCCCGGACCCGGTTCAGCAAATGTATTGAAAGGCGTCAAAGGGCCTGCGCAGGTGTAGCAGCTCAGCACCAAATCGCTATCGGCGCCGCAACCCTCATGATGGAAGTGCAGGCTCTCATGACCCTCCGGCCCATACCATTGCCGCGACCAGCGCAGCATGGCGACCAGAGGCTCCCAGAGATCAAGTCCGGCCTCGTCGAGAAAATACTCCATCCGCTTGCCACCGGCCTGCGACGGGCGGCGGGTGAACACGCGGACCTCAACCAGACGGTCGAGCCGGTTGGCCAGCACCGCTTTGGGAATATCCAACTCGCTTTGCCAATCGGTAAACCGGCTGGTGCCTCGGAACGCCGAGAGCACGATCAAAAGCGTCCAAGTGTCCCCCAGCACGGCCAGCGCGCGAACCACGGAATATTTGGCCACCATCGCGGGGCTCGGGGTCAACTCGGCTTCCTTTTCGGACATGAAAGCCCCTTTGTGAATGATGTGACGGGATTCACACCGGTTGGCGCGCGGAAGTCAAGGAGGCGCCCCGAGGGGCGCATCCCTGCAGGGTGTTAGCGCGGAAGGTCCATGATTGTCGGCAGCCACATGATCAGCGCCGGGAACAGGATCACCAATGTCAGGCGGATAAGGTCGGAGACCAGAAACGGCAAGATCCCCTTGTAGATATCGCTCAACTTACTGCCCGGTAACATCGATTTTATGATCAGCGCGTTGATGCCTATCGGCGGCGTCACCATGCCGATCTCGATCACCATCACCATCACGATACCCCACCAGATCGGATCATAGCCCATGTTAAGGATCAGCGGAAAGACGAAGGGCATGGTCAGCACCATCGCCGAGACGGTGTCAAAGAGCGCGCCGAGGATGATGTAGATCAGCATCAAAACCGCGATGATCACCAAGGGCGCCACATCCAGCGCGCCGACATAATTCACGATGTTGGCCGGCAGCCGCGACAGGGTGAGCGCATAGCTGAACACGCTGGCGCCGATCAGGATGACATAGAGCATGGCGCTGGTCGCGGCGGTGCTGTGCAGATTGTGCCAGAACACTTTCCAGGTGATCTTGCCGCGCATCACCGCAATCGCCACGGCCATAATGGCGCCAATGGCCGCGGATTCGGTCACCGTGAAGATGCCCGTGTAGATCCCGCCCGCGACGGTGATCGCCAGCAAGAGCGTGGCCCAGCTTTCGCGCACCGCAGCGGCACGCTCGCACCAGTTCGAACGCTCGCCGCGCGGGCCTGCATTCGGGTTGAGGACGACAAAGATCCAGATCGAGATCATATAGCCGATCACCGCCAGCAACGCCGGGATCAGCGCGGCGGTGAATAGGGTGAGGATGAACTGCTCGGCCAGCACCGCATAGAGCACGATGATCACCGAGGGCGGCACGAGGATGCCCAAGGTGCCACCGGCAGCAATCGAACCGGTCGAGAGCGAGGCCGCATAGCCGCGTTTGACCATCTCGCCGTAAGACACCTGCGTCATCGTCGAGACGGTGGCGATGGACGAGCCGCAGACCGCGCCAAAGCCCGCGCAGCCGCCGATTGTGGCCATCGCCAAGCCGCCGCGGTAATGCCCGAGAAAGGCGAAGGCGAGCCGATAGATATCTTTGCCCATGCCGCCCGAGGCCGCGAAACTGCCCATGATCAGGAACAGCGGGATGATCGCCAGTTCGAGGCTGGCAAACACCGTCGAGGCTTCGGTGCCGACAATCGAGAACGCGGCGGAGAAATTGCGCAACAGGCCGAAGGTCAGCACCCCCGAGACGCCCATCGCGATGCCAATCGGCACATGCGTCAGGATCATCAGCATCAGCGCGCCGATCCCCATCAGGCCAATCATTTCAGGGCTCATACGTGATCTCCGTCGGTTTGGCGCGAAAGCGTGCCGGTGATGGCTTGCAGGGTGACGAGAATTTGCATTGGCACCGCGGCCCAGACGACAATCGCCGCCAGCCACCAGACCGGACCGGTGGGAATGCGCATGACAATGGTGCTGCCGTGGCCTTGGGTTTCCTGAATCGCGAAACCGGTCAACTGCCAGGCCAGTCCGGCCAGCGCAAGGGTGGTGACCGCCGCGCCGAATGCGGTGAGCCAGCGGTTGGCCCTCTGGCCCAATGCGGCACCGAGAAACTCGATCGCGATATGTTTGCGCTGCAATACGCCGGTGGGAAAGCAACTGGCGACCACGATGATGATGATCAGGCTGGCCGCGTCATGCGACCAGACCAGCGGATGGTTGAACACCGCCCGCGCGACCACCGCCAGAATGGTGATCACGGCAATCAGCATCAGGCCCAGAATCCCGATGACGGCTGTCGGCTTGCCCAAAGCAACGCAGTAGCGATGTAGTCGCGCCAGTATCATTTGCAGCCTCCCCTATATGTTGGCATTTCCATTTGACCCTTTTCACGGGTTCAGGCGCCTGTTTTTCGCCACACCAACCACCCCTTGCCCCTGCGCCGCTCTCACCCCTTATGTGGTCTGCCAAAGTGAGGACAGCCTGGGGTTGGCGGATGCGCAAAGGCAGATGGAGCATGGTTTGGCCCAGTTCCGCCCTTGCAAACAAGTTCAATTAATGAACCATTCTTGTCAATGAAAAATCGCCGGTCATTGCAGGTTTTTTTGAGTGCGCCCCTTCCCTATATCGCGGCAAGCCGACGGCACGAGGCCAGAGCCTTTGGAACAGCTTATCCCAGCTACTGAAGCGCTTACGGGGGCTTAGGGCACCACCAGCCAGCGGTTCAGCATCTCGATCTGCAACCCCGAGAGCGGCACCGAAGTGCGCGCCCCTTCGTCAATCAGCACCTGCGTGCAGCGGCCGCGCGCGATCAGCCCGCCCTCCAAGGTGATCTCTTGGATGAAGTCAAAACTGCTGCGCCCGATGCGGCTGATGCCGAGGCCGATATCCACCGTGCCGGGGAAATGCATCTCGCGGAGGAAATCAATGGTCTGCGTGGCAAGCACGGCGATCTGCCCCTCGGCCTCGCAAAACCCGCCGGGCTCGCTTTGAAAGGCAACGCGGTTTTGCTCAAAAAGGGTTGCGTAGACCGAGTTGTTCACATGACCCATCGGGTCAACATCGCGGTAGCGCAGCCCCTCTTGCGTATGAAACGGCAGCGCGGCAGTGGGGCTGCGGCGCATCTCAGGCATTCGCCACCTCTTGCGTCACACGCGCAGCAACAGCAGGGATATTCTGCGTCAGGAAATCGACGATCTCGGCGTTGAATCCTTTGGGATCTTCGGCCCAGCCGAAATGCCCAACATGATCCATGCAGCGATATTCGCCCTTGGCGATCTTGCTGGCCATTTTCTCCATCACTTTCGGCGGCGCGGCGGAAAGGTCATGCGCACCGGCGATGCAGAGCGTCGGCACGGTGATTTTTGGCAGCACATCGCGCGCCTCGAATTTGGTGATCGCCGAGATCGCCGCGCGGAAGGTTTCGGGCTTCATCTGCGAGACCACCTGAATCACCAGATCGGTTGCGGGATGATCCGCGTCCGGTGCAAACATCCGCCGCAGCATCGCAGGCGCGAATTCCTCAAGCCGCTTGCCCGCATCCAAGGGCGCAACGCGCGCGGCGACGAATTGCTGCTGCCAATCGCCATCGGAATTGCCGAAGGCGGCGCTGGTCGCCGAGAGGATCAGCCCGTCGATCACCTCGGGCATCATGTCATAGGCGCGGATCGCCACCATGCCACCCATCGAATGGCCGAGCACGAGGTTGGTTTCGGTCTTTTCGCGGGCAATTAAATGGGTCAGCGCCTCGGCGGCCAGTTCAATCGAAAAGCCCTCGGGCAGCGCGCTGGCCCCATAGCCGGGCGCGTCCCAAGCCACGATACGCAGGCCCAGATCGCTGAACGCCTGCAACTGGCTCTGCCAATATTCCTTGGCGCCAAAGGCACCGTGCAGCAAGAAAAGCGTGACGGGGCCGTCGCCGGTAACGCTGTAGTCTGGCATGGTTCTGTCCATGATCTTAATCCTTTGCATGAGGGGCATTGCCCGGAAAGCGCGCCCGGATCGCCTGAAGATCGGTTTTGCCGCTCGGCATCACGGGCAAAGCGTCAAGTATTTGGAAATGCTCGGGCAATTTGAAAACCGCCACCTTGCAGTGATCGCGTAGATGGGCGCAGAGATCGGGCAACGACAGGCCCTCGCCGTTGCGCAGCACCACCGCCAGCCCGACTTTCTCGCCCAGTTTGGCGTCCGGCACTGCCACCGCGACCGCCTCGGCAACCAAAGGATGGCTGAGCGCGAGCCCCTGCACCTCTTCGGCGGAGATATTGAGCCCGCCGCGCACGATGATGTTTTTCAACCGACCGGCAAATGTCAGATACTGCCCCGCGTCGCCGGAAATGGTGAAGAGATCGCCGGTCTTGAACCAACCCTCCGCATCGAAGGACTCTTTGGTCACCGCGGGATCATCCCAATAGCCCTTGAGGATGCCCACGCCTTTCAGCCGCAACTCGCCGTTCTTGCCGGGCTGGGTAATTTCCACCTCGCTGCCGGGATCGACAATGCGGGTTTGCGTGCCCGCAACGGTGCGCAGCCGCGATCCGGGGCACCCTTCGGCATGGCGCGGGAAACAATGGCCGCGATCCACCTCGCTGGGGATATCCCTGTCCGAGGCGATCAGCATTGCGCCTTCGCTCGAGCCGTAGACATTGACCAGCGAGATGCCAAAGCGTTCGCGGAATTCGCGAAACAACTCGGGCCGGATTTGCGCCGAACCCGAGGTGATATGATGGAGACCACCGAGATCGACAGTCTCGCCCTCCTCGATACGCTGCAGGATCATATTGAGCATGGCGGGCGGGCAACTGGTGACTTCGGGGCGTTCCTCGACGATCTGGCGCAGAAAGACATCCAGATCAAAGGGGTGGTGCAGCACCATACGCGCCGCCGAATGCAGCCACGCGGGCAGGCCGTTGGCCAGCGATCCGATGGTGTTCAGCAGCCGCGGCGAGAGGAAACACCCGCCCATCGGCAGATCGGCGACATCCTCAAGGAAGCTGCGCACATGCAGCGTCGCGCGGTGGCTGCGCGGCACCGCTTTGGGCCGCGCCGAGGTGCCGGAGGTAAAGATAATGAAGGCGGTATCTTCGGGGGTAAGCGCGGCAGCGGCGCGGGCGACATCCAGTTCGGCCTGTTCATCCGGCGTCAGCGCGGCATCATCATTGAGGCTCTGCACACCCTCGGGAAGATCATCGCCAAACGCGAAAACCGTCGGAGCCAGCGCCCCGCCCTGCCCGCGCCCCTGTGCCAGCGCAGCCAGCATCGCGGCATTGGCGTGCTTGCCCAAGCGCGTGAACCCGATCAGGGCGCGCGGCGACAGACGATCGATGATCGCGCCGATCTCGCCCTCGCGATACTGCGCGGCGACCGGCGCGATGATCAGCCCCAACTCCAGACAGGCCATCTGCGCGACCAGCGTCTCGCTCAGCGTTGGCGCGGCCAGCACCACCACATCGCCGCGGTGCAACCCCGCCCGTGCAAGCGCCAGCGCCACGCGATCCACATGCGCGCCGAACTGCGCCCAGGTCAACCGCCGCGCCGGCCCATCAGCGATCCGCGCGCGGTCGAGCGGATCAACAAGGCAGGTCCAATCGCCATAGGTGCTGCGATTGCGGGCCAGAAGGTCCGGAAGAACCCTGATTTCAGGCATTTTATCCAAGGCGCACCCTCTCACTAGAACTCGATTCCGCACCCTTGTATTACATTAAAAAGACCTAATCAATATTTCTTATGCACCTCAAACACAGATTTATCGCCACACAAGCCCACGGGACAAAGCAAGCCGAACACCACCCTATGCCTTATATATATAGCATCATGGACCGCACGCCACCAAAGATCGCACCCCTGCCCTCGGCGATTTTTTCGAAACCTCCGCGATTCAATCGCTTGATTATTGGTTCAGGGTATGTATTGTGACGCCAGAAACACGGGACTATCCGGGAGAGGACTCATGGACGCTTTCATCATTGATGCCATTCGCACACCGCGCGGGCGCGGCAAGGCAGGCGCCACCCTCTCCGAGCTGCGCGCCGTTGACCTGCTGGGCGGGCTGTTCACCGAAATGGCGCAGCGATTCGACGGGTTGGACAGCTATGCCGATGACACCTTGATCGGCTGCGCCACGCAGGTTGGCGATCAGGGCGCGAATATCGGCAAGGCCGCCTCCTTGATGGCGGGCTGGGCGCATAGCGCTCCGGCGGCGACGCTGAACCGCTTCTGCGCCTCGGGCCTGTCGGCGACCGCGATGATGGCGGAACGCGCGGCGATCCATGGCGTGGTGACGGTCGCGGGCGGGGTCGAGATGATGTCGCGCACACCGATGCTCTCGGACAAGGGCGCGATGTTCATGGACCCCGAGATCGCGCGCAAACTCGGCGCCATGCATCCCGGCGTTGCGGCGGATCTGGTGGCGACGCAATTCGGCTTTAGCCGCGAGGACTGCGACGCCTATGCCGCACTGTCGCAAGAGCGTGCGGCCGCGGCGCAGGACGCGGGCCGCTTTCGCTCGATCGTGCCGGTGCGCAATGCCGCGGGCGAGGTCATTCTTGCGCAGGACGAGACCATCCGCCGCGGCAATACCGCCGAGAAGATGGCCGCGCTTGACCCCGCTTTCGTCAAAGCTGGCGAGGGCCGCGACGGCGATACGGTGCGCGCGCTTTTCCCCGACCTCGGGCCGCTGAACCACGTGCACCACGCCGGCAACTCCCCCGCGATGGCGGATGGCGCGGCGCTGGTTGTGCTGGCCTCCGAGGCGGCGGCCAAGCGCCACGGGCTGAAGCCGCGCGCGCGGATTATCTCGACCGCCGAGGCGAATGTGGCGATCACCCAGATCGGCGCCGTTGAGGCGACACGCAAAGCGCTGGCCCGTGCGAATATGAGCGCCGACGACATGGACCTCTGGGAGGTGCGCGACAGTTTCGCCGCCGTCACCCTGCATTATATCCAGCAAATGAAGGCGCCGATGGATAAGTTTAATGTCAACGGCAGCTCGATTGCGCTGGGGCATCCGATGGGCGCGACCGGCGCGGTTCTGGTCGGCAGCCTGCTGGACGAATTGGAATTGCGCGGATTGCGGCGCGGCGTGGTTGCGATCACCGGTGCCGCCGGTGTCGCCAGCGCTGCGGTTCTGGAACTCGTGGACTGAGCCCGTTAACCGATATTGAGGAGGAGACAGATGCTAGATATTTTCGCCCATGGTCACTCGACGATCAGCGCCGAGAACGACAACCCATATCTGAATGGCCCGCATAAGCCGATTGATCTGGAATACACCGCCCGCGGCCCCGAACTCGAGGTGATCGGCGAGATCCCCAAGGACCTGCAGGGCATGTATGTGCGCAACGGCCACAATCAGGTGCATGAGCCGATCGGCAAATATCATCCGTTCGACGGCGACGGCATGCTGCATGCGATCTGGTTCAACGAGGGCAAGGTCGAATATCGCAACCGCTACACCCAGACCACCGGCTTTCTGGCCGAGAAAGGCGCGGGAAAATCGCTCTGGCCGGGGATCATGGAACCCCGCCGCAAACAGCGACGCGGCTGGGGCAGCATCAGCGCGATGAAGGATAACACCGGCACCGACGTTGTGGTGCATGCGGGTAAGATCATCGTCGCGATGTCGCAATGCTCGGAACCCTACCGCATCGACAGCCAGACGCTCGAGACGCTGGGACCCGATGACAATTGGGCGGCGGCACTTGGGGATCGCGGGATTTGCTCGCACTTCAAGGTCGATGAGCATACTGGCCATATGATGTTCTTCAACTTCGCCGAAAAACCGCCCTATATGAACTACGGCGTCGTCGATGCCGAGAACAATCTGGTGCATTACGTGCCGATTGATCTGCCCGGTCCGCGCTGGCCGCATGATATGGGGATGACCGAGAATTACTCGATCCTGCATGATCTGCCGATGTTCTTTGATCCCGAGCGGCTCAAGAAGGGCAGCCACAGACTGGGCTTCTGGCGCGATGTTCCGGCGCGCTTCGGGGTGATCCCGCGGTTTGGCTCGAATGAGGATGTGCGCTGGTTCGAGGCCGAGCCTTGCTACATCCTGCATCTGTCGAACTGCTATGAAGAGGGCGATTGGGTCGTGCAGGAAGGCTGCATCATGCCCAATCCGGTGCCCGATCTGAGCGATCTGCCGAAAGAGGGCTATGAGCGCATGTGCCGGATGCTCGATATGCACACGCAGGGCACCCATATGCACCGTTGGCGCTTCAATATGAAGACCGGCGAGACCCGTGAAGAAAAGCTCGACGACGAGATCAGCGAATTCCCGATGGTCAACGGCATGTATAACGGGCGCAAGTCGCGGTTCAGCTATAACGCCCTGCCGGTCAAAGGCGAGTGGCTGCTGGACGGGTTGAAGAAATACGATTTCCAGACCGGCAAGACCGACCGTTTCATCATGCCCAAGGGCGAATTCGTCAGCGAGGCCCCCTTCGCACCGCGGATCAACGCCAAGGGTGAGGATGACGGCTATATCGTGACCTTCGTGACCAATATGAACAGCGGCAAGGGCGAATGCGTGCTGTTTGACGCGCAGAACATCGACAAAGGCCCAATTTGCCGCGTGATTATGCCGTATCAGGTGCCGACCGGCGCGCATGCCTTCTGGGCCGGAGCGCATATGCTCTATGAGAACGGCGTTTCGCTGGCGGATTGATCCGCGCATAAGACTGGCCCCGAGAAGGGCCACAACCCCGCCCGCGCGCCCTCCCTCGCGCGGGCGGGGCCTCCCCGCTGCAGGCCATGCGCGCGGATCGGGGAACGCGGGGGCGCCCGCTGGAACACGCAACCTCAATACAGTTAACAGACCCGAGGCCGCGCAACAGTCACTGCGGGGAATGCCTCAAGTCGTTGAAATTCGCTGCAATAGATGGGCGAACGACCTATCGCGCCAAACTTCTCGCCATTTACGCGCGAAAATCATTGACACAATAGGTTCATCTAATTGATCATATCCCTACATTAGCTTCAGGCGAATCAACATAACTGGTGACCACAAAATCGGCGCCAACGATGGGAGAACTTCATGAACGCATTTAAATCCGTGATCACCGGTGCCGTGCTGGCCAGCGTCGCTGGGCTCGCTCCGCAGGGGGCCGACGCCCGCGAAATGTCGCTGGCCTCCTATTTTCCGGCCAACGCATCCTTTGTCACCGAAATGCTCGAACCTTTCGCGGCATGGCTCACCGAGCAGGCCAATGGCGAGTTCTCGGTGGTGGTCTATTCGGGCGGCACTTTGGGCCGTGACCCGAACCAGCAAGACCGCATTGTCTCGACCGGCATTGCCGATTTCGGCCATATCGTTCCCGGCCGCAATCCCGGTGTCTATCCGCATTACGGGCTGTTTGAACTGCCCGGCATGGTGACCAGCGTCGAACAGGGCAGCAATGTCGCTTGGCAGCTGCACCAAGAGGGTATTCTGGAAACCGGCGACAATCTGAAAATCGTCTCGGTCTGGACCACTGGCCCCTATATCATCCATAACCGCGACCGGATTGACGATATTTCGGGGCTGAGCGGCGTGCGTCTGCGCGTGTTGGGCCAGTATCAGACCGAATCCGTGCTGGCGGTTGACGGTGTGCCACAGGCGATCTCGATCACCGAAGCGCCCGAGTCGATCAACCGTGGCACGCTGGACGGTGTGCTGTCGGACTGGTCGGTCTACGATTCCTTCCGCATCGCCGAGGTTACCGATTACAGCTATACGATGCCGCTGGGCTCGCTGGCGATGTCACTGGTGATGAACCCCGACAGCTATGCCGAACTGTCGCCCGAAGGTCAGGCGCTGATCGACTCGGCGGGGGACCAGTGGAAGACCATGTGGATCGAGTTCTACAACTCCAACCTCGAGCGGATTCTTGCGGATGGTGTCGAGCGCGGTCATGAGGTGGTCGAAGCCACCCCCGAGGATATCGCCGCCATGCGCGAGGCCACCTCGCATCTGATGGCGGAAGTGCGCGAAGCTGCCGGTGACGAGGTGATCGACGCTTTCATCGACAGAACCGAAGCCTTCATGGCCTCGCAGTAATCGCCCCCGCCCGCGCGGGATAAGGCAAGAATTGAAACCGGCGGTCACATAGGTGGCCGCCGGTTTTGTCGTGAATAGCTGTGCAGCATCCGCGGGTTACTCAGGCCGATACCCCAGATCCGCCGAAAGTTGGCGGGTGAACTCGAGCGTATCGCGCACCGCTGGCCCGTCCGCGCTCAGGTCGATCTGGCGGGTCGGGCCGATCAGCGTGACCGCCAGTTTCATCGTGCCGGAATAGTCGAACACCGGCGCCGCGACCGCGCTGATCCCGGGGATCGGCAGGTCGAGCGTGGTCTCATAGCCCTGCGCGTGGATGCGCGCGATCTCGGCGTGGAACCCTTCGGCGTCAAAATCGAAATCCAGCTCGGAGGTGGCGCGCTCATCCATCTCGCGCTGGAGTTGCCGCTCGGTGGCGGCGCTTTGCATGAAGGCCAGAAACAGCCGGCCCGTGGCGGTGGTGGTCAGCCCGAAGCCGCCGCCGACGCGCACGTTGGCATGGATGCGGGCGATGCTTTCGCGGACATGCACGATGGTCACCCCGTGCAGCCCCCAGACCGAGAGCGCGACCATCAGGCGGGTCTCTTCGGCCAGCGCGGAAATCCGCAGCAGCGCCTCGTGATAGGCATCCTGCGCGCGCAACCGGCTAAGCCCGACCTCCAACGCGAAAGGGCCGAGCCCGTATTGACCGGTCTCGGTTTGCTCGACCATGCGCATCGCCCGCAGGCTGACCAGATAGGGATGGAGCTGCGCCGGCGCGACCTCGATCGCCTCGGCCAGATCGCGCAGCTTCATCGGCCCCGAGGCCTCGGCCATCACCCGCAAAATCGCCCCCGCCGTATCCAGCGAGCGAATGCCGCGTTGCGCCTTTCCCGGCTGCCGAACTGTCTCCGTCACGCGCTGGCCCCTCCCCATTGCAGTCTGCGCCATAGCTAGCGCCTCATCCCGCGGTGGGCAATCGCGCTGGCCGCGCGCGGCGCAGATCCATCGACACGATCAACCCCAAAGTGGTGACGATAACGCCGGTCAATTGCCATGCGTTGGGAAACTGGCCGGTGATCGGAATCGCCAGCAGCACCGCGCAGGAGGGCACGAGGGCCGAGAACAGCGCCGCCCGCCCTGCCCCGAGGCGCTGGACGGTGGCGGCAAAGATGATGAAGGCCAGACAGCCGCCCATCACGCTTTGATAAAAGAACTGCTCGGCCCAGAGTTTGGGCGTCATCGGCGGCAGCCCCCATTGGATCAGGTAGAGCGGCACAAAGAACAGCGACGACAGCGTAGCAATCGCAGCGGTGGTTTCAATCGGCGGCAGACGCCAGCGGCCCATGATGAACACATAGCAGCCCCAGAGCGAACCGGCGCCCAGAAAACAAAGATCGCCGAGCCAGACCGCCCCGCCCGAAGCGCGCGGCGGCGGTGCATCTGCGGCAATGATCAACAGCCCGGCAATCAGGATCGCCATGCCGATATTGCGATTCCAACTCATTTTGCTGCGGTCGATCAGCCGCACAAGGATGTTCGCCACCAGCATCGAAGTGCCCGGCCCGATCACCACCGCATGCGAGAGCGGCGCGCGCTGGAAGCCCTCGTTGAACAAAAGCGCAAAGCCCGGCCCGATGAGCAGCGACAGAATGGCGATCTGGCGCAAGGCAGGCAGGCGATTTCGGGCCAGATAGAGGAGCGGCAGCATCAACAGTGCCGCGCCGCCGTAGCGCAACATGGTCAGGTCCACCGGACGGAATCCGGTGGCCTGCCCGATCTCTGCGCCGACGTTATAGATCCCCCAACTCAGCGCGGCGAGCAGGCCCAGAATCAGACCCTGCCGCAGCTGCACACGCTCAGTCATTGGCGGACGACATATGCCGTGCGGCGATATAGCCGAAGGTGATTGCCGGTCCCAAGGTGATGCCACCGCCGGGGTAATTGCCGCCCATGATCGAGGCCGCGTCATTGCCCACCGAGTAGAGCCCGCCAAGTGGCTTGCCACCCTCATCCAGCACCTGCGCATTGCTGTTGGTTTTCAGCCCCGCGAAGGTGCCCAGATCGCCGACATAGAGGCGCACCGCATAGAACGGCCCGTCTTTGAGCGGCGCGAGGCAGGGGTTGGGCCCGTGCTCGGGATCGCCGAGCGAGCGGTTGTAGCTGGTCGTGCCCTTGCCAAAGGCGGGATCTTCGCCGCGCGCGGCGGGGCCGTTGAACTCGGTTACGGTTTGCTGCAGTTGCGCGGGATCAGCGCCGATTTGTGCGGCGAGATCGGCAAGGGTTTTGCCCTGCAAGAGATAGCCGTTCTTGATCAGCGATTTGAACGGCACCGGCGCGGGTTTGGCAAAGCCGAGCCCGTATTTGCGGAACGCACGGTGGTCGGTGATGAACCATGCGGCGGGCTCGGCGCCCTCGCCGTCTTCCTCGCGGCAGCGCGCGACCATCGCCTGACAGAAGTCGTGGTAAGAGTTCGCCTCGTTGACAAAGCGGCGGCCCGAGCGGGTCACGGCGATCACGCCGGGTTTCGAGCGGTCGACGAAATGCGGAAAGGTTCCGAGCGTGCCATCGGGGCGAACCGGGCGCGAAATCGGCACCCATGCGGCGGCATGGGGCAGCGTGGTGTCGACCACCGCGCCCGCCGATTCGCCAAGGCGGAGCCCGTCGCCGGTGTTGCCCGGAGGCGCAGGCGAGACATGCTCGTATCCGCTGGGCGCATGCGGCATCAGCTCTTTGCGGCGCAGCGCATCCTGCGGAAAGCCGCCCGCTGCCAGCACCACGCCCTTGCGCGCGATCACCTCGACCGGCCCGTCGCGGCGCTCGACCCGGGCGCCAATCACCCGGCCCGAGTCGTCGCGCAGCAGTTTCGAGACCGGCGCATGGGTCCAGATCGGCACATCCTTGTCGAAGGCCGACTTCGCCAGCCGCCCGACCAATGCGTTGCCGTTCATCAACCGCATCGGACGCCCGTAGAACGCCATATCATAGAGGAATTTCATGAACAGTTTGCCGACATAGAAGGCCGAGACCGGCGAGCGCATAACATTGAAGAAATGCAGCAATTCCTTGCCCGAGCCGATCATCATGCCGAGAAAAGTGATCTCTTTAAGCGGCGGGCGCAGCCGGCGGATCTCGCTGCCCAATTCGCGCCCGTCAAAAGGCCGCGCGACGATCGAACGGCCACCATCCATACCGCCCGGCGCATCGGGGTGGTAATCGGCAAAGAACGGGCCGAGATCGAACTGCAGGTTGGTGTTATCCTCAAAGAAGGACACCGCTTTCGGGCCGGCCTCAAGGAAGGCATCGACGCGCTCGGCATCGAAATGCTCACCGGCTTCATGCTGCAGATACGTCCGTGCTTTCTCGGCGCTATCCTCAACTCCGGCGCGCATGGCAGGGCCGTTGCCGGGCACCCACATCCAGCCGCCCGAACGTGCGGTGGTGCCGCCGAAAACCGGCTCTTTTTCCACCACCAGAACATCCAGCCGCCGGTGCGCGGCGGCCACCGCGGTTGCCAGACCGCCCGCGCCCGAGCCCACCACCAGAACATCTACTTCATGGGTTTTCATCGTCATTTCCTCACTCATGCGGTCAGATAGCCGCCATCGACCGGCAGCAGCGCGCCGGTCACGTAACTCGAGGCCTCGGAGGCCAGAAACAGAACCGGCCCGACCAGTTCTTCGGGGCGACCCACGCGGCGCATCGGCGTATGGGCCATGAAGCGGCCAATGGCCTCGGGATCGGCGCGGGTCACTTCGGTCATTGGGGTTTCAATGACGCCGGGGGCAATCGCATTCACCCGGATACCGTCGGGCGAGAGGTCATGCGCCAGCGCCTTGGTCAGTTGCAAAACCGCACCTTTGGAGGCGGCATAGGCGCTCAACCCCGGCCCAGCGCTGACCGACATGATTGAGGCCAGATTGATGATCCGGCCCTTGGTGGCGCGCAGTTGCGGCAGCAAAATGCGCACCATCTGCATGGTGCCGGTCGCGTTCACCGCCAGCATCGCGTCCCAATCCTGGGCGAAACTGTCGGAATCGGGGGTGGTGCGGCGGATGATACCGGCGTTGTTCACCAAGATTTCCACCGGCCCCAAGACCTCGGCCACCACCCGCGCCGCGGTGGCGCATTCGCCCGGCTGCGTCACATCCAGCCGCACGCCGATGGCCTTGCCACCGCCCGCGACAATCTCGGCAGCCAGCGCCTGCACCGCCTCGGATTGCAGATCACAACAGGCAACCTGCGCGCCCGCTGCGGCCAATCCCAGCGCGATGGCCCGCCCGTTGCCTTGGGCGGCGCCGGTCACCACGGCGACTGCGTCTCGAATTCCATCCATGGCTCTTTCCCTCTTCACCGGACGAATCAACTCCGGCTTGCAACTGCGACAAGATTTGCATCCTGGTTACGCACACAATTAGTCACTTGCAAATACATTTGCCAATAACAAACTTTCGCTTGCAAATAGATTTGGCTGTAACTAATCTTTCGGCAGCGGCGCATGCATGAGCACCGCATCACAGAGATTTCGGCTCGTCACAGAGCCAAGACTTGAGGGAGGAGAGACATGACGAAATTTACCACGCTACCCACTCTGGCAGCGGCGGCGGCGCTTGCTGTTACGGGTGCTGCAAATGCCCAAACCTTTGACCTGCAAAGCGTATTTGGCCTGAACGTGCCCTCGATCGGGCCCAGCCCGACGCTGTGGGCCGAGCGGGTCAACGAGATGACCGACGGTGCGGTAACGATCAATGTGCATGGCGCGGGCGATTTTGTGCCCGGCTTTGAAGTCTTCGGCGCGGTCAGCTCGGGCGCGTTGCAGATGGGCTTTGACTGGATCGGCTATTGGGCCCAGCAAATCCCCGTTGCCAACCTTGTCGGCTCGATGCCCTTTGGCCCGACCCCGGATATCGCGCTGGGATGGATGTTCGAGGGCGGCGGTCTGGAGATCATCCAGCGTGCCTATGACCCGTTCAACGTCAAGGTTCTGCCCTGCCATCTGGTCGGCGCCGAAGCCGGTGGCTGGTTCAACCGCGAGATCAACTCGGTCGAGGATCTGCAGGGTCTGAACATGCGCATTGCCGGTCTCGGCGGCATGGCAATGGCGCGTCTCGGCGCCAATACCCAGCTGGTTCCGGCAGGCGAAATCTATCTGTCGCTGGAAACCGGACGCATTGACGCGGCGGAATTCTCGGCGCCGCAGCTTGACGTCGGCTTCGGCTTTCAGCGGGTCACCGATTACTACTATTTCCCCGGTTGGCATCAGCCCTCGAGCTGGGACAGCATCATCATCAATATGGATGTCTGGAACGGTCTCGATGAGCGCACGCAGAACGTCATGACCGAAGCCTGTATGGCGAATATCACCTATAACTTGGGCGATCAGGTCAACGAGCAAGCCGCGGCGATTGCCACCATTCGCGAAGGCGGCACCGATGTGCGCCGCTTCCCCGACGAGGTGCTGATCGCGCTGCGCGACGCCTCGGATGCGGTGCTGGACGAACAGGCCGAGCAGGATCCGATATTTGCCGAAGCCCTCGCCTCGCTGCGCGCGTATATGGACAGCGTCGGTGAGTGGAGCACGCTGCAGGCCCTGCCCGCGCGGTAACGGCCAACTGCGTTATTGCATTCCGGTTTGGCGGGCGGCATAGGTGCCGCCCGCTGTTTTCCAGCCAAGCAGGAGCGACGATGCCAGAATTCCTGAAGCGACTGATTGATGCCATATGCTACCCCGCGAGATGGATCAGTTGGCTGACCCTGCCACTGATCGCGATGATCCTTGTCACCGTGGTGATGGCGCAATTCGGCAGCAGCACCCTGCTGGACTGGGAGGGACAAATCCCGATCCTTGGCCGCGCACTGACAGTGAACTCGCTGGTTGATCTGCAATGGTATATTTTCGCGCTTCTGGTGCTGTTTGGCGGCATCTGGGCTCTGCGCGACGACCGCCATGTCTCGGTGGATTTCCTGTCGCTGCAAATGTCGCGGCGCCAGCAACTGTGGTTCCGCATGCTCGGTGATCTGGTGTTTCTGCTGCCGTTTTGCCTGATTATGGCCTGGTATGGCTGGAGCTTTGCCGAGGTCGCCTGGCGCACCGCCGAAGCCTCGACCCAAGGCGGGTTGAACAATCGCTGGCTGATCAAATCGGTGCTGCCGATCAGCTTCGGGATGATGGGCCTTCTGGGTCTGGCCCGTGCCATTGGCACCGCCATCCAACTTTACCGCGGCAACCTATCCGAGGACATCCGGTGATCGAACATTTCTGGCCCGCAATGATGCTTCTCGCCCTGATCGGCGGGATTTTCACCGGCTATCCCGTCGCCTTCGTGCTGGCAGGCGTCGGCATCATCTTTTCCTTTATGAACGGCATTCCGGTGCTGTTCCTGTCGATGGGCGTGCAGCGGATTTATTCCGGCACGCTGACCAACTGGCTGTTGGTGGCGATCCCGCTGTTTGTGTTCATGGGGCTGATGCTCGAACGATCCGGCATTGCCGAGCGGTTGATGCGTTCGCTGGCCTCGCTGTTTCGCTCGACACCGGGGGGATACGCGCTGTCGGTGATGATCATCGGGGTGATCATGGCGGCCTCGACCGGCATTATCGGCGCTTCGGTGGTGATGATGGGGATGATGGCCCTGCCCGCGATGCGCGAGGCGAAATACGACATGAGCTTTGCCAGCGGGTTGATCGCCTCGTCCGGCACTTTGGGCATCCTGTTGCCGCCGTCGATCATGTTGATCATTCTGGGCGACCAGTTGCGGATTTCCGTGGGCGATCTGTTCCTTGCTGCGATCGTGCCGGGTCTGGTGCTCTCGGGGCTGTATTTCCTCTATATCGCGGGGGTGGCGTTTTTCACCCCGCACCGTGTGCCGGCGCCCGAGCGGGTGGCGAAAACCAGTTTCGGCGTCGCGGTTTGGTCGCTGACCCGCGATCTGGTGGCGCCGCTGTTGCTGATCCTCTCGGTTCTGGGCACGATCATCGCCGGCATTGCGACGCCCACCGAATCCGCCGCCATTGGTGCCGCCGGTGCCTTGATCCTTGCGCTACTGTCGCGCCGCCTGAGCCTGCCGACGCTGAGTGATGCGCTTTACGAGACCACCAAAACCACCGCGATGATTGTCTTTGTGATGATCGGCGCGTCGATTTTCTCGGTGGTGTTCCGGCGTTTGGGCGGCGATGCGATGATCCTCGATATGTTCAACATCCGCGAGAATAGCCCCTATGTGGTGTTGTTTTTCATCATGCTGTTGGTGTTCATTCTGGGGTTCTTCCTTGATTGGGTCGAGATCACCGCCGTGGTCGTGCCGATCATCGCGCCGATTGTCGCGCAGCTTGATTTCGGCCTGCCCGGGGATCAGGTGATGATCTGGTTCGCCATCGCGCTGGCGGTGAACCTGCAGACCAGTTTCCTGACCCCGCCGTTTGGCTATGCGCTGTTTTACCTGCGCGGCATTGCCCCCGATATCCCGATCACCACGATCTATCGCGGCGTACTGCCCTTTGTTGTCATCCAGATCACCGCGCTACTGCTGGTGATCATCTATCCCTCCATTGCGCTCTGGCTGCCGATAGCCGCGCGCTAACCCGTCAAGAAAGTGAGACCATCATGAGCAAATCCTTCGCCTCCGCCGGAGATATGGAAGACAAAGAGATCAGCTTCACCGAAATCGGCGAAGGGCTTTACGCCTTCACCGCCGAGGGCGATCCCAATAGCGGCGTGATCATCGGCGACGAATCGGTGATGGTGATTGAAGCGCAAGCGACGCCCCGTCTGGCGCGCAAAGTGGTGGAATGCATCCGCTCGGTGACCGACAAGCCGATCAGCCATCTGGTGCTGACCCATTACCACGCGGTCCGCGTGCTTGGCGCCAGCGCCTACGGCGCGCCCGAGATCATCATGTCCGACGCCGCCCGCGCGATGGTGGTCGAGCGTGGCCAAGAGGATTGGGACAGCGAATTCGGCCGTTTCCCGCGCCTGTTCCAGGGCCATGAGGAAATCCCCAGCCTGACCTGGCCGACGACGACGTTTAGCGACAAGATGACCGTCTATCTGGGCAAACGCCGCGTCGATATCATGCATCTGGGCCGCGCCCATACCGCCGGTGATGCGGTGGTCTGGGTGCCCGATGCCGAAGTGATGTTCACCGGTGATATCGTCGAATACCACTCGGCCTGCTACTGCGGTGACGGGCATTTTGCCGATTGGGGAGACACGCTCTCGGCGATTGCCGACTACAATCCGGTGGCGATTGCCCCCGGTCGCGGCGATGCGCTGGTCGGTGAGGAAATGGTCGAAGCGGCGCTGACCAATACCTATGATTTCGTTGAAAGCACCTACCGGCCCGCACAGCGGGTTGCGGCACGGGGCGGCACACTGAAAGAGGTATGGGACGCGGTGCGCGCCGAATGTGACCCGAAGTTCGCCGATTACGCAATCTATGAGCATTGCCTGCCGTTCAACGTCGCCCGCGCCTATGATGAGGCCCGCGGCATCGACACCCCGCGTATCTGGACCGCCGAGCGCGACCAGCAGATGTGGAGCGATTTGCAGGGCTAACCCCGTAACGCAGGCCCAGCGCCTCGCGAAAACCCATGCGGCGCCAGCTTCGGTTGGCGCCGTTTTCATGTCCACTACAGCAACAACAGGTAGACCCGATGAGCATCTCCACCTTCAGCCCCGATGACACCGAGTTTCGCACCGCCGCTGGCCCGACGATTTTCGAGGCTTTCGAGTATTCCGCCGCGGTGCAGGCAGGCGGGTTTCTCTATGTGGCGGGGCAGATCGGGCTGCGTGAAGACGGCACCATCCCCGCAAGCGATGCCGAGCAGATCGAGCACGCCTTCCGCCGTCTGAAACGGGTGATCGAGGGTGCGGGTTATGCGATGGGGGATATCGTGGAACTGGTCAGCTATCACGTCGGGATTGCGGGTAATCTGGCGGATTTCACCCGGATCAAATCGGATTACATCGCGGCGCCCTTTCCCGCTTGGACCATTCTGGAAGTCGCCGGTCTGGCGCGGAAGGAACTGGTGATCGAGATCAAGGCCGTCGCCTACCGCGCGCCCTGAGCGGGGTCAGCCCAGAGCCTCGCTGGGTAGCATGCCGAACCGCGCCTTGTAATCGCGTGAAAACCGCCCGAGATGCGAGAACCCCGCCTGATAGGCGGCATCGGTGACGCTGGGCGCATCGCGTTTGACCGACAGGTAATAATGCGCCGCATCAAGCCGCGCGGTTTTCAGCATCTGCATCGGTGATTTCCCGTAAGCGCGCTGAAAGCCCTTTTGCAGGGTGCGCACATTGGTTCCGGCGTATCGGGCGATCTCGGCGAGGGTCATCGGCTCGCCGAGATTGCCGTGGATATAGGCCATCGCGCGTTTGATATGGATGGATTGCGCGTGATGGTCCGCGGCTTCGATCATATGCGAAATATTGCTCGCCTGATGGCTGACCAGCGTGGTGACCAATTCGGTCTCGGTCCACAGATCCTGCGCCGAACTGCGCCCCGCGAAAAGCGCACCCTCGCCCGCCATAAGCGCGGCATACTCCAAGGTTTGCCGGATGCGACGCCCCGCCGCCGAGCAGAGATCCACCTGCGGATCAAAGCGGATCGGCCCCGGCGCCGGACAGCCCAGCAGTGTTTCGGCGACTTGGTGCAGGAACGCGCGGTCGATCTGCAGCAGCAGTTTCTGGCAATCTTGGCGCCAGCGCATATCGGTCTCGCGGTCCGGGTTCAGCAAGGTGGCGACCTGCGGGCTGGCGCTGATCTCAAAGCCGCGATGCCGGATATAGGCCGCGCCCTTTAGCGGCACCTGCAGCAGGTAGAACTCGCCCAGCAATCCCGGATCAATGCGCACATCAGCGCCGTAATGCAGGTAATTGATCGACAGATGGCGGCCGGCGACATGGTTGTGGCAGACCGCCAGCGCCTCGACGCGCGAGGATTTATCCAGCTTGTGATCGCAAAACTTCTCGGTGACGCGGTGGCGCGCCTCGTCCAGATCATCGGTCCGCAACAGCGGATAACCGGCAAGATACTCCGTCTGTGTCCCGACCATATGCCTCTCCCGCCAAAAGAGTTGATCAGAACAAATCATATTTCAAGTCTGAAGCTTTTTCATTCGTTTTTTGGATAAGGGCTCTGCGCGTCCTGCCGCAAGATACCCCATAATCAACAGGGAGAAGACGTTATGGAAAAGGGAATCACCCCCGCGGCTGGCAGCGTTGAGAACAGATCGTGGAATGTCGTCGGCCAGACTTATGTGCCGAAAATGCTCAGCGAGAACGCCTTTGTCTGGCACGCGACAATCCCCGCCGACACCTTCGTGCCGCCGCATATCCATCCGACGCAGGACGAATGGATCATCATCCTGACCGGCACTCTGGAGATCGAGTTTCTGGGCGATGTGCATAAGGCCGGCCCCGGCGATCTGGTGCGGATGCCGATGGGCGAGGCGCATGGGATCTTCAACCGCTCGGGCGCAGAGGCAACCTGCGTGTTCGGCGTCGCGCCGGCGCGCAAATTGTTTGAATTGTTCATCGAACTCGACGGTGTCACCGATCCCGAGGAGCTGGTGCGGCTGTCGGCGATGTATGAAGTCGATTTCCTGCCCCCGCCCGCAGACGCATAAGAGGGTATCATCATGATTAAACGTAAAAAGGTCGCCGTGATTGGCGGAGGCGTGAGCGGCTTGGCTGCTGCCAAGGCGTTTGACGAAAAGGGCCACCGCGTCTGCGGGTTTGAACGCAGCCATGATTTCGGCGGTGTCTGGGAGTTGTCGCGCTCGTATCCCGATGTGCAGACGCAATCGCCCAAGGATCTGTATTGCTACACAGATCACCCGATGCCCGAGGCCTACCCCGAATGGCCCAAGGGTCCGCAGGTGCACGCATATCTGCACTCCTACGCGCTCAAACATAATCTGTCGCGGCTGTTTAAGCTGAACACTGCAGTGAAAACCATGGAGCGCCGCGCTGACGGGCAACCGGGCTGGACCCTGACGCTGGAGGCTGGCAGCCGGATCTGGCAGGAGGATTTTGATTTCGTCTCGGTCTGCACCGGCCAGTTCTCGGAGAAAAACATCATCTCGCATCCGGGTCAGGATGCGTTTGTCGCGCGCGGCGGTCAGGTGATGCATTCCTCGGAATACACCGATCCCGAGGTCTGCAAGGGCAAGGATGTGGTGGTGCTGGGAGGGTCGAAATCGGCCACCGATATCGCCGTCAACGCGGTCAAAAGTGGCGCGAAGTCGGTGAAGCTGGTCTATCTGGAAAACGTCTGGCGGGTGCCCTATTTCGTCGGCGGGATCAATTTCAAACGCATCCTCTATATCCGCGCGCAGGAACAGCAGTTCAACCAATGGGGCAAGAATCCCCTGCAGCGTGGCATTGCGGCGGCGCTGAAACCGCTGGTCTGGGTCAACTTCCGCGGGCTTGAGACACTGTTGAAAACCCAGTTGAAGCTGAAAAAACATGGGATGGTGCCGAAGACGCCGATCGAGAAAGAGGTCTCTTGCTCGGTGCCGATTGTCACGCCGGGGTTGATTGAATGTCTCGACAAGGGGCAGATCAAGCCGATCATTGGCACTTTCGACAGCTATAGCGTGACCGGTCTGAAGCTATCAACCGGCGAGACCGTGCCCTGCGATGTGGCGATCCTTGCGGTCGGCTGGAAGCTGGGCGTGCCCTATCTGCCGCAGGAGTTTCAGGACAAGCTGATCGAGGATGACGGGCAATACCGCGTTTACCGGCTCTCGGTGAATCCCGATCTGCCGGATATGGGGTTTGTCGGCTTCAACTCGAGTTTCTGCACCGTGCTCTCTGCCGAGATGATCGCCAACTGGCTGGTGCGCTATGCGGACGGGCAGCTCAAGAACCAGCCCAGCGCCGAAGAGATGAACCGCAGTATCGAGATGATGCTGAACTGGAAACGCAATGAGCGACCGGCGGCGAGGATCTATGGCGGATTATGCTCGGCGCCGTTCCACTTCAAGCATTTCGACGAATTGCTTGCCGATATGGGGGCGCGCAAGGTCAAACGCAGCAACCCGATTGCCGAGCAATTCTCCTATCCGAATGCGGCGGCTTACGGGTCATTTCTGGCGACAACGCCGCAGTATCAGGCCGGGTAGCCGCGCGCGACAGGCGGGGCGTTTGGGTAGCACCATAGACGGTGGCATTCCGGTGCCGCCGTTCGCCCCGAGGGTTTTGCGCGGTGCGAATGTGTAGCTGCTACAGACATATGCCCGCGCTGCCCCACCGCCACAGCTGACACCTGCGGTTTGTTTTCGCCCCTCAGAACCTTCGCGCGAAATCAAACCGCAGGGTCGAGCGCCGCGAACTGGCGATATCGTCCACGGTCAACCGCGCGTTGAACTGGCTCAACCCGTCAAGCGAATCATAGCTAAAGCCGACCTCGGCCCCCGCCCCGCAAAAAACCTCGGCATCGAGCGACTCGCAGAGCACCCGCGGCGCGAGGCTCAGCAGCGCATCCCCGCGCTCGAACCGTGTCAGCGGGATGCGCATCTCGGGCCGCAGGGTCAGATTGGCCATCGAGACATGGCCTGCGTCCATCGTCAGCCCGTCGTCGCGGATGCCATGCGCCCAGCCGCTAAAACCCACCGCGCCGATCTGCGTGCGCCCATAGGCAAAGCCGACCTCGGGATGCAGCTCAAACCGCGCAAACTCCATCACGCCGGTCAGATTGCCACCGACGACCAGCGAGCCGGTGGTGTAACTGCCGTCCAGAAACAACACGCCATTGTCCATCGCCAGACTGTTGTTGCCATAGCTGAGCGCCAGATAGCCGTCGAAAAACAGGTTCTCGCGCAGTTGCGTCACCACATAGGCACCGGCGCTCAACGCATAGCCCTCGCGGGTTCCGGTGAAGCTGGTTTCAATCTCGGAACGCCCGAGTTGCGCGCCCAGATAGGTGCCCAGAAGCGTGCGCGACGACAGCATCCGCTCCCATGCGACATTGGCATTCAGCGCGGCAGTGGTGGTGCCCTCGGTGTCATGCTGCACGACGAAATCCCCGAAGATCAGCCGTTGCACCCCGCTCAGGCTGAGCCGCGATTGCTCGAAAAACGTGCCGCTGCTGGCGAAAACCCCGTTGCGATAGGCGGCCACCCCGTCGATATCAAACGGCACCTCGCCACGGCTCGCGACGCCTGATTGCCGCGCCGTCTGGCGCATTCTGAGCCGGTCGCGCGCACTGCGCACCAGCAGTTGCCCTTGCTCGATATGACCGCGCAGATCCTGCGCCGCGGCTCCGGTGACGATCTCGCGGACCTCTTGCTCTTGTGCCGCGAACTCGGTGGCGGGCGAGGCCGCGCGAACCTCGAAAACCGCCGAGGGCAAATTGCTGTTTCCGGCGCTATCCCGTGCCACATTCGCCGGAACCGAGACCTGCACCACGTGCCCCATCACCGGCGTGATCTCGATGTGATAGGTGGTGATCATGCCCCTGAGCCGTGCAGTCGACCGCGCCAGACCCGCGTCACTTCGTGCGCCACCCGACACGATGACCGCCAGCGGCGCGAAACCGGTCACCGGCTCCGAGAAGGCCACGGTGACGGTAAACACGTCGCTGACCGCCTCCGCCGGACCGATCAGCGTGACCTCGGGCGGGGTGCCGTCATGGAGCGCGCTCACCAGATCCGAGGCCTCGTTGGGGTTGCCGGCGCTGTCGGTGAAACTGCCCGCCGCCACCGAGAGCGTGATCTCGCCGTCGGCCAAGGGTGTGAGCCGCGCGACATAGCTCTGCCCCGTGCCTTCGAGGGTCGCGCGGGCGTTGGTCACACGCAAATCGCTGGCGTCGAAGTCAGTGCTGGGCTCAGAAAGCGTGATCACTGCGCTATAGACGCCGTCTGTGCGCTCCAAGGGCGCGATGTGAAGGGTGGGCGCTGTGTGATCCGCGACGGTGACGGTGAAGCTGGCGGTGGTGGTGTTGCCGGTGGAATCGGTGGCGGTATAGGTGACGGTGGTTGCGCCTTGTGGGAAGGCAGAGCCCGAGGCGGGGCCTGCGGTTTGAACTGGGGTGAGCGGACCGTCGGCGTTGTCGATGGCGGTGGGAGGGTCCCAGCTCACCACCGCGGTCGGCAATCCCGCGTCCGTTTCAACATCAATATCAGCGGGCATATTCGCCAGAATTGGAGCCTCGGCATCGCCGACTGTGACGGTGATTCTGGCCTCGGCCTTGTTCCCCTCTGCGTCTTCAGCCGTGTAGGTCACGACCGTGTCCCCGAGCGGGAAGCGGTCGCCGGAACTGTGGGTTGAGGTGAAGCTAGTAACGGCGGTGTTGTCGCTTGCCGTTGGCTCGGACCATGTCACCACGGCGGTGCTCAGACCAACCTCGGTTGGCATAGAGATGTCGGACGGCATTCCCATGATTACCGGCTGTTCGCCGTCGCCCACCGTCACTGTGAAGCTGGCGGTGGTGGTGTTGCCGGTGGAATCGGTGGCGGTGTAGGTGACGGTGGTTGCGCCTTGCGGAAAGGCGAAGCCAGGTGCTGGCCCCTCTGTTTGGGTCGGCGTGAGCGAGCCGTCGGCGTTGTCGCTGGCAGTTGGGGGATCCCAGCTCACCACTGCAGTCGGCAAGCCCGCGTCTGTTTCAACTGCGATATCGGCGGGCATCCCAATGATCACCGGAGCCTCCGCATCGCCGACTGTGACGGTGAAACTGGCTTCGGTCGTATTCCCCTCTGCGTCTTCAGCCGTGTAGGTCACGACCGTGTCACCAATCGGGAAGCGATCGCCGGAGGTATGGGTTGAGGTGAAGCTAGCAACGGCGGTGTTGTCGCTGGCGGTTGGCTCGGTCCAAGTCACCACGGCAGTGCTCAGACCGGCTTCGGTCGGCACGGAGATGTCGGACGGCACTCCAGAAATCACCGGCGCCTCACTGTCGCCCACGGTCACGGCGAAGCTGGCGGTGGTGGTGTTGCCCGCCCTATCCGTGACGGCATAGCGCACGGTCGTCGCGCCTTGCGGGAAGGCGGAGCCCGGCGCTGGTCCTGCAGTTTGCACTGGGGTGAGCGGGCCGTCGGCGTTGTCGCTGGCGGTGGGAAGGTCCCATCTCACCACCGCAGTCGGCAAACCCGCGTCTGTTTCAACAGCGATATCAGCGGGTATCCCAAGAATCACCGGAGCCTCGGCATCACCGACCGAGACGGTGAAACTGGCCTCGGTCTTGTTCCCCTCTGCGTCTTCCGCCGTGTAGGTCACGATCGTGTCCCCGAGCGGGAAGCGGTCGCCGGATGTGTGGGTTGAGGTGAGGCTTGTCACGGCGGTGTTGTCGCTGGCTGTTGGCTCCGCCCATGTCACCACGGCGGTGCTCAGACCGGCTTCGGTTGGCACGGAAATGTCGGACGGCATTCCCGAAATCACCGGCGCTTCTCCGTCGCCTACCGTCACTGTGAAGCTGGCGGTGGTGGTGTTGCCGGTGGAATCGGTGGCGGTGTAGGTGACGGTGGATGCGCCTTGCGGGAAGGCGGAGCCCGAGGCGGGGCCTGCGGTTTGCAGCGGGGTGAGCGGGCCGTCGGCGTTGTCGCTGGCGGTCGGGGGATCCCAACTCACTACGGCAGTCGGCAAGCCTTCGTCGGTTTCAACAGCGATATCGGCGGGCATCCCAATGATCACCGGCGCCTCTGTATCGCCGACCGAGACGGTGAAATTGGCGCTGGTCTTGTTCCCCTCTGCGTCTTCAGCCGTGTAGGTCACGAAGGTGTCACCAATCGGGAAGCGGTCGCCGGATGTGTGGGTTGAGGTGAGGCTTGTCACGGCGGTGTTGTCGCTTGCCGTTGGCTCAGTCCAAGTCACCACGGCGGTGCTCAGACCGGCTTCGGTCGGCACGGAGATGTCAGACGGCATTCCCGAAATCAACGGCGCTTCGCCGTCGCCTACCGTCACTGTGAAGCTGGCGGTGGTGGTGTTGCCGGTGGAATCGGTGGCGGTGTAGGTGACGGTGGATGCGCCTTGCGGGAAGGCGGAGCCCGAGGCGGGGCCTGCGGTTTGCACTGGGGTGAGCGGGCCGTCGGCGTTGTCGCTGGCGGTGGGCGGATCCCAGATCACCACCGCGGTCGGCAATCCCGCGTCTGTTTCAACAGCGATATCAGCGGGCAATCCAATGATCACCGGAGCCTCTGTATCACCAACCGAGATGGTGAAGTTGGCGCTGGTCTTGTTGCCCTCTGCGTCTTCAGCCGTGTAGGTCACGACCGTGTCCCCGAGCGGGAAGCGGTCGCCGGAGATATGGGTTGAAATGAGACCTGTCACGGCGGTGTTGTCGTGAGCCGTTGGCTCGGACCAAGTCACTGCGGCGGTGCTTAGACCGGCTTCGGTTGGCACGGAGATGTCAGGCGGCATCCCCGAGATCACCGGCGCTTCGCCGTCGCCCACGGTCACTGTGAAGCTGGCGGTTGTGGTGTTGCCGGTGGAATCGGTGGCGGTGTATGTGATGGTGGTTTCGCCCTGCGGGAAGGCGGAGCCCGTCGCTGGTCCTGCGGTTTGCACTGGAATGAGCGGGCCGTCGGCGTTGTCGCTGGCGGTTGGGGGATCCCAACTCACTACGGCAGTCGGCAAGCCCGCGTCTGTTTCAACAGCGATATCGATGGGCATCCCAGAGATCACCGGCGCCTCGGCATCGCCGACCGAGACGGTGAAGCTGGCCTCGGCCTTATTGCCCTCTGCGTCTTCCGCCGTGTAGGTCACGTCCGTGTCACCAATCGGGAAGCGATCGCCAGACGTATGGCTTGAGGTGAGGCTAATAACGGCTGTGTTGTCGCTTGCCGTTGGCTCGGTCCAAGTCACCACAGCGGTGCTCAGACCAACCTCGGTCTGCACGGAAATGTCAGACGGCATTCCTGAAATAACCGGCGCTTCGCCGTCGCCCACGGCCACTGTGAAGCTGGCGGTGGTGGTGTTGCCGGTTGAATCGGTGGCGCTATAGGTGACGATGGTTTCGCCTTGCGGGAAGGCTGAACCCGAGGCGAGGCCTGAGGTTTGCACTGGCGTGAGCGGGCCGTCGGCGTTGTCGCTGGCGGTGGGAGGGTCCCAGCTCACCACCGCAGTCGGCATGCCCGCGTCTGTTCCAACAGCGATATCAGCGGGCAATCCAATGATCACCGGAGCCTCTGTATCACCAACCGAGATGGTGAAACTGGCTTCTGTCTTGTTCCCCATCGCGTCGTCCGCCGCGTAGGTCACGACCGTGTCACCAATCGGGAAGCGATCGCCGGAGGTATGGGTTGAGGTGAAGTTAGCAACGGCGGTGTTGTCGTTGGCGGTTGGCTCGGTCCATGTCACTGCGGCGGTGCTCAAACCGGCTTCGGTTGGCACGGAAATGTCGGACGGCATTCCCGAAATCACCGGCGCCTCACCGTCGCCCACGGTCACTGTAAAACTGGCGGTGGTGACATTGCCAGCCCTATCCGTGACCGCATAGCTCACGGTGGTTTCGCCATGCGGGAAGGCTGAGCCCGGCGTTGGTCCTGCGGTTTGCACTGGGGCGAGCGGGCCGTCGGCATTGTCGCTGGCGGTCGGGGGATCCCAGCTAACCACCGCGGTCGGCAATCCCGCGTCCGTTTCAACGTCAATATCAGCGGGCATCCCAGTGATCACCGGCGCCTCAGCATCACCGACCGTGACGGTGAAACTGCCGCTACTTGCGTTCCCGGACGTATCCGTGGCGGTGTAGGTCACCTGCGTCGCGCCCGTAGGGAAGGCTGAGCCCGGTGCCAGCCCGGCGGTCAGCTCGGGCGTGAGTGCGCCGTCGACGTTGTCGCTGGCGGTTGGCAGATCCCACCCCACCACCGCCGTCGCCGCGTCAGCATCGGTGGTGACGCTGATATCCTCTGGAACACCGGCCAGAACCGGCGGTTCTTCGTCGATGACCGTGGCGCGAAAGCTGGTTGTGGAGGTGTTGCCCGACGAATCGGTGGCCGTATAGGTGACCAGCGTCACGCCATGTGGAAACTCCGAACCCGCCGCAGGGCCCTCGGTCCGCACCGGCAGCATCGGCCCATCCACATTATCGGTGACCGAAGGCGAGCGCCAATTGACCACCGCTGTCGCCTGCCCTCTCGCGGTATTGACGGTGATATTTGGCGGCCGGTCGATCATCACCGGTGGCTCCAGATCGAGGACGGTCACGGTGAAACTGGCGGTGGTCGTATTGCCGGATGCGTCTGTTGCCGTATAGCTCACCTCGGTGTCCCCGAGTCCGAAAGACTGAACCGGGGTGTGCGACGAGGTGAAACTGGTGACGCCGACATTGTCGCTGGCGGTGGGCGGCGTCCAACCGCCCTTGGCCCAGCGCTGGCCCAGTTCCGTGCCGGTGGTGAAATCCTCGGGAACACCGGCCAGAACCGGTGGTTCATCGTCGGTCACCGTTACGGTAAATCCGGCCTCGACCGCGTTGCCTGTGTCATCGGTGGCGGTGTAGCGCACCGTTGTGGACCCGAGGGCAAATGCCTCGCCAGACGCTGGGCCTTCGGTCTGCGCGGCGGTGATCGCGCCGTCGACATTGTCGCTGGCGGTGGGCGGATCCCAGCGCACGGTGGCCGTCGGCATGCCCGCATCCGTGGTGATATCGATGTCCTCCGGCATCTCGTCCCACACCGGCGGTTCGTCATCGGTGACGGTGACGCGGAAACTGGCGGTCACCACGTTCAGCGATGTATCGGTGGCGCTGAAGCTCACCAAGGTTTCTCCGTGCGGGAAGGCCGCGCCGGAAGGCGGCCCTGCGGTCTGCACCGGCGTGATGGCACCGTCGACGTTATCGCTGGCGGTCAGCGGCGCCCAAGTGACCACGGCTGTCGGCAACTCATCATCGGTGGTGACCGAAATATCCTCAAGCAAGGCCGCCCATACCGGAGGCTCAACGTCGATCACCGTCACCGTGAAATCGGCGCTATCCGTGTTTCCCTCTGCATCCTGAGCGGTATAGGTCACCAGGGTATCGCCCATGGGGAACACCGCCCCCGGGGCGTGGCTTGAGGTCAATGCGGTGACCCCGACGTTATCGCTGGCGGTGGCTGGCTCCCATTCCACCACTGCCGTTGCCAACCCGACGCCGGTGCGCACGGTGACACTCTCGGGCATGCCCGCCAGCACCGGCGCCTCGGCGTCAAACACCGTCACGGTGAAATCGGCGGTCACCGTGTTGCCCTCGGTATCGGTTGCGGAATAGCTGACCGTGGTCGCGCCGAGGGGAAAGATCGCCCCATTCACCGGCCCTGCCGATTGCTCGGCCACGATATCCGCATCGACGTTGTCGCGGGCGGTCGGAGCCTCCCATGTGACCCTTGCCGTTTCCGCACCTTTATCCGTTTCAACTCTGAAACTTTCGGGCATATCGACAAGGCTGGGCGCTTCGGTGTCGCTGACCGAAACGGTGAAACTTCCCTCGGTCCGGTTGCCTGCCGTATCGACCGCCGTATAGGTGACCAGAGTGTCGCCAAGCGGGAAACTGTCGCCCGACGCGTGGTCTGCGGAAAAGCTTGCAACCGCGATATTGTCGCTTGCCGTTGGCTCGGCCCAAGTGACGGTGGCGGTGCTCAGGCCGGGATCGGTCGAGACAGACATATCAGCGGGCAAGCCCGAGATCACCGGCGCCACCGCGTCGATCACGATGTTGCTATTCGCGCCCAAGGATCCGGAAGTTCCGGGCGTCGGTAGAATGAGCTGCAGAACGTCACCGCCGACCGAAATGATCACGCCGCCATTCAGCAATATTTCGGTGGAGGAATAATCGAGATTTGCCGCGCTATCCCCCGGCTGCACGGTGTAAGTGAAGGTTAACCGGTCACTGCCGCTGCCGCCAGAGTAGCTGAGCCGGCGGGCGATGGGGCTGATATTCAAACTGATCTGCGGGGTGCCGGTGACGATCACCGCTGCGTCGAAATGCAGGGTCACCGTGATCAGATCACCCGCTGCATAGATCCCATCCGCGGTGCTTGCGTTAACACCCGCGATACCGAGCGGCCCTTGGCTCCCCCAGTTGGGTTGGGCGAGTTCCCAAGCGCCTGCAAACGCACTGAACATGCTCGGTTCTGACGGGATATGCCCCACATCCCAGCCGGACAGGTCTTGATTGAATGCCGCCGCCCAGCGGAACATGCCTTCCATATTGGCAACATTCGTCGTGATCCAACCCGAAATATCTTGATTGAACCGAGACGCCGACCGGAACATTTGGAACATGTTGGTGACGCTCGAGGTGTTCCAAGTTCCGATGTCCTGATTGAACTGCGTCGATGATCTGAACATATCGGACATATTGGTAACGCTCGACGTGTCCCAGCCGCCGATGTCTTGATTGAACTGCGATGTATAGGTGAACATGCCTGACATATTGGTCACGCTGGACGTATCCCAATCGCCGATGTCCTGATTGAACTGCGATGCATAGGCGAACATGCCTGACATATTGGTCACGCTGGACGTATCCCAACCGCTAATGTCCTGATTGAACGCGGCAGTACTGCGAAACATGCCGCTCATGTTTGTGACGCGGGACGTGTCCCAATATCCGATATCAGCGTTGAAACGCGACTCACCGGAGAAGAGGTCGCGCATATCGGTGACTTGGCCGGTGAATACATTATTGCCGAAGTCACCGAACCAGTATCGAACAGACCCGATGTCGATCCGCGACATAGAAGCCCCTGCTCGCAGCTGGTCCCCGTCCACGACAATATACATCCCCGCGCAACCGGTCCATTCCAAGGCACCGACCTGCCCTGCGTTGCTGGGGTCATAGCATCGCGGATCGGTTTGGGTGCTGGCGCCAGCGGCGGCCAGAGAAAAGAGCAAGACGAGGGCCGCAGCCAGTAGCTGGCGGATGCCGGACATTCCGGTTTGGCCATGGTTTCGGCCCGCCACGCCCGACTTGGTTTTGGGCGCAGTCTTGGACGTGGTTTGGTTCGCAAGCACAACACTCATACGCGCGAGAACATTCATCAACACACCAATAGGTTGATCACCCCTTGGTTGTGACTTTTGCTAAAAAGCTAGTAAAAGGCAAGTTTATATGCCTCTGTGCGTGAATTCATCCGACGCAAGGGCGTGTTTGGGCGGTGTGATTTCCGCCGAAACAATCCCGCAACCAGCTGATATTAAGTATATTTAAATCAACCACTGCGCGCTACTTGGTGTCGTGTCATGCAACCATCCGCGCCCTGTGGTAACGCCGGTTTTCCAGTCGCCAAAAAACAACCCAAGGGCGACTCACCCCTGATTTCGCCCCCTTTGGACGGCGACTTCCGACTCAGCCCTCGCCAAGCAACCTGCCAGAGAAAACAGGATCGCTGCCACTCAGAGCGCCGTTGTGCGCCCGTCATGTAGCGCCCGCTTCTTATCCAGCACGCTATGCGGCGACTGACGGCACTCGGCGCATTCGCAGCATCCATCTAATTGATTGTAATAAAGGGTAAATTCCCCATCCACCTCCCCTCTTCGCCGCCACCTACCCTCCCGCAATTTCGGAAATGATCGACGTATATCAAAAAATGATTGACGTCTTGCAATCAAATCCGCTAGCTTCGAGATCACGCGGTGAGGGAGCGCCGCGTTCGGGGAGGAAATATGTCAGGTCCGACATTGAGCGATGTCGCTGAGGCTGCAGGCGTGAGCTATGCAACCGCGGATCGCGTGATCAACAAGCGTGGAAATGTTGCGCAGAAGTCGATCGACAAGGTGCGCGACGCCGTCGAAAGACTGGGCTATGTGCGCAATGTCGCTGCCGCCAATCTGTCCCGGCGGCGCGTCTACCGCTTGGCCTTTCTGATCCCCACCGGATCGAACGCCTTCTTTAGCCGCGTCCGCGATCATATCATTCAATCGGCCGATCACCTGAGCGCGGATAGTATCAGCGTCAGGATCGTCGATGTCTCGGCCTTCTCGGTGGAGGGGCTGAAAGACAGTATCGTTGACCTCGCAGGCAGTGAGCTGGACGGGGTCGCGATTGTCGGGCTGCAAAGCCGGTTGCTGGAACAGCCGCTGGCCGAATTGCGCGCGCGCGGCGTGGCCGTGATCGGGCTGGTCTCGGATTTGCCGGTTGAGTTCCGCTCGGCCTATATCGGGATCGACAATAAGGTCGCCGGGCGCACCGCTGCACGGATGACCGGCCTCGCTCATCGCGGGCGGGCGGGGGCGATCCAGACCTTTGTCGGCTCGATGGAAGCCCGCGACCACGCCGAGCGCCTGCAGGGGTTTCGCGATGTGATCGCGGCGGATTTCCCCGATCTGACGGTGCTGGACCCGATCCTGACCAAAGATGATCCTGCGGTTCTATGCAAATCAGCCGCAAACGCCCTGCAATCCGGCGCCTCTGTGACCGCCTTCTACAATGTCGGGGCGGGCAATGTCGGGTTGATCGAGGCGATCAGCACGTCACCAGGCGCGCGTCCGTTTTGCGTGGTCCATGAGTTGGTCGCGCATTCGAAACAGGCATTGATCGACAATCACATTGATCTGGTGATCGACCAGCGCCCCGATGTCGAGGTCAACCGCGCCTTCGCCCTTTTGCGCGCCTTGATCGACGACCGAGAATTGCCGCCGATGCCAGACCTCATGCCAACGATTTATGTGCGGGACAATCTGCCCGCGGACACTCTCAATGATGCGATGGAAGTCCAGATAAGATGACCGATTTTTTCAAAGATATCAGCCCCCTGTCATATGATCCTGACAGCACCGGATTGGGTTTTCGCCACTACAACCCTGATGAGGTCATTGCCGGAAAGCGCATGGAAGACCATCTGCGGTTTGCCGTTGCCTATTGGCATTCCTTTGCCTGGCCCGGCGGTGATCCCTTTGGCGGCCAGACCTTTGATCGCCCATGGTTTGGCGAGACGATGGATCTGGCGCGGCTCAAGGCTGATGTGGCATTTGAGATGTTCGAGCTGCTGAATGTGCCGTTCTTTTGCTGGCATGATGTGGATATCCGCCCCGAGGGTGACAGCTTTTCGGAAAGCCAGCGGAACTTTGAAGAGATCGTCGATTATCTGATCGGCAAGATGGAAAACAGCAAGACCAAGCTCCTGTGGGGCACCGCCAATCTGTTCAGCCACCGCCGCTTTATGTCCGGTGCCGCGACCAACCCCGACCCCGAGATTTTCGCCTGGTCCGCCGCCACGGTGAAAAACTGCATGGATGCCACCCATAAGATGGGCGGGCAGAACTATGTGCTCTGGGGCGGGCGCGAAGGCTATGAAACCCTGCTCAACACCGACCTGAAGCGCGAGCGCCAGCAGGCGGGGCGGTTCTTGCAGATGGCGGTCGAGTATAAGCATAAAATCGGCTTCAAGGGCGCGATTCTGGTCGAGCCGAAGCCACAAGAGCCGTCAAAGCATCAGTATGATTATGACGTGGCGACCGTCTACGGCTTCCTCAAGGAATTCGGCCTTGAGAATGAAGTGCAGATGAACATCGAACAGGGCCACGCGATCTTGGCGGGGCATTCTTTTGAGCATGAGTTGGCGCTGGCTTCATCGCTGGGCATCTTTGGCTCCATCGATATGAACCGCAACGACTATCAATCCGGTTGGGATACCGACCAGTTTCCCAACAACGTGCCCGAGGTGGCGCTGGCCTATTACGAGGTTCTCAAGGCCGGAGGGTTCACCACTGGCGGCACCAATTTCGACGCCAAACTGCGGCGCCAGTCGCTGGATCCGGTCGATCTGGTCGCGGCCCATGCGGGTGCGATGGATGTCTGCGCGCGTGGCTTCAAGGCGGCGGCGGCGATGCTGGAGGATGGCACCTTGGAAAAGATGCGGGCTGAGCGCTACGCGGGCTGGGATGCCGGGGATGGCAAAGCCCTGCTGGAGAGTGATTTCGCCTCGATCGCGGCGCAGGTCGTGGCCGATGGCATCAACCCGCAGCCGCGCTCGGGCCGGCAGGAAATCCTGGAAAACATCGTCAATCGTTTCGTCTAGGCGGAAGGGAGAATTAGCATGAAAACCATTCAAGGTCCGGCATTGTTTCTGGCGCAGTTCGCCGGTGACGAAGCCCCGTTCAATTCATGGGACAGCATTACCAAATGGGCCGCCGATTGCGGATACAAAGGGGTTCAGGTGCCCAGTTGGGATGGCCGCTTGATCGATTTGGCCAAAGCGGCCGAAAGCAAAGGGTATTGCGAGGAATTTCAGGGCAAAGCGCGCGAAAACGGTGTCGAAGTCACCGAGCTTTCGACCCATCTGCAAGGCCAATTGGTCGCCGTGCATCCCGCCTATGACACCGCGTTTGACGGGTTTGCCCATCCTTCGGTGCATGGCAACCCGAAGGCGCGGCAGGAATGGGCGGTCGATCAGGTGATGAAGGCGATCACCGCCTCTCAAAATATGGGCATCAAGAACCACGCGACGTTTTCGGGCGCGCTGGCCTGGCCCTATGTCTACCCTTGGCCGCAGCGCCCTGCTGGTCTGATTGAAACCGCCTTTGATGAATTGGCCCGTCGCTGGCGTCCGATCCTCGATCACGCCGAGGATAACGACGTCAATATCTGCTACGAAATCCATCCCGGCGAAGACCTGCACGACGGTGTCACCTTCGAGATGTTTCTTGAGCGGCTGAACAACCACGCGCGCTGCAACATGCTCTATGATCCGAGCCATTATGTGCTGCAATGCCTTGATTATCTGGACAATATCGACATCTACAAGGACCGGATCCGGATGTTCCATGTCAAGGATGCCGAGTTCAATCCGACGGGCCGCCAAGGGGTCTATTCCGGCTATCAGCCTTGGGTCGACCGCGCGGGGCGCTTCCGCAGCCTTGGTGACGGTCAGGTTGATTTTGGCGCGGTGTTTTCGAAAATGACCGCCAATGATTTCGACGGCTGGGCGGTGGTCGAATGGGAATGCGCCATTAAACACCCCGAGGACGGTGCCCGCGAAGGCGCGCAATTCGTCAAAGATCACATCATTCGCGTCACCGAGCGTGCCTTTGACGATTTCGCCGATGGCGGGACGGATGAGGCGGCAAACCGCAAGATGCTGGGGATCGACTGATGGCCAAGCAAAACAGTAACCGCATTCGTCTGGGTATGGTTGGCGGGGGCAATGACGCCTTTATCGGCGGCGTCCACCGCATTGCGTCGCGCATTGATGGCCGGTTTGATCTGGTGGCCGGGGCGCTGTCCTCGACGCCGGAAAAATCCGCCGCCAGCGCCGAAGCGCTTGGTATTTCACGCTCCTACGGCAGCTTTGAGGAAATGGCCAAGGCCGAGGCCGCGCGCGAGGACGGGATCGAGGCGGTCTCGATCGTCACGCCCAACCATGTGCATGCGGCCGCCGCCAAAGCGTTTCTGGCGCAGGGCATCCATGTGATCTGCGACAAGCCACTGACCTCGACCATGGAGGACGCCGCCGCGTTGGAAAAGCTGGTGGCGGACAGCGACGCTTTGTTCGTGCTGACCCATAATTACACCGGCTATCCGATGATCCGGCAGGCCCGCGAGATGATCGCTTCGGGCGAATTGGGCACGATCCGCATCGTGCAGGCGGAGTATCCGCAGGATTGGCTAACCTCACCGATGGAGAGTGAGGGGTTGAAACAGGCCGAATGGCGCACCGACCCCGCGCGCTCGGGTGCGGGCGGGTCGATTGGCGATATCGGCACCCATGCCCATAACCTCGCCTGTTTTGTCTCTGGCCTAGAGGTCGAAAGCCTCGCGGCGGATCTGCAGGCTTTCGTTGCAGGGCGGACGCTCGATGACAACGCCCATATGATGCTGCGGTTCGCCGGTGGCGCGCGCGGGATGCTGTGGTCCAGCCAAGTGGCACCGGGCAATGAAAACGCTCTGAAACTGCGCATCTACGGCGAGAAAGGCGGGTTGGAATGGTCGCAGGAAGACCCGAACTATCTGTGGTTCACACCGCATGGGGAAGCCAAACGCCTGTTGACCCGCAACGGCTCGGGCGCCAGCGCGGTCTCGCAGGTGGTCAGCCGTATCCCAAGCGGCCATCCCGAGGGCTATCTGGAGGGTTTCGCCACGATCTATAGCGAGGCCGCCGACGCCATCCGCGCCGTGCAGGCCGGGGCCGACCGCGCTACCGCGATGGGGCAATTGCCGGGGATCAAGGCCGGAATGGACGGCATGCGGTTTATCAATGCCTGCGTGGCCTCGTCCAAGGCCAATGCCGCGTGGACCAACCTATGACACAGCCCCCCGTTCTTGCTCTCAATAACGTCAGCAAAAGCTTCGGCCCGATCGAAGTGCTGCATAATATTGACCTCGCGTTGCAGGCGGGCAGCGTCCATGCGTTGATCGGCGAGAACGGGGCGGGCAAATCCACCACGATGAAGATACTGGCCGGCTATCAGCCGCCCAGCGCGGGACAGGTGCGGCTCGACAAGCAGATCGTCACCTTCGGCAGCCTGCAAGACGGCGAGGCCGCGGGGATCGTGATGATCCATCAGGAATTCAATCTTGCCGAACAGTTGACCGTCGAGCAGAACATCTTTCTGGGCCGTGAGTTGAAGCGCGGGCTGCTGCTGGACAAATCCGAGATGCGCCGGTTGACGCGGGATTACCTGTCGCGCGTGGCTTGCGATGTATCACCGGATGCTTTGGTCTCCAGCCTGTCCAATTCCGAAAAACAGATGGTCGAGATCGCCAAGGCGCTGTCACGCGAAGCGCGGGTGTTGATCATGGACGAGCCGACGGCGGTGCTGACCAACCGCGAGACCGAGGTCTTGTTTGAACAGGTCGCAGCCCTGCGCGATGCGGGGACGGCGATCCTGCTGACCTCGCATAAACTCGACGAGGTCGCAGCGCATTCGGATCAGGTCACGATCATGCGCGACGGGGCTGTGGTGCATGCCGGCCCGACCGCTGCAATGACCGAAGACGAGATGGCCATCGCCATGGTCGGCCGCGATGTCTCGGCCCTTTATCCGGCCAAACCCGATGTGCCAGTGGATGCGCCGGTGGTGCTCAAGGTCGAAGGTCTAAGCGTGCCGGGCTTTGCCGAGAATGTCTCATTCGAGCTGCGCCAAGGCGAGATCCTCGGCATCGGCGGATTGATCGGCTCGGGCCGGACCGAAGTGATGGAAGGGCTGGCCGCCTTGCGCCCGGCCTCGGCGGCGCGTGTCACCCTGTTTGACCGCGAGGTGCGTTTCAAACGCCCCGGCGACGCGCAGCAGGCCGGATTGTGCTATCTGACCGAAGACCGCAAACTGCGCGGGCTGCTGTTGGAACGCGGGATGCGCGAAAATCTGACGCTGGCCAACCTGCACAAATTCGGCGGCATGTTGATCAACCGCGCCGCAGAAGAAGCAGCGCTGACCGCAGCGATTGCCGAGTTTGACATCCGCACCGGCACCCGTGGTGTGAAGGTGGGCAATATGTCCGGCGGCAACCAGCAAAAGCTGCTGCTCGCCAAAGTCATGCTGTCCGAGCCCCGCGTGCTGATCGTCGACGAGCCCACACGCGGCATCGACATCGGCACCAAACAACAAATCTATGCGTTCTTGCGCAATCTGGCCGACGCCGGACATGCGATCATCGTGATCACTTCGGAAATGCCCGAATTGATCGGATTGGCCGACCGTGTGTTGGTGATGCGCTCGGGCCGGATCAGCGGTGCGCTGGAAGACAGCGATATAAATGAAGGCGCGATTGTCCGCCTGTCCATGGGATTGCCCGCCGAACAAACGCCAGAGATGGCCTGAGGAATGAACAGATGACCGACACAACCACATCTCCAACGACTGGGCTGCGCTTCCCCTCGATGTCCGTGCTTGGCCCGATCGTGGCGCTTTTGGTCCTGCTGGCCATCGGGGCGATGATGAATGCCAACTTTCTGAGCGCGGCGAATATCACCAATGTTCTGGCGCGTTCGGCCTTTATCGGCATCATCGCGGTGGGCATGACCTTTGTGATCACCGCCGGCGGGCTGGACCTATCGGTGGGGTCAATGGCGGCGTTTATTGCCGGTCTGATGATTCTGGTGATGAACGCGGCCCTGCCCAGTATGGGGATCGGCATCCCGATTATCCTGCTGGGCATGGTCACGGCGATCGTCGCGGGGCTATTGGCGGGGTTGCTCAACGGGTTTTTGATCACCACGCTGGGGATCGAGGCCTTTATTGTCACCCTCGGGTCGATGGGCATCTACCGCTCGCTGGTCACTTGGCTGGCCGATGGCGGCACGCTGTCGCTGGATTTCGGCCTGCGCTCGTTTTACCGCCCCGTCTACTTTGACGGCATTCTGGGGGTCAGCTGGCCGATCATCGTGTTTTTCCTTGTCGTGATCATCGGCGAGATCATCATGTCGCGCAGCGCCTATGGCCGGCATTGTGCGGCGACGGGATCGAATGAGCATGTGGCCCATTACTCCAACGTGAACGTCAAACGCACCCGCCTGATCTCCTATGCCGCTCTGGGCATTTTGGTCGGCGTCGCGACGATCATGTATGTGCCGCGACTGGGCTCGGCATCGGCCTCTACCGGCGTGCTCTGGGAGCTGGAGGCGATCGCCGCGGTGATCATCGGCGGCACTGTGTTGAAAGGCGGATTTGGCCGTGTCTGGGGCACCGTGATCGGGGTCCTGATCCTCAGCCTGATCGGCAATATCCTCAATCTGACCGACTTTGTGTCGCCCTATCTGAATGGCGCGATCCAAGGGGTCATCATCATTCTCGCTGTGATCCTGCAGCGCGAACGCAAGGCGGTAAGTTGAGCCGCCTGCCAACGCTTCAAGGGAGGAGCATACAATGAAATTTACCAAAACATTCATCGCCGCTGCATTGGCGACCGCGGTCGGCGGTGCAGCATTTGCAGATGATGACGTCCGCGTCGTGGGCGTGTCGATTCCCGCCGCCACACATGGTTGGGCCGGTGGCATGAACTTCCATGCCCGCGAAACCGTAGAGCGTCTGGAAGCGGTCTATCCCGAGCTGGACTTCGTGCTGTCGACGGCCTCGGACCCCGGTGCGCAGGTCAATGATATCGAAGACATGGTCGCCACGCGCAATATCTCCGCATTGGTGGTCCTGCCCTTTGAATCCGATCCGCTGACCCCGCCGGTGCAGGCTGTCGCCGAAAGTGGCGTCTGGGTGACGGTTGTCGACCGTGGCCTCTCCATCGACGGTATCGAAGACCTCTATGTCGCTGGTGACAACTCGGGCTTTGGCAGAGTGTCGGGCGACTATATGGTCTCGCAAATGCCCGATGGCGGTGACATCGTGGTCCTGCGCGGCATTCCCACAACCATCGACAACCAGCGTGTCGATGCGTTCCTCGCAGCAATCGAGGACTCGGGCATCAATGTGCTTGATATGGAGCATGGCAACTGGAACCGCGACGACAGTTTCACCGTGATGCAGGATTTCCTGTCGAAACATCCCAATATCGACGCCGTCTGGGCCTCGGACGATGATATGGCCATCGGTGTTCTGGCCGCCATCGAAGCCGCAGGCCGTGACGACATCCAGTTCGTTCTGGGTGGCGCGGGGATGAAGGAAATGATCCAGCGCACCGCCGAGGGTGACGAAATGATCCCGGCCAATGTGACCTATCCGCCGTCGATGATCGCCACCGCAATCGAACTGACCGCCGTGGGTCTGACCTCGAACGCACCGGTGTCGGGCAACTTCGTCATCGGCTCGGTTCTGGTCACCCAAGAGAACGCGATGAACTTCTACTATCCTGACAGCCCGTTCTAAGGCGTCCCCTCGGTCACCGGCGCCACTGCGCGCCGGTGACCTCTTTTTTGCGATATCGAGACGAGGTCCGTATGACATTTCTTGGTTTGGATTTGGGGACCTCTGGCGTCAAAGCTCTCCTGATTGATGACCGGCAAAAGGCGATTGCCGAGGGCCATGCGGCGCTGACCGTGGAGCGCCCGCAGCCAATGTGGAGCGAGCAGGACCCGCAGTCATGGATCACCGCCTGTGAACAGGCCGTGGAACAGGTCCGCGCGCAAGCCCCCGCCGCTTTCGCCGCCCTGCGCGGCATTGGCGTGTCGGGGCAGATGCATGGCGCCACGCTTCTGGATGAAAACGACGCGCCCCTGCGCCCTGCCATCTTGTGGAACGACGGCCGGTCGCAGGCGGAATGCGCCGAACTTGAAGACCGCGCCGATTTTCGCGGCATCGGCGGCAATATTGTCATGGCGGGCTTTACCGCGCCCAAGCTGCGGTGGGTCCAAAAGCATGAACCGGATGTTTTTGCGCGCACACGCAAGGTCTTGCTGCCCAAGGATTACGTGAACCTGTGGCTGACCGGTGACTACACCTCCGAGATGTCGGATGCGGCCGGAACGCTCTGGCTGGATGTGGCGCGGCGGGATTGGTCCGATACGCTACTGGCCGCCACTGGCCTGAGCCGGGACCAGATGCCGCGCCTTGTCGAGGGCAGCGAAAGCGCAGGGGTGCTGCGGCCTGAATTGCAGACGGCATGGGGTGTCGGAGCGGCCATTGTTGCCGGAGGGGCTGGCGATAATGCCGCCACCGCCTGCGGTTTGGGCGCGGTCCATCCGGGCGATGGCTTCCTGTCGCTGGGCACATCCGGCGTGTTGTTTTCGGTCACCGACAGATTCGCCACCAACACCGAAAGCGCGGTTCACAGTTTTTGCCACGCCCTGCCCAAGACCTGGCATCATATGGGGGTGATCCTGTCCGCCACCGACGCGCTGTCGTGGTTCGGGCAGATCACCGGCCAGACACCGGCGGCGCTCGCCGGGATGGTCAAAGACGTCACCGCCCCCTCCCCGATCACCTTCCTGCCCTATCTCTCGGGCGAGCGCACGCCGCATAACGCCCCCGATGCCACGGCTGCGTTTCACGGATTGCGACGCGACCACAGCCTGCCGGATATGGTGCAGGCGGTGATGGAGGGTGTCGGCTTTGCCTTTGCCGATTGCTGCGCGGCCTTGGACATGGCCGGTTCGCTGCCTGAGACGGTCAGCGTTGCGGGTGGCGGGAGCCAGTCTGAGGCGTGGTTGCAGATGATCGCCGATATCACCGGGCTGGTGGTGAATGTGCCCGAGAGCGGCTCGCAAGGCGCCGCGTTGGGTGCCGCCCGTTTGGCGATACTGGCAAGCGGCGCCGGCAGCTTTGACGAGGTTCTGACGCTGGCCCGTATTGGCAAGAGCTTTGAGCCGAATCCGGCATTGTCCGAGCCCTACGCCGAACGCTTGCAAAGCTACCGCGCGCTTGGCCCGCGGCCCCTGCGCTAACCGCACAATCACACAATCAAACAAACGCGCCTGCATCGGGCGGGCGTTTCATGAAAAATGCCGCCCAGCCAAACTGGCTGGACGGCGGTTCAGATCTTAGGGTTGGACAGCTTTAGAAGCTGATGGTCCGGCCCAAAGTCAGGCGAATATCGCGACCCGGACGCGGGCGCGAGGTGGCCTGCGCACCGTCGAGGATATTATAGTGCTCGACGTCAAAGATGTTGTTGACGCTCAACTGCACCTCGATATCGCGGAATGCCCCCTGATCGGGACGCCAAGTCATGAACACATCATGCAAGGAGTGACCGGCAAACCGCTCGCCAGAGGCAAGGCTTGCCCCGGCGACGAAGGTGCCGCGCCAACCCAGCTCGAGGTTTTGCTCGGGCAGACGGCGACCGATTTCCAGCATCGCCTGATGCGCCGGTGTCGAGTTGAGCCGCAGGTTGGTGGTCTGGTCGAGCCCCTCGATCGCGCTGGCGGCAAAACGGCCAAACCAGAGATCGCTTTCATAGGAGGCTTCGATCTCGACCCCGCGAATCCGCGCCCTGCCGATGTTCTGGAACGACGGCTGGCCAGCAATCGAGACCCGCTCGATACGGTCTTGGAACTGGTTGTTAAAGGCGGTCAGCTTGACGTCCAGCCCGTCACCGGCAGCGATGATATCGCGGCCCTGCCAGGTGGCGCCCAACTCAATGGTGCGCGCGTGTTCAGGACGCAGGCCCAATGACGCAGTGCCGCCCGAGGTGCCGCTGTCGAACATCTCGTCAATCGTCGGCAGGCGGGTGGTGCTGGCATAGGTGCCAAAGACCGACCATGCCTCGTTGATCGTGTAATGCGCGGCCAGCGATCCGGCGAGACCGCTATGGGTGACCGGCATATTCAGCAGCGAGGGATCGGCGCCTGCGGTGGCGGTCAACGAAGAGTAATCGTAGCGCAGCGCACCCAGCAGCGTCAGGTCCTCGCTGAGCACCAGCTCGTTTTGCAAGAACAGCCCGTAGCCGTCGCTATTGCCCGCCGGATGGCTGCCAAGCGTGGAGCCGCCCGAGACCTGCTCACGGTCGCGGGTGGCGATCTGGCCGCCAAAGGTCAGGTAGTTCTGCCAGCGCTCACCCTCGGCGGTGATCGTGTTGCGCGCGTTCAGGGTCACGCCTTCATAGGCATAGATCGAATCCTGAAAAATCGAATAGGGCGGCGCAAACGGATATCCGGGATAGCCCTGCGCATTGCTTTGATCGACTTCCGAGCGGCTGAAGGACAATTGCACGCGGGCATCAATCCACGGGTTATCCGAGGCCGGGTTCTCCCAGGTGACCTGTGCGGTGTCATCGGTCACCGTGCGGTCGACGGTGCCAAAGACCGAGAAATCGCCGTAAGCGGAATAGGGCACCTGATCGCCCTCGGTGCGCCAGCGCGAGGCCGAGAAGGACAGGCGCTGCTCGCTTTCATCCGACATCAGCCAGCTGCCGCTGACCAGCGCCGATTGCGCCGACATATTCGTGCCCGGCACCAAGGCCCCGCCACCGGCGTCATAATCGCCTTCCTGACGGGTGGTGATGGCGGCGAGCATTTCGACACGGTCGCTGAACCGATGTGCAAGGATCGCCGAACCGAAGCTGCCGCTGCCATTGTCATGCCCGCCTGCGCGCAGACGCAGCGCGGTGGTTTCCCCCTCGCTGAGGAAATCCGAGGCCTGACGGGTTTCAAAGGCAACCACGCCGCCGATGGCGCCCGAACCGTGCAGCAAGGACGCCCCCGGTCCGCGCAGAACCTCGACCCGGCGGTAGAGTTCCGGCTCACCGAAATGCGAACCGACGCGGTATTGCTCGAAGTATTTCTGCACCCCGTCAATCGAGACGATGATCCGGTTTTCATCCGAGGCCGAAGAGGTGCCGATGCCGCGGATATTGAGGAACTGGCCGGTCATCGCGCCGCCGCCAAAGCTGCTTGCGCCCGGAACCGCGCGCAACAGATCCCCCGGCGTGCTGGCCTGCTCGCGCTCGATATCCTCGCTGTCCAAAGCGGTGACGGCTTGTGGCGTATCAATGGCAACACGGGCGCGACCGGCGGCCAGAATGATCCGGCCAAGCATGGTGAAGACGCCCTCATCAGCGGTTTGAGCCGCAACCGGCGTGGCCAAAGCAGTGGCCAGTGCCAGCGTCGAAACGGCGCCAAAGCGCCTTGAAAGTGGTGACATAAGTCCCTCGTGGTCGTTTTGTTTATGCTGGCGGTGGCTGGCGGTTTGGGTTGTTTCTCACTCCGCCGCTTGCGGCAGGATGAACACGCCGCCATTCGGCGGAGGTGTAGAGACTCGTAGGCTGCAGCCATAGGCCGTGCCCAACGTGCAATCGGTGAATACATCCGCCACGCGGCCCTGCGCCAATATCCGCCCGTCTTGCATCAGACAGACAGTATCGGCGACCATCGCGGTCAGGTTCAGATCGTGCATCACCGCGATCACACCGCCGCCGCGACGGGCGAAATCCTGTGCCAGCCGCATGATCTGCAACTGATGCCCGATATCGAGCGCGGCGACTGGCTCATCAAGGAATAGCCAGCGCGGCACCCCGCCGACGACGGGTTTCCAGACCTGCACCAGCACGCGGGCCAATTGCACCCGCTGTTGCTCGCCGCCGGAAAGCTGTTGAAACAAGCGCCCCTCATAGCCGCGCAGCCCGACCCTCTCGAGCGCAAGCTGCGGCAGTCGGGCGGCATCGGCGCGCAGGGCGATACCGCCACCGATGCCCATGCGCACCACCTCCAGAACGGTGAAGGGAAAGGCCATCGGCGAGGCCTGCGGCAGCACCGCGCGGCGCGCGGCGAGTTCTTCGGTGCGCAGGCTCTGGATCGGCGTCTCGTCAAGCAGCGCTTCACCGGTAAACGGGAGTTCCCCGGTCAATGCGCGCAGCAAGGTGGTCTTGCCCGAGCCATTCGGCCCGACGATGCAGGTCAGCTGCCCCGGCGCGGCGCTAAAATCCACGCCGTGCAGGATTTTCCTGCGGTTGAGGGTGACTGATAATTGTCGTGTGCACAGCATATCAGACATCCACCAAGCCGCGTTTGCGCAGCAATATCCACAAGAACACCGGCCCGCCGACCAATGCGGTGATGATGCCGATGGGCAATTCGGCCGGCGCGACAATGGTGCGCGCGGCGATATCGGCAGCCAACAGCAGGGTCGCGCCCAAGAGCGCCGACGCGGGCAACAAAAACCGGTGATCGGGGCCGATGGCCAGCCGCAACAGATGCGGCACGACAATACCGACAAAGCCGATCCCGCCCGAGATCGCCACCGCTGCGCCGACCGAGGCCGCCACCGAGAGGATCGCCAGCGCCTTGATCCGCTGCACCGAAATGCCCAGATGCATCGCCGCCGCTTCGCCCAAGGCCAACGCATTGAGCGCGCGGGTGAGCAGCGGTGCGCAGGCGAGACCCGCCAGCATGATCGGCGCCGCGCTCAGCAGTTTGACCCAGCTGGCACCGGCTAGTGATCCCAGCCCCCAAAAGGTCAGGTCCCGCAGTTGCGCGTCATCGGCCAGCGTGACCAGAACACCGGTTCCCGCCGAGGCCAGCGCCGCCAGCGCGATCCCCGCCAGCAGCATTGTCGCCACCGAGGTTTGCCCGGCGCGGGTGGCGATCCGGTAGAGACAAAGCACCGTCACCCAGCCGCCGAGGAAGGCGGCAATCGGCACCAGATAAAACCCCGCAGCGGCGGCTATCGTGGCGGGCAAGGCGCTGCCCAAGACGATCGCGCTGACCGCACCGAGACCCGCGCCGGCGCTGATCCCGACCAGACCGGGATCGGCCAGCGGGTTGCGAAACAGCCCCTGCAGCACCGCGCCCGAGACCGCCAGCGCCGCGCCGATCACGAGGCCGGTCAGCATCCGGGGCAAACGGATATCAAAAAGGATCACCCGCTCGCGTATCGAGATTTCCTCGCCCGAGAGCCAAGCGCCCAGCACATTGAGCGGCGACACATCCGCCGCACCCACTGCCAGCGAGACGGCACTGGTCAGCAGCAAAAGCACCAGCAGCGCAAGCAGCAGCAGTTGCGCCGGTCGCGAACGGTCACCACTCGCAGCAAGCGGGCGCGGGAGGAATGCGGCAATCACAGTTCACTCCCACATCGCGTGCAGCAATTGCAGCGCAGCATCCGGAGTTCGCGGGCCAAAGCCCAGCAGATAGCTGCCCTCCATGCGGATCACACGGCCATCGCGCACCGCCGGGGTCAGCGACAGCGCGGCATGGCTTTGCAAATCCGCGTCTTCAAGGCTGTGATCGCCGGTGCGCTCCATCATCACCAGCACATCAGGCGCGGCATTGGTGATCGCCTCATCGGTGATCTGCCGGTATCCCGAAAACCCCTGCAGCGCATTCTGCGCTCCGGCGAGATGCAGAATACCCTCGGCGGCGGTGTCACTACCGGCGGCGGTGATCTGCCCGCCCTGTGCGGTGAGGATGAACATCGCACGCAGGGGCGGATGGGCGGCGCGTGCCTCGGCCAGCGCGTCGAAACTGGCCTGAACCTCGGCCTGAAGCGGCGCGGGATCGACGGACAGCGCCTGCCCCACTTCAGCGATCCGCTCGATCACCCCTTCGGCGGTGAAATCCGCGGTGATCCGCACCACCGGAATTTCGGTCGAGGCGACAAGATCCATGGTCTCGGGCGGGCCGGCGTCCGCATCGGCAAGGATCAGATCGGGATTGAGCGACAACAGCCCCTCGGCCGAAAGCGCGCGCAGATACCCCAGATCGGGCAAGGCCTCGATTTCGGCCGGATAGGTCGAGGTCTGGTCACGCCCGACCAGCCGGTGGGTCTGACCAAGGGCGGCGGTGATTTCGGACAGCGCGCTGCCCGCAACCACCACACGTTCTTGCGCGGCTACTTGCAATGGGGCGGCCAAACAGGCCGCCAGAACAATGGCATAGCGCATGAATCAGAGCCCCAGCGTGTTGGCGTATTCAGCCCAGCGCGCCGCATCGGCACCGCGCACGCCAAACATCTGCAGGATCAGCCCGCCCTCGGCGTCAAAGGCTTCGATCGAGATCACATCGCCCTGTTTCGTCGGTTTGCGCACCAACCAGACCTCGGCAACCTTGTCGGCGCGCAGATGCAGGTTGAACTTGGGGTCCAGCACGTTGATCCAGGGGCCCATCGGCTCGACACGGTGGATCGGGCCGCTGTGGATCTGGATACAGGCCTGATTGCCGACAAATAGCATGATCGGGATGTTTTTCTCGGCCGCCCCATAGAGCGCAGCGGTCAGATCGGCAGGATCGAGCGCGCGCACATAGGGCGCACCAACGATGCGGTAAGCGCCGAGACGGTTCATGCGCAGCTTCGAGACCAGCCGCAGGAACTGATGGGTGTCGGTCATCCCGTCCCATTCCTTGCGCAGGATATCCAGCTTTTCGGGGTTCGACTTCGCCGCTTCCACCGGCAGGCGCGCCGTGGTCTCGATGTGGTCGGATTGATTCTCGACGCGCAGCTCGGCGACCAGAGCCTCAAAAGCCGCGACATCGGAATCGGCGCGCAGATGGACCTTATGCACCGCGTCACCGGCAGCATCAAAGACCTGCACCGAGCGCTTGTCGCCCTCGCTTACGGCGAACCCGTGCACCCAATGGCGCGGGAACATGCGCAGGTCGATATCCGGCCCCAGCACCATCGCGGCGTGCTGGCCCGAGCGGTAGTCCTCATAGCTGCCGTCGCGCTCATGCACCGCATGCTCGTTACGGGTCAGGGCCAGCACCGGCCCCAGCGTTGCGATTCGCGCGAACAGGGGATCGAGCGCCGGATCAATACGCACCACCGTCTCGCCATCGACGCGCGCGGCCAGCAATTCGGCCTCGCTCACGCCGAGTTGATCGGCCAGATCGCGGCTGCGGCGTTTGGGGTTGTCCTGAAGGGCCTGACGCAGCTCGGAAGGGGCGCGGCCTAGAACGGTTGAAGTGGTCATGGGGTCTTCCTTTTACAGCAGAGAGGCGGGTGCGGCGTGTCTGGCGAAAAGGCTGGATGGCGCGGCGTATTGCGTGTGTTTCAATACTTGACTGGATTACTAGGGTATAATAGGCAAAACATGCAAGTGGAAAAAATGAAAAGATTTCCGCTGTTTCCTCATCCCGCCAGCCAGTGCTTTGCAGCCAACGGCCAGCCAGAACTCCAGCCCGAAATTTTTGGAGCACGCATGGCTTCGCGACTGCTTACCCCGTTGATCTGTCTTGGTCTTTCCCTGCCCCTTCCCGCCAGTGCCGATCCGGTACGACTGGAATTGAACGCCTTGCACCCGCGCGATGGCGCCTGCCAGCTGGTCTTTGTCGCGCAAAACGATGCCGAGGCGGATCTGTCGCGTCTGGTGCTGGAATCGGTGCTGTTTGATCGTACCGGCGGGGTCGCGGCGCTGACCCTGCTGGACCTGCAAGACCTGCCCGCCGGCCATATGCGGGTGCGCTCTTTCGAGATTAACGGGCTGGCCTGTGACGGTCTCGGTCGGGTGCTGATCAACGGGGTGAATGACTGCGCACCGGCGGATGCAGAGGGCTGCACCGAGGCGCTGGCGATCACCTCGCGGCTGGATGCGGTCGAGGTTCTGCAATGACCGCAATCCTTGAGCTATTGGGCCGCGTCGCCGCTTTGGGCGGACCGGTGGTGATGATCCTGCTGGCGATGTCACTGGTCGCGACGGCTTTGGTGCTGGTGAAACTCTGGCAGTTCTACCGGCTTGGTGTCGGGCGCCACGGGCAATTGACCGCGGCGCTGGCGGCTTGGGATGACGGGGCGGCGGGTCATGCGCAGCAGATCGCGGGCACGGCGCCCAGCCATCTGTCCGGCCTTGCGCAAGCGGCGCTGACGGCTGCGGTGCAATCGCAATTCGAGGATGCGGCCCTGCGCGCACGGCTCAGCAGTCTGGCCACGGCGCGGCTATCGGTGCTGTCCTCGGGGTTGCGCTTGCTGGATTCGGTGGCGCAGGTGGCGCCTTTGCTGGGGCTTTTCGGCACGGTTCTGGGCATGATCGAAGCGTTTCAGGGGCTGCAAGCGGCGGGGGCCTCGGTCGATCCTTCGGCGCTGGCGGGCGGCATCTGGGTGGCGCTGTTGACCACGGCGGTGGGGCTGGGCGTGGCGATGCCCGCGTCCTTGATCCTGTCGTGGCTCGATGCGCGGATCGCCCGCGAGGCGCAATTGGCCGAGCGGATCATCGACACCGCGCTCTGTGCCGGTCTGTCGCAACCCGCCGCCACGTCACACAGGAGCGCGCCGGTTCTGGCGCCGGCTTGAGAGCAATCCAATGGGTCCGACCTCCCGCCTGACACCGCCGACGCGGCGCAAACCGCTGTCGCTGACCTCACTGATCGATGTGATCTTTCTGCTGTTGCTGTTCTTCATGCTGACCTCGAGCTTCACCCGCTTTGGCGAAGTCGAATTGCTCTCCGAAGGCAGCGGCGCTGGTGCCGCCAGTGGGCAGGCGCCGGTGTTTGTGCAACTCGCGCCGGAGGAGCTGCGGGTGAACGCTGATCCGCTGTCACTTGAGGCGCTGCGTGACGGGTTGAGCGCGCGGGCGGGAGACGGCGGGTTGGTGTTGATTTCGCTTGCCGAAGGGGTCACCGCGCAGCGGCTGGTCGATGTTCTCACGGTTCTGCGCGGCGCCGAGTTCAGCGTGCGGGTGCTGTCATGAGCCTGTTGACGCCGCCCAATCGCACCCGCGGTGATAGCACCATCGGCTTGATTAACATCGTTTTTCTGATGCTGATCTTCTTTCTGATCGCGGGCACGATTGCGCCCTCGCTGGGTGGCGGCATCGCCTTGATGCGACTGAGTGATCCGCAGACCCAGACCCCGCCCGACGCTTTGGTGCTGCGCGCTGACGGGCAGATGGAACTGGACGGGATGGCCTTGGGCGATGACGCCAGCACCGGCGCCGAGGCCTATTTGGCAAGCCTGACGGATCGCAGCGTTGCGCGGCTGCTGCCCGACCGCGACGCGCCGGCGGCGGTAATGGTGCAGGTGGCAAATGCCCTGCGCCAAGGCGGCGCGGAGCGGGTTGTCGTATTGGGCGAGAAATAAGGGCAATGACGGTGGCGGTTCAGAATTCCTTGGCAGGGTCAACGCGGCTCGATTGGCGTATCGTCGGGCTGGCGGCGGTGATTTCGGCGGCGGCGCATGGCGCGGTTCTGGCGGGGTTTGCCCCGTCGACGCCGCCGGTGCAGATGGCCGGTGGCGCGGGCGAAGGGCTGGCGGCTCTGGGCAATGATTTTCAGGATTTCACCCAAGGCGCGCTGCCCTCGTCGGCCAGTTCCGCCCAGCAAACCGAGACCGAGCCCGCCGAGCCGACACCGGTGGAGCGGGTGACACATGCGCCCGAAGTGACGCAAGCGCCCAGCACCACCGCCGAACAGGCGCCGCGTGTTCCTGCCGAGCAAGCGCCGGTCTCCCCGCGTGATGCCGCGCGCCCTAGTGACATACAGGAAGCTGCGCCACCTACCGCAGCGCCGGCATTGGTCAGCCCCTCATTGGCCGCGCTGACTCCGGATATCGCGACCGCGGCGCAGCCGAATGTGGAAACCGCACAAACCGCGCCGCCAGCGCAGGCGGCAGAGGCCACGATCGAGAGCGCGCCCCCGCCGCCGCCCGAGATCGTGCAGGCGCAGCCCGAGGTGCAGGTGCAACAGGCGCAGGCCGACACCCCGCGGCCACCACGCCGCCCGCAGCCGCCCGCTGAACGCACTCAATCGGCCAGCGCGGCGCAGGCGGCAGGCGATTCCGAGCGCAATGCGCGGCGTGGCACATCCGATGGTGGTCAGGGTCAGGCGGCGCAGGCCTCGACCTCGGCCGCCGATACCGGAGCGGCGGGCAATGCGGCGGTGTCGAATTATCCCGGACAGGTCATGCGCCGCATCCAGCGGGTGCGGCAGCGGCGGGTGCGCGGCAGCGGCGTTGCGCTGGTCGGCTTTACCATTGCACGCAACGGCGGTCTGGCCTCGGCGCAGATCGCGCGCAGTTCCGGCACCCCCGCGCTGGACCGCGCCGCGCTCGAGCATATCCGGCGTGCGGCGCCATTCCCCGCGCCGCCAGCCGGTGCGCAAACGCGGTTTTCTTTTGAGTTCGCCTCTCGCTAGGCGCTGCCGGGCTCACTGCGCTACCATTGCGGCGCGCGGTCAAACGTTGGTTTGTCAATGGTGCGTTTGCGGAGACATGCCGCGGAACGGTCTGGTGACTAGAGCTTCGGCTGGTTTGCGCTCGCCGCGTAGTCTGGCCAAGCCCTGCGGGGTAACTGGTGCGACGCGAACCTGTCCTGAAACTTGGCGGCGGTTCGGCGTGGATTGATCTTTGGCGTCAGCCGATTGCCGGTTTGCCGGTGGGTGTTGCCATCGATGATCTTGGGTGAAATCAACCGGTTGGACGTAGTTAGAAGATTTGAAACGCAGATGCGGCGGGGGTGATATCCCCCGCCGCTGGCGCTTTCATCGGTGTCGCGGTCTATGCGAATGGCATCGTCACCTGTTGAGGCCGCCGTTGCAGGGCAGACGCGCTGGCCCCAACTGGTGCATTCCGCGCAACGCGAGTTGGCTTAGTCCTGACGGTCTCCACCGCGGTCGCCGCGGCGGGGGTGGTCGCCATCACGGTCGGGGCCGCCGCGGTCAGGTCCACCACGGTCGGGACCACCGCGATCCGGGCCACCACGCTCGCCGCCACGGTCTCCGCCACGCTCGCCACCGCGGCGCTCATGATCGGCGCGGTCCAGTTGCCCGTCGCCATTGCGGTCCATCTGCGCGACGATGGAGCCAAAGCGGCCGTCCATCTCGGCTTGGGTCACCACGCCGTCACCATCCGCGTCAAGCTCCTGGAACGTATCGACCATACGGTCGCGGGTCAGCTCCAGATAGATGGTCTCGAATTCACTCAGCGAGATATCGCCCTCGCCGGTGGTATCGGCGCCCGCAACCAACGCGCTGCGGAAACTGTCGATCTCGGCCTGGGTGACCGCGCCGTCGCCATCAGCGTCGATGCTGGTGATGATCTGGCCCATGAAGCCGCGCGGCCCACGCTCGCCATGACCATGGCGCATATCAGCGCGTTTGGCACCGCTATCCTGCATGGTCACCTCGCCTTGCGGCAGGCGCGTTTCAGCGGCGGTGAGCGAGGTGGCAGCAGTCGCACCCGACAAAAGCGTGGCGACAACAACAAAGCCGGCGGGGATCAGTTTCGAGGTTTTCATAGTCAGTCCTTTCGGGTTTTCAACGAAGGCGGTCTTGCCTTGTGAACCCAACCTAGGGGCTCTTGCGCGGCGATGTGTGTCAGTGCCCAGCGCCGTTTGTCGCCACCTGTCACAGGCGGCTCGGCTGATACATCTTGCGACAATTCAGCCCCGAAAAAACCCGCCACTCGGTTGATTTTCACGGCAAAACGGGCGCAACTGGCGTCAGGAAAGGCGCTCACTGCCTGTAAGGAGACCTTCGTGACCGATCCGATTGCGCCGCAGATCCTGATCGTCGATGACGCCCGCGACATTCGCGAGCCGCTGGGCCAGTATCTGCGCAAACAGGGGTTTCGCACCCGGCTGGCCGCGAATGCTGCCGAAGCACGCGAAATCCTTGCCGAGGCCGGTATCCATATGGTGGTGCTCGATATCATGATGCCGGGTGAGGACGGGTTGAGCCTGTGCCGCTGGCTGGTCGCCCATGACGGGCCGCCGGTGCTGTTGCTGACCGCGATGGCGGATGAGACCGACCGCATTGTCGGGCTGGAACTGGGCGCGGATGATTATCTGGTCAAACCCTTCAACCCGCGCGAGTTGCTGGCACGGGTGCGGGCGATCCTGCGCCGCGCGCCGCCGGAGGTCGCGGCACCGCCCAGCGGGCGACGGGTCTTTGCCGGTTGGCTGCATGATCCCGATGCGCTGAGCCTTGCCCATGAAGATGGCCGCAGGGTCGATCTGACCAGTGCCGAAAACCGCCTGCTGGGGATATTTCTGGACCAGCCGCGCCATGTGATGAGCCGGGCGACACTGCTGGATCTGACCGCCGGACGCGAGGCCAAAGCCTATGACCGCGCGATTGACAACCAGATCAGCCGGTTGCGCCGGAAAATCGAGGATGATCCGAAAAAGCCGCAAATTCTGGTGACCGAATGGGGCGGCGGCTATCGGCTGGTGGCGGAGGTCGCGCCCGAAGGGCCGGAGCACGGCGCATGATCCGGCTCAGGGATCTGGCCCCGGATACGCTGGCGCGGCAATTTACCCTGCTGTTGGCGGCGGCAATACTGGGGGCCAATCTGCTTGGCCTGCTGGTCTTGAGCCTGCAGCAACAACAGCTTGACCGGCAGACCGTCGATGATCAATGGATCGAGCGGATCGCCTCGCTGGTGCCCGCGCTGGACAGTGTCGATAGCGAAATCCGCGGTTTGATCGCCCGAGAGGCATCGACGCCTTTCACCTATATGCGTGTGGAACCCGCGCCATTGCTGACTGCATCCGATGATGACCGCCGCTCGCTCTATATCGCGCGCGGGCTGGTTGAAGCCTTGGGCGGGCATCAGGTGTTTGTTTCCCATGCCTCGGCGATACCGCGACAGAACCGCACCGAGGCCCCACCAAATGAGGCCCCGCCGAATGAGCCACCGGCACCGGCGGGGCTGGCGGTGACCGTGGCGCTTGATGGTGGGGCTTCTGGTGCGGAATGGCTCAATCTGCTGGCCGCGCCCGGCCCCGAGCGTCCGGGCCTGATCAGCGTCAAAAGCCGTCCGTTCCTGACCTTTCTCGGGCTGTCGCTGCTTTGCGTGCTTGGCGTTGGTGCGCTGTTTGCCAGCCGGTTGACGAAGCCGCTGCGACAACTCTCCGAGGCCGCACAGGCCGCCGGTCGTGGTGATCGCAGCGCAAGGGTGCCTGAGGGTGGCGCGCGCGAGATGCGCGAGGCGGCGCGCGCGTTCAACGCCATGCAGGCCGAGATTTCCCGGTTTGACGCCGAACGCATGCGGTTGCTGGCAGCGGTGGGCCATGATCTGCGCACGCCGATGACCAGCCTGCGGATCCGCGCCGAGATGGTCGAGGATGACGAACAACGCGCGGCAATGGTGCGTTCGCTCGATGAAATGACGGTGATGGCGGATGGGCTGATTACCTATGCCAAAGACGGGCGCGACTCGGAGCCTATGGCGGCGCTCGATCTTGATCCGCTGCTGGCAGAGCTGTGTCGGGATCGCGGCGCCTCCTATACTGGCGGCGAGGATCTGCAGGTGAGCGGTCGCCGCGTCGGTCTGGGGCGCGCGATTGGCAATCTGATCGACAATGCGCTGCGCTATGGTGGCGGCGCCGCGGTGAGCCTGAGCCGCAGCAAGGATTGCGCGGTGATAAGCATCGACGACAACGGCCCCGGGATTCCGGCGGAACGGCTGGAGGATATGTTCCTGCCCTTCACCCGTGGCGAGGACAGCCGCAGTAACGAGACCGGCGGCGCGGGGCTCGGGTTGTCGATTGCGCGGGCGATCATCATTGCCCATGGTGGCAGGCTCACGCTCGAGAACCGGGCCGAGGGCGGGCTGAGGGCACGGATTTCGCTGCAATTGGCGCGGTAGAGGGGTTCAGCGACGGCTGAGCTATCGCGAGATAGTCGGGTGCGTGGTTTTCGCGATCCGCTCCCTATTGGCTGAGCCAAGTCTTTGATGCTTAGAGAAAAATGCGATCCGGCCCTTTGGGGTTAACTGCGGCAGCCCCCCTGCCCCATCAACCCTGCGCTGGCATCCTATCTAGGCTTGCCCTGCGACCGCTTTCTCCAAGAACCGCACGACGACCTCGATCTGCTCGGCGCGTGCTTTCAGTTCGCTGATTTTCTGGCGCATGATGTCGCGGGCGAGGTCGCGGTCACAACTGCCCGCCACCGCCTCGACGATGCTGCGCAGGTCGGCCACCGACATGCCCGCCTCACGGGCGCCGGTAAAGAACTCCAACCAGATCAGATTATCCTCGGCATAGTCGCGGTAGTTGTTGGTCGCGTTCTGGCCGGCCACCGATGTGATCAGCCCGTTGCGCTCATAAAAGCGGATGGTGTCGCGGCTGACGCCGGATTTTTCAGAAAGTTCGCCGATACGCATAATCTGCCCTCAAACCATGGACCGAGGTCTATTGTTTTTTGTTCATTCACAGATTAGATGAGGCTTGAAGCAGGAAAAAGCAACCGGCGTCTCGCCAAAAGGAAGAACTCAATGTCCAAACGTATCGCAATTGTGGGTGGCGGCTATGTTGGCGCCGAGCTGGCTAAGTCCTTAGAGGGCAAGGCCGATGTGACGCTGATCGAACCGCACAGCCATTTCGTACACGCGCCCGCGATGATCCGCGCGGTGGTCGATCCGCTGATTCTTGACCGCGCCTTGATCCCCTATGACAGCCTGCTCAAACAGGGCAAAATCCTGCAGGCGCGCGCCGAAAGCATCGACGCCACGGGTGTAACGCTGGAAAACGGCGAGCGAGTTGATGCGGATTACATCGTCATCGCGACCGGCTCGAACAACGCGGTGCCGTTCAAGCCCAACACTGGCGGCATCGACGCCCTGCGCGCCGACAATGCGCGTATTCACGGCATGCTAAGCAGCGCCAAAAGCGTCGCCATCGTCGGAGCGGGCGCCGTTGGCACCGAATTGGCCGGCGAGATTGCGCATTACATGCCCGAGACCAAAGTCACCCTGATTTCCAGCGAACCCTCGCTGTTTCCCGACCAGCCCAAGGCGCTTGCGCGGGGGCTTCTGCGCAAACTGCAGGCGGCAGGTGTGAACCTGGTCTTTGGTGCGAGGGCGGAAAATCTGGAGAGCCTGACAGAACCTTATGCAGGGACGCTCAGGCTATCAAATGGCGACAGTATCACCGCGGATCTGATCTTTCCCGCCGTCGGATCCCGCGCCGTGTCGGGCATTCTCGAGACCCTTCCCGGTGCGATCAAAAGCAGCGCCAACCGGATCAAAACCGACGCTTGGCTGCGCCCCTCTGATCTGCCGAATGTCTTTGCGGCAGGGGATGTTGCCGACGCGGGCGACGCGATGACCATCGTCGCCACCAGCCGGCAGTTGCCATGGCTGAGCAAACTGCTGCAGGCGCTGGTCGGCGGGGCGAAACTTGAAGACCAAAAGCCCTATAAGCCTTGGAAAAAGGCCCCGCTTCTGGTGCCGCTCGGCCCCAAGAAAGGAAACTCCTTTTTCGTGTTGTTTACCGCGGGCGATTTCTTGACCCGTTTGGTGAAGGGCAAGGATCTGTTCCTGACCCAGCGCAACAAATTCTTCGACCGCGCCTCTTGAGCGGCCCGCATTCACTGCGATCTTCGGCACCGCCCGAAGGCGTGAATGCGCCCAGACTATCCGCCTCGAAACAAAGCCTGTGTTTCGAGGCGGGCAACACGTCGAGCATATAGCGCCGGTCACTCGATGGCGCGGCGGCTTTTGTCCGCAAAGGCAAAATAGATCTTCAGCAGAGCTAGCCCCAAGATCCCCACCGCGAGAGCCGGGCGCACGATGCCGGGCATTTGTGCCAGCGCCGCGCAGATCACCAAGAGGATCGGCAGTTGCACCAGTGTCAGCGCGCGCGCCGATATCCGGTGCCGTGCGACAATCGCCAAGAGCACCGACATCAGCGTCAGGCCGATGAACAACAATGACCACGGGCGGGTCAGGAACTGCATATAATCCGAGGAGATCGACAGCGCGCGAATCAGATTGACCTCGGCAATCCCGCCCAGCACGACGCCCAGCACAAAGGGCGCGATCGGATAGCCAAAGCGGGTCATCAAGAAGCCGACGCCGCCAAAGGCGATCATCACCCAGACGTCATACATGCTGTTGTTAACCGTATAGGCGCCCAGCGCGCAGTAAAACAGCACCGAGGCAGCCATGATATAGATCGGCAGGCGCACGACGCGCAAAAACAGCTTCAGCGACAGCATCTGGAACACGACCATCAGCAGATGCGCCAGAATGAAGGCGACAAAGATGCCATAGGCCAGAGACGGCTCATCGGTGATAAAGCTCGGCCCCGGGATCACATTGTGGATCACCAAAGCGGCCAGCAGCACCGCCGCCACCGCATCGCCGGGAATCCCCAGCGCCATCAGCATCAAGAGTGCCCCGCCCTGCGTCGCGTTATTGGCCGCCTCGGGCGCGATGATCCCGTCATAGGCGCCTTTGCCAAACTGGTCGGCCTCTTTCGAGTTCCGCTTGGCTTGATCATAGGCGACGATATTGCTGATCGAGGCACCAGTCGCGGGGATCACACCGACGATCAAGCCGATGGCGGTCGAGCGCACCACCGTCACCCAACGCACGATCAACTCACGGATCGCCCAGAGATGCTGAATGCGCTGCGTGGCCTTGGGCAAATCCCCTGCCAGCGTATGCCGCGCGGTGGCGGTATCGGGCATATCGCTGAGCAATTGGCTAAAGGCGAACACCCCGATCATGATCGGCAGGAAATCAAACCCTGCGTCAATCGCGCTATTGCCAAAGGTCAGGCGGGTGACGCCGTTCATCTGCTCTTCGCCGACGCTGGCCGCCAAAAGCCCGGCGGCGGCGGCGATCAGACCCTTGAGCAACATCCCCTCGGACAGGCTGGCGGTGATCGTCAGCGCAAAGACCACCATGGCGAAATAGCCCCATGGCCCGATCTCGAGCCCGATCCGGCCCAGATACGGTGCCAGCACAATCAGCGCCAAACCGCTGAGCACGCCGCCGATACAGGACGACCAGATCCCCAGACCCAGCGCCTTGCCCTGCTCGCCCTTGCGCGCCAGTGGCAGCCCGTCAAAGGTGGTCGCCACTGAGCCGGGTGTGCCGGGAATGCCGATCAGCATTGCCGAGACCAAGCCGCCGGACATACCACCGATGGCCACGCCGATCATCACCGCCAGCCCCTGCATCGCGCTGAGGGTGAAGGTCAACGGCAGGATGATCACAATCGCCATCGTGGCGGAAAATCCGGGGATCGCCCCGACCACCAAACCGCCAAACACGCCCAAAGCCATCAGCGCGAAGGTCGCGGGCTGCATGATCTCTAGAAAAGCGGTGAACAACACGTCCATCTAGCGCATCCTCATTCGTTTTGGTGTCGCGGCACGTGGCCGGTCACGTGGCCGGTCACAAGGCCCAGCCGGGCAGCAAAACGCCCATGACATAGGAAAAGAAGAACGCGACCGACAGCACCGAGACCGCCGCAATCGCGGCATGCGCGGCGATGGCGCGCGGGGTTTTCGGCCCGATCACAGTGAGCAGCACGAAGACCATCAGCAGCCCCGAGACGGTGAAACCGGCAAAGGGCACCAGCAGGGCAAAACCGATGATCGCGCCAAAGACCGTAAACGGCACCAGCGCCGAACCACGCCAATCCGGTCGCGCACCGGCAGGAGAGACCTCCGAACCGACGCGCGACCGAGGGCGATATAGTCCCAACGCCATCTGCAATAGGGCCAGAGCGGCGATGGCTCCCAAGATCATCTTGGGCCATACATCCGCTCCGACCTGAGCGAAGCCGTAATCGGCGATAAGGGTCGTTTGATAGTATAGAACCGCACACAGAAGAACTGTTGCCGCCCCCAAGAACGCCTCTCGCTTCAAATCGGCCTCCCTCGTTAATGATCTATGCCAAGATCAGCCGCGCGGCTGGAAAATGCCAAGTTTGATGGCCAGCTCTTCCCAGGCTGCGGCGGTCTCTTGCCACCATGCGGTATACTCGGCGGGGGCGCGGTAGTCGACAATGGTGCCGGTGCGCTCGAAGGCGGCCTGCACCTCTTCGCTTTGCATCGCCTGTTCGATCAGCTGCGCATAATGGTCAACGATCTCGGCAGGCGTGTCTTTCGGCATCAACAGCCCACGGGTGGTGCCGACCACAAAGTCATACCCTGCTTCGCGCGCGGTGGGCACATCCGGCAGACTGTCCGAACGCTCGGTATAGGCGTAGGTCAGCGGCACCAGCTCGTTGCCCAGATATTGCGAGGCGGTCTGTTCAGTGACCTGCGCGAACTGGATCACATTCGACAGCATCGCGGTGACGCGCTCGGCCTCGCCGTTATAGCCGACGAGGTTCAGCTCAACGTCCAGCAGGTCCTGCAATTGCAGCGCAAAGAAGTGCGAATCCGAGCCGACGCTGACCGCTGCGGTGATCTCGCCGGGGTGGGCCGAGGCATAATCGACAAGCTCGGAAAGCGAGTTGAAATTGTCGTTGCGGCTGGCGGCATAGATCGCCGGTTCAAAGCTGACCATCGCCACCGGCGCAAAGGCATCCCATGAGGTTTCGGTGCGGCCGGTCAGATAGCTGCTCAGCAGCGCGGCGTGGTGGAAGAACAGGGTGCAGCCATCGGGGGCGGCGTCGATCACCTCGCGGGCGGCGCGGTTGCCGCTCTGGCCGCTCAGGTTCACCACCTGCAGATGGACACCGTCCGAGACCTCGTTGATCGCATCGACAACCACGCGGGCCTGAAAATCGGTACCACCACCGGGCGGAAAGCCGACCAAGACGCGCGCGGTCGAACATTCCAGATCCACCGCCGCAAAGCCCGCGACAGGTAGTGTGCAACAGGCCAAGGCCAGCGCCGAAGATTTGAACAGATGCATATTGAACTCCCTAGTTTTCGTTGTCGTTGTCGAATTCCGGATAGTTACGTGTCGTCCGGCCTATGTTCCCACCTGCAGCGGGCTGTGCAGCTTGCGCAGCAATGCAAGCACAGATTGCGCAGTGATCCGGCCCGTTTTCGGGTTCTCGGATGGGATATTCTCGATTTCCATGCTGAAATGGGCGCTGTCGGACACCACTTTGATCTGATGCGTATTGCGCTCGAGCGCGGGATCAGCCCAGATTTCCAGATGGGTGCGGTCCGGTCCGATACCGGCCAGCGACAGGGCCACGGCGACATTCAGATTGGCGGGAAACCCGACCGCGGCCTCGCGGGCCGAGCCGTCAAAGATTTTCATCGGCGCGGTGATGCCGTTGATCTCGATCCCGTGGGTTTCGAGATGCGGCGCCCCCAAGAGGCCGCGCACCGGTTTGCGGGTGATCATCCGCACCGAGTCGATCTTGCCCTGAGCCGCTGCGGCGACCGCATCGAGCCCCAAGAGCGCGCCCGAGGGCACCATAATCCGGCCAGCGTGATCGGCAGCGATTTGCAGCAGATGTTCGTTGCGGATCACCGCACCCGCCGAAAGCGCGACCACGGTTTTGCCCGCCCGCAGGAACGGCTCGGCGATATCCGCAAAATATTCTGCCGGCGCGCATTCGATCACCAGATCGGCGCGGGATTCCAGCTCTTCGATCGGCAGCACTTCGGGCGGGGTTTTGAAACCAGCGACCCGCGCGGCGGCCGCGTCGCGATCGCGCGCGGAGACGGCGGTCAATTGGTAGCCATCGAATCCATCATCGAAAACCTGTGCCAGCTTCAGCCCGACAGCCCCAAGACTGGCAATCGCCACCCGCGTCACCGCTGGTTTTGACCCTGCCATGCGTTTATGTCCCAGCATGCCCACTCCTCATAGAATACGCCCCGTTATCTGCGGGGCTGAATTGGATCAACGTCACTTCGCTTCCATGCTGTGTGTCAGGTCTCCAACTGCAGCCAACTGGATCGAAAAGAGCCAAACCGGCTGTTTCAACGTGGTCAAAAGGTAGGGTGAAAGCTGTGGCGATCACAAACGACATTAACGCAGTGATGGATAATATTTTGTAATACATATGTAGCCCAGTTTGCGAGACAAAGGCCAGCCATGCGGCACCCGCGAGCAGGCCGGGCGGCGTCGCAGAGGTGGCGCGCAACCTCAACGGGATCGTTGCTAAAAAGATAAGCTGTTGGCGAAGGATGGTGGCTGCTTGCAGCTCAAAAATCGCGCAATGCAAGAGAGCCGCCCCAGGGCCGAAGACAGCGTGAGGGCGCCGGTCAGTCGCGCTGCGCGTTGCCGAGAATCCACTCGCGGAAAATCTTGGTTTTCTTTTGTTTCCAACCGCTTTTGCGCCCGATCAGGTAATAGGCACCGGCACTCTGGATTTTATCCGGTAGCGCCCTCAGCAAGAGGCCCGAGCGCAGATCCGCCTCGGCCAGAATCTCGGGCACTAGGGCAATACCGCGCCCCTCGATGGCGGCCTGCAGCGACAGAAAGAAATGCCCGTATGACGGCCCGTCCTGCGGTGGCGGCGCCTGCCAGCCGAGTGCGGCAAGATAGTCCGCCCATGCATTCTGCCGCGTCGCCATATGGATCAAATCGGCACCCTGCAGGTCATATACATTGGTGATCGGCCCGCGCCGTTCCAGATATGCGGGGGCGGCAACGGCGATCATCTCGTCGGGAAAAAGCTCTTGATAGACCAAGGGTTCGCCGCCGCGCACCATCAATAGATCAATGCCGACTTGCGACAGATTGCTGTCCTGCGGCACCGTGGTGCCGACGCGGATTGCCAGATCCACCTCCGCCCGCTCGAAATCCACCGGCGCAATTGTATTGACCAGATGCACCTCGATTTCAGGATAAAGCTCGGAGAAATCCAGCAGCCGCGGCATCAGCCATTTCACCGAAAACGTCGGCAGAACCGAGACTGTGAGCACACCGCTGCCCTTGTTGCCCCAGACCTGATTCGAGGCCACTTCGAGCTGATGAAACGCTTCGCGCACCTGCGGAAACAGCCGCGCACCGGCATCGGTAAGCTCTACCGCGCGGGTCAGCCGGTTGAACAGCGCGGTGCCATAGTCATCCTCGAGAATCTTGATCTGCCGCGAAACCGCCGCCTGTGTGACGTGCAATTCCTCGGCCGCCAGTGAGAAACTCAGGTGCCGCGCCGCCGCCTCGAAAGTGCGTAGGGCGTTGAGTGAAGGGAACCGCCGTTTCATCGCCCCGCCCCGTGATGAATAACTTTTGCTGGGTCAGTCTAGCGGGTTCACAGGTGTTTTCAAGGCGTCGTTAACGCTGTATCTCGCCCGCCGCAACTGCAGCGACGAGGTTGATCTCGATCGGTGCATTCGAGGGCAAGGTCGCGACGCCAAGCGCCGTGCGGCTGCCGATACCGGCCTCGCCAAACGCCGCGCGCAGGGCCTCTGACGCGAAATCGGCAAGGCGGCTATGGGCGCTGAAACCGGCGTCAGCATTCACAAAGACATTGAGTTGCAACACCAGTGCGACACGCTCCCCTTCGCGCAGCTGGGCCTGCACGGCCCAGATCGCGTTTTGCACCGAGATTTCAACCGGTTCGCGGTAGCTTTCAACCGGCTGGTCAGCGCGCACCCTGCCCTCATGCAGCAAGACCCCGTCACGGCGCGGGGTGAACCCCGAGGTATAGATCGTGTCGCCGTGGCGGATGGCTGGCAGGTAAAGCCCCTGCGGCACCGGACGGGGCAGGCTTTGGCTCATGCTTTATATCTTTCGATCATCTCGATGATGCGTTTGACCGCGGCGACGGCGGCCTCGTGATCCTGCGAGAAATTCAACCGGATGCTGTCGCGGGTGCCCGGGGCGAATTCCGAACCCGGCGTGACGGTGACCGCAGCCTGACGGCGCAGCAGCTGCACGAAGACTTCGGGCGAGACGCTGAGGTCGGGCAATTTGGGGAAGACATAGCTGCCCGCCTGCGGCACCGCGACCTCGATCCCCGCCGCGCGGAACAGCGAGACCAGTTCATCGCGGATCGCCTGATGTGCGGCGATACGGGCGTCCATCCAGCCCTCGGGCTCGTTGAGCCAAGTCTCCAAAGCGGCCTGATTGTAGCCTGCTGCGCGCAAGGACACGATGGCTTGCAGACGCTCCATCCGCTCGATCAACGCGGCGGTGCCAAAGGCGACACCGAGGCGGAAACCACTCAGGGATTCGGTTTTTGACGGCCCCATGATGGTGATCAGATTGCCCGGCGCCTGCGGATCGGCGCGCAGATGGGTATAGGATTCGCCGGTATAGAGCAGCCGCGAATACAGCTGATCGACAATCACCGTGACCCCGTAGCTCGAGGCCAGACGCGCGATCGCGGCGATATCTTGGGCGGAATAGACCACGCCGGTGGGGTTGTTCGGGGTCGAGAAGACCAGCACTTCGGTGCCGGATTTGAACGCGGCTTCGAGTTGCGCCAGATCAGGGCCGTTATCGCTCCCCTGCCCGCCGTAGGTCAACGCCACCGGCACCACTTCGCCACCAAAGAACACCACCAGTTTGCGGTTGGCGAAATAATCGGGCTCGACAACAGCCACTTTGGTGCCATTGGTGACGGTGGCGCCGAGGGCCAGAAACAGCGCGCCCTGCGTGCCCGGCGTGATGATCAATTCGCTGTCAGCACTCAGCGGATGACCGGTGAACTCCGCCAGCCGCGCAGCCACTTTCTCGCGGATCGCCGCTGCGCCGCGGTATTCGGTATAGGCCTGCTGGCCGCCGACCTCGAAACCCGCCTGCCACGCCTCGGCAGAACCCGGCGTGGGCGGATGCGCGTCGACATCGCCATGCGAAAAATCGACCGGCGTGCCGTTAAACAAGCCGCCTTTCATCACGGCATCGAGGCCGGACATATCCTGCCTGACCTCCTGCCCCGGGGCGTTATCGGCGGCGAGAGCGGCAAATTTCTGATCGAGTGCGGTCATGGGAAACTCCGTTAACTGGGGCGCGCGGCGGATCAATATCCGGCCTTGCGCGAAACCGTGTCCGGCATCTGGCCGGTGGCAAAATAGGTGTTCAAATTCTGGGCAACGATTGCGGAGGCCGTGGTTTTATTGGTCGGCGCCGAGATATGCGGCAGGACGGTGACATCGGGGTGGGTCCAGAACGGGTCGGCGTCGGGCAAGGGCTCTACGGGGAAGACGTCGAGAACAGCATGATCCATCTGACCGCTATCAAGCGCCTGCAACAGCGCGGGATTGTCGATGATATCGCCGCGGGCGAAATTGATCAGCGCCCCGCCGCGTTTCATCCCGTCGAAAAACCGCTGACCCAAAAGACCACGGGTTTGCGGTGTCGATGGCAAGAGCACCACAACGATATCCGCCAGCGCCGCCAGTTGCGCCAGCCCGTCGGCGCCGTCATAGGTGGTGACACCGGGCAAATCCTTGGCAGAGCGGCTCCAGCCGACAACATTGAACCCGTTGCCTTGCAGGCGCTGCACGGATTTTTGCCCCAGATGCCCCAGGCCGAGAACGCCCACGGTGCGCTCGGCGGCGGTGGGTAGATCATGCTGAACCCATGCCCGCTGCGCCTGTTGTTTGGCATATCTGGGCATGTCACGGTGCAGATAGAGGGTCCAGGAGAGCACCGCTTCACCCATGGTTTCGGCCAGTTGCGGATCGACCAGACGGGCAATTTGAATGTCGTCGCCCGGCATCTCTTTGAGGATGCGTTCAACACCGGCCCAGAGGCTTTGCACCCATTTCAAATTCGGAAAATCCGCCAGCGCCGCCGGATCAGGATTGGCGACAATCGCGACCTCAACCGCATCACGCTCGGCCTCGGTCATATCGGCAGCGGCGCGGATATCCAGTGCCGGCGCGGCGTTCGCCAAGGCCTCTGCCCAGGCTTGAGCGAGGGAGTCGGTGAGACTGTGAACGAAGGGAACGATCGGTTTCATTATTAAGCTGTCCTCATCCGGTTCAGACCCCGGCGGCCTGCAAGTGCCACAAGTCGGGCGCCGCGCCACCGGGCAGGGTTTGGAAGCAAACTAGCAAGTTCGGTTGCAAACATATAATATGTTTTAATTGATTTAGAAGATAGGATTTCTATGGACACCCGCTTCATCCTTACGCTGCTGGCCGTCGTTGATGCGGGCTCTTTTGCCAGTGCCGCGCGGCGTGAAAACCTGACCCCCGCCGCCGTGGCGCAACGCATCCGCAGCCTGGAAAGCGCATTGGGAAAGCAATTGGTGGTGCGCTCGGGCCAGCAGGTCGCGCCGACGCAAGACTGCCTGTCGATCCTGCCGAGACTGAAGAAGATCGCAATCAATGTCGCGCAGATCGCCAGTGACTTCGATGATACCGGGTTGGCCGGTCCGATCCGCCTGGGGGCCATCTCGACCGCGCTCAGCGACCGCGTGCCCAGCGTGTTGTCGCGCTTCGCCGCGCAGGCCCCGGCTGCCACGCTCAGCGTCACGCCAGGAACCTCGAAAGACCTTTACGCGCGGCTTTTGGACGAGGAATTGGACGCCGCTTTCCTGGTGCGCCCGCCGTTCAAAACCCCGAAATCGATCACCTGCATCCACATCGAATCGCAGCCCATGGTGATGGTCACTCAGGCCGGAGACAGCCGCTCACCCGAAGCCATCATCCGCCAAGAAAAAGCGCTGGTCTACGACCCGACCAGCTGGGGCGGGCAGTTGGTGACGGACTGGATCAAAGCGCATATCCCGCACAGCAAGATCCTGTGCGAGTTGGACGCCGTCGAGGCCATCGCCATCGCGGTCGGACACGGCATCGGCTATAGCATCATTCCGGCCTGGGCCGGGCTCGACGATCTCGTCTCGGTCAAACGCGTCGCCCTGCCGCAGATCGCCCAAAGCCGAGAGCTTGTTCTGGCGCATCGAAGATTGACCACCGAGAGCATAAGGTTGCTGCGGAGCTAGGGTGCCTAGCCCGCTCGATCAGAGGCCCAATCGACGTGTGATACACGCGCCCCCCTTCAGCCACCCTAGCAAATCCAGACCAAGTCGCAGTGGCCCAGACTTCGGCCCCGCCCGCTTGTGGTCCAGACAACAGGAGCCGCGCGGCATATGGTCGAGGGCGTGTCGCCCGCGGCAATGTTGGTTCAAGAGGTGTTCAGGCGGCTGCACCTGTCATGTCACTGGGGCGAGATGCGTCGCCGAGACAGCTATTCAGCAGGTCGCCAAACTGCGGCTTATGCTCGTCTTCAAGACCTCATCTGGATCGCGTTTCCACCAGTCATTTGACGAGAATATCTCCACATCGACCAGCCCCGCAAAGCCCTCCGCCTCTACTGCGGCGCGTAGATCTGGAATGTTGATGATCCCGTCGCCCATCATGCCGCGATCGTTCAGCATATCGCGGGTTTCTAGCAGCCAATCGCAGACCTGAAAGCCCATCAGCCTCTCTTTACCGGCGCGACGTATCTGCGCGTGAACCTCAGGATCCCACCACACATGGTAGACGTCCACCACCACACCAATACCTGACCCAAGCCGATCACAAATATCCAGCGCCTGACCCATGGTATTTATGCAGGCCCGATCTGCAGCATACATCGGGTGCAGGGGCTCGATAGCGATGGGCACGCCTACGTCCCTTGCATAGTCGAGCGTATGGGCCAGACCCTCTTCGACAATGCTGCGTGCGGCAATCAGGTCACGTGACCCGTCTGCTAAGCCGCCGACCACCATCACCAGACACTCGGCGCCAATAGCGGCGGCCTCATCTACTGCGCGCTTATTGTCGTCAAGCACTTGCGGCGTTAGCGCGCCCTCGGCCGTATACCAACCGCCGCGGCAAAGCCCGGAAACCGTGAGGCCGGCATCCCTGATTGCGCGTGCCGCCTGTTTTACGCCCATATCTTGCAGCACATCGCGCCAAGGCGTAATCCCCGCAATTCCGTGGCGTGCGCATCCATCTATTGATTGCGCAAGCGTCCACGCCGTTTTCACCGTCGCGGTGTTTAGTGACAGTCGGTCTGCAGTGACAGGTTTCATAGTTTCATTCCATTGAGTCCGGTCTCTCATTGAACGGAATCAGTTTCAATTGTGTGTGCTGCTGGCGGGTTCAACGGTGCGATCCCGCAATTGGTTGATTCATCTGGATCATCGAACGGGCAAGCCAATGTGCAGGCCCGCGTGTGTGATTTATTGTTTGACGATAGATGAGCGCTAAAACACGAACGCTACATTTATCATATTAGAACCACACACGCGTTTAAGCCTTCACCATCCCAACCCGATACCTTTACCATTCTTGGATCCACGCAACATGATAAGCGCTAATGGGAACATGAAGTCATCTCATCGCCTCTACGGCCCAAAGGGAGAATCCCGGAAATGCGATGACCAGACCTAATACTACCAACATTGCGACAACGAACGGGAGAACACCCAAAAAGATATCTGTCATGGTCCCGCAATTGTCCTCGCCATACAATCTTCGCCGAACGCCTTGCAATACGAAAATATTCATTCCGATGGGCGGGGTGATCAAACCGAGCTCGATAAGGATTACCAGAAGAACACCGAACCAAATCAGGTCAATGCCTTGCGCTTCCAGCAACGGCAGAAATATTGGCACCACGGCGACAACAATCGGCAGGCTGTCCAAAACCATACCCAGCAGGATGAAAACAAGGCACATCATCAGGATCAGCTGCAATTGCGTCAGGCCGAAACTCAGCACCCATTGAGAAAGTGCGCGCGGCAGACCGACAAATCCCAGAATGAACTGCAATAGGAACGCCGCAGCGAGAACGAACATCAGCATTGCTGTTGTTGTCGAAGTTGCCAGGAATGTCTCTTGCAACATCGCCATTGACACCCGCCCCTTAAACAGCGCGATTAAAAAGGCACCGGTGGCGCCAAAAGCGGCTGCTTCGGTCGGTGTGGCAACGCCGCCGTAAATCACCCCGATGATCAAGGTCAGAAGTGCGGCGACGGGAATGATGTCAACCAGTCCGGACAGCTTCTCGCGCAAGGTGTAAGTCTCTGCCGGCGCGTCAGAATCTGTCTTTGAGTATTTGCTAATGACGGCGATCGCCAGCATGAAAAAGATCACCATCAGCAAGCCGGGCAAGAGCGTTGCGACATAGAGTTTGGCGATGGAAACCTCGGCGACCAATCCATAAACGATCAAGATGAGGGATGGCGGAATAAGAATACCGAGGGTGCCGCCGGCAGCAATAGACCCGAGCGCCAGTCTCTCATTATAACCACGCTCTTTCATGACCGGCAGGGCCACAGATCCGATGGTTGTCGCGGTGGCAAGAGATGACCCTGAAATCGCCGAGAACATCGTGCACGATAGAATATTGGTGTGCAAAAGCCCGCCGGGAACTTTGTTCATAAACCGTGACAGCGTCGCATAAAGATCATCGGTCAATCCGGCGCGTAACATCAATTCACCCATCAGGACGAATAATGGCACCACGGCTATGGTAACAGATGATGTGGTCGCCCAGGGAATTGCGCCAAAGAAATCCCATACCGGCCCAACAAGTGTCAACCCGACGACGAGCGCGGTTAATCCTAGTGTCGTTGCAACATGCAGACCAAGCGAAAAGCCGATGGTGAGCATGATGCATATAACTATGACTGCGGTCCAAATCATGCCCGTTGTTCCTTAAATTTGACGAATTCGGCAGCAATTATCACCGCACCTTGCAACACCATTATTGAATATCCCAGAGCGCCGACCGCTTGCGGCCAGACAAGCTGTATTTCCAGCAATGATCCGGGCAGATACGCCCCCCGTGCATGCGAGGCGAAGGCCAAATTCCACGCCTGCCATGCCAGAACTGCTGCATAAATTGATGTTGTGAGCAGAGCCAGAATTAACGTCAGTCGCTTCATTCCATCCGAATAGACGCCGGTAAGGACGTCGATCCTTACGTGATTATCCGCGGCCAATGCATAAGACAAAGACCAGGTTGCCCCAAAAACCATGACCAATGACGCGAAAGAGTCAGATACGCCGGTGATCGGACCGCCCAGTTTTCGGCTGACGGCTTCGAAAGTCATGAATATTGCTAGCAAGAGAAAGGCCCATCCGGTAAGGATCGCCATCGTCTTGCTGATACCATGAATAGTTGCGTTTAATTTGTTGAACATATTTCTGTTCCGCCTGGCGCAAGCCCCCCAGAAATGAGGGGGGCCGCGCTTTATAAATTCAATTACAGAGGCATTTTACTGAATCTCGAACCCAGTAATTGGAGCCAGTGTTTCATTGAACTTTGCCACTGCGTCCGGGCCGACACGATCCGACCACCACGGAATCACTTGCTCGCGCGATGCTCGCGTGAACTCAGCCGCCCAACTCTCGGGCGCGGGCCATTGAATTGAGATCCCGTTCTCGCGTGCGGCATTGAAGCCCACTTCGTTGTTGTCCAAGCCGAGCTGCCAGCCGACATCGGACATATCCACGCCGATCTGCTCGATCACCGGGACCAGATCTTCGGGCAATCTCTGCCAAGCGCGATCACTCACCACAAGGTAAGCGCCGAATGGGGCAAGATTGACGTCATAGAGATAGGGCGTGACCTCCCACAGGCTCATCGCGGTGATTTGGTCCGATCCGGTCAGCAAGCCGTCAATAACGCCCCGCTGAAGGGCAGAATACACCTCGGGCAGCGACATTGAGATCGGCTCGGCGCCGAAACTCTCGATATATTTGGCCAGACCAGGCGAGTAGACGCGAATCTTCTTGCCTCTGAGATCCTCAAGAGAGTTCATCTCAAAGCTGGTGAGCATCAAGGCGGAATTCCAAGAGAAATTCCCGATAACTTCGCCGCTCATCTCGTCGCGCGCGGGCTTGATGACGTCGCGCATCCAGGCGTCCATCAGCTCTCGGCCATTCTCGTAGCTCGTGGCGATGCCCGGCAGTTCGGTCGCCTCAATTAGCGGAAAATCTGCCGAAACAAAGCCGATATTGACCTCTGCCATATCGACAAGCCCGGACTTCAGCGTGCGCAGCATCTCGAAGCCGGTCAGGCCCAGCTCGGCGGCGGTGGTGATCTCGAGATTGATCCGTCCATTGGTGCGTGCGGGCAACTCTTCCTGAAGCCAGAGCCACTTTCTATAGCCCTCGCCATTCGCGTGTTGCGCCATGGCTCGCCATGTAATGGTTTCCTGAGCAAAAACCCGCGACGAAAGCGGTAGGCTATAGGCTGCAAGTGCACCCGCTAATAGGCTGCGTCTCTTCATGGTCAAACTCTCCCAGTCGATTGGTGAACACCGGCATCCGGCGCTTTGATTGGTTCTGCAAGACGTCCTCAGGCGCTTCTTGCCGACTGTTCTCCACTCTCACTTGGTGAGTGCGCTCAAAATCCGAGCGCCCTGACAAGCGCTGCACCATATAAAACGGTTTTCCTGTCACCCAAGTTTACACGGGCAATACGGAGCGTAAACAGACGTTAAACATTCAGCACAATCTGCAGGGTATAAAGTATCCCCCCTTACCGCACAGATGAGGTAGCATCTCACAGCGCGACTTAGTGCAAGCCGCGGAATCACACTAGCATGTGATACGATCTCGAATCAACAGTTAACGCGAGATACGATCACACAAAATCACTGCCGGTTTGCTGGGGCCTTTTGCTGTTTCCGCGCGGCGATACTTCGCATGTCGCGCGCCCCGAGGAAACCGCCAGCGCGAAGACCGCTGACGGCATTGAAGAGACACGGAAAATGAGAGGTGGTCCCGCCTATCCCGGCAGACGGGGGTAGGCGTGGCGTTGTTAGTCGATGGCGCTCAAGCCGCCAGAATGCAGCCGGTTAAGCACTTCTACCTCATCAGCGCTGAGCGTAATGCCATTTGTCACCGCATTGGCGCGCGCAGTGAAACGGCGCTGCGAGGGCAATCGCGCGCCCTGTCCGAGAATCGCTTCGAACAGCTTTTCTGCACGCTGCAGCGGATCGCCACCGTGGCCAGCGGCGAATCGCGCCGGGTCAAACGCCAAGATCAACTCACCATGTGTCGGCGCAAGCGTCATTGAGCCCAGCGCGGCAAGTGATTCAACACTGGTCGCATCTCCGATCATAATTCCGGCGATCAATTCGATCATCGTCGAAATTGCCGACCCTTTGTGCGCGCCGAATGGCAGCATCGCGCCGGCGAGCGCGGCACTTGGGTCGGTTGTGGGATTACCTGTGGCGTCGATTGCCCAGCCTTCGGGGAGAGGTTTGCCCGCCTGACGGTATAATTCGATCTCGCCACGGGCAGCGACGCTGGTGGCAAAGTCAAAGATGTAAGGATCGCCGCCCGCACGCGGCCAGCCAAAGGCAAAAGGATTGGTGCCCAAGAGCGCCTCGGACCCGCCTGTCGGGGCAACGCAGGCATAGCTCGGGCACATCGCCATCCCCACCAACCCGCGATCAGTCAGCAGTTCAATCTCGTGCCAGAGCGCCGAGAAATGCGTGCAGTTGTTGAGGACAAGCGCGGCAATCCCGAGATCACTTACCCGCGACGCGAGGGCAGAAACCCCCATTTCGAAAGCCGCACTCGAGAACCCGCCGAGGGCATCGACGCGCACAATCGCGCTGTTATCCACGGTCATCACTGGCTCGGCATCGGCTACGACTTTGCCGGCCTTGATGGTGCGCAGGCAGCCCTCGATCCGGTAGATACCGTGAGATTTGCAGGCATCGCGTTCGGCCGAGGTTATCACCTGCGCAAGCGCCTCTGCATGCAGGGTGGAGAGCCCGGCTCCGGCAAATATTTCGGTTACCAGTGCAGTCAGTTCCTGGATGGTAAATGTGGTTTTCGTCACGAGGTTAGCCCTCTCTCATTGTCGGGAATGGTGCCGCAGATTGTGCCCATCTGCGGGATATTTGCATGGCGACCCGCATGGGGGCCTTCGCTGCGGCCTCTGTATCAAGTCTGGGTGCAGAAACCACGCGATGAGGGTTTGGCGCGGCCTCGTTTCACCGCCCCAAGTTGAATGGGGTGCAACCGCTTCAGCATCGTCGCCTCTGGCGCATCATCGAACTGGCCGAATCGGTTTCACCACTATGTTCAACCCGACCCCATGAACTGCGCCCGCCAGTCACCGGAGAATTGCTGCGACACCCATAAGGCATCTGTGCATCTCGTTGCATGGCGGGCGCTCTAGCGTGTGTTGAGCCTCACACTTTGGAAAAGCCATGGCTCAATTTTGTCGAAGTCACTCGCGAGATACGCGGCAGTCACCTCGCGAATGCCATCTTATTTGTGGTCTTTGATCAGCTGCTGCAGCATTTCGATCTCTTCGCCGGTAAGACCGGTAAGCGGCGAACGAACCGGACCGGTTTCAAAGCCGCGCAAGGCCACCCCAGCCTTGACCGCCGCGATTGCATAGCCGGGCTTGCGGTCGCGGATCTTGGCAAAGGGATAGTAGAAATCACGCAGCAGCGCCTCACAGGTTGCATCATCGCCAGCCAAAAATGCCTTGTGAAACTTGAGCGCTGTTTCCGGCACGAAGTTGAACGTGGCCGAAGAATAGGTCGGCATTCCGGCGCCCCGATAGGCCTGCGCATACAGCTCATGCGTCGGCATGCCACCCATATAGGAGAGACGATCACCCAGAGTGAGAGTGACGCGGCGCACCACGTCGATGTCACCGGCGCCATCTTTGAAGCCAATCAGGTTCGGGCATTCCGCAGCGAGTTGCTCGAGCGATTCAACCGAAACACAGGCCTCACCGCGATTGTATACGATCACCGCCATATTGGTCGAGTTGCACACGGCGCGAATGCGATCCGCGATGCCCTGTTGCGGTGCGCCGATCAGATAATGCGGGAGCAGCAGAATACCGTCACCGCCAGCGGCTTCGATCTCGCGCGCGAGCTCGCAGGCCATGCGCGTGCCATATCCGCAGCCCGCAATCACCGGAGCATCCCCCGCCACTTCTTTGGTTGCGCGCACGACCTCGACGATTTCCTGAGGGGTGAGAGAGAACATCTCCCCCATGGCGCCGGCAACGATCAGACCGGCGATGGGGTATTGCGACAGCCAGTCGAGATGAGACTGGAATGCGCTCTTGGAAAATTCATCCTGCGCGTCAAACGGGGTGACCGGAAAGGACAGCAGGCCGGTTCGAATGATTTCGCGTAGTTCCAAAGGATTGATCATGGTTTTGCTCCTGGCGCTTGGCCGTAGTGATGGTGGTGTTTGCTGGGGTTAGACGAGGTCATCCGGCAGAATGCCCAACGGCGTGTTCTGGTAGCAGACGGGCCGCAAAAACCGCCGGATCGACAGGGTGCCGACACTTGTTGCGCCGAAATTGGTCGACGCGGGATAGGGTCCTCCGTGGACCATTGCATCCACGACTTCGACGCCTGTGGGGAAGCCATTCACCAGAATTCGCCCGCATTTGCGCTCTAGGATAGGCATAAGGCTGCGGGCCAGATCGGTGTCGGCCTCGTCCATGTGAACTGTTGTGGTCAGTTGGCCCTTCAGGCTTTTTGCCAGCTTTTGCATATCGCTTGCGGCATCGAAGCGGACGATAAGCCCGAGCGGCCCGAACACCTCTTCGCCCAACTCTTGATCCTGCAGATAGGTGCCGGCTTTTGTCTCGAAAAGACTGGGACCAACCAAACGCCCCTCGGTTTGCGCGGTTAGCAGATCGCCCACTTCACTATGCGCCGCAAAACGGTCACAGCCCCGCCGGTAGGCGTCGGCAATACCGTCGGTTAGCATGGTCTGGCGGTCGATCTTGGCAAGCGCACTCTTTGCTGCGGCGACGAAGGCATCGCCCTCGGTTCCCTCGGCGACAAACACCGTGCCGGGATTGGTGCAGAACTGCCCCGCGCCCATGGTCAGGGAGTCCGCCCAAGCGGCACCGATTTCACTCCCCCGAGCGGCGACGGCTGCGGGTAGCAAGAACACCGGATTAACCGAGCCGAGCTCACCGAAAAACGGGATCGGTTCAGGCCGTGCGGCGCAGAGATCGAACAAGGCGCGACCACCGCCAAGCGAACCGGTAAAGCCAACCGCTTTGATCAGCGGATGCTGCACCAGCGCGGCGCCGACATCGTGATCACCGCCCTGAATCAGACTGAATACGCCCTTGGGCATGCCGCAGGCCTCGATTGCGGCAGCAATAGCCTCGGCGACGATCTCGCTGGTCCCGGGGTGTGCGAAATGCCCCCTGACGACCACCGGGCAACCGGCGGCGAGCGCAGCGGCAGTGTCGCCACCCGCCGTTGAAAAGGCCAAGGGGAAGTTCGAAGCACCAAAGACCGCGATAGGGCCCACCGGCCGCTGAATCATGCGCAAATCATGCCGCGCGGCAGGCTTGCGATCCGGCAAAGCAGCATCATAGCGCCGATCCAGATAGTCGCCGTCGCGGATATGCGTGGCAAACAAACGCAATTGCCCCGTGGTCCGCCCACGCTCACCCTGAAGCCGCGCGACAGGGAGGCCGGTTTCGGCGGCGCCAATCCAGTTGATGTGATCTGCGCGCGCGTCAATCTCATCTGCGATTGCATCGAGAAACGCGACGCGGTCCTCACGGCTGGCATAGCCATACGTCCAGAACGCATCCTCTGCCGCCAAAGCCGCGCGATCCACCAGATCCGGGGTTGCGGCATAATATTCCAGTGCCTCGCCATCCGCGTGGCTGGACATGAACGTCCTGTCCGAGGCCACCCACTGACCCGCGATCAGATGCTTCCCATGCGGCACAAATTTACCACTGCCTTCTACCATGACGCCTACCTTCTGTTCCCAAGCACTGCGATTGACACCTGCCCTAGCCTTCCAGCCCCTCATCTCCCCGCCCCTCGCGAGGGCGTCCGAAATGATGCTTTCCAGCAACGCCAAGCACTTGGTATACTAATATATTAGTTACATAGCACGGTCAACCGCTGTAACACTGAGAGGATCGAAATCAGGCGGCGGCGCCTCCGTGTGATTGTTTTCAAAGGGAAAAGAATGAGCACCTCCATCAAAACCGCGACAGAACTGGTTGAGCATTCACGGCTTAAGGACAAAATGTCCTCGACGGCGGGCCCGATTTACGACGACCTGAGGCAACGCATCCTGTCGCTGGACCTTCCGCCCGGAACGCATCTGCTGCGCAATCAACTGGCCGCAGAATACCGCGTCAGCCAGACGCCGCTGCGTGATGCCCTGCAACGGTTGCAGAGGGACGATCTGGTCCAGATACTTCCTCAATCCAGCACATCAGTGACACGGATAAATATCCCCAAGATCCACGAGGCGTATTTCCTAAGAGTTGCCCTCGAAACAGAAGTTGTGCGGCATCTCGCCAGTCACGACGCATCAGAGCTTGTCGGTCGCGCCCGCTCGGTCATCGATTTGCAGCGGGCGATCGCAAAGGAACCGGGCCAGCTGCGCCTGTTTCAAGAGATCGACGAGCTTTTCCACCAGATGCTGTTTGAAGCGGCCGGCCACCGGAGCCTTCATCTCTTGATCAGGTCGCAATCGGGCCATCTGGATCGGGTGCGGCGCCTGCAAATCCACTCGGAGATGAAAATCGCGTCTATCCTTGCGGGTCACGACGATATCCTTAAGGCGATCGAGACCAGCGACGAGGCTGCCGCGATGACAGCACTCCGCGACCACCTGCGCAAATCCCCCCAATGGCTCGACGATATTCGCGCCGGGCACGAGGATTACTTCGAATAAGGTAGCGCAGATCGGCGTGGCTTTTGATGCCATGCGGAGAAAGGTTGCGCTTTGAGTTGATGAAAGAACACCGGCGCCCTCTCCGAGCATGGGGATTTAGTGCCGAACCGGCGCCCAATTCCGCAAGGCACTGACAAACCTAAGGGAAGGGGGCGAAGTCGCGCCTCGAACCTGAGTTACGCAACGCCGCCCCCGATAGGCTGTCAGCCGCCAACCGGCGGCATGACTTAGTAGCCGTAGTGCTTATCGTCGGCGCGCGCCTCTTCCGAGCGTTCGGAAACAGGACCATAGCCCCCGCCGCCGGGCAGCTTGAGCACAAGGCGGCGCTCGGCAGGCACGTGTTGACGCCCCTTGGTCGCCAAAACCGTGCCGTCATCCAGAAGCACCGCGCCGGGCGCCCCATTCTCACCGCCCTCGCGGCCCCGTGGCGGATGATCCACCCTGTCGAACATCGCGTTAAAGTGGAACTCATGCCCGTCACGCGCGGAAATCTCGACCACTTGACCAAGCCCGCCGCGCTGGCGGCCCAGACCACCCGAGCGTTCACGGAACTCTTTGCGCCAGAACACCACCGGACCGACCTGTTCGGTTGCCTCGATCGACATCGAATGAACCCCGCTGGGAAATGCGGTGGTGCTGAGGCCGTCGCCACTGGGTTTCGCGCCCATACCGCCGCTGTTGAACAAAAGCACCTCTGCCCGCTTGCCACCATCTTTCGGCGCCAAATCGCCAGCCAGAGGCCGCACCGAAACATGCAGGTTCCACAGCGCGCCAGAGCCTTCGGCCGGAATTTGATCGGGCAGCATTTTATGCACCGCGCCCAACACCGCATCAGGAACGAGATGCCCCAAGACGTGCCGCACCGACACCGGCGCCGGACGTTGCGCGTTCAAAATACAATCCTTCGGCGCGGTCACCCGGAACGGCTTGAGCGAGGCGTGGTTGTTCGGGATCTCGGGCGCGATCGAACATTTCATCGCGTAACAGGCATAGGCCACCGAATAGATCAGCGGACAGTTGATGCCCTTCGGGCTCGGGCCCGAGGTTCCGTCAAAGTCGATTGAAACGTGATCGTCACAAACATCCATCGTCACCACGATGTCGATTGGGCTGCCGTATCCATCGACCCGCATGGTGTTGTCGTAGCGCCCCGTCGGCAGCGCCTCGATGGCTGCCAACGTCGCCTTGCCGCTGCGATCAAAGATAAAGTCTGCCAGCCCTTCCAAATCAACAAGCGCAAACTCCTCCATCATTTCCATCAGCCTGCGGTGGCCAATCTCGTTGCAAGCGGCAAGCGAGTAAACGTCGCCGACGACCTGCTGGCTCTCGCGCACGTTGTTATGAAGCATGTTCACGAGGTCGCGGTTCACCTTGCCGCGCTCGGCAAACTTCATGATCGGAACGAAGATACCCTCTTCATAGACCTCATTGGCATCTGGCCCGAAGCCGCGCCCCCCCACATCCACGACGTGCGCCGTGCAGGCAAAGAACCCGATCAACGCCCCGTCGCGGAAACTGGGCGACACCACGGTGAAATCGTGCAGATGCCCGGTCCCCTTCCACGGGTCGTTGGTAATATAGACATCACCCTCAAAGATGTTGTCGCGGCCAATATCGTTGATGAAATGACCAACCGCTTCGGACATTGCATTGACATGGCCCGGGGTGCCGGTGACCGCCTGAGCGATCATCAACCCTTCGCGGTTGAACACCCCCGCCGACAGGTCGCCGGATTCGCGCACGCTGGTGCTGAAAGCCGTGCGGATCAATGTCACGGCCTGCTCTTCGACAACCGAGATAAGCCGGTTCCACATGATCTGCATGTGCACGTCTTGAAGGAATTTACTCATTGGACAGCTCCTTAGGATTTTGTTTTCAGCAACAGGCAACCATCCACTTGCAGGATAGCAATGCGGCTCGAGGTGACGATCGTTGTGGTTTCGCGCTCGGTGATAACCGCCGGACCTTCCACATAATCGCCGGGTTCCATGGTCGCGCGTTCGACCACCGCCGCGGTTTCAAACCGGCCAAGCTGCGCATCGAACAACTGGCGCGTTTCCAGACTTGCTGCTTCACGGAGCGGCTCTTGCGGGATGATGCGTTTGACCGGAGGAACTGTCGAAGCCGCGCGAAGTGACCAGCTGGTGATCTCGACATCGAGCCCGTCAATGGTGCGACCGAACAGCTTTTCGTAAGCAGCGTCAAAGAGTTGCCGGAAAGTCGCCCCGTCGTCTTCGGCATAATCGCGCAGCTCGATTTCAACAGGAACCTCCCAGCCCTGCCCCATATATCGCATGTGCGCCACGCATTCGATCTCAAGGGGCGCGTCACCCGCACCCTGACGCACGAAGTTTGTGGCCTCTTCTCGCAGCTCGGAAATCACTGCGTTGACCTGCGCCGGATTAAAGGCATCCAGACGGCAATATGCGCTGCGAACGGATTCAAACCCGAAGGGCGCACGGAGGAAGCCGATGGCGGAACCAACACCGGCTCCGGGCGGCACAAGCAGCGATCCAATGCCCAGTTTCTCGCAAAGCCGCGCCGCATGAAGAGGTGCCGCGCCGCCGAAAGCAATCATCGTGTGATCCGACAATTCCTTGCCGCTTTCCACGGCGTGCATCCTTGCGGCATTGCACATGTTCTCATCGACCGTTTCGGCCAGCCCATAGGCCGCGCTGGGAACGTCAATTCCGAGTTTGCTCGAGAGATCTACTTGCACCGCAGCCTCCGAGGCGGCCACGTCCAGGGTCATCGCCCCGCCTGCAAAGTTCTTGGGATCAAGTTTCCCCATGAGAAGATCGGCATCGGTCACCGTTGGCTTGTTGCCGCCAAGCCCGTAACAGGCAGGCCCGGGCTCAGACCCGGCGCTGCGCGGTCCGACGCGCAACTGGCGCAGGTTATCCACCGAAGCGATTGATCCGCCCCCGGCCCCGATCTCGACCATCTCAATAACCGGAATTGAAATCGGCATGCCTGACCCCTTCTTGAATCGATAGGATCTGGCAACTTCAAATGTCTTGGCGGTTTTAGGGACGAATTTTTCAATCAGGCAAATCTTGGCCGTGGTGCCCCCCATATCGTAGGAAACAACCTCATCGGCGCCATAGGATTGAGCTATGCTTGCGGCAAATATGGCACCACCCGCGGGACCGGATTCCAGCAACCGCACCGGAAATTGGATCGCACTTTCAACGCTAATAATCCCGCCACCGGAGTGGATCATAAAGACCGGACATTGCGTTCCCTCGGCCTGTAGACGCTCCACCAGCCGATTAAGATAAGAGGCCATGAGCGGCTTCACGAAAGCATTCGCGCAAACGGTGTTAAACCGCTGAAATTCGCGCATCTGCGGCGAAACCTCGGAAGAAATCGACACCGACAATTCAGGCGCAATACGTGACAGGCACTCCCGAACCGCGCGTTCATGCTCGGGGTTCACATAGGAATGGATTAGCCCGACAGCCACGCTTTCATAGCCTGCCGCGACAATTCTCTTGCACAGTTCTTCAAGCTCCGTCGCATCCAACGGGCGCAAAATATCGCCATCAGCGCCAATACGCTCATCCACCACGAAGCGATCCTGCCGCGCGACAAGTGGAGAGGGAAGGACGATATTCAGGTCATATTGCTCGAACCGGCTTTCGGTCCGCATTTCGATCACATCCCGAAAACCCTTGGTGGTGATAAGCGCCGTTTTCGCGCCCTCCCTTTCAATCAACGCATTGGTCGCAAGGGTCGTGCCATGAATAATGAGATCAATCTCCGACAAGGAAATGCCCGCAGATTTGGCAACTTTGTTGATCCCCTTGATAATAGCGGCTTCCGGGAACTCATAATCGGTCAGGACTTTTGTGGAATGCTGGGCTGAACCAACCTCCATCACCACATCCGTAAAGGTTCCACCGATATCAACGCCGACTTGGACGTTCTCGCCATTATGTGTCATGTTTTCTCCTTTTATACTGAATCTGCATGGTACGGCTTTCCGATCTGGATAATTCCCTGCCCCAACCCGCCCGAATGGCGATATCTCTAGCCACCCCCAAGCCAATTGAGGAAATCCCTTGCGGCGCGCGCTCTCTAATAATGTCGCGGTCGAACATCAGGTTTCCCGGTTCGACACTTGGAAGATTGCGTCAATCTCGACCGAGAAACCGCGCGGCAGACTGCCGGCGCCCAGAGCGGTCCGGGCATGCCGCCCGCGCTCGCCAAATATCTCGAGAAGCAGTTCGGAAGCCCCGTCAATCACTGCGGGATGATCGGCGAAATCCGGCGTGGCGCGCACAAAGCCGCGCAACTGCAGACAGCAGACCACGCGATCCAGATCACCATCGAGCGCATTTGCCAGCTGCGACACCAGATTGAGTGCGGCCGCACGCGCCGCCTCCTTACCCTGCTCAACCGTCAGATCCAGACCAACGACGCCTTGATGCGCATCACGCCCATCAATCCTTGGCACTTGCCCTGACAAAATGATGAGGCCATCCGCCTGCCGAAACGGCAGATAGGTGCCGCTTGGGCCCCGTAGCACTGGCAATGTAATGCCGAGTTCGGAAAGTCGGTGGGCTATTCGAGACATATCATTTCCACTTTGCTGACCTGAGATGGCATCTCTCAATGTGACTCCGAGACCCCCCCCTACGATCTCCTAGCATGTGATATCACCTCATGCAACGGAAATGAAAGAGATAGCACCTCAATTGCCGCCGCACCTGCCGACACAGTCGATCTGGCGATCTGGCGATCTGGCGATCTGGCGATCTGGCGATCTGGCGATGGTGAAAATAGTGTTTATGCCTATCAATAAAGGCGAAAACACAAGCAGCACGTCGCTTTAGCTCAGCAACGCCTAGCTGTAGTGATCACCTGCATTTCTAGAGGTGGTGATATGTGCGGACCGCCTACCTCCTGGCTCGGACAGCTTAGTTTCCCGCGCGAACTTAACCCCAGTAGATGAATTGCTTCCTAAGTGATTCGGGCCATGCAGTATCTCTCCCTGCGGAAGGGACTTCGTAGATAAGAGGAGCGACGCACATGGATATATCGTAGGCACAACAACGCAGCCCTTCGCGAGATGGCCTCTCCCCGTGAGAGCCCGCGACGCCCGGGGTTTCGTGCAATACGACCCGAAGATATTGCCTTCAGCCGGCGCCCATATGCAGTAAAGCCCCATGTCTGGCGCTACATATAGCCCCGCTCAGCCCATGTCGGCACCACCTGGGCCGTCTGCTGGCTTGCAACTCCCTTGGAATGAACGGCAAGATCCATCAGGGCACCTCCCATAGTGATGCCAACAGTTCAGTTCCCTCACCCCTCAACAGATCAGAGTGGTGCATTCGCTAGATGACTTCTCCTCTAAGTGGAGGTAGTATCTCAACGAAACGCACCACGACATGATAGGAAAATCCGTGCAAACCAGGACTTCGCGAGTTGTCTCCACCCTCCAAACACGTGTCAATGAGGAGGCTTTGGAGAGCGGAAGCAAACTCGGCACGCTCAAGGAACTCGGGGATGAATTGCAGGTTAGCCGGACAGTTATTCGCGAAGCCGTTGCCATTTTGCAGTCGCAGGGTGTCCTGGAAATGCGCCATGGTGTGGGTGTTTTCGTCGCGAATCATCCCGTTCGTGAGCACGAAAACACGATTTCGATTATGGAGAGCTTTTCCGGCTACAACGGCGATTTCATGGACTTTCTCGAGCTCCGCATGGCCTTTGAAGTCCATGCCGCTGGCCTCGCCGCGGTCAGAAAAAGCTGGGCCCAAGAAGAAGAGATCTGGAAATTTTGTCTGGCTTTTGAAGCGGGTATCGAAGAAGAAGAAGATGCTTTGGATCAGCTCGACTTCAATCTTCATGCGGCCATCGCACGCGCAACAAACAACCGCGCTTTCGTTGAGTTCTTTGACTTGATGGGCGCCAAACTCTTGCCGCAACCGACCTTGCGAAGGAAAGCCTACCCCAGCCTCATTACGCCCGACTACCTCAGCCAAACTGTCACCGAGCACCGCAAAATCTGCGAAGCAATCACAGCCGGAGACGCAGAGAAGGCGCGTGAAAGCATGAAATCACACCTCTCGCGAAGCCACCAACGCTATCGCGGTAGCAATTGATTTGAGGATGCTTCTATTGAGGGCCCCCGTTTCACCTAGCACCTAGGCAGTTCCGATTTTCGCCTTGATGAACTCGTGGAGTGAGCGCCATTTCAGACCGTTGTGAGGGTGGTCGTCGTGACCTGCCCCCCATGGGTCCCTCACTCATAACGAGAGTTTGCAGGTTTGGTTTTGATAGTTTGGGGTTCCGGATTGGGCAAGCGCGGTGGGCGCGGAGCCCTCAAATTGCTCAAGCGCCTGTCGCGCTTGCTTTGGCGTTTGGTTTCCGAGCGATGAGTGTGGCCTGATGGTGTTGTAGTCGTAGCGCCAGAGGGCCAGCTTCCGTCGCGCATCATCCAGAGTGTCGAAGATCTGCTCGTTCAGCAGCTCATCGCGCAGGCTACCATTGAACGACTCGATGAAGGCGTTCTGCTGCGGCTTGCCAGGATCGATGTAATGCCATGGAATGGCGTTCTGGTCGGCCCATCGCAGAATGGCCCGACTGGTGAACTCGGTCCCCCCCTCTCGGCAGATCTGCTTTGCAAATCGCCTGCCGGGCAACGGTTGTCGCTGACAATACAAGCGGGCTTCCCGTAAATCCGCACCAGCGCGTCCAGTTCCCGAGCGACACGCAAGCCGGAGATGCTGGTGTCTGCAATCAGGCACAAGTTCTCGCGGCTGCAGTCATCG
>NZ_QDKM01000002.1 GCF_003076755.1 Pararhodobacter oceanensis
AAACCAAACCTTAGCCGAAGAACAACCATGGCCGCCAAGCGACCCGCGCGGGCCTCGCTTCGCTATGCGAAGGCTCCGCTCAGCCCGCACTACCGGCGGGAGTTACACCAACTGTTGGGACACTGCTCGGTTATGGGAGGAGTTGGGTCCGCCAATCGGCCCGCGCTGCTGCCCCTATTCCGGCCAACCGATCAGTGCGGCAATGATTTTTGATGGCTCGTGCGATATTGACCATGTCTTGCCCTATTCCCGCACACTGGACGATGGCTTTGCAAACCGGACGCTGTGCCTCAAGGCGTTCAACCGTCAGAAAACCAACAAAACACCCTGGGAGGTTTGGGGAAACACACCACAGTGGGAAGTCATCGCCGCTAACTTGAAGAACCTGCCCCCGAACAAAGCCTGGCGCTTTGCCCCCGACGCGATGGAACGCTTTGAGGGTGAAAACGATTTCACTGAACGCGCCCTGAAGGATACGCAATATCTGGCCCGCATCGCGCGGACCTATCTGGACGCGCTATATGATGGTGGCGACCGGCGGCGGCACGTCTATGTAGTGCCGGGGCGCATGACCGAAATGCTGCGCCGCCATTGGGGGCTCAACAGCTGCCTGCCCGACCGGGATGGCGCGGTGAAGGCAAAAAACCGCACCGACCACCGTCACCATGCGATTGATGCAGCGGTGGTTGCCGCGATTGATCACGGCCTGATTATGCGGATCAGCAAAGCCGCCGGGCGCGACGAAGAAGGTGGCAAAGGGGCCGAGGACATCGCAAGGTCCACGCCAGCCCCCTGGGACGGGTTTCGCGCTGATATCAAGGCGCAGCTCGACAAGATCATCGTGTCCCACCGCGCGGATCATGGACGCATTGACCGCGACGGCCGAAAATCGGGCCGCGACAGCACCACAGGTCAGCTGCACAATGATACCGCTTACGGCATCGTTGACGATCAAACCGTAGTCAGCCGCACTCCGCTTTTGTCGCTAAAACCTGGTGATATCGCCCTGACAACCTCGGGCAAGAACATCCGCGACGCCCAATTGCAAAAACTGCTTTTTCTGGCGACCAAAGGTAAAGAGGGCAAGACGTTGGAAGCCGCGTTACAGGAATTCGCCGCCCAGCCTGGACCCTATCAAGGTATCCGCCATGTGCGGCTAATAGAAAGCCTGCAATCTTCTGCGCGGGTTGCAATCCCTGATGCGGCGGGTGTTCCGTTCAAAGCCTATAAGAGCGATAGCAATTATTGCTATGAGATCTGGCGCATGCCAGATGGCAAGCCAAAGGCACAGGTGATCACCACCTTCGAGGCGCATACCGACAGCACCCGCAGGCCCCACCCCGCCGCCAAACGCCTGTTGCGGGTGTTCAAACGCGATATGGTAATAGTCGAGCGCGATGGCGTGCCAATGGTGTGTTATGTGCAGAAACTTGACGTCGCAAACGGTCTTTATCTTGCACCCCATACCGAGGCTAATGCCGACGCCAGAAACCGCGACAAGACCGACAGCTTCCGCTTCCTGCAAATGGCGGCTGGAACCTTGATCAAAGCCAAAATCCGCCGCGTCTATGTCGATGAAATCGGGCGCCTACGCGACCCCGGGCCAGCACGCTAACCGCATAGATTCGCGCGAATCACCATACCGTGCCATCTTCCCATGGGTTTAGGAGGCTGGCACGGTGGATCAGGTCATCGACATATCAACCGACGGCAGGCATCTGTCGCGGGAACGCGGCTTTCTCAAGGTGTCTGAGGACGGAGTTGAAATCGGCCGCACGCCGCTTGATCAGATCGCCGCCGTCATCGTCCACGCCCATGGCACCACCTGGTCGACGTCGCTCTTGACCGAGCTGGCCGACCGTGGTGCCCCGGTGGTCTTATGCGCCGCCAATCACGCCCCGAAATCCGTCTTGATGCCGCTGGAGGGGCATCACGCGCAAGGGGCACGGATGCGCGCGCAGCTGTCGGCCAAAGCGCCGCTGGTCAAACGCGCCTGGCAGCAGGTCATCCGCGCCAAGATCGCCATGCAAGCCGCCGCTCTGAATGCCTACGGCGAGCCGGACGCGCCGCTATTGATGATGCGCCGCAAGGTCACATCCGGCGACAGCACCAACCAGGAGGCGCAGGCCGCCCGCCACTATTGGCCCCGCATGATGGGTCAAACCTTTCGCCGCGACACCGATGCGGGCGACGAGAACGCCTTGCTGAACTATGGTTATACCGTGCTGCGCGCCGCAACCGCCCGCGCCGTCGTTGCCGCCGGATTGCAGCCGACCATTGCCCTGTTTCATACCAATCGCAGCAACGCCTTTGCCCTTGCCGATGACCTGATGGAGCCTTTCCGCCCCTTGGTTGATTGCGCCGTCCGCAGCATTGTGACCAAACGTGGCAGCGCTGTTGATACACCCGCCAAGCAGGCTCTGGCCCGCCTGATCGCGCTTGATCTGCCTTTGGGCGATGGCACCACGCCGGTCTCGGTTGCGCTGACCAAGCTGGCGACATCTCTGGGGCAAAGCTTCGCGTCTGGAACGCTGACACTCGCCCTACCCTCGCCCCCCGATCCCTTGGTTCTGCGCGGGCTGGGGACATGACCGCCACGCCACACCATCTGTCTGGATATCGCCTTATGTGGATATTATTGATGTTTGACCTGCCGACCGACACCAAACAGCAGCGCAAGGACGCGACGGATTTCCGCAATTTTTTGCTGGACGAGGGGTTCGAGCGCAGCCAGTTTTCCGTTTATGCGCGTTTCGTAAACGGCAAAGAGGCCTTCGCGACCCGCGTTAACCGCATCGAGCGTCATCTGCCCGAGTCCGGCGATATCCAGATCCTGAACTTCACCGATCGCCAATATCGTGATATTGTGCATTTCTCGGACCAGGGCCGCAAGACGCCTCGGGAAAATCCGCAACAGCTGGTGATGTTTTGATGCGATTCGTCTGGAAACACCATAGTGGATCTCTGACTAAATCCATTTATATCAAAAGCTTAGTTAGAGATCGACTATAGCTGTTCAAAATTCGCGGTCCAGCCGCAACGCCGAACGGTAGCTTGTCCTTCGGGTAGATACTATAGCTGTTCAAAATTCGCGGTCCAGCCGCAACGCAGCAAGGCAGCGCTCGATGAAGCGCGCAACTATAGCTGTTCAAAATTCGCGGTCCAGCCGCAACCTTGGCGGAGTTCGGACTGACGCCTGCGGCACTATAGCTGTTCAAAATTCGCGGTCCAGCCGCAACCGCCACCACGCACACCGACGACAAGCAACAACTATAGCTGTTCAAAATTCGCGGTCCAGCCGCAACGTAGTAGATCAGCGCTGAACGATACGCGGACTATAGCTGTTCAAAATTCGCGGTCCAGCCGCAACCTCGCAATACTGCGCCCGCAGCCGGAAGTTACTATAGCTGTTCAAAATTCGCGGTCCAGCCGCAACCCGATGTTGTTTGCCCACGCGGCTGCGGCGACTATAGCTGTTCAAAATTCGCGGTCCAGCCGCAACCAGCGCCGAACAAGGGGGATGAGTGATGGCACTATAGCTGTTCAAAATTCGCGGTCCAGCCGCAACCTGACCGTGCTTGCATCGGGCATGGGGACCACTATAGCTGTTCAAAATTCGCGGTCCAGCCGCAACTGGTTCGCATGGCTGGACCGGCTGATGACAACTATAGCTGTTCAAAACTCGCGGTCCAGATTGGTCGCATCCTGAGCTCTTGCAACGCCCACACGATCCGTCGCAAGGGGCGTTGGGGGTATTATTGGGGGTATTTCTCTATACTGTGGAATTTTTATCTAATATTAATATAGCGTTAATTCACCAAGTAGACTCCCTTCAGCGCACCAGTTTTCTGTCCAGAAATGCCGAGATGGTCTTGGGAAGCCCCTGTTTTTCAAGGGGTTTGCGGTTTGGGCTGGTCTATTTGGACTAAGCGCGGCTGATGGAGCGTGCTTGTTCTGGCGGCAATATGTATCGGCGGGTTTGGGAGTGGTGCGGAGGCCGGTAAGCCAAATCCAGATTCGATAGCTGAAGCGGAAAGAGGAGCCTTGCAGGGTTTCAGCCTTGGCGGGTTCTGTGCCACTGCCACGCCTTCTGACGCGCGCGCGATCTGCGTCCCTTGCTAGGGAGTGTCGCGGGGGGCGTAGGTCAGCACCATTGTCACCGCCACACCGACCTCCACCCGTGAGGCGCTTGCGGCAATCTCCGCTAGAGCACCGCACCGATGTCTTCGGCGGCGCGTTGCAGCAGGCCGAAGACGCGGTCTTTGAGTTCCTGTTCCTCGTATTGCCCCGAGGGAAAGACAATCGACACCGCGCCCAGAACCTGCCGCTCGCCGCCGAACACCGGCAGCGCCAGCGAACTGACCCCCTCGACATATTCCGAGGCGCTCAGCGAGTAGCCACAGCGCCGGATGGTGTCGAGCGCGGCGGCGAGTTCCTTGCGGCCAACCAGCGTGTTGGCGGTATGCGCGGACAGGCTGAGACTGTCGAGAATCGCCTCGCGGTCCTCGGGCTCCAGAAAGGCCAGAATGGCGCGGCCGACAGCGGTCGGGGCGGCGGGCACGCGGCTGCCGACGGTGACCATATTCAGCGAAAACCGGTTCGGCACGAAGGCATGGGCGACATAGACCGCCTCGTCGCCGTCCGGCATCGCCAGCGAGACCGACTCGCCGATCTCATGCGAGACGCGGCGCAGCACCGGCTGCACAACCTGCGGAATGCTGCGGGTTTCCAGAAAGCCGCGGCTCAAGCGCAGCACCCGCGGCGTCAACTGGTAGCGCCCGCGATCATGGCTGACAAAGCCGAGCTGCTCGAGAGTGCGGATCAGGCGCCGGATCGCCGCGCGGTTCAGCTGCAGTTTTGTGGCGATCTCGGAGATCGTCAACTCACGGTTGCTGCCGTCAAAGGCGGTGATCACCGACAGGCCCTTGGCAAAGGTGGACGAGACCTCTTTATCGTCCTGATCCAGCCGTTGATACAATATCATACCGGTGCCCGTTCGCTGCGCGGCGATGGCGCCTGATGGCAAGTGAACAGAGCCAAAGCGTCCGCCGCGCGGCTCCGGAATTGGTCCGGCATACCGACACCCCCAGTCATGAAAAATCAGGCGACAAAGAACCGTATCCTGCGCCACCACAGCTTTCAACAACCAGTTGATCGCCCTGATTGAGCACCGGCGCCGAGCGGCTTCCCAGCTCTTGGATATCGCCGTTTTGTCGCAGGACACGCGCCGCGGCCGGTTGCGGCGCACCGCCGCCCAGCAGCCCCTTGGGCACATGCCGGAACCGGTCACCGCGCAGCGACACATGGATACCGTCCTGCAAGGCGAGATAGCGCCGCGCGATGCCGTCGCCGCCGCGCCAGCGCCCGCTGCCGCCCGATCCCGCGCGTACACGGGCTGACAGCAGCCGCACGGGGATCTGGGTTTCCAGCGCTTCGGCGGGCATATTCATCGCATTGCCGACATCGGTCGAGATCCCCGAGGCGCCATGCTGCGCGGGGCCGCCACCGGCGCCGCCCGCGATGATCTCGGTGGCGATGAACCGCGTGCCATCGCCCCGCGCCCCCGAGAAGGCGAGGACAAAGGACATCCCCGAATTTGCCGCCGGCATGATCTCGGGCCGCGCCGAGGCCAGCCCCTGCAACAGCGCCGATGTGGTGCTGCGCACGATGCCCATACGGGCGTTCACCGCCGCCGGTGGCGACGCATTGATCGCGCTGCCCTCGGGCAACACCAGATCAATGCAGCGGACCACGCCGCCGTTGCGAAACACCTTGTCCTCCATCGCGCTGAGCAAAGCGTAGAAGGCCGCCGCGAAAGGGCCGGAGCGCACGCAGTTGATCGGCGCCGCCACCTGCGCGCTGGTGCCGGTGAAATCGGCGCGAAACTGACCCTCCGTGCAGGTGAGGCGCAATTTGATCTTCACCTCGGGCAGTCCCGGCGCGGGGTCGAGCTGCTCGGCGGCCTGATGCGGGCCCGGTGCCATAAGTGCAATCGCCCGCCGCGCCACCTCTTCGCCGCGCTGCAAACAGGTCAAAGCGCCAGCGACATAGGTCTCATTCCCGACTTCCGCGACCAGCCGCGCCAATAACCTGCTGGCGGTGATCGCCGCGCCGATCTGCGACGAGATATCCCCCAGCACCGTATCCGCGGCGCGGGAGTTGCGGGTGATCAGATCCTCGACCAGCGGGTCGATATGGTCGCCTTGCCCCATGCGCAGCGGGCCAAGCCGCAGCCCTTCTTGAAAGATATCAATAGCATCCGGCGGCACCGAGCCTGCGCGCATACCGCCGACATCCTGATGATGCAGGATGCTGGCCGCCAGCGCGATAACCCGGTCACCGACAAAGACCGGCCGGATAACCGTGAGGTCGGGCAGATGCGTGCCGCCCTCGAACGGGTCATTCATCAGATAAAGTTCGCCCTCGCGCATCGTCTCGAGGGGGAATTTGGCGAGCACCGCGCGGGCGGATCCATCGAGCGCGCCGAGCAGCAGCGGGATCGCATCCGAAAGCGCCAAGAGCTCGCCTTCGGGCGTCAGGAGCGCGGCGGCGGCGTCATTGCCCTCGCGTACCACCGGCGACACCGCGGTGCGAAACAGCATAGTCTGCATGCTCTGGGCGATGGCGTTGAGCCGCATTTGCAGGGTCTCGGGCCGCAGCGCCGACCCGCGCGTATTGCTGCGGGTCAAGGATACCATCCCCGCCGCATCGTGGCGCTGCCATCCCGCGGGGGGCTGCACTTCCGCGACCGTCTCGCCCGCCAGCACCGGAGGGGGCGCGTCGCTCAGGCTGGCGATAGAGAGGTTAAAGACAAACCCCGCCTCGCGCGATGCCCTGCCGAAACGCGCCGTGTGATCCTTGGCAAATGCCGCGCGCAGGTCATCCACGCCGGGCGTCTGCACCTCAAGGTTCAGCGTCACCGGATGCATAAAGCCGTTCGGCGCCAAAGTGACCCGAAGCCTGCCCTGCGCCGTATCGGCTTGGCTCTGGCGCAGGCGCTCGACAATCCCGCCCAACTCCGCGTCGGTCAGCTTCGCCAGCGCGCGATTGACCGGCGCCGAGGCCTCACGCAGATGCCGCGCCAGCAACAGCCCGACAGCGCCGGACATCGCCCCAAGCCCGCCGATAAACACCCGCTCACTGCCCAGCCGTTCGGCCAGAAGACAGGCCAATGTGCCGCCCAACCCGCCACCGACGATCAGTGGCACCGCCGCGGGGTCGATGTTGCGGTCCACCGCATAGCGGATCAGGCGGGCGACGATCAGGTCCAGCGCCGCATCACGGATCGCCAAGGCCAGCGCCTCGGGGTCACGCGACGCTTGCTCGGCCAATCGGGTGATACGCGAGCGGGCATCGCGCGCCAGCGTATCGGGCACTGCTCCGAGGCAGATCAGCGCATCGGTCAGGCTCGGCGCGTCTGGTGCGGGGGCGGTGGCAAGGCGCAGCCCCGCGGCGTCCTCCCATCTGGAGCCGCCACCCAGCGCGACGCTCTGGATATCGGCCATTTCAATGCGCGTCGGCACGTCGGACACGACGCTGTAATGGGTGAGCGCGGGCGCGCCATCCGCGATCAGCGCGATATCGGTGCTGGTCGATCCGATATCCAGCGCCAGCGCCTGTGGCACCTTCGCCTGCCTTGCCACTGCGCCGGCAAATAGCGCCGAGGCGGCGGGGCCGCTGACCAATTGGCGGCTGGCCAAGGTCGCCGCCTCCGCGCCGCTGACCAGATGCCCGCGCGATTCGGCATAAGACAGGCGTCCGACAAACCCCAGTTGGTTAAGAACCGCCCCGATATCGGCGAGATTGGCACGATGCGCCGGATGCAAGGCCGCCTCGAGACAGGCGGAGACCGTGCGCTCGTATTCGCGGGCGCTGCCATCGACCTGATGAGACAGGATCACCGGAATATCGGGGGCGACCTCGGCCAATATCTTGGCGCAAAGCAACTCATGCGCGGGGTTGAGATGGGCGAACAACAGACAGACCGCGATCGCCTCGACGCCTTGATCGCGCAGCGCGGCACCGGCCTCGCGCAGCATATCCTGCGCCAGCGGGGTCAGCTCCGCGCCCGATGGGCTCAGGCGCCCGCCGACCTCATGGATCGCTGCGGGCGCGACCAGAAATGTGGGCGAGGGCGAGCGCGCCACCGGTTGATAGAGGTCGGCACGGTTCTGGCGCGCCAGCGGCAGCGTATCGGCAAACCCCTCGGTGGTGATCAGCCCGACCCGCGCCAGATCCCGACCCAGCAGCATATTGATTGCGCCGGTCGAGCCGATGCGGATCTCGTCCAGCGCGGCGGGATCCATGGCCCGGTCTTGCGCCATCTGCGTGATTGCCGCGCCGATCTCCTCCGCCGCCGAACCCGCGCCTTTGGGCATTTTGGCGGTGATGATCCCGCCGCCGCGCGCAAGCGCCAGATCCACGGTTGCGGCGCCGATATCAATGCCCAGTATGCTCAAGACACACCCTCCCCGACCTGCGCATGCAGCGCGGTCTCCAGCGTCAGGAATTCCACATCACTGCCCCCCGGCACCCGCCACATGGTCGAGGCAAACCGCCCGCGGGTGCCCAGCGCGATGATGCCGTGATGCCAGACACCGGGGTGATAGATCACCAGATCCTCGGGCCCGCCGATAAACCCGCGCGCGGCGCTGGCGTCGGGATGTCCCTCCCAGACGATCACCAGATAGCTGGCGACGAACATCGGGACAAACATTTGCGCGCTATGCGGATGGCGCTCGGCCTGGGTGATGCGCAAGGCGGACGAGGCGGCCTCGACATCATAGAAATCCAGCGCAAACTCGGTCGCCTCGGGATCATGCCGGAAGACCGCGGGTGATTTGGTCAGGCAGACAGCGCCGCCGCGGATACTCTTGGTGACACCTTGCCTGTCACCGGCGACATGGCCATAAGGCGCGAAACTCTCACTGGTCAGTGGCTGAAACGGAATCATCCCGCACCTCGTTTTGTTCGATTATCGACTAAAATTCTGTATGATAGAACGCCATTTACCGGCCCGCCTGTCAATTAAAACCGTCAGAACTTTCGAATGCACACGCATAATAGTCAAGAAAACCGCGCTTTGACGCGAAAACTTTTGGATGAAGCCGCTTGACTGGTGAAGATAACGCTGCAACGGTAAGCGAACATACATTCGATATTCGACATTTGGTGGCATCATGACCTATCGCCTTTGGGGTGAACACTCGGCGCACGAACTCAAGGCAACTGTCGATGACGCCACCGTCGCGCTATTGCCGGTCGGCGCGGTCGAACAACACGGGCCGCATTTGCCGCTCAACACCGATGCCGCGCTGGCCGAAGGCATCGCGCTGGCCGCCGCCAAAGCGGTGACTGACGCGAATATCCTGATCCTGCCGACGATCTCGGTCGCCAAATCCGACGAGCATCTGGATTTCCCCGGCGTGCTGACGCTGGATGCGGCGACGCTGGGCGCGGTGCTGATGCAGATCGGCAAAAGCGTGGCGCGCTCGGGTGTGCGCCGTTTGGTTTTGCTCAACGCCCATGGCGGCAATATTCCGGTGCTGCAAACCACCGCCCGCGCCCTGCGCATCGAGGCGGGGATGTTCTGCGTCGCCGCGGGCTGGATGAGCATGGGCTACCCCAAGGGGTTGATCCCCGACGAAGAACTGCGCGACGGCATCCACGGCGGGCTGGTGGAAACCGCCGCCATGCTACATCTGCGCCCGGATCTGGTGAATATGGCTGCGGCGCAAGATTTCATCCCCGCATCGCGCGCAGTGGCCGAAAATAACGAGGTTCTGCGCCTCTTGGGGCCGGTATCCGCCGGTTGGATCATGTCGGATTTGAACACCGAGGGGGTTGCCGGCAATGCCGCCGCCGCCACGCCCGAGATCGGCAAGGCGCTGGTCGACCATGCCGCCACCCGCTATGCGCGTCTCTTGGATGAGGTCGCGCGCTATAACATCCCCTTTGACGCGCCGCAGCCATGATCCTGAACGCCCGTCCGCAGACCAAAGGAGCGTGGTTCACCAACGCGCTGGTGCCAGCGGCGCTGACCGAGGGCTTCGCGCTGGGCGCCAGTGACGCGGGTAACGGCTTGGCGAGCTTTGATTTCGGCATCACCGCCGAGGGCCGGTTGACCGCCGAACGCGGCGATGCGAAGCCGGTGGACTTGCAGGGGCGCATGGTGCTGCCGACCTTTGTCGACTCGCATGTGCATTTCGACAAAGCCTATATCGTCGCGCGCACCGGCATCCCCGACGGCGGGCTGATGGAGGCGGTGAGGCTCTCGACAGCGGACGCGGGCAACTGGACCGCCGCCGATCTGCGCGCGCGGATGACCCGTGCCTTGACCCGCGCCTATCACAACGGCACCTCGGCGATGCGCACCCATCTGGATACGCCGGTGATGCCCGCCGACAGCCCCGCGTGGCAGGTGTTTTGCGAAATGCGCAGGGACTGGGCGGGCCGCGTTGATCTGCAAGCGGTGGCGTTGATGGCGCTTGAGCGGGTCGAGGGGCCGGATTTTGCCGAGCGCTGCCAGCAGATCGCCGATATGGGCGGCATCCTCGGGGCCTTCATCGCTCCGAATACCGCCACGCCCGAACGTCTGGACAGCCTGTTTACCTGCGCACGCGCGGCCGGATTGGATGTGGATTTCCACGTCGATGAAACGCTCGATCCCAAGGCCAATGCGCTTGAGTTGATCTGTGACAGCATATTGCGCAGCGGCTTTGACGGGCGGGTGATGGCGGGGCATTGTTGCTCGCTGCGCAGCGCCGCGCCTGCGGATCTTGCGCGGATCACCGGGAAGGTCGCGCGCAGCGGCGTCCATGTCGTGTCCCTGCCGCATACCAATCTGTTCTTGCAAGACCGCGCCTCTGGCCGGACCCCCGCGCTGCGCGGGATCACCGCCGCGCGCGAGCTGGCCGCTGCCGGAGCGTCAATACATTTCGCCTCGGACAATGTGCAGGACCCGTTTTATCCCTACGGCGATTTCGACATGTTCGACAGCTTCCGCATGGCCGTGCGCGCCGCGCATCTCGACAGTGATATCGCCGCTTGGGCGCTGCGCCAGTTCCGCACCGCGGCAAAGGCCTGCGGCTTTGACCACCATGGCCGCCTGAGCGCCGGAGCCTCTGCCGATCTGATCCTTTTCGACGCCAATAACTGGACCGACCTAATGAGCCGCCCCGCGCAGGACCGCGTGGTTTTGCGCGCAGGCGAACCGCTGCCTTCACAAATTTTCAATCTGCGCGACCTCTTCGCGATGGAGCCTTCATGACAGCAGATATTGCCGCCTGCCGCGCAGCGCTTGCGCATCTCGACATCGACGACAACCCCAAGACCGTGCGCCAGAAAAGCCGCGATTTCTTTTGGTATAGCCCGATTTTGAAAGAGCAGCTGGAGGACCTTACTGCCGATCTGGTGATCGCGCCGCGCTCGGTGGATGAGGTCGTCGAAGTGCTGGCAACCTGCTGGAAACACAATGTTCCGGTCACCACCCGTGGCGCTGGCACCGGCAATTACGGCCAAGCGATGCCGCTCTTTGGCGGTGTGGTCCTGCATATGAAACATATGAATGAGGTCCTGAAGATCGGCGCGGATTATTTCATCGCGCAGGGCGGCGCGGTGATCGGGGATATCGAGCAAAGCCTGCGCGAAGAGGGCAAGGAAATCCGCCTGTTCCCCTCGACCATGGGGTCGGCAACCATCGGCGGTTTCGTGGCTGGCGGGTCCAGCGGCGTTGGTGCGATCCGCTGGGGCGGGCTGCGCAATCCGGCGAACATCCGCCGCCTGCGGCTGGTGACGATGGAGGAGACCCCGCGCGTGCTCGACCTGATCGGCGAGACGGATATCAGCAAGGCGGCGCATGCCTACGGGGTCAACGGGGTGATTGTCGAAGTGGAAATGCCCGCCGATCCGGCGATCGCGTGGATCGATGTGATCATCGGCGTCGATAGCTTCGAGAAATCCTGCGAGTTGGCGCTGCTGATTGGCGACGAAGAGACGCTCTGCAAGCGGATGCTGTCGAATTTCGAGGCCGAAATCCCGCAGAACTATTTCGGCCGCCATCGTCCGCTCTTGCAGGCCGATGAGGCGATGCTGGCGGTGACGGTCTCGAAAGACTGTATCGACCGGCTGGCCGAGATTGTGACGGGGTTCGAGGGCGCCACCCTGCGCGTGCGCTATGACCAGTTGGACGCGGGCACCCGTCTGCCCGCGGTGTTCGAGCTGGCGTGGAACCACACCACCCTGCGCGCGCTGCGCACCGATCCGACGATCACCTATCTGCAGATGATGCTGGCGCGCCCGACGATGTTCGAGACCCTGCGCGCGATCAAATCCCGCTTTGGCGATGAGTTGATGATGCATTTCGAGTTCACCCGCTTTAGCGGCGTCGTCACCCCCGTCGGCATCCCGCTGGTGCGCCATACCAGTAACGAACGGCTCGAAGAGATCATCCAGATTCTCGAGTTGGAAATCGGCGCGCCGGTGTTCAATCCGCACCGGATCACGCTGGAGGAAGGCGGGATGAAAAAGACCAACCCCCACCAGCTGGCGTTCAAACGGCAGGCCGATCCCAAGGGGCTGATGAACCCCGGCAAGATGATCGCATGGGATGACCCGGATTGGGCGCCGACGCCGGGCAAGACCTATCTCTTCGCGGAATGATCCCAACGCATTTCACCGCCTGAACCCGAAAGGACGCGCGCTATTATGACCGACACCAAAGGCCATGTTACGATCATTGGCGCAGGCATCGTCGGCGTCAGCTGCGCGGCGTTTCTTCAGCGTGAGGGGTTTGACGTCACCGTTATCGACCGGCTGGAGCCGGGGCAGGGCACGTCATTCGGCAATGCCGGTTCGGTCTCGCCCAGCGCGATCCTGCCGGTGGCGATGCCGGGGATGGTCAAGAAACTCCCGCGCTGGCTCTTGGACCCGCTGGGCCCCTTGACCGTGCGCTGGTCCTATCTGCCGTGGATCGCGCCCTGGCTGTTGCGCTTTATCCGCCACGCCAGTCGCGACGAAGCCCTGCGCGTGGCCACCGCGATGCGCGATCTGATGGGCACGGTATTCGACGACTACCGCGCGCTGCTCAGCCCCGAGGATTTCGCCGAGCTGTTTCGCCGCAACGGCTGTCTCTATGTCTACGGAAGCGGTGAAGAACTTGCCGCCGCCAAATGGTCCCTCGATCTTCGGCGCAACCTTGGCGCCGAGATGGTCGAGATCGGCGGCGATGACATACGGCAATTGGAACCGGCGCTGAACCGGCGCTTTGAGCACGGGATTTTCGCGCCCGAGAACGGCTCGACGATTGATCCTTACCGGCTGGTCAACAGCCTCGCTGATGAGGTCAAACGGCGCGGCGGTAAATTCGTCAGCGCCGAGGTCAAGGATGTGGTGATCGGCGCGGAGGGGCCGACCGCGCTGGAAACCACCGCGGGGCGGCTGCCGGTGGACCGCTTGGTTCTGGCGGCGGGCGCCTGGTCCTCGCCGCTGGCCAAAAAACTGGGCGCGAAGGTGCCGCTGGAGACCCAGCGCGGCTATCATGTCACCTTTGCCAACCCGCAGATCAAGGTGAACCGCACGGTGATGTGGAACACCCGCAGCGTGTTTATCAATCCGATGGAATGCGGGCTGCGGATCGCCGGCACGGTGGAACTGGCCGGTCTCAAGGCCGCACCGAATTATGCGCGCGCCGATAAACTGACCGAAATCGCCCGCGAGATGTTTCCGGGTCTTGATACCGCAGAACAGTCGAAATGGATGGGGCACCGGCCCTGCCTGCCCGACAGCCTGCCGGTGATCGACCGTTCGCCCAAGTTTGCCAACACCATCTTTGCCTTTGGTCACCAACATGTCGGCATCTGTTCGGGAGGACCGACCGGCAGACATGTGGCCGCGCTGATGGCGGGGAAAACACCCGCCATCGATCTGACGCCATTTTCAGTGAACCGCTTCTAACGAAAACACAAAAACGGCCTATCCACGGGAGAACACATCATGACTTTGCAGGCTGAATCCCAGCCCTCGGACGGCGCCCCTCCGGCGGGCCCCCAGACCGGCGGGCCAAGACCCTTGGGCGAGGTTGCGCTGTCGTTTGAGAACATCTCGATGCAATTCCCCGATGGCACGCAGGCGCTGGAAGATGTCTCGCTGACCATCCGGCAGAATGAATTCGTCTCGGTGGTCGGGCCGTCGGGCTGCGGCAAGTCCACGCTGCTGAAAATCGCCTCGGGTCTGTTCCCGCAGACCTCGGGCATCGTCAAAGTGGACCGCGAGCAGCTTGGCTATACGTTTCAGGACGCGACCCTGATGCCGTGGCGCAAAGTGCGCGGCAATGTCGAACTGCTGATGGAGCTGCGCGGCTATTCCAAAGCCGAGCGCAAGCGAATTGCGCTGGAACAGATCAAGATGGTCGGGCTGGACGGGTTTGCCGATCACTACCCGAAACGGCTGTCGGGCGGGATGCGGATGCGCGCGTCGCTGGCACGGTCGCTGGCGCTAAAACCCAATGTCTTCATGTTTGATGAACCCTTCGGCGCGCTGGATGAAATCACCCGCGAGCGGCTGAACGATGAATTGGTGTCGCTGTTCATGCGCAACAGTTTTACCGGATTATTCATCACCCATTCGATCCCCGAGGCGGTCTATCTATCCAGCAAAGTGGTGGTGATGTCGCGGCGCCCGGGAAGGATCCTCAAGGAATTCGACATTCCCTTCGCCTATCCGCGCGATCCCAATCTGCGCTTTTCCGCGGAATTCGCCGCGCTTTGCAATGAAATCTCGGTCTCCCTGCGTCAGGCAATCGAGCAATGAGGCCCGCCATGACCCAAGCACCCGCCCCGAAACTCACCGATCATCAGCCGGTTCCGGTCTCTGCACCCAGCGGCGCGCTTAAAAACCTGATGCTGCTGCTGGTGCCGCCGATCATCCTGTTCAGCATGTTCCTCATTCTCTATGCGATGGTGCGCGCCAATCTGCAGGAGCACCGCCAGTTCCTGATGCCCTCAGGCGCGGAACTCTGGGCCAATGCCTTCGGACGCCCGGAAGTTCTGGCCGAACTGGCGCAGCGCTCCTTGATCACCATCGGCATCGCGCTGACCGGCCTGAGCATCTCGATTCCGGTCGGCATTCTGCTGGGGGTGATCATGTTCCGCGCGACAATCCTCGAGCGGGCGATGTTCCCCAATCTTGTCGCGCTGCAATCGATCCCGACCCTCGCGATCATCCCGCTGATCCAGACCGCGTTGGGGTTCGGCACCCTGCCGAAAGTGTTGATCGTGGCGAAATTCACCATGTTCGCGATCCCGATCACGCTGCTGCTGGGGCTGAAAAGCGTCGACCGCGGGATCATCAACCTGTTTCGCCTGCAAGGCGCAAGCTGGCGCACAACGCTGGTCAAAGCCTGTTTCCCCTCGGCGGCACCGGCCTTGTTTGCCGGTCTGCGGATCGCCGCAAGTCTGGCGGTGATCAGCGCGATTGTGTCCGAGCTGTTTTTCCTCGCCGGTCGCGGCGGCCTTGGGCAGATGATCATCAACTCGAAAATCGATTTCAAATACGAGCAAATGTATGCGGCCCTGATCACCGCCACCTTCCTATCGGTCTGCGTCTACATCGCCTTTACATGGCTGGGACATAGGCTCTTTTCAGACTGGCACGAATCCGGAGGTAAAGAAAACTGATGCTGCGAGCGCGGTCGCGATTGCCATTTGAACCGGCATCGCCACCGCAAAAGACCCGAACAACAGAGAGGACATGAACATGAAGACACTGAAATCAGCACTTCTGGCGACACCGATGGCCGCATTGTCGGTCGCGGCTTCGCCGGTCTTGGCGCAAGAGGCGGGGGCTTTCGCCGCGCAGGCCTATACGACGCCGCTGGCCGATGTATGCCCCAACCCCTTTGTGATCCAGAAAGACTGGCTCGCGCAGGCCGAACACGGGGCGCTCTACCAGATGATCGGCGGCGGCGGCACCATGGAAAGCGGCCGCTACACCGGCCCGCTGGGCAGCACCGGCATTGATCTGGTGATCCTTGAGGGCGGCGGCGGCATGGGGCTGGGCGACGGCGAAACCGCGTATTCCGCGCTCTATATGGGCAACTCCAAGGCCGGTCTGCGCCCGCATATGGGCTATCAGGAGCTCGACAACGCCTTTATCTTCTCGGCACGGTTTCCGGTGGTTGGCGTGGCCGCCCCCCTGAATATCGCGCCGCAGGGTCTGTTTTGGGACCGTGGCACCTATCCCGAGGGGTTCCACAGCATTGACGATATCGTCGCCTTCGGCGAGTCCGGCGCGGGCATGATCTATGTCTCGACGATCCAGCGCACTTTCGGTCTGTATCTGGCGCAATCGGGCGTGTCGCGCGATGTCTTTGTCGAAGGCTACCGTGGTGATGGCGAGAATTTCGTCACCAACAACGGCACCTGGCTGAACCAGGGTTTCGTGACCAGCGAGCCCTATTCCTTCTCGACCGGCAACAACTGGGGCCGCCCGATTGACGCGGTGACGGTTGGCGAGTTGGGCTATCCCAATTACAGCGGCATGCTGTCGGTGGCGACCGACCGGATGGACGAGCTTGCGCCCTGTCTAGAGGGCTTGGTGCCGATCATCCAGCAGGCGGTGGTCGATTACATGGATGACCCGACCGAGGTTCTGGAAACCATCCATGAGTTCACCCAAGCGGGCCATGCAACCTCATGGTGGCGGCTGTCGATGGAGCAGCTGGAGTTCGGCTGGACCACGCTGAGAGAGCGCCAGATCATGGGCAACGGATCGAATGAGACCGTCGCAGATTTCGACCCCGAGCGGGTGGCGGTGATGTTCGACATCGTGCAGCCCTGGCTTGATGAGCGCGCGCTGGATGATCTTGATCCGCAAAGCGTGATCACCAACCGGTTTATTGATCCCAGCATCGGCCTCGAGTGAAGCGCTGCTGCGCCAGATGAGCAACAACGCCGCCCCGGCAACGGGGCGGTGACAGCATGTATAGGAGAGGCATATGCCCCATCCGGTAAACCCCGCCGACCTGCCTGCGCCGTTTTCCAATTATAGCCACGCGATGGAGGTGCCCGCCGGTGCGCGCCTGCTGGTCTGTTCGGGGCAGCTTGGCATGCGGGCGGATGGCAGCATTCCGGCAGAGACCTCAGAACAGGCGCGGATCTGTTTCGACAATATCCGCGTTCTGCTGGCCGAGGCGGATATGGGGTTCGCCGATGTGATCCGCATCAACGCCTATGTGACCGACCGCGCCCATATGGCGCCCTATATGGATGTCCGCAACGCGCTGTTTCCAGCGCCCTTTCCGGCCTCGACATTGATGATCGTCAGTGGCTTTACCCGCCCCGAATTCACCGTCGAAGTCGAAGTGATGGCCGCCAAACACGACTGATCGGGCGTATCAACAGTTATCGTGATGCTCGGGCCTGACCTCGGGCCAAATGCGCGGTGCCTCGGCCCGCGCATTTTGCGTGTGGGGCAGGGCCGAACCACTCAACACCGCCCTCTGCAGGCGTTTTGCGTCAGAACCTGATCCGCTGGGGACTGGCTGCACATAATGATTGACTGCACAAAAAATCGGTGGAAGGCTGGTATAAAGCGCAGTTGGTCGATTATACACCAAAGCGCACCCCAAACCGGCTGTTGCCCGTCGTGCATTTGGCAGAGGAAATTCAGGATGACCCACTCCCCCCAACCCGTGACCATCACATCGAGCTGGGTCAGGATCGCGTCGGTCGAGGCCCTGCAAGGCGAGCGGCCTGTGATTCCGGTCACCGCCTTTGGTCAGGCCTTGGTCCTGTTTCGCGATGAAGAGGGCGAGCTGGGGCTGATCGGCCGCTATTGCCCGCATCGCGGCGCCGATCTGTGCTATGGACGGCATGAGAACAACGGGCTGCGCTGTCCGTTCCACGGCTGGCATTTTGACCGCTCGGGGCAATGCACCGAACAACCGGCAGAGCCCGAAGATTCGAAAATGTATAAGATGATCCGCCTGCCCAGTTTCACTGTGGTTGAACGCGACGGGGCGATCTACGCGCAGGATGCCGGTGCGCTTCCTGCCGCGACCTGAGCCCCTAGCCCCCGTATCCAAGAGGACCAAACGCATGATCTCTCAACAGCTAAACGACCTCATCACGCGGATCGGCCCCGACACGGCGGCGGGGGCGGTGCACCGCAAATACTGGCAACCCGCGGCGCTCACCGATGAGTTGCCGGATGCGGTTGCCGGTGAACCCCCGATGCTGCCGGTCAATCTGCTGGGCGAGCGGCTGGTGCTGATCCGCGACGCCGCCGGCGCGCTGTCGCTGGCCACCCGCGAGGCCGCAGCCGACGAGCCCCCCGCCCATCACCCCGCGCGCGCAGATATCAAACTGGTCGCGGGCGGCCCGACCTATCCGGTGGTCGAGAAGAACGGCATCTGCTTTGCCTATCTCGGCGGTGGCGACGCGCCTGCATTTCCGAATTTCGACTGTTTCCGCGCGCCCGAAAGCCATGTGTTCGCCTTCAAAGGCCTGTGGCAGTGCAACTGGCTGCAAGCGCTGGAGATCGGCATTGATCCCGGTCACGCCTCGTTCCTGCACCGGTTCTTGCAAGACGAAGACCCCAGCGACGGCTACGGCAAGCAGTTCCGCGACAAGGCGGCGAATACCGATATGCCGATCACCCAGGTGCTGCGCGAATATCCGCGCCCCGAGATCAAGGTCGAGGAAACCGATTTCGGCCTCAAGATCACCGCCCTGCGCCATATGGACGGGGATCTGACCCATGTGCGGGTGACCAACCAGATTTTCCCCTCGGCGATCTGCATTCCTATGTCGCGCGAGATGATCATCACCCAGTGGCATGTGCCGATCGACGATGAAAATTGCTATTGGTATACGATGTTCACCAGCTTCCAGAACCCCGTGGATAAGGCGGTGATGCGCGCCCAGCGGCTCAAGGAGCACAGCCTGCCGACCTATGCGCCGCTCAAGAACCGCGCGAACAACTACCACTATGACCCCGCCGAGCAGAAGTCGCTGACCTATACCGGCATGGGGCTGGATATCAATGTCCATGACCAATGGGCGGTCGAGGGTATGGGGCCGATTCAGGACCGCACGCGCGAACACCTCGGGCGCGGCGACGCGGCGATCATCCGCTACCGGCGGATGCTGCGCAAGGCGATCAAAGAGCTTGAGACCGGTCAGGCCGAGCGCCTGCCGATGCAGGACCGGCAAGCAACATCGCAGCTGGTGGGGCCGCTGTCGAATGATGCGATCACCGGCAGCGAGGATTGGCTGGCCGCCAGCTTGGCCGCCGATCAGGAGCGCCGCAGCGCCGCGCCTTGGGACGCGCATATATGACCCCCGAGGCTGCTTGCGCCGGTGCAGAGCCGTTTCAGGATATTCTCGACGGGTATTTCACCCTGCGCGAATCGCTGCGCCAGATGATGGCGCGGCACGGGTTCCAATGGGCGTGGCTGACCCTGCGCCATGCGCCGATCATGCAGATTGACGGATTGCCGCCAGAGGCGCCGGTGCCCTTGCATATGCGCGATGGCTATGCCGGATTTATCGACGGTATGATGCTGACCGTGATCACCCGTGACGCCTCGGATCTGCTGCTGCACGGAAGTGGCGCATGGCGCTGGCTCGACCGGCCCGACGCCACCGGCCTGCCGCAGGATATCCGGCTTGGCGAGCCCGCCTATCTGACCGGATTTGGCCTGTCCGCGCGTCCCATTGCGCCGCTGCGCCGGATTTCTGCGGATGAGGTATTGGGTGAGGCGCGCGATGTGATGCGCGATTCCGCAGCGTTTCGCCCGTTTTCTGCCTGAGCGCTCCGGCCTTACCCGCTGCGCAGCAGGGACTTCTTGTAACAACCCGGATCCATATCGCGGATATCGACGCTGATCGCATGGATCTCGGGGCAGGTCGCCCGCAGATCGCGGGTCATCGCCTCGGCCAGCGCCAGTTTCACCTCGGGTCTGCGCCCCGCCAGCAGTGCAATCGTGACATGGATGAAACTCTGACCACCGTCGCCCAGTAGCACCGCCTCGTAGGGCAGTAGCCGCGCCTTGATATCACCGCGCTGCATCACCCCGCTGGCGGCGGCGCATTCGACCGCCGCCTGCAACACCGCGCGCCGGTCGATCCCGTCCTCGGCGAAATACTCGATCACCAGATGCGGCATGTTCAGAAAATCCCGAAATACTCGGAATGCTCCCATTCCGTGACCGTGCCCAGATAGCGCTTCCATTCCGCGCGCTTGAGGGTCGAGATATATTCGGCAAAATCCGCCCCCAGACGTGTGCGATAGAGATCGCCGCCCTCAAACGCCTCGATCGCCGCGATCAGACTGGGCGGCAGCAGCGTCGCGTCATTGCTATAGGGGTTTTCAACCGGCGGCGGCGCGCTCAGGCCGCGCTCCAGCCCCGACAGTCCCGAGAGGATCTGCGAGGCGAAATAGAAATACGGATTGGCGGCAGGCTCGGCGACGCGGTTCTCGACACGGCTGGCGCCATCGCCCGGCGCCATCAACGCCCGCACCATCGCCCCGCGATTGTCATAGCCCCATTCAACGCGGTCGGGCGCCAGTTGAAACGGCTGGTAACGCTTGTAGCCGTTGACCGTCGGCGTGGTCAAAAGGCAGCTCTCCTGCGCATGCGCCAACAGCCCCGCGATCCACGCCTCGGCCTGCGCGGTCAGCTTGCCCGCCGCCTCGGGGATGAACATATTGCGCCCGCTGGCATCGGTCAGCGACTGGTGCAGATGCCAGCCGCTCGAGGCGCTGTTCTCGGTCTTGGGACGGCACATAAAGGTCGCATGCAGCCCCTCACGGGTGCAGACTTCCTTCACCATCGTGCGGAACATGATCATATTGTCGGCATGGGTCATCGCATCGGCGGGCTCGAAGGTGAATTCGAACTGGCTTGGCCCCATCTCCACCTCGGTCGAGCGCACCGGCAGTCCCAGCGCCTGCGCATGACGGCGCAGCATATCCATCACCGGCTCCAGCCGGTCGTAATTGGCCTCGGACAGATATTGATAGCCCTGATCCAGCAGCTCGGTCTGCGGCGGCACCCCGGGCATGCCGGTCTGGTCATGCCCGCGCGCGTTCTGGGTCAGCTGATAGACGTGAAACTCGACCTCCAGCCCCACCGTCAGCCCGTAACCCGCCTCGGCCAGCGCCGCGACGGCATGGCGTAGCACCGGACGCGGCGCAAACGGCAGGGGCCGCCCGTCGCGCGCATAGGGATCGCAGAAGATCCACGCCGAATGCGGCGCCCATGGCAGGGTGCGAAAACTCGCGGGATCGGGCACCAGCAGCATATCGCCGGCCCCCGCCATCGTCGCCATGAAGCCGGTCTGACCGGCCTCCCAGACCGGAAACACCGTGCGGTTCGAGGTATCCTTGAGCAGCAATGTGCTCGGCAGGTTCAACCCGCTGCGAAACACCGAGGCCAGACTTGCCGCGGTGACGGTTTTGCCGCGCAGCAACCCGTGCTGGTCGGCGAATACCACGCGCACGGTTTCCAGCGAGCTCCCCTCGATCCGCGCCAGCAAGGCCGCCGCCTGTTCAACCATCGCCGCGTCCAGCAACCCGTCCTGTGCCAGCCGTCCCGCGGCAATCTGTGAGTGATGGGAAGAAGTCATCTTATGGCCGCCCTGTTAGAATTAGCGAGTGTGCCGGAACCGTTGCGCGAAGTCCCGGGGGAATGTCTCTGGTCACCGCCCGCGCCATGGGTTTGCCGCGGGCCAGAGCCGCCGACTGACCCGGCGCTGGTGTCATCGACAGCCGCGCGCTGAACCGCGCCCACACCAGCCGCGCCGCTGCAGATCGGCATCAGGCGCGACAGGAAAATCCGGCACGAAATCCGGCTGTTTCCCCAGTCGAACGCTTGTTTTGCCGCAGGCCTTCACTTTACGCTCCGTTTGTTCGATAATCCACCATATGGTTGCTAAACTTTTGACCTGTCAAGGATAGTATGACTTGCCTGCGCCAGATTTGACCGGCACTAGATCGCAATAGAGATCCGCGCCGTCACGTCAGGCGTTGAAATGTAGGAATGATGAACGTGCAGCCAGACATCCCGCTCAAGGATATCTCCCTGACCTTCATGAAGGGCATGACGGTTCTCAGGGCGTTTGACGACACCCACAGCCATTTGTCGCTGGCCGAGATCGCCCGCCTCACCGGTTTCGAGCGCGCGGCGGTGCGGCGTCTGGTGCTGACGCTGGTGCATCTTGGCTATGTGCATAAGGACGACAACCGCTACTCCCTGACCCCCCGCGTCTTGGTTCTGGGCAGCGGATTTCTGCGCGGCAACCAGTTCGGGCGGCGCGTGCAGCCGCTGATCGAGCTGTGCGCGCGTGAGGTGGGCTATAGCGTCAGCCTGGCGATGCGCGATGGCCCCTCGGCGGTCTATGTCGCGCAATCCTCGCAGCAGAACGCGCGCTATACTTTCGGCTTCACCATCGGCAGCCGCCTGCCGCTGCTCAGCACCGCCATCGGGCGCATGCTATTGGCTTGGGGCGACGAGATCTGGGCGCAAGAGATGCTCGAGACCCTGCCGATCGAGCGGTTCACACCCAATACCTTGATGGAGCGTGACGCGATCGCCACGGCCATCGCCAGCATCCGCGAGGCCGGTGTGTCGATTGTCGAAGGCGAGTTCGAGACCGGCGCCGTCGGCATCGCGGTTCCGGTCGGCGCCATGCACCGCGCCGAGGCCGCGCTGGGGATTTCCGAACCGATGAGCGAGCTTTCCGCCGCCGACTACCCGCGCCGCGCGGAAATCCTCCACCGCTATGCCAACCAGATCGCAGACGAGTTGCGATAGGGCGCTGACCGCAAGCAGAGTGGCGTCTGTCTTTGGTTCCGCAGGGCGGCGCCAGCGGAGAGAAGCCACCCCCTTGCCCCCCCGCTGGCTGGGGCGACGGGCGCTAGAACCAGCGCCCCACAGCGATCAGATGCGCGGTTGGTGACAGATCGACTGCGCTGCCGGTGATCCGCATGGCGCTGATATCGCTGGCTTTTACCGCGTCGCTGCCGCCGATCACCAGCGCCACCGCGCGGTCAATGCCGCTGCCACCGCCCGCCATGGCGCTGCCCGACACCTGCGGCGGCGCAGCGAACGCGGCAGGATAGGTCCAATCGACCGCCGCCGTCGCATAGGGCGCCGCATAGCTCCCCGCACCCGTCGCAAGGATCGAGCCCAACCCGATCTCGTGGTGGCAAATCTGCGTGCCATCGGCCCAGCGCAGCAAGCGCCCCGTCGCTGTTGCCCCGCTCTCGATCACCGCGCCGGTCGGCAGGCCGCCCGCCTCGCTGACCGGCCCGACAATCCGCCCCTGATGGATCACCTCCACCCAAGGCGACCAGCCGCCGCCGCCGTAGCTGCGGGTGAACTGGCGGAGTTCATCGGCCTGCCCGCTCGCCGGCGCGGTGGTAAAACTCTGCACCCATTCCGTGGCCGAGCGCCGCAGGTTGACCAGCGCCCCCGCCGCCGCAATCGGGTAGTTATTCCCCGAAGTATCCGCCGCGTCAGAGATGTAATAAAGCCCCGACGCCATGAGCGCGTCCAGATCATCCGCCGCGCCCAAACCCAACGCCGTGCCCAGCCCGAAATCCCCACTGCGCAGCAAGCGACCCATGGTCAGATCAACGGGCGATTGCGTCACCGCCGTGCCACTGGCCAGCCCGCTGCCCGAAATCTTCAACGCCTCATGCCATGTCGCCCCGTCCGCGCTGACCTTGATCGCAAAGTCATCGCCGCCCGCGGTGCCCATCTCGGCCCGCCCCGACCAGCCGGTTTGAAACAGCAAAGATGCGGTGTCCCCCGCCGCAGATTTGTTCAGCTTCAACTGATGCCCCGCACCCTCGTGATTGAGCAGCGTCGCCTCGGCACTCACCGCCAGCCGGTTTACCGCATCATAGCCCGCGTTCACCCCCAGCCCCGCGAGGTTCTGCAAGGCGGGCAGGGCAGGGGCGACCCATTCCGTCCCGTCCCAGATACGCAATTCCGCCCCCAAAGCGGCCCGCCAGCCCACGCGCGGCGCGATAAACAGCCAGCCGCCATTCGCCCAAGCCGCCAGCGCCCCGTCCTGCCCCGCCCAATCGTTCACCGCGCCCGCACCCAAGGCCCAGACCTGCCCCTCCAGTGGCGCGGCGGGCGGCGTCACCTGCGCAAACCCCTCCACCCGCAACTGCACCAGCAGATCCAGCCGCTCCAGCGCCTCGTTATGGGTGATATGTTTCTGCGCCTGCGCGGCTTGCAAATAGGGCAGGGCGAGATTGGTGGAATACTCGGGCACGGGTGACCTCCAGATGTCAGTTTCGCCGCCATCCTCCGCGCCAAACCCTCACCCCGCCCTAGCGCAGCGCCCGCCGCCCCTGCGGGCCGCGCAACAGCCGATCACCTCCGATCACCTCTTGGCGCGCCACGCTTGCCAGAGACGGCGCGCTGGTCAAAACTACCCGCATTACACAATGTTCATTTCAGTGAGGTCTCCATGCATGATTTCAAAAGCGTCCTTCTCGCCACCACCACCGCCGCGCTGCTGCCGGTGATCGCCAGCGCGCAAGTGGTCGGCGAATGCGACTGGCTCGGCAATGCCGCCAATATCGCCGAGCCATGGGAGGTGAACTCGCGCACCTTCGCCAATGGCAACATCCGCATCGCGCTTTTGGACACCGGCGGTGAGCCGGTCTGTTGTTCGGCGCATCTGTTGGTGCTATCGCCCTCGGGCAACGGCAGCGACGGGCCAGCTTACCGCCAGTGCCGCGTGGTCTCGGCGACGGCGGGGCAGGGGTTCTATTCGATGGATATCCCCGGCATTACCGCCAGCTACGACCCCGCGCGCGGCTTGCTGGTCTCGGTGCCGGTCGGGCATTGGCATCAGGGGATGGACAGCGGCGCCGGGCCGATCCCCGGGCGGATGGATATCCGCATCAATCAGGCCAATGGCGCGGTCTATTACGAATGAATTGAGAGACTTAGCATGATCCTTGGCGTTGGCACCGACCTTGCAAATATCGAGCGGATCGAAGGCACGCTGGCGCGCTTCGGTGACCGTTTCCGCAACCGCGTGTTCACCGAGATCGAACTGGCCAAAGCCAAACGCCGCAAGGATGAGGCGGGCACGCTGGCCAAACGCTGGGCGGCGAAAGAGGCTTGTTCCAAGGCGCTGGGCACCGGTCTGGCAATGGGGATTTCATGGCGCGATATGGGTGTGGTCAACCAGCGCGGTGGGCAGCCAACGATGGTGCTGACCGGCTGGGCCGCCGACCGTATGGCCGAGATGACCCCGCCGGGGCATAAGCCGGTGGTCCATGTCAGCCTGACCGATGATCACCCTTGGGCGCAGGCCTTTGTGGTGATCGAAGCGGTGCCGGTGACCGACTAACCGTCGCCCTCAAACAGGCTGCTCTGGCTCGGCGGTAGCGGCGCGCTCAGCCCCAGATGGTGCCACGCCCGCGCGGTCAGCATCCGCCCCCGCGGGGTGCGCGCAACAAGGCTTTGCTGCAGCAGGAACGGCTCGATCACCTCTTCAATCGCGTCGCGGCTCTCCGACAGCGCGGCGGCAATCGTCTCCACGCCCACCGGCCCGCCGCCGTAACCCTCGGCCAGCAGCAGCAGATACCGCCGGTCAGCCCCGTCCAGCCCCAGATGGTCAACGCCCAGACGGGTCAGCGCATCATCGGCCAGCGCTTGGCTGATCGTCCCGTCGCCCTCGACCAGCGCGAAATCGACCACGCGACGCAACAGCCGTCCGGCAATCCGCGGCGTGCCGCGCGCGCGTTTGGCAATCTCGCGCACCCCGTCCTCATGCGCCGCGACCCCCAATAGCCGTGCCCCGCGCGAGACGATCTGGCACAACTCCGCCTCGGTGTAGAATTGCAACCGCGTCGGGATGCCGAACCGGTCGCGCAGCGGCGTGGTCAACAGGCCCAGACGGGTGGTCGCACCGACCAGCGTAAAGGGCTGCAACTCGATTCGCACGGTGCGCGCCGCCGGTCCTTCGCCGATCACCAGATCCAGCTCGAAATCCTCCATCGCCGGATAGAGCACCTCTTCGACCACCGGATTGAGCCGGTGGATCTCGTCGATAAACAGCACATCGCGGGCTTCAAGATTGGTCAGGATCGCCGCCAGATCACCGGCTTTGGCCAGCACCGGCCCCGAGGTCATCCGAAAGCCAACGCCCAATTCGCGCGCCATAATCTGCGCCAGCGTGGTTTTGCCCAGACCGGGCGGGCCGTAAAACAGGGTGTGGTCCATCGCCTCTTCGCGGATTTTCGCGGATTGGATGAACACTTTCAGGTTCGCCCGCGCCTCATGCTGGCCGACGAATTCATCGAGCATCTGCGGCCGCAGCGCGCGGTCGGCATCTTCGGGCTGCGCGGCAGGGCGCAAGGTGGGATCGGGCGTGGTCATGGGCGCAGAGTGGTCCGATGAAAAGCGCTTGGCAAGTGGCCCGCGCGGGTTGTTGGGTTAGGGCATGTCGCGCCCAATTGACTTCATCTGTTGGCGTGATGGCATTGGCTTTGCCAACGCTGCCTCACCCCGAGCGGGGAATGCGCAAATCTCATTGAGCGCGACACACTTTAGCCCTTCGGGGCCAAGAGTTTCAGCGCCGCGCGGATCAACCCCGCCGCGTCGTCATGATCCTCGGCCGCCTGCGCCACCGCCTGCGCCGCATCCGAAGGCCCGTAGCCAAGGTTGGTCAGCGCCGAAAGCGCATCCGCCTGCGCCTGCTGCGCCTGCCTGCGCGCAGATGTTTTGGCGGCGGTTTTGGGGGCGGCCTTGGGTGTTGCACTGGCTGGCGTCTCCGCCTGCGGGGCCTCGGTCACCGGCTCGACCAGCACATCATCAGGATCGCCCAGATCAGGGGCCGAGGCGCCCATCGCCATCACCGTTGGCGCCTTGTCCTTCAACTCCAACGTCACCCGCTGTGCCAGTTTCGGGCCGACCCCCGGCGCCTTACGGATCGCCGCCGCATCGCCGATGGCCAGCGCCCGCGCGACCCCGTCCGGGCCCAGCGTGCTGAGAACCGACATCGCCGCTTTCGAGCCGACGCCCTGCACCGAGGAGAGCAGCCGGTGCCACTCTTTCTCGACCAAAGTCTGGAACCCGAATAACTGCAACAGATCATCGCGCACCAGTAACTCGGTATAAAGCGCGCAGAATTCACCCGCCGAGGGCAGCGCCATCAAAGTGCGCTCCGAGACATAGACCAGATAGCCCACGCCCTGCACATCAATCAGCACATGGTCCTTGCTGCGATACTCCAGCCGTCCTGAAATCTTGCCAATCATCCTGCCGCCCTCACTGCCGCCGCCAAACGGCCCGCGCTTTGCAAATGGAAGGCGTGGCACAGCGCCACAGCCAGCGCGTCGGCGGCGTCGGGGCTGTCGATCGCCGCGCCGGGCAATTGCATGCGCACCATATGATCGACCTGCACCTTCGCCGCTTTGCCGACCCCGACCACGGCCTTTTTCACTGCGTTCGGCGCGTATTCGCCCACCGTCAACCCCGCCTGCGCGGGAACCAAAAGCGCCACCGCGCGGGCATGGCCCAGCTTCAGCGTCGCGACGGCGTCTTTGTTGACGAAAGTCTGTTCCACCGCCGCATGCTCGGGCGCATGCTCGCGCACCACCACCTCTAGCAATGTGTGCAGGGTCAGCAAGCGGCTGGCCAGATCCACGCCGGTCAGGGTGCGCAGGGTGCCATTGGCCACATGCCGCATGCGCCCGCCATCGACATCAATGATGCCCCAGCCCATATTCCGAAGCCCGGGATCAATGCCCATTACCCGCATACTGCTGCCCCGCCTGTCATTCCGCCCGCTGCGCCGGTTTCTCCGGTGTTCGCAGAGGGATAGCACGAATGGGGAACATCCGCCAGTGTAAAGCGGGGAAATCACGCGTCTTCACGATACCGGCAAAAAAGCGCTTGCTATGGGCGAGATACACATTAGAAATAGGGGCTCGCCTCCCCCATCCGTGAGATGGGCTTTGATGCGTTGTGCTATGCTGCGGCTGCATAACGGGAATGCGAATTCTCTGGCTACTCTCGGGCAATTGGCGGCGCTATCTAGGCGTCACGATAAGACTTGCGTTTCAACCCCGAAAGGAGCCTCAGATGGCCTTTTTTGCCCACTCCCGCCCCGTCGCTGATGGCGTTTTCGGCCGCTCGTTCGGCCTGTCCTTTGGTGATGCCTTCGCCCGCATCGTTGCTTGGAACGACAAGCGCGTGACCCGCAATGTGCTCAACAAGCTGACCGACCGCGAGCTGGACGATATCGGGCTGCACCGCGGCGATATCGAGAGCGTTGTCGCCTCGCTGCGCTAAGCCGATGAAGACCCCGAATTGATGACGCCGCCCGATATGATCGAGGCGGCGTTTTTCATGTCTGGATTGCTGCTTGGGGCTGTTCGCGGGGCGTATTTCGCGCCCACCGCGCCGTGCGGCTACAGCCGCGCCAGAGCCGCTGGCGCCTCAGCGGGTGCAATCGCCGAGGCAAGAAGCTGGGTGATCGGATCGGCACCGGCGAACCAATAGACCACATGCGCCAGAACCCCCGCATCCTCGGGCAGGGGCGCGGCAAAAGCATAGCCGGACTGGGCGAATCCCACCGCTTTGAGGAAAAAGAAGAACGCCAAGGCGCCGATCACCGCACCGATGATCTGCAGGATACGTCCGTCATTGCGGGCGTTTTTCTCGGCGTATTCCTCGATCTGTGCCTGTCTGAGCGCATCAAGACGGCGGAGGTAGTCTGGGCTGGCCATATCCGCTCCTGTGGTTCGGGGGGCTGCGTATTCATTGCATCCTCACCCGAAACTGCGGCGGAATTTAGGCGGCGCGCAGCACCAGCGTGGTCCATTCGCCGATCTCGTCGCGGTTGACCACGGCAAACCCCTGCGCGGTATAGGCGGCAATGATATCCTCGGCCTGGGTGTTCAGCAGGCCCGACAGAATGGCAATCCCGCCCGAGGCCGCATGTTTCGCCATATCCGGCGCCAGCTGGACCAGCGGGCCTTTGAGGATATTGGCAAAAATCAGATCAAAGGGCGCGCGGGCGCGGATATCGGGATGGTCAAACCCCATCGCCTCAAGGCAGGTCACACGGCCGGTCAGGTTATTCGCCTGCACATTGGCCTCAGCCACATCAACCGCCACCTGATCAATATCGCTGGCCAGAACCGTCTCCGGCCAGATTTTCGCCGCCGCCATTGCCAAAACCGCGGTGCCGCAGCCGACATCAATCACATTCTTGCCATGAAACCCTTCATCGGCCAGCCGGTCGAGCGCTTTCAGACAGCCCAGAGTGGTGCCGTGATGGCCGGTGCCAAAGGCCATCGCGGCCTCGATCAGCAGGCCGATGCGGCCCTCGGGCAGGGTCTCGGCGTCATGGCTGCCGTAGACATAAAACCGCCCCGCCTCGACCGGTTTCAACTCGCGCTTCACATGTGCGACCCAGTCGATCTCGGGCAGTTCCGAGACGGCAAATTCCGCCGCCCCGAAAGCCGCCGCCATCAGGGTCAGGGCGATATCATCGGGGGATTCGGTGAAATAGGCGCCGACTTCCCAAAGCCCCGAGCCATCCTCCAGCTCGAACACGCCGACGCCCATCGGGGCGGGGTCCAGCTCTTCAAGCGCTTCGCCCAGCGCCGTGGCGCGGGTCTCGTCGGGCAGGGTGGTCAGGGCGGTATAGGTGGGCATCTCGGCCTCCGATTGGGTCAAAACCGCCTAGCGCCTGCGCGCGAAAAGGGCAAGGGCGTCAGGTGGCAATGCCGATGGGGCAAGAGACGCCGGTGCCGCCAATGCCGCAATAGCCATCGGGGTTCTTCGCCAGATACTGCTGGTGGTAATCCTCGGCCATATAGAAGGTGCCGGCGGGCAATATCTCACTGGTGATCGCCCCGTGACCTGCCTTGTGCAACTCCGCCTGATAAGCGTCGCGGCTGGCCTCGGCCGCGGCCTGTTGTGCCGCGCTGGTGGTATAGATGCCCGAGCGATATTGCGTGCCGCGGTCATTGCCCTGCCGCATGCCCTGGGTCGGATTATGCCCCTCCCAGAACACCCGCAACAGCGCCTCATAGCTGATCACAGCGGGATCATAGATCACCCGCACCAGCTCATTATGGCCGGTCATACCGGTGCAGACCTCCTGATAGGTCGGGTTCGGGGTGGTGCCAGCGCCGTAACCGACCATGGTCAGCCAGACGCCTTCGGTATTCCAGAAAATCCGCTCGACACCCCAGAAACAACCCATGCCAAAGATCGCCACCTCCATCCCCTCGGGCGTGGGCGCATCCAGCGGGAGCTGGCTGAGGAAATGGGTCTTTGCGGTGGGGATCGGCTCAGCCCGTCCGGGCAGAGCCTGATCAGCGGTGACAATCGTGGCGGGTTTTGACGAGAATAGCATGGCGCACCTTTAAATCCGGGGAGGAGTGATTACGGCTTGGGCAAGAGATAGGGCGGCGATGGCGCGAGGCAAAGGGGGCGCGCGGAGTAGTGACGGAAAATGTCAGCCGTCGAGACCGGGTTCCTCGAGCAGCGTGCGGCCCGCGCGGTCTTCAACCTCGATCACCCAGAGATCGGGATCACGGCTGCGCTCGCGAGCAATCCGCGCGTCGATCTCGGATTCCTCGCCCTGCGCGATCTGCTCCCATTTGCGGCGATCCTCCAGCAGGTCAAACTGCCGCTGGTAGAGACTGGCGCTGCCATCGAGCGGCGCTTGCTTGATCATTACCGCACCGGCGGTCAGATCGCCTTTGGCGGTGACAAAGGCGGGAATATCCTGCAGGCGCAGGCGGGTGAGATAGGCCTGCACCCAGAATTCGGCGGTCAGTCTTGGGGTCATCTGTAAGGCCTCAAAGGGTAGGGGGCTTTGCCCCCTCGCCGCTGCGCGGCTCACCCCCAGGATATTTAGGGCATAAAGTGGGCGGCATTTTAGTCAAATTGCCGGCGTCTGCGCGTTACTCCGGGGCAAAGAGGCTGTCTGGCAGGGCGGGCAGCGCCGCGATCAACGGCTGGATATGGGCATGGGCGGCGGCTTCGGCGGTGTCGGGGTCGGCGTTGATGACGGCGGCGACGAGGGCTTGGCGGGCACCGCGCCCCGGCGGGCGATTGTCGCGCAGTTGCGCGCGGATCAGATGCACTTGCAGCATCGGCAGCAGGCGGTCAAGCTCGGCATTGCCCGCCAAACTGGTCAGCGCGCGGTAATAGCGCGCGCGGGCACGGGCGCGGTTCTCCACCGCACTGTCATAGTCTTGCGAGGCGGCGCGCAGGGCCTGCGGGTCGGCGCCCGCCGCCACCGCCTCGGCGGCCTGCCGCGCGGCGAGGCCCAAAAGCGGCGCGGTCACCCGCAGCACATCGCGGGCCGCGCGGCGCGAGAGCAGGCGGATATGCGCGCCGCGGTGCGGCAATTGCGTGACGATCCCCATCGCCGCTAGCCGTGTCAGCGCCTCGCGCACCGTCGAACGACCGAGCCGGTAGCGCGTCATCAGATCGGGTTCGGCCAGCCGCTGACCGGGCGCATAGCGGCCCTCGGCCAGCCCCTGCAGGAGGTCGCGCACCAGCGTATCGGGGCCGGAGGGCGTGGTTGGCGCGCGCGGCCGCGGCGTATCGGTGATCATCGCCGCGCCATCCCCCATGCGATTTCGGCCAAGGGACCGGCGATCTTGCCCATCTCGACCGCCCGCGGGTCATTGGCGGTGCCGTCCTGCGCGCGTTTGGCAATCCCCTGCACGATCGCGGCGAGGCGAAACAGGCTGAGGATCACGTAGAAATCGAAATTCTCGGGCCGCGCGCGTCCGGTGCGCTGGCACCACTGGTCGATATATTCGTCCTCAGTGGGAATGCCGCTGCCCGCCAGATCGACCCCGCCGAGCCCGCGAAACAGGCCGGGCGCCACCCGCCAGACCATCACATTATAGGCGAAATCCGCATAGGGGCAGCCCAGCGTCGACAGCTCCCAATCGACCACCGCCAGCACCCGCGGCTCGGTCTTATGCAGGATCAGGTTGTCGAGCCGAAAATCGCCATGGGCGAGCCGCACCTCCTCGGGCGCTTGCGGCAGATGCGCGGGCAGCCAGTCGATCAGCCCGTCCATCGCCGCGATCTTATGGGTCTCGGCGGCGCGGTATTGCTTGGTCCAGCGCGAGATCTGCCGCTCGACATAGCCGCCAAGACGCCCGTAATCGCCCAGCCCCACGGCCACGGGATCAACCTTGGAGATCGCCGCGATCGCTGCGTTCATCGCGTCGAAGGTCGCCGTGCGGTCAGAGGGTGTCAGATCAGGCAGCCGCGGATCATACAGCGTGCGCCCCTCGAGATATTCCATCACGAAGAACATCGAGCCCATCACCGCCTCATCCTCGCAAAGCGCATAGACCCGCGGCACCGGCACATCGGTGGCCGCCAGCGCCTGCATCACCCGGTATTCGCGGTCCACCTGATGCGCCGAGGGCAGGATCTTGCCCAGCGGTTTTTGCCGCAGCACATAGGCACCCGAGGCGGCATCCACCCGCCATGTCGGGTTGGACTGCCCACCGGCCAGCCGCTCCAGCCTGAGCGGCCCCTCAAATCCGGGCACATGCCCTTGCATCCATGCGGTCAGTTCGGCTTCGGCCATCGGCTCACTCCCGTGTTGCTCGCCCCAGACTGCCCCTGCGCGACCATGAGGGTCAAGGCGGTTTCGTCAGACGATCTTGTCAGATGAGATTCGCGTTGCTAGGCTCGCCGCAGCACAGGAGGCCGCTATGATCCCCGAGAAATCCGCCCGCGTCACCGAGCTTGAAACCCGCCTCAAGGCGTTTATGGCCGAGCATATCTATCCCAATGAGGCGCGGCTGTTCCGCGAGGCCGAAGAGCTTGGCCCCTTCGCCACCTATCCGGTGATGGAAGAGCTCAAGCCTAAGGCGCGCACGGCGGGGCTGTGGAACCTATTCCTGCCCGATTCCGACAAGGGCGCGGGGCTGAGCAATCTCGAATACGGCCATCTGTGCGAGATCATGGGCCGGTCCCTGCTGGCGCCCGAGGTGTTCAACTGCAACGCGCCCGACACCGGCAATATGGAGGTGATCGAGCGCTACGGCCGCGAGGAAGACAAGGAGCGCTGGCTCAAGCCGCTGCTGGCGGGGGAAATCCGCAGCTGTTTTGCGATGACTGAACCGGCGGTGGCCTCTTCGGATGCGACCAATATTCAAGCCGAGATCACCCGCGACGGCGATGACTATGTGATCAACGCGCATAAATGGTATACCACCGGCGCGTCGAACCCGGCGACGAAAATCTGCATTTTCATGGGCAAGACCGACCCGGGTAACCCCGACCGCCACAAGCAGCAGTCGATGATTCTGGTGCCGATGGACACGCCGGGGATCACCGTGACGCGCTCGCTGCCGGTGTTCGGCTATTACGGGGTGCCGGACCGCGCCTCCGAGGTGGTGTTCGAGAATGTCCGCGTGCCCGCCGAGAATATCCTGCTCGGCGAAGGCCGCGGGTTTGAGATTGCGCAGGGGCGGCTGGGGCCGGGGCGTATCCACCATTGCATGCGGCTGATCGGCCTCGCCGAACGCACGCTCGAGGATATGATCGACCGCGCCCTGCAGCGGGTGGCCTTTGGCAAATCCGTCGCCGATCAGGGCGTGACCCGCGAGCGCATCGCCGAGGCGCGGATCATGATCGACCAATGCCGCCTGTTGACCCTTCATGCGGCGCATAAAATGGACACCGTGGGCAATAAAGAGGCGCGGGCCGAGATCGCGATGATCAAGATCGCGGTGCCCAATATGGCCTGTCAGGTCACCGATTGGGCGATTCAGGTGTTTGGCGGCGGCGGCACCGGCAATGATTTCGGCACCGCCATGTCCTATGCCATCGCCCGCGTGCTGCGTCTCGCCGACGGACCGGACGAGGTCCACCGCGACCAGTTGGCGCGGATGGAGATCAAAAAACGCAAAGGCATCAACCATCCCGGCTGGACCCGCATGGAAACCAAACGCGGCCTCCCCCCGCAAAGCTGAGCGCAAAACCGCGCCCCCTCATCTGTCCAAAAATATCCTGGGGTGAGCAGCTTCGCTGCGAGGGGCAACGCCCCTCCCCCTTTTGGCACAACAGGAGAGCAAGATGCAGGATTTCACCGGCAAAACCGCCATCATCACCGGCGCCGCAGGCGGCATCGGACGCGCCACGGCACGGCTCTTGGCCGAAAACGGCGCCAGTGTCGTGGTGGCCGATCTGCAAGACAGTGTCGAAGACACCGCCGCGCTGATCCGCGACGCCGGTGGTCACGCGCGCGCTGTGGTCACTGATTGCGCCACCGATGCAGGCGCAAAGGCGTTTGTTGCAGCAGCGCTTGAGGAAACCGGCCGCATTGATATCCTCTTCGCCAACGCGGGCATCACCGGCGGCTTGCTGCCAAGGCTCGACACCCCCAGCGAGGACTTCATGGAGGTGATGCGGATCAACCTCCTTGGCCCTTGGGTGGCGATCCGCGAGGCGCTGCCGCAGATGAAAGCGGGCGGGGCGATCATCTGCACCGCTTCGGTGGCGGGGCTGCGGGCGGGGGCGGGGCCGATCCCCTATTCGGCCTCGAAAGCCGGGGTGATCAATCTGGTGCAAAGCCTCGCCATGGCGCTGAGCGGGCGCGGCATCCGCATCAATGGCGTGGCGCCGGGGTTGATCGAAACCCCGATGACCGCCCCGCTCTATGACGCCGCCCGCGCCAAGGGCCGCGAGGGCAAAATCGGCCAACTCAACCCCCTGCGGCGTGGCGGCCAGCCCGAGGAAGTCGCCGAAGCGGTGCTCTGGCTGGCCTCGGACGCGGCCTCATATGTGCAGGGACAGGTGTTGAGCGTCGATGGCGGCCTATCGGCGCAACTCCCTTTCACCCCGAAGTGGTCAAGCTGACCTGTTAAAATGCCGCGCTCCGCGCGAGGTCTATGGTAAACAGGGCAGGGGGCATTCTGCCCCCTCTTGCGCATGGCGCAATTCACCCCCTGAGGATATTTTCGGACAGATGACAGGCGCAAGGATCGGGGGCGCGCTGGCTTTGATTTGAGGTGACGGCGCGCGCGCAGCATGGTAGCGGCGGGGTATGAGCCCAATGCCCTCCAAATCCGATGTCGCCGCGTGGTTGTCCGAACAGACATCCACGCCCACCCTGCGTGAAATCGCGCGCGCCTTTGGCATCAAAGGGGGCGCGGCGAAGATCGATCTCAAGCGGCTCTTGTCCGAGTTGGAGGCCGAGGGTCTCTATACGCGGCGCAAGCGGCGTGGTGGCGGCGATGGTCTGCCTCCGGTGACGGTGCTGCGGGTCAGCGGGCCGGATGCCGACGGTGATATTCTCGCCGCCCCTGCCGAGTGGCGCGGGGATGAGCCTGCGCCCCGCATTCAAGTGATCGAGCGTAAGGACCAGCCGGCGCTGGGCGCGGGCGACCGGGTGTTGGCGAAACTGGTGCCTGCGGGCGAGGCCGGGTTTCATGCGCATCCGATAAGGGTGCTGCAATCGGGGCCGAAGCAGGTTCTGGGAATTTACCGCAAAGGCTCGGAGGGCGGGCGCATCCTGCCGATCGACAAGGGCGCCGATCTGGAGTGGCGGGTGTCCGGCAAGGACGCCAGCGGCGCCAAAGACGGCGAGCTGGTCGAGGCCGAACAGACCTCAAGCGCGCGCATGGGGCTGCCCTCTGCACGGGTCACCGCGCGGCTGGGCGATCCCGGCGCGCCGCGCGCGGTGTCGCTGATCGCGATCCACCAGCACGGCATCCCCGATCAATTCCCCGCCGAGGTTCTGGCCGAGGCCGAAGCCGCCGAGGAAATGCCGCTGGCGGGCCGCAGCGATCTGCGCGATCTGGCGCTGATCACCATCGACCCCTCGGATGCGCGCGACCATGATGACGCGGTCTATGCCGAGCGTGACAGCGACCCCAAGAACCCCGGCGGCTTCATCGTCTTTGTGGCGATTGCCGATGTCGCCGCCTATGTCACGCCGGGCTCCGAGCTCGACCGCGAGGCGCGCAAACGCGGCAACTCCAGCTATTTCCCCGACCGTGTGGTGCCGATGCTGCCCGACCGTCTGTCCGGCGATCTGTGCTCCTTGCATGAGAATGTCGAGCGGCCGGTGATGGCGGTGCGGATGGTCATCGACGCGCATGGCAACAAGACCGCGCATGAATTCAAACGCGGCATGATGCGCTCGCGCGCCTCGCTGAGCTATGAGCAGGCGCAGGCGGCCTTTGACGGCACCCCCGATGAGGCCGCGGCCCCCTTGGCGGGCATGCTCGGCGATCTCTTTGCCGCCTGGCAAGCGGTGGGTATCGCGCGCGGCCAACGCCAGCCCCTGAACCTTGATCTACCCGAGCGCAAGATCATTCTCGATGAGGACGGGCAGGTGACCTCGGTGGCTTTCCGCGACCGGATCGACGCGCATAAGGTGATCGAGGATTTCATGGTGCTGGCCAATGTCGCCGCCGCCGAAGAACTGATCGCCCGCCGCTCGCACCTCTTGTTCCGCGTCCATGAAGAGCCCAGCGCCGAGAAGCTGGACGCGCTGCGCGAAGTGGCGCTGGGTGCCGGTCTGGTGCTGGCCAAGGGGCAGGTGTTGCAGACGCGGCATCTGAACAATCTGCTGGAACAGGCCAGCGGTGGCGAGTTTGACGAGCTGATCAATATGGCGACATTGCGCTCGATGACGCAGGCCTATTACAGCCCTGATAACTATGGGCATTTCGGCCTCGCGCTAAAGAATTACGCGCATTTCACCTCGCCGATCCGCCGCTATGCCGACCTGATCGTGCACCGCGCCCTGATCCGCGCCCATGGCTTCGGGCCGGATGTGAACCGCGACGGTCTGTCGGATTGGGATATCGCCAATCTGCCCGAGACCGCGACGCAAATCTCGCAAACCGAGCGCCGCTCGATGACCGCCGAGCGCGATACCACCGACCGCTATCTCGCCGCCTTCATGGCCGACCGTGTGGGCGCCACCTTCACCGGCCGCATTGCCGGTGTCGCGCGGTTTGGCCTGTTTGTGCGGCTCGATGAGACCGGCGCCGACGGGCTGGTGCCGATCCGCTCTCTGGGCAACGAATATTTCCGCCATGATGTCGACGACCAGACCTTAACCGGCGAGCGCTCTGGCCGGGTCTTGGGCCTCGGCCAGCGGGTCACCGCGAAGCTGTCGGAAGCCGAGGCGATGACCGGCGGCTTGCTTCTGGAACTGCTTGAGGTCGAGGGGCAGGCGATTGCCCGCGCCAAAAAGGGTGGCTCCGGCAAAGGCGGACGCGGCAAACCGCGCGCCGTGGTCTCGCGCAAGGGCGCCGCTGCCAAGGTCAAAAAGATCAAAGCGCGGAAAAAAGCCGAGCGCAAACGCAGCTAGTCGCCGACCTCGCTGCGCCCCTGCTTAGCCGATCCGCCCGCGCGTGCCTTCGCCCATCTGCGCGCGGTGCAGCAGCAGGTGATCGAGCAGCACGCAGGCCATCATTGCCTCGCCCACCGGCACAGCGCGGATGCCGACGCAGGGGTCATGGCGGCCCTTGGTCACCACATCGGTGTCTTCCCCGTCCATCGTCACCGAGGCGCGCGGGGTCAGGATCGACGAGGTCGGCTTGACCGCAAAACGCACCACAACATCCTGTCCGGTAGAGATCCCGCCCAGCACCCCGCCCGCGTGATTCGAGCCATAGACCGGCCCGCCATCCTGCATGCGAATCTCGTCCGCATTCTCGACGCCGGTCAGCGCCGCGGCGCCAAAACCCGCGCCGATCTCGACGCCTTTCACCGCGTTGATCGTCATCATCGCCATTGCCAGATCGCTGTCGAGTTTCGCATAGACCGGCGCGCCCAGCCCCGCCGGCATGCCGCGCGCAGTCACTTCGATCACCGCGCCGACCGAGTTGCCATCCTTGCGCAAAGCATCCAGATCCGCCGCCCACAGGTCGGCGGTCTCGGCGTCCGGCGACCAGAACGGATTGCCCCCGATCGCATCCCAGTCAAACCGCGCCCGCTCGATGCCGCGTTTGCCCATCTGCACCATATAGCCGATCACCGAGACATCCGGCAGTAGCTGCGCCAACACCTGCCGCGCCACCGCGCCCGCAGCCACCCGCGCCGCGGTCTCGCGCGCGCTCGAGCGCCCGCCACCACGCGGATCGCGGATGCCGTATTTCTGGTAATAGGTGATATCCGCATGACCGGGGCGGAAGGTTTTCGAGATCTCGGAATAATCCTTGGATCGCTGGTCGGTGTTACGGATCATCAGCTGGATCGGCGTGCCGGTGGTCTTGCCCTCATAGACACCCGAGAGGATCTCGACCTCATCGGCCTCGCGCCGCTGGGTGGTAAACCGGTTCTGCCCGGGTTTGCGCTTGTCGAGCCAGGGCTGGATATCCGCCGCGCTCAGCGTCACCCCCGGCGGGCAGCCGTCGATTGTCGCGCCCAGCGCAGGCCCGTGGCTTTCGCCCCAAGTGGTAACCCGAAACAGATGGCCAAAGCTGTTGAACGACATGCGCGCACTCCCTTTGGCTTCCGTCTAAACGCGCCGCGCCCCGCCCTCAAGCCCCCGCGAGGCATTCGCGCGCGCCTCGCGGCTTCATCTTGCCCTAAATACTCCGGGGGGCGCCGCGCGCAGCGTGGCGCGGGGGCAGCGCCCCCTCACCGCCGGTCACCGGCGCGCCGCAGGCCTCACTCGCCCGCTTCCACCAGCGTGAACGGCAGCGAGACGGTGGCGCTTTGCTCGGCGAACAGATCATTGACCACATATTCCAGCCGGTAATCCCCCGCCGGCGCATTGTCGAGGTTCAGCGTCAATGTGATGAAAAACTCGCGGTTGCGCTGGTTGCTGGTCAGTGAGGCGCGCTGGAATTCGTCTTGCCGCGCCAGTTCCGCGCCCTCGCCGTCATAGAGCACCAGATCAATCGACAACCCGAAAGTATAGCCGCCCTCGGCGCCTTCGTCCCAAGCATAGCCCATCGGCTCGGCATAGACCAAGATCGGCTCGCCAAGCTGGAACTCGCTGCTCTCGCGCGCGACATTGAGCCCGTAGCCGCCCGCATCCTCGGCGACGAAACCGGCGTTTCGCACGCTCAGCGGCATCGCCTGCCAGGCCTCGACGGCGGCGGCATCGGCGGCCTGATAGGCGGCGAGATCCTGCGCCATGGCCGGTGCGACCAAGGACGCCGGAAAACTCAGGGCGGTGAGCGCGAAAAATCCGAGCGCCGCGGCGGTGGAGTGGGGTTTGGCCATGTTTGTCCTCTGTGTTGCAGAATCGTTTATCGGTCGGCGGGCCTCAGGGCGCGGGGCAGGGCGCGGTCAGGCCATTGCCCAAGGCTTCCATTCGGCCGCACCGCCCAGCAAGCCGGTATACCAGCAAGCCCGATTAACTTGTTCGCCTGTGCTTAACAAAGCCGCGCGCGCCCCGACAGGCACATCCGCGTTACCCGTTCCTCGCCACCGGCTCTCGCCCAGCCCGCCCCCTCAGGCGACCAAAGCGCCGACGTTGTGCTCAGAATACCGCCGCGACCTCATACATCACCGGCTCGAACCGCGAACACATCGCCGCAATCCCGCGGTTGCGCTCGCGCATCTCTTGGGTGCGCAGCATCGCCTGAAAATCCTCGCGTTTGACCCAGCGTGAATAGGTCGAAATCCGCGTCTGCGCGTCATTGACATGGATCGCGCCGCCCAGAAATCCGGGCTGTTTGCGGATCACCTCGTCATAGGCCGTGGTCAGCGCCTCCAGAACATCGGTGCAGGTGCCGGGGGTCATCTCGAAGGTGGAAATGACCGTCTGGCCGTGAAAATCGGTGGTGATGTCGATTGGCATGAGGAACCTCCCTTGGCTACTTGCCTCCATCCTGCCCCCTTGCGGCGCCGCTGCAAAGGGTTATGTTGCAGCCTACCTCGGGGTGCTGGCGGTTTCGCTGGCTGAGATGTGGCGCAAGTCATGAACCCGCTGAACCTGAACCGGTTAGAACCGGCGGAGGGAAGGTGACGGAATCATTCCTCCACCCTGCTCCCTATCCGTCGCATTGGAGGACGTTATGAGATTTCCGAGCTTTGTCGCAGGCGCATTGGCCGCCACCGCATTGATCACTCCCGTGCAGGCGCAGACACCCCAATTGCGGGTGCTGACCTATGATAGTTTCATCTCCGACTGGGGGCCGGGACCGGCCATCGAGGCGGCTTTCGAGGCCAATTGCGGCTGTGATCTGGTGTTCGAATCCGCCGGTGACGGGGCCGCCATGCTGGCGCGGCTCCTGCTGACCGGCGAGCGCAGCACCGCCGATGTGGTGCTCGGTCTCGACACCAATCTCACCCATGCCGCCGAAGCCTCGGGCCTCTTTGCGCCCCATGGCCAGACCCCCGATCTCGAGGTGCCGGTGGCGTGGAACGATCCCCTGTTCCTGCCCTATGACTGGAGCTGGTTCGCCTTTGTCTATGACACCACCCGCACCGAAAACGTGCCGTCCAGTTTCGACGAACTGATCGCCTCGGACCTGAGCATCATCATTCAGGATCCGCGCTCCTCAACTCCGGGCCTTGGCCTGTTGATGTGGATCGAGGCCGCATACCCCGAGCGCGCCGCCGAGATCTGGGCAGGGCTGGCCCCGCGCATTGTCACCGTCACGCCGGGCTGGTCCGAGGCTTACGGTCTGTTCCTTGAGGGCGAGGCCGATATGGTGCTCAGCTACACCACCTCGCCCGCCTATCACGCGATTGCCGAGGATAACCCCAATTACGCCGCCGCCGGTTTCACCGAGGGTCATTACCTGCAAGTCGAGGTCGCCGGTATTCTGGCCAATTCCAGCCAGCCCGATCTTGCCCGCGATTTCATCGCCTTCATGACCACCGACGGCTTCCAATCCGCGATCCCCGAGACCAACTGGATGTATCCCGCGGTGATGCCCGAATCGGGCCTCAACCCCGCCTTCGACGCGCTGCATGTGCCCGAGGTTTCGCTGCTGTTGACCGCCGAAGAGGCCGCGACCCAGCGTGACGGCGCTTTGGACGTCTGGCGCGAGGCATTGGCGCAGTAAGCGCCTTGCGATGGGGGCCGAGACTCACCCGTGATCTGGCGCATTGAACCCAAAGCCTTGCTCTGGGCCGCTGTCCTCGTGGCGGCGGCCCTTGTGCTGGTCAATCTCGGCGCTTTGGGCGCGGTGATCAGCCGTTCTGAGCATGGCGCCACGCTCACCCCCGCCGATTGGGCGGCGGCACGGTTTACTGTCACCCAAGCGCTCTGGTCCGCCGCGCTTTCGGTGCTCTTGGCGATACCGGTGGCGCGGGCTCTGGCGCGGCGGCGGTTCTTCGGGCGCGGGCTCTTGGTGGTGTTGATGGGCGCGCCCTTCATCCTGCCCTCTTTGGTCGCGATCACCGGCCTCTTGGCGGTGTTTGGCCGCAACGGTCTGTTCAACGAGGCGCTGGCGCTCCTTGGCATCGCCCCGATCCGCATCTACGGGCTCCACGGCGTGGTACTGGCGCATGTGTTTTTCAACCTCCCGCTCTCGGTGCGGCTGATCCTGCAAGGCTGGGCGCGAGTGCCCGCCGAACATCAACGCCTTTCCGCGTCCTTGGGCTTCGGCGCATGGGCGCGGTTCCGCCATATCGAAGCCCCGATGCTCACCCGCGTCGTGCCAGGAGCCTTGGCCGTCGTGTTCCTGATCTGCCTGACGTCTTTCGCGGTGGCGCTGATCCTCGGCGGCGGCCCCCGCGCGACGACGCTGGAACTGGCGATCTATCAGGCTTTCCGCTTTGATTTCGACCTTGGCCGCGCGGCAATTCTGGCGCTCTTACAGGCCGCCATCGGCGCCGCAGCACTGCTGATCCTCGCCCGCCTGACCCTCCCCGACAGCGGCATCTCCGGCCTCGACCGCACCGCCCCTCCGCCCCCCGGCGGTCTCGCGCGCCTCCTTGACGCCAGCAGCATCGCCATGGCGGCGCTGTTCCTGCTGGTGCCGCTGACGCTGGTGGTGCTGCGCGGCGCGCCCTATATCCTCGGGCTACCCGCGCCGGTCTGGCTGGCGCTCTGGCAGTCGCTCAAGGTCGCCACCCTCTCGGTCGGCCTTCTCGCCCTGATGTCCGCCGCGCTGACCCTCGCTGGTCTGCACCGCCGCTGGCCCGAGGGGCTGGGCATGGCCGCGCTGATCGCCTCGCCAATGGTCATCGGCACCGGCCTGTTCATCCTGATCCACCCGATCTCCGACCCCGCGCATTGGGCGCTGCCGGTCACCGCTTTCGTCAACGCCGCCATGGCGCTGCCCTTTGCCCTGCGCGCGCTCCTCCCCGCCGCCCGCCGCGCCGAGGCCGATTTTGCAAGGCTCTCGCTGTCTTTGGGCCTCAGCTGGCGCGCGCATCTTCGGCTAGTGCTCTGGCCCCGCCTGCGCCGCCCCGCGGGCTTCGCGCTGGCACTGGGCGCGGCGCTCTCGCTCGGTGACCTCGGGGTGATTGTGCTCTTTGCACAAACCGGCGGCGAGACCCTGCCGATGCAGATGCAGCGGCTGATGGGCGCTTACCGCACCGGCGATGCGGCGGGCGCGGCGCTGTTGCTGCTGATCGTCGCGCTGGCCGGTTTCGTGCTGGTTGAACGCCTGATAGGAGGCCGCAATGCTGACGCTTGACGAAGTAACCATCACCCAAGACGATTTCACCCTGCGCGCCGATTTCCGCATCAACGCGGGCGCGCGGGTGGCAATCATCGGCCCCTCGGGCGCGGGCAAATCCACGCTGGTCGGCGCCATCGCCGGTTTCGTGCCGCTGGCGCAGGGCAGGGTGCTCTGGGAGGGCGCGCGGATCGATACGCTGCCGCCCGCCAAACGCCCGCTCAGCATCCTGTTTCAGGACAACAACCTGCTGCCTCATCTGACGGTCTTCGACAATGTCGCCCTCGGGGTGAACCCCAACCTGCGGCTCTCCGCGCCTCAGCGCGCCTCGGTCCTGCACGCGCTGGAGCAGGTCGGGCTGGAAGGCTTCGAGACACGCAAACCCGCGCAGCTATCGGGCGGCCAAATCAGCCGCACCGCCCTCGCGCGGGTGCTCCTGCGCGCGCGGCCCCTGATCGTGCTCGACGAACCCTTCGCCGCGCTCGGTCCAGCGCTGAAAGCCGAGATGCTCGATTTGGTGGAGGGCATCGCCGCGCAAAACCGCGCCACCGTGCTGATGATCACCCATGATCCCGAAGACGCGCGGCGGCTCTGCCCCGAGACCATCGTTGTCGCCCGCGGCGAGACCCAAGGCCCGACCCCGACCGATGTACTACTCGCCGACCCGCCGCCCGATCTCGCCGAATATCTCGGTCACTCCTGACAGGTGGCATTCAGCGCCGAGACCGCCGCGCCGGAGCCATTCAGCCGGAAACTGGTGATCTCGGCGCCCTGCGCATTGAGCATCTGCATCCGGCTGCCCCAGGCAAACGCCTGTAAAAACGCCTCATCCAGCATATCGCGCGCGGTCCAGACCCGCTGCGCAGGGTCGTATTGCAACGCCCGCTCGAATCGCTGCTCACCGATCACCAGCGTGACGCGGTCCGCGGGGGGCGAGGCCGTGGCACTCACCGCCAGCGGCTGGTGCAGCGCATCGCCCCTGTAGGCATCGAATTGCAACATGCTCTCGCCAGTCCCCGGCCGGCACCAGATCGTGATCCGGCCAAGGTGGTTCTCGCCCTCGGCATGGATCGACACCGGATGCGCCTCATGATCGCTGCGCAACACCTGCCATGAGCCCGGCGTCACATAGCGCCAGCGGTCCTCGCTCCCCCAACGGCCCGAGGCCACCCATTGCGCCGAGGCGGGCAGGGCTGGGAGCAACAATGCGGTGGCGGTCAGGGCAGCGGCTAACAAACGCGGAATACAGATCATGGACAAACCCGGCAGGTGGTTGGAAACGCAAGCAGACTAGCCGCGTGATGCCCCCCTGACCAGAGGCCCGAGCCCCCCAACCCGCCGTTATCCCCCCGCCTCACGGCTCTGTGAGGGGAAGGGCGCAGAAGGGGCGCGCCCGAGGCATGACCCCGCCTTATGAAACGAACTTGCGCCCAAACCCACGCCACCCCGCGGCGCACCGCCGAAGCAAAGCACATAGGGCCGCGCCCGACCCTGGGTGGGCGCCCCAACTCTCTAAACAGCGCGCCGCACCCACAAGCATAGATGTGGGCTGCGCAGTGAATGCCATCACCAATGCGCCCTCCCGGGGGGAGGGTCGGGCGCGGCCCGTGGTTGCCACGGGCCTGACGGTGCAACCGTAACGCCTCACACAGCAGGCCGGCCAAATATCGCGCCAGTCTGTGCCGACGCCCAAAGCAAAGCGCATAGGGTCGCGCCTGACCCTGGGTGGGCGCCCGAATCCTTTGAACAGCGCGCCGCATGTCAAAGTACTGATGTGGGTCGCGCGGTGAAAGACATCACCACTGCGCCCTCCCGTTGGGAGGGTCGGGCGCGGCCCGTGGTTTCCACGGGCCAGGCGGTGCGCTTAGCGCACTACCCTCCACAAACGCAAAACGCGCCCCGAAGGGCGCGTTTCACATCTCATAGCGACAAAGCTCAGCTGCGCTTGGCTTCGGCCTTGATCGGCGCCCAGAGACGCTTGTTGGTCAGATAGAGCAGCGAGGCCAAGAGCGTCAGGAAAATGACGCCGATGAAGCCCCACATCTTGCGCTCGGTCTGCTTGGGCTCGGCGGCCCACATCAGGAAGGCCGCCACATCCACCGCCATCTGCTCTTCGGTGGCCTGCGTGCCATCGGCGTATTCGATCATATCGTCGAACAGCTGCGGCGCCATCGAGACATTGCCGCCGAAAGCCGCGTTTTCATAAAGGAACGCGCCGCCTTCCTCGACTTCAACACCGGTGAAACCGGTCAGGAACGAGGCGATATATTCCGCCCCGCCCATGCCGCGCATCAACTGGTTGATACCCAGACCGTAGGGACCATGGAAACCGGCACGGGCCTTGGCCATCAGGCTCAGGTCCGGCGCATTCTCATCCATCGAACCGGGGAAGTGGTCGGGCCCGCCAGCGGCACGCCAGCCACCGTCACCGTCCGGCACCTCCATGCTGGCGGCAAAGCCGCGCATGGTGGCATCGTCCAGCCCGAGACCGGTCTCGGCGGTCAGCGTGCGAAACGCCACCAGCTCCAGCCCGTGGCAGGCCGAGCACACTTCGGTGTAGACCTGCAGGCCGCGCTGCAACTGCGCCTGATCATAGGAACCGAACGGCCCCTCGAACGAGAACGCATAATCGGTGATGTGGGGCTCGCCACCCGCCGCCAGCGCCGGAGCGCTGCCGAGGGTCAGGGCCATCAGGGCCGAAAGGGCAAGTTTCTTGATCATGATATCACTCTTCCTTTCGCTCACTCGGCCGGGATCTGCTCAGCGGCAACTTTGCCCTTTGCAGCCTTGGCTTTCACAGTGGCCTTAAAATCAGCCTCGATCGTCGCCGGCGGGGCCTTGGGACGTTCCAGAACCCCCAGAAGCGGCAGGATCACCAGGAAATAGGCGAACCAATAGGCCGAACCGATCAGCGAGATCGTCGAATAGGGCGGTTCGGCAGGCATCGCGCCGGCCCACATCAGGACGACGAAATCCACCACCAGCAGCCAGAAGAACGACTTGAACATCGGCCGGTTGGCGCCCGAGCGCACCGCCGAAGTGTCGAGCCAGGGCGTCAGCGCCATCACCGCAATCGCGCCGAACATCGCCAAGACGCCAAAGAACTTCGCGTCGATGATGCCAAACGACAGCCAGTTGGCGGCGATCACCACCCAGACGTCGGCGGTAAAGGCGCGCAGGATCGCGTAGAACGGCAGGAAATACCATTCCGGCACGATATGCGCAGGCGTCACCAGGGGGTCGGCCATGATGTAGTTGTCAGGGTGGCCAAGGAAGTTCGGCATGAAGCCGACAATCGCCCAGAACACCGCCAGCACAACCACCAGCGCAAACAGGTCCTTGATCACGAAATAGGGCCAGAAGGGCAGCGTGTCCTTCTCGGCTTCTTCCTTCGAGCCACGGCGCACTTCAACACCGGTCGGGTTGTTGTTGCCGGTGGTGTGGAAGGCCCAGACGTGCAGGATCACCAAAGCGGCAATCACGAAGGGCAAGAGGTAATGCAGCGAGAAGAAGCGGTTCAGCGTCGCATTGCCAACCGCCGGTCCACCCAGCAGCCAGGTCTGGATCGGCTCGCCGATACCAGGGATCGCGCCGAACAGGCCGGTGATCACGGTGGCGCCCCAGAACGACATCTGACCCCAGGGCAGCACATAGCCCATGAAGCCGGTGGCCATCATCAGCAGATAGATCAACATGCCGATGATCCAGGTCACCTCACGCGGGGCTTTGTAGCTGCCGTAGTAGAGACCGCGGAAGATGTGGATATAGACCGCAAAGAAGAACAGCGAGGCGCCGTTCATATGCAGATAGCGCAGCATATAGCCGCCGTTCACGTTGCGCATGATATGCTCAACCGAGTTGAACGCCATATCCGCATGCGGGGTGAAATGCATCACCAGAACGATGCCGGTGACGATCTGCAACACCAGGCAGAAAGCCAGAACAATGCCCCAGATCCACCACCAGTTCAGGTTCTTGGGGGTCGGGATCATCAGGGTGCCGTAGATCAGCCCAACAATCGGCAGGCGGCGGTCAAGCCACTTTTCAATACCGGTTTTGGGCTCGTAATGGTCGTGGGGAATGCCGGACATGCCTCGTCTCCCTTAGCCGAGCTGGATGGTGGAATCGTCGACGAAGCTGACGACGGGAATATGCAGGTTTTCGGGCGCGGGGCCGCGGCGAATGCGACCTGCGGTGTCATAATGCGAGCCGTGGCAGGGGCAGAACCAGCCGCCGAAGTCGCCAGCGCCATTGCCCAGAGGCACACAGCCGAGGTGGGTGCAGACGCCGGTCATCACCAGCCACTCGCCACTCTCGTCCAGCGCGCGGTTTTCATCCGCGGCATCGGTGTTCGGCTTGTTCGGATTCTGCGAGGCATCATCCATCAGGTCGCTCAGCGGCACGGCGCGGGCGGCTTCGATCTCGTCTTCGGTGCGGCGGCGGATGAACACCGGCTTGCCGAGGAAGTTCACCGTCAACTGCGTGCCGACAGCAACACCGCTGATGTCGACGAAAATCGAGGACAGGGCTTGCACATCTGCCGAGGGGTTCATCTGATTGACAAGCGGCCAGACTGCGGCGCCGGTTGCAACGGCACCGGCACCTGCGGTCGCGTAATACAGAAAATCCCGGCGAGTGCCTGCGTTGTCGTCTGCGTGGGACACGAGCATTCTCCATTTCAAGGTCACGGGTTCGGCGCATAGCCGAAACGAGCCGCAGTCACCTGCAGCGTCCATGGCGGGTTTAACGGCGATTTGAACGCCAGTCCAGCCGCGAAACAGAGGAATTATGCCGCACCTGTGCGGATTTGCCGTGTCGTCGCAAGGCCCTGTGGCGGCGAAGCCCTGCGGATCATGGCTACCGAAACCTGAATCCCGGGCGCCTGTTTGCTGATCAAACGGCCAGATAAGCACCATGGGGCCAGAAAAACAGGGGGGCGGGCAAAAAACCGGCGCCGACGCCAGTTCCCCGCCGCCGCCTTCACCAGCATCTGCGCCGCCTCTTCGAAAGCCCACGCCCCGCCACCTGCGACCCGCCCCTGCGACACCGCGCCCCCGCCTATCGCGGGGTCACTAGGCCGCAGAATCACCGCCCCAGCTGACGCCTATACTTCAGCCCAGACGCACAGGCCCAATCCTTTGGGCACAGATACGCAACGACAACGCCGCGAGCACCCTATTTCGGGCCCAGTCCTTCAGGCCCAGTCCTTCGGGCAAAACCCTTCGAGCACAGGCACTCAATGACCGCGCCACCAGTGCAGGCAGTCAGGCACTGGCGCTCAAGAGCAGCGGCTCCAGCACCGCTCCTCGGATGCAGTCACCCGCCGCCTCTAAGCGCAAGCCCTCCGGCACAGCCACTGCCCGCAACCCTCCCGATCACTCGGGCGCGGTCTGCTGCATCGAGGGGCGGGCGCGGAAGGCGGAATACCACGCCGCCAGCGCCGGACGGCTCTCGCGCCAGCCGCGCGCTTCGTGGCGGAAGTCCAGATAACCACAGGCGCAGGCCACCGCGATCTGCCCCATGCACAGAGGCCCCGCCAGATGCGCCATCCAGCGCGACTCAATCGCGTCGAGCGCGCGGGTGATCTTGGCCCATTGCCCCTCGATCCAGGGCTCGAATTGCCCCTCGGGCGCGCGCAGTGCGGTTTCATAGCGCATCAGGATCGCCGCATCCAAAATCCCGTCCGCCGTCGCCTCAAGGGTCAGAACCTCCCACAGCCGCGCGCCCTCGGGGTAGAAGGCGGGGCCCTTGCTGGCGATACTGGCGAGATAGCGGCAGATCACCCGGCTGTCATACAGCGTGCAGCCATCGGCGCGTTCCAGCGCCGGTATCTTGCCCAGCGGGTTGTGATCCACCGGCATCGTGCCCGAATCAACCGGCGTGCCGGTGGCGGCGGCAAGCTCGACCTGATCGAGCATATGCGCCTCATGCAGCATGATCATCACTTTGCGAACATAGGGCGAGGGACGGCTGTAATGCAGCACCATCATCGGCGTGATCCTTTTTAGCACCTGACATGGCGCAGCCATATGCGGCGCGCCTATGCGCCCAAGCTAGCAGGTTGCCATCGGCTGTCTATTGCCTTGCGGCGCTCTGTCGGCGCCATGGGCCAAGGATCGCCCACCCGAATATCGGGGGCAGGGCGGCAGGGGTGCGCCGCTGCGACAAGTCAAGGCTTGATAGCCCCATGAACAGGCCGTTAACTGCGCGCATGGCAAAAAAGAGCAGACCCCGCAAAAAGAAAAAACCCCCGCTGCACCGGCGGGTGATCGAGCGAATCGCTGATTTTATCCGCCGCGTCTGGCGCTACACGCTGCTCGGGCTGGTGGGCTTGGCGGCGCTTTTGGTGCTCTGGGTGGCGCTGTATCGGTTCGTTGATCCGCCCGGCGGCATCTATATGTGGCAGGAATCGCGGCGGCTCGGCGAAATTCAGCAGTCCTGGGTGGATATGGAGCAGATCGCGCCGGTGATGGCGCGCTCGGTGGTTGCCGCCGAGGACGCGAATTTCTGCCGCCACTGGGGGTTCGATATGTCGGCAATCCGGCAGGCGCTGGCCGAAGGCTCGGGGCGCGGCGCCTCGACGCTGAGCCAGCAGGTGGTGAAGAATGTGTTTCTCTGGCAGGGGCGTAGCTGGATCCGAAAGGCGCTGGAGGCGGTGATCACCCCGATGGTGGAAATCCTCTGGCCGAAGCGGCGGATCATCGAGGTCTATCTGAATATCGCCGAATTCGGCGAGGGGGTGTTCGGGGTCGAAGCCGCCTCGCACCGGCATTTCGACCGCGATCCGATTGATCTGAGCGCGCGGCAGGCGGCGCTTCTGGCTGCCGTATTGCCTGCGCCGCAAGTGCGCAATGCGGGCCGTCCGACCGATTGGATCCAGCGCCGTGCGGCGGCGATTGTCGACGGCGCCGCGACCATTGACCGCGACGACCGCGCCGCCTGTTTTCAACCCTGATACGCCCCGCCGCCGCACCCCCTCGCCGCGCCCTGCGGCAGGGAGGACGGTTGAACTTTGCCGCCAAGGGTGCAAAGGGAAGAAGCCTTGAACCGACCGTAGAGACCTATGCTCAGCCTGTTTCATGTCCCGCTTTCGCCGTTCTGCCGTAAGGTCCGCTTGACGCTGGCCGAAAAGCGGCTGGAGGTGAAGCTGATCGAAGAACGCTATTGGGAGGCGGGCACCGACTTCCTGCGCCGCAATCCCGCAGGCAAAGTGCCGATCCTGCGCTATGACGGGCGCATGCTGGCGGAAAGTCAGGCGATCTGCGAGTTTCTCGATGATGTGCATCCCGAGCCCAGCCTGATGCCCAATGACCCCGCCGGTCGCTACGAGGTGCGCCGTCTCTGCGCGTGGTTTGATGACACCTTCCACACCGAGGTGACCGCGAACCTGCTCTATGAGCGGGTGAATAAAAAGCTGATGGGCCGCGGCTATCCGGATTCGCAAAAGATCAAGACCGGCTCGACGCGGATCAAATACCATCTCGATTATATGAGCTGGCTGTTGGAACACCGCCGCTGGCTGGCGGGGAATGCGATGACGCTGGCCGATTTCGCCGCCGCCGCGCATCTGTCCTGCCTTGATTACATCAATGACGTGGATTGGGAGCGCGCGCCGCTGGTCAAGGACTGGTATGCGACGATCAAATCCCGCCCCGCCTTCCGCCCGCTCTTGGCCGATCAGGTGCCCGGCATGCCGCCACCACGGCGCTATGCCGATCTGGATTTCTAAGGTGACCGTGGTGGCCTCGCCTGTGACCCTCCGGGGGGCGTGGCTCGGGGGCATCGAACCCCCTCGCCCCGCCGGGAGGTTTCACCTCCCACGGCGCTGTCGCGCCTCCCACCAGAGTATTTGTGGCAAGATGAAGCGAGGGCGGCGCTGATGGCGCGGGCGGTAGAGGCATTTGAGCCGGAGGCCTTCAAAGAACGGCTGGTGGCGCGGGCGCTGGAAGAGGGGTTTTCGGCGGCGCGGATCACCCGGCCCGATGCGATCCCGCAGGCCGCCGCGCGCCTGAAAGACTATGTCGAGGCGGGGCGTCATGGGCAGATGGGCTGGATGGAAGAGCGCATGGCCTGGCGCGGCAATCCGGCGGCGCTCTGGCCCGAGGCGCGCTCGGTCCTGATGCTGGCCGAGGCCTATACGCCCGCGCATGATCCGATGGCGGTGCTGGCGCAGCCGGAGAAAGGCGCGATCTCGGTCTATGCGCAGAACCGCGATTACCATGATGTGGTGAAAAAGCGGCTGAAACGGCTGGGGCGCTGGATGATCGAGGCGGTGGGGGGCGAGATCAAGGTCTTCGTCGATACCGCGCCGGTGATGGAAAAACCCTTGGCCGAGGCGGCGGGGCTGGGCTGGCAGGGCAAACACACCAATCTGCTGAGCCGCGACTTGGGCAATTGGTTCTTTCTCGGCGCGATTTTCACCACGCTGGAGATGCCGGTGGATGCGCCGGCGCGGGAGAATTGCGGCTCTTGCACCGCCTGTCTCGAGGCCTGTCCCACCGATGCCTTTCCGGCGCCCTTTCAACTGGATGCACGGCGCTGCATTTCCTATCTGACGATCGAGCATAAAGGGCCGATTGACCCCGAATTGCGCGCGCTGATCGGCAACCATATCTACGGTTGCGATGATTGTCTGGCCGCCTGCCCGTGGAATAAATTCGCCGTCGCCGCCAGCGAGGTGAAATACGCCGCGCGGCCGGATCTGATCGCGCCGGATCTGGCCGAGCTGGCGGGGCTGGATGACGCAGGCTTTCGCGCGCTGTTCTCGGGTTCGCCGGTCAAACGCATTGGCCGCGACCGCTTTGTGCGCAATGTGCTTTATGCGATTGGCAACTCGGGCAAGCCGCATCTGAAGCCGGTGGCGCAGGGGCTTACCGAGGACCCCGACGCGACGGTGGCCGAGGCGGCGCGCTGGGCGGTGTCACGGCTCGAGTAGCGCCATCGCCTGCGGCCAGGCCTCGGGGTCGGCGCCGGTCTTGTCGCGGCAAAATGCGTTGCAAAAGCCAAGCACCTGCCCGTTGACGCGCAGGAAATGGGTCACCGGCAGGCCGGAATAGGGGCAGGCGGCGTTCACCGAGGGGCCGGTAGCGAGCGGCGCACTTGGCAGCACCTCGGGCAGCGCCCAATCGCGGGTCGGCCAGTCGCGCCTATAGGCGGGTTGATCGGCACCATCTACCTGCGCCATCGCCCGCCAGCGGCGAAACGGCAGATGCGCGAAATGCGCGGCGACATAGGCCTGCGCCGCGGGCGAGACCGGCAGCGCATGGCCCGCGATCCGCGCCGCCACCGGGGCGAAAAACACATCCGCCACGCTATAATCCCCGCAAAGCCACGGCCCCACGCTGCCGCATTCCGCCCGCGCCCAGGCCCAGAGTTCCTCAAGCCGCGCCAGATCCGCAAGCACCGCCGCCGGTGGCGCGCAATCAGTGTAACAAACCCGCAGGTTCATCGCGCAATGGCTGCGCAGGGCGGTGAAAGACGCATGCATCTCGGCGGCGAGATGGCGGGCGACGGCGCGCGCCTTGGGGTCCTTGGGCCAGAGCCCGGCCTCGGGGTGGCGGCTGGCCAGTTCCTCAGCAATCGCCAGACTGTCGCTGATCACCGCGCCCTCGGGCAGGCGCAGCGCGGGCACGCTGCGCGCCGGGGCGAATGCGGCAAGCGTCTGCGCAAACCCGGGCTCATAGAGCCGCGTGCGGGTCAGCGCACAACCGATCCCGAAGGCCTCGAACAGCAGCCAGCCGCGCAGCGACCAACTGGAATAGGCGCGGTCGCCGATACATAACTCATAACCTGTCTCGTAACCCATGAGGCGCATCCTTTCCGGTCAGGCGTAAGCCGCCATGCTGCCGCAAAACCCGCCCCGCGCCTATCGGTTTCTCCCCCTCCGCCTGGGGCGCGCGCGGCAAATGTCACAACAACTTTCCGTCATCGGGTGAACCAAATCCGCCCTCACCGCGTAGTATCCCTAAAGCGGAGAGAAGATATGGCCCTCGATTTCAGTGACGACCGGCAATTTACCCGCAGGATGATGCGGGCCGAGCTATTGGATGCCGAGACCGAACGCACCCTGGCGCTGGCTTGGCGCGATCAGCGTGACGAACAGGCGCTGCACCGGCTGATCACCGCCTATATGCGGCTGGCGATCTCGATGGCGTCGAAATACCGCAAATACGGCGCGCCGGTGAATGACCTGATCCAAGAGGCCGGTTTGGGCCTGATGAAAGCCGCCGAGAAATTCGACCCTGATCGCGGGGTGCGGTTCTCGACCTATGCGATCTGGTGGATCAAAGCCTCGATTCAGGATTTCGTGATGCGCAATCATTCGATGGTGCGCACCGGTTCGACCAGCAGCCAGAAGGCGCTGTTTTTCAACCTCAAGCGGGTGCAGGTACAGGTCCAGCGCGAGGCCCGCGAGATGGGTGAGGAGTTGGACGGCCACCAGATGCGCGCGCGGATTGCCCAGCAGATCGGCGTGCCGCTGCATGATGTCGAGATGATGCAGGGGCGGCTTTCGGGGGCGGATATGTCGCTCAATGCCACCCAATCGGGCGAGGATGAGGGCCGCGAATGGATCGACACGCTGGAGGATGACCGGCCCGGCGCCGATGATCTGGTCAGCGCGCGCCATGACCTGCGGGCGCTGCGCGGCTGGCTGGTGGCGGCGATGGCGGCACTATCCGAGCGCGAGCAACTGGTGCTGCGCGAACGCAAACTGCGCGAAGAGCCGCGGACGCTGGAATCGCTGGGCGGCGAGTTGGGTCTGTCAAAAGAGCGGGTGCGCCAGATCGAATCCGCGGCGCTGGGAAAGATGCGCAAAACGCTTGAGCGTCAGGGGGAAGATGTCTATTCCCTACTGGTATGATCAGGATTAAATACCGCCCGCGGCCGCGCCGAAACGCCGCCCTATACGCCGCTATTCTCGCCAGCACCGCCGTTCTTGCTAGCACCGCAGGGCTCGCTTCGGCCTCGCAGATCCAGCCGCAGGCGCTCGATGCGCTGCCGCCCGCCGATGTCACGATCTTGGGCGAGCTGCATGACAACCCGATACATCATCTCAATCAGGCGCGGGCGGTGCGGGCGTTGGCCCCCGCCGCCATCGTCTGGGAGATGCTGACCGAGGCGCAGGCCGCGCGTATGCCCGAGCGGCGCGACGATGCCGATATGGTCGAGGCGGCGCTGGGCTGGGCCGAGAGCGGCTGGCCCGACTATGCGCTCTATCATCCGATCACCGAGGCCGCGGGCGCGGCGCGTCATTACGGCGCGCATGTGCCGCGGGCGCAGGCGCGTGAGGCCTTTGCGCAGGGGGCGGCGCCGGTGTTCGGCGCGCAGGCGGCGCGGTTCGGCCTGCAATTGCCGCTTGATCCCGCGGCGCAGGCCCTGCGTGAGGCGGCGCAATTCGAGGCCCATTGCCGCGCCATGCCCGAAGCGATGATGGCGGGGCTGGTCGAGGCGCAGCGGCTGCGCGATGCGTCATTGGCGCAGGCGGTGCTCATGGCGATGGAGCAGACCGGCGGGCCGGTGGTGGTGATCACCGGCAACGGTCATGCACGGCATGATCACGGGGTGCCGGCGCTGCTGCAGATCGCCGCGCCCGAGGTCTCGGTGCTCTCGCTGGGGCAGTTCGAATCAGATGCCGAAGCCGCTTCCGGCGAGGCGGTGCCGCATGATCTCTGGCTGGTCACCGCGCCGCATCCGCGCCCCGATCCCTGCGCCGCATTCGCCCCGCCCGCCGAAGATTAATGCGGCAGGAATAGCGCGGGCGGGCTGGCACTAAGGGATAGCGTGGGGGAGTGGTCTTGCGGATCAATCCGTAAGCGTTTCCGCGTGAGGCGCATGCCCCGCCGCCACTCTCAACCACCGCCGCCCTCAACCACCGCAGACCTGACAGTCCGCGCGGCGGGTGATCTTCATCTTGCGGGTCTCGGCATAGAGCCCGTCATAGATCATCAGATGCCCGCGCAATGTCTCGCCCGCACCGGAAATCAGCTTGATCGCCTCCAGCGCCATCATCGTGCCCATCACCCCGGGCAGGGCCGAGACGACACCGGCCTCGGCGCAACTGGGCACCAGACCCGGCGCCGGACGCTCGGGGAACACGCATTGAAAACAGGGCGCGCCGCGCGCCGGATCATAGATCGACAGCTGCCCCTCCCATTGGGTCAGCGCGGCGGCAATCAACGGCATCCCCTGCGCCACCACAACGCGGTTGACCAGATAGCGGGTGTCGAAATTATCCGTGCCATCCATCACCAGATCATACTCGGAGAACAGCGCCGCGGCGTCATCCTCGGTCAGCCGCCGGTGATAGGGGCGGAATTCGACATAGGGGTTGAGCGCTTCGACCTGTTGCTGTGCCGAGAACACCTTGGGCATGCCGATGCTCTGGTCTGTGTGGATCACCTGCCGCTGTAGATTGGTCGCATCGACCGCGTCATCGTCGATCACCCCGATGGTGCCCACGCCCGCGGCTGCCAGATAGAGCATGATCGGCGAGCCCAGCCCGCCAGCGCCAATCACCAGCACCTTGGCCTCTTTCAGCCGCTTCTGCCCCGGCCCGCCCAATTCACGCAGCATCATATGGCGGGCGTAGCGGTGCAACTCGGCGTCGCTGAATGTGCCGGTGGCGGCGGGCGCCGGGGCTTTGCTCTGCGCCTTTGCGCGCAACCGCCCCAGCCCCGCGCGATAGCCCCAGATGATCAGCGCCACGGCGGCGAGCACCAGCCATGGGCGCGCATCGCCGCCGGTCGCCACCCGCAGATCGGCGCCTGCGGGCAGGGTCAGATGGATCAGCACCACCAGCGCCCAAAGCGCGCCCAAAAGCCCCAACCGCAGGCGCATCGAGGCACCAAACAGCGTGCCAAAGGCAAATAGCGCCACGCCCAGAAACAGCACAGAGATCATTGCGGGAAACTCCTCGTCACAGCGGCGGTCGCGCGCGTTGGTAAATTCTCAGGCTTAGCTGCGACCCGTCGAGCCGAACCCACCCGCGCCGCGCGCGGTCTCGTCCAGCGTCTCGGCCAGCGCAAAATCGGCCTGCACCACCGGCGCCACCACCATCTGCGCGATCCGCTCGCCATGGGCAATCGTATAGGGCGTGTCGCTCAGGTTGATCATCGGCACGCCCAAGGGGCCGCGGTAATCGCTGTCGATCGTCCCCGGCGTGTTCGGCATCGAAATCCCGTGTTTCAGCGACAGACCCGAGCGCGGACGCACTTGCATCTCATAGCCCTGCGGGATCGCTACGCGCAGGCCGGTCGGCACCAGCAGCCGCTGCATCGGTTGCAGGGTCAGACCCGCGGCGCGATCCTCGGGGGCGAGATTGGCGCGAATATCCGCCCCCGCCGCGCCTTGGGTCGCGTAGCTGGGCAGGGCGATCTGCGCATCGGCCCAGTCTTCGCGCAGGATCTGCAGGGTCACGCTCATGGTTTTGCCTCCAGCGCTTCGGCAATCCGCTGCGCCAGATGGCGGGCGACCTCGTCTTTGGGCATCCGTGGCCAATCCTCGACCGCGCCCTCGGTGATCAGATGCACCGCATTCTCGCTGCCGCCCATAATGCCGGTCTCGGGCGAGACATCATTGGCCACGATCCAGTCGCAGCCCTTGCGCAAACGTTTCGCCTGCGCATGCTCCACCACGGTTTCGGTCTCGGCGGCAAAACCCACGACCAAGGGCGGGCGCTTTGCGTGGCGGCTGATCGTGGCCAGAATATCGGGGTTTTCCTCGAACTCCAGCGTGGGCAGGGCGCCGTTTTGCTTCTTCATCTTCTGGTCCGAGGTGTTCTTGACCCGCCAATCGGCCACCGCCGCGGCAAATACCGCCGCATCAGCGGGCAGGGCGGATGTCACCGCCGTCAGCATCTCGCGCGCGTCCTGAATGGCGATCACCTTAACACCCGCGGGCGGTGGCACGCTGGCGGGGCCGGTGACAAAGCTGACCTGCGCACCAAGATCGCGCAGCGCGGCGGCCAAAGCCCCGCCCTGCGCGCCCGAGGAGCGATTGGCGATATAGCGCACCGGATCAATCGGCTCATGGGTCGGGCCGGAGGTGACAATGATATGTTTGCCATTGAGCGGCCCCGCCGAGAGCGCCTGATCAATCGCCGCCAGAATCGCCGCGGGTTCGGCCATCCGCCCCGGCCCATGCTCGCCGCAGGCCATATCGCCGTGATCAGGCCCGACGCTGAGAATACCGTCGCCCTGCAGATGCGCCAGATTGCGCCGGGTCGCCGGATGCTCCCACATCCGCAGATTCATTGCCGGAGCGATCAACACCGGCTTGTCGGTCGCCATCAATAGCGTCGAGGCCATGTCATCGGCATGGCCCTGCGCCATTTTCGCCATCAGATCGGCGGTGCAGGGGGCGACGACCACCAGATCGGCGGCGCGGCTGAGCTGGATATGGCCTATCTCGGCCTCGGCGGTCAGATCGAACAGGTCTTGATGCAGCGCCTCACCGGCGAGCGCGGTGACCGAGAGCGGGGTGACGAATTCGGCACCCGCACGGGTCAGCACCGGCGCTACCGAGGCACCCGCGCGGCGCAACAGGCGGATCAGTTCGAGCGACTTATAGGCCGCGATACCGCCGCCGATGATCAGTAGAACGCGTTTTCCCGTCAACATAGTCGCCCCCGAATATCTTATGCTCCGGTTTATGGACGCGGCGCTGGCTTGGCAACACTGGCGGTGTCGCAGGGGCAGATGTGGCGCGCGCGCGGCGCTCCCACCCGCCCCCCCGCTTGCGCGCGCGCCCCCGCGTTAGGGGTAGGGGCGGGGCTGTGGCGGCGGCGGAGATGAGTATTTTTGGCAAGATGAAGCGGTGCGGGGCGGGGCTATGGGTGATTCGGTGGTGCTGCGATGGGCATTTAGGCGGGGTGTGGCGCGGCGGGGCGGTGTTATGGTGTGGGTGTAGTATGGAGTGCGCGCAGGGCATTTGCGAAAACATCGCGAATGCCCCTTGATTTCCCGCCGCCTGTGCCATAATTCCGGCTCAGGCTTAGGGGTTTAGCTCAGTTGGTAGAGCATCGGTCTCCAAAACCGAGGGTCGTGGGTTCGAGTCCCCCAACCCCTGCCAAGCCTTTTCTCGCCATTTCCGCATATTTTTCGCCGCCACCCGCAAAGGTGTTGCACAAAGGCCAACATTGGCGGGATCATGCCCGCGCGCGGGTCGCAGGGTTGAATTTACCCCTTTGGCCGCGTATCTGACCGCCAATCGCCGCTCATCCCTGACCGGCCCGCAAACTCCGCTCAGAGGTGACCAGATGGCCAAGACAAACCCGTTGACCTTTCTTCAGCAGGTGCGCTCGGAGACTGCCAAAGTCACCTGGCCGAACCGCCGCGAGGTTGGCGTCAGCACGGTGATGGTGCTGGTTCTGACCACGCTGACCGCGGTGTTCTTCTTTCTGGTCGATTTCATCATCCGCTCGGGCCTCGGCTTTGTGCTCGGGATGGTCGGCTAGGGCGGCAATCTGCGGGTCTGGCGCCGCTATTGTGGCGCCAAGCCCTTGATTACCGGCGGATTGGGCGCTAAAGGCACAGCAACACCCTGTATGACAGCGCGCACCGATTCGGTGCGCACATTTTTTGTCGGCAGGGATAATGGGGTCTTCGCCCGGCTAGGGCATTGATCTTGAACGGAAATGACACGGCGGCATCGCCGCTGGATGATAGGTGAGACGCATGGCCCAGCGCTGGTATTCGGTGAGCGTACTTTCGAACTTCGAAAAGAAGGTCGCCGAGGCGATCCGTACCGCGGCCGCCGAAGCCGGGCTCGAGGATGAGATCGACGAGGTGCTGGTGCCGACCGAAGAGGTCATCGAAGTGCGCCGCGGCAAGAAGGTCACCTCGGAGCGTCGCTTCATGCCCGGCTATGTGCTGGTGCGGATGGAGATGAACCCGCGCACCCAGCATCTGGTCTCGTCGATCAACCGCGTCACCGGATTTCTCGGTCAGGCCGGCAAGCCCAGCCCGATGCGCGATGATGAGGTCAATCTGATCCTCAACCGCGTTGAAGAGGGGCAGGAAGCGCCGCGCAACCTGATCCGTTTCGAGGTTGGCGAGAATATCAAGGTTACCGACGGGCCGTTTGACGGCTTTTCGGGGATGGTGGAAGAGGTCGATGACGAGAACGGTCGCCTGAAGGTGATGGTCTCGATCTTTGGCCGTCCGACGCCGGTGGAACTGGAATACACGCAGGTCACCAAGACGACCTGAGTGTTCACGTGGGAGGCCGCCCGCGGGTAGGCCGGACCACTAAGCATGTCCCTGCGATCCTCGCGGCGGACACTGACGAAAAGGAGCGGCCACATGGCCAAGAAGATTATCGGGCAGCTGAAGCTGCAAGTGAAGGCGGGGCAAGCCAACCCGTCGCCCCCCGTCGGCCCGGCACTGGGTCAGCGCGGCATCAACATCATGCAGTTCTGTAAGGATTTCAACGCGAAATCGGCAGATATGGAACCCGGTTCGCCGATCCCCTGCGTGATCACCTACTACCAGGACAAGTCGTTCAGCATGGAGCTGAAATCGCCGCCGGCCTCGTGGTATCTCAAGCGCGCTGCAGGCCTCAAGCCGGTCGGCAAGCGTAACCGTGCGCGTGGTTCCGAAGCCCCCGGCCGGACGCCTGCAGGCACCGTCACCGTGGCCCAGATCCGCGAAATCGCCGAAGCCAAGATGAAAGATCTCAACGCCGTCGATATCGAAGGCGCCATGCAGATCATCGTCGGCTCGGCAAAGTCGGTTGGTATCGAGGTTAAGGGGTAAGTCATGGCCAAGTTCGGAAAACGTACCCGCGCCGCCCGCGAAGCCTTTGCCGGCAAGTCGGAACTGAGCGTCGAAGAGGCGGTCGATCTGGTCAAGGGCTCGGCCACCGCCAAGTTTGACGAGACCGTCGAAGTCGCGATCAACCTCGGGGTTGACCCGCGTCACGCAGACCAGATGGTCCGCGGCGTGGTGTCGCTGCCCAATGGCACCGGTAAAACCGTGCGCGTTGCGGTGTTTGCCCGTGGTCCCAAGGCGGATGAAGCCCGCGAAGCCGGTGCGGATATCGTCGGTGACGAGGATCTGATGCAGGCGATCCAGGGCGGCGAGATCAACTTTGATCGCTGCATTGCCACCCCTGACATGATGCCGATCGTCGGCCGTCTGGGCAAGATCCTGGGCCCGCGCAACCTGATGCCGAACCCCAAGGTCGGCACGGTGACGATGGATGTCGCGACCGCAGTTGCCAACGCCAAAGGCGGCGAAGTGCAGTTCAAGGTCGAAAAAGCCGGTGTGATCCACGCCGGTGTCGGCAAAGCCTCGTTTGGCACCGAAGCCTTGGCGCAGAACGTGCGCGCCATCGTGGACGCGGTGTCCAAGGCCAAGCCGGCCGGCGCCAAAGGGACCTATATGAAAAAGGTCTCGCTGTCCTCGACGATGGGTCCGGGCGTCAGCCTTGATCTGGCTTCGGCGACCGGTCAGGAATGACCCGTAGGGTGTGTGCTTGGCACGCACCTTCATAGAATACCCGTCCTTTAGGGGGTGGGTTGGCGGGGCGCTCGCGCCCTGTCCTGTCCGAGACGGTGGGTGAGGCAAGGGGAAACCGGCGCCGCATAATTCCTGCCTGAGATGGGAACGAGACGAATTTGGTCGGGGAGAGATCCTCGGGCGGTTTTGGCCTCGGCTCCTATTCGGACCCGAACGCCCCGGTTCGCCGGGGCACAATTGAGCCGGGGGGCAACCCCCAAACTTGGAGTAAACCTGTGGATAGAGCCCAAAAAGAGAGCGTGGTCGAGGAACTCGGCCAGATCTTCGAAAGCTCTGGCGTGGTTGTGGTAGCACACTACGCGGGTCTGACAGTTGTTGAGATGCAAGCCCTGCGCGCGCAAATGCGCGAAGCTGGTGGGGCTGTACGCGTTGCCAAGAACAAGCTCGCCAAGATCGCCCTCGAAGGAAAGCCCTGCGCAAGCATGGCCGACCTGCTGACGGGCATGACCGTTCTTGCCTATTCCGAAGACCCTGTCGCCGCGGCGAAGGTCATGGATAGCTTTGCCAAGACCAACAAGAAGTTGGAAATCATTGGCGGCGCTATGGGTGAGAACGCTCTGGACCAGGCTGGTGTTCAGGCCGTGGCACAAATGCCGTCGCGTGAGGAGCTTATTGCTTCGATCGTTGGCTGCATTGGTGCACCTGCTTCGAACATTGCTGGTGCAATTGGCGCGCCTGCTTCGAACATCGCAAGCATCCTCTCCACTCTGGAGGAGCGGGAAGCCGCTTAAGCAACATCTGGCCCGTGTGTGGCACAAGCTGCACGTCGGAACACACCTGACTGAATGAATGGAAATTTGAAATGGCTGATCTGAAAGCACTCGCCGAAAGCATCGTCAACCTGACCCTGCTGGAAGCCCAAGAACTGAAAACCATCCTCAAAGACGAGTATGGCATCGAGCCCGCCGCTGGTGGCGCTGTGATGATGGCTGGCCCGGCTGGCGATGCCGGCGCTGCCGCCGAAGAAAAGACCGAGTTCGACGTCGTCCTGATGGAAGCTGGCCCGAACAAGATCAACGTGATTAAAGAAGTTCGCGCGATCACCGGTCTCGGCCTGAAAGAAGCCAAAGAGCTGGTCGAAGCTGGCGGCAAGCCGGTCAAAGAAGCCGCTCCGAAGGCCGAAGCCGAAGAGCTGAAGACCAAACTGGAAGCCGCTGGCGCCAAGGTCGAACTGAAGTAATCGGGCGGGGTGCGTGACACCCTGACCGCATAATATGGCTGGGTCCGGCATTGTCCGGGCCCGGCCTAAGCTGTTTTTGGAGGACGGCCCGGCATTCCCTCGGGGAAGGGGCCGTCTTCCAGAAGCAGCCAGGGTTCGGGAGCTGACCGGTGGGACGGTCGGCAGGAATGGAACCCAGCTTCTGTTTCGCATGGGGCAGCACCGCCGAGGCCCGACGGCTGGCGCGCCCGCGAAAGAATGAAAGGTGATACCTGCATGGCTCAGTCCTATGTTGGCCAGAAACGCATCCGCCGCATGTTCGGCAAGATCCGTGAAGTCCTGGAAATGCCGAACCTGATCGAGGTTCAAAAGTCGTCCTACGACCTGTTCCTGCGCTCCGGCGACAGCGACACGCCGCTGGATGGCGAAGGCATGATGGGAACCTTCCAATCGGTGTTCCCGATCAAGGATTTCAACGAGACCGCGGTTCTCGAGTTCGTCAAATACGAGCTGGAGAAGCCGAAATACGACATCGACGAATGTCAGCAGCGCGACATGACCTTCTCGGCTCCGCTGAAGGTGACGCTGCGTCTGATCGTGTTCGATATCGACCCTGACACCGGTGCGAAATCGGTCAAGGACATCAAAGAGCAAGAAGTCTTCATGGGCGATATGCCTCTGATGACCCCGGTCGGCACCTTCATCGTCAACGGCACCGAGCGCGTTGTGGTGTCGCAGATGCACCGTTCGCCGGGCGTGTTCTTTGACCATGACAAGGGCAAGACCCACTCGTCGGGCAAGCTGTTGTTCCAGTGCCGCATTATCCCCTACCGCGGCAGCTGGCTGGACTTTGAATTCGATCCCAAGGATCTGGTCTTCGCGCGCATCGACCGCCGCCGCAAACTGCCGGTGACGACGCTGCTCTATGCGCTTGGCATGGATCAGGAAGACATCGTCAGCGCCTATTACGACAAGGTCACCTACCGTCTGGAAAAGAACCGTGGCTGGGTCACCAAGTTCTTCCCCGAGCGTGTGCGCGGCACCCGTCCGACGATGGATCTGGTCGATGCCGCAACTGGCGAAGTGATCCTTGAAGCTGGCGACAAAGCCACCCCGCGTCTGGTCAAAAAGTGGATCGACGACGGCGAGATCACCGAACTGCTGGTGCCGTTTGAGCATATTCAGGGGCGTTTCGTCGCTGAAGACATGATCAACGAAGAGACCGGCGAAATCTGGGTCGAGGCCGGTGACGAGCTCACCTGGGAACTCGACAAGGATGGCGAAGTCAAAGGCGGGTCGCTGAAAACCCTGCTCGATCAGGACATCACCGAGATTCAGGTGCTGGACATCGACAACGTCAACGTCGGCCCCTACATCCGCAACACGCTGGCCACCGATAAGAACATGAACCGCGATCAGGCGCTCATGGATATCTACCGCGTGATGCGTCCGGGCGAGCCGCCCACCGTTGACGCCGCCTCGGCGCTGTTCGACACGCTGTTCTTCGACAGCGAGCGTTATGATCTCTCGGCCGTGGGCCGGGTGAAAATGAACATGCGTCTGGCGCTTGATGCCCCCGACACCCAGCGCACCCTGCGCAAGGAAGACATCATTGAATGTATCCGCGCGCTGGTTGAACTGCGTGACGGCAAGGGCGAAATCGACGACATCGACCACCTCGGCAACCGCCGTGTGCGTTCGGTCGGCGAATTGATGGAAAACCAGTATCGTCTGGGCCTTCTGCGCATGGAGCGCGCAATCCGCGAGCGCATGTCCTCGGTCGATATCGACACGGTGATGCCGCAGGATCTGATCAACGCCAAACCCGCCGCAGCGGCAGTGCGTGAATTCTTCGGCTCGTCGCAGCTGTCGCAATTCATGGACCAAACCAACCCGCTCTCCGAGGTGACCCACAAGCGTCGTCTCTCGGCGCTTGGGCCGGGCGGTCTGACCCGTGAGCGTGCCGGTTTTGAGGTGCGCGACGTTCACCCGACCCACTATGGCCGGATGTGCCCGATTGAAACGCCGGAAGGTCAGAACATTGGTCTGATCAACTCGCTGGCCACCTATGCCCGCGTGAACAAATACGGCTTCATCGAGACCCCCTATCGCCGTGTGACCGACAGCACCGTTACCGATGATGTCGAATATCTCTCGGCCACCGAAGAGCAGCGCCATGTCATCGCGCAGGCCAACGCCACGCTCGACGACGAGGGCAAATTCGTCAACGAGCTGGTTTCGACCCGCACCGCTGGCGAATACACGCTGAACCCGCGCGAGGCGGTCAACCTGATTGACGTGTCGCCGAAACAGCTGGTCTCGGTCGCCGCCTCGTTGATCCCGTTCCTCGAGAACGACGACGCCAACCGCGCTCTGATGGGCTCGAACATGATGCGTCAGGCGGTGCCATTGCTGCAAAGCGATTCGCCGCTGGTCGGCACCGGTATCGAGGGTATCGTTGCCCGCGACTCGGGTGCGTCGATCATGGCCCGCCGTGCCGGTATCGTTGACCAAGTGGATGCGCAGCGTATCGTGGTGCGCGCCACCGAGATGCTGGAGCCGGGTGAGCCGGGCGTTGACATCTACCGTCTGCGCAAGTTCAAGCGTTCGAACCAGTCGTCCTGCATCAACCAGCGTCCGCTGGTGAAAGTCGGCGAAAAGGTGGTGCGTGACGAGGTCATCGCCGATGGTCCCTCGACCGATATGGGCGAACTGGCCGTGGGCCGGAACGTGGTCGTCGCGTTCATGCCGTGGAACGGCTACAACTACGAAGACTCGATCCTGATCTCCGAGCGTATCCTCAAGGATGACGTCTATACCTCGATCCATATCGAGGAATACGAAGTCGCCGCGCGCGATACCAAGCTCGGGCCGGAAGAGATCACCCGCGACATTCCCAACGTCGGTGAAGAAGCGCTGCGCAACCTCGACGAGGCGGGCATCGTCTATATCGGCGCCGAAGTGCAGGCGGGCGATATTCTGGTCGGTAAGATCACCCCCAAGGGCGAAAGCCCGATGACGCCGGAAGAGAAACTTCTGCGCGCCATCTTCGGTGAGAAGGCGTCCGACGTGCGCGACACCTCGCTGCGCTTGCCGCCGGGTGCTTATGGCACCGTGGTCGAAGTGCGGGTGTTCAACCGTCACGGCGTCGACAAAGACGAGCGTGCGCTGCAGATCGAGCGTGAAGAGATCGAGCGTCTGTCGCGTGACCGCGATGACGAGATGGCGATTCTTGACCGCAACATCTACTCGCGTCTGCGCACCCTGATCCTCGGCAAAACCGCGGTCAAAGGCCCCAAAGGCGTGCGTCCGAACACCGAGATCACCGAAGAGCTGCTCGACGGGCAGTTGTCGCGTGGCCAGTGGTGGCAGTTGGCTCTGGCAGATGACGCCGAAGCACAGGAAGTCGAGGCGCTCAACGCCCTCTACGACCAGCAGAAACGCGCTCTGACCCACCGCTTCGACGATAAGGTCGAGAAGGTGCGCCGTGGCGACGATCTGCCGCCGGGTGTGATGAAGATGGTCAAAGTGTTCCTCGCGGTGAAGCGCAAGCTGCAGCCGGGCGACAAGATGGCCGGTCGTCACGGGAACAAGGGTGTGGTGTCGAAAGTGGTGCCCGAAGAGGACATGCCGTTCCTCGCCGATGGCACCACCGTCGACCTCGTGCTGAACCCCTTGGGCGTGCCCTCGCGGATGAACGTCGGGCAGATTCTCGAGACCCATATGGGTTGGGCGTTGCGCGGTCTGGGCATCCAGATCGACGAGGCGCTGCAAGAGTATCGCCGCTCGGGTGATCTGACGCCGGTGCGTGAGGCGATGCATCACGCGTATGGCGATCTGGTCTATGAGGACGCTTTCGCCGGTATGGACGAAGACGAGTTGGTGGATTCTGCCAGCACCGTGACCCGCGGGGTGCCGATCGGCACGCCGGTGTTCAACGGTGCCAAGGAAGCCGATGTCAATGACGCGCTGCGCCGCGCCGGGTTCAACGAATCCGGTCAGTCGGTGGTGTTCGATGGCCGCTCGGGCGAGAAATTCGCCCGTGAGGTCACCGTGGGTGTGAAATACATGCTCAAGCTGCACCACCTCGTTGACGACAAGCTCCACGCGCGTTCGACCGGGCCGTACAGCCTTGTGACCCAGCAGCCGCTGGGTGGTAAGGCGCAGTTCGGTGGCCAGCGTCTCGGGGAAATGGAGGTCTGGGCCCTTGAGGCATACGGCGCCGCCTATACCCTGCAAGAGATGCTGACCGTGAAGTCGGATGACGTTGCAGGCCGGACCAAGGTCTACGAGTCGATCGTCAAGGGCGAAGACAGCTACGAGGCCGGCGTGCCGGAATCCTTCAACGTGTTGGTGAAGGAAGTCCGCGGCCTCGGCCTGAATATGGAACTCCTGGACTCGGAGGAGGAGGGCTGACGCTGCGCCCGAACCACGCGCCCTCGGCAACAGCCGTAGGGTGCGTGGTCTCCACGCACCGTACCCCCCCTTTGTCCGACGCCTTTCAAGGAATGTAGTATGAACCAGGAACTGACCACAAACCCGTTCAACCCGGTTGCGCCGATCAAGACGTTTGACGAGATCAAGGTCTCGCTGGCGTCGCCCGAGCGCATTCTCAGCTGGTCGTTTGGCGAGATCAAAAAGCCCGAAACGATCAACTACCGCACCTTCAAACCCGAGCGCGACGGCCTGTTCTGCGCGCGGATCTTTGGCCCGATCAAAGACTACGAATGCCTCTGCGGCAAATACAAGCGGATGAAATACCGCGGCGTTGTCTGCGAGAAATGCGGCGTCGAAGTCACCCTGCAGAAAGTCCGCCGCGAGCGTATGGGCCATATCGAGCTGGCCTCGCCGGTGGCGCATATCTGGTTCCTCAAGTCGCTGCCCTCGCGCATCGGCCTGATGCTGGATATGACCCTGCGTGACCTCGAGCGTATTCTCTATTTTGAAAACTACGTGGTGATCGAGCCCGGTCTGACCGAGCTTGGCTACGCCCAGCTGATGTCCGAGGAAGAATACCTCGACGCGCAGGATCTCTACGGCTCGGACGCTTTCACCGCCGGTATCGGCGCCGAAGCAATCCGCGAGATGCTCACCGCCATCGACCTGCAGGCCGAGGCCGACAAGCTGCGCGACGAGCTGAAAGAAGCCACCGGCGAATTGAAGCCGAAGAAGATCATCCGCCGCCTGAAAGTGGTGGAAAGCTTCCTCGAGTCCGGCAACCGTCCCGAGTGGATGGTGCTGACCGTGCTGCCGGTGATCCCGCCCGAGCTGCGCCCGCTGGTGCCGCTGGACGGGGGCCGTTTCGCGACTTCGGACCTCAACGATCTCTACCGCCGCGTGATCAACCGCAACAACCGCCTCAAGCGGCTCATCGAACTGCGCGCGCCCGACATCATCGTGCGCAACGAAAAGCGCATGCTGCAGGAATCGGTCGATGCGCTGTTTGACAACGGTCGCCGTGGCCGCGTCATCACCGGCAACAACAAGCGTCCGCTGAAATCGCTCTCCGACATGCTCAAGGGCAAGCAGGGCCGCTTCCGCCAGAACCTTCTGGGTAAGCGGGTCGACTTCTCGGGCCGTTCGGTGATTGTGACCGGACCGGAACTCAAGCTGCACCAGTGCGGCTTGCCCAAGAAGATGGCGTTGGAGTTGTTCAAGCCGTTCATCTACTCGCGGCTTGAGGCCAAGGGTCTCTCGAGCACCGTCAAACAGGCGAAAAAGCTGGTCGAGAAAGAGCGTCCCGAGGTTTGGGATATCCTCGACGAGGTGATCCGCGAGCATCCGGTTCTGTTGAACCGCGCACCGACGCTGCACCGTCTGGGCATCCAGGCGTTCGAGCCGATCCTGATCGAAGGCAAGGCGATCCAGCTGCACCCGCTGGTCTGTTCGGCGTTTAACGCTGACTTCGACGGCGACCAGATGGCGGTCCATGTGCCGCTGTCCTTGGAAGCGCAGCTCGAAGCCCGCGTGTTGATGATGTCGACCAACAACGTGCTCTCGCCCGCCAACGGCGCGCCGATCATCGTGCCGTCGCAGGATATGGTGTTGGGCCTCTACTACGTCACCATGATGCGCGAAGGCATGACCGGCGAGGGGATGATTTTCTCGGATGTCGAGGAAGTCGAACACGCGCTGGCCTCGGGCGAGGTGCATCTGCACGCCAAAGTGCAGGGCCGCATCCTGCAGATCGACGAGCATGGCAACGAAGTGGTCAAACGCTATGAGACCACGCCGGGCCGCTTGCGGTTGGGCGCGCTGCTGCCGCTGAACGCCAAGGCGCCGTTCGAACTGGTCAACCGCCTGTTGCGTAAGAAAGACGTGCAGAATGTCATCGACACCGTCTACCGCTACTGCGGTCAGAAGGAATCGGTGATCTTCTGTGACCAGATCATGGATCTGGGCTTCCGCGAAGCCTTCATGGCGGGGATTTCCTTCGGCAAGGACGACATGCTGATCCCCGACGCCAAATGGGAGCTGGTCAACGAGACCCGCGATCAGGTGGCGGAATTCGAGCAGCAGTATCTTGATGGTTTGATCACCCAGGGTGAGAAATACAACAAGGTCGTCGACGCTTGGTCGAAATGCTCGGACGCAGTGGCCAGCGAGATGATGGGCGAGATTTCGGCGGTGCATCACGATGACGCCGGCCGCGAGCTCGAGCCGAACTCGGTCTATATGATGTCGCACTCCGGTGCGCGTGGTTCGCCTGCGCAGATGAAGCAGCTCGGCGGGATGCGCGGGTTGATGGCCAAGCCGAACGGCGAGATCATCGAGACGCCGATTATCTCGAACTTTAAAGAAGGTCTGACCGTGCTCGAGTACTTCAACTCGACCCACGGGGCCCGTAAGGGTCTGGCCGATACGGCGCTGAAAACCGCCAACTCGGGCTATCTGACGCGGCGTCTGGTCGATGTGGCGCAGGACTGCATCGTGCGTATGGACGATTGCGGCACCGACGGGTTCATCACCGCTGCGGCGGCGATCAACGACGGTGAAGTGGTCGCCAGCTTGGCCGAGCGTGTGCTGGGCCGTGTGGCTGCCGAAGACATCGTCAATCCGGCAACCGGCGAAGTGATCGTCGCGCATAACCAGATCGTCGATGAATACACCGCCGATGCGATCGACAAAGCCGGTGTGGCCTCGGTGAAAATCCGCAGCCCGCTGACCTGTGAGGCCGAAGAAGGCGTCTGCGCGAAATGCTACGGTCGTGACCTTGCGCGCGGTATGCTGGTCAACAAAGGCGAAGCGGTGGGCATCATCGCGGCGCAGTCGATCGGTGAGCCGGGCACCCAGCTGACCATGCGGACCTTCCACATCGGCGGGATTGCCCAGGGTGGCAGCCAGTCGTTCCAGGAGGCCGGTCAACAGGGTAAAATCGAGTTCCGCAACACCTCCGTGCTGGCCAATGCCGCCGGTGACGAGGTGGTGATGGGCCGCTCGATGCAGATCGCGATCATCGACGAACACGGTGTCGAGCGCGTGGCGCATAAGCTGGCCTATGGTGCGAAACTGCACGTCAAGGACGGCCAGCAGGTGACCCGTGGGGATAAACTCTATGAGTGGGATCCCTACACCCTGCCGATCATCGCCGAGAAGGCCGGTATCGCGAAATACGTGGATCTGATCGCCGGTATCTCCGTGCGTGACGAGACCGATGACGCCACCGGCATGTCGCAAAAGATCGTCACCGACTGGCGCTCGACTCCGAAAGGCGGCGATCTCAAGCCCGAGATCATCGTCATGGATCCCGAGACCGGCGAGCCGATGCGCAACGACGCGGGCAATCCGGTGATCTACCAGATGTCGGTGGATGCGGTGCTTTCGGTCGAAGACGGCCAGACCATCGTGCCGGGTGACGTGGTTGCACGGATCCCGCGCGAGGGTGCCAAGACCAAGGACATCACCGGCGGTCTGCCGCGGGTGGCGGAATTGTTCGAGGCGCGCCGTCCCAAGGATCACGCGATCATCTGTGAAGTTGATGGCTATGTGCGCTTTGCCAAGGACTATAAGAACAAGCGCCGGATCACCGTCGAACCCGTGGACGAAAACGGGGAATCGGTGGATTATCTGGTGCCCAAGGGCAAGCACATCCCCGTGCAAGAGGGCGATTTCGTCCAGCGCGGCGACTACATCATGGATGGCAACCCGGCGCCGCATGACATCCTGCGGATTCTCGGCATCGAGGCTCTGGCGAACTATCTGATCGACGAAGTGCAGGACGTGTATCGCCTGCAGGGCGTGAAGATCAACGACAAGCACATCGAGGTGATCGTGCGGCAGATGCTGCAAAAGCTCGAGATCCTCGACTCTGGCGAAACCACCCTTCTCAAGGGTGAAACGGTCGATAAGTTCGAATACGACGAGGTCAACGACAAGGCCATCGCACAGGGTCTGCGTCCGGCCCGTGGCGAGCCGATCCTCTTGGGCATCACCAAGGCGTCGCTGCAAACCCGCAGCTTCATCTCGGCGGCGTCGTTCCAGGAGACCACCCGCGTGCTCACCGAGGCTTCGGTTATCGGCAAGCGCGACAAACTGGTCGGCCTCAAGGAAAACGTCATCGTTGGCCGGTTGATCCCGGCTGGCACCGGCGGTGTCGCGACCACGATGCGCCGCATCGCTTCGGATCGTGACCAAGTGGTGATCGAAGAGCGCCGCGCCGAAGCCGAAGCGGTTCTCGCCGCGCCGGTCGAGGCCGAGGACAACGGGTTCACCGCCCCGGCCGAGGGTGACGAGCGCTAAGCCGCGCCGGACCTGACAAAAACCAGCCCCCCCGCAGAGCAATCTGCGGGGGGCTTTTCATTCCGTCCTATGTGAGCCGGTGCTTGGGCCTATCGCATACTCGTGCCGTCACGCCGCTGGCGTCTGGGCTTCTGCGCCGCAGGCCGCAGGGCAGGGGGCACCACCTACCCCCGCCAGATCGCCCGCACCTGTTCCGCGTCGATCCCGAAGTCACGGGCAAACTCGGCCTCCTGCGCCATGGTTAAGGGCTGTGTCTCCAACCCGATCCTATCGCCCGAGTCGTTATGATCATTGACCCCGCGCAGCCACATATTCTTGTCGGTCTTGGACAGCGTCGGCATATGCTGCCACGCCGTGTGATGGGTGAAATTCATCACCGACAGGCTCACATCCGACCGGAAGATAATCGCATAGGCCACGCCCAGATGCAGCTGGTTCGCCGGTTCCGCCGCCAGCCCCTCGGCACCGGCCCGCACATTGAACCCGCGCGTATAATCGAGCACCACATGGCGGCTGGCGCGAAAAAGCGGGTAATGCTGGCGCAGGGTCTTGCGGGTCTCGGCCACAAACCGCCGATTGATCGCATCGTCATCATCAAGCCGGAACTGCACCGAATAACAGCCCCTGCGGCGCACCGAATTGATCGCCTGTTTCATCACCATTCGGTGGTTGCCCGGCGGATGCGCCTGTATCACCACCTGCGGAATATCCGCTGTCAGCGCCTCCAACTGCGCGCGGCGCTCTGGCGGGAAATCCTCGCTGATCACGATCAGAAAGGTGAAATCCTTATCGGTTTGCGCGCGCACCGAGGGCAGGGTGATCGCCTCGAACAGCCGGAACCGCTCGTCCAGCCGCGCGGGCGCATAGAGATAGGCGGCGCGCGCCTCGGGGCTCTCATGCTCGCGTTTGAACCCGCCCAGAGCGTTATAGGAAAACCGGCAAATCCCGATCACCTGCGCCTTGGCGGCAGCGCGCCGCGCGGTAAACCGCCGTCTGAAAAATCCCATGCCGCGCGCCCTTCACTGCCTCGCGCCACCCTAGCCCTGGCCGCCGCGCTGTGGCAAGTTGCGCCCCGCCGCACCGGCCAAAGCCGCGCATTCACCAACATGCCGTAACGTTCTGCGCATCCATGCCGCAGTGTGTTGACAAGGACGCCGAGTCTGACCTATACGGCGCCCACCCGATACGTGCATCACGTGCGAGTCGGGGCTTTGATACAGCAAGTGGTCATGATCCGGGCCTTCACGCCCCGATCCTCTGGAATTCCACCGCGGCGATTCCTTATTCGGGATCGCATGCGGTTTTGTGCTTTGCGGACGCGCTAGGCATACAGATACGAACTGCCCCCGGATACCCCTCTGACGAGTGGAGGTTGAACGGGCCGCAAGACAAGGCGATCAATATGCCGACGATCCAACAGCTGATCCGCAACCCGCGGCAGCCGCGAGTCAAACGCTCCAAGTCGATGCACCTGGAGAACTGCCCCCAAAAACGCGGCGTCTGTACGCGCGTTTACACCACGACGCCGAAAAAGCCGAACTCGGCTATGCGTAAGGTTGCCAAAGTGCGCCTGACCAACGGCTACGAAGTGATCAGCTACATCCCCGGCGAGAAGCACAACCTGCAAGAGCACTCGGTTGTTCTGATCCGCGGTGGTCGAATCAAAGACCTTCCCGGTGTCCGTTACCACATCCTGCGCGGTGTGCTGGATACCCAAGGTGTTAAAGATCGTCGCCAGCGTCGTTCGAAATACGGCGCCAAGCGTCCGAAGTAAGGAGAGACATCCATGTCGCGACGTCATGCCGCTGAAAAGCGCGAAGTTCTGCCGGACGCAAAGTTTGGCGATCAGGTTCTGACCAAGTTCATGAACAACCTGATGATCGACGGTAAAAAGTCGGTCGCTGAATCGATTGTTTACAACGCGCTCGACCGCGTTGAGCAGCGCCTCAAGCGCGCCCCGATCGAGGTCTTCCACGAGGCCCTCGACAACATCAAACCGTCGGTCGAGGTTCGCTCGCGTCGGGTTGGTGGTGCGACCTATCAGGTGCCGGTCGAAGTCCGCACCGAGCGCCGCGAAGCGCTGGCCATCCGCTGGCTGATCATCGCCGCCCGCAAGCGCAATGAAAACACCATGGAAGAGCGCCTCGCAGGCGAGCTTTCGGACGCGGTCAACGGCCGTGGCACCGCGGTGAAAAAGCGCGAAGATACCCATAAGATGGCCGACGCGAACAAAGCGTTCAGCCATTACCGCTGGTAAGGAGCGCAACATGACACGCGAATATTCGCTAGAGCGCTATCGTAACTTCGGGATCATGGCCCACATCGACGCCGGTAAGACGACGATGACCGAGCGGATTCTGTATTACACCGGCAAAAACCACAAAATGGGCGAGACGCATGACGGCGCCTCGACCATGGACTGGATGGAGCAGGAAGCAGAGCGCGGGATCACGATTTCCTCGGCTGCGACCACCACCTCCTGGCAGCGGCAGTATGATCCGAGCGCCGATGGCACCTCGGAAACCAAATACCGCTTCAACATCATCGATACCCCCGGCCACGTGGATTTCACCATTGAAGTCGAGCGTTCGCTGGCGGTTCTCGACGGCGCCGTGGCGCTGCTCGATGGTAACGCCGGTGTTGAGCCGCAGACCGAAACCGTCTGGCGTCAGGCCGACCGCTACAGCGTTCCGCGGTTGGTGTTCGTCAACAAGATGGACAAAATCGGCGCTGACTTCTTCAAATGCGTTGAGATGGTCAAAGACCGCACCGGCGGCACCCCGTGCCCGATCGCTCTGCCGATCGGTTCCGAGGATTCGCTGGAAGGCATCATTGACCTGATCACCATGGAAGAATGGGTCTGGAAGGGCGAAGATCTGGGCTCCTCCTGGGTGCACAATCCGATCCGTCCCGAGCTGCAGGACTTGGCCGACAAATGGCGCGCCAATATGATCGAGTTGGCCGTCGAAATGGACGACGACGCGATGGAAGCCTACCTCGAAGGCCAAGAGCCCGATGAGGACACGCTGCGCAAGCTGATCCGCAAGGGCACGCTGTCGATGGCGTTCTTCCCGATGCTGGCCGGTTCGGCGTTCAAGAACAAGGGCGTGCAGCCCCTGCTCAACGCCGTGATCGACTTCCTGCCTGGTCCGAAAGACGTGCCGGTGCTGATGGGCTTCTCGCCTTCGGACGAAACCGAAGAGCGCAACATCCCGCGTCCGGCCGATGATGCCGAGCCGTTCTCGGCGCTGGCCTTCAAGATCATGAACGACCCCTTCGTCGGCTCGCTGACCTTTACCCGGATTTACTCGGGCACCCTCAAAAAGGGTGACTCGATGCTGAACTCGACCAAAGGCAAGCGTGAGCGCGTCGGCCGTATGATGATCATGCACGCCGTCGACCGCGAAGAGATCGAAGAGGCATTCGCCGGCGATATTATCGCGCTGGCCGGCCTGAAGGAAACGACGACCGGTGACACCCTGTCCGACCCGAGCAAACAGGTCGTGCTGGAAACCATGTCGTTCCCGGATCCGGTGATCGAAATCGCAGTCGAGCCGAAAACCAAGGCCGACCAGGAAAAGATGGGCATCGCGCTGGCACGTTTGGCAGCCGAAGATCCGTCGTTCCGCGTGGAAACCGACTTCGAGTCGGGCCAGACGATCATGAAGGGGATGGGCGAGCTTCACCTCGACATTCTCGTTGACCGGATGAAGCGCGAGTTCAAGGTCGAAGCCAACATCGGTGCGCCGCAGGTTGCTTACCGTGAGACGATCAGCCACAAGGCCGAGATCGACTACACGCATAAAAAGCAGACCGGTGGTACCGGCCAGTTCGCCCGCATCAAGCTGGTGATCGAGCCGACCGAGCCGGGCGAAGGTTACTCCTTCGAATCCAAGATCGTTGGCGGTGCGGTGCCGAAAGAATACATCCCGGGTGTCGAAAAAGGCATCAAATCGGTGATGGATTCGGGTCCGCTGGCTGGCTTCCCGGTGATCGACTTCAAAGTGACGTTGATCGACGGTGCCTTCCACGATGTGGACTCTTCGGTTCTGGCCTTTGAAATTGCCGCCCGCGCCGCGATGCGTGACGGTATGAAGAAGGCGGGCGCCAAGATGCTCGAGCCGATCATGAAGGTCGAAGTTGTGACGCCCGAGGAATACACCGGGTCGATCATCGGCGATCTGACCAGCCGTCGTGGCATGGTTCAGGGTCAGGACACCCGCGGCAATGCCAACGTGATCGACGCGATGGTGCCGCTGGCCAATATGTTCGGCTACATCAACAACCTGCGTTCGATGTCGTCGGGCCGGGCTGTGTTCTCGATGCAGTTCGACCATTACGACGCTGTGCCGCAGAACATCTCGGACGAGATCCAGAAGAAATTCGCATAACGGCGGTGCGTGGGAAACCACGCACCCTACCAACCCCCGTAGGGTGCGTGATTGCACGCACCGTCACTTGAAAAAACAGGAGCCACACCATGGCGAAGGCAAAGTTTGAACGCAACAAACCGCACGTAAACATCGGGACCATCGGTCACGTTGACCACGGCAAAACCACGCTGACGGCTGCGATCACCAAATATTTCGGCGACTTCCAGGCCTACGACTCGATCGACCGTGCGCCCGAAGAAAAAGCCCGCGGCATCACCATCTCGACCAGCCACGTTGAGTATGAGACCGAGACCCGCCACTACGCCCACGTCGACTGCCCCGGCCACGCCGACTACGTCAAGAACATGATCACCGGTGCTGCGCAGATGGACGGCGCGATCCTGGTGGTGAACGCCGCTGACGGCCCGATGCCGCAGACCCGTGAGCACATCCTGCTCGGTCGCCAGGTGGGTATCCCCTACATGGTCGTCTACATGAACAAGGTTGACCAGGTCGACGACGAAGAGCTCCTCGAGCTCGTCGAAATGGAAATCCGCGAGCTTCTGTCGGACTACGAATACCCGGGCGACGACATTCCGATCGTCAAGGGTTCGGCTCTGGCCGCAATGGAAGAGCGTGATGCGGAAATCGGTGAAAACTCGATCAAAGCACTGATGGAAGCCGTTGACGCCTACATCCCGACGCCCGAGCGCGCTGTGGACCAGCCGTTCCTGATGCCGATCGAGGACGTGTTCTCGATTTCGGGTCGTGGTACGGTTGTGACCGGTCGTGTCGAGCGCGGCGTGATCAACGTTGGCGACAACATCGAGATCGTCGGTATCCGCGACACCAAGACCACCACTTGCACGGGCGTTGAAATGTTCCGCAAGCTGCTGGATCGCGGTGAGGCTGGTGACAACGTCGGCATCCTGCTGCGCGGTATCGACCGTGAAGGCGTTGAGCGCGGTCAGGTTCTGTGTAAGCCGAAGTCGATCACGCCCCACACCGAGTTCGAGGCCGAAGCCTATATTCTGACCAAGGATGAGGGTGGCCGTCACACGCCGTTCTTCGCCAACTACCGCCCGCAGTTCTACTTCCGCACCACGGATGTCACCGGCACCGTCAAGCTGCCCGAGGGCACCGAAATGGTCATGCCCGGCGACAACCTGAAGTTCGAAGTCGAGCTGATCGCGCCGATCGCCATGGAAGAGAAGCTGCGCTTCGCTATCCGTGAAGGCGGCCGCACCGTCGGCGCTGGCGTCGTCTCGAAAATCATCAAGTGATTGGGGCTGGCGGGGCCGCTTAGGTCCCGCCGCGCTTCCAGAGGAAAGAGAAATGTCAGGTCAGACTATCCGCATCCGGCTTAAGGCCTTCGATTACCGCGTGTTGGATTCCAGCACCGCGGAAATCGTCTCCACGGCCAAGCGTACCGGCGCTAATGTTCGCGGGCCGATTCCGTTGCCCAACCGTATTGAGAAGTTCACGGTTCTCCGTGGTCCGCACATCGACAAGAAGTCGCGCGACCAGTGGGAAATCCGCACGCATAAGCGTCTTCTCGACATCATCGACCCAACCCCGCAGACCGTAGACGCGCTGATGAAGCTCGATCTGGCTGCCGGTGTTGACGTCGAGATCAAAGTTTAAGGAGCCAATCACATGCGCTCTGGAGTGATTGCAAAAAAGCTGGGCATGACCCGGCTGTTCATGGAGGACGGACGCCAGATCCCGGTGACCGTTCTGCAACTCGATGGTCTGCAAGTGGTCGCACAGCGCACCGCCGAGACCGATGGTTACACCGCTGTCCAACTCGGCGCCGGTGCAGCAAAAGCCAAGCGAGTGACCGCGCCGATGCGTGGCTATTTCGCCAAGGCCAATGTTGCCCCCAAGCGCAAGCTTACCGAGTTCCGCGTCAGCCCCGAGAACCTGATCGAAGTCGGCGCCGAGATTTCGGCCGACCACTATCTGCCCGGGCAGTATGTGGACATTGCCGGCACCTCGATCGGTAAAGGTTTTGCGGGCGTGATGAAGCGGCACAACTTCCGGGGTCTGGAAATGACCCACGGTGTGTCGATCAGCCACCGTTCGCACGGCTCGACGGGCCAGTGTCAGGATCCTGGCCGCGTGTTCAAGGGCAAGAAAATGGCCGGTCACATGGGCGCTGTCCGTGTCACCACGCAGAACCTTGAGGTTGTCCGCTGTGACGCCGACCGTGGCCTGATCATGGTCAAGGGCGCCGTGCCGGGTTCCAAAGGTGGCTGGGTCACGATCAAGGATGCCGTCAAGAAGCCTGCTCATGCCGATGCGCCGCGTCCCGCTGCGTTGAAAGCTGCCGCTGGCGCCGAGGCTGCACCTGCTGCTGAAGGAGCTCAAGAATGAAAACCGAAGTGATCAAACTCGACGCTGGCAAAGCCGGTGAACTCGAGCTGAACGAAGCGATCTTCGGGCTTGAGCCGCGCGCCGACATCCTGCACCGCGTGGTGCGCTGGCAGCGCGCCCGCGCGCAGGCTGGCACGCATTCGACGCTGGGCCGTTCGGAAGTGTCCTATTCGACCAAGAAGATCTATCGCCAGAAGGGCACCGGCGGCGCACGCCACGGCGCTCGCAGCGCGCCGATCTTCCGTTCGGGCGGTATCTACAAGGGCCCGGTCTCGCGCAGCCATGCGTTCGACCTGCCCAAGAAGGTCCGCAAGCTCGGTCTGAAGCTGGCGCTCTCGGCCAAGGCTGCCGCTGGCAAGCTGGTGATCCTGGACTCGACCGAACTGGCCGAAGCCAAGACCGCACTGCTGGCCAAAGCGGTCAATGATCTGGGCTGGAAGAAGGTCCTGGTCATCGACGGTGCCGAGGTCAACGCGAACTTCGCCGCCGCCGCCCGTAACCTTGATGGTGTGGATATCCTGCCGTCGATGGGCGCAAACGTCTATGACATCCTCAAGCGCGACACTCTGGTGATCACGCGGGCGGGTGTCGAAGCTCTGGAGGCTCGTCTGGCATGAGCGCGAAAGCACAACATTACGACGTGATCCGCAAGCCGGTGATCACCGAGAAAGCCACCATGGCCTCCGAGGCCAATGCGGTGGTGTTCGAAGTGGCCATCGAGTCGACCAAGCCGCAGATCAAGGAGTCCGTCGAGGCTCTGTTCGGCGTCAAGGTCAAAGCGGTGAACACGACGATCACCAAGGGCAAGCAGAAGCGGTTCCGCGGCATGCTTGGCCGCCGCAAGGACGTCAAAAAGGCCTATGTGACCCTCGAAGAGGGCAACGCCATCGACGTCTCGACCGGCCTGTAATTGGTCTTACTGTTTTGAAAATGAACCCCGGCCGTTTGCGGCCGGGTTTTTTTTTGAGGTAAGTTCGTGAAATTATTGGGAGCTCGACAGACGCCGAGGGATAAGTGATTATTGCTTTTGAGTTTTTCGGTTGAAAGTATCACGAATGAGAAAAACAATTCTAACACTCGCGTTGGCTGTGTCGTTTTTTGGCGGCCCCTTGGAGGCAAGTTGGATTTCGCCGGAACTCCGAGAGAGGCCCGCGCTTGATATTTCGATCAGATTGGCCGACGAAGCCGTAGATCGTTGTTGGGTTCGGACTGACAGCGCTCGTAGTTGGGCGGATAGACGCCTCCGCGGCATCGGTTATCAAATTTACGATTCATCGGTTCCGAGGTTGCCTTACTTGCTTATTTTAGTGAATGCGCGAAGATTAGATAATAGATGTGTAGGAAGTGTGTCAGTCTCGCTGCGGCAGGATATCGTCTACGATGGACGGCGCGTCTCGGTGATTATGGCAGAGGTGTCTGGTTTTGCTGTAGAGGAAGGAAATTTGAACCAGTTCGTTCTGGATGCAATTGAGCGTTTCGCACGGCTACACTAAAACAAGTAGTTTTCATCTCATTCGATAGTTCATCGGCGTTGTCAGTTGCAACGATGGTGTTCTCGCTTTCAAAGCAGTTTTCACGATTCGCCGACCACCTAATCACCCCTTCCGCCCGGCTTGCCGGGCAGCGCCCGTCCGCCCCCTCGGGCGGGCGCTCCGCTTCCGCCCGCGGCCGGGCGCCGCCCTCTATCTGGCGCTGAGCAACCGTCGAGAGCACTCTCATCGTTTTTTCGCACCGCCCTGATCCACCCTCCCGCCCGGCTTGCCGGGCAGCGCCCGTCCGCACCCTCGGGCGGGTGTTCCACCCCGCCCGCGGCCGGGTGCTGCCCTCTGTTTGGCGTCATACCAGCGCCGATTGATTCATGTCACCAAAGCGTGCCGCTCTGAACACCCCTCCCGCCCGGCAACGCCGGGCAGCGCCCGACCGCCCCCACGGGCGGGTGTTCCACCCACCCGCGGTCGGGTGCTGCCCTATGTTTCGCGGTAGACCAACGCGGGATAGTCCGGTGTCGTCTTTGCGTGACGCGCCATTCAATTCTTCCGCCCGCAATTGGGCGCCGCTCCTCTGTTCACTCCCAATCCCCCCGCACAGCAGATTCCCGCCACGCGCTATAGACACCCCCCCTCAACCCTGCTATCTCGCGCGTGTCGCTCGGCCTCGGATTCGCTCCGGGGCCTGTGATTTTTTGATCCGGGGACCTTCGGGGCCCTTTACACATGGCAGCTACCTGCCACAAAGCAAACGGAAGACAGAAAGCATGGCACTCAAGTCGTACAAACCGACGACGCCAGGCCAGCGAGGGCTGGTTCTGATCGACCGTTCGGAGCTTTGGAAAGGTCGCCCCGTCAAGGCCCTCACGCAGGGTCTGACGAAATCGGGTGGCCGGAACAACACCGGACGGATTACGATGCGCCGCATTGGCGGCGGGGCGAAGCGACTCTATCGCATCGTTGATTTCAAGCGTCGCAAGTTCGATGTTCCCGGCACCGTGGAACGCATTGAATACGACCCCAACCGCACCGCGTTTATCGCGCTCATCCGCTACGAAGACGGCGAGCAGGCCTATATCCTGGCTCCGCAGCGTCTGGCCGTGGGTGACACGATTGTCGCAGGCGCGAAAACCGACGTGAAGCCGGGCAACGCGATGCCGTTCTCGGGCATGCCGCTCGGTACGATTGTCCATAACGTCGAGATGAAGCCCGGCAAGGGTGGCCAGATCGCACGTGCCGCGGGCACCTACGCCCAATTCGTCGGTCGTGACGGTGGCTACGCACAGCTGCGCCTGTCCTCGGGCGAGATGCGCATGGTCCGTCAGGAATGCCTGGCGACGATCGGTGCAGTCTCGAACTCCGAGCATTCGAACCAAAACCTTGGTAAAGCGGGCCGCAACCGCCATTTCGGCATCCGCCCCTCGGTGCGCGGTGTTGCAATGAACCCGATCGACCACCCGCACGGCGGTGGTGAAGGTCGGACCTCGGGTGGCCGGACGCCGGTTACGCCCTGGGGCAAGGACACCAAAGGTAAGCGCACGCGTACCAATAAGGCGACGGATAAATACATCATCCGCTCGCGTCACGCCAAGAAGAAGGGCCGTTAATCCATGGCACGTTCTGTTTGGAAGGGCCCTTTCGTTGACGCCTATCTGCTGAAAAAAGCAGAAAAAGCGCAAGAATCCGGCCGCAACGATGTGATCAAAATCTGGTCGCGCCGTTCGACGATCCTCCCCCAATTCGTGGGGCTGACCTTTGGCGTGTATAACGGCAAAAAGCATATCCCGGTGAATGTCACCGAGGAGATGATCGGTCAGAAGTTTGGTGAGTACTCGCCGACGCGCACGTATTACGGGCACGCCGCCGACAAAAAAGCGAAACGGAAATAAGCCATGGGTAAAGAGCAAAATCCGCGCCGCGTGGCTGACAATGAAGCTATGGCCAAGGCCAGCATGCTGCGCACGTCGCCGCAAAAGCTGAACCTTGTGGCTGGCCTCATCCGCGGCAAAAAGGTTGAAAAGGCGATGGCCGATTTGACCTTCTCGAAAAAGCGTATCGCGATCGACGTGAAGAAATGCCTTCAGTCGGCCATCGCCAACGCCGAAAACAACCACGGTCTGGACGTTGACAACCTCATCGTCGCCGAGGCCTGGGTTGGCAAAAAGATGGTGATGAAACGTGGGCGTCCGCGCGCACGGGGTCGCTTCGGCAAGATCCTGAAGCCGTTTTCCGAGATCACCATCAAGGTGCGTGAGCGCGAGGAGCAAGCGTAATGGGACAAAAAGTTAACCCCATCGGGATGCGCCTGCAGGTCAACCGTACCTGGGACAGCCGCTGGTATGCCGACGGTAAAAACTATGGCGAACTCCTGTTGGAAGACCTGCGCATGCGGGAATTCATCAAGCAAGAGTGCAAGGCCGCCGGCGTCAGCCGGGTGATCATCGAGCGTCCGCACAAAAAGTGCCGGGTGACGATCCACACCGCACGTCCGGGCGTGATCATCGGCAAAAAAGGCGCCGATATCGAAGGTCTGCGCAAGAAGCTGGCACAGTTCACCGATAGCGAACTGCACCTGAACATCGTCGAAGTCCGCAAGCCGGATCTGGACGCTGCTCTGGTCGCCGAGTCGATTGCCCAGCAGCTTGAGCGTCGGGTCTCGTTCCGTCGCGCGATGAAGCGTGCCGTGCAAAACGCGATGCGTGTCGGCTCCTTGGGTATCCGGGTCAACATCGCCGGTCGTCTTGGCGGTGCCGAGATCGCGCGGACCGAATGGTATCGCGAGGGCCGTGTGCCGCTGCACACGCTGCGCGCTGACATCGACTATGCACTGGCCGAGGCGATGACTCCCTACGGGATCATCGGGATCAAGGTCTGGATCTACAAAGGCGACATCATGGAGCATGATCCGCAGGCGCACGATCGCCGGCATCAAGAGCTTCAGGATGCCCCCGGCGGCGGCGCACCCCGCGGTCGGCGCTAATCGCCTGATAGGAGAGAATAGATGCTGCAACCGAAACGGACGAAGTTCCGCAAACAGTTCAAGGGACGCATCCACGGCGAAGCCAAAGGCGGTTCGGATCTGACCTTCGGGTCCTATGGCCTGAAAGCTGTTGAACCCGAGCGCATGACCGCGCGCCAGATCGAAGCTGCCCGTCGGGCCATGACGCGTCACATGAAGCGTCAGGGTCGCGTCTGGATCCGTGTGTTCCCCGATGTGCCGGTGTCGTCGAAACCGACCGAAGTGCGGATGGGTAAAGGCAAGGGCTCGGTGGACTATTGGGCCGCCAAGATCAAACCCGGCCGGATCATGTTCGAGATCGACGGCGTGAACGACGAAACCGCCCGCGAAGCCCTGCGTCTGGCCGCTATGAAGCTGCCGATGAAGACCCGGGTCGTGGTCCGCGAAGACTGGTAACGGTGCGTGCAAAGCACACACCCTACGCTAACGAGGCTCCCGCTGCGAAAGTTGCGGGGGCCTTTTTCATTCGAGGCGCAAATTGACGGATGCTGAACTGACGTTCCGGGTGTGGTGGCAAAAGGGGCAGCTTGAAGCCGCTGTGCCTGCATGGAAAGACCGCGTTTATGAAGCGTCCAAATATGCGGGACGCGACAAGGCCGCGTTCGAGGCAAAGGTTGGCCAACGCCGGAGTCGGTCACTTTTCAAGACACTTGAGGCGCTCGAATCCGCCATGTTCCGGATTAAACCGGATTGGTCGAATGATGCGACGTTATCTGACGTCGCGATGCAGATGGAAGCCGTGCTGCGCGGCAGATTCGCAGGCATTCCGGACAAAGTCATGTCCGAGTTGATCAACCGGTATATGTTCAGTTACCGCTAAGGGATGTGGCGTGCGGGGACGGTGCGTGCAAGCACGCCACCCTACGAATGCTGATACTTGGGCGACTCGTTGACGGTTATATGCATGTGCTGGAACTTGGTTTGAGGGGGATCCAAATGGCGGCGGGCGGGCGCAAATTCACCTATGTGGTCTATAAGATCACCTTTCCCAATGGAAAAATCTACATCGGCAAAGATATCGGACGGGGTGGACACTCGATCAGGTATTTCGGCTCGTGGAGTGCGTCACTTGTCGAGAGCGAATTCACCAAAGACCAGTTGATGGATTTCACGATTAGGCGTGAGATTTTGTTCGAAAGTCCTGATCGGGTGGAGGTCAGCAAGAAAGAAATCGAATTTATCATTTCCACTAAGGCGAATGATCCTCGATATGGATACAATCGAACACCGAGATTAGCCGCACCACTTGTCGAGCGTTAAGTAATAGTAATTGTTCATACAATTGATCCCGCGATCTGCTGTGCTGGTCTTTTCGCCAGGCTTGCCGGGCAGCGCCCGTCCGCCCCCTCGGGCGGGCGCTTCGCTTCCCGCCCGCGGCCGGGCACTCCCCTCTGTGTGGCTTGAAGTGGATTACATGAACCGATTGTGTATGTTGAGTCTCCGTCCAGCACACGCTCCGCCCGGCTTGCCGGGCAACACCCGACCGCGGGCGGGTGTTCCACCCCCGCCCGCGGTCGGGTGCAGCCCTATGTCTGGCGTCCAATCCGCTGCATCGAGAACCGGTGCCGTTCTGGCATGCCGCGTCAATCACATCTTCCGCCCGGCAAGCCGGGCAGCGCCCGTCCGCCCCGTCACGCCGTAGGCGTGCCTATGGCCCTCGGGCGGGCGCTCCGCTTCCGCCCGCGGACGGGTGCTGCCCTCTGTTCGGTGCAAAAGGGATGCATTGCTCGGTTATGGCCTGATGTTAAAGGTAATCAGCCCTGCCAAGCCCCGGGTGCCGGCCCGTAGGTTTTCGTTGAAAACCCGCACCACCGCACGCAGTTCGCCCTACGCCCAACTGTAATTAAAACTCACCGATATCCGGTCGTCCTCGGACATATTCATCGGCACCTCATGGCGCAGCCAGCTCTCCCAGAGCAGCACTTCGCCGACCTCGGGCGCCAGGTAGATAAACGGCTGCAACTCCCGCCGCGCGTCTTTGAACCGGGGCGGGGCGGCCATCATCATCGCCGCCCGCGGGTCCTCGAGTTTCAGCGCCGAGGTGCCCGCGGGCATCGCCACATAACAGGTCCCCGAGATCACCGAATGCGGGTGGATATGCGAGGCATGCATCCCGCCCTGCGGCAGAATATTGATCCATAGATCCTCAAGCTTCAGCTTGCGCCCCTCCAGATCAAACGCCAGATCCTCGGCGAAAGCCGCCACATGCTTGTCCAGCGCCTTAACCATTGCCTTGAACACCGGAAACCGCCAGGGCAGATCGGTCAAGGAGGCATAGCTGGTATAGCCCGGATAGCCGTTGGCCTCGCACCAATCCTGCCCGGCCTCGTCATCCTCGGCAATCGAATAGCAGGACGCCTCCAACTCCTGCGGATCTAGCGCAGAGCCGGATTTGGCCAGACGGGCGCGGTAAAGGCGGGTCGCAAACAGCGATTCAATCTGTGTCATAGGTTTGGTCTAGCCGATAAAAAACCCGCATGCGAGGCCGGATTTGCGCTTGATCCGCCGGGCAAATCCCCGCATTACGCCGCGTAATTTGCAACAAGGATATCCCATGATCGACCGTATCGACATCAACGCGCGCTCTTCGAAAATCGTCAAACATAATGGCGTCGCCTATATCACCGGACAGGTCGGCGAGGGCGAGACCATCCAAGAGCAAACCCATGAGTGCCTGCGCCGGCTTGAGGATCTGCTGATCAAATCCGGCTCCTCGCGTGAGAAGATGCTGCGCGCGACGATCTGGCTGTCGGATATGAAATATTTCACCAAGTTCAACGAGATCTGGGACGCCTGGGTGCCCGCAGGCCACGCCCCCGCCCGCGCCTGCGGCGAGTCGAAACTGGCCCGTGAAGCGCTGATGGTCGAAATCATCGTGGATGCGGCCTACGACTGAGCGGCCGACGACTGAGCCGAAACCGCCTAAAGACCCCGTGCTGCCGGTGCCCAGATCCGGCAGCACATTCTACCGCCGATAGATCACATCCTCGGGCGCCAGATCGCTGACCCCTTCGAGATCCACGACCATGACCAGCGTGACCTGATCGCGCACCATATCCACCAGAATCCTTGTGCCGTCTGCATCCACCACATGGCGGATCTCGCCGACCTCAAAGCCACTGTCGATCCCGCGCAGGTCGATCACCAACTGGTCCGCGCTGCTGTCGAAATCCTTGATCGTGCCCGCCGTGGTGCCCAGCCGCAGCTCCTCCTCGCCACCATACGAGATGATCTCCGTGCCCTCATCAATGAGCACCTCGAAGCTGTCGCTGCCCTCACCGCCGTAAAATTCGATCGGCTCGACGCGGAACCCCATGCCCTTCATCACCCAGGGCGCGTGAATGCGCAGCGTGTCATCACCCTCGCCGCCGTGATGGTCAATCACCGCATAGGGCGTGATATTGCCGGTATATTGAAAGCCGCCTTGCACCTCGATCAGGTCATCGCCCGCGCCGCCGCGGGTGACCACCAACGGCGTGTGACGCGCGTCGATCGTGTCATTGCCCAGACCGCCCTCCAGCGTTGTCGGCGCCCATTCCGCGCCAAACGCCCAGACATCTGGCGGGGCGTAGATGATCAGATCATCGCCCTCGCCGCCGTCAATGAGGCTGCTGTCTCCGCGCAGATACATCTCGTCATCGCCAGCGCCGCCCAGAAGTGTCGAGCCATGGGCGGTGGCATAGAGCGTGTCATCCCCCGCACCGCCATCGACATAAGAGCCGGTGAGCACGCTCTCGCCATCCTCCACACCGCGCAGATCAATCAGATCGGCGCCATCCCCGGCATCCAGCGTGATCTGCGCCGGATCGGGGTCATCGGCCAGGGTGATCGTGTCGTTGAGCGCGCTGGCGGTCAGATCCTCGCCGTCGCGCATCTGATAGGTGATGCCCGTTGCGGGCGGGGCGATATCATCGGTGCCATCTTCATCGCCGGTGCCATCTTCCGCCGACCCCGAATCGCTGCCGTCTTCCTCCTCGGATGGCGGCTCATCGAGCAGGTCGCCAGGCCCGCCATCTGCGCCGCTATCTGTGCCGCTGTCCCCAGAGCCCTCATCCTCGGTCGCAGGTGCCGCCTCGTCCCCGGCATCCAGTGACCCCATGGCAAACGCCACCCCCAGCAACAACACGACCAATGCGGCAACCATCAAATACGCCCCCCCGAGCAACTCATTACAATTGTAATGAACCCTAACGCCGCCACTCTGCACGGTAAAGTGGAGTGTCACGCCCCCATAAGCCCCAAGCTGCGCCAACCGGACAGCCCGCCGCCCGCCGCCCATTCCCTCCGCCAGCGCATCCGGCCGGATCCCGCCACCGCCACCATACCGCGCCGCCTTGCGGGCAAGTTCACCCTTGCCCTTAGGGTGCAACTCCCTTAAAGGAGCACATCCAGCCGATTCCGCCCTGCGGTCTTGGTTGGTAAATCAATGACTCCACCGGACACAGGGTCACCCCAAAAGGGCCCTCTGGTGATGTTGAAAGGAAAGCGCGCATGAAAGCCGCAGAACTACGTGACAAGACCCCGGACCAGCTGCGCGATCAGCTGGTGGCGCTGAAGAAAGAGGCCTTCAACCTCCGTTTTCAGGCCGCAACCAACCAATTGGAAAACACCGCCCGTCAGCGCCAAGTGCGCCGTGACGTCGCGCGTGTGAACACCATTTTGAACCAAAAAGCCGCTGAAGCGGCGGCGAACTGAGGAGCACGCACATGCCCAAACGCATCCTGTCTGGCACCGTGACGAGCGACAAGAACGAGCAGACCATCACGGTTCTGGTCGAGCGCCGCTTCAAGCACCCGCAGATGAAGAAAACGGTTCGGAGCTCGAAGAAGTATCGCGCCCACGACCCGCAAAACCAATTCAAAGTTGGTGATATTGTGCGCATCGAAGAATGTGCGCCGGTATCGAAATCGAAGCGCTGGCAGGTGGTGGTCGAAGCTTCGGCTTAAACCATTCCTGACAGACTAAGCGAAACCCTGGGCATCCTGCCCAAAGGTCGGGAGACTATTCCATGATCCAGATGCAAACTAATCTGGATGTTGCTGACAACTCCGGCGCGCGCCGAGTTCAGTGCATCAAGGTTTTGGGCGGTTCGCATCGCCGCTATGCATCCGTAGGCGACATCATCGTCGTCTCGGTAAAAGAAGCGATTCCGAAAGGCCGTGTGAAAAAAGGCGACGTCCGTAAGGCCGTCGTTGTGCGCACCGCCAAGGAAGTTCGTCGTGCAGACGGTTCTGCCATCCGTTTTGACCGCAATGCTGCCGTCATCCTGAATCCTCAGGGTGAGCCGGTTGGCACGCGTATCTTCGGGCCGGTGGTTCGTGAATTGCGCGCGAAGAACTTCATGAAGATCATCTCGCTGGCGCCGGAGGTGCTGTGATGGCTGCGAAACTCAAAAAGGGCGACAAGGTCGTCGTTTTGACCGGTAAGGACAAAGGCAAGCAGGGGGAAATTACCTCGGTGTCGCCTTCGACCGGCAAAGCCGTGGTGGACGGGGTGAATATCGCCATCCGTCACACCAAACAAAGCCAAACCGCGCAGGGCGGCCGCTTGCCGCAGGCAATGCCGATCGACCTGTCGAACCTTGCTCTGCTGGACGCAAACGGCAAAGCCACCCGCGTGGGTTTCCGCGTTGAAGACGGTGAGAAGGTTCGTTTCGCCAAGACGACCGGAGAGGTGATCTGATGTTGGACACCGCAACCTATACCCCGCGTCTGAAAGCCGATTATCAAAACCGCATCCGTGCGGCGATGATCGAAGAATTCGGCTATAAGAACGCAATGATGGCCCCCAAGCTCGACAAGATCGTGCTGAACATGGGCGTCGGTGAAGCTGTCAAGGACACCAAAAAGGTGAAATCGGCAGAGGCAGATATGACCCTGATTGCGGGTCAGAAAGCTGTCATCACCAAAGCCAAGAATTCGATCGCAGGCTTTCGGGTCCGCGAAGAGATGCCTCTCGGCGTCAAGGTCACCCTGCGCGGCGACCGGATGTATGAATTCTTGGACCGCCTGATCACCGTGGCTCTGCCCCGCGTCCGCGACTTCCGCGGCGTCAAAGGCACTTCGTTTGATGGCCGTGGCAACTATGCCATGGGAATCAAAGAGCACATCGTGTTCCCGGAAATCGACTTTGATAAAGTTGATGAAGTCTGGGGCATGGACGTGATCATCTGCACGACTGCGGCAACCGACGCGGAAGCCAAGGCGCTGTTGAAACTGTTCAACATGCCGTTCAACAGCTGACGCGGAAGGAGAGGAATAAACATGGCCAAGAAATCAATGGTCGAACGCGAGAAGAAGCGCCAGCGCATGGTCGAGCAGTATGCTGCCAAGCGCGCCGCCCTGAAAGCGATCATCAACGACCAGTCCCTGCCGATGGAAGAGCGCTTCAAAGCGAATCTGAAGCTCGCTGAATTGCCGCGCAACTCGTCGGCAACCCGTCTGCACAACCGCTGCGAACTGACCGGCCGCCCGAAGGCCTACTATCGCAAACTGCAACTTAGCCGCATCATGCTGCGTGACTTGTCCTCGAATGGGCAGGTTCCGGGTATGGTCAAGTCTAGCTGGTAAGGAGGAAAGATCATGGCGATCAACGATCCTCTCGGCGATATGCTGACCCGTATCCGTAACGCGCAGCTGCGTGGCAAAACGAGCGTCCGGACCCCGGCCTCGAAAGTCCGCGCCTGGGTGCTCGATGTGCTGCAGTCCGAAGGCTATATCCGTGGTTACACGGCTGGCACCTCGGCTGACGGTCACCCCGAGCTGACCATCGAGCTCAAGTATTCGTCGGGTGAACCGGCGATCCGCGAGCTCAGCCGCGTCTCCAAGCCGGGCCGTCGTGTCTACGCCGGCGTCAAAGAAATCCCGCAGGTTCGCAACGGTCTGGGTGTTTCGGTGGTTTCGACCCCGAAAGGCATCATGTCCGACGCGAATGCACGCGCAGCCAACGTCGGCGGCGAAGTGCTCTGCCGTGTATTCTGAGGAGGGCTGACATGTCTCGTATTGGCAAGAAGCCTGTTGCACTGCCCCAAGGCGTCACTGCGACGATCTCGGGCCAGTCCATCGAAGTCAAAGGGCCCAAGGGCACCCGCAACTTCACCGCAACCGATGACGTCGATCTGGTGCTCGAAGATGGTGCCGTAGCGGTCAAGCCGCGCGGGTCCTCCAAGCGCGCGCGCCAGCAGTGGGGAATGACCCGCTCGATGCTCGCCAACCTCGCGGTCGGCGTGTCTGCCGGTTTCAAGAAAGACCTTGAACTGGTCGGCGTTGGTTACCGTGCCGCAATGCAGGGCAAGGACCTGAAATTGCAGCTCGGCTACAGCCACGACGTGATCTTTAACGCCCCCGAGGGCGTGACGATCAGCACCCCCAAGCCCACCGAAGTGGTGGTCGAAGGGATTGACCAGCAAGTCGTGGGTCAGGTTGCCGCAAACATCCGCGCATGGCGCAAGCCCGAGCCCTATAAGGGCAAAGGCATCCGCTATAAGGATGAGTATATCTTCCGCAAGGAAGGCAAGAAGAAGTAAGGGCGTTTACGATGGCGAACACAAAAATGAAGCTGTTCCAAAAGCGTCGTCAGCGCGTGCGGAACAAACTGCGGAAAACCGCCAATGGCCGTCTGCGCCTGTCGGTTCACCGTTCGAACAAGAACATCAGCTGCCAGCTGATCGACGATCTCAACGGCACCACCGTTGCGGCCGCCTCGACGCTGGAAAAAGAGCTGGGTGTGGTCGGTGTGAACAACATCGACGCGGCCACCAAGGTTGGCTCCAAGATTGCCGAGCGCGCGAAAGCGGCCGGTATCGAAGAGTGCTATTTCGACCGTGGCGGCTTCTTGTTCCATGGCAAGGTCAAAGCTCTGGCCGATGCCGCTCGCGAAGGCGGGTTGAAGTTCTAAGAGACCTGAAGGCGGCGCCGCTCTGGCGCCGTCTCGATGATCCGGGACGGGTGCAGCCCTTGGCCGCGCCCGTCACCGCGATTGAATTTCACGGCGCAGCTTGAGACGCGCCACCTTTGAAAGGATGCCTTGATGGCAGAACGTGATAATCGCCGGGGTCGCCGCGACGACCGTGATGAAAATCCTGAGTTTCAGGATCGTCTGGTAGCAATCAACCGGGTGTCGAAAACCGTGAAGGGTGGTAAGCGCTTCGGTTTCGCCGCTCTCGTGGTTGTTGGCGACCAGAAGGGCCGTGTCGGCTTTGGTAAGGGCAAGGCGAAAGAAGTGCCTGAAGCCGTGCGCAAAGCCACCGAGCAAGCCAAACGCCAGATGATCCGCGTGCCGCTGCGCGACGGTCGCACCCTGCACCATGACGTCGAAGGCCGCCACGGCGCTGGCCGCGTGATGATGCGCTCGGCTGTTGCCGGTACCGGGGTGATCGCCGGTGGTCCGATGCGTGCGGTGTTCGAGATGCTCGGCCTGCAGGACGTTGTGGCCAAGTCGCTCGGTTCGCAAAACCCGTATAACATGATCCGTGCAACGATGGACGGCCTCAAAAAGGAAGCCAGCCCCCGCCAGATCGCGCAGCGTCGCGGTAAAAAGGTGGCTGACATCCTGAAGAAGCCCGAAACCGAAACCACAGACGCGTAAGGAGAACGGGACATGGCTACTATTGTTGTCAAACAGATCGCCTCGCCGATCCGTCGCCCCGCCGAGCAGCGTGCCACGCTGATCGGTCTGGGCCTGAACAAAATGCACCGCACCCGCGAGCTGGAAGACACCCCTTCCATCCGCGGCATGGTCGCAAAGGTTTCGCATTTGGTCGAAATCGTCGAAGAAAAGGCCTAAGGGCCAGCGTTCGCTGACGGTGCGTGCAAAGCACACACCCTACGGCTGACGAATTGAAAAGCCCCGGTCACCAGACCGGGGCTTTTTCTTTTGCAGGGAAACCCTGTGCGCACTCCACACGATGCGCAAGGGGTCGCGCCTGACCCTGGGTGGGCGCAATGCCCTCTCCACTCCGCGCTGCACTCAAAAGCTTCGATGTCACCCGAGCCACTCAAGCCATCGCCATTGCGCCCTCCCATGGGGAGGGTCGGGCGCGGCCCGTGGTGCCCACGTGCCAGACGGGTCAGCCGGAGTGCCATACGCCCGCGTCAAATTCTCGCTGACCACATTTCATAAAACGGCCTAGCGCCGCGCATGATGGGTGGCGTTCGCAGCGCGAAGCGACCACAGGATCTCGCTGCACTCCGTTTCAGCCTGAGAGGCGAGCAACGCGAGACGGGCCGCGCCCGACCCTGGGTGGGCGCAACGTCCTGTCCACAACGCGGTGGTCTCAAAGCTTCGATGTCAGCCGCGCCACTCAAACCATCGCCAATGCGCCCTCCCGGGGGGAGGGTCGGGCGCGGCCCGGCGGGGGCGCCGGGCGGGGCGGGTGAACTGGAGCACTTATGACCATCGGCAATTCGCGCGGTGCCCCGACGTCACGCGGCACACGCAGGACGCTGCACCACCCGCACAACGCTGTCTCTACCGCCACCCGCGCCGTGCCCCAGCGTCATGCACGCCCCGCACCACTGCCACGGCCGCGCCTCCAGATCACCGGCTACCACCCGCACCACTGCCACGGCCGCGCCTCCAGACCACCTGCCACAGCCTGCGTCACCGCCACAGCCCGCGCCGCCCACACCACCGCCACACCCCCGCCGCGCCGTAGGGTGTGTGCTTCGTACGCACCGTCCCCGGAGCTTGCGCGCCACCACATCCCTTGCGTCCGGCGCGTTCCCCGTCTATACGCCCGATCACGACTCCCTGTATCCCCTCGGGGTCGATCTATATCTGTAACACGCCGTGTTGCCCCGATCCGTCGCTGGTGGGGTATTCCGGACAAGGAGAAGCGACATGAAACTCAACGAACTTCACGACAACGAAGGCGCGAACCGCAAGAAAAAGCGCGTCGCCCGTGGCCCGGGTTCGGGCAAGGGTAAAATGGCCGGCCGTGGTATCAAAGGCCAGAAGTCGCGCTCGGGCGTGGCGATCAACGCCTATGAAGGCGGCCAGATGCCGCTCTATCGCCGCCTGCCCAAGCGTGGCTTCAGCAAGCCGAACCGCAAAGAATGGGCGGTCACCAACCTCGGCGCCATCGAGGCGTTTATCGAAGCCGGCAAAATCGACGCCGCCGCCGAGATCAACGCCGAAGTGCTGGTCGCCTCGGGTCTGGTGCGCCGCAAGCTTGACGGCATCCGCGTTCTGGCCAAAGGTGAGGTCACCCGCGCGCTGAATATTTCGGTCGCCGGTGCTTCGAAAGCCGCTGTTGAAGCGGTCGAGAAAGCCGGTGGAACGCTGAAAACCGCGGTCGCCGCAGCCGAAGCTGCCGAATAAGGTGTTGTGACGGGGCCATTCGCCCCTTACATCATCCGCATAGGTTTTCCTGCGCCGCCACCGGGAACCGGACTGGCGGCGCTGTCACGTAAGAAAGACAGACCATGGCATCAGCTGCAGAGCAAATGGCGGCCAACACGTCTTGGGCCACCCTCGTTAAGGCGAAAGATCTGCGCCAGCGCATCGTTTTTGCGATTGGCCTTTTGATCGTATACCGGCTCGGGACGTATATCCCGGTTCCGGGTATCGACGGTGGCGCATTGCGCGAATTCATGACCGACGCGGCCGCAGGCATCGGCGGCATGCTCAATATGTTCACCGGCGGTGCGATTTCCCGCATGGGGATCTTCGCGCTCGGCATCATGCCGTATATTTCCGCCTCGATTATCGTGCAGCTTGTCGCCTCGATGTATGGCCCGTGGCAGAACCTGCGCAAAGAGGGCGAGTTGGGGCGGCGCAAGCTCAACCAATACACCCGCTATGGCACGGTGTTTCTGGCGCTCCTGCAGTCTTACGGCCTCGCGGTCAGCCTTGAGGCCGGCGAATTGGCCACCGATCCGGGCTGGTTCTTCCGCATCTCGACGATCATCACGCTGGTCGGCGGCACATTGTTCCTGATGTGGCTTGGTGAGCAGATCACCGCCCGCGGCATCGGCAATGGCGTCTCGCTGATCATCTTTGTCGGCATTATCGCCGAGGTGCCCGGACAGCTGGCGCAATTCCTCAGCCAGGGCCGCTCGGGCTCGGTCAGCCCGGTGGTAGTGATCGGCATCCTGTTGATGATGATCGCGCTCGTGGCCTTTGTGGTGTTCATGGAACGCGCCATTCGAAAGGTGCATATCCAGTATCCGCGGCGTCAGGTCGGCATGAAAGTCTATGACGGCGGCTCCTCGCATCTGCCGATCAAGGTCAACCCGGCCAACGTGATTCCGGCGATCTTTGCCTCCTCGCTGCTCCTGCTGCCGACGACGATCTCGACCTTCTCGGGCAATGCCACCAATCCGGTGATGGCCACGGTGCTGGCCTATTTCGGCCCCGGCCAGCCCTTGTATCTGGCGTTCTTCACCGCGCTCATTGTCTTCTTTACCTTCTTCTACACGCTCAATGTGTCGTTCAAGGTCGATGATGTGGCCGACAATCTGAAGAACCAGAATGGCTTTATTCCCGGTATCCGTCCGGGCAAGCGCACCGAAGAGTATCTCTATTTCGTCGTCACCCGTCTGGTGACCGTCGGCGCGCTCTATCTGGCCTTTGTGGCGCTGCTGCCCGAGATCCTGCGCGCGCAATTGTCGATCCCCTTCTACTTTGGCGGCACCTCGGTGCTGATTGTTGTCGCGGTGACACTGGACACCATGAGCCAAGTGCAGTCTCATCTCGTTGCGCATCAATACGAGGGCTTGCTGGAGCGCTCGCAATTGCGCGGTCGCGGCGGTAAGGGCGGCGGCAAGAAAGGGTCTACGAAACGGAAAGGGCCGGCACTGAGATGAATATAATACTGCTGGGCGCGCCAGGCGCTGGAAAGGGAACCCAGGCACGGGTCCTCGTGGAAACGCGCGGCATGATGCAACTCTCGACCGGGGATATGCTGCGTGCAGCACGGACCTCGGGCACCGGGATGGGGCAGAAGGTCGCCGAGATCATGGATGCGGGCCAATTGGTCACCGATGAGATCGTCATCGGCCTGATTTCCGAGCAACTGGACGGCGCGCACAGCGGTGGTTTCATCTTTGACGGCTTCCCGCGCACCTTGGCGCAGGCCGATGCTCTGGCCGATCTTCTGGCCGCCAAAGGGCAGCAGATCGACGCGGTGATCGAATTGCGCGTCGATGACGAGGCGCTGGTCGCACGGATCACCGGCCGCTACACCTGCGGCAATTGCGGTGAGGTCTACCACGACGCCACCAAACCGACCAAGACCGAGGGCGTCTGCGATGTCTGCGGCTCGGGCAACCTGCAGCGGCGTGCCGATGACAACGAAGACAGCCTGCGCCAGCGGTTGATGGAATACTATAAAAAGACCTCGCCGCTGATTGGCTATTACTACGCCAAAGGCAGCCTGCGGGTGATCGACGGGCTGCAAGAGATGGAGGCGGTGACCGCGGATGTGGGCGCTGCTCTCGACAAGTGATCACCGGCTCTTGACGATCCCCGCAAAACCCACTAGGCGATGCGGCTGATACCTTGATCCGAGTCGTTTTCCGACTCGGGTCTTTTAGTTGGTATCCTCATTTGGCACGGCCACTCGGCGCGTGTTGTGAAAAAAGGTTCTGGGACTACGGAACCGCAACGAAAAGGAAAATGCTGCGTGGCACGTATTGCTGGCGTCAACATCCCCACAGGAAAGCGCGTTCCCATCGCTCTGACCTATATCACCGGAATCGGCGCATCCACCGCCGAACAAATCATCGCCGCTCTGAACATCGACGCAACCCGTCGTGTGAACCAGCTGTCGGATGATGAGGTCCTGCAAATCCGCGAATACATCGACGCCAATGTGTCGGTCGAAGGCGATCTGCGTCGCGAAACCCAGATGAACATCAAACGGATGATGGACATGGGCTCGTATCGCGGTCTGCGCCATCGTCGCAACCTGCCTGTGCGCGGTCAGCGCACGCACACCAACGCTCGCACCCGCAAAGGCCCCGCAAAGGCCATTGCCGGCAAGAAGAAGTAAGGGGAGGCAGGACTAATGGCTCGCGAAAAAACCCGCGCTAAGCGGAAAGAACGGAAAAACATTGCCGCCGGTGTGGCGCATGTGAATTCCACCTTTAACAACACCAAGATCCTGATCTCGGACGTGCAGGGCAATGCGATCTCCTGGTCGTCGGCTGGCACCATGGGCTTCAAGGGGTCGCGTAAATCGACCCCCTATGCTGCCCAGTTGGCCGCCGAAGACGCCGCCAAAAAGGCACAGGACCACGGTCTGCGCACCCTCGAAGTCGAAGTGCAGGGTCCGGGCTCGGGCCGCGAATCGGCGCTGCGTGCGCTGGCCGCTGCTGGCCTCGTGATCACCTCGATCCGCGACGTGACCCCGCTGGCGCACAACGGTTGCCGCCCGCCCAAGCGTCGCCGCGTCTAACGCTGGTTACTATTACGACGGGCCGCGCCTTTTGCGCGGTCCGATACTGTCATTCTGACTGAACCTCGGGCGTGTCCGGTTTGATCATGAATCGGGTGCAGGTATGGAGGCGACTACATGATCCACAAAAATTGGCAGGAATTGATCAAGCCGGCGCAGCTGGATGTGCGTCCTGGCGCTGATCCGTCGCGTAAGGCGACGGTCACGGCAGAACCGCTTGAGCGCGGCTTTGGCCTGACGCTGGGCAATGCCCTGCGTCGCGTGCTGATGTCGTCGCTGCAGGGTGCAGCGATCACTTCGGTGCAGATCGACAACGTGCTGCACGAATTCTCCAGCGTCGCTGGCGTGCGCGAAGACGTGACCGACATCGTCCTCAACCTCAAGGGCGTGGCCCTGCGGATGGACGTCGATGGCCCCAAGCGGGTGACCATCTCGACCCGCGGTCCGGCGGTTGTCAAAGCTGGCGATATCGCGGTGACGGCGGGCATCGAAGTGCTCAACGCCGACCACGTGATCTGCCACATCGACGAAGGCGCCGAATTGTTCATGGAACTCACCGTGAACACCGGCAAAGGCTATGTGTCGGCTGATAAAAACCGTCCCGAAGACGCGCCCATCGGGTTGATCCCGATCGATGCGATCTACTCGCCGGTGAAGAAAGTCGCCTACGAGGTCGCGCCCACCCGTGAGGGGCAGGTGCTCGACTATGACAAGCTGACGATGAAGATCGAAACCGACGGTTCGGTGACGCCGGATGACGCGGTGGCCTTTGCCGCCCGCATTCTGCAAGACCAGCTGCAGGTTTTCGTCAACTTCGAAGAGCCGGAAGCCGCAGGCCGTGGCGATGCCGACGACGGGCTGGAATTCAACCCGCTGCTGCTCAAGAAGGTCGACGAGCTGGAGCTTTCGGTGCGGTCTGCAAACTGCCTGAAGAACGACAATATCGTGTATATTGGCGATCTGATCCAGAAAACCGAAGCCGAGATGCTGCGCACCCCGAACTTCGGCCGCAAGTCCTTGAACGAGATCAAGGAAGTGCTGTCGGGCATGGGCCTGCATCTGGGTATGGAAGTCGAAGACTGGCCGCCAGAGAACATCGAAGAGCTGGCCAAGCGTTTTGAGGACCAGTTCTAAGAACGGTGCGTGCAAAGCACACACCCTACATCTGTGGGGTGTGTGCCAAGCCGCATAAGACGACCCGGGGTGCACGCGCCCCAAGACGACTCGGGATATCACCCGCAAGGAGAGCGGTCCTCACGCAGGGGCCGCCGGACAAAGCAAAACGACGTTAATAGGAGATACACCATGCGTCACGCCCGTGGCTACCGCCGCCTCAACCGGACCCATGAACACCGCAAAGCGCTGTTCTCGAATATGTGTGGCTCGCTGATCGAGCACGAGCAGATCAAGACCACGCTGCCGAAAGCCAAAGAATTGCGCCCGATCATCGAGAAGATGATCACCCTCGCCAAGCGCGGCGATCTGCACGCCCGCCGTCAGGCCGCAGCGATGCTCAAGCAGGACAAGGACGTCGCCAAGCTGTTCGAAGTCCTCGGCCCGCGCTATGCCGAGCGTCAGGGCGGTTACACCCGCGTGCTGCGCGCCGGTTTCCGCTATGGCGATATGGCACCGATGGCGATCATCGAATTTGTCGAGCGTGACGTCGAGGCCAAAGGCGCCGCCGACCGCGCCCGCGAAGATGCGGCTGACGACGCCGAAGCGTAAGCAATCGGCACCTAGGCCAAGCAACTAGGCACGACTTACGAAAAATTGAGCCCTCGTTGCCTTGGCAGCGGGGGCTTTTTTCTGCACTGAACAGCAGGGCGCCGCCATCGGCGTGCGCCCGCGTTGAATCACCCGTGCACCGACCCCATTATCTGTCGGACCCGCAATTTGATTTCGATTTTGGCATCTACGGAGGGCGCAATGCGACGTTTCTTTCTGGTCGGAGGGGCGCTGGCGGTTATCGGCCTCGGCGCGTTCATTGCAGCGGGGGGCAGCGCGCCGCTCGCCCATCACCTGTCACATGGCGCCGCGGCGCAGACCGTCGCGCCCGCGCCGATCACCGAGGAGGTGCCGCAAAGCCGCGCGCAGATCAGCCTGAGCTATGCGCCGGTGGTGCGTCAGGCCGCCCCCGCGGTGGCCTCGATCTATGCCCGCCGGATTGTGGAAAGCCGCCCCAATCCGTTCTTTGACGATCCTTTGTTCGGGCAATTGTTCGGCGACCGTGGCCGCGCCGCCCCAAGGGTGCAAAACGCGCTCGGCTCGGCGGTGATCGTCTCGGCAGACGGCATTGTGGTGTCCAATTACCATGTGGTCGGCGGCGCCGATGATATCCGCGTGGTGCTTGGCGACCGCCGCGAATTTGCCGCCGATGTGATCCTCGCCGACCGCGAAAGCGATCTGGCGGTGCTGCAACTGCGCGGCGCGGCCAATCTGCCGGTGATCGACCTGGCCGATTCGGATAATATCGAGGTCGGCGATCTGGTGCTGGCCATCGGCAACCCCTTCGGCGTTGGCCAGACGGTGAGCAGCGGCATCGTCTCGGCGCTGGCGCGATCCGGCCTCGCGATGGGCTCGGGGCGCGGCTATTTCATCCAGACCGACGCGGCGATCAATCCCGGCAACTCGGGCGGCGCGCTGGTCGATATGCAGGGCCGTCTGGTTGGCATTAACACCGCGATCCTGACCCGCTCGGGCGGCTCCAATGGTATCGGCTTTGCGATCCCCGCCAATCTGGTGGAACAGGTGGTGGCGCAGGCGCGCGAGGGGCGCAGCCAGTTCATGCGGCCATGGATCGGGATCACCGGTCAGGCGGTGGATGCGGCGCTGGCCGAGGGGTTTGGCCTCAGCCTGCCGCAGGGCGTGGTGATCGCCCAGATGCACCCGCGCAGCCCCTTGGGCGCGGCGGGGCTCAGGGTCGGTGATGTGGTGCTTGCGGTCGATGGCGAGGCGGTGAATTCGCCGCAGGAAATGATGTTCCGCCTCTCGGCGCAGGGCATCGGCGGCGAGGTCGAACTGTCCTATCTGCGCGGCCAGACCCATTCCAGCACCGACCTGATCCTCACCGCACCGCCCGAATCCCCCGCCCGCAACCGTGTCACCATCACCGATCTGGCCCTGCGCGGGCTGGTGGCCGAGACCATCAATCCTGCGGTGATCGCCGAATACAACCTGCACCCCGAGGCCAATGGCGTGGTGGTGGTCGAAGCCCGCGACCTCGCCGCCCGCGCCGGTCTGATGGCCGGTGATGTGCTTCTGTCGGTCAACCGCCAGCCGGTGATGTCGAGCCGCGATCTCGAGCGGCTCCTGCGCGATCCCTCGCGCTATTGGGAGATCGAGATTCTGCGCGAAGGGCAGCGCAGCCTGTTGCGCTTCCGGCTGTGAGGCGCTGCGTTTAGGGGCAGGGGTGGAGGGGGCTCTGCCCCCGCGGCTGCGCCGCCCCCCGGGATATTTATCGACAGATGACGGGGCGGGGCGTGCCTGATGGGGCAGGGTGGCGCGACCTGCTTCGCGGTGTTTATTCGCATGGCATAAAGGGCGCTTGCGGCGTAATCTGGCACTATGGCTGATTTGTTCAATACCTCTGCGGCAAGCGAGACCGCCAACGCGCCGACCGACGAGACGCAGGCCCCGCGCCCGCTGGCCGACCGGCTGCGCCCGCAGGTGCTCTCCGAGGTGATCGGGCAGGGCGCGGTGCTGGGCGCCGATGGCCCTTTGGGCGCGATGCTGGGGGCGGGCGCGCTGTCGTCCCTGATCCTCTGGGGGCCGCCGGGGGTGGGCAAAACCACCATCGCGCGGCTGCTCGCGCAGGCCACCGACCTGCATTTCGTCCAGATCAGCGCGATTTTCACCGGCGTGCCGGATCTGCGCAAGGTCTTCGAGGCGGCGCGGATGCGGCGGGGCAACGGGCAAGGGACCTTGCTGTTCGTCGATGAGATCCACCGCTTCAACAAGGCCCAGCAGGACGGGTTTCTGCCCTATATGGAGGACGGCACGATCCTGTTGGTCGGCGCCACCACCGAGAACCCCTCATTTGAATTAAACGCCGCCTTGATGAGCCGCGCGCAGGTGATCGTGCTGACCCGCCTGACGCTAGCCGATCTGGAGCTGCTGACCCAGCGCGCCGAGCGGGCGCTGGATCGCGCGCTGCCGCTGAAAGCCGAGGCGCGTGAGGCGCTTTTGGAAATGGCCGATGGCGACGGGCGCGCGCTCCTTAACCTGATCGAGCAGGTGATGGCGTGGAGGCTCAAGGCGCCCCTGGACCGCGAGAGCCTGTCGAAACGTCTGATGCGGCGCGCGGCGAAATACGACAAGAACGGCGAAGAGCATTACAACCTGATTTCGGCGCTGCATAAATCGGTGCGCGGCTCGGACCCCGACGCGGCGCTCTATTGGTTCGCGCGGATGCTCGAGGGCGGCGAGGATCCCCGCTTTCTGGCCCGCCGCATCACCCGTATGGCGATCGAGGACATCGGTCTGGCCGATCCGCAAGCGCAGGCGCGCTGCCTTGAGGCCTGGCAGATCTTCGAGCGTCTGGGCAGCCCCGAGGGCGAGCTGGCGCTGGCCGGCGCGGTGACCTATCTGGCCTTGGCGCCGAAATCCAACGCCGTCTATATGGCCTATAACGCGGCGCGGCGGCTGGCCAAAAAGACCGGCTCCGAGATGCCGCCCGCGCATATCCTCAACGCGCCGACGACAATGATGAAAGAGCAGGGCTACGGCGCCGGCTACGCCTATGACCATGACGCCGAGGACGGGTTCTCGGGGCAGAACTACTTTCCCGACGGGGTCAAACGGCCGGTGCTCTATGCGCCACCCGAACGCGGGTTCGAGCGCGAGTTGAAAAAGCGCGTCGAGTATTTCGCGCGGCTGCGCAGCAAGCGCCAAGGCGAGCGCGGCACCTGAGAATAAAGGGCTTTGGGTTGACTTTGCGCCATGCCCGGTTCAAGGCAAGCCGATGATGGGAACGCTTGTTCAGGTTGCACTCGGGGGCGCTTTGGGGGCCTCGTGCCGGTATTTGACCGGCCTCGCGGCGCTGCGGCTTCTGGGCGCCGGTTTCCCTTGGGGCACGCTGGCGGTCAATGTGATCGGCAGCTTTGTCATGGGCGTTGTGGTGGTGGTTTTGGCGCAGGTCAACGGCACCCGTTACGCGCCCTTTCTGATGACCGGCCTGCTGGGCGGTTTCACCACATTCTCGGCCTTTTCGCTGGACGCGCTGACCCTCTGGCAGCGCGGCGAAACCTGGGCCGCCGGAGCCTATGTCATGGCATCGGTTATCTTGTCGCTGGTGGCAATTGCCGCCGGTTTGATCCTTGCACGGAGCCTGATCGCATGAGCGGTGTCCAACATATTGAAATCACCGAAGACGAGGCCGGCCAGCGGCTTGACCGCGCGCTGCGCAAACGCTTTCCGCAGGTCACCCAGGGCATGGTCGAGAAATTCTGCCGCAAGGGCGAATTGCGCCTTGATGGCAAGCGGGTGAAAGCCTCGGACCGTGTCGAAGAGGGCCAGAAGGTGCGCGTGCCGCCCTTGCCGGCGGGGCAGGCTCCGGCGCCGGTGCGCGTCGAGGTCGAGACGATTGCCGACGCCGACGCGCGGATGATCCAGGAGGCGGTGCTCTGGCAGGACGAGCATATCATCGCGCTGAACAAACCGCCGGGCCTGCCCTCGCAGGGCGGCTCGGGGCAGGGCAACCGCCATGTTGACGGGCTCACCGAGGCGCTGAAATTCGGCTACAAAGACCGGCCGGTGCTGGTGCATCGCTTGGACAAGGACACCTCTGGCGTGCTGCTACTGGCCCGCACCCCGCGCATTGCCCGCCGTCTCGGTGAGGCGTTTCGCAACCGCAGCACCCGCAAGATCTACTGGGCGATTGTCGCCGGTGTGCCCTCGCCGGCAATGGGCACGGTGCGCTTTGGTCTGGTGAAAACCGGCGGCCACGGCGCCGAGAAAATGCGCTGCATCCATCCGCGCGACATCGACGACACCATCGGCGCCAAACGCGCGACCACCGATTTCGCCGTGCTCGAACGCTTGGGTAGCCGCGCCGCATGGATGGCGCTGGTGCCGATCACCGGCCGCACCCACCAGCTGCGCGCGCATATGGCCGAACTGGGGCATCCGATTGTCGGCGACGGTAAATATGGCGGCTCGGGGCAGGAAAACCTCGGCGATGGCTGGGGCGCGCAACTCGGCGGTGATATCAGCCGCAAGCTGCATCTCCACGCCCGCTCGATCCGCTTTACCCATCCGATCACCGGCGATGAAATCAACCTCACCGCGCCCTTGCCCTCGCATATGGCGCGCAGCTGGAAAACGCTGGGCTGGCGCGAGAGCGATGTGCCCGCCGATCCCTTCGAGGACCTCTGAGACGCGATGAAACTGGTTATTTTCGACGTTGATGGCACGCTGGTCGACAGCCAGATGCATATCGCGGGGGCGATGGGTTTTGCCTTCGCCTCATGCGGTCTGACCTGCCCGCCGCATGAGGCGATCCTTGGCATTGTCGGCCTGTCGCTGCCGCAGGCGATGGCGCAGCTGGCGCCCGAGGCCGACCATCCGCGCCTTGTCGCCGCCTATAAAGCCAGTTTTACCCAGTTGCGCGCCGACGCCGGTTCGCCGCTCTACCCCGGTGCCCGCGCCGCGATCGAGGCGCTGGCCGGACGCGAGCGGATGTTTCTGGGCGTCGCCACCGGCAAATCGCGCCGCGGGCTGACCCATGTGCTGGCCGCGCATGAACTCAACGGCTATTTCGTCACCACGCAGGTTGCCGATGATCACCCGTCCAAACCCAGCCCTTCGATGGTGCTGACGGCGATGCGCGAGGCCGGAACCACGCCGGAGAACACCGTGATGATCGGCGATACCAGCTTTGATATGGAGATGGGCCGCGCCGCCGGTGTCCATACCATCGGCGTCAGCTGGGGCTATCATCCGGTCACCGCGCTGGCGGCCGCCGACCATCTGATCGACGATTTCGCCGCCCTGCCGGCGACCATTGATAGCCTCTGGAGCCCGTCATGAGCACGTCCCGCAAACGCTTCTGGACCAAAACCGAGATCACCGAAACCAAAGACGGATTCGGCGTGCAACTGGACGGGCGCGAGGTAAAAACCCCCGCCAAGGCGCCGCTTTTGGTGCCGACCCGCGCAATTGCCGAGATGATCGCGGCGGAATGGCAGGCGCAGGGCGAAAAAATCGACCCCGAGACCATGCCCGCCACCCGCTTTGCCAATGCCGCGATTGACAAGGTGGCGACGCAATTCGACGAGGTCGCGGCGATGCTGGTGGCCTACGGCGAGACCGATCTTCTGTGCTACCGCGCCAGTTTCCCCGAGGCGCTGATCGCGCGGCAGGCGGCGGCTTGGGATCCGCTGCTTGACTGGGCCAGCCAGCGTTTCGGGGTCACCTGGAATATCACCACCGGCGTGATGCCAACCCCGCAAGATCAACAGGTTACCCAGCGTCTCGGCGCCCATGTTGCGCAGTTCACCGCGTTTCAACTGGCGGCATTCCATGACCTTGTGGCGGTCTCGGGCTCTCTGGTGATCGGGCTGGCAGCGGCGGAAAATCACCGCGACCCTGAGACCCTCTGGCAGGCCTCGCAGCTTGATGAGGATTGGCAGATCGAGCAATGGGGCGCCGACGAAGACGCCGCCGAATTGATCGCCACGCGCCGCGCTGCCTTCCTCAATGCCGGGCGCTATTTTAACGCCTGCACCACAGACAGCAGCTTGCTAAAATAACCGCCACAATCTGCGTTTTGACGGGTCTTTTCCTTGGCGTAATGCGCGCAGCGGGAAGGATGTACTTGACGCATCCGAAATCTCCGATCAGATTTAACCTGCAAGGCCGCGACATGCGGCTCATCGCTTTGCGCGATGTTGCGCCGGTAACTCCGGTATTCAAGGTCCTCCGGTCTTTGGGGGGCGGCCGCTCAGGCGGTGAAGACAACAGGAAGAGGTAAAAATGAAAAAATCTGTATTTCTCGGGACGCTGACCGTCGCCGGCCTGGCTGCCGGTATGGCTGCGGCCGGGACGCTGGAAGACGTGCAAGAGCGCGGCACATTGAACTGTGGCGTCTCGACCGGCGTCAACGGCTTCAGCGCGCCTGACGCCAATGGCGTATGGCAGGGCTTTGACGTGGCGATCTGCCGCGCGGTGGCCGCGGCTGTGCTTGATGATCCGATGGCGGTGAACTTTGTGCCGACCACCGGCCAGACCCGCTTTACCGCGCTGGCCTCGGGCGAGATCGACATGCTGGCCCGCAACACCACCTGGACGCTGTCGCGCGATGTTGACCTCGGCTTTACCTTTGTCGGCGTGAACTATTACGACGGTCAGGGCTTTATCACCAACCGTGAGTTGGGCGTGTCCTCGGCCACCGAACTCGACGGCGCCACGGTCTGCATCCAGACCGGCACCACCACCGAGTTGAACCTCGCGGACTTCTTCCGCGCTAACAACATGACCTATGAGCCGGTGCCGATCGAGACCAACGCCGAAGCGCAGCAGCAGTATCTGGCCGGCGCTTGCGACACCTATACCACCGATGCTTCGGGCCTCGCCGCAACCCGCGCCTCGTTCAGCGCGCCGGGCGATCACGTGATTCTGCCCGAGATCATCTCGAAAGAGCCGCTCGGTCCGCTGGTCCGTCAGGGCGATGACGAATGGGCCGACATTGTCCGCTGGACGCTGAACGCGCTGGTCGCCGCCGAAGAGCTGGGCATCACCTCGACCAACCTCGACCAGATGACCGCCGGCACCGACAATCCGGAGATCAACCGGATGATGGGCACCGAAGGGTCGCTCGGCGAAATGCTGGGTCTCGAGGCTGACTGGGCCGTGCGCGCCATCGCCGCTTCGGGCAACTACGGCGAGATCTTTGCCGCCAACATCGGCGAGCAAACGCCGGTCGGTCTGGCCCGCGGTCTCAACGCACAATGGACCCAGGGTGGTCTGATGTACGCACCGCCCTTCCGTTAAGGATCGGTTCGGCGCGCGGTCTCCGGGCCGCGCGCCGTTTCTCTTTTAGAGACAACGCATAAACGTGCTTGCCGCCTCATCGGGGCTGCGAAAAAAACAAAAGCGCACGGATGCAGGGAGATATATAATGGCGATGGACAGCGGGGCTCCGACAGGGTCATTTCGCTTGAGCATGCTGCTTTATGATACGCGGTATCGTTCTTACACTATTCAGATTTTTGCACTGTTTTTGTTGATGCTGGGCGCCGCCTGGCTGGTCGACAATACGATCCGCAACCTCGCGGCTCTGGGCAAGGATTTCTCGTTCAGCTTTCTATGGAACGTCTCGGGCTACGATATTTCGCAGCGCCCGATCGAATATTCCTCTACCAGCACCCATGCGCGCGCCGCTTGGGTCGGGCTGCTCAACACGCTGATCCTGGCGGTGATGGCCTGTGTCACCGCGACCGTCCTCGGGGTGATCGCGGGGGTGCTGCGGCTGTCGAATAACTGGATCATCGGCCGGTTGATGACCATCTATATCGAGACCTTCCGCAACATCCCGGCGCTGCTGTGGATCGTGGTCTTCGGCGCGATCATGGCCGAATCGATGCCCGCGCCGCGCGACTTCCGCGGCGATACGCCCGAGGCGACGATGCAGGTCTTTGACAGCGTCGCGATCACCAACCGCGGCGTCTATATCCCCGCCCCGCAGTTCGAGCGCAGCCTCGGCACGCTGGATCTCGGGTTTGTCGCGCCGAGCCTTGATGCGATTGCCTTTATCCTTGTGGTGGTGCTGTCGATCTGGGCCAACAAGCGGCTGATCGCCCATGCCACCAAGGTGCAAAACGCCACCGGCGTGCGCCCCAAAACATGGTGGAAATCGATCCTGATCCTCTTTGGTCCGGCGATTGTGCTGCTGGTCGCGCTCGGGTTCTACCTCGATTATCCGGCGCTCGCGGGGTTCAACTTCAGGGGCGGCATCCATATGCGGTCCTCGCTGATCGCGATGTGGCTGGGCTTAAGCTTCTACACCGGCGCCTTTATCGCCGAAGTGGTGCGCGGCGGGATCATGGCGATCTCGAAGGGCCAGTCCGAGGCCGCCGCCGCGCTTGGCATCCAGCCCGGCAAAACCATGCGGCTGGTGATTCTGCCGCAGGCGATGCGGGTGATCATCCCGCCGATGATCTCGCAATATCTCAACATCACCAAGAACACCTCGCTGGGGCTGGCGGTGGGCTATATGGACCTGCGCTCGACGCTGGGCGGGATCACCATCAACCAGACCGGGCGTGAGCTCGAGGGGATGGGGCTGATGATGCTGATCTATCTGCTCCTGTCGCTGCTGATCTCTTCGGCGATGAATCTCTACAACAACCGCGTCAAGCTGAGGGAGCGCTGATATGGAAGAGCATCATGGTCTCAACTATGTCCGCACCGAAATGCTGGGCGAACAGGCGCCGCCGGTCTCGGAGGTCGGCGCGGTGCGCTGGGTCCGCGAGAATCTGTTCAGCGGCTGGGTCAATACGATCCTGACGGTGATCTCGCTGGCGGTGATCGCCTGGGCGGTGATGGCCATCGGCCCCTGGCTGCTCAACTCGGTCTGGGAGGCGGAATCACTGGCGCAATGCCGTGAGATCCTCGCCGCCGCCGGCGCGGTCAATGAACATGGCACTTTCGGCGCTTGTTGGGGGGTGATCAACGACCGCTGGCACCAGCTTTTGTTCGGCTTCTACCCGCCCGAGCTATACTGGCGCCCGATCCTTGCCTTCGTGCTGATGCTTGTTGCCCTTGCGCCGGTGCTGTTCCCGAATGTGCCGCGCAAATGGCTGTTTTTCTCGGTCGCCTATCCGTTTATCGGGTTTTTCCTGCTCTGGGGGGGCACCGTCTGGCTGCCGCTGATGATCGCAGCGGGGTTTGTCGTCGGCTATATCGCCGCGCGGCTGACCTCGGGCTATAGCACGCTGATCACCAGCGCCGCGGCGATCATCGCGCCGCTGATCTGGTGGTTCTACCTGATGGGGCCGGTCACCGAAGCGCTGCACAGCATGATCCCGATCGGGTTGGAAGCGGTGCAATCCAATGACTTCGGCGGCTTTATGCTGTCGATCATCATCGGCGTCACCGGCATTGTCCTGTCGCTGCCCTTGGGCATCCTGCTGGCACTGGGGCGGCAATCGAATATGCCGCTGATCAAAACCATCTGCGTGGTGTTTATTGAGTTCGTCCGCGGCGTGCCGCTGATCACCCTGCTGTTCACCGCGTCCTTGCTGCTGAACTACTTCCTGCCACCGGGGACCAATTTCGACCTGATCCTGCGGGTGATCATCATGGTCACGCTGTTTGCCACCGCCTATATGGCCGAGGTGATTCGCGGCGGTCTGGCGGCCTTGCCCAACGGCCAATATGAGGCGGCCGATGCGCTGGGGCTCGATTACTGGAAGGCACAGCGGCTGATCATCATGCCGCAGGCGCTGAAAATCTCGATCCCGGGCATCGTCAACACCTTCATCGGGTTGTTCAAGGACACCACGCTGGTGGTCTTTATCGGCCTGTTGGATCCGATCGGCCTGTCCAGTGCCATCCGCGCCAGTTCCGACTGGCAGGGTATTTATTGGGAGCTGTTCATCTTCATCGGCGCGATCTTCTGGATCTTCTGTTTCGGGATGTCGCGCTATTCGATGTATCTTGAACGCCGCCTGAAGACCGACCACCGTTAAGGAGAAACCAATGAACACGACGGCAGAACGCGGTATCGACCGCAGCCAGATGACGGTGAGCGATGAGGTCGCGATCCAGATTACCAATATGAACAAATGGTATGGCGCGTTCCATGTGTTGCGCGACATCAATATGACGGTGAATAGGGGCGAGCGGATCGTGATCTGCGGCCCCTCGGGCTCGGGCAAATCGACGCTGATCCGCTGTATCAACCGGCTTGAGGAACATCAGGCGGGGCAGATCATCGTCGATGGAACGGAACTTTCGTCGGACCTGAAGAACATCGACAAGGTGCGCTCCGAGGTCGGGATGGTGTTCCAGCATTTCAACCTGTTCCCGCATCTGACGATCCTCGAAAACCTCACGCTGGCGCCGATCTGGGTGCGCAAAACGCCCAAGCGCGAGGCCGAGGAAACCGCGATGTATTATCTGGAAAAGGTGAAAATCCCCGAGCAGGCCAATAAATTCCCCGGCCAGCTATCGGGCGGGCAGCAGCAGCGTGTGGCGATCGCGCGCTCGCTCTGTATGAAACCGCGGATCATGCTGTTTGACGAGCCGACTTCGGCGCTCGATCCCGAGATGATCAAAGAGGTGCTCGACACGATGATCGAGCTCGCGGAAGAGGGGATGACGATGCTCTGCGTGACCCATGAGATGGGCTTTGCGCAGGCGGTGGCCAACCGTGTGGTGTTCATGGACCAAGGCCAGATTGTCGAGCAGAACGAGCCCAACGAGTTCTTCAACAACCCGCAATCCGAACGCACGCAGCTGTTCCTGAGCCAGATTCTGGGGCACTAAAGCGTGTCGCACTCAATACGGATCGGGCATTCACCGGTTGGGGTGAGGCAGCGTTGGCAAAGCCAATGCGTTCACGCCAACAGGTGAACTCAATTGGGTGCGACACGCCCTAAACACCGCGTCAGGGTTGGGACGCTAAGAAAAGGGGGCCACGGCCCCCTTTTTGCCCCGCACCAATCTACCCTTACGCCCGGGGGCACCACGGGCCGCGCCCGACCCTCCCCCCGGGAGGGCGCATCGGCGATGAAGTGTATGGCTCGACCGACAAGAGTGCTTTGAATTGCAACGCCTTCTGGCAAGGGCAGGAGCGCCCACCCAGGCTCGGGCGCGTCCCTGACAGCCCGGCGTATCCGCCGGGCGGTGGCAGGGGGCTTTCCGCCCCCTCTTTGCTGCGCAAATTCACCCCCGAGGATATTTAGAGCACAAAGATGAGGGGGCGGCGCGCGGCGAGACACCGTTAAAAAATCCCTAACGCGACAGCGTAAGGGGTTGATTTCATTGGCACGGCGCAATGTCCCACGCGCGGGACAGCGCTGCTATTTGGCGGCGCGTCTCAGGCCGGAACTTCGCTCGGCACGATAAAATCCCGCACCGCCCCGAACCCGTATTCCACCTGGCCCCAGTCGTCGATTTCCAAGGTCACCACCAAAGTCGCGCCGGTCGGATAGCGCTGGAAATCCGGATTAGGCGGCACCTGCGCGACGATCCTTTCGGCGAATTCGCTGATCCCCGGATTATGCCCGATCATCATCACCGTATCCGCCGTGGCATGGCGCAATACCGCCATCATCACATCCGGTCCGGCATGATACAGCGCGGGTTTCAAGGTCACCTCCGGCGCCCCCTCCAACTCCGGCGCGACCCCGCTCCAGGTCTCATGGGTGCGCGCCGCATCCGAGCAGAGCACCTCCTCGGGCTGATACCCGCGCGAGGCCAGCCAGGCGCCCAAATCGGCCGCCGCCGCCTTGCCGCGCTCATTCAATGGGCGGTCATGGTCAGGGGTCGTCGGATCATCCCAGCTGGATTTGGCATGCCGCGTAAGAATCAGGCGCTTTGTCATGTATGAAACCGGCTCATGTGATAGGCAGACTGTTGCGCCAGTCTTGCATGGGATTGTGACGCGGGGCAAGCACGACGCGCGCGGCACCCCTCGGAAAGACAATCCGCCCCCGCAGGCCGGTCCAGATGCGCGTGACAGGCGGCGATATCGTAGCCCTTCGCCTTTGAGAGCGCCGCCACCGGACAGGCGCTCAGACAGGGCTGCTCCGCGCAGCTCAGGCAAGGGTTCGTGGTGGCGGGGATTGTGACCGTGAACGGCAGCGCCAGCGCCCCGCGAAACGACACCCAAAGCCCCGCGTCGGCATGCACCAACATCCCCACCGGCGACTGCCAGAGCGCGCCCGAGTCCTGCGCCCAGCGAAAGAACGGCGGATAGGGCGGCCCATCGGACGGATAAAGCGCCATCCCCCCGAACCGCGCCGCGATCCCGTCAAGGATACGTTTCGACCAGCGATCAATCGGGTCCGGCGCGCCGTCCTGCCATTCCGGTGAGGCGGTGACCAACTCCCACCAAGCTGCGCCACCTTCCGGCCCGATCAGCACCAGCGATTGCAGCGGCGCGGGGCAAAACTCAGGGTCAGCGGGCAGAGCGGCCAGCACCAGCAGATGCTCGGCCCCGAGCGCCGAGATCAGGTCAGCCGTCGTCGCCATCAGCCGGTGCCTCGCGCGCGGCCATGCGGATCATACTGCCCGCGCCATGCTCGGTGAACAGCTCCAACAGGCAGGCATTCGGCACCCGCCCGTCAAGGATCACCACCGCCCGCACCCCCGCCTCGAGCGCCTCAAGCGCGGTTTCGGTTTTCGGGATCATCCCGCCCGCAATCGTGCCCTCGGCGATCATCTCGCGCACCTGCACATCGGTGAGTTCGGTGACCACATCGCCATTGGCCCCCTTCACGCCGCTGACATCGGTGAGCAGCAACAGACGGTCAGCCTTGAGCGCGCCAGCAATCGCGCCGGCGGCGGTGTCGCCGTTGACGTTGAAGGTCTGGTTCGCCTCCATGCCGGTGGCGACCGGGGCAACGACGGGGATGATCCCGGCGTTGAACAGATCGCGCAGCACCTGCACATTCATCTCGACCGGACGACCGACAAAGCCGAGTTCCGGATCATCAGGCTCGCAGACGATCATATCGTCATCCTTGCCCGAGAGCCCCACCGCGCGCCCGCCCTCATCCATGATCGCCTGCACGATGCGCTTGTTCACCAGACCGGTGAGCACCATTTCGACGACTTCGACGGTGGCCTTATCGGTCACCCGCTTGCCGCGCACGAAATTCGATTCGATGCCCAGCCGGTTCAGCAGATCATTGATCATCGGGCCGCCGCCATGCACCACGATCGGGTTGAGCCCGACCTGCCGCATCAGCACCACATCACGGGCGAATTCGGCCATCGCCTCGGCGTCGCCCATCGCGTTGCCGCCGAATTTGACGACCACAACGGCGCCGGAGAACCGCTGCAGATAGGGAAGGGCTTCGGACAAAGTCCGGGCGATGGCGGTCCAGTCACGGTTCATGGTTTGCTGTCTCACGGGCGGTTACTGCATGGTTGCGATCAAGGCGCGGAGGGTCGCGACACCATCGCCCTTTTCCGAGGAGGTCACAAGGATCTCGGGGAAGGCGGCGGGGTGTTTTTGCAAGGTCTCGCGAACCTGTTTGAGGGTGCGTTCCTGCTCGGTCTTGCTGATCTTGTCGGCTTTGGTCAGCACCACCTGAAAGGTCACCGCGGATTTGTTCAACAGGTCCATGATCTCGGCGTCGACGGCTTTGATCCCGTGGCGCATGTCAATCAACACGAAGGCGCGGCGCAGGGTCACACGGCCGGACAGATAGGCCTTGAGCAGCGCCTGCCATTGTTTGACGATATTGACCGGCGCCTCGGCATAGCCATAGCCCGGCAGGTCGACCAGAAACAGCTGCCCGCCAACGTCGAAATAGTTGATCTCTTGCGTGCGGCCCGGGGTGTTCGAGGTGCGCGCGAGGGATTTGCGGCCGGTCAGCGCGTTGATCAGGCTGGATTTGCCGACATTCGAGCGGCCGGCGAAACAGACCTCGATCCGGTCGGCGGGCGGCAGGCCGGAAATCGCCACCACGCCTTTGACGAAATCGACATCACCGGCAAAGAGCTTGCGCCCCGCCTCAAGGTCTTCGGGCGGCGGCGTGTCGGTCAGCGGGAAGGGCAGGGGCTGCGGTTCGGGATGGGTCATGGCGGGCTGTCACTTCATCGGTTTGGGCGCTTTGGCCCGAGGGTAGCACGCGTGCGCAGGGGCCGAAATCCTCAACGCTCAACGGGTGAACATTAGTGCGAGGGCTAGAATGGAGGCGGGCGGCCCGTTGCGGGGCCGCCCTGTCTGGCTCTGGCGCGCCAGAGGGGATGCGTGAATGCGCCGCCCTATCCTGACTTATCGCCCTTTTTTCGTTTCACCGAGGCTTTGATATTGCCGAACACGTCGGGCCGCGCGCCATGGGTCGACATGATCAGATACTGCTGGGTGAAGGTGATGATGTTGTTCCCGATCCAGTAGATCAACAGGCCCGAGGCGAAGCCGCCCATAACGAACATGAAGACCCATGGCATCCAGTTGAAGATCATCGCCTGCATCGGATCGGCGGGGGCCGGGTTCAGGCGCATCTGGAACCACATCGTCGTGCCGAACAGCAGCGGCAGGATGCCAAGGAATGCCGTCGCCATGATCGTGCCCGCCTCAGGTGCCGCCCATGGCAGCATGCCGAAGAGGTTATACAGCGAGGTCGGATCGGGCGCCGAGAGGTCGTTGAACACCCAGATCCACGGCGCGTGCCGCAGCTCGATGGTGACGAAGATCACCTTATAGAGCGAGAAGAAGATCGGGATTTGCAGCAGGATCGGCAGGCAGCCAGCGGCGGGATTGACCTTCTTTTCACGGTAGAGGGTCATCATTTCCTGCTGCAGCTTCTGACGGTCGTCGCCAGCGCGCTCCTTGAGCTTCGCCATTTCCGGCTGAAGCTCTTTCATCCGCGCCATCGAGACGTAGGATTTCCACGCCAGCGGGAGAAGCAGTGCCTTGAGGAACAGGGTCAGCACGAGGATCGACCAGCCCATGTTGCCGATCACGCCGTGGATGAAGTTGAGCACCTGAAAGATCGGGCGGGTGAGGAAGAAGAACCAGCCCCAGTCGATCGCATCGGTGAACCGCTCGACCTCTGCGTCCTCATATTCGGACAGGGTGGCGAATTCCTTGGCGCCGGTGAACAGCATCGATTGCACGCTGCTGGTGGCGCCGGGCTGCACCGTGACGGTGGCTTGGCGCATGCTGGCCTGATAGATATCGGCGCCCGGCACATGTTGCGACACGGCGGTAAAGCCTTGTCCCGGCATGCCGATCAGCGAGGCCATGAAGTATTTCGAGGTGAAGCCGATCCAGCCGTTTTCCGCAACGGATTGCTGGCTGGCGGGGGTGCCTTCACGCTCGCTGACCGTGTAATTGGTCATGTTTTTATAGCTGTCTTCGGTCAGGCTGCCGTCGGCCATGCTGACCAGACCTTCATGCGAGATGAAGAATGCCTGCAGGTCATCGGGCTGGCTGTGCTGCGCCAGAATCCCGTAAGGATCGAGCGAAACGGCCGCGTCCGAGGTGTTCTCGACACTTTGGTCGATGGTGAAGGCGAAGTCTTCGTCGACGCTGATCACACGGGTAAAGATCAACCCGGCGCCATTGTCCCAACGCAGGCTGACCGGAGTCTCGGGGGTCAGATCATTGCTGCCGACCTGCGTCCATTCGGTGTTCGGGCCGGGCACTTGGGCGTAATCCAGCGCGCCGCGCGGGCTCCAGCCAAAGAGCGCATAATAGGGATGCCGTTCGCCGCCCACCGGATTCAGCAGGTGCACGAGGTCGGAGTCGTCGTCGACGGTTTCCGTGTAGTCGCGCAGTTGCAGATCGTCGAAACGACCACCGGTCAGCGCGATCGAGCCGGTCAGGCGCGGCGTTTCAATCGCCACGCGCACGGTCTGGGCCAGCGGCGTCGCGGTGGTTTCTGCGGCCGAGGCGGCAGGTGCGTCACCGGCCGGAGGTGGCAGCAATTCGCTTTGCGCGACACTCTCGGAGGGATCGGGCTCGGGCGGTGGGAACAGCGCGAACCAGCCCATGATAACCGCGAGGCTCAGGGCAAAAGCGAGGATTAGGTTTTTGGTTTGATCGTCCATCGGTACTTTCCGGGCGCGATTTCAATGCAGGGAGGGTTCAACCTGCCCTGCCCGCAAAGGTCAAGCGGAATCCCCCTACGCGGGGTGCAAAGGCGGGTTTTGCGCGCGACATCTTCGGTTGACTTTGGAGAAAGCGCAAGCAGCGCGCAAAAACGCCAATGAGCGCCCGGCCAGATCGGCGCGCCGCAGAAAGCAGCCGCAAATCGGCGGCGGTCGCCTGGTGGTGCAAGATTGCGGTGGGGCGCGATGCGGGAGGGGGGCAGTTCACGCAAATGCACGAACCGCGAGGCGGGGGCGAGATCGGGGAGCTGCCGAACCCGCGAAGGTGGCGCGCGGCGCACTGGCCGTGAGGGTCAGGCGCGGCTGGCGGTTTTTTGCTGCTCGCTGTCTTCGCACCAGGGTTCGCCGCAAGCCAGTGCCGCATTATGCGCGTCCAGCCAGCCGACCAGATCCTCGGCGGGCATCGGGCGGGCAATCGCATAGCCTTGCAGGTGGTGGCAGCCCATCTGCGCCAGCATGACCTGTTCTTCGGCGCATTCGACCCCTTCGGCGAGGGTCAGCACCTCAAGATGTCGGGCCATCGACAGGATCGCCGACACCATCCGTTGCTGGTCCTCGTCTTCATGCATGCGGGTGACAAAGGAGCGGTCGATCTTGATCCGCCCGACGGCAAAACGGCGAATATTGGCGATCGAGGCGTGGCCGGTGCCGAAATCATCGAGATCAATGCCGCAACCCAGCCCCGCGAGCCGCGCGATATTGCGCACCGCGACATCCTCATCACTGTCGGCGACCACGGTTTCAAGGATTTCCACGGTCAGGCGGTCGGGCGTCAGGTCGTTGCGGTCCAGCTCCCACGAGATTTCATCGGCGAGGCGGGGATTGCGCAGCTCATCGGCCGAGAGGTTGACCGAAATCGTCGGCACCCGGTAGCCGGCCGCGTCGAGTTTGGCGAGCGTGGTCATTGCGTCGCGCAGCATGCAGGTGGCGAGATTTGCGGCGAGCCCTGCGGCTTCGATCTGTGGCAGGAATTCCGCCGGCGAGATCAACCCGCGTTCAGGGTGTCGCCATCTGGCCAAGGCCTCAAAGCCGCTGACTTCGCCGGTCGCGGTGCGCACTTGCGGCTGGAAGAACGCGTGAATTTCACCGGTTTCCAAGGCTTTGCGCAGCCCGCCGATGGTATCAGCCGAGACCGCGGCAGGGAAATCGACCACGCTATAGCTGCTGATCCCGCCGGGGCCGGAGTTGAGCGCTTTGGCCGCCGCTTGCTGCGCCGCATCCAGCATGCCGATACCATTGAGCGCAGCGGCGCGCGGGCTCAGGCAAAAGCCGACCGAGACGCTGGGCCAAAGGGTGAGCCCCTCAAACCGGAAAGGTTGCGACAGGCGCGTCTGGATCCGTTGGGCGATCGAGAGCACCGCGCCGACATCAACGCTGCGCTGGGGGCATAGGGCGACGCCAAAACCATCGTCGGAGAGCAGGCAGAAATGATCCTGTTCGCGCAGGGCGCGGGCAAGTTGTTGGCCAAGCGCATCCTGCAGCGCGAGGCTGAGCCGCTGGCCGTGCATGTCCTTGATTCGCGCGGCGCTGTCGATGCGGACGACCAAGGCTGCGCTTTGGGTGTTAGGGGGCAGGTTGGCCAAGACATCATCGAGATGATCGCGCGATTTCACCGTTGGGGCGTCATCCGCTGCCTCAGCGCGCGATGATCCATAGCCGGTCACCCAGAGCAGAATGATCAATTGCGTGGCCGCCGCGACCAAAAGCGCGGCGGTGGTCAGCCCGCCGATCAATCCGGCCAGGGTGAGCGCGGGTATCAGGACCAGCGCCAAATGCCGCCGGTAGCGCGCCAATATCCCGTTAACCCGTTCGATCAAACTGCTGTGCTGCATCGCTGTGCCTTCCCCGTCTCCGGCGACATCCACCGGCGACACCAGACTCGGGCATTGGCCTAACTGAAGGCTTAACGCAGAAGCGGAATCTGTTTCGAATTGTTCCTATCCTCACCCGCGGGCGGAGTTTCCGCCACTGCCTCGGGCATCAAGGCAGCGAAATCAAAGAGTTGCGGGTCGACAAGATGCGAGGGCCGGACATTCATTAAAGCTTTAAACATGATGTTGCGGCGCCCCGGCGTGCGGCCTTCCCAGTCATCAAGGATGCGTTTGACCTGCTGGCGCTGCAATCCGTCCTGACTTCCGCAGAGATCGCAGGGGATAATCGGGTAATTCATCCCTTGTGCGAATCTCTCGCAATCGGCCTCGGCGACCAAGGCCAAGGGGCGCAGAAGCGTCAGATCGCCGTCCTCATTCAGCAGTTTCGGCGGCATCGTCGCCAGCCGTCCGCCATGGAAGAGGTTCATGAAAAACGTCTCGAGAATATCGTCGCGGTGATGGCCCAGAACCACCGAGGAACAGCCCTCTTCACGCGCGATCCGGTAGAGATTGCCCCGCCGCAGCCGCGAGCACATGCTGCAATAGGTGCGCCCGTTGGGGACTTTATCGACCACCACCGAATAGGTATCGCGGAACTCGATGCGGTGCTCGACGCCCATCTTTTGCAGGAACTCGGGCAGCACGGTGGCGGGGAAACCGGGTTGGCCTTGGTCGAGATTGCAGGCCAGCAGATCCACAGGCAGTAGTCCGCGCCATTTCAGCTCATGAAGCACCGCCAGCAGCGTGTAACTGTCCTTGCCACCCGAGAGGCAGACCAGCCAGCGCGCGCCCGGCTGGATCATCCCGAAGGTCTCGGTCGCCTCGCGGACTTGCTGCACCAAACGCTTGCGCAGCTTGCGAAATTCGGTGGTCTTGGGCGCGCCGTGAAACAGCGGGTGGATGTCGTCGCAATCGTCCAGCATGGCAGGGCCTCCTGCGGCGTGGCTTAGTGCGATTTGCGGCGCTGGGTCAATGAAAACCCCCAGTTAACGCAAGAAATTAATGCTTATGATTGCAGCGATGTTCCGCGTCATGGGCGGGGTCGGCGCCGGGCACCGGATCATAGCCATTGCCGCCCAGAGGATTGCAGCGGGCGATGCGGTGCGCGGCCAGATAGCTGCCTTTGAGCGCGCCGTGCCGCTCGAGCGCTTCGAGCGCATAGGCCGAGCAGGTGGGCTGGAAGCGGCAACCATGGCCGACCCAAGGGCTGAGCAGCAACCGGTAGGCGCGCACCGGCAGCGAGACCAGCCAAGCGGCGGGCGAGCGTAGGGAGGGGCGGGGCAGTTGCGGCAACGGGGCAAGCCTTTCGCAAAAGATGCCCTTGATGTGGGGCGTTGCGGGCCGTTATGCAAGCGGCGGCGGCGTTCAGCGCGGTTTGTGGATCTTTGCGATGGCCTGCGCCATATCGGCCAGAAGGTCGCTGTATTCGCGCGTCACCGTGGCGCGGGGCTTGCCGACCAGCACATAGTCCCAGCCGTCCAGCGCATGCGGCAGCAGCGCCTCACGGGCGAGCGCGCGCAAGCGGCGTTTGGCACGGTTGCGGGTCACCGCATTGCCGAGCTTTTTGGAACAGGTGAAACCGACGCGCACACCTTTGGCGGGCTCGGCCTCGCTGCGCTGGCGGGCTTGCAGCAGAAATCCCGCCACGGGCGCGCGGCGGGCCTTGGCCGCAGCCAGAAAATCCGAGCGTTTTTGCAGGACCTGCAGGCATGACGAAGCCGCCGGATCCGCCTGCGTCCCAGCGTCGTTGCTGGTTCGGGCATGATCCGGCGGCGTCATAAAGCTGTCCTGTAAAGCGGTGGGCTTAGGCCGACAGCTTTGCACGACCCTTGGCGCGGCGCGCGTTCAGGATCTTCCGGCCGGCTTTGGTGGCCATGCGCGAACGAAAACCGTGGCGGCGCTTGCGAACCAGGTTCGAGGGCTGAAACGTGCGTTTCATCGCAAAATTCCTTTGTCCAAGGCCCAAACCACCCGATACGGGATTCGAAGGCCGATAATCTTGAAGGCTGGGCAATAGCCAAGCTGGGCGGGCAAGTCAACGTTTCGCACCGCAACTTGGCAAAAAAGAATCGCCGCAATCTGTGGTGCCTGTCGGGTAGCCTGTTCGCGGCGGCGCTGCAATGCGTGATGATAGCGGTGAGGGCGGTGGCGGACGGTTTTTCCGCCGTTAGGCGAAACACGACGCTACGGCCCAAGGTTTGTTGCCCCACATTCGCGTGACGTGACTGAAATATGGAAATACTTCCGCCGCGGGTCATGTAGTGGCAGGCAGTGCCAAAACCAGACCGGAGGTCCCTGTGTCCCATTCGCCCGCGCCCAAGCGCTCTGATCCCAAGCCCCATGCCCTGCGGCGCTGGCTGCCGCTGGTTGTCATTCTTTCAGGCGCGGTGATCGGTGCGGTGTTCCTGCGCGATTACCTGAGCTTCGACACGCTGCGCGACAACCGCGAGGCCCTGATCGCCTACCGCGCGGCGCATCCCTTATTGATGCCCGCCGTGTTCATCACCGCCTATGTGCTGATCGTGGCGTTCTCCCTGCCCGGTGCGCTGGTCGCCTCACTGACCGGCGGTTTCCTGTTCGGCGTGTTTCCGGGCGTCGCCTATAATGTCGTGGCGGCGACGCTGGGCTCGCTGGCGATCTTTCTGGCGGTGCGGATCGGCTTGGGCGAGGGGCTTAAGGCGCGAATCGATGCCTCGGACGGGCGCGTGCGGCAATTGAGCGAAGGCATCCGCGCCAATGAAATCTCGGTGCTCTTGATCATGCGGCTAGTGCCAGTGGTGCCGTTTTTCATCGCCAATCTGATCCCTGCGGTGCTGGGTGTGGCGACATGGCGCTTTGTCTGGACCACCGGTCTCGGGATCATTCCGGCGGGGCTGGTCTATACATGGATCGGCGCGGGGCTGGGCGAGGTCTTCGCGCGCGGCGAGGCGCCTGATCTCGGGATCATCTTTGAGCCTTATATACTCGGGCCGCTGCTCGGGCTGGCCGCGCTGGCATTGCTGCCGGTGGTCATCAAACGTTTTCAACGCGCCTGAGGAGGGCAGAATGGACCTGATCAAGACGGATATCTGCGTGATCGGCGCGGGCTCGGGCGGGCTGTCGGTGGCGGCGGGCGCGGTGCAGATGGGTGCCAGCGTGGTGCTCATTGAGGGGCACAAGATGGGCGGCGACTGCCTGAACTACGGCTGCGTGCCCTCCAAGGCGCTGCTGGCGGCGGGCAAAGCGGCGGCGCAGCACCGGCGCGGGGCGGCGCTGGGGATCACGCCGGACGAGCCGGTGATCAGCTACGGCGCGGCGCAAGAGCATGTGGCGCAGGTGATCGCCGCCATCGAGCCGCATGATTCGCAAGAGCGCTTCGAGGGGCTGGGCGTGCAGGTGATCCGCGACTGGGCGCGGTTTACCGGCAAGGATGAGGTCGAGGCGGGCGGCAAACGCATCCGCGCGCGGCGCTTTGTCATCGCCACCGGCTCGCGCCCCTTGGTGCCGCCGATCACCGGGCTGGCCGATGTGCCGCATCTGACCAATGAAACGATCTTTGACCTGCGCGCGGCGCCCGAGCATCTGTTAATCATCGGTGGCGGGCCGATCGGGCTGGAGATGGCGCAGGCGCACCGGCGGTTGGGCTGCAAGGTGACGGTGATTGAAGGGGCCAAAGCGCTGGGCAATGACGACCCCGAGGCGGCGGCGCTGGTGGTTGCGGCGCTCCGCGGCGAGGGGATCGAGATCATCGAGGGCGCGCAGGTCGAGGCGGTGCGCGGTGAGGCCGGCGCGATTGAGGTCAAAGTGGCCGGCGGGCAGGTCCTCACCGGCTCTCATCTGTTGGTCGCGGTCGGGCGCACACCCAATACCGACCGTCTTAACCTTGAGGCGGCGGGCGTCACCCATGGGCGCGGCGGTGTCGAGGTGAATGAGTCGCTGCGCACCAGCAACCGCAAGGTCTATGCCATCGGTGATATCGCCGGACGCGGGCAGTTCACCCATGTCGCGGGCTATCAGGCGGGGGTGATCATCCGCTCGATGCTGTTTGCGCTGCCGTCAAAGGCGCGCAGGGATCACATCCCCCATGTCACCTATTGCGACCCTGAACTGGCGCAGGTCGGCCTGACCGAAGCCGCGGCGAAACAGGCGCATGGCGACGGCGTGCAGGTGATCAAACTCGGATTTGACGCCGCCGACCGCGCGCAGGCCGAGGGCAAGACTCGTGGCTTCATCAAGGTGATGGTGCTCAAGGGCCGCCCGATTGGCGCGACGATTGTCGGGCCGAATGCGGGCGAGATGATCGGCATCTGGGCTATGGCTTTGGCCAATAAGATGAAAATAGGCGCCATTGCGAGCATGGTTTTGCCCTATCCGACCATGGGAGAGCTTTCCAAACGCGTCGCGGGTGCCTATTTTTCCCCTAAGTTGTTTGAGTCCTCTTTGGTGAAACGGGTGGTCGGCGTGGTGCAGAGCCTCGTGCCCTGACCCCTGATTTGGGTAGGTCATGTTCTTTCGGACGCTGTCGGGGCGATTTTTACTGCTGACGCTGGTCTTCGTCCTCTTGGCCGAGGTGCTGGTGCTTGCCCCGTCGATTGCGCGGTTCCGCGAGGAATATCTGTTGACGCGGCTGGAACGGGCGCAGATCGCCTCGCTGGCGCTCTTGGCGTCCGATGGGACGATTGGCGACAAACTGGCCGAGGAACTGCTGTTGACCGCGGGCGTGTTCAACGTCGTGCTGCGCCGCGATGCGATTCGCGAGTTGGTGCTGGCCTCGCCGGTGCCGGGGCCGATCTCGGCGACCTATGACCTGCGTGCGCCGCCGACCGTGGAGTTGCTGCGCGACGGGCTGGCGGCAATGTTCACCGAGGATGGCACGGTGATCCGGGTGATCGGCGATCCGGTGCAAGAGGCGGGGCTGCTTTTGGAGGTCACCATGGCCACCGAGCCCCTGCGCGATTCGCTCTGGGCCTATGCGCTGCGCATCCTGTGGCTGTCGCTGCTGATCTCGATGGCCACCGCGATGCTGCTGTTTCTGGCGGTGCAGCGGCTGATCGTGAGCCCGATCCGGCGGGTGATCGATTCGATGGCCGCCTATGCCAAAGCCCCCGAGGACGCGCGCCGCATCATCGCCCCCGATTCGCGGGTGACGGAACTGCGTGAGGCCGAGGAGGCGTTGCAACATATGCAGGAGGATCTGACGCAGGCGCTGCGCCAAAAGGAGCGGCTGGCGCAACTGGGCGGGGCGGTGGCGCGGATCAGCCACGATCTGCGCAATATCCTCTCGACCGCAACGCTGGTTGCCGACCGCATCGAGAATTCCAAGGATCCGGCAGTGATCCGCGCTGCGCCAAAGCTGCTCAACTCGCTCTCGCGGGCGGTGAACCTGTGTGAAAGCACGCTGGCCTTCGGCAAGGCCGAGGATCCGCCGCCGAAGCTCAGCCAATTCGCCCTGCGCACCTTGGTCGAGGATATGGTCGAGGGCGAGCAGATCGCCGGTCGCAATGCCGCGCATCCGGTGGAGTTTCTGGTCGATGTGCCCCCGACCTTGATGCTGCGCGCCGATCCCGAGCAATTGTTCCGCGTGCTCTCGAACCTCGTGCGCAACGCGCGGCAGGCGATCGAGGCCACCGGTGCCGCCGGCTCTATCGAGATCTGCGCCCGCGATGGTGATGAAGGCAGCGTGATCCGCGTCATCGACACCGGCCCCGGTTTGCCCAAACGCGCCCGCGACAATCTATTCGCGGCGTTTCAGGGCGGGGCGCGCAAGGGTGGCACCGGTCTGGGGCTGGTGATCGCGGCGGAACTGGTGCGCGGCCATGGCGGCACGCTGGATCTGGTGCGCACCGGCGATGAGGGCACCGAGTTTGGCATCTGGCTGCCCCATGGCGGGTGAAAAATCACCGCTTCGGCGCTATTGAATGCGCCTGCAGCACTCTCTTTTGCCAAAACGCCAGATTTTCCGGTTTCCCCTCTTGCATAACCCTGCCCACCCCGTTAGATCACGCCGCACAGCGCGCCCGTAGCTCAGCTGGATAGAGCACCAGACTACGAATCTGGGGGTCAGAGGTTCGAATCCTTTCGGGCGCGCCATTTCACCAAACCTTCGGTTTTCACCGTCCCTTGGGCTGGTGGCAGGGCTTACGGGCCGGGTGATTTCGCGCCAGCGCCGCAAATTTTGCACAATGCTGTGGTTTCATCAGCCGATGAACCAGCAAACCCATATCCCCACCAAAGCGGCCTCGCTGCATCTCACGGTGATCGACGATCTGGCGCGGTTGGCGGCATTCAAACCGGCGTGGGATGCGCTGCATATGCGCGATCCCGAGGTCGGGATTTTCATGTCCTATGATTGGTTGATCTCGGGGTTTCGCGCCAAACCGGGCCGCTGGCGGGTGTTTGTGGTGGCGGATGTGCAGGGCAAGCCTTTGTGCATCTTTCCGGCCAAGACCCGCGTGCATTGGAGCCAGTCGGCGCAGGAGTTCCAGACCGAGATCGAAGCGGCGGGGCGCCTGTCATGGGGCGAGCATACCGGCTTTATCTGTGATCCCGGGCAAGAGGCACCGGCGCTGGCCGCTCTCGCCCATGCCCTGCGCGCGCTGCCATGGAAAACCCTCGCGATTCGCTATGAGGTCACCGGCCGCCGCGCGCGGCTCTTTGCCGAGGCGATGGGCGAGGGGTTCAGCCATAGGTTTCGCGACTACCGGATCAATCGGGGCCAGACGAACAATCTGATCGGCCTCAAGACCCCCTTACCGCGCAGCTTTGACAGTTTGCTGGCCGAGGGGCTCAGCGCCAACACCCGCCAGAAAATCCGCCGCTACCGGCGCAAATTTATCGACAGCGGCATCTACACGATTCGTAGCGCGACGCCGGAAACATCCGAGCGTGATATCGCAGGGATGTTGCAAAACTGGGCGCTGACATGGGCGGGCAACAAGGGGCTCGACGACACGCTGCTGATCGCCGAACGTTATGCCCGCGCGCTGTTGAATGCCGAGGCGCTGGGCGCGCTCTATCTGCCGACGCTCTGGCAGGGTGAGCGGATGCTGGGCGGGCTGGCGCATGTCATCGACCGTGAGGCGGGCGTGGCGCATTTTCTCTTGTCAGGCCGCGATCCCGAGGCCGGTGAACCGGCGATTGGCATTTTGCTGCATGCGCAGGCCATCGAATGGGCGATCGGGCTGGGGTTGCAAACCTATGACTTCGGCCATGGTGACCAGCCCTATAAATACTCCTTCGGCGCGCAGGAGGTCGAGAGTTTCAACCTCGAGATCCGCCGCCACGGGCAGGAGCGCATATTCGACCCGCGCGGCCTTAAACTGGCGCTCGAGCGGTTGCACGCTTTTGCCAGCGCCGGACAGCTAGAGCGGGTGCAAAACGGCAGCGCGCAATTGCTTAAGGTCTTGGGCTGACGCCATCCGCTAAAACACCGCGCGCTCTCTTGTCGATACGCGCGCGCGTGCTACTCTCGCAGCGATGCAAGACGCGCCCCATCACAGAACCGAAGAGTTTGCCAACGCGGGGCGTGCTCCGGCTTTGCCGCAAGCACGGCGGGGCCTACTCGGGCTGTTCGGGTGGCTCTTGGCACGCCCGCTTTGGCCGGGATTATTACTGGCCCTGATCACCGTTCTGGCGCTGTGGCAAACCACGCAGGTGCAGGTGGCGGTGAACCTGAGCGGCTTGATCGGTCCGCAAACCGCAGGCGCGCAGGCGATCCGCGACTATGAGCGCCGGTTCGAGCCGATCCGCGCCGAAGAGGTGCTACTGGTGCGCGCCCCAAGCTTTGGCGATGAGGCGGTATTGGCGGGGTTCGAAGACCTCGTGCTGGAACTGCAATTCGTCGAGGGCGTCGAGCAAGTGATCTCGCTCGCTGGATTGCCCGCACCCGGCCGCGACGGGGCGTGGCTTTCGGGGCCGGAACTGGCGCCGCTGCCCACCGAGGCGCGGCTGCGCCGGATGCGCAACGAGAGCCCCTTGGCGGCACAACTGATCTCGGAAGATCTGACCTCGGCGGTGGTGGTGGTGATCCCCGAGCGCGGCGCGGGCGGCGATGCGCTGGTCGCGGGCATCAACGAGGCGGTGGCGATCTCCGGCGGGATGGAGGTCCATAACGTCGGACTGGCCGCCGTGCAGCGCGCGATTGCGCAGGAATTGATCTATGATCTGAGCGTGTTAACTCCCATGGCGGTGGGGCTGTGCCTGCTGCTGACGCTGCTACTCTACCGCAGTTGGCGGGTGGTGGTGGTGATCGCCCTCCCAGCAATCACCGGGTTGTTCTGGTTCATGGGCTGGATGGGCGTCACCGGCACCGGCATTGATCCGGTGATGGGGGCGCTGCCGGTGCTGCTGGTGGTCTTGGCGGTGTCGGACAGTATCCACATCTATCACGCCGCGATCCATGCCAGCACGGCAGCAGGTGATGACGCGCGCCCATCGAAACAAGCCCTTGTGCGCGCCTTGGCCGAGACCGCTCCGGCGGCGGCGCTGACCTCCTTAACCACGATCATCGCGTTCCTCTCGCTGTCGATCCCCGATTCGCCTTCGCTCAACACGATGTCCTATGCCGGGGTTGCGGGGATGATCCTCAGCCTAACCGCCGTGCTGACCCTGACGCCGCTGTTCATGTATGCGCTGGGCGTGCCGCGTGCGGGCATGCAGGTGCCACGGGTGTTCTCGGCGCTGATGGGACCGGCGCGGGCGATATCAAGGATGCGCCGCGCGGTGCCGATGGTGACGCTGTTGGTGCTGGCGGGGCTCTGGGCGCTGCAATCGCAATCCGAGATAGGGTTTCGCTATGCCGATTACCTGCCGCGCGGGGCCGAGGTCAGCGATGCGCTGGCGCAGATGGAGCAATCGGGGCTGGGCTCGGACCGAATGATGCTGATTGTCGAGGCCGACCCCGCAGCGCCCTATGCGCGGGTGCGCCGTGCGGTAGCAGCGATCTGGGGCGAGGGGCGCGGCGGCTGGATCGAGGGTGCCTCGGGCGAGGCGATGCTGGCGCGGATGGCGGCGCTGGACGGTTCGGCCCATGCGCTGCCCCTGCAACTGCCGATCGCGGCGCGAGATATCCGCGCCGATACCGCGCTCAACGAGCTGCGCGAGACGCTGGCTCAGACCGGTTTGGCCGAGCACAGCGCGATCATCGGGCCGGGCTATGCGCTGCTCACCGAGGGGCCCAATCTGGTGCAAAGCCTGCGCTACGGGCTTTATGGCACCATCGCGGTAATCACGCTGCTGGTGGCTTTGGTCTACCGCAGTTGGTGGCTAGGACTGGTGGCGATGGTGGTCAATCTGATCCCGATCCTCGGGGTTGAGGCGTGGCTGGTGCTGATCGGGCGTGAGTTAACCATTATGAATGTGATTGCCCTGACCATTGCCTTCGGGATTGCGGTCGATGACACGCTGCATTTCCTCAACCGCTACCGGCTGGCACGCGCGACGCCTGAGCATGACCGCGCCACGCAGGCGCTGATTGACGCCGGTCCGCCGATGGTGGCAACGACAGTGATCCTGCTGGCGGGGATCATGATGACGCTGACCTCGGCGCTGCCCGGCATGGCGGTCTACGGCGGGTTGATTGCGCTGGCGATCCTGCTGGCGCTATTGACCGATCTGTTTTTATTGCCCGGATTGATCCGTGGGAGGTCACGATGAGGCTATGGATCGCGCTGATGCTCGCGCTGCTGGCCGCACCTCTGCAGGCGTTTTCGCTCGATGCCTTCGAGGGACGCTGGCGCGGTGAGGGCGGAATGGTGCTGAATGCCGAGCCCGAGCAGAGGTTTCGCTGCCGAATTCGCCTGCGCGCGATTGATCCGGGGCAGTCGTTCTTCACCGGCCGTTGCGCCACCTCGCAGGCCGCGCAATCCTTTACCTATATGCTGTTCGAGACCAGCGACGGCGGGCTGCGCGCCGAAAACACCGCCTCAGTCGAGAGCAATCTACCAGCGGTGATGCAGGGCCAAGCCAGCGAGGGATTGCTGCGGCTCCACGCCGAGGAGGATGCGATGTTCGAGTTGCAATTGACCGCCGGCGCGCTGCAGTTTCGCATTGAGGGCGAGGGCGATCAGGGGTTCGCGCGGGGCATTGCGCATCTGACCCGCAGCGAGTGAAATCCGGCCCAAATCCGGCCCAAATCCGCCCTAGCCCCACTTTTACGCCGCGTCACCAGAGCCGCGCAGGGGGAAATCCACGGTTTCGCTGGGCTGGTATTTCGCCAATCATCGCCCTATAGCGAAATTGGCCAGCGGAATGACCCCGCGCAATTGAGGTTTTATGAATATCATCACCACGACCGAGGCGCTTGCCGCGCTCTGTGACGAAGCCGCCGGTGAGCCCTATGTCACCCTCGACACCGAGTTCCTGCGCGAGCGCACCTATTACGCGAAACTCTGCCTCGTGCAGATGGCGCTACCCGGCACCGGACCCGAGCGCGCCTATATCATCGACCCGCTGGCCGAAGGACTGTCGCTTGAGCCGCTGTTCGCGCTGATCCGCAACCCCGATGTGGTCAAAGTGTTCCACGCCGCGCGGCAGGATCTGGAGATTTTCTATATCGACGGCGGGGTGATCCCCGAGCCCCTGTTCGACACCCAGATCGCGGCGATGGTCTGCGGCTTTGGCGAGCAGGTCGGCTATGAGACCTTGGTGCGCAAGATCATTCGCGCGCCTTTGGATAAGGGCTCGCGGTTTACCGATTGGTCGCGCCGCCCGCTGAGCGATGCACAACTGGCCTATGCGCTCGATGACGTCACCCATCTGCGGCAGATCTACGAGCATCTCTCGGCGAAGATCCAGAAAACCGGTCGCGAAAGCTGGGTGGCCGAGGAAATCAAGACCCTGACTACGCCTGACACCTATGTCACCCGTCCCGAGGATGCCTGGAAGCGGATCAAGACCCGCGGCCAATCCGGCAAGTTTCTGGCGGTGGTGCGCGAATTGGCACGGTTCCGCGAGGATTTCGCGCAGACCCGCAATGTGCCGCGCTCACGGGTCTATAAGGACGACGCGCTGCTGGAACTGGCCTCGACGAAACCGGGTAATCTTGAGGCGCTGAGCCGCTCGCGGCTGCTGCTGCGCGAGGCGCGGCGCGGGGATATTGCCGAGGGGATTCTGAACGCGGTGAAAACGGCGCTCGAGATGCCGTCGTCGGAATGGCCCAAGAGTAACGGCGATGACGAGCAACTGCAGGTCAATCCGGCGCTGGCCGATCTGTTGCGGGTGTTGATCAAGACCAAGGCCGATCAATCGGATGTGGCGCAGCGGTTGATCGCTCCGACCTCCGAGTTGGACGCCATCGCCGCGGGCAAACGTGATCTACCCTGTCTGAAGGGCTGGCGGCATGAGGTCTTTGGCAAGGACGCTTTGCGGCTCTGCGCCGGCGAAGTGGCGCTGACCGCCAAGGGCCAGCACGTCAAACTGATCGACATTCCGGCCTGAGGCGACGCTCAAGTTAAGCACCAAGGGACGCGCCCGACCCTGGGCGGGCGCTCCTGCTCATGCCACGGTGCGGTGCTCATACAAGCATCCTTGCCGCTCGAGCATCGAACACCATCGCCACTGCGCCCTCCCGCGGGGAGGGTCGGGGGTGCCCACGGGCGGGCCGGGTGGTGTTGACGTGAGAGCTTGAGCTTTAACTGCTTTTTGCCAATGCGAGCGTTCCAACGCGGATGACTGCGCAAAGGGCCGCGCCTGACCCTGGGTGGGCGCGACTGCCCCTTCATAGAGGCGCGGTGCTCGAAAGCATTGATGTCGGGTGGGCATTGAAAGACATCGCCATGCGCCCTCCCGGGGGGAGGGTCGGGCGCGGCCCGTGGTTGCCACGGGCGGTACTGGTCTTTGGAGGTGAGGAGAAAGCGCTAACTGGTCTGAGTGAAAGAGCACTTTTTCTGAAGGTATGGCGCCGTGGCTTGCGCCATCCTGTCGAGGGGGCTGTCGGTTAAGCCTCTACCCTATAACCCAAACCCTTACCGGCTCGCGCGGCGGCTGTTGGTCTCGCCTGTGACCACCACTTGCGAGGTGGTGTCCAGTTGCGCTTGGGTCATCGGATAGGCGGCGACAATGGTGCGGGCGCGCTCCGAGGTGCCGGGCACCGGCTCACGCGGGGCGGCGGCGACAAAGCGGAAGGTCAGCACCCCGCCTTCCGGGCGGCCGAAATTCTCGGGCACCAATTCGGCATCCCACCAACCGGCGCTGGGCATCAGGGCCTCGGCGCGGATCAGCGCGCCCGAGGAGGTCGGCTCGATCGACAGGCTGGCGACGCTGGCGACCAGCGCGCGGTTGTCGATTGTATCCGAGGTCTGGCCCAGCGTCGGCGCCGCCTCTTGTCTGGAGCCGCCGAACCAGTTCATCGGGTTCATCCGCGACTGCCGCACCGAAGAGCAGCCGCTCACCGCCAGAGTGATCACCAGTAAAGCCGCCAATGGGGTCTTCATGCCTGTCCCTTTCCATCGAGCATCGCCCCATGTGGTAGCGCATTGCCCGCGCACTGAAAAGCCCGCTCGCCACTCTGTGTTCTCGGGCGCGCTGACGGGAGTTTTCAGCCTGACATATGGCCGCAGTTACGGCGCGGGGCTGGACCTTTGCGGCGCGCGGTTTTAACTCTTGAGCCAAGCGATGATCACACGCGACGCAGACGGGGGCCCTATGGCGCAGGAAGATTTCGACGAGATTGCCGAGACATTCGAGTTTCTTGACGACTGGGAAGACCGCTATCGGCATGTGATCGAATTGGGCCGCGAGCTGGCGCCGATGGATGACGCGCTGAAAGTGCCGGTCAATAAGGTCGAGGGCTGCGCCAGTCAGGTCTGGCTGTTTCCGACCATCGACGGCAGCGGCCCGCAGGCAACCTTCCAGTTTCTCGGCGAATCCGACGCGATGATCGTGCGCGGGCTGATTGCCGTGCTGCACGCGCTCTATGCCGGACGTCCCGTCGCCGAAGTGCCGGGGATCGACGCCGCCGCGCAGCTCAAGCGCCTCGGGCTGGATGAGCATCTCTCGTCGCAGCGCTCGAACGGGGTGCGGGCGATGGTCGAACGCATCCAGCTGGTCGCCGCCGCGCATTTGAGCGCCGCAAAGGTCTGACGTCAGGTTACGCCGCGTGCAGAGGCTTAGGCCTCGCGCAATCTCGCTGAACGCCCGCCGCGGCGTTTCTTCAACAGGGACGCGCGCTCGGGCAGTTGCGCCTTTACCGACGCGCGATCATCGGCGGGCATTGCCGACCACATGCCGATCTCGTCCAGCGTGCGGTAACAGCCCGCGCAGATGCCCAGTTTCGGATGCATCACGCAGATATTCACGCAGGGGCTGTCGGTCTCTTCACGAGTCCAAAGCGGGATTTGCGCCGTGTCTTTCATGCCTGAACTGCCCTTTACACTGTCAATTGCAGGGGCCGCCATAACGCGCCTCACGGCCCTATTTTAGCGCCTGCGTTGCGTGCATTCTGCCTATCCGCGACGCAATACGGCCAATCTGTCCAGAAAACCCTGCAAAATGAACCCCGCAGCGACATGGTCGATGACCTGTGAGCGTTTCGCCCGCGAGGTGTCGAAATCCAGCAAGGCGCGCTCGGCGGCCACTGTTGACAGGCGCTCGTCCCAAAAGCCGATCGGCGCCTCGGTCAGCGCCGAGAGGTTGCGCGCAAAGGCCCGTGTCGACTGGCAACGCGGCCCCTCGGAGCCGTCCATATTCAACGGCAGGCCCAGAATAAACCCCGCCAGCCCGCGCTGCGCCTCGATCTCCATGAGCCGCGCGGCGTCGAGTTTGAACTTCTTGCGGCGCACGGTTTCCAGCGGGGTCGAGACCGTGCGGCGCAGGTCCGAGACCGCCACGCCGATGGTTTTCTCGCCCAGATCCAGCCCCGCTACCGCGCCCGAGGCGGGCAGGGCGGCGATGAACGCCTCGGTGTCGGTGAATATGGGCATCGGTTACTCCGTAAATCCAAGACGGGCGGCGGCGTCGTCGATCGGGGTCAGCGCCTGTGGTTGGTCGGCAAAGACCATCCGCGCCTCGGCCCAGATCGCCCGTGCGCGGTCGGTTTGCCCCAAAACGCCCAGCGAGTCGATCAGCCGTGCCCAGTCTTCGGGCGGTCCGCCCATCGCCGCCAGCCGCTGCGCCAACCCCTCGACCATGCCGCCGATCATCTCCTGCCGCTCGGCGGCGCTGAGGTCGGAGGCGGCGGCAATGTCGCCTTCACTCGGCCCGCGCGCACCCTGTGCAGCCAAGGGCGGCAGCGTATAGCGCACGCCTGCCACCGCCGCGAGCCCTTCGAGTTCGGCGCGCAGCACCGGCACCCAAGGCGCATCCGGCGCGCTGTCTTCCAGCAAGCCCCGCCACAGGCGGAAGGTCAGATCGGGGCGACCGGTCTGGCCGAGGCTCAGCCCCAGATAATAGCGCGCCGCGCCGTTGCGCGGATCGCGCTGCAGGATTTGCTCGAGCACCACTTCGGCCTCGGGCGAGACGACACCGCCCGCCGCCTGCACCATGGCTTCGGCCAGCCCCAGCATATCGGCAATCTCGGGGCGGGCGCCCTGCAGTTCGATCACCCGCAGCCAAGCCTCTGCGGCGGCGGCATAATTTCCGACATTGGCCTCATTGCTGGCCAGCAGGCGATTGCCCTGCAGGTCCTCGGGGCGGTCGGCGACGGCCTCGCGCAATTGCTCCATCAATGCGGCATATTCCGGGTCGATCTCGGGCAGCACGGGGCGCTCGGGTGAGGTTTGCCATGCGGCTTGCAAGTCAGCCTGCGCGGGACGGGCCTCGCGCATCTCGGCGGCCTCGGCAAAGCGTTGCTGGATCGGCTGGTCGCGGTAGAGTGGCGCGCCGTGGGTCCAATAAAAGGCCAGCGCCGCCACCGGCATCAACAGCGCCAGCGCAATCGCCACGCCGCGCGCCGCCGCCGGAGAGCGTTTGACCTCCGCCTGCGCCTGTTTGTCCGCCTCCAGCAGACGCCGCGCGGTTTCGGCCCGCATCCGCTCGGCCTCATCCTCGCTGACCACACCGCGGGCGCGGTCGCGCTCGATTTCGCGGAGCTGGTCGGCATAGATCCGCATCTCGCGCTTGTCGGCAGGGATGCCCGCCGCCGCTTGCGCGCCGCGCTTGAGCGCCAGAATTACCAGACCGACCGCGATCAGCGACACGCCCGCCGCCGGAAGCCAGAACGCCAAATCCGCCATGTTCCCTCCTGTATTGCGGCCCACGCATACTGGCTTGCGGCGCCAGACAAAAGCGAAACCGCGCGCCGCCCCCCCGCGACAAAGCGTGGCATGGCTCATATCCGCGTGATCACCGCCGCGATATATGGCCCGGAACCACGGCGCGACCACCCCCGCAGCCGCCCCGCGACCTCCCGCCACAGGCCCCGCAGGGCGAAGTTTCAACCGGTGTCGCTTTTTGTCGTATTGTGCCGCTTACAGCTATGGTCTAGGCGCGCTAGCATACCATCACCAAGCCAAACGCGGCCCAGGACGGGGAGGAGTCTCGATGAGACGGTATTCGGTATTTGCAATCGCACGAGAAGCCATGCGCCAGCACAATGGCTGGGACCGCGCGTGGGCCTCGCCCGAGCCGAAATCCCATTACGATGTGATCATCGTCGGCGCCGGCGGCCACGGGCTGGCGACGGCCTATTATCTGGGCAAGAATTTCGGCATCAAGAATGTCGCGATCATCGAGAAAGGCTGGCTCGGCGGCGGTAATACCGGCCGCAACACCACGATCATCCGCTCGAACTACCTGCAAGACCCCTCGGCGGCGATCTACGAAAAGGCGCGCTCGCTCTATGAGACGCTGTCGCAGGATCTGAACTATAACATCATGTTCAGCCCGCGCGGGGTGATGATGCTGGCGCAGACGGAGTCGGAAATCCGCGGCTACCGGCGCACCGAATATGCGAATACGCTGCAGGGCGTGGAGACGCGGTTCATTGGCCCCAATGAGGTCAAACGGCTGGTGCCGATCATGAATATCCACGGGCCGCGCTATCCGGTGCTTGGCGCGCTCTGGCAACCCCGCGCTGGCACCGCGCGCCATGACGCGGTTGCCTGGGGCTATGCGCGCGCCTGCTCGGATATGGGCATGGATGTGATCCAGAACTGCGAGGTCACCGGCATCGAGAGCGTCGGCGGACAGGTCTCGGCGGTGGTCACCACCAAGGGCACCATCGGCACCAAGAAGCTGGCGATGGTGGTCGCCGGTCATTCGGGGCATCTGGCCAATATGGCGGGCTTCCGGCTGCCGGTGGAATCGGTGGCGCTGCAAGCGATGGTCTCCGAGCCGATCAAACCGGCGATTGACGTGGTGGTGATGGCCAACACGGTGCACGGCTATCTGTCGCAGTCCGACAAGGGCGAGATGGTGATTGGCGGCGGCGCGGATCATTTCAACAACTACACCCAGCGCGGCTCGTGGATGCATATCGAGGAAACCACCCGCGCGCTGGTCGAGACCTTCCCGATGCTCTCGCGGCTCAAGATGCTGCGCCAATGGGGCGGGATCGTGGATATGACCGGCGACCGCTCGCCGATCATCTCGAAAACGCCCTTGGGCAATACTTTCATCAACTGCGGCTGGGGCACCGGCGGGTTCAAATCGATCCCCGGTTCAGGCTGGGCGATGGCCGAACTGGTCGCCAAAGGCGAGCCGGGCCCGCTGGCGCAGGCCTTCTCGCTGGACCGCTTCCGCGAGGGCCGCTTCATCGACGAGAGCGTCGCGGCGGGGGTGGCGCATTGATCAACACCGTGAGCACTCACCGACTTCATCTTGCCGAAAATACTCCGGGGGTGCGGGGGCTGGCCCCCGCGTTCACCCCATTTCAGGAGGGCCTGACATGCTGCTTCTAACCTGCCCGTGCTGCGGTGTGACCGCTGAGGAAACCGAATTTCACAACGCCGGCGAGGCGCATCTCAAGCGCTATGGCCCCGGCTCGGATGATGCCGATTACGAGGCCTATATGTTCGCCCGCAAAAACCCGCGCGGGGTGCATTTCGAGCGTTGGCGCCATGCCTTTGGCTGCGGCAAGTTCTTCCACGCCGCGCGCTGCACGATGACGCTTGAGGTCTTTGGCACCTATTCTGCCCAGACCCTCGCGCCGCCCGCCGAGATCGCCGCAAAAATCAAGGCCCGCCGCCCCGAATGGGAGGGATACAAATGAGCCATCGTCTGTCCACCGGTGGCCGTCTGATCGACCGCAGCCGCAGCCTGGAATTCACCTTTAACGGCAAATCCATGTCCGGTTATGAGGGCGATACGCTCTCCGCCGCGATGCTGGGTGCGGGGCAAGTGCTGGCCGGGCGCTCGTTCAAATACCACCGTCCGCGCGGCGTCGTGGCCTCGGGTGCCGAAGAGCCTAACGCTCTGGTCGGTCTTGGTGAGGGCCAGCGCTATGAGCCGAACCAGCGCACCACCACCACCGAGTTGTTCTCGGGCCTCAAGGCGACCAGCCAGAACCACTGGCCGAGCCTTGAGTTCGATGTCGGCGCGATCAACAGCAAGCTTTCGCGGTTCCTCCCCGCTGGCTTTTACTACAAAATGCTGATCCACCCGCGCGCTTTCTGGAAACATGTCTACGAGCCGATCGTGCGCCATTCTGCCGGACTTGGCCGCGCGCCTGACGCCGAGACCCGTGACGCCGACCGCTATGAGCATTTCTACGCGTTTTGCGATGTGCTGGTGGCCGGTGGCGGAGTTGCCGGACTGACCGCCGCCCGCGCTGCTGCGCGTGCGGGTAAACGCGTCATCGTGATGGAGCAAACCGCTCATTTCGGCGGCCGCGCGCCGGTTGATGGCGAGGTGATCGACGGCATGCCCGCCAGCGAGTGGGTGGACGGTGTGTTGGCTGAATTGCACGGGTTGGAGAATGTCACCGTGCTTGAGCGCACCATGGTCGCCGGTGTGCATGATCACGGCTATATCCTTGGCTACCAGCGCGTCGCCGACCACCAACCCGGTGCTGATAAGCCGCGCCACCGGCTCTGGCGGGTGCGTGTCGGTCAATTGATCACCGCGACGGGCGCGATCGAGCGGCCTTTGTCTTTTGCCGGAAATGATCTGCCGGGCGTGATGCTGGCCTCGGCGGTGCGCGATTACGTGGTCAACTGGGCGGTCGCGCCCGGCAAGCGCGTGGTCGTGGTCACCAATAATGACGACGCCTACCGCACCGCTTTGGCGCTGCATCAGGCGGGCGTGACGGTCACGGCAGTGATCGACGCGCGGTTCGAGGCGACGGGGGACTTGCCCGCGCAGGCCCGCGCCGTCGGTATCCGCGTCGCCGAGGGCATGGCGATCCGTCAGGTTCTGGGCAGCAAACGGGTCTCCGCTGTGGCGCTCTGCCGGTTTGACAGCGATGGCGGCGCGGTGGCGGAAACGCTGGAGTGCGACGCGATTGCGATGTCGGGCGGCTGGTCGCCGGTGGTGCATCTGTGGTCCCATTGCGGCGGCAAGCTGACTTGGGACGACGCCCGCGCCTTCTTCCGCCCCGATCCTGCGCGTCCGCCCTTGGGCCATGACGGGCAGGGCTTTGTCGCTGCGGTCGGCAGCGCCAACGGGATGATGGATATCGTCGAGGTTCTGAGCGACGCGCATCAGACAGCGCAGGGCACCGGCGAGGCCCCACAGGCCGAACCCGTGCCGGAAGCCGAGATGCTGCCGGTCTGGATGATGCCGAAACAAGCCTCTTATGAGCTGCGCGCGAAAATGTGGCTGGACCCGCAGAACGATGTGAAGGTCTCGGATGTGCAGCTCGCCGCGCAAGAGGGCTATGCCTCGGTCGAGCATACCAAGCGCTATACCACGCTGGGAATGGCGACGGATCAGGGCAAGCTGAGCAACATCAACGGGCTTGCGATCCTCTCGGATGCGCTGGGCCAAGCGATCCCGCAGACCGGCACCACCACCTTCCGCCCGCCCTATACGCCGATCTCTTTGGGCGTGATTGCCGGTGAGGCGGCGGGGCCGGTGTTTCAGCCGCTGCGCCGCACGCCGATGCATGCCTGGCATGAAGCGCAGGGCGTGTATTGGGAGCCGGTGGGCCTTTGGCGGCGACCCTATTGCTATCCGCAGGGCGAGGAAAGCCATGCGGATGCGGTGATCCGCGAGATCAACCAGACCCGCACATCGGTGGGGCTGTTGGATGCCTCGACGCTGGGCAAACTCCTGATCAAAGGGCCGGACGCGGGGAAACTCGTGGATATGCTCTATACCAATATGATGAGCAACCTGAAGGTCGGCAAATGCCGCTACGGGTTGATGTGTAATGAGAACGGCTTCCTCTCGGATGACGGCGTGGTCGCGCGGCTCAGCGAGGACAGTTTCCTTTGCCATACGACCTCGGGCGGGGCCGACCGGATCCATGCGTGGATCGAGGATTGGCTGCAGTGCGAATGGTGGGATTGGCAGGCGCATGTGGTCAATCTGACCGAGCAATTCGCCCAGATCGCGGTGGTCGGGCCGAATGCGCGCAAAGTGCTGGAGAAGATGGGCTCGGATATGGACCTGTCGCGCGAGGGGCTGGCGTTCATGGAATGGCGCGACGGCAAGATCGCGGATATTCGCGCGCGGGTGTTCCGGATCTCGTTCTCGGGTGAGCTGAGCTATGAAGTTGCGGTGCCGGCCTCGCAGGGGCAGGCGTTCTGGGATGCGGCGCTCAAGGCGGGCGCGGAGTTCGGGATCGCGCCCTACGGGACCGAAGCGCTGCATGTGATGCGGGCCGAGAAAGGGTTCATCATGATCGGTGACGAGACCGACGGCACGGTGATCCCGCAGGACCTGAACCTGAACTGGGCGATCTCGAAGAAGAAGGACGACTTCCTCGGCAAACGCGGCATGGAGCGGGTGCATATGGTGTCGCCGGACCGGTGGAAGCTGGTCGGGATCGAGACGCTGGACGGTTCGGTGATCGAGGATGGATCGCTGGCGCCTTTGCCGGGGGTCAATGAAAACGGCCAGCGGCGCACCCAGGGGCGGATCACCTCGAGCTATTATTCGCCGACGCTGGGCAAGGGGATCGCCATGGCTTTGGTGCACAACGGGCCCGAGCGGATGGGCGAAGAGATTGCCTTCCAAGGTAAGGACGGGGCGACGATCATGGCGCGGATTGTCGATCCGGTGTTCTACGATAAAGCAGGGGAGAAACAGAATGTCTGAGGCTGTCAGCGCGCTGCCCCATGCGCAGTATTCGGGGCTGGTGGATCTGGCCGAGGCGGGGCTCACCGGAATGATCACCCTGCGTGGGGATTTGGCCTCGCCAGTGTTGGCCGAAGCGGTGCGTGCCGCGACCGGGGCTTCGGTGCCGGAGGTGCGGCGGATCGAGGCGGGCGAGAGCGGGCAGGCGGCGTGGATGTCGCCGGATGAGCTGCTGTTGATTGTGCCGTATGAAGGTGCCGCAGGGGTCGTGGAGGCGTTGGAAACCGCGCTGGCGGGGGAGTTTGCCACGGCGGCCGAGGTTTCGGATGCGCGGGCGTTTTTCCGCATCACCGGCCCGCAGGCGCGGGATGTTCTGGCCAAGGTTTGCCCCGTTGATTTCAGCGATTTCGCGGTCGGAGAGCTGCGGCGGACAAGGGCGGCGCAGGTGGCGGCGGCGGTTTGGCGGGAAGAGGGCGATGTCTGGTCGCTGGTCTGTTTCCGCTCGGTCGCGCAATATGTCTGGGACTTGCTGGCGACGGTATCGAAACCGGGGGGCGAGGTCGGGTTTTACCGCTGATCCTTCCCGTCCCGCACCGCTGTCCCGCGTGTGGGGCAGGGGGTGGATTGAGGAAAATCAACGGCTTAGCTTGTCGCGTTAACCTTTTGGAAACCCCTGCTTGCTGGTGACAGCGGGCGGGGGGTTTGCCATTATCAGCCGATGAGAGATGAATTTCGACGCCTGATGACCTGTGCCCTTGCGGCATTCCTGCTGCTTACCTGCGGCGCTGCGAGCCATGCGCAGAGCCAGCTGATCTGCCGGATTGTCCTTGATGCAGAGAGCGGCGCGGTATTGCTGGAAGAGGGCGATTGCGCCGCGCGGGTGACGCCGGCCTCGACGTTTAAACTGCCGCTGGCGGTGGCGGGTTTTGACGCCGGACTGCTGGTCTCGCGCGATCAGCCGGTCATGCATTGGCAGGAGGGCGAGCTCGATTGGGGCGGGGCAAGCTGTTGCGGGGCGGTCACGCCGGCGATCTGGATGCGCGACTCGGTGGTCTGGTACTCGCAGCGGTTGACCCGCGCGATGGGAGCCGAGAGGCTCACCCGCCTTGCCAGCGATTTCGGCTATGGCAATGCGGATTTCAGCGGCGATCCGGGGTTTGACAACGGGCTGGAGCGGGCGTGGATTGCCTCGTCTCTGCAGGTCTCGCCGCGCGAACAGGTGCGGTTTCTGGCGCGTCTGCTCGCAGGTGATCTGCCCGCGAGTGCCGAGGCGCAAGCGCAGGCGCGGGCGATTACCGTGCAGAGCGAGGCGGGCGGCTGGCGGATTTCGGGCAAAACCGGCGCCGCCTATCCGCGCCGCGCCGATCGCAGTTTTGACCGCGCGCGGGGCTATGGCTGGTTCGTCGGCTGGGCCGAGCGTGACGGGCGCCGTGTTGTGTTTGCGCATCTGAGGCAGGATAGGGCGCGACATGAAGGCTCGCCGGGGCAGCGCAGCCGTGATGCGTTTCTGGCGGATTGGCCGCAGGTGAGCGCGGGGTTCGGCGATTGACCGGGCTGGGGTGCTGATCGGGCTTGATTGCGGGCGGGGCGTGTCGGTTTGTGGGGCTTGTCGGGCAAGCGCGGCGCCACTAACTAGGCCCCTATGACACGCCCCTTGCATCCCACCGCCCTCGTCACCGGCGCCAATCGCGGCATCGGCAAAGCCATCGCTGCGGCGCTCAAAGCCCGCGGCTGTCGCGTGACACTGGGCGCGCGCGACGAGGGCGGCGGACGCGCGGCGGCGGCGGAACTGGGCGTCGGTTTCGCGCGTATCGACCTGAGCGATCCCGACAGCTATTTCACCGCCGTCACCGAGGCCGGGGGCTTTGACATTCTGGTCAATAACGCTGGCGTGCTGGGCGATGCCTCGCTGCTCTCGCCGCGGTCGGATTTCGACCAAGCGATGGAGGTGATGGTGCATGCGCCGCTGGATCTGGTGCGGCTGAATCTGCCGCATTGGCAGCGCTCGGGCTGGGGGCGGGTGGTCAATATGTCCTCGGGCTGGGGCGCGTTTTCCTCCGGGCTGGAGGGGCCGGGGGCCTACGGCGTGGCGAAAGCGGCGCTGAATGCGCTGACCGTGGCGCTGGTGCGCGACCTGCCCGAGGGCGTCAAGATCAACGCCTGCGATCCGGGCTGGGTGGCGACAAGGATGGGCGGGGTGACGGCGCCGCGCTCTGTGCAGGAGGGGGCGGTTACGCCGGTCTGGCTGGCGCTCTTGCCCGATGACGGGCCGACCGGCGGGTTCTTTTTGGACCGGCAGCGGCGCGAGTGGTAGCGGGCGTTTGATCCCGAGGTTCGGCGGGTTGCACTTTAGCCCCTGTTAAGCCCGTGGCAACCACGGGCCGCGCCCGACCCTCCCCCGGGAGGGCGCGCTGGCGAGGTTGTCTAAGGCTCATCCGACATTGGTGCTTTGAACCTTGCGCGTCGTGGAAAGCGAGGGGCGCCCACCCAGGATCGGGCGCGGCCCTTAACGCTTTGTTCCGCCACCTGTCGAAATGGCTGTTCCCAAGACCGAAACCCGTTCCGCGCAACCTCGCCCCACCGTCACGCCCGTGGCCCCCACGGGCCGCGCCCGACCCTCCCCACGGGAGGGCGCCTTGGCGATGTGCTGAGTGGCTCGAGCGGCGTTCGTGCTTTTTGAGCGCACCGCGTCGTGGAAAGCGAGCGGCGCCCACCCAGGGTCGGGCGCGTCCCTTTGCGCTTCGTATTGTCTCCATTCGAAATGACTGGCCCCAAGACCGAGACCCGTTCCGCCGCCACGCCCGTGGTCCCCACGGGCCGCGCCCGACCCTCCCCAAGGGAGGGCGCCTTGGCGATAGCATTCAATGCCCGCCCGACATTGGTGCTTTTGAGCGCATAGCGTCGTGGAAAGCGGGCGGCGCCCTCCCAGGGTCGGGCGTGGCCCTTAACGCTTTGATCGCGCGTGGCGGGGGCTCCGGCGCACCGTCGAGGATCATCCTCTTCCAACCCCTCCACCAGGGTTATTTCGTCAGGCTTGCATTATTACCTTGCTAGGTTCATAAAAATTAGGCTAAGAAAAATTGAGGCAAGGAAAAATCAGGCAAAATGGCCGCCCAGCCCCCGCGCAGCAGAATGCCGCCGCTTACCGCGTTGCGGGCTTTTGAAGCCGCGGGTCGGCTGGGCGGCTTTACGCCCGCCGCCCGCGAATTGGGCGTGACGCCGGGGGCGGTCACCGCGCATCTCAAAACTCTGGAATCGACCTTGGGCGTGGCCTTATTCACCCGCCATCCGCGCGGCGTCTCGCTGACCGAGGCGGGCGCGCGGGTGTTGCCCGAATTCACCGCCGCTTTCGAGGCGCTGACCGCGGCGGTGCAATCTCTCGAGGCCGAGGCGACACCGTCTCTGGTGCGGATCGCGACGACGCCGGATCTGGCGCAACTCTGGCTCTCGCCGCACCTGCCGGTGCTGCGTGATCAGGGTTTTGAGGTGATGCCGGTGCCGGTCGCGGCGCCCGACGCGGCGCGCGGACAGGCGGATCTGGCGCTGTCGTTTCAGCCCGTGGCGGGCGCGGGCGTGCCGCTGATCGCGGTCGCCGCGCCGGGGATCAGCCAGAGCGATTGGGCACAGGCGCGGCGGTTGCAGCTGGCGGGTCCCTTGGGCGATTGGATGCGCTGGGCGCAGGCGGCGGGGGTGGCGGAGGCCACGCGCGGGCCGGTGATCGCGCAGGCGGCGCTGGCTTTGGAAGAGGCGGCGCATGGCGCGGGCGTGTTGGTGATCGCCGCACCTTTGGCGGCGGCGGCGCTGGCGCAGGGGCGCGTGGTGCAGGTCTCGCCGGTCACGGCGGGCAGTGGCATGGCGCTGCGGTTGGAGGCCTTACGTGAATTGGCGCAGGGAAGTGCCTCGGCGCGGGTGCTGGCGGCGTTGCGGGCGCAGATCTAGGGCGCGATGAGCCGTGGCCAGAGCGCGGCGTTGCGCGGGGCGAAGGCGTGGATATGGCCGACGGTCTTCAGGCCAAAATCCGCCGGATCAATCAGCCGTTGCTCCGGCGTCGCATTGGGGTGCCAGCTGGCCATTTTCCACACCGCTGCGGGCGGGATCATCACGTCGTCTTTCAGCGCCACCAGCGTCAGCTTGCCGGTGAACCCCGGGTCTTGCAGGCTACCAAGCGCCGGGTCTGCGGGCAGCGAGCCGCGGGTGACCAGCCAGCGACGCCATTGCCAGAACACGCCTTTCGGCAGGTCATTGCCCAGCCCCAGCCGGCGCCCGGGCAGATAGTCGAGCGCCCATGTGGAGAGCGGGCCGAGCAGATACCAGAGCGCCCAGACCGAGGCCTGGAATGGCCAGGGGTGGTCGGTGACATAGCCCTGTCCTCCGGCGACGGAGATGATCCGCGCGATGCCCTGGGTGCGCGGCTGGAAAGCCATCGCCATACCGCCGAGCGAATGGCCGATGACCCAGAGCGGTAGTTCGGGGTAGGCGTCGGTCAGCCAGTCGCGGGCGGCGGTGGCGTCATGGATGCCCCAGTCGGTCATCGTCGCCGTTGAACGGTAGGGCGCGCCCGAGGCGCCCGAATCGCGGTAGTCGTAGAGCAGCACGGCGGCCTGTTTCTCGGCGGCAAGCCAGCGCGCGAAGGGCAGGTAGAACCCAGCTTTCACCCCGGTGGCGCCGTGCAGCACCACCGCCAGTTTCGGCGCCGGAACCGCCACCAGCATCCCCGCCAGCGCCACGCCATCGGCGTCGATCTGCACCGTTTGCGCGGGAATTTCACCCGCCGGCGTGGCTTCATCTTGCCTTAAATACTCATCTTTCGACATCTCATCCCCGCCACCGCGCCGGTTTTGCGCCTGCCCGTTTCAACAGGCCGTTGTCAGGCCATTAACGGGCGGTAGTCTGCGGCGTCGCGCTATGGGGGTAAAGCGCGACGCCGAGTGAGCCTGCCGGTGACCTGACGTCAGGGGAAGGCGGCGTGGAGGGCGATTTCGACCATATCGCCGAAGGAGCGTTCGCGGTCTTCGGAGGGCAGCGCCTCTTTGGTTTGCAGGTGGTCCGAGATCGTCAGCACTGCCAGTCCGCGCACCCCGTGGCGGTGGCAGAGGTTGTAGAGCTCGGCGGCCTCCATCTCGACGCAGAGAATGCCGTGGCGGGTCATGATCTCGTTGAGATCGGGGCGTTCGTCATAGAAGACATCCGAGGAATAGATGCCGCCGACATGGGTGGGGATGCCCTTGGTCTTTGCGGCGGCATGGGCGGCCACCAGCAGATCGTAATCGGCGCAGGGGGCGAAATTGAGATCGCGGAAGATCCCGCGTGAGGGGGAGGTGAGCGTGGTCGCAGACATCGCCAGCACCACGTCGCGGATTTTGACCTGCGGTTGCATCGCCCCCGCCGAGCCGATGCGGATCAGGGTTTTGGCACCGTAGTCGCGGATCAACTCATTGGCGTAGATCGAAAACGACGCCATGCCCATGCCCGAGCCATGGATCGTCACCGGATTGCCGCGCCAAGTGCCGGTGAAGCCGAGCATGCCGCGGACCTCATTGATGCAAGTCGGGTTGTCGAGGAAAGTCTCGGCGGCCCAACGCGCGCGGTAGGGATCGCCGGGCATGAGCACGGTGGGGGCGATATCGCCGGATTTGGCGCCGATATGGACGGTGGGCATGCTGGGGGCTCCTGATTTTTGCTTTCGGGCAAACTATCAGGTTCGCGGCGCAAGGGAAGGCTTTGGGCGTATTGGGTGAGGGAGGGGCGGGGGGCTGCTTGCCCCCCGCACCCCCTCGCCCAGGGGGCGCACGCGCCCCCTAGGAACCCCCGTGAGTATTTATCGCAAGATGAAGCGCGCGGGGTCGGCAGGGGGCGCGGAACTGCGGGCCGTGTCGCTATGCTTTCCTTGCGCGGGGGGATCGTGTAGCTTTGGGTCTGGAAAAGCATAGTGTTCGGGACATGGGCGACACGCATTACCTTTTGATCCAGCAGATCGCCGGTGGCGATAAACAGGCGCTTGCGGCGCTCTACCGGGAGTTCGAGCGTCCGGTTTACAGATTTATTGTCTCGCGATTGAACGATCCGCATGAGGCGGCCGACATACTCCACGACGTCTTTATGGACATCTGGCGGGTGGCCGCCAGTTTCGAGGGGAGAAGCCAAGTGCGGACATGGATTTTCGGCATAGCCTATCGCAAGGTGATCGACGTGCATCGCAAGCGCGGGCGGATGTTTGTCACCGATGACATCCCCGAGACCGGCGATGTGCAGGACGCCGCCGATGCGGGCTATGCGGCGCAGCAGGAGGCCGAGCATCTGCGGGTCTGTGTTGCCGAGCTTTCGGATGATCACCGGGTGGCGATCTCGCTGGCGTTCTATGAGGATATGACCTGCGCGCAGATTTCCGAGATCGCGGGCGTGCCCGAGGGCACGATCAAATCGCGGCTGCATCACGCGAAGAAACTGCTCATGCATTGTCTTTCGGGCCGGATTGGCGGGAGGGCAGTGGCATGACGCGCACCTCTGACCAGATCGCATTGGACCTGCCGTTTTACATCAATAACACCCTGCCCGAGGCCGAGCGTGCCGAGGTCGAGGCGCTGCTGGCCGAGGATGATTTGCTGCGCGCCGAGCATGACGCGCTTTCGGTGATCCGCGGGCAGATGCAGGGCGAGGAGAGCCGCAGCCCCGGCGAGTTTGGCCTTGCGCGGTTGCTGCGCGATGTCGGGCGTGAAGATGAGGCCTCGGTCGGCGCGCCGGAGGCGATCGCGGCGCCGGTGCCGGCCAATGCGCAGGCGGCGCCGCGTCGGACATGGGTCTGGCAATTGGCCGCGGCCGTTGCGGTGATCGGCTTTCTGGCGCAGAGCCTGTGGCTGCAGGGGCCGGAGCCCGAGGCTGGCTATTCGCTGGCGGGCGCGGGCGAGAGCGCGGAGCTGCGGGTCAGCTTTATGCCCGGGGCCACGGAGGCGCAGATTCGCGGGCTGTTGCTGGGGCTGGGTGTCGAGATTACCGCCGGCCCCTCGGCGCTGGGCCTCTACGGGCTGCAGGCGCAAGAGGGCGGCGATCTGCAAGCGGCGCTGGCGGGGCTGCGCGCGGCGGTGAGCATCGTGGAGAGCGTGGAGCATGTGGAAGAGTAACGGCGTTCGGGCCGCGGTGCTATTGGCCGGTCTGGTAATCTGGGGTGGTGTGTCGGGCGGCTTCTGGGGCGGGGCTGTGGCCTTTGCGCAGGGCATTGATCAATCCACCGCAGAGACTGGCGCGACCGATACTGCGGGCGAGAGCACGCCGGGAGGCTCCATCGAGGCCGAATACGGCGCTGGCGATTATGGACCCGGGGAGTATGGACCGGGCGACTATGGACCCGGGGGCTATGGCGAGGGCGACTATGGCCAATATCCCGGCACGCCCTCCTTTATGGAGGCCGATTGCGCGGGCTGTGGCGAGATCAGTGATGCGCCGCGCCCGACGGGGCGGGTGTTGCGCGGGGCGGGGGCGTTATACGAGCATATCGTCGTTGGACCGCAGGGGCAGGCCGATGCGGTGCGGCAGGCGATTGAAGAGGTTGGCGGCGCGGTGGTGCGCACGCGCGCTTTAGCCGCGCTTTCGCAGGTTTCGCAGATCGCCACCTTTCCCAACCGCGCGGCCTTCGAGCGGGCGCAGGCGCTGATTGCCGAACGCGCACCTGACTCGGCGCTGGCGCTGCATCATCTGTATTATTTCGCCCAGTCGGGGCGCGCGCCACGGCTCTATGCGCCGGGTCTGATCGGCGATCCGGCGCCGGGGCATTGTCGCCTGCCGCGGGCGGTCTCGATCGGGATGATCGACGGGCCGGTGAACGTCGAGCATCCGGCGCTGCAGGGCGCTTCGGTGACTTATGAGACGGTGGTCGAGGGGCACCGTGTGCCGAGCGCCAACCACGGCACGGCGGTGGCGGCGCTACTGGTCGGCGAGGATGCGAGCGGGGCGCTGGCGGGCTTTGCGCGCGGCGCGCGGCTGCATGCGGTCTCGGTGTTCGGCAATAGCGATGCCGGTGAGGAGGCCAGTGTCGAGCGGATTGTGCTGGCGCTGGACCGGCTGGCGGGGCGCGGGGTGCGGCTGATCAATATGTCGATCTCGGGACCGGAAAATCCGGCGATGGCGCAGGCGCTGGCGGCGGTGGCAGGGCGCGGCGTGGTGCTGGTGGCCTCTTCGGGTAATGACCGGCGGCCCTTGGTGGCATGGCCCGCGGCTTCGGAACATGTGATCGCAGTGACCGCGATTGATGCAGCGCGGCGGCGGTTTTTCCGCGCCAACACCGGCGCCGAGATCGAATTTGCCGCGCCCGGGGTCGATGTCTATGCGGCGCGGGCACGGGGGGGCGGCTATGTCAGCGGCACGTCTTTCGCGACGCCGATTGTGACCGCGATTGCGGCGCGGCATATGGCGCGGGGCGCGGGCTCGGCGCAGGCGGTGCGGGCAAGATTGCGCGCGGCGGTGGAGACACTGGGCGCGGGCCAGCGCAACACCGAGTTCGGCTGGGGGCTGGTGCACGCGGGCGGCTGTTAACCAATTTCGCGATGGGGATGGGGCAGGGCTGCGGTGTGGCCCTGTTTGCGCGTGTTTGGGGTGCGGCGGGAGGTTTTTGAACCCTTTGTGGTGCTGCGGCGACCTATGGGGAGCGGGCCGATATCCGTGTTGATCCGCAAGCGCCGCCCTGTGCGGTCCCCCCTGAACGCATGGATCATCGGTGTCTGGCGTCGTTCTTGTCCCAAAACTTGACCCCGGAGGCGGCTTCGGGGTTCTTTTTTTCGCAAAAGAATCGTTTGGTTGCAGGTGGTTGGCGGATAATTGCGAGATCTTTCAACTATCTTTGAACCATTCCCGAGGCCGCGCGACCTATCACTACATCGCTGACGCATACGCTCAACGTCGCGCGGTGATTGATCGAAGACCTTTACCGCCCCAATGTTCATCGGGGGCAATGACCAAACCTTTTTCACTACATAGACGCCCCGTGGTGCTCTGGCCACGGGGCGTAATTTATTGGGCGGGTCTGGTGTGTTGCGGGCGAAATCAACCGCGGCTGGCTAGACGGGAAAAGAACGCGGGCGGGGCTGCGCGCGGGGCGGGCGGCACATCTGCGGTGTGCCGGGGCGGAATGCGGGGCTGCTGTTCGCGATAATCGCGCGCCTGCGCGTATTTGTTCCGCGATCCCTCTGGCCGCGGCACTCTGGGCCGTTGAATGCGCGGCGCCTTTCCCGTAGCGTCCGCGCAAACTAAACGCACGTTTTACGGCAAATCTCTCGGAGGGTTCCATGACCAATACGCTCGGCTTCGACACGCTGCAAATTCACGCAGGCGCACGCCCCGATCCGGCCACCGGCGCGCGGCAGATACCGATTTACCAGACCACATCCTATGTGTTTCGCGATGCCGATCATGCGGCGGCTTTGTTCAACCTGCAGGAAGTCGGCTATATCTATTCGCGGCTGACCAACCCGACGGTCTCGGCATTGGCCGAGCGTGTTGCGGCGCTTGAGGGCGGTGTCGGCGCGGTTTGCTGCTCGTCAGGCCATGCAGCGCAGATCATGGCGCTGTTCCCGCTGATGGCGCCGGGCTGCAATATCGTCGCGTCGGGGCGGCTGTATGGTGGCACGGTCACCCAGTTCAGCCAGACCTTCAAGCGCTTTGGCTGGTCGACGCATTTCGTCGATACCGATGATCTGGCCGCGGTCGAGGCGGCGATTGACGCCGATACCCGCGCGATTTTCGTCGAGACCATCGCCAATCCGGGCGGTTATGTCACCGATATCCCGGCGATGGCCGAGATTGCCAACCGCCACGGCATCCCCTTGATCGTCGATAACACCACCGCCACGCCTTACCTGTGCCGCCCGATCGAGCTGGGCGCGACGCTGGTGGTGCATTCGATGACCAAATATATGACCGGCAACGGCACGGTGATGGGCGGCGTTGTCGTCGATTCGGGCAATTTCGACTGGTCGCAGAACGATAAATTCCCCTCGCTGAGCCAGCCGGAGCCGGCCTATCACGGGCTCAAGTTCCACGAGACCTTTGGCGCCTTGGCCTTCACCTTCCACGGCATTGCCATAGGGCTGCGCGATCTGGGGATGACCCTGAACGCACAGGCGGCGCATTACACGCTGATGGGGATCGAGACCCTGAGCCTGCGCATGGAGCGCCATATCGCCAATGCCGAGAAGGTCGCCAAATGGCTGGAGGCTGATCCGCGTGTCGAGGCGGTCACCTATGCCGGATTGGACAGCTCGCCCTATAAAGAGCGTGCCGGTAAGATCGTGCCCAAGGGCGCGGGCGCCTTGTTCACCGTGACCCTGAAGGGCGGCTATGATGCCTGTGTGAAACTGGTCGATTCGCTGGAGCTGTTCAGCCATGTGGCCAATCTGGGGGATACCCGCAGCCTGATCATCCATCCGGCCAGCACCACCCACCGGCAGTTGACCGCAGAGCAGTTGGAAGCCGCGAATGCCGCGCCGAATGTGGTGCGCCTGTCGATCGGCACCGAAGAGGCGGCGGATATCATTGCCGATCTGGACCAAGGGCTGGCGAAAGCGACCGCTTAACCCTTATTTCTTCACAATAATGTGGCCCGGCAGCATCACTGCCGGGCTTTTCGTTTTCATCGGCGGATTCCTGCTATAGAAGGACAAATGCTCGAGTCGATGACTCGGCGCGCCCCTAATGCCTGTGGTAAACGCGCGGAATGAAACCGAATTTTGCCCTCAAGCTGTCGAATGACGGCATCGAGCTGTTGCACCGCGACCCAAGTGGCTGGTTGTCACTGGGCGCGGTGAGCTTTGAAACCGATGATGTCGAGGCCGGCTGCGCCCGTCTTCTGGAGCACGCCAAGGCGTTGGCCCCGGACGGGGTGCGCACCAAGCTGGTGCTGCCCAACAGCCAGCTGCGCTATGCGACGGTGCTGGCGCCCGGCCCGACCGATGAGGCGCGGCGCTATCAGATCGAGGCCGAGATCGAGGCGTTGACCCCCTATGCGATCGACGAGGTGGTCTATGACTGGTCGGTGGAGGATGATCACGCGTTGATCGTGATCTGCGCCAAGGAAACTTTGGAGGAGGCCGAAGGGTTCTGCGAGGCCAGCGGGTTCAATCCGGTGTCTTTCGTTGCCGCGCCCGAGGCCGGTGAGTTCATGGGCGAGCCGAACCTTGGTCTGACGACGGTGGCGCCGGCCTATCTGCGCGCCGGTGAGACGGTGCAATTCGACGCCGAACCGGTGGTGGTGAGCGGCGTGGCGGCTTGGCCGGAGGTGGCTGCGGCGGCGAAGGCGGAGAAGGTGGCGCCGGAGAGTGGCAAGCCCGCGAATGCCAAGCCTGAGGGCGCCAAAGCGGACACCGCGAAGGCTGGGGCTGTAGGAGCTGCCAAGGCAGATGCCGGGGCTTCGGCGAAATCTGGGGCGGCGGGGAAGGCGGCGCTCAAGGATGGGCCGCGCGGTGCGACAGCGGGCAATGCGCCTGCCGCCGGGGCTGCCGCGACCGCGGCGGGCAAAGCCGCGATGGGCCGCGCCGCAATCCCGCCTGCAATTCCGCCCGCGCGGGCGAAAGTCACCGCGCAGCCGCGTCCGATTGAACCCACGCGCAAGCCCGACCCGCTGGGAGCGCCTGCCGAGCCGCGCTCGAAAGTCGGCGATCTGGTGCGCCGCATGGGCACCCGTTTGCGCCGTGAACAGGCGCAGGCCGCGGCGGTTGCGCCCGAGGCGTTGGATAAGACGCCGAGCGGGGGGGCTGGTGCGGCTTCGACTGCGGGTGCGGCTGGGGCCTCTGCGGCGCCGGTTGCTCCGAGCGCGAAACCCGCGGCATCGCCGCTGACCGGCAAAGCCGCTGCTGACGGCAAGGCTCCGGCGAAACCCGAGGCCGTGGTGCGGCCGGTGAGCGGATCGGGCAAGGCACCCGTGTCGCCGCCAGTGACGCCGCCGGTCAAAGCGCCCGCGAAACCGCCGCAGGGGGGCGACGCATCGGGCGATGCACCGAAAACGGATGCGCCGAAAACCGGCACGCCGAAATCTGACGCTCTGAAAGCCGCGACCGCGCCCGCTGTGGCCAAAGGGGGCGAGGCGGTGACGCCGCCGATCTCCTTTGCCTCGTCGCGCCGCCGCGCCGCGCCGGTGGTGGCGGCCAGCAATGACGCGCCCGCCAAGGGCGAGACGCCGGGCGGCCGATTGGCGGTGATGGCCGCAAGCACCGCCGCCGCCGAGCCCGGTTTCGTCGCGCGGGTGAGCGGCAAGGTCAAAGCCAGCGCCAGCCAGACGATTGCCCGCGCGCAGGCCCTGCGCGAGACCCGCGCGGCCAGCAAAGCCGCCGCCAAAGCCGCTGCGGCAGAGGCGGCGAAAACCGCGGCCCTGCAGGCGCCGGTAGCTGCGCCGACCGCCACTCCGACCAAATCGTCGACAGAGACACCGAAACCCGCGACCACGAGTGCTGCGAAATCCGCACCACTGGCGGGGGCTGGTGCGGGTCTTGGATCGGGGCTTGGGGCTGGGCTTGGCGCATCGGCAGCGGCGAAAACATCCGCTGCCAAGCCTTTAACCGGGGCCAATTCGGGCGCTCCGGCGACAGGCGCACCGGGCGCACTGGGCGGCGAGCGTGAGAAAACCGAAGCCGAGGCGATGACGATTTTCGGCGCCCGCGGCAATGTGCAGCCCGAGCGGAGCATCGGCGCGCGCGGCTTGATGGCCGGGGGCGGGGTGCTGCTTTTGGGCGTCGCGGCGGCGGTCTGGTTCACCTATTTCAACGCCGGCAGTGAGACGGCGGAACTGGCGCAACTGGACCCGGCGACCTCGGGCAGCCTGTCGGAAATCGCCGCGCCCGAAGACATCGAACCGATCACCCAAGGGCTGGCGGCAACGGGCGCGGATAGCACCCCCGCGATTGACGCCCCGCTGGGCGCCCCCGCCGAGGATGCCGCCGATACCACTGCTGCGGCGACGGTGGACGAGAGCCCTGCAGCAGAGGCGACGCAGAGCGCGGATGCGGGGGCGGAGGCGCCGCTGTCGGCTGATCCCGACAGCCTGCTCGAATCGCTGGTGCAGGAGGCGTTGAACGAAGCGCTGCCCGCCGAAACCCTTGAGCGCGCCGAACAGGTGACCGGTGCGGCCACGCCGGTTGAGGCTCCGGCGGAGGCGGCAAGCGAGCTGGCCGCGGCGACGCAGCCCAGCGATCCGCAAACCGGCGCGACCGAGCAGAGCGGCGCGGCTGCGCCGGAGCAGATCGAGGATTCGCCGCAACTGGCCACCGCGACCAGCACGGCGACGCGGCGGATGTCCTTGCCGGCGGGTTTCGACACCCCGGCACTGGAGGAATCCGCGTTCAGAACCCCGCCGCCACCACCGCCCTTTGGCACGGAATTCACCTTTGATGCCAATGGGTTGGTCGAAGCCACGCCCGAGGGTGCGCTGACCCCCTCAGGGGTGACGGTCTACGCGCGGCGTCCCGATGTGGCGCCGGTGGTGCGGCCTGAGGGCCTTGCGCCCGAGGCGGCGGTGGCGGCGGCCGTGGCAGAGGTGGTGTCCGAGGTTGCCGCCGAGGACGCGGCGACCGCGGCGGGGGGCGAGACGATCTCGGAGCCGGTGACATTGGTGCCCGATGACACGCCGCGCGCGGATCCGGCGCTGGCCGATGCGCGCCCGCAGCCACGCTCGGAGCGGGTGCGGTTGATCGGTGAGGAACTGGCGCCTGCGGATACGCCTGACCCTACGCCTGATCCTGCGGACAGCGGGGCGGCGCAACAGGATGCGGCGTTGTCACCTGAATTGGCACCTGAGGGCCCTGCCGCGGATGCGGCGCTGGCGTCTTTGGTTGACCCTGCGGTTGTCGCCGCCGATGCCCCTCCTCCCGGAGGGGTTTCGCTTGCGGCGCTGCGGCCACAGAACCGGCCCGGCGATCTGGTGCCGGCGGCGCTTTTGCCTGACCCCGCGCTGGATACTTCGGAGGCGACGCCGGAAGCGGTGGCGGTCTCGCGCGTGCCCTCGTCGCGGCCTGATGACATTGCCGAGCGTGCGCAGGCGGCTTTGGCGGCGGCGCAGGCGACGGCAGAGGCGGAGCGTAGCGCGGCGGCGGCACGGGCGGCAGCGCAGCCCGAGATCCCCAGTTCCGCCTCGGTGGCGCGGCAGGCGACGGAATCCGATGCGATCAACCTCGGGGAGGTGAATTTGATCGGGGTCTTCGGCACCGAGAGCGCGCGGCGGGCCTTGGTGCGCCTGTCGAGCGGGCGGGTCGTGCGGGTGAGCGTTGGCGACCGGCTGGATGGCGGGCAGGTGACGGCGATTGGCGAGAACGAGCTGCTCTATACGCGGCGCGGGCGCAACCAGCGGCTGGAGATCGGCGGCTGAGTAGGCGGGGCTGGTCAGTGAGAATGAGGTGAACGCGCGCCCGGGATGGTGCGCGTTTTGCGTTCCGCGGCTGCCGTATTAACCTTTTGGCCCGTGGGAACCACGGGCCGCGCCCGATCCTCCCCCCGGGAGGGCGCATTGGCGATGACCTGAGATGCGTGAGCGTCTTGGGTGCTTTTGAGCGCAGGCATTGTGGTAAGGTTTCGGGCGCCCACCCAGGGTCGGGCGCGTCCCTTATCGCTCTGTTACGGTGCGTGCGGAGCACACACCCTACGGGCGCCGGTCTTCAGGCGACGTTTTGCAGCGCCACTTCGGGGGTCACACCCAGCGCAAAACAGACATCGCGGGTCAGCGCGGGGCGGTTGAGCGTGTAGAAATGCAGCGCCTCGACCCCCTCATTGCGCAGCGTATCGCACATCTCGGTGCAGAGCGCGGTCGACAGAAGATCCTCGCGCCCGTCACGCGCCGCCTTGCCGTAAGCGTCATCCAGCCATGCCGGCACGCTGGTGCCCGCGGCCAAGGCAAAGCGGCGGATGCCGCTCCAGTTCTCGATCGGCATAATGCCGGGGGTGATCTTGCTGGCGTCGATCCCCGCCTTCTCGGCGGCGTCACGAAAACGCAGGAAAGTCTCGACCTCGAAAAAGAACTGGGTGATCGCCGAATCGGCGCCGGCCTCGAACTTGCGCTTGAGCCAGGTGATATCGGCCGCGCTATCGGCGGCGTCGGGATGAGGTTCAGGGTAGGCGCCCACACGCAGGGTGAAATCCCCCGCGCCGCGCAGGGCTTCGATCAGCGCGACACTATCGGCGAACCCCTCGGGATGGGGGGTGAACCCACCCTGACCCTTGGGCGGATCACCGCGCAGGGCGACGATGTCATTGACCCCGGCCTTGGCGTAATTCTGCGCGATTTCAAGGGTTTCCGCCTTGGTCGCATCGACGCAGGTCAGATGCGCCGCGACCTTGAGACCGAATTCCTTGCCGATGGTGGTCACCGCGTCATGGGTTAGCTTGCGCGTCGTGCCGCCCGCGCCATAGGTGACCGAGACGAACTCGGGCTTGAGCGGCGCCAGCATATGCACGGTTTCCCACAGCCGGAAGCTGGCATCCAAGGTTTTGGGCGGGAAGAATTCGAATGAAACGCGCGGTGCGGGCATGGTTGGCTCCTGTTTTTCGGCCCCCTTGTCGCATGTGCAGCAATGTGAGACAAATTCATAGTTTTCATCATCAATATGAATGGCACTGCAGGATGCATCTGGAATTTCGGCATTTGCGCACGATTCGCGCGATCCATCAGGCGGGCGGCGTGGGCCGCGCGGCGGAGCTTTTGAACCTCACGCAATCGGCGCTGAGCCATCAGGTCAAGGGGCTGGAGGATCAATGCGGCGTCGAGTTATTCGTACGCCGGACCAAGCCCTTGCGGCTGTCGGCGGCGGGGATGAAACTGCTGCGCTTGGCTGAGGATATATTGCCCAAGATCGACGCGGTCGAGGATGAATTCATCGCGCTGGTGGCGGGGAAATCGGGGCGTTTGCATATCGCCATCGAGTGCCACGCCTGTTTCGAGTGGCTGTTTCCGGTGCTGGAACGGTTCCGCCATGCCTGGCCGGATGTGGATGTCGATATCCGCCCCGGTCTGGCCTTTGGCGCGCTGCCGGCGCTGTCGCGCGAGGATGTGGATGTGGTGATTTCCTCGGATCCCGAGGATATCGACGGGCTGACCTTCACGCCGCTGTTTGACTATGAGCCGCGGTTTGTCGCCGCCGCCAACCATCCGCTGGCGCAGAAACCCTTTGTCGAGGCCGAGGATTTTCGCGACCAGCTGTTGATCACCTATCCGGTGGAGCGCGGGCGGCTGGATATTTTCACCGGCCTCTTGGGACCGGCGCGGATCGAGCCGCGGGGGGTGCGCCATGTGGAGCTGACCGCGGTGATCCTGATGCTGGTGGCCTCGGGGCGCGGGGTCTCGGTGCTGCCCGACTGGGTGCTGCGCGAGGTGAAATATTCCAGCGATTACGTGACCTTGCCGCTGACCGAGGGCGGGATGACCAAGCGCTTGTTTGCCGCGACCCGCAGTGAGGATGTGATGAAACCCTTCATGGCGCATTTCCTGCGGCTGGCCCATACCGAGCCGCTGAAATTGCAGCGTGCTTGAGTGTTAGGGCATTGATATGACGGTAAAAAACCTCTCAGATATGCGGCTGGTGGTGCTCACCGGTGCGGGGATTTCGGCGGAAAGCGGGCTTGGGACGTTTCGCGATGAGGGCGGGCTGTGGTCGCAATATGATCTGGAAGAGGTCGCCACGCCCGAAGGCTTCGCCCGCAACCCGCGCTTGGTGCATGATTTCTACAATGCGCGGCGTGAGAATTGCGCCAGTGCCGCGCCCAATGCCGCGCATCACGCTTTGGCGCGGCTGGAGGCGGCGCTGCCCGGGCAGGTGATGGTGGTGACGCAGAACGTCGATGATCTGCACACGCGCGCCGGGTCCGAGCGGGTGATCCAGATGCACGGCGCCTTGATGCGTGCGCTTTGCGCGGAATGTGGGCATGTCTGGCCAGCGCCCGCGGTGATGGCGCCCGAGGATCCTTGCCCCGCCTGCGCCCGCCCGGCGACGCGGCCCGATATCGTCTGGTTTGGCGAGATGCCCTATCATATGGACGAAATCCTGCAGGAACTCACCCGCGCCACGCATTTTGTCGCCATTGGCACTTCGGGGCAGGTCTATCCCGCCGCCGGTTTCGCGCAGGAGGCGCGGCGGGCGGGGGCGGAGTGTCTGGAGCTTAATCTCGACCCCTCGGATGTCTCGCCGGTGTTCCATCACCGCCAGTTCGGCCCCGCCACCCGGATCGTCCCCGCTTGGGTCGACACCCTGCTCGGCTGAACGCGCCCTCATCTGTCCAAAAATATCCTGGGGATGAATTGGCCGCAGGCCAAGAAGGGGCAAAGCCCCTTAAAGTCGCGTAAATATCAGGCGGTGGCGGAGTTTCTGCACTTGCACGGTCGGGCGATAAGCCTATCCTGCGCCCGTCAGGAGACGCTTATGCCGACCAGAAATCTCAACCTCATGGATTACTCCGAAATCACCAGTTCGGCGCCGATTGCGCTGCACTCGCACGGCTGGCGGGCGAAATGTCTGCAGCGGTTGGTGCGGCTGGAGTTGCCGGTGCCGAAGACCGTGGCGCTGTCCTTTGCGGCGGTGCGGGCGATTGCGGCGGGGTCGATCCCCGATCTGGGCACGATGGTCGGGCGGTTTGATGCGGGGCAATTGCTGTCGGTGCGGCCCTCGGCGGAAAATCCCGATTGGGGCGGGCCCGGTGCGATCCTGAACATCGGGATGAATGACGCGCGCCACGCCGAGATTGCGGCGCTGCATGGCGAGGCGGTGGCGACGGCGCTGTATCTTGGGTTTGTGCAGTCTTACGCGCAGCATGTGGCGCGGCTGGACCCGGATATGTTTTCCGAGGTGGAGCCGAGCGCCGCGGCCCTGCGTGCGGCGTTGCGCGATTACGAATCCGAGATGGAAGACCCGTTTCCGCAGGACCCCAAGCGGCAGTTGGCCGAGGTGTTGCGCTCGATGGCGCGGGCCTGGGAGGGAACCTCGGCGCGGCTGTTGCGGCAGGCGCGGGGGGCGCCCGCCGAGGCCGGTCTGGGGCTGGTGGTGCAGGCGATGGCGGCGGGCTACGGCTCCGAGACCTCGGGCACCGGCGTGATCCAGTTCATTGACGCCACCACCGGCACGCCGCAGATCACCGGTCGCTATGCGGCGCGCGGGCAGGGGCGCGATGAGGTCTCGGACAACCCGCGGGCGATCTATCTGACCCGTGACAAACGCGGCCCCTCGCTGGAGGAACAGCACCCCGAGGCTTTTGCGCAGTTGATCCGCCATGGTGCAATTTGCCGTGAGCGGCTGCGCGAGGAGATGCAGATCGAGTTCACCGTGGTGGATGGTGCGCTTTGGGTGCTGGATGCGCTGAAAGTGCAGCATTCGAGCCGCTCGGCGATCCGCACCGCCGTGTCGCTGGCCAATGACGGGGTGATCACCCGCAAAGAGGCGCTCTTGCGGGTCTCGCCGCTGACGCTGGCGGAACTGTTGCACCGGCAGGTTGATCCGCGCGGCAAACGCGATGTGCTGGTGCGCGGGATTGCCGCCAGCCCCGGTGCGGCGACCGGACGCTTGGTGTTCACCTCGCAGGCGGCGCAGGCCAGTGCCTCACGCGGTGAAAGCTGCATTCTGGCGCGGCGCGAAACCTCTCCGGAAGATATTCGCGGCATGCATGCGGCCTCGGGCGTGTTGACCGAGCGCGGCGGGATGACCAGCCATGCGGCGGTGATCGGGCGCGGGCTGGGGCTGCCCTGTATTGTGGGCGCGACCGGCGTGCGGATTGATCTGAAGGCTAAACAGATGCACACCGGCCGCGTGCTGCTGTCCGAGGGCGATCTGGTGACGATTGACGGCACCACCGGCGAATTGCTCAAGGGCACGGTTGATCTGCTGGATGCGGCGCAGGACGAGAGCTTCACCACGCTGCTGGAATGGGCCGATAATCTGCGCGATATCGACGTGCGCGCCAATGCCGATACGCCGACCGATGCGCGGATCGCGCGCGGGTTCAATGCCGGCGGTATCGGGCTGTGCCGCACCGAGCATATGTTCTTTGAGGACGACCGGCTGACGGTGATGCGTGAGATGATTTTCGCCGATACCGCACAGGACCGGGCGGCGGCGCTGGCGCGGCTGCTGCCGATGCAACGCTCGGATTTCATTGAGCTATTCTCGATCATGCAGGGGTTGCCGGTCTGTATCCGCCTGTTTGACCCGCCGCTGCACGAGTTCCTGCCGCACACCCGCGAAGGGATGGGGAAACTGGCCGACGCGCTGGACCTGCCCTTGTCCGAGGTGACGCGGCGGTCCGAGGATCTGGCCGAGTTCAACCCGATGCTGGGGCTGCGCGGCGTGCGGCTGGGGGTCACCGTGCCCGAGATCTACGAGATGCAGGCGCGGGCGATTTTCGAGGCCACCATCGAGACCGCGGACCGCGGCGAGAAGGTGGTGCCCGAGATCATGATCCCGCTGGTTTCGGCCAAACGCGAGGTGGAACTGGTCAAGGCGCGGATCGACGCGATTGCTGCCTCGGTGCGGGTGGAAAAGGGCACCGAGTTTGAATACCGGTTGGGCGTGATGGTCGAGACCCCGCGCGCCGCGCTGCGCGCCGCCGAGATCGCCCAGCACAGCGATTTCATGTCGTTCGGGACCAATGATTTGACCCAGATGACCTATGGGTTGTCGCGCGATGATGCGGGGAAATTCATGTCCTATTATGTGCAGGCGGGGGTCTATCCCGAGGACCCGTTTCATGTGCTTGATACCGACGGGGTTGGCGAGTTGCTGCTGATCGCCGCCGAGCGCGGGCGCAGCGTGCGCAAGGACCTGACGCTGTCGATTTGTGGCGAGCATGGCGGCAGCCCCGAATCGATTGCCTTCTGTCGCAACGCCGGCTTCGACTATGTGTCCTGCTCGGCCTACCGCGTGCCAGTGGCGCGGCTTGCTGCGGCGCAGCTAACGATTGGCGACAAGGATAAAGCCAAGGCAATGCCCGACCTGCGCTGAGGCTGTCGGCCCCGGCGCGGGGCTTTGATTCCGCGATGTTTTTTCGCATTTTTCGCCGCTGCTGCAGCATCACGGGAATGGCATGAATTGCACTGCGGCGAGGCGCGGCGGTTCTAGGCTTTTGATTTGTCTGCGAAATGGTGGACTTATCGGGCGTTTTGCGGTATTTCAATCATGGCTAACAGCGGCCTCCGGGGGGAGGGCGATCTGCGTTACGCCGCAAAACACCACAGAGTCATCACGTGAAATGTGATGAACCTGACGCCGCTGGCGGGGCCTTTTGGCTGCCATTGGCTGCCATTGGCTGACAGAGGATGGACGGTATGGGACTTGAAAACTGGCGCGCACCCCTTGGGGTGGCGATGGCTTTGAGCATGGCTTTTGCTGCACCTGCATCTTCGGAACTTCCGGTGGAGCAAAGTCTGGCGATGGCGCTGAGCACCGAACGCGCGGCGATGCGCAATGTGACGCCGACGATGGTCTCGCGGGTGACCTCGCCGCTGAATGATCCGGCGGCAATCCGGCGCTATGATCCGCATGTCCTGATGAGCCTGCCGCAGTCGAATGACGAGCAGGTGCGCTGTCTGCAAGAAGCGATTTACCATGAATCGCGCGGTGAGGATATCTATGGCCAGTTCGCTGTCGCCGAGGTGATCCTGAACCGTGTGGACCTGCCCAATTACCCCGCCGATGTTTGCGGCGTGGTGCGCCAGAACGCACATCGGATGAATGCCTGCCAGTTCAGCTATGCCTGCGACGGGCGCCCCGATGATATGACCGAGGGGCAGGCGCGGCGCCTGGCCGGAGCGATTGCGCAGGTGATGGTCTCGGGCGCGCCGCGTGAGTTGACCGATGGGGCGACGCATTTCCACACCACCGCCGTGCGCCCGCGCTGGTCGCGCAGTTTCGAGCGCACCGGCCAGTTCGGCTCGCATCTGTTTTACCGCGAACCGGTGCGGCTTTCGAGCAATTGAGCGGGGCACGCGGTTGGTAGCGGGGGCGGTAGATTCGGGGCGCTGGATCGTTCTGACGCGGAAAATTGCGCTGCGCTTCAATCGGGGGCTGTGACGTTGCGGCGATAAGCGCTATGACCGGCGGGAAAACCGTGTCAGCGCCGTTTTGCGGCAATCGCGAGGCCCCCCAATGAGCAGCAGTAGCAGCAGTAGCCATCTGGCGTTTGCCCATCCCGAAGAGCGCGCCGCGGCGACCGCTTCGGCGGATCCGCGCGACCGGATTTCCCTGCGCGACTATATGGTTGATGTCGAGATCGGGGCTTTCCAGACCGAGCGCGGGCTGACCCAGCGGTTGATGTTCAACATCGTGGTTGAGGTGCAGCCGCAGGCGGCGCCGCTGGATGATGATGTCGATAAGATCATGTCTTATGACCGGATCACCGAGGCGATCTCGGATGAATTGGCGGCGGGGCGGGTGAACCTGCTGGAGACGCTGGCCGAACATGTGGCCGAGCGGATACTGGCCGCGCCGCAAGCGATGCGGGCCTTTGTGCGGATCGAGAAACTGGATCGCGGGCCGTTCAAACTGGGCGTGGATATCGTCCGCACCCGTGCCGCGACGCCGGTGCAGGCGCAGACGGATGATGGTGCGGTGCTGCATCCGGTGGTGGCGTTTTTCGACAATGCGATGATCGCGGATGCGGCTCTGGTCGCGCGTGTGGCCGGGCTGGAAGCGCGCGGCGCGCCCTTGGTGCTTTGTGTTGGCATGCCCGAGGTAGCACCGGCGCAGGTCGGCATTGATGTGGTGCAAAAGCGCATTGATCTGCTGGCAATTGAACAGAACGCATGGGTGCTGGCCGCGCGCAACCGTGACTGGCTGGTGGTCGATAGCCGCACCGAGATTGACTGGGCGATCCGGCAGGGCAAGACGATTGTCTGGGCGCCCCCGAAACTGGTGCTGGATGCGGTGGATAGCCCCTTGGACCGCGCCTCGGATGGGGCGGCTCTGGCGCTCTGGCTGGCCGAGGAGCTGGCGGCGCAGGCGCTGGTGATGCCCGAGGGGCAGAAGCTGTCGGCAGGAAGTCGCGTGCCGGTTGAAACATTTGCCGAACAGGCGGGGTGATGGCTTGCCAAGCCCCGCGCGCTTGGCTTACCGGACAGGGATGATGTATCACCACCCGCGCGCCCGCACTGATTTGCCCCGCTCAAAGACCGCTCTGGCCTTGGCCGGATCGGCGCATGTCTGGTTTGACACGGTTGATCATTTTGATGCCGAGGGCAGCGCAGAGGCGGCGGCGTTTGACCCCGCCAAGCTAGCCCAGCCGCGCGCGGTCTTGCCCGGATTGCCCAGCGACCGGCCCTTGGTGATGGGGATATTGAACGTCACGCCGGACAGTTTCTCGGATGGCGGGGTGCTCTATGCCGAGGATAGCGCGCGGACCATCTCGCAGGTCGTGGAGCGCGCGCGGGCGATGGTCGCGGCGGGTGTCGATATTCTGGATATCGGCGGCGAGAGCACGCGACCGGGGGCGGCGGATGTGCCGGTGACCGAGGAAATCAATCGCACCGCGCCGGTGATCACGGCCATTCGCGCCGAGGGGATCACCACGCCGATCTCGATTGATACCCGCAAATCCGCCGTCGCCGAGGCGGCGCTCAAGGCGGGTGCGGATATCATTAATGACGTTTCGGCGCTGAGCCATGATCCCTCGCTGGGCGTGTTGGCGGCGGCGGCGGGGGTGCCGATCTGCCTGATGCATGCGCAGGGCACGCCGCAGACGATGCAGAAAGATCCACAGTATTCCAATGTCTTGACCGAGGTCTACGACCATCTCGCGCGGCGGATGGAGCTGGCTGTTGGCATGGGGATTGACCCGGCGCGGGTGATTGTCGATCCGGGCATTGGCTTTGGCAAGACGATGGCGCACAACTTGGACCTGCTGCGCGGGTTGTCGCTGTATCACGGCTTGGGCGCGCCGATCCTTCTGGGGGCCTCGCGCAAGCGGTTTATCGGCACGATTTCCGGTGTCGAAGAGGCGGGCGCGCGGATGCCGGGGTCGGTCGCGGTGGCCTTGATGGCGGCGGGGCAGGGCGCGCAGATTTTGCGCGTGCATGACGTGGCCGAGACGGTGCAGGCTTTGGCCCTGTGGCGGGCGCTGACGGCTGACGGGGCGGCGATTTAAGGCGCGGATTTAAAGAACGAGTTTTTGAGGAGGCATTGATGAGCAGAAAATACTTTGGCACCGACGGGATGCGCGGGCAGGCGAATAGCTGGCCGATGACCGCCGAGATTGCGCTGAAACTGGGTGCCGCTGCGGGGCAGTATTTTCGCACTGACGGGCTGAACGGCCACCGTGTGGTGATCGGCAAGGACACGCGGCGCTCGTGCTATATGATCGAACATGCGCTGACCGCGGGGCTGACCTCGAGCGGGATGAATGTGTTTCTGCTGGGGCCGGTGCCGACGCCGGCGGTGGGGCTGTTGACCCGCTCGATGCGCGCCGATCTGGGGATCATGATTTCCGCCAGCCATAATCCGGCGACCGACAACGGGATCAAGTTTTTCGGGCCGGACGGGTTTAAACTCTCGGATAGTGCGGAGAAAGAGATCGAAGCGATCCTCGATGCCGGTGCCGATCTGGTCGCGCCCTTGGAGATCGGGCGCGCGCGGCGGGTTGATGACGGGCGCGGGCGCTATGTGGAATACGCGAAAACCACCCTGCCCAAGGGCGCCTCGCTGCGCGGGTTGAAGGTGGTGATCGATTGCGCCAATGGCGCGGCCTATAAGGCGGCGCCCGAGGTGCTCTGGGAGTTGGGCGCCGAGGTGATTCCGGTCGGGGTGACGCCGGACGGCTATAACATCAACCGCGAGGTCGGCTCGACCCATCCGCGCGCGGCCGCCGAAGCGGTGGTGGCGAATGGCGCGGATCTGGGGATTTGCCTTGATGGCGACGCCGACCGCGTGTTGATCATCGACGAGCATGGCAATTCGGCGGATGGCGACCAGATCATGGCGCTGATGGCGCGGCGCTGGGCCGAGGCCGAGCGGCTCAATGACGGGACGCTGGTGGCGACGGTGATGTCGAACCTCGGGCTGGAGCGGCATCTGGACTCGCTGGGTCTGTCGCTGGAGCGCACCGGTGTTGGCGACCGCTATGTGGTCGAGCGGATGCGCGAGCGCGGGCTCAATCTGGGCGGCGAGCAGTCGGGGCATATCGTGATGACCGATTACGGCACCACCGGCGACGGGCTGATCGCGGGGCTGCAATTCCTGATGGCGATGGTCGATAGCGGGTTGCCCGCCAGCAGCCTGACCCGCCAGTTCGAGCCGGTGCCGCAGAAGCTGCAGAATGTGCGGTTTTCTAACGGGCAGGCGCCGATGGAGGCGCTGCAGGTCAAAGAGGCGATCCGCGACGCCGAGGCGCGTTTGCAGGGCTGCGGGCGGCTGTTGATCCGCAAATCCGGCACCGAGCCTTTGGTGCGGGTGATGGTCGAATGCGAGGACACCGGCATGCTGGACGAGATCGTCGGCGGCTTGGTGCAGGAGATCGAGGCGGCGCTGTAAGGGTTAGCGGGTCTATGCGCCGGGGCGCGAGGAGAGCCCGCGAAAGGCGATGCGGCTGACCAGAAGCCCGCTCAGGATCAGCGCCAGCGCGATGATGAATTGCGCGGGCAGGGGCTCGGCCAGCAAGAGCGTGCCGAAGATCACCGACCAGACCGGCACCTGATAATTGGTCTGGGTCAGGAAGGTCGGCCCCGCGGTGCGGATCACATGCACGAGGATCAGCGTGGCCAGCGCGGTCGGAAAGACCCCGAGATAGAGGATCGCCAAGAGCGCCGAGGTGGGGGGCATCTGCGCGGGCACGCCCTCGACGGTGAGCGTTACCAGCAGCATCATCACCGAGGCGATCAACAGGGCGGCGGTGGAAAAGGCGATCGGATCGACCGGCGGGCAGCGCCGCGTGATGATCGAGCCGATGGCATAGCAGAGCGCGGCGCCGATGCAGATCACGCGGGCGATAGGCTCGAGACTGGCGCCGCCGGAGTGGAGCGCGTCGGAGCCGATCAGGAGCGCCACGCCGATCAGCCCGAGCAGAAAGCCCAAGAGCCGCGGCAGGGTCAGACGCTCACCCGGCAGCATCAGATGCGCCATCACCAAGGTGAACAGCGGCACCAGCGCCATGGTGATCCCGGCGAAGCCCGAGGTCACATGTAGCTGCGCCCATGACAGCAGGCTGAATGGCAGCGCGTTGGAAAACAGCGCCATGCCCGCCGCGTGCAGCCAGATTTTACGGTCGCGGCGCAGGGAGGGCAGCGGCAGGCGGCGGATCAGGCATAGCAAGCTGAGGATCAGCGCGGCGATGGCGATACGCAGGGTGCTGATGCCAAGCGGGCCGATGCCGTTGAGCGAGAGTTGCACCATCATAAAAGAGGCGCCCCAGATCAGCCCGAGAAGGGCGATCTCGAGCCAGTTGAACAGGGTCGGGCGGCTGGGGCTGGCGATTTGCGACACGGCGGGCTTCCTGCAATGATGGGGTTTGCGTGGCATGGATGTTGAACTTGTGCAAGACAATCCCCCTCGTCAGGCGGTTTGCATTGTGCGAATGTTGGATTTCTGAAACCGGTGGAGGGACGTGTGGCCAAGGTAAAACCGCCGAACCCCGATGACTTGGTGTCTGACATTTCCGCTGCGATGCCGCTGAGGGCGGCGGGGTTTCTCGTCACGCTGTATGGCGATGCGGTGGTGCCGCGGGGCGCCGAGGTCTGGATGGGCGCGATCATCGAGACCTGCGCGCAGGTCGGGTTTAGCGAGACTTTGGTGCGCACCGCGGTCTCGCGGCTGGTCGCCGCCGGACAATTGGAGGGCGCGCGGCGCGGGCGGCGCAGTTTCTACCGGCTGACCGCGAGCGCGCAGGCGGAATACGCGGAGGCGGCGGGGCTGATCTATGGCGCGCCCGATCCCTGCGGCTGGCGGTTTGTCTATCTGCCCGCCGAGGGCGCCGATGCGGTGATGAGCGGGCTCGAGCGGCAGGGCTATGCGCGGCTGCGCGCGCAACTGGCGGTGGGTCCGGCGCGGGGTCCGGTGCCGCAGGGCTTGCTGGCGTTTGAGGCGGAGCCGACGGGCGACACCGCGCTCTTGCCGCAGTTTGTCGCGCAGATGTTCAACCTGACCCCGCATGTCCGCGCCTATGCCGATCTGATCCAGCAATTCGCGCCGGTGCTGCCGCTGGCGCCGCGGATTGGCGGGCCGCAGGCTTTGGCGCTGAGGTTACTATTGGTGCACGGCTGGCGCTCGGCCCTGCAGCATGATCCGCGTCTGCCCGAAGAGGCGCTGCCCAAGGATTGGCCCGGACATGCGGCGCGGACCCTGTTTGCGCGGCTCTATCTGGCGCTGTCACCGGCGGCTGATTCGCATATCGCGGCGCATTTCGGCGCTGAGACTGCGGGATTGACCGACTCGGAGCCGCGTGATCATCCTTATTTGACCCAGTTGCGCGAGATGGCGGCGCAGGCCGGAGGCGCGTGATTTCAGCCGCTTGCGCGATATGGCACAGATTGGCGCGAGAAAATCGTTGATTTGTGATGTGTCGAAACTTATACCATGACCGAGCGGTCAGTGAATGGGCGCGGTCAGGATCAGGACGGGAGGCCTTATGACTGAAGCCTTTATTTGCGACGCGGTGCGCACGCCAGTGGGACGTTACGGCGGCGCGTTGTCTTCGGTGCGCGCCGATGATCTGGCGGCGGCGCCGATCCGCGCGCTGATGGAGCGCAACGCCGAGACCGATTGGGCGCAGGTTGATGATGTGATCTACGGCTGCGCCAATCAGGCGGGCGAGGACAACCGCAACGTCGCGCGGATGGCAGTGTTGCTGGCCGGCATGCCGGTGTCTGTGCCGGGGACGACGATCAACCGGCTTTGTGGTTCGGGCATGGATGCGGTTGGCATGGCGGCGCGGGCGATCAGGGCGGGCGACTGCGATATGTTGATCGCGGGCGGCGTCGAAAGCATGAGCCGCGCGCCCTTTGTGATGCCCAAAGCAACCTCGGCGTTTTCGCGTGCCAATGCGGTGTTTGATACGACAATCGGCTGGCGGTTCATCAATCCGGCACTGAAGGCGGCGTTCGGCGTCGATTCAATGCCCGAGACTGCCGATAACGTGGCCGAAGATTGGGGCATCAGCCGCGAAGATCAGGACGCGATGGCGCTGCGCAGCCAGCAAAAATGGGCGGCGGCGCAGGCGGCGGGGCTGTTCGCGGATGAGATTGCGCCGGTGAGCATTCCGCAGCGCAAAGGTGATCCGATTGTCGTCGATACCGACGAGCACCCGCGCCCGCAGACCGATGCCGCGGCTTTGGCGAAACTGCGCGGGATCAATGGTGCCGAGATGACGGTGACGGCGGGCAATGCCAGCGGCGTCAATGACGGGGCGGCGGCGCTGGTGGTGGCCTCGGAGGAGAGCGCCAAGGCCAACGGGCTGACCCCGCGGGCGCGGATCGTCGGCATGGCGGCGGCGGGGATCGAACCGCGGGTGATGGGTGCCGGTCCGGTGCCGGCGGTGCGCAAGCTTTTGGCGCGCACGGGGCTGAGCATCGACGCGATGGATGTGATAGAATTGAACGAGGCCTTTGCCGCGCAGGGGCTGGCGGTGTTGCGCGATCTGGGCGTCGCCGATGACGATCCAAGGGTCAATCCGATGGGCGGGGCGATTGCGCTGGGCCATCCGTTGGGGATGTCGGGCGCGCGTCTGGTCGGCACCGCGATGTGGCAATTGCAGCGCAGCGGCGGGCGTTATGCGCTGTGCACGATGTGCGTCGGCGTCGGGCAGGGGATTGCCTTGATACTGGAACGGGCCTGAAACGCGCCGGTTTGAGGCGCGCAGGTCTGGGAACGCGCAGGTTAGAGAAGCGAGGCCCCGAGAGGGGCGCACTGGCAGGGAGGTCAGCACAATGTATGCACAGATGGTGAAGTCCGAAGCGACGAATGACGACCCCGAGATGCTGGCGGCGTTTCAGGCGCGGATTGATGCCGGTGAGCGGATCGAGCCGAAGGAATGGATGCCCGAGGGCTACCGCAAGACGCTGATCCGGCAGATCGGCCAGCACGCGCATTCCGAGATTGTCGGGCAGCTTCCCGAGGGCAATTGGATCACCCGCGCGCCGACGCTCGAGCGTAAGGCGATCCTGCTGGCAAAAGTGCAGGATGAGGCGGGGCATGGCTTGTATCTGTATTGTGCTGCCGAAACGCTGGGCGTGAGCCGTGATGATCTGACCGAGCAACTCTTGTCGGGGCGGATGAAATATTCCTCGATCTTCAACTATCCGACGCTGACCTGGGCCGATATTGGCGCGGTCGGCTGGCTGGTGGACGGCGCGGCGATTATGAATCAGGTGCCGCTGCAGCGGACCTCCTTTGGTCCCTATGCCCGCGCGATGGTGCGGATTTGCAAAGAGGAAAGTTTCCACCAGCGCCAAGGCTACGACCTGATCCGCAAGATGGCCGAAGGCACGGCCGAGCAAAAGGCGATGGCGCAGGATGCGCTGAACCGGTTCTGGTATCCCTCGCTGATGATGTTCGGCCCCTCGGATAAGGAATCAGTGCATTCGGCGCAGTCGATGGCGTGGAAGATCAAGATCAACACCAATGACGAACTGCGCCAGAAATTCGTCGACCAGACGGTGCCGCAGGCGCAGTTTCTGGGGCTGACAGTGCCCGATGAGGCGCTGGCGTGGAACGAGGACAAGGGCGGCTGGGACTTTAGCGAGCCGGACTGGAACGAGTTCTACGAGGTGCTCAAGGGCAACGGTCCGTGCAATGTCGAGCGCATCGAAGCGCGGCAGAAAGCGTGGAACGACGGGGCATGGTTCCGTGACGGGTTGATGGCCCATGCCAAGAAGCGTGACGCGCGCCGCCAAGCCGCGCAGATGGCCGCCGAGTAAGCCAGAGCGGGGGGTTCACCCCCTCTTCGGCCCCGTCTGCGACGGGTCCAAATTCACCCCCAAAGTATTTGGGGCAAGATGAAACGGGAGAGAGTCATGTCATCAGAATGGCCGCTTTGGGAAGTGTTTATTCGGGGCCAGCACGGGCTCAATCACCGGCATGTGGGCAGCCTGCACGCGCCGGATGCGGAGCTGGCGATGAAACATGCGCGCGACGTCTATACGCGGCGCAATGAAGGGGTCAGCATCTGGGTGGTGCCCTCGGCGCAGATCACCGCCTCGGCGCCCTCGGAGAAGGGGCCGCTGTTTGATCCTGCGAATGCCAAGGTCTACCGGCACCCGACATTTTACGACATTCCTGACGAAGTGGGGCATATGTGATGCCGGTGCAGGGAGATATGATGACGCCGGATGCCGAGGCTTTGGCCAAGGCGGCAGGCGGGGCGGCGCGGTCGGCGGGGCAAACACCGCTGGAGGCGGGATCGCCGGAGATGGATCTGTTTACCGGTCTGACCAGATTGGGCGATAACACCTTGATTTTGGGGCATCGCATCTCGGAATGGTGCGGCCATGCGCCGGTCTTGGAAGAGGATATTGCGCTATCGAATATGGCGCTGGATCTGATCGGGCAGACGCAGTTCTGGCTGGGGTTGGCGGCTGAGGTCGAGGGGCGCGGGCGTGATGCCGATGCTTTGGCCTTTCGCCGCGACGCATGGCACTTTCACAACATTTTGCTGGTCGAGCGCCCGAACGGCGATTTCGGCCAGACCCTGATGCGGCAGTTCCTGTTTGATGCCTGGCATGCGCCGATGCTCAAGGCGCTCGAGGGGTCCGCGGATGCGCGGATTGCCGAGATCGCGGCGAAAGCGCATCGCGAGGTGGCCTATCATATCGAGCGTTCGGCGGATCTGGTGATCCGTCTGGGTGACGGCTCGGAGGAGAGCCACGCACGGATGCAGGCGGCGCTGGACCGGCTTTGGCCCTATAGTGGCGAGATGATGATTGCCGATGCGGTGGATCTGCGGCTGGCGCATGCCGGTCTGATCCCCGATCCGGCGAGCATCCGGCCTGCGTGGGACGAGACCGTCAACCATGTGCTGGAGGAGGCGACGCTGAAGCGGCCCGAGGGCAATTTTGCCCATCAGGGCGGCAAACAGGGGCGGCATTCCGAGCATATGGGGCATTTGCTGGCGCCGATGCAGTGGCTGCAGCGCGCCTATCCCGACGCGGAATGGTAACCACAATGCGCGCCTCGGTGGAGCAGGTTTGGAACTGGTTGGGCGAAGTGCCCGATCCCGAAATTCCGGTGATCAGCCTGACCGGCTTGGGCGTGATCCGCGATGTCGCCTATGAGGGCGCGGAACTGGTGGTGACGGTGACGCCGACCTATTCGGGCTGTCCGGCGACCAGCGTGATCAACTTCGATATCGAGCAGAAACTGCGCGAGAAGGGTGTCGAGAAGCTGCGCCTTGAGCGGCAGTTGTCGCCGCCATGGACCACCGACTGGATCAGCGAAGAGGCGCGCGCGGCGCTCAAGGCCTACGGGATTGCGCCGCCGATTGACGGCACCGCCGCCGACGGGGTGATCGCGGGGCGGATCGCGCGGATGTCGGGCGACAATCTGAAGGTCGCCTGCCCGCGCTGTAATTCGACAAAGACCGAAAAGGTCAGCCAGTTCGGCTCGACCCCGTGCAAGGCGAGTTACCGCTGCACGGATTGCCTTGAACCCTTTGACTATTTCAAATGTATCTGAGGTGCCCCTATGGCCCGTTTCCTGCCGCTTGACGTCACCCATGTGCAGCATGACACCCGCGACGCGGTGGTGGTCACGCTGCGTCCGCGCGAAGAGGATGCGGAGCGGTTCGGCTTTATCCAAGGCCAGTATCTGACCTTTCGCCGCGAATTCGAGGGCGAGGAATTGCGCCGGTCGTATTCGATCTGCGCGGGGCTGGATGAGGGGAGCTTAAAAGTCGGCATCAAGCGGGTGGATGGCGGCGCGTTCAGCACCTGGGCGAATGAGGCGCTGAAACCGGGTGCGGTGCTGGAAGCGATGCCGCCGATGGGCAATTTTCACGCGCCGCTGGATGAAAAAGCGGGGCGCAATTATCTGGGCTTTGCCGGTGGTTCGGGGATCACGCCGGTGCTGTCGATCCTGAAAACCGTGCTCTCGCGGGAGCCGAAATCACGCTTTACGCTGGTCTATGCGAATAGGCAGATGTCGTCGATCATGTTCCGCGAAGAGTTGGAGGATCTGAAGAATTCCTACCTCGGGCGGCTGTCGGTGATCCATGTGCTGGAGGCCGAGGGGCAGGAGATTGATTTGTTCACCGGACTGGTCGATGCCGAGAAGATGAAATCGCTGTTTCGCCATTGGGTCGAGCCCGAGACGGTGGATATGGCGTTCATCTGCGGGCCGGAGCCGATGATGCTGACGATTGCGGGCAGCCTGAAGGACCACGGGCTGAGCGACGAGCAGATCAAGTTCGAACTCTTCGCCAGCGGCCAGCCGGGGCGGGCGAAGCATAAGGCGGTGAGCAAAACCGCCGATAGTGGCGAGGCCTGCGAGGCGACGGTGACGCTGGACGGGGCGACGCGCACATTCCGCATGCCAAAATCGGGCGAGAGCCTGCTGGATGCAGCGCTGGCCAGCAATATGGACGCGCCCTATGCCTGTAAGGCGGGGGTATGCTCGACCTGCCGTGCCAAGGTGCTGGAGGGCGAAGTCGAGATGCTGACCAACCACGCGCTAGAGGATTACGAGGTGCGGCAAGGCTATGTGCTGACCTGCCAATGCTATCCGCTGAGTGACAAGCTTGTGGTCAGCTATGACCAGTAAGGGGTTTGAAATGACTGATATGTCGATCGAAGACTATCTTGCGCATGGTGGCAAGCTGACCTCGCCGGGCAATGTGCCGCCGCGCTATCGGGGCGAGTTGCTGCGGTTGATGGCGTCTTTCGTGGATAGCGAATTGGCCGCCTCGGCGGGGTTTGCCGAGGCGATCAACGATGCGGCGGGGATCAAGAGCCGGATCGCTGCGGCGCGGATCGTGCTGGAAAAGGCCGATCACGCCGAGCGGGTGCTCAACATCATGGCCGAGTTCGGGGTCGATACCGAGCGCTATGAGGGGGTGCACCCTTGGGCGGCGCGGCTGGAGCGGGATGCGGATATTGGCGCCACGCGGCAGGGCGGGGATATGCGGCTGTCGGTGTTCCATTACCCGCTGCAGGGCTGGATCGACGCGGTGGTGATGAATGTGTTGCAAGGTCTCGCGGCCAAGGTGCAGATCGCCGAGATGGCAAAGGTGAGCTACCAGCCCTTGGCGGAAGTGTTCCGCGCGATTGCACCCATTGAGACGCGGCATGCGGAACTGGGCGCCGAAGGCTTGGCGCAGATCGTGACCAGCGAGGAAGGCCGCGCGGCGGCGCGCGCCAGTCTGGCTTATTGGCATCCACGGGTCGCGGCGGGCTTTGGCAGCGCCCATTCCACGCGCTTCGAGCGGCTGTCGCGGATGGGCCTGCGGCATAAAACCAACGAGGCCCTGTTGGCCGAATGGACAGCGGCGGTTGATGCGCAACTGGCTGCACTGTCGTTGAATTGAAAGGGCAGGATATGAATGCTCAGACCCCCTATAGACTGAAAAGCTACATCTGCGGCGGTTGGCAAGCGGGCGCGCGCGAGGGTGCGGAACTGCGCGATGCGGGCACCGGCGAGGTGATCGCGCTGATCGACGCCAGCGGGCTGGATATGGCGGAGGCGCTGGCCTACGGGCGCAGCAAGGGCGCGGCGCTACAGGCGATGACCTTCCACGAGCGCGCCGAGATGCTGAAAGCGCTGGGCAAGGCGCTGGATGCGCAAAAGGCCGAGTTTCATGCGCTGTCGCTGGCCACTGGTGCTACACCGCGCGACGGGATGGTGGATATCGAGGGCGGGTTGCACACGCTGTTCGCCTATTCCGGCATGGGGCGGCGCGAATTGCCCAACAGCCGCGTGCTGACTGAGGGCGATGTGCAGCAGCTTTCGCGCGATGGCAGTTTTGTCGCGCAGCATATCCTGACGCCCTTGAACGGGGTGGCGGTGCATATCAACGCCTATAATTTCCCCTGCTGGGGGATGCTGGAGAAACTGGCGCCGACGCTGCTGGCAGGGGTTCCGGCGCTGATCAAACCGGCCTCGCAGACCGCTTATCTGACCGAATTGATGGTGCGGCGGATTATTGAGAGCGGGATCTTGCCCGAGGGGGCGTTGCAGCTGATCTCGGGTTCGGTGGGGGACTTGCTGGAGCATGTGACCGCGCAGGATGTGGTGACCTTCACCGGCTCGGCCTCGGTTGGGCGGATGCTGAAGGCGCATCCGAAGATCATCGCGGATTCGGTGCGGTTTACCATGGAGGCGGACAGTCTGAATGCCTGTGTGCTGGGGCCGGATGCTGTGGCGGGCACGCCGGAGTTTGATCTGTTTATCAAAGAGGTCAGCCGCGAGATGACGGTGAAAGCGGGGCAGAAATGCACCGCGATCCGCCGCGCGATGGTGCCGCGCGCGCAGGTGCAGGCGGTGACTGAGGCGCTGGGCAAGGCGCTGGGTAAGATGAGCGTCGGGCTGCCCGGAGATGAGGCCACGCGGATGGGGGCGCTGGCGTCTTTGGCGCAGCGCGACGAGGTGCGGGCGCGGATTGCGGAACTGCAAGCCGACGCCGAGATTGTCTGGGGTGATCCCGACGAGGTGACGGTGGTCTCGGGCGATGCCGAGGCGGGGGCGTTCCTCAATCCGGTGGTGATGTATTGTGATGATCCGCTTGGCGCGTCTGTGGTGCATGATACCGAGGCTTTCGGGCCGGTGAGCACCTTGATGCCCTATGATGATCTCGAAGAAGCGGTGGCGCTGACCCATCGCGGCAAAGGGTCATTGGTGTCGTCGCTGTTTACCAATGATCCGAAGGTCGTGCAGGCGGCGGTGATCGGCATGGCGCCGTTCCACGGGCGGATTTTGCTGGGTAACCGCGACAGCGCCAAGTCCTCGACCGGCCATGGCGCGCCCTTACCGGGGCTGGTGCACGGCGGGCCGGGCCGCGCCGGTGGTGGCGAGGAATTGGGCGGGATCCGCGGGGTGAAACATTTCATGCAGCGCACGGCGGTGCAGGGCACGCCCGCCTTGGTCTCGGCGGTGACCGGGCGCTGGATCGCGGGGGCGCCGGCGCAAAACGACGGGCATCCGTTCCGCAAATCACTGGCAGAGCTGCGCATTGGCGACCAGTTGATCACCGAGAAGCGCCAGATCACGCTGGAGGATGTGGCGCATTTTGCCGAATTCACCGGCGATACGTTTTACGCGCATATGGATGACGCGGCGGCCAAGGCGAACCCGTTTTTCGAGGGCCGTGTGGCGCATGGCTATCTGATCGTCAGCTTTGCCGCGGGGCTGTTTGTGCAGCCCGATCCCGGGCCGGTATTGGCGAACTACGGGCTGGATAACCTGCGGTTTATGACGCCGGTTTATCCCGGCGATACCCTCGGCGTGCAGCTGACCTGTAAGGATATCAACCCGCGCACCAATAGCGAACATGGCGAGGTGCGCTGGGATTGCTGTGTCACCAACCAGCACGGCGAGGTGGTGGCGCAATATGATGTGCTGACCATGGTGGCGAAGGTTTGGCCCTCTTGAGGGGGGCGGCGCTTGGGGGCATCGAGCCCCCGCGCGCCGGTGGGGGTGGCCCCACGCGCCACCAAGGGGGTTTTCCACCCCCTTGGGGACCCCCGAGGATATTTCTGGACAGATGAGATCAGCGCGTTGGTTGGGCGCGGCGGGTGGACATCAAAAGGTGGGTCTCGCTGTGGCTGACGCCCTCAAGCCGGCGGATGCGGGTGAGGGTTTTATCCAGCGTTTCCAATGAGTCGGTGGCCAGTTCCACGATCACATCCCATTGCCCGTTGGTCGCATGCGCGGCCTGCACCGGTGCCATTGTGAGAATACGGCTGACCGTGCGGTCGGTGCCGGTGCCGGTGATCGCCACCATCATCAAGGCGCGCACCGGACTGTCGGCCAGATCGCCCTTGGTCAGCGCAGTGAAACCGGCGATCTCACCCGAAGCCAAGAGCTTTGAGAGCCGTGTGCGCACGGTGGTGCGGGTAACATTGAGTTGCAGCGCGAGATCGGAGAGGCTGGCGCGGCCGTCGCGTTTGAGCGCGGTGATCAGCGCGTGGTCGAGCGGGTCGAGAGGGGTGTCGGGGGGCATGTCAGGGCCTTGTGGTTTCGCTTTGTATAGCAGGGTTGCTCAAAACGGGCAATCCAGTGATCAGACTGTGCAAAATGGCGACTGCGGCGCCTCGGCGCCTGTGGCACTCAAGGGTCAGGCTTTGAGGCAGATTTGCGAGGTTTTTCATGTCCCCGACCCCGAGTTCTTGTGTGTTGATCGGCGCGCCGATTGATAGCGGCCAGAAGCGGCCCGGCTGTTTGATGGGGCCGGCGGCTTACCGGACCGCGGGGATTGTGCAGATGCTGGAGGATCTGGGGCACCGCGTCGTGGATCGCGGCGATGTCGCCCTGCCGGTGCTGGAAGAGGTGCGCTGCGATAACCCTGCGGTGCATCATCTGGCGGAGACGCTGGGCTGGACGCGGGTTCTGGCCGAGGCGGGGCAGGCGGCCTGTGCCGAGGGGATGCCGGTGTTTATGGGCGGGGATCACTCGCTGTCCTTGGGCTCGGTCGCCGGGGTTGCAGCGCATGCGCAGGCGGTCGGACGGCCGCTCTTTGTGCTTTGGCTTGATGCGCATAGCGATTTTCATACGGTGATGACCACGCAATCGGGCAGTCTGCATGGCACGCCGGTGGGCTATCTGGCGGGGCGCGAGATGGCGCCATTGCCGCCGTTTCCGGCACCCGTGCCGCCGCAGAATATCTGCCTATTCGGTATCCGCAGCGTTGATCCGGCCGAGCATGATGCCTTGCAGGCGCATGAGGTGGCGATTCACGATATGCGGGTGTTGGATGAGCAGGGCGTGGTCGCGCCGCTGCGCGCGTTTTTAGAGCGGGTGGCGGCGGTGAATGGCATGCTGCATGTCTCGCTGGATGTGGATTTCATGGACCCTTCGGTGGCGCCTGCGGTGGGCACCACGGTGCCGGGCGGGGCGACCTTTCGCGAGGCGCATCTGGTGATGGAGATGCTGCACGAATCCGCGCTGGTGACATCGGTCGATCTGGTCGAGTTGAACCCGTTTCTGGATGAACGCGGCAAGACCGCGCATTTGATGGTGGATTTGCTGGCGTCCCTGATGGGGCGCAAGGTGTTTGACCGGCCCACGCGGGCCTATCGGGGGCAGTCATGATGCAGGGTGAAAAAATGAACGCAGCAGTGGGCGTGCCGCAGCCGTCGGCGCAGGCTTTGGTGCCCTTTGTCTCGGTGGCCGAGATGATGGCGATTGTGCACCGTGTCGGGCTGGAGGTGGCGCTGGGCGAATTGGCCGCGCGGATCGAGGCGGATTTCAAACGCTGGCAGGTGTTTGACAAAACCCCGCGGGTGGCGAGCCATTCGCCGATCGGGGTGATCGAATTGATGCCGACCTCGGACGGGGAGCGCTATGCGTTCAAATACGTGAACGGCCATCCGGCGAATACGCGCACCGGTTTGCAGACGGTCACCGCCTTTGGCGTCTTGGCGCAGGTGGAGACCGGCTATCCCTTGATGTTTGCGGAAATGACCGTGTTGACCGCGCTGCGCACCGCGGCCTCTTCGGCGATGGTGGCGAAACATCTGGCGCCCAAGGGCGCGAAAGTGCTGGCGCTGATCGGCAATGGCGCGCAGGCGGAGTTTCAGGCGCTGGCGATGAAGGCGGTGGTCGGGATCGACACGGTGCGGCTGTATGATGTGGACGCGGCGGCGACGGAGAAATGCGCGCGCAATCTGGCGGGGACGGGGTTGACCGTGCAGACCTGTGCGAGTGCGGAAGAGGCGGCTTTGGGCGCGCAGATCATCACCACCTGCACCGCCGATAAGCGCAATGCGACGGTGCTGCATGACAATATGATCGGCGACGGCGTGCATATTAATGCGATTGGCGGCGATTGTCCGGGCAAGACCGAACTGGCGCCGGCGATCCTGAACCGCGCGGAGACCTTTGTCGAATTCGAGCCGCAGACCCGTGTCGAGGGGGAAATCCAGCAGATGGCGCCGGAGTTTCCGGTCACCGAATTCTGGCGGGTGATCAATGGCGAGGTCGCGGGGCGGGTCTCGGACAAGCAGATTACGCTGTTTGACGGGGTTGGCTTTGCGGTGGAGGATTTCACCGCGCTGAACTGGCTTTATAGCCATGTCGATGGCTCGGGTGCGATGCTGGATGTGATTGCCGATCCCGATGATCCGCGCGATCTTTATGGTATGGTGATGCGCGCCAAACCCTGAGGCCGCAGGGGCGTCAGGGGTTGCGGTGCGGGGCGTCTAAGGCTACCTCCCGCGCTGCAATCGGGGCGTCACAGACGGGAATAGGTTAATGGCACGCAAGAAAAAGGGACGCTCGATTTCGGGCTGGCTGGTGGTGGATAAACCGGCGGGGGTGACCTCGACCTCGGTGGTCGGCAAGGTGCGCTGGGCGCTCGACGCGAAAAAGGCGGGCCATGCCGGCACGCTGGATCCGGCGGCGACCGGCGTCTTGGCGATTGCGCTGGGCGAGGCGACCAAGACCGTGCCATTCGTGACCGACGCGATGAAGAGCTACCGCTTTATGGTGCGGCTGGGCGCGGCGACCGACACCGATGACGCCGAGGGGCAGGTGATCGAGACTGCCGAGGCGCGGCCCTCGGATGATCAGGTCGAGGCGGCGCTGGCTGCGTTTCGCGGGCAGATCGAGCAGGTGCCGCCGCAGTATTCCGCGGTGAAGATCGAGGGCGAGCGCGCCTATGATATTGCGCGCGGCGGCGAGGAGATGGATCTGGCGGCGCGGCCTTTGTTTGTCGAGGAGTTGACCCTCTTGGCGCGGCCCGATGCGGATCATGTGGAACTGCGGATGATCTGCGGCAAGGGCGGCTATGTGCGCTCGATCGCGCGGGATCTGGGGCAGGCGCTGGGCTGTCTGGGTCATGTCGCGTGGCTGCGGCGCGAGTGGTCGGGGCCGTTTGATGCGGCGCAGGGGATCAGCCTTGAAGAGGTTGAGAAACTGGCGCGGACGCCGGAACTGGACGCGCGGCTCATGCCGGTGGAGGTTGCGCTGGCGGATCTGCCGGAGCTGCTGCTGGCGCCGGAGGGGGCGGTGCGGCTGAAGAACGGCAATCCGGGGCGGGTGCTCTCGGCCTCGGCGGCGCCGGGGGATCTGTGTTGGGGCAGTTTTGAGGGGCAGCCGGTGGCCGTGGGCACCTATATGGGCGGTGAATTGCATCCCAGCCGCGTGTTCAATTTGTAGGTTGAGAGCCACTGGACGCTGGCCTCTGCCGGTGTTTAACTCGCGCAGATTTGACGAGGAGGCTGGGCATGGCTGTTGGCGACCGGATTAGAACCTATTTTGACGGGCAGTGGCATGACGGTGATGTGCCGGTGATGCGTGCCGCCGATCATGGCGCATGGCTGGGCAGCACGGTGTTTGACGGCGCGCGGCTGTTTGACGGGGTGACGCCGGATCTCGACCGCCATTGCGCGCGGATCAACCGCTCGGCGGAGGCGCTGATGATCACCCCGACGGTGAGCACCGAGGCGATGGTCGAGATCATCCGCGAGGGGCTCGAAGGCTTCGCCGAGGAGGTCTATATCCGCCCGATGTATTGGGCGATTGATGGCGGGCCCTCGGGGGTGATGCCGTTGCAGGGCAAGACCGGCTTTAGCGTCTGCCTTGAGGCGATCCCGATGGCGAAGGCGGAATCCTCGACAACGCTGACCACCACGCGGTTTCGGCGCCCGACGCTGGATGTGGCGGTGGTCAACGCCAAGGCGGGGTGTCTGTACCCGAATAACGCGCGGATGCTGGCGGAGGCAGGCGCCAAGGGCTTCGGCAATGCGCTGGTTTGCGACAGTCAGGGCAATGTCGCGGAATCGGCGACGGCGAATGTGTTCATGGTCAAGGATGGCGAGGTGTTTACGCCGATTGCCAATGGCACCTTCCTGTCGGGGATCACCCGCGCGCGCCATATCGACAATCTGGGCGCCGATGGGCTGCGGGTGCACGAAGCGGTGCTGACGCTGGAGGATTTCCGCGATGCCGATGAGGTGTTCCTGTCCGGCAATATGTCGAAAGTGACACCGGTGACGGCCTTTGACGAGCGCCAATACCAGATCGGGCCGGTGACCAAACGCGCGCGCGAGCTGTATTGGGACTGGGCCAAAAGCAGCGCATGAGCGACGACGAGGAAATCCCCCTCAAACAAGCGGTGCGGCGGCTCTATTACAGCCGCGCGCCGCATGCGGTGTGGTTCCGTTATGGGCTGATCGTCTTTGATATCCTCTCGATCCTGTTTTTCATCGCCGCCGCTGCCTATCCGCAAACCGCCACCGCGACGCTGATCAGCGCCGGTATCGGGGCGGTGATTCTGGCGGATTTCCTCGCCCGTCTCTGGGTTGCGGGCAGTCGCTGGCGGATGATGCGGCGGCTTTATACGCTGGCTGATATCGCGGTGCTGGCGTCCTTGCTGATCGGGCCGATGATCTCGGAGGATATCACCTTTCTGGGCATCCTGCGCGGCGTGCGGCTCTTGCTGTCCTATAGGCTGATGCGCGATCTGCGCTATGACAGTAAATTCATCCAGCGCCATGAGGATACGGTGATCGCGGCGGTGAACCTGTTTGTGTTCATTTTCGTCACCACTTCGCTGGCGTTCACGCTGTTTTTCGACCCGCATACCGGCCCCGCGGCCTATATTGATGCGCTCTATTTCACCGTTGCCACGCTGACCACCACCGGTTACGGCGATATCACGTTGAATTCCCCGGGCGGCAAGCTGTTTTCAGCCGCTGTCATGGTGATCGGTGTGGCGCTGTTTGTGCAATTGGCGCGGTCGATGTTCATGCCCGGTAAGGTCAAATTCGAATGCCCCGAATGCGGGCTTAACCGCCATGATCCCGACGCGGTGCATTGCAAGCATTGCGGCGAGGTGGTGAAGATTTCAACACCGGGGTTTAGCGATTGAGCGCGTCCCGGGGTCTGTCGGGCGCTGGACAGGGCGCAGTCGCTGCGCCATGATGGCGCGCTGGAAAAGGGGAGAATGATGCGCAAGTTTCTGGTCATTCTGGATGATAGCCGTGAATGCCTGAACGCGATCCGTTTCGCGGCTCTGCGGGCGGCGCATACCAATGCGCAGGTGCAGATCCTGTCGATCATTTCGCCCGACGAGTTCCAGCACTGGATGGGCGTGGCCGATGTGATGCGCGAAGAGGCGCAGGAGCGGATCGAGGCGCATTTCGAGGTCTTCGCCAAATGGATGCGCGACAAGCATAACATCCAGCCGGAACTGGTGATCCGCGAGGGTAAGGCCGAGGACGAGATCCTTGCCCAGCTTGAGGATGATCCGGCGATCGGGATATTGGTTCTGGGCGCCGGGGTGGATCGCAACGGGCCGGGGCCTCTGGTCTCGCATCTGTCGCGCAACTCGGGCTCTTTGCCGGTGCCGATCACCATTGTGCCCGGCGCTTTGTCCAAAGAGCGGATGGAGGCGATTGCCTGAGAGGGGCCGGGCGGGGTGTAACGCGGTTGCCGAGCCTCGCCGGCGGCGGTAGATGCTGGCGCGACCCAATTGGAGAGTTGCGATGACCCTTGCCCAAAATCCCCCGCGTGCCGATGACCGCCTGATCGTGGCGCTGGACCTGCCCGATGTCCTGCAGGGGCTGGAACTGGCGCGCAAGCTCGGCGATACGGTGAGTTTCTACAAGATCGGCCTCGGTATGCTGACCGGCGGCGGGCTGGCGCTGGCCAATGAGCTGAAGGGCGAATTGGGCAAGCGTATTTTCCTCGATATGAAATTTTTCGACATTCCGGCCACCGTCGAGGCGGCGGTGCGTGGTGTGGCGCAGTTTAATCTGGATTTCCTGACCGTGCACGGCGACCCGAATGTGGTGCGCGCGGCGCGTGACGGGGCGGCGGGCAGCGGGTTGAGTATTCTGGCGGTGACCATCCTGACCGCGCTCGACCGCGCGGATCTGGATGCAGCATTGATCAAACCCGGCGAGATGGCGGATCTGGTGGTAGAGCGCGCGGCGCTGGCCTTTGAGGCCGGGGCCGACGGGGTGATCGCCAGCCCGCATGAGGCGGCGCGTATCCGTGCCCTGCCGCAGGCGGCGGGGAAGCTGATCGTGACGCCGGGCGTGCGGCCCTTGGGCAGTGCGGCGAATGATCAAAAACGCATCGCGACACCGGCAGAGGCGCTGCGGTTTGGCGCCGACCATATCGTCGTCGGGCGGCCGGTGAATGCGGCCTCGGACCCGCTGGCGGCAGCGCGGGCGATCTTGGCAGAGATCAGCGCGGTCTGACCCGTCGCGGGAGAGGGGTTTCGCCCTCGGGCGCGCGGCCTGCGGCCGCACCCCCTCACGCGACCCGCGCGCCGCTGTCGCTTTGCTCGGCGGCGCAGGGGGCTGTCGGCCCCCTCTGGCCTGCGGCCATTCACCCCCGAGGATATTTTGGGCACAAAGATGGGCGGGCAGGTTTGGCGGGGCTAATTGGCGCGCAAAACTCACCCGGGGGCGGTGGAATTCCTCTTGCAAATCCGTGTTGCGAGGGGTAGGTCGGCGGCACGGTCGGAGTGTAGCTCAGCTTGGTAGAGCACTGTCTTCGGGAGGCAGGGGCCGGAGGTTCGAATCCTCTCACTCCGACCAGATTTCATTGATATATTGCATCGTTGACGAGACCACGCCTTGAATGGGCTGGTCCGGGGCGTTCATTGAGCCGGGGTTGGCACCCTGTGTGTGGGCGCGGGGCGTTGCGGCTTCGGGGCCTCACACATGCCGGGCCCGTCACTAGGGAGTGCCGGCGCGTGATGCCAGTCGTCAGGACCGATAGGACCGCCGCAGGTGGCGTATGCGGTCAGGCGCAGACCTCGCCGAGAGGCTCACCGGGGGCGGCGGGCTCGGTGTAGAAGCACAGCGGATCGGGGTGGGTCGGTAGCACCATCGGCGGTTGCGTGGGGGTGCAAGCGGCGGTGACGAGCAGGCCGAGGCCCAGAAAAAGCCGTTTCATATGTGTTCCTCCCTAAGTCTGAAGGGTAACACAGATGCCGGGTTTTCCTGCGGTTAAGTTTTGGCGCCATGATGGCGGCCCGTTTGCGGGGGCTTTGGCGCGCGACACCCTTGCCCGCCGCGGGGGAGGGGCAAGGGTGGTTTCGGTGCGGATTAGGCGGCGAGGCGCGGTTTGCTTTTCGTGCTCGCGGCCTGTTCGATCAGGCAGGCGTGGAGGATTTTCACCGCTTTATCCGCGTCATCGCTGGTGGTGACAAACTGGATATCGACGTTGCGCGGGCCTTGTTGCACGGCGACCGGGGTGATCCCCGCCTCATCGAGTGCCGCAAGGCCACGCCCCAGCGCGTTGAGGCCGGTCAGGTCGCGGCCAATCGCGGCGACCACGGCGACGCCGCGGGCGGTGACCGAGGCGGTGGGGTAGGTATCGACGAGATCATTCTCGACGCGTTTGACCTGTTTCAGCGACGTATCGACGTAATGGGTGATCGCATTGGCGTTCGAAGATTTGGCGACAATGCTGACCTTATGGCGGGTCAGCGCCTGCAGGATCGTCGCGTCATAGCCTTTGACGCCGACCATATCCTGCTCGAAGACTTCCAGAGCGAACACATCGAGCGCGGTGATGATCTCGACGCGCGGGGTCTCGCCGTTGGAATCGTCGATCAGCGTGCCGGGGTCTTCGGGCTCGAAGGCGTTGGTCACGCGCAGGGGGATATGCGCCTGCCGCAGGGTTTTGGCCGCCGAGGGGTGGATCGCCTCCATCCCCATATTCGAGAGCTGGTCGGCGACGTCATAGTTGGTGTGGCCGAGTTTGCGCACATTCTCCAAGCCGACGAGTTTGGGATCGGCGGAGGAGAGGTGGAATTCCTTATGGATGATCGCCTCGCTGGCGCCCGTTTGGGCGGCGATGCGGCTGAAGGTGACCTCGGAATAGCCGCGGTCATAGAGCGACATCAGCCCCTCGGAGCATTGCGCATAACCGGTGACGATGGGCAGCTCAGTGGTCAGATCGACGTCGCGTAGCCCCTCGTCAATGCGTTGTTCCAGCGTCACATCACGCTCGTCCCGCCAGCCGCTGAGATCGACGCAGCGGGCGTTGACGCCAGCGCGGCGCAAGAGGAGCGCGGTGACAAAGGCGGAGTGGCTTTCGCCCAAGCCCGAGAGCAATTCGCGCAGGATATCCATATGCTGGCTGAGGCGGAAATGCCCGTAGGAGCAGAGCCGCTGCAGGTCGATCAGGCAGGAGCGCGCGCCCTCGATGCGTTCGCGCAGGAAGTCATCGGCCTCGCGGATATCGGCGGCGGTTTCGAGCACTTTGCCATGGGCCGCGCTCATTGCCGCCATCGCCTGATTGAGCGCTTCGGACCAGCCCAAGTCATTGCTGGCGTTGGAAAACCGCGCGTAGACGCCGGGCTCGCCGGTTTTCTTATGCTCGAGCAACAGATCAGTGATGCCGCCGTAAGCGGAGACGACGAAAATCCGGTTGTAGGGGTCTTTGCCGCCGCGCAGGAACAGCGTGTCGAGGAGTTCGGCGGAGCGGCTCATCGAGGTGCCGCCGATTTTTTCAACGGTATGTGCGGGTCTGGTCATGATCTTTCGTCCCCGTTGCGCCGGGGACGCCTTCTTTTTGGATAATTTGAAGCGGCGCGGCGTGGTGCGCATGTCGTGTCAGATTGAATTCTCCGGTTGGTGTGAACGCATTTGCGATGCAAACGCTGCCTCACCCCAACCGGCGAATGCTAGAGATCTAAGAGGCGCGACACACTTTAATCCGCTGCCGCGTAAGAGCCGTCGGCCTGATGCACCTCTTTGCCGGTCACCGGCGGGTTGAAGCAGCAGGCCATCACCAGCTCTTCTTCGGCGCGCAGCGTGTGCTTGTCGTGCAGGTTGAGCGCATACATCACACCGGGGTGGATCTGATGCGTTTCGCCGGTGGCCAGATCGGTGATCGAGCCTTTGCCGGAGATGCAATAGACGCTCTCGAAGTGGTTCTTATAGTGGAAGGTATGCTCGGAGCCGGCCTCGAGGGTGGTGATATGAAAGGAAAATCCCATCCCGTCATCGGCAAGCAGCATCCGCACCGAGGTCCATTGCGCGTCATGCACATCGCGGTCGGTGTTTTTCAGGTCTTTGAGGTCACGAACGATCATCGGGTTTACTCCGCAGCAATTTTGACATGGGCGTTGAGGCAGGCGCGTGCCGAAGCCTCGAGGGTGTCGAGCCCCTCGCTGAATTGGTCCATCGGCGTGGTCAGGGGTGCAAGCACTTTCACCACCTCGTCTTCGGCGCCCGAGGTTTCGATGATCAAGCCGCGGGTGAAAGCCTCGGCGCAGATCGCCGCCGCGAGATCACCGTTGCCCACGTCAACGCCCTGCATCATGCCGCGGCCTTTGAGGCGCGCACCGGGGATCAGATCGGCGATCCGGGTCAGGCGCTGGGTCAGCACTTTGGCTTTCTCGGCAACTTGCGTTTTGAACGCGTCATCGGCCCAGAATTTTTCCAGCGCGGTTTTGGCGGTGACAAAGGCATGGGTGTTGCCGCGGAAGGTGCCGTTGTGTTCGGCGGGCTTCCAGATGTCCAACTCGGGCCGGATCAGGGTCAGCGCGAAGGGCAGGCCGAAACCGGAAAGCGATTTCGCCAGCGTGATCATATCGGGCTGGATGTCCATGTCGTCGAAGCTGAAGAAATCACCGGTGCGGCCAATGCCCGCCTGAATGTCATCGACGATCAGCATGGCGCCGTGCTGTTTGGCCAGACGTGCAATGCCCTCGACCCATGTGCGCGAGGCGGCGTTGAGACCGCCTTCGCCCTGCACCAGTTCCAGAATGATCGCGGCGGGGGCGTCGATGCCGCTGGAATCGTTGCCGAGCATGGTCTCGATCATTGCCAGCGTGTCGACACCGTCGCCCAAGGAGCCCTCGAACGGCAGATGCGTCACATCGCCCAGCGTCACGCCTGCGCCACCGCGTTTGCCGGAGTTGCCGGTCAGCGAGAGGGCGCCCAGGGTCATGCCGTGAAAGCCGTTGGTGAAGGATATCACATTGGTGCGGCCGGTGACTTTGCGCGCCAGTTTGATCGCGGATTCGACGGCGTTGGCGCCGGTCGGGCCGGTCATCATCACCTTATGATCCATGCCGCGCGGGGCGAGGATCAGGCGCTCGAAGGTCTCGAGGAACGCGGCCTTGGGGCTGGTATACATATCCAGCGCATGGGCGATGCCGTCCTCGGTGATGTGGTCGATCAGCGCGGCCTTCATATCGGGGTCGTTATGGCCGTAGTTGAGCGACGAGCAGCCCGAGAGGAAGTCGGTATAGGCGTGGCCGTCGGTGTCATAGAGCGTGGAGCCGGTGGCGCGGGTGAAAACCGCGTCAAACGCACGGCAATAGCTGCGCACCTGCGATTCGCGGCGCTCAAAAATCTTGGTATCGGCTGAAATGTCAGTCGTCATATCCATGTCCTTAATTTTGTGGGGGGCCGGTGCGGGGCGGCGGCGTTAAGCGGCCGCGTCCAGCGCATCGGCGTCAGGCAGGCTGATCGTCACCATATGCTCGGTGTCATGCTCGCCCTGAAAATGCCGCTCGCTCTCGAAATGGGCCTCATGGTCCAGATCGGCGTTCTGGGCGTCGGCAAAGCTGCGAAACAGCGCCCAGCTGGCATCATTGTCTTTGGTGATCGTGGTCTGCAGGCGGGTCACATCCTTGCAATCCTCGCGCTCGAAAAGCTGTTCGAGCATGCGTTTGGCCAGCCCGAGGCCGCGCGCTTTCGGCGAGACCGCAACCTGCCAGACAAAGAAGGTTTCGGGGTCTTTGGGCAGCACATAGCCCGAGATCCAGCCCACCGGCGCGCCATCGAGTTCGGCGAGGATGCAGGTGTCGCGGAAATGGTCACATTGGATCAGATTGCAATACATCGAATTCTCGTCGAGTGGCTTGCAGCTGGCGATCAATTCCCAAATCTCGGCCCCGTCGGTGGGGTCGGGTTTGCGGAATTGGACATCATCGCGACGGGCTTTGATCTGACGGATGTCGGCCACGGGTTACCTCGTAGTTTGCTGCGTTCCCGGTGATAGATAGGCGATCCACCCCCCAAAGATCAACTAGGTTAGCTAGCCTTACCTAGTAAATAATTCAAAAACCCACCGCAAAATATGCTGAAACAGGCCGAATTTGCCCATATTTCCTTGGGGAATAGGGGAAAGTCACTCGTTGAGCTAACTATCTTCTCGACTTGCTGAAAATGCGTCGAAAACCTAAGATAGAGCCCCGAAGATGCGCTGATTTTGCCGCAGGAGAGACCTTGGACAGAACCGATACCTCACTTGTCGCGCTGCGACGGATTCTGCGCGCGACCGAGATTTACGCGCGCACGCTGGCGCATACGGCGGGGCTGACGCCAGTGCAAAGCCGGGTGCTGGAGATCGTGCTGAGCCATGGCAGCGTGACGCCGAAACAGATCTCGACGCAGATGGGGGTCAGTTCGGCGACGGTCTCGACGCTCTTGGACCGGTTGGTGGCGAAATCGATGATCGAGCGGCAGCGCTCGCTGATTGACCGGCGGCAGACCAATATCGTGCTGACCGACCACGGGCGCAGCGCCATCGAGGGTGCGCCGGACCCGTTGCAGCAGAAATACGTCAAGGAATTCGAGGCGCTGGCGGATTGGGAACAGGCGATGATTGTGGCCGCGCTGGAGCGGGTGGCGGGGATGCTGGATGCCTCGACGATTGATGCCTCGCCGATCCTGCACACCGGCGAAATCCATCATACGCACCCGACTGAATGACCCCACGTTGACCGTGTTGACCGCGCGCGCGGGTTGAACCAAGGCGGGCGGGCCTATATCTGGCGGGCTGGACCGGCGTCACATCGAGATAGGACATTCCATGCGCAACGCGGCTTTGACACTGGGTGTGATCGGCGGGCTTCTGGCGATGCTGATCGGGTTTTTCGGCTATGGCTATACCGAATTGCTGCGCAGCCACGCCGAGGTTGGCGAGATGTTCGGGCAGGTGGAAAACCCGCAGTTGATCCGTGTGGCCAGCTTTCTGGCGCCCTTGATGGCGATTGCCGGTGGCGCGATGGCCAAGATCCGCGCGCTGGTCGGCGGGCTGCTGCTGATCGCGGCGGGCGGGTTGATGTATCTGGCCTTTGGTTTTGGCGTGTTCACCATGTTCCCGATCGGCTTTTGCCTTGTCGGCGGGGTGCTGGCGCTGGCGGCGGGCAAGCCCGACGAACCAAAGGCGCATTTCTGAGCGTATTGGCCCGCTAGGCGTCTTTGGCGGGGGCTTGCGGCGCGCGTGCGACCAGCAGATCGGTCGGCGGGGCGCGCATCAGATCGCGGGCGTATTCGCCCAGATCATCCGGCGTGCTGCCCGATTGCGCGCCGATACACACAAGATCGGCGGCCAGTTCCTCACGGCGGAATTTCAGCACCTGATGAACACCGCCGGGGACGATTTCCAGCGGTTCGGTCAGCGTGGGCAGATCCGCCGTTTGCATGAAGGCGCGGCGCGCTTCGATCGCCTCGGCCAGCGCCGCCTCGCTGTCGTCATGGCCACGGTGAAACAGCGCCCCCAGCGGCAATTGCAGCGCATGCACCGCGTGAAACCGCGCGGTCGGGGCGATGCGTGCGGCCATGATCAGGCTTTCTGCCGAGGCCTGCGAGAAGTCACTGGCCAGCAGGACCTGCCCATAGCCGCGGGTCGGCGGCTGGTGGGCGATCAGCACCGGCGAGGGTGCGGCCATCACGATATGCTCCATCGTGGTCAGGCGCAAAAGATCGAGCACGCGGCGTTCCTGATGCAGGCCGAGGATGATCAGCGCGGCGTTATCCTCGCGCGCCGCTGCGGGCAGCACGACATGGGGCTCGCCGCTGAGCAACCGCGTTTCGGCACCGTATTCGCGGGCCAGATCGGCCAGCATATCGGCGCGGCTTTGCTTGGCGCGGCCAAGGCTGAAGCGCGCGCTGCTGTCTTCACCGACATGGGCCAGCACCAGCCGCGCGCCGAGGCATTGCGCCAGTTGCGCGCCGCGTCCGGCGACATGCGCCGAGCGTTCCGAGAGGTCGGTGGCGGCAAAAATCGAGGGTTGCACCATGAAAACGCCCCTATGTCAGGAGTTTAGATCGTTAAACACACCCGGCCTGTCGCGCAACCGCGAGATGATTTCCGGGCGGAGATCCGCTCCGGTATGCAGGCGCTGGCTCAGACCGGGGAAGGCGTCGCGCAGGGGGGCGGCCAGATCATCGGGCAGGCGGGTGAGGACCGCGGGGCAGACCAGCAGGCTCTCGCAGGGAACGCCCTCGGCGTAGATCACCTCATGGGCGTCGAAGACCAGCGAGAAATATTCCACAAAGCCACCCGCACGGCGCAGAATGCGGGTGTTGTCAACGAGATGGCGCGCCTGCACCAGAAGTTCGGCGGCACCGGCGTCGGATTTCGCCGCGCGGCGATAGAGGAACAGCCGGTGATAGGGGCTGACGCTGAGCGGCGCGGGGTTGCCCATCACGCCGGGCATCACCGTGACCGGCGCGAAACTGCCCTCGGCGCGCAGGCGCACATTGCCCTTCCAGCGCAGGGGCTGCACCGCATGGTCGCGGGTGATCACCAGATCGCCGATTTGCAGCTCCTCAATCGGCAATTGCCGCCCGTCGGCCAGCGCAATGCGGGTGCCGTGACAGAGCGCGCCGGCGACGGTATCCGCCAGTTTGATCGGCCCGCCCGAGGGATCGGTGGCGATCAGCGTATAGACATGGCGCGGCATCAGCGGCGAAAGCGGCAGGGCAATGCGGCCCGCGCTGGCGAGGTCGAGGACCAGCACTTCAACCAGATCTCCGTCGGGGGCCATTAACGATAATGTGCCGAGGAGTTGCACCGCCTCGCCCGCGCGACCGAGGTCCGAGCCCGCGCCGACCCTGCCAGCGGCGGCGTGGTCATGGGAGAGGTCGAGCATTAAGGTTAACGGCTTGGCGCCCTCACCGAGCCGGTAGTAGTCACCGCAGATACTTTCGGCGGGATCGGGCAGCGCGTCACCGGCATTGGCACCGGTCAATACCGGCAGATCCGCCGCGGCAAACACCGCCACAGGATGCGCGGCAACGGACGGGGCCGAGGGGGCGGGGGGAGCATGGGTCATTTCGGCAATGGCTGGGGCTGCCCGGGTTAAGCTGCGGGAATAGGGGCCCGAGCGGCTCGGGCTGCGGCAGTTTACCGGCGCGCGGGCAGCGGCGTCAATGCACTGTGCCGCGCGTGGTTTGGCGTGCTGTTTCGCGTGCTGCGATACGTTGCCCTGTTGCCGCGCGGGTGCTACGCCAAACCCAGCAACAGGAGGATACTATGGATTTGGGGATCACCGGAAAACGCGCATTGGTCTGCGCATCGAGCAAAGGGTTGGGACGGGGCTGCGCCGAAGCGCTGGCGGCGGCGGGTGTCAATCTGGTGATGAACGCGCGCGGGGCCGAGGCGCTGGAGGCCACGGCGGCCGAAATCCGCGCAGCGCATGGCGTCGAGGTGGTGGCCGTGGCCGCCGATATCACCACGGAGGAGGGGCGCGGCAAAGTGTTGGCGGCGGCCGGTCAGATCGACATTCTGGTGACCAATGCCGGTGGCCCGCCGCCGGGGATGTGGGCGGATTGGTCGCGCGATGATTTCATCAAGGCGCTGGACGCGAATATGCTGGCACCGATTGCGCTGATGCAGGCGGCCTTGCCGGGGATGATGGAGCGCGGCTGGGGCCGTGTGGTCAATATCACCAGTCAGGCGGTCAAGGCGCCCTTGGGGGTACTGGGCCTGTCGAATTCGGCGCGCTCGGGGCTGACCGGTTTTGTCGCTGGCACCGCGCGGCAGGTGGCGGGTTCGGGCGTGACGATCAACAATCTGCTGCCCGGTATCCATGCCACCGACCGCGCCGATAGTCTGGACGGGGCGGTGGTCAAATCGGCGGGGATCACGCTGGAGGAAGCCCGCGCGCGGCGCGCGGCGACGATCCCGGTGGGGCGCTATGGCACGGCCAGCGAGTTCGGCGCGACCTGTGCGTTTATGTGCAGCCAGCACGCGGGGTTCATGGTCGGGCAGAATGTGCTTTTGGACGGTGGCGCGATCAATACGACGCTGTGACGGTTTTCGGCATCTGAATGTCAGACGATTGGAAAACTGCAAGCGGATCTGGGGTTTTGGGCTGAAATACCCTCGCTGATGTTGAGAAAGTCCTCTTCTGCAAGCGGGGGCGCGGTGGTGTCGCGCCCCTGAGATGCCGGGAGCGGCGCGTCGGGCGGGCGGTTTGCAGCCGGATTGCAGCGGAAAAACCCCTGCGCAGGCGGCTTGCCCGTGGGGTTTTTGCGTGGTCTAGTGCGGGCAAAAGATGAAGGCCCGACATGCCCTATTTCTCCGCCAGCGACGGCGCCCAGATTTATTACACCGATGAGGGGAACGGGATCCCTCTGCTCTGTCTGTCGGGGCTGACCCGCAACGGGCGGGATTTCGATTATCTGGTGCCGCATCTGCCGCCGCTGCGCTTGATCCGCATGGATTATCGCGGGCGCGGCAAATCCGATTGGACCGGTGCCGAGAGCTATACGGTGATGCAGGAAGGCGCCGATGCGCTGGCGCTGCTGGATCACCTTGGGCTGGAAAGCGCGGCTATTCTTGGCACCTCGCGCGGCGGGCTGATCGGTATGTATCTTGCGGCGGTGGCGCCCGAGCGGCTGCGCGGGTTGATCCTGAATGACGTGGGGCCGGTGCTCGATCCATTGGGGATCAGCCGCATTCAGGAGTATATCGGCCAGCGGCCCGAAGCGCGCACCCATGCGGCGGCAGCGGTGGCGCTGGAGCATGCGATGGAGGGTTTTGACGCGCCGCCCAGCCGATGGATGGAAGAGGCGCGCAAGCATTATGTCGCGACCGAACAGGGGCTGGATATCAACTATGATCCGGCGCTGCGCGCGGCGTTTCAACAGGCGATGGAGGGGCCGGAGGTGGATGCCTGGCCGCTGTTCGAGGCTTGTATCGGCAAGCCTTTGGCGCTGATCCGCGGGGCGAATTCGGACCTGTTGACGCAGGCGACGGCGGATGAAATGGCCGAGCGTGCGCCGGATATGATTTATGAAGAAGTGCCGGACCGCGCGCATATCCCGTTTCTGGATGAGCCCGAGGCGGTCAGCGCGATCAACCGGTTTTTGGGACTATTGATATGACCGATTTTACGATGATCGAGGCCGCCGCAGGGCGGCTGGCGGGCCATGCGCGGCGCACGCCGCTGTTGTCCTCGCCGCTCTTGGATGAGGTCGCCGGGCGGCGGGTGTTGGTCAAGGCCGAATGCCTGCAACGCACCGGCTCGTTCAAATTTCGCGGCGCGTGGAATGCGATTTCGGCGCTGGAACCTGCGGGGGTGATCGCATTTTCTTCGGGCAATCACGCGCAGGGCGTGGCGCTTTCGGCGCGGCTCAAGGGGATCGCGGCGGTGATCATCATGCCGTCTGATGCGCCCGCCATTAAGATTAACAACACACGCGCTTTGGGCGCCGAGGTGGTGCTTTATGACCGTGAAAACGAGGACCGCGACGAGATCGGCGCGCGGCTCTCGGCGGAGCGAGGATTAACCTTGATCAAGCCCTTTGACATGGCGGAAGTGATCGCCGGTCAGGGCACCTGCGGCTTGGAGATTGCCGAGCAGGCGGCGGAGGCGGGTGTTACCGAAGGGCGCGTGTTTGTGCCCTGCGGCGGTGGCGGGCTGACCTCGGGCATCGCGCTGGCGCTGGAGGCGAAGGCGCCGGGGCTGCGGGTGCATCCTTGTGAGCCGGAGGGGTTCGACGATGTGGCGCGATCGCTTGCGGCGGGGGAGTTGCAGCGCAACGCGGCGCTGAGCGGCTCGATCTGCGATGCGATTGTGACGCCGCAGGCGGGGGAGATGACCTGGCCGGTGATCCAGCGGTTGTGCGGCGCGGGGCAGGTGGTCAGCGACGAGGCGGCGCTGAATGCGTTGGCATTGGCGCATGACCATTTGAAAATCGTGATCGAACCGGGCGGCGCGGTGGCGCTGGCGGCGGCGCTGGCCTGTGAGGGCGACGGGCCGGTGATCGCGGTGGCCTCGGGCGGCAATCTGGACCGCGCGATGATGGTGCGCGCGCTGGACGCATGAGCCTGCCGGACCTGAGCGCTTTGGTGCAGGAGGGTGCGCGGCTGTCGGTGCGGGCGACCCCGAAAGCGCGGCGCAATGCGATTGAACAGGGCGATCCCCTGCGCATCTGGGTGACCGCGCCGCCCGATAATGGCCGCGCCAATGAGGCGATTCGCAAGCTGCTGGCCAAGGCGCTGGGCATCGCGCCCTCGCGGCTGACATTGCTGCGCGGGCAGACCAGCCGCGACAAGCTGTTTCAGGTGGATTGAGCGCGGTTAGGGGATATCCGGTGTCTCGCCCGGTTTGATCGGACGCAGACGGTAGATGCCCTCGGGCAGGTCCAGCGCGGCGCGCAATTCTTGCAACTGGCGCGGCGAGAAATGGACGAAATGCACCTCGTCGGTGTCGGGGTCGACCTGCGAGACGGTGACCCCGGCGTCGTGATTTTCGATCACAATATCTTCGTGCAGGGGCGCGTCGCCCTCATCAATGATGGTGACCACGGTGGCGTCGAAATCGTGCTCGATGGTGAACATGGCCCATCGTAACCTGTTGTCGCGGGGCTGCAAAGGGGGCGTGGTGACCCCCTGTGCAATTGGCGGGCGTCAGTCGGTGTCGGTGATCGTGGCCGCGCCAAGCGCGACCTGCGCCACCTCGGTTTCGCCGAACAAGAGCCGCGCCTCGCTCAGACCCTCGGGCACCACCCAAAGCATCGTGCGCTCGCTGTCGTCGCCGACATCGGTGCCGCTGAATTGCGAATCAAGCAGACGACGCTGGAACCTTTCGCCGACCAGCCCCATGGTCTGGCCTGCGGCATCGACCAGCCGGAAGTTATGGGTGTGCCATGTAAAGCGGTCGTCGCCGTCGCTTTGGTTGGAGCCGGTGGCCTCGATCTCGACCTCGATTTCCGCCAGCACCATGCCGGCGGGGGCTTGGATATAAGAGCTGATCGCGGTCTCGTCGCGCCCGTCCTGCAGCTCGGCGCGGCGGAAACGGGCGACTTCGCTGACCGAGAAATCGGCAAAGGAGGCCGCGTCTTGCGGTTGGCTGGGGGCGGGGATGGTGACGCTGCCCTGAAACTGGGTGTCGTCATCGCTGAACCGCAGGGTCGCCGTCGAGATGCCTTTGGGCACCACAAAGACGCCGTTCCAATGGATCGCTCCGGGGTCATCGGGAAAGTCGCGGGGGCGGCGGGCAGAGACGCTGCTGGGCCTGAGCAACATCTGGCCCCAGTTGGAATGGCTGCCGATGGGGCGCAATTCGCTGCCATCGGGAAGGATCAGATGGATCTCGCGGGTGTTGATCGAGACGCGGTCGAAATCATCGGTCCATGGCGGCTCGAAGACCATGCGCAGGTCCAGCAAGAGGCTGCCCGGCACATGCACATATTCGACGATCCCCGCAGGGCGGTAGGCGCGTTCCTGCCAGCTAACCGCGGTGTCATAGGTGAAGCTCTGGCTGGTGCGCGCGGTCAGATTGACCTGTGCGATGGCGGGGAGCGCGGTGATCGCCGCCATGGCGCAAGAGAGGCAAAACGCCCGTGTGGTGTTGGAAATCAGCAACATAAATACCCTCGGAGATGACCCCCGCGCGGAAATTGCGCGGGTCGAGGTAGCGTCGGGCAACCCGTGATTCGGGTCAACCCAACGCGGTATCTCTGTTGCAGAGGGGGCTGATCAGGCGCGCACGCCCGAGAAACGCGCCGCCCAATCGTCGCGCTGTTCGTCGGTGATTTTCGAGAACAGCACATCCGGCGTGGTGAAGGCATGGCCGGCGGGCAGGGTGGTGAGGGCATCAGAGATATCCTCGGGCCAGCGCCAGTCGTCGGCGCCCATCGCATCCATCATCGCGGCGGCAGCGTCGGGGACAAAGGGTTTCGAGAGCACCGCATAGAGCCGGATCAGGTTCAGCGCGAGGCGGATCTGCATGGCGGCCTGTGCGGGGTCGGTTTTGAACACCGACCAAGGCGCGGCCTCCTGCAGGTATTCATTGCCCAAGGCCCAGATGGCGCGCAATTCGGCGGCGGATTTGCGCACCTCCATGCCCTCCATCAGCGTTTCATAGCTGCGGATGCGACTGGTCAGATCGGCGATCAACTGCGCCTCGGGGGCGCCCATGTCGCCGCCCTCGGGCACCGCCTCGGAGAATTTCGAGCGGCAGAATTTGGTGACGCGGCTGACCAGATTGCCCAGCACATCGGCCAGATCCTTATTCACCGAGGCTTGGAAATTCTCCCATGTGAACTCGCTGTCGTTGCTTTCGGGCGCATGGCTGAGCAGCCACCAGCGCCAGTAATCGCTGGGCAGGATCGAAAGCGCCTGATCCATGAACACGCCGCGCCCCTGAGAGGTGCTGAACTGGCCGCCGTCATAGTTCAAGTAGTTGAACGATTTGATGTAATCGACCATCTTCCACGGCTCAGAGCCGTCGAAATTGGCGCCCATCTGGGTGGCGGGGAAGCTGAGCGTGTGGAAGGGGACGTTGTCCTTGCCCATGAATTGGACATAGCGCACGTCATCGGCGCCCTCATCCTCGCGCCACCAGCGGCGCCATGCGGCATCGTCGAGCCCGTTGGCGTCGGCCCATTCGGCGGTGGCGGCGATATATTCGATCGGCGCGTCGAACCAGACGTAGAAGACCTTGCCCTCCATGCCCGGCCAGTCGTTGTCGCCATCCTTGACCGCGATGCCCCAGTCGAGATCGCGGGTGATGCCACGGTCGCGCAGACCGTCGCCGTCATGCAGCCATTTCTTGGCAATCGAGGTGGTCAGGATCGGCCAGTCGGTCTTGGTGTCGATCCATGCATCCAGCTTGTCGCGCAGGGTTGATTGGCGCAGGAACAGGTGTTTAGTTTCGCGCACCTCAAGATCGGTCGAGCCCGAGATCGCGCTATGCGGTTCCACCAGATCGGTGGGGCTGAGTTGCTTGGTGCAATTCTCGCATTGGTCGCCGCGCGCGCGCTCATAGCCGCAGTTCGGGCAGGTGCCCTCGATATAGCGGTCGGGCAGAAAGCGCCGGTCCGCGTTCGAATAGACCTGTTTCTCGCTGACCTCGGAAATCAGCCCCGCGGCATTGAGGCGACCGGCCATATGCTGGGTCAACGCGTGGTTGCGCGCGCTGCTGGACCGGCCGAAATGGTCAAACGACAGCTTAAAGCCGCGGGCGAGAGCGGCTTGGGTCTCATGCATCTCGGCGCAGTAGATATCGACCGGCTGCTCGGCTTTGGCAGCGGCAAGCTCGGCGGGGGTGCCGTGTTCGTCGGTGGCGCAGATGAACATCACCTCATGACCGCGCGCGCGCATGTAGCGGGCATAGAGATCGGCGGGCAGTTGGCTGCCGACCAGATTGCCCAAGTGTTTGATACCATTGATATACGGTAACGCAGAGGTGATGAGAATGCGCGCCATTTAGTCGATGCCCCGGATCTGCAGTGAAATGATTTCCCTAGCTCTTACAGCATGGTGGCGGCGCCTTCCATCCCCAGTGCACCCTTTGGTGAGGCAGGGTGCAAGGCGATTGACGCGAGGCGTTCTGGCAAGGCAGGGTAACCCGGCAAGCGTCATTTGCGCGTAAGAGGGATTTCACATGACCAAGTTTATCTCGGGCCGTTTCAAGGGTGTGGGCGGCGGTGTGGCGGCTGTTGCGGCGCTGTCGCTGCCGGTTTTGCCGATCACTGCCGCGGCCCAGAGCGAGGGTGCGGCGGGCGGTTTTGCCATCGAAGTCGGCCCCTCGATCGACCCCTATCTGCCGGTGCGCGTGGGCGCGCGGGTGTTTGGCGAGGCTTCCGAGCCGGCCTCGGGATTTGTGCGCGGCTGTCAGGGCTTTGTGCTGCCCGAGAGCGCGGGAGCGGTGTTCGAGGTCACCGAGGAGATGGCGACGTTGGCCTTCACCGGCGCTGCCGAAGGGCTGGCGAGCATGGTTCTGGGCACGCCGGACGGGCTGTTCCAATGCGCCCTCGCCGATGAGCGCGGCTTGGCGGTGGTCAATATGGCCGGTGTCGCGCCCGGGCGCTATTCGGTCTGGCTGGGTGCCGCCGAGGGGGCACAGATCGACGCGCGGCTGTTTGCTTCGGACAGTGTGATCTCGGCGATCGAGATCTTCGGCCTCGATATGGCGCATATGGGCGAGCCGCGCGTCGGTCGCCATGTGTTCAGCGCCAGCCTCGAGAGCGGACGGCAGGAGTTGGCCAGCGGCGCGATTGTCAGCGCGGTCAGCGAGATGCGGCCCCTGAGCCCCGATTACTGCCCCGGCTACACCAATTTTGACGCCGCCGATGCGGTGTTGACGCTGGATGCCGAGATCGACCGGTTCAGCGTCTTTGCCACCTCGCAGCGCGATCTGACCATGGCGGTGGTGCAGCCCGACGGCGCGGTGATCTGCAATGATGATGCCTTCGAGCTGCATCCCGGTGTGGTCATCGACCGCGCGCAGGCCGGTGACTATCACGTCTTTGTCGGCGCCTATTCGCAGGGCGGCACCGCGAGTTTCGATCTTTTCGCCTCCGAGGGCGGGCCGGCGTTTTCGAATGCGATCCTTGATCTTGATGCCGCGCCGCGTGCCGGTTCGGCGCTGTTCGATATGGATGCCGCCGGTCAGGGGCAATTGCTGGCCGCCGGTCAGGTCAGCGCGGTTGATCCGATGGCGTCACTGGCCACCGGCAATTATTGCCCGGGCTATACCGATATCTCGGCCCCTGATTTCGTCATGACGATGGATCAGGCGCAGCCGATGATCAGCCTCTATGCACGCTCAGAGACCGATCTGGTGCTGGCGGTGCGTGCGCCGGATGGCACTTGGCTGTGCAACGATGATAATTACCAGCTCAACCCCGGTGTCACCCTGCAAGAGGCGCAGGCGGGGGATTACCATGTCTTCGTCGGCTCCTATCACACCGGTGCGATGGGCGGGTATAACCTCTATGCCTCGATGGGTGCGCCGAACTGGCAGGAAACGCAGGGCGGCGGCGGCTCGGGGCTGGGGGTGTTGGATATCACCGCTGAACCGGCGATTGGCCGCATCGGCTTTGGCCCTGACACGCAGATTGATCCGCGGATCATTTTTGACATCGAGGCCAGCCAGACCGAGGCCTTTGGCATGGGGCCGGGCTGTGCCGGTTTCATCACCCCCGAGCGCCCTGATCTGGTGATCAATGCCGAAGCGGGGCTGCCGCAGCTGATGGTCTATATGGCTTCGGAGGCGGATGGCACGCTGGTGATCTCGGGTCCGGACGGGCAGATTTACTGCAATGATGATTTCGAGCAGTTGAACCCCGGGGTGATGATCCCGAATGCGCCGGCGGGGGATTATTCGGTCTTTGCCGGCACCTATAGCGGCACCGGCGGTCTGGCGACCCTTGGCGTGACGATTGCCGCGCCGCAATGGGTGATGGACCGTGAGCATTAAGCGCGGGGTTTGACCGCGTGCCGCCTCCGCCAGTGTCTGCGGGGGCGGCGGTATTTCAGTGATGGCCAGAGTTTCGGCATGGCCGTATTCCAGTGATAGCTGGGGGGAGCCCGATGATTTTCATGACAGATATTTTGACCGTGAAATTTGCGCGTTTGGGGGCTGCAAGACTGGGCGCGGTGGCATTGGCCGCCGCGTTGTCATTTGCCCTGCCGCAGGTGGCGCTCGCGCAGGCCGACACCTGCCGCTGGGCCAATGACAATGAATGCGACGAGGCGCGCTATGGCGGCACCGGCGCTTGCGAGGCGGGCAGTGATGCCACCGATTGCCGCGAGATGGCCTCGGCCTGGCAGCGGTTGATGGCGGCGGTGCCCTCGGATGTGCGCGGGCAATTGGGTGAGGACACCTGCCGCTGGGCCAATGATCTGGAATGCGATGATCCCAATTTCGGCGGCACCGGCGCCTGTAATGCGGGCACCGATGCCTCGGATTGCCGCGCCTTGGCAATTGGCGGCGACAACACTTGCCGCTGGGCCAATGACAATGAATGCGACGAGCCGGGGATCGGCACCGGGGTCTGCACCTCGGGCACCGATACCAATGATTGTCAGGCGATTGCTTTCCTGCGCAACCGCTCGAATTCCTGCGAGACCGCGTTCAACGGCATCTGCGAAGAGCCGGGCAGCGGTGGCGGCACATGCCGCGCCAATACCGACACCGCCGATTGCGTCGGCCGCCAGCGTCCGGCGACGGCGCGGGATCACTACTTTGGTCATGACGACCGGCAGCTGGTCGATGTCAATGTGATGCCATGGCGCGCGGTCGGCCTGTTGACGCTGGAAGACGGGCAATGCACCGCGGTGCTGATCGGCCCGCGGCTCTTGGCCACCGCCGCGCATTGCATGCAGGGCGAGAATGGCCAGCCGTCGAAAGCGGTGAGTTTCCGCGCCGGTGCCCGTGGCGACGGTGAATTGGGGCAGGCGAGCATCGTCTCTTCGGTGGTGGCGCCGGATTACTCGGATCAAAGCTCGCCTCCCGGTGGCGGCAATGGCGATGATTGGGCGCTGCTGACGCTGGACCGCGATCTCGGCAGCGAACTGGGCTATGTGCGCCCCTATGTGCTGAGCAAGGACGATCAGGCGGTGGTGCGGCACGGGCGGTTTATGGTTAGCCAGGCGGGCTATAGCTGGGACACCGGCCGCTATCTCTCGGGACATGTGGATTGTCAGGTGTTGATGGCCTACCGCGACGGCTCGTTCATCCATACTTGCGACACCACGCGCGGCGACAGCGGCTCGCCGATCATGACGCTGGTCGATGGCGAATGGCGGTTGATTGCGGTCGACAGCCAGTTCTTTGAAGCGCAACCGCCGTTCCCGCAGATGTCGAGCTCGCATCTGGCGGTGGACACGCGGGCCTTTGCCGATGAATTGCGCCGCGCGGGGGCGTTGGACTGAGCGCTTTCGGGTTATTAAGCGGCGCCGCGCGGGCGCGGCAAGGCTATGCTTAAGGGCGGGAGGGGGCGTTGCCCCCTCTTCGACGGTGTCGAATTCACCCCCAGGATACTTTTGGACAGATGAGGTTAGCTTGCGGTGATTGCCGGGCCTTTTGTGTGGGCGTGCAGGCTGCCGATGATCGCGGCGGGGTAGTGCGCGGCGTGGAGTTTGGTGAGGAGCGCCTCGGCCTGAGCTTGCGGGACGGCGGCGAGGAGGCCACCGGCGGTTTGCGGATCAAAGAGCAGGGCGGCGCGGGCATTGGCGGGGGCGCTGATCCGGCCGATGAGGGCGGCGCGGTTGGCGGGGGCGATGGTCGAGGCGGTGCCATTGGCGGCGAGGTCTTCGGCGCCGGTGAACAGTGGCACGGCGCTGAGACTGAGCGTGGCGGCGAGTTGGCTGGCGCGCAGCATCTCGTCAAGGTGACCGGCGAGGCCGAAGCCGGTGACATCGGTCATCGCATGGGCGTGGGGCGCGAGGATATTGGCGGCCTCGGCCTGCGAGCGGGTGAGCGCCTGCCAGAGTGCGGCAATTGCGCGACCCTCGGCGGCTTTACCCATTTCAGCGGCCAAGAGCGTGCCCGAGCCGATGGGTTTGGTCAGGATCAGCGCGTCGCCGGCCTGCGCACCGGCTTTGGTGAGGATCCTGTCGGGGGCGAGGCCGGTGAGGGTGACGCCGATGGTGAGTTCGGCGCCCAAAGTGGTATGGCCGCCGACCAAAGGGGCGCCTGCGGCGGTGAGGATTTCGGTGAGACCGGCCATGATTTCAGTGAGTTGGCGGGCCTGCAGCGCCTCGGATTGGCGCGGCAGGACCAGCGAGGCGAGCGCGGCCTGCGGGGTGGCGCCCATCGCCCAGATATCGCCAAGCGCATGGGTGGCGGCGATTTTTGCCATCAGGAAGGCGTCCTCACTGACGGCGCGCAGGTGGTCGGTGGCGATCACCTGTTGGACGCCGCCGGTCTGCAGGATCGCCGCGTCATCGCCCGCGCCGAGGACCACGTTATCGCCGCCACCGAGCGTGGTGAGGGTCTGGCGCAGGAGGTTCGGCCCGACCTTGGCGCCGCAACCGCCGCACATCGGTTTGTCGCCGATCGTCTCGGGCAGGTCCAGCGCGTGTGGCTGCGGGAGTTGCGGGCGCGGCATCTGCGGCAGCTCATGGAACTTGCGCATGAATTTGGCGTCGATGCCGTCCTTGATCCGCCACAGCCAGCGGCCCGACAGCGGCAAGCCCCATTTGTCGGCCAGCGCCGATTTCCCGCCCAAGGAGACCAGTTTCAGGTAGTCACGCTGCGGCTGGTAGCGGCGCATGGATCCGCCCGAGAGCGCGGCGCGCAGGTTATGGGTCAGGATCGGCGCTTGGCGCACCGCGAAGACCCCCGCCTTGGGGCGCGGCGCGTGTTGCATATGGGCGCAATCGCCGACCGCGAAGACCTCTGGGTGGGAGGTGGAGCGCAGGGTCGCATCAACGGTCACGAAGCCCTCGGTGAGATGCAGGCCGCTGTCTTGGAGCCATGGTTGCGGGCGGCTGCCGGCGGCGCCGAGGGTGAGACCGGCGGCGATTTGGCGGCCATCGGTGAGGGTGACGCATTGCGCCTCGATCCGCGCAGGTTTTGCGTGGGGTATCAGCTCCACGCCCTGCCGGGTGAGCAAGGAAAGGAGGCGCTGGCGGGCGGCATGTCCGAGATTTGGCAGCGGGGTATCGCGCTCGATCAGGGTGATCTGGCGGGCGGGGAAATGGGCAAGGCGGTGCGCCATCGCCAGCGCGAGTTCCACCCCCGCGACACCCGCGCCGATGATCGCGATATGCGGCGCGCGGGTCCCCGCCTCGATGTCGCGCAGAAATTCCGCCCAGCTTTCGGCGAACTGGCCGAGCGGTTTGGCGGCGGTGGCGTGTTCGGTAAACCCCGGCAGATCGGGCAGGTCCGAGGTGATCCCGATATCGAGCGACAGCACGTCATAGGCGACGGGCGGGCGGCTCTTGAGGATGACCTTTTGGGCCTGCAGGTCGATACCCTCGGCGCGGCCAAGGATCAGCCGCGCGCCGGCATGGCGGGCCAGCGCCACGAGGTTCATCTCGAGCGCCTCGCGTTTGTAATGGCCGGCGATATGGCCGGGCAACATGCCGGTATAGGGGGCGGTGGGATTCGGGTCGATCAGCGTGAGGCGGGCGCCCGGCAGCGGGTCCATCGCCCATTTCAGCAGCGCCAGCGCATGGGCATGGCCGCCGCCGACAAACACCAGATCGCGTGTGAAAGGGAGGGTTTCCATTGAGTCTCCGAGGTTGATCCGTGGTAACCCGCGACAGGGGCGATGGCGAGTGGGCATCGCGCGGATCTTTCCGGCGATTTCCCTCTTGACGGCGCTGGGGTGGTGCCATACCAAGCCGCCAATTCGTGGCGGAGTAGCTCAGCTGGTTAGAGCAGCGGAATCATAATCCGCGTGTCGGGGGTTCAAGTCCCTCCTCCGCTACCAATTTTCCCAATCTCTCAAGTTACCGTCCCGCGATCAGCATGGGCTGATGCGGGCGTGTTTGGTGATCCGGCGCTGGGCTTAGGTTCGGACGTCGGGTTCGGAGCGGCCGGTGTGTTCGGTGAGGCGGCTCAGGGTGTAGGCGGCGTCGCGGAGGGGGGCGAGGGCTGTTTGCGGGTCTTGGCTGTGGTCGCCTTCGGCGGGTTCGTAGTGTTCGAGGTAAATGCGCAGGGTGGCGCCCTCGGTTCCGGTGCCGGACAGGCGGAATACCGCGCGGCCGCCGCCGTCGAAATAGACGCGGAGGCCCTGATGGGTGCTGACCGAGCCGTCGACGGGGTCGTGATAGGAGAATTCATCGGCTTTGGTGACGGTCAGACCGGCGAAGCACTGGCCCGGGAGGGTGGGGAGTTTGTCGGACAGTTCGGCGACAAGCGCGTCGGCTTTGGACGTCTCGATGGCTTCGAAATCATGGCGGGAGTAGTAATCGCGGCCATAGGTTGCCCAGTGATCTGTGAGTATCTGGGCGACGGAGAGGTTGCGTTTGGCGAGGATATTGAGCCAAAGAAGCACCGCCCAGAGCCCGTCTTTTTCGCGGACGTGATCCGAGCCGGTGCCGGCGCTTTCTTCGCCGCAGATAGTGACGCGGCCGGCGTCGAGGAGATTTCCGAAGAATTTCCAGCCGGTTGGCGTTTCAAAATGTTCGATGCCGAGGCGCGCGGCGACGCGGTCGCTGGCGGCGCTGGTGGGCATGGAGCGGGCGATTCCGGCGAGGCCTTTTGTGTAGGCGGGCGCCAGATGGGCGTTGGCGGCAAGCACGGCGAGGCTGTCGGAGGGGGTGACATAGGCGCCGCGCCCGACGATCATATTGCGGTCACCATCACCATCCGAGGCGGCGCCGAGATCGGGGGCATTGTCGGACATCATCAGGTCCATCAGGGTTTTGGCCCAGATGGGATTGGGGTCGGGGTGGCCCTTGCCGAAATCCTCTTTCGGGATGCCATTGACCACGGTTCCTTTGGGCGCGCCGAGGCGGTCCTCGAGAATTGCATGTGCATAAGGGCCGGTGACTGCGTGCATGGCGTCAAAACACATGCGGAAGCCGCCGGCGAATAAGGCGCTTATGGCGTTGAAATCAAAGAGTTCTTCCATCAGGGCGAGGTAGTCGCTGACCGGATCGACGATCTCGACCTGCATCGCGCCGATCTTGGTGGTGCCGATCCGGGTGAGATCAATATCCGGCTGGTCGGAGATTTCGTAGCTACCTAGGGCTTTGGTCTCATTGAACATTTTGGCGGTGAGAGCCTCGGGTGCGGGGCCGCCGTTGGCGGCGTTGAATTTGACGCCGAAATCCTCGTCGATGCCGCCGGGATTGTGGCTGGCCGAAAGGATGAAGCCGCCGTCGGTGCCGTATTTGCGGATTAGATGCGAGGCGGCGGGGGTGGAGAGGATGCCGTTCTGGCCGATGATCAACCGTGTCGCGCCATTGGCGGTGGCGATTTTGACGATGGTCTGGATCGCCTCGGCGTTGAAAAATCGCCCGTCGCCGCCGATGACAAAAGCCTTGCCGTGACCGCCGCCGATGGCGTTGAAAATCGACTGGATGAAGGCCTCGAGATACTGCGGGCGCATGAAATCACGGGTCTTTTTGCGCAGGCCCGAGGTGCCGGGTTTCTGGTCATGGAAGGGTGTGATTTTGACGGATTGGGCGGTCATGGCTCTCTCCTTTGCGGGGGCGGCTGGCGCGTTTTATGGCGTTGATTGAACGGGTTGCGGAGGCGAAAGGCCCGCGTAGACGGCGCGATAGGCCTGCGCCGAATGCGCCCAGCCGACCGGATGGCGCATCGCGCGGCGCTGCAGTCCGGCCCAGACGCGGGGCTGTTGGTAGGTCTCGATGGCGCGGGTGATCGCCTGTCCCAGCATGGTGGCGTTGATCGGGGCGAATTGAAAGCCGGTCGCGCAATCCGCGGCGAGACCTGCGGCGTTGGCGTCGATGATCGTGTCGGCGAGGCCACCGGTGCGGGCGACAACCGGGATCGTGCCGTAGCGCAGGGCGTAAAGCTGGGTCAGGCCGCAGGGTTCAAACCGCGAGGGGATGAGGATCGCGTCGCAGCCGCCCTGCATAAGATGCGACAGGGGTTCGTCATAGCCGATGATCACCCCGACCGCGCCGGAGTGGTGGTTTGAGGCGGCGATATAGGCGCTCTCAAGGGCTTTGTCGCCGGTGCCGAGAAGCGCCAATCTGCCGCCCTGTGCCACGAGATCGGGCAGGCAGTCGAGCAGCATATCGAGCCCCTTTTGCGCGGTCAGGCGGCTGACGACGCAAAACAGCGGCCCGTCCGAGGGGGTGAGGCCAAAGCGCGCCTCGATCTCGGCTTTGTTGTGGGCTTTCTTTTTGAGGCTGCGCGCCGAGTAGGGGGCGATGAGATCGGGGTCGGTTTCGGGGTTCCAGACATCGGTGTCGATGCCGTTGAGAATGCCGCTTAAATGCGCGCGGCGGGCTTGCAACAGGCCCTGAAGTCCCATGCCGAATTCAGGCGTCAGGAGTTCGGCGGCGTAGCTGGGGCTGACCGTGGTGATCGCCTGCGCGAGGGCCAAGCCTGCCTTGAGGAAGCTGATTTTGCCAAAGTATTCAATGCCGTCCTGGGTGAAGAGCGCGGGATCAAGGCGCAGGGCGTGCAGGCGTGAGGCGTCGAAAATGCCTTGGAACGCGATGTTGTGGATGGTCATTACCACCGGTGGCGCGGTTGTGCCGGATTGCTGCAGATAGGCGGGGAGGAGACCGGCCTGCCAGTCATGGGCATGGATGATATCGGGGCGCCAGCCGGCGGCGCCCTCGAGTGCAATCTGGGCGCCCACGTAAGAAAGCGCGGCGAAGCGGAGGTCGTTGTCGGGCCAATCCGCGCCTGCGGGAGTGAGGTAAATGCTGCCCTCGCGGTCATAAAGATGCGGCGCGACCAGAAGGAGGAGGGTCAGCCCTTCGGCGCTGGTCTCGATGAGTTCGGCGGGGCCGCCGAAGAGATCGGCAAAGCGCGCGACGCTGCTGCCGCCCGCCGCCAGATCCTGCAGTGCGGGGTAGGCGGGGAGCATCACCTTGACGCCCAGCCCCTCCGACGCCAGCGCTTTGGGCACCGCGCCGATGACATCGGCCAGACCGCCGGTTTTGACGAAAGGGGCGCATTCGGAGGCGACAAACAGCGTGTTCACGTCACATATCCAGCTTGTCGATCATCGGTTGCGTGATCAGGCAGACGCCTGCGGCCGAGCGGCGAAAGCGGGACGCGTCAAGCTCGGGGTCTTCGCCAACGATCAACCCGTCGGGGATGATCACGCCGCGATCAATCACCACGTTTTTGAGCCGCGCGTTGCGGTTGATCTCGGCATAGGGCATCGCGATCACGCCTTCGAGTTGCGAAAAGGAATGGGTTTTGACGCCGGTGAACAGCAAGCATTGTTCGAGCGACGAGCCCGAGATGATACAGCCGCCCGAGACCATGGAGGAGAGCGCATAGCCGCGGCGGCCCTCTTCGTTGTGGATGAATTTGGCGGGGGGCGTCAGTTCGGAATAGGTCCAGATCGGCCAGTCGTTGTCGTAAAGATCAAGCTCGGGTTTGAAATCGGTCAGGTCGATATTGGCCTGCCAGAAGGCGTCAACGGTGCCGACATCGCGCCAATAAGCCTTGTCCTCGCGGCCCGAGCGCACGCAGGAGCGGCTGAACGGATGGGCGACGGCTTTGCCGGTTTTGACGATATGGGGGATGATATCGCCGCCAAAATCATGGCCGTAACCGGGTTCGGCGGCGCAATCGGCGAGCAGGGCAAAGAGGTAATCGGTCTTGAACACATAGATGCCCATGCTGGCCAGCGCGGTGTCGGGATCATTGGGCATGGCGGGCGGATCGGCGGGTTTTTCGACGAATTCAAGAATGCGATCCTCGGTGTCCACCTTCATCACGCCAAAGCCGGTGGCCTCGGCGCGGGGCACCTCGATACAGCCGACGGTGACATCCGCACCGCTGTCGACATGGTGCTGGATCATCAGCGAATAATCCTGTTTGTAGATGTGGTCGCCGGCCAGAATGATGATGTATTTGGGCGCATAGCCTTTGATTACATGCTCGTTCTGGGTGACCGCATCGGCGGTGCCTTTATACCAGTTTTCATTGTCGAGCTGCTGCGAGGCGGGGAGGATATCGAGCGACTCGTTGCGCTCTTCGCGAAAAAAGCTCCAGCCGCGTTGCAGGTGGCGGATCAGGGAGTGGGCCTTGTATTGCGTGGCCACGCCGATGCGGCGGATGCCCGAGTTGACCGCGTTCGACAGCGGGAAGTCGATGATCCGGCTTTTGCCGCCGAAATACATTGCCGGTTTGGCGCGGCGGTCGGTGAGTTCATAGAGCCGGCTGCCGCGGCCACCGGCGAGGATAAAGGCCATGGTTTGCCGCGCGAGTCGTTGTGATTCCCTGTCCATTAGTCCGGCTCCTGATTGTGGTGTTGATCCGAGGTTTCTGCGGCGTCCGCCTGTAGCTGGAAAAACAGCGTCGAGAGGGGCGGCAGCGTCAGGGCGATGGAATGCGGGCGCCCCGAGGCGGCGATCTGGGCGCTATCGACGCCGCCGAGATTGCCGCGGTCACCGCCGCCATAGAGTGCCGCGTCACTGTTGAGGATTTCCACCCAGCGGCCCGGCGCGGGCACGCCGATGCGCCGTGCCTGCCGCTCGACGGGGGTGAGATTGGCGACGATGAGCACCGGCGGCGATCCATCCGCGGGTTTGCGCAGCCATGCAAAGATCGATTCCTCCGCCGCGCCTTCTTCGATCCATTCGAACCCCTCGGGCTTGCAGTCCAACTGGTGCAGGGCGGGCCGGTCGCGGTAGAGGGTGTTGAGGTCGCGCACGAGGCGTTGCATGCCCGCGTGCAGGGGAGTGTCGAGCAGGTGCCAATCAAGCGAGCTGTCGTGGTTCCACTCGACGCTTTGGGCAAACTCGCAGCCCATGAACAGCAGTTTCTTGCCCGGATGCCCCCACATGAACCCGTAGTAGGCGCGCAGATTGGCGAATTTCTCCCAGCCGTCGCCGGGCATTTTGTCGATCATCGAGCCTTTGCCATGCACCACCTCGTCATGGCTGATCGGCAGCAGGAAATTCTCGGAAAACGCATAATGCAGGCCGAAGGTCATCTTGTGGTGATGGTATTTGCGGTGGATCGGGTCCTCTTGCATGTAGCTGAGCGTGTCGTTCATCCAGCCCATGTTCCACTTGAACCCGAAGCCCAGCCCGCCCTGATCCGCAGGCCCGCTGACCGCCGGAAACGAGGTGGATTCCTCGGCGATGGTCATGATGCCCGACGCCTCGGCATAGGCGAGGGTGTTGGTGCGTTGCAGGAAGGCGATGGCCTCGAGGTTCTCGCGCCCGCCGTCCTTGTTGGGCACCCATTCGCCATCCTTGCGCGAATAATCGCGGTAGAGCATTGAGGCGACGGCATCGACGCGCAGCCCGTCGATATGGTGTTCCTTGAGCCAATAAAGCGCGTTGGCGGTGAGGAAATTCGCCACTTCGCGGCGGCCGTAGTTATAGACCAGCGTGTTCCAATCGGGGTGGAACCCCTCGCGGCGGTCGGCGTGTTCATAGAGCGGGGTGCCGTCGAACCGCCCGAGGCCGTGGGCGTCTTCGGGGAAATGGCCGGGCACCCAATCGAGGATCAGACCGAGGTCATTGGCGTGGCAGGCCTCAACAAAAGCGCGGAACTCAGCCAGCGTGCCGTGGCGGATGGTGGGGGCATAGAGGCCGACGGGTTGATAGCCCCAAGAGCCGTCAAAGGGGAATTCCGAGACTGGCATCAGCTCCAAATGGGTGAACCCCATGTCTTTGGCGTAGCGCACCAGTTGCTCGGCGTGTTCGGTGTAGCTGAGCGGGCGGTTGCCCTCTTCGGGGACGCGGCGCCAAGAGCCGAGATGCACCTCATAGACGCTGATCGGCTGGTCGATCCGCTGCAGGGCGGCGCGTTTGTCCATCCATGCGGCGTCGGACCAACCGTGGCCATTGAGCGCGCGCACCACGGAGGCGGTTTTCGGCGGATGCTCGGCGCCAAAGCCGAAAGGGTCGGCTTTTTGCGGCAGGAGGTGGTGGTTGGCGTCGAGCAACTCGTATTTATAGGCCTCGCCCTCACCGATATCGGGCAGGAAAATCTCCCAGATACCCGTCTGGCCGCGCTGGCGCAGGGGCGTGCGGCGCCCGTCCCAGCCGTTGAAATTGCCGACCAGCGAGACGCGGCGGGCATTGGGCGCCCAGACCGCGAAATGGGTGCCCGTGCTGCCCTCATGCTGCATCACATGCGCGCCAAGCACCCGCCAGAGGTTTAGATGCGCGCCTTCGCTGAACAGATGCTCGTCCAACTCGCCGAGCACGGGGCCAAAGCGGTAGGGGTCTTGGCAGGTCCAAGTCTGCCCGTTTTGGGTGACGCGCAGCAGATAGGCAAAGGCGTTTTTGCGCCGCGTGGCCTCGCCGGTGAACAGACCGTCGGCACCGGCATAGGGCTGTAGCGTGGTGATCCGGCGGTGGGTTTTCGCGTCCAGCACCTCAACCGTGGAGGCGCCGGGAAAGAAGGCGCGGACAGAGAGCTTGCCACCCACATTATGCAGCCCCAAGACCGAAAACGGATCCGAATGCTCGCCTTTGGCAAGTCGCAGGGCGTCGGTGTGATCGATCATCGGGGCAACCCTTCTGGTTCTATGCGTCGCGGGGTCAGGTGGCGCGTGGCGAGGCGACCTTCCAAATCTCGTTGGCGTAGCCGCGGATGGTGCGGTCGGAGGAAAACCAGCCCATGCCGGCGGTGTTATTTGCGGCGAGGCGGGTCCAGCGGTCGGCGTTTCGGTAAGCCTGATCGACCGCGCGCTGGGCGGTGAAATAGGCGTCGAAATCGCAGGTCACGAGGAAGAAATCCTGCTCATAGAGCATGTGCAGGATGCCCGCGTAACGCTCGCGGTCGCTTTGCGAGAAGACGCCGCTGGCGATCTGTCCCAGCACCCGTGTCAGGCGCGGGCTTTCCTCGATGGCGCGGCGGGAAAACCCGTGTTCCCTGCGGCGGGCCTCGACCTCTTGCGCGGTCAGGCCGAAGAGGAAGAAATTCTCGTGCCCGACCTGCTCGCGGATTTCGACATTGGCGCCGTCGAGCGTGCCGATGGTCGGGCTGCCGTTGAGCGAAAGTTTCATATTGCCGGTGCCCGAGGCCTCTTTGCCGGCGGTGGAAATCTGTTCGGAAAGGTCGGAGGCGGGGATCAGGAGTTCGGCCATCGAGACATTGTAATTCTCGGGGTAGACGACCTGCAGGAGGTCGCGGGTGCGGGGGTCGGAGTTGATCGTTGCCGCCACATCATTGATCAGATGGATGATCGATTTCGCCATCGCATAGCCGGGGGCGGCCTTGCCGCCGAAGAGTTTGACGCGCGGGGTCCAATCGCCGTTGGGGCTGTCGCAGATGTCATTCCACAGGGCGATGGTCTCGAGGATATTGAGCAGTTGGCGCTTATATTCATGCACTCGTTTGATCTGCACATCGAACATCGCTTCGGGGTCGATAGTCACATCGTCGCGGGTCTTTAACCATGCCGCCAAACGGTGTTTGTTGCTCAGCTTGGCGGCGCGGAATTGCGCGCGGAAACCGGCGTCGTCGATATGGGGGCGCAGGCCGCCAAGGCGCTCAAGATCGTCCTGCCAGCCGTCGCCGATGGTCTCGGTGATCAGATCGCCCAGCGGTTTGTTGCAGGTATAAAGCCAGCGGCGCGGGGTTATGCCGTTGGTTTGGTTGATAATTCTGCCCGGATAGGCGGTGTTGAGATCGGCGAAAACGGTTTCTTTGACCAGTTCGGTATGCAGCGCCGAGACGCCGTTGATCGTATGGGCCATGATAAAGGCCAGTTCGCCCATCTTGACCTCGCCGTGGTCGATGATGCGGATATCCGAGCCGGTTTCCTTGGCGTGGGCGTCTTGAATCAGCTCGATAATCCGGTGATGGCGCGGGAGGATGCGGGCGAAAAGCCCCTCGGGCCAACGCTCCAAGGCTTCGGGCAGCAGGGTGTGATTGGTGAAGCCGAGACAGGCGCGGGCGGTGGCAATCGCGCGGTCCATCGGCATGCCGTGGATATCGGCCAGAAGGCGCACCAGTTCCGGCCCGGCGATCGCGGGATGGGTGTCATTGAGCTGGATGGCGACGTGATCGGCGAGGTCGTCGAGCGCGTGGCCTTCCGACAGCAGGCGGCGCAGCACATCCTGCACCGAGGCGGCGGAAAAGAAGTATTCCTGCTTGAGCCGCAGTTCTTTGCCCTCGTCGGTGGTGTCGTCGGGGTAAAGCACGCGGCTGATCGTGCGGGCGAGGCTCTCGGGGGCGTTGGCGGCGAGATAATCGCCGCGGTTGAAGCTTTCCAGATCGAACAGCGTCAGGGGTTTCGCCGCCCAGAGCCGCAATGTGTTGGCCCATTGCGCCTGCCAGCCGATGATCGGCGTGTCATAGGCCGAGGCGAGGACGGATTCGCCGGGGTGCCAGACCGCCTTGCCCTCGGACTCGCTGACATAGCCGCCGAAATGGATCGGATAGGTGACCTCGGGGCGCTCGAATTCCCAAGCGTGGCGCTGCGAGAGCCATGTTTCGGCGGTCTCGATCTGCACGCCATTCTCGAAACGCTGCTCGAACAGCCCGTGTTCATAGCGGATGCCGTAGCCATAGGCGGGGATCGCGAGGGTCGAGAGGCTGTCGAGAAAACAGGCGGCGAGGCGGCCCAAACCACCGTTGCCCAAGGCGGCGTCGGGTTCATTGGCGACGACGCGCTGGTAGTCCTGCCCGAGGTCAGTCAGTGCCGTGCGCGCCGCCTCTTCGACGCCGAGATTGATCGCCACGTCTTCGATCAAGCGGCCAATCAGGAATTCCATCGACAGGTAATAGACGCGTTTGGCCTTGGCCTCATAGGTGTCGCGGGTGGCGGCGAACCACGGATCGACCACCAGATCGCGCATCGCCAGCGACAAAGACATGCGCCAGTCATAGGTCGAGGCATGCGCCGCGTCTTTGCCCAGCGAGGTTTTCAAATGCGTGCTGATGCTGGCCTTGAGCGCGGCGGCATCAATCTGGGGGATGGCATCTCGGGGCATTTTCACGTCTCTTTTTCCTATGGGGCGGATTGCGGCGCCGGTCGCGGGCGGCGCCTCTTAGACCTCATGCGCCGACCTCATGCGCCCAGGGCGGGTTGGCGCCGTGCCGCGAGACGGTGATCGCGGCGACGCGGGTGCCGTAGTCGAGGGCTTGGGTCAGGTGTTCGGCGCTGAGGGTTTTGAGGCCCGCGAGGGTCAGCAGCCCGTGGCGTTGCAGACTGGCGAGAAATCCGGCGTTGAACGTATCGCCAGCGCCCACGGTATCGGCGACGGTGACTTTTTTCACTGGCACATCAACGGTTTGATCGTCGCCGAAATAGGCGGTCGCGCCCTCGCTGCCGCGGGTGAGGATGAGGATATCCGGTCCTTGCTCGCGCAGGATGGCGGCTTTTTCACCCGGGGTCAGCGGGCCGGGGACGATCCAGTTGAGGTCTTCATCCGAGACTTTGAGGATATCGGTGACCGCGATCATCTGCGCCAGACGCCTGCGGTAGCGGGGCTCGTCGGAGATGAAACTGGCGCGGATATTGGGGTCCATGACGATCACCCGCTTGCCCGCCTCGTGCTGGGCCAAGGCGCGGTAGAATTCGGCGGCGGGTTCGTTGATCAGGCTGATACCGCCGAAATAAAGCGCGGTCACATCGCGCGGTATCCGCGGCAGATCAGCGGGGTCGAGCATCCGTCCGGCGGTGTTCTCGTCATAGAAGGTATAGGTGGCGTCGCCGTTATTCAGTTTGACAAAGGCCAGCGTTGTCGGGCGGTTGGAGATGATCACATGGGTGGTCGCGACCTCGCTGGCGTGGAGGTTCTCGATCAGCAACTCGCCAAAGAGATCGGTCGAGAGGCCGGAAAGAAAGCCGGTGGCGATGCCCAGCCGTCCCAGCGCGATGGCGGTGTTGAACACCGCGCCGCCGCCATGGGGCACCAGACAGGGCGCGCCCGCAGCATCGGTTGAGGGGATCATGTCGATCAGCGCATCACCGCAGCAAAGTATCATCGCGATGTGACCCTTCTGCTGTGGCGGCGGTTGTGCCAAGGCCGGTTCATGCGTTGCCCTCCACATGGTCTTGGAGCGTGCTGGCGGTGCCGTGTTCCTGCAGTCGGCGCAGGGCGGTTGCAAAGGCCTCGCGGAACACCGGATCACGGCCCACCGCACCATACACCGGCTCTTGATCAAGCCAAACCTCGGGTTCGCTCTGGGCGCGTTGGGCGGTGGCGTGGAGTTGGTCCCAGTTTGGATCATTGGGCGCGATGGTGCCGCCGTGTTCGTCCCGTCCGAGGCAATAGCGGCACCAGAGCGCCGAACTCAGCGCCAGACCCGCGGGCGGGCGGCCCGCTTGCAGGTTCTCGGCAATCGAGCCGACGATGAATTTGGGCTGGCGGTTGCTGCCGTCATAGCTGAGCCGCGAGATCGTATCGGCGACGCCGGGATTGGCAAAGCGGCCAAGGATGGTCTCGAGATACTCTTGCGGGGTGAAACCGGGGACGGGGGCGACAAAGGGCAGCACATCGGTCTCGAGGGTTTTGCGCAGATAGGCGTGGATCAAGGGATCGGTGACCGCGTCATGCGAATAGGTGAAACCGAGCATCGCGCCCGCATAGGCCATGATCGCATGGCCGCCGTTGAGAATGCGCAGTTTCATCTTCTCGAAACTGGCAATGTCATGGGTGAAGGTCACGCCGACTTCTTCGAGCGCGGGTCTGCCGTCGGTGAAACTATCCTCGAGCACCCATTGTTTGAAGGGCTCGCAGATCACCGGCGCCAGATCGGCAAGGCCGAAACGCTCGGCGACCAGAGCGCGCTCGCGGTCGCCGGTGGCGGGGGTGATCCGGTCAACCATACCGTTGGGGAAGGTGACATGCTCGTTGATCCATGCGGCGAGATCGGGGTTGATGCGCTGCGCGAGGCCGGTGATCACCGCGCGGGCGATATCGCCGTTGCCGGGCAGGTTGTCGCAGGACATGACGGTGAAGGGTTTGATCCCCTGCGCGCGGCGTGCGGCCAAGGCGGCGATGATTGCGCCAAAGGCCGAGTTGGGGGCTTGCGGTGCGGCAATGTCATGGAGGAGCGTCGGATGATCGGTGTTCAGATCGCCATTGCCATCAAGGAAATACCCGCCTTCGGTGACGGTCAGCGAGACGATCCGCGTTTCGGGATCGGTCATCGCGTGGATCAGCGCGGCATTGCCTTGGGGCTCGACGGGGACAAAACCGGTCATCACCCCGATCACCGAGGCGGCGGCGCGGTCGAAATCCACTTCGACGACCGAATAGAGGCAATCTTGTTGCATAAGCAGATCGCGGGTGGCTGTGTCGGGGTCGCGGACACCGGCGCCGATGATACCCCATGCAGGATCGCCGCCCGCGTTCATCAAGGCGTTGAGATAGACCGCCTGATGCGCGCGGTGGAAATTGCCAAGGCCGATGTGCAGAATGCCGGGTTTGAGCGCGGCGCGGTCATATCTGGGCGGTGCGACAAGCGTGCGCAGCATCCCAAGATTGGCCTGTAACAACGGTGTGTTCATTCACTTACCCCCGGGGGTTTCGGGCATATACCGATGCCGCTGACATGGTGGATCAGGGCGCGATTGTGCTGGCTGGTCCGCCGTTAGCTGATCCGCAGACCCTGCGCGTCGAATTTATGGATCTGGTCGGCGCGCGGGGTCAGGTGGACGGTGTCGCCGTGGTTCAGCGCCACATCGCCAGCGATGCGCACGGTCACCGGATCGCAGCCGGGGACACCGTGGACATGCAGGAAGGTGTCCGACCCCAGATGCTCGGCGACGCCGACGGTGCCTTGCCAGAGCCCCTCGGTGGTCGAGATGTCGATATGCTCGGGGCGGACGCCGATGGTGGTGGCATTGTGTTTGGCGGCCTCAGTGCCTTCGACAAGGTTCATCCGCGGCGAGCCGATGAAACCGGCGACGAATTTGTTGCGCGGCGTGTGATAGAGATCGAGCGGGCTGCCGACCTGTTCGATCACACCGGCCTGTAGCACGACGATCTTATCGGCCATGGTCATCGCTTCGACCTGATCATGGGTCACATAGACCATCGTGGTCTTGAGCTTCTTGTGCAGTTCCGAGATTTCCATCCGCATGCCGACGCGCAGCGCGGCATCAAGGTTGGAGAGCGGCTCGTCAAAGAGAAAAGCGGCAGGCTCGCGGACAATGGCGCGGCCGATGGCCACCCGCTGGCGCTGCCCGCCCGAGAGCTGGCCGGGGCGGCGGTGCAGGTAGTCGGTGAGGTTCAGCGCCTTGGCGGCGGCTTCGATCCGGCGGTCCTGCTCGGCCTGATCCATTTTCGCCATGCGCAGCGGAAAGGCGATGTTCTTGCGCACCGTCATATGCGGATAGAGCGCGTAGGACTGGAACACCATCGCCAGCCGCCGTTTCGCGGGGGGCAGGGCGGTGGCGTCCTCGCCGTCGATCTCGATCACCCCCGAGGTGGTATCCTCGAGCCCCGCGATCAGCCGCAGGAGGGTGGATTTGCCGCAGCCCGAGGGGCCGACAAAGACGACAAATTCACCGTCAACGATCTCGAGATCCAGAGGTGGAATGACCACCACATCGCCGAAAGCCTTTTTGACCTGCTTGAGTTGGATGCGTCCCATTATATGTTCCTCACTTCACGGCGCCAAAGGTCAGACCGCGGACAAGTTGTTTCTGGCTGAACCAGCCAAGGATCAGGATCGGTGCGATGGCCATGGTCGAGGCCGCACTCAGCTTGGCGAAGAACAGGCCCTCGGGGCTGGAATAGCTGGCAATAAAGGCGGTCAGGGGCGCGGCATCGACCGAGGTCAGGTTCAGCGTCCAGAAGGCCTCGTTCCATGCCAGAATGAAGTTCAGCAGTAGCGTCGAGGCAATGCCGGGGATCGCCATCGGGGTCAGCACATAGAGGATTTCATCCTTGAGCGTGGCCCCGTCCATCCGCGCGGCCTCGAGGATCTCGCCGGGGATTTCGCGGAAATAGGTGTAGAGCATCCAGACGATGATCGGCAGGTTGATCAGCATCAAGATCACCACCAGCGCGGCGCGGTTGTCCAACACGCCTAGTCGGATGCACAGCAGGTAGATCGGATAGAGCACTCCCACCGCGGGCAGCATTTTGGTCGAGAGCATCCACAACAGGATGTCTTTGGTACGCCGTGAGGGCACAAAGGCCATCGACCATGCGGCGGGCACCGCGATCAGCACGCCAAGCAGCGTCGAGCCGCCCGCAATGATCACCGAGTTGGTCAGAAAACGCATGTAGTTCGAGCGCTCGAGCACGACGCTGTAATTCTCGAGCGTCCAGTCAAAGAACATGAACACCGGCGGGTTGGCGATCGCCTCGGCCTCGGATTTGAACGAGGTCAGGATGGTCCAGAGGATCGGAAAGAAGATCAGCAGACCGATGCTCCAGGCGACCACGGTGTTGAGGGCTTTGCGTTGGGATGTGACGGCTCTTGCCATGATCAAATGCTCCTCAGTTATCCAGGTTCTTGCCGACGATGCGCATCAGGAAGATGGCGACGATATTGGCAAGGATGATGGCATAGACGCCGCCGGCACTGCCCAGCCCGATGTTCTGGCTTTCCAGCACGCGCTGGTAGATCAGATAGGTCAGGGTGCGGGTGCCAAAGGCGCCGCCGGTGGTGACGAAAATCTCGGCAAAGACCGCGAGCACAAAGATCGTCTGGATCAACACCACGATGGTGATTGCGCGGCTTAGATGCGGCAGCGAGATAAAGAAGAACCTTGCCAAGGGGGTGGCGCCGTCGATCTCGGCGGCTTCGAGTTGCTCGCTGTCGAGCGATTGAATCGCGGTGAGCAGGATCAGGGTCGCAAAGGGCAGCCATTGCCACGAGACGATGAGGATGATCGAGAACACCGAGGCGTCTTGCAGCCAGACCAAGGGGTCAGCGCCGAAGAACCGCCACAGATGGGCGAGGACGCCGTTCACCGGGTCCATGAACATATTCTTCCAGACCAGCGCCGAGACCGTGGGCATCACAAAGAAGGGCGCGATGACGAGGATGCGGACAATGCCCTGTCCCCACATCGGCTTGTCGAGCAGGATCGCCAGCAAGACGCCAAAGACGATCGAGATCAACAGCACGCCGCCGACAATGATCAGGGTGGTCAGGACCGAGGGCCAGAAGGCGCTGGAAGAGACAAAGCGCGTGAAATTGTTGAAACCCGCAAAGCCAAGATCGCCACCGCGCAGGGGCAGATAATTGCGAAACGAGAACCACAAGGTCATGCACAGCGGCACCAGCATCCAGACGAGGAGCAAAAATACCGCAGGGGCCATCATGATCCGCGCTGCAGATCGCGAGTGCTGGGTTGCCATGCCACATATCCTCTGCTGTGGGGCGCAATGGCCCGTGAGTTTTCGGCTGTAGGGAATAAACGGCCAGAGCCGGAGGGCGACGTTTGCCGCCTTCCGGTGTGACCTGAAGCGGCTTAGCGGTAGCCCGCCGCTTCCATCGCTTCATTGGTGATCGCTTGCGCGTTCTCCAGCGCTTCATCGACGCTTTGCTGGCCGGCGTAATAGGCCGAGAACTCCTGGCTGACTTCGGTCGCGATACCGGCAAACTCGGGGATCGCGGCGAATTGGACGCCGACATAGGGTGTCGGCTCGACCGTCGAGTTGTTGGGATCAGCCGAGAGGATCGAGTCCAGCGTCATCTGCGCGAAGGGCACCTCTTGGTAGTTGGGGTTCTCATAGAGCGAGATCCGCGCCCCCGGAGGCACATTGGCCCAGCCTTCGTTCTCGGCGACCATGTCGATATAGCCGGTGCCGGTGGCCCATTCGATGAACTGCATGGCGGCGTCCTGCTGCTGGGTGCCCGCGGGGATCGCCAGCGCCCAAGCCCAGAGCCAGTTCGAGCGCCGCCCGAGGCCATTGTCGGGTGCCAGAGCAAAGCCGACGCTATCGGCAACGGTGGAATCCTCATTGGTCACGAAAGAGGCCGCAACGGTGGCGTCGATCCACATGCCGCAGAGGCCCTGCTGGAACATCGAGAGGTTCTCGTTAAACCCGTTGGTGGCGAAACCGGCGGGACCGGATTCCTGCATCATATCGTTAAAGAAGGTCAGCGTGTCGCGCCACGGCTGGGTGTCGAACTGGGCGTTCCAGTCCATATCGAACCAGCGCGCGCCAAAGGAGTTGGACATCGCGGTGATCAGCGCCCCGCCTTCGCCCCAGCCAGCCTTGCCGCGCAGGCAGATGCCGTTGACGTCATTGTCACGGTCGGTCATTGCCGCCGCCGCCTCGCGGATGAACTCCCATGTCGGTGCATCGGGCATCTCGAGCCCTGCGGCCTCCATCAGATCGGTGCGATACATGATCATCGAGCTTTCGCCGTAGAAGGGCGCGGCATAGAGCGTGCCGTCATGGCTCAGACCGCCGCGCATCGCGGGCAGGATGTCATCGACGTTGTATTCCTCCGAGAGCCCGTCCAGCGGCACCAGCCAACCGGCGGCGCCCCAGATCGGCGTCTCATACATGCCGATGGTCATGATATCGAACTGGCCGCCATTGGTGGTGATGTCGGTGGTCACGCGCTGGCGCAGCACATTCTCTTCCAGCGTCACCCATTCGACACTGATGCCGGTCTCTTCGGTGAACTGGTCGGTGTAACCCTGCATGCGGATCATATCACCGTTGTTGACGGTGGCGATGGTGATGGTCTGCGCGTGGCTATCGGCAAAACCCGTGCTGGTCATCAGCAAGGTCAGCGCGCTGGCACTGCAAGACAGGCGGCCGAATAAACCGCCAGAAAAACGCGACGTGTAAGACATATAATTCCCCCCAAAGGACTGACACGGCAACTTTCGGTTGCTGGCGGCCAGTATTCGTTATGGGGTGGGCATTTGTCAACATATTTGGGATATTGCTCATGGCGCAGACGGGCAGCGCGCGGCGGGGTGAAAAACACCCGCCGAAAACAAGGCACTGGCTGGTGTCAGGCGAGTGCGAGCACCGCCGTGGCGGTCGCCTCATCGGTGATCAGACCGTTGATCAGCCGCCCGCGACAGGCCGCGAGAATCGCCTTACGCTTGTTCTGGCCCACCGCCAGCCCGATAAACGGGCGCGGATTATCGGGGGTGATTCTGGCGCTGGAGACCCGCCGGTTGGTGGCGCCCTCGATCAGGTTTCCGGCGGCGTCAAAGACCCAGCCGACGATCTCGCCGACCGCGCCCAGCTCGGTCAGCTCCTGACTTTCCTCGACCGAGATAAACCCGTCCATCACCAAAGGCGCGGTGGCGTCGATATGGCCGATGCCGACGAAACTGACATCGGCCTTGGCGCAAAGCTCATGGGTGCGCCGCACCGGCTCTTGGGCCAGCAGCAGCGGCAGTTCCTCGGCATTACGCACCAGCACCGGCAAGGGCATTGGGTTGTGTTTCGAGCCGATCCGGTGGGCCATACGCACGACGATATTGAAGGCCGTCGCGGTGCCATCGGTATGGGTGTTGCCGACCAGCGACACGGTATGGTGCTGCGGGCAATCCATCGTCGGCATATGCTCGATACAGGCGCGCAGTAGGCGACCGGTGCCGAGGGCGACGATCACCGGCGGTTCGGAGAGATAATATTTCTCGATCTCCACCGCCGTCGCCGCAGCCACCCCGTGCAACAGCCCCGGTGCCTCGGGATCGCTGGGCACGATTTCGCAAAAACTCAGGCCGAATTTCTCTTTCATCTGCGCGGCGAGATGCAGGCAATTCGCCACCGGATGATCGAGGCGGAATTTGATCAGCCCCTCGGCCACCGCTGTCGAGACCAGCCGCTGCGCGGTTTGCCGCGACACGCCCAGCTTGCGGGCGATCTCGTCCTGATTGTTGCCGGCGACATAGTAAAGCCAACCGGCACGCGCGGCTTTGTCGAGTTTATCAATGATAACGCTGGGTTTCGCCATAAATCACTTACTTTTGCTTCAAATTCGGGTCGAGGGCGAAGAAATCTGCCCAATTGTCAAATGTCGGCACCTGCGGGGGCGGGATCTGCGCAGGTTGCAGGTTCTTGAGATGCGATCCGCCGGTGAATTGCCACACCGGCATATGCGCCGCCTGTGCCGCGCGCAGACCCGGGACGCTGTCTTCGATCACCAGACAGGCTTGGGGCGCGACCCCCATCTGCTGCGCCGCATAGAGGAAAAGATCCGGTGCCGGTTTACCATGTTTCACCTGACAGGTGGTAAAGACTTTGCCGGCAAAATGCACATCAAGACCGGTTATGGCCAGCGAATTCAGGGCGCGCTCGGGGTTGGAACTGGTGGCGACACAGGCGGGCACGGCGAGGTTTTCGACCACCGAGTGGATATGCGGCATCGGTTGCAGCTCGGCGGCGAAACGGGCCAGCAGCGAGGTTTGAACCGCCGCGGCAAACCTCTCGAACTCACCCGCGCGCGCGCCGATGCCATAGCTTCCGGCGACATCGACGAGGCTGCGCCCGACGCAATCACGGATCGCGGTTTGCTCATCTATATGGACGCCGAGATTGGCCAGTTCCTCGACCAGAACGCGCACCGAGATCGCCTCGGAATCGATCAGCACGCCGTCACAATCGAATATTATCAGCTGGATATCGGACATCGGGCACCCCTTTTGCCAAGGACGGTCGGTCGGTCTTCATTCTGTCGATCTGTTGCCATGGAGGGGCTGCGACGGGTCTTATAGCTAATGGCAAATCGCCGGCGATGGAATACACCCCGATCGCGGCGAATTGTCGGCAGCGGGTTGATATGGTTAACATAGTGGCGGGTGATGGGCCTTGACGCGGAGCTCTGTGGCGGCTTTGCTGCGCTATGGTCGGGGTTTCGGGCCTTGGCCGGTGTTGCGCGAAGCGGGCCAGTCCCTGATTCTCCCCGCGCATTGTTTCCAAATCAGCACCAGCGCCGCAAATATCGCCGGATTGTCCTCTGGTCGCCGCATTGCGGCCATGTTTTGGCGGGATCAATAGCCGTAAGGAAATGGCCCATGGCGCGGCGGATAAGGTGAGTCGCGCGGGTGGGGCAAGTGATGTCAGGCGGATATGTGATGCGCGGTGTAGTGATCGAGGTTCTGGTAGATGTGGCACGGGCAGATGCGCTCTGTGCGGCCCGCGGTCATGGTAAATCCAGCAAGGCAGGTGGGTGATGCAGGGACAATTCGCACCGGTGCCCTTCACCGAGGTTTATATGCGCCATCTGGCAACGCTGGCCGCCTTTGAGGCGCCGCGTCCGGTGGCGCCGCCGTTGAATACCTATGAGCCGGTGGCCGAGGCGGTGGTTGCGTCGGGTGCTGGGACAGATACGGGGCCGGATGTTGGTCCGCAGGCGGTTGCGCCGGAGGCTGCGGCGCCGGTGGCGGATCACGGCGCGTATAACCCGCCGAAATACTGGCCCGAAGAGCTGCGCAAACATAAGCGTGCGCCCTATGCGTCTTTGGCTGAGGAGGCCTCGCCGTTTGAGGGCTTCGAGCCGGAGGCGGAGGAAGTGCCGCCAGCGCCGGAGCAAATGCGTCAGGCGCCCCGGCCTGCGCCGGTTCAGCCTGTGCCCCTGCAGGCCGCGCCCTCGCCATTCGTGCCGCAGCAACCCGTGCCGCCGCAGCCCGCTGTGCAGCAGCCCACCACACAACAAACCACCCCGCAGCCTGAGCGGCGTCAGCCCTATGCGCCCTATGTGCCGCCGCTGCGCGCGCAGGTGCCGCCAGCCGCTGCGGCCGCCTATACCCCGCCGCCGCCCTTCACCGCCTATGCGCCGCCGCAGCCCTATGCCGCAGCACCGCGCGCATCGCATCAGGCGCAGGCGCATCAGACGGGGCGTCAATCCGGGCATCAGTCCGCGCATCAGTCCGCCGAAGAGATGAAAGTCGCCTGGCAGGGGGTCGAATATCCGGTCGCTTGCTGGGATGTGCAGGGGTTTGAACTGGCCGTCGAGATCCCGCGGGTCTTGGCACCGGGGCAGGGACGGCGGGGCGAATTTACCCTGTTGATCGGCACCGGCGGCACGCGCATCGAAATGCGGGTGCAGGCGCGCAGGATCGGCGCCGAGCCGGGTGCCGCGCTGCGCTATGAATTCATTGATATGGCTCCGGCGCAGGCGGGTGTCTTGCAGCGGATCATCGAGACTTCGGTGGTCAATCAGGCGATGGACCTGAGCCGCCAGTGGCATGCGCCGCAATCGCAGCAGCCACAACCTCAGTCAGCGCAGGCGCAGTCGGCGCAGCCGCAACCTCAGGATTGGGACCAATATCAGCCGCAAAATCAGGCGTTTAACCAAACGCCGAGCCAATCGTTCAACCACACACAGTCCCCGCCGCTGACCCGCAGCCAGACGGCGGTCCAGACCCAGACCGCGACCCAAACGGCCACCCAAACCGCGACCCAAGCCCAGACCGAGCCCAAAACAAAGGCGCGGTCGCTGGGCATTGTCTCGATGGTCAAACTGGCGCTGGCGGCGGTTATTCTGGCGGTTGCCGGGCTGCTGACTTGGTCGAGCTTTGCCACCGTGCAGGCGCGTTACGCGGCGGTGACGGTGGCGGCAACCAGCCTCTCGGTGCCGGTCGCCGGACGTTTGAACGCGATGACCGTGCAGCCGGGGCAAGAGCTGCGCACGGGTGAGGTTCTGGGCTTTGTGCATCCCGCCGATCAGGAGGCGCAGGTCGCGGCGCTTATCGAGCACCGCCGCGCGCTCGAAGTCGAACTGGCCGCATTGCGTTCGCAGCGCGGGGCGATGGCGCAGGGGGCGGATGCGGCAGCAATTCCGGCGCCGGCTGCGACGGGCGTGGATGGCGCGGCGCGGGCGCAGCTTGAGCAGGTTCTGGCGCTGGCCGAACGCCGTCTGGCGCTCGAGCGGGACCAGCTGGCGGCGATGGTTGCCAGCGATCTGCCCGCCGCCAGCCTGCAGCGCGATCGCGCGCAGCAAGAGGCTCTGGTCGCCGAGGCCGAGCGCGCGGTGCTGGAGGTGCAAACACAGTTGAGCACAACTGCTCCGGCGCCGATCACGATGATGCAAGGCGGGCTGGGCGACAGCGCGCCGATGGGGGCTTCGGATCTGCGGATTGCCAGTCTGAGCGATGAAATCGACGCGCTTTATGTCCGCGAATCGCGGCTGCAAAACGGTGAGGCGATCCTTTCGCCCTGCGACTGTGTGGTGCAGCAAATCGACCGCCGCGCCGGTGAATGGATCGAGCCGGGCGAGCAACTGGCGCTGCTGCGCGGGTCGGAAACGCCGGTGATCCATGCGCTCTTGGCCAGCGACGCGGCCCGCGAGATCGACATGGGCGACCGCGCGCGGATTGATCTGGCCGATGGCAGCCGTATCGAGGGCCGTGTGGCGCGGATGAATTACGAGGCGCAATGGCCCGGGTACACCGGTCTGCAGGCCGATGTATTTGCCGCCAACCGCTATGCGCGGGTGGAAATCCAGCCGGATATGCCACTGACCGCGCCGGTCGGCACACGTGCCGAGGTTCAGTTGCAGACCAATGAATGGGTCGCGCGGACGACGGCTGCGCTCTACCGGATGGTGGGTCTGTGATGCTCGCCGCCGGTCAGCGCGCGGGTTTGGCGCATATGTGGCGCTGGCGGCAGGGCGGAGGCGGGTGATGCGGATTGCGGTGGCAGGATTGGGCTATGTTGGCCTCTCGAATGCGGTCTTATTGGCGCGGCAGCATGAGGTCTGCGCGATAGATATCGACCCCGCGCGGGTTGAGGCGGTGAATGCCGGACGCTCGCCGGTGATCGACGCGGAATGCAGCCGGTTTCTGGCCTCAGGCAGCCTTGATCTACGCGCCACGCTGGACCCGCAGGAGGCCTATTCAAGCGCTGAACTGGTGATAATCGCCACACCGACGAATTACGACGCGCAGACCCACGGGTTTGACACAAGCAGCATCGAATCGGTGATCGCGGCGGTGCGCGGGGTGAACCCTGACGCACTGATGGTGATCAAATCGACGGTGCCGGTGGGCTATACCGCGGCTTTGCGCGCGCGGCTGGGCTGCGACAACCTGCTGTTTTCGCCCGAGTTTCTGCGCGAGGGGCAGGCGTTGCAGGACAATCTGCACCCGTCGCGCATTGTCGTCGGTGATACCGGCGCGCGTGGAGCGATGGTGGCGGAATTGCTGCGCGCAGCTGCGGAAAAAACGGATGTGCCGGTGCTGTTGACCGATTCCACCGAGGCCGAGGCGATCAAACTCTTCGCCAATACCTATCTTGCGATGCGGGTGTCGTTTTTCAACGAATTGGACACAATCGCCATGGCCACAGGCATCGAATCGCGTGAGGTGATCGAGGGGCTGTGTCTGGACCCGAATGTTGGCAATCATTACAACAATCCCTCCTTTGGCTATGGCGGCTATTGCCTGCCGAAGGACAGCAAACAGCTTTTGGCCAATTTCGCCAGCGTGCCGCAAGAGATGATGCGAGCGATTGTCGATGCCAATGAGGTGCGCAAATCCTTCCTCGCCGAAACCATCTCCAAGAGGGTTGCGGCGGGGAGATCGGCGGGCGGCAAGGGGCTGGTCGGCGTCCACCGGCTGGCGATGAAACAGGGCTCGGATAATTTCCGCGAGAGCGCGCTGCAGGATATCATCCGCAAGCTGGATGCTTTGGGCGTCGAGATGTTGATCTATGAACCGGCTTGGCCCGATGCGCGCTGTCTCGGTCATCCGGTCGAGCGCGATTTTGGACGGTTTTGTGCGGCGTCCGATCTGGTCATCGCCAACCGGATGACGCCGGATCTGGCGCCGGTTGCAGATAAAGTGTTCACCCGTGATCTGTTCGGAGCCAATTGAGTAAACCGGTGTTAACGCGCCGCAGCGTTTGAGTGAGGTAGAGTAATGCGTATTGCGATCATCGGCTTGGGATATGTGGCGCTGGGCGATGCCTTGGGCTTGGCGCGGCGTCATCAGGTGGTGCTGACCGGTCCGGTGCCCGACCGTGTCGAGGCGATCAACGCCGGTGATTTCCCGCTGGGCGACCCGACGCTGGCGGCATATCTGGCGCGTCATCAGCTGGATATCCGCGCGACGCTCGACACGGCGCAAGCCTTGGAGGGGGCGGAACTGGTGCTGATCTCGGCGCCTTTGGCGTTCAGCGCGGATGGTGAGGATTTCTGCACCAAAGAGCTGGAATCGCGTATTGAATTCGCCTTTCAGCGCTGCCCCGGCGTGCCGATTGTGCTGCGCTCGGCGGTGCCGATCGGCTTTACCGCGCAGATGCGCGCGCGATTGGGGGCCAGCGCGCTGCTTTATGCGCCGGAATTCCTGCGCGAATCGCATGCCTTGCAGGACACCTGCGCGCCGAAGTTCCTGATCGTCGGCGACCGTGGCGCATTGGGGGCGAAAGTCGCCGCGGTGTTGCAAAGCGCGGCGCTGCGGGGGGGTGCCGAGATCAAGCTGATGGGCGCGTCCGAGGCGGAGGCGGTCAAGCATTTCTCGCAGGCCTATCTGGCCGCAAGGGTGGCGTTTTTCAATGAACTGGACAGTTACGCGCTGTCCTTCGGGTTGAATGCGCGGCAGGTGATCGATGGGGTCTGCCTTGATCCGCGGATCGGCACCTATGCGAATAACCCCTGTTTCGGCATGGGCGGGCAGCGGGTGCCGCGCAGCACCCAACATCTGAACAAGGTGTTCGGTCAGGTGCCCTCGCAGGTATTGCCGACGGTGACCGGCAGCAACACGTCGCGGATTTCGCTGCTGGTGTCGAAAGTGATGGAGCGCGCGCCGCGCACCATCGGGATTTATAACCCCAAAGGGGTGTCAGGCGCGCGCGATCCGCTGACCTTGATCAGCGAAGGGCTCAAGGCCAAGGGCGCCGAGGTGCGCGAATTCACCGGCGATGCAAGCGCTGATCCCGAGGCTCTGGCCGGGTTCAAGGCGGCCTGCGATCTGGTGCTGGCGCAGCGGATCACCCCGGACCTGCATGATATCAGCGCCAAAGTGTTCAGCCGCGATCTATTCGCCTGAAGCTGCGCCTAAGCCTGTGCCGGAGCTTCGCCTGAGGTTTCGCCCTTGGACAGGCTGAGCGCATAGCGGCGGATATCCTCGGGCCAATCCTGCATTTGCCTGGCGAAAGCCATAAGATCCCCCGCAAAGAGCGCGCGCGTGGCCTCTTCATATCCGGGGAGATCCCCGCCGAGCGCATGGATAAAGCGGTAGGCCGCCTCATGCGCCTGACGGGCCTCGGTGGCGCCGCCATCGGCGCGGCGGGCCTCATCAACCAGCCGTCGCAGCGTCGCCGAAGCGCCGCCCTTTTGCTGCGAAAGCCACTCCCAATGCCGCGCCAGAAGCGTGATCTCGCGCGGGATCACGCCGAGTTTCGGGCGACCGGGGCCGCGTTTCTTGGGCGCTTCCGCGGGTGCTTCGGGCGCAGGTGCCTCAGGCTGGGGATAGCCGCGCGGGTCGATGTCGATGACCCGCCCCGAGCGATCCTCGAAGACCAAGAGCCCCTCGGTATCAGCGGTGTCGCGGGCGATCCGGTGCAGCGGGCCGCGGGCCAGCATTCGGGTGCCTTGAAAGGCGGTGCATTGGGTGGCGGGGTCTTGGGTCATGTTAGGTGCTCCTTTGCCGCCTTGAAACACAGGCGCGGGGGCTGAGTCAATATTACCCGTATAAAATTGACGCGGCTTTTGCGAGCTGTTATGCAGCGGCAACACAGGAGACAGCGATGCCCGAGACCCGCCGCGCGATGAGCGCCGCCTATAAGACCCGCAAATCCGACGCGGGGATCTATGCCCTGCGTATGGGCGATGCGCTTTGGGTCGGCAGCACGCCGACGCTGGCCAGTATCGAGAACCGGCATGGCTTTACCCTGCGGCAGGGCTCGCATCCGAATAAAGCCTTGCAACAAGCGTGGCTTGCGGCGGGCGAGAGGTTCACGTTCGAGACCCTCGAGCATTTGGACCCCGATCTGAGCGACTTGGCGCGGGCGCGGTTGCTCAAGGAGCGTTTGGCCTATTGGCAGGAGGAGTTGGACGCGCCTAAGGTCTGAGCCAAATGCAACCGGAGCCTTTGATGACCAGCCTGAGCCGCCTCGATACCTTTCACAATGAATTCGTCTGCTTCGTCAAAGCCACCGCCGAGGATGGCGCGGTCGGCTGGGGGCAGACTTCAAGTTACAACGCCGACATCACTGCGGCGGTGTTTCACCGGCAGATCGCGCCTTGGGCCTTGGGTCAGCCGGTGGGCGATATCGCGGCGCTGGTGAACCGGATCGAGCGGGCGGAGCATAAATACCCCGGCAGTTATCGCAGCCGCGCTTTGGCGGGTCTGGACACGGCGCTTTGGGATATGGCGGGGCGGCGCGCGGGCCTGCCGGTGACGGCGCTGATCGGTGGCTCGGCGGGGGCGCTGCGCGCTTACGCCAGTTCGATGCTGCGCGATATCACCCCCGAGGCCGAGGCCGAGCGGCTGAAACGGATTTGCGGCGAGCAGGGGTTCACCGCCGCCAAGTTCCGCATCGGCGCCGAATGCGGGCAGGATGTGGATCAATGGCCCGGGCGCACCGAGGCGGTGATCCCCGCGGTGACACAGGCGCTGGCAGGGATCGACACGCTGGCGGATGCGAACTCGGGGTTCTCGGTGGCGCGGGCTGTGCAGGTCGGGCGGATGCTGCAGGATCATGGCGTCGGCCATTATGAAGAGCCGGTGGCGTGGTGGGATCTGGAGGCCACGCAGGCGGTGACGCAGGCGCTGGAAATTGATGTGGCTGGCGGTGAGCAGGAGTGCGATCTGGCGACATGGAAGCGGCTGATCGCGATGCGCGCGGTCGATGTGGTGCAGCCGGATGTGATGTATCTGGGCGGGTTATCCAACACGCTGAAAGTGGCGGGTTGGGCGGCTCAGGCGGGGCTGCCTTGCACGCCGCATGCGGCTAATCTGGGGCTGGTGACGCTCTGCACCATGCATCTGATGCGGGCGCTGCCGAACGCGGGGAAATACCTCGAATTCTCGATTGAGGGCGATGACTATTACCCGTGGCAGCGGGAGTTGTTTCTGGGCGATCCCTATGCGGTGACGGATGGGCAGCTGCATGTCAGTGAGGCGCCGGGCTGGGGTGTCGAGGTCAATCCGGCGTGGCTGGAACGGGCCGAGCATCGCGCCTCGGTGTTTGGCGAGGATGCGGGCAGCGATTACGCGCGGCTTTACAATGCGACGATTGCCAAGGGGCTGTGACGCGCGGCGCTCTGGCAGGCGAAGCGCGGCGAATCGGCTCTGGCGGGGTGGCGAATCGCGGTGGATCGGCGGGCGGCGCGGCGTGCCTATCGCCTTCATATGCGGGTTATAGGCGCGATTTCGCGGTGCAGAGGGGCCGGCGATGCGCCGCTTGGCCGCAATCGCGCGGATGAGGTGCGGATACCATTGACGGGGGGTGTAAACCTGCTCATATGCCGCTCATGACCGATCTCGCCAAAATCCGCAATTTCTCCATCGTGGCCCATATTGACCACGGTAAATCCACGCTCGCCGACCGGCTGATCCAGCTGACCGGCACTGTAGCTGCGCGCGAAATGAAGGCGCAGATGCTCGATTCGATGGATATCGAGCGCGAGCGCGGTATCACCATCAAAGCCAACACCGTGCGGATTGAATATCCGGCAAAGGATGGCGAGACCTATATTCTCAACCTGATCGACACGCCCGGTCACGTCGATTTCGCCTATGAAGTGTCCCGCTCGATGCGCGCTGTGGAAGGCTCGCTTTTGGTGGTTGATGCCTCGCAGGGTGTCGAGGCGCAGACGCTGGCCAATGTCTATCAGGCGCTCGACGCGGATCACGAGATTATTCCGGTGCTCAACAAGGTTGACCTGCCGGCTGCCGAGCCCGAGCGGGTGGCGGCGCAGATCGAGGATGTGATCGGCATTGATGCCTCGGACGCAGTGCAGATCTCGGCGAAATCGGGGCTGGGTATTCCCGATGTGCTGGAAGCGATTGTGCACCGTCTGCCGGCGCCCAAGGGCGACCGCGACGCGCCGCTCAAGGCGATGCTGGTCGATAGCTGGTATGACAGCTATCTCGGCGTTGTGGTGCTGATCCGCGTCATCGACGGGGTGATCCGCAAGGGCGACCGGATCAAGATGATGCAGACCGGCGCGGTCTACGGGGTTGATAAACTGGCGGTGCTCAAGCCGAAGATGATCGATATTCCCGAGCTGGGGCCGGGCGAGATCGGCATCTGGACCGGCAGCATCAAACAGGTGCGCGACACCCGTGTCGGCGATACGATCACCAGCGAGAAAAAGGGTTGCGAGGCGCCTCTACCGGGCTTTAAGCCGGCGCAACCGGTGGTCTTCTGCGGGTTGTTTCCGGTCGATTCCAATGATTTCGAGCCGCTGCGTGAAGCGATCGAGAAGCTGGCGCTCAATGACGCGTCCTTCAGCTACGAGATGGAAACCTCGGCGGCGCTGGGCTTTGGGTTCCGCTGCGGGTTTCTGGGGCTGTTGCATCTCGAGGTGATTCGCGACCGGTTGGAGCGTGAATATGACCTTGATCTGATCACCACCGCGCCCTCGGTGGTCTATCATGTGTTCATGCGCGACGGCACCAAGATCGACCTGCATAACCCTGCGGATATGCCCGATCTGACCCATGTTGACCGCATTGAAGAGCCGCGGATCAAGGCGACGATCATGGTCCCCGACGAATATCTCGGCGATGTGCTGAAACTCTGTCAGGACCGTCGCGGGTTGCAGGAAGACCTGACCTATGCCGGTAGCCGTGCGATGGTGATCTATGATCTGCCGCTCAACGAGGTGGTGTTCGATTTCTACGACCGGCTGAAATCGGTGACCAAAGGCTACGCGAGTTTCGACTATCAGATCACCGGCTACCGCGAGGATAATCTGGTGAAAATGTCGGTTCTGGTCAACGACGAGCCGGTGGATGCGCTGAGCATGATGGTGCACCGCGACCGCGCCGAGATGCGCGGGCGGGTGATGTGCGAAAAGCTCAAGGATCTAATCCCGCGGCATATGTTCAAGATCCCGATCCAGGCGGCGATTGGCGGGCGGGTGATCGCCCGTGAGACACTCTCGGCGCTGCGCAAGGATGTGACGGCGAAATGCTACGGCGGCGATGCCTCGCGTAAGCGCAAGCTGTTGGACAAGCAGAAAGCCGGTAAGAAGAAGATGCGCCAGTTTGGCCGCGTGGAAATCCCGCAATCGGCGTTTATCGCGGCGCTGAAGATGGACGATTGAGCGCCCTTAGAATTGAGTGACGGGTAGGGTGTGTGCTTTGCACGCACCCTTTTTCATGCGGTGTTCTGGTTCGGTGCGTGCAGAGCACACACCCTACGGCTGAGGCTCGGGCCGTGAAAAATGCCCCATCGCCAGCTCGCGGTGGATCGAGGAAAAGGGCCAGTTGAACGGCGTCTTGGCGAGGTTTTGCTCGACCGGCGCGTTCCAGCAAAACCGCAGATGCCAGTGGTAATCCGCGTCATCGCGGATGTGATGTTCCCAAAACCGGCGTTGCCAGATACCGCGCTCGCGCCGTGCGATATGGCTGGCGCGCCGTGTCCCCCGTGGCAGCCCTTGCGAGAACCGCGTTTTGATCAGCCGCCAGCGGGTGGCGTAATCGGCGTCACGCTCGGGCAAGGTCCAGACGCAGTGTAGGTGATCGGGGAGCACGACAAAGGCGTCGATGATAAACGGGCGCTCGGTTTTGGTGCGGGCGACCGCATGGCGGAGGCGCTGGACCTCGTCGATCAACAGGCTGCTGCCGCGCTGGGCCAGAGCGACGGAGAAGAACACGGTGGCCCCGGGGAGCCTTGGGCGCAGATAGTTGGACATCTGCTGATGGTAACCACGGAAGGGTTAACCAATCCTGAGCGTGCGGCAGGCCATATATGGGGCAGGAGAGGGCGCGCGTGCCTTGGGCGCTTACTCCGCCGCCTGATTGCTTACCGGTTTGGCGGGATTGGCGGGGGCGCCCATGCGTTCGTCTTCATCGCCGAAATCCGGCAGGCCTTCGCGGCTGAGCAGCACCGCAACGGGGCGGGCCGAGGGGATATGCGAGCAGACGATCATGATCGCGACCATGATCGGGACCGCCAGAAACATCCCCGGGATGCCCCAGACCGCGCCCCAGAACGACAGCGAGACGATGATACCGAAGCTGGACACCCGCAGCGCGCGGCCCATCAGCATCGGGTCGATCACCGAGCCGAGCATGAATTGCACCATCCCTGCGATGACGAAGATCAACAGCGCGGTGGCCGGTTCCGGCACTTGGATCAGCGCGACGAGGGCCAAGAGGATCGTGGCGATGATCGAGCCGACCGAGGGGATGTAATTGAGCACGAAGGTCAATATCGCCATTGGTCCGGCGAAATCGAGGCCGAAGCCCTGCATCACCAGATAGACGGCAACGCCGGTGGCGGCGCTGACCCCGGTTTTGACCAAGAGATAATGGTTCACCCGCCGCACGATGGAATGGATGATCCGCCCGACGCGCGCGGCGCGGTCCTTGTCGTCCATCAGGTTTTCCAGCTTGGTGCCGAACCACAGGCGCTCGGCGAACATAAAGCCGACGAAAAGGATCACCAGCGTGGTGGCGGAGAGGAGGTTACCGGCCTGACCGGCGAGGGTGGTGATATAGCTGGAGACCTGGATCGAGCGGATCGAGGCTTCGACGGTGGCTTCGGCCTCGGGCGAGAACAGCGCCGCGAGCCGCGCCACGGCCGCAATCGCTTGATCTGTATAGGTGAGGGTCGTTGTGACCACCGAGTTGACCTGCGAGATCACAATCGCCGAGAGGGTCAGGAGCACCACTGCAATTAGCGTAAAGGCGGCCATGGAGGCGAGCCAGTTGGTGATCTTCCACGAGCCGATGCGCAGCCGCGAGAAAGCGGTGATCGCGTCGGCGGTGAGCGCAAAGAGGATGATCGCGATGACCAGAGAGATCAGGATGAACCGCGCCTGCACCAGAAGAAACAGGATCATCGAAAAGGCGATGATGCCCAGAAACCACGTCTGCAATCGGTATCTTTCGCCCAGCGACAGGTTGCGGGCGTTTTGGGATTTGGCGGCTTTGGATTTGGTCTGCACGGTGATCGGCGCCTTCGGCGAATGGTTGTGAAAAACCCTAAGCGTTGCCGTCTATGCTGACAAGCGGGGGCTTCAGGCGGGGGTGGGCTTAGGCGCGGGTGGCGCGTTCCAGCACCGGCGCGAGATCGCCGTAGCCGGTGAAGCGGCGCTCATAGGCGAGCGAGAGTTTACCGGCCCAATATTCGGCGCGCTGATCAAGCTCGGGATTGTCGGTCTGCGCCAGATAGATCAGCGTCTCGTAATTGCCGAACATCATCTCAATCAACTCGGGGTGGCGGTCAAAGCCCATCGGACGCCAGACGAAGGCCTCGAACTGGCGGACCAAAAAATCGGTCAGGTAAAAGGCGGTGATCTCGTCGTCGGCGCGTTCGGCGAAAGCCTCGTTGCCGGTGAAAAACGAGTAGCAATGCGGGCCTTCGACCATTTCGACGCCGAGCGCCTCGCAGCGCGATTGCAGCAATCCGCCGGTGCCGCAATCGGCATAGACCACCAGAATGCGGCGGTATTTGTCGCGGAATTTATGCACCGCCGCCTCGACCGCATCGGGGATTTTTTGCGGGTAGAGATGCAGGTTCGCGGGTAGGCAATGCAGATCGAGTTGATCCCAGCCGTTCATTGCCTTGAGCGCGAGGATTTCATGCGCCAATGCCCCGCAGGCCAGCGCCAACACCTTGCCCGACCCGCTGGCCTCCAACCCTTGGGTGGTCAGTTGCGCATCACTGGCGGCTGGGCTGGCTGGCGGGAATGGCTGGGTCAATTGGTGGCTCCGGCGCGTTCCATGGCGGGGCGGATGCGGGTGGCGATGATCTCATCGGTCAGGGGGCCGGCGTGGCGCATGACGATATTGCCCTCGCCATCAACGACAAAGGTTTCGGGCAGGCCGAGCACGCCCCAATCCAGCCCCGTGCGGGCGCGGGGATCGGCGCCGATCGCGGCATAGGGATCGCCGAGTTCCTCTAGGAAATCCTCGGCGCGGGCCGGTTCGTCGCGGTAGTTGACGCCCAGAACGGTGACGCCCTCTTGCGTCAGATCCTCGAACAGCGGGTGTTCGGCGCGGCAGGGCGGGCACCAAGAGGCGAAGAAATTGACCAGCGTCACTTCGCCGTCGCGGATCATCTCATCGGTGAACAGAGTGCGTTCGCCGAGTGTTTCCAGCGTGATCTGCGGCGCCGGATGGCCAGCGCGGGCCGAGGGCAGATCGTCGCGGTCCTCGCGCAGATTGCCCACCGCCACAAAGGCGACAAACCCCGCCAGCAGCACCGGAGGGAGGATCAGGAGAGGGTTGATCTTAGCCATGTGTCTTCCGCTTCAATCGAGTTTCAACTTGCGCCAGCGCGCGTTTCACACGCCGCGCGCGCAGCCATATCCAACAGATAAGCACGCCCAGAAGGGAAAGCGAGGCGAGATAGGCCGAGACGATCTCGGTGGTATAGGCGCCCAGATCCGGCATCATCCCGCCCCTCTTTCTTGTGCCCTTTCGCGGGCGGTGAGCGCCTGCATCCGGCGGGCGCGAATTTCAGTGCGGGTGCCGGCCAGAACCAGCGCCAGAAACAAAAGCACAAACCCGGTCATGCACAGATAGAGCGGGCCTTTATAGGCCCAATCCATCCGCTCGCCCGGGGCGACGCTGAGCGAGGCGCCCTGATGCAGCCCCTGATTCCAGAATATCGCCGCATAGCGCGAGAGCACGGCGAAAACCGATCCGACAAGGCAGAGAACCGACGTCAGATCGGCGGCGGTGTCGGGGTCCTCGATGGCGGACCAGAGCGCGATATAGCCGATGTAGAAGAGAAACAGGATCAAGAACGAGGTCAGCCGCGGATCCCAGACCCACCATGTGCCCCACATCGGTTGCCCCCAGATCGCGCCGGTCATCAGTGCGATCAGCGTCATCGTGGCGCCAATCGGGCCAGCGGCTTTGGCGGCGAGTGCCGAGACATGGTGGCGGCGGATCAGCCAGATCAGCGAGGTCACCAGCATCATCGCCCAGGCGTTGATCGCCAGAAAGGCCGAGGGCACATGCAGGAAGATGATTTTCACCGTCGAGCCTTGGCGGAAGTCATCGGGGGTGAAGAAAAATCCCCAGACCAGCCCGATCCCGATGGAGGCCGTCGCGAGGACCGCCGTCAGGGGCAGGAGAAAGCCCGAGACTTTCATGAATTTCACCGGATTAGCGTATTCCCAGAGCGATGCCATAGGGGGTTCCTAGTCGTTGTCTATTGAGGGCTCAAGGCACTAAGGCGTGATCGAAGGGGCGGGCGGTTGCGGGGCATGGCGGGCGCTACCTCAGGTTGATGCGCAGCGCAAAAGCGGCGGCAAAAGGCAGCAGGGCGAGCGAGCCTGCGGTGATCCCCGCAAGCAGGGCAAGCGGGGTGGTGATGTCGAGCCCCTGCGCCGCGCGGGTGACGGATTGGGCGCCAAAGACCAGTGTCGGCACGTAGAGCGGCAGCACCAAGAGCGATAGCAGCAGCCCGCCGCGTTTGAGCCCGACGGTGAGGGCGGCGCCGAAGGCACCGATCATGCTGAGCGCAGGGGTGCCGATCAGCAGCGAGAGGAGCAGCGCGGCATAGGCGGTGATGGGCAGATTGAGGAGCACGCCGAGGAGCGGGGCGGCCAGTGCCAGCGGCAGGCAGGTGGTTAGCCAATGGGCAAGCGCCTTGATCGCGACGACGCCTTCCATCGGGATTGGCGAGGTGGCGAGAAGGTCCAGCGAGCCGTCTTCGAAATCGAGCGCAAACAGCCGGTCGAGGGACAACAGGCAAGCGAGCAGCGCGCCGACCCAGAGGATGCCGGGGGCGATGAGGCCGAGGGTGCTCTGGTCGGGGCCAACGCCCAAGGGCACCAGCACCGCGAGGATCAGGAAGAAACCGAGGCCGAGGCCGAAGCCGCCGCCAGCGCGGAAGGCGAGGCGCAGGTCGCGGATCAGGAGGGCGCTCATAGGAAGGCCCCGTCAAAGCCGAGATCGTCAAAGCCGAGATCCGCGGGCATTTGAGCCTTATAGGGCGTGAGATCAAGGCGTGCGGCCTCGGAAAGTCCGAGGTCAATATGGGTGGCGATCAGCGCCGCACCGCCTGTTGCCAGATGCGTGCGGATGACCTCGGCAAAGAGCGTGACCGAGGCGGTATCGAGCGAGACCGTCGGCTCATCGAGCACCCAGAGCCAGCGTTTGGTCACCAAGAGCCGCGCCAGCCCGAGGCGGCGCTTTTGACCGGCGGAGAGGGTCTGCGCCGGGCGATCAGCGAGATCGGCGAGATTGAGGGACTGGAGCGCGGCGTCGATGCCCCTGTGCCCGTGGATCGCGGCCCAGAATTGCAGGTTCTCGGCGACGGTCAGCGTGGCTTTGATCCCGTCGGCATGGGCGGCATAGGCGATTTGGTCAGGCGGGCAGGTGATCTGGCCTTGCAGGGCCGGTTGCAGCCCGGCGATGGCGCGCAGAAGCGTGGTTTTGCCGCAGCCATTGGGGCCGCGCAGCACCAAAGCTTCGCCCGCGTTCAGGGTGAAACTGACCCCTTCGAGCAGGGGGATGCCGCCGCGCGCGACGGCAAGATCGGTGACGCGCAAATCCATAGCGGTGGCTTAGCGGGTTTGCCACAGGGCTGCAAAGGAAACTGGGCGGGCGCGACAATCTGGACCGGTTGCGGCGGTGGTGATGGCGGGATGTTGGGGGAGGGGGTGCGTCGCTCGGGGCATCGAACCCCTCGCGCCGCGCGTGCGTGAAGCACGCAGGCCTGTTGCGAAGGTGGCGCGGTAAGGCCTTGCGTGGCGCATGGAGCTAAGGGGGGCGCCCGACCCTGGGTGGGCGCGCGCAACCGCGCCACTGCGCGCTGTGTTTCAAAGCAGTGATGCCGGTCGCGCCACTCAGGGCATCGCCAAGGCGCCCTCCCGGGGGGAGGGTCGGGCGCGGCCCGGGTTTCACCCGGGCCCTGACAGTTGATGAAGGTGAAAGCAGGGGGCTATGCCCCCTCGACGCGGGGCGTCTCACCCCCAGGATATTTGGGGCACAAAGTGGGGGTGGGCTGCGCTGGTGTGGGGCGTGGTTACTCGGTGGCGAGGAGGGCGACGGCGACGCGGCGGCCCTCGGAAAGGAGCACGTTATAGGTGCGGCAGGCCGAGGTGGAGGCCATGATCTCGAGCGCGAGACCGGCCTCTTCGAGGGTGGTGCGGAAGGCGGCGGGCAGCGGGGTGATCTCGGGGCCGGTGCCGATGAACAACACGTCGATCTGGCCGGCGAGGCCGAGGAGGGTCTCGGTGTCCTCATAGCCGCCCCAGGCCGCAGAATGGCCGGGGGCGAAGAGGGTGGGCGCCGGGTAGACCTCACCGCCGAGGCGGTAGAAATCCGGCCCGTAGCTTTCAATCGGCAAGGCATTGCCAAAATCGACTTCGGTCACGCGCATGGGATCACTCCGAGGTGGCGAATTGGGTGCCGGGCGTGTCGCCGCCGCCTTTGCCCCAGTCGCGTTTGATGCCCAGTTGCTTGACCACCACCGAGGCGACATAGACCGAGGACCAAGTGCCGACAAAGACGCCCCAGATCATCGCGAAGACAAAGCCGCGGATCACATCGCCGCCGAGCACGAAGAGGGCGATCAGCGCGATCAGCGTGGTCACTGAGGTCATCAAGGTGCGCGACAGGGTCTCGTTGAGCGAGAGGTTTAGAACCTCGATGACGGGGCGCTTTTTGAACTTCACCAAATTTTCCCGCACCCGGTCGAAAACCACCACCGTGTCATTGAGCGAATAGCCGACGATGGTCAGAAGCGCGGCGATAATCGCCAGATCAAAGCGCAGTTGCACCACCGAGAAGACGCCGATGGTCAGCACGATGTCATGGACCAGCGCCGCCACCGCGCCGAGGGCGAACTGCCACTCAAACCGCAGCCAGATATAGACCAGCACCGCGCCGAGGGCGGCGAGCACCGCCAGCACCGCTTGCTGGACCAATTCGCCGGAGACCTTGGGGCCGACCGATTCCACCGAGGTAAAGCGCAGGGTCGGATCGACCCCTTGCAGGGTGGCCTCGACCTGGTTGAGCACCTCGGGGGCCACCGCTTCGGCGCCGTCCTGGGTCTGGATGCGGATCGTCGCCACATGCTGGTCGGCGGCATAGGTCGGATCGAAGACCTCGGTGATGGTGATATCGCCGAGATCGAGCGGCGCCAGCGCATCGCGGTAGGCGCCGACATCCACCGCCTGGGTGGCGTCGGTGCGGATCGAGGTGCCGCCGCGGAAGTCGATGCCGAAGTTCAGCCCGAAGGTGAAGAACGCCGCAATCGACAGCACCATCAGCAGCGCCGAGAGGCCGAAGGTGAAGCGCCAAGGGCCAAGGAAGTTGATATTGGTCTGATCGGGGACGAGTTTGAGTCGCATGATCTGTCCTCAGAGCTTGAGCGTCTTGGGGCGGCGGCGCTCGAACCAGAACACGATCAAGAGCCGTGTCACAAAGAGCGCCGAGAATACCGAGGTGATGATCCCCAGCCCCAGCGTGATGGCAAAACCGCGCACCGGACCGGAGCCAAGCGCGAAGAGGATGGAGGCGGTGATAAAGGTGGTGATATTGGCGTCGAGAATCGCCGACATCGCCTTCTCATAGCCCAGTTCAATGGCCCGTGCCGGACCGCGCGCGGTGCGCAATTCCTCGCGGATACGCTCGAAAATCAGCACATTGGCGTCGACCGCCATGCCGATGGTCAGCACGATACCGGCAATGCCGGGCAGGGTCAGGGTGCCGCCGATCATCGAGAGGATCGCAAAGATCATCGCGATATTGAGCATCAGCGCGGTATTGGCGATGACGCCGAAGAGCCCGTAGCTGAGCCCCATATAGACCAGCACTGCCGCCATCGCGACCAGCGCGGCGATCTTGCCGGCGTCGACACTGTCCTGGCCCAATTCGGGGCCGATGGTGCGTTCCTCGAGGAAGTTCATCCCCGCAGGCAGGGCACCGGCGCGCAGAAGGATCGCCAGATTGGTGGTTTCTTCCAGCGTGAAACGGCCGGTGATGATGCCCGAGCCGCCCGAGATATGGGCCTGAATGACCGGCGCCGAGATCACCTCATTGTCGAGGACGATGGCAAAGGGGTTGCCGATGTTATCCGCGGTATAGAGGCCGAATTCGCGCGCCCCCGAGGGGTTGAAGCGGAAGCTGACCGCGGGGCGGCCGTTCTGGTCGAAATCGGGCTGCGCATCGACCAGTTGCTCGCCGGAGACCACCGGTGTCTGGTCGAGCACATAATAGACGCCCTCTTGGTCCATCGAGGGCAGCACCAATTGCCGCGGCGCCGGTGTGGTATTGGCGTCGCTGGTGGTGCGCACCACCGGATGGAAGGTCAGGCGGGCGGTGGTGCCGATCAGGTCCTTGAGTTCCTCGGCCGAGCCGATGCCCGGCACCTGAATCAGGATCCGGTCGGTGCCTTGGCGCAGGATCGTAGGCTCGCGGGTGCCGACCTCATCAACGCGGCGGCGGATGATTTCCAGCGATTGCGCCATCGTGCGGTCGTCGGTGGCCAGACGCTCGGCCTGCGAGAGGGTGATGACGATCTGCCCGTCCTCGATCGAGATCGCCAGATCCTGCTGGCCGATGCCGGTCAAGGTCTGCATCGGGCGCGACAGGGTTTGCACGATTTCAAGTGCCTGCTGCAACCCGTCCTCGTTGGAGACCGCCACGCGCAATACGCCGGGATCCTCGGAGGGCATGCGGCGGACACCGCCGACGGTGGCACGCTCGGGGCGCAGGAGATCGCGGACCTCGGGCCAGAGCGCGTCGATACGGTCGACATAGACATCCGAGACCTGCACTTCGGCCAGAAGATGCGCACCGCCGCGCAGATCAAGCCCGAGGTTGATCAGATAGGAGGGCGCCCAATCGGGCCAGAGCGCGCGTTCGGCCTGAAGCTCGGGGCTGTCCTGCCCCGCTTCGATCAGGGCGACAGCGTCGTTATGGCGCTCGACACGGTCATAAAAGATATTCGGAACCGCATAGATCACCGCAGCCAGACACAGCAAAATGATCAGCGCGCGTTTCCACATAGAGAGTTGCAGCATGGTGGAGCCTTGCTTGGGGTCGGGCCGACGATGGGGCGCGCGAGGGCGCTAAAAGGGCAAACGCCGCCCGAGGGGGGCGGCATCGGCGATCTTCGGCGGCTTATTCGGACGCGGCGGGTTCGGTCTTGGACAGAACATTGGTGACGGTGGCGCGGACCACACGGATTTTCACCCCGTCGGCGATCTCGACTTCGACTTCACCATCGTCCTTGACCTTGACGACCTTGCCGATGACGCCGCCAGCGGTGATGATCTGGTCGCCGCGGCGCAGGTTCTCGATCATCGTGCGGTGCTCTTTGGCCTTCTTTTGCTGTGGGCGGATCAGTAGCACCCACATGATCCCGAAGATCAGGACAAAGGGGATCAGCGACGAGAACAGGCTGCCGGCGCCGCCCGCGGCTTGGGCATAGGCTGGGGTGATAAACATAAGGCTCCTCAGGAGTGGTAAGAGTGTCGAAAACGCACAACACGGTCTATTTGGCGCGCACCCTATATGGGGGCTGTGGCGAGTTCAAGCGAGACCGGAGGGCGAAAAAACCGCCGGAATGGCGATTTTTAGTGCTTGCCTTTGCGGCAATGGCAGAGCATTTCTGGGGCTGTTCTCAGGGCGGGGCGAAATTCCCCACCGGCGGTAAGCGGTCAGACCCGCAAGCCCGCGAGCGCCGCGCCGGTTTCGGAGCGGGTCAGCAGATCAGGTGCGATGCCTGAGCCGACGGTCACAGTCCGGATGAAAGAGAACCCAGACTTCGCGCCGCCCTCGTGGGGCGCGTGGGACGGGGCGCCTTGGGTGATGTGTCGTTACCAAAGGAGATCGCTATGACACCCACCCGTTTTGCATTCATTAAGGCCCAATGGCATGCCGAGATCGTTGATCAGGCGCTGGAAGGCTTCACGCAGGTGATTGATCCGGCGCTGGTCGATGTGTTCGACGTGCCCGGCGCCTTCGAGATGCCCCTGCTGGCGCGCGATATGGCGGCCTCGGGGCGTTACGGCGCGGTCGCCTGTGCGGCGCTGGTCGTCGATGGCGGCATCTACCGGCATGAATTCGTCGCGCAGGCGGTGGTCGACGGGCTGATGCGGGCGGGGCTGGATACCGGCGTGCCGGTGCTCTCGGTCTCGCTGACGCCGCATCATTTCCAGCCGACCGCGCATCATATCGCGATCTACCAGACGCATTTCATCGAGAAGGGCCGCGAGGCGGCGCAGGCGGCGCTGGCGATCGGGCGGGCAAGGGCGCAGCTGGCGGCGTAGGGGCAGAGCGGGTATTGCGCGGGAACAAGGCGAAGCCCCGCTAACGTTGTGAGCTTGGCGTCACGCTATTTGCGCGGAATCAAGGCGAAGCCGCCGCACATCGCCAGTCCGCCCCTTCGGGCTGGCGATTTGGTGGCTGTAGGCGCGCCGCTTGGAGGGGGCTCGGATTGGGCTGCCATAAAGCGCGTCGTTCTACGGTGGGTCGCCATCCCGCGGACTGGCACTGCGCGGCTATGTGGCGAGTGTTGCAGGGGAGGCAGTTGTCTGTCGATGGGAGCGCGGCTTTCTTGGGCATCGTAGCAATGCGCCAATTGCACGGAATCAAGGCGAAGCCGCCGTGCATCGCCAGACCGCCCCCTGGGCTGGCGATCTGGTGGCTGTAGGCGCATCGCTTGAATGTTCGGCGGATACAGCCGCGATAAAACGCGCCACTCCACGGGCGGGTCGCCATCCCGCGGTCTGGCGATGCTCGGCTATGTGGGGCGTGTTGCTGGGGGAGCAAGTTCGCTGTTGTTGGAAACGCGGCGGCTTCGCCTTGATGGCGCGCGGGGCGAGCCTCCACCGTTTCCACCCAACAAAAAAGCCCCGGCACTGCCGGGGCTTTTTCTATTCTCATGCAGTCTCTTACGACTTGGCCAGATCGCGCAGCACGTAGTGCAGCACGCCGCCGTGGCGCACGTAGTCGACTTCGATCTCGGTGTCGATCCGGCATTTGATCTGGATCGTTTTCACCGTGCCATCAGCGTAGGTGATCGTGCAGGGCACCGTCGACAGCGGCTTGAGATCGCCCTCGAGCCCCTCGATCGAGACGGTTTCATCGCCCTTCAGACCCAAGGTCTTGCGGGTGTCGCCATCGGTGAACTCGAAGGGAATAACCCCCATGCCGACGAGGTTCGAGCGGTGGATACGCTCGAAATTCTCGGCGATCACCGCCTTGACGCCCAACAGGTTGGTGCCTTTCGCCGCCCAGTCGCGCGACGAGCCAGCGCCGTATTGCTCACCACCAAAGATCACCAGTGGCACGCCGGCCTCTTGGTAGGCCATCGCGGCGTCGTAGATCGAGGTCTGCGCGCCATCGGGGCCCTTGGTATAGCCGCCTTCGACCCCCTCGAGCATCTCGTTCTTGATGCGGATGTTGGCGAAGGTGCCGCGCATCATCACTTCGTGGTTGCCACGGCGCGAACCATAGGAGTTGAATTCGCGCACCGGCACCTGCTTGTCCGAGAGATACTGACCGGCAGGGCTGTCCACGCGGAACGAACCGGCGGGCGAGATATGGTCGGTGGTGATCATATCGCCCAATACCGCCAGCACTTTCGCGCCGGAGATATTGCTGATCGTGCCCGGCTCGGCAGACATGCCTTGGAAATAGGGCGGGTTCTGCACATAGGTCGAGTTGATCGGCCAGTCATAGGTCTCGGCGTCGGTGGTCTCCACCGCCTGCCACTGCTCGTCGCCTTTGAAGACATCGGCGTATTTCGACTGGAAGGCCTCGCGGGTCACGGTCTGTTCGACCAGATCGGCGATCTCCTGCGTCGTCGGCCAGATGTCCTTGAGGTAGACATCATTGCCGTTCTGGTCCTGACCCAGCGGATCGCGGGTGATATCGACGTTCATATCGCCGACCAGCGCATAGGCCACCACGAGAGGCGGCGAGGCCAGATAGTTGGCGCGCACATCGGGGCTGATCCGGCCCTCGAAGTTGCGGTTGCCCGAGAGCACCGACGTCGCGATCAGATCGTTATCCGCAATCGCCTTGCTGATTTCGGGCTCCAGCGGGCCGGAGTTGCCGATACAGGTGGTGCAGCCATAGCCGACAAGGTTGAAGCCGACCGCGTCGAGATCGTCTTGCAGGTTCGCCGCCTCAAGATAGGCCGAGACCACCTGCGAGCCCGGAGCCAGCGAGGTTTTCACCCAGGGCTTGCGGTTCAGACCCAAAGCGCGGGCCTTGCGTGCGACCAGACCGGCGCCGATCATCACATAGGGGTTCGAGGTGTTGGTGCAGGAGGTGATCGAGGCGATCACAATCGAGCCATCATGCAGCTGATAGGGCTCGGAGCCGTCAACACAGGCGACAAAACCGCGGCGGTGATGACCGACATCACCGGGGATCTCGCGCGGAGCGGGCTGGCCGCCTTCGCCTTCCCAACGGTCTTTTTGCTTTTCATTGGCCGGTTTGCCGGCGCGCTCACCCTCGACATACTGGGCGAAAGTGGTCGCCGCCTTGTCGAGTGCGATATGGTCCTGTGGACGCTTGGGGCCCGAGATCGCCGGCACCACGGTGCTCATGTCGAGGCTCAGGGTGTCCGAGTAGATCGGCGCATAATCGGCACCGCGCCAGAAACCGTTTTCCTTGGCATAGGCTTCGACCAGCGCGATCCGCGCTTCGTCGCGACCGGTGGTGCGCAGGTAACGCAGGGTCTCGTTGTCGATCGGGAAGAAGCCACAGGTGGCACCGTATTCGGGCGCCATATTGGCGATCGTGGCGCGGTCGGCCAGCGGCAGACGGTCCAGACCTTCGCCGTAGAATTCGACGAATTTGCCAACCACGCCCTTGGCGCGCAGCAGCTCCACCACTTTCAGCACAAGGTCGGTGCCGGTGGTGCCTTCGGTCATCGCGCCGGTCAGTTCAAAGCCGACAACTTCGGGGATCAGCATCGAGATCGGCTGGCCGAGCATCGCGGCCTCGGCCTCGATCCCGCCAACACCCCAGCCAAGCACGGCAAGGCCGTTGACCATGGTGGTGTGGCTGTCGGTGCCGACCAGCGTGTCGGGATAGGCGACGGTTTCGCCGTTCTGGTCCTCATCGGTCCAGACGGTCTGCGCCAGATACTCGAGGTTCACCTGATGGCAAATTCCGGTTCCCGGCGGCACAACGCGGAAGTTGTTGAACGCCGACTGGCCCCATTTGAGGAACTGGTAGCGCTCCATATTGCGCTCATACTCGCGGTCAACGTTCATCTGGAACGCGCGCGGGTTGCCGAATTCGTCGATCATCACCGAGTGGTCGATGACCAGATCCACGGGGTTCAGCGGGTTGATCTTCTGGGCGTCGCCACCCAGCGCCTTGATCCCGTCGCGCATCGCGGCGAGGTCCACCACGGCGGGCACGCCGGTGAAATCCTGCATCAAGACGCGGGCCGGACGATAGGCAATCTCGCGCGGGCTATGGCCGCCGTTCTTGGCCCAGTCGCCAAAGGCGCGGATGTCATCGGTGGTGACGGTCGAGCCGTCCTCGAACCGCAACATGTTCTCGAGCACCACTTTCAGCGCGGCGGGCAGGCGGGTGAAATCCCCCAGTCCGGCGGCTTGCGCGGCGGGGATAGAATAATAGGCAATCGACTGGTCACCAACTTTGAGCGTCTTGCGCGTCTTGGTGCTGTCGTGTCCGACGATAATGGTCATGGGTAGGCTCCCTTCGGGTAAAGAGGGGTTTGGCTGGACTGCTCTTGCCCCATATGATGGGACCGATCAAGGGGGGGCGGCTCATTTTGTATACCATTGTGCACAAAAAGATGCCAGCCTGCGCCGGCTGGGTCTCGGGTAGGGGAACAGGTGGTGTAACGGGGTGTTGATCTGGCGTCTGAAGATGCGCTTTGCCCGCCGCCGCGAGCCGCGCGATTTCCTGCCCTCGCGCTTGCGGCCCTGTCACAAGACGGTGTAACCGCCGGTTCCGGGCTTGCCGCGCCTTGCATGACGGCGCATTTGCCGTTTGAGTGCTGACTGACGATAGGAGACGCATCAATGATGCCCAATGCATATTCGCGGAGAGAGTTGCTTGCCGCGGATCAAATGGTGCCGCGCCAGACGGCTGAAGGCCGACAGCCAGTGGGCCAGGAGCTTATGGGCCAGTTGGTTGTGGGCGCTCCGGTTATGGGCGGGGCCGTTGCTGCGCTGTCGCCGGTTGCGCGGGGTGATGCCACGTTGAGCAGAGCGGATACCAAAGCTGTTTCGGTAATGCCGTCCCGTGTCGCGCGGGGGCTGGCGGCTCTGCGCCGTGGCACTGTGCTGGCGGCTGTGCTGGGCACTGTCGCGCTGGCGCCTGCCGCGGCGGTGGCACAGGAAGCGAGCGAAGAGCGCGCGGATTATCCGGTGGTGCTGGAACTTTATACTGCGCAGGGCTGCGCCTCATGTCCGCCGGCTGATGATATGATGCTGGAACTGGCCGCGCGCGATGATGTGATCGCCTTGGCGCTGCATGTGGACTATTGGGATTACATCGGCTGGGCGGATTCCTTTGCCGATCCCGAACACGCGCAACGCCAGCAACGCTATGCACGGCGCCACGGGCATTCGACGATCTACACGCCGCAGGTGGTGATCAACGGTATCGAGATCGTCGAGGGCTTCCGCGTCATGCAGGTGATGGAGATCATCGGCGAGCAATTGCGCCGCCGCCCCGATATCGACATGCAGCTTGCGCGTATCCCCGGTGACCGGTTGCAGATCGAAGCCCGCCCCTATGACCATGTGGCGCCGGTGCTCGGCATGGCCTCGCGGCGTCAGGCGATGCCCAATGCGGTGGTCGGCACCCTGAGCATGGGCGATGCCGCCGCCTCCCCCGAGGCTGCGGTGCCCGCCGCGCCGCCGAGCGATGCCATCGGTGATGATATCTATTCGGTGCAGATGGTGCGCTATCGCCCGTTTGACGAGGTCGAGATCCTCAGCGGCGAGAATGCCGGATTGCAGGCGCGCTATGCCAATATCGTGATTGATTGGCAGTTGGTGACGACATGGGACCTGTCATCGCCCTTGGAGGTGACGGTGCCGCTGGCGGGGGATGATCCGGTGGTGGTGATTGTGCAGGAATCCGGTCAGGGCGAGATCATCGCCGCGACCCGTCTTCGCTGAGCGCCGCTGACGGGCGGGCTGAGGGATCGCCCTTAGGGATTATCGGGCGTGTTTTTCCAGCGCCGGTGCAGCCAGAACCATTGCCCCTTATGCGCCATCACCCGTGCCGCCGCGCTGTCGTTGAGCGCTTGGGTCATGGTGGTGGCATCGCTATGCGGGATCGGCTCTTCGACCTCGATGGCAAAGCTGAACCCGTCGGCGTTGCGGGTGGCATAACCGGGCACCAGAAGCGCGTTGTATTTCAGTGCCAGTTTCGCCGCGGAGGTCGCGGTCCATGCGGGTTTGCCAAGGAAATCAAGCAGCTCGCCATGGGACATATAATGGTCAACCAGCATCCCCAGCATGCCGCCCGCGCGCAAGAACCGCACCATATCCGCCATGCCGTGTTTGTCGCTGGGAAACAGCGGTTTGGCGATGCTTTCAATGGTAGCGACATAGCGCGCATTGGAGGCGGGATTGGACATCGGTTTATAAAGCCCGCCGACACGGAAACCGCGCGCGGTCAGCGCCGCGCGCCAAGCGTCGTAATTGCCGTAATGCGCGGTCACCAGAATCACCGGCCTGTTCTCGGCATGGGCCTGATCGAGCGCGGCAAGACCGGGCCCGTGGATCGGCATGTCACCGGCAAAGCGGGCAAACTCGGCGCCCGAGTGTAACTCCATCATCGCGCGCCCGAAATTATCCGCCACATCGCGGCAGACCGCGCGGATCTCGGCCTCGGGCATATCGGGAAAGATATAGGCGAGATTGGCGCGGGTGCGTTTGTTCAGGGCCAGCGGCGCAAGGATATTGCGGGCGATCCAGCCCATGGCGCGCACGCGGGTCTTATAGGGCAAGAGCCGCATCGCCCCGACCAGCGCCCCGATGGTGCGGTCCTCGATCCGGTGGCGGAGAGATAGCGGTGCTTGCGGGGTCTCGGTCATAGGGTTCGCTCGGGGCTGGGTTCTGGCGTTCTAGACCCGGCGCGGGGGCGAGGCAAGCCACGGGGCTTTTGGGCGGATTCTGAGGAGCTACGGCTCTTGGGTGGAGTTACGGGTGATCGGGCTTGCGGCGTTTGTGCCACCAGACCCATTGCGCGGGATGGGCGCGGACCTGTGCGCCGATGCGCGCGTTGAGGTCTCGGGTCATCTGCTCGGGCGTGCTGTGCGCAACCGGCGTGTCGATATGGATGCGAAAACCGGGCGCCTCTGGCGTGCGGATGCCGAACACCGGCACCACCAAAGCGTCGTATTTCAGCGCCATCTCGGCGATCGACAGCACCGTGCGGGTGGGGCGGCCGAGAAAGTCGATCAACACGCCATTGGGCCGGTCGAGATCAATCAGAATGCCGAACATTCCGCCCTTGCGCATGAACCGCAGCAGACCCTTGAGCCCCTCAGAGGTGTCGGGGAACATCGGCGCGCCCGAGGCGGAGACCGAGCGCACATAAAGATCATTGAGCGCGGGGCTCGACATCGCTTTGTAGAACCCGCCGATATGATAGCCGCGCGCGTTCAGGGACAGGCGCGGCACATCGTAATTGCCGAAATGCGCCGAAACGAGGATCGCCGCGCGGCCCTGCGCCTTGGCCTCTTCGAGGGCGGCAAAGCCGGGGCCTTCGGGGGGCACGGTGGCGGCGAGACGGGCGAGGTCTTCGGGCGAGAGGATTTCGGTGGCGAGGCGCGCCAGATTGCCGGGCACCTGCGCGGCGATGCGTTGCGCCTGCGCCTCGGGCAGATCGGGCATGAAATGCGCCACCGCCGCGCGCACCTTGCGGCGCACCGAGGAGAGCCGCCCGACCAGATGCTCACCGAGCCAGCCCGAAAGCCGCACCCGCGCGGGGAACGGCAGGTAAGACAGCAGCGAGAGATAGGCCATGCCCAGCCGGTCGCGGCGTGTCTCGGTCGGGGTATCGGCACCGGTATCGGCATCGGGGGCAGGGGGGGACATGTGCGGCTTCGTATCTGGGAGGCTGGGAGCGCAGCAAGTGGCTGAGTGCGCAACAAGCGGTTGCCGGAGTTGTAGCGGCGCGCTTGGCAAATGGAAAGCGCGGCCGCCCCGAGTGGAGACGACCGCGCCAATTCATCGATCACTTCGCCGGCGCATCTGCGCCGTGGCGAATTAGACCGCTTTGGTGATGAAGCCCACCGCGTCGCCGAACGACTGGATGTTCTCGGCGGCGTCATCAGGGATTTCAATGCCGAATTCTTCTTCGAACGCCATGACCAGCTCGACAGTGTCAAGGCTGTCTGCGCCCAGATCGTCGATGAACGAAGCGTTCTCGGTGATCTTGTCTTCTTCGACGCCGAGATGCTCGACTACAATCTTTTTCACACGATCAGCGATGTCGCTCATGTTCAGTCCTCGTTTACAAGCAGGCGGTGACCGCCCAGATATCTAGTTGCTCTCGCAAGCGGTGACGGCATGCACGCTGATGTCAACGCAAAGCCGGACCGGCGCGGGATCTTGCCCGGCTCAATCGACGCCGCCTATAGCACAGACAACTCGATTGGCAAACGTTTTCAGACACCCTTTGTCGGATCAAAGCGGGATCAAAAAACATTCGCTCGGGACGGTTACACAGTTTCCGGGTTTTGCCAAGTGTCGAAGATCATTGCCTTACTCGCTGCGCGGATTGGCGCGACTGGGCAGGGCGCGGAAAGCGGCGCGGTCCGCGCGTGCTGCAGCGCGGCAAAAATGCCACAGCCGATGCCAAGGAGCGGCGGCACTGATTCTGGGGGGTAATAGAGCGGCTGGCAGTCATCGGTCGGACTGCCAGCCGCTAGGGCGCCGCAGGGTGGTTGCGGGCTCAGAGCATCGCCATGCCGCCATTGACGTGCAGCGTGGTGCCGGTGACATATCCGGCCTCGGGCGAAGACAGATAGAGCACCGCGGCGGCGATTTCCGCAGGTGAGCCCATGCGTCCGGCGGGGATCTGGGCGTTGATCTTGTCTTTTTGATCGTCGGTCAGCTTGTCGGTCATCGCGGTGGCAATGAAGCCCGGCGCCACGGCATTGGCGGTGATGCCGCGGGTGGCGACCTCGGCGGCAATGGATTTGGTGAGGCCGATCATCCCCGCCTTGGAGGCGGCGTAATTCACCTGACCGGGGTTGCCGGTGGCGCCGACGATCGAGGAGATATTGACGATCCGACCCCAGCGCGATTTCATCATCGGGCGCATGACCGCGCGGCACAGGCGCATGGTGGCGGTGAGATTGACGTCGATCACCGAGGCCCAATCGTCATCGGACATGCGCATAAAGATCTGGTCGCGGGTGATACCGGCGTTATTGACCAGAATATCGAGCCCGCCCATCGCCGCAATCGCGGCTTTCGGCAGCGCCTCGACGGATTCGGGATCAGAGAGGTTGCAGGGCGTGACATGGGCGCGCTCGCCCAATTCCGCCGCCAGCGCGTTCAGCGGCTCTTCGCGGGTGCCCGAGAGGGCCACGGTGGCGCCGGCGGCATGCAGCGAGCGGGCGATTTCGGCGCCGATGCCGCCCGAGGCTCCGGTGATCAGGGCGCGTTTGCCGCTTAGGTCGAACATGGGAATTCCTTTGGTTCTTTGCGTGTGTTTTGGCCGTGCAGGGGGCCAGCCCCCTCTGGCCTGCGGCCATTCACCCCCGGAGTATTTCCGGCAAGATGATGCGGGCGCAGGTCTGGTGACGGTCTCATTGCGGTTGTAGCAAGCGAAAACCACTTGCGCCAGATATCGCTCGAAGCGGGCGGGTCGGGCTTTTCCCGCGCGGAAACAATGTGTATCACGCTGGCGAAGCCTTAGTCGGAGGAATGCAGATGCGCCGAGTCGTGGTCACGGGTCTTGGAATGGTGACGCCGCTTGCTTGCGGTGTCGAGGAAACATGGAAGCGCCTGCTGGAAGGCCAGTCGGGGGCAGGGCCGATCACACGGTTTGACGCCAGTCATCTGGCGACCACCTATGCCTGCGAAATCCCGCAGGGCGATGGCAGCGACGGCACGTTTAATCCCGATGACTGGATGGCGGCGAAAGAGCGGCGCAAGGTCGATGACTTTATTCTCTATGGTGTCGCGGCGGCGCAGCAGGCGGTGGAAGACGCCGGCTGGACGCCCGAGGACGAAGACAGCCGCTTGCGCACCGGCGTGATGATCGGCTCGGGGATCGGCGGGCTGACCTCGATTGCCGATACCGCGATTGTGCTCAAGGAGCGCGGGCCAAAGCGGGTGTCGCCGTTCTTTATTCCGGGCGCGTTGATCAATCTGATCTCGGGGCAGGTGAGCATCCGCTACGGGTTTAAAGGCCCGAACCATGCGGTGGTCACCGCCTGTTCGACCGGCGCCCATGCGATTGGCGACGCGGCGCGGTTGATCCAATGGGGTGATGCCGATGTGATGGTCGCGGGCGGGGCCGAATCGCCGATCAGCGAGATCGGGATCGCCGGTTTCAACGCCTGTAAAGCGCTCTCGACCAAACGCGGCGACAATCCCACGGCGGCAAGCCGCCCCTATGACGCGGACCGCGACGGGTTCGTCATGGGCGAGGGCGCGGGCGTGGTGGTGCTGGAAGAATACGAGCATGCCAAGGCGCGCGGCGCGAAGATTTACTGCGAGATTGTCGGCTACGGGCTGTCGGGCGACGCCTACCATATCACCGCACCGTCGGAGGATGGCGAGGGCGGCTACCGCGCGATGGACGCGGCGCTGAAACGTGCCGGTTTGGAGCCTGCGGCGGTGGATTATATCAACGCCCATGGCACCTCGACCATGGCCGACACGATTGAGTTGGGCGCGGTCGAGCGGTTGCTCGGTGATGCGGCAAAGGATGCGACGATGTCCTCGACGAAATCCGCCATTGGCCATTTGCTGGGCGCGGCCGGGGCGGTTGAGGCGATCTTCTGCGTCTTGGCGATTCGCGACCAAGTGGCGCCGCCGACGATCAACCTTGATAATCCGGCGGTCGAGCCGAAGCTGGATCTGGCGGCCAATGAAGCGCGGCACCGTAAGATTGACGTGGCGCTGTCGAACTCCTTTGGCTTTGGCGGGACCAATGCCAGCCTCGTGTTGAGGAAGGTCACCGACTGATGTGGAAGCATTTCGCGGCAAACGCGCTGACGCTATTGATCGTCGGTCTGATCGTGCTTGCCGGACTGGCGGCGATGGCGCAGCGCAGCTTTGTTGCGGAGGGGCCGCTGGAGCAGGCGATCTGTCTGCGCATTGACCGCGGCGCCAATCTGCGCGCGGTGACGCGGTCATTGGAAGAGCAGGGCGCGGTGTCGAGCGGGATGCTGTTCCGCGTCGGCGCGCAATATGACGGGCGCGACAGTCAGTTGCGGTTCGGCTCGTATTTGCTGCCCGCCGAAGCCTCGATGACGCAGATTCTGGATATCATCACCCAGGGCGGGGCCTCGACCTGCGGCACCGAAGTGTTGCTGCGGGTAGGTGTGACGCGCGCGGAGTATCTGGTGCGGGAGCTGGATCCGGCGACCAATCGGTTCTCGGAGGTGCTGGAACTGCCCTTGGAGACCGAGGAATTCCCTGAGGAATATCAGGCGCTATCGGTCCTGCCCGACACGCGGTTCCGCATTGCGATTGCCGAGGGTGCAACCAGTTTTCAGGTGATGAACGCGCTGGAGAATGCCGAGTTTCTGAGCGGCGAGATTGCCGAAATCCCCGCCGAGGGCACGCTCTCGCCTGACAGTTATGAAGTGCGGCGCGGGGCGGATCGGGAAGAGCTGATCGGCGATATGCAGGCGCGGCAACTGGCGATCCTGACTTCCGCCTGGGAGACCCGTGCCGAGGGGCTGCCGCTGGCGACGCCCGAGGAGGCGCTGATTCTGGCCTCGATCGTGGAGAAGGAAACCGGCGTTGCCGAGGAGCGGCGGCTGGTGGCCAGTGTCTTCATCAACCGGTTGAACACGCCGATGCGGCTGCAGACCGACCCGACGGTGATCTACGGGATCACCCGTGGCCGCACGGTGCTGGGACGCGGGTTGCGGCGCTCGGAGTTGAACGCCGAGACGCCCTATAACACCTACCGCATCGACGGGTTGCCGCCGACGCCGATTGCCAATCCGGGCCGCGCCAGTATCGAAGCGGTGCTGAACCCCGAAGAAAGCGACTATCTGTTCTTTGTTGCCGATGGCACCGGTGGCCATGCTTTTGCCGAGACTTTGGCCGAGCATAACGCGAATGTCGCGCTGTGGCGGCGGATCGAGGCGGAGCGGAATCAATAGGGTTTGAGCCGCTGCCTGTTGCGCGTCAGGGTTGAAAATCTTGACTCAGCGCACGCAATAATGTAGTGATTGCGGCAAGCTGGAAGAATTGGGCAAGCGGCACGGGGCAACCTGATGCCGCTTTTCCTTTTCGCGCGCATGGAGCGGCGAAACAGCGGGCAACACGCATGGATAACAACGATCCCGAGACAGGGGAGACGGCCTCGCACCATCTGGTGGCGCAGGCGGAACGGCAGTTGTTTGCGTCCGGGGAGGCTTTGGACGCGATTTTGGCAGAGATCAAAGCAGGCAATTTTGGCGCGACCAAGGATCTTTCGGGCGCCATATCCGGCCTGCGCAAAGGGTTGGAGGCGGTGTTCAGTGAACGCGCAAAGCTGGAAAAATTCGACGGTCAGCACGGACATAGATCCGGAGAGCTGGATCTCGCTGCCGCAGGCGCCGAGGTCCGACGCCGAATGGCTCGCCTGCGCGCCTCATTCGGTGCAGGAGGCGTTTCTGGCGGGGATGAGTGACGGCGCTTTGCTGGCGCTGCCGTGGTTGTTTGATTTTTGGGCGATGCCGCATCAGGTGGCGCCCGCGGGCGATTGGCGCACATGGGTCTGTATGGGCGGGCGCGGCGCGGGCAAGACCCGTGCCGGTGCCGAATGGGTGCGCGCGCAGGCCGAGGGGGCGACACCGCGCGACACAGGTGCGGCCTCGCGGATCGCGCTGATCGGCGAGACCTATGATCAGGCGCGCGATGTGATGGTGTTTGGCGACAGCGGGATATTGGCCTGCTCGCCACCCGACCGGCGGCCGAAATGGGAGGCGACGCGGCGGCGGCTGGTCTGGCCGAATGGCGCGGTGGCGCAGTGTTTCTCGGCGCAGGACGCCGAGGCGTTGCGCGGGCCGCAGTTCGATGCTGCTTGGGCGGATGAACTGGCGAAATGGAAGGCGGCGCAGGAGGTTTGGGATATGCTGCAATTCGCCCTGCGTCTGGGCGAGGCGCCGCGCTGCATTGTCACCACCACCCCGCGCGGGCAGGCAACGCTGAAGGCGCTGCTGGCGCAGCCCTCGACGCGGGTGACGCAGGCACCGACACAGGCAAATAGGGCGTGGCTGGCGAAGAGTTTCCTCACCGAGATCGAGACCCGCTATGGCGGCACGCGGCTGGGGCGACAGGAATTGGAGGGCGTGCTGCTCGATGACACCGAAGGCACGCTGTTCCCGCAGGCGCTGATCGAGGCCGCCCGCTGCGAGGCGGTGCCTGCCTTCGACCGCGTAGTGGTGGCGGTGGATCCGGCGGTGACCGGCCATGCGGGCTCGGATCTCTGCGGTATCGTGGTGGTGGGTGCGGTGACCCGCGGGCCGGTGGCGGACTGGCGCGCCTATGTGCTCGAGGACGCCAGTATCCGCGCCGCCAGCCCCAGCGATTGGGCGCATGCCGCGATTGCCGCGATGCAGCGGCATGGGGCGGACCGGTTGGTGGCCGAGGTTAATCAGGGCGGCGATCTGGTGAAAGCCGTGTTGCAGCAGGTCGATCCCTTGGTGCCCTACCGCGCGGTGCGGGCGGCGCAGGGCAAGGTGCTGCGGGCCGAGCCGGTGGCGGCGCTTTATGAGCAGGGCCGGGTGCGGCATCTGCGCGGGCCGGGCGAGGGGCTTGGCGCGCTGGAGGCGCAGATGGCGCAGATGACCGCGCAGGGGTATCGCGGCGAGGGCAGCCCCGACCGTGTTGATGCGCTGGTCTGGGCGCTGCATGAGCTGATACTGGCGCCGTCGATGGGGCAAAGACGGCCGAGCGTGCGGGTGGTTTGAGAGCCGTGCATTGCCAGACCGCGGGATGGCGGGCCGACCGTGGAGCGGCGCGGTTTATGGTGGCCAAGCCCGATTGGCACCGAAAAGGGGCGATGAGCTTTGGGAAACGTTACCCTGTGCCGCCCTCGATGAGCCGTGCGTTGCCAGACCGCGGGGTGGCGATCCGACCGTAGAGCGAGGCAGTTTATGGTGGCAAAATCCGTGCGACAATCAAGCGACGTGCCTTGGGCAACCAAATCGCCAGCCCGGGGGGCGGTCTGGCGATGCGCGGCGGCTTCGCCTTGAGTCCGCGCGGGAGCAGGGCGGAGGGCGCCACGTGTTAGGAGCTGAGGGTTCAGTAGTCTGGGGATGCGCGGCGGTTTTGCATTGATGTCGTGCGGAGTGGCGCAGGTGTTGCGGCCTTCTTCCACCCCACCGCACGCTCCCTATCCAGAATCGTAATCCTTCACCGCGATAACTCCTCTCAAGCCCGAGGCACCGGATTTCACCGGCACCGCGACAAGGAGGCACTCATGTTCGATTTCTTTCGCAAACCCGAGGCGGCGCCCGTGACCGTCCCCGAGGCCAAAGCCTCGGCAGTCGGGCCGCTCACCGCTGGCGGGGTCGGGCGGATGGCGGCGGTGAAAACCGCCATACAGCCGGTCTGGACCGCGCGCAACACCGTCTCGCTGACCCGCGCCGGGTTCCAGAACAACCCCGTGGGTTTTCGCGCGGTGCGGCTGATCTCCGAGGCCGCCGCCGCGCTGCCTCTGGTCCTGCAAAGCCCCGAGCAGCGGTTTGACCAGCACCCGCTTTTGACCCTTTTGCGGCGGCCCAATCCGGCGCAGGGGCGGGCGGAATTCCTGGAAGCGATCTATGCGCAACTCCTGCTCTCGGGCAGCGCCTATATCGAGGCGGTGAACGGCGGTGATACCCCGCTGCCCAGCGAGCTGCATGTGCTGCGCGCCGATCGCATGCGCGTGGTGCCCGGCGCCGATGGCTGGCCCGCGGCCTATGATTATGCGGTCGGCGGGCGCAAGCACCGCTTTGTGATGGGCGAGGGTGCCGCGCCGATCTGCCATCTGCGCGCCTATCACCCGCTTGATGATCATTACGGGCTGTCGCCGATCGAACCCGCCGCCGCCGCGCTGGATGTGCATTCGAGCGCCAGCCGCTGGTCGAAGGCGCTATTGGACAATGCCGCGCGGCCCTCGGGCGCGATTGTGTTTCGCGGCGAGGATGGGCAGGGCGCGATGACCGCCGAGCAATTCACCCGCCTGCAGGACGAGATGGAGATGCATCACCAGGGCGCGCGCAACGCCGGACGGCCGATGCTGCTGGAAGGCGGGCTGGACTGGAAGCCGATGGGGTTTTCCCCCTCGGATATGGAATTCCACAAGACCAAAGAGGCCGCCGCGCGCGAGATTGCGCTGGCGTTCGGGGTGCCGCCGATGCTGCTGGGCATGCCCGGCGATGCGACCTATGCCAATTACCAAGAGGCCAATCGCGGGTTTTACCGGCTGACCATCCTGCCCTTGGCGGCAAAGGTGACCGACAGTCTGGCGCATTGGCTCTCGGCGCATGCGGGCGAGGCGCTGGAGTTGAAACCCGATCTCGATCAACTGCCCGCGCTGGCGATTGAACGTGACCAGCAGTGGCGGCGCGTGGCGGAGGCAGATTTTCTGAGCGAGGCGGAGAAACGCGCGCTTCTGGGCCTGCCGCCGCGCCCCGAGGGCGCATGACAGCGCAGCGGCGCGCGGTCGGCGGGTCGCGGTTTCTCTATGACAGTTTCGACCTCGCGCAGGCCCGGATCGACGCGCAGGAGCGGCTCGAGAACGAGCGCCGCGCGGGGTTGGAATATCGGTTGAACCGGATCGAAGAGGTGCTGGAACGGTTGGAACGGCGGCTGTGGCTGGCGGTCTTCGGGGTCGCCTCGGGGGTGATTATTCACGGCGCGCTGGCGCTGATCGCGGCGGGGTTTTGAGGCCGGTGATGATTGTGAAAGCGTGGTTGAGAGCTTTTCTACCCGTCCGTGCCCTTGGCACGGACAGCCCCCGACCGCCCCCATGGGCGGGGGCTCCCCCCCGCCCGCGGTCGGGGGCTGACAGCACTATTCGATGCGGCGCATGGGGATAAGGGAGCGGGAATGACGGTTTTGCACACTACAGAGTTGGAAATCAAACGCAGCCAGCCGGGCAAAATCCGCGCAGAGGGGGCGGTGATCAGCGGCTATGCCTCGCTCTTCGGGGTCAAAGATCGCGGCGGTGATATCGTGATGCCGGGCGCCTACGCCGCCAGTCTCGAGCGGTTGCGCGCGCAGGGGGGCCGCGTGCGGATGCTGTGGCAGCACAATCAAGGCGAGCCCATCGGCGTCTGGGACGAGGTCGTGGAAGACGCGCATGGGTTGCGGGTCTCGGGGCGGCTGCTGGCGGATGTCGCCAAGGGCCGCGAGGCGGCGGCCTTGATGGCGGCGGGTGCGGTGGACGGGCTGTCGATCGGCTACCGCACGATCAAGGCCGAAAACCTGCCCGGCGGCGGGCGCAAGTTGCTCGAATTGGACCTTTGGGAAGTGTCCTTGGTGACCTTCCCGATGCTCGGCGCGGCGCGGGTGAACACCAAACAGGACATCGGCGGGAGGATCACCTGCCTCGCGCAGGGGCTGGACGCGGCGACGCAAGCGCTGCGCGGCTAAGACCTGCCGCGATGGAGTTGACGGGCGAATTTCCGCATCGGGGGCGGGCTTTGCGCGGCAAAGGCCAACGCCCCAAGGGGTGAGTTCAATGCCAAATGGCATGCCTCGGCGCGAGTTGGGCCAGCGGTGACGGCGGCGCCAAGGGCGCAGTGACCGGACGATGATAAGAGAGAAAGGACGCAGATATGAGCAGCGAAATTCCCGGCTTCGGGCCGGATCAAGGGGCCGCGCGCGGGGTCAATGCAGCGCCCGCTACCCCACCTGCCACCGCGCCTGCCGTTGGGGCGGCGCCCGAGGCCGCGCATCTCAAACAAGCGATGGATGGATTTGTCCATGAAATCAAATCCTTCCGCGCAGACGTCATCGGCAATTTGAAACAACAAGACGAGCGACTGACCATGATGGACCGTAAATTCACCACCAAGAGCAGCCGCCCGCTGCTGGCTCAGGGCGATGCGGGCGAGGGGCTGCACCTCAAGGCGTTTGACGCCTATCTGCGCAGCGGCGATGACGACGCGCTGCGTGGCATCATGCTGGAAGGCAAGGGCATGACCACGACGGTGAATAGCGAGGGCGGCTATCTGGTAGATCCGCAAACTTCCGAGCGGATTCAAGGCGTTCTGTATGCCGCGGCCTCGGTGCGCGCGATTGCCAGCGTGGTGCAGGTCGAGGCGGGCTCGTTTGATGTGCTGGTTGATCACGGCGATGTCGGCTCGGGCTGGGCCACAGAGAGCACGGCGGTAACCGAGACCGGCACCGGTGCGATTGACCGGATTTCGATCCGGCTGCATGAGCTTTCGGCGATGCCCAAAGCCAGCCAGCGGTTGCTGGAAGACAGTGCCTTTGACGTCGAGGGCTGGCTGGCCGAACGGATCGCGCAGAAATTCGCCCGCGCCGAGGCGGCGGCGTTTATCTCGGGCGATGGGGCTGACAAGCCGCGCGGCATTCTCGACCATGAAATCCTGCCCGAGGGCAGCGAGGTCTGGGGCCAGCTTGGCTATGTGGCGACCGGCACCGCGGGGGATTTCGACGCGGTCAATCCGGCGGATGCGGTGGTCGATCTGGTCTATGCGCTCGACGCCGGCTACCGTGCTAATGCGGGTTTTGTGATGAATTCGAAAACCGCCGGTGCGGTGCGCAAGATGAAGGACGGCGACGGGCGGTTTCTGTGGTCGGACGGGCTCGCTGCCGGTGAACCGGCGCGGCTGATGGGCTATCCGGTGCTGATTGCCGAGGATATGCCCGACATCGCCGCGGGCGCCCATGCGATTGCCTTCGGCGATTTTCAGGCCGGTTACACCATCGCCGAACGCCCCGATCTGCGGGTGCTGCGCGATCCGTTCAGCGCCAAGCCGCATGTGCTGTTCTACGCCACCAAACGGGTCGGCGGCGATGTGACGGATTTCAAAGCGATCAAACTGCTGAAGTTCGCGGTCTCGTAAGGGGCTGAGAATAAACGGAATTGGATCGACCCAAGGCGCGGGTCGGTCCGATGGCGGCGCAGGCGCGCGCGGTGTGGCCTTGCGCGGCATCGCCCGCACCGACCGGCTGCTCCTGATCCGTGCGCGCGGTGCGGGGCGTGTCTGCGCCGGTCCTTTCCCCCAACATTCCCCCGCGCATCCCAAGATATCCGGCGACAAGGAGGCCAGCATGAACCTGAAGGAGACCAGCACGGTGGCGGAGGCGGCGCTGCCCGTCGCGGCGCTGCGCGAGCATCTGCGCCTCGGCGCGGGGTTTGCCGATGAGGCAAGCGCGGATGCGCTCTTGGCGCGGTATCTGCGCGCGGCCATCGCGGTGATCGAGGCGCGCTGCGGCAAGGTGCTTTTGGCGCGTGATCACCAATTGAGTCTGCGCGGTTGGCGCTGGCCCGAGGCGCAGGCGCTGCCTTTGGCGCCGGTCAGCGTGGTGGCCTCGGTGACCCTGCGCGATGCGGCGGGGGCGGCGGTGCTGGTTGATCCTGCGCTCTGGCGGCTGGCCGAAGATATGCACCGCCCGCAACTCATTGCCACCGGCGCGACCCTGCCCGCGGTGCCGCCAAATGGCTCGGTAGAGATCGCCTTCACCGCCGGTTTCGGCGCGGCGTGGGAGGCTGTGCCTGCGGATCTACGCCAAGCGGTGCTGCTGCTGGCGGCGCAGTATTTCGAGCACCGCAGCGATGCGCAGGCCGCGCTTCCGGCAGGTGTTCCGGCGCTGGTGGCGCGCTGGATGCCGCTGCGGCTCACCGCCGGAGGGCACCGCTGATGGGATATGCGCTGAACCGGCCGCTGGTGCTTGAGGAGGCGGTGACCACCTCGGATGGCGCCGGTGGTTACGCCACGCAATGGCAGGCGCTGGGCACGCTTTGGGCCGAGCTCCGTGCGCGTTCGGGCAGTGAGCGGCGCGGGGTGATCGCGCCCGAGGGACGGATGCTGTTTCGCATCTATCTGCGCGCCGCCCCGCAGGGCAGTCCGCAACGCCCGCGCCCCGACCAACGCCTGCGCGACGGGGTGCGGATTTTCACCATTCTGGCGGTCAGCGAGGCTGATCCGCAGGGCGCCTTTCTGATCTGCCACGCCCGCGAGGAGGTGCCCGCATGAGCTATCAATCCGCCGCCGCCCTGCAAGCGGCGCTGTTCACCCAATTGTCCGCGGACGCGGTGCTGGCCGCGCTGTTGCCCGACGGGATTTTCGACGCGCCGCCACCGGGCACGCCGCAGGGCAGCTATTGCGTGATCGGCGCCGAATCGGTGATCGACCGGTCGGACAGCAGCGGGCCGGGGGCCGAGCACCGTGTCGAGTTCTGCGTGGTCTCTGACGCCAGCGGTTTTGCCACCGCCAAGGCCGCCGCGGCGCGGATCTCGCAAATCCTGCCGGATACGCAACCGGCGCTGAGCACGGGGCGGGTGGTGGCGATCTGGTTTCATGAGGCGCGCGCGCGGCGGCTCGAGGGCGGTGCCGTGCGCCGCATCGACCTGAAATTCCGCATCCGCATCGAAGGCTGAGACATCAACATAAGGAGTTGCGCGCATGGCTGTGCAAAGCGGCAAGGATCTTTTGATCAAACTGGATATGACCGGCGCCGGTCAGTTCGAAACCATCGCTGGATTGCGCGCCTCGCGCATCAGTTTCAACGCCGAAACGGTGGATGTGACCAGCCTCGACAGTCTGGGAGGCTGGCGCGAGTTGCTGGCCGGTGCGGGGGTGAAAGCCGCCGCGATCTCGGGCGCGGGGGTGTTTCGCGATGCCGCCACCGATGAACGCGCAAGGGCGGTGTTTTTCAACGGGGAAATCCCGCAGTTTCAGGTGGTTATTCCTGATTTCGGCGTGGTTGAGGGGGCGTTCCAGATCACCTCTCTGGAGTATGCCGGCAGCTATAATGGCGAGGCGACCTATGAGCTGTCGCTGGCCTCGGCGGGGGCGCTGGCGTTTGTCGCGGCGACGCCACTGGCGGCGGATCCCGAGTGATGGCGAATGCTTACGCGGGCGAGGTCACGCTGACCATCAACGGCGCGCCGCTGGCGTTGAAACTGACGCTGGGCGCGCTGGCGGAACTTGAGGTGGCGCTGGGCGCGGACACGCTGGTGGCGCTGGTCGAGCGCTTCGAGGCGGGGCAATTCTCGGCCCGCGATGTGATGGCGCTGATCCTCGCAGGGCTGCACGGGGCGGGGCAAAAGCTGAGCGCCGAGGAACTGTTGCAGGCCGATATCGAGGGCGGCGCGCTGGCGGCGGCGCGCTGTGCCGGACGGCTGTTGGCGCTGGCCTTTGCGCTGCCCGAGGCGGAGCCGTGAGCGGGGATCACGGCGGGCTCGATTGGCCCGGATTGCTGCGCGCGGGGCTGCACGGGCTGGGGTTGCGACCGGCGGAATTCTGGGCGCTGACGCCCCTTGAACTGATGCTGATGCTGGGCCGCGAGGCGCGCGCGGATGCGCTGTTCACCCGCGACCGGTTGGAGAACCTGCTGCGCCGGTATCCCGATGTGGCACCTGAAGAAAGGGCAGAGCATGACGGCAATGGATGATTTGAGCGCCGAACTGGCCGAGTTGGAAGCGCGGATGGTGACGACCACGGCGATGGTCTCGGGGCTTGATGCGGGGCTTGGCGATATGACCCGCAATCTGGTCGAGACCAACCGCGAGATGGCCGGTCTGTCGCGGTCTTTGGGCGGCGGGTTGCGGCGGGCGTTTGACGGGGTGGTGTTCGACGGGCTGCGGCTCTCGGATGCGATGCGGCAGCTGGGACAGTCGATCTCGAATTCGCTCTACACGGCGACGATGCGACCGGTGCAGGGCGCCTTGGGTGGCGCGCTTTCGGCGGCGATCTCGGGCGTCTACGGCGCGGTGCTGCCTTTCGCGCAGGGCGGATCGTTTGCGCAGGGGCGGGTGATGCCCTTTGCGCAGGGCGGGGTGGTCTCCCAGCCGACGGTCTTCCCGATGCGCGGCGGCACCGGCCTGATGGGCGAGGCCGGACCCGAGGCGATCCTGCCCTTGGCGCGGGGCGCCGACGGGCGGCTGGGGGTGCGCGCGGGCGGTGGCGGGCGCGCGGTGCAGGTGACGGTGAATGTCACCACCGCCGATGTCGCCGGTTTCCAGCGCAGCCAGTCGCAGATCGCGGCGCAAATGCAGCGCTTGTTGGCGCAGGGACAAAGGAACGCTTGAGGATGGCATTTCACGAAATCAGATTTCCCGCGACGCTGAGCTTTGGCTCGCTGGGCGGGCCCGAGCGGCGCACCGAGGTGGTCACGCTGGCCAACGGGCATGAAGAGCGCAACACCCCTTGGGCGCAGGCGCGGCGGCGCTATGATGCCGGTCTGGGGCTGCGCTCCTTGGATGATGTCGAGGTGCTGATCGCGTTCTTCGAGGCGCGGCAAGCGATGTTGCATGGGTTTCGCTGGAAGGATTGGGCGGATCACAAGACCTGCCGCGCGTCGCGCGAGGTCTCGGCGCTGGACCAGTCGATGGGCAATGGCGACGGTGCGGCAACCGCGTTTCAATTGATCAAAAGCTACACCTCGGGCGCCTGGGCGAGCACCCGCGTGATTACCAAACCGGTGGCGGGGACCCTGCGCGTGGCGATCGCCGGGGTCGAGGTGCAGGAGGGGATGGATTGGGAGGTGGACGGGGCCAGCGGCGTCCTGACCTTCACCACGCCGCCCGCGGTGGGCGCCGAGATCACCGCCGGTTTCGAATTCGACGTGCCGGTGCGCTTTGACACTGATCTCATTCAGGTATCCGTCGCCAGTTTTCAGGCCGGAGACGTGCCGAAAGTGCCGGTGATCGAGGTGCGCGCATGAGCGATCTCACCACCACACGGGCGCGGGTCTGGGCGCTGGAACGCCGCGACGGGCAGGTGATGGGGTTCACCGATCACGACCGCGATCTGGCGTTTGACGGGCTGGTGTTTCGCGCGGGCACCGGGATGAGCGCCAGCGCGATTGTGCAGGCGACGGGTCTGGCGGTGGATAACACCGAGGCGGTGGGCGCGCTCAGCGATGCGGGGCTGCGCGAGGCGGATATTCTGGCGGGGCGCTATGATGATGCGGCGCTGACCATCTGGGAGGTCGACTGGCGCGATGTCACTTGGCGCCGCGTGTTGTTTCGCGGCTCTCTGGGCGAGATCACCCGCGCAGGCGGGGCGTTTCGCGCCGAGTTGCGCGGGCTGACCGAGCCATTGTCGAAACGCGGCGGGCGGGTGTTCACTGCGGTCTGTCCGGCGGTGCTGGGCGATGCCGACTGCGGGTTTGACCTGGCGCAAGCGGGGTTCTTTGCCGAGGTGGAATTGCGCGTGGTGGCGGAGGCGGGGGCGATCCTGACGCTGCCGGAATTGCCCGAGTTCGCCGCCGGTTGGTTCACCGACGGGCATCTGCGGATCACCTCGGGCGCGGCGGCGGGGCTTTCGGCACAGGTGCGCCGTGACGAGATCACCGAGGGCGCGCGTATCTTGCACCTCTGGGCCGCACCGGGGGCGGCGCCCGTGGTGGGCGATCGGGTGCGGATCACGGCGGGTTGCGACAAACGCTTCGAGACCTGCCGGTTGAAGTTCCTCAACCAGTTGAATTTTCGCGGCTTTCCGCATCTGCCAAGCGATGACTGGCTGATCGCCACACCGCGCGTGGAGGGCTAGGTGGCGACCTCGGATCGCGCCGTAGCCGAGGCACGGCGCTGGATCGGCACGCCCTATCGGCATCAAGCCTCGATCCAAGGCGCGGGCTGCGATTGTCTGGGCCTGCTGCGCGGGGTCTGGCGGGCGCTTTACGGCGCCGAGCCTGCAGTGATCCCGCCTTATAGCGCGGATTGGGCGGAAACCGGCGGCGACGAGGCACTTTGGCAGGCCTTAGCGCAGCATCTGCCGCCTGCCGAGGGGCCTCTGGCGGCGGGGCAAATCCTGCTGTTTCGGATGCGCGCGGGGCGGATGGCGAAGCATATCGGCATCTGCTCGCAGGCCGCGCAAACCCCGCGGTTCATCCACGCCTATAGCGGACACGGGGTGATAGAGAGCCCGCTGTCACCGCCATGGGCGCGCCGAATCGCGGCGCGTTTCGAGTTCAAGTGACCTAAAGGAGCCAATCATGGCGACATTGCTTTTGTCAGCCGCGGGCGCGGCGATCGGAGCCAATTTGGGCGGCGCCGTGCTGGGGCTTTCGGGCATGGTCATCGGCCGCGCCGTGGGCGCGACGTTGGGCCGGGTGATCGACCAGCGCCTGATCGGTGCAGGCTCTGGTGACGGCGAGGGGATCAAGCGGCTACAGGTGACCGGCGCCGGCGAGGGCGTGGCGATCCCGCTGGTCTGGGGGCGTATGCGGTTGGCCGGTCATGTGATCTGGGCCTCGGATTTCGCGGAAATTCCGGGTCATTCGCGGCGCACCAAGGGCGGGCTGGGCCCGAAGGTCAGCGAGCAATCGCGGCTGATTGTCAGCGTGGCGATTGCGCTCTGCGAGGGCGAGATTTCCGGCGTCGGGCGGATCTGGGCCTACGGCGACGAGATTGCGCCGCGTGATCTGAACCTGCGCGTTTACCATGGCACGCAGGACCAGATGCCCGACCCCAAGATTGCCGCCAGCATGAATGACGCGCCCGCCTACCGTGGCACCGCCTATGTGGTGATCGAGGATCTCGACCTCGCCCCCTATGGCAACCGGCTGCCGAGTTTTGCTTTCGAGGTGATCCGCCCCGCGCAGGCTGCAGGCCACGCGACCTTGCAAGACGCGGTGCAGGGGGTGGCATGGATGCCGGGGTCGGGGGAATATGCGCTGGCCAGCGCGCCGGTGCTTTTGGAGGCTGAGGCGCTGGGCGGCAGTTTCAGCGCCGCCGCGCAGAGTGAGCGTGTGCAGGTGAACGTCAATTCCTCCTCGGGCGCGGCGGATTTTCCCACAGCTTTGGGCGCTTTGCAAAACGAGTTGCCGCGGGTGAAGTCCGGCCTGCTGATCGCCTCGTGGTTCGGCGATGACCTGCGCTGCGGGCAGTGCGCGATCAAGCCGAAGGTTGAATTTCGCGCCCGCGAGGGGCGGGACATGCCTTGGCAGGTTAGCGGCGTGACCCGCGCGGAGGCCGAAGAGGTCGCGCGGTTGGGGGGTGATCCGGTCTACGGCGGCACGCCTGCGGATGCCTCGGTCCTGCAGGCGATTGCGGCGCTGAAAGAGGCGGGGCAGGCGGTGGTGTTTTACCCCTTCCTGTTGATGGAGCAACTGGCGGGGAATGCGCGACCTGATCCCTATAGCGATTCCGAGGACCAGCCCGCTTTGCCGTGGCGCGGGCGGATCACCCTGTCGAAAGCGCCGGGGCAGGCGGGGTCGCCGGACCGCAGCGCAGGGGCCGAGGCCGAGGTGGCGGCGTTCTTTGGCACGGTGCAGGCGCAGGATTTCGCCGTCACGCCGGGGAACGTCGCCTATTCCGGCCCGAATGAGTGGTCTTACCGCCGGTTCATCCTGCATTACGCGGCGCTCTGTGCGGCGGCGGGCGGGGTTGAGGCGTTCTGCATCGGCTCGGAAATGCGCGGGCTGACGCAAATTCGCGGTGCCGGTGACAGCTTTCCGGCGGTGGCGCAGATGCGGGTGCTGCTCAGCGATGTGCGCAGCATTCTGGGGCCGGAGGTCAAGCTGACCTACGCCGCCGACTGGAGCGAATACGCGGGCTATGATGCGGGGGGTGGCACCCGCTATTTCCACCTTGATCCCTTCTGGGCCGACCCTGATCTCGACGCGATTGGCATCGACAATTACATGCCGCTGGCCGATTGGCGTGATGGCGAGGGGCATCTGGACGCGCAGCTGTGGGATTCGCCCTATGATCCGGCGTATTTGCAGGCGAATATCGCGGGGGGCGAGGGGTTTGACTGGTATTATCCTGATGCGCAGGCCCGCCGCGACCAGCGCCGTGCGGCGATCACGGATGGACAGGGCGAGGCTTGGCTCTGGCGGGTCAAGGATCTGCGCGGCTGGTGGGAAAACTGCCATACCGAGCGTTTGAATGGCCAGCCCGCCGCAGAGCCGACGGCATGGGAGCCGCGCTCGAAACCGATCTGGTTCACCGAATACGGCTGCGCGGCGATTGATAAGGGCGCGAACCAGCCGAATGTGTTTCTGGACGCGAAATCCTCGGAATCCGCGGCGCCGTATTTCTCCAACGGGCAGCGCGATGATCTGATGCAGATGCAGTATCTGTTGGCGATGCACGGGTTTTGGGCGGAGGCGCAGAACAATCCCGTCTCCGAGGTCTACGGTGGGTCGATGGTCGATTGGACGCGCAGCCACGCTTGGGCCTGGGACGCGCGGCCCTTCCCGTGGTTTCCGGCCAACACGAACTTGTGGTCGGACGGCGAGAACTGGCTACGCGGGCATTGGCTGACCGGTCGCGCCAGCCACCAGCCCTTGGCGGCGGTCATCGCCGAACTGTGCCAGCGCGCGGGGATCACGGATGTCGATGTCAGCGCGCTGTTTGGTGTGGTGCGCGGCTATGCGGTGGCCTCGACCACATCGGCGCGCGCCGCCTTGCAGCCCTTGTTGATGGCGCATGGTATCGAGGCGATCGAGCGCGGCGGTGTGCTGGTCTTTCGCCCGCGCGATGCGAAAGCGCCGGTCGCGCTGGACGCTGCCGGATTGGTGGCGCGAGAGGGCGGCGATCTGCGGGTCACACGCGGGGCCGAGGCCGAGACCGCGGGGCGTTTGCGGCTGACCTATATCGAGGCCGAGGGCGCCTTCGAGACGCGCAGCGCCGAGGCGGTGATCCCTGATCAGGCCAGCCATGATCTGGCGCAGGCCGAATTGCCCTTGGCGCTGACCCGTGGCGAGGCGCGCAGCGCGGTCAAACGCTGGCTTTCCGAGGCGCGGATTGCGCGGGATCTGGCGCGGTTCAGCCTGCCGATGTCCTCGGATCTGGGCGCGGGCGATATCGTCACGCTGGCGCATGGCGGTGAGGCGCGGAACTACCGGATCGAGCGCGTCGATATCACCGGCGCGCGCGAGATCGAGGCGGTGCGCGTTGAGGCGGGCGTCTACCGCATTGCCGAGGTTTCGGAGGATCTGCCGCAAGCGCTTAGCTATCAAGCGCCAGTGCCGGTGCTGCCGCTGTTTCTCGATCTGCCGCTGTTGCAAGGCGATGAGGTGCCCCATGCACCGCATCTCGCGGTCACCGGCCTGCCGTGGCCCGGCGCGGTGGCGGTCTATGATGCGCCCGCGAGCGGCGGTGCCTTTGACCTCAACCGGCTGATCGGGCAGCGCGCCACGATCGGCGAAACCCGCTCGCCGCTGTTTGCCGCGCAGCCATCGCTGCCGCAACGCGGCGCGGGGGTGGTGGTGGAGTTTCTGCTCGGCAGCACGCTCGCCTCGGTCAGCGCGGCGGAGTTGCTCAATGGCGCCAATCTGGCGGTGATCGGCAATGGCGCGCTCTGGGAGGTGTTTCAATTCACCGAGGCCACGCTGATCGAGGCAGGTGTCTGGCGGCTCTCGGGCCTGTTGCGCGGGCAATGCGGCACCGAGGCGCTGATCCCCGAAGCCTGGCCCTCGGGCAGTATCGTGACGGTGCTTGATGCGGCGGTGGCACAGGTGACCCTGCCGCAATCCATGCGCGGGGTGGCGCGGCGCTGGCGGATCGGATCGGCGGCGCTGGCCTATGATGATCCCAGCTATGTTGAAAGCACGCAGGTGTTTCATGGCAACGGTTTGCGCCCATATGCGCCCGCATTTTTGACCGTAGACACACAAGACAACGGTGATCTGGATCTGCGATGGATCCGGCGCACGCGGATCGGCGGCGACAATTGGGACGGGGTCGAGGTGCCGCTGGGCGAGGAAAGCGAGGCCTATCTGCTGCAGGTCATCCATGCGGGCACGGTGGTGCGGCAAGAGACGCTCAGCCAGCCGCATTTTACCTATCGCGCCACTGACCTAGCCGCGGATGGGGTGACAGCGCCCTTTACCCTCTCGGTGGCGCAGATTTCGGCGGGGTTCGGCGCCGGACTGGCGGCAATCCACACCTACGACCCCTGAGCGGACCCGCGCATTTTGACGCAGAAACCTTGCCGCTTGCACTGGAAAACCATGCGGTTTCGGCTATGTTCCACCCAAAGCAGTCTGCGGAGCATCGCCATGGCCAAACTCAACGCCCAAGTCTCGACCCTCGATCCGGTCTGGCAGCGCATCTGCGTGGAGGCCCGTCAGGTGGTCGAAGACGAGCCGCTGATGGGCGGTGTGATCCACAGCTCGATCCTGCATCACGCGGGGTTCGAGCAGGCGCTGGCCTTCCGCTTTGCGCTGAAACTGCGCTCGGCCGAGATGGGCGAACAGGTGCTGCGCGAGATCGCCGATGCGGCCTATGCCGATGACAAATGGCTGGGGCAGGCGGCGCGTGCGGATCTGGTGGCGGTGGTTGACCGTGACCCCGCCTGCAACCGGTTTGTGCAGCCGATCATGTATTTCAAAGGCTATCAGGCGCTGCAGGCCTCGCGCGTGGCGCATTGGCTGTGGAACCGCGGGCGCATTGATATGGCGTCCTTCGTGCAGATGCGGATTTCCGAGATGTTCGGCGTTGATATCCATCCCGGTGCGAAAATGGGCAAGGGGATCATGATCGACCACGCGCATTCCATCGTCATTGGCGAGACCGCAGTGGTCGGCGACAATGTCTCGATGCTGCATTCGGTGACGCTGGGCGGCACCGGTAAGGAAGACGGCGACCGGCATCCGAAAATCGGCAATGGTGTGCTGATCGGGGCGGGGGCGAAGGTGCTCGGCAATATCAAGGTCGGCGATTGCTCAAGGATTGCAGCGGGTTCGGTGGTGCTGAATGAAGTGCCGCATTCGACCACCGTCGCCGGCGTGCCCGCCAAGATCATCGGCGAGGCGGGCTGCCCCGAACCGGCGCGCTCGATGAACCAATGGCTGACGGAATTCGCGCCGGAGTGAGAGGGTAAGGCTTAACCCTGCGCGTTCGCCCGTTCGCGCAGGATGATGATCCCGCCGCTGGCAATGATGATTGCCGCGCCGACAAAGGTCAGCGTGTCGGGCAGTTCCATCCAGAACACCCAGCCCAGAAGCGTCGCCCAGATCATCGCGGTGTAATCCAGCGAGGCGACAACCGAGGCGGGGGCAAAGCGGAAGGCCTGTGTCATCATTGTCATCCCCGCCGTGCCGAAGAACGCGATGGCAAAGAATAGCCAGAGATCGGCGCTTTGCACCGGGCTCCAAACGAAGGGCATGGCCAGCGCCGAGAGCAGTGCCCCTGCGCCCACGAGATAGAGCATCAGCGTCCAGACCGATTCGCGCGGATCGACCCAGCGCGCGCTGATCATCAGGATCGCGTAAAACAGCGCGGTGACCAGCGGCAGGATCGCGGCGGCCTGGAAGGTCGCGGCACCGGGGCGCACGACGATCAACACGCCGATGAACCCAATCACCACCGCTGACCAGCGCCAGATGCCGACGTGTTCCTTCAGCAGCAATGCCGACAGCGCGGTGATGAACAAGGGCGCCACGAAAATCAGCGCGGTGGCCTCGGCCAGTTCCAGATAGCGCAGGCTGGTGAAAAAGATGAAAGCGGCGCAGAGCCAGATCAAGCCGCGCAAGAGATGCATCACCGGCTTATGCGAGCGCAGAGCGCGGCGCCCGCCGAACTTCAGCACCACCGCAAGGGCGAAGGGAAAGGCGATCAGATTGCGTAGAAACAGGATCTGGAAGGTCGAATAACCATCATTCAACTGCTTCGCGATGGCATCATTGACGCAGAGACAGGCGACGCCAATGCACATCAGCACGATGCCGAAAATCGTTTGTGAATGGTTGAATTGAACAGTGGTTGGCATGGTCCCTCTCTGCGCCGCGGTCACGGGGGGCGCGGCTGATGCACTCGACCACAAGTCACGGCGCGCGGCCAGAGGTATTTCACCTGTGTTGCAATCCACGCCATGGTGCAGGGCAAAGAAAAACCCCGCGGCTGCGCTCAGGCAGTCGCGGGGTTTGATGTTTCGCGCATTTGCGAAATAGGCGTCAGGCCAGCATCGCCATCGGGTTCTCGAGGTTCTCGATGATCGCCGCGAGGAACTCGGCCCCCAGCGCGCCGTCAATCACCCGGTGATCCACCGAGAGGGTCATCGACATCACCGTGGCGACACTCAATTCACCGTCCTTGCCGACCACCGGCTGTTTGATCCCTGCACCAACCGCAAGGATCGAGCCATGCGGCGGGTTGATCACGGCGTCGAAATTCTCGATGCCCATCATCCCGAGGTTGGAGATCGCAAAGCTGCCGCCCGAGTATTCATGCGGCGCCAGTTTGCGGTCACGGGCGCGAGCGGCGAGGTCTTTCATCTCGGCCGACAGAGTCGACAGCGACTTTTGATGCGCGTCCTTGAGCACCGGCGTGAACAGCCCGCCCTCAATCGCCACGGCCACCGCCACATCCGACGGCTTCAACCGTAGCATCCGGTCACCGGCCCAGACCGAATTGGCCTCGGGCACCTTTTGCAACGCCAAGGCACAGGCCTTGATGATGAAGTCGTTGACGCTGAGCTTGACGCCGCGCGATGCCAACTGGCCGTTCAATTCGGCGCGGAACTTCATCAGCGCGTCGATCTGCACCGAGCGGCGCAGATAGAAATGCGGGATCGTCTGTTTGGCTTCGGTCAGACGGGCGGCAACGGTCTTGCGCATGCCGTCCAGCTTGACCTCTTCAAACTCGCGACCTTCGAACATCTTGATCACGGCCTCGGCGCCGGCACCGGTGGGCATTGCCGCTTTCGCAGCCGGTGCCGCAGCGGTGGCGGTGGCGGTGGCCGGAGCCTTGGCCGGTGCCGCGCTGGCCCCCTCAACATCGGATTTGACGATGCGGCCATGCGGGCCGGAGCCCGAGATCGCGGTCAGATCGACGCCTTTGCTGGCCGCGATCCGCCGCGCCAGAGGCGAGGCAAAGATGCGCTTGCCTGCGGCGGTGGGGGCCGCCGGAGCCGGAGTCGCGGCTTCTGCCGGTTTCTCTGCCGGAGCCGCAGCAGGGGCCGCCTCCGCCGGCGCCTCGGCCGGTTTCTCGGCGGGTTTCTGGGCGGGGGCGGCACCGATATCATCGGCGTTTTCCCCGTCCTCCAAAAGCACCGCGATCAGGCTGTTGACCTTCACGCCTTCGGTGCCTTCTTCGACCATGATCTTGCCGATCGTGCCTTCGTCGATGGCTTCAAACTCCATCGTCGCCTTATCGGTCTCGATTTCTGCAATGACCTGCCCCGAGGTGACAGAATCGCCCTCTTTGACCAGCCATTTCGCCAATGTCCCCTCCTCCATGGTGGGCGACAGCGCGGGCATCAGGATTTCCACGGGCATAACGCTCTCCTTAGCGGTAGGTGACTTTTTTGACGGCGGCGACGACTTCATCACTGGTCACCAGCGCCAGACGTTCGAGATTGGCAGCGTAGGGCAGGGGCACATCCTTGCCGCAAACGTTGATCACCGGCGCGTCGAGATAATCAAACGCCTGCTCCATCACCTCCGAGGTGATGTAATTGCCGACCGAGGACTGCGGGAAGCCTTCCTCGACGGTGACCAGACGGTTGGTTTTGCGCACCGAGGCCAGAATCGCGTCGGTGTCCATCGGGCGGATCGTGCGCAGGTCGATAACCTCGGCATTGATCCCCTCACCGGCCAGTTTCTCGGCGGCTTCGAGCGCGTAATGCATGCCGATGCCAAAGCTGACAATGGTCACATCCTCGCCTTCGCGGGCGGTGCGGGCCTTGCCGAAGGGGATGGTGAAATCCTCCATATCCGGCACTTCGAACGAGCGGCCATAGAGGATCTCGTTTTCAAGGAAGATCACCGGATTCTGGTCGCGAATCGCGGTTTTCAACAGGCCTTTGGCGTCGGCGGCGGTATAGGGCATCACCACTTTGACGCCGGGCAGATGCGAGAACCACGCGGCATAGCACTGGCTGTGCTGCGCGGCGACGCGGGCGGCGGCGCCATTGGTGCCACGGAACACGATCGGGCAAGGCATCTGGCCGCCGGACATATAAAGCGTCTTCGCTGCCGAGTTGACCAGATGGTCCATCGCCTGCATCGAGAAGTTGAAGGTCATGAACTCGACAATCGGGTTCAGACCGGCCCATGCCGCGCCGACCGCCAGACCGGTGAAACCGGCCTCGGTGATCGGCGTGTCGACCACGCGGCGGGCGCCGAATTCATCCAAGAGCCCCTGCGAGATCTTATAGGCGCCTTGGTATTCGCCGACCTCTTCGCCCATCAGGAAGACTTTGTCGTTGGCGCGCATTTCTTCGGCCATCGCCTCGCGCAGCGCCTCGCGGACGGTGATCTTGCGCATCGCCGTGCCTTCGGGCCAATCCGGTGTGGCCGGAGCGGCAGGGACGGCGGGTGCTTCGGCAGCCGCAGCAGGGGCGGCGGCAGCGGCGGGTTCAGCAGCAGCCTCGGGCGCGGCGGCGGGTGCGGCCTCAACCTGCACGTCATCGGCGCTTTCGCCTTCTTCGACCAGCACCGCAATCGGCGTGTTGACCGCGACACCCTCGGTGCCCTCGGCCACTAGGATCTTGCCCATTGTGCCTTCATCGACCGCCTCGAATTCCATCGTCGCCTTGTCGGTCTCGATTTCCGCGATGATCATCCCCGAGGTGACCTCATCGCCTTCTTTCACCAGCCATTTGGCCAGCGTGCCTTCTTCCATCGTCGGCGAAAGGGCGGGCATCAGGATTTGGATAGCCATGTTCTGGTCCTCCCTTACACGTATACATCGGTCCAGAGCTCGGAGAGGTCCGGCTCGGGGCTGTTTTTGCTGAATTCGGCGGAGTCGTTGACGATCGCCTTGATCTCTTTGTCGATCGCCTTGAGATCCTCGTCACTGGCCAGTTTGCCGGTGGTCAGAAGCTCGCGCACATGCTCGATCGGGTCGCGGGTCTCGCGCACTTTCTGCACCTCTTCGCGGGTCCGGTATTTCGCCGGATCGGACATCGAGTGGCCGCGGTAGCGATAGGTCATCATTTCCAGAATATAGGGGCCGTCACCCGCGCGGCAGGCGGCAACCGCCTTTTCGCCCGCGGCTTTCACCGCCAGCACATCCATGCCGTCGACTTCCTCGCCCTTCATCCCGTAAGCGGCGCCGCGCTCCCACAGGCTGGGGGATTTGGTCGAGCGTTTGGTCGAGGTGCCCATGGCATAGTGATTGTTTTCAATCACATAGACCACCGGCAGGTTCCAAAGCTGGGCCATGTTGTAGGATTCGTAGACCTGCCCTTGGTTGGCCGCACCATCGCCGAAATAGGTGAAGGTGACATTGTCATTGCCGTTGTATTTATCGGCAAAGGCCAGACCGGTGCCCAGCGGCACCTGCGCGCCGACGATGCCGTGACCGCCGTAGAAATGCTTCTCTTTCGAGAACATATGCATCGAGCCGCCCTTGCCTTTTGAATAGCCGTCGCGGCGTCCGGTCAGCTCGGCCATGACGCCGTTGGGGTCCATGCCCGAGGCCAGCATATGGCCGTGGTCGCGGTAGCTGGTGATGCGTTTGTCGCCCTCTTTGGCGGCGGCTTCGAGCCCGACAACCACCGCTTCCTGACCGATATACAGGTGACAGAAGCCCCCGATCAGGCCCATGCCGTAAAGTTGGCCAGCCTTTTCCTCGAATCGGCGGATCAACAGCATCTCTCGGTAGTATTTCAGCAATTCCTCGGCTGAAGCGTTCGATTTTGGCGGGCTTTTTGGCTTGGCCATAGGTGCTCCCATTGTTCACATAGACGGATTCGGCGGCGGATTCGGTGGGGTCGCCACGTCATGTTTCGGTGATAGTTTAGTATTAAACCATCTTTTACAGCAAGGGTTTTGAAAATACGAGACTCAATTGCCCTTGGGACAAGCGAGGTTTGCACCTCAGGCCGCATCCTGCAAGGGCAGGGTTGAAAGCCAGTCTATATAGTGCGGGATCGTGCGGGGAGGGCTTAGCGCAGGATGATTTCATCGGCGCGGGCGTAGCCGAGGATTTCGCGCGCCTGCTGGTCTAGAAGATCCAGATCCAGATAATCATCCGACAGCCGTCGCGTGCGATTCTCGATCTCGGCGAGTTGCAATTGCAGCCGGTCACGCTCGGCGCGCAACAGCACCGCGTCGGCCTCGATCTGGATACGGTGGAACAGCCCGTATTCCCCCTGCACCGCGGCAAAGGTCAGATAGACGCCAAAAGTGCCGGCGAGGGCGTAGAAAAGAACCGGTCCGAATCGGGGGCGTTTGCGCTGCATATCTGCTGTGTGACCTCAATTTGGCCTCTGTGCGGGCCTTGGGGCTAGCCTGCCACAGTTGCGGGGCAATTGAAATATTCCGTTCGCCGCGCGGGGCATCGCTTGGCCAAAGTGTCACCGCATTGCCACCCGCCCCGCGCGCAACGCCCTAACGCGGCGCGATCCCCGCCTGCGGCAACAGAGTCGCGACTTTATAGAGCAGGGTTTTCGCCGCCCGCGCGCGCGGATGCTCGGGATCATCGGCAATTGCGCGCAATGCCTCGCCCAGCACCTCGGCCTCATCCTGTGTCAGCGCGGTCGGCGGCAGCACCAAGGGCGTGCGCAGGATATAGCCGAGCCCGCGCTCGCCCTCGACCGGAATGCCGGTCGCCGCCATCATCGCCATATCGCGCCAGATCGTGCGGGTCGAGACGCCCATGCGGCTGGCCAGTTCGGCGGCGGTATGCAGCCGCCCGTCGCGCAATATCTGCACCAGATCATAAAGGCGTTGGTCGCGGTTCATCGGGCTGGCCTCGGGTTGGTCGCGGGTTGATCTGCGCCACCAGAGCGGCGGGGCAGGGGGTGCGAAGCGGGGGGCAACTGACAAAATACTGTCAGCAGAGCGGCAGCGCCAGCCCTCGATCACCCATATTCGGGCTTTGATCCGCGCGCGCTGCGGCCTAAACCTTGATCAGAACAGCGGCGGTGCATGGGTTCACCCCGCGCGACATACAAAGGAGCCCGCTATGGCGACTGCAAATTTGGCCAATGCCATGTTCATCAATAATATCGGCCCTTGGGGCCTGCTGCTGATCGGCGTCGTCATTCTGGTGATGTTCGGACGCGGCAAGGTCGCCGGTCTGATGGGTGAGGTCGGCAAGGGGATCACCGCATTCAAACGCGGGGTCAAGGATGGCGCCGAAGAGCTGGAAAACCAGTCTGACGACACCGTGGCCAGCGCCACTGCGCGCGATGTCACCCCCGAGACGCCCCGCGACAACCCCTCGGATCGCGCCTGAGCCCCGCTTGGCCTGACGCGCGCCTCTGATCGGGGCGGCGTGGGCCGGGCACAGACGCAAGGAGCGGGTTATGTTGGACATCGGCATGTCCGAAATGTTGATCGTCGGCGTTGTGGCGCTGATTGTGGTGGGTCCAAAGGACCTGCCCAAGATGTTTCATACCGTCGGCGAGGTGGTCGGCAAGGCCCGTGGCATGGCGCGCGAGTTCCAAAGCGCGATGAATGCCGCCGCCAAAGAGGCCGGCGTGGGCGATCTGTCGAAGGATCTGCGCAACCTGAAATCGGGACGCGCGCTGAAAGATGCGGTCGGCTTTGACGATATCGACAAGGAAATGCGCGCTATCGAGCGTGACATGGATGATGTGCGCAAGGATCTGAACACCAAGGTTCTGCCCGATGACGACAAACGCGCCGATGTGCCGCATATCGAGGCCTCCGACGATGAGGCCGAGGCGCTGGATGCCGAGATCGGCGCCGATGAGTTGGAAGCCGCCAGCCATGACGCCGAACTCGCGCGGCGCAACGAGGTGATGACGCAGGTCGAGGCCGCGCGTCTGGCCAAGGTCAAGAAATCCGAAGAGGCACGGCATAAGGCGGCGATGATCCGTTCGAAAAAGGACGCGAAGATCGACGCGATGGCGGCGTCGAAATCGCGCGCGGGCGACGCGGCTGCGACCCCGCCCAGCCCCCCAGCCAGCCCCGCGTCCACTCCTGAGGCCAGCGCGCCCGCGCCGCGCCCCGACACAGATGAAACCTGAGGGTCGTTCCGGTCATGTCCACTAAAAGCACGTCCCCCGACCAGATCGAAGACAGCTCGGCGCCGCTGATCGAGCATCTCGCCGAGCTGCGCAACCGGATCATCAAGTCCTTGCTGGCGTTCATCGTCGCGATGATGCTTTGCTTCACGGTCTGGAGCCCGATCTTCAACTTCCTGACCAACCCGCTCTGCGAGGCGCTGATCGCCCGCGGGCAGGAATGCAACCTGATCCTGATCCAGCTGCAAGAGGGCTTCTTTGTCGCGATCAGCATCGCCATGCTGGGCGGCTTCGTGCTCGCCTTCCCGATCATTGCGTTCCAGCTTTGGCGCTTCGTCGCACCGGGTCTGTATAAATCCGAAAAGGGCGCCTTCCTGCCCTTCCTGCTGGCCTCGCCCTTTATGTTCTTTCTCGGCGCGGCCTTTGCATTTTATGTCGTCACGCCGATGGCTTACACGTTCTTTCTGAACTTCCAGCAGTTTGGTGGCGGCGAGGCGGTGGATGCCGCGAGCACTGCCGCCGGTGCTGCCGCGCCGGTCGAGGGCGAGACCGCGATTGACGCGTTGCAGCGCGCGGGCATCGCCTTTCAAGGCTCGGTCAATGAATACCTGCGGTTGACGACGAAATTCATCATCGCCTTCGGGCTGTGTTTCCAGTTGCCGGTACTGCTGACGCTGATGGGCAAGGCCGGTCTGGTCTCGGCCAAGGGGCTGCGCGCCGGTCGCAAATGGGCGGTGGTCGGCATTCTGGTGCTCGCCGCCGTGGTCACGCCGCCGGATGTGGTCTCGCAGATCGTGCTGTTTGTCGCGGTCTACGGGCTCTATGAGGTCTCGGTGATCCTTGTCGGGCGGGTCGAGAAAAAGCGCATCGCCCAGCTCAAGGCCGATGGACTGTGGGATGAAGACGACGAGCTATGAGTGACGAAATTCTGATCCGTATTGCCGAGGCGCTCGAGCGGCAGTTCCCGCCGCCCGCCGAAGCCCCCGATTTCACCGCCGCCGATGCTTTCGTCTGGCAGACCGCGCCCGACCGGCTGGAACCGGTGGCGCAGGTCAACCGCGTGCCGCTGGAACTGCTGCACGGGATCGACCGTGTGCGCAACATCCTGCTGGAGAACACGCTGCAATTCGCCCAAGGCTTTGCGGCGAATAATGCGCTGTTGTGGGGTGCGCGGGGGATGGGGAAATCCTCCTTGATCAAGGCGGTGCATGCCGAAGTGCTGGCGCGCGACTTGCCTTGCACATTGGTGGAAATCCAGCGCGAGGATCTGCCCTCGGTCGGTCGTCTGCTCGCCCATCTGCGCGAGGCGCCCGAGCAGCGTTTCGTGCTGTTCTGCGACGATTTGAGTTTCTCGCATGACGACCAGCACTATAAATCTCTCAAGGCGCTACTGGATGGCGGGATCGAGGGGCGTCCGGCGAATGTGATCCTCTATGCGACCTCGAACCGCCGCCATCTGATGCCGCGCGATATGATCGAGAACGAGCGTTCCTCGGCGATCAGCCCCTCCGAGGCGGTCGAAGAAAAGGTGTCGCTCTCGGATCGTTTCGGGCTTTGGCTGGGCTTCCATCCCTGCTCGCAGGACGAATATCTGGCGATGATCGACGGCTATATTCAGGCTTGGGGATTGCAGGTTGATCCGGTGACCCTGCGCGCCGAGGCGATTGAATGGCAGGCCACGCGCGGCTCGCGCTCGGGTCGTGTGGCCTGGCAGTTCTTTAGCGATCTCGCGGGGCGGCTGGGCCATCGTTTGTAGCGGGCCGTAGGGTGTGTGCTCTGCACGCACCGTCATAGCTGCCATCTGTTTCGGTGCGTGCAAAGCACACACCCTACGGCTTTTACCCCCTGTGGTTCATTCGGGCAGCGCCCCCAGCCAGCGCCGCAGCCGCGCGCGGTTGACGCCCATATCGCTATGACCAAAGCGCGAGCGCGAGAAGGCGAGCACTCGGGTGCCCTCGCCCTCGGGCTGCAGCCGGATGCTGATGAAATCGGGATAGCCCATCACCCGCGTGCGCACGATCCAGGTGCCATGGCGCTCATCTCCTGCGATCCGTCGCGCGCCCTCGGCCTCGGCAATCGAAGAAATCGCCGCCGCCACCTGATCCGGCACGAGGCTGGTGACGCGGTCAACCCGTGCGAAATTCGGGGTGGAGGGATCGGGGGCCGCGGCCGGATCAACATGCCAATATGTGGCGTCATTGGGCGCAATCCGCACCCAGATCGCAAAGCCGGCGACGGCCAAAGCCACGGCCACGAGGAGTATCGTCAATATCGTCATCGTGGCCCTCATCGGCTGTTTCAGTGCCCTGCTACAGGGCGGAATAGCGCTGAGGGTAGCGCTTGCGGGTCAGCCGTCAACCGACCTCTCACCCCTGACGCCGCGTCCAGCCATAGAGGCACATGATCTCCATCGCCACATGCGCGCCTGCCACCGCCGTGGCGCCGGTCGGATCATAGGGCGGCGAGACCTCGACGACATCGCCGCCGGTCAGGTTGATCCCCGCCAGACCGCGCAGGATCGCCGCCGCCTGCCAGCTGGCCAGCCCGCCCCAGACCGGCGTGCCGGTGCCCGGCGCGAACGCCGGATCGAGCGCGTCGATGTCAAATGTCAGATAGCTCGGCGCATCGCCGACGATCTCGCGCACGCGGTCCGCCACCGCTGGCGGGCCGATCTGATGCGCCTCGGCGGCGTCGATGACATTGAAGCCCAGATAATCGGGGCATTCCGTGCGAATCCCGATCTGCACCGAGTTCGCGGCATCCACATAGCCCTGTTTCACCGCCTTATACATCATCGTGCCATGGTCGATGCGGCTCATATCATCATCGGCCCAAAGGTCGGAATGGGCGTCAAACTGGATCACCCGCAGCGGGCCGAACTTCTCAAAATGCGCGCGCAGGATCGGCAGGGTGATAAAATGATCCCCGCCCAAGACCAGCGAGCCCGCCCCCGCCGCCAGTATCCGCTGAATATGCGCATGCAGCGCATCGGGGAAATCCGCAACCTTGGCATAATCAAACGCCAGATCGCCGTAATCGACGACGCTAAACTCGCTGAGCGGATCATAGCCCCAGCCATAGGGCGGATCATAGGGCTGCAGGGTCGAGGCCTCGCGGATCGCGCGCGGTCCGAAACGGGTGCCGGGGCGATGGGTCACTGCCTGATCAAAGGGCACGCCGGTGACGGCCAGATCGACGCCCGCCAGATCCTTGGAATAGCGCCGCCGCAGAAAGCTGACCGCGCCGCCAAAGGCATTCTCATAGGCCAACCCGCGCGTGTCGCGCCGGGTGAAAGCCCCGTCAACTTCGGTCTTGGCGTCCTCAAGAGCCATGCTCGTCTCCTCACCCGATTCAGCACAATGTGAGAAAAATTTGCCTCAACCGCAAGCCGTCCGATTGCGCGGTGGTTCGCTTGTGTTTCAGCCTGTCACGCGCTGTGATCGGGGCTCGCCTTGCAAAGCGCCGCAACATGGCTAAAACGGGCGTTATTCTAGCAAGGTTTAATGCATTTATGACGATCTCTGTGGTGATCCTCGCTGCCGGTATGGGCAGCCGAATGAATTCCGATTTGCCGAAAGTTTTACATAAGCTGGGCGGCGCGCCCTTGGTGGCCCATGCGATGCATGCCGCGCAGGCGCTGGACCCCGAGCGAATGGTGGTGGTCACCGGCCACGGTGCCGAAGCAGTGGCGAAAGCCGCGCGGGCGCAGAACCCCGATGTCTTGCTGGCCCATCAGGCCGAACAAAACGGCACCGCCCATGCCGTCGCCCAAGCCCGCGAGGCGCTCAAGGGTGTGACGGGCGATGTGGTGGTGCTCTATGGCGACACCCCGTTTGTGCGCAGCGAAACCATTGAGGCGATGCTCGAGGCGCGCAAAGATCACGCGGTGGTGGTGCTGGGCTTCGAGGCCGAGGATCCGGGCCGCTATGGGCGCTTGGTGATGGAAGGCGAGGCGCTCTCGCGGATTGTCGAGTTCAAGGATGCAAGCGAGGCCGAGCGTGCGATAACCCTTTGTAATTCCGGCGTGATCTGCGCTGATGCGGGCGCACTCTTCGAGCTGATCGACGCCGTCGGCAATGACAATGCCTCGGGCGAATTCTATCTGACCGATATCGTCGGACTGGCCCGCGACCAGGGGCAATCGGTGGGCGTGGTGCGCTGCGACGAGGCGGAAACCTTGGGCATCAACACCCGCGAAGAACTCGCCGGTGCCGAGGCCGCGTTTCAGGCCCGTATGCGCGCCGAAGCCTATGAGGACGGCGTCACCCTGATCGCCCCTGAGACCATCCATTTCGCCCTTGGCACCACCATTGGCCGTGATTCTATGATCGGCCCGAATGTCGTATTCGGCCCCGGTGTGACGATTGAATCCGGCGTCACCGTGCGCGCATTCTGCCATCTTGAAGGCTGTCATATCAGCCGCGGCGCCGAGGTCGGCCCCTTCGCGCGCCTGCGCCCCGGTGCGGAACTGGCCGAGGATGTCCATATCGGCAATTTTGTCGAGATCAAAAACGCGATGCTCGATCAGGGCGCTAAGGTTAACCATCTTTCCTATATCGGTGATGCCGATATCGGCGAGCGCACAAATATCGGCGCCGGCACGATCACCTGTAATTATGACGGCGTGTTCAAACATCGCACGACCATCGGCGCGCGGGCCTTTATCGGCTCGGACACCATGCTGGTGGCGCCGGTGCGGATCGGCAATGACGCGATGACCGGCTCGGGCTCGGTGATCACCGAGGATGTGCCCGACGGCGCGCTGGCGCTGGAACGCAGCGCCCAAACCACCAAACCGGGGCTGGCCCTGAGACTGATGCAAAGACTGCGCGCCCTAAAGGCCAAGCAGCAAAAGGAGACCTGACTATGTGCGGAATTATTGGCGTTCTGGGCAAGAATCAGGTCGCACCCCTGATCCTCGAGGCGCTCAAGCGGTTGGAATATCGCGGTTATGACAGCGCCGGGATTGCCACGATTAATGAGGGCGCGCTGGATCGGCGCCGCGCGGTCGGCAAGCTGATCAACCTGTCGGATGCTTTGGTGCATGAGCCGCTCGCTGGTCGCGCGGGCATCGGCCATACCCGCTGGGCCACACACGGCGCGCCGACCAAAGCCAATGCGCATCCGCACCGGTCGGGTGGCGTGACGGTGGTGCACAACGGGATTATCGAGAATTTCCGCGCCCTGCGCGAGGAACTCGCCGCCAAGGGGCTGGCCGCCGAAACCGAGACCGATACCGAGACCATCGCCCATCTGACGCGGCTGCATCTCGACGCGGGCATGACCCCCGCCGATGCGGTCGCGGCCACGCTCGCGCGGCTTGAGGGCGCCTTTGCGCTAGCATTCCTGTTCGAGGGCGAGGACGATCTGATGATCGGCGCCCGCAAAGGCTCGCCGTTGGCGGTGGGCCATGGCAATGGCGAGATGTTCCTTGGTTCCGACGCCATCGCTTTGGCCCCGATGACCGATATGGTCACCTATCTGGAAGAGGGCGACTGGGTCGTGCTGACCCGCGACAGCATCCAGATATTCGACGAGAAGGGCCGCCGCGCCAACCGTCCTGCCACCCGCATCCGGCTGGATCAGGTGCAGGTCGACAAGGCCGGTCACAAGCATTTCATGGCCAAGGAGATCGCCGAGCAACCGGCAATCCTGCGCGCCGCGCTGGAATTCTATACCGACCCCAAAACCGGCGAGTTAGTGCTGCCCGAAGAGGTCGATTTCCGCGACTGCGACCGTCTGGTGATGATCGCCTGCGGCACCGGCCATTACGCGACACAGGTGGCGAAATATTGGTTCGAGCAGCTCGCCGGTCTACCGGTCGAGACCGATATCGCCTCGGAATACCGCTATCGCCAGCCAGTCATGGGCGCCCGCAACATCGGGATTTTCGTCAGCCAATCGGGCGAAACTGCCGATACCTTGGCTGCTCTGCGCCATATGCAGGGCAATGTCGCGCAGACTATCGGGGTGATCAACGTTGGCACTTCCTCGATTGCCCGCGAAACCGATGTCTCGCTGTCGATCCACGCCGGACCCGAGATCAGCGTTGCTTCGACCAAAGGCTTCACCGCGCAAATATTGGTGCTCTTGCTGCTGGCACTCAAGGCCGGACGCGACCGCGGCACGCTCTCGCCCGATCAGGTGCGCGGCCATATGGAGACCCTGCGCAGCCTGCCGTCGCTGATGGCGCAGGCGATGGACCAAGAGAGCGCCATCGAGATGCTCGCCGGACGTATCGCGGAATCGCGCAACGCTTTGTTCCTTGGCCGCGGGATCATGTATCCACTGGCTCTGGAGGCGGCGCTGAAGCTCAAGGAGTTGAGCTATATCCACGCCGAGGGCTATGCCGCGGGCGAACTCAAGCACGGACCGATTGCGCTGATCGACAAGTCGATGCCGGTGATCGTGCTGGCACCGCGTGATGCGCTCTATGACAAAACGATTTCCAATATGCAGGAGATCATGGCGCGGCAGGGACCGGTGATCCTGATGTCGGACGAAGCCGGTCTCTCTGAGGCGGGCGAGGTCTGGGCCTCGCTGGCGATGCCCACGGTGCCCGAGTTGCTGACCCCGTTTGTCTATTCGGTTCCGGCGCAACTCCTGTCCTATCACACGGCTCTGGCGCGCGGCACCGATGTTGACCAGCCGCGCAACCTCGCCAAATCGGTGACCGTCGAGTGAGCGGCGACGTCACCCCAGACGCCGCGCTAGAGGCGCTGGCGGCGCTGGGCGATCCTGCCCGCGCCGGTGAGATGGCGCGCTATCACAAGATCGACCGCTCCTATCTGGGGCTGGGCAACCCGCAGGTTGATGATCTGGTGCGCGACTGGCGCGCGGCCTGTTCCGTTGAGGGGCGGGTCGCGCTGGCGGCGGGATTGTGGGAGAGCAATATCCACGAGGCGATGATCGCCGCCAGCAAACTCCTCACCCAAGCGCGCATCCGGCCTGACGACACACCGGCATGGGAATTGATCGCCAGCTGGGTCGATGGGTTCGAGGGCTGGGCGGTGGCCGATCACGCCTGTTCGGCGGGCGGGCGGCGGTTGGTGGCGGATCCCGCGCGGCTTGATACGGTCGAGGGCTGGACCAGTCATCCCAACATGTGGGCGCGCCGCGCGGCGCTGGTGATGACCCTGCCTTGGGCGCGGCTCAACCATCCCAAACCGCATGAAACCGAGGCGCGTTTGCGTATTCTCGGCTGGGCCGAGGGCTATGCCGAAGACCACGATTGGTTCATCCAGAAATCCATCGGCTGGTGGCTGCGCGAACTCTCGAAACACGCGCCCGAGCTGACCCGCGACTGGATCGCGGAGCATGGCGCGCGGCTTAAACCCTTTGCCGCCCGCGAGGCGCTGCGCAAAATCGGCGGTTAGTCGCGGCGGTTTTGGGCGGCGGAGGGCTAGGCGAAGGATTTGTGATTTTGCGCGCTCTGAGCGGAGAAACCGGCGGTTTCGGGGCATTCAGGCGCGAATTTACCGGATTGGCGAAAATATTTCCGACTTTGGGCGCTAACGACCTGCATGCGCCATTGTCGGAACACATTTCGCCGCGTATCCGTTTTTCAACAGAAAATCAGAAGGGGACAGCCATGCGTGCGACCAAGATCGTTCAGAAAATTCTGGCCAATTACGAGGGGGAAACCCCCGGGGTGAAGGCCAATCTGTGCCGGATGCTGATGCATGGCAAATTGGGCGGCACCGGCAAGATGATCATTCTGCCGGTCGATCAGGGCTTCGAGCACGGGCCGGCGCGCAGCTTCGCCCCTAATCCGGCGGGCTATGATCCGCATTATCACTACCAGATGGCGATTGACGCCGGGCTGAACGCCTATGCGGCGCCTTTGGGGCCGCTCGAGGCGGGGGCGGATACGTTTGCCGGTCAAATCCCGACGATCCTCAAGGTCAATAGCGCCAACTCGCTGATGGGTGACGGCGCGGGAAAGAACCAGGCGGTGACGGCTTCGGTGGATGACGCGCTGCGGATTGGGGCCGGTGCGATCGGGTTCACCATCTATCCGGGCTCGGATATGGCGCTCGATATGTTCGAAGAGATCGTCGAGATGCGCAAAGAGGCCGCGGCCAAGGGCGTGGCGACGGTGATCTGGTCCTATCCGCGCGGCGAGGCGGTGAGCAAGGACGGCGAGACGGCGATTGATGTGGCGGCCTATGCGGCACATATGGCGGCGCTTCTGGGTGCGCATATCATCAAGATCAAACTCTCGACCGATCATCTGATGCTGCCCGAAGCCAAGAAGGTCTATGAGGCCGAGGGGATCGACATTGCCACGCAGGCGGCGCGGGTGAAGCATTGCGTGCAGTCCTCGTTCAATGGGCGCCGGTTGATCGTGTTCTCGGGTGGGGCCGCGAAGGGCGCCGATGCGGTTTATGACGACGCGCGGGCGATCCGTGACGGCGGCGGGAATGGCTCGATCATCGGGCGGAACTCGTTCCAGCGCTCGCGCGAGGATGCGCTGGAGATGCTGGGCAAGCTGGTGGATATCTACCGCGGCAAGGCCTGAGGGATCTGACCTGTTGAATTGAAAAGGGGGCCTTGCGGCCCCCTTTGTGCGTTTAAGCCCGCCCTGACGGGCAGGCGGATGGGGGCGCTGCCCCCGGCTGGCGCCTCCCCCGGGATATTTTCAGACAGATGACGGGAAGGGTTTGGAGAGGTAACGCGAGCCTTTCAACCCGAAGCGGCGCGGCCAGTCGGCGGCTTTGGTGATGCCGATACGGGGGCCGGTGAGGAGTTCGACCTCGGGGCCCTGTTGGATGTTGAAATCGGGCGCGTCGAGCGGGTGGCCGTAATCTGCGATGGTCACGCCGAGGGCTTGGGCGGTATTTCCGGGGCCGAGGGTGAGGCGTTTATCGGTGCCGCGGCGGCGGATCATTTCGGCGATGCCTTGGGTGGGTTCAAGGGCGCGGATCAGGACCGCATGGCCGGGCTGGCCGACGACGCTCAGGCACCAATGGAGGCCGTAGGAGCGGTAGACATAGGCATGGCCGCAGGGGCCGAAGATGGCGGCGTTGCGCTTGGTCGGGCCGGGGTAGGAATGGGCGGCGGGGTCGTCGGGGGAGTAGGCCTCGGTCTCGGTGATCACGCCCTGGCAGCCGCGAATGGTGAGGATGGCGCCGATTAAAGCGGGGGCGAGGTCAGGGGCGGGGCGGTTGAAATCCATGGTCTTTAGATAGGGCGCCCGGGCGTAGTGAAAAGGGGTGTCCCGCGCGTGGGACAGGGTGTGGGACGTGGGATTTCAACGGGTTGGCCTGTCGGGTTCAGGATGTGTTTACCACGAAGGGCTGCGGCGGCCGGGTAGGGTGTGTGCTGTGCACGCACCTTGGGCAGGGCGCTGAGGGGCGCGCCCGACACTGGGTGGGCGCAATGCAACGGCTCTACAATGCGGGGTGGTTGAAAGCATGGATGTGGGTTGGGCCGTGAGTGACATCGCCGATGCGCCCTCCCGGGGGAGGGTCGGGTGCGGCCCGTGGTGGCCACGGGTGAGGGGGTGGAGTGGGGCGCTGTGAGTTAGATGGGCTGACGAAGGGCGGCGCGATTGCGTCCGGTGATTGGTCGGCGTCGCTGTCTTGGCGCTGAGGGCAGCGCCCGACCTGGAGGGCAGGGCGGGGCAGGGCCGAGGCTGGAAAGCTGCCCGTCGGGCGTTGGGGGCTGATGCGGTGCGTCAAGCGCGCCCTCCTGGGGGAGGTGGGGCGCGGCCCGTGTTTCACACGGGCGGGACGGTGAAATGGGACAAAAAATTTTAGGAATCACCTTTTCACTGCATGTAGGGCCAAATTCAACTGATTTATTCTAACCGCACAAGATTCGGCCCAAAGTCATGAGAGTAGACGGATTGCAAAAAAAGTGTGCAGTATCAGTAATCACTGTGCATATGTATTTTGGGAGAAAGATGAGCAAATGTTTGAAACTAAGGTGATGCGTATCTACATTCGGCATGACTTAACATGCGACACTACCGGCTTTGTTCCGGTGGAAGTAATATTGAAGATGAGTTTCCCAGACCAAAACGAAACTGGCGGAAATTTAATTATAAGTGCTTCGGGCGAGATTGTGATTGACCTGCATGTAAGATCAGATGCAACGCTAGTTGAAATTGAACAATTGGCACTTGGTCTAGTGAAATAAAAAAGGCGCCCCAAAGGGCGCCTTTTCCTTTACTGGTCCAAGAAGCTCCGCAGCTTTCGCGAGCGGCTCGGATGCTTCAACTTCCGCAGTGCTTTCGCTTCGATCTGGCGGATGCGTTCGCGGGTGACGCTGAACTGTTGGCCGACCTCTTCGAGCGTGTGGTCGGTGTTCATGCCGATGCCAAAACGCATGCGCAGCACGCGTTCTTCGCGCGGGGTCAGGGAGGAGAGCACCCGTGTGGTGGTCTCGCGCAGGTTTTCCTGAATCGCGGAATCCAGCGGCAGCGTGGCGTTTTTATCCTCGATGAAATCACCGAGCTGGCTGTCTTCTTCGTCGCCAATCGGGGTTTCCAAAGAAATCGGCTCTTTGGCGATTTTCAGAACCTTGCGCACCTTATCCAGCGGCATTTGCAGCTTGTCGGCCAGCTCCTCGGGCGAGGGCTCACGGCCGATCTCGTGCAGGATCTGGCGGCTGGTGCGGACCAGTTTGTTCATCGTCTCGATCATATGCACCGGAATCCGGATGGTGCGCGCCTGATCAGCGATCGAGCGGGTGATCGCCTGCCGGATCCACCACGTCGCATAGGTCGAGAATTTATAGCCGCGGCGGTATTCGAATTTATCCACCGCCTTCATCAGGCCGATATTACCTTCCTGAATGAGATCAAGGAACTGCAAACCGCGGTTGGTGTATTTCTTGGCAATCGAGATCACCAGACGCAGGTTGGCCTCGACCATTTCCTTCTTGGCGCCGCGGGCTTCGCGTTCGCCCTTCTGGACCTGCTGCACGATGCGGCGGAATTCCGAGATATCGACCCCGACATAACGCCCGACAGCGGCCATTTCCTCGCGCAGTTCCAGCACTTTATCGCCGGTGCGGTCAAACAGCGCCTGCCAGCCACGGCCCGGATTCTCGGCCATTTTCTCGCACCAGGTCGGGTCAAGCTCATAGCCGCGGTAGGCGTCGATGAATTCGCGCCGGTTGATGCGCGCCTGATCGGCGAGACGGACCATGGCGCTGTCAATCGTCATGATCTTTTTATTGATGCCGTAAAGCTGGTCGATCAGCGCTTCGATCCGGTTGTTATGCAGATGCAGCGAGTTGACCAGTTCGACGATTTCCGAGCGCAGTTTCTGATAGGCGGCTTCCTCGTTGAGCGAGAAGCGCGCGCCTTCCTGCAGCGTCGCCTGCATGCGGTGGCCCTGCATTTCCTCGAGCATCTCGTGATCGCGTGCGATCAGGTCGAGGGTCTCAAGCACGCCGGGTTTGAGCGCCGCTTCCATTGCCGCAAGCGACATATTGGAGTGGTCGTCCTCATCGTCGTCGTCATCGTCATCGCTGGCAATCGGGTTGCCATCGGCGTCGAGTTCTTGCTGCGCGGGTTTCGCGGCGGCAGGTGCGGCGGCGGCACCGGCGACGGGCGTGACACCGGCGACCACGGGGCTGACGGGGGTGTCCTCGTCCTCGTCTTCCATCGCGTTGCCGAAGGTCGCGTCAAGGTCGATGACCTCACGCAGCAGCACGTCTTCGCTGAGCAATTCGTCGCGCCAGATGATGATCGCCTGAAAGGTCAGCGGGCTTTCGCACAGCCCGGCGATCATCGTGTTGCGGCCCGCCTCGATGCGTTTGGCGATGGCGATCTCGCCCTCGCGCGACAGCAGTTCCACCGAGCCCATCTCGCGCAGATACATGCGCACCGGATCGTCGGTGCGATCCAGCGTTTCGGTGGTGGTGGTGGCAACGACCACATCGGTCGAGCCCGAGGCGGCGGCGGTGGTGGCGGGGACGCTGGCTTCGGTTTCCTCGGCCTCGTCATCTTCGACGACATTGATGCCCATTTCCGAGAGCATCGACATCACATCTTCGATTTGTTCGGATGCGACCTGATCGGGCGGCATCACTTGGTTAAGCTGTTCGTAGGTGATGAAGCCGCGCTCTTTCGCAGCGGCGATCATCCGCCTGACCGAAGCTTGGCTCATGTCCAGCGTGAAACCGCTGTCCTGATCTTCTTGCTTCGCGTCGTCGTTTTCTTTGGCGACCATGGTTCCTCCGCAAACGGGCGAGACGTGATTCGGCTTTGTCATTGAGATAGCGACTGGTCGGGCCGAATCACAGGGGTTGAGTCAAAATAGGTGATTCGCTGGGGGTTGGTAATGCTATTGGGGCCCAGATCGGGGTTTTTTCACCCAAACTTGCTGATTTATCAGTCTATCTAGGACAGTTTCGCCGTCGGGCGAGGTGGTATCCGAATCATCTGTGCTCTCGGTAAAGGGAATCCGAAGCGCGCGCTCGCGTTCGGCGTTGGCCTGTTCCAGCCGCCAGGTCAGTCCCTCGTCGGCCAGATGGGTGATTTGTTCCATCGCTTCAAGCGTTTCGCGCAGCCCGCCCTGGGTGGCGGCGAGCACGCCGAGCTCGTGTTCGAGGAATTTTTGCGCCTCATGCCGGTCACTGCGCGCGCGGCGCAGGGGCAGGGTTTGCAGATAGGGCAGGGTCAGATGCCGCGCCAGCAGATCGCCGAGATCGCGGGCCAGAGCCTCGGCCTCGGGGGGCGGGGTCTGGTGACTGATTCGCAACAGCGCGCGTTGCAGATCCTGCAGGTCGGGGCGCCGCGTTTCCATCTCGAACAGCGCGTCGTCAAATTGCGCCATCAGCGGTGGATGCGCGGCCAGCACGCTGAGGATCGAGAGAATGCGCAGATCCTCGCCGACCTCGCCGGTGCCCGCCGCCAAAAGCGAGCCACGGGTGCCGGGCAGAGAGGGTTCCGGCGCGCCCTTGCGCTTGCCCGGCTGCCATTTACCGGCGCCGCCCTTGGTGAAGGGTTCACCGCCCGAGCGGAACAGCGTGCGGCGCTGCTGGCGGAATTCTTCGGCGTAATGTTCGCGCAGATTGGGGTCCTGCAGCCGGTCGATCAGCGCGCGCAGCCGCACATCGAGCGCGGCGCGGCGTTCGGGGCTGTCAAACACCTGCCCGTCAATCTCGCGCTCCCACAGGAGTTTCGCCAGCGGCACCGCGCGGTCGATCAATTGCCGCATCGCGGTGGTGCCCGAGGCGCGCAACAGGTCGTCGGGATCCTGGCCACCGGGCAGAAGCACAAAGCGCAGGGTGTGACCGGCGGAGATCAGCGGCAGCGCCAGATCGGCAAGCCGGTGACCGGCGCGCAGACCGGCGGTATCGCCATCGAGCGCCACCACGGGTTCATCGGAGAGCCGCCACAACAGCCGCAACTGGTCCTCGGTGATCGCCGTGCCCAAGGGCGCCACCGCGCCTTTGAACCCGGCCTCGACCAGCGCGATCACATCCATATAGCCCTCGGCGACGATCAGGGGCGTGCCCTTGCCCATCGCGGCGCGGGCCGGTCCGATGTTGTAGAGCGTGCGACCCTTGTCGAACAGCGGGGTTTCCGGCGAGTTCAGATATTTGGCGCGCGCATTCTCGGCCATGGCGCGGCCGCCGAAGGCAATGCAGCGGTCGCGGGCATCGCGGATCGGGAACATGATGCGGCCACGAAACCGGTCATAGGGCGCGCCGCCATCATCGGGCCGCGCGCAGAGACCGGCCTCGATGATCAGGTCTTGGGCGACACCGGCTTGGGTCAGGTGATCAAACAGTCCGCGCCGCGTATCGGGGGCAAAGCCGATACCCCAAGCCTCGCGTTGCGCGTCATTGAGGCCGCGCCGGTCGAGATAGGCGCGCGCCTCCTCGGCCTGACCGCCCATCAATTGCATGCGGTAATAACGCACCGCCTGTTCCATCACCTCGATCAACTGGCTGCGCCGGTCGGCGCGCTGGCGCTCACCGGGATCGCGGGCGGGCATCGCCATGCCGGCCTCTTGAGCGAGGGTCTCGACCGCCTCCATAAAGCCCATGTTCTGGCTTTCGCGCAGGAAGGTCACCATGTCGCCCTTGGCGTGGCAGCCAAAGCAATAATAGAAGCCCTTGCGGTCATCGACATGAAAACTGGCGGTTTTTTCCTGATGGAAGGGGCAGGGGCCCCAGAAATCACCCTTGCCCTGATTGGATTTGCGCAGGTCCCAAGTCACCGACCGGCCGATCACCTGCGCGATCGATACGCGGGTGCGCAATTCGTCCAGAAAGCCGGGAGGGAGCGACATGGGAACTCGATCACTAAAGGGGGGCAAGGGGGCGGGTGAACTCCCTCTGATATAAGCGCTCCGGCGCGAGAAGCAAAGCAGAGGGCGAAAGGGGCGGGGCGGTGGTGCGCGGGTGGATGGCTCTGGGGCGTTGACGTGGGCACAAACGCAAAGCGAGGGCCGAAGCCCCCGCCTAGCCGTGCCATGCTGGTCCTAGGATCAGTCGGCGCCAGGTGTGGTATCGCCTGCCGGTGCGGGCTCAGGAGCAGGGGCGGGCTGGGCCACCGGCTCGGTGCTGGCCACCGGCTTGCGCTTGGCGCGCGGGGCGGGGGCTGCGGTCTCGCCGTCGCCCTCGGCATCCTTTTTCACCCGCGGCTTGCGCGGGGCGCGGGCGCGTTTGGGCTTGTCCTCGGCGGCGGGATCGCTGGCCTCAGGGGCGGCGCTATCCGCTGCGGTTTCGGCTTTCGGCGCGTCAGCTGCGGGCTGAGGGGCGGCAGGCTGGGGCGCGTGCTGACGCGATTCCGGCGTGTCCACCAGCAGGGACTGATTGTTGTCTGCGCTGTCGTTCTGCGACGAACTGTCGGCAGCGGCGTCGCCACGGGATTTCCCGCTGTCGCGCTGCTGGTCGGATTTCTCGCCCGAAGACTTATCCCCGTCGCGGTTGTCTTGATCGCGGCTCTCGTTGTCGCGGCGCGGGTTGCGGCGGGTGTTGCGCCGTTCCTTGCCTTGATCGCCACGGTCCGAGCGCTCACCCCGATTGTTATCGCGGTTGTTGTCGCGGCTGTCGCCCCGATTGTTCTCGCGATTATCATCAGAGGACTGGCCCGAGGATTGCCCCGAGTCACCATCGCCGCGCTGGTCATTGCCGCGCCGGTTCTGGTTGCCCTGCTGCTGGTTTTGCTGCTGCTGTTGCTGCTCGCGGCGGGCCTCGGCCTCTTTGGCCATTTCGGCCTGCGCCTCATTCAACATACGGGTGTAATGCTCGGCGTGCTGGAGAAAATTCTCGGCGGCCACGCGATCACCCGACAGCTGCGCATCGCGAGCGAGCACAGAGTATTTGTCGATAATTTGTTGCGGCGTTCCGCGCACTTTACCCTCCGGCCCGGAGCTGTCGAACACGCGGTTCGTGACATTTCCGAGGGAACGGGGGCGATTCTTATTTGAACGCGAACGTTTGTTCGAAGGTCTCATACGGGCAGATTCCGGCCTTGGTCGGGACGTTTGACCTTGTCGCAGCGCAGAAGGCGCGCAAAAGGTTCAGGTCTGTCTAGATGGCAGTGTCGCGCGGATGGGCAGACGCCAAGCGAAGTTCCAAGCGCGACATGAAAGGGTCTAACCACGGCAGCGGCGGTGAGACAAGGGAGTTTTGCAGAAAATGCGGATATTTCTGCGTGATTCGGCGGTTTCGTGACAAAAAGAGCATGAAAAGCGCGACTTAGCGGGGCAGGCGGGTGCTGACCACGCGGTCGCGCTGGTCAAGATCAGGCAGGATGCGCGGCGTCTCGAAGCCGTGGTCTTGCAGGAGTTGCGCGACAGCGGCGCCTTGGGTCGGGCCGATTTCCAGGATGAGCCGCGCGTTGGGGGTCATGAATGCGGCGGCCTGCGCGGCAATGATGCGGTAGGCCGCCAGCCCGTCGCCACCCGGGGTGAGCGCCATATGCGGCTCGTGTTCGCGGACTTCGGGGGCGAGTGAGGGGATCTCGGCCTCGGCGATATAGGGCGGGTTCGAGACGATCAGATCGAAACTGCCGGTGACATTGGTAAACCAGTCCGAGGGGGTGAGCGTGGCGCGGTCGGTGAGGTTAAGGGCATCGGCATTGGCCCGCGCGACGGTCAGTGCTGCGGGCGAGAGATCGACGCCGGTGCCCTGTGATTGCGGTGATTCTGCGAGCAAGGTCAGGAGGATAGCGCCGGAGCCGGTGCCAAGGTCGAGCACCTTTGTGAAGGGGGCTTTGAGCGCCTCGGCAATCAACGCCTCGGTGTCGGGGCGCGGGTCAAGGACATCGCGTGAAACAATGAAATCACGCCCCCAGAAGCCACGCCGCCCCAGCAGATGACTGACCGGATGCCGCGCTTCGCGGGCCTCGATCAGCGCGCTGAACCGCTGCTGCGCGTCTTCGGGGAACGGGTCATGCAGCGCCAGCGTCAGCCGGTCACTGGCCACGCCGAGCGCATGGGCCAGCAGCAGCCGCGCATCGCGGGCGGGATCGGGAATGCCGGCGGATTTGAGGCGCGCGATCGCCCCTTGCAGCGCTGCGGTGGGGGTCATCCCTCCAGCTCGGCGAGTTTTTGCGCCTGATCATGGGCGGTCAGCGCCTCGATCACCGGATCAAGATCACCGCCCATCACCTGCGACAGCGCATAGAGCGTGAGGTTGATCCGGTGGTCGGTGAGGCGGCCCTGCGGCACGTTATAGGTGCGGATGCGTTCCGAGCGATCACCGCTGCCGACCTGCGATTTGCGGTCGGCGGCGCGGGCCTCGTCCTGTTTGCGGCGCTCCATATCAAACAGCCGCGCGCGCAGCACTTCCATCGCCAAAGCGCGGTTGCGGTGCTGCGATTTCTCGGCGCTGACCACGATGATACCGGTCGGCACATGGGTGATGCGGACGGCGGAATCGGTGGTGTTGACATGCTGGCCGCCAGCGCCCGAGGCGCGCATCGTGTCAATGCGCAGATCGCTGTCGGGGATATGCAGATCGACCTCTCCGGCCTCGGGCAGCACCGCGACGGTGGCCGCAGACGTATGGATACGCCCACCGGATTCGGTCACCGGCACCCGCTGCACGCGGTGGACGCCGGATTCGTATTTCAGCCGCGCGAAAACACCCTCGCCCTGCACCCGCATCACCGCCTCTTTGAGCCCGCCGATTTCGGTCTCGGACAGCGAAATCATCTCGCAGCGCCAGCCCATATTGTCGGCATAGCGTTGATACATGCGCAGAAGATCGGCGGCAAAGAGACCCGCCTCATCGCCGCCGGTGCCGGGGCGGATTTCAAGGATCGCGGGGCGCGCATCGGCGGCATCCTTGGGGATCAGCGCCAGTTTCAGCCGGGCCTCAAGCTCAGGCAGTTCCGCCTCGAGCTCGGCCAGTTCCTCGCGCGCCAGCTCGCGCATCTCGGGATCCTCGAGCAGCGCTTGCGCCTCGTCGCGCTGGGCGAGGGCGGCGCGGTAACGCTGGATCGCCTCGACCACCGGCTTGAGCTGGTCATATTCGCGCGCCAGATCGGCCAGCCGCGCGGGATCGGCGCCCTCGGCAAGCTGGGCTTCGAGAAACCCGAAACGCTGGTGGATCTGTTCTAATGTATCGGCTGGCAACATGGGTCGGGTTTGGCGGGCGGAGGGCGCTGCGTCAAGGGGTTAGCGTGGCGCGCGCGGGGACGGCTTGGCCAAAAACAGAGGGGGCTTTGCCCCCAGCCTGCGGCTTCCCCCAGGATATTTATCGACAGATGAGGCGCATTTTAATCAAATTTTCGGCGCCCACTTTATGCCCTAAATATCCTGGGGGTGAGCCGCGCAGCGGTGAGGGGGCAACGCCCCCTCTCTTTCTTTTGCTTCAACCCGAAGGTGTCACTGCAGATAGGGCATCGGATCGACGCTCTCGAAGCCTTCGCGGACTTCGAAATGCAGGAACGAGGGATCGCCGCGGCGGACGGTGGCGATCGACTGGCCGCGGCTGATTCGGTCGCCGCGGGCGACGGTGATATTGTCGATATTGGCGTAGACGGTCAGCAGGTTATCGGCGTGGCGGATCACCAGGATCGGCACCTGATCAGTGTCCTGGGTGATCGCGGCGACGGTGCCGCCGGCGGCGGCGCGGATGCTGGTGCCGGCGGGGGCGCCGATGCCGATGCCGTCATTGCGGCCCCGCGCATAGGCGCGGATGATCCGGCCCTCGACCGGCATCGCCAATTGCGCGGCCTGGGTGCGTTCGGCGCCCAGATCGGCGACCGGCTCGGGCGCCGGGGCGCCTGCAGTCGCGCCCTGTCCGGCCGGTGTTGGCGTGGTTGCGGGCAGGGGCTGCGCCGCCGAGGGCGGGTTCGGCGTGGCCGAGCCTTGGCCCGGTAGCGAGGTTGTCGCGGGCAGGGTTGCCGCCGCAGTGGTGCCAGCAGCGGTTCCGGCGGTGATCGCGGCGGAGGTGCCGCCCGCGTCAGTGCCGGGCAGGCCGCTGGCGCTGAGCGGGGCGCTCAGCGCGGCGGTTTGCTGTTGCGCGACCGGGATCACCAATATCTGCCCTTCACGCACGCCCATATCACCGGCGAGCCCGTTCCATTCGGCCAGCGAGCGCGGCGTCACCTGATAGAGCCGCGCAATCGAGAAGGCGGTCTCGCCGCGGCGCACCTCATGTTGCACCGGCTCCGGCCCTGCGGAGGTTGCCGGGCTCAGCGTGGTGGCGGTGATCGCGCCCGGCGTCGAGGTGGCCTCGTCAACGCGGCTCGGCAGCACCAGAAGTTCGCCGCCGCGCATTACTGCGGCAGGGTCGATGGCGTTATGCGCGGCCAGCGCCCCCTGTGCGAGGCCGAGGCGGGCGGAGATATCGCGGACCTGTTCGCCGGGCTGCGCCACCACCACCTGATAGCCGGGATAAGAGATCACCCCGCGCGGATCGGGCGTGGGCCGTGCGGCGGTGGAATTGCGCGCGGCTTCGGTGGTCGAGAAACGTTCAGAGGGGCGCAGGTCCCAATCCATATCCGAGCCGCAACCGGCCAGAATCGCCAGCCCGCTGGTCAGCGCCAGTGTCAGCCGCAACCGGCCACCCGTCATCGCCATTTTGCTGGTGGTCCGCGTGGCATCCGCTCGCATATTCATCTCGACTCTGCTCATTCAGTTCAATTCCTGTCCGCTGCGTGTCCGGCAGATGGCATCCATCGCTCGCCTGTCGAGCCTGTCCGCTTCTCTCTGCTGTGATCCGCGCCTATCCGTGTCCGTGCCGTTATATAGCTTATTTATAGGGGCGTTACACCCCATCACCACAACGTGTTGTGGATTTTCGCCGATCATCAGGCGGCTGACCAAGGGTCACTCGCGCGCCATCCCCTCAAGCAGCGGCACAAAGCGCACCGGCCGCAGTTCCTCATAGTCAAAGCCGGTCTCGCTGCGGCGCACTTTGATCAGGCTTTGCACATGGTCCGACTGGCCCACCGGCACCACCATGATACCGCCGATGCGCAATTGCTGCAGCAAGGGGCCGGGCGGGTCTTCGGCGGCGGCGGTGACCAGAATGCGGTCAAAGGGCGCCTGTTCGGGCAGGCCAAAGGAGCCATCCGAGGCGAGGCAGGTGATATTCGACAGGTTCAACGCCTCGAAAGCGGCGCGGGCGCTGGCGACCAGCGGGCGGTGGCGCTCAACGGTATAGACGCGGCGCGCGAGGCGGCTGAGGATCGCCGCCTGATAGCCCGAGCCGGTGCCCACTTCGAGCACCTTATGGCGTGAGGTGACCTCGAGCGCCTCGGTCATCAGCGCCACCACCGAGGGCTGGCTGATCGTCTGCCCGCAGGCAATCGGCAGCGGCGTATCCTCATAGGCGCGCTCGGAAAACACCCCGCGCAGGAACACCGCGCGGTCGATCTGCTCCATCGCGCGCAGCACATGGGCGTCGGTCACGCCCTTCGAGCGCAGCGCATAGATGAAGCGCATGATATTTTCAGCGCGCTCGGTTTCGGTCATTCAAGACGGTCCTTCAGGGTGGCGATCATGTCATGGGCGGTCATATCACAGCGCGCCGGTGTCACCGAGATATATCCGTCGAGATTGGCCGCCGCATCACTGCCCGGCAGGGTCGGGATGTCCTGCGGGCCGCCCTTGATCCACAAAAATTTGCGGCCCGAGGGCGACATATGCGGCTCGACGCCAAACGAGGTGTGGCGGCGGAACCCTTGGGTGGTGACGCGGGTGCCCTTGACCTCCGATGCGGGGACCGGCGGAAAGTTGACGTTGTAGAACAGGCGGTAATCGTCTTCGGTCCAGATGCCGTTTTCAAGGATATTGCGCACCACGGCTGCGCCATGGGTAATCGCCGGTTCGAACTGGTCGGACATTTCCAGCGTGCGCGGCCCCATATATTGCGACAGTGCGATCGAGCGCATCCCCTGCAGTGCCGCCTCGATACAGGCGCCGACAGTGCCCGAATAGAGCGTGTTCTCGGCGGCGTTATTGCCACGGTTGACGCCCGAGAGCACCAGATCGGGGCGCTGGTCTTGCAGGATTTCAAACAGACCGGCGAGCACGCAATCGGCGGGGCTGCCCTCGGCGGCATAGCGGCGCTCGCCCATTTTGGCGATCATCATCGGATGCGTATAGCTGATCTTATGCGCCACGCCCGATTGCTCGAAAGCCGGCGCCACGGTCCAGACTTCGCCGCTCTCGCCGGCGATCTCATGGGCGATGGCTTCGAGCACCTTGAGCCCCGGAGCGTTGATACCGTCGTCATTGGTGATGAGAATGCGCATGCTCTGCCTTTCGTCGCTTTGGCTCTTTGCTTAGTGCAGGCAGGCGCGGGCGGCAAGGCAAGGCTGCGGCGGCGGCTGTCGCCCTGCCTGTGCGCGGGGTTCCTGCGGGCGGCGGCTCGGCTTTTTCTAGGCAGATGCGCGGGCCTGTGTCAGGGTGGCTATGGTGACACAGGAGGACAGGATGCGCGCGACACTTGCAGGACTATCTCTGGGGCTGATCGCCGGTTTCGGCGCCAGCCCGTTGATCGCCGATGAGGTCTGGGACAGCACCTTCGGGCCGGTGGCATGGGAAGCGACCATCGGCGAGGTCGCGGTTTTGCGGCTGGATGTGCCCGAGAGCGGCGAGGTCGTGCGGATGTATGTCGAGGGGCTGGGCGCCGATGTGATGGGCGGCCGCGGCGCCTACCGTGGCGTCTGGATCTCGGATCAGGGCGACAGGGCCTGCGCGGTGCAGGTGATCGGGCCGGACGGGGTGAAATCCGCCTATTGGGGGCAATTCTCGATCAGTTTCGTCGCGCCCGAGTTCCCCTCGGATTGGGCGGGCGTGTTCGGCAATTGTCTGGACCGGCCCGAAACCCCGGTCGCGGCCCTAGCGATCTTTGCAGAATAAGGCGCAATTTCAACGGTATAGTTGAGCAAAATCGGCAGTCACGGGCTGCAGGCAGGAGGACATATGGCGTATACATTCATCGGGCTGGGCAATCTGGGCGGGCATCTGGCGGCCTCATTGCTGCGGGCAGGGTTTGCGGTGACGGTGCATGACCGCGACATGGGACAGCGCGCGCGGCTGGAGGCGCTGGGCGCGGTCTGGGCCGATAGTGCGGCGCAGGCGGTGGGCGGCGCGGATGATGGAGCGGATGGTGGTGCGGATGCGGTGATCACCTGTCTGCCCTCGCCCGCGGTCTCGGAGGCGGTGCTGGCGCAGGTGCTGCCAAAGATGCGCAAGGGCGCGGACTGGATCGAGATGTCGACCTTGGGCCGTGCGGATATCCTGCGGCTGGCGGAACAGGCGCAGGCGACAGGCGTGGGCGTGCTGGAGGCGCCGGTGACCGGCGGCGTGCATCTGGCGGCGCAGGGCAAGATCACCGTCTTGGTCGGTGGCGAAGCCGAGGTTTTCGCGCGCCATCAACCCGCCTTGGCGGCGATGGGCGACAAGATCTTTCACATGGGGCCGTTGGGCGCGGCGAGCCTGATCAAGGTGATCACCAATATGCTGGCCTTCATCCATCTGGTGGCCGATGGCGAGGCGCTGATGCTGGCCAAACGCGGTGGGCTGGACCTGAAGACCGCATGGGAGGCGATCGCCGCCTCTTCGGGTAGCAGTTTTGTGCATGAGACCGAGGGGCAATTGATCCTGAACGGCAGCTATGATGTGGGGTTCACCATGGATCTGGCGCTCAAGGATCTGGGGTTTGCGATGGAGTTCGGGCGCGAATACGGGGTGCCGATGGATCTGGCGGGGCTGACCGCGCAGAGCTTTCTGCGTGGCAAGGCGGCCTACGGCGGGCAGGCGCAATCGCCGATGATCGTGAAGCTGCTGGAGGAGGCGCTGGGCACCGATCTGCGGGCCGAGGGGTTTCCGGCAAAGCTGGAGTAGCGGCGGCGTTGGGCGCCTGCGGTTAAGGTTAACGGCGCCCGAGGAGGAACTCGCGCATGGTGGCGCGGTTGCCGCGCGAGACCGGCACCATCTGGCCGCTGCTCATGCGCAATTCGGGGCCGCTGGTGCCCTTTTCCATGCGCTCGATATGGCGCAGGCTGACCCACCATGAGCGATGAACCCGCATCCCGTCCAATCCGGCCAGATCCTGTTCGACATCGCTAAGCCGCATCAGGATCAGCGCCGAGCCTATAGTGGTGGTGACCTCGATATAATGGTCCTGCGCCTGCACCACGACGATATCGCGGCCCAGCTCTTGCGGTAGTTTCGCAAAGAGCAGCGAGTTGGCGAGTACCTCCTCGGGGATCTCGCTGGCGGTATCGGCGGGCGTTTCCGGGCCGGAAACCGTGGCCGCATCTGTGGCCGCATCTGTGGCGATTGGCTGCGGCGGGGCCGGTGTGATCTCGGCGGGGTCCGCGGTGGTGGTGAGACTGATGGCGCTGCGTTCGGGCGCGGGGATCAGCTCGCCGGTGTCAGGGCCGCTGTTCAAACCGGCCAGATCAGCGCGCGCGCCATGGCTGCCCCAGAGCGCATTCACCACCACATTGATCAACACCACCGAGACCGAGACCACGGGAAACAGATCCCAGAACCGGTAGTGGGTGAGGTCCGGCACGGTCAGCATATTCACCGTATGCACCAGCGCCATCACCGGCAGAATGCCCAGAATGCCGACCGCAATCGAGGCCGGTAGCCAATGGATGCCACGGGCAAAGGCCATGCGCCGCCCGATGATCGACAGATAGGTCATGATCAGGCTGGAAAACAGCGCCGTCGCGCCCCAATAGATCAACCGCGTCGGGAAGTTGAAACGTTGCAATGTGTTGAACGGTCCGGCCCATGAGATGATCAGGATCAACCCGCCGAGGATCAGCCAAAAGCGCGAATTGCATAAATAGCCGAGCAGTTCACGATACGCGAGTTGCGCCCCCGAAGGGGTGGCGCGCGGTGGCGGGTCATGAGCAAAAGGCGGCTTGGCGGGGTCCATAAGGCCTGATTAGCGTAGGGGCGGCAAAACTCAAGTGGCGACGGACAGGATACGCTTGGATTTGCCCGATAATGCGAACAAAGCGCGCGGATTGGTAGAAATTACCGGCAGGTGTCAGGTGGTTGCGCGGTTTTGGCGTGATTTGCCGCGGGGCGCGGCGGCGGGGTGACGGCGGCCAGTTCGGCGGGGAAAACCCGAGTTCTGGCGCCAAAATCAGGGGGCAGGGGGCCTTTGCTGCGGTCCCCTGCTGGCGGGCGCTGGTAGGGCGTGCGCTACTGCGCGGCGCGCCAATTGCCGAGGATGAAACGCGCGGTCATCAGGTCAAGATGGGCGCCGCCACCGTTCTTGAACAGGGTGATCTCGCTGTCCGATTGCCGCCCGGCCGCGCCATTCACCAGATCGTAGAAATCACCCTGAATGTCGCCCTCGCTGATCACCCCCTCGGCAAGCGGGGTTTTCAGCTCGCCGATATGATCCAGCGTGGTGTCGCGGCTGTCGACAAAGATCCGCGCGCGGCGCAGGGCCACGTCATCGGCCTCGCGCATATCCGGCGTATAGGCGCCGATCAGGTCGAGATGCTGACCCGGTTGCAACCAAGCGCCCTTGATCACGGGGGATTTTGCCATGGTGCAGCAGGTGATGATCTCGGCCTCTTTCACTGCCGCCTCCAGATCATCCGCCACCTGCGCACCGGGGTAGGCGGCGGCGAGCGCCTCGGCGGCGTCACGGCGGCGCGCCCAGATGGTCACCTCAAGGTCGGGGATCAGGGCGGAATAGGCCTCGATGATGGAGCCCGCAACGATACCCGCGCCAACCACCAGAAGCCTGCGCGCGTCTTTACGGGCCAGCATCCGCGCACCCAGTAGCGAGTCGCAGGCGGTTTTCCATTTGGTCACCAAGCCGTTGTCGATCAGCGCTTCGATCTCGCCGGTGGCGTCGCTGAACACCGACATTGCGCCTTGAATCGAGGGCCGCCCCTGCGCGGGATTATCGGGGAAAATGGTGACCGATTTCACCCCGATGCCCAGCCCCTCGATCCAGGCCGCGCGCGACAGCAGCTTGTCATCCCCGCGGGCCAGCAGCGTGTCTTCGATCTGCGCTTTGGGGCGGCGGTGGCCCTCGGCCAGAGCATCGGCCAGCGCCAGCCAGTCCATCAGCGGTTCAACATCTGTGCGGGTCAAAACGGGGATCATCGCGGCCTCCATATGGTTTTATGCAGAGTGCTGGCGAGGGGCGGCGGTGGCAAGGGGTAATAGCGCGGGCATCCGGGGCGGCGGATATGTTGGATAAGTGCCAGCCGGATGTGGTCAATATCGCGGCGGGGGTGTGAATGTCAGATGTTTGGAGGGGATGGCCTGAAATGGCACAAATTCGACATTGAGCCGCGAATATGCGAGAATTGCGGCGATGTGCTGGCCGTTTTTCAACCGGGTAATCGGGTGTATGTCATGCCGGATGCGGTGGAATGCCTGCAGTCGCTACCCTGCGCGATATGTCGGAAAATTACCCTTTGCGGCGATCGCTGAGCGGGACGAAATCGACGCAGAGCGCGCCGAGATCGGCGCCGCCGAGGATCGATTGGGTGCAGCGGCAATAGGTCGAGGCGGGCTGCGAGGTGTCGCAATGGCCGCAATCGTTGCAATTGCCGAACTGCGGCGCGGCGCGCAGACCGGCCAGCGCGCTGGAGATCGTGGCGAGCGCTTCGGTAAAGGCGCTGCGCTGGGCGGCGGGGAGCGCGTCGATACAGCGGCTGAGATCGCGCAACGGGTCGGAGGCGAGTTTCAGATGCCCCGCCTCGGTGACATCAATGCGCGCCACCCGCCCGTCATGCTCGCAGGGGGTGCGTTGCAACAACCCGAGGCTGACCAGCGATTTCACCGTCTGCGAGGCGGTGCCGCGGGTGGTGACATGGAATTGCGAAAACGCCGACGGGGTGCGCGAGAACCGGTTGGCGCTGGCGAAATAGCGCAGCGCTGTCCATTGCGCCGCGGTCAGGCTGGGATCGGTCGCCTGCCCATGCGCCAAACGCGCCACATGCACCAATAGATCGGCGGCATGTGCGGCATCCATCGGGCGCTGGGTTTCGGTCTCGGGGGAGGGCATCGGGCTGGTCATGGCCAAGGAGGTAATCCCAGCCCCTCGGCTTGACAAGTCCGGCGATAGATAGTAGCGATGCGAAACAAGATATAAGCGAAGCGCTATTATCTGGAGACGTATGAAAGGGGTTAACAATGGGGTTCCAAAATCCGCACATCCGCCGGTATGTCCGCGCGTCGATGGCCGAAGAAATGCTCAGCGCCGAAGTCGAGACGGAATTGGCCGTCGCCTGGCGCGATAATCGTGACGAGGCCGCCCTGCACCGGCTGATCCAGGCCTATGCGCGGCTGGCGGTGTCATTCGCCGGCCGGTTCCGGCGCTATGATGTGCCCTATGAGGATCTGATCCAGCAGGGTAATCTGGGGCTGATGCGCGCCGCCGAGAAATTCGACCCCGAGAACGGCGCGCGCTTTTCGACCTATGCCTCTTGGTGGATCCGCGCCTCGATGCAGGATTATGTGATGCGCAACTGGTCGATGGTGCGGACCGGCACCAATGCGACGCAGAAAAAGCTGTTTTTCCACCTGCGCCGGGTGATCGCCAAACATATCGACGACGAGAGCCGCGAAGAGCCGCTCTCGGTGCTGGTCGCGCGCGAGCTTGAGGTGCCCGAGGCGCAGGTCGAGGCGATGATGGGGCGGATGTCCGGCCCCGATCTGTCGCTCGATGCGCCGCAATCCTCGGATGACGAGGGGCGGAGCTGGGTCGAGACCATCGAGGATGAGGATGCGCAGACCGAGGCCGATGTCGCCGCGCGTTTGGACGGTGAGCGCCGCCGCGCCGCGCTCTATGATGCGGTGCAGCAATTGCCTGAACGCGAGCGGGTGATCGTTGCCGCGCGCCATCTGGCGGAAGTGCCGACCACGCTCAGCGATCTGGGCGCCGATATGGGCATCTCGAAGGAACGCGTGCGCCAGTTGGAAGCGCGGGCTTTGGCGCGGGTGACCGAGACCGTGCGCGCGGGCAATCTGGTGGGCAATCAGGCCGGAAATCAGGCGGGCGAGCTGGTTGAGGCTGCGTAGATCGGCGGCTAAAAGATGCGGGGTGCGCGGGTGATCTCGCCCCCCGCGGCCTGTGGATAGTCCACACCATTGCCGCAATTTTACCGCAATCGGGAACTATTCCTTAACGATTGACAGGTAGTGACGTAGCTGGGAACCGGCGATGGGCGAGAGCAACACGGCAGTCAAGGAGCAGGCAGCGCGGCGCGAGACTAGCGCGGCGACCCTGGGAGCGTTGAAAATTCATCAAACATGGATGTGGCGGAAATCGGGGCTGGTGCTCAGTTTCATGATTGCGCTGGCCACCGCTGTGTTATCCTTGACCGCGATCCCGCCCGAGGCGATCTCGATCGAAGGGCTGGACAAAGCCTATCATTTCGCCGGTTTTCTGCTGATCATTTTCCCGCTGATCGTCACCGACTCGCGGCGCTGGTATTGGGCGGTGCCTTTGGTGATCCTTTACGGCGGCGCGATTGAATTGATCCAGCCGACGGTGGGGCGCAGCGCCGAATGGCTGGATTTCGGCGCCAATGTCACCGGTGTTCTGGCCGGTGCGGCGCTGGCCGAGATCTTGCACGACCGTATTCATCGCTCGGTGTTCGACGAATCGCCCCTGTCGGCGCAGGAACAGGCGGCGCGCGAGGCCGAGCAGATGGAGGCGGTGCGGCGCGAGTTGATGGATGAATTGCGCGTGGTGCTGCGTGAGGAATTGGGCGGGGTGCCGCATGCGGGGCCGGAGCGTCCGGTGGGCCCGTCACCCGCCGAGGATGCCGCAGCGCAGGGGGCAGGGCCGGAAGGTCAGGCGCCGGTGCGGCTGTCGGTGGTGGGCAAGAGCGGCGGGCGGTCGGGGTAGGGGCGTTTCGCCGGCTTTCGCCGCGATGTGTATTGCTACCCCCCCGAGCTTGGCGGGAAGGGACGCGCCCGATCCTGGGTGGGCGCAGTCACGATTACTGCAGTGCGCTGTGCTCCAAAGCATCAATGACTTCAGAACGTTACACGACATCGCCAAGGCGCCCTCCCGGGGGGAGGGTCGGGCGCGGCCCGGGGTGCCCCCGGGCCAAACAGGGTCTCAAGGCGTTTCGTTTACCACAGCGGCGGCAGTTGTCCGACTTGGATCGGGCCGAGCCAGACGGCGCCGTCGCGCACCGAGAAACCGGCCTCTATGCGCTCGGGATTATCAGGCGCCACCAGCCCCTGCAGCGCCATCACGATCAGCGCGTCATGCTCGGCGGGCATCACCCCCGCCGCGCGCGCCAGATCAACCAGCGCCCGCCAGCCGGTCACCGTCACCAAGACATCGCCCGAGAGGCGCCCGTCCATCCCCGGCGTCAGATTGCCCGAGGCGGTGATATCGGTGCCGGTCCATGCCGCGCGCCCGCCGGTCAGGCTGAGGCGGGTGAGGCGGGGTTCGGCGCCGCCGATCAGATGGCGGTCGATGGCGCGGTCGAATTCCACCTCGGCATCCAGCCGCAGCACATCGAAAAACCGCGGGTAAAGGCGCTGGGGGTCTTCGCGCTCCATGAGCGGTTGGTCGGGGATCAGGGTTTCCAAGAGCACCGAAATCTGGTGCTCGCGGGGCGCGATCCGGCGGCTGGCGGCGCGGAGCCCGTCGATTTGATGGGTCTGGCCGTTCACCATCACCTCAAGCTGCTGGCCGACCAAGGCGATGCGCTCTAGGGGCAAATCGCGGCCCGCTTCGGCAACTAGGCTCGCGCGCATATCCTCGCTATGGACCAGCGCCTCATGACCAAAGACGGTGAGGCGTTGGTCATGGGGGAAAACCGCGATCAGATGGTTGAGCCGGTAAGAGAGCGCGAAAAACTGCACGAAGGGCGCCGACCATGCGATGCCCTCACTGGCGACGCGCGGGGCGTCAAAGGTCACGTCAAAGCGGTTCGGAAAGCCGCGAATCACATGGCCCTCGGTGCTGACCTCGGCGCCCGCGTCCTGCGCCGCGACCAAGCCGCTGGTGATCGCCGAATCCAGCGCCCGCGCACCGATAAACCAATATCCGCACCAGCCCAAGGCCGCCACAACTGCCAGAACTGCCAGAACGCGCATGGCCCACCCCGTTGTCATTAACTGATCCGCTGTTTACATCCCCTTGAGGGCCGCCGCCAGAGATTAGCGCCGCAGAGCCGTCGCAGAGACGCCACCCAGCCAAGAGGAACCGGAATGCAGTCATTATGGGTCTTTGGATACGGGTCGCTGGTGTGGAATCCGGGGTTTGCCTGGACCGCGCGGCGGATTGCGCGATTGGACGGGTTCCACCGCTCGTTTTGTATGCGCTCGATCCATCACCGCGGCACCGTGCAGGACCCCGGTCTGGTGCTGGCGCTTGATGCCGCCGAGGGGGCAAATTGCCACGGGGTCGCCTTTGAGATCGCGCCGCAGATTGCCGAGGAAACGCTGGAATATCTACGCGCGCGCGAGTTGATCTCGGCGGCCTATCTGGAGACCCGCCAGCGGCTGACACTGGAGGACGGGAAGGATGCGGGGCGCGAGGTCGAGGCGGTGGTCTATGTCATCGACCGCGATCACGGGCAGTATTGCGGCGCGCTGGAGCTGGAGGATCAGGCACAGATTATCGCTGCGGCGGTGGGCGACCGTGGCCCGAATTGCGAGTATCTGCACCAGACCACCGCGCATCTGGCCGAGCTGGGCCTGCCCGACCCCGAGTTGCAGTGGCTCTCGGATCGGGTGAAGATGTTGAAAACCGCATAGTTCGCAGTTGGCAAACCCGCCTATAGCTACTAGATTTTGTGGTGCAATGACCGGGTGCTACATATGGCGAAAGATTTGAAAGCGGGCGCGCTGGGGCCGATTGGCGGGGTCCAGTTCACCAAGCCATTCCGGCAATTGTCCCTGATGCTGGTCTCGCTGGCGCTGGTGCTGGTCGGCGTCTCGCTGGCCTATCCGCGCATTTCGGGGATTTTTCTGGCCAATATCTGGCTGAACGGCTTCATCCTGTTGGTGTTCGTGATCGGCGTGTTGGCGACGATCTGGCAGGTGGTGCAACTGTTCTCTTCGGTGCGCTGGGTTGGCGGGTTCGTTGCCGAAACCCCGGGCCATCAGATCACCATTGCGCCGCGGCTTCTGGCGCCTTTGGCCTCGCTTTTGCGCTCGCGCGGGAATAGTAGTCATATCTCCTCGACCTCGGCGCGCTCGATCCTTGAATCGGTGGCGACGCGGATCGACGAAGAGCGCGATATCACGCGGTATCTGGTTAACCTGCTGATTTTCTTGGGGCTTTTGGGCACGTTTTACGGGCTGGCGACCTCGGTTCCGGCGGTGGTCGAGACGATCCGCTCCTTGGCGCCGCAGGACGGTGAAAGCGCGATGGCCGGTTTTGGCCGCTTGATGAGCGGGCTTGAGGCGCAGATGGGCGGCATGGGCACGGCGTTTTCCAGCTCGCTCTTGGGCCTCGCCGGATCGCTGGTGGTCGGCATTCTGGAGCTGTTCGCCTCACAGGCGCAGAACCGGTTCTACCGCGAACTTGAGGAATGGCTCTCGTCGATCACCCGTCTGGGCACCGCGTCCGAGGGCGAGGGCGGCTCGGAAGGGATGGCGGCGGTGGCCGAAATCCTCGACAGCCTGACCGAACAGATGGACGGGATGCGCGCGCTACAGGCGGAAAGCGAGGCCGGACGTTCGCAGTTGGATCAGGGGCTGGCGACGCTGGCCGAGGCGGTTGACCGGCTGTCGCTGCGATTCGAGATGGAGGCCTCCTCAGCGGCGGCGCTGACGCGGGTGGCCGAGGGGCAAGAGGCGCTGGTCGCCGAGTTGCGCGGCAAGCTGGGCGATGAGGATGAGCCGCATATCGAGGCGGAAACGCGTCTGCGGCTGCGCTCGATGGATGTGCAACTGGTGAGAATCCTTGAGGAATTATCCGCCGGCCGGCAGGAATCCATGGCCGATATGCGCAGCGATCTGGCGGTTTTGACGCAGGCGGTGCGGCAATTGAACCGGCAGCAACCGCCCAGCGTCGGGCCTGAAGGGGCAGACTGATGGGTCTGTCGCGGCGCGGCTCACAGCGGTTTTCGGCCTCGATTTGGCCGGGGTTTGTCGATGCGATGACGGCGCTATTGCTGATCCTGATGTTCGTGCTGTCGATTTTCATGATCGTGCAAAGCGTGATGCGCGACACGATCAATTCCCAAGACAGCGAGCTGGAGGGGCTGACCGCGCAGGTGGCCAATCTGACCGATGCTTTGGGCCTGTCGCGGGGCCGTGTCGAGGCGCTGACCGGCGAGGTCGCGGGGCTGAGCGGCGATCTGGCGGCATTGCGCGCGAACTCGCGCCAGCAAGAGGCGACAATTGCGGCATTGGGGCGGGATTTGACCGCGCGGGGCGAGGCCTTGGAGGCGGCAGAGAGCCAGATCACCGCCTTCGAGGCGCAAGTCGCGGCGCTGATCGCGGAACGCGCGGATTTGGGCGCGCAGCTGGCCGAGGTGGAGGCGGCGCGCGATGCGGTTATCTCGGAGGCCGAGGCGCTGGATCTGGCACTGGCGCAGGCGCGCGACGAGATGGACGCGCAGGTCGAGGCGGCGCGGCTTTTGGCGGCGGAACGCGAGGCGGTCGAGGCGGCGCTGGCCGAGATGCTGGCGCGGTTGAGCGAGACCGAGGCGGAGCGCGATACGGCACGCGCGACACTGGCGGAAACCCGCGAGACCTTGGGCCGCGCGGTGGGCGAACAGGCGGCGACTTTGGCGCGGCTGTCGGACACTTTGGCGACCCTGCAACGGGTGCAGGGCGAGCGGCAGGCGGCATTGGATTTGCAGGCGCAGACGGCGGCGTCCTTGGCCGCGCGCGAGGCGGCGCTGGCGGAGGCGACGGCGCTATCCGAGGCGCAACTGGCGGAAATTGCGCGGCTGGATGCGAGCCTGAGCGACAGCGAATTGGCGCGGCAGCAGGCGCTGGCGGAACTGGCGGCGTTGGACGAAGGCACGCAGGCGCGGATTGCGGAGCTGGAGGCGGCGTTGAGCGCGGAGGAGCTGGCGCGGACGCAGGCTTTGGCGGAGCTGGTGGCGCTGGATGAGGGGACGCAGGCGCGGATTGCGGAGTTGGAGGCGGCGTTAAGTGCCGAGGAACTGGCGCGGACGCAGGCGCTGGCGGAACTGGCGGCGCTGGATGAGGGGGCGCAGGCGCGGATTGCCGAGTTGGAGGCGGCGTTGAGTGCCGAGGAACTCGCGCGGCAGCAGGCTTTGGCGGAATTGGCGGCGCTGGATGAAGGGACGCAGGCGCGAATTGCCGAGTTGGAGGCGGCACTGAGCGCCGAGGAACTGGCGCGGACGCAGGCTCTGGCGGAATTGGCGGCGTTGGATGAGGGGACGCAGGCGCGGATTGCGGAGCTGGAGGCGGCGTTGAGCGTGGAGGAGCTGGCGCGGACGCAGGCTCTGGCGGAATTGGCGGCGTTGGACGAGGGCACGCAGGCGCGGATTGCGGAGCTGGAAGCAGAGTTGAGTGCCGAGGAACTGGCGCGGACGCAGGCTCTGGCGGAATTGGCGGCGCTGGATGAAGGGACGCAGGCGCGGATTGCGGAGCTGGAGGCGGCGTTGAGTGCTGAGGAACTCGCGCGGGTGCAGGCTCTGGCGGAATTGGCGGCACTGGATGAAGGCACGCAGGCGCGGATTGCGGAGCTGGAGGCGGAGCTGAGTGCCGAGGAACTGGCGCGGCGGCAGGCTTTGGCGGATCTGGCGGCGCTGGATGAAGGCACGCAGGCGCGGATTGCGGAGTTGGAGGCGGAATTGAGCGCGGCGGAACTGGCGCGGCAGCAGGCTTTGGCGGAACTCGCGGCGTTGCGGGACAGTCTGGGCGAGGATGTCTCAGAGGCCGAGGCGGCGCGACTGGCCGAGGCGGCAGCGGCGCAGGCATTGCGCGAGCGGCTGGCCGAGGTTGAGGGCGAGTTGAGCCGCGAGGAGGCGGCGCGACTGGCGGAACTCGCGGCGGCGGAGACCCTGCGCGCGCGCCTGCGCGATGCGGATACCGAACTGACGGCAATGACCTTGGCGCTGGAGGCGCAGCGGCGCGAGGCCGAGGAAACCCTGACGCTTTTGGCGGCGGCGCAGGCGGCGCGCGAAGAGGCCGAAGCGCAGGTGGCGCGCGAATTGACCGAGTCGCAGACCCGCGCGGCGCTGTTGGAACTGGCTTCGGCGCAGCTGGCCGAGGCCGAGGCGCTGGCCAGCGAGGACCAGCAGCGCTTGGCATTGTTGAACGAGCAGGTGGCGCAATTGCAGCGGCAGGTTTCGGGCTTGCAGGAGCTGTTGGGCGAATCGCGGGTGCGCGAGGCTGCGGCGGATACGCAGATTGCGACGCTGGGTTCGGATCTGAACGCGGCGCTGGCGCGGGTGGCGGCGGAAGAGCGGCGGCGCGCGGAACTCGAAGAGGCCGAGCGGCGGCGGCTGGAGGCCGAGGCCGAGCAGCTTGAGCGCTACCGGTCGGAGTTTTTCGGCCAGATGCGGGCGATTCTGGCGGGGCGCGAGGGGGTCAGCATTGTCGGCGACCGCTTTGTGTTTTCCTCGGAGGTGCTGTTTGAACCCGGCTCGGCGGATCTGGCGCGCGGCGGGCGCGAGCAGATTGCCAATGTGGTGGCGATCCTCTCGGATGTGGCGGCTGATATTCCGTCGCAGATCGACTGGATCCTGCGCGTCGACGGGCATACCGATAATGTGCCGGTGCCGGCGGGCGCGGCCTACGGCTCGAACTGGGAGTTGAGCCAGGCGCGGGCGCTCTCGGTGGTGCTCTATATGATCGAGGATCTGGGGTTTGCGCCCGAACGGCTGGCGGCGGCGGGGTTCGGCGAATACCGGCCGGTAGCCGAAGGCTCGAGCCGCGAGGCGAGGGCGCAGAACCGGCGGATTGAGTTGAAGCTGACCGAGCGGTGAGTCGCGCCAAAGGCGCGCGGTAAGGGGAAGCGGCGCTTGGGGGCGTCGAGCCCCCGCGCGCCGCATGGGTGGCCCCATACGCCACCAAGGGGGTTTTCCACCCCCTTGGGGACCCCCGAGGATATTTAGAGCACAAAGTTGGGGGCGGTTTTCTGGCGTGGTGAGTGGAAAGGGGCGCGAATTTTCCTGTTGGGGTGAGGCCTTTGCACAGTGCATGCGCTCACGCCAACAGGGGGGAGAATTCAGCGCGCCACGGCTCAGACGCGGGCGGGGACGCGGGTGATTTTGGCGCCCATCGCGTTAAGCCGTTCGTCGATCCGCTCATAGCCGCGTTCGATCTGCTGGGCGTTGTTGATCGTGCTGGTGCCCTCGGCGCACATCGCCGCAATCAGCATCGCCATGCCGGCGCGGATATCGGGGCTTTCCAGCCGTGCGCCGCGCATTTTCGAAGGGCCGGCGACAATCGCGCGGTGCGGATCGCAGAGCACAATCCGCGCGCCCATCGCAATCAGCTTGTCGACAAAGAACATCCGGCTTTCGAACATCTTCTCGAACATCATCACCACGCCCTCGCATTGCGTGGCGGTGACAATCGCAATCGACATGGTGTCGGCGGGAAACGCGGGCCAGGGCTGGTCGGAGATGATCGGGATATGGCCGCCGAAATCATCCTGCACGCGCATTTCCTGATCGGCGGGGATATGAAGATCATTGCCGCGGATCTCGCAGCGGATGCCGAGGCGTTCAAACCCCATCAGCGTGGCGCGCAGATGCTCGACACCGGCGTCCTTGATGGTGATCTCGGATTTGGTCACCGCGGCGAGGCCGATCAGCGAGCCGACCTCGATATGATCGGTGCCGATCGTATGGGTGGTGCCGCCGAGTTTGGCGCCGCCATGGATGGTCATCACATTGCTGCCGATGCCCTCGATGCTGGCGCCCATCGCGTTGAGGAAATGCGCCAGATCCTGCACATGCGGCTCGGAGGCGCAGTTGCGCAGGATCGTGGTGCCTTCGGCGTAAACCGCGGCGCATAAAGCGTTTTCCGTCGCGGTCACCGAGGGTTCATCAAGGAACACATCGGCGCCGGTGAGTTTTTCGGCGGTGAAATGGTAGGCGTCATCAACGGTGATTTTCGCGCCGAGTTGCTCGAGTGCGAGGAAATGCGTATCGACGCGGCGGCGGCCAATGACATCGCCACCCGGCGGCGGCAGACGGATTTCACCGCAGCGCGCCAGCATCGGACCGGCCAGCAGGATCGAGGCGCGAATGCGGGCGCAAAGATCGGGGTCGAGATCGGCAGGGCGCAGATTGGCAGCGCGGATTTCCAGCTCGTTGCGGCCCAGCCAGCGGGCCTCGGCGCCGACCGACTGGATCAGCTCGACCAGCGCTTCGATATCGCGGATCCGTGGCACATTGCGCAATTCCACCCGTTGATCGGTCAGGAGCGCCGCCGCGACAATCGGCAAAGCGGCGTTTTTATTGCCCGAAGGGGTGATCGTGCCCGAGAGGCGATGGCCGCCCTCGACAATATATTGAATGCGCTCGTGTGCTTGTGGCTGCCCCATGCCTCGCTCCTATATCTTGATATCGTTTGCGCTAGCAGTAGCAAATCTGCCCGCCGCCGCAAAGCGACATTCCCGTGTGGTCTGGCGACTGCGGCGTTATGGCGCCCAGCGCAGGAAATTGCCGATCAGGCGCAATCCGGCGGACTGGCTTTTCTCGGGGTGAAATTGCGTGCCCAGAATGGTATCGCGCCCGACAATCGCAGTGACCTCGCCGCCGTAATCGACATGGGCCAGAAGATGCGCGGGATCGGCGACCTCAAAGCGGTAGGAATGGACGAAATAGGCGTGATCGCCGGTATTCAGCCCCTCAAGCACCGGATGCTTGCGGTCGATCACCATATCGTTCCAGCCCATATGCGGGACTTTCAGCCCTGCCGTATCGGGCTTTATGCGGGTGATATCGCCACCGATCCAGCCAAGGCCGTCGGTGCGCTGGTATTCATGGCCGGTACTCGCCAATAGCTGCATGCCGACGCAGATGCCTAAGAACGGCCGCGCCTTGACCTGCACCGCCTCTTCAAGCGCCTCGGCCATGCCGTCGACCGCATCCAGCGCGCGGCGGCAGGCGGGGAAGGCCCCGTCACCGGGCAGCACGATACGGTCGGCGCGCAGCACATCCTCGGGCCGCGAGGTGACGATGACCTCGCCGCCGCCGACCTCGGCTGCCATACGCTCGAAGGCTTTTTGCGCCGAATGCAGATTGCCGCTCTCGTAATCGACCAGAACCGTCAGCATCCGCTTACAATACACCTTTGGTCGAGGGCACCGCATCGGCCTTGCGCGGGTCGGTTTCCAGCGCGTCGCGCAGGGCGCGGGCGACGGCCTTAAAGGTGGCTTCGGCGATATGGTGGCTGTTGAACCCGTGGATCTGGTCGAGATGCAGGGTGATACCGCCATGGGTGCTGAAGGCCTGGAAGAACTCGCGCACCAATTCGCTGTCGAAGGTGCCGATCTTCTGCGTCGGCAGGGTGATATTCCAGATCAGAAACGGCCGTCCCGAAAGGTCGAGCGCGCAACGCACCTGCGCGTCATCCATCGGCAGCGCGCATTCGCCGTAGCGCTTGATGCCGCGTTTGTCGCCCAATGCCTGCGCCAAAGCCTGACCCAGCGCGATGCCGGTGTCCTCGACGGTGTGATGGGCGTCGATATGCAGATCGCCCTTGGTGCGCACGGTCATATCGATCAGCGCATGGCGGGCAAGCTGGTCGAGCATATGGTCGAAAAAGCCGACGCCGGTCTGGTTGTCATACTGACCGCTGCCGTCGAGATCGAGCGTCACGCTGATCTCGGTTTCCGCGGTTTTACGGGTGATGGTCGCGCTGCGCATGGGGATATTCCGTCGTTTCTGCGGGCTTGGTATAGGCCGCAGCGGGGCGCTTGGCTAGTCCTCGCGGCGTGGCGGGCAATCGGTCGCTTAGGCGTCGTCGTAGCCCTCGACGATCACCGTGTCGGCGCTGGAGATCGGGTCGCGGATCGCCTTGGCCGCCTGATACTCGGGTGAGTGGAAACAGGCGGTCGCGGTCTCAAGATCGGCGAATTCGATGACCACGGTGCGGGCGCGGGTCTTTCCCTCGATCTGCTGCTGCGGGGCGCCGCGGATCAGGAACCTCGCGCCGTATTTGGCGAAGGCGACGGCATTGGCGGCGCGGTAGCGGTCATAGATTTCGGGGTCGTCAACATCGACATGCGCGACCCAATAGGCTTTGGGCATTGATCCCTCCTTAACAGGCGGCGTGGGTGCTTTGATGCTGGCGTGCAAGGCGGCGTGGCGCAAGTGTAAAGCGCCGCACAAAGGTCAGGCCGCGCGCCGCGCTGTCACTTTTCCAACAAAGTGCCCCAGAGATCATAGTCCGAGGCGTCATCCACTGTCACATTTACGATCTGTCCCACGGTCAGCCCCTCGAAGCCCTCGTCAATGAACAGATTGCCGTCGATCTCGGGCGCATCGGCCTGGGTGCGGCAGGTGGCGCCCTCATGGTCGATCTCGTCGATGATCACCGGCAGGGTCTGGCCGATTTTAGCCTCCAGTTTCGCCGCCGAAATCGCCTGCGCCTTTTCCATGAACCGCTCCCAGCGCTCTTGCTTGAGCTCGGCGGGCACATGGTCGGGCAGGGCGTTGGAGCGCGCGCCCTTCACATTCTCGTATTGAAAGCAGCCGACGCGGTCGAGTTGCGCCTCATCCAGCCAGTCAAGCAGGGTCTGGAATTCCGCCTCGGTCTCGCCCGGATAGCCGACGATAAAGGTGCTGCGCAGGGTGATCTCGGGGCAATCACTGCGCCAGCGGGCGATCTCGTCGAGGGTTTTCGCCGCCGCCGCCGGCCGTGCCATGCGCCGCAGCGTGTCGGGATGGGCGTGCTGGAAGGGGATATCGAGATAGGGCAGCACCAGCCCCTCGGCCATCAGGGGGATCAGGTTGCGCACATGCGGATAGGGATAGACGTAATGCAGCCGAACCCAAGCGCCCAAAGATCCCAGATCGCGCGCCAGATCGGTGATATGGGCACGGTGGCCACGCTCTTCGGCGTGTTTGATATCGACGCCGTAGGCCGAGGTGTCCTGCGAGATCACCAGAAGTTCGCGCACGCCGGAGGCGACCAGTTTCTCGGCCTCACGCAGCACCGCATGGGCCGGACGGCTGGCAAGGCGGCCGCGCATATCGGGGATGATGCAGAATTTACAGGCGTGGTTGCAGCCCTCGGAAATCTTCAGATAGCTGAAATGCCGTGGTGTCAGTTTCACGCCAGCAGCAGGCAAGAGGTCAATAAACGGGTCGGGATCGGGCGGCACCGCGCGGTGGACTGCATCGAGCACCTGCTCGTATTGATGGGGGCCGGTGACCGCCAGAACCTTGGGATGCGCGCCGGTGATATACTCGGGCTCGGCGCCCAGACAGCCGGTGACAATCACCCGCCCGTTCTCGGCCAAAGCCTCGCCAATCGCATCCAGCGATTCCGCCTTGGCACTGTCGAGAAACCCGCAAGTGTTGACGATCACCGCATCGGCGCCTTGGTAATCGGGCGAGATCGCGTAGCCCTCGGCGCGCAAACGGGTCAGGATGCGCTCGCTATCAACCAGCGCTTTCGGACAGCCCAGCGACACCATGCCAATCGTCGGCTGCGCATCGCGGCCTGCGGGGCGCGGCGTCTCGGTCAATCGCGCGCGCGGCGCGAGGTCGGGGCGAAGGTTCGGCGGGTTTTGACTCATCCGCCGCCTATACGCCGGTTTCTTGGGGTGGAAAAGGGCGCAATGCGTCAAATCAGCGCCTCCCCGCCCCACTTTATGCCCTAAATATCCTCGGGGCTTCCAAAGGGGTGGAAAACCCCTTTGGCGGGGTTTGGGGGCGGCCCCAACGAAAAGCGGGGGCTCGATGCCCCCGATTTTCGCCCCTATAGACTGCCAGAGGCATGCCGCCGTGGCCCAAATCCCCGCTTAAACCCCTTCATCAAAGGGTTCAAAACTCTCGGCGCTGGCGCGGTTCCAGCGGATCATATAGCCGAACCGCGCGTCATCGCCGCGCAGCAGAAAACCCTCGGGCATATAGGGGTGGACCTCTTCGCCGGTGACCATTTCGCGGTCATTCTCGCGCATCATCAGATGCCACGGCAAGAAGTTCGACGGGTGGTCAAGCCCCGCAGCACTGGCCATATCTCCGAGCGCTTTCAACGTGTTACGGTGGAAATTCGCCACCCGCACGGATTTATCCGAGACCACCAGCGCGCGTTGGCGCCATTCGTCCTGGGTGGCGACGCCGGTCGGGCAGTGGTTGGTGTGGCAGGCCTGCGCCTGAATGCAGCCGATGGAAAACATAAAGCCGCGCGCCGAATTTGCCCAATCCGCGCCCAGAGCCAGCACTTTCGCGACATGGAACGCATGGATCAGCTTGCCCGAGGCGCCCAGTTTGATCCGGTCGCGGATACCGGCGCCGCGCAGGGCGTTATGGGCAAAGGTCAGCCCCTCGACCAGCGGCATCCCCATATGGTTGGCGAATTCCAGGGGCGCCGCGCCGGTGCCGCCTTCCTTGCCGTCAATGACGATGAAATCCGGGGTGATGCCGGTTTCCAGCATCGCCTTGACCATACACATAAATTCGCGCCGGTGCCCGATACAGAGCTTGAACCCGATCGGTTTGCCATTCGAAAGCTCGCGCAATTGCTTGATAAACTGCATCAATTCGATCGGCGTGGTAAAGGCGCTGTGACCGGCGGGCGAGATGCAATCGACGCCGACGGGGATCCCCCGCGCCTCGGCGATCTCGGGGGTGATCTTGGCGCCGGGCAGCATCCCGCCCTGACCGGGTTTGGCGCCCTGCGAGAGTTTGATCTCGATCATCTTGACCTGATCGAGACCGGCGGTCTGCCGGAATTTCTCGGGGTCAAACTGGCCGGTATCGGTGCGGCAGCCAAAATACCCCGAGCCGAATTCATAGATCAGATCGCCGCCGCCCTCTTTGTGATAGCGGCTGATCCCGCCCTCGCCGGTGTCATGGGCGAAATTGCCCATTTTCGCGCCTTTGTTCAGCGCCAGAATCGCATTCGCCGAGAGCGCGCCAAAGCTCATCGCCGAGATATTATAGAGCGAGGCGTTATAGGGTTGGGTGCAATCGGGCCCGCCGATCATCACCCGGAAATCCGTGTCGGTGATGGTTTTGGGCCGGATCGAATGGGTCAGCCATTGATAGCCGCCGTCATAGACGCTCATCTTGGTGCCAAAGGGGCGTTTGTCCTCAACGCCTTTGGCGCGCTGGTAGACAATGCCGCGGGCCTCGCGGGAGAAGGGCTCTTCGTCGTGGTCGCTTTCCAGCAGATACTGGCGGATTTCCGGGCGCACCATCTCGAAGAGATAGCGGATATGGCCGAGCACCGGATAATTGCGCAGGATCGCGCGCCGCGTTTGCAGCATATCGCGCAGACCGATCAGCGAGAGCGCCAGAAACACCAACGCCGGCATCCACAGCCATGACCAGACCGGAATCAGCACCGTGCAGACCACGGTCATCAGGATGCAAAGGGCGAAGGTGGTATATCGAAGAAACCGGAAATTCATGCAAGGCTCCGTTCAGGGTCTGCACAGCACAGTAGCAGAGGGGCGAGATCACAAAACCCCTCTTAACCCTATTCCTTGCCGGTTTCGAGCCGCGATCAGTCGTCTTGATGGTGGCGGCGATGGTGGTTGGCGTGGTGGTCGGCGTGGTGGAGGCGTCAGCCGAACTTCGGCGGGCGTTTTTGCATTTCGGCCATCACCGCCTCGATCTGGTTCTTCGAGCCGATGATTTCCGCCTGCAGCCGTGCCTCCAGCGCCAGATGCGCGTCGCCGCCGGGCCAAGCCGCGCGCACCAGCGCTTTCGCCCCGCGCGCCGCCTCGGGGTTGCGGCCGGCGATGGCCTTGGCGGTCTCGCGCGCTGCTGCCAGCGGGTCCTCGGCCAGACGCGTCACCAGCCCGAGGCTTTGCGCCTCCGCTGCCTCGACAATCCGCGCCGAGAGGATCAATTCCAGCGCCTGATCGGCGCGCATCAGCCCGGGCAGGAGTTTACTCAGCCCCATATCGGGGATCAGCCCCCAGCGCGTCTCCATGATCGAGAGCCGCGTCTCGGGGTGGGCGATGCGGATATCCGCGCCCAGCGCCAGTTGCATACCGGCGCCAAAGGTCACCCCGTGGAGCGCCGCGATCACCGGCACCGGCAGATCGGCCCAGATTGTGCAGGGGTGTTGAAAGGCGTTGTCCGCGCGGCCCGGCAGCGGCGTGTTGATCTCTTCGCGCAGCGCGTCGATGCGACCGGCGAATGCCATCAGCTGCGCGGTGTCGAGACCGGCGCAAAACCCGCGCCCCTCGCCGTGCAGGATCACCGCGCGCAACCCCTCGGTCTGCATCAACTCATCGCCCGCAGCGCTGACCGCCTCGAACATGGCAGTGTCAAAGGCGTTCAATTTATCCGGCCGCGAGAGCGTGACCTCGGCAATACCGTCAGAAATGCGGGTGGTAACGCGGGGCGTATCGGAGGGTTCGGACATGATGGCCTCAAGCGATGAAGGAAGGGTTAAAGCTGCTGCAGGCGGGCGATTCAGGCAAGGGGGGACGTCGCGTCGGCTGCGGTGCAGAGGGCCGCGCCACCACCGCGGAACCCGCACGAATCCGTGACGCAGCAAGCGCTTGTGCGCGACTCCTGCAGTGCTATCATGGCGAAATAACGGGTTTCGGAGGGTGCGATGCGTTGGGTTTTCAGGCTGGTCGGATTGGTTGTTGTCTTGGTTGTGCTGCTGGTTGCGGCGATCTTTTTGGTCCCGGCCGAGCGTATTGCCAATCTCGCCGCGCAGCAGTTCGAGGCGCGCACGGGGCGGGCGTTAACCATCTCGGGCGATGTCAGCCCGACGCTCTGGCCGACCATTGGCGCGCGCATTGAGAGCGTGACCTTGGCCAATATCGAAGGCTCAGAGGCGGGGCCGATGTTGCAGGCCGCGGCGGTTGATGTGGGCGTTGATCTCTCGGCGCTGATCGGCGGCAATGTGGCGATCCAGCGGTTCGAGGTGCAAGAGCCGGTGATCGTGCTCGAACGCTTTGCTGACGGGCGCGCGAATTGGGTGTTCGAGGGGCTCGGCGGTGACGCGGAGCCCGAAAGCGCCGCGGGTGACAGCACTGGCGGGGCGCCGCAATTCACCCTTGACCGCGCTCTGATAGCGGGCGCCAGCCTGCGCTATATCGACCACGGCGCGGGCAGTGATTTGCGCGTCGAGGGCGTCGGGATCGAGCTGACCATGCCCGATCAATCCGGCCCCGTGGACCTGAGCCTCACCGCCACACGCGGCGGGCAAGAGGGGCGGATACAGGCGCAGGTCGGATCGCTGGCGGGGCTGATGTCCGGCGAGGTGGTGGCGATCGCGGCGACGCTGGTGGCCGAGGGCGCCGAGGCGTCCTTTACCGGCCGCGCGGGGCTGCAGCCCTTGGCCGCCGAGGGGCGCATCAGCCTTGACGCGCAACGTCTGGCACCGGCGCTGGCATTGGCGGGGGTCTCGGGCGCCGAGCCACTGCCCGAGGGGGCGCGGCCATTAATCATGGCGGGGCAGATCACGCTGGCGCCCGCTGGCAGTGTGCATCTGCGCGAGGGGGTGATCGGCATCGGCGCGAATAGCATCCGCACCGCGCTCGACGTGGATATGGCGGGCGAACGGCCCAATATCACCGGCGAAATGGCCGCCGATGCGCTGGATCTGCGGCCCTTTACCACCGGCGGCGAGGCCACGGAGAGCGGCGGCAGCGGCTGGCCCACCACGCCGATTGACGCCTCGGCGCTCGCATTGTTCGACGCGCGGATCGGCTTGACCCTGGGGCCGGTGCAGACCGGTTTCGCCAATCTCGACGCGCTGCGCGGCGCGCTGGTGGTCGAGCGGTCGCGGGCGGTGATCGAACTGGCCGAGGTGCGCGCCTTTGACGGGGCGCTGGCGGGGGAGTTGGTGGCCAACAACCGCTCGGGCCTCTCGGTCGGTGGCAATCTGCGGCTGCGCGATGTGCAATTATTGCCGCTATTGCAACAGGTTGCGGGGTTTGAGCGGCTGGCGGGCACGGCCTCGCTGGACCTGCAGTTTCTCGGTGTCGGCGGCTCGATGGATGCGATCATGCGCTCGCTCAGCGGCGAAGGGCGGCTGGATTTCGGCGCCGGCGAGATCATCGGTTTTGATCTGGCGGGGATGCTGCGCAATCTCGATCTGTCCTATGTCGGCGAAGGAAACCGGACAATTTTCGAGAGTTTGGCGGGCAGCTATTCGATTGAAAACGGTATCTTAACCAATGACGATCTATCCTTGAGCGCAAATCTGGTCAGCGTGCTGGGCGAGGGCGTGGTCGATCTGGGCGCGCAGGTGCTGGAATACCGCGTGACGCCCGAGGCGATCCGCGATGCCGAGACCGGCGCGGCGTTCAGCGTGCCGCTGATGATCACCGGCCCGTGGTCCGAGCCGCGGTTCCGGCTGGATCTGGAAGGGCTGGCCGAGCGGCGTCTGGCCGAAGAGCGCGAGCGGCTGGAAGCGGCGGCACGGGCCGAGGCCGAGCGGCTGCAGGAAGAGGCGCGCGCGCGGCTGGAGGCCGAGGCGGAAGAGCGGCTGGGCATCACCTTGGAGGAGGGGCAATCCACCGAGGAGGCGCTGCGCCAAGGGGCCGAGGACGCGGTGAGGAGCCGGTTGAACCGCCTGTTGGGCGGTGGCACAGAAGCGCCGGTTGAAGGCGCCGCGGAAGGGGCCGCTGAAGGCGCTGCCGAGGGGGCTGCGCCTGCGAGCGAATAGGCCGATTGGCGGTTGCCGTATCGGTTTCTGCGCTGGTCGGCGGGCAGCTGGCCGGTGAATTGCGGGTGGCATTGCGCCGCGCCTGTCGGGAAGTTTGTGCCTGCCAGAGGTGCTGCGCTGCGCCATCCTGACGATGAGTGCATCGGGGATTGATGGCCGTTTGATCGCACTTTGATTTCGGCGAGATGGGCGCGCGGGGGCCACCAGCGGGGGTATTTCGCTTGCGGCCTGTGGTTCTGTCTCGCGGCAGGGATGCCCTTGGCTGACATCGCACCTGCGGATCATGCGCGGCGCCCAAGGGGCGGTCCGCAGCGCTAAGCCACTGGCAATGCTGAATAAGGGGAGATGGTACCGACACCCCGGCTCGAACGGGGGACCTCTAGATCCACAATCTAGCGCTCTAACCAACTGAGCTATGTCGGCACTTGCGGGCCGTTTAGCGGCCCCGGCGGGCAATTGCAAGAGGGCAATCACCTCGTATCGCAGAGTATTGGCCGGGATTGGCGAAAGCGCCTTGGCGGAGGATTTCCGGCGGCCCTGTGATGCGGGTGAACTGCGCGGATGAACTGCGCCGATGACTTGCGCGGATCACTTGCGCCGGTGGGTGCCGCGCGCTAGGCACGGCGCAGACTTCACGACACCGCAAAATGGGCGAACCGAAAGGGCCGATATGAGCATTAACAAACAAAGCGACATCGCCGCCAACCTGCAGATCGGGCCGACCGATCTGGGCATGGTGCGTCTGTATATCGAAGCCGAAGGGCTGCAATTGCCGCTGGATTTCGATCCCGAGGAAGCCGACGAGATTGCCGAAGAACTGCGCATTGCCGCCGAAGCCGCGCGCGCGATGACTGACGGCGGCAAGAAAGGCAAGCGGCGGTAACGACGACTGGGGGGGAGGTGAGAGACCGGACACGACCCAGACGGGAATCGTTGCGGCTGCTTCCTTCCGGACCTGACCGGGTTGGCGAAACGCCTGCCCGCGCCAGCCTCTCGAGGCCCATTTAGGCAAGCGCGCCGATAGATGCAAGAGGGTAGCGGCAGAACTGCGGCGCGATCTGCCCGAAGATCCCGCGGCAAACCGCGGATTGCGACCCGGCTGCTTTGTGCAATACTGAGGCGCAGGGCGCGCGCGGCATCCAGCCTCGCGCGACGGATTTGACAGCAAGGCAGCACACGCAGGCAATGAGCAAACGCGGCTATCATCACGGCAATCTGCGTCAGGCGCTGGTCGACGGGGCGCTCAACCTGATCGCCGAAAAGGGGCCGACCGGCTTTACCATGGCCGAAGCAGCGAAACAGGCCGGCGTCTCGGCGGCGGCACCTTACCGGCATTTCGCCGGGCGCGATGATCTGCTCGCCGAGATTGCCACGCAGGGCTATGAGCTGTTCGGCGATGTGCTGGAATACGCCTATGACGACGGAAAACCCTCGCCGATGGCGGCTTTCGAGGCGGTGGGCCGCGCCTATCTGGCCTTTGCGCGCAAATATCCCGGTCATTATATGGCGATGTTCGAGGCCGGATTGTCGGTCAACCAGACCGCCGATCTGGCGCGCGCGGCGACCCGTTCGGATCGGGTGATGCAGCGCGCGGCCGAGGAACTCTCGGCGCGTATCCCGATCGACCGGCGCCCGCCGGGGGCGATGTTCTCGGCCCATATCACCGCGCTAAGTCACGGAATTGTCGAGCTTTATGCCCGCGGTAAACCCGGTGCGCGGACCCCGTTCACGCCCGAGGAGCTGCTCGAATCCGGGGTTGGTATCTATCTGCGCGGGCTCGGGCTCATCTCGGGCGACTGACATTTTCACGAAAAAATCTGTGCTGCGGGTTGAACGGGGGCTTGCCATACCCATGTATGTAAATGTAAATAACATTAACACCGCAGCAGAGGAGACGACTCACATGACCGCGATCACCGCATGGCCCGGACGCGCCGAAAACTGGTTGGACGATAGAGGCAAAGGTGCCTGGATCGCCGCCATGGTGCTGGGTTTCATCTTTTTCTGGCCCGTCGGGCTGGCACTATTGGCATATATGATCTGGGGAAAAGGCATGTTCGGAAAAAACTGTAGCAATCGCAAAAGCCATCACCGCGCGGCATGGAAAATGCATGCGCCCTCGGGCAATAGCGCCTTTGATTCCTATAAGGCCGAGACGCTGAAACGGCTCGAGGAAGAGCAGGAGGCCTTTGCCGAATTCCTGCGCCGCTTGCGCGAGGCGAAGGATAAATCCGAGTTCGACCAGTTCATGGACGACCGTGCGCGGCGTCGCTCCGAGGAGGCCCGCGAGGTGGAACCGGCAGGATGAATTGAGGGAGGTGGGGGGGGCTGCGCGCCCCCCGCACCCCCGCGCTTAGGGGGCGCAGGCGCCCCCTAAGAACCCCCCTGAAACATAAGGTGAGTATTTAGAGCAAGATGAAGACGGGCTGGAGCGATCCGGCCCGTTTTAGTGAACCGCCATCAGACGCAGGGCGTCGAGGATCGCGGCATGGGTGTTGCGCGAGGCCACCGCGTCGCCGATGCGGAACAGGCGGAAGCTGCCCTCGGGGTTGCGGATCACGCTTTGCGGTTGCTGGGCGACGAGTTCCTCGTGATCGAGCGCGCCGAGGTTCACCGACAAGGGTTTGAGGTCGAAATAGAGATCCTCGAGCGGGCGGGTGCCGTGGTTCACCACGATCTGGTCGTAGTGGTTTTCACGGGTGTGGGCGCTGTAATCGGTGCCGATCACGGCGCGCAACTGGTTGCCCTCGGGGTGCACGGATTGCAGGCGCCAGGTGACGGTGAAGGTGACGTCTTTGTCCTGCATGGCGCGCATATAGGGCGTGAGGTTCATCGCCATCACCTCGGGCGCGAAGCTGCGGTCGGGGGTCATGATTTCCACTTTGGCGCCGCTATTGGCAATCATTTCAGCGGCTTGCAGGCCAGCGTGATCGCCGGCGTCGTCATAGACCAGCACATTGCTGCCGGGTTTGACGTCGCCCGAGAGGATGTCCCAGCTGGAAATCACATGGGCGTTGCCCTCGGTCAGCACCTCGGTGAAGGGCAGGCCGCCGGTGGCGATGATCACGATATCTGGGTTCTCACCGGTGATATCCTCGGCGTCGGCGATTGTGTTAAACCGGAAATTAACCCCCAGATGCGCGCATTCACCCATGCGCCAGTCGATGATGCCGATCATTTCCTTTTTGCGCGGGCTTTGGGCGGTGAGCCTGATTTGCCCGCCGGGCTGGTCTGCGGCCTCGAAGACGGTGACCTTATGGCCGCGCTCACCGGCGACGCGCGCGGCCTCGAGCCCGGCGGGGCCGGCGCCGACGATCACCACATGTTTGGGGCTCTCGGCCTCGGGGATGTCATGCGGCAGGGTCTCTTCGCGGCCCGAGGCGGCGTTGTGGATGCAGAACGCCAGGCCGCCCTGATAGATCCGGTCGAGGCAGTAGTTCGCGCCGACGCAGGGGCGGATGCGGTCTTCGGTCTTATTGGCGATTTTGCGCACCAGATGCGGCTCGGTCAGATGGGCGCGGGTCATGCCGATCATATCCACCGCGCCCGAGGCGACGGCGTGGCGCGCGGTGGCGACATCGGGGACGCGGGCGGCGTGGAAAATCGGGATATCGACGGATTTCTTCACCTCGGCCGCGCAGGCCAGATGCGGCGCCGAGGGCATGCCCTGGATCGGGATCACATCGGTGAGGCCGGCGTCGGTCTCGATATGGCCGCGGATGATGTTGAGGAAGTCGACCATGCCAGAGGCTTTGAACCTCTGCCCGACTTCGATACCCTCGGCGGGGGAGGTGCCGCCGGGCAGGCGCTCGTCGGCGACATAGCGCATGCCGAGGAGGAAATCCTCGCCGACACGCTCGCGGCAGGCTTTGAGCACGGCGAGGGGGAAGGCCATGCGGTTGTCCAATGAGCCGCCCCAGGGTGCGTCGAGTTCATTGGTTAATGGCGAGACGAATTGATCCATCAAATGGCCGTAGCATTCGAACTCGACGCCATCCATGCCGCCCGCCTTCATCCGTTCGGCGGCGTCGGCGTAGTCCTGGATTACCCGCTCGATGTCCCAGTCTTCCATTTTCTTGGTAAAGGCGCGGTGGGCGGGTTCGCGTTCATGGCCGGGCGAGAGCACCGGCAGCCAGTCGCCCTTGTCCCAGCGGGTGCGGCGGCCGAGATGGGTGAGCTGGATCATCACCGCCGCGCCATGTTCGTGCACCGCGTCGGTCATTTCGCGGATATAGGGCACGACCTCGTCTTTCCACGCGAGGATATTGTTGAACACCGGCGGGCTGTCGCGCGAGATACTGGCGGAACCGGCGGTCATGGTTAATGCCACCCCGCCCTTGGCGCGTTCGACATGATATTCGCGGTAACGGCCCTTGGGCATCCCGTCCTCGGGGTAGGCGGGCTCATGGGCGGTAAAGACAATCCGGTTGCGCAGCGTCAGATGCTTGAGTTGAAACGGCTGAAGAAGAGGATCATTGGACATATCGGACTCCGCTTGGTTTGGCTCAACTTGGACCGCAACTAGGGCTTTTCACAAGCTAAATTTTAGGCCAGACTGGCATGATCAGGGTTTATGCGTGAGGGGGTATGGCGGGGTTCAGACGGCAGGTGTCTTCGCTGAGCGCTTTGGCGACATTCGAAGCGGCGGCGCGGCTTTTGGGATTCACCCGTGCGGCCGAGGAATTGGGTGTGACGCAGGCGGCGGTGTCGCGGCAGATCAAGCTGCTGGAGGCGGAGCTCAACACGCCCTTGTTCCTGCGCGGGCACCGCAAGGTGGAGCTGACACCGGCGGGTCTGGTGCTGTCGCGGGCGCTGACCGGCGCCTTTGATCAGGTCTCCGAGGCGCTGGACACGATCCGGCGTCCGACGGCGACCAATATCGTGACGCTGGGGGCGACGCTGGGCTTTATGCATTTCTGGCTGTTGCCGCGGTTGCCGGCGTTTCGCGCGGCGCATCCGCAGGTGCAATTGCGGCTGGTCTCGCAGGATACGGGCTTTGACCTGCGGCGTGATCCGGTGGATGTTTTAATCCAGTATAGCCTACCGAAACTGGACGGCGCGCGCTGTCTGGAGGTGCTGCCGGATGTGGTGTTTCCGGTCGCCGCGCCGGGGTTCGTGACCCAAGATGATCCGGCGCTGGATGAACTGCCGCTGATCGGTTGCGATTGGGTGGAGCCGACATGGTTAAGCTGGCGGCGCTGGGCGCAACTGGCCGAGCTTCCGCCGCTGCCCAAGGCGAATGCGGTGCGGTTCAGCCAATATACCGATGCGATCTATACCGCGATGAGCGGGCAGGGTGTGGCGCTGGGCTGGAAGTCATTGATCGGCCCGCAATTGCAGGACGGGCGCTTGCAACGGCTGGGCAGGCGGCAGGTGGTGCCCGAAGAGGCGCATTGCCTGTTCGTGCCGACGACGCGGGCACAGGGACGCGGCGCGCGGCATCTGACCGAATGGCTGGTGGCGGTGTTTCAGGCGGATCAGGCATAAGCCCAGATCATTCATCCGCAATCAATTAATGCCCGTTACAGGCGCGGATCTGCGGCCTAACATGGGGCGCTCGCACTGGCTGCGACACCCTTCCATTTGTTGACAGGCAGACCAAGATGACACTAGTTGAAACTCCACCGCGCGGGCGTTCTGGCCGCGCTGCACGGCGTGCGGAACGGGCGATCCACAGCACCCATGGCGCGGTGCCCTATATCACCCGCGGCATTCCCACCTATGATATTCTGGGCGAGGAAAGCCTGCAGCGGATCGAGGCCGCCGCCGACCGGATTCTGGCCGAGACCGGCATTGATTTTCGCGATGACGAGGAGGCGCTGCGGCTCTGGCGTGAGGCGGGGGCGCAGGTCAACGGGGTCAATGTGCGGTTCGAGAAGGGGATGCTGCGCGAGCTCCTCAAAACCGCGCCCAGCGAGTTCACCCAACACGCGCGCAACCCCGCCAATTCGGTGCAGATCGGCGGCAATAATGTCGTGTTTTCACCGGCTTACGGCTCACCCTTTGTGATGGATCTCGACAAGGGGCGGCGCTTTGGCACCATCGAGGATTTCGAGAATTTCATCAAATTGGGCCAGTCCTCGCCGTGGTTGCATCATTCGGGCGGCACGATTTGCGAGCCGACGGATATCGCGGTGAACAAGCGCCATCTGGATATGGTTTACGCGCATATCAAATACTCGGATCGCGGGTTTCTGGGCTCGGTGACGGCGCAGGACCGCGCCGAAGATACGATTGAAATGGCGCGGATCCTGTTCGGGCGTGAGTTTGCCGACCAGAATTGCGTGATCATGGGGAATTTTAACGTGAATTCGCCCTTGGTCTGGGACGGCACGATGACCACCGGCATGCGCGCCTATGCCAAGGCGGGGCAGGCGGTGGTCTTGGTGCCCTTCATCTTGGGCGGCGCGATGGGGCCGGTGACCACGGCGGGGGCAATCGCGCAGGCGCTGGCCGAAACCATGGCCGGTTGCGCTTTGGTGCAACTCGAGCGGCCGGGCGCGCCGGTGGTGTTTGGCAACTTCCTGTCGTCGATGTCGCTGCGTTCGGGCTCGCCGACCTTTGGCACGCCGGAACCGGCGATCGGCTCGATGGTGATCGGGCAATTGGCGCGGCGTTTGGGCCTGCCGCTGCGCTGCGCGGGGAATTTCACCAACTCGAAACTGCCCGACGCGCAGGCGATGACCGAGGGCACGATGTCGATGCTCTCGGCGGTGCATTGCGGGGGCAATTTCATCCTGCATTCGGCCGGTTTTCTCGACGGTCTTCTGTCGATGTCCTATGAGAAATTCGTCATGGACACCGATCTTTGCGGCGGGTTGCACGCCTATCTCAAGGGCGTGGTGGTGGACGAGAATTCGCTGGCCATCGACGCCTTTGCCGAGGTCGGGCCGGGCAACCATTTCTTTGGCTGTCAGCACACGTTGGCGAACTATGAGACCGCGTTTTGGGACAGCGATATGTCCGACAATGAGCCCTATGAGAAATGGCTGGCAGGCGGCGAAGTGGATGCCGCGACGCGGGCCAATAAGCTGTGGAAAAAGCGGCTGGCCGAATATGTCGCGCCACCCTTGGACGCGGGAATTGACGAGGCGTTGCAAGAGTTTATCCACAAACAAAAGGCGTCAAAAGCCGATCAGTGGTATTGATCGCCCCTTGGAAGGCGCGCCGATCCGTTGCATGGTCGGCGCGCAATTTACCTTGGGGGAACAATGGGCAAACCGTGGGCAGCGCCGGGGCAGGTGATCGGCCTGTTGGGGGGGTCGTTTGATCCGCCGCATCCGGGCCATGTGCATCTGAGTCTCGAGGCGCTCAAACGGTTGCGGCTGGATCAATTGTGGTGGCTGGTCAGCCCCGGCAATCCGATCAAACCAAACCCGCCGGCGCCCTTGCCCGCGCGGATGGCGGCGGCGCGGGCGGTGATGCAGCACCCGAAGGTGCGGATCACCGATCTGGAGGCCGATCTCGGCACCACAGCCACGGTTGATACGCTGGCGGCGCTGCAGCGGGTCTATCCCAAGCTGCGGTTTATTTGGTTAATGGGGGCGGATAATCTGGCGCAATTGCATCTCTGGGACCGCTGGCCGGAGATCATGCATCAGGTGCCGGTGGCGGTGTTCGCGCGGCCCGGACAGCGGTTGCCGGCGTTGACCTCGAAAGCGGCGCAGCGGTTTGCGCGGCAGCGGCTGCGGCGCGGGCGGGCGCCGGTATTGGGGCATTTGGCGCCGCCGGCCTGGCTCTATCTGGATATGCCGATGCGCGATGACAGCTCGACCGCGCTGCGGCAGCGTGAAAAGGGTCGCGCCATACGGGCGGAGTAGCTGCCCTCGCAATGCCCGATTGATGCCCCGAATTAACCCGTTTACAATTGTATTAATTTTGCCAACGAAGTTTGGCTGCGGGTCTGCGGTTTCGGCGCAGAACATCCCGGTTTTGCACTGACGTTATTTTGAGATGCCGAGTATTTGGGTTGACGTTAAGGTATTGAAATGTCCACGGATCACTCCGTTTTGAATCGTCGAAACCTCTTGGCTGGACTGGCCGCCTCGGTGGCGCTGCCGGCCTTTGCGCGGGCGCCCGCGCGCTCGCCTTTCCCGCATGCGAATCCGCGTTTGGTGGCGGCTCCGGTGGATATTTCGGCGCTGCCGATTCGCCGCCCCGCGGGGGGATTATCCGAATTTCTGGCGCGCGCGAACCTGTCCGGCGAGACCGGCGTCGTCGCCTTGGACGCGGAAACCGGCGAGGTGATCGAAGAGCATCGCGGCAATCTGTTATTGCCCCCCGCCAGCACCGCCAAAGCGGTGACGGCGATGTATGCGGTGCAGGCGCTGGGGCTGGAATATCGCTTTGTCACGCGGGTGTTGATCGGCCGCGGACAGATCGAAGACGGCACTTTGCGCGGCGATCTGGTGCTCAAGGGCGGCGGCGATCCGGTGTTGCAGACCGCCGATCTGGCGGCGCTGGCCGATGCGCTGATCGCGCAGGGATTGCGCCGTGTCGAGGGGCGGTTTCTGGTCGACGGCACCGCCTTGCCGACGATCACCCATATCGACCGCACGCAGCCGGTGGAGGCGGGGTATAATCCCTCGCTGTCGGGGATTAACCTTAATTTCAACCGCGTGCATTTCGGCTGGGACGTGCAGGGCGGGCGGGCCTCGGTGATGATGGACGCGCGTTCGAATCGCGAGGTGCCCGAGGTTTCGGTGATCGATATGCAGGCGGTGTCGCGCAATCTGCCGGTCTATACCCATGATTTCAGCGGCGCGCGCGAGCGTTGGACGGTGGCCGGATCGGCGCTGCGCCGCGCGGGATCGCGCTGGCTGCCGGTGCGCCGCCCGCAGGCCTATGCCGGTGACGTGCTGCGGGTTTTGCTGCAGGCGCGCGGCTGCCGTCTGCCCGAGGCCGAGGTGACCCGCAGCGCGCAGGGCGGGGCGGTGATTGCCGAGCATCGCTCGCCGCCGTTAACCACGATCCTGCGCGGGATGCTGCGCTATTCCACCAATCTGACCGCCGAATGCGTCGGGCTTGCGGCATCAACCAGCGGCGGGCAGCAGCTGCGGGCGCTGGCGCCCTCGGCGCGGATGATGAACCAATGGGCGGCGCGGGCGCATGGCGCGCGCGGGGTGGATTTTCTGGACCATTCGGGGCTGGGCGCAGGCTCGCGGATTTCAACGCAGGCGATGGCGCAATTCATGCTGAGCGCGCGCCGCGAGGGCATCCTGCCGGATTTGCTGCGCGAGCATCCGATGCGCGATGCGCAGGGCCAGCAGATCCGCAACCATCCGGTCGAGGTGCTGGCCAAGACCGGCACGATTAACTTTGTTTCGGCCCTCACCGGCTATGCGCAGCCGCGCGGCGGACGGCCGATCGTGTTTTCGATCATCAGCGCCGATCTGTCGCGGCGGCGGGCACCGGGGGAGACCTCGCTTGAGCAGCCCGCGGGCACCCGCGCTTGGACCCGTCGGGCGCGGGTGTTGCAGCAGGATCTGATCGAGCGCTGGACCCAGTTGCAGGGCTGAATCCTGTGGCGCCGCTGACGCAGGCAGGGGCCATGGGGCGGCTATTTCCGATTTCTGTTTGAACCGTGATCTGCTTGGCATATCATAGGGATATTGATGCGAAAGCGCGGCTTTTGCGGCGGTCTGGCGCCGTCGCGCGGCGGGGTTTTGTGCATCGACTGTGGTGAATTCGGGGGTGTGTGGCATGCGGATCGGGGCAGGACTGGCAATCTTGGGGCTTGGGCTGGCCGGTCTCGGCTGGTGGGCGAAATCCGAATATGCGACGCATATCCAAGGGGTGATTGACCACGACGCGCAGGCCATCGCGGCGGGCTCGGTGCACGGTGTCGAGGTCGGCGTCGAGGGCCGCGATATCAGCGTCAGCGGGCTGGCAGACGGGCGGCAGGAGCATGCGGCTTTGATCGCGGGGTTAACCGAGATTGACGGGCAGCGGGTGGTGATCGACCGGCTTGAGGTCTTGCCCTTGGCCGCGCCCTATACGCTCAATCTGCTTTGGATGAATGGCGAGTTAGAGGCCAATGGCACCGCGCCCAGCATCGCTGTGCGGGATGCGCTGGCAGAGGTTGGCGCCACGGATTTGTCCCTCGCTGCGGGCGCGCCGGATGCGCATTGGGGCGATGCGGCGCAACTGGCGATTGGCGCGTTAAGGTTGTTGGAGGACGGCACTTTGGCGATCAGCGAGCGACGGATGTCGCTGGCCGGGGTGGCGCGCACATTGGAAGACGGCGAGGCGGTGCGCGCGGCGCTGGATCAATTGCCTGAGGGATATCAAGTGGATATGGGGCTGCGCTATGTTGATGACGGGACCCCGCCGGCCTATGATCTGCACTATACGGCGGCGGGTGGCGCCTGGTTGGAGGGCAAGCTGCCGCGGGATGTGACGCCGGATGATTTGGCGGCGGCGCTTGGGTTAACCATGATTGACGACAATTCGGACCGCGCGCTGACCGGCGAGGCGGAGGCGGTGCCCGCAGCGCTGGCGGGGCTGGCGCCCTGGATGGCGCAGGTGGAAACGCTGGATGTCTCGGTCTCGCCCGAGGGCACGGATCTGGCGCTCGGCTTTGGTGCGGGCGCGGATCTGGAATTGCTGCGCGCGGCATTGAGTGAGGCGCTGCCGGGCGTGGCGCTGACGGTGACGCTGGCGGAACCCGCGCGCGAGGGCGAAGAGAGCGAAGAGGGCGCGCAAAGGGTTAACGCGGCGAGCGGGGCGGCGGAGGAATTGCGCGGCGGCTATTGGTTGCCGGTGGCGGATTTCACGCCAGGTGCGGAGAGCTGCGAGGCCGAATCTACGGCGGTTTTGGAGGCGCAGCGGATCGGATTTGTCAGCGGCTCGGCGCGGCTGGATGCGCAGGCGCGCGGCGCGGTGAATGCGCTGGCCTCGGTGCTGGGCGCCTGTTTGCGGGCGACGGATTTGCAGGCCGAAATCGGCGGGCATACGGATAATACCGGCGAAGACACGGGCAATCTGGCGTTGAGCCTTGCGCGCGCCGAAGCGGTGCGTGCGGCGCTGATTGCGCGCGGTGTGGCCGCGCGGCGGTTGAGCGCCGAGGGCTACGGTGCGACGCAGCCGGTGGCGGATAACGACAGCAATGAAGGCCGCGCGGCCAACCGGCGCACGGCGGTGCGTTGGGTGCAATGAGCGTTTAGGAGGGCGAGGCATGTTCCAAGGTTGGGGCTTTTTATTGAGTGAAATCTGGGTGTTGATCGCGCTCGCGGGGTTATTAGGCCTGTTCGTCGGTTGGCTGGTTTGGGGCCGCCGTGAGGTGGTGGTCGGCAGCGATGACGCGGATACAACGGCCGAACGGCTGCGCGGCGAGTTGACCGCCTGTCAGGCGCAGGCGCGGCAAACCGCCGATAAATTGGCGCGGGTGGAGCGCGAGTTGACCGAGGCGCGGGAGGCGGCTGAGCGCTCGGGCCCGGCGATCATCACCCCGCCGCCGGCGCCTGTGGCGCAGACCGAAGGAGCGGAGACCGAAGTGGCGGAGCCGGAGGTTGCTGCGGGCGTCGCGGAAGCGGTGATTGCGTCGCCGGAGCCGGATGCGGAACCGGAAGCGGTGGGCTCGAAACCCCTGACGCTGGAGGCGCCGCGGGCGGAAGGGGCGGATGATCTCAAGCGGATCAAAGGCGTCGGGCCGAAGCTGGAGGGATTGCTGAACCGGCTGGGGTTCTGGCATTTCGACCAGATCGCCACTTGGACCGATACCGAAATTGCCTGGGTCGATGAAAATCTGGCGAGTTTCAAAGGCCGTGTGACGCGCGATGATTGGGTGACGCAGGCGAAGGCGCTGCGCGACGGGGGGTAAGCCCAGCGAGATCGGTATGGTTAACGCCGCCCAATCGGCCAGGTTAACCGGTTAACGACGCTCGGGCGCTCATAAGACATATGCTCACGCGTTAGGCGTGCATGAACCGCGCCCGCGCGCCGCGTTCGATAGCGGCGGCATGCAGGCGGTCGATGTTCAACTCGTGGCGGATTTCCTCAAGCAGGCGCAATTCGCTCTGCATCAGTTTCCCGTCCGAGGCGGCGACGTCGCAGGCCAGCGCATAAGCAGTCTCGTTCAGCCGTGGCGGCAGTGCCTCGCGCAACAGGCCAAAGATCGCATCAAGCCCGTCCTCGACCTCAAGCAGATCAAACACCGTCTGCGAGATCACCTTGATCCGGTCGGTATCAAACCCCGCGAACACCGGCAGTTGGTTCACCACCTGTTCGATCGCCAGCAGCTCGGCGGTGCGGATCGACGAATCAGCCGCCGAGACGGTGATCATCAACGCAACAAGGCTGTCTTGCGGCGTCATGGAGGGCGGAACCTGTTGCATCGGGGCATTCCTGTGCTTGTTGCAGGTGCAGAATATTGACTGCGCGCGGGTCCGGCAATAGGTAGCCGGATGATACCGCCGCGGCATGCGTGCCGCTTTAGCATGAAAGAGCAAGACATGACTTCTGTGCGTGATGACGCGATGACCTCCAAGGCCTGGCCCTTTGAAGAGGCGCGGCGGCTGCTCAAACGCTATGCAAAGGCGCCGCCCGAGAAGGGGCATGTGCTGTTCGAGACCGGTTACGGGCCCTCGGGGCTGCCGCATATCGGCACTTTTGGCGAAGTCGCGCGGACCTCGATGATCCGCCGTGCATTCGAGGAAATCAGCGATATCCCGACGCGACTGGTGTGTTTTTCCGACGATATGGACGGGATGCGCAAGGTGCCGGACAATGTGCCGAACCGCGAGATGCTGCTGGAAAACCTGCAGCGGCCGCTGACCTCGGTGCCCGATCCCTTTGGCGAATACGAGAGTTTTGGCCATTATAACAACGCGATGCTGCGCCGGTTCCTCGATACCTTCGGGTTTGAATACGAGTTTATCAGCGCGACGGATTACTATAAATCCGGCGCGTTTGACCCGATCCTGTTGCGCGCCGCCGAGCGCTATGACGAGATCATGAAAGTGATGCTGAAAAGCCTGCGCGAAGAGCGCCAGCAGAGCTATTCGTGTTTCCTGCCGATCCATCCCGAGACCGGCCGCGTGCTCTATGTGCCGATGAAAGAGGTGAATGCCAAAGACGGCACGATCACCTTTGACGATGAGGACGGGCGCGAATGGACTCTGCCGGTGACCGGCGGACAGGTGAAGCTGCAGTGGAAGCCCGATTTCGGCGCGCGCTGGGCGGCGCTGGACGTCGATTTCGAAATGTATGGTAAAGATCACAGCACCAACACGCCGATTTACGACGGGATTTGCGAGATTCTGGGCGGCAAGAAGCCCGAGCATTTCACCTATGAGCTGTTCTTGGATGAAAACGGCGAGAAAATCTCGAAGTCCAAGGGCAACGGGCTGACGATTGACGAATGGCTGACCTATGCCTCGCCCGAGAGCCTGTCATATTTCATGTTCCAAAAGCCGAAAACCGCCAAGCGGATGTATTTTGACGTGATCCCGAAGGCGGTCGATGAATACCACCAGCAGCTGCGCGCCTATCCCGGGCAGACGCAGGCGCAGCAATTGGCCAATCCGGTCTGGCATATCCACGGTGGCAACCCGCCGGAGTCGAAGATGGTGGTGCCTTTCTCGATGTTGCTTAATCTGGCCTCGGTGGCCGGGGCGACGGATAAGGACGGGCTCTGGGGCTTTATCCAGCGGTATGCGCCCGAAGCGACGCCCGAGACGCATCCCGACCTTGATCAAGCGGCGGAATTCGCGGTGCGCTATTTCCGCGATTTCGTGGCGCCCAAACGGGTGTTCCGCTTGCCCGACGACCGCGAGCGCGCGGCGATGGAGGACCTGCTGGCGCGGTTGAAAGCCTGGGAGGGCGGGCTGGATGCCGAGGCGCTGCAATCCGAGGTCTTTGCGGTCGGCAAGGCGCATGGATTCGAGCCGCTGCGCGCTTGGTTCAAGGCGCTTTATGAGGTGCTTTTGGGCGCGTCCGAGGGGCCGCGGTTTGGCGGGTTCATCGCGCTTTACGGATTGCAAGAGAGCATCAGCCTGATCGAAAAAGCGCTGAACGGCGAATTGATCGTCTAGTCATGCATCTTAAAGTCATGTTTACTTAGCTATCGAAGTGGTAGTGTGAGTGAACAATGACGAAACCGACAGGTTATGAGCCGCTGCATGTGCTCAAGCCCGTAGACCGCGATATTTGGATCGTTGATGGTCCGAGTGTCAAATTCTACGGGCTGCCGTTTCCCACCCGTATGGTGGTGGTGCGACTGGCAGGCGGCGGATTATGGCTGCATTCTCCGGTGCAGCCAGACGCCAAGATACTCTATGCATTGGCAGAATTAGGGGCAATTCAACATTTGATCGCGCCGAACTGGCTGCATTTTACCTATCTGACTGCGTGGAAACATCTGTTTCCGAAGGCGCAGACATGGGTGGCACCGGGGGTGGTGTCGCGGGCGGGCAAAAAGGATCAGCCGCTGCATGTGGATCATCATTTAAAATCCGAAGCGCCGCCGGATTGGGCCGATGAGATTGACCAGATGATCTTTGCTGGCAGCCGCGTGCACCGTGAGGCGGTGTTTTTCCACCGCGCCAGTCGGACGCTGATATTAACCGATTTAATCGAGAATTTCGAATCCGGAAAGATGCCCGCATGGTCGGCGCCGCTACTGAAATGCGCCGGTGTCAAAGACCCTGACGGCAAGGCGCCGATTGATCTGCGCTGGACCTTTCGCAAGAACCGCGCGCAGGCACGGGCCTCGGCCGAGGCGCTTTTGGCCTGGCATCCCGAGCGGGTGATCATGGCGCATGGGCGCTGGTATGAGCAGGGTGGCGAGGCCGAGTTGCGGCGCGCGTTTCGCTGGGCTTTGGGGTGAGCGCGTTAACCTTCGGGGTGCCGCGTTAACCATTGCGCGGTTACCCGTGATCGCTAGGTGACGGCGCAAGGCCGAGCACCGGCTCGCGCAATTCGCGGATCAATTTGCGGCGAAAGGCCTCGGCGAAGTCTTCATGGGTCGGGGTGAACTCCAAAAACGCGCCCGGCCCATGCAGGACATTGCGCCGGAACCAATCCTCGATACGGTGTTCATGCACGCCGATGGCCAGCCCGTTAACCACGATATCGCCGAAATCCGTGGTGTCATAAATCCGCCGCGGCTCGGGCCCGTCATTGATCTGCCCGTCACCGGCCAGATCAATCGTCTGCCATGTGCAGGCGGGGCCATGGGCGATCAACCGGCGCGCATAGGTCAGCGCGCTGCCCACCGCGGTTAACCCCCGATCACGGCGGCTGTGGGTGAGGATTTGCTGCGCCAATAGGTCGATATCGGCGGCGCTATTGAGCAGGGTCCAATCGGCGACCAGCTGCTGTTCGACCTGTCCGGCCCATTCAAACACCGCCATCGCCACCGGCTGCGAGGGTTCGAGGATCAGCCCGCGCACTTCCGGGTCAAAAAGCGCCGCGACGATGCCATCGACCTGCAGGCGGTAGTCGATGTCATTGACCGAGCGCGAGACGTCAAAGCCGAGCACCAGCGCGAGGCGGCAAGCGCGCGCGGGGTTGGCGATGAGCAGCGCGGTCAGCGCGAAGATGGTTAACAGGGGCGCAAAGCGGGGGCGTGTGGGGCGTCTCATACCGTCACTGTGGCACAAGATTTCGCCTGAGTCGCGCGCTCTGTGATTGGTCCCCTTGCGCAGGGCAACGCGCGCCGCGCTCAACGCCCGTTAAGCCGCGTTTGTTACCCCATGGCTCAAGGCGAGCGGTGCTGCGGTCCGCGCCTTTAACCACGTTTGCAAGACAGGGGTCTGGGATGAACAAGGCAGTGACCGACGGGCTGATAGTGATGCCGCCAGAATTTGCCGAGGGGCTTGATCACTGGTCGAGCGGCGATGGCACGCCGGGGTCGGCGACCTATGACGGGGCGCCGAATGCGGCCTTTGTGCCCTCGGATCCTGATTTCGGCGGCTGTCTGGAACTATTGAAAACCGCGACCACGCAAAAGCTGCGCTGGATGGGGGCGGTGCCGGTGATCAACGGCTGCTATTTACAGGTCACCGCGCGGATCAAGGCGGTGAGCGGGGCGCTGCCGGCGGTGCGCATCGCAGGTTTCGCGGCGGATGCGGGCAATGGCGCGGTCTCGGGCGTGGTGCTCTCGGCCGATCCGGTGACGCTGGCCAGCTACGGCGATGTGGTCGAGGTGCGCGCAGTGATCGCGACCTCGAACAAGGGCGGCGTCGATCTGAATTGGGCGGGCGTGCATCACGGGTTTATCGGGCTGGATCTGACCGGCGCCAATGGCGGCGTGGTGCGGATTGATGATCTGCGGATCGAGGATGTGACCGGTTTCTGGCTGCGCGATATGCTCGATTGGGTCGATGTGCGCGATTTCGGCGCTATCGGCGACGGGGTCACGGATGATCACGCGGCGTTTGTTGCGGCGGCTGCCGAGGCGCTGTCCAGCGGTCGGTCTTTGCTGGTGCCCGAGGGGGTCTATGCGGTCGATTCAACGTTAACAATCGAGGTGCCGGTGCGGTTTTCCGGCACGCTGGCGATGCCCGCCGGGGCGCGGTTGCAATTGACCCGCAATTACGACTTTGCGACCTATGCCAAAGCCTTCAATTCCGAGGGTCTGGGGCTGCGCAAAGGGCTGCAGGCGCTGTTTCATTTCACCGATCACGACACCTTTGATCTGGGCGGGCGGCGGATCATTCTGGATGCGCCGATTGATCTGGCCGAAACCGCGGGGCTGGATTTCTATTCGATCCGCCGGGTGGTGAAAAACGGGCTGATCGAGGTGACACCGGGGGCGGCGTGGGACAGCGTCACGGTGACCTCACAGGCCAGCTATTCGCCCGCGCAGCCGACCACGCTGACCGGCGTGGCGAATGTGGCGAATATCGCGGTGGGGTCGCGGATTTCGGGCGCCGGCGTGGGACGCGAGGTCTATGTGCGGGCGCGCAATGTCTCGGCGCAGACGATCACCCTGAGCGCAGGTCTCTACGGGGCGCAGGGCACGCAGGTGCTGACGTTTACCCAGTTGAAATATATCTTCGACCTCTCGGGTTTTGATTTTATCGAGCGATTTGAACTGGATGGCGTGGAGTTTCAGTGCAAGGGCGAGGCAAGCGCGGTGAGCCTTGGCGCGGCGGGGCAGTTGATTGCGATCCGCGATTGCACCTTTAACCGGCCCCGCGACAAGGCGATCACCTCGATCGGGCGCGGCTGTCAGGGGCTGTTGGTGGATCAATGTCTGTTCATGTCGAACGAGATGCCGAGCCGCTCGCAGGACCGCACCTCGATCGCGGTGAACGTCAATTCCAATGACGTGAAATTGCGCGACAATGTGGTGGTGCGCTTTGCCACATTCGCGGTGATGGGCGGCACCTATCACATGCTGCAGGGCAATCATTTCTACCAAGGCGACGGCGAGCAAAACGCGGTGCGCACACCGGGCGTGGTGATGACCTATCCGAACACGGTTTCTGTGATCACCGGCAATTATATCGACAATTGCTTCATCGAACACGGCAATGAGCATGACGCGACGCCGGAGTTTAACTCGGAGTATAGTTTCGGCGGGCTCAGCGTGACCAATAACGTGTTTCTGGTGTCGAATGTGATCGCCAGTTTCCGGTTTTTCGTGGTTAAGCCCTATGGGCCGGATCACTTTATCTCGGGGCTGGTGTTCACCGGCAATGTGCTGCGCACGGTGAACGCGCAGCCCACCCGCGCCGAGGGGGTGGATACGACCCACGCCGGTCTCGATTTCAGCCGGTTCCGCAATCTGGTCTGGCAGGGCAACACCTATAACGGGATTGCGGTGCAGACCGAGAGCCCCTTGGTCATGCGTCATGAGCAGAATACCGCGGCGACGACATGGGCGGTGAAAACCGGCGGCAAGCTGCCGTTTGACGGCTGGGCGCGGACGGTCAGCGGGATGGCGATGGAGGGGGCGGCGAAAGGGCCGGGCAGCGAGATCCGCACCGGCATGCCCTATGCCGATATCCAGCGGGGGGCGCAGGGCAATGAGGTGCATGTGACCTGGCCCTCGCCGACGCGGGGCAAAATGGTGCTGACGGTGCGCGGTGACAACCCTCTGTAGAGGGGCAGAAGGCCGGTGTTTCGGGGGGCGGTGCAGGGATGCATCGCCCTTTTTCTTATAGCGCTAACAGGGTGATTCGGTGGCACGGGCGAATCACCCGTCACAGATAGGTGTCAGCAATGCGACGGGCGTATCGGGCGGGAAAGTTTTTTTCGGCGCCGGTTTCACCCGCTTCTCGCGCAGGGGTTGCGCTGGCCAGAGGGGGCTGACGCAGGGGGAGGTTGTTGACATTCCCGTGACCCGCAGGCGGCTGAAAAACTTGGCGGAAATGCGGCGCTTTGCATTTGTCTTTACAAATTGGCATTTGTGGACGTGAAGAAATTTACAAAATTACCCTTGTCCAAAAAAGAGTTACGCGAAAATTGACCCATAAGTTATGATGCCTGTGGATGGAGGGCTGCAGAAATGTGCTCGGCAGGGAGGCCGGCGCATCGGGTGCAGCAGCAGGAGATTGCTTATGACGGACAAGACTCAATCGGGAATTTTTCCCGCATCTGCGGAGTTTGTCGCCAACGCCCATGTGACCGCCGAGAGCTATGCGTCGATGTATGCCGACTCGGTCAAAGATCCCGATGCATTCTGGGCGGAACATGGCAAGCGCGTCGATTGGATCAAGCCGTTTACCAAGGTGCAGAACGCGAGCTTTGCGCCGGGCAATATCGACATTCGCTGGTTCGAGGATGGCACGCTGAATGTGGCGGCGAATTGCATCGACCGGCATCTGGAGACGCGCGGCGAGCAGACCGCGATCATCTGGGAGCCCGATAGCCCCGAGGAGCAGGCGCTGCATATCACCTACCGCGAGCTGCATGAGCAGGTTGGCAAGATGGCCAATGTGTTCAAGGGCTTGGGCGTCGGCAAGGGCGACCGCGTGGTGATCTATATGCCGATGATCCCCGAGGCGGCCTATGCGATGCTGGCCTGCGCGCGGATCGGGGCGATCCATTCGATCGTCTTTGCTGGCTTCTCGCCTGATGCGCTGGGTGCGCGGGTCAACGGCTGCGACGCCAAGCTGGTGATCACCGCTGACCACGCGCCGCGCGGGGGGCGGGCCACCAAGCTCAAGGACAACGTCAATCAGGCACTGCTGCACGAGACGCGCGATGTGAAATGTCTGGTGGTCAAGCGCACCGGCGACCAGATTGCATGGCGCGCAGGTGTCGATTTCTGGTGGCATGAAGAGGCCGCCAAGGTCAGCGCCGACTGCCCGCCCGAAGAGATGAATGCCGAAGACCCGCTGTTCATCCTCTATACCTCGGGCTCGACCGGCCAGCCCAAGGGCGTGGTGCATAGCTCGGGCGGTTATCTGGTCTATGCGGCGATGACCCATGAGATCACCTTCGATTACCATGATGGCGATGTGTATTGGTGCACCGCGGATGTCGGCTGGGTGACCGGCCACAGCTATATCGTCTATGGCCCGCTGGCCAATGGCGCGACGACGCTGATGTTCGAGGGCGTGCCGACCTATCCCGACGCGAGCCGGTTCTGGCAGGTCTGCGAGAAGCACAAGGTGAACCAGTTCTACACCGCACCGACCGCGCTGCGGGCGCTGATGGGGCAGGGCAAGGAGTTTGTCGAGCGTTGCGATCTGAGCAGCCTGAAGGTGCTGGGCACAGTCGGTGAGCCGATCAACCCCGAGGCGTGGAACTGGTATAATGATGTGGTCGGCAAGGGCGAGCGGCCGATTGTCGATACATGGTGGCAGACCGAGACCGGCGGCCATTTGATGACCCCGCTGCCCGGTGCCCATGCGACCAAACCCGGCGCGGCGATGAAGCCGTTTTTCGGCATCGAGCCGGTGGTTCTGGAGCCGACCTCGGGCGCGGTGCTGGAGGGCAACGGGGTTGAAGGCGTGCTCTGTATCAGCAGCAGCTGGCCCGGGCAGATGCGCACGGTCTGGGAGGATCACGAGCGTTTCGAAAAGACCTATTTCTCTGATTACAAAGGCTATTATTTCACCGGCGATGGCTGTCGCCGCGATGAGGACGGCGATTACTGGATCACCGGACGGGTCGATGATGTGATCAATGTCTCGGGCCATAGGATGGGCACCGCCGAGGTCGAAAGCGCGCTGGTCGCCCATGCCAAAGTCGCCGAGGCGGCGGTGGTCGGCTATCCGCATAACATCAAGGGGCAGGGGATTTACTGCTATGTGACCTTGATGAACGGCGAGGAGCCCTCGGAGGCGCTGCGCAAGGAATTGCGCGATTTCGTGCGGCAGGAAATCGGCCCGATTGCCAGCCCCGATTTGATCCAATGGGCGCCGGGCCTGCCGAAAACCCGCTCGGGCAAGATCATGCGGCGGATCCTGCGCAAGATCGCCGAGGATGATTACGGCGCGCTGGGCGATATCTCGACGCTGGCCGATCCCACGGTGGTCGAAGAGCTGATCGACAACAGGATGAACAAAGACTGACGGGCGTGCGCGCGGCGGGCAGGGAGAGACTTGCCGCGCGTGCGTCCTGCGATCCGGCGCCTTTGGCGCGGGGTCAGATGCGCCGATCCGAGGGGCAATCGTCTGCCGGGTCGCGCCACGCAAAGCGGGTATCCCGAGAGGGGTGCCGGCAGGAGGAAACCCGGGGAGGACATTATGTCTGACAAATCCGCCAGCGCCTATTGGACGGCGAATATAAGGCTCATCACCATCTGTATGGTGATCTGGGCGCTCGTATCTTTCGGCTTCGGCATCATTTTGCGCCCGCTTATTTCGGGCATCGCGGTGGGCGGCACCGATCTTGGCTTCTGGTTTGCCCAGCAAGGCTCGATCCTGACCTTCATCGTCTTGGTGTTCTTTTATGCCGCGCGCATGAAGGCCATCGACCGCGATTTTGGCGTCGACGAGCAGTAAGGGACATAGGGACATATGGATCAATTTACACTCAATCTGCTGGTCGTGGGCGCGTCTTTCGCGCTTTATATCGGCATTGCCATCTGGGCCCGCGCGGGCTCGACATCCGAATTCTATGCCGCCAATCGCGGCGTTCATCCCGTGCTCAACGGCATGGCCACCGCCGCGGACTGGATGTCGGCGGCCTCGTTCATTTCGATGGCCGGTCTGATCGCCTTTGTCGGCTATGACAATTCGACCTATCTGATGGGCTGGACCGGCGGCTATGTGCTGCTGGCGCTGTTGCTGGCGCCTTATCTGCGCAAATTCGGCCGTTTCACCGTGCCGGATTTCATCGGCGACCGGTTCTATAGCCAGACCGCGCGGATCGTGGCGGTGGCCTGTCTGTTAACCATGTCGATCACCTATGTGATCGGCCAGATGAGCGGTGCGGGCGTCGCCTTCTCGCGGTTTCTGGAAGTGGAAAACCAGACCGGTCTGTTGATCGCCTCGATCATCGTATTCTTGTATGCCGTGATCGGCGGCATGAAGGGCATCACCTATACGCAGGTGGCGCAATATTGTGTGTTGATCATCGCTTATACTATTCCGGCGATCTTCATCTCGCTGCAATTGACCGGTAATTTCCTGCCGCAACTGGGGCTGTTTGGCACCCATGCGGAATCCGGTGTGCCGCTGTTGACCAAGCTGGATCAGGTGCTGACCGAGCTGGGCTTCCGCACCTATACCGAGCATCACACCAACACGTTGAACATGGTGCTGTTTACCATGTCGCTGATGATCGGCACCGCCGGTCTGCCGCATGTGATTATCCGCTTCTTCACCGTGCCGAAAGTCTCGGACGCGCGGGCGTCGGCGGGCTGGGCGCTGGTGTTTATCGCGCTGCTCTACACTGTGGCTCCGGCTGTCGGGGCGATGGCGCGTTTGAACATCATCACCACGATCTACCCCGATGGCACCGATGCGACGCCTCTGGCCTATGCCGACCAGCCGGACTGGATCGCGAATTGGGAGCAGACCGGGCTTTTGGCCTTTGAAGACCTCAATGGCGACGGGTTGATCCAATATTACAACCCGACCGATGCCTTTGCCGAAACCGCCGCCGAGCGGGGCTGGGAAGGCAACGAGATGGTCACCTTCAACCGCGATATTCTGGTGCTTGCAAACCCGGAAATCGCCGGTCTGCCGCCCTTTGTGATCGCGCTGATCGCGGCCGGTGGTCTGGCGGCGGCGCTGTCGACGGCGGCGGGTCTGTTGCTGGCGATTTCGGCGGCGGTCTCGCATGACCTGATCAAATCGGTGATCAACCCGTCAATCTCGGAAAAGGGCGAGTTGATGGCGGCGCGGGTCTCGATGGCGGCGGCGATCATCGTGGCGACGGCCTTGGCGTGGAACCCGCCGGGCTTTGCGGCGCAGGTTGTGGCGCTGGCCTTCGGTTTGGCGGCCTCGTCGCTGTTCCCGGCGATCATGATGGGGATCTTTTCGAAGAAGATGAACTCGGCAGGGGCGATTACCGGCATGTTGGTCGGCATCCTTTCGACCCTGCTCTATATCTTCACCTATCTGGGCTGGTTCTTCATCCCCGGCACCAACATGCTGCCGAATACGGCGGATAGCTGGATGTTCGGCATTGCGCCGGCCTCCTTCGGCACGGTGGGTGCGATCTTGAACTTCATCGCCGCCTATGTCGTCTTGGCGATGACCAAACCCGCACCGCAGCATATTCAGGATCTGGTGGAATCGATCCGTGTGCCGCGTGGCGCTTCCGGTGCATCCTCGCACTGATAAGATGCGGAGGGGCGCGCGGGTTGCGCCCCTCCACCCCCCCCCGCGATAAGTCAGGACCGATGCCCGATGGATACCCAAACCGCCGCGATCAAGGTGTTTCTGGACTCGGTGCATCCCTATGACAGTCTGCCGCTTGACGAGTTGGTGCAAACCGCCACCTCTTTCAGCCGCAGGGAATACAAGCCCGGTGAGCAGGTCTATACCATGGGCGATCCGCTCGACGGGATCTATCTGGTCAAACGCGGCACCATCGAGGTCACCGACGGGGTCGGTGTCACCGTCTCGATCCTTGGCCCGCGCAACTCCTTTGGCGAGCGCGGGTTGCTGCGCGACGGGCGCGCGGTGACCTCGGCCACGGCGACCGAGGACAGCGTGGTTCTGGTCCTGCCCGAGGTGCAATGGCGCCATCTGATCGCAGTGAAACCGGCGTTCGAGCGGTTTTTCAGCCGCTCGCGGGCGGCGGATGCGCGCGGCAATGAGTTAAGCACGCTGAAGGTCAGCGATCTGATGGCGCGCAATCCGGTGACCATTGCCATGGAAGCCAGCATCGCGCAGGCGGCGCGGCTGATGCGTGATAACCATATTTCCAGCCTTGCGGTGACCGAGGGCGGCGTGCTCAAGGGCATTGTCACCACCGGCGATCTGACCGCGCGGGTGCTGGCCGAGGGGCTGGGCGGCGAGACGCTTGTGGGGCAGGTGATGACCCGTGATCCGCTGGCGCTGGGGCCGGATGCTTTGGGCTCGGACATTCTGCACGCGATGCTCGAGCGGCGGATTGGTCATGTGCCGGTGGTGCAGGACGGCAAGCTGAAGGGCATCGTGACCCAGACCGATCTGACCCGCTATCAGGCGGTGAATTCCGCGCAATTGGTCCGCGACGCCGCCGAGAGCAACACCGCCGACGAGATGGCGCAGGTCACTGCCCGTATCCCCAAGCTGCTGTCGCAACTGGTGGCGGCGAATAACGCCCATGAGGTGGTCACAAGGCTGATCACCGATGTGGCGGATACGGTGACGCGGCGGCTCTTGCGGCTGGCCGAGGCGCAGCTTGGTCCGGCGCCGGTGCCCTATCTCTGGCTGGCCTGCGGCTCGCAGGGGCGGCAGGAACAGACCGGCGTTTCCGATCAGGACAACTGTCTGATTCTGGATGACAGCGTGGGCGAGGATGACATGGCCTATTTCCATGCGCTGGCGCGGTTTGTCTCGGACGGGATGAACACCGCGGGCTATGTCTATTGCCCCGGCGATATGATGGCGACCAATCCGCGCTGGTGCCAACCGCTGCGGGTCTGGCGGCGGTATTTCGACAGCTGGATCACCTCGCCGAGCACTGAGGCGCAGATGCTGGCCTCGGTGATGTTCGATCTGCGGCCTATCGGCGGGCATATGACGCTGTTTCGCGATCTCGAGGAGGAAACGCTGACTGCGGCCTCGCGCAATTCGATCTTTGTCGCGCATATGATTTCCAATTCGCTCAAGCATCAGCCGCCCTTGGGGCTGTTGCGGGGTTTTGCCACGATCCGCTCGGGCGAGTTCAAAAACCACATCGACATGAAGCATAACGGCGTGGTGCCGGTGGCGGATCTGGCGCGGGTCTATGCGCTGCAGGCGCGGCTGCCCGAGACCAACACCCGCGCCCGTATCGAGGCCGCCGAAGCGGCGGGCGTGATCTCGGTCTCGGGCGCGCGCGATCTTGTCGATGCCTATGATTTCATTGCGCAACTGCGGCTTGAGGCGCAGGCCGATCTGGTCAAAGCCGGGCGCAGGCCCGATAACTTTCTGGCGCCCTCGGATCTGTCGGATTTCGAGCGCAGCCATCTGCGCGACGCTTTTGTCGTCGTGCGCACCATGCAATCTGCCCTTGGCCAGCGCGCCGGAACGCTGGGCTGATCGGGCATGAAAAGGAGACGCAATGATCATTGATTTCATCGGCGCGATTGCCACCGGCTTCTGCCTGTTTGGCGTCTTGCTCTTGGTTAACCGGCTCATCGGCGGGCGGTTTGGCCGCTGGGTCTATCCGGCGGCGGTGGCGCTGGGGATGATCGGCTATACGGTCTGGGCCGAATACAGCTGGCCTGTGCGCACCGTCGAGGGCTCGCCGCAGATGCAGCTGGCCTCGGCAAATGAGCAGAGCGTGGTCTACCGGCCCTGGACCTATATCTGGCCGCAGGTGACGCGGCTGGTGCTGGTCGATCGCTCGCATACGCTGGTGCATCCGCAGGCCGCGGATCTGGTGTTGACGCAACTGGTGTTCATCGGCCGCTGGGAGCCGATCCATGTTGCCGGTGTGGTGTTTGACTGCGCCACTGCGGCGCGGGTCGATTTGGGAGACGGGGTGACATTGCAAGAAGACGGCACGGTTGCGGGCGCAGACTGGCGCGCGCTGGCGGCGGATGATCCGGTGTTGCGCACCGCCTGTGAGGTAGCTGAGGAGGTCAGGGATGGGCGAGGCGAGCGCGCGTAAACATATTCTGGTGGTCGAGGATGAGGATAATATCGCCGTCGCCCTCGACTATCTGATGACCCGCGAGGGCTATGCCCACCAGCGGATCGCCACCGGCAAGGGCGCGGTCGAATTGATCCGCGAGACGCGGCCCGATCTGGTGCTTCTGGATGTGATGCTGCCCGAGGTTTCGGGCTATGAGATTTGCCAGAACCTGCGTATGGACGCGTCGCTGAACGGGGTGAAAATCCTGATGATGACCGCCCGCGGCTCGGCGATGGAGCGGCGCAAGGGGCTGGCGATGGGGGCGGATGGGTTTATCTCGAAACCCTTTGAGCTCAAGGCATTACGGGCGGAAGTCCGGCGCATTCTGGCCGGTGAGGCGGCGCCTGAGGAGGGGCCGGAGACGCTGCAGGCCGAGGATCCGCCGCCCGAGGGGTCCGGCGGCACGCGCCATGGGTGAGCGCCCGAAGTTGCATCTGAATTTGCGCCTGCGGGTGCTGTTGTTCTTTGCATTTCTGGCGCTGGGCACGTTGGCGGCAATCGGCGCGGGTGTCTGGATCGGCACCGCGCGGGCAGGGCTGACGGCGCCGCCCGCAGCGATGGTGCAGGGCGCTTTGATCGCGGCATTTCTGGCCGTGGCGCTCTGCGTTTGGGTCTGGTTTCTCTTTGATGCCCATGTCGCGCGGGCGATCGAGCAGCTGGCGGCAGCGATCCGCGCGCGCTCGCATGCGGGCGTCGCCCATGGGATGACCGAAGAGGCTGCTGCAGCGCGGCATCTGGGCGATCTGGCCCCCGCCGCCGAGGCGATGAGCCGCGCGCTGGCGGAAACCCGTAGCGCCTTGGAGGCCTCGGTCGCGCGCGAGACCACGCGGCTCGAGGCCGAGAAGAGCCGCCTCGAGACGCTGCTGGCCGATGTGCCGGTGGCGGTTTTGCTCTGCACCGCCGAGCATCAACTGGTGTTTTACAATGGGCAGGCGGTGGATATTCTGGGCGAAGGCACGGCGCCGGGTCTGGACCGGCATCTGCTGGACTACCTGCGCGACGGGCCGATCCGCCACGCCTATGAGCGGCTGGCGGGCAGTAATGACCCCGATCTCGCCTCGGACCTCTTGTGCGCGACGCGCAGCGGGCGGCATCTGTTGGCCGGTCGCATGCGGGTGCTGCGCCGCCGCGAGGCGGGGGTGGCGCCGGGCTATGTGTTAACCCTGCGCGATGTCACCGCCGATATCGCCGCCCATACCCGCCGCGACGCGCTCTTGACCGAGGTTTTTGACCGCGTGCGGCGACCGGCGGCGAACCTGCAGACGGTGATCGGCGTGATGCATGAACTCGACGGTTTGGAGCGCGCGCCGGATCTGTCATCGGCGCTGCTGGATGAGGTCGGCACGTTGACCCAGGCGATCACCGAATTGGGCGGGCGCTATGACGCGGTGCAGGGCGATTGGCGACCGCTGGTCAATGCGCGTTCGGCGGATATGCTGGATGCGCTGAAAGCGCGGTTGCAGGCGCAGGGGCTGACCCTTGAGGCGGCGGGGCCGGAGTTGATCCTGCAGGTCGATGGCTTTGAAATCATTACCTTTTGGTCATGGCTGGCGGGGAAGATTGCGGACGAGGGACTCGCTCGGGACTTCACCTTAACCTTGATTGACGAGGTCGGGCCGGGCGCCCTGATGCGGTTGGAATGGCAGGGGGAGCCGCTGTCGGTGGGCCGTTTGGACCGCTGGCTGGGGCAGGCTTTGGGGCCGGAAACCGGCGAGATGGCGGCGCTATCGGTGTTGAAAACCCATGGAACCGAGGCTTGGCCAGAAACTTTTGGGGAGACGCGGCAAGCGGTGGTGATGCCGATCCGCGCGGCGCGGATTGCAGGCCGCCGCCCGCCGCCGATTGCCCGCGCGGTGACCTATGATTTCGACCTTCTGTCCAAGGCGCGGGGCGCGGCGGTGGCCGACACGCGGCTTGCGGATTTAACCTTTGTGGTCTTTGACACCGAGACCACCGGATTGTCGCCCGCGACGGATGCCGTGGTGCAAATTGCTGCGGTGCGGCTGGTCAATGGCCGCCGTGTGACGGGCGAGGTGTTTGACACGCTGGTCGATCCCAAGCGCCCCATCCCCGCGGCCTCGACCGCGATTCACGGGATTTCGGATGCGATGGTGACCGGCGCGCCGGACATCACCCAAGCGGGGCGGCAGTTTCACAAGTTCGCCGAGGGGGCGGTGCTGATCGCCCATAACGCCCCGTTTGATATGGAGTTTTTGCGGCGGCAAGAGGCGGGGATCGGCGCCAGTTTCGATCATCCGGTGCTGGATACGGTGCTGTTGTCGGCGGTGGTTTACGGGCAGTTGGCGCAGCATTCGCTGGATGCCCTGAGCGCGCGGCTGGGGATCACCATCCCCGAAGAGGCGCGTCATACCGCGCTGGGGGATACGATTGCGACGGCGGAGGTGTTCCTGAAACTCTTGCCAATGCTGCAGGCGCGAGGGTTGGAGACCTTCGGGCAGGTGGTGGCGGAAGTGCGCAAACACAGCCGGTTGTTGAAGGATCTGAACGGCTGAGCGGGACGGGACGCGCCCGACCCTGGGTGGGCGCCGAGTCGTTTCCACGATGCGCGGCGCTCAAAAGCCCTTATGTCGCTCGAGCAATGTAATTCATCGCCAAGGCGCCCTCCCGGGGGGAGGGTCGGGCGCGGCCCGGGGTTCCCCCGGGCCTGAGGGTGGCGGAAGCAGTCATCTCGGTGGGGCTGAGGTGTTCATTGCCACAGTGCCCTCCCGGGAGAAGGGTCGGGCGCGGCCCCGGGGTGCGCCCGGGCCATTCTGTCAATATAGGTGCTGAATGAAGGAGGGCGGCGCATGGCAGCGCCGCCCTTTCGGATTGCTTGGCCCTGCGCTGCTATTTGCGCTTGGCACTGCGGGATGTGTTGGTCGCGGCTTTGCGTTTGGCGGCCGGTTTTGCTGCGGGTTTTGCTGCCGGTTTGCGCGCGGTGGCCGAGGTGGTTGCGGTCGCGGCGACGGCTTTGGTCGCCGGTTTCGCAGCCACATCTGCCTTGGCGGGTGTTTCCGCCGCGGTTTCGGCTTTGGCCTCTGGCTTGGCGTCTGCCTTAACCTCCGGCGCCGCTGCGGGCTCACCCTCGGGCTCACCCTCGGCCGCCATCAAATGCGAGGCGTGTTTGTCCATGAAGTCGAAAACCAGCGGGCGGATATTGTTGCGCCAGCTCGAGCCGGCGAAGATCCCGTAGTGACCGGCACCCTCTTCAAGATGCTGCGCCTTCATCGCGTCATCAAGACCGGTCAGCAGATCCAACGCCGCAAGGCATTGACCCGGAGCGGAAATATCGTCTTTCGAGCCCTCGACGATCATCACCGCGACATCGGTGATCGCGGCAACGTCGATTTTATGCCCGTTCACGGAAAAGTCATTGCGGGCAATCTCGCGGTCCTTAAATATCCGCTCGACCGTCGACAGGTAGAATTCGGCGGTCATATCCATCACCGCCAGATACTCGTCATAGAAGCGATTGTGCTGGTCGCGCTCGCTGTCTTCACCCCGCGCGGCGGCGGCGATCTTGCTGCTGAACGCCTCGGAATGACGTTCGAGATTCATCGAAAGGAAGCCCGCAAGCTGCAGCAAACCGGGGTAAACCTGCCGCCCGACACCGGCATATTTCATCCCCACACGCTGGATCGCCAGATGCTCAAGCTGCCCCATGGTGACGCGGCGGCCAAAATCGGTGACCTCGGTCGGCGCGGCGTCGGGATCGACCGGACCGCCGATCAGGGTCAGCGACAGCGGCTGCGCTTCGGGCTCTTGCTCGGCCAGCATGGCGGTCGCGGCCAGCGCCAAAGGCACCGGCTGGCAGACCGCGATCACATGGGTGTCGGGGCCAAGATGCTTCATGAAATCAACGACATACTGGGTGTAGTCCTCAATGTCGAACTTACCCTCCGAGACCGGAATATCGCGCGCATTATGCCAGTCGGTGATCCAGACTTCGGCATCGGGCAACAGGCTGGCGACGGTGGTGCGCAGCAAGGTCGAGTAATGGCCCGACATCGGCGCACAGAGCAGGATGCGGCGCGGCTTTTCGGCGCGGCTGGGCACATCAAAGCGCAGCAGATCGCCGAAGGGGCGGGCGATTTCGACTTTGGTCTCAACCAGATGATCGCGGCCATCGCTGCCGACGACGGTTTTGATCCCCCATGCGGGTTTGATCACCATCCGCGCAAAGCTGCGCTCGGTCACGCGGCCCCATGCCGACATCACCTTGAACATCGGATGCGGTGCCATGCCCCAGATCGGATAGGAGGCCATCGCGCGGGCCGATGCTCCCAACCATTCGTTGGTGTTGCGCATCGTCTCCATCAAATCGTAGGTGGCCATCTGGTTCATATAGGGCTCCAATATACGGGTGCAGCGCCGGGACTGTGCTGATTCGGACCTTCCCCAAATGGGGGACTCGGCTTATGCTGCAGTGCAGTAATATAGGGGGAGTAGGAGGATATGGCAACTTCTGACGAAGGGAATTCGGAAACTCTGAGCAAGATGAACGCCAATTTGGCACGAATCGAAAGCTTGACCCAACGTCTGATTGCGGCTTTTGCACAAAAGAAGCCTCAACGACCTGATCTACAGGCGCCTGACCCTTCGTTATTTGTCAATGCGACCAATGCCTATTGGTCGGAAATGATGCAAAACCCCTCGAAAATCCTTGAGCAACAGGTCGGATATTGGGGCAAAACCCTGTCGCATTTCGTCGAGGCGCAGGAAGCGCTGCGCAGCGGCAATCTGGCGGCGCCCGAGGATAACTCACCCGCCGACAAGCGGTTTTCAAACGAGATGTGGGCCAGCCATCCCTATTTCAATTTCATCAAACAGCAGTATCTGGCCTCGAGCCAGGCGGTGGAACAGGCGATTGCCGATCTCGACGGGATCGACGCCCGCGAAAAGGCGCGGTTGGAGTATTTCGGCCGCCAGATCATTGATATGATGGCACCGACCAATTTTCTGGGCACCAACCCCGAAGCCTTGATGAAAGCGGTGGAAACCGAGGGGGAATCCCTCGTGCGCGGCTTGGAAAATCTGGTGCGCGATATCGAGGCGAATGACGGCGAATTGCTGGTCACGCTGGCCGATACCGAGGCTTTTGAGGTCGGCGGCAATATCGGCACCTCCGAGGGCGCGGTGGTCTATCGCAACCGCATGTTCGAGCTGATCCAATACACGCCGCAGACCGAGAAAGTGCATGAAACCCCGCTGCTGATCTTTCCGCCATGGATCAATAAATTCTACATTCTGGACCTTAAGGCACAGAATTCATTGATCAAATGGATCGTCGAACAGGGCTATACGCTGTTCGTGGTGAGCTGGGTAAATCCGGGCAAGGACTATGCCGATGTCGGGCTGGACACCTATGTCGAAGAGGGGTTCTTGCAGGCGATTGCCAAGGTCAAAGAGATCTGCGGCGTCAAAACGATCAACACCATCGGCTATTGTATCGCCGGCACCACGCTGAGCCTGACGCTGTCCTTGATGCATAAACGCAAGGATAAATCGGTCAAATCGGCGACCTTCTTTACCACCTTGACCGACTTTTCGGATCAGGGCGAGACCGGCGTGTTTCTCGAGGATGATTTCGTCGATGCGATCGAGGCCGAGGCGCGGGCCGAGGGCTATCTGCGGTCCTATTTCATGACCAAGACCTTCAGCTTTCTGCGCTCGAATGATCTGATCTACGGGCCGGCGATCCGCAGCTATATGCTGGGCGAAACCCCGCCTGCCTTTGATCTACTGTTCTGGAATGGCGATGGTTCGAACCTGCCGGGGCGGATGACGATTGAGTATCTGCGCGGGCTTTGTCAGGCGAATAGGTTCTGCGAAGAGGGGTTCGACCTGCTGGGCGAGACGCTGCATATCCGCGATGTGAAAGTGCCGGTCTGCTCGGTCGCCTGCGAGACCGATCATATCGCCGCCTGGCAATCCTGCTTTAACGGGTTTGCGCAGATGGGCTCGACCAACAAGACGTTTATCCTGTCGGAATCGGGTCATATCGCCGGGATCGTCAATCCGCCGACGAAAAAGAAATACGGGCATTACACCTCGGATGCGGCGATTGTAGAGGGCGAGGCGCAGGCCTGGCGAGAGGAGGGGGAGTTCAACGCGGGCTCTTGGTGGCCACGTTGGGAAGAGTGGTTGAAAAGCCGCTCGGGCAAGATGATTCCCGCCCGTCCGCTGCCCGAGGAGACCCTCGCACCGGCGCCGGGCACATATGTCACCGCGAAACCTGACGTGTAATCAGGTGGTTAGCTGATTTTTGCTGCAGTGCAGAATAAAAACCTTGAATTTCTGCGCCGCAGCATGCATATTCCCTTCATACGCAGAACACCGGATCATCGGACTGCGAGCAAGGAGAATTGACATGGCTACCAACGATTTCACCAAGACGATGCAAGACTTCATGGGCGCATTCCCGGTTGACACCAAAGCAATGCAGGACGCGTTCAAAACCCAGGCTGCCCTGGGCGAGAAGATGAGCAAAGTGGTTCTGGACGCCGCCGAGAAATCGGCCGACATCTCGACCAAATGGACCAAAGACGCGCTGAACAAAATCGGCGAAGTCGCTGCCGTTAAGGAAGATCCGGCCGAGTATTCGAAGTCGGTCACCGATTTCGCCTCGACCTCGGCTGAAATGGCCAGCGAGCATATGGCCGCTTTCGCCGAAATCGCCAAGCGCGTGCAGATGGACACCGTCGAACTGATGATGGCCGCTGGCAAAGACGCCTCGGCTGAAGCCACCGCAGCGGTCAAGAAAGCCACCAGCGACGTGACCGCGGCTGCGAAAAAAGCTTCGGACGAAGTGACCTCGGCGGCCAAGAAAGCCACCGCGTCCAAGTAAGATCGCGCATGCGAAATTCGGGGTCTCCGCTCCTCCCAGACAGACCCCGAAAAGGCGGACCATTGGTCCGCCTTTTTTCGTGTTTATGCGAATAAAAGCGGCAATTCGCCGTGAATTGCCTTCAATTGTTGCGCTGCGGCAAAGAATTCTGTTTCACACGCGGCAATTGCGGTCTAACCTTGCCGCAATGCAACAAATTGGGGGCCCGCTGTGTCTGCAAGTCAAAAGCCGCTTCTGATCAAGCGTTACGCCAGTCGCCGGCTCTATAATACCGAGAGCAGCGATTATGTGACGCTCGAGGATATCGCCGGTTTCATCCGTGCCGGACGCGAAGTCCAGATTATCGACCTCAAAAGCGGTGATGATCTGACGCGGCAATATCTGCTGCAAATCATTGCCGAACATGAAAGCCGCGGCGAGAATGTGCTGCCCTTGGATGTGCTGACCGATCTGGTGCGCAGCTATACGGCGCAGGCGCAAAGCGTGGTGCCCGAGTTTCTGTCGATGTCGTTTGATATGCTGCGGCAGGGGCCGAACAAGATTGCCGAGCAGATGACCGCGATCAATCCGATGATGGCGCAAATGTCGAAAATGCCCGGCTTCGAGGCGATGCAACGCCAGCAGCAGCAATTCATGGAATCGATCATGTCGGGCTGGCCGACGCCGGGCGCCGAGCCTGCCAGCAGCGAGGCCGAGAGCCCCGCAGCGGAGGAAAACGCCGAGGATCTGTCCGAGATCCGCAAGCAACTGGCGGCGCTGGAAAGCAAGCTGAGCAAACTGGGGCGTTGACGCCTGCGGGGGCGCTTGCGGGTGCCGCCAATGTCTTAACAGTTGAAAAACGGCAAGCGGTGTTCCCATCGCTTGCCGTTTTCTCGTTTTAATCCCAGTCGCTTAGCGCTTGCGCCGCCGCCGTGTGCCGCTCTCGGAACCGGCAGTGTTATGCGAGACATCGGGCAGATGCACGACCTTGAGCAAATGCGGAAACCCCTCGACCGCGTTGGGGATCGCCGAGGCATTGACGAAATGCTGCTGGAACTTCGGCTCGATCGCGGTCTCGACCTTATGGATCTGGCCGACCTGTTTCTCGACCCCCGCACGCGCGCCGACATTGCACAGCGCCAGCCGCGCGCCGGTGCCCGCGGCGTTGCCGGCGCTGGTCACATTTTCCAGCGGGCAATCGGGGATCATCCCCAGCACCATCGCGTGTTTCGGGCTGATATGGGCGCCGAAGGCCCCGGCCAGCACCACGCGATCGACGGTTTCGGTGCCGAATTCATCCATCAACAGCCGCGCGCCCGCATAAAGCGCCGCTTTTGCCAGCTGGATCGCGCGGATATCGCCTTGGGTGACGGTGATCACCGGCCCGTTTTGCGCGCTGCCGTCATACACCAGATATTCATGGGTGCGCCCCGCGGCGCGCGAACGCGGCGTGCCGGTCTGCTCGGGTCCGCCGATCAATCCGGCGGGGTCAACCAGTCCGGCCATGCGCATTTCCGCCACCGCCTCGATGATCCCCGAGCCGCAGATGCCGGTGACGCCGGTGGAGGCGGTCGCCTCGGCAAAGCCTTCTTCGTTGGACCAGATATCGCAGCCGATCACCTTGAAGCGCGGTTCTTTGGTCTTGGGGTCGATCTCGAGATGCTCGATGGCGCCCGGTGCGGCGCGCTGGCCGCTGGAAATCTGCGCGCCCTCGAATGCCGGTCCGGTCGGCGAGGAACAGGCCAAGACCCGGGTTTTATTGCCCAAAAGGATTTCGGCATTGGTGCCGACATCGACGATCAAGACCAGATCATCCGAGAGTTGCGGCGCCTCCGACAGCGCCACCGCCGCCGCATCCGCGCCCACATGCCCCGCGATACAGGGCAGGATATAAAGCCGCGCCTCGGGGTTGATCGCGGTCAGATCGACCTCGCTGGCGGGCAGGGACAGCGACGAAGAGGTGGCCAACGCAAAGGGCGCTTGCCCCAGTTCCACCGGATCAATCCCCATGAACAAATGGTGCATGACGGGGTTGCAGACGATCACCGTTTCCATGATCGCCAGCGGATCAATGCCGGCCTCTTCGGCGACATTCAGCGACAGCGTGTTGATCGCCTCGCGCACCGCTTTGGTCATCTCGATATCACCGCCGGGGTTCATCATCGAATAGGACACGCGGCTCATCAGGTCTTCGCCAAAGCGGATCTGCGGGTTCATGATCCCGCCCGAGGCGATCACGCTGCCATCGCGTAAGTCACTGAGATGCGCGGCAATTGTCGTCGAGCCAAGGTCAAAGGCAATGCCGCAAAGCGCGCCTTCATAGAGGCCGGGCCAGACATCGAGAATGCGCGATATGCCGGTGTGATCGCGATACAGCGCCACGGTGATCTGGAATTTGCCCTTGCGCAGCACCGGCTGCAATTTGCGCAGGATCGTCGGGCCGGCCTCGACGCGCGGGATCTCCCATTGCTCGCGCAGGGCGTTGGCCAGCCGCTCGAGATCCCCGGAGGGTTCATGCATATCGGGCTCGGCAACCTCGACAAAATAAAGCCGCGTGGCGGGGTCCATCTCGACCACCCGTGCCGAGGCCGCCTTGCGCACCACCTGCCGGTGCAACTGGCTCTCGGGCGGCACATCAACGACGACATCGCCCATCACCTGCGCCTGACAGCCCAGCCGCCGCCCGTCCAGCATGCCGCGCTTGTCCTTATAGCGCTGCTCGACCGAATTCCACGCGCTCAGCGCCTCGGGCGAGACTGTGACCCCGTGTTTGGGAAACTCGCCTACCCCCGGAGATACCTGACATTTCGAGCAGATCCCGCGGCCTCCACAGACCGAGTCCAGATCGACGCCCAATTGCCGTGCGGCGGTCAGAATGGGCGTGCCATGGGCAAACCGCCCGCGCTTGCCCGAGGGGGTAAAGATCACCAATGCGTCATCAGCCATAGTCGCCGTCCCGTGCCCGTTATCACCTGCGCAATGCCTGCGCGCAGGTGTTCCATGGGCCAGTCTACGCCCGCTTGCAACCAGCGAAAGCGGGCCAGCGACACGGGCCATGCGGAAAGCGACCGGCGGGTGGGCTGTGGGGCGCGGTCAAGGGCGCGGGCGCAGGCTGGCGGTGAGCAGTTGCGCCTCGGCGAGCAGCGCGATCAGCACTTCGATATGTCTGGCCGCGCGCCACGGGCTGCCGACCTCATGCAGCGGACGCAAGCGGCGGGCGTTGTGGATCTCTTCGAGTTCGATCAACTGCGCGAGGCAGTCGGCGCCCGGCTTTGGCGTAACCGGCACCCTGAGGATGCGGCGCAGATCACGCGCGCGGGCATAGTCCAATGTGCCCAAGCGCGCGGTGCGCAACAACAGGCGCGGGCGGGTGATGCCCGTGAGCATGTGCAGGACGGTGAATGTCGCGTCGGGGGCGTGGAAGCTCATCGCGGTCTCCAATCTGGTTTGAAACTGCGCGGAGTTTGGCACAACTTATACGGGTGTTGCATTTCACGCCCGAGCCACCGTGCGCCGAGTTTATCGCATCTTTGCAAATGGGTAACGAAATAGGGGCCTGCGCATAAAGGTTAACAAGCCTGTTCCTAGCACACGCACGGGTTGCGTATCTTAACGAGTCCGAAACCAGTCCGAGACTGGCGCCGCCGGGGCTGCCACCCCGTTGCGTGTGACCCTATTCGCTATGGCATAGTCAAAGAGGGACCTTATGACCGCCAATATTTCACCGATTGCCAGACTGCCCGACTGGGTGCCTTCGGCGGTGCGTCTGTATCTCAAGCACACCGAATCGGGGGTTTCCCTGCGCGAGATTGCCCGCAGCGAGGGGGTGCATGCCTCGACGGTGATGCGGCAGGTGCGCCGGTTTGAAAACCGCCGCGATGATCCGCTGGTGGAGCGCGCTTTGGGGCGGTTGTTGGAGCCGGAGGTGAGCGGGTCGGCTGTGGTGGCGGGGGGCGGGCGCGCGCAGATATCGGCGGCTTGTGCCAGATCGCCGCAGGCCGCGCAGGCGAAGACCGGGCGCCCGCCGCTGGATGAGGCGCAGCTTGATGCCGAGGCGCGCCGTGTCTTGGCGGCGCTGGCCGGGCCGGGCGCGGTGATGGCGGTGGCGGCGGATATGGAGCGCGCGGTGGTGATCCGCGATAGCGGCGCGGGGCCGCAGCGTTTGGCGGTGCTCGACCGCCCCGTCGCCGAGGCTTTCGCCCTGCGCGACTGGATCACCTGTGTGCAGATGGGGCGGGTCTCGCGCTACGAGATTTCCGCTAATGGACGCGCGGCCTTGCGGCGATTGGGCGGCGAAGGGGGCAGCGCCGAGGCGGTGTCCCTACGCGATCCTGACGAGGCGCGGCGCACCCGTCCGGTGACGGTGGAAAATCCGGTGACCGCTTTGGCGCGGCGGCGCGACCGCGATGGCAATGTGTTTCTGGCGCCGAACCTGGTGGCGGCGGCGGAACGTCTGCGCGAGGATTTCGAGATCGCCCAGATGGGGCCGCGGATGGCACAGGATTGGGAGCGATTTCTGACCGGACCGGTGCAGGGCGGGCGCGGCGCGCATGACGGGTCCGGCGCGGCCTCGGGCGGTGCGCGGGCGGCGCGGGACCGGGTCAGCGCGGCGCTGGGTGAACTCGGGCCGGGGCTGGCGGATATGGCGCTGCGCTGCTGCTGTTATCTGGAGGGGTTGGAGACCGCCGAACGCCGCCTCGGCTGGTCAGCGCGCTCGGGCAAGATCGTGCTGCGCATCGCGCTCCTGCGGTTGCACCGCCACTATGAGGATCAGGGCGATGCGGGCAAGATGATCGGCTGACCTGCGCGGGTTTGGATGTCAGACGTTTGGCATCACGTCCTGCTGTGTGCCGCGCTTGAGAGGCGAGGGAAAGCCTGTAAATGTTGAATAAGTGATATTTTCGGCAGTATCAGCGCCCGAAAGCGGTCTGGGACGTTGAAAAACCATCAATCCGCAAGCTCACTCCACCGGCAGGATCCGCGCCAGTGTCGCCACCTTCTCGGCGGCGGCACCGGACTCGAGCGAGACCCGCGCCATCTCGACGCCCGCCTTCAGATCCTCCACACGTCCGGCCACGATCAGCGCCGCGGCGGTGTTGAACAGCACCGCATCGCGGTAGGCTGGGCGGCCCGCACCGGCCAGAACTGCGGCCATCTCGGCGGCATTCTCTGAGGGATCACCGCCCAGAAGATCCTCGAACGGATAGACCGGCAGACCGGCGTCCTCGGGATGCACCTCGAACTCGCGCAGCGCGCCGTTTTCGAGTGCGACCACCTGCGAGGGCGCGGCAATCGACAGCTCATCAGTGCCGTCGCCACCATGCACCAGCCAGGCTTTTTCCGACCCCAGCGCCAGCAGCACCTCGGCCATCGGGCGGATCAATTCGGGCGTGAAGGCGCCGGTCAATTGCCGCGTCACCCCCGCCGGATTGGTCAGCGGGCCAAGGATGTTAAAGATCGTGCGGGTGCCCAATTCGGCGCGCACCGGCCCGACATGGCGCATCGCCGGATGATGCATCGGCGCCATCATGAAGCAGATGCCGGCCTCGGCCAGCGCCTTTTGCACCTTATCGGCAGTGACCATCACCTCGATCCCCAGCGCGCCCAAAGCATCCGCCGCGCCGGATTTCGATGACAGGTTGCGGTTGCCGTGTTTCGCCACCGGCACGCCCGCGCCCGCGACGACAAAGGCCGTCGTGGTCGAGATATTCAGCGTGCCCTTGCCGTCGCCGCCGGTGCCGACCACGTCGATCGCGCCAGCGGGGGCACGCACCTTGACGCAGCGCGCGCGCATCACCGCGGCGGCGGCGGCATATTCATCGACCACCTCGCCGCGGGTGCGCAGGGTCATCAAGAACCCGCCCATCTGCGCCGGTGTTGCATTGCCGGCAAACAGGATGCCGAAGGCGTCCTCGGCCTCGGCGCGGGTCAGCGGGCGGTCAACGGCGCTGGCAATCAGGCTTTTCATATCGTTCATGCCGGCACTCCAAGCTGATCGAGAAAGGTTTTCAGCATCGCATGGCCATGTTGCGAGGCGATGCTTTCGGGGTGGAATTGCACCCCTTCGATGGGCAGGCTCTTGTGCCGCAGGCCCATGATCATATCGTCGTCTAGCCAGGCGCTGACCTCAAGACAGTCGGGCAGCGAGGCGCGCTCGACCATCAGCGAATGATAGCGCGTGGCCTCCAGTGGCGAGGGCAGACCGGCGAAAACGCCCGCGCCTTCGTGGTTAATGCGGCCCAATTTACCATGAACGATCTCATCGGCGCGCACCACTTTGCCGCCAAACGCCTGCCCGATGCTCTGATGGCCCAGACAGACGCCCAACAGCGGCAGGCGGGTCTCGGCGCAGGCCTGCACCAGATCAAGGCAGATGCCCGCCTGATCGGGATCGCAGGGTCCGGGGCTGAGCACAATTCCCGCCGGTTTCATCGCCAGCGCCTCTTGCGCAGTCAGCGCGTCATTGCGTTTGACCACCACTTCGGCGCCCAATTCCCCGAGGTAATGCACGAGGTTATAGGTGAAACTGTCGTAATTATCGATCAAGAGCAGCATGGGGCGATCCGGCGCGAGGGATTTGAGCCCCTACATGCAACCGGGCAAGGGGCGGGGTCAACCCGCGACCGTGCCCTTGCGGGTGCGTTTGGCGTGGATTTGCGGGGCATCCGGGGGTGTCATGGGGCGCCGGATTGGCTATACTGGCGGCTAAGATTCCGGTCAGGAACATGAGAGGCGAGATGGGCGGTTTTATCAAAGGTGTATTGGTCGGCGCGGTCAGTTTTGTGCTGGGGCTGGCGGTATTGACGCTGGTGTTTCCGGTGCCCGGACAGCTTGAGGATGACGCGGGGCCTCTGGGCGCGCAGGTCGATGGGGCTGCGGGTGAAGAGGCGGTCGCCGAGGGCGAGCCCGAGCCAACGGAGGCGCCGGAAGACGCGGGCGAAGCTGCGCCTGAGGCTGCGATGGAGGCCGCTCCCGAAGGCTTGGCTGAGGCTGCGCCGGACGCGATGACCGGTGAGGATATTGACGCCGAGGTGGGGGGCGAAACGGACGCCACTGCAGAGATTGTCGCGCCGGAGGATGCTTCTGAGGGGGCCGAAACCAGCGAGAGCGAGGTAATGGGCGCGGAGGCCGAGGGGGCTGCCGAGACGGGAGCGGCTTTGGCTGTACCTCAGCCGGAGGCGCCTTTGGGGGCGGACGCCGAGGCGCCGGAGGCGGGTGAGGGCGGCGGGGAGTCGCAGGCGCAAACCGTTGAAAACGCAGAAGTATCGGATGCCGGGGGCGCTGCGGATGTGACCGAGGACGCTGACGAGGCGGCGCCTTCCACCGAGCGTGCAGAGACTGCCATGGTCGAGGCGCTGGAAGAGGTGATGGCCAGCGAAGACGCCGCCAGCGTGACGGAAGCACCGGGGCAAGACAGCCCAGCGGCACGCAGTGCGCTTGAGGTTGAAGCTGGCGATGAACTGGCGGCGGTCGGCGCTGGAGAGCACGCGGCGGTGGCGGCGGAATTGCCCGACCCGCCCGAGATGCCCGCGCAGGTAGACGTCACAGAGCCGCCGGTTGAGTTGGCCCCCGCATTGCCAGAGGTGGCCGAAGGTGAGACCCCGCCCGAGGGTGAAAACATGGCGGTTGGAGCCACGGGCGAGGAGGAGAGCGACCCGCTGATCGCGCCGGAATTGGCAGAGGAAGACAGGGGCGTTGCGCAAGTTGCTGAGCTTGAGGGCGAGGCGGTCGAGAGCCTTGATGCGGCGGTGACCGAGGCGTTGCCAGTCGAGCCGGATGCGGCAGAGGTTGATGCGGGCGTTGCGCCGGTTGCGGAGGCTGAGGAGGGGGCGGTCGAGAGCCTTGATGGGGCGGTGACCGAGACGTTGCCTGTTGAGATGGAAGCGGCAGGGTCCGATGCGGGCGTTGCGCCGGTCGCAGAGTCTGAGGGACATGCGGTCGAGAGCCTCGATGGGGCGGTGACCGGGGCGCTGCCGGTTGAGATTGAAGCGCCAGAGGCCGATGCGTCAGACACGGGAGATGCGCCGGTTGTGGAGGCGTTGCCTGTTGAGACGGGTGCGGCAGAAGGGGACGCCGCCGATACGGAGGTCGCGGAGCCTCAGGATGCGGCGGTGATCGAGGCGTTGCCAAGCGGGGCGGATGCGGTAGAGCAGGATACCGTTGGAGCTGCTGAAACTGTGGTTGCCGGGTCTGCCGCTGGGGATGAACCGCAAGCCGCGGGGGAGGGGGCGCCGGTGCAGGCTTTGCCCGACGAGGCGGTGCAGCCGCTTGAGCCGTCACTTGACCCCACGGTTGAGCCGCCAGTTGAATCCGCGCTGGAAACCCCGCCAATGCCGCAGGTGCGGCGGATGCCCGGGGGCTCGGCGGATGTTGCGGTGCGGCGGGGGTTGTCGGGGGGAACGGCAGGGGGATCAGTTGCGGGATCAGCGGGCGCCGAGGCGCCGACCGCGGGTGTGCGGATCGGGCGGTTGCCAAGTATTGGCCGCAGCACAGAGTCCGATCTGGCGGATGCCGCAGATGCGCAGGCCACCGAGGCTGCCGACGCGATAACCCCTTCTGAAACCACGGATTTACCCGCCTATCAACGCTATGCCGCCGAGGTCTCCCTTGCCCCCGGCGCCAATGCCCTGGGCGTGGTGCTGATCGAGGACCCCATGGCCGAGGCGGCGTTGACCGCGCTGCCGCTGCCGGTGACGCTGGCGATGGACCCCGCCGATCCGGACGGCCCACGCCGCGCTGCAGCATACCGTGCCGCAGGGCATGAGATCGCGCTGTTGGCGCAGGGCATCCCCGAGGGCGCGACGCCGGCGGATATCGAGGTCACCCTGCAGGTCTGGATGCGTGACTTCCCGCAGGTGGTGGCGCTGATTGATGTCGCCGAGGGCGGGATTGCCAGCCGTCGCCTGATCGCGCGTGATCTGGCGCTGATGCTGGCGCCCGAAGGCTATGGGGTGATCGCCCTGCGCAGCAATCTTGACGCTTTCGGGCAGGCGGCGCAGGCGGCGGGGCTGGCGACGGCCTCGGTGTATCGCAGGGTCGATGGCGCGGGGCAGAGCGCGATTCGCATCCGCCGGATGATCGACCGTGCGGGGTTCGAGGCGCAGCGCAGCGCGGGCATTTTGATTGTCGGTTCGGCGGGCAATCCTGACACGCTGGAGGCTTTGCGCAACTTTGCACAGGCGTCGGCGCGGGGCGTGGTGGTGACACCGGCCTCGGCGGTGCTGGCGGTGCAGTGAGGCCGCGTCCGGGCCAAAACCATAGACCGGATCAACAGCATATACCGCGCGGGGCGAAACCCTCTCCGCGCGGAAACACCTGTGATCCCAAAGATTTACATCGAGAAACTGGTGCCGCAGCCGCAGCTTGAGGCGGCGTTGGGGTTCTCGATGGTGAAGCGCGCGCCGATCAGCTCTTCGGTGAAATCAATCACCGAATTGGCCAGAAACGGCAGCGAGACAGGATCGACGACCACCGCTTGCCCCTTGCCCTCGAGCACCAGATCATCCTCGGCCTTGGCGTCAAGGGTTATCTCATAGGAGAACCCCGAGCACCCGCCGCCCAAGACAGCCACACGCAAAACTTGCGGCTCGCCGGCGGATTCGGCAATTTCAGCAAGGCGTTCAAAGGCGCGGTCGGTAATTTTAGGTGGAAGATTCATGGCAGATCATTGGTTTCCTTAAGGTCTGAGCCAGATATAAGCGGGGGAACACGGTGCGACAAGCGCACCGGCCCTCAAATTCACTCTGTTAGACTGTGGGCCTTTTCACCATGACTGCAACCGTTCCTTTCGCCGCCGACCCCAGAGCCAGCCGCGGACGGCTGTATCCGGAAGTGATCTCGACCTTCCGCTCGCCATTCCAGCGCGACCGCGACCGGATCATCCATTCCTCGGCGTTTCGCAGGCTCAAGCATAAAACGCAGGTGTTTATCGAGCATGAGGGCGATTATTACCGCACCCGCCTGACCCATTCGATCGAGGTGGCGCAGGTGGCGCGGACGCTAGCCGGCGCGCTGGGGCTGAACACCGATCTCGCCGAGGCAATCGCGCTGGCGCATGATCTGGGGCACACGCCCTTTGGCCATACCGGCGAGGATGCGCTGGCGGAGCTGATGCAGCCCTACGGCGGCTTTGACCATAACGCGCAGGCGCTGCGGATTGTCACCAAGCTGGAACGCCATTACGCGGATTTCGACGGGCTCAACCTGAGTTGGGAGACGCTGGAGGGCATCGCCAAGCATAACGGCCCGATTTTGGATGCCGAGGGCAAGGTGCTGAAACCGCCGCTGCCGATGGCGCTGGCCGAGTATAACGCGCAGCATGATCTGTGGCTGCACACCCATGCCAGCGCCGAGGCGCAGGTGGCGGCGATTGCCGATGATGTGGCCTATAACCACCATGATCTGCACGACGGGCTGCGCTCGGGTCTGTTTGACGAAGATGATCTGATGGAATTGCCGATCACCGGCCCCGCCTTTGCCGCCGTCGATGCGATGTATCCGGGGCTGGATAAAATGCGCCGCCGCCATGAGGCGCTGCGGCGGGTGTTCGGGGTGATGGTCGAGGATGTGATTGCCGTCGCCGAGCACCGGTTGCAGGCCGCGCAGCCCAAGGATGCCGATGCGATCCGCCATCTGGGCACCACCATTATCCGCTTTTCCGACAAGCTGTTTCGTGAGTTGAAAGTGATCCGGCATTTCCTGTTCACCCGCATGTACCGCGCGCCTTCGGTGGTGGCGATGCGCGCCGAGGTGACGCAGGTGGTGCATGATCTGGTAACCTTGTTCATGAAAGCCCCCGAGCATCTGCCCGAGGAATGGCGCGGTGACGTTGCGTTAGCTGCCTCAGATACCGAACTGGCGCGGATCGTGGCGGATTACGTTGCCGGTATGACCGACCGATTCGCATTGCAAGAACACGCCCGTCTCATCGAAGGAAGCCAAGCATGGCCGCAGGCACCCTATCAGGTCTAACCCCCGTCGAAGCGATTGCGCTGGTCGGCGTTCTCGGCGTTGGCGCGCAGTGGCTGGCGTTCCGGCTGAACCTGCCGGCGATTGTGCTGATGCTAGGGGCGGGGCTGATCGTGGGGCCGGTGCTGGGGGTTTTTGATCCCGCGCGTGATCTGGGCGCATTGACCGGCCCGCTGATCTCGGTGGCGGTGGCGATCATCCTGTTTGAAGGCGGGATGACGCTGAACCTGCACGGGTTGCGCGATGCGGCGAAGGGCGTGAAACGCTTGGTGCTGGTCGGCGCGCCCTTGGGCTGGCTGACCTCGGCTTTGGCGCTGCATTACGGCGCGGGGCTGAGCTGGGCGACGGCCTCGGTGTTCGGCGGGGTGATGATTGTCACCGGCCCGACAGTGATCGCGCCGATCCTGCGGCAAGCGCGGCTGGCGCGGCGTCCGGCGGCGCTGCTGCAATGGGAGGCGATTGTTAACGACCCGATCGGCGCGCTGGCGGCGGTGCTGGCCTTTGAGGTGGTCGTGGTCCTAAACACCGCCCCCGCGACGGCGGAAAGCACCGCCTGGCATATGGTCCTGGGCATCTTGTTGGCGCTGGCGCTGGGCTTGATCGCGGGGCTGGCGATTGCCTGGATATTCCGCCGCGCCTTGGTGCCGGAATATATGAAAGTGCCGGTGCTCTTTGTCACCGTTCTGGCGGTTTTCGCGCTGCCCAACGGCTATCTGCACGAGAGCGGGCTTCTGGCGGTGACGGTGATGGGGCTGGTGATTGCCAACGCAAAACTGCCCAGTTTTGTCGAGCTGCGCCGGTTCAAGGAGCACGCGACGGTGCTCTTGGTGTCCGGCGTGTTCATCCTCTTGGCGGCGGGGCTGGATGTGGAGCAGGTCTTGGCGCTGGACTGGCGCGCGGCGCTCTTCGTGGCGCTGGTGGTGCTGGTCGCGCGGCCCCTCACGGTGCTCATGTCGCTGGCGTTCAGCGGGGTGCCGTGGCGTGAGCGATTGTTTGTCGCCTTCACCGGCCCGCGCGGCGTGGTGCTGGTCGCGGTCGCGGGGTTGTTTGGCGAGCGTCTGGTGGCCGTGGGCATCGCGGATGGCGCGCAGGTCGGCGCCTTGGCGTTTCTCTTGGTCGCGGTCACCGTGGTGGTGCACGGGTTTGGCACCAAGCCTTTGGCGCGCGCCTTGGGATTGATCGCCGCCGAGACGCCCGGCGTGCTGCTGGTCGGCGGCTCGCGGTTCAGCGTGGCGCTGGCGCAGGCCTTGGAAAAGCTGGGCGTGCCGGTCCTGATCACCGATATCAACATCCGCCGCTTGCGCCGCGCGCGCAGCGAGGGGATTGATATTTTCTATGGTGATATCTTGTCCGAGGCGGCCGAGCGTTCGGTGGAACTGGTCGGTTTCGGCACGATTCTGGCGGTCACCGATAACGACTCGCATAACACTCTGGTGGCCACCGATCTGGCGCCTGAATTCGGCCGCGAAAGCGTGTTGCAATTGAGCCGCGATCATGAAGACAGCAAACGCCGCGCGCTGCCGGTCAGCCTTGGCGGGCGGCGGTTGGCGGGGGATCTGACCTATGATGCGATCGACCAGCGGATGATCGAGGGGCATAAGGTGCGGGTCACGCGGTTGACCGAAGAATACACGCTGGCGGATTGGCAGGCGGCGCGCCCTGATGCCATGGTGCTGGCGATCCTGCCGCCCGATGGCACGTTGAAATTCACCGGCGGCAAGCCCTTGGAGAAAGCCGCCAAGGGCACAAGGATCATCGCGCTGGCCAAGGAGGTCGTCGATAAAGAGGATAATGACAAGGAACTGGCCGAGAAAGAGCTGGCCGAGCGCGAGGGGAATGTCGTTGCCGATAGCGAGCAGGCGGAGGTGCTCAAGGCCGAGGCTGAAGAGGATGCGCCCTCTGCTACGGGCTCTAATACCGGCTCAAAAACGGGCCCGAACACCGGTGGAACCGCGCGCGACAATTGACCTTGGCGCCTGCCGCGCTTAGTGCAGGGGCAACAAAGGACACGAGAAATGAACCTGTTTACCGATATCCGCACGCTGGTGCTTGATTGCCTCGCCGCATTGCAGGCCGAGGGCGTGCTGCCCGCCGATCTGGAGATGAACAACGTCACCGTCGAGCCGCCGCGCGATGCGACCCATGGCGATATGGCGACCAATGCCGCGATGGTGCTGGCCAAGCCTGCCAAGATGAAGCCGCGCGATATCGCCGAGGCGCTGGCCGCGCGGCTGACCGCTGATCCGCGGATCACCGCCGCCGAGGTTGCCGGTCCCGGGTTTTTGAACCTGCGGCTTGATCCGGTGGTCTGGCAGCAGGTGATCGCCACGGTGTTGCGCGCGGGCAAGGATTATGGCCGTGCCAATGTCGGGCAGGGGCGCAAGGTCAACGTCGAATTCGTCAGCGCCAACCCCACCGGCCCGATGCATGTCGGCCATACCCGCGGCGCGGTGGTGGGCGATGCGCTGGCCTCCCTGCTGGATTTCGCCGGTTGGGATGTGACCCGCGAATATTACATCAATGACGGCGGCGGGCAGGTCGATGTGCTGGCGCGCTCGGTCTATGAACGCTACCGCGAGGCGCATGGGCTCAGCCCCGAGATCGCCGACGGGCTGTATCCCGGTGATTATCTCAAGCCGGTCGGCGAGGCGCTGAAAGCCGAGCATGGCGACAAGTTCCTCGGCAAGCCCGAGGGTGACTGGCTGCCGCTGTTCCGCAGCTATGCCACCGATGCGATGATGGCGATGATCCGCGAGGATCTGGCGGCGCTGGGCGTTGAGATGGATATCTATTCCTCGGAAAAAGCGCTCTATGGCACCGGCAAGATCGAAGAGGCGCTGGCGACCCTGCGTGACATGGATCTGATCTATGAGGGCGTGCTGGAGCCGCCGAAAGGCCGCAAGCCCGAGGATTGGGAACCGCGCGAGCAGACGCTGTTCCGCTCGACCGCGCATGGTGATGATGTGGATCGGCCGGTGATGAAATCCGACGGCTCATGGACCTATTTCGCCCCCGATATCGCCTATCACTATGACAAGGTGCAGCGCGGGTTTGACCTGCTGATCGACATTTTCGGCGCCGATCACGGCGGCTATGTCAAGCGGATGAAAGCGGCGGTTTCGGCGCTCTCGTCTGGCCGTGTGCCGCTGGACGTCAAGCTGGTGCAACTGGTGAAACTGCAGCGCGGTGGCGAGCCGTTGAAAATGTCGAAACGCGCTGGCACTTTCGTGACGCTGAAGGATGTGGTCGAGATGGTCGGCCCCGATGTCACCCGCTTTGTGATGCTGACCCGCAAGAACGACGCGCCCTTGGATTTCGACGTCGATAAGGTGCTCGAGCAGTCGCGCGACAATCCGGTCTGGTATGTGCAATACGCCTATGCGCGCATCAACTCGGTGCTGCGCAAGGCCGAGGCGCAGGGGCTGGATACCGCCGACGCCTCATTGGCCGGTGCCGCACTCTCGGATCTGTCGCATCCGGCGGAACTGGCGCTGATCCGCAAGATGGCGGATTGGCCGCGGCAGGTGGAAATCGCCGCCCGCGCCCATGAGCCGCACCGCGTCGCCGGTTACCTGATGGAACTGGCCGCCGATCTGCACGGCCATTGGAATCTGGGCAATGACGCGGTCGAGTTGCGCTTTTTGCAGGATGACCAAGCGATTATGCGTGGCAAAATTGCCCTCGCGCGGTCTGTGGGCGTTGTTATTTCCGCAGGTCTTGCTATCCTAGGCGTGACTCCTGTCGAGGAAATGCGCTGAGTACAGGCCAGCGCCCGCGTCAGGTTTGCATCCGGTAACGCCCGGATGGGGAACGAGTATGCAAAGCCAAGACCGGGCGAACCCGGCAGGCGAGTGTGAGGCGAGCATGGCACAATCGTACTACGAGGCGTATCACGCCCCGCAGCAGTCGGGGCATTCCTATGGCTACGCGCCGCAACCCGGCTATGCGCAGGGGGGCGGTGCCGGTGCTGGCTATGGGGCTGGCTATCCGCATAACGCGGGGCCGGGGGGCTATCCGCAGCCGCAGCCGCCGCGACGGGTGGGCCGTCTGGTCAATCTGGTCGGTGCGGCGCTGTCGATTGCGCTGATCGGCGGGGTCGGCATCTGGTCTTACCGCCTGATGGTGCGCGATGTCGCCGGTGTGCCGGTGATCCGCGCGCTGGCCGGACCCTTGCGCATCTCGCCCGAAGACCCCGGTGGTCGCCAAGCAGCCTATCAGGGGCTGGCGGTGAATAACGTCGCCGCCGAAGGCGGCGCGGCCGAGGCTGCGCGGACCATTGCGCTGGCACCGCCGCCCTTGGAACTCAGTGAGGAAGACCGCGCCGTTGCCGCTTTGGTCGCCGGACAACAACAGCCGATCAGCGCCCCGCCCGCGGTGCGCGCCGAGGACACCGCGCCGCGCGCGCAAGAGCCGGCGGTTTCGCCGGTCGCACCCGCGCCAAGCGCGGCGACCCAGCTTGCGGTGATTTCTGCGGATCGTCCCGGCGTCTCGCGCTCGCCGGTGCCGCGTGCGCGCCCCGGTGGCCGTATCCAATTCGCCGCCGCCTCGCTTCCGCAGGCCACAACTCCGCCGCCCTCGGGTGCTGCGGGTGGCGCTGGTGCAGCTGTTGGCGGCACCGATGCGCAGGCCGAGGCGCTGTTGCAAGAACTCGTCACCCGTCTGGGCCCCGCGCAAGCGGTGGATATCGACCCCGAGACCCTGCCGGCGGGCACGCGGTTGGTGCAACTGGGCGCCTATGACAGCGACGCCGAGGCGCGCGCCGCTTGGGACACGTTGACCACGCGGTTTCCGGCCTATCTTGAAGGGCGCGGGCGCATCGTCGAGGCCGCTTCGGCGGGCGGGCGCACCTTCTTCCGGCTGCGCGCCCATGGGTTCACCGATGAGCCCGAGGCGCGGCGCTTTTGCTCGGTGTTTCTGGCCGAGAACGCCGATTGTATCCCTGTCTTGATCCGCTGAGGACGCGCCGATGACTGCCGCGATTTTCGGATGTAGAGGCCCCAGCCTGACCGGCAGTGAGGCGGCGTTTTTCCGCGATGTGCAGCCCTTCGGCTTTATCCTGTTCAAGCGCAATGTTGATGACGCCGATACCTTGCGCCGCCTGACCGATGATCTGCGCGCGGCGGTCGGCTATGACGCGCCGGTATTCATGGATCAAGAGGGCGGCTCGGTGCAGCGGCTGCGCCCGCCCTTGGCCCGCGACTGGCCCAATGCCGCCGATCAATCGGGCGGGCAGCGGGCGGTGTTTCTGCGGCATCAATTGATGGCCCATGAGCTGCGCGCGGTCGGCGTGGACGGCAATTGCGCGCCGGTGGTTGATGTCGCGGGGCCGCTGACGCATCCGTTTCTCAAGCAACGCATCTGGTCGAAAGACCCGCGCCGCACCGCCGCTTTGGCCCGTGCCGCCGCCAAGGGGCTTTTGTCGGGCGGGGTGTTGCCGGTGATCAAACATCTGCCCGGCCATGGTGCTGCCAATGCCGACAGCCATGCGGAATTGCCGCGCTGCCCGCTGCCTTTGCACACGCTGGGCTTGCAGGATTTCGTGCCGGTGCGCGCGCTTTATGACGTGCCTTTGGGGATGACCGCGCATGTGGTTTATGAGGCGCTCGATCCTGACGCCCCCGCCACCCAATCGCCGGTGGTGATCGACTATCTGCGCCGCCGGTTGGGGTTTGAAGGCCTGCTGATGACCGATGATATAGGTATGGGCGCGCTGGACGGCTCGATCGCGATGCGCAGCCGCGCGGCGCTGGCGGCGGGCTGCGATGTGATCCTGCATTGCTCGGGCGAGATGGCCGAGATGGAAGAGGTGGCCGGGCAGACCGGCCCGCTGGAAGGGGCGGCGAGAACCCGCGCGGAGGCGGCTCTGGCCGCGCGCGTCACCGCCGACGAGATTGACATTGCCGCCGTCGCCGCCGAATTTGACGCCCTGAGCAACGCAGAGGCCTGACCGATGAGTGAGGCGGAGATCACCGCGGCGGCGGCAAGCGCCGCCGAGGACGCCAATGGCGTGACACCTGTTGCGGCGGGGGCTGCGACTGGCGTTGGGTCCAGCCGCGAGGATATCGCGCTGCGGCTGGAAGACGAGGCGCTGATCGTCGATGTTGACGGCTATGAGGGGCCTTTGGACCTGCTGCTGACCCTGTCGCGGCGCCAAAAGGTTGATCTGCGGCGGATTTCGGTCTTGCAATTGGCCGAGCAATACCTCGGTTTTGTCGAGACCGCGCGCAAATTGCGCATTGAGCTGGCGGCGGATTATCTGGTGATGGCAGCTTGGCTGGCCTTCCTCAAATCGCGGCTGCTGCTGCCGCCCGATCCCAGCGACGAGGGGCCGAGCGCCGAGGATCTGGCCTCGCATCTGGCCTTCCAGCTGGAGCGGCTGGAGGCGATGCGCGATGCCTCGGGGCGGCTGATGGGGCGCGACCGTTTGGGCCGCGAGATTTTCCAGCGCGGCATGCCCGAAGCGACATCGGTGAAGAAACGCACCCAGCACACCGCGACGCTGCTGGAGCTGGTGCAGGCCTATGCGCGCATTCGCACCAAGGATGAATTCCGCCCCTATGCCTATGACCGCACCGATGTGTATCCGCTGGAAACCGCGCTGGAACGGCTGCGCGGGATCATCGGGCATACGCCGGATTGGGCCGATCTGGCCGGGTTCCTGCCGCCGGGCTGGCGCAAGACCGGCAATCGGCGGCGCTCGGCGCTGGCCTCGACCTTTGCCGCCTCGCTGGAACTGGCCAAACAGGGGCATCTGGAATTGAATCAAAACGACACATTCGCGCCGATCCGCGTGCGCGCGGCGCCCAAGGGCGGCGGGGGACAGCTATGAGCAGTGACGACGAGACCGCAGATGCGCCCGCGTGGGGCGGGGCTGGAGATGCTGCGCCCGAACAGGGTGTAGGCGAGCAAGGAGCCGCTGAGCGCAGCGCCGCAGAACCCGGTCTGTTTCCGGTGCCGCCACTGGCCGAGCAGGAGCGGATGATCGAGGCGATCCTCTTTGCCACCGCCGAGCCGGTGAGCAGCGCGGAGCTGGCCAAACGCCTGCCCGAGGGCTGCGATGTGGGCGAGGCGCTGGCGCTGTTGCGCGCGCGTTATCAGGGGCGCGGGGTGCGGGTGGTCCGCGTCGGCGACGCCTGGGCGATGCGCACGGCGCCGGATCTGGGCTGGCTGATGCACAGCGAGATTGTCGAGACCCGGCGTCTGAGCCGCGCCGCCACCGAGACCCTGGCGATCATCGCCTATCACCAGCCGGTCACCCGCGCCGAGATTGAGGAAATCCGCGGCGTGTCCTTGTCGCGCGGCACCATTGACCAGTTGATGGAGCTTGACTGGATCCGTTTTGGCCGCCGCCGGATGACCCCCGGGCGCCCGCTGACCTTCATGGTCACCGAGGGGTTTCTCGATCACTTCGGGCTGGAAAGCCCGCGCGACCTGCCCGGGGTCAAGGAATTGCGCGACGCCGGTCTCTTGGACAGCCGCGGCATGCCCGGGGTGCAGCAGGGGCTCGATGACGACGAGATCGACGGCAGCGAGGGGCAGACCGAGTTGTTCGAGGACTGAGGCGGCGCGTAGGGTGTGTGCTTGGCACGCACCGTCCCTGTCCCAACAGGTAATCCCGGCCCCTCTGTTTCGCCCGTGGGCACCACGGGCCGCGCCCGACCCTCCCCCCGGGAGGGCGCCTTGGCGATGCGCTGAGCCGCACAACCCGCATCACTGCTTTGCAGCACTGCGCCTCGTGGCAAAGTCGTCTGCGCCCACCCAGGGTCGGGCGCGGCCCTTTTCGCTTTGCGTCCGGCCGGTCCTGTTGAGGTGCGTGCCAAGCACACACCCTACGGCGGGGCATAGCTCGCGCGGCGATTGCAAGCGCTGGTTGTCTGGCCGGCGGCGGTTCGCCAAGCGAAAACACGCCGATGCATGGAACCATTTCTACCCTCGGCGGTTTTCCCATGCGAGTTTGCCTAAGACCCATCCATAGGAGGAATTTATGAAAGCCCTTATTATCGCCGCAACCGCCGGCACTCTGGCACTGTCCGGCTGCGCTGGAATGACCGCGGGTGAACGCACCGTTGCCGGTGGCGCCGCCGGTGCTGCAGGTGGCTTGGTGCTGGCCAATGCGCTGGGTGCAAACCCGAACTGGACGATTCTGGCGACGCTGGGCGGCGCGGCTGCCGGTGCTGTGGTGGCGCGCAATGCGACCGACAATGAATGCGCCTATGCCGATGGCCGCGGCGGCTATTACACCGCGCCTTGCTAAAGGCTTGCGGCAGGTCTCTGCCCTGCGCCGAGACCTGCCGGATCTAAGACCAAACACCCCGCGCGGCCCTCGTGCCGCGCGGGGTTTTGCGTTGCGGGGGCGTGGTATTGCCCCAGCATGGAGTGCAGGACGTTGCCGTAAAGGGCCGCTTCACCGCAACCGGCGATGCGCCAAGCTGATCACTCGCGGCATAGCCTAGAATAATGACAGTTGATCGCCCGCTTTCGGTGGTGCGCGGAACAGATCGCAGTCCAGCGGCGGCAGCACCTCGGCATAGCCCAGCCGTTTGCGCGCCAGTCGCACGCGCTGGTCCAAGAGCCCCGCCATTGTGCCAGAACCGCGAAACCGGCTGTGGAAGCCGCCGTCATTATCCCGCCCGTCGCGCATCTCGCGCAGCCGTGCCATCACCTTGGCAGCATGGCCGGGGCGATGCTCCTCGAGCCAGTCCTGAAACAGCGGGCTGACCTCATGCGGTAGGCGCAGGAGGCTCCACCATGCGACCTGCGCACCGGCCTCGCGGGCGGCCTGCATGATCGGCTCGATCTCGTGATCGGTGAGCCCGGGGATCACCGGCGCCATCATCAGCCGCACCGGTATCCCCGCCTCGGCTAGCGCCGAGATCATCGCCAGCCGCCGCGCCGGGGCGGGCGCGCGGGGCTCCATCGCGCGGGCCAGACCGGCATCGAGCGTGGTCAGGCTGATCCCGACCTCGACCAGCCCCAGCGCCGCCATCTCGGACAGGATATGGAGATCACGCTCGATCAGCGCGCCGCGGGTGGTGATGGTCAGAGGGTGGCGCCAGTCGCGCAACACCTCCAGCAGCCCGCGGGTGATCCGGTGCTGTGCCTCGATCGGCTGCCACGGGTCGGTGTTCGAGCCCAAGGCCAAGGGCGCGACGCGGTAGGATTTACGCCCCAACTCAGCCGCCAGCACCTGCGCGGCATCGGGGCGGGCGACCAGACGGGTCTCGAAATCCAGCCCCGGCGAAAGGCCGAGATAGGCGTGCGTTGGCCGCGCGTAGCAGTAGATGCAACCATGCTCGCAGCCGCGGTAAGGGTTGACGGCGCGGTCAAAGCCCAGATCCGGCGACTGGTTCCAGGCGATCACGCTGCGCGGCGCCTCTAGGGTGACCTCGCGCTGCACCGCCTGCGGCTCCTCGGCGATCTCCCAGCCGTCATGTTCCCATTCGCGACGCTTTTGGTCAAACCGCGGCGCCGGCTGCGCCAGCGTGCCGCGCCCGCGCGCTACGCGGGTCGGATCTTGCGGCGGTAGCGGGGTTGAAAGGGGCTTGCGATCAGGCATTATGAATAAACCTAGAACAGATAATGAACATATTTCAAGTCGAAACCGCAAACCACGGCTTGCTGTCGCCTTTCTCCTAGGTCATGTCGGGATTGAGATACCGCGTCACGCGGATCTGCCGCATCCAAGATGCAACACCAGCTTTAGCAGTCAGGGAATATGCCATGGCCGAGGACGAAGACATCATCCTGTCGGAACTGAATGACGAGGAACTTGTCCAGCAGATGATGGACGACCTCTATGATGGTCTGAAAGAGGAAATCGAAGAGGCGGTGCATATCCTGCTCGAACGCGGATGGGCGCCCTATGACGTGCTGACCAAAGCGCTGGTCGCGGGGATGACGATTGTCGGCCATGACTTCCGCGACGGTATCCTGTTTGTGCCCGAAGTGCTGCTGGCCGCCAACGCGATGAAGGGCGGGATGTTCATCCTCAAGCCGCTGCTCGCCGAGACCGGCGCGCCGCGAATGGGCAAGATGGTGATCGGCACGGTCAAGGGCGACATCCATGACATCGGCAAGAACCTTGTCGGCATGATGATGGAGGGTGCGGGTTTCGAGGTCGTCGATCTGGGGATCAACAATCCGGTCGAAGCCTATCTCGAGGCGCTGGAAACCGAGGATGCGGATATTCTGGGGATGTCGGCACTGCTGACCACCACCATGCCCTATATGAAAGTGGTGATCGACACGATCAAAGAAAAGGGCATCCGCGAAGAGGTGATCATCATGGTCGGCGGCGCGCCTCTGAACGAGGAATTCGGCAAGGCGATCGGTGCCGATGCCTATTGCCGCGATGCCGCGGTGGCGGTGGAAACCGCGAAGACGCTGGTCGCGCGCAAGCACAATCAGGGCGTCGCCAAGGTCTGACGCCTGCAGTGACGCTTAACATCACGCCTCCGGCCTTGGGTCGGGGGCGTTTTGCGTTTTAGGGCGCGGCGCTGGTATGGGCGTTGGCGTCAGGCGAACGGGTCGTCGGGATAGGTGACGCCGGTCAGATAGAGCCCGTGCGGCGGGCTGACCGGCCCGCAGGCGCTGCGGTCGCGGGCGGCCAGCGCTTCGGCCACCTGTGCGGGCGCCCATGCGCCAGCGCCGACACGCTCGAGCGTGCCGACAATCGAGCGCACCTGATTGTGCAGGAACGAGCGCGCGCGCAGATGAAAGCGGAACTCGGCGCCGCCGGTGACCGGCTGCTCGGTGATGGTGATCTCGTCAATGGATTTCACCGGTGATTTCGCCTGACAGAGGCTGGCGCGGAAGCTGGTGAAATCATGCCGCCCGATCAGATGCGCCGCACCTTCCTGCATCGCCGCCAGATCGAGCGGATTGCGCACCTGCCAGACCAGCCCCGCCTCATGCACCAAGGGCGCGCGGCGGGCGACCAGCCGGAAGGTATAGCGCCGCTCACGGGCGCTGAAGCGGGCGTGGAAATCCTCATCCACCTCGGCGCAGGCGGTGATCGCCACCGGCAAAGGCCGCAGATGATGATTGAGCGCCTCCATCAGCCGGAAGGGCTGCCATCTGCGCGCCAGATCGGCATGGGCGGTCTGGCCGGTGGCATGGACGCCCGAGTCGGTGCGACCGGCGGCGGCAATGCGCGGCTCTTCGGGGTTGATCTTGGCCAGAGCCTCCTCGATTGCCTGCTGCACCGAAGGCTGGCCGATCTGGCGCTGCCAGCCGTTGAACGGGGCGCCGTGGTATTCGATGCGAAAGGCGTAGCGGGGCATAGGGCGGGCCAGTTTCTGAGCGGGGAAGGGGGGCCAGCCCCCCGCCGCGTTCCGCGACTCCCCCCGGGATATTTACGGACAGATGATGGGGGCTGCATAGCGCCCTGTGCGGCGGTGGTAAAGCGCGGGTTAAAGCGCGGGTTACTGGGCGGCGAGGATCGCCTGCAGGCCGCGGCGGTAGTCGGGGTGCTGCAGGGTGACGCCCAATTCGGGGCCGAGACGGAACGAGCGCAGGCGTTTGTTCTCGGCGTAGAAACTGCGCGCCACGGGGCTGAGACCGGCGTCGTCAAAGGCCACTTCGGGGGGCGCGGTGACACCGAGAAGCTGCGCCGCATAGGCGGTGACATCGGCCAGCGGCGCGGGCTCGTGGTCGGCAAGGATCAACGAGCCGTCCAATTTGCGCGCAGCGGCGGCGGCGGTAATCCGGCCCAGATCCTCGACATGGATGCGGTTGAACACCTGCCCCTCTTTGATCACCCGCTTGGCGCGCCCCTCGCGCAGCGCATCAAAGGCCGAGCGGCCGGGCCCGTAGATGCCGGCAATGCGGAACCGCGCCAAGGGCAGGCTGCGGGCGGCGGCATAGGCGATCCAATCGGCCTCGGCCTGCGCGCGCCGGAACCCGCGGTCGGTCGAGGGCGCGTCAGGCGCGCTCTCGTCAATCCAGGCGCCGCCGGTGTCGCCATAGAGGCTGCTGGCCGAGGCATAGCCGATCCACTGCAGATTGGGCGCGGGGAGGTCGGCGATCAGCGGCAGTACCGGATCGCCCTCGGCTTTCGGCGGCACCCATGACACCAGATGCGTCGCCTGCGCCAAAGCTTCGGCAAGTCCGTCGGGAAAATGCACCGCAGCGGCGCCTTTGGTGCGCGAGGTGCCCAGAATCTGCCAGTCAGGGCCGAGGGCGGCTTGGGTGGCGCGGCCGCTAAAGCCGTGGCCAATCGAGAGAAGTGTATAGGTCATGGCGCAAATATGCGTGCTGGCGCGGGATCGGCAAGCGCTATCCCTTCAAAACCCGCACTGGCATGGTTATTCTTGGGTAAATCCAGCCGGAGAGGCGCGTTGATCAGCAGTATAACCGGGCGCATCGCCCAATCCTTTGAAGCGGTCGGCGATACCGTCTCGGAGGCGTTTTTCGAGCCGGTGCTGCGCGTCGGCGTCACCGGGTTGAGCCGCGCGGGCAAGACCGTGTTCATCACCGCATTGGTGCACAATCTGATGGAACCGGGCCGCATGCAGCGCATGCAGGCGGTGCAAAGGGGGGCGATTCGCGGCGTGTTCCTGCAGCCGCAGCCCGATATGACGCTGCCGCGCTTTGACTATGAGCGCCATCTCGCCGCGCTGACCGCCGAGGCGCCAAGCTGGCCCGAGGGCACGCGGGCGGTCTCGGAGCTGCGGCTGTCGTTCCGGCTGGCGCCCTCGGGGCTGTTCGGCGCGCTGACCGGCCCGCGCAAGCTGCATGTGGATATCGTCGATTACCCCGGCGAGTGGATTTTGGACCTCGGGTTGATGGGCAAATCCTATGCCGAATGGTCGGCGGAGGTGCTGGCACGGCTGCCCAAACGCCCGCAGGCGGCGGGGTATCTGGCGCAAGTGGCAGCGGTGGATGCGCAGGCGAAGCATGACGAGGCGGTGGCGCAGGAGCTGGCGCGCGGCTTCACCGATTATCTGATCGAGGCGCGGGCGGCGGGATGGTCGGATTGCACGCCGGGGCGGTTCTTGCTGCCCGGCGATCTGGCAGGCTCGCCGGTGCTGACCTTCGCGCCGCTGCCCGGTGATACGGGCGCGCGCGGCAGCCTCTGGCGCGAGATGGCGCGGCGCTTTGACGGGTATAAATCCAAGGTGATCAGGCCGTTTTTCGAGGCCCATTTCGCGCGGCTCGACCGGCAGGTGGTGCTGGTCGATGTGCTGGAGGCGGTGCATCAGGGGCCCGAAGCGCTGGAGGATCAACGCCGCGCCATGGCCGAGGTGCTGCGCGCTTTTCGTCCCGGCGCGAACGGGTTTTTCAGCTCGCTCTTGCGCGGCAAACGGGTGGAGAAGATCCTCTTTGCGGCGACCAAAGCCGACCATCTGCACCACAGCCAGCACGGGCATTTGACCGCGCTGATCGAGGCGATGCTGCGCGAGGCGCGGGACCGGGCGCATTTCTCGGGTGCGGAAACCAAGGCGATCTCATTGGCCGCGCTGCGCGCCACGGTCGAGGAAAGCCGCGTGTATCAGGGGCGTGAATTGGATCTGGTGCGCGGGGTGTTGCCCGACGGGCGGCAGGTGGCGGTGGATGCCGGTGCCTTGCCTGCGGACCCGTCGCGATTGCTGGCACCGGCACGCGAGGGGGCGGAACGCTGGCTGCAGGGCGATTACGGCGTGATGCAATTCGCGCCGCCGGTGCAAAGCCGCGTGCCCGGGCAGGGGCTGCCGCATGTGCGGCTGGATGCGGCGGCGGAGTTTTTGCTGGGGGATCAGTTGCTATGAGCCGGGACGCAGGAAAAGCGGGCGCATCGGGGCCGGTGATGATCGAATTGGACGAACCCGCGCCGGATATCGCGGCGGCGCCGGAAATCCCCGACCCCGAGGGCGCGGCGATGCAGGCGGCGATGGGTTATATGGCGCGGCCTGCGGGCGGCGGCGTCGGGCGCTGGATCTGGGGCGCGGCGGCGTCTTTGCTGACGCTGGTGCTGGGCGTCGCGGCCTATGATTTCGCCGCCGATCTGATCGCGCGGATGCCGGTCTTGGGCTGGCTGGCGGCGGCCATGTCGCTGGTCTTGGCGCTGACGCTGCTGGTCTTTGCGCTGCGCGAGGTGATCGGGCTGCGCCGGTTGCGGCGGCTGGACAGGCTGCGCGCGCGGGCCGAGGCGGCTTTGGCGGAGGGCGATCTGGGCGAGGCGCGGGCGGTGGCGCAGGCGCTGGCGGCGCTTTACGGCGCGCAGGGGCCGGACCCTGACGAGGCGCTGGATGCCGAGGCCGCGCTTGAGGGCGTCGAGGCGGCGCTCTTGATCCCGATTGATGCCCGTGTCGAGGCCGAGATCGAAGCGGCGGCGCGGCAGGTGGCGCTGGCGACGGCGCTGATCCCCTTGGCCTTTGCCGATGTTGCCGCCGCGCTGGCCGCCAACCTGCGGATGATCCGCCGCATCGCCACGCTCTATGGCGGGCGGCCGGGGAGCTTTGGAAACTGGCGGTTGCTGCGCACGGTGGCGCTGCATCTGATGGCCACCGGTCTGGTGGCGGTGGGCGATGATGTGATCGGCTCGCTGGCCGGTGGCGGGGTGATGTCGAAAATCTCGCGCCGCTTTGGCGAAGGGGTGGTCAATGGCGCGCTGACCGCGCGGGTCGGGGTGGCGGCGATGGAGATCTGCCGGCCCATGCCGTTTCGCATGGGGCGTCGGCCGAGTGTCAGCGCGCTGACGGCACGGGCGCTGCGCGGGTTGTTTTCGCGCGCTTGAGGGGGGGCGGAAAGAGGGGGCTCTGCCCCCACCGCTGCGCGGCCCCCCGGGATATTTATTGACAGATGACGGGGTGCGGTTTCACTTTTTCAACATTTGAAGGGGTGAAACTGGGGGAATTGGTGCCAATGGTGTCAGTTTTCGAACGTCTGACATAATTTGGCGACAGCATCGGCGCTGGCGCGGTCGGCGGCGCATTCGGGGCCGGTGGCCGAAGGGCGAAAGCGCAGGCGGAAGGCTTTGAGCCGGGCTTCGGGCGCGGCCTCGGGGTAGCCGATCATGTCGAGTGAGGCGCTGAGCGGGGCGTTCGGGTCGCCGTTAGAGCCGGGCCAGATCGAGAGGTTCTGGCGCGCCAAACGCTGCCAGTCGAAGCGCGGGCCGGGGTCGATTTTGCGCAGGGGCGCCATATCGGAATGGGCGATCACGCCCGCTGCGGGGATGTTCCAGCGGGTTAGAATCTGGCGCAGCAACACCTCGAGCCGCAGCATCAGGGGCGCGGAGAATGGGCTCTGGCCGTCGTTATCAAGTTCAATGCCGATCGAGCGCGAGTTCACATCGCCGCTTCCCTGCCAAGCACCCGCACCGGCGTGCCAAGCGCGCTGGGTCTCATCGACCAACTGCCAGAGCCTGCCGTCGCGCCCGATCAGGTAATGCGCCGAAACCTCGGCCTGCGCGCAGCAGAGCCGGTCGCGCGCGGCTTCGGCGCTGGCCATTTCAGTGTAATGCAGCACCACAAGTTCCGGTCTCTCGCCATTGCGGCGGGGGCCGAAATTCGGCGAGGGATGGTGGATCATATGTAGCTCAGTTGCGCGAGGCCATCGCTGCGCGCAGCGGCGTCGGGTCCCACCAGCAGGCGTAGCCGTCGCCATCGGGATCGAGGTGATCGGGGTCACGCTCGGGACCGCCATTGCTGAGGAAAGCCTCCTGCGCGGCGTCCTGATTGCGGTATTGCAGGCAGGCGTCCTCCCAGCGGCTCCAGCGCAGCGGGTTGATCCGGCGGTGCACTGTGGTGCCCGGCGCGTGCCGGGTGCGCAGCGCATAAGCGACAATATTGGGGCCGCCGACCGAGTGATCGGGCACGCTGGAAACCTCGATCACCTGATACTGCGCGCGCTGCTGGGCGAGGCGCTCGCGGTCGCTCTCGATGCTTTCGCGCGAGGCGACGGCGTCGAAATCCTGCTCATCCGAGATGCCGGGGCGCTGCACCGGACCGGGGTCAAAGGCAGGCGTGGTGCCGAAGCCGGCGCCCGCTTGCACGCTGCGCACCGCGCTGCCGGAGGCGGGGCTGGCGGCGGGTTGCGGTGTGGCGGCGGCGAGTTGAGTGCGCGGTTCGGCGGCTTGTGCAGGGCGCGCGGCCGTGCGCAGGGGTGCTTGCATCGGTGCGGCCAAGGGCTGCGTGGTGATCTGTGAGGCGGTGGGCGGCGCGCTGGGGGCGGGCGCCTGAACCGGAGCCGGAGCAGGGGCACGCGCGGGGGCCGCCGCATAGCGCACCGGCACCGCATCCAGCGTCGAGGGCGCGCTGGCGGGCATCGCCGCGGGCGGCACAATCGCCGTGCCCCGTGCGATTTGGGGCGCGATCTCGGGCGGCACGGAATAGGGGGTGCTGGAGGCCCTGCGCGCGGCCTCATGGCTTTGCAAATACCGCTGGTAATTGCCAAAGCCGACGCCGGTGGTCATCGCGGAATGAGACTCAGGTCCCGTCGAACAGGCCGCCAACCCGACTAGGGTCAGCGCACCCGCGAGTGCCGATTTGCGCATGTCTGCCTCTGCTCATATTCTTGTTTTTCGAGCAGATTACCACCATTTTGACGGTTTGGAAACAAATCCTGCAGCGTTTTCCAGAACGTAGGCCGTATTGAGCAAATCGGCCTCACCCCATGGCTTGCCAATCAGTTGCAGACCCAAGGGCAGACCCTTGCTGTCCAGCCCCGTCGGCACCGCAATTCCGGGCAGACCGGCGAGGTTCACGGTCACAGTAAACACGTCGTTGAGATACATTTCCACCGGATCGGCATCGGCCATTTCGCCCAGACCAAAGGCGGGCGAGGGGGTGGCGGGGGTCAGGATCGCGTCGACACCGGCGGCGAACACCTCGTCAAAATCGCGTTTGATCAGCGCGCGAACCTTGCGGGCGCGGTTGTAATAGGCGTCATAGAACCCGGCCGAGAGCACATAGGTGCCGATCATCACCCGCCGCTGAACCTCGGGGCCGAAGCCCTGCGCGCGGGTGTTTTCATACATCTCGGTGATGCCGTCGCCGGCGTTCAGCGTCGCGCGGTGGCCATAGCGCACCCCGTCATAGCGCGCCAGATTCGACGAGGCCTCGGCGGGGGCGATGACGTAATAGGCGGGCAGCGCGTATTTGGTATGTGGCAGCGAGATATCGACGATCTCGGCGCCCGCGTCGCGCAGCATTTCGGTGCCCTCGGCCCAGAGTTTCTCGATCGCTTCGGGCGTGCCCTCCATGCGGTATTCGCGCGGAATGCCGATTTTGCGGCCCTTGATATCGCCGGTCAGCGCGGCCTCGAAATCCGGCACCGCCAGATCGGCGCTGGTCGAATCCTTGGCGTCATGGCCAGCCATCGCGCCCAGCATGATCGCCGCGTCGCGCACCGTGCGGGTCATTGGACCGGCCTGATCCAAGGAGGAGGCAAAGGCGACCACGCCCCAGCGTGAGCAACGCCCGTAGGTCGGTTTCATGCCGACAATGCCGGTAAAGGCGGCGGGCTGGCGGATCGAGCCGCCGGTGTCGGTGCCGGTGGCGCCAAGGCAAAGATCGGCGGCGACAGCGGCAGCGGAGCCACCCGAGGAGCCACCGGGCGTCAGCTTGCGGTCGTCAACCTTCCACGGGTTGACCACATCGCCGTAACAGGCGGTTTCATTGGACGAGCCCATGGCGAATTCATCCATGTTCAGCTTGCCCAGCATCACCGCGCCGGAGGCCCGCAACTGGCTGGTCACGGTCGATTCGTATTCCGGCTTGAACCCTTGCAGGATCTTCGAGGCGGCTTGAGTGGCGACGCCTTCGGTGCAGAACAAATCCTTGATCCCCAAGGGGATGCCGCACATATCCGGTGCGTCACCGGCTTTTAGGCGGGCGTCGGCCTCGCGGGCGCGCTCCAGCGCAATCTCGGGGGTTTTATGGGCAAAAGCGTTCAGCGCATCGGCGGCGTCAATCGCGCCGAGACAGGCTTCGGTCAGCTCAACAGCGGTGAACTCGCCCTTGCGCATTGCGTCACGGGCGGCGGCGATCGTCAGCGAATTCAGGGTCATTCCACCACCTTCGGCACAGCGAAAAAGCCCTCGCGGGCATCAGGAGCATTGGACAGGATTTTCGCCTGCTGGCCGCCATCGGTGACACCGTCCTGACGGCGTTTGAGGCGCATCGGCGTGACCGAGGTCATCGGTTCGATGCCCTCGATATCCACCTCGTTGAGTTGCTCCATAAAGCTGAGGATGCCCGAAAGCTCCTCGGCCAATTGCGGCAGGTTGTCATCGGGCACCGCGATACGGGCGAGTTTCGCCACACGGCGCGCGGTTTCTAGGTCAATCGTGGACATGGTTTTCTCCGGCAGGCTCGCTGTGCGGTTTAGCCGCCTCGGCGGGGCTGTGCAAGCGATGCGCAGCGGTTTGGCGCGGGGCGTGGGGTGCCGCGGCCCCTGAGGGGGCAGGGCCGCGGCGTAAAGCTGCGGTGATGCGGGCGGTGCTTAGCCGCGCCGCTCGATCTGGCGCAGCGCCAAAAGGATGCGGTTGGCCTGCATCACCGGCATCAGCGCCAGTTTGATCTGCAGCGCCATCAGCGCCAGAACCGCGGCGCTGATCCCGTATTTCACCGCGGCCAATACCTCACTGGCGGCGTAAAACCGCCATCCGGCCCAGATCGCGGCAAGAAACAGGGCGATTTGCACCGCCATCAGCACAAAGGCGACCCAGCCTTGGCGCCCGGAAAACACGCTGAGCGCCAGTGCGAAATAGCCGGGGTCATGAAAGCTGTCGTCTTCAAGGCCGCCGTTGCGTTCGGCTTTGGCGAGCATGCGGTCGAAGTGGTCCATCTCGTGCCCTTTCCGGTGCAAAATCATGAGGGGTGTTACGCGCAGCCTAGCAGATTGCGCGGCGCGGGGCTTTAGCTTGGATCAAATTGCGCGCGGGGCCGAAACCCTGTGCAAACGCTGAAATCCCGTCTCGGCGCTGAATTTCCCAACCATCGCCTCGGGGCATCTTTCCCCGCGCGGCGCAATGGTGCATAGCTGGGCGGTCAATTTTTCGAGGTCCATCATGCACGATATCCGCGCCATCCGCGAGAACCCAGACGCTTTTGACGCCGCTTTGGCGCGTCGCCACCTGTCGCCCTTGGCCGCCCAATTGCTGGCGCTTGACGAGGCGCGGCGGGCGAAAATTCTGGCCGCCGAAACCGCGCAGGCCGAGCAGAACCGCGCCTCCAAGGACGTCGGCGCCGCGAAAGCCCGTGGCGATGAGGCGGAATTCCAGCGGCTGCGCGCTTTGGTCGCCGAGAAGAAATCCGAAGTCGCTGCATTGCATGCAGAGGCCGGCGAGGAAGACGCCAGATTGACCGCGATGCTGGCTGAAATTCCCAATCTGCCGCTGGCCGAAGTGCCCGAGGGCAAGGACGAGAGCGACAACGTCGAGGTGCGCCGCTGGGGCACGCCGCGCGAGATGGATTTCGAGGCCAAGGAGCATTTCGACATCAAAGGCGTGAAACCCGGGATGGATCTGGCACTGGCAGCGAAGCTTTCGGGCAGCCGGTTCATGGTGCTAAAGGGCGCGGTGGCGCGGGTGCATAGGGCGCTGGCGCAATTCATGATTGATACGCATACGACGGAACACGGGCTCAGCGAATGCTGGACGCCGGTTCTGGTCAAGGATGAGGCGATGTATGGCACCGGCAACCTGCCGAAATTCGCCGAGGACAGCTATCAGACCACCAATGGTTGGTGGCTGATCCCGACCTCGGAAGTCACCATGACCAATTTCGCCGCGGGCGAGATCATGGAGGCCGCCGATCTGCCGGTGCGGATGACCGCGCATACCCATTGCTTCCGCTCCGAGGCGGGTTCGGCGGGGAAAGACACCACCGGCATTCTGCGCCAGCACCAGTTCGAAAAGGTCGAGATGGTGACCCTGTGCAAGCCCGAAGACGCGATTACCGAACACGAGCGGATGACCGGCTGCGCAGAGGCGATCCTGCAAAAGCTGGAATTGCCTTATCGGACGGTGGTTTTATGCACCGGCGATATGGGGTTCGGCTCGCAGAAAACCTATGACATCGAGGTTTGGGTGCCGGGGCAGCAGACCTTCCGCGAGATTTCCAGCTGCTCGACCTGCGGGACATTTCAGGCGCGGCGGATGAACGGGCGGTTCCGGCCCGAGGGCGGCGGCAAGCCGGAGTTTCTGGCAACACTGAACGGCTCGGGGCTGGCAGTGGGGCGCTGCCTGATCGCGGTGCTGGAGAACGGCCAGCAGGCGGACGGCTCGGTGGTCCTGCCCGAAGCGCTGCACCCCTGGCTGGGCGGTAAAACCACGATCTCGCCCGAGGGTGTTCTGGTCTGACCCGCCCTGTGGTGTGAAACGGCAAGCCCGCCTTTCGGCGGGCTTAAGTCTATGTTTAAACTCCCGAATTGAACCGGCAGTTTAGGGTTGCGGGCGGCGGGCCAAGCCGTGCCGTTTCTGTCAGGCGTGCGGCCCTCGGTGGTGCTTTGAGTGGTGGAAGATTGAGGGGGCGCTGCCCCCGGCCTGCGGCCTCCCCCGGGATATTTGGGGCATAAAGTGGGGACGGGGCGGCGCTCTATGTGACGCTTTGCGCGGCGGGAGATATGGTTGCGCTATTTTGGGGCTTTGCCCCTCTTCGGCTGCGCCGAATTCACCCCAGGATATTTATGGACAGATGAGGGGTCAGGAGGCGTGTTCGTTGAACAGGGTGAGCATGCGGGCGAGGAAGTCGTCGCGGACCTCGGGGCGTTCCATGGTGAGTTCGTGGCGCGCGCCCTCAAAGAAAGCGAGTTCGGCGCCGGGCCAATTGGCGACGCGGGTGCGAATCGCCGCTTGGCTGACGATTTCCTCGTCGCTGCCGAGCCCGAAGAGCGCGGGAATTTGCGGGGAGGGGAGGGCGGCAAGGGCCTCCATCTCGGCCAATGCCTCGATCATCCAGCGCAGCGAGGGGCCGCCGAGTGCCAGCCGCGGGTCGGCCACGATCTGGGCTTTCATCCGGTCGAATTGGGCGCGGTCGCTGGTCAGCGTGTTGTCCTCGAACGCCATGCCGGGCAGGCCGAAATCGGGGCCGGTGGTCGGCGCGTAGCGTTTATCGAGCCCCAAGGGGCGCATCACCAGCGCCATCGCGCGTAGGGCCGGGGTCAGATAGGCGGGTTGGTTGAGGCCGAGCATCGGGCCGCTGAAGGCCACCGCCGGCGGGGTCTTGCCGCGGATCAGGCCGCGCAGGGCAATGCAGCCGCCCATTGAATGCGCGAGCCATGGCGCGTGACTGGCGCCGAGGTCTGCGGCGGCATTAAGATAGGCGTCGAGATCAAGCTGGAAATCCGAGAACCGCGCCACATCGCCCATGCTCGCGTCAGGGTTGCTGCGGTCGGCGAGCCCTTGGCCGCGCCAGTCGATGACCATCGCGCCCCAGCCCTGCGCCGCCAGATCGCGGATCACCAGACCGTATTTCTCGATATATTCGGTGCGGCCGGGCAGGATCAGAACCTGTCTCTCGCCCGGCCAATGCGCGAGGCGCAGGCGCTGCCCGTCCGCCGCCTTGAGCCAATAGGCCCGCCCGCCCTCGGGCGCGTCACAGGCGGCCAGAGGTGCGGCGGGCAGCTCCATCTTAGCCCAGAACCGAGGCGAGTTTCATCGCCGAGCTCATCGAGCCGTCGATTTTCAGCTTGCCGGACATAAACGCCATCGTCGGGTTCACATCGCCGTTCATGATGCCCTCGAACGTCTCGGCCGAGGCGGTCAGCGTGACATCGGTCTCATCATCGCCTTCGCGCGCGCCGTCACCGTCGATCACCACCGAGCCCTCGCCCTCGATGACGAATTTGGCCGATCCATCTATGCCACCGGCGGTTTTGACGGCCAATGCTTCTACGGCCTTTTTGATAACGTCGCTCATGTCTGTTCTATCCTGATCGTGATGTTAAAATTTCCGGCCATGGAGGAGTTGCTCTCGCAATTTCTCAAGGCCACAGTATGATTGCAACTATGAAGCAGTCCTGCACGTTCCTCAATGCTCTCGTTGCGGCAAGTTTGACCTTTACGTCACTCTCGGCAGTGGCGGGGCCGGTGGTGGCGCAAGACCTGCCGCAAAGCCAGCAGGGGCAGGCGCAAGTGATGCCGGTTCAGGCGGTGCCGACCGAGGAATTGCTGCGCGAATTGGCGCGGCCCGATCAAGAGCGCTGGGTGCGGCTGGAGCGGCAGATCTTGCGGCGCTGGGCGCGCTCGGGCTCGGCGGCGATTGATTATCTCTATGGGCGCGGGCAGGCGGCGTTGCACACCGGACAGGCCGAGGATGCAATCGCCCATTTCAGTGCCGTGATCGACCATGATCCCGATTTCGCCGAAGGCTGGAACGGGCGCGCCACCGCCTATTTCATGATCAACCGGCTGGGCCAATCGCTGGCCGATATCGAACAGGTGCTGATCCGCAACCCGCAGCATTTCGGCGCGCTGGCCGGGCTTGGCATGATCCTTGAGCAGCTCGACCGCCCCGAAGAGGCGCGCGCTGCCTATCAGGCCTCGCTGGCGGTGCATCCGCATCAGACCTCGGTGCTGGATGCGGTGGCGCGGCTCGACCTTGCCACGGCGGGGGCGGCGCTTTAACAGTTCGGGCGAGTTTCACAGATCGGGCGTGGGTCATGGAGCGAACACGATCCGGCGGGGCTGCAGGCGCCCTCATGTCATGGCCGCAGGGATGCAAGCGGCGTCAGCCATCTTGCGGGCCATCTTAACGAGCAGAGCACGATCATGAACATGAGCAGTCAATCGCGGGTGACGGCGGTCCTGGGACCGACCAACACCGGCAAAACCCATTATGCCATCGAGCGCATGCTCAGCCATCGCACCGGCGTCATCGGCCTGCCGCTGCGGCTATTGGCGCGCGAGGTCTATGACCGGATTGTCGCCCTGCGCGGCCCCTCGGTGGTGGCGCTGGTCACCGGCGAGGAGCGGATTGTGCCGCCGCGCACCGCCTATTGGGTCTGCACCACCGAGGCGATGCCTTTGGAGATCGGCGCCGATTTCGTCGCCATCGACGAGATCCAGCTTTGCGCCGATCCCGACCGCGGGCATGTGTTCACCGAACGGCTGCTGCATGCGCGCGGGCTGCAGGAGACGCTGTTTCTGGGCTCGGACACAATGCGCGGGGCGATTGCCGATCTGGTGCCCAAGGCGCAATTCCTGCGCCGCGACCGGCTGTCGCAGCTATCTTATGCGGGATCAAAGAAACTGGCGCGGATGCCGGCGCGTTCGGCGATTGTGGCGTTCTCGGTCGAGAATGTTTACGCGATTGCCGAGTTGATCCGCCGCCAGAAGGGCGGTTGCGCGATTGTCATGGGCGCTTTGAGCCCGCGGACCCGCAACGCGCAGGTGGAACTCTATCAAAACGGCGATGTCGATTATCTGGTTGCCACCGATGCGATCGGCATGGGGCTGAACCTCGATATCAAACATGTCGCCTTTGCCGGCACCTCGAAATTTGACGGGCGGCGGATGCGGCCCTTGCTGCCCGATGAGTTGGCGCAGATCGCCGGACGCGCGGGGCGGCATGTGACCTCGGGCACCTTCGGGGTCACCGGCGAGGCGCGCGCTCTCTCGCCCGAAGTTGTGCAATCCATTGAAAACCATCTGTTTATGCCGGTGCGCAAGCTGCATTGGCGCAATGCCAAGCTGGAATTCGGCACTGCCGACCGGCTGATCTCGAGCCTTGAGGCGCAGACCAATGATCCTTGGTTAACGCGGGTGCGCGAGGCTGATGACCTGTTGGCGCTCAAATCCCTGACCGCAATGCCCGAGGTCACCGGCAAGCTGCGCGATGCCCGCGATGTGCGGCTGCTCTGGGATGTCTGCCGTGTGCCCGATTTTCGCGGCATCTCGCAGGCCGAACACGCCGAGCTATTGTCGCAGCTGTTTGACTTCCTCCATGGCGGCGGGAAAGTGCCGAGTGACTGGCTGGCGCGCAATATTTCGCAGATTGACCGCGTGCAGGGTGATATTGACACGCTGTCACGCAGACTGGCCTTTATCCGCACATGGACCTATGTCGCGCAACGAAGTGGGTGGGTCGATGACGAAAACCATTGGCGCGGGGAAACCCGCGCTGTAGAAGACCGGCTGTCAGATGCGTTGCACGAACGCCTGACAGCAGCATTTGTTGACCGGCGCACCTCTGTATTGATGCGCCGGTTGAACCAAAAGGAGAGCCTTGTGGCCGAGGTGAATGACAAGGGCGAAGTGACGGTTGAGGGCGAATTCATCGGCCGTCTCGAAGGATTCCGGTTCCGGCAGGATCAAACGACATCGAGCGAAGAGGCGCGGATTGTGCGTCAGGCCGCCGTTGCGGCGCTGGCGCCGGCGTTTCATCTGCGCGCGGACCGGTTTTACAATGCGCCTGATACGGAGATGGAATTCACCGAGCAGGGTGGCCTGATGTGGGGCACAGAGGCGATCGGCAAGCTGGTTGCCGGTCCTGATGCGCTGCGTCCGCAGGCGGTGGCCTTCGTTGATGACGAGGCCGGAGCCGAGGTTGCCGATAAGGTGCGCCGCCGGTTGCAGCATTTCATCGACCGCAAGGTGGCGGCGCTGTTCGAGCCTTTGCTGAACCTGCAGCGCGACGAGACCCTGAGCGGGTTGGCGCGGGGCTTTGCGTTTCAACTGGTCGAGGCGCTGGGCATCCTGCCGCGCGAGGCGGTGGCCGAGGACGTCAAGGCGCTGGATCAAGAGGCGCGCGGGCTCTTGCGCAAGCACGGTGTGCGCTTTGGCCAGTTCACCATCTTCCTGCCGGCGCTGTTGAAGCCCGCGCCGACGCGGCTGCGGCTGGTGCTTTGGTCGCTGATGAACGGGCTCGATACTTTCCCCGAAAGCCCGCCGCCGGGTCTGGTGACGATCCCCAATCTCGAGGATGTGCCGGCGCAGCATTACACGCTCTCGGGCTACCGTCCGGCAGGTGCGCGCGCGATCCGCATTGATATGCTCGAGCGGCTGGCCGATATGCTGCGCACCCGCGACACCCGCGCTGGCTTTGAGGCGGCGCCGGATATGCTGTCGATCACCGGCATGACGCTGGAGCAGTTCGCCGATCTGATGCAGGGGCTGGGCTATGCCGCCGAGCGCGGTGAGCGGGTCAAACAACGCCCGGCACCGAGCGTCGAGGCGACCGCCGAAGAGATCGCCGCGCAGGCGCAGGCCGAGGCCGATAAATCCGCAATTGTGGCGGATGAGGCGGCTGCGGATGAGCCAGCCAGCGAGCCTGCCAGTGAAGCGGGCGAGGCTGCGGAAGCTGCCCCCGAAGGGGAGGTGGTGACTGAAGTGGCCCCAGAAGTGGCGGAAGCGGCCCCCGAGGTCGAAGCCGAAACCGTGGTTGCCGAGGCACCCGCAGAAGCTCCTGCAGACGCAGCAAGCGAGGCTGAAGCGCCCGCCGCCGCTGAAGCCGCAGCACCCGCCGCCGAGGAGATGGAAGTCTTCTATACCTTCCGCTGGGCACCGCGTCCGCGCCACCGTGCGCGTGACGGGCAGGGCCGTGGTGGCCAGCGTCGGGGTGCCGCTCCGGCCGAGGGCGAGGCACAGGGCGAGCGTCCGCGCCGCGACGGCGAGCGTCGTGGCAAGCCGCAGGGCCGTGGCGATGGTGGCGGCAAACCGCAAGGCGAGCGCCAAGGTGATCGGCGCGGCAAGGGTGGCAAGCCCGGGCGCCGTGACACTGGTCGTGATGGTGGCCGCGATAACGCCCGCCAGCAGCCGCGCAAGTTCCAGTCCGGCCCCGACCGCAAGAAGGACCGGATTGATCCCGATAATCCCTTCGCCGCCGCCCTGATGGGGCTGCGCGATACGGTCAAGAAAGACTAAAGCGCAGACGCGGCGGCAGGGGGGACCTTGCCGCCGCTCTCGCCTCTATAGCGCTATGAGCGACAAGACCCCCTCCACCCCAGCAGCCGCACCGCAATCCGCCCCACAGGCCAGCGAGTCGATCCGCCTCGACAAATGGCTCTGGCATGCGCGGTTCTTCAAATCGCGCTCCTTGGCGGCGGCGGCGGTGCGCGGGCCCCTGCGGCTCAATGGCAATCCGGTCAGCAAGCCTGCGCAACCGGTGCGCGCCGGTGACACGCTGACTTTCACCCAGGGCGACCGTGTGCGCGTCATCCGCATCCTCGCCCCCGGCACCCGCCGTGGCCCCGCCCCCGAGGCGCAGGCGCTCTATCAAGACCTGCAACCCGAGGCACCAAAGCCCGACGCCGCCGCCCCGCAGGCGCGCCGTGGCGGACGTCCGACCGGCAAGGCGCGGCGCGATTTCGATGCCGCGGTTGATTCGGCGATGGGTCACGCCTCGGATACGGCCCCCGATGACACCCTCGATACCGGCTTTGATGCGGCGCGGGACCGCAGGGATGACACAGCGCCTTGATTGATTGCGCCGAGGGGGTTAAGTCCGAGCGGACAAACAAAGACGAGCCCCGCCATGACCTATGTCGTGATCGACAATTGCATTGCCTGCAAATACACCGACTGTGTCGAAGTATGCCCCGTAGACTGTTTCTATGAGGGCGAGAATATGTTGGTCATTCATCCCGATGAATGTATCGACTGCGGGGTCTGCGAGCCGGAATGCCCGGCCGATGCGATCCGCCCGGACACCGAGCCGGGGCTGGAAAGCTGGGTCGAGCTGAACCGCAAATATGCCGAGGTCTGGCCGGTGATCACCCAGCGTTCAGACCCGATGCCCGAGGCCGAAGAGCGCGACGGCGAGGCCGACAAACTGTCGAAATACTTCTCGGAAGCGCCGGGCGAGGGCAGCTAGGACCATAGGCGCGGCACCGCGCCGCGCAAAAGCGGCGAATCACGCCGCTGTGCAGCATATTGCGCGATTCGACCCTTTGATTCGGGTCGAATTTGTGCTATGTATTGTTTTATAACATTTATCTGCCCAGCATCTGCAGCGCTGCTCGCTGTGGGGTGCTTTTTTTCGGCAATGACGATCCGATGCGATGGGAGCATAGCCTCCCAGCGCAACGCTTGTCGCTGAAATTCCGGGCCCAACCGAGGATACGCCTGTATGAGCAAGAGCCGCAAAGCTGAGTTTCGTCCGAATGACTTTGTTGTCTACCCTGCTCATGGGGTGGGCAAGATTGTCTCCATCGAAGACCGCGAGATTGCCGGTATGGAGCTGGAGCTCTTTGTGATTTCCTTCGAAAAGGACAAGATGACGCTGCGGGTGCCGACCAATAAGGCGGTCGAAGTGGGCATGCGCGGGTTGTCCTCGCAGGACACGGTGACGCGGGCTCTGGCGACGCTCAAGGGCAAGGCGCGGGTAAAACGCGCGATGTGGTCGCGCCGCGCGCAGGAATACGAGCAGAAGATCAACTCGGGCGACCTGCTGATGATTGCCGAAGTGGTCCGCGACCTGCACCGCACCGACGACCAGCGCGAGCAAAGCTATTCCGAGCGCCAGCTTTATGAAGCCGCGCTCGAACGCCTGACCCGCGAAGTCGCTGCCGTCTCGGGCGTCGATGAAGCCAATGCGCAAAAGCAGGTCGGTGACGTGCTTGTGGCGCGCGCGGCCTGAGCCAGAGCCGCGATGCGTAACACCCTTGAAACCGCCCCGCTTATGCCGGGCGGTTTTTTTCTGCGCTGCTGCTCGGTCGCGCAAAAATAACGCCACGCAACCGCGCGTCGCGGCAGGGCCCGCCCCTTGCCAGCGCGCCGGTTGCTGTTTTATAGCCGAAATCTGAAAAACAACCGGAGACGACAATGGCAGGCCACTCGAAATGGGCAAATATTCAGCATCGCAAAGGCCGGCAGGACGCCGCGCGCTCGAAGCTGTTCTCGAAATTGTCCAAGGAGATCACGGTTGCCGCCAAGATGGGCGATCCCGATCCCGATAAGAACCCGCGCCTGCGGCTGGCGGTGAAAGAGGCGAAAGCGGTCTCGGTGCCGAAAGACGTGATCGACCGCGCGATCAAGAAATCGCAGGCCGGAGACGCCGAGAACTACGACGAAATCCGCTATGAGGGCTATGGGCCGGGCGGCGTCGCGGTGATTGTCGAGGCGATGACCGACAACCGCAACCGCACCGCGTCGAATGTGCGCTCGACCTTCACCAAATGCGGCGGCAATCTGGGCGAGACCGGCTCGGTGGGCTTTATGTTCGACCGCATGGGGCAGATCGTCTATCCGGCCAGCGCCGGTGATGAAGACACGGTGATGGATGCGGCGATCATGGCCGGTGCCTCGGATGTGGAAAGCTCGGACGACGGGCATGTGATCTGGACCGATTTCGAGGACCTCGCGGATGTGTCCTCGGCGCTGGAGGAGGCGCTGGGCGACTCGCTGTCGACGAAACTGGTGTGGAAGCCGCAGACCACCACGGAATTGGATCTTGAGGGTATGCAAAAGCTGATGAAGCTGTTGGATGCGCTGGAAGACGATGACGATGTGCAATCGGTGACGGCGAATTTCGAGGCCTCGGATGAGGTCATGGACCAGTTGTAAGTAAATTGCCGGGCTGCGCCCGACACGATGTGATGCCGCTGTGGCGGCATCGGTTCAGGGAGGGGGCTTTGCGCCCCCTCTTTGCTTCGCAAATTCACCCCCGCAGGATATTTAGGGCATAAAGTGGCGGCCGGGCGGGGCGCGTATTGATCTGGAGGGATCTATGAAGACACGGAGATTGGGGAAACACGGACCGGAGGTGTCGGCGCTGGGCTACGGGGCGATGTCGTTTTCGGATTTCTACGGGCCGACCAGCGAGGCCGCCTCGCATGCGCTGCTGGATCTGATGCTGGAGGCGGGGGTTACCCATCTCGATACCTCGAATGTCTATGGCAGCGGGCGGTCCGAGCGGTGGATCGGCAGTTATCTCAAGGCCCGACCGGCGGCGCGGGAGCGGTTTGTGCTGGCGACCAAGGCGGGGATTTCGCAGGACGCCTCGGGCGCGCGCAAGCTCGACAATTCCGCCGCGCATCTGGAGGCGGAGCTGGACGCCAGTCTCATGCGCATGGGCGTTGATCATGTGGATCTGTTTTATGTTCACCGCCGCGAGGCCGCGCGGCCGATTGAAGAGGTGACCGAGGTCTTGGCGCGGCTGCAGGCCAAGGGCAAGACCCGCGCCATCGGCTATTCCGAGATCGCGCCCGCCTCCCTGCGCCGTGCCGCTGCGGTGCATCATATCGACGCGGTGCAATCGGAGTATTCCCTGCAAACCCGCGCGCCGGAACTGGGGTTGGTGCAGACCTGCGCGGAACTGGGCACGGCTTTGGTGGCGTTTTCGCCGGTGGGGCGGTCGATGTTGACCGACCGGCCGTTGCGGGTGGGCGATGTGGAGCGGGTGCCCTTTCTCAAGGTCAATCCGCGGTTTGCGCCTGAAAACCATGTCGCCAATCTGGCGATCACCGACCGCTTCCGGCAGCTTGCCGCCGAGATGGGCGTGCCCGCCGCGGCGCTGGCGATTGCCTGGCTCTTGGCGCAGGGCGAGCATATCCTGCCGATCCCCGGCACCCGTGATCCGCAGCATCTGCGCGAGGCGATCCAGGGCGCGGAACTGGTGCTCGGGCCCGAGGATCTGGCGCGGATCGAGGCGGTACTGCCGGTCGGCTGGGCCCATGGCGACCGTTATGATCCGGTGCAATGGATCGGGCCCGAGCGCTATTGCTAGGGCGTGCGCGGCGGGACTAAGCGGGGCATATCGCTCGCTGCAGGGCGAACCCCGCGTGCAGCCTGCGAAAAAAGGGCTCTGCGCTTGCTTGCGGTGGCAAATCGCGATACAGACCGCCCATCCCGAGGCGGGGCTGCCGTGGCTCAGAGTGATTCTGCGCCCATGCGGCCCTTTTCGTAATGGACAGTAAAAGTCCGGGAACAGTCAAAGACCGGCGGAACCAACCGCATGGCCAGTAAAACAACCACGAAGGAACTTTTGAATGAGCGCTAACGCTACAATGGAAGAATTCGAGGCTCTACTCGCAGAGTCTTTTGAAATCGACACCCCGGTTGAGGGATCTGTCGTTAAAGGCAAGGTCATCGCCATCGAGGCCGGCCAAGCCATCATCGACGTCGGCTATAAAATGGAAGGCCGCGTTGATCTGAAAGAATTCGCCAACCCAGGCGAAGCCCCCGAAGTGGCGGTCGGCGACGAGGTGGAAGTCTACCTCGAGCGCGTCGAAAACGCCCGCGGCGAAGCCGTTGTGAGCCGTGAAAAGGCCCGCCGCGAAGCTGCATGGGACCGTCTGGAGAAGGCCTACGAAGACGAAGAGCGTGTCGAAGGCGCGATCTTTGGTCGCGTCAAAGGCGGCTTTACCGTCGATCTGGGCGGCGCTGTGGCGTTCTTGCCCGGCAGCCAAGTTGACGTCCGTCCGGTGCGTGATGCCGGCCCGCTGATGGGTCTCAAGCAGCCGTTCCAGATCCTGAAAATGGATCGTCGTCGTGGCAACATCGTGGTCTCGCGCCGCGCCATCCTCGAAGAAAGCCGCGCCGAACAGCGCGCCGAGGTGATCAGCCGTCTGGCCGAAGGTCAGGTGCTGGAAGGCGTGGTCAAGAACATCACCGAATACGGTGCGTTTGTTGACCTCGGCGGTGTTGACGGGCTTCTGCACGTCACCGATATGGCATGGCGCCGCATCAACCACCCCTCCGAGGTGCTCTCGATCGGTCAGACCCTGAATGTTCAGGTGATCAAGATCAACAAAGAGACCCACCGCATCAGCCTAGGCATCAAGCAGCTGCAGGCCGATCCGTGGGATGCCGTCGAAGGCAGCTACCCCTTGGGTTCGGTCCACAAGGGCCGCGTGACCAATATCACCGACTACGGCGCATTCGTCGAGCTGGAGCCGGGCGTCGAAGGTCTGGTTCACGTCTCGGAAATGTCCTGGACCAAGAAGAACGTGCACCCGGGCAAGATCGTGTCCACCTCGCAAGAGGTTGAGGTCATGGTTCTGGAAATCGACAGCGCCAAGCGCCGCGTGTCTCTGGGCCTCAAGCAGACCCAGCGCAACCCGTGGGAAGTCTTTGCCGAGTCGTTCCCCGCCGGTGCCACCATCGAGGGTGAAGTCAAGAACATCACCGAATTCGGTCTGTTCATCGGTCTCGAAGGCGATATCGACGGCATGGTTCACCTGTCCGACCTGTCGTGGGACCAGCGCGGCGAAGACGCGATCCAGAACTACCGCAAAGGCGATGTGGTTCAGGCCGCAGTTCTCGAAGTCGACGTCGAGCGCGAGCGTATCTCGCTCTCGGTCAAGGCTCTGGGCGAAGACAGCTTCTCCGAGGCTGTTGACGGCGTGAAGCGTGGCTCGATCATTACAGTTGAGGTCACCGCGATCGAAGACGGCGGCATCGAGGCCGAGTATAACGGTATGAAGTCCTTCATCCGTCGCTCGGATCTGGCCCGTGACCGTGCCGACCAGCGCCCCGAGCGCTTTGGCGTTGGTGACAAGGTCGACGTCCGCGTCACCTCGGTCGACAGCAAGAGCCGTCGCTTGGGTCTGTCGATCAAGGCGCGCGAGATCGCCGAAGAGAAAGAAGCCGTGCAGCAGTATGGTTCCTCGGATGCCGGCGCTTCGCTGGGCGACATCCTGGGTGCCGCGCTGAACAAAGGCGACTGATCCTAAGACCAAGGCGCCCCCATCCGTCAGGGGTGGGGGCGCTTTTTCACCTCCGCCGGTCTGCGAATTGCAAAACCCGCGCGCCAGATGCCGCTTTTGGCGCCGCGCCTTGCAGCCACCGGGCCCCGCCAGATCGCATCGCTGCGGGTTTGTGCTGATTCGGCTCGCCTGCATGACGCGCGCGTCGCCCGTGCTGCGCCCGTGCCGTACCTGTGCTTTGCCCGTGCTTTCGCTTACCCCGACAGGCAGGTTTGTGCCGCCAGTGAGCTGCAAACCCACGGATTCGTGCGGTTTTCATTGTGCGTCAAAACTTTTTGCCTATAGTCGGTGGGACAATCAACCGGCCACAGAAGCCGCAATTATCGCAGAAACTGCGCCACCTTGGGGGGAGGCCATGATCCGTTCGGAACTGATTCAAAAGCTCGCTGAAGACAATCCACATCTCTATCAGCGCGACGTTGAGCGTATTGTCAGCACGTTCTTCGATGAGATTGTCGAAGCCCTGTCGCGTGGCGAACGTGTCGAGTTGCGCGGATTTGGCGCCTTCTCGGTCAAGCGTCGCGATGCCAGAACCGGCCGCAACCCGCGCACCGGCGAGACCGTCGAAGTCGAAGAAAAATGCGTCCCGTTCTTCAAGACCGGCAAGCTGCTGCGTGACCGGTTGAACGGGCTGGAAGACTGAACTGACGTTTATGAAATACCTTCGCTATGCATTCCTGGCTGTGGTCCTGTTGCTTTGCGTCACGCTGGCGCTGGCCAACCGTGCGCCGGTGACGCTGGCGCTCTGGCCGGATACGGTCAGCGCCTTTCTCGGCTTTGGCTATTCGCTGACCCTGCCGCTGTTCGTGATCGTCGGCGGCGCCGCCGGGATCGGGCTGGTGCTGGGGCTGGTCTGGGAATGGCTGCGCGAGCGTGGCAACCGCACCGAGGCGGCGAAATTGCGCCGTGAGAACAGCCAGCTGCGCGCCGAGGCCCCGCGGGCTCCGGCAGCGGATACAGCGCGCACGAAGCCGCGCGACCAAGTGCTGGCGATCCTTGACGACAGTGACGGCGCGCGATGAGCGAGCCGGGCATTCAGGTCAAGATCTGCGGTCTGACCAAGCCGCAGGATATGGAAGCCGTCGCCGCTGCGGGCGCCAGCTATGCCGGTCTGAATTTCTTTCCCAAATCGCCACGCTATGTTTCCGGCGCGCTGGCCCGCGAGATCTCGCTGGCCGCACCCGTCGGATTGGCGCGGGTGGGGCTGTTCGTCAATGCCGATGACGCGCAACTCGACGCGGTGCTGGCCGAGGTTCCTTTGGATTTCCTGCAGTTACACGGTGCCGAGACGCCCGAGCGTATCGAGGAGATCCGCGCCCGCTACGGCTTGCCGCTGATCAAGGCGGTTGGCGTGGCGGATGCCGAGGATGTCTCGAAACTCTCGGATTACGCACGCCACGCCGATATGCTGCTGGTCGATGCGAAACCGCCCAAGAATGCCGAATTGCCCGGCGGCAACGGGCTGACCTTTGACTGGCGGTTGATCGCCGGTCGGCGCTGGTCGGTGCCGTGGATGCTGGCCGGTGGGCTGACCCCGGATAATGTGGCGGAGGCGGTCAAACTGACCGGCGCGCGGATGGTCGATGTCGCCTCGGGCGTCGAAAGCGCACCGGGGGTCAAAGACCCCGAGATGATCGCCCGTTTCACCGCTGCGGCGCAGGGCTGAGGCAGGGCATGGGGCTGATCAGCAAAACCGTGTTCTACGCGGCCATCGCCGGTGCGGGCGCGGCTTTTGCCACCAAACCCTCGATTGACGAGGTGCGGCTTCTGTTCCAACAGCGGCTGGCCACGCAGATCGAGGATGGCTCGATCGTCAATGCCGATGACAGCGCCACACAGGCACTGCTCGCCGCATGCCAGATCTCGCCGGCAAACTGCGCGCGGCTGTTGGAGGGGGCAGTGTCGATGGAATACAGCGACTATCTGCTGGCCGCCGTGGTCGATGCCCGCACACCCGGGTTTGAGCCGCGCCAATGCCTTGCCGCCTTTGACCGGCTGTTCTGCCGGTAACGCCGATCTTCCCCCGCCAGAACGCCTGAACCGGCGCAGAGTTCTTGCCCTTAGGCGCTCTGCGTTCTAGGACAGGGCAAACCAGATGCGGGGGCAGAACAGATGGCCGAAGACCTTATCAATTCCTTCATGGGCGGCCCGGACGAGAACGGCCGGTTCGGCCTGCACGGCGGGCGTTTTGTCTCTGAAACGCTGATGCCGCTGATCCTCGATCTTGAGGCCGAATACGAGAACGCCAAGACCGACGACAGCTTCTGGGCCGAGATGGATGATCTCTGGACCCATTATGTCGGTCGCCCGTCGCCGCTCTATTACGCCGAGCGGATGACGCAGGAGCTGGGCGGCGCGAAAATCTACCTCAAGCGCGACGAGCTGAACCACACCGGCGCGCATAAGATCAACAACGTGCTGGGCCAGATCATTCTGGCACGCCGCATGGGCAAGACCCGGATCATCGCCGAGACCGGCGCCGGTCAGCACGGGGTCGCCACGGCCACAGTCTGCGCCAAATTCGGGCTGAAATGCGTGGTCTATATGGGCGCGCATGATGTCGAGCGGCAGGCGCCCAACGTCTTTCGCATGCGTCTCTTGGGCGCCGAAGTGGTGCCGGTGACCTCGGGCCGCGGCACGCTGAAGGACGCGATGAACGACGCGCTGCGCGACTGGGTGACCAATGTCCGCGACACCTTCTATTGCATCGGCACGGTTGCGGGCCCGCATCCCTATCCGGCGATGGTGCGTGATTTCCAGTCGATCATCGGCAAGGAAGTTCGCACACAACTCGCCGCGCAAGAGGGCGAGGGGCGGCTGCCCGACACGGTGATCGCCGCCATCGGTGGCGGCTCAAATGCGATGGGCCTGTTCTACCCGTTCCTTGACGACGAATCGGTGCGCATCATCGGCGTTGAGGCCGGTGGCAAGGGCGTCGATGAGACCATGCAGCACTGCGCCAGCCTCTCGGGCGGGCGCCCCGGCGTGCTGCACGGCAACCGCACCTATCTCTTGCAAGACGGCGACGGGCAGATCCTTGAGGGCTATTCGATCTCGGCGGGTCTTGACTACCCGGGCATCGGGCCTGAGCATTCGTGGCTGCATGACATTGGCCGCGCCGAATACGTCAGCATCACCGACGCCGAGGCGCTGGCGGCATTCCAGCTCTCGTGCAATCTCGAGGGGATCATTCCCGCGCTCGAGCCCAGCCACGCGCTCGGCCATGTGATCAAAATCGCCCCCGATCTGCCAAGCGACCATATCATCGTGATGAATATGTGCGGCCGCGGCGATAAGGACATTTTCACCGTCGCCAAACACCTTGGCTTTGACATGAAAATCTAACGGCAGGGCGGCGCGAGCCCGCCCTTATTCCCCCGCGCGCGGTCTGGTGATCACGCGCGGGGTCACGCGGCGGCGTCATCACGTTTATTTGCGCAAGAATATTTCAGCCATGTAAGTAGTTGAAGTTAAACGATTTATTGACGAACTGCCTCACGTATCCTCCGCTAAGCGCCGCAAAACCGGCCCGAGCGCGTGGAACTTAACCGCAGTCGTCACGTTCTCTCATCAATGGGGCGCACCACCGCGCTTCGCGACACCCAACGCCCTTTGGTGTCTGATGAAAAAACTGAGAGGACGACCTATTATGACCTTCAACCGTATGACCGCCGCCGCCGTTTTTGCCGCTTCGATGAGCCTGATTCCGGCAACCGGTGCCTTGGCAGAATCGCACGGCCAGAACCAGCGCGCCGAGCAAAACGCCCCGATTGACAGCGCCATGGCCGAGTTTCAGGCCTGCCTCGAGAGCCGCGTCAACACCAGCGACGGCGAGAACCTGCGCAGCGAGTCGAATGATCTGGTGACTATCGAAGACACCATGGGCTGCACGACCGTGTTTCAAAGCATGAACACCGGTGGTCTGACCCAGTCCGAGGTCAATGACGGCGAGACCCTGCGCTCGGATCAGAACGAGATCGAGACCGACTAATCTGCGCCACATCGGATGCAGCACACGGGCCAGAGCTTATCTCTGGCCCGTCGTCTTTTGTCCTCAACCTGCTGCTTCAGACCAGACGCGGTGGCCCGTCCGTGGCGCTATCGACCAGACCATAGCGCAGACCGGCGCCGATACGGTGGGCGAGGGCGGACCATGCGGCGGCGGAGGCCTCGGGCAGGCTCTGCGCCAGCACCTCGTCAAACAGCGCCAGCCATGGCTCGAACATGCCGGGCCGCACATTCCCTGCCTGTTTATGCACCATCATCGGATTGCCGTCATACTGGCGCTCGAACATGATCGCATTGCGCCAGAAGGCGGCGATTTTCGCCTCATGCTCGGGCCAGTCGGTGACATGGCTGGCGAAGACCGGACCCAGCACCGGATGGATGCGGATCCGCGCGTAGAAGGCGGCGACCACAGCGTCGATCTGGGCGGCGGTGACGGGGAAACGGGGCTCTATCATCGGGATAAACTGCGCCAGCAACAGCCCCCGTGCAAGCGCGCAAATTGCCGCGCCTGACCCCCGCAGCCCCGCCCGTAACCGGCGAAAATCACTCCAGCGCGTGCATCTGCAGCACCTCAAGCGGCACCACATCCAGCGTGCGCTCATGGGTCGCTTCCAGCCGGATACGCGGCGCCGCCCCCTCGTCATGGGCCTGCAGGAACCGCTCGGCGCAGAGGCACCATTGATCGCCGGGTTTGAGACCGGCAAAGCCGAATTCGGGGCGCGGCGTGCTCAGGTCATTGCCCAGATATTTCGACATCGCCAGAAATTCGGCGGTCATCACCGCGCAGACCGTATGGATCCCCCGATCCCCCGGTCCGGTGTCGCAGCAGCCGTTGCGAAAGTAGCCGGTGAGCGGGTCATGCGAGCAGGGGTGCAGGGCGGCGCCAAGCACATTGACCGAGGCCGCTTTGATCGGATCGCCGGGAAGAGGGGGCATTGGGGGCTCCTGTCTTGTCGTTGGATTACAATGTCTTATGCGTGCCATCACAGAGCGGCGGCGTGCCGCAATGCTTGCAGCCGCAAAAGAACACGCGCTTGCTCTCGCTGGCGGTATAGCGCAATGGCACCAGACCGCTACCCTTATGCGAGCCATCGCAAAACGGCTGCTTGGCCGAGCGCCCGCACGCGCACCACATATAGGATTTTCCGGCCTCGACCGCGGTCGGATAGGGCGCTTTCTGAGCGATGATCGGGGCCTCACTCATCGCTGAGCGCCGCATCTGTTGCGGGTGCAGGTTGCAGGGTCTCGGCCAGCCGCGCGAGGCTGCGGAACATCTCGATATGACCGTCGAGCACCCCATCGGCGCGGAACGCGCGGTCGGCGCTATTCACCGCGATCACCACATCGCGGGCGCGGTCGATCCAGATGAACTGCCCGTAGACACCGCGGGCATAGACCTCGCCCGCCTCGGCACCCTCGGGCAGCCACCATTGATAGCCGTAACCGACCCCGCCCGGCGCGCTGGCCACGGTCGATTCCGCGATCCAATCGGCGGGCACCAATTGCTGGCCATCCCACATCCCGTTCTGCGCCACCAATTGCCCGATCCGCGCATAATCCCGCGTCGTCAGGTTCAGCCCGCCCAGCACAAAGGCGACGCCATCGCCATCGGTGACATAGAAGGGATCACGCCGCAGGCCCATCGGCGCAAACAGCTTCTCTTCGACCAGCTCGGGGATCGTGCGACCGGTGGCGCCGCGGATCACCATGCTCAACACATGGGTGTCAATCGAGACATATTGCCAATCCGCCCCCGGATCGCCGCGGCGCGCCGATTGGCCAGCGGCAAACCCGTCCATCGAGCCGCCCAGCGCCAGCACCCGCCCCATGCGGTTGATATCGGACCAGAAGTCGAAATAATCTTCATTGAACGCCACGCCCGAGGCCATCTGCAAGACGTTGCGGATGCTCGCCCCGTCATAGGCCGATCCGCGCAATTCCGGTGCAAATTCCGTCACTTGCGCATCAAGGTCAGGGATCACCCCCTCGCCGTGCAACTGCCCCAGCAACAAGGACAGCACGCTTTTCGCCACCGACCACGACATCCGCAGATCGTCCTGCTCGGTGCCCTGATAATAGCCCTCCATAAGCAACTGCCCGTCGCCCAGCACCACCAATCCGGTGATCGCATTCTCCGCCACCCAGCTATCGATATCGAGCGGTTCGGCCACCTCGGCGAAACCCTGCATATCGCCCTCGGGCAGGGGGGTGGCGCTGCCGCCATCCATCGCACGGGTGTGGAATAGCGTCTCCATCGACGAGAAATTCGCGGTGATCTTCTCGGCGTCAAACAGGCTGTTGACCGCCATCAAACGGGTCAGATCCTCGCGTTTCCAGATGCCGAGCGCGGCGAGGACCACGATCAGCGCGGCGAGGGTGATTCCAATTCGTTTCAACCATTTGCGCATCCCGCACCCCTGTCATCTTGTGGATTTTGGACAGTCTCGCATGTGGCGGCGCAAACGCAAGGGTGATCCTAAAGTCAGGCGGCGGCGGGCTGCTGCGTTGACCTTTCGCCGCCAAGCGTGACAATCGCCCCATGACAGATTTTGCCAGCCGACTCACCCGCGCGCCGCTTGCCTATGATCCTGACGCCGGTGCCGAGGCCGAGGCGCGGTTTGCCGATCAACCGCCTGAATTGCGCGCGGTTCTGGCCGGTGCGGCGGGGTGCAGCCCGTTCCTGAAATCCTTGATGGGGATCGAGCCGGAGTGGCTGCGCGAGACCCTCGCGCAATCCCCCGAGGCCGCTTTGGAGGCGGAACTCGCCGCGCTGACCCCCGCGCCCCCCGCGGAGACCGGCTCGATGCTGCGGCGCGCGAAACGGCGGATCGCGCTGTTGGCGGCGCTGGCGGATCTGGGCGGGGTTTGGACGCTTGAGGAGGTCACGCTGGCCCTGACCCGCCTTGCCGATACCGCCGTTCAGCGCGCGCTGGCCAGCCATCTCGCCGAGGAAATTCGCCGCGGAAAAATCCCCGATGCGCAGCAAGGCGATGAGGAGCGCGGCGCTGGAATGGTGGCCTTTGCGATGGGCAAAATGGGCGCCTATGAGCTGAATTATTCCTCGGATATCGACCTGATCTGCCTGTTTGACGACAGCCAGTTTGAGGCCGGTGCCTGCCATGAGGCGCGGCAAGCCTTCATCCGCGCGACCCGCAAGACGGCGGCGCTGCTCAATGACCACACCGGCGAGGGCTATGTGTTTCGCACCGATCTGCGGCTGCGCCCCGACGGTTCGGTGACGCCGGTCTGCCTGTCGATGGAGGCCGCCGAGCGTTACTATGAAAGCCTTGGCCGCACATGGGAGCGCGCGGCATGGATCAAGGCCCGCCCCTGCGCCGGGGATCTGGCGGCGGGGGCGCGGTTTCTTGAGACATTGCGCCCCTTTGTCTGGCGGCGGCATCTCGATTACGCGGCGATCCAGGACGCCCATGACATGCGTGTGCGCATTCGGGATCACAAAGGGCTGGGCGGGGCTTTGGCGCTGGCCGGTCATGACATGAAACTGGGCCAAGGCGGCATCCGCGAGATCGAGTTTTTCACCCAGACGCGGCAGTTGATCTCGGGCGGGCGCGACCCTGAATTGCGGCTGCGCGGCACCGTCGAGGGGCTGGCGGCATTGGCGGCGCAGGGCTGGATACCGGCGCCACAGGCCGCCGAGTTGACCGCGCATTACCGCGCTCACCGCGAAGTCGAACACCGGCTGCAGATGATCAATGACGCGCAGACCCATATCCTGCCCGGCACGCCCGAGGGCTTTGCGCGGCTGGCCTGTTTCATGGGGCAATCCGACGCCGCCGCATGGCAGCAAGACCTGCTGGAACGCTTGGCGGCGGTGCAGAGCCTGACCGAGGAATTCTTTGCCCCCGGTTCCCCCGCCGGACCCGACACCGAGGCGCCGGAGCTGAGCGAGCATCAAGAGGCGATTGTCAGCGGCTGGCGCTCTTATCCCGCGATGCGGTCCTCGCGCGCGCAGGAGATTTTCAAACGCCTGCAGCCCGAGTTGATGTCGCGTCTGTTGAAGGCGCCGCTGCCCGACGAGGCGGTGATCGGCTTTGATCGTTTTCTCTCGGGCCTGCCCGCCGGTGTGCAGTTGTTTTCCCTCTTCGAGGCCAATCCGACGCTGATTGACCTGCTGATTGACGTGCTGACCACCGCACCCGAACTCGGCGAATATCTGGCCCGCAACTCGGGCGTGTTTGATGCGGTGATCGGCGGGGATTTCTTTGCCGATTGGCCGCAAAAAGAGGTGCTTGCGCAGGATCTGGCCGAGCGGTTGGCGGCGTCTGCCGATTATGAACACGCGCTTGATGCGCTGCGCGCGTGGCATAAGGAATGGCATTTTCGCATCGGCGTGCATCATCTGCGCGGCTTGATCGACGGGGTCGAGGCGGCCACGCAATACGCGCAACTCGCCGATACGGTGCTGACCGCGATCTGGCCCTTGGTCGCGGCGGAATTTGCCCGCAAACACGGGGCGGCGCCGGGGCGCGGGGCGGTGGTGCTGGGCATGGGGTCACTGGGCGCGGGGCGGCTGAATGCGGCCTCGGATCTGGATCTGATCGTGATTTATGACGCAGCGGGGCAGGAGGGCTCGGAGGGCAAACGCCCGCTCGCCGCGCGGCCCTATTACGCGCGTTTGACGCAGGCTTTGGTCACCGCCTTGTCGGCGCCGATGGCGCAGGGGCGGCTTTATGAGGTTGATATGCGGCTGCGGCCCTCGGGGCGGCAAGGGCCGGTGGCGACCGCGATCAAAGCGTTTGAGGCCTACCAGCGCGACGAGGCCTGGACATGGGAGCATCTGGCGCTGACCCGCGCTCGCGCGGTCGCCGGATCAGCGGAATTGGGCGCTGAGGTGGAGGCGTTTCGAGGCGAATTGCTGGCGCAGAAATCCAAGGGCGAGGGCGTGGCGCAGGCGGTGGCCGAGATGCGCGCGCGGCTGCAAGCCGCCAAGCCTGCGCGCGGGGCGCTGGATGCCAAAGACGGCGCCGGTCGCTTGCAAGACATTGAACTCATGGCGCAAATGCTGGCGCTGCAAGCCGCCGCTCCGGCCCGCAAGATCGAGGCGCAGCTCCTCGCCGGGCGCCGCGCGGGGCTGATCGAGAAAGAGGACGAGCAGATTTTGCTGGGGGCCTACCGGCTACTCTGGCGGGTGCAATGCGCACAGCGGCTGCTGGGCGACCGCGTGACCGATGCCGAACGGCTCGGCGACGGGGCGCAGGCGTTCTTGCTGCGCGAAACCGGCGCCGAGACCCTTGATGCGCTGACCGCAGAGCTGCGCGACGTCACCGCGCAGGCCGCGCAGGTGATCAACGCGGCCCTGCCCGTATCAAGCGGCGGCGCGGGTGACACCGCCGGTTAGTCGTCGCGCGCCGCGAGGCCGATCTCGTCCATATTATAGGGCGTGCTTTGGTAAATCTCGTTGATCCAATTGCCATACAAGAGATGCGCGTGACTGCGCCAGCGGTTGGTCGGCACGCGCGAGGGATCATCCTCGGGGTAGTAATTCACCGGCACATTGATCGTCTTACCGGCGGCAATATCGCGGTCGTATTCTTCTTTCAGCGTGCCGCTATCATATTCAAAATGATTGAAAATATAGAGCGCGCGGTGGGCGGGATCCTTGATCAGCGCGGGGCCGACCTCGGCGGAGCCCAGCAACGTCTCCAGCCCCTCGGTGGCATCGACCTCCTCTTGGCGGATCTCGGTCCAGCGGCTGACCGGGATCAGCACATCATCCGAAAACCCGCGCAGGAACGGCGAGGCGGGGGCAAGGTTCTGGTGCCGGAAACAGCCGAAGGCCTTACGCTCCAGCGGGTGTTTGCGCACCCCGTGGAAATAATTGATCATCGCCATGCCACCCCAGCAGACGCCAAAGGTCGATTGCACGTTGGTCTGGGTCCAGTCAAACACCTCGCGCAGCTCATCCCAATAGGTCACCTGATCAAAGGGCAGATGCTCGATCGGCGCGCCGGTGATCAGCAATCCGTCGAATTTCTCATGTTTAACCTCTTGGAAGGATTGGTAAAACTCTTCCATATGCTCGGCGGCGGTGTTGCGGGTCTCATGTTCGGTCATGCGGATCAGGCGAAAGTCGATCTGCAAGGGCGTCGCCCCGATCAGCCGCGCGAACTGGTTCTCGGTCTGGATCTTTTTCGGCATCAGGTTCAGCAGCCCGATCTTCAGCGGGCGGATGTCCTGCCGCGCGGCGCGGGTGTCGGACATCACGTTGACGCCCTCGGCAGAGAGTACATCATATGCGGGCAGGGTGGCGGGCAGGGTAATCGGCATAACAGGTCCTTAACGCAGGGGATGGGACCACCGGCGGTCAAACAGACGCGGAGACATATAAGCAGGCAGGATCAGCGGAGGATCAGGCGGCTTCTTCGGCGCGACGGTTCAAGGCTTCGGCAATCAGCGCGTTGAAATCATCGGGGGAATTGACCTTGGCCATCTCGGTGGCGCAGACCTTCAACCCCCATTTCGCCGCCATCGCCGCATAGCGCGGCTGGCGGTGGGCCAAGGCGCGGGCATAGGTCCAGCGCACAAAGGCATCAGGGTCAACGGCGCTTGGCATTCGCCCGCTTTCATTCAGGTAGGTCTGCCATGCATCGAGCAGGAAATCGGGCCGGTAATACATCGGCTTTGGCGCGCGATCAAAGCGGCGGATCAACTCGGCGGTGTGATCCTCCGAGCCTTCGATCCAGACCAGCAGCAGATGCCGCGACAGCACGCTGAGCACCGGATCGACCGGATAATCAGGGTTCACCACCTCGGCGATCGAGCCGGAAGTGTCGCAGACGAAATTCTCATAGCCGTAAAGATCCGACGCACGGTCGATAAACCGCGGCGTATCCAAGAGCGCGGCCACCTCGGCCTCGCGGTGTTCGGCCTGACGGCGGCGATATTCCTCAATCGGCAGGCCGCCTTTGGCCGGATCACCCGGTTTGCCCAGATAGGCCGAGAGGGGGGCGAGATTGTCAAAGGTGATATTCGAGGTGATATGCACCGAATCCGAGAGCAGCAACTCGCGCAGCAGCGGCACTTTCATCGCCTCGCGCTTGAAATTATCCGCAATCGCCTCGCCCATATAGCGGGTGCCGATGCGGTAATCGACCGAGTAATGAAACCAGCCGCCCTCACGCAGCAGCGACGAGGTGCGGGTTTTGCCCAAGCCTGACATGCCAAACAGCAGCACGCTTTTCTGCGGGGCGCGCGTCCATTCGGCGGCAGTTTCGTAGATCATTCTTCAACTCGCATCTGGGTCGTTTCCGGGTCTGATGAGGGGAATATGCGCCCCTCAGCGCTGTGGTTCAAGGCGTGTGATCCCGACACCGCCGGCGCGCGCCAGATCGGGGTCCAGCGTCATCGGGATATACTCGCCGCGCCGCCACAATACGCCGAGATCATCGTAATGATGGCTCAACGGGTGGCCCGACTGGCCGGTCGAGACGATGAACACGCTGCTTTCGGGATCGGCCATATCATAGACCCCGCGATACCCCGCGCCGTGGATATTCAAAAACGGCTGTGGCGCGCCCGGAGGGCCACCGCGCGTCAGCCCGCGCATCAGCGTATTATCGCCGCCGCTGGTCGACTGGCGGATGTTCACAAACAGCCCCAGCACCGGCACTTCGCCCAGCACCGGATGGTCATGGGTCGCCTGATGCGCCTCGCCCCAGCGCCAGCTTTCAATCGCCGGTCCGAAATCCTGCGTCAGGCCGAGCAGAGCCTCATCCAGCGAGGCGCGGGCGATATCGACGCAGGTCTCGATCACCGCCGATTGCACCACATCGCACCATTCCCCCGCGCCATCGGTGTTCGAAAACACCCGCTCGATGAAATCGGGCAGCATATGCGAGAACATCTCGATCTGCGGGCCCAACTCATCGCGGGTCAGGCGGAACTGCAACTCGCGCATCCATGCCGCGTAGATCAGGGGTTCCGGCAGATGCTCGTTCATCTCGCCGTTCCAATCGGCCAAGAGTTGCAGCGCGATCTGGCGTTGCGCCTGCGCGCTGCCCGGCTCGGGGGCGGCGTCCTGAAACCACAGTTCGGCCCCGACCAGCGGCAGAAGCGTGCGCGCGGCTTGGCTGACGGTATCAAGCTGCGCTTCGATAAAGCTCTCGCGGGTGTGGACCGAGCGTTGCCGCATCAGCCGCACCCAGCGCTGGATGCGGGTCGTATCGCCCCAGTCAAAGCTGACATGCAGCGGAAAGGGCCGGTCGAGGGGTTTGTTGTTGGTATTGCCCAGAAGCCCGGTCTGCGGGTCGATGAACTGCGGGTTCGAGGCATAGGGAAAGACCCCCTGCCAGCGTGCATCCGCGTCATAGCCGGGCGCGGGCATGCGGCCCTGCGTCGGGTGGTCGGCGCTGCGCCGCGGCATCTGCCCGATCACCTGCATCGCGATATGATTGCGGTCGATCAACATCAGGTTCTGCGCGGGCGCGACAAAAGCCTCGCCCGCCGCGATCGCCTCTTGCACCGAGCCCGCGCGGTTGAGCGCCACCGCCGCGCTGATCGAGGTATCCTCAGCCGAGAGCGCCGTCCACGACAGCGCCGCGACATGGCCGGGCGGGGTCACCGAGGCCAATGAGTAATGGCTGCCCGGCAGGATCGGCCCGTTCGCCGACCAGCGCGTGGTGATCGTCACCGGATCGGCATCGGCTACATGGATGATCGAGCGGCGGGTGTCGAATTCCGCCCAGCCGTCCGGCGTGCGGTAGCGCTGGGTGTTGTCGGTGCTCAACTCCTCAAAGAACAGGTCTTGATCGTCCAGATAGGCGGTGGTCAGCCCCCATGCCAGCCGCTCGGAGCGCCCGACCATCACCGCCGGCACGCCGGGAATGGTGCCGCCGGTCACCGCGCCGCTGCTCAGATCGAGCCGCGCCAGATACCAGATCGCGGGCGCCGAGAACCCCAGATGCGGGTCATTGGCCAAAAGCGTGCCACCATTCGCCGAGCGTGTCGGACCGGCAGCAAAGGCGTTCGACGCCCCCGCGGTTTCCGTCGAGTTGAACGGCGACAGCGACCCACCGCGCAATTCACCCGGCAGGCGGAACGGCATCGCAAGTTGCGTCTGCCATTGCGTCTCGCTCACGCCGGGGAACAGGCTGGCGAAATCGGGCAGGGACGACAGCCCGTCACCACCCTCAATCGGCATCAGGTCATTGGTGCGGGTCTCGCCGATCAGCGTCGACAGCCGCGCCCGCTGCACCTCGTTTTCCAGATGGCCGGACATCTGCACCGCCATCAGCTTGAGGATCGCGATACTATCGGCGGGCTGCCAGAGACCCACTTCGCTGGGAAACAGGAAATACTCGGGCGCCCCGCGCCCCATCGCGCGGTCATTGACCAGCGTGATCCAGGCATTGACCCCGCGCGCATAGGCGTCCAGCGCGCTCAGCGTCTGCGGATCCTGCGCCGCGACCGAGCTTTGCGACAGCCCGTAAATGTCAAACCGCCGCATCAATTCATCGGTGCGCAGGGTGCGCTCGCCGAACACCTCGCTCAGACGCCCCTGCGCGGTGCGCCGCAACAGGGTCATCTGCCACAGCCGGTCCTGCGCATGGGCAAACCCGAGGCCAAAGTAGACATCCGCGTCGCTCTCGCCGAAAATATGCGGCACCGCATGGGTATTGCGAGCAATTTCAACGGTGTCGCCAATGCCGCGCACCCGCCAACTGGCGTCATAGTCGGGCAAGGATCGCGACAGGAAGTAATAGACACCGATCGTGGTGGCCAGAAACAGCACCACCAGAGCAGTGGCGATGCGCAGCAACCAGCGAAACAGGGAGAGCATGGGTTCGGGCCTCGTCGTGTTGACCTTGGGGTGTGCATCGTTTCCTATGTGGGAAAGCGCAGGAGCGCAATTCAAACAACCGACAGAGTGATGAAAGAGGGGCGGACGATGGCCAAAGTGGCATTTCTCGGGCTTGGCGTGATGGGCTATCCGATGGCGGGGCATCTGGCCGCGGCCGGACATCAGGTGACGGTCTATAACCGCACCTTCTCCAAGGCCGAGGCTTGGGTGGCCGAGCATGGCGGGCAGGCGGCGCGCACCCCGCGTGAGGCCGCGGCGGGGGTGGATTTCGTCATGGCCTGTGTGGGCAATGATGATGATCTCGCCGAGGTGTGCCGCGGCGATGACGGGGCTTTCGCGGGGATGGATCAGGGCGCGCTGTTTGTCGATCACACCACGGTTTCCGCCAAAATCACCCGCGCTCTGGCCGCAGAGGCACAGGCCGCAGGGCTGGGCTTTGTCGATGCGCCGGTCTCGGGCGGGCAGGCGGGGGCCGAGAACGGCGTCCTTTCGATCATGTGCGGCGGCGCGGCGGCGGATTACGCGCGGATCAAGCCGGTGATTGAAGCCTACGGCAAAATCTACAATCTGGTCGGCGAAAGCGGCGCAGGACAGATCGCCAAGATGATGAACCAGATCTGCATCGCCGGTCTGGTGCAGGGGCTTTCCGAGGCGCTGCGTTTCGGCGAGAAGGCGGGCATGGATGGCCGCGCCGTGGTCGATGTGATCCAGGGCGGTGCCGCGGGCTCATGGCAGATGGTCAACCGCCATGACACCATGCTTGACGCCAAATATGACTACGGGTTCGCCGTCGACTGGATGCGCAAGGATCTGGCGATCTGCCTGCAAACCGCCGAGGAAATCGGCGCCTCGCTGCCGGTCACCGCGCTGATCGATCAATTCTATAAAGACGTGCAGAATATGGGCGGCGGGCGCTGGGATACCTCCTCGCTGATCGCACGTTTGCGCAAGGTGGACGGCGATGACTAAGCAACCTTTGGAGACCCGCATCGCACAGGGGCGCGGTGATGAACCTGCCGATCTGGTGCTCAAGGGCGGCAGGGTCTGGTGCATGGTTACCGGTGCGCGGATTGCGGGCGATGTGGCGATCTGCGGGCAGCATATCGTCGGCATCGGCGCCGAATATCAGGGCAAGCGCGAGATTGATGTGCGCGGCAAGACCCTCGTGCCCGGCTTCATCGACACGCATTTGCATATTGAAAGCTCCTGCATCACGCCCTTCGAGTTCGACCGCTGCGTCACCCCGCGCGGCGTCACCACGGCGATCTGCGACCCGCATGAGATCGCCAATGTCGCCGGCCTCATCGGCATCGAGTATTTCCTCAACGCCAGTTCCCGCACGGTGATGGATATCCGGGTGAATCTCTCCTCCTGCGTGCCCTCGACGCATATGGAGACGGCGGGCGCCAATCTGACCGCCCGCGATCTTGCGCCGCTCAAGGATCATCTGCGGGTGATCGGTCTCGCGGAATTCATGAACTACCCCGGCGTGATCCACCGCGATCCGACCTGTATGGAGAAGCTCCACGCCTTTGAGGGCTGTCATATCGACGGCCACGCGCCCTTATTGTCGGGCCGCGATCTCAACGCCTATGCCAGCGCAGGTATCCGCACCGAGCATGAGGCGACCAGCGCCGCAGAGGCGACCGAGAAGCTGCAAAAGGGCCTGCGGGTGCTGATCCGCGAAGGCTCGGTGTCAAAAGACCTTGAGGCGCTGGCCGAGGTGCTGACCCCCGTCACCGCCGCCTATATGTGCCTCTGCACCGACGACCGGAACCCTCTGGACATCGCCGAACACGGGCATCTCGACTACATGATCCGCCGGTTGATCGAGAAGGGCCGCGATCCCTTGTCGGTCTACCGCGCTGCCTCGCTGTCGGCGGCCGAGGCCTTCGGGCTCAAGGACCGCGGCCAGATCGCGCCGGGTAAACGCGCCGATATCGTGGTGCTGGAGGATATCACCGGTTGCCACGCCGAGATGGTCTTCTGCGGCGGGGTCTTGGCCGATGACGCCGCTTTCGCCGCCCGCGAGGAAATCCCGCCGGTCGCCCGCGCCTCGGTGCATGTGCCCGCGATCACCGCCGCGAGCTTCCGCTACGCGGGCAATGCCTCCGAGACGCCGGTGATCGGCATCCGCCCCGGGATGATCCTCACCGACCACCTGCGCGAGGAAATCCCCGCCAGTGACGGCGACAAACGCCCCGATCCATCGCGTGATCTGGCGCGCATCACGGTGATCGAGCGTCACGGGATCAACGGCAATATCGCCAATGGTTTCGTGCGTGGGTTCCAGATGACCAAAGGCGCGATTGCCTCGACGGTCTGCCATGACCACCATAATATCGCCGTGGTCGGGGTCGATTACGCCGATATGGCGCTGGCCGCGAAACGGCTGGGTGAGATCGAGGGCGGCTTTGTTGTCGTTGAGGGTGGGCAGGTGGCTGCCGAACTGGCGCTGCCCGTCGCAGGTCTGATGTCGCTCGAGCCCTTCGAGCATGTGCGCGACCGGCTGGTCGATCTCCGCGCCGCCGCCCGCGCGCTGGGCGTGACGCTGGAGGAACCCTTCCTGCAACTCGCCTTCGTCGCCCTGCCGGTGATCCCGCATCTGAAAATCACCGATCTCGGCATGGTGGATGTCGATAAGTTCGAGGTAATCCCCTAACCCCGCAAGAACGTCCTCCGGCTTCATCTTGCCAAAAATACTCAAATCAAACCGGCGAGGCCACGCACCACGCTGGATTGACGCTCCGCCCGGCGGCACCGCCGGGCAGCGCCGAACCGACCCCACGGGTCGGCGCTCCGCTTGCCCCTCGGCTCGGCGCTGCCCTTATTCACTAGGCGACACCCCCCGCCGAAATTCCGCGCCGCTTCGACCTTCCGCCCGACGGCCCCATGCATCGGCGCGCCGCTTGCCCCTCGGCCCGGCGCTACCCGCAATTTGTAAGCGATAGAACATGGCCCTCATCCCTGAGGCGGCCCAATCCAGCCTCCCGCCCGATGGAAACAATCGGGCAGCGCCGAACCGCCCCCACGGGGCGGCGCTCCGCTTGCCCCGCGTGGCGGCGCTGCCCTTTCGCATTAATCGCTCCGCGAACCGACCCGGCCCGTCACAGCACCGTCAGGGCAACACCCCCTCCGGCACCTCCAGCGGCTCACCGCCCAGCGCCGTCACAATCACCCGCACATTGGACACGATCATCCCCGGCCAGCTCTCCGCCCCCGAGCCGACCTCGCCCAAAGCATCCGAATAGAGCGAGCCGCCGATCACCAGCTCATGCCCCCGCGCCGCCGCCGCCTCGATCAGCGCCTGCACTGCGCGCGGGTTCAATGTGGTCTCGATAAAGGCCGCCGGAATATCGCGCGCCGCGGCGATCTGCGCGGCCTCGTCAATATCCGCGATCGAGGGCTCGGAATCCGTTGAAATCCCCTGTATCGCCTCGTTCTGCAGGTCATAGCTGCGGGCGAAATAGGTGAAGGCGTCATGCGCGGTCAACAAGACCCGCTGCGCCTCGGGGATCGTCGCCAAAGACGCCCGCGCCCAGGCATCCAGCGCCTCGGCCCGCGCCATCTCGGCCTCGGCACCGGCGGCAATCTCTTCGGCGCAGTCCGGCGCCAGCGCGGTCAATGTCTCGGCCAAAGGCGCAAAGATCCGCGACCAGAGCACCGGATCCATCCAGATATGCGGGTCGGGCACGCCGGAGTGCAAAAGCAGCCCCTCATGGCTGATCTCCTCGCCCAACACCTGCGCCCCGATCCGCGCCAGAATATCCGCCAGCCGCCCCTCAAGGCTCAGCCCCAGCGCGACAATCCGGTCGGCGCTGCGCAGCCGCTGGATATCCGATGGCCGCGCTTGATAAAGATGCGGGTCCAGCCCCGGCCCGATCAGCGTCTCCACCGCGACGCAGTCCCCGGCGATCCGCTGCGCCGGGTCCGAGATCATCCCGATGGTGGCCAAGAGCGACGGCGCGCTTTGCGCCTGAGCCGAAAGCGGGGCCAGCCCCAAAGCCGCCACAACGGCGAGTATTTTGCGCATATTGTTCCACCCCTCCCTCTGTTGCGAGTCACTCGCAAGTTACCCCTTTTGGTATTGCGAGTGATTCTCAATTGCAAGGCCCATCGCTAATCGTAATTTCCGATTAATTTCACCATAGTTCACGAATTGCCAACCCTCGAACAGCAGGGCCATACTGCGGGTATCAAGGCACGGACCCGCGACGACCCACGACGACCCGCGGCGGGCCATAGGCGAAGGCAAAGGCAGGCATAGAATGACACAGACAGCACGGGTGGTGGTTATCGGCGGCGGCGTGGTCGGGGCATCGGTGCTCTATCATCTGGCCAAAGCCGGCTGGACCGATTGCCTTCTGCTCGAGCGCAACGAGTTGACCGCCGGCTCCACATGGCACGCGGCGGGCAATGTGCCGACATTCTCCTCGTCATGGGCGGTGATGAACATCCAGCGCTATTCCGCCGAACTCTACCGCGGGCTCGGCGAGGCGGTGGATTATCCGATGAACTACCATGTCACCGGCTCCCTGCGGCTGGCCCATTCCACCGAGCGGATGCGCGAATTCGAGCGTGTCGCGGGGATGGGGCGCTATCAGGGGATGGATATCGAGGTGATGGCCACCGAGGATATTCAGGCGCGCTATCCGTTCCTCGCCACCCATGATCTGGCGGGCGGGCTTTATGACCCTTACGACGGCGATATCGACCCCGCGCAATTAACCCAAGCCTTGGCCAAAGGCGCCCGCGATCTCGGCGCGCGCGTTGAGCGTTTCCGCCCCGTCACCGGCGCGCGCCGTGAGGGCAATGAATGGGTGCTCGAGACGCCAAAGGGCGAGATCCGCTGCGAATATGTGGTCAATGCCGCGGGCTATTACGCCGACCGCGTCGGCGCGCTCTTTGGCCGCAAAGTGCCGATGATGGTGATGAGCCACCAGTATCTCTTGTTCGACAATATCCCCGAGCTGGAAAGCTGGTCGAAAGACAATAACGCCAAACTGCCGCTCCTGCGCGATGTCGACAGCTCCTATTACCTGCGGCAGGAAAAATACGGGTTCAACCTCGGCCCTTACGAGAACCCCTGCAAGGCGCATTGGATCACCCGTGATGACCCGATGCCCGAGGATTTCAGCTTCCAGCTTTATCCCGATGATCTCGAGCGGCTGGAATGGCATATCAATGACGCCATGGCCCGCGTGCCGCTGCTGGAACAGGCCAATCTGCAAAATGTGATCAACGGCCCGATCCCCTATACGCCCGATGGCAACCCGCTAATCGGCCCGATGCCCGGCGTGCCCAACGCTTTCGAGGCCTGCGTGTTCACCTTCGGCATCTGTCAGGGCGGCGGCGCCGGTAAGGTGCTGGCGGAATGGATCACGGAGGGCGGCACCGAGCGCGATATGTGGGCGGTCGATCCGCGCCGCTTCACCGGTTTCGAGAGCCGCGACTACTGCATCGCCAAGGGGATGGAGGTCTACGGCCATGAATACGCGATGCATTTCCCGCATCACGCATGGCCGGCAGGGCGCGACCAGAAACACGGGCCGAACCACGCGCGGCTGCAAGCCTTGGGCGCGCAGTTCGGCGCCTATAACGGCTGGGAGCGCGCCAATTGGTTTGCGCGCGCGGGCGACGACACCTCCGAGGCAGGCACCCAGACGTGGCGCCGCGAAGGCCCGTGGTTTGGCGCGGTCAAAGCCGAATGCGAGGCGGTGCGCGACGGGGTCGGGGTGCTCGATCTGCCCGGCTTCTCGCGGTTTAATCTTGACGGCGCGGGCGCGGCCGAGTGGCTCGATGCGCAGATCTCCGGCAGATTGCCGCGCGCGGGCCGCGTCTCGCTGGCTTATTTCCCCGACCACCGCGGGCGGATCGTCACCGAAATGTCACTGGTGCGCCACGGGCCGGATCACTTCACCCTGATCACCGCCGCCACCGCGCAGCTTCATGACTTCGAGTGGCTCAAACGTAGCCTCCCGGACAACCTGACGCTGACCGACCAGACCGAGGCCATCTCCACCCTGATCATCACCGGCCCCAAATCCCGCGATTTGCTCACAAAACTCACCGATGCCGACCTCGCGCTGCCATGGCTCAGCCACCAATCCGCCGAGGTCGCAGGCCGCGATGCACATCTCCTGCGCGTCTCCTTCGCCGGCGAACTCGGCTGGGAAGTCCACGCCACCCCCGGTGATATCGCCCATATCTACGATGAGGTGCTCAACGCCGGCGCCACCCCCTTCGGCATGTTCGCGCTCAATTCGCTCCGCATCGAGAAAGGCTACCGCGCGTGGAAAGGCGATCTCTCCACCGATTACACGCTGCTCGAAGGCGGGCTCGAGCGTTTCATCGACTGGTCCAAGGACTTCCACGGCAAACCAGCACTCGAGGCCGAAAAACAGGCCGGCCCCGCCAAACGCTTCGCCCTCCTGACCGTTGAGTCGCCCGAGTTCGACCCGCCCTATATGTCGACCATCTGGCAGGGCGACACAGTCGTTGGCGAGACCACCTCGGGCTATTTCGGCCACCGCACCCAGCGCTGCATCGCGCTGTCGATGCTGCGCGCCGATCTCGCCACGCCGGGCACCGAGTTGGAAATCGAGATCTTCGGCCAACGCCACCGCGCCGTGGTTCAACCCGACGGCCCGCTCTGGGACCCCAAAAACGAAAGCCTGCGCGCATGACCTCCCTCATCGCCGCGATCTTCGCCCCCGTCATCTGTCCAAAAATATCCTCGGGGGTTCCAAGGGGGCAGAAAGCCCCCTTGGCCTTCCTTTTTGCGGGGCGGAAAACCTCCTTGGCCTTCCTTCATCGGGGGCAGACAGCCCCCTTCGCCTGTGTCCTCCAGACCACGCACTCAACCCCCACGGCCCGCCCATGACCCTTCCTTCCCATGCCCGTGTGGTGATCATCGGCGGCGGGATTTCCGGCTGTTCGGTCGCCTATCACCTCGCCAAGGCGGGGTGGACAGACATCGTCCTGCTCGAGCGCAAGCGCCTGACCAGCGGCACCACTTGGCATGCGGCGGGGCTGATCGGGCAGCTGCGCGGCAGCCTCAATATGACCCGTCTGGCGAAATATTCCGCCGATCTCTACGTCCGGCTCGAGGCCGAGACCGGCATCAGTACCGGCATGCGCCAGAACGGCTCGATCACCGTCGCGCTGACGCCGGAACGCCATGAGGAAATCCTCCGCCAAGCCGGTCTCGCCCGCGCTTTTGATGTTGATGTCTCCGAGATTTCTCCCAGCGATGTCAAAGCCCTATACCCGCATCTCAACGTGGATGACGTGGTCGGCGCGGTGCATCTGCCACATGACGGGCAATGCGATCCGGCCAATATCGCCATGGCGCTGGCCAAGGGCGCGCGGATGATGGGGGCGGCGATCCACGAGGGCGTGAAGGTCACCCGCGTCCTGGATAACGGCGCCCGCGTTACTGGCGTTGAATACGACGCAGGAGGGGGCGAGAGCGCGGTGATTGCCTGCGAACATGTGGTGAATTGCGGCGGCATGTGGGGCCGCGATCTGGCCGCCACCTCGGGCGTCACGCTGCCCCTGCACGCCGCCGAGCATTTCTATCTGGTCACCGAACCGATCCAGGATCTGACCCGCCTGCCGGTGCTGCGGGTGCCGGATGAATGCGCCTACTATAAGGAAGACGCGGGCAAAATGATGCTCGGCGCCTTCGAGCCCAAGGCCAAACCTTGGGGCATGGCGGGCATCCCCGAGGATTTCGAATTCGACAGCCTGCCCGAAGATTTCGAGCATTTCGAACCGATCCTTGGCATGGCCATGCATCGCATGCCGATGTTCGAGCGCGCCGGTATCCACACGTTCTTTAACGGTCCCGAAAGCTTTACGCCGGATGATCGCTATTACCTCGGCGAAGCGCCGGAACTGGGCAATTATTGGGTCGCCGCGGGGTATAATTCCATTGGTATCGTCTCTTCGGGCGGTGCCGGGATGGCGCTGGCCCATTGGATGACCGAAGGCGCGCCGCCCTTTGATCTGTGGGAGGTGGATATTCGGCGCGCGCAGCCCTTCCAGCGCAACCGCAAATATCTGGCCGAGCGGGTGTCTGAAACGCTGGGCCTGCTTTATGCCGATCACTTCCCCTACCGGCAGGTGGAAACCGCGCGCGGCGTGCGGCGCTCACCCTTGCACGAACACCTCAAAGCCCGCGGCGCGGTCTTTGGCGAGGTCGCAGGCTGGGAGCGCGCCAATTGGTTCGCGCGCGAGGGGCAGGAACGCGCATATCGCTACGCTTGGGGGCGGCAAAACTGGTTCGACAACCAGCGCGCCGAACATATGGCGGTGCGCGAGCGCGTCGGCCTGTTTGACATGAGCTCCTTCGGCAAAATCCGCGTCGAAGGCCGCGACGCCTGCGCCTTTTTGCAACGGCTCTGCGCCAACCAGATCGACGTTGAGGCCGGACGGCTGGTCTACACCCAGATGCTCAACCAAAGCGGCGGGATTGAAAGCGATCTGACCGTCACGCGGCTGACGGAAACCGCCTTTCTTCTGGTCGTCCCCGCCGCCACCCTGCAGCGCGATCTGGCGTGGCTGCGGCGGCATCTGAGTGATGATTTCGCCGTCATCACCGACGTCACCGCGGGCGAATCCGTGCTTTGCCTGATGGGCCCGCAAGCGCGCGATGTGCTGTCGCGGGTCACCCCCGACGCGCTGGACAATGACGCGTTCCCCTTCGGCACCGCCCGCGAGATTGAACTCGGCTACGGCCTCGCCCGCGCCCACCGCGTGTCCTATGTCGGCGAACTCGGCTGGGAACTCTACGTCAGCGCCGACCAGTCCGCCCATGTCTTCGAAGCGCTCATGGACGCCGCCCCAGAAATCAAACTCTGCGGGTTGCACACGCTCGACAGTTGTCGCATTGAAAAAGCCTTCCGCCACTTCGGCCATGACATCACCGACGAGGATCATGTGCTCGAGGCCGGTCTCGGTTTCGCGGTGAAAACCGGCAAGGGGGAATTCATCGGCCGCGACGCGGTGCTGCGCAAACGCGAAGCGGGGCTTGAGCGGCGGATGGTGCAATTCCTGCTGCGAGACCCCGAGCGTCTGGCCTATCACAATGAGCCGATCTACCGCGACGGCGCGCTGGTCGGTACGGTAACCAGCGGAAATTACGGGCATTTTCTGGGTGGTCCGGTCGCGATGGGCTATCTGCCCTGCAAGGGCCAAAGCGTGGCCGAGATGCTGAGTGCCCGTTTCGAGATCGACATCGCCGGCCAGCGCATTCCCGCGCAGGCCTCGCTGGCCCCGTTTTATGACCCCAAGGGCGCGCGGATGAAGCTCTGACCGCGACGCCAAAGACTATTTCGTGAAATTGCGAATGATGGGAGTGCGCCAAATGATCGAAGACGTGAAAATCGCCCCTAAGGCCCGCCGCGCAGGCGGGCGTGCCGCGCGCGTTGCGGTCCGCTCCGCGCCCTTGGATGAGGCGCTGCGGCCGGTGCGCGCAGGTCTCGAAGGCGGGCAATATAGCCCGCTCTCTGCGGCCTCGGTCGAGCGCATCCATCAGGCGGCGCTGCAGGCGCTTGAGGAAATCGGCCTCGCCAATGCGCCGCAATCGGGCATCGAGGTGATGACCAAAGCCGGCGCCATTCTGGGCGATGACGGGCGGCTGCGGTTCCCGCGCGCGCTGGTCGAGGATATGCTGGCGAAAGCCGCGCGCGGGATCACGCTGTATGGCCGTGATCCGAAATATGACCTGCAATTGTCGGGCAGCCGCGTGCATTACGGCACCGCCGGTGCGGCGGTGCATGTGGTCGATGTCGATACCGGCGAATACCGCGAATCCACATTGAAAGACCTGCATGACGCCGCGCGATTGGTGCAACATCTAGATAATGTGCATTTTTTCCAGCGTATCTGCGTGGCCCGCGATATCCTTGATAACTACGAGATGGACCTGAACACGATCTACGCGGCGGCGGCGGGAACCCGCAAACATATCGGGACCTCGTTTTCTGATCCCTCGCATGTAGCGGGCTGTTTCGAGTTGTTGCATGATATCGCGGGCGGTGAGGAGGCCTGGCGCGCGCGGCCTTTCATGAGCAATTCCAACTGCTTCGTGGTGCCGCCGATGAAATTCGCCGAGGAAAGCTGCGTCTCGATGGAGGCCTGTATCCGCGCGGGCATGCCGGTGCTCTTGCTCTCGGCGGGGCAGGCGGGGGCGACCTCACCGGCGCCGATCGCATCGACGATCGTGCAGGCGGTGGCGGAATGTCTGGCCGGCGTGGTCTATGTCAACGCCATCGCGCCCGGCCATCCGGCGATCTTTGGCACATGGCCCTTTGTGTCGGACCTGCGCACCGGCGCGATGTCGGGCGGCAGCGCCGAGCAGGCGTTACTGACCGCCGGTTGCGCGCAGATGCACCGGTTTTATGGCTTGCCCGGCGGGGCGGCGGCGGGGATTGCCGACAGCAAACTGCCGGATATGCAGGCGGGGTGGGAGCAGGCGATTTCCAACACGCTTGCCGGTCTCTCGGGGCTGAATATGGTCTACGAATCGGTCGGGATGCATGCGTCCCTACTGGGATTCTGCTTTGAATCCCTGACCTTGGGCGATGATATTCTGGGGCAGGCACTGCGCTGCGTGCGCGGGATTGATGTCACCGAGGACTCTGTGTCGATCGAGGTGATCCGCGAGACCTGTCTCGAGGGACCCGGCCATTATCTGGGCTCGGACCAGACGCTGAAGCTGATGCAGACCGAGTATATTTACCCCGAGTTGGGCAACCGGATGAGCCCCAAGGAATGGAACGAATCCGGTCGTCCGCGGCTGATGGACGGGGCGAAAAAGCGCACCGCGGATATTCTGGCCAGCGCGCCCTGCCAGATTGATCCGGCGCTGGACCGGGCGATCCGGGCGAAATATCCGATCCGGTTTAGCTAATTGCCGCGCGCCGCTTCATTCGGGGCGGCGCGCGGGAGCTTGGAACGGGCGCTTAGCGCGAGATCAGCACCGAGCATTGCGCATGGCGCACCACCCGCGAGGCGGTCGAGCCGATGAAATAATCGCTCAGCCCCGGACGGTGCGAGGCGATCATGATCAGATCGGCGCCATTATCCTCGGCGCATTGCAGGATCTGGCTGGCCGCCGCCCCCGTGCGCACTTCGGTTTCGACGGTGAAATCCACCTTGTCGACCAAGAGCGCCAGTTCCACTTTGGCCTCGGCCTGACGCCGGTCGTTGAGGTCGCGCGGCAGTTCGGCGGCGACATAGCTGGGCACGTCCTCGAGCACGTTGAGCAGCCGCGCGGTGCCGCCGGGCTGGAGCATCTGCGCGGCCTTGGCCAGCAGCGCCTTGCCAGCGTCGCCATGGCTGAGATCAACCGCCACGATGATATGGGAATACATGAGAATCTCCTGTTCGGGTTGCGAGTTGGGATCTGTCTAACCCGCATCAGGGCAGATTTCGTTGATCTGGGTCAAGGGATTAAGTGGAGGGGGAGGGGGCGCGGAATCAAGGCGGAGCCGCCGCGCATCGTCCGGTCGGTCCGGCAGGTGGCTTTCCAAAGGAAGCTATCGAGAAGGGAACACCTACGGGCTCGCAATTCGCGATTTAGGTTGGTCCCTGCCTACGCGCGGAATCAAGGCGTCAGCCGCCGCGCATCGCCAGACCGCCCCCTGGGCTGGCGATTTGGTTGGTCTGGGTGCGTCGTTCATAGGTCGCTCGGATACAGCTACCATAAAGCGCACCGTTCCACGGTCGTCTCGCCATCCCGCGGTCTGGCGATGCGCTCCGTTGCGTATAATAGCCCGCGCGGAATCAAGGCGCAGCCGCGGCGCATCGCCAGACCGCCCCCCGGGCTGGCGATTTGGTTGGTCTGGGTGCGTCGTTTAAAGATTGCGCGAACACAGCCACCATAAAGCGTACCGTTCCACAGGCGGCTCGCCATCCCGCGGTCTGGCGCTGCGCTACGTTGCGTATAGTAGCCCGCGCGGAATCAAGGCGATAGCCGCCGCGCATCGCCAGACCGCCCGCACGGGCTGGCGATTTGGCCAATCTTGGTGCGTCGTTCAGAGGTCGTCCGGATACAGCCACCATAAAGCGCGCTGTTCCACGGTCGTCTCGCCATCCCGCGGTCTGGCGATGCGCTGCGTTGCGCGTCGCCCAGACCCTTCGCGCGCTTACCCGCGCCCGCGACGTCCGCCGCGGCGGCCCGAGGAGGAGGCCGAGGCCGCCCGCGAGGCCTCGGCAAATGTCGCGCCCTCTTTCATCGCTTCCATCACCTTGGCCAGCCGGATCCACTCACCGCCATTCGGATCGTGGTTCATCAGCATATTCGCCGCGCGGATCGCCTCCATCTCTTGCGCCCGCACCGGGTTCATGATCGCCGAGGTCATGCCCGCGCCAATCGCCATCGGCAGGAACGCCGCGTTCACCCCGTGACGGTTCGGCATCCCGAAGGACACATTCGACGCGCCGCAAGTGGTGTTGACGCCGAGATCCGCGCGCAAGCGGCGCACCAGTTCAAACACCTGCCGTCCGGCGGTGGCCATGGCACCAATCGGCATCACCAAAGGGTCAACCACGATATCATGCGCGGGAATACCGAAATCCGCCGCCCGCTCGACGATCTTTTTCGCCACCGCGAAACGCACATCCGGGTCTTCGGAAATACCGGTGTCATCGTTCGAGATCGCCACCACCGGCACGTTGTATTTCTTGACCAAGGGCAGCACCATTTCCAGCCGCTCTTCCTCGCCGGTGACCGAGTTCAGCAAGGGCCGCCCGTTCGCTGCCTTCAGGCCTTCCTCCAGCGCGCCGGGCACCGAGCTGTCGATGCACAGGGGCACATCAATCACCGATTGCACATGCTCGATCAGCGCCTTCATCAGTGGCGGCTCGACAAAATTATTGTCGGCATAGCGCGGGTCTTTGGCCATCATATTGGTGAACACCGCGCCTGAGTTGATATCGAGCACATTCGCCCCGCAGAGCACCTGTTCCAGCGCGTCCTTCTCGATGGTCGAGAAATCGCCCAGCTCCAGCTCGGCAGCCAGTTTCTTGCGGCCGGTCGGATTGATGCGCTCGCCGATCACGCAAAACGGCTCGTCAAAGCCGATCACCACGGTTTTGGTCGCGGACTCGAGGACGGTGCGGGTCATGTGGAAACTCCTTGGTAGCCGCCACAGTCTGTGCTGCGCGCGGCGTCTGCAAATTCTTGTCTCAACGCACCGGCGGCGCGTCTCGTGTCGCGGCCAGATGGGGCAAACCCCGCCGCGTTCATCAACTCAGCGCAGCGCCACCAGCCTCGGGGCGCCGCGCCAGATCATCGGGATCAGCCCAGAGCCTGCGCCGCGCCCGCCTCGGCGCCCGCGCGTTCCGCGACCCATTTGGCGTTGGTCTTGATCCCGCCCAGCGGGAAGAAATGCACCGATTCAATGCCGAATGCGGGGTTCGCGGCTTTGTAATCGGCCAGCTCGCTGACAAACTCGTCGGGCTCATAGGGCAGCAGCAGTTTCGACACATCCATCGCGCGTTTTTGCAGCACTTTCAGCGAGGCGCCAACCCCGCAGGCGATGGAAAACTTGATCAACGTCTGCAGCTTTGCCGGACCCGCCACGCCGATATGCACCGGAATATTGATCCCCTCGGCCTGCAAGCGGTTGACCCAGTCAATCACCGGTTTTGCCTCAAAGCAGAACTGCGTCGCCAGCGCCATCTGCGCATCCGTGCGCTCGGCAAAAGCCTGTTTCCAGCGCAGCGCTTCCATCACCATCTGGTCCGAACCGTCGGGATCGATATCCTTATTGCCCTCGGGATGCCCCGCCACATGCAGCCGCGCAAACCCGTCAAAGGCGCCGGTGTCCAGCAGTTGCATCGAGGAATGAAACTCCCCATGCGGCTTGGCCACACCACCGGCCAGGATCAGGCCCTGGGTCACACCGGCCTCGCCCTGATAGCGCGCGATCCAATCGGTCAGCGTGGCTTTATCCTTGATGATCCGCGCCGGAAAATGCGGCATCGGCTCGAAGCCTTCACCCCGCAGACGCGCGGCCGTGGCGACCATCTCGGCGATCGGGGTGCCCTCTATATGGGCGATATAGACCCGCGTGCCCGCAGGCAGGAGGGCGCGGAAATCCTCGACCTTCTCGGCGGTGCGCGGCATCACCTCGATGGAAAACCCGTCAAGGAACGACACCATCGCGTCAGAGCCTCTGGTCGCGGGACCGCTGTCTTTGCGGGCGAATTTGAATAGTGCCATCAGTGCCTCCCTGAGGTTAATCAACCGCGTTCCACCCGTCGTTGGCGATCAGCGTCTTGAACCTTTCGGTGTCGTATGCCTGTTCCAGCTTTTCGGCCTCGGCGCGTGCGACTTCTTCCTGTTCGCCAGCGACATGATAGGGGTCGCCTTTGCGCCAATCGGCCAGATAGGCATCCGAGTCGCGCGCCCCCGCCTTCATCGCACAGCGGTCGATGGTCTGCTCGAAACGTTCGGTCAGCGCCACTTTGGCGCCGCGCCGCCCCTTGCCGACAATCACCTGTGCGGGGATGTCGCGCCAATATACGATGATAACGGGCTGCAGCGGGGTGTCGGTCATGGTGAAGGCTCCGGTTCAAGACGTTTCTATCAGTTCGCCATTTTTTGCCAGCGGCGAGGGGCTGATATCGACCAAGGCGGGCTGCCTTGCGACCTCGCTGTCATATCAAGCGCATAATGCGCGAGGCCAGCGCCTGCAGCGTGAAATTTCCTCATCATCATGGTGAGGGCAAGCGGCTTGCGCGGCCATATGATGCAGGCGGTGACAAGCCACGGTGGTATTCGAGCCCGCCTCTAAAGCGGTCTCCACAGCAGTCGCCGCGCCAGTCCAAACGAGCGACACGTAAAAGGCCCGCCCCGTTTTCAGGGGGCGGGCCAATCAAAGCTAGGTGTGGGCAGATGCCTGCGCGGGTTTAGAAGCGCATGCTATAGCCAAGGCGCAGAGTGCCGAAATCGCCAACCCCGTCAAAGCGGTCGGTTGGCAGGGAGCCGGTGCCGAAGGGCAATGCCCCGAGATCATAGTGCAGATATTCCAGACGGACCGACGAGCGCGCGCTCAAGCCGTATTCCGCACCAAGACCCACCACATAGCCGGTGGCAGAGCCGCTGCCCTGTTGGGCGCTGTTGAGGATACCGCCCGAGACATTGGCATGGGCGATACCGCCGGTGCCATAGATCAGCCAGTTGTTCTGCGCGACGCCGACCCGGCCGCGCAGGGTGAACAGCGAGTCGATATTGACGTTACAATTGCCGGTGTTGCAGCTCCAGAACGGGCCGGCGGTGCCCTGCGGCGTGATGCCGTTGGCGCCGGTCGAGGCGTCAAACTCGACACCGAAAACCGTGCTGCCCGATTGCCAATTGCGACCAAGGAACGCCGCGCCGGTGGCGCCGCTGATCTCGACATTCGGGCCCAATTGATTGAGCGCCGACACGCCCAACCGGTAGGTGCCGCGCGAATAGCCGATCGCCGCACCAAAATAGGTTCCGCTCCAGTCATAGGCGGCGGGCATTTGATAGACGACCGGCGGCGGCGCGACATCAATCGGGCCCGAGGCCGTGGCTGCAGTGGCCAGCGTCGTTGCAACTGCGGTGGAAAGACTAAGGGAAAATTTCATCTGTATAACTCCGTTGGTAAGTCAAGTGATAAACACGCCTTGGCGGCTTACCTGACGTAAACGCGGCGCAAAAAAAACGCGCCGTGTTAAGGAAATGTTAACGAAATCACCCTGTTTTTGATAGCATCGCATGCCGTGCCAGTGAGATTTTCACCACGCGGGCGATCAATTCAGCACAGCAAATACAGGCTTTTCCTTCACTTTGTGACCCGTTCCGAAAAATCCAGCGGGGTGAACGGCTTGCCCTATGACCGGTTACCACGCGGCGGCGAGGCACGGGTTTTTGCGTGTTGCTAAAACGCCACAAATGGGCACCCGCAGGTGGTTTTTACCCCTGCATCCGGGGGGGGCATCCGCTCATAGACTCATTCGGCGGCCCATTCGGATGGCGCTTGCGGTGCCGTCGCATGCCTGTATTCGGGCGGTCTGGCGGCGCCTGCGCGCTGCGTGCCGAATCATCGCGGTGCCGCAGGGTCGACGGGCGTGGATCTTGATCAGTTCTTGCGCCGGACCCCTCGCGCGACTACTGTAGAGGCAACACGAAATGGAGGGCGGTATGACGCCCGAGCGTCCCGTTGGCGCGGTGACGCAGCCGAAACCGTCGAGATCGCCCCGCAAGCGGCGGCCTCCGTCCGGTCATCAGTCACAGCGCCAGAATCTGTCCGGTGAGGCGGGGCTTTATGCCGCGCTGGATCTGGGCACAAATAGTTGTCGTATGCTGGTTGCGCGCCCCAAGGGTCCGCAATTTGAAGTCGTGGACAGCTTCTCGCGCAGCGTCGAGCTGGGCACTGGGCTCGAGGCCACCGGTCGGCTCGGCCATGGGCCGATGGCGCGCACCGTGCAGGCGCTGCGGATCTGCCGCCGCAAGCTCGATGACCATAAGGTCAAACGCATGCGTCTGGTCGCCACCGAGGCCTGCCGCCGTGCGCATAATTCCAATGAATTCATCCGCAAAATCCAGCGCGAAACCGGTCTGCGGCTGGAAATCATCCCCACCGAGGAAGAGGCGCGGCTGGCGGTGATCTCCTGCGCGCCCTTGGTCGCGCCCGAGACCGAGCAGCTTTTGGTCATCGACATCGGCGGCGGCTCCACCGAACTGGTGTGGATCGACCTGTCCGAGGTCGCCCCCGAGGCGCGCCGCGAGGCAATCCTTGGCATCCGCCTCGGCCCCGTCGCCCGCCCCGGTGTGCGCTCCACTCTGGGGCAGGCCAAGGTGGTCGACTGGATCTCGGTGCCCTTGGGCGTCGCAACCCTGCGCGAGCAATTCACCGATGTCGACAGCGACGCGGCACGGTTCGCGCTGATGAGCTGGCAGTTCGAGGAACATCTGCAAGGGTTTCTGCCCTATCAAACGCCCGCGCCGCTGGCCAATTTCCAGATCATCGGCACCTCGGGCACGGTCACCACCGTCGCCGCCTCGTTTCTCGGGCTGCGGCGTTATGACCGCAACAAGGTTGACGGGCTGACGATGACCTCGCTGCAGGTCGATACGGTGATCCGCGATTATCTGACGCTCGGGCCGGAGGGGCGGCGCAGCGATCCGCGCATCGGCCGCGAGCGTCACGGGCTGATCATGTCGGGGGCGGCGATCCTGCAAGCGCTGACCCGCGTCTGGCCCACCGAAGTCATGTCGGTCGCCGACCGTGGATTGCGCGAAGGATTGCTCTACGCGCAGATGAGCCACGACGGCGTGCTGCAAAAAATGTGAGGACTGAACATGGCGAAACCGCCAAGCAAGAACACCTCGGGCCGCGGCCAGCGCGACCTGCGGGTGAAGGTCAAAACCGCCAAGGGCCGACGCCTGTCGTCGACCCGCTGGCTGGAACGCCAGCTCAACGACCCCTATGTGGTGCGCGCGAAACGCGAAGGCATGCGCGGGCGTGCCGCCTATAAGATACTGGAGTTGGACGATAAATTCCGCTTCCTCGTGCCCGGTGCGCGGGTGGTCGATCTCGGCAGCGCGCCCGGTGGCTGGCTGCAGATCGCGGTTGAGCGGGTCAATGCGCTGGGCACGAAATCCGGCAAGAAACAGGGCTCGGTGCTCGGCGTTGACCTGCAAGAGGTCGAGCCGGTCGCCGGGGCCGAGGTCCATGTGCTCGATTTTCTCGACGACGACGCCGACGCCAAGGTCAAAGCCTGGCTCGGCGGGCAGGCGGATGTGGTGATGTCGGATATGGCCGCCTCCTCCACCGGCCACAAACAGACCGACCATCTGCGCATCATCACGCTCTGCGAACACGCCGCCTATTTCGCCTTTGACGTGCTCTCCCCGGGCGGCACCTATGTCGCCAAAGTGCTGGCCGGTGGCGCCGAGGGCGAGTTGCAAAAACTCCTCAAACGCCATTTCACCAAAGTCTATAACGTCAAACCCCCCTCCAGCCGCGCCGATAGCTCGGAAAAATTCGTCGTCGCCACCGGCTTTCGCGGCCAACAGGACAGTGACGACAGCGAGGCTGACGCTAGCTAACCGCCTCGTCATCTGTCCAAAAATATCCTGGGGTGAGGCCGCAGGCCGAGGGGCAACGCCCCTGCGCGATCCGCGCCGAAAGCCGGGGGTTCGATGCCCCCGGCTTTCGCCCCAATAGCCCCCCGACACCACAGCCCCAACGCCGCCGAACTGGACAAATCCCGCGCGCTGTGCAAATGCAGCCGCAACAGGAGAACCCCATGACCGTCACCCGTTTCGCCCCGTCGCCCACCGGCTATCTGCATATCGGCAACCTGCGCACCGCGCTGTTCAACTATCTGATCGCCCGCAAGACCGGCGGCCAGTTTATCCTGCGGCTTGATGACACCGACCAAGAGCGCTCCAAGCAGGAATATGTCGACGGGATCAAAACCGATCTCGAGTGGCTGGGGCTGGAATGGGACCGTATCGAGCGCCAGTCCGAACGCCTCGAGCGCTACGCCGAGATGGCCGATATGCTGCGCGCCGAGGGCCGGTTTTATGAGTGTTTTGAGAGCCCCACGGAACTCGATCTCAAGCGCAAGAAACAGCTCAATATGGGCAAGCCGCCGGTCTATGACCGCGCCGCTCTGGCGCTCGACGCCGCCGCCCGCGAGGAGCTGCGCAAGGACCGCAACGGTTACTGGCGTTTCCGGCTTGATCTCGAGCGGATCGAATGGACCGACGGCATTCTCGGCGATGTTTCGATCGACGCCGCCTCGGTCAGCGATCCGGTGTTGATCCGCGCCGACGGGCAGGTGCTCTATACTTTCGCCTCCTCGGTCGATGATATGGATATGGGCGTTACCCATATCGTGCGCGGCTCGGACCATGTGACCAATACCGCCACGCAGGTGCAGATCATCCGCGCCATGGGCGGCACCCCGCCCGCCTTTGCCCATCACTCGCTGCTCACCGGCCCGCAGGGCGAGGCGCTCTCCAAACGTCTTGGCACCCTCAGCCTGCGCGATCTGCGTGCGCAGGGCGTCGAGCGCATGGCGCTCTTGTCGCTGCTGGCACGCCTTGGTTCTTCGCAGCCGGTCGAATTGCGCGCAGATCTTGATCAGATCGCCGAGGGGTTTGACCTCAACCATTTCGGCGCCGCGCCGACCAAATTCGACGCCGAGGATCTCTGGCCGCTGACCCGCGCCCATGTGCAGTCGCTGCCGGTGAGTCACGCCGAAGTTGCCGCAAAGCTAACGGAATTGGGCGTCCCCGCCGAGATCGCGCCGGCCTTCTGGGAGGTCGCGCGCGCCAATATCACTCGGCTCGAGGATGTGGGCGACTGGTGGGCGCTCTGCCGCGACGGCGCCACGCCGCTGGTTGATCCCGAGGATGCGGAGTTCGTGGCAGAGGCCCTGACCATGCTGCCGCCGCCGCCCTATGGGCCAACCGCTTGGGCCGATTGGACCGCAGCGGTCAAGGAGGCGACGGGCCGCAAGGGTAAGGGGCTGTTCATGCCCCTGCGCAAGGCGCTGACCGGCCGCGGCAACGGGCCGGATATGAGCGCGCTGATGCCCTTGCTGCAAAAAGCCCCGCAGGCGTAAGGCGCTAATTTACAAAGGTTTTCGCCGGTGCCTCAGGCAATCCGGCGGAACCGCGATTCGGGGCCGGAGTTGTCGAAATAGGGTACGCTTTCGACGCGGCCTGACCGCACCACCGCCTCGGCCTCGGCCAGCACCACTTCGGTGACAAACGGCAGATCCAGCCCGCGCGCCTCGCGCAGGGCGATCCAGTGCAGATGGCTCAACTCATCGGTCGCGCGGGAGAAATCATCGGGATCGGTGGCCAGCATCTCGGCCCGCGCCAGAAAGAACCGCGCGTCAAACCGGCGACTGCGCCCCGGCGGGGTCACCGCGCGAAACATGAATTGCAACGCATCGCCGCGCGGGCATAGCTCGGCCTTGGCGAAATCCGCCCAATCGCGCGGCACCTCGCCCCCCCATGCGCGCGGCGCACAAAGCATCTGCCCGGCCTCTTCCCACAACTCGCGGATCGCCGCGGCGACCATCGCCTCGGGGCTCGGCGGCTGGGCGGTGACCGGATCGCAAAGTAGCCGCGCGCGCTCGATCTCGGGCACCGCAGGGGTCAGCGCAATCCGCCCGTCGTCAGGATCAACCGCACCGCCCGGAAACACGTATTTCGACGGCATGAATGCCGCCGCCGAGCCGCGCTGGCCCATCAGGACCTGCGGGTTATCGCTGTCGCCGTCGCGGATCAGGACAATTGTCGCGGCATCGCGGATCGGGCGGTCAAATCCGTGATCATCCGGATCGCCTGCAGTCATTTTGGCGCCCCGAACCCATGCATCCGCCGCGACCATTGCAGCGCCACCAAAGCGCCCTTGATCCGCGGCAGCATATAGAGCGCCATCGCCAGCGCCACGCCCCAGCACAGCGCGATCATCACCACCGGCGCCGGTTTCCACATCATATAGACCGCCAGATAGACCAGCATCGCCACCTTGCCGACCACCAGAATGGTCAGATAGGCGGGGCCGTCATCGGCGCGGTGATGGTGCAGGGGCTCATCACAGCTGGGGCAGTTATCGGCCACTTTCAGATAGCCCTTGAGCATCCGCCCATTGCCGCAATTGGGGCATTTACGCGCCCAGCCCAGCCGCAGCGCCGGCCCCAGCGGGCGGTCGTCGATGGCGTCAAAAGTGGTGGAGTCGGTGGTGGTCATGATGCGCTTACTCTTGTGACTGGGCCACTCAGATAACTGGGCTATTCAGATAACCGGGCCATTCCTATGACGGGGCAATTGCGCAGGCCCGTAAAGACCCGCCGTAACTGGGTAATTCCGGCGCGACGCGCCAGCACAGACACAAGCCTCGCAGCTGCGCGTCCACGGTTGCGCAGCATAGGGATTGCCGCGGGAGGGTCAACTCGGCCCAGTTCGAAAACAGTGCGAAACTGCCCGAAAATTCTGCGACGGAATGTCCGGCCTCCTGCGTATTACATGCATCAACGCGCCAAAGGATGATCCACCGGCGCCCCAAAACCGGAGCCTTAAATGAGCACCAAGACACCTTTGACCGCCGCCGCTCTCATTCTCGTGGCGATCCCCAGCCTGTCGCTGGCGCAAGCGCAGGACGGCCGCCGCATGGCCGCGCCGCAGTTCGATTTTGCCGCCGCCGATGCCGATGCCAGCGGCGCGATCTCGCAAGAGGAATGGACCGCTTATGTCACCGCGCAGATGAATGAGCGTCGCGCAACCCGTCTCGGCGCCATGGCCGACCGTTTGATCGCGGCCGGTGACGCCGATGCCGACGGGCAATTGACCCGCGACGAGGTGATCGCCGGTTACACCAGCCTGCAGGAAGAGCGCCGTGAGGCCCGCGCCGCCCGCGCCGAAGACGGCGACCGCGAGCATCGCCGCGGCCACCGCCACGGGCATCGCGGCGATCGCGACCATCGTGGCCGCGGCATGGAGCGGATGGACCCCGCAGAAGGCATGAGCCGCGCCTTCGAGCGGATGGACCGCAATGACGACGGGCAGATCGACGCCAATGAGTTCAGCCGCATGCAAGAGCGGATGCAGGAGCGTATGGAGCGCCGGATGGAGCGCCGCTCGGAACGTGGTGGCAGCGACGAAGGCTAAGCGGCAAGCTGGCAAGCTGGCAGGCGGGCGCCATCTCCGCCCGCTAAACTTGCCTAAACCGGCGTCGGGCGTTACCTCTGCAGGGGCCGCCCGCCGCCCAAAGCGACGGGGCCGATCACCACTCTATGCCACGGGACAGCAGTTTCACCATGACAGCGCAGGACGCCCCAAGCGACGACGCGCTGCTTTGCGCCTATGCCGCCGGTGATACCGCGGCGGCGCGGGAACTGATGGAGCGGCTGGCACCGCGGGTGTTGCGGCTGGCGCAGCGTCTGTTGCAAGACCGCGCCGAGGCCGAAGACGTCACCCAAGAGGCGATGCTGCGGCTTTGGCAGATCGCGCCGAAATGGGTGCCGGGGGGCGCGCAGCCCTCGACATGGCTGCACCGTGTGGCGGTCAATCTGGCCACCGACCGGCTGCGGCGGCGGCGCAGCGTGGCGCTCGATTCGATTGCCGAACCCGATGATCCGGCGCCCGCTGTGGTCGAAGGGATGATCGAGGCCGACCGGCAGCGCGCGCTTGACGAGGCGCTGGCGCTTTTGCCCGACCGGCAACGTGCGGCGGTGGTGTTGCGCCATCTCGAGGGGCTGGGCAATCCCGATATCGCCGCGGCGATGGGCATCGGGGTCGAGGCCGTCGAAAGCCTGACCGCGCGAGGAAAGCGCCGCTTGACAGAATTGCTGTCGGGGCGGCGGAATGAACTGGGGTATGACCGATGACTGAGAGAGACACGTCTGACAGGAACGCGCCCGCAAATGCACCCGCGACGGCACCCACGGATGCCTTCGGGGATGATATGCTCGAGGCGCTGTTTGCCGAAGCGCGCGCAGCCCAAGCACCCGCGCTGCCCGATGCATTGAGCGCGCGGATGATGGCGGATGCTGCGGCTGCTTTGGCGCCGCCGCCCGCGTCGCATCCCAATTGGTGGGCGCGGCTGCGGCTGGCCCTTGCCGATATCGGCGGCGCCCCCGGTTTGGCCGGTGTCAGCGCGGCGGGACTGGCGGGGGTCTGGATCGGCTTTTCCGGCAGCGGCGGCACCGGCGCTCTCTTGACCCAGTTCTGGCAGGGGGCGGCGACGGTCAGCCCCTCGGTTTCGGAATGGGTCGAGACCGATCCCCTGACAGATGACAGCTCGACGCTCTGGGCGTTGATGAGCGGCGAAATCGAGTGAGGCAGCTATGACCACCCCCCCGCAGACCCCTGAGACCCCGACACACGGCAACTCTGGCCCCCAAAAACCCGCCGTCTCGCGCAGCCGTCGCGGGTTGCGGATTGCACTGATCGGTTCGCTGGTGGTCAATGTTCTGGTGATCGGCGTGTTGATCGGCGGCGCGATGCGGGCCGCGCATTACGCCCCACCGCGTCCGCCCTCGGACTTCCGCGCGCTCTGGCGGGCGATGCCCGAGGAGGCGCGCAGCGATCTGCGCGCGCTCAACCGTGGCACACATGACCGTGGTACACATGGCGCCCGCGGCGACCGGCAGGGCGAGCGTGGCAGTGACCGCCCCAGTGAGCGTCGCAGTGATGGCCGTCGCAGTGAGCGCTATGCGGAGCGTCAGGCCGAGCGTCTGGCCCGCGCGCAGGAGGCCAACCGCGAGATCATCGCTTTGCTGCGCGGCGAGCCGTTTGACACCGCAGGTTTCACCCAGGTTCTCGGCGCCCAGCGGCAGCGTAATCACCAGCGCCTGCAAGAGGCCGAAGCCGCCTTTGCCCAGCGGGTCAGCGAATTGACCCCGGCGGAACGCCAGCAAATGGCCGAGGAGTTGGAGCGGGAGTAGCGCCATCTCTCCCGCACCCCGTCAGCACCCCGCCACTGCGCGGCGCAGAAATGTCACCCCGCGATGACACCACACGGTGACGCCTCGCCGTAAGGTTTCGCCGAGCCGCCTTGCCGAGCCGCCTTACCGTGCCGCCACGCCATGCCCCAGCGCCGCGCCCCCTTCAGGCCGCCGCGAAGACCATGACCTGATTGCGCCCGTCGCTTTTCGCCTCCATCAAGGCGGCATCGGCGCGCGCCCATGTGTCGCGCGCGGTCTCCGCCGGGATCTGCGGCGCTGGCGTCAAATTCGGCCCCAGCGCCAGCCCCACCGAGATCGTCACTCGCACCGCGCAGTGTTTCTCGGGCAAACCCACCGGCGCCTCCGAGACGATGCGGCACAACCGTTCGGCGGCCTGTCGGGCGGTGGCGATCGTCGCATCGGGCAGGGCGACCAGAAACTCCTCCCCGACGATGCGCGAGATCAGGTCCGAGGGCCGCAGATTGTCGCGCAGCCGCGCCGCGACGGTCTCCAGCACCGTATCACCGGCGGCATGGCCATAGGTGTCATTGACGGTTTTGAAACGGTCCAGATCCAGCACCATCACCGCGAATTGCCGCCCGCTCTCTTGTGCGCGTGCGGCGATCCGGTCCAGATGCGCCAGCGCATAGCGCCGGTTGTAAAGCCCGGTCAGCGGATCGGTCACCGCCAGCCGCAGCCCGTGGCTGACCGCCTGCCGCAGATGGTCGGCGCGGCGTTTGCGCTGGATATGCAGGGCGATGCGCAGCGCGGTTTCCTGCGGGTCCAGCGGCAGGGTCAACAGATCATTCGCGCCCACATCCAGCGCCATCGCCGCAGCCTCGGGCTCGGCCTCGGGCAGGACCAGCGCAATCGCCGCGTGGCGGCTTTGCAACCGCGCGCGCAGATCGGCGATCAACCGCAGCCCCGATCCTGCGGCGCCCAGATCTTCGGCAACCAGATAGAGATCCTGCGAGGCGGCGCTGGTGGTATCGGTCAAGGCCTCGGCGGGGGTGAGGATGGTGACGCGTTCTTTTATGTGGTTGGCCAATGTGTTACGCCAGCCCATCGCCACCGAGGGCTGCCCCGCGACCATGCCGATCCGCCCCGGCATCGGCAGTAGGGTCTCGCCCCCAACGCCGCCATCCATCGCAAGATCGCCCCAGGTTTCCGACCGCATGCGCAGCTCGGCCTCGGTCTCATGGGCGCGCAGCAGGCTGCGGATGCGGGCCAGCAGGATCACCTCATTCAACGGTTTGGTCAGAAATTCATCGGCACCGGCGGCCAGCGCCTGCAACCGGCTGTCGCGATCGGTCGAGGCGGTGATGATCACCACCGGAATATGCTGCGTGGCCGGATCGGCGCGCAACCTTCGACACACCTCGATCCCCGACAGATCGGGCAGCATCATATCCAGCAATATCAGCTTTGGCTGGGTCTCGCGCGCCAGTGCCAGCGCGGTCTCGCCATCCGCCGCTTGCTGTGTTTCATAACAGGCCGCGTTCAGTTTAACCTTGAGTATGATCCGGTTCGTTGCCAGATCATCTACGATCAGAATATTGCCTGTCATTCACGCGTACCCCTCACCTGAACGGTGACGTAACATTACCTGCCCGGCCAAACATCGGTCGTGGTTCACAGTTTAGCGGCGAAAAGTTAACGAAACCTTTAACGCCGCAGTCTCGAGAGGAAAGACCCCGATGAGCCCGATAAGTATGTCGCGCGCCGCCGCCGAGGAGTTTGCCGCCCTCGTTCTGTCTTGGTTAACCGAGGATCACGCCCGCATCGGCGGCTTTCTGGCTTGGTCGGGGCTGGCGCCGGAGGAGTTGCGCGCGGGCCTCGCCGAGGGCACGCTGTTGCCCGCCGTCCTCGACTATCTGACGCTGGATGAGGCGATGCTGCTGGAGGCTTGCCAAGACCTTGATTACCCACCAGAAACCCCGATGACCGCGCGCCAGTCCCTGCCCGGTGGCGAGATCATACATTGGACCTGACCATGCAAAATATCCGCGCGATTCTCTTCGACAAAGACGGCACATTATTCGACTTTCAGGCCACCTGGGGGGCCTGGGCGCAGGCGCTTTTGCAAGAATTCGCCGCGGGCGATCAGGGCCGGTTGGACGCGATGGCAGAGGCGATTGATTTCGATCTTGCCGCGGCGCGTTTCCGCCCCGAATCGGCGGTGATCGCGGGCACCGGCACCGAGGTTGTTAACCTTCTTAGCCCGGTCCTGCCCGGCGTCGATCCGCGCTGGCTCGAACAGCGCATCGCCGAGGCCGCCCGCGCGGCGCCTTTGGTCGAGGCGGTGCCGCTGCGTCCGCTCTTGCAAGGGCTGCGCGACCGGGGCTGTAAATTGGGCGTTGCCACCAATGATTACGAATCCGTCGGCCGCGACCATCTCTCTGATGTTATTGAGCTTTTCGACTTCATTGCCGGGTTCGATTCCGGCTTTGGCGCCAAGCCCGAGCCGGGCATGCTATTGGGTTTCGCCCGCGCCTGTGACCTCGCCCCACGCGACATCCTGATGGTCGGCGATTCGCATCATGATCTGCTGGCCGGACAGGCGGCGGGGATGCCGACTTTGGGTGTCTTGACCGGCGTCGCTACCGCCGCCGATCTGGCCCCCGTGGCGGATATTCTGCGCCCCGATATCGGCCATATTCCCGCGCTTTTGGGCGTTTCCTGAAGGAATTCGCTTTTCGTTAACAATTTTGCTGCAGGCTGCTGGTATAAGTAGTAATGGGTGACGGCTATATGCATGGTTTGATCAATAAATCTCTGCAGACCTTTCTGACCGAGTCCTTTGGCGCTGCGGTCTGGCGGGAGATTGCGCGCGACTCGGGTGTGGCGCAATCGCTGGGGCCGGACGGGTTCGAGGCGATGCAGGTTTACGATGATCAACTGACCTATGCGGTGCTGGCCTCGGCGGTTTCGATCCTGCAGCGGCCGCTGGACTGCCTGCTTGAGGATCTGGGCACCTTTCTGATCTCGAATGAACGGCTGGAACCGCTGCGCCGTTTGCTGCGTTTCGGCGGCGTCAGTTTCACCGATTTTCTCTATTCTCTCGATGACTTACAGGGCCGCAGCAAACTTGCGGTGCCCGATCTGGACCTGCCGGAACTCTGGGTTGATGAGGATGGCGCGGGGCAATTTACCCTGACCTGTCGCAATTGCCCGCAGGGGTTTGGCCATGTGATGGTCGGTATTCTGCGCGCTTTGGCCGATGATTACGGGGCTCTTGCGGTGCTGGATCATCTCGGCAATGGTGGTGGCATGTCCGATGAGGTGATCACCATCAAGGTGCATGATCCGGCCTTCCACGCCGGCCGCCGCTTCGACCTTGCGGTCGGAGCGATGTGAGCGGCGCGGTATCGGAGCAAGGTGCGTATTGGTGCGGGACGGGTGTTTGTGAGGGGCAGGAATAAGTGATGGATGGGGATTTGCGCCAACAGGGATTTCAACTCAGTGCATCGGCGCTCGGGCAGATGATGCCAATGTATCTCTGGCTTGATAACGCGGGCCATATCCGCGGCGCCGGTCCGACATTGCAAAAGCTGATGGGCGCGCAGTATCTGGGGCGCAAATTCACCGATATCTTCGATCTGCGGCGTCCGCGGGTCTGGGGCAATGTGCTGGAATTGACCCGCGCGCAGCGGTTGCGCATGTCGCTGAACACCCCGCCGCACACCTCGTTCAAGGGCACGGCGGTGCCGCTGCAAAGTGATGGGGGGGTCTTGCTCAATCTCTCCTTTGGTTATGCGGTGCGCGAGGCGGTGCGCGATCACGGGCTTTCCGACACCGATTTCGCCGCCACCGATCTGGCGATTGAACTCCTCTATCTGGCCGAGGCGAAAACCGCGGTGATGGGCGAAGTCAGCAAAATGGCCACCCGTTTGCAGGGCGCCAAAGCGATTGCCGAGGCGCAGGCGCTGACCGATGCGCTGACCGGTCTGGGCAACCGCCGCGCGATGGAACAGGCGATGGAGGTCTTGCTACAGGCGGAAAACGGCTTTGCGCTGATCCATCTTGATCTGGATTTCTTCAAACAGGTGAATGACACTTTGGGCCATGCGGCGGGCGATCATGTGCTGGTGAAAATCAGCGAGATCCTGCGCGCCTCGGCGCGGGGTGCGGATCTGGTGGCGCGGGTCGGGGGCGATGAATTCGTCATCCTGATGGAGGGGGTGCGCGATGCCGCCCCGATTGAGCGTGTCGGCAGGCAAATTCTCGACCATATGCAAGAGCCGATCTTGTTTGACGGGCAGCATTGCCGCGTCGCCCTGTCGATGGGGGCGGTGGTTGGCCCGACCAAACGCGACCTGTCGATCAGCGCCGAGGATTTGATGGCCAAGGCCGATGTCGCGCTCTACGCCTCGAAAAAGGCCGGTCGCGCGCGGCTGACCCTTTCAGAGGCGTCGGGCAATCTGCGCGAACTGGCGGCGATGGACCTGCCCGCCTAAGTCCGGGCGCGCCGGATCGTGGCTTAGCCCTGCACAAAAAGCGAGCCGGGCAGGGTGCAGAATTTCTCCACCCCCGTCTCGGTGATCAGCAAGGGCTCGGTAATTTCGATCCCCCCGTCGTCCAGCCAAAGCGCCGGCATGAAGTGAAAACACATCCCCGGGGTCAGCACGGTTTTATCGCCGCGGCGCAGCGACAAGGTGCGCTCCCCCCAATCCGGCGGATAGCTTAACCCGATGGAATAGCCGCAGCGGCTGTCCTTGCTGAACCCGTGTTTGTTGAGCGCCGCGTTGAACGCATTGGCGATATCCTCACAAAGGTTGCCCGGCCGCGCCTGTTGCAACGCGGCCTCACTCGCCTCTTGCACCGCCTCTTCGGCGCGGCGGTATTGCGCCGGCGGCTCGCCGAAAAACAGGGTCCGCGATTGCGGGCAATGATAGCGCCGGTAAACCCCTGCAATTTCAAAGAAATGCGCCTCGCCGCGCTGCATCGGCCTATCGTCCCAGGTCAGATGCGGGGCGGTGGCATCCATGCCCGAGGGGGTCAGCGGCACAATTGCCGGATAATCCCCCCAATGCCCGCCCGCGCCCAAAGCAGAGCTGCGCAGGATTTCCGCGACCAATATGTTTTTCGGCAGACCGGGCTGCGCGACATCCAAAATCGTTTGATGCATCGATTCCACGATCCGCGCGGCACGGCGCATGCGCTCGATCTCGGCCGCTGATTTCACCGCGCGCTGCCAGTTCACCAAGCCTGTGGCGTCCTGCAGCCTTAGATCTTTGGCCAGCACGGCATGGGCTTTGGCGGAATAATAGTAATTGTCCATCTCCACACCCACCTGCGCCGCTTGCCAACCACGCTCGGCCAGCGCTTGGGTCAGGGTCTCCATCGGGTGCTTTTGCGGGTTCTGCACATAGGTATCATCATACCCCAAAACACAGTCATCCGGCATCCAGACCGTGCGCAGCGCCCCCGCCGCATCCATCTCGCGCCCCCACCAGAGCGGCGCGCCCGAGGGACCGACGATCACCGCCTGATGCACGTAAAACGACCAGCCGTCATAGCCGGTGATCCAGGCCATATTCGACGGGTCACTGACCACCAGCACTTCCAGCCCGGCGATTGCCATGGCGGCGCGCACGGCGGTGAGGCGGTCGGAGTATTCCGCTTGCGTGAACTCGGCTGAATCCATGGTGACCTCCGGCAAAAGAGGACCTGCGCAGCCAGCGAGGTCCTGTAGAACAGATGCGCGGCGCCAGTTTGCGCCAGCGGTAATGGCGCAATGTTTGCACGGGGTTAGCGAAATCAGAGGCGGGTTTGCGACGGAATGCAGTCTGCCCGCGGCGTTACGGATCCAGCCAGATGGTCATCGGCCCGTCATTGACCAGCGCCACTTGCATCTCGGCGCCGAACTGCCCGCGCCCGACCGCAACGCCCTGCGCGGCCAGCCGGTCGGCGAAAGCCTCATAGAGTTCGCGGCCCACTTCGGGGGCGGCGGCGGCGGAAAAACCGGGCCGATTGCCGCGTGAGGTATCGGCGGCAAGGGTGAACTGGCTGACCACCAGCGCGCCGCCACCGACATCCGCCAGACTGCGGTTGGTCTTGCCGCTTTCATCGCGAAAGATGCGCAGTTTCAACACTTTATCGGCCAGAGCCTCCGCACCCGCCAGATCATCACCCTGCATCGCGCAGACCAGTATCAACAGGCCGGGGCCGGTCTCCCCGACCACTGCGCCATCCACCGAGACCGAAGCCTCGGTGACCCGTTGGATCAATGCCCGCATTTACCTGCCCTGACTGACGTAGAAATAAATCCCCGCGGCGATCACCACCACGGCGACGGCGCCGGCGATTTTCCATGCCGACCACGGACGCTCGCCCTGCACTTTGCCGGTCTGCCCGTTGACCACAAACCGGTAGGTCTTGCCGCGGTATTGATAGGCCGCCATCCAGATCGGCAGCAGCAGATGTTTGAACCGCTCATTGGCGTGATCGGTATCGACCGAATGCACCCGCTGCTCGTCGCCGCCAATATCGCGGCGCACATCCTGTTTGATCACCTCATTCATCCGCTCGACGCCCAGATCATGGCCCTCGGGCAGATCGACGGTATAGCCCTCGGCGCGAAACCCGGACAGGAATTGCGGATTATAGGGCGCCAACTCGCCCAGCATCCAGGGCTCGAGCGCGCGCACATATTTGCGCGGCAGGGACTGCGCGGCCATGATCAGCACATCGGTGAAATCGCGCGCGACACGGCCCTTGACCCGCGTCCAGCGGATTTTGCGCACCTGTTCGGTCTCGGTTTTGCCGTTCCGCGTCACCCGGCGGGTCTCGTAATAGGCGTCGCCGCGTTCGCCGGTATAGCGGCTGCTGGTATCGGCATCAAAGGCCCAATAGGGCACATAAAGCCCGCTCAGCCGCGAGCCGTCCGAGCGCGCGTAATGCTTGAGCTTGTTGGGCGCGAACCACAACCGCCCGAGCCATTTGCGCATCGCCTGCTGCGCGTCGTCCTGCCTGAGCTTGAAGGGCAGCACCGCCGCCGGTTTGATATGTCGGTGGGTGCCGGTATCGGTCACCACCGGGGTGCCGCAAAACGGACATTGCGCGGCATGTTGGGCGGGATCAAACTCCACCTGCGCGCCGCAATTGCTGCAGCTAAGCACCCGCGTTTCCTCGATCGCATCGGGCGGCAGATGGTTGGCCAGCGCCTCGCGCAGATCATAGGTGGTCAGCGCCTCGTTGCGCTGATCGTCGCTGAACGGGATCTCTTGCTCATGGCCGCAATACTGGCAGGTCAGCCGTTGCTGCCCCGGCTCATACCGCAGTTGCGCGCCGCAGTTCTCGCAAGGAAACCGGTGCGTATCAGCGGCTTGCGGTGCAGGATCATCGTTCGGCGGCACGTCTGGCGGCGGCACATCCGGCGGGGGGGCGCTCGGCGGGGTGGGCGGCATTGGCGGCTCGGGCGGCAGGTTGTTGCTGTCGCTCATGGCTTAGCCCGCCGGCGGGGGCGGCGGCGGCACCGAGGCAAAGATTGGCGCCAAACCGCCCACCTCACCGGCCTTTTTCCAGCCGTCCTGACCGGCGGTCCAGACCATTGAATCGCGGCCGAAATTGCCTTGGCTCATCATCTCGCGCAGCTGGCTGTCGGTGAACGGGCCGGTGGTCTGGCCGTTCGCCGCCACATGCCAGACCGTCGCCGCTGGGGGCGGCGGTGGCGGTGGTGGTGCGGAGGCCGAAGGCGCGCCGCCCGATTGCTGGTTGTTGCCCGACATCGCATTGGCCATGGTCTGCGCCATGCCCATCCCCATGCCCATGCCAAGCCCCGCGCCCATCGCGTTGTCGCCGCCTGCCGAAGCCGCGGTCTGCATCGCCTGTGCGGCGGAAAACTGGCTGTATTTGTTCAGATCGCCGACGATCCCCATCGAGCTGCGCTGATCGAGCACTTTCTCGACCTCGGGCGGTAGGGAGATGTTTTCAATATACAATTCGGGCATCGACAGCCCGTAATCCTTCAGCGTCGGGTCGATGGCCTCGCCGACAATCCGCGACAGATCGCTGGTATTGGCCGCCATATCCAGCGCCGCAATGCCGCTGCTGGCCAGTGTCTGGCTGACCTTTTGCACCACGATATTGCGGATCTGGCCTGAGATTTCATCCTCGGTAAATTCGCCATCGGTGCCGACAATCTCGGTCATGAACACGCCCGGATCCTGCACCCGGATCGTATAGCTGCCGAACGCCCGCAGCCGCAGCGCGCCGAACTCGGGATCGCGCAGCATGATCGGGTTTTGCGTGCCCCATTTCAGGCCGGGAAAGCGGCGGGTGTTGACGAAATAGATCTCGGATTTGAACGGCGAGTCGAACCCGTGGCTCCAATGCTGCAGCGCGGTCATCAGCGGCATATTGTTGGTCTGCAGCTCATACAGGCCGGGGCCGAAAATATCCGCCATCTGGCCTTCGTGGATGAACACCGCCGCCTGACCCTCGCGGACGGTCAGCTTGGCGCCCATCATAATATTATTGCCGTAGCGCTCAAAGCGGTAAACCAGCGTATCGCGGCTGTCGTCGAGCCACTCGATAACGTCAATGAATTGACCTTTAAGGAAATTAAATACCATTAGACACTCCTGCGGAAATACACGCTCAAGGCTTTGGGGGGTAATGTGCCGTCAACTCTCGCCCGGTGCAAGTTCGGAGGCAATCGAAAACACAATCGGGCGGGCGCGGGCGGCGGTCATCCCCGGTCTCAGCCTTGGGTTGTAATGAATTGTCAGTAAATTCAGGTCATGCTCGGTGATCAGGGCGAATTCCTGATCGTCGTTAAAGATCGACGGGCGGGCGCTGTCACTATCCGAGGCAAGGCCCAACCCTTGGGTCAATTCTTCGTGATAGCAGGCGAGACGGGTCAAATCGGGATGTTCGGCGCGGATCACCGCCACCGCTTCGGAGTAGACCGCGCCGCCATCGCGCGAAAAGGCGATGACCAGACAGAAGGTCTCGCGCGGCATTTCGGTGATCAGGCGCACCGCGCCGTCATCAATGCCGGGCACCAATTCGCGCAGCCTCGGACCCGAGGCGCGGCGTTCGGATTCCGAGAGCACCAGCACGTGGAAATTGCCCTGTGTCGTGCCGAAAGGCGCCAGTGAAATCGGATGCCCCGAGGCGCGGGCAAGGCGGCGGGCCAATTGCCCGACCTCGCGGTGATCACGCGCGCGTGTCGCGCGGCTGACCGTCGGGCCGAACTCCAACACATAGGTCACCGGCACCTGCCAACGCCGCAACACGCTGGCCGCATTGCCGCCAAACCCCAAAGGGCCGCGGATATGTTCCTCGCGCAGCGCCACATCCAGATAGGTCTGCGCCAGCCGCGACGCCGAAAGCGGCACCTCATCGGCGCCACTGTCCTGACGCATCAGATTATTCGCCACACGCTGGGTTTCAATGCGGCTGTAATAATCGGCCAGTTCCGCCGACAGCGGGTCGGTGGTCAGGTTTTCCGCCGGTCGTGCCGGGGCAGCGGCCGAGCGCACCACCCCTTGATTGCCCTGCAACGAGGCGCAACCGGCGGCAAATACCAGAGCGGCGAGCGCCATAAGCGCCCGCGCCCGCCCGGTCAGGGCAGGGGGATCAAGGCGAGGGCGCGGTGTCACGAGCCTTGGCTGCCGACAGCGAATCGCGCAGCTCGGATTCCATCTTGCGCAGCTCTTCCTCGGCGGCGGCGCGTTTGGCCTTGCCCGCGTCGGCGATCTCGAGACTGTCTTGGATCGTCGCGATCAACTGCTCATTGGCGTGTTTCACCGCTTCGATATCAAACACGCCGCGCTCCATCTGCTCACGCACCTCGCGGTTCGCCTCGCGCAGCCCGTCGGCGTTGCGGCTGAGCAATTCATTGGTCAGATCATTCGCCTCGCGGATCGATTGCGCCGCTTCTTTCGAGCGCTGGATTGTCAGCGATTGCGCCAGCTGGGTCTCCCACAGGGGCACGGTATTGACCAAGGTCGAGTTGATCTTGGTGACCAGCGATTTGTCGTTTTCCTGCACCAGCCGGATCGAGGGCAGCGACTGCATGGTCACCTGCCGCGTCAGCTTCAGGTCATGCACGCGGCGCTCCAGATCATCGCGCGCAGCACGCAGATCGCGCAATTCCTGCGCCTTGATGATCGTCTCGTTCTCGCTGGCGGCCTGCACCTCGGCGTCTTTCGCCGGAATGTCGACGCTGTCGAGTTCTTTCAGCTTTTCTTCACCGGCGGCGATGTATAGGGCCAGCTCATTGTAGAAATCGAGGGTCTTTTCATACAGCAAATCCAAGGACTTGATGTCTTTCAGCAGCACCGTTTCATGGCTGAGAAGATTGTCGGAAATATTGTCGATCTGGCTTTGCACGGTCTCGTAGCGGGCCATGAAATTGGCCAGCGGCGCGGCTTTGCCGGTCAGACGCTCCCACCATGAGCGGTCGCGGCGGGTGTCGAGTTCGCTGACGCTAAAGCCGCGGATGGTGGTCACGATCTGGCGCAGACTGTCACCGGCGGGGCCGACATCCTTGTTGCGCACATCGGTCAGCATCGCCTGCGAGATCGTCTGCAACTCAAGCTGCGCGCGCGAGCCGAAGCCGATGATCGAGCTGGTCGAGCCGATGTCGATTTCCGCCATCCGCGTGCGGATACCCTCGGCGTCGGTGGCGTCGGCGGCCTCCAGCGGCACGATATCGGCGGCGGGTTCGGGCAACCGCATCAATGCGGCTTCTTCGATCGCGGTGGTCAGTTCTTTGGCCTGTTGGCGCACCTGCTCGGACATTGGCGGCTCCTTTCTTGTGGATGACGGGATGACACCGGAGACCGGGTCAGATTTTGTCGGGGTCCGTGGGGCGCACACCCTCACGTTCGAGGCGTTCTTGCAGCACGTCAATCTCGATTTCCAGCTGTTGGCGGTCGCTGTCGATCAAAGTCTCGGTCCGCAGCATAAAGTTCTCTTCCAAATCATCAAGCAGCGCGATGTAATCGGCGCGCGCCTCCGCGTCGCGGGTGCGGCCATAAAGATCGGCAAATTTCACCGTCGCGTCACGCGCGCCGCGCAGGTAAATCCCCAGATAGCGCCGCGCTGCGCTCAGTTGTGCGGGGTCGTTTTCCACCGCCCGCAAGAGGCTGCGCACATGGGTTTGAAAGCCTCCGAGCCGCGCTTCGACCTTGCGGTCCTTGGCGCGTTTGATCGCATCCGACATCGCCGCAAGTTGCTCTTCGGCGCCCTCGACGGCGCGGGCCACGCGTTCGGTCTGGAATTCGTCGATCCCCTCCATGCCCTTGTCGGACAGAGGGTCAAAGCCGAAGGAGGCGCTGTGCAACACCGCGCCGACGACACCGAAAATCGCCGAGACATAGAGACCGCCCTCGGTGCCAAAACCGGCCAGCCCAAGGCCCAAGCCCGTCGCCACCGAGGCGAAAATCTTGCGCGGGATTGCCGGACGCCGCGCGATGCGGCGCTGCGCATAGGCGTCCTGCGCGATCACCCCCTCGCGAGTTAACCATGCCGCAAGGATCAACAGGGCGAAGACGCCCAGATGCTGGATCATCCCCGCCGGATCGCGGAAAAACGCGCTGAAAGCCCAGAGAAACGGCAGAATAAACAAAAGGTTGACCCGCGCGCCTACCGGATTGACCCGTTTCATCGGCACCGGAGCCTTGCGCGCGCTGCCTGTCGTCGCGGGTCTGGCGCCTGTGTTCAGCGCCTCGCGGGCCTCGGGATCGGGGCTGTATTGACCGCCAAAACGTCGCGCCATGCCTTAGCCCCCCACGAACCAAACATAGATGGTCAGCGCCAGAAGCAGGATATAGGCGGTGTTTCGCAGTCCGTTTGAAGTCACAAGCGCGTCCCTGTTGGTTGCATGGCCCCTCAATCTTCGCGTTCGAGGCCATGATTTCAAGACTATACGCGGGTTTTTCGCCGCTTGGGAAGCATTGATGCGCGTTAACGTCCCGTCGGCGGCTTGCGCGGCGTGGTTTGGGTGCTGCGGGCGGATTTCGTGCCCCATGACTTGGGCGCGGCGGCTTTGCCCGCCGGAGCGCCACCCGCTTTGCCGCGGCTTGAGGGTTTGCCACCCGTGGCGCCGCCGTGGGATTTACTGCCCCATGATTTGCGCCCCGCCGCCGGAGCGCTCTCATCCATCGGCCCGCCCGCCCGCTTGCCCATCGGTTTGCCCATCGGCTTACCCACCGGTTTGCGCGCCGGTTGCCCTGCGGCTTTCGGCCCCGTCTTGCCGCGCGCCTCGGGTTTCCCGCGCGCATCTGTCTTGCCGCGCGTCTCCGGTAGCCGTGATTGCACCGCCGGACCGGCGCGCCCCTCGGCCACCTCATCCGCCGCCAGCCCCAGCTGGTCACGCAGCGAGCGCGGGCGCAGTTCCTCGACCTCACCGGCACGCAGGTTGCCCAATTGGAACGGCCCGTAAGCCACGCGAATCAAACGGTTAACCGCCAGACCCACATGATCCATCGCGCGCCGCACCTCGCGGTTGCGCCCCTCGCGGATGCCCACCGACAGCCATGCGTTGGCGCCCTGTTGCTTGTCGATTGTCACCATCATCGGCTGGAACTGCTCGCCATCAATGTTGATCCCGCGGCGCAGCGGCTCCAGCATCGCCTCGGTCGGTGTGCCATTCACCCGCGCGCGGTATTTGCGCAGCCAGCCGGTCGAGGGCAGTTCAAGCCGCCGCTTGAGATCGCCGTCATTGGTCAGCAAGAGCAAGCCTTCCGAGTTCAAATCCAGCCGCCCGACCGACATCACCCGCGGCAAATCCTCGGGCAGGGTCTCGAACACCGTGGTCCGGCCCTTCTCGTCACGCTCCGAGGTCACCAGACCCAGCGGTTTGTTATAGAGCCAGACGCGCACCGGCTCGGGCTTGCCAATGGGCGCGCCATCCACCGCGATCTTGTCGCGGGCGGTGACATTGAGCGCCGGGCTGTCGATCACCACGCCGTTGACGCTGACCCGTCCCTCTTCGATCATCGCCTCGGCCCCGCGCCGTGAGGACACGCCGACCCGCGCCAGCACTTTCGCGATCCGGTCGCCGGATTTCACCGCGCCCTCGGGGGCTGCAGCAGCCGCCGCGCCGGCCCGCGCCAAGGGCTTCGCACCGCGCTTTTGGGGCGCTTTGCCATGGCTGTCCCTCGGGGGATTTACGGGCGATTTGGACATCTGCTTGCCTGTCTTTAAAGGGGCGGGCTTGCGCTGCGCGGCAGGCGCAGGCATCAACCCCCCATGAACCGGTTTGCAAGCCCCATGTCAATCGCACTTGCCGAGGCGCGCGCCGCCTTTGCGCGTGGCGAAGTGCCGGTGGGCGCGGTGATCACCGACCCCAAAGGCGTGGTGGTGGCGCAGGCCGGAAACCGCACCCGCGAGTTGAGCGATCCCAGCGCCCATGCCGAGGTTCTGGCCCTGCGCGCCGCCTGCCAAGCCGCGCAAAGCGAGCGTCTGCCCGGTCATGCGCTCTGGGTGACGCTCGAGCCATGCCCGATGTGCGCCGCCGCGATCAGCTTTGCCCGTATCGCGACGCTTTACTATGGTGCCAGCGATGCCAAATCCGGCGGCGTCGCGCAGGGGCCGAGGGTGTTCCACCACCCGCAATGCCACCACGCGCCCGAGGTCTATGAGGGTATCGCCGAGGTCGAAAGCGCCGAATTGCTGCGCGGGTTTTTCGCCAGACTGCGCGGCTGATCGCGCCGCAAGTGGCCGCTCTGCCACCCAGATATGCGCATCCCCGCGCGCCGCGCCTCAATCTGTGCCATTTGCGCCGCGAAACCTTTGCGAAACCGGCGGGGCAGGGGGCGCCTTAACCCTTACCACGAAAGAGGATTGCGCGATTTGGGCAAACTCACTAAACTCTGGGAAAAACAAACGATCGAGGCAGAGGCAGAAACAAGCTCGTGACCGGGCGCTGGGTTGGCATTTCGTCAACCGGAGCCGGTGCGCAATCTTGCTGAACTCTCTGTCTGGGATACACATGGCAGAGCAGGCACCAAGATGCGCAATGAACGGGCAATGGCCCCCCTCCATCCAGCGATCCCTCACCCCCGGAAGGCTCGGCTTGTGACCTCTGGCGGCACCATCGCGAAAAACTGGCACACGAAAATCCGGCACACGAATATCCGGCAAAAGGGGCTGATCGCCGCGCTTGCTGTGGCCACGGTGCTGGCGGGCTGTTCGCAGACCAGCGGCGACCGCGCCTCGACCGGCATTTACCGGTTTCTCGGCAGCGCGCGGAACCCGCAGATCGAGACCCTCGAACAGACCGTCGAATATACCATCGTTCCGGCCTCGCGCACGATGGTCAACGCCCCCGATGCGGTGATCGTGTTTGAGCGCAACCTCGGCGGCGCCATCGAACAGCGTATCGTGCTGCCCAATGAGACCTCGATCACCGGCGATAATGTGCTGCATATCCGCGCCCAGACCGCCGATAGCTCGCGGCTCGAAGAGTTCAATTTCGATGAGGTCGCCACCCGTTTCGGCGGGCTGCCGGTGCCCTTCACCCGCGCCTCGGCGGCGGATATGCGCTCGGGCAACGATAGTCTGGGCCGCTTTGTCTATGCCTCTGAGACCCTTGGCACCGGCACCAATTGCGTGCTCGTGCTGCGCCGTCTCGGCGTCGGCGCGCGTCCCCTGCCGCAGGGCACCAGCGCGCTGGATGTGGTGATGCGCAACTGCGTCAATGGCACCGTCGAACAGGCGCTGGCCCCGATGAGCGAGCGGGCTTTGGGCGTCGGCGGCACAGTTCGCCCCGGGAGTTTCACACTTTCGCCCTATGCTGCGCCTAGAAGCTGATTATTGAACGCCGGAATCGGCAAATTGGTTAAAGAGTTACTTGAGGGAACGCAGCAATGGCAAAATTGATCGGGACCAGATCCCTGTCAGCCGCAAACGCAGTGAATTTGATCCTGTGGATCCTTGTGCTCGGGCTGATTGCGGCGCTGGTCAGCGTGCCGACCTCGATTCAGGTGCAGGCCACGCTGGGCATTGCCTCGGTGATCGTGGTCGCGGCGCTGAAACCGGTGGCGATGGACTCGATGGTCGCGCGTTTCGCGATGATGTCGGTCGCCTCGACGCTGGTCATGCGCTACTGGGCCTGGCGGGTGACCGAGACCCTGCCGCCGATTGACGATCCGATCTCGTTCATCCCCGCGATCTTTCTGTTCTTCGTCGAAACCTATGCCATCGCGGTGTTCTTTCTGTCCGGCTTTATGACCGCCGACCCGATCAAACGCGGGTTGCCGCCCAAGGTCGCGGCGCGCGATCTGCCCACCGTCGATATCCTCGTGCCCTCTTATAACGAGCCGATCGAAATGCTCGCCGTGACCCTCTCGGCGGCGAAAAACATGCATTATCCGGCGCATAAACGCACCGTGATCCTCTGCGATGACGGCGGCACCGACCAGCGTTGCAACCACGAAAACCCCGAGATTGCCGAGGCATCGCGCAAGCGCCGCCGCGATATGATCGCGCTGTGCAATGAGCTGGGCGTGGTCTATTCGACCCGCCCGCGCAATGAACACGCCAAGGCCGGCAATATGTCGGCAGCCTTGGAAAAGCAGAACGGCGAACTGGTGGTGGTGTTTGACGCCGACCACGTGCCGAGCCGCGATTTTCTGGCGCGCACGGTTGGTTATTTCGTTGAGGACCCCAAGCTGTTTTTGGTGCAGACGCCGCATTTCTTTCTCAACCCCGATCCGATTGACCGCAATGTCGGTTTCCGCGACGATTGCCCGCCGGAAAACGAGATGTTCTACCATCTCAGCCACCGCGGCCTCGACCGCTGGGGCGGTGCGTTCTTTTGCGGATCGGCTGCTGTTTTGCGCCGCCAAGCCCTTGACGAGGCTGGCGGTTTTGCCGGTGACACGATCACCGAGGATGCCGAGACCGCGCTGCAGATCCACCGCAACGGCTGGAAATCCATCTATGTCGATCACGCGATGATTGCCGGTCTGCAGCCCGAAACCTTTGTCTCCTTCATCGAGCAACGCGGACGCTGGGCGACCGGCATGATGCAGCTGTTGATCCTGAAAAACCCGCTGCGCGGCAAGGGGCTCAGCTTTACCCAGCGGCTGTGCTACCTCAATTCGATGACCTTCTGGCTGTTCCCGCTGGTGCGGATGACCTTCATCCTCGCGCCGCTCGCCTATCTGTTCTTTGGCCTGCAAATCTTCGTCGCCACGATCGAGGAAGTCGCGGTCTATATGACCAGCTATATGGCGGTGAACTTCATGATCCAGAACGCGCTTTACGGCAAAGTGCGCTGGCCGCTGATCTCGGAAATCTACGAGACCGCGCAGGCGCCTTACCTGTCGAAAGCGATCTTCAAGACCGTCGCCAATCCGCGCGGCGCGAAATTCAACGTCACCGCCAAGGATGAAATTCTCGAAGAGGATTTCGTCTCGCCGATCTACAAGCCCTTGGTGCTGATCTTCGTGCTCACCCTGCTGGGCGTGGTCGCGGCGGCGGTGCGCTGGTTCCTCTATCCCGGCGATCACAATATCATCATGGTGGTGGGCGGCTGGGCGGTCTACAACTTCCTGCTGGTCGGCGCCGCGCTGCGGGCAATCTCTGAGCGCCAGCAACGCCGTCAGGTGCCCCGCGTGCCGACCAATATCTCGGCCACCGTGGCGCTGGGCGGCAATACGCCGGTGTTCCAAAGCGCCACCGTGGTTGATGCCTCGACCTCGGGTTGCCGCATCGTCTTGCGCCCGCGTTCGACCCCGGATGGCGCCGCCTCGCCGCTGCCGGTCAAGGGCGAGACCTTCTATTTCACCCCCGAATTCCCCAAATCCCCGCATCTGGAAAACGCCGTGCGCGTGCAGGTGCAATCGGTGATCCGCGAGGGCGATTCGGTGGCGGTGGGCGTCCGCTTCGACCCCGCGCAGCCGATGGTGGTGCGCGAGACCGTGGCCCATATGATCTTTGGCGATAGCGCCTCATGGGAGGCGATCCGCGCCACCCGCAACAAGAAAATGGGGCTGATTGTCGGCATGCTTTACGTGCTCAAACTCTCGGTCGAGGGGATCGTCAACACCTTGCGCGCCCTCGCCGATGAGCCCGCGCGTCTCAAGCGTGTGGCCGCCCGCGAAGAGAAAATCGTCGTGGTCGAAAGCCAGCCGGCGCATCTTCTGGCCTTTGGCGAGGCCTTCGATCCGCCGCCCAGCGGGCGTCCGGTCTCGCTGTTGCAGGCCGCCATCGCGCAGGGGCAGGCGCCGACCATGCCCGGTGCGCATCCCGCACAGGGCCCGCAGGGGGGGAGCGCATGATGCCGCTGTTCACCCCGTTGCGCACCCGCTATTCCCGCCAAGCCGCATTCGGTCTGACCGCTGCGGCTTTGTTGGCCGCCAGCCCGCAGATCGCCGCCGCGCAGGCGCTGATCCCGCTGCCGCTGGACGGCGAGATGACCGAGATCGACGCCGCCACCCTTGACCAGCTGACCGCCGACCGTTTCGAGGCCAGCAGCCACCGCGGCACCCATATCGAGCCGGTGGCGATCGACCCTTCGGTGATCAGCCCGCTGCGGCCGGTCGAGGCGCGCGGGCGTCCCGCTGGCAGCGCGATCCGCTTTGACGGCGAAAGCCGGACGCTGGATTTCGCGCTGTTTGTGCCCAATCCCGGCCAGATGCAGGCGCTGCGCCTCGCCACCCAATCCTCGATCAACATCCTGCCCGAACGCTCGCGTTTTCGCGCCTATATCAACGACACGCTGGTCGGCGAGGGGCGGCTGGAGCATTTCACCGAATTCGGCGTTGTCGAGTTTCCGGTCGGCTCCTCGGTGGTCTTGCCGGGGCAAAACCATGTGCGCATCGAATTGATCCAATACCACCGGATTTACTGCGGTCCCGAGGCGTCCTTTGCGCTCTGGTCGGATATTGATCTGGCCAATTCCGGCGCGGTTCTGGCCTCTGCTGACGGGATTTCGGGGCAGGACGGCTTTATGATGGGGATCGCGGCGGCAGCGGCCACCGGCTCGGGGATTGAAATCCGCGGCGCCGAGGGGCTGACCGATTACCGCGATGAATGGATCTCGCAGATCACCCAGCGGATTTCCGCGTCTCTTGGCGGTGATCCCATTCCCTTCCGCTTTACCCGATACTGGAGCGTGCAGGGCGCGGCGCGGTCAGCCGCGCGGATCACCTTCCTGCCGGGCAGCGCCAATAGCGTCACCTTCCGCACCTCGGGCGATGGCGCGCAGGTGATGGTGGTCGAGTTTATTCCCGGCCAGCGCCCGACCGCACTCCCTGAATTTACCGATATCCTGCCGCGCATATCTGAGCGCGCGCAGCCCGCGCTGATCGACACCCAGCGGCCCGTTGCCTTCTCGGAATTCGGCTTTCGCACCACCGAGGTCCGCGACCGCTATGCGCTGATCGAACAGCGCTTTCGCCTACCCGAAGACTATGTCGTGCTGACCAACGACAAGGCGGAAATCAAACTCGACTATATCTATATCCCCGATCTGCCCAGCGGCTCGATGCTCTTGGTGCATATCAACGGCAACAACATGCGGCTTTTGCCCCTGCGCGGCGAGGGCGGCCAGTTGATCGAGCAATTCCCGCTCAGCTTCGAGGCGCGGTTCCTGCGCTCGGGGATGAACACGCTGACCTTCGAGACGATCATTCCCGGCAGCCCCGCCGATCTGCCCTGTCCGACGCAGGACGCGGCGATGGTGGCGATCGGGCAGGGCTCGACCCTGCAGGTGCCCTATAGCCCGTCGATGTATCTGCCCGATATGCATCTGGCTTTTTCGGGGCTGACCCCGGACAGCCTGCAGGTCAATGATATGACCATGCGTTCCTTTGACAGCAACGATGTGGTGACCCTGCGCGCCGCGCTCACCGGTGGCGAGAATGCGCAGACCGCAGCGCTGAACCCGCGGCTGCATCTGCTGTCGCTCGAAGATCTCGGCTCGATCCCGATGGGCACCTACCAGTTCTCGCGCCGCGCGGTCGAGAATGTGCTGCTGCAAAACCCCGAGGCCGGCCCGATTGCCGCCGCCGATCCCGGACAGAACTCGCTCTTGCGGATGACCGAACGGCGCGAGACCGGCGCCGGTTTTGCGCGTAGCTGGGACTGGCTGCGCGGCGGGTTTGACGCCACCCTGCAATGGCTGCACCCGCGCTCGGGCACCTTGCTGGAGAACTGGCTGTTGGAGCAGCGCGGGCAGGCGGTGTTGATCCAGCTTGACCCCTCGCAGGCCAATCAAATCTGGATGTTACGCGCCCCCGACAGCGATATCAGCGCGATTTCCTCGGCGCTGGTCGCCGCGCGCACCAATGCCGAGGGACCGCGCGGGCAGGTCTCGATCCTCGACCGCGAGGGCGTCTGGCATAGCTGGGTCGCCCCCGACCGCCAGCCGGTGCTGCTGGAGCCGGTGACGCTGGGCAATATGCGCTATGTGGTCGGCAATTTCGTCTCGGCGACGCCAATCCGCTATGTCGCGGGATTGTTCCTCTTCGCCCTTATTTCGGCGCTCTTTGCGCTTAGACTTGTGATCGCAACGCGGGAGCACCGAGAATGAACCGACGCCGCTTTTTGACCGTTATGGGTGCTGCACCCGCCCTCGCCATGGCCGGGGCTGGCAGCGGCGCGGCGCAGGGGCTGTTGACCAGCGATCTGACCGAGACCGCGATGCCGCTCTGGCAGGCGTGGCGCGACAGTTTCCTGCAACCCGATGGCCGTGTGGTTGACGGGCTGCAACGCAACGCCAGCCACTCCGAGGGGCAGGGGTATGGCGCGGTGCTGGCCAGTGAATTCGGCGATCAACCGGCGTTCGACCGGATCGTTGACTGGACCGAGGCCAATCTCTCGGTGCGCGGCGACGGGCTCTTGGCTTGGCGCTATCTGCCGGGTGAGGTCAATCCGGTGCCCGATAGCAACAACGCCTCGGACGGCGATCTCTTTTATGCTTGGGGGCTGGTGCGCGCGGCGCAGCGGTTTAACGAGCCGCGCTATCTGACCCGCGCCCTGCAAACCGCGCAATCGCTGGCCGAACGCTGCATTATGCCGGTGGCGCCGGGTGCCAATGAAACCGTGTTCCTGCCCGCAGCCCAAGGCTTTGTCCATGCCGACCGCATCGTGTTCAACCCCAGCTATGTGATGCCGCTGGCAATGCGCGAGGTGGCCGCCGCCACCGGTGTTGCCGAACTCGCCCGCACCGCGCAGAACGCCGAATCGATCCTCTTGCGTCTGGCGCAAACCGGGCCGGTGCCCGATTGGGTGCAGGTGACCCCGCAGGGGATGAGCGCGGCGCCCGATTTCTCGGCCAACACCGGCTATGAGGCGATGCGGGTGCCGCTCTATCTGGTCTGGTCGGGGCTCAATAACCACCCCGCGGTGACCCAGATGGTGCGCGTCTATACCCGCACCGTGCAGCCCGGCGTGCCGGTGCCGACGATCATCGAACCGGCCTCGGGAACCGTGCTCGAGGCCAGCAATGACCCCGGTTACCGCGCCCTTGCGGCGCTGGTCTCCTGCGCCGGAACCCCGGGCGAAACCGGCTCTTTGATGCCGCCCTTCGACCCTTCACAGCCGTATTATCCGGCGACATTGCAGATGTTTGCGATGATCGCCGCCAACCAGGTGACCCCCCAATGCGTGCCGATCTGATGCCTATCTTTCCTTCCACTCCTAAAGCCGCGCCGCGCGACTGGCGCCGGATGGCGCGGGTCGTCGTGACCGGTCTGGCCCTGTCGCTGGCGATGCCGGTGGCGGGGTTCGCCCAAACCGCCGAGCCGGGGGCCGATGACCTGCGGGCGCTGATCTATTACCTCGACAATGACGACCAGCGCTCGGTGCAGGCCGAGATGCGCCGCTTGCGCGCGCAATTCCCGCGCTGGACCCCGCCGGGCGACGTCAACCAATTGCGCGCCATGGCCACCACCGCCAGTGCCACGGTCGATGAACGCCCGATCTGGGCACGGATCGAGCGTCAGGATTTCGCCGGTGCCCGCGCGCTGATCGACGAGGCCCGCGCCCGCACGCCGGGCTGGTCGCCCAATGCCGAAATGCTGCGGGTGATCGAGATCAACGAATCGCAGGCCGCCTTTGACGCCGCCTATGCCAGTCGCGACGCCGCCGGTGCCTTGGCCGCCGCCCGCCGCACCCCCGCCCTGATGCGCTGCGACCGGATCAACAACGCCTGGCAACTCGCCGAACTCTATGAGGCTGGCGGCGCGGCGCAGAACGCGCTCAGCACCTACCGCGGCGTCGTGCAATCCTGCACCCGCCTCAGCGATGTCGTGCCGACGCTGGAAAAAGCCAATGAAGTCGCGTCTTTGGACGAGATTACCGCGCTGATCGAACTGGCGCGGCAGACCACCCCGTCCAGCACCAATGCACTGAACGAGCTTGAGGACCGTCTGCGCGCCGGTCGCGGCCAAAGCCCCACCGGCCGCGCCGCCAGCAGCGCGCCCGCCGCCGCATCTAACGCCGCCGCATCCACCGCTGCCGTCGCCTCTGCACCGCGCGCCGCCGCCCCCGCGGCGACCTCTCCGGGCGCACCGTTGAGCAGCGCGCCGACCGGGCTTGGCCCCTTGCCCCTGCGCGGCGACGGGCGGATTACCCGCGTGCGGCAGATGAAGGAACAGGGCAATTGGCAGGCCTGTCTCGCCGCCTCCGCCAGCCCGCGCTCGCTCGAAGTGCTCTATGAACGCTCGTGGTGCGCCTATAGTCTCGACCGCTCCGGCGAGGCTCTGGCCGGTTTCACCGAGGTCGCGCAGCGCGGCTCGGCGCTGGGTGGCAATACCGCCCGCGACGCGCGTTTCGGCATGATCCTGACCTCGCTGTCGCTGAATATGACCGAGGAAAGCGCCCGCCTCGCTGCCGCCACCGATCTGACCCAGCAGCAGCGGCTCGAGGTGGAGACCACGATCCTCGACCAGCGCGGCATCCGCGCCTATCACAACCGCGAATACGCGCAATCGATCGCCTATTTCAACGCGCTCGAGCAGCTCACCGGCTCCCTGCGCCGCGATATCGCGATGCTGCGCGCCTATGCCTATCTCAACAATGGGCAGGCGCAATTGGCGGTCGATGAATTCACCCGTCTGCACAGCGAATTGGCCACCGATGACACCCGCAGCGGCCTTGAATCGGCGCGTTCGGCGCTGAGCTCGGGCTAGGGCGGGCGGGGCGGTGCATCTGGTCCTTCATCTTGGCGCCCATGGCACCGACGAAGGGCTGATCGCCGGATGGATCGCCCGCAACCGCAGCGAGTTTGAACGCCAGGGCGTGCTCGCGCCGCCGCCACGGCTGTTTCTGCGCCGCCTCTCCGAGGCTCTGGACCAACAGCGCGACGCCGATCCCTTTACCCGCGAAGAGGCGCTGTTGCGCGGTCTCGGCGCCAGCGGGCAGCGCCGCTGGCTGGCGCTCAGCGCCCCCGGTCTGATCGGTGCCCCCGCGGATGTGATCACGCCCGAAGGCTTCTATGTCACAGACGTCGCGCGCCGCCTCTACGGGCTGCGCAGCTTCTTTCCGCGCTGCCGGATCACCGTGCTTTTGGCGGTGCGCTGTGCCAGCGGCATCCTGCCCGCGCTATTGCCCGATGATCCCGAGGCCGCGCCCGCGCGTCTGCCGATGCTGCGCGGCGAGACCCTGCCTTGGGCGCAACTCATCGCCGCGATCCGGCGGCATCTGCCGCAGGCGCGTGTGGTGGTCTGGCGGCATGAGGATCTGCCGCAGGTCTGGCCCGCTATTCTGGCCCATCTCGCCGGTCCCGAGCGGATATTGCCCGCCGCCGGTCTGCTGGATTTCGCCGCGCTCGACCTGAGCGCCGAGGCCCGTCTGCGCCTGCGCCGCTATCTGACCCAGACCCCGCCCGGCACCGCCGGACAATTGCGCCGCACCGCGCAGGTCTTTGCCGAGCGCTACGGCACAGCACCTCTGCCGGTGCCGCGTGCGGATCTGCCCGATTGGGCGCTATCGGCGATGCAGCGGTTTGATCGCGGCTATGCCACGGAATGGGCCGATATCTGCGGCACCGAGGGCGTCGATACCCTGCAGCCGCAGGGCGGTTAACCAAGTTCCGGCACCTGCAGCACCTCTCGCTTCGAACACATCCGCAACAGCGGCGGCCCAACCGGCCAATTCTCCAACTCCCAATAGCGGGCCCTAAATCAACGGTCCGGCCGGTTCCTGCTCCTCCATCAGTGCCATCAAAGCCGCGGGATCGCCCCGCGCCACCGCGCTTTGCGCCGCCTCGGCGAACCCCTCATCCGCCAGCGCGCGCCCGACCGAGACCAGAAACTGCCCCGCATATTGCAAATGTCTCCGCCCCTCGGGCCCACCCAAGAGCGCGCGCATCTTGCGCAGATCATCGCGCAGCGCCAAAGGGTCGGCACCGGCATTGCGCTGGCCCGACCGCGCCTGCGCACAAAGCCCCAGCGCGCGGTCCATCGCCGCCAGATCCGCCGAGGGCAGCGGCGCATATCCGGTCAGCGCGCGCAGATGCTGCGCCATGCTCACCGGTTTGAGCAGGAACGCATCCGCCCCCGCATCAAGCGCCACCTCGCGCATCTCGTCATGGCCGCTGATCGCCACGATACGCTCGGGCCGCTCGGACAATTCGGCCAGCGCGCGGATCAGATCCAGCCCCGAGCCATCCGGCAGACCAAGGTCAATCAGCACGATATCGGGGCGATAGGTTTTCAGATGCAGCGCCGCCGAGGCCAATGTCTCCACCCGTCGCAGGCGGATACCGCTGCGCCGACAGATCAGCCGCACCGCCTCGGCGGCAAGGCGGCTGTCTTCGACCAGCAGCATCGTATGCGGCGGGATCGCAAAACCGGGGATGAAGGGCTCATCGGTCATCGGCGCGGGGCCATTTGACGCAGCGGATAGCGGGCTGGTCTGCGGGCCGGGCGTCAGGGACCTATCGGGCGACAGATGTGGCAAGGCGGCAGCTCCTCTCGCGACTCACTGTGCCACGCATTGCCTAACGAGGGGTAAACGCGCCCCGCAGCCCCCCTGCAGACCCCTCTGCCGCCCGCCGCTGCGTCCCTGTGCCACTTGCAATTTCGCCCGCGCCCGATATGTCAGACCCATAGAAACCCCGACCCCTGCGAGGACCCCTATGATCGGACGCCTGAACCACGTTGCCATCGCGGTGCCGGATTTGACCGCCGCCGCCGCGCAATATCGCTCGGTTCTCGGTGCCGATGTCGGCGCCCCGCAAGACGAGCCCGATCACGGCGTTACGGTGGTGTTTATCACCCTGCCGAACACCAAGATCGAACTGCTTTACCCGCTGGGCGAGGACAGCCCGATTAACGGGTTTCTGGCCAAGAACCCCGCCGGCGGGATTCACCATATTTGCTATGAGGTCGATGACATCCTTGCCGCCCGTGACCGGCTGCTGGGCGAGGGGGCGCGCATTCTGGGCAGCGGCGAGCCGAAAATCGGCGCCCATGGCAAGCCGGTGTTGTTCCTGCATCCGAAAGATTTCAACGGCTGCCTGATTGAATTGGAGCAGGTCTGATGCCGCTGTATTCCGCCTTTGTGATCTATGCGTTTGCCTGGTTTATCAGCCTCTTGGTGGTTTTGCCCCTGCGGCTGACCACGCAGGGCGAGGCCGGTGAGAAAGTCGCCGGAACGCCGTCATCGGCGCCGGTCAATCCGCAATTGCGCAAGAAACTGGTGATCACCACCGTGGCCGCGACGGTGGTCTTTGTGCTGATCTATGTGACCATTGTTTACGGCGGGATCACGCTGGAGGATATCGATGTGATCAACCGCTGGGCCAATGGCTAAGTTAACGGCCCCCGTTAACCATTAGCCGTTAACTTTTAACCGCTAACGGTTAACGCTGCAGAAGCTGCCCGCGTTAACCGTTAACGCCGCAAGCGGTGATAGATATGGGTGAAGGTCGCCGCGCCGATCACCGGCATCACCAGATTAACCAAGGGCACGCTGAGCGGCACCGCCATCAGCGCTCCCGCCATCCACAGCCGGAAACGGTTGGATTTGCGCAGCGCATGGGCCTCGGCGACGGGCAGGCGGCGCAGGGCGATCATGGTGAAATACTCGCGCGATAACAGATAGCCGTTGATCAGCCAGAGGATCACAATGCCGATCCCGCCGGTGAACACAAACACCACCATGCCGATCAGGTTCAGCCCCACCAAGACCCCGAAATACCGCGCCGAATCGACCAGCGCCGGCCAGAACGGCGCCCGCGGGGCCTGCGGCAGATTGGGGTAATGCACCGCCTCAACCGCATCGGCCACATCATCCAGAAACAATCCGGTGAATGCCGAGGCCACCGGCACCATCAGGAACACCGAAAGCACCAGCATCACCGCGATCGAGGCCAGCGACAACAGCGTCGGCAAACCGCCGATTTCGCCGATCCAGGGCAGCGACCATGTCGCCGGCGTCACCAGTTGCACGACTAATAGCACCACCGCATACATCGCGAACAACAGCGCAATCGACAGCGCCAGACCGAACCAGATGGCGCGGCGAAAGCGCTTGTCATTCCATTGCCCCAAGGCATCCGCGAAGGCGCGGAAGATCACGCGCGAACCCGTGTGGTCAGCGCCGCAACATCGGGACGCGCGCGTTCCGGCGCGGTCAAGTCGCAGCTGCCCAGATGCACGAAACCGGCGATCTGTTCCTGTGGCTCCAGCCCCAGACCGTTCTCGACAAACAGCCGGTCAAAGGCCGCCCAGCCGGTGATCCACGAGGCACCCCAGCCGGTTGCCAGCGCCGCGTTAACCAAGCTCAGACAGACCGCCCCCGAGGAGAGCAATTGCTCGACCTGCGGGATTTTATCCGAGGGTTTCGGGCTGGAAATCACCGCCACGATCATCGGTGCACGCGCCCATGAGAGTGCCGATTTCTCGATCTTCTCGGGCTCCACACCCGTCGCCGCGCCGCGTTCGCGGACCAGCGCCGAGAGCCGCTCGAGCGCCGCGCCCTCAAGCACCACAAACCGCCATGGCTCCATCCGCCCATGATCCGGCACGCGGGTGGCTGCGGTCAGCAATTGCTGCAGCGTGTCGGCATCGGGCGCCGGTAAGGTCAGGGCTTTGGCGGGTTTCGAGCGCCGCGTCAGCAGGAAATCCATCACGGGGTTAGGGTCTAATTGGGTCATTGCCACCTCCAGCCTTTCAGATCGCAACTTTGCGGCCAAGTTTCAAGCGCACCAACGGTTTATGCCGCGGCAAATCGGGCGGTTATTGCCGCTTGTCCGGCGGATAATTTCCGCTATCACTGCAGATCACGCAATCGGAGGTGACGCGATGGAGATGGTCAATCTGGACGGGCTGAACCTGCATTACGCGCTTGAGGGCGCGGCCGAGGGGCTGCCGGTGGTGTTTGCCAATTCGCTGGGCACCGATCTGCGGCTCTGGGACAAAACCATCGCCCGTCTGCCCGCGGGGCTGCGGATTCTGCGCTATGATATGCGCGGTCACGGGCTCTCGGATGCGCCGAAAGCACCCTATGCGATGGGCGCTCTGGTGCGCGATCTCGAGGCGCTGATGGAGCATCTGCAGATCACCAATGCGGTGGTCGTCGGCCTGTCGATCGGTGGCATGGTGGCGCAGGGGCTGGCGGTCAAACGCCCCGATTTGGTGCGCGCGCTGGTCTTGTCGAACACCGCCGCCAAGATCGGCACCAAAGAGCAATGGCTAGAGCGGGTCGCCGCGGTGCAAGCGGGCGGGATCGAACCCTTTGCCGATGCCACCATTGAGCGCTGGTTCGCCCCCGCCTTCCGCCAGTCGCCCGAATGCGCGGCCTGGCGCAATATGGTGGTACGCACCCCGCGCGAGGGCTATGCGGGCTGCGTCGCGGCCTTGGCGGGCACGGATTTCTATACGCCGACCTCGGGGCTGCGGCTGCCGGTTCTGGGCATTGCCGGCGGTGAGGATAAATCCACACCCCCCGATCTGGTGCGTGAAACCATCGACCTGATCCCCGGTGCGCGGTTTGAACTGATCCAGGCCTCGGGCCATCTGTCCTGCGTTGATCAGCCCGATATCTACGCGCGGCTTCTGAGCGGGTTTTTCGATAGCCTCAAAGGGGCAGGGCAGGGGGCGTGAATGTCTGACCAATGGCGAATGTTGAGAAAGTGACATTTCCCGCCATGTGACTCCGGTTCTCCACGGTAGAAAGGTTGATTAAGTGACAGTCAGGCTCATCTCACCCCACAGCACCCCAGCGCGGCGCGGGCAAAGCCCTCACCGCGTCGGGTCTGTACCGCGCCGGAGAACCGCCACCGCCACCCGGTGCCAACCAGCGCCGGAGGGGCAGAAAAACCACCGCCCAAGCGCAAATGAATTGACGCCTGCGCATGATTTGATCAAATTATTCCCTAGCGGCCAAAGCCCGCGCCACCACCGCCCCGCAAGCCACCCAAACGGCCACCCAATAGGCGCGGCACCAGCGGTATCACGGGCTCTGGACGCAAGCGCCAACAGGGCATTAAACTGACCATGATCGGGACTCGCAGAAAGTCCCGACAGATCCGCGCCCGCCACCACATCGGGCCAGTTAAACCGGGGAGATCTCTATGAAACGCACCACTTTGGCCGCTGCCATTGCCTGCCTTGCAGCGCCAGCGCCTGCCCTCGCCGAGGGCGAGCTGCACCTCTATATCTGGTCGGATTACATCACCGACGCCGCCATCGAGCGGTTTGCCGAGGAAACCGGCATCACCGTCTCGGTCGATGTCTACGATTCGAACGAGACCCTCGAAGCGCGGATGCTCGCCGGTGGCTCGGGCTATGATGTGGTGGTGCCGACCACCGATTTCATGCAGCGCCAGATCGCCGCCGGTGTCTACCAGCCGCTCGACCGTGAGCAACTGGGCAATCTCGAACATATGGACGAGGGTCTGATGGCCCGCGCCGCCACCTTTGACCCCGGCAATGAGCACGGCACGGTCTATATGTGGGGCACCACCGGGATCGGTTATAACATTGATATGGTTGCCGAACGTCTGGGTGAGGACTATGAGGTCAACAGCTGGGAACTGCTGTTTGATCCCGAAATCGCCGCGCAGGTCGCCGATTGCGGCATCTCCATGCTCGACGCGCCGACCGAGATGATCCCCGCCGCGCTGGCCTATCTCGGGCTCGATCCGCAATCGCATAGCGACGAAGATCTCGAGGTCGCCGGTGAGCTCCTCGCCTCGGTGCGCGAACACGTCCGCTACTACCATTCCTCGCAATATATCGGTGATCTGGCCAATGGCGAGGTCTGCGTCTCGGTCGGCTGGTCCGGCGATGTGTTTCAGGCCGCTGCCCGCGCCGAAGAGGCGGATCGCGGCGTCAACGTCTGGTATGCGATCCCTGAAGAGGGCGCGATGGTCTGGTTCGACATGCTGGCGATCCCCTCGGATGCGCCCAACGCCGAGAACGCGCATCTGTTCATCAACTACCTGATGGAACCCGATGTGATCGCCGAGGTGACCAATTACGTCTGGTATGCCAATGCCAACCGCAGCTCCTGGCCGATGGTCGATGCCGAGATCACCGCTGATCCGGCGATCTTCCCGCCGCAAGAGGTGATGGACCGCCTGTTCACCGGCGTCACCTATACCTCGCGCGAGGACCGCGCCCTGACCCGCATGTGGACCCGCGTCCGCACCGGACAATAAGACGACAGCCCCGCCCGCTGGCAATGGCGGGCGGGGCACAGATCTTGGGCGGAGGGATTTGATGACCACACCAGCGATTGCTGCCGATACGCGGCCTTGGCGCGATGCCGATGCGCCGCCGTTCATTTCCATTCGCAACATCACCAAAAAATTCGGTGATGCCACGGCGGTGGATGATGTATCGCTGGATATTTACCGCGGCGAATTGTTCTGCCTCCTGGGCGGCTCGGGCTGCGGGAAATCGACGCTTCTGCGCATGCTCGCCGGTTTCGAGACGCCCACCAAGGGCCAGATCCTGATCGACGGGCAGGATATGGCCACGGTCAGCGCCGACAAACGCCCGACCAATATGATGTTCCAATCCTACGCGCTGTTCCCGCATATGAGCGTCGAGCGCAATGTCGCCTACGGGCTGTTGCGCGAGGGGATGTCCAAAGCCGAGGCCCGCGCCCGCGCGCTTGAAATGCTGCAAATGGTTAATCTTGAGGCTTTCGCGCGCCGCAAACCGCACCAGCTTTCGGGCGGCCAGCGCCAGCGTGTGGCGCTTGCCCGTGCCTTGGTGAAAAAGCCCAAACTGCTGCTCTTGGATGAACCTCTGGGCGCGCTCGATAAGAAACTGCGCGAGAAAACCCAGTTCGAACTGATCCGCATTCAGGAATCCCTCGGCGTCACCTTCATCGTCGTCACCCATGATCAGGACGAGGCGATGACCCTGGCCACCCGCATCGGGGTGATGAGCGACGGTGTCATCCAGCAGGTCGGCGAACCCCGCGAAATCTATGAGACGCCGACCTCGCGCTTTGTCGCCGATTTCATCGGTTCGGTGAATATGTTCGAAGGCACAGTCGGCCCCGCCGCCCCCGATCTGATGCGTGTCGAGACTGCGGATCTGGGCGCCGTTGCGGTGCCGCCGGTCTCGGGCCTCACGCAGGGGCAAACCGTGTATCTGGCCCTGCGCCCCGAGCGTATCACCCTGACCCGCAGCGCCCCCGAAGGGCGCAATGATGTGGTGCGCGGGCTGGTGCTTGATATGGGCTACGTCGGGCATCTCTCGACCTACCGCGTGCGCCTCGAGAATGGCCGGATGATCACCGTCACCCAATCCAACCGGCTGCGCGACGAAGACCCGATCAGCTGGGATGAGCATATCTACGCCAGCTGGAACCCCGCCGCCGTGCGGGTGCTGACCCAATGAGTGCCCCCGACGCGGTGCCAAGCGCCAGCCACGCACCCCTCTACCGCCGCCTGTTCCTCATCGCCGTGGTCGCGCTGGCGCTTGCGCTCCGTTTCGACCTGCTGACGCTTGAGGCCCAGACCGCGGGCACATTAACCCTGATCCTCTGGACCACCGCGCTTGCCCTGATCGCGCTCGAGGCCAGCGATGCGCTCGGTATCTCCCGCCGGTGGCTGGTCATCGCCCTGCCGATGCTCTGGCTCTTCGTGTTCTTTCTGGTGCCGTTTCTGGTGCTTGGCCGCATCTCCATCGCCGAATCGATGATCGCCCGCCCGCCCTATAGCCCGCTCTGGGAACGCGGCTCCGACGGTTCGCTCGAGATCATTGCCAGCCTTGATAACTACCGTTTCCTCCTGTCCGACGCGCTCTACCGCAACGCCTATCTCTCGTCCTTCCGTGTCGCCGCCATCTCGACGATCTTCGCGCTGCTGATCGGCTACCCGCTCGCCTATTACATCGCCCGCGCCCCCGAGCCGCGCCGCTCGATCCTGCTGCTGTTGGTGATCCTGCCGTTCTGGACCTCCTTTCTGTTGCGGGTCTACGCATGGATCGGCTTTCTGCGCCGCGACGGGGTGATCAATAATATCCTCACCTGGGCGGGGGTGATCGACGAGCCCTTGGTGATGATGCAAACCGACCTCGCGGTCTATATCGGCATCGTCTACACCTATCTGCCGTTCATGATCCTGCCGCTGTACGCCAATCTGGTGAAACTCGACGGCGCGCTCCTCGAGGCCGCCGGAGACCTCGGCGCCTCACCCATGGTGACCTTCCTCACCATCACCCTGCCACTCTCGCTGCCCGGGATTGTCGCGGGCTCGATGCTGGTTTTCATCCCCGCCATCGGCGAATATGTGATCCCGGCACTCCTCGGCGGGCCCGACACGTTGATGATCGGCCGCGTCCTGTGGGATGAGTTCTTTGCCTCGCGCGACTGGCCCGTGGCCTCGGCGGTGGCAATCGTGATGCTGGTGCTGGTGGTGCTGCCGATCATGTGGCTGCAATCGGTGCAAAACCGCGAGGTGCCGAAATGAACCTGCGCGGCTATTTCCTGCCCGTCGTCGCCACGCTGGGCTTTGTGTTCCTCTATGCGCCGATCGTCTCGCTGGTGGTGTTCTCGTTTAACGAAAGCCGCCTCGTCACCGTCTGGGGCGGGTTTTCCACCCGCTGGTATGGCGAATTGCTGCGCGACGGGCAGATGCTCTCGGCGGCTTGGGTCAGCCTGAAAGTCGCCACGCTCAGCGCCACGCTGGCCACGGTGATCGGCACGCTCGCCGCCTTCACCCTGACCCGTTTCGCAAGGTTTCGCGGCAAGCTCCTGCTCACCGGCATGGTCACCGCGCCCTTGGTGATGCCCGAGGTGATCACCGGCCTGTCGCTGCTCCTGTTGTTTGTCACCATGGAAAATATGCTCGGCTGGCCCGCAGGGCGCGGATTAACCACGGTGGTGATCGCCCATGCGACCTTCTGCGCCGCCTATGTCACGGTGATCGCCCAGTCACGGCTGCGCGATATGGACGAAAGCCTCGAGGAGGCCGCCCGCGACCTCGGCGCCGGTCCGGTCAGGGTATTCTTCGACATCACCCTGCCGGTGATCACCCCGGCGTTGATCTCCGGCTGGCTCTTGGCCTTCACGCTGTCGCTCGATGATCTGGTGGTCGCCAGCTTCGTTTCCGGGCCGGGCGCCTCGACCCTGCCAATGGTGATCTTCTCGAAAGTGCGCCTCGGGGTCAGCCCCGATGTCAACGCGCTCGCCACGATCATCATTGTGATCGTCGCCATCGCCGTCACCATCGCCGGCCTGCTGCTGCGCCGCCAACACAAGAAATACTAAGCGAAACCGGCCCGCTCATCTGTCCAAAAATATCCTGGGGGTGAATGGCCGCAGGCCAGAGGGGGCAACGCCCCCAAGACTTTCGCACAAAGGGCCGCGCCCGACCCTGGGAGGGCGCGGGCACCCTCGCGGCGACGCGCAGCGCTCAGAAGCATCCATGTCGGGCGCGCAATGAACGATATCGCCGAGCGCCCTCCCGTGGGAAGGGTCGGGCGCGGCCCGGGTGAAAGCCCGCGCCAAACGGTGGGCCTGTTCAACAAGTGGTTGCTAAACTCACCCCGCCAGCGTCTCGAACACCGCCGAAACCCGCGCCGCTTCCGTGTCCAACCCCCAAGGCGGGTTGATCACGAAAAGCCCCGACCCGACCATCCCGTGCCCTTCGCGCGCCGGCGCAAACCGCACCTCATGGCGCAAAGCCCCCGGGTGCGCCGCCTGCAACTCGCGCAGCATCCCCAGATGCCGCCCGTCGCTCAGGATCGGATACCACAGCGCAATAATCCCCACATTCCACTTGCGCGCGATCAGCCCGATGAACCGCGCCATCTCGGCATAATCCGCCGCCACCTCATAGCTCGGATCAATCAGCAGCATCCCGCGCCGCGGCATCGGCGGGGTCAATTCCTGCACTTTGGCAAAGCCGTCCACCTGATGCACCCGCGCCGCATAGGGCATCATCGCCTCGGCCAGCGCCTCATATTCCGCCGGATGACGTTCGGCCAGATGCACGGTATCAAACCCGCGCAACAGGCGCGTGGCAATCATCGGCGAGCCGGGATAGGCCGCCGGTCCGAACTCTGCGCGCAACTCGGCTATCACCCGCATATAGGGATGATCCGGCGCAAACCCCGCTTCCAGCCGGAAAATCCCCGCCTCGGCCTCGCCGGTCTTCACCGCTTCGGGCGCGCCCAGATCATACAGCCCGCGTCCGGCGTGGCTCTCGATATAGGTCAGCGGTTTCTCCTTGCCGGTCAGATAGTCCAGCATCCACGCCTGCAGCGCATGTTTATGCACATCAGCGGCGTTTCCGGCGTGATATAGATGTTGATAGGACAGCATCGCCACAGACTTTCCGGCCCGCCAGACGCGCGCCTCAGGGACATGAAATTCGGGAAGACCGCGTTACTGCGTGCGGCGCAGCCGGATCACCACATCCACCTTCGAGATCTCGCAATCCTGCGGTATATCGGGGAGCCGCAGGATTTCAAGCTGCTCGGCAGGCGCATCGCGCAGCTGCTGGGTGTCCTCGAAAAAGAAATGCGGGTGGTCATCGGTGCAGGTGTCGAAATAACTGCGCGAGCCCTCAACGGCGATCTCGCACAGCAGCCCGGCCTCGCAAAACGCGCGTAAGGTGTTGTAAACCGTAGCCAATGAGACCTTTTCGTCGCTCGCCTGCGTGGCGGTGAACAGGCTCTCGGCGGTGACATGGCGGTTGCGCCCGTCGCCCATCAGCAGGGCCGCCAGCGACAACCGCTGTTTGGTCGGCCGCAATCCGGCGGCGATCAGCCAATTGGCTGCCCGGTCCTGCGCATCTGGCGTGTTCACTGCGAAATCACTGGTCATGCCATCTTATAACTTGTTAAAGACTTATCTTTCAATGCCCTTGCAGCCCCGGCCGTGAAAAGCCGCTTACGCGGGCAGCCGGCAGGGCTGTCCCCACATCCGGCTTTCCCCCCGCATTCCGCGCGCTCGCCGGATCAACGCGCGACTTGTCACTGTCAAAGCGGCAATGCTAGAGGGGAGGGAGATCTGATCAAATACCGCCCAAACGCCTCTAAGACCGCCCGCCTCTAAGACCGACCCCCCCTAAGCCCGAACGCCCCTAAGAAGGACATTATACCATGGCGCAATATCCGACATCATTCGACAAGGACGCCCTTCTGGCTTGCGCACGCGGCGAGCTTTTCGGCCCCGGCAACGCCCAGCTTCCGGCGCCGCCGATGCTGATGATGGACCGGATCACCGAGGTCTCTGCCGATGGCGGGGCGCATGGCAAGGGCCATATCAAAGCCGAATTCGACATCACCCCGGAGCTGTGGTTTTTCGACTGCCATTTCCCCGGCAACCCGATCATGCCCGGCTGTCTGGGCCTCGACGGGCTCTGGCAATTGACCGGCTTCAACCTCGGCTGGCGCGGCTGGCTGGGCCGTGGCTATGCGCTCGGCGTCGGCGAAGTGAAGCTCACCGGCATGGTGCGCCCGGATCGTAAGATGCTGACCTATAAGGTCGATTTCACCAAAGCCGTGCAAAGCCGCCGGTTGACCATGGGCGTCGCCGACGGCATCGTCGAGGCCGATGGCGAGGTGATCTATCAGGTCACCGGCATGAAAGTCGCGCTCTCGGAAAGCTAAGGACAGAGGGGGCGCTGCCCCCACCGCCTGCGGCGGCTCCCCCGGGATATTTCAGGCATAAAGTGGGGGCAGGGGCGCCGGACGACGCGGACCGCAAAAGCCCGCGCCGCCCACTTCATGCACGGTCATCGGCATCCCTGCCTGTACCGTGCTCCCAGCTTGGCCCATTAAGGTTAACCGCGCGTTAAGTCGCCACCGATCCCGCCCACTTTATGCTTCAAATATCCTCGGGGGTGAGGCCCGGCACGGGCCGAGGGGGCAGACAGCCCCCTGAACCTGTTTAACCGCCCGCTTTTCTTCCGCCGCGATTTCTTCTAGCCTGCCCGATTGACCGAGAGGGGCCCCGAAATCTGAAACGGGCCCAAAATCTGAAACTGCAATGGGCAGCCCGATTGTTTTCAGATAGATTTCTGCCACTAAGGTGGGTACACCCGCCTCGCCAAGATTACAGGGAGCCGCCATGCGCCGCGTCGTTATTACCGGGATCGGGATTGTCTCGCCCATCGGCAACACTGCCGCCGAAGTTGAAGCCAGCCTGCGGGCGGGGAAATCCGGGATCGTCGCATCCCCCGAATACGCCGAACACGGGTTTCGCAGCCAGATCCACGGCATGCCGCAGATCGACCTGACCGAGCATATCGACAAGCGCGACCTGCGCTTCATGGGGCCGGGCGCGGCCTATAACTTCATCTCGATGGAACAGGCGATCAAGGACGCAGGCCTCGAGCCTTCGGATGTCTCGAACGAGCGCTCGGGCCTGATCATGGGCTCCGGCGGCCCCTCGACCTCGAACTTTTTCCAAGCCCATCAGATCGTGATCGAGAAGGGCGCGCCCAAGCGCATGGGCCCCTTCATGGTTACCCGCTGCATGTCCTCGACCAACTCGGCCTGCCTGGCCACGCCGTTCAAGATCAAGGGCGTGAACTACTCGATCACCTCCGCCTGCTCGACCTCGGCGCATTGCATCGGCAACGGCACCGAGCTGATCCAGATGGGCAAACAGGACATCGTCTTTGCCGGCGGCGGCGAAGAACTGGACTGGACCCTTTCCTGCCTGTTCGACGCGATGGGCGCGATGTCGTCGAAATACAATGACACCCCCGAGACCGCCTCGCGCACCTTTGACGCCAGCCGCGACGGCTTTGTCATCGCCGGCGGCGGCGGTGTGGTGGTGCTGGAAGAACTCGAACACGCGCTGGCCCGCGGTGCCAAGATCTACGCCGAAGTCACCGGCTACGGCGCCACCTCGGACGGCCACGACATGGTCGCGCCTTCCGGCGAGGGCGGCGAACGCTCGATGCGGCTGGCACTTGGCACGCTGCCCGAGGGCCGTAAAATCACCTATATCAACGCCCATGGCACCTCGACGCCGGCCGGCGATGTCACCGAAGTGCAGGCCGTGCGCCGCGTCTTTGGCGAAGACAATGTGCCGCCGATCGCCTCGACCAAATCGATGACCGGCCACAGCCTTGGCGCCACCGGCGTGCATGAGGCGATCTATTCGCTCCTGATGATGCAGGGCAAATTCATCGCCCCCTCGATCAATGTCACCAATCTCGACCCCGAGATCAAACCCCATGAGATCTGCACCGAGCTGCGCGAAGATGTCGACCATGACAGCGTCTTGTCGAACAGCTTTGGCTTTGGCGGCACCAACGCCACGCTGGTGATGTCGAAATTCGATCAGTAAAGGAGCACGGCCATGGCCAATCTGATGAACGGAAAACGCGGGTTGGTCATGGGCGTGGCCAATGAACGCTCGATCGCCTGGGGCATTGCCAAGGCGCTGGCCGCCGAGGGCGCGGAGCTGGCGTTCTCCTATCAAGGCGACGCCTTCGGCAAACGGGTGCAGCCACTGGCCGCCTCGCTGGGCTCGGAGTTTCTGGTCGATGTCGATGTGACTTCGGACGAGAGCCTCGATGCCGCCTTTGCCGCACTCAAGGATCGCTGGGGCCAGATCGACTTTCTGGTCCATGCCATCGCCTATTCTGACAAGAACGAGCTCACCGGTCGGTTCACCAATACCAGCCGCGATAACTTCAAGAATTCGCTGGATATTTCCTGCTATTCCTTCATTGACGTCTCGCGCCGCGCGGCTGAATTGATGCCCGAGGGCGGCTCCTTGATCACCCTGACTTACGGCGGATCGAATCGCGTGACGCCGTTTTACAACGTGATGGGTGTGGCCAAGGCGGCGCTCGAGGCGTCGATGCGCTATCTCGCTAATGACCTCGGCCCGCAGAACATCCGCGTCAATGCGATCTCGCCCGGCCCGATGAAAACCCTCGCCGGAGCGGCCATCGGCGGCGCCCGCAAAACCTACCGCCACACCGAGGCCAACGCGCCTCTGGGCCATAACGCCACCCTCGAAGCGGTCGGCGGCGCGGCGGTGTTTCTGGCCTCGGATTACGGCGCCTGCACCACCGGCGACATCGTCATGGTCGACAGCGGCTATCACGTCCTGGGCATGCCGCAGCCGGATAATATCTAGGGCGCGGCTGGATCGACGGCGAGCCTAATCCTTCGCCTCAAAACCCTCGGCATCTTCGGCCAGCGCATGGCGGTCAACATCCTTGTTGGTCGCCCGCGCCTCCTGAATTTTCGGTGCCGGACGCTGCCACGCGCTCAGGCCCGAGCCAAGGTTGCGGTAGAATTCCGGCACCAAACGCTCCAATTCAGCGATGAAATTCTGCTGCTGGCCAAAGCGCCCGCCCAGCTCCGAGGATTGGAACACAAAGAACCGGCTCACCACCAGATGCGCCTTGCCCTCGCTGGCGATCTCGATATCGGCGCGCAGGTCCGCCAGCGCAAATTGGGTGCTGTCGGCGCTGCCCGGCCACAAGAGACGCAGGAAATACCCTTCGGCACGCTCGGTCTTGATCTGCCGCAACAGCCAGTTCAGCCGCGCTTTGGTGGATTTGCGGTCCTCGGGCGCGCGCAGGGTCATGCCGACATCAATGCAGCGCCGTTTCAGATCGGCCACCACCAACAGCGGTGAGGCCGCGTCGGGGATCAGCAACTCGCTGGTCAATTGCCCCGCATCGCGCAGCAATTGCAACTCGGCCTTCTGGCGCTCCGAGGGGTCTTTGATATGCCGCCGCGGCAATTTCTCGGTCACCGCCGTGCCGGTCAACCGGCTCAGGATCAGCGATAGATCGCGGGTTTCCTGATGCCAAGCCTCCAACACCGGCAGTGCAATCGGTGATTTCGCCGGTATCGCGCCGCCACTGGTGACCAGCTTGTTCAACTCGGTCCATTCGCGCGGCATCCGGTCAAAACCACGGATACCGGCGCTTTCATGGGTCAGGAAGCGGCGCAATTCATTGAGCAAAATCCGCTGGTCCTCATCCGCCACGCCTTTGGCCGAGATCAGCAGATCGGCGGTGGTCAGGATATGCATCCACGACCAATGGAACACTGGAATCTTCGATTTACTTTTGCGCACCGCCTCCACCGGATGGGCATCGGGAGTGGTGGCGAATTGGTTGGAAATGGTGATCACACAGTCAATGTCGAACTCTTTGGCGAGGCTGCGGTAGCGCTCGATTTGCTGCGGGTCCAGCTCGTTGTTGCCGATTTTGGTTTCCAGCAGGGCACGCCATTCACGGCTGCCCACGGTGACGACAATCAGCCCGTCAGGGCGCTCGCGGATCTCGGTTTTGGGCTTTTCAAACACGATCTCGGTATAGACATCCAGCTTCGCGCGTTTGCCCAAGGGCCGCCCGACTGAGGCCAGAAGCGCATGGCCGAATTCGTCGATTTTCGACATGCAGGCGAGCACAATCGAGGTGGTGCGCCCCTCTTTCGAGGTGGTGGACAGCACCGGAAACAACCGGGCGCTTTCGCCCTGACACAGGTAACTCGGACGCGATTGACCACTCATACCTCACCCTTTCACACGCTATGCTTGCATTGAACGTTAAAAACTATCGCTGCGTCAAGCGTCCCGCCCATTCGCCAGCCCCTGAGGCAAGCAACCCGACGCCCCGTCTGGGGCAATACCCCCGGCTTCATCTTGCCAAAAATACTCAAAAAATCCCCGATATCAGCCCTAACAAAGGGTAAACCCGACAGGATAACCCATTGAAATCACACCATCCCGCCCCTGTCCCACACGCGGGACAGCAGGTCCGGCCCGCCTCTTGTGCATGACTTCCCAGCGTCTAAACTACCCCGATAGACAAAGAGGTGCCCGATGATCTCCGGCTATGGAAACCGCCGCCGTTTTCGCGATCTGAGCGAGCAGGAAATCCTCGCGCTGGCGATCTCTTCCGAAGAGGACGACGCGCGGATTTACCGAAGCTATGCCGAGCGCTTGCGGGCGGAATATCCGGCCTCGGCGGCGATTTTCGATGATATGGCCGCCGAAGAAGACAGCCACCGCAGCCGCCTGATCGCGCTCCATCAACACCGTTTCGGGCAGGTCATCCCCCTGCTGCGCCGCGAGCATGTCGCGGGCTATTACGCCCGCAAGCCGGTCTGGCTGATGGAGACGATGACGCTGGAGCAAATCCGCGGCGAGGCCGAGGCGATGGAGCGGCAGGCGCAGGCGTTTTATGAGGCTGCCACCGCCCGCGCCACGGATGCCAAGACCCGCAAATTGCTCGGCGATCTCGCCGCCGCCGAGGCCGCCCATCACAGCACCGCTGAAGCGCTGGAACACAAGCATCTGGGCCGCGACGCCCGCGCCAGCGAGGATGAGACCGCCAAGCGGCAATTCCTGCTGACCTGGGTGCAGCCCGGTCTGGCGGGGCTGATGGATGGCTCGGTTTCCACCCTCGCGCCGATCTTCGCCACCGCCTTCGCCACCCAAGACACCCATACGACCTTTCTGGTCGGCCTCGCCGCCTCGGTCGGCGCGGGGATTTCCATGGGCTTTACCGAGGCCGCCTCGGACGACGGGCAATTATCCGGCCGCGGCTCGCCGGTGAAACGCGGCTTTGCCTCGGGGATCATGACCACCCTCGGCGGGCTCGGCCACGCGCTGCCCTATCTGATCCCCGATTTCTGGACCGCCACGGTGATCGCGATGATCGTGGTCTTTGTCGAACTCTGGGCGATCGCCTGGATCCAGAACAAATACATGGACACCCCGGTTCTCCGCGCCACCCTGCTGGGGGTTCTGGGCGGCGCGCTGGTGTTTGCGGCGGGGGCGATTATCGGCGCCGGATAGCGGGCGTGGGGGGTAGGGGGCTTTGCCCCCTCGCCGCGGGGCGGCTCACCCCCAGGATATTTAGGGCATAAAGTGGGGCGGGTTATGGCGGTATTTGATCATCTGGCAATCGCGGCGGAAAACCTGCGCGAGGGGGTGGAATTTGTCGAGGCTTTGCTCGGCGTGCCGCTGGAGGCGGGCGGGGAGCATCCGTTGATGGGCACTCATAACGCGCTCTTGTCCTTGGGGCCTGAGGCCTATCTCGAGGTGATCGCGATCAATCCCGAGATGGCGGCGCCCGCGCATCGGCGCTGGTTTGCCTTGGATGAGTTCACCGGCGCGCCGCGGCTGCGGGCGTGGATCGCGGCGACGGACGATCTGGAGGGATCGCTGGCGCGCGCGCCTGAGGGCGCGGGGCAGGCGGTGGAATTGGCCCGCGGGGATCTGGCGTGGCGGATGGCGGTGGCGCAGGACGGGCGGCTGCCTTTTGACGGGGTATTTCCGGCGCTGATCCAGTGGCAGGGCGCGGCGCATCCGGCGCAGCGCCTGCCCGACCGCGGCGTGCGCTTGACCGGTCTGACCTTGCAGCACCCGCGCGCGCAAGAATTGGGGGCGGCGCTGGGGCAGGCGGTGGCGCCGCTGGAGCGCGAGCCATGGTTGGAGCTGCGCCGCGGTGCCCTTGCGCTCTCGGCGCGGTTTCAGACACCACAGGGTGTGCGGGAACTTTCGTGATCCGCGCGGCTAGGCTTGAGGATGCGGCGGCGATGGCGGTGATCTGGAACCAGATCATCCGCGACACGGTGTTTACCTTTACCGCTGTGGAGGTCACTGAGGAAAGCTGCCGCAACTTCATCGCCGCGCGCCAGCAGGCCGGACGCGCGGTTCTGGTGGCGACCGCCGGAGAAAAGCTCACGGGGTTCGCCAGCTACGACCAGTTTCGCGGCGCGGCGGGCTATGCCGGGGCGATGGAGCATTCGATCTATCTGGCCGACACTGCGCGCGGGCAGGGGATCGGCGCGGCGCTGCTGGCGGCGCTCGAGACCCATGCATGCGGCCAGAGCCACCGCCTGTTCATCGGTGCGATCAGCGCCCAAAACACCGCCGCGCTGACCTTCCACCGCAAGCAGGGCTTCGCGACGGTCGCGCAGATCCCGCAGGCGGGGTGGAAATTCGGCGCCCCTCAAGATCTGGTGTTGGTGCAGAAATTCTTGTGATCCCGCATGGGCAAAACCAAATACGCGGGGTAAACTGCTGGCATGTCGCTCTGGTTACGCATCACCGCTGTTATCGAGGCCCTGCGCGCCGGTGAGCCGCTGTCGGTGGCGCTGGACCATTTGCGCGCGGCACCCGAACGCAGCATCGCCTTTACCATCGGGGTGATCGCTCTGGGCGCGAAACTGGCCAAGGCCGACGGCGTGGTCACCCGCGATGAGGTGGCGATGTTCCGCTCGGTCTTCACCATTTCAGCCGCGGATGAGAAACACGCGGCGCGGATTTTCAATCTGGCGCGGCAGGATGTGGCGGGATTTGACGCCTATGCGCGCAAGATCGCCGGTCTGTTTCCCGCCGGTGATCCGGTGTTGCGCGATCTTTTGGAAGGGCTCTTCCATATCGCCATGGCCGATGGCACCTTCCACCCCAATGAAGAGGCGTTCCTGCGCGCCGTATCGGAGGAATTCGGCCTCGGTGAGCGTTGTTTCACCGCGATCATGGCGCGGGTGGTGCCGGGGCTGGACCCTGATCCGTATGACCTGTTGGAACTGCCGCAGGATGCCTCGCTGGATGAGGCGCGGGTCGCATACCGGCGTCTGGCGCGCGAGAGCCACCCCGATGCCTTGCGCGCGCGCGGGGTGCCGGATGAGGCGGTGAAAATGGCCGAGGACCGGCTCAAAGCGCTCAATAACGCCTGGAGCGAAGTGCAGGAGCGCGCCGCAGCTTAGGAGGGGTCGATGAGACAGGTCTTTGTGATTGCCGGGTTTTCCCTGATGCTGGCGCTGCCTCTGGCGGCGCAGGAAGCACCCGAGGGTGGGCGGTTTGGCGAGATGATGGGCGAATTGCTCGAGCGGATCGACCCGTTTATGGGATCGCTGGCGGAACTCTTGGGCGACTATTCGGGCTGGCATATGCCCGAGCTGCTGCCCAATGGCGATATCCTGATCCGCCGCCGCGAGGCACCACCGCCCGAGGCTGAAGAGGCAGAACCGCCGGTGCTGGACCCGCTCGAATTGTGAGCCGCGCGCCGGTGGCCGGGATTGTGGGTGTCGGCGCTTAGGAGGATGTCTCCGCTTTCGCCGCCTCGCCATTGGCCAGTTCCGCCTTGGCGACCTCCAGCTTTGCCGTCCGCGCCACCCGCAGCTTGGTCGAGACCCCCAGCGATTTGGCCAGCGCCGAGAACCGCTGTTGCGCGACCTCGCCAAACAGCGCCTGCCGGTCGGGATCAAGGATCAGTTCCAGCACTTCCTTTTTGGGATAATAGCGCATTTCCGCCGCCGCATTCGGCCCTTTCACCGAGAGCATGGCGCCAAAGCGCATCGCCCGTCCCAGCATATTCGCGTGCCGTATATCCTCGGGATCGAGCAGCGATAACAAGGGGGTAAGCCGCGAATTCGAGCCGGGGTTCTTATACCGGTTCATCAGCGCCAGCCCCAGATAGACGCGGCTTTTGTGGTCCATCCCGCCGAGATTGGCGCGCGTCGCGGTGTCAAAACAGCTCTCTGATCGGTAATCGGGATGCGCGCGCCAGTTCACATCGTGCAACAGACAGGCGGCGCGGATCAGCCGCATGCGGTCGGGCGGCGCGTTGCGATAGAGCGGCATGAGGAAATCAAACAGCTTGCGGCCAAATCCCGGGGTGCGGGCGCTGGCCTCCTCAAGATGGCGCGAGGCTTCAATCAGGGGATCGCAGGCGCGCAGATCATCGGGCATTTGCTCGAACAGGATGCCCTCGCGGATGCCATAGCTCGAGACATAGACCCGTTTCGGGCGAAACACATGCAGCAGTTGTCGCAGCACCACCGTCGCCAAGGGCACCAGCGACATGCGTTCAGCCGAGGTGCCGGTGCGGTTGCGCAGTTTCGACAGGTCCTGATCCTGCAGCCAGTCGATGGTCTTGCGGATCGACTTCGGCGTCATCTCGTATTCATGCAACACGGTTAACGGATAGCCGCGCCGCTCCATATCCAGCCGCGCCAAGGCCCGCCACGAGCCGCCGACCAGATAGAGCGCCTTGTGGTCCCCGCCGACCTTGTCGCGCAGCTCGGTCAGGGTCTCGCGGATGTGGTTTTTCAGCCCCTTCTTGCCACCCTTGATCTGTTGCAGCCGGAACGGACCCAGCGGCGAAGTGGCGCGGCGGCCAACCGTGTTATCCGCGACCTCGCCCAACTCCATTGACGAGCCGCCGATATCGCAGACCAGCCCGCGCGCACCGGGCCAGCCCAACAAAACGCCCTGCGCCGAGAGCCGCGCCTCTTCTTCACCGTCGATGATCCGCATTTCGATGCCGGTGGCCATCTCGACCTCGGTTTTGAACGCCTCGCCGTCCGTGGCCTCGCGCACTGCGGCGGTGGCGACCATGGTCAGGCTGGTCAGGTCCATTTCCTCGGCGAGGATCGAGAAGCGGTTGATCGCATTGAGCGCGCGCACCCGGCCCTCGGGGTTCAACAGGCCGGTTTCCGCCAGCCCGCGCCCCAAGCCGCAGAGCAGTTTTTCATTGTAGAAATAGGCCGGTGAGCGGGCGGCGCCGTCAAACACCACCATCCGCACCGAGTTCGAGCCGACATCAATCACGCCCACCCGCTGGAGGCCGCGAATCGCCTCGGCGTCAAACAGCGGGCGCTCGAAATAGCCGCGGATCGGGGTCGGGCGCGGCGGCGCAGCGGTGCCCGTTTCCGCACCGCTGTCAGCGGTGCCATCGGCATTGGCAGTATCCGTGCTCAGAGCAGCGGAGTCGGCTTTGGGAGCCTGTGTCATGGCTTGGATTCAGCCTGTCTTGGGGATGTGTGCGGTGCGGGCGAAATGCGCCGTGATGCCTTGGTCATGGGGTCGGATGTGATCGCCATGCCCTGCCTCTTTGTCAAATTGCAGCCGCGTCCATCTAGGACAGGCGCGGCCAAAACGTCAACCTCTGGCGGTTGGTCGTGGTCAATCCGCCACAGGTAGCGCTGTGGCAATCAATCCGGGTCATGCGCCAGTTCCGGCACATCCTTCGCCCCCGCCGATCCGCGCCCCGAGAGCGAGGGGTTCTCCATGAAAAACCGGTGGCAATTGAACATCTTACGGTCCTGTTTGGATCCGGGTTCGGGCAGGATACGCGCGTAGCTGCCCAGCCCGTCCAGCACCCAGCTTTGCGCCGTGTCATGCAGGTTCGCGGCCATGATCTGCTGCACAATCTGCGCTTTGACGGTAGCGTTGTTGATCTCGACCAGCGTTTCCACCCGCCGCAACAGGTTGCGGCCCATCCAATCCGCCGAGGAAATAAACACCCGCCCGTCAATCGACGGCAGCCCGTGGCCCGAGCCAAAGCAGACAATCCGCGAATGCTCCAAAAACCGCCCGACAATGGATTTGACGCGGATATTCTCGGAGAGCCCGCGAATGCCGGGGCGAAGCCCGCAGATGCCGCGAATCGTCAGATCAATCTGCACGCCTGCTTGCGAGGCGGCATAAAGCGCGTCGATCACATCGGGCTCGACCAGCGCGTTCAGCTTGGCCCAGATCGCCGCCGGACGGCCCGCGCGGGCGTGATCGGCCTCGGCGCTGATCAGTTCCAAGAGCTTGGGTTTCAGGGTCAGCGGCGAGATCGCGAGGTTTTCCAGCCCCTCAGGCTCGGCATAGCCCGACAGATAGTTGAACACCCGCGCCGCATCGCGGCCCATCGCCGGTTTGCAGGTGAAAAAGCTCAGATCGGTGTAGAATCGCGCCGTAATCGGATGGTAATTGCCGGTGCCGAAATGGGTGTAAGTGACCAGTTTCTTGCCCTCGCGGCGCACCACCGCGGAAATCTTGGCGTGGGTTTTATAGTTGATGAACCCGTAAACCACATGCGCACCAGCGCGTTCCAGCCGTCGCGACTGGCGGATATTGGCGGCCTCGTCAAACCGCGCCTTGAGTTCGACAAAGGCGGTGACGGATTTCCCCGCCTCGGCCGCCTCGCAGAGCGCGGCGACAATCGGGCTGTCGCGTGAGGTCCGGTAGAGCGTCTGTTTGATCGCCAGCACATCGGGGTCGCGCGCCGCCTGTTCCAGAAACCGCACCACCATATCGAAGGTCTCATAGGGGTGATGCAGCAGCATGTCCTTTTGGCGGATCGCGGCGAACATATTGCCGTCGTGATCCTGCACCCGCTCGGGCACCCGTGGCGAGAAACTCGGCCATTGCAGATCACGCCGCGCATCGACCACCAGTTCGGTCAGATCCGACATGCCCAACAGCCCCTCGACCTCGACCACCTCATCGGGGACGACCTCGAGCTCCTGCATGATCATCTTGCGCAGTTCCGGCTTGGCGTTGGCGGTCAGTTTCAGCCGCACCACCTCGCCACGCCGCCGCCGTTTCAGCGCCACTTCGAATTCGCGCACCAGATCCTCGGCCTCTTCCTCGACCTCCATATCCGAATCGCGCAACACCCGAAACGCGCAGGCGTTGCGCATCGAATAGCCGGGGAAGAGCGCTTGCAACTGGTCTAGCAACAACTCCTCCAGCGGCAGGAACCGCAGCGCGCCCCCCTCGGCGGGCAGGGGGATAAACCGGTCGATCTGGGTCGGTACCGGCAGCAAAGCATTGCGCCGCAACCCGTCGGCACGGCGCTCGATTTGCAGCGCCAGCGCGAAACCGGCGTTGGGGATGAAGGGGAAGGGATGCGCCGGATCAATCGCGAGGGGCGAGAGCATCGGGAACACATCGGCCAGAAAATAGGCGTTGAGAAATTCCTTATCTGCCTCGGTCAGCGCCTTGCGATCCAGCAGGAAAATCTGCTCGCCCTCAAGCGCCTCACGCAGGGCGCCAAAGGTTTCCTGCTGGCGCGCCATCAACTGCCGCGCCTGTTCGTTGATCAGCGTCAGTTGCTCTTGCGGGGTCTTGCCGTCAATCGAGGGCGCGGCACTGCCCGAGCGGTAAAGCTCGCGCAGACCGGCGACGCGCACGGTATAGAACTCATCGAGATTGGCCGCCGAGATCGACAGGAACCGCACCCGTTCCAGCAGCGGCACCCGCGGGTTCGAGGCTTCATCGAGCACCCGCCAGTTGAACGCGATCCACGACAGTTCACGATTGAAAAACCGCGCCGGTGTCGCCGGATCAAACCCCTCGGGTGGGTCGATTGGCGTCTGGCGAGGGCCGTGCAGAAAGTCGGATACAAGCGAGGTCATAAATATGCGGTCACGGGTTAGGAATATGCCGCATGATGCGCCCTATTCGGGGGGGATGTCGAGGTCTTGCAGGTCGTCGCCGTCGCTTCCGAACTCTTTGGCCAGAAGTTCCTGCGCCAGCGCCCGCGTCACCGGCCGCCCCAGTTTCAGCGCCTGCGCATCCAGCCGCGCCACCAGATCACCGGCCACCGCGAGCGAGCGCTCCATCCGGCCCAGCAGATAGGTGATCAGCGCCGGTTGCACGCGCAATTGCCGGTCGTTGAACAATTTGACCAGCACCGCCGCCAGCAGGGTCTCGTCCGGCTCGGCCAGCGCCACATGCGCCGCCGCCGACAGCCTCGAGATCAGATCGGGCAGGGTCAGCCCCCAATCGCGCACCGGCTGCCGCGCAGTGAGCAGCAGCGACCCCTTGTTGCGCAGGTGGTTGATCAGATGAAACAGCGCCTCTTGCCCCTGCGCGCCGCTGACCAGATGCGCGTCGTCGATGACAAAGGCGCGGGCGTCCGAGGCGAGGATATAGGGCAGATCCTCGGGCAATGTCGCAGCATCGAGCCATTGCGCATCCGATTGCTGCGCCCAGACATGCGCCAGATGGGTCTTGCCACTGCCGCGCGGGCCGGTCAGCACCATGATGCCTGCGGGCAATCCGGCAGGCGATTCGATCGCCGCCAGCGCCAGCGCATTCGACGGCGCCTCAAGGAAATCCTCGCGCCCCATCGCCGGCCTATTGGGCAGGTCAAAGGTGATTTGCTCAGGTTTGATCCGGTCGCTCATCTCTGTGTCCGGTCTCAAGGTTAATCGGGGGCGGCGGCGCGGCGCTTGGCTCCGTGCCCTGATAGAGCGCGCTATCCTTATAGCTGTCGATGGCGCGGCGGATCACCACGCCCATGGCCGCCGCAATCGGCACCGCCACCAGCATGCCGACAAAGCCAAACAGCGCACCAAAGGCCGAAAGCGCGAGCAGCAGCCAGACCGGATGCAAGCCCACCGAACGGCCGACCAGCCGCGGGGTCAGCACATTGCCCTCCAGCATCTGCCCCGAGACAAAGATCGCTGCCACAAGGCCGATCGACACCCAATCGCCCCAGAACTGATAGAGCGCCAGCCCGACCGCCAAGACGCCGCCGATCACCGCGCCGACATAGGGGATAAAGGTGACCAATCCGGCCACCGCGCCGACCACCAGCCCGAATTGCAAGCCCACCAGCATCAGCGTCGCGGCGTAAAACACGCCCATGATCAGGCAGACACCGCCCATGCCGCGAATGAACGAGGCGACAGTGTCGTCGATATCACGCGCCAGATCGCGAATCACCGGCGCGTATTCGCGCGGCAGTAGCGTGTCGATCCGCGCGATCATCCGGTCCCAATCAAGCAGCATATAAAACGCCACCACCGGCACGATGACGATCAGCAGCACCACATTGATCACCGAGGCCGCCGAGCCGAGCAGCGCATTTACCAATTCGCCCCCGCGCGACCGCAGAAGCGCGCCAAAGGAGTTCAGCGATTGGCGCAGGGTCGAATCCGCGTCGATCAATGAGGGGAAACGCTCGGTGACAAAGCCGATGGCGCGTTCGGTGAGCTGCGGTGCGATCTCGATCAGGCTCTGGGTCTGTTCGACCAGAAGCGGGATCACCAGCAGCGCGGTCAGCCCCAGTCCCAGCAGCGCCATCACGCAGATCGTCACCGTCGCCCAGACACGGCTCAGTCCCATCCGCTCGAGCCGGTCGGCGACCGGATCGAGGAAATAGGCCGCCGCCATGCCTAGGATAAACGGCATCAGGACGTCGCCCAGCAGCCACAGCACAAGGATAAGCAGCGCGGCAATCGCGCCCCAGATCTGGATCTGTCTGCGCACCGGAACGCCCATGCGCTTAGATTTGCCGCTCGGGCATCCGCACAACCAGACCGTCCAGCTGCGCTTCGACCTTGATCTGGCAGGTCAGGCGCGAGGTTTCGGGATCGGGCTCATAGGCGAAATCCAGCATATCCTCTTCCATCGCGTCCTTGGCGGGGATTTTATCCAGCCAGGCTTTGTCGACATAGACGTGGCAGGTCGAACAGGCGCAGGCGCCGCCGCAATCGGCCTCGATGCCGTTGATGCCATTGTCGCGCGCACCTTCCATAACGGTCAGCCCCGCCGCTACGTCAACGACATGCTCGGTGCCGTCAAATTCAATGTAGGTAATCTTGACCATTTCTGCCTCACCTTGGGTCGAATTGCGTGTTTCCACATAAGGCACCCAAGGTGCGTTGACCAGAGGTGACGGCGATTGCCGCTGTTGGCGGGTTCTGTGGTGCTTTGGCGGCGGCATGGCGGCGGCATGGCGGGGCAGGGGCCGGTCGGGCAGGCTGGGTTGGTCTGCGGGGATGATCTGCGGGCATGGCAGGCGGGCAATTGTGGCAGGCGGCGGGCGGATTGCCCCGAAAAGGTGCAACAACGGCCCCCCGACGAGCAGATTGATGCCCGCAAAACGCCCGCATTGCCGGTCAAAACCAAGCTGAAGACATCCTTAGTTAACGAATCGCGGTTAGATCCTCATGTTTCGCAGCCTCAGCGCCTTAGCCCTCGTCACCCTGTTTGCCGCCTGCCAGACCGGCGCGCCGCAACCCGAGGTGCGCCGTGCAGATACTGTCGCACCGGCCCTCGCTCATGTGCCCGCCGATGCCTGCTGGGCGACCGACCGCGTGCCCGCGTTGACCGAGACCCAATTTGTCGCGACCGGCCCCGATGGCGCCCGCGCGCCGCAAGACGTGGTGCTACGCCCCGCCGAAGAACGTCTCTTCGCCGTGCCATGCCCCGCGCAGATGGACGCCGGTTTCACCGAGACCCTGCAGCGCGCGTTGTCTGCACGCGGGCTCTATACCGGTGCGATCACCGGCGAGATGGATGCCCAGACCAGCGACGCGGTGCGCCGGTTTCAGGCCCCACAGGGGCTCAACAGCGCGATCCTCTCGCTGGAGGGCGCCCAGCAATTGGGCCTCGTCACCCTGCCACGCGCCGCGCTGTAAGGTGGCTGCCGTCTTCCCAACGGCACTGCGCGCACCCCACTAGCCACCGTTTCCCCCACCGTTCATCCGCCACGCCCGTGGCCCCCACGGGCCGCGCCCGATCCTCCCTATGGGAGGGCGCATTGGCGAAGTCACTCACCGCCCGCCCGACTTCACTGCTTTGGAGTGCATCCCTCAGTGGCAAAGTCAGTTCCGCCCACCCAGGGTCAGGCGCGTCCCTCATCGCTTCGCGCGTATCGCTCAAAGGAAGTCCGGCGGCTGCACCAGCAGTTCGCAGCTACAAAGGCCCCCGCCACGCCCGTGGCCCCCACGGGCCGCGCCCGACCCTCCCCACGGGAGGGCGCATTGGCGATGTCGTTCGTCGCTCACAGGGCATTTCCGCTTTGGAGTGCAGCGCTCAATGGCAAGGGCAGGGCGCCCACCCAGGGTCAGGCGCGTCCCTTATCCTTCGAAAACCGTCTCGCCCGCGGCCCGGGCTGATACCCGCGCCAAACAGGGACTAAACTCACCGCCGCCACAGCCAGGCGTGGCTCGCCAGAGCCCCCTGCGCTTTCGCCAAGACCCGCAACCGCAACGGGCGGCGCGGCATACCGCCCGAGGCCAGCCGCTCAACCGCCACTTCCACGGGACATAGCGCGCCGCTCACCGGATCGTAATACCGCGGATAGGCAATCAGCGCCGCATGCACCAGCCGGTCGAGATCAGGCCGCGGGTAGACCGCGCGCCGCCGCTCGGGCACCCATCCGCGATCCTGCGTCAGCCCCCAACCGGCATAGAAGGGCGCGCCGAAACAGACCACCGGCAGCCCGCGCAAGAGCGCCTCGAAGCCGATCCCCGAGGTCATCGTCCAGACCTGATCCACTAGCGCCAGCGCCTCCTGCGCGCCGGTCCGCGCCAGCACCAGATCGGCCAATTCCGCCGCGTCGGGCACCGCGCCCAGCCGCAAACCGGCCTCGATATCGGGGTGCGGTTTATACAGGATCACCGCCTTTGGCACCGCCGCCCGCACCGCCTGCAACAGCGCGCGGTTGGTGCCTATCTCACCTGCGCCCAGCCGGATCGAGGCGTCATCCTCCACCTGTCCGGGCACCAGGATCACCGGCGCCTCGGGCCGCGCCGCGCGCAACTCCGCGACCTGTTCCGCCACCGCTTCGCCCGCCGGCAGGTTGTATTTGGTCACCCCCTGCGCCAGCAGGTGCTCGCGCAACTGCCGCGCGCGCTCTGCGCCACCGGCGGGCAGGGGGGCGGCGATCAACCGCTCCAACCGGCTTTCAACCGTTGGATCATAGTAGATGCCCAGATCATCGATGCAGAGCGACAAGGGCGGCGTCAGTTCCGCGCCCAGACCGCGCGAGCGCAGGAACCCGTCCTCGACCCGCAAGCTGTTGAAATCCTTGGGCACTGCCGAAGCCCAGCCCAACAGCTGCCGCCCGTCGCGCGCCGCCTGCCCCTGCGCGCGCGCAACCGAGGGCGCAAAGCGCAGCGGCTTCTGCCCACCGAAAAACGCCTGCAACGCCGGGCGTTTCCACAGCCGCATGCCGAGCGCGACATAGCCCCGCCGGTCCTGCCGGAACGCCTGCACCTGCGCCTCGAGATGATCAATCACATCCTCCAGCGCACAGAGCCGGTCGCGCGCCGGATCATACCACAGCGGATAGAGCATCATCGCCCCGGCAAAAAGCTGCACCTTGGTTAATTTGCGCCGCCGCCGCAGCGAGGGCGTCTGGTCCGCGCTCAACCCCCAGCCGGCGTAAAACGGCTGCCCGAAGACGCGCGGGCGGTGCCCCGCGAGGATCGCCTCGAACCCCATCTGCGAGGACACCGTATAGACCGCGATCGCGCCCTCGAATAGCGCATAGGGCGACTGCGGCCCGTCGATAAACGCGACCCGCCCGCCCGTATCCGCTGTGCTATAATGCCCCGCGCGCTGCCCGCCTGCGGTCTCGGGATGGGCGCGGATCAGCACGCGCGCATTGGGATGTTCCTCCTGCGCGATCAACAGCATCTCGCGAAACAGCCGGTCCTCGGGCAGCGCCCCCGCCTCACCACCATGGGTCAGCGAGGCATCACCGCGCACCTGATCAATCACCAGCACATAACCGGCTTTGGGGGGCGGGAACTCGGGGTCATGAGCGTTGTATTTCGACAGATGCAACGCCCGCAGCCGGTCGATATTCACCCGCGCCCGCGCCATCAATGCGCCGTCATCAAAGGCATGCGTGGCCAGCAACTCCTCCAGCTCCGAGGGCGCGGAGGGATCGTAATGCATCGCCTTGCGGTCCAAAAGCAGCCCCAAAGGCGGCTCACCCGAGACCCGCGCCGGATGCAGCGAGCGCAAAAACGCATCCTCGACCCGCCACAGAGGCGCCCCGCTGCGCCGCGCCAAGGCCTCGGCCCGCCATGCGCGCGGCGCGTGCCCCCAGGCCAGCACCGCGTCCTCGGGCGAGGGCCAGCCCAAACCGGGCTGGGCAATGGCCAGTTCCAGAATGCGGCGGATGCGCCGCGCCTGCGCCGAGGGGCCCAGAAAGCCGCCGCTGGCAGCAATCAGGCGATGCGGCACAGCGGGGGCATTCGGGCGGGGCATCAGCGGACCCTTCAGGTGCCAAGAGGCGGCAGAGGCGGGCGGCGGGTTACAGATCGCCGGCGGTTTCAGCCGTGCTCACCGCGCCGCCTGCGATGCTCAGCGTGCCGGTCAGCGTGGCAATCGTGCGGTTCCAGGTCACCGCCGAGGCTTCGGTCACATAGATCGTGTCGCCGTCGCGGATCTGGAAATCACGGGCCATGAACATGCCGTTCGGCGCGGTCAGATCCAGCACATAGACCAGCCGCTGGTCGCCGGTAATATCCTGACGGCCCAAGACGTTACGCGCCACTTCTGCGGGCTCGTTACGGAACACGAAGACACCGGTGGGATCGGCGCGGGTGGCATCGAGCCCGCCGACCTGCGCCAAGGCCTCGATCGCGGTCAGAACCTGCGAATCAAAGGTCACCAGCGCCTGCGCGCCGGTCGCGCCCATCACCGTAAAGCGGCGCTGGTCCTGTTCGACCAACACGCGGTCGCCGCCGCGCAGGGCGATATCCAGCTCGGGGTGGTCAAACAGATCCTGCAGCCAGACACGGTCGCTGATGCTGCCACGGTTGACGGTGATCACCGTCGATTGCGTGGGGATCGTCACCCCGCCAGCGGCGGCCAGCATCGCGGTCAGTCGCCGCGTCGGGCGCACAATCGGATAGACGCCTTGCGCGCCAAGGCTGCCAACCAAAGACACGGTGGCGCCGTCGCCGCTGGTGCGGCTGACGTAGACCTGCGGATCGGGGGTTTGCTCATCCAGCTGGCGGGCAATGGTGCCGCGCAGCCCTTCGGGAGTCTGCCCCGCGGCGCGCACGCGACCGGCAAAGGGCACATAGATGAAGCCCTGGCTGTCAACCTGCAGATCGGTGAGCGTGGCGCCGCGCGAATCGGCGCTGGCCAAGAGCCCCTCGGGCACGTTTTCATAGACCGTCAGCGAGACGGTATCGCCAATGCGGATGGTGTCGCCACCCATCAGGGCGGCATTGCGCAGCGTGTCGGAAAAGCCCCGCGCCAGCGGCACATTGGCGGCGCGGTTCACCCGATCGCCGACCGCGACAATATAGGCGTCCCCCTCTCGCAGCACCGAGCCGGAGAAGATTTCATTACGGTTCGGGCCGGAACTTGGCATGCTGCAGGCGCTAAGCCCTGCAGCAAACATGCCAAGCGCCAGCACGCTGGCACGGCGTAGGGTTTTGACGGACACTGCTCGTGCTCCTTTATGGAACTGCCTGTTATGTGTTTTTTGTGTGATTATAGACACAAGCAGCCGGTTTTTCCAAGGGTGTTATCGCGGGGTGTTCTTGTGGCAATTCAACGGACAAGCCGCAGGTGTTGCCGTGGCGCCGCGCGTCCGCTGATCAGCGCGTCATAGGGCTCGTCATGGGCAAGCAGAAGATCGACCACCTGCCGCAGCAACTGCCGCCGCCCCGCTGCCGAATAGAACCCGCCGGGCAATTGCGAGGTTTCCAAGAGAAACCGCCGGTAATCGCGGTAGGCGCGCAGGTCGGGCCGTGTGGGGGCGGCGAAAAACGCGGGCAGGGGCTGGGTCGAGACGAACTCGGGCTTGTCATAGACCGCCGCGCCAAAGACCTTGAGCGGCATCCCGCGCCAGAGCACCTGCTGCGCGGCGGTGGAATTGACCGTCACCGCCGAGCGCGCGTGATTAAGGAGCGCCGCCAGTTTGCCGCCGCGGATGAAATGCACCCGGTCGAGCACCCCGCATTCCTTGGCAATGCGGGTGATATCGGCTTTCAGACTGGTGCGCCCGTCTTCCAGCGGGTGGGCTTTGAACACCAGATGATGATGTCGCGGCGCGCCCTCGGCAAAGCCCCTGATCGCGCAGTCGAGAAACTCGGTCATGGTGGAAAACGGGCTGTGCTGCTGGAAGCTGCTGTCATGTTCCAATTGCAAGAGCGCCAGATGATAGGGAAAGCCGCCCATACGCACACGGCGGGTCTCGATCCGCCGCTCGATGGCGATGAACGGCATCGAAATCAGGCGTTTGAGGTATAGCTGGAACTCGGCGCCGACGCTCAGTGCGCGGTGCGGGCGAAACCCGCGGTAGCGGCGGTTGGCCAGCAAGATCCACGCGTGATAGGCGAAGCCGTAGAACACATGATGGCGCATATCGCCCCAATGGGCGGGGGCGTCGATCAGATCGGTCTCGCAGGTTTCCAGCGCCTTCGACATCTGCGCGATGCTCAACTCCATCAGCCGCGAATTGCCGTTCGAGCCGCCGCGCTCATAGGTCACCCACCATGGCCGCAGATAGCCCTCTTCAAACACATGCACGGTGATGCCGCGGGCCTTGGCGCGGGTCAGCGCCTCGGCGTGGATAAACCGCGTGTCGCCGTAGAGCACCAAATCGGTGATCGCATGGGTTTCGAACAGCGCCTCGATAGCCGCCGGCCAATCCGCTTGATTGCCGGTATAGGGGATGTAATTGCCGCGCCGCCAGAACGCCTGATCGCCGCGATTGAAACCGACGCGCCAGACCTCGGCGCCAGCGCGCTGCAGCAGATCGGCCAATTGCCGGAAGAAGGGCCCATGCGGCCCCTGCAAAAACAAAAATCGTCGATCATCGCCCGACGTGGGGATCATGCCTGCCTCATGGTTTGCCCGGCCCCAACTGGATATCGTCGCATCCGGCTGCAGCCTCGCGTTTGCCCTGCCTCAGGGTCTCTGTGTCGATCCGCGCACTGATGGGTGCGACGAAGCGCGCGGGGGTGTTCCCCTTTTGGCAAAAGGATGCCACAGAATGATTCGCTTATATAGCCTCGGGATGGTCAAAATAGGGCCAAAACCGGGGCGGTTGGTGCATTTAGACGCCATTTGGACGGTACAAACCCTAGGAGAGCGCATGTTTACGGGCATTATCACGGATATCGGCAAGATCCTTGAGGTCGAAGAGCGCGGCGATCTGCGGGCGCGGATCGGCACCTCTTATGATGTGAGTGGCATCGACATCGGCGCCTCGATTGCCTGCGATGGGGTCTGCCTGACCGTCGTCGCGCTGGGTGCCAGCCCGCAGAACTGGTTCGACGTGGATATCTCGGCGGAAACCGTGTCGAAAACCGCGATTGGCAAGCAGGGCTGGGCAGCGGGCAAACGGCTCAATCTCGAGCGCTCGCTGAAAGTGGGCGATGAATTGGGCGGGCATATCGTCTCGGGCCATGTCGACGGTGTGGCGGAGGTGATCGCGATGGTGCGTGAGGGCGACAGCACGCGGGTGAGTTTCCGCGCGCCCGAGGCTTTGGCGCGGTTCATCGCACCCAAAGGCTCGGTGGCGCTGAATGGCACCTCGCTGACGGTCAATGAGGTCGCGGGCGATACCTTCGGCATCAACCTGATCCCGCACACCCAAGAGGTGACCACCTGGGGCGATGTCGCGGTCGGCGACTGGATCAACCTCGAGATCGACACGCTGGCGCGCTATGTCGCCCGCATGCGCGAGTTTGACGCCGCCTGACCTGAGTTGTTAAATTGCGCCGCTGGCGCGGCAAGACCTTTGAGCACCGCCTGCGGGCGGTGCGGTCTGGGGGCTCTGCCCCCGCGCGGCCTGCGGCCACGCGCCCCCGGGATATTTGGGGCATAAAGTGGGCGGGAGGTTTTGGGTATCGCGAGGCTTGTGGTCAGTTGACCTGACTGCGGGCGGCGCTTATGTCGGGCGGGCGCGGATGGCTGGACGGCCGCGGGCCTTTCGGCTCGAGGAAAGTCCGGACTCCATGAGGCAATGGTGCCGGGTAATGCCCGGCCGGGGCAACCCGAGGGAAAGCGCCACAGAAAACAAACCGCCCGCGCCTTTTGGCTGCGGGTCAGGGTGAAACGGTGGGGTAAGAGCCCACCGCGGGACGGGCAACCGGACCGGCATGGCAAGCCCCACCAGGAGCAATGCCGAATAGGGGCCTCGTGCAGGTATGATCGCTTTAGCGATATCACTGCGGGGAGATCTCAGCCCAGAGGCCCGGGTTGGCAGCTTGAATCCGCCGGTAACGGCAGGGTCAGAGGAATGGTCGTCGAAGGGGGCAACCCCGGAACAAAATCCGGCTTACAGGCCGTCCGCGCAACTTGACCCAAAATCGACACATCCCGCACAGGATTGCGCCGCAGTGCCATAATTGTGCCCTATCCACCGCGTAGATTTTCCGCTCTGGCGCCCGAGACCCCCGCGAAACCGGGCGCGCGTAACGAGGGATGCCCGTGGTTGCGGGTCTGACGTGGTGCCGTGATGGAACATATAACAGCGCGCAAACGGCTTTTTGCCGAGACCTACCGCCGGCGGCCGTTCACCGGCGCGCCGCGTCCGCGGCTGTTGGGCGGGCAGGCGCTGGCCAAGGCGCAGCGATTGGCGCAACCGGCGCTGCGGCCCTCGGTGCTGTCACTGGCGCTGTTCGCACTGGAACTGCTGGCGGTGATCGTCATCGGGCGGCTGGCTTTCGCCCTGACTGTGCCCCTGGAGCTGGGCGAGGTGAAGATCAGCGGCATCCTGTGGCTGGCGGGGGTCCTGATGGTGGTGACGGCGCGGCTGTTGGGTGGCTACCGGTTTCGCCGGATGCGTGCACTGCCCGCCAGTCTGGCGATTGGCGTGGTCGCTCTGGCGCTCGCCATCGGCATCACCCGCAGCCTGCTGGCCTATGCCGGGATTGAGGCGGGCGGGGTTGATCGCTGGCTTGGTGCCTGGGCGCTGGGCGCTTTGGCGGCGGTGCTGATCCTGCGCAGCGGCATGCGGCTGCGGATCGGTGCCTTGATGCGGCGGCGGCGGCTTGAGCACCGGATTGTGGTGGTCGGCGGTGGCCCGGCGCTGAGCGCGATCATCCATGAGATCGACAAGGAGCGTGGCAAGGGCCGCCGGATGTGCGGTTTTTTCGACGAGCGTTGCGACCAGCGCTCGCCGAATGTGATCGCTGGCTATCACAAGATGGGCGATCTGGATGATCTGGTCGAATTCGCCCGTCTGGCGCGGATCGACACGGTGATCATTGCCATCCCCCATGCCTCGCATCTGCGCATCCAGCAGCTTTTGGGACGGCTGTTTGTGCTGCCGGTGGATATCAGGGTGCTGGACGGCGCCGAGATCCCCGAGTTCTCGCGCAAGCGGCGCTCGTCGATCGGGCGGTTTAGGTTCATCGAGATCTACAAACGCCCGTTCACCGGCGCGCGGGCGGTGCAAAAGCGCATATTCGACGTGATTTTCGCTACGCTGGCACTGTTCATACTGGCGCCGGTGATGCTGCTGGTCGCGGCGCTGATCCGGCTGGAATCGCGCGGGCCGGTGCTGTTTGTGCAGCGCCGCCACGGGTTCAACAATGCGCCGATCACGGTGCTGAAATTCCGCTCGATGTATCATGAGGCCTGCGATCCGACGGCGGTCAAAGCCGTGCGTCGCCATGATGCCCGCGTGACCCGCGTCGGGCGCATCATCCGCCGCGCCTCATTGGATGAACTGCCGCAATTTCTCAATGTGCTGCGCGGGGAACTCTCCCTGGTCGGGCCGCGTCCGCATGCTTTGGCGGCGCGCACCGGCGATATCCTCTATGACCGCGTGACCGAGGCCTATTCCGCCCGCCACCGCGTCAAACCGGGGATCACCGGCTGGGCGCAGATCAACGGCTGGCGCGGCGAGATGAATTCCTCGGAGAAAATCCGCGCCCGCATCGAGCATGACCTTTACTATATCGAGAACTGGTCGCTCTGGCTGGACCTGAAAATCATGCTTTTGACCCCCTATAGCCTGATAAAGACGAAAAACGCCTACTAAGCGCTGCGGGGCGGTTGACTCTGGCCGAACTCTGCGTAAAAGGCTGGCTTCAAGATATTCACCGGTAGCCTGATGCTGCCGTGCGCAGGAGAAAATCATGGCGAAGCCGACGACGATCAAGATCCGTCTGAACTCGACCGCGGGCACGGGCCACTTCTACGTGACCAAGAAAAATGCACGCACGATGACCGAAAAGATGACCATCCGGAAATTTGATCCGGTTGTGCGTCAACACGTCGAGTATAAGGAAGGCAAGATCAAGTAAGATCTGCCCTCTGACTGAATTACAAAAAGGCCGTGCAGCGATGCGCGGCCTTTTTCTTATGCGCTGTGGGTTGGGGCAGGGGGTGGCGTATAAGCAGGCCAGCCCAAGGCCGCGCTACCAGAACCGCACCGCCCAAAACCACATCACCCCAAACCAAACCGCCCAATGAAAAAGGGCCGGCGCATCGCTGCACCGGCCCTCAAAACTTGCTCAAGCTCGGGTTATTCCTGCGAGCCCATGAACATCAGCAGGAACTGGAACATGTTCAGGAAGCTGATGTAGAGGCTCAGCGCGCCGTCAAAGGCGGCTTTGTCCAGCCACTCTTGATCACCCTGCGCGGCATGCGCGACATAGGTGTTCTTGATGTCCTGCGTGTAGAAGGCGGTCAGACCGGCAAACACCAGCACACCAATCGCCGAGATCGCGAACATCATCGCCGGCGACTGCAGGAAGATGTTGATCACCATCGCCACGATCAGGCCAATCACACCCATCATCAGGAAGGTGCCCATGCCCGAGAGATTGCGTTTGGTGGTATAGCCAAACAGGCTCAGGCTGGCGAAGGCAATCGCGGTGACAATGAAGGTCTGCACGATCGAGTAATCGGTGTAGACAAGGAAGATCGAGCTCATCGACAGGCCGATGGCACCGGCAAAGATGAAGAAGCCGACCTGCACCATCGCCGCCGAGCCACGGCTCATCAAGGCGCCCCAGCCAAAGAAGATGAACGCCAGGGGGGCGAACATCACCACCCAGCGCAGCGGCGAGGTATAGAGCAAAGCGCCGAAGCCGGTCAGGAATTCACCCTGACGGATCATCATTGCCTGACCTTCGGCGGTCAATGCGGCCGACGACATGTCGCCGGTCACGGCAAGCCCGGCAATTGCCCAGGCTGCAAGCGCAGTGATCAACATGCCCACGGACATCGTGCCGTAGACTTTGTTCATATGTGTGCGCAGCCCCGCGTCGATCCGAGCGCCTAGCGCCTCTGGGGCAGTCGAACGCACCGACTGATAGTTGGCCATGAAACCCTCCGTTGGAAGCCATTGCCGACGGGCGTATCTACCCGACGGTTCCCATGTAATATCGCGGTCGCGGCGCGGGTTTTCAAGGAGTTCCGTCAGGTTTTCACGATTCGTTTAGGGTCTGATCCGGCGTGTGGCACCGCAGGCGGGCAGGGGGCGCCCGCGATCTGCCCGCGATTTGCACGGGGCAGGGCGCGGGATAGAGCGCGGGCGCCTGTGTTTATTGCACTTTGGGGCCGCGGGCCGTTGCGCCGCGCGGTTTTACCGGCGCCAGGCGCGCGGGGCATCCCAAAACGGGCGCGCGGCCTCAAGCGTGGCTTCGGCGCGGGTCAGGCCCAGATCTTCCAGCCGCTGTTCGGGCAGCGCGGCCAATTGACGGCGTTCACGGGCGGTGGCGATCATGGTCTGCAACGCCGGTTTCGGCGCGCGTCCGGCAATCATGGCCAAGAGCGAGGCGCGGGGCATCAGGGGTGCATTGGTCTGGGTCATGAGAGCCTCCTAACTGGCAAAATAAGGGAACGCGGGTCGGTATGTCATTGGGTCGGTAGCCATGCGGGCCGGTCTCGGCGCGGGGCCAAGCCCCTCTGCATCAATACGCTTGACGCTATATCCTGCACATGCGCATTATAACATCGAATGTTTATGATGTGACGCATCACGGATGGTGATATGAGGCGCAATCTGGATCTGGCCGCCCTGCGGGCGCTCTCGGCAATTGCCGATTTCGGCGGCGTGACCCGCGCCGCGCATGTGTTGAATGTCACCCAAAGCGCGGTGTCGATGCAGATCAAGCGGCTCGAAGAGAGCCTCGGGCAGGCGCTTTTGGACCGCAACGGGCGCGGCGTGCAGCTCTCCGCCGAGGGCGAGCAACTGCTGACCTATGCGCGGCGCATCCTCGCGCTCAATGACGAGGCGGTGTCGCGGATGACCGACAGCGCCTTCGAGGGCGAGATCTCGCTGATCGTGCCTTATGACATCGTGCATCCGCATATCCCGCAGGTGTTGCGGCTGTTCAGCGCCACCTATCCGCGTATGCGCGTGCATCTACAGGCCCGCGCCACCCGCAAGGCGAAAGAGAAATTTGCCCAAGGCGAATGCGATCTGATCCTGACCACCGAGAGCCATTGCGATGCGGGCGGTGAAACGCTCACCCGTCTGCCGCTGGTCTGGATCGGCGCGCCGGGCGGGCAGGCGTGGCGGCAGCGGCCGCTGAAACTGGCGCTCGGGCGCTATTGTATCTTTCGCCCGGGTATCATCGCCGCGCTGGACCGCGCGGGCATCCCTTGGGAGGCGGTGGTCGAATCAGATTCCGATCGCACCATCGAGGCGGCGGTCAGTTCCGATATGGGCGTGCAGGCGATGCTGGCGGGGACCGAATCCACCCATGCCGAACGCATCGCCCACAGCGGCGCGCTGCCCGAACTCACCAGCCATCTGGTCAATCTCTATATCCACCCCGGCCCCGAAAAACCGGGGGTGATGGCGCTGGCCGATCTGTTGCGCCGCGCTTGGGCCGGACCCGAGGTGGTCGCCGCCTAGGCCTATTCTGGCATCGTAATCACCACCTTGCCGGTGGATTTGCGGCTGCGCATCAACTCCATCCCCTGCGCGGTCTCCTCCAGCGGCAGCGCGTGGCTGACATGGGGGTGCAACTGCCCCTTGGCATACATCGCCATCAATTGCCCCAGCGATTCGGTGATCACCTGCGGCTTGAAAACCGCATAGCCGCCCCAATAGAGGCCGATCACGTCGATATTTTTCACCAGCAGGATATTGGCGGGGAACTTTGGGATCTCGCCACCGGCAAAACCAATGACCACAAACCGCCCCTCGGGGCGCAGGGCGCGCAACGCGGCGCTGGCCGCAGGCTCGCCGACCGCATCATAGACCACATCGACGCCGCCCAGCGCTTTGAATTCGGCCTTCAGATCGGCGCTCTCGCTGTCGATCAAGACCAAGGCACCGGCGGCTTTCGCCACCGCCAGCTTCTCGGCCCCGCGGGCCACCGCGACGACCCGTGCGCCCAATTGCGCGCCGATCTCCACCGCGGTCAGCCCGACACCGCCCGCCGCACCCAAGACCAAAAGCGTCTCGCCCTCGGTCAGTCGCGCGCGATGCGCCAAGGCCACATGCGAGGTGCCGTAAGCGACCATGAAGCCCGCCGCATGCTCGAAGGGCATCGCATCGGGGATCGGCAGGCAACTATGGGCGGGAAAACAGCCGTATTCCGCCAATCCGCCGCGCCCCGCAAACGCCGCGACCCGCTGGCCGGGGGCGAAACCCATCACCCCTTCGCCCAAGGCATCAATCACCCCGGCGACCTCCATGCCCATGGTAAAGGGCAGCGCGGGGCGCTCTTGATACTCGCCGCGCGCCATCAAGAGATCGGCGAAATTCAACCCGCAGGCGCGGATTTTCAGACGGATCTCGCCGGCTTTGGGCTCTGGCATGGGCGTTTCGACAACCTCGGGCGGGGTGTCGGTCGCGGATAATACGAAGGCGCGCATGGGCAAAACCTCTTTTTCTGGCTGCGGGGCAGGCGCGAGGATGGCGGGCGCAGGGGGCAAGGTAAAGCCTGACGCGGCGCCCATCGGCGCCCATCGGCGTGGCACGGGCAAAAACCGGCGAATAAGATGCATGTTGGATGCGGTTTTTTCTGGATTCCGGCCGCAAAGTGTGTGCAAATTGCGAATGCACGTGAGAGTTGATCTCACAATGCGTTGCATTTTGCAAAACACGTCTTGATGGAAATTGCCACTCGTGATTACATCTTCCGGTATGGTGCTGCGAGGGTATAGGCTGGCTTTACGGTGGGGTGGCAATTGATGCTTTCCTTGTGGAAACCGCCCCATTTGACCCGCGTTATAGGTGTAGACAGGCTGTAAACACACGTCGCAGGTAAAAAATTGAGCTAATAATTAGACTTTGGCACGCTTTGTGCTTGATTTGAGATTACGGAACGCCGGTGTCTTGTCGATCCGCCATGGGGCGGCGCAGCAGAGCCTGACAAAAGGAGCGTAGCATTTGAAACACCCTGTAGATGTCCATGTCGGAAAACGGATTCGGCATCGCCGCTGGATGGTGGGGATGACCCAACAGCAACTCGCCGATTCGGTGGGGATCAAATTCCAGCAAATCCAGAAATACGAGACCGGTATGAACCGCGTCAGCGCCTCGCGCCTGTGGGATATCTCGCGCACTTTGGGCGTCTCGATCGGCTTTTTCTTTGAAGGTCTGAGCGACGAAAACCCCGATCGCGGCGTTGATCCCGACTTGCTGGCCAATAAAGAGGCGATGGAACTGGTGCGCGCCTATTACGCGATCCCCGAGGCCCAACGCCGCCGCCTGTTCGATCTGGCGCGGGTGCTCTCGGACGCGGCCTGATCGCCGGTTGATTGGTCGCCCGATCTTTGGCTGACCTCGGGCTGACCATTGGGCTGACCTCGGGCTGATCATTGGGCGGGCCGCCCGGTAATGCGCTGGCGCAGGATTTGGGGCCAGAGTTTGCGCCGGAACCAAGGCCCTGCAGTTGCCCCGCGCCACAGGGGGCAGTATGCAAAAAAGGCTCGCGCCACCCGCGGGCCTTTTTTGATGCGAGGATCTGCAGATGCCCCAATTGACCCCGTCGCCCAAGCCCCTGACGCGCGCCGAGATCAGCGATCCTCTGGCGGCAGAGCTATGGCAGGTGGCGCAGGCGCTGGCCGATGCCGCGCGGCCCGAGGTGCTGGCGCATTTCCGGCAAGTGGATCTGACCGCCGACAATAAGGATGCGGGCGGGTTCGATCCGGTCACCGTCGCCGACCGCGCCGCCGAAGCCGCGATCCGCGCCAAATTGCAGGAGCTGCGCCCGCAGGACGCGATCTTGGGCGAGGAACAGGGCTATAGCGCGGGCAGCAGCGGGCTGACCTGGGTGATCGACCCGATTGACGGCACCCGCGCCTTTATCTCGGGCACCCCGACCTGGGGCGTGTTGATCGGGCTTCAAGATGCCGCGGGCGCGATACTGGGGATCATCGACCAGCCCTATATCGGCGAGCGGTTCAGCGGCGGGCTGGGCGTGGCACAGGTCGAGGGACCGCAAGGCCGCGCGACCTTGCAAACCCATGCCCCGCGCGCCTTGGATCAGGCGATTATCATGACCACCTTCCCCGAAGTCGGCAGTGCAGAGGAGGGCGCAGCCTTCCGCCGCGTCGCCGCGCGCGCACGGCTGACCCGCTACGGGATGGATTGCTACGCCTATGCGCTGGTCGCCAGCGGGCAGGTGGATCTGGTGATCGAGGCGGGGCTGAACCCCTATGACATCATGGCGCCAATCGCGGTGATCGAGGCGGCGGGCGGCGTGGTGAGCAATTGGCAGGGCGGGCCGGCACATGAGGGCGGGCAGGTGATCGCCGCCGCCAATCCACAGATCCACACCGAGGCTTTGGCGCTACTGGCCGGGTGAGGCACCTTGAATGAGGAGGGGCGGCCGTCGGGCCCCATTGAGGGCCCCGCCAGCCGCCGGGAGGTTTTACCTCCCACGGTGCTGCGCACCTCCCACCAGGATATTTATGGCATAAAGATGGGAGGGGCGGTTGGACGCGGGGCGCCCGGTCAGCGGGGGTTGCCACCCACCCAAGTGGCCCGAATGGCGCGGTCGTCGCCCATCATGATGGTCGGAAACAGCGCTTCCCAGAAGTCTTTGGCCTGGGCGTGGCGCTGGGCGATCACCGGTGTCGAGGCCAGATCCACCACGATCAGATCGGCCTCATAGCCCGGCGCCAATCTGCCGATGGTATCGCCCAGCCCCAGCGCCTGCGCGGAACCGGCAGTGGCCAGCCACCACAGATAGGAGGGGTGCAGCGCGGTGCCGCGCAATTGTCCGATCTCATAGGCCGCCGCCATCGTGCGCAGCATCGAGAAATTCGAGCCGCCACCGATATCCGTGGCCAGCCCGATGCGCTGCCCCTCAGCCTTGAGCCCCGCCATATCAAACAGGCCCGAGCCGATGAAAGTGTTCGAGGTCGGGCAATGCACCAAGGCCGCGCCGGTCTCACGGATCCGCGCGCGCTCGCGTTCGGTCAGATAGATTGCATGGCCGTAAAGCCCGCCTGCGCCCAACAGGCCAAAGCGCTCGTAGACATCGAGATAATCGCGCGCCTCGGGGAAAAGCTCCTTCACCCAGGCGATTTCTTCGTGCTGTTCGCTGATATGGGTCTGCATCAGGCAGGTGGGATGCTCGGCCCAGAGACTGCCCAAAGCCTCAAGCTGCTCGGGCGTCGAAGTGGGCGCAAACCGCGGTGTGATCACATAAGAGATACGGTCGCGCCCGTGCCATTGTTCCAGCAGTGCTTTCGACTGGTCATAGGCGCTTTGCGCGGTGTCGCGCAGCCCCTCGGGCGCGTTGCGGTCCATACAGGTCTTGCCGCCCAAAACCCGCATGCCGCGCGCCTGCGCCGCTTTGAACAGCGCGGTGACGCTTTGCGGCGCGACGGTGCAATAGCTGGCCACCGTGGTGGTGCCGTGATCGAGCATCAGGTCCATACAGGTCCCGGCCACCGCCTGCGCATAGGCGGGATCCTCAAGCCGCATTTCCTCGGGGAAGGTATAGCTGTTGAGCCAGTCGATCAGCCGTTTGCCCCAGCTCGCGATCATCGCCGTCTGCGGATAATGGATATGCGCGTCGATGAACCCGGGCGAAATCAGCGCCTCGCCATAGTCATGCACCTGCGCCTGCGGATGGGCGGCGCGCAGGTCATCCGCCGTGCCCACCGCCTGAATGCGCCCGCCGTCTACCAGAACCGCGCCGCGGCGCTCGATGATCGCCGCCGCGGGCCCGTCATAAAACGGGTCGGAGGAATAGCCGAGCGTCTGCCCGAGAAGAAGATTAGCCATGGAACCCAGTGAGTTTGAAACGGTCTTCCCTTTATTGCGCGGAGAATTACGCTTAACAACCACCAAACCCCGCGACGAGTCGGGGCCAGATTTGCTTGGGGAGGCGTGAATGGCAGAACCGGAACACGGCGCGCGGCAGGAGACCGGCGTCCTGGAGGCCGAGGAGCAGTCGCGCGAGGGGCTCGATAATGAGCGCATTCAGGCGATTCTGGACGCTGTCGAGGCCGGTGACGCACCCGCGGTAATCGCCGAACTGGAGCCGCTGCATGCCGCCGATATCGCCGATTTCATCGAGCAGATCAGCAGCCAGCAGCGGCGCGCATTTCTGGCGCTTTCGGCCGATCAACTCGATGGCGATGTGCTCTCCGAGCTTGAAGAGGGCGTGCGCGAAGAGGTGATCGAGGCGCTCCCGCGGGAGGCGCTGGCCGAGGCGGTGCGCGAGCTTGATACCGACGATGTGGTTGATATCCTTGAAGATCTTGAGGATATCGATCAGGCCTATATCCTCGAGACGATGGAAAGCGACGACCGCGCGGCGGTGGAGTCGTCGCTGGCCTGGCCCGAGCATTCCGCCGGCCGCCTGATGCAATCCGAGACCGTGGCGGTGCCGCAGGATTGGACCGTCGGCGCGGCGATTGACTTCATGCGCACCGAGGACTGGCTGCCGGATCAGTTCTACCACGTGATCCTCGTCGATGAGCGGCACCGGCCCAGCGGCTATGTCACCCTCGGGCGGCTGTTGTCGGCGCGCCGCGCGATGGCGCTGTCGGAACTGGTCGAGGAGAGTTTCCTCTCGGTCGAGGCTACCGAAGAGGAAGAGGAAGTCGCCCATCTGTTCAACAAATATCACCTGATTTCGATGCCGGTGGTCGATCAATCCGGCCGTCTGGTCGGTGTGATCACAATTGATGACGCGATGGCGGTGCTGGATGACGAGCATGAAGAAGACATGCTGCGGATGGCCGGTGTGAATGAGGAAAGCTCGCTCTCGGACCGTATCATCGACACCGCCAAGGGCCGGTTTTTATGGTTGTTTATCAATCTGATCACCGCGATCTTCGCCTCTCTGGTGATCGCCCAGTTCGAGGATGAGATCAGCGCTCTGGTGGCCTTGGCGGTGCTGATGCCGATCGTCGCTTCGATGGGCGGCAACGCCGGCACCCAGTCGATGACGGTGGCGGTGCGGGCCTTGGCGACGCGCGAATTGACTGGCCAGAACACCCGCCGCGTGATCTGGCGTGAGCTGGCGGTGGGGATGATCAACGGCTCGGCCTTCGGTCTGATCATGGCGGTGGTCGCGGGCTTCTGGTTCGGTCTGCCGATGCTGGCGGTGGTGATCGCGCTGTCGATGTTCGCGACCTTGGCCTCGGCGGCGCTCTCGGGGATTGTGCTGCCGGTGATGCTGGACAAAATGAAGGTCGATCCGGCGCTGGCCTCGGGGCCCTTTGTCACAACCGTCACCGATGTGGTCGGTTTCTTCGCCTTCCTCGGGCTCGCCTCTGTCATGCTGCTGTAAGGTAACAGGGCGGGCGAGATGAAGATCGACGGGCAGAAAACCGCAGCGCGCAAGCTGGCGTTTGCGGCGCGGAAAGCGGCGAAATCCGGGGCGCGCGATGCCGCCGCGCAGGCGCAATTGGCGGCGGCTTTGGCGCCCTATGCGCAGGACGCGCTGGCGGGCTATATGCCGATCCGCACCGAGGTTGACCCGCTGCCGGTGATGGCGGCGCATGCGGGCGTGGTCGGCGTGCCGGTGATCCGTGGCGCGGGCCAGCCGCTGGAGTTTCACCGCTGGAGCCATAGCTGCGCGCTGGTCGATGGCCCCTTTGGCGCGCAGGTGCCCCGTGACGCCGAGGTGATCACCCCGCGGGTGGTGATCGTGCCGCTGGTCGGTTTTGACGCGCAGGGCTACCGTCTGGGCTATGGCGGCGGGTTTTATGACCGCACGCTGGCCCTGTTGCGGGCGGCGGGGCCGGTGCTGGCGCTGGGCTATGCCTTTGATGCGCAAGAGTTATCGCAGGTGCCGATTGACCAATATGACCAGCGGCTTGACGGCATTGTCACCGAGAGCGGCCTGCGCCGCTTTGGCTAGGCCGCAGCGCAGGCGTCGGGTGCAGCGCTTCCGAACCCTTCATCGTTAACTCCCGCGGTTCATCATTAATCGCGGGTGTTAACCGTTAATCCGTGCAGACGGTCTCGCGCTGTCCGGCGCTGGTAAACACCTCTTGGCAGCCAAAGATCGGCTGCATCGGCGCGCAGGTCCGCGAGCGCGCCAGACAGGCGCCTTCGCAATCGCTGGCCTCATCACATTGCCGCCCGGAATCGCTGGTTTGATAGACGCAGGCATAGGCCTCGGCGCCGCGCGCCATGAACCGCCCGCCGTCGCTGGTGCAGGCGGCGCGCTGGCGGGCCAGCATCGCCCCCGAGGGTGGCGGCGTCACGCGGGTTTCGGGTGCCACGTATTCCGGCGTCGGGCGCGACGGGCCTTCGCTGTCATAAGTCGCGTCGAAATTCGGATTATAGGCCGGTTCCTGCGCCTGCGGCTGGGCGACGGGTGCGGGCGGCGTGTAATAGAGCCCCTGCGGCAGGCCGTTCGGGTCGATCACACAGCCCGTCAGGGCGACCATCGGAAGTATCATCAAGGCGAATGCGGTCAGTAATCGGGTCATATGATCCTCGGTTGGTCAGTTGCGGTGGGCCGTGGTGTGAACTCTCGTTTTTACTGGGTCGAAAAGCGGCGCTCAGGGTGGCGCTCAGGGATAGTCCCCGAGCGCCGCGCAGCGCCGTTCAATAGGGCATCGGGTGGTCTTTATGGGTCTGGTCAATCGCCGCCAGCAACTCATCGGGCAGGGTCAGATCGCGGGCCGGAAGCTGCCGCGCCAGTTGCTCGGCACTGGTGGCGCCAAGGATCGGGATCGAGGTAAACGGCCGCGTGCGGTGCCATGCCAGCGCCATCTGCACCGGATCGAGCCCGAAATCGCGCGCCAGCCCCAGATAGGCGGCGACGGCGTCAAACACCCGCGGGGTCAACCGCCCGCCCAGTTCCGCATTCACCGACCGGCGCGATCCCTCGGGCGTCACATCGCCCGCGTATTTGCCGGTCAACAGCCCCGCCGCCAGCGGTGAAAACGCCAAATTCGGTACCTCTTCCAGCGTGCAGGCCTCGGCCATATCGGTGTCGAATAACCGGCACAGCAAGGAGTATTCATTCTGCACCGTGGCCACCCGCGGCAGCCCTTCGGCTTCGGCAATCGCGCTCCATTGCGCCAGCCCCCAAGCCGATTCGTTGGACAGGGCAATCGCGCCGATCTTGCCCTCTTCGATCAGCGCCGCCGCCTCGCGCAGCACCTCGGTGATATGGGCGCGGACCTCTGCTTTGCCCGTCGGCGGTTGGAAATTCCAGTTCTTGCGGAAATGATACGAGCCGCGATTGGGCCAGTGAAGTTGGTAAATATCAATATGGTCGGTCTGCAACCGCGCCAGCGCCTCTTCGACCGCAGAACGCAGCCGCGCCGCCCCGATCATCGGCGCGCCGCCTTCGAACACACCGGCGCCCTCGCCACTGATTTTCGAGGCGATCACCAGCCGGTCGCGCCCGCCTTTGGCGTTCCACGCGCCGATAACGCGCTCGGTGGCGCCGCGTGATTCGATGCGGATCGGATTGACCGGATACATTTCGGCGGTGTCGAGAAAATCCACCCCGTGTTCAAGCGCCATATCAATCTGGCGATGGGCGTCTTCAAGCGGGGTCTGATGGCCCCAAGTCATTGTGCCCAAACAAAAATCAGGGATCGTCAGGGCGGTATCGCGAAGCGTGTATCTGGTCATTCCATATTCCTTATCAGCCCCGCAGCCTAGCGGTTTCAGAGTGAAAAACAAGAGAAGCGGAATTGAGAACATAGCGCGAACATGCTAGGGTGAGGCATGAAGGATCACCCCGAACAGCCCCCTCAAAGCCCCCGTTCCAGCGCCGGGACCACTGCGGCCGCCGACCCCAAGGCTGACCCCAAAGCCAACCCCAAACTCGCCCGCGCCGCGCAGCTTATGGCCGAGCTGAACGCCGCCGCAGGCCGCGATGACGGCCCGCCGCCCGCGCCGCTTTATCCTTTACAGCCGCTGCAAGATGTCGCCTTGGCGCGCGGGCGGGTGCATGAATTCACCGGCTCCGCGCGGCGCACATTGGCGGCGCTGGCGGTGGGGGCGGCGCAGCCCGAGGGACCGGTGATCTGGTTCCGGCCGGCCTGGCGCAGCGATGGGTTTTACCCCTACGGGCTGGCCACATTGATGCAGGATCCCAGCGCCCTGATCATCGCCAAGTGCAAACGTCCGGTCGATGTTTTGTGGAGCATGGAGGAATCCCTGCGCTCGGGCTGTATTGCGCTGGTCATCGGCGAGATCGCCGAAGCGCCGGACCTGCGGCAGGTGCGGCGGCTGCATATGGCGGCGGATGAGGGGCTGATGCGCAACCGGCAGGCGGGCCGCCACGCGCCCGCGCCCTTGGGGGTGATGCTGGGTCATGAGACCGCGCGCAGTGCCATCGCGGGGGTCGAAAGCCGCTGGTCGCTGCATCACATGCCGCCCGATCCCGCGCTGCTGCGGCCCGCCGCGCCGCGCTGGCGGCTCGGGCGGCAATTGCAGCGCGGACAGCCGCCCAAAGACTGGGAATTGCGCCTGCACCCGCCACCGGTGGGCAGCGCGGAGGCGAACGGCCCATGGCGCCCGCAGGTGCTGGCGCTGTAAAGCGGCAGGCCGTGTCACCCGCCAAACGCTTGTAATGGCGGGAAAACTGGCGCTATGATCCCCCCATGGACAGTCTGACCCTCTCGCTATTGCTGGCGCTGGGCGCCGGCAGCACGATCCCGCTCGGCGCGCATCTCGCCAGTGTTGAACATATCCGCCAGCGCTGGCTCGAGGATGAATTTCGCCATTCGGTGATCGCCTTTGGCGGCGGCGTGCTGATGGCGGCGACGACGCTGGTGCTGGTGCCCGAGGGTATTCATGAACTCTCGATGCTCTGGGTGATCGTATCCTTCACCCTTGGCGGGTTGGGGTTTTTCCTGCTCGACCGGCTGATCGCGCAAAAGGGCGGATCGGTCTCGCAATTGATGGCGATGCTTTTGGACTTCATCCCCGAGGCGATTGCGCTCGGTGCGGCGCTGGCGCTGGGCAAGCCGACCGGCATCTTGCTGGCCTTCCTGATCGCGGTGCAAAACCTGCCCGAGGGTTTCAACGCCTTCCGCGAGATCAAGGCCAGCGGCGCGCACCGCAAATCCACCATATTGATCAGCTTCTGGGCGATGATCCTGATCGGCCCGCTCTGCGCCTATCTCGGCCATGAGGTGCTCTCGCAGAGCCCGCAGTTACTGGGCGCGATGATGTTGGCGGCGGCGGCGGGGATCATCTATCTGACCTTCAAAGATATCGCCCCGCAGGCCGAACTCGAGGCCCATTGGGCGCCGCAACTCGGCGCGGTGATCGGCTTTCTGGTCGGCCTCATCGGCCATATGCTGACCCTCTAGCGCTCGGGCGGGGTCCAGTCCTTCTCCATCCCCGCATCATTGCGCCGCAGCCGCAGCGCCAGACCGACCGCCACGCCGACGCCGATTGCCACCGTCAGATCGACAAACACCGTCAGCAGCAAGGTTAACACCAGCAGCACCTGATCCGAGCGCCGGTCTTGCAGATAGCCGCGCCATTTATGCGGCTCGCTCATATTCCACGCGGTCAGGATCAGCAGACCGGCCAGCGCCGGCATCGCCAGATAACCGGCCAAGGGCGCCGCCACCAGCATCACCAGCAGGATGGTCAATGCATGCACGATCCCCGCCACCGGCGTTTTGCCACCGGCGCGGATATTGGTTGCGGTGCGGGCAATCGCGCCGGTCGCGGGCAACCCGCCAAACAGCGCCGAGCCGAGATTGGCAAACCCCTGCGCCAGAACTTCGGCATTGGGCCGGTGCTGCCCGCCGATCATCTTGTCGGCCACCATCGCCGAAAGCAGCGATTCGACGCTGGCCAGAAAGGCGATGATAAACGCCGAAGGCAGCAATTCGACCAGCCGCGCGGCGCTGATCTCGGGTAGGGCGGGCATTGGCAGGCGGCTGGGCAGGGGGCCAAAGCGTGACAGAATCGTATCCACCGGCAGCGAGGCCAGCGCCACCAAAGCCGAGGCCAGCCCGACCGCAATGATCAACCCGGGCATTCGCGGCGACAGGCGGCGCAGCGCCACGATCCCCGCCATCGTCGCCAGCCCGATCACCAGCGCCAGACTGTTCACCGTGTCCCGCGCCGCCCAGAGCGCCTCCATCTTGGCGATGAATTCCGCCGGCACCTGCGCAATCGACAGGCCAAACAGATCGCTCAGCTGGCTGGCGGCGATGATCACCCCGATGCCGATGGTGAAGCCGTTGATCACCGGTCCCGGCACAAAGGCCACCAGATTGCCCGCCCGCAACAGCCCCGCGAGCAGCATGATACCGCCGGCCATAAACGTCGCCAGCACCAGCCCGTCATAGCCGTAATCGGCAATCACGCCGAAAACGACAACGATAAACGCCCCCGTCGGCCCACCGATCTGCACGCGGCTGCCGCCGAGAAACGAGATCAGGAAACCGGCGACAATTGCCGTCACCAGCCCTTTTTCCGGCCCCGCGCCCGAGGCTATGGCAATCGCAAGGCTCAGGGGCAGGGCGACCATCGCCACCGTCACCCCCGCGACCAGATCGCTGGCGAATTGCTGGCGGTCATAGGTTGCCAGCGTCGAGATCAGTTTAGGTTTCATGGCGTTAAGATTTCCCTAAATCGCGCAAAGTGCAAGCATCTGCGACACTTAGGCCGGTGCTCAGGCCGTCACTTAGCCATTCATCTAAGCGTCTTGACCGAATCACCTCGCGGAGTTACTAAGGCAAATGGCTAAGTTGGACCCCGCCCTCGACCTCTGTTTCGCCGCCCTCGGCGATCCGACCCGCCGCGCGATCCTGCAGCGGCTGGCGCGCGGCGAGGCCAGCGTCAGCGAACTCGCGGCACCGCATGACATGGCGCTGCCCTCTTTTATGGGGCATCTGCGCAAACTTCAGGACGCAGGGCTGGTGATAAGCGAAAAACGCGGCCGCACGCGGATCTGTGCGCTCGCCCCCGAGGCCTTTCTGCCCGCGCAACACTGGCTCGAGGCGCAGCGCGCGCTCTGGCAGGGGCGGCTGGACCGGTTCGATGATTACGTGACCCAATTGGCAAAGGACGCAGAGACATGACCACTTCCCAAACCGCCGCCGATCTCGCCCGCGATCTCGATCCCGACACCGACCTGAGCTTCACCCGCATCCTGCAAGCGCCGCGCGAACTGCTGTGGCGCTGCTGGACGACGCCCGAACATATCACCCAATTTTTCATGCCCGCGCCGCATAAAGTGCTGGCCTGCGAGATTGATCTGCGGGTGGGCGGGCGCTTCAACACCAGCTTCGAGGTCGAGGGCTATGTGATGGACAATAAGGGCGTCTGGCTGGAGGTGATCGAGGGGCGGCGGCTGGTCTTCACCGATGCCTATGCCGAGGGGTGGAAACCCGCGCCCGACCCCTTCATGACCGCGATCATCGACTTTGCGGATGCGGGCGAGGGGGCGACAAGCTACACCGCCACCGCGCGGCACCGCTCACCCGAGGCCCGCCAAACGCATGAAGATATGGGGTTTTTCGACGGCTGGGGCACAGTCTGCACCCAGCTTGAGGCCTATGCCCGAACGCTGCTCTAGCGCACGGCACCGGCAACCAGCGGCGCAAACTATCTGTTGGGGGCGAAGCCGTATTAGCGACGTTGCCCTCACACCAAGAGGCGAACCCCGTCAGCGCGGCCATACTTACAGCCGCGCCAGCGCTTTGCGCAAATCTTATCCCGAGAACGCCTCGGGCCGTGCCTCGCGCGCCATATGGTCAAGCACCGCATTGACGAATTTCGGCTCGCGACCATCGGGGAAAAACGCCTGCGCGATTTGGACGAATTCGGTGATCACCACCCGCGGCGGGGTGCCCGCGTCGACCAATTCGGCACCGGCGGCGCGAAACAGCGCTCGCAGGGTCGGGTCAATCCGCGCAATCGGCCATTTGGCGACCAGCGCACGGTCGGTCATCTGGTCGATCCGTGCCTGATCATCGACCGCACGGTCGACGGTCTTGCGAAAATGCTTCAGATCCGCCTCGACCCATGTCTCGCCCTCGGCTTCGGCGCCGATGCGGTGGGTCTCAAACTCCACCCGCACCTGTTCGACGGTCTGCCCCGAGACCTCCATCTGGAACAGCGCCTGCACGGCATAGAACCGCGCCGCCGAGCGCATCGCGCGTTTGTCGGTGGGAATGCTCATACGCTGTCGCCCCCTTTGGCCAACTGGCTGTCCTTGGGACGAAAACCGATGCCCGATTTCACCCCGCCCCAGCGCCGTGCCAGCGCCACCAGATGCAGTGCCGCCGCCGCCGCGCCGCCGCCTTTGTCCTGATCTTCGGGATCGGCGCGCACAACCGCCTGTTCCATATTCTCGACGGTCAGAATGCCGTTGCCCAGACAGGCGCCCTGCATCGACAACAGCGTCAAACCGCGCGAACTGTCATTGCACACCGTGTCATAATGCGTGGTCTCGCCGCGGATCACGCAGCCAAGCGCGACAAACGCGTCAAAATCCGACATGCGGAACGCCTGACCGATGGCGGCGGGCACTTCCAGTGCGCCGGGCACTTCGATCAACTCATGCGTCGCACCGGCGGCCTCAAGCGTGGCGCGGGCGCCCTTGATCATCATATCGGCAATGTCGCGGTAATAGGGCGCAACGACGATCAGCGCGTTGACCGGCTTGTCGAATTCAGGCAGCGGCAGGGTATAGTGACTGGCTCCGGCCATGTCTCACTCCTTGGGAATGGGGCGGGTGCCCGCGATGTGCAGCCCGTAGGCCTCGAGTCCGACGACCCGCGGCGTGGGCGAATTGGTGATCAGCGTCAACTCATGCAGGCCGATGGCGGCAAGGATCTGCGCGCCCAGCCCGTATTGACGCAGGGTCTGCGGGCTGGCCTCATCATTGAGCGAGAGCTTCATATGGGTATCACGCAGCAAGACGACAACGCCGCGACCGGCTTCGGCAATCACCTTCATCGCGCCGCGAATATCGCCCGAATGGCCGTCACCGATGCCCAGAATATCTTCCAGCGGGTCCATCGCATGCATCCGCACCAGCACCGGCTCCGGCGCGGTCAGATCGCCCATCGACAGCGCGATATGCTCCGAGCCATGGGTCTGGTCGGTGAAAATCCGCATCTCCCAGTCGCCACCATGGGCCGAGGTGACCATCCGTTTCGCGGTCTCGCGCACCAGATTGTCATGACGCCGCCGGTAGGCGATCAGATCGGCGATGGTGCCGATTTTCAGCCCGTGTTTCTGCGCAAAGCCGATCAGATCGGGCAGCCGCGCCATATCGCCGTCGTCTTTCATAATCTCGCAGATCACGCCCGAGGCATTCAGCCCCGCCAGCCGCGAGATATCCACCGCCGCCTCGGTATGACCGGCACGCACCAAGACCCCGCCCTCACGCGCGCGCAGCGGGAAAATATGCCCCGGCGTGGCGATATCGGCGGCGTTTTTCGTCGGATCAATCGCCACCGCGACAGTGCGCGCGCGGTCATAGGCCGAGATGCCGGTGGTCACGCCTTCGCGCGCCTCGATGGAAATGGTGAAGGCGGTCTCATGGCGCGAGGCGTTATTCGTCGACATCAGCGACAGGCCCAGCGCATCAATCCGCGAGCCGGGCAGGGTCAGGCAGATCAGCCCGCGCCCGTGGGTGGCCATGAAGTTGATCGCCTCGGGGGTCGCCATCTGCGCGGGGATCACCAGATCGCCCTCGTTCTCGCGGTCCTCATGGTCCACAAGGATGAACATCCGGCCATTGCGCGCGTCGTCGATGATCTCTTCGATGCTCGAGATCGCCTCACGCCAGTTTTCTTCCACCGGACCCGGCTTTTCGTATTCCATCCGCCACTCCTGTCGCTCTGACGCGTCAAATAGCGCATGGGGGGCGCGGGCGAAAGGGGCAGGCGTCGAATGCGTCGCGGCGAAACGCCGCTTAATCGGCGCTTAACCAGTGTGGTGCAACCTCAGGCGGTGCGCAAACGGGCTAAACCGGATTGGGCAGCGGCCTGCCCTGTTTATGCGCCAGAGCATTCGCCACGGCCATCAGCCCCATCTGGCTGCGCACTTCCAGCGCATTGGTGCCCAGATGCGGCAGCAGCACCGCGTTCTCGCAGGCAATCAGCCGTGCGGGCACCTCTGGCTCGAATTCATAGACATCCAGCCCCGCGCCGCCAATGCTGCGCGCCTCCAGCGCCGCGATCAGCGCCGCTTCGTCAACAATATCCCCGCGCGCGATATTGATCAGCAGCGCATGGCTTTGCATCGCCGCCAGCGCCTCGGCATTGATCATATGATGCGTTTCCGGCGTGGCGGGCGCGGCAATCACCACGATATCCGAAGACGCCATCAGCGCGTGCAGATCCGTCATCCCTTGCGCCTCCGGCAGCTCCGGCAAGTCGCGCTTGCTGCGGGTGACATAGCGGATCGCCATGCCGAAACCGAAATGCGCGCGTTTGGCAATCGCCTGCCCGATCCGCCCCATGCCGACAATGCCCAGCGTCTTGCCCGACATATGCAGCCCCAATAGCTGCGTCGGATGCCAGCCCTGCCAATCGCCCGCGCGTACCAGCCGCTCACCCTCGGCAGCCCGCCGAGCGGTCATCAGCATCAAGGTCAGCGCCAGATCCGCCGTGGCATCGGTCACCGCACCCGGCGTATTGCTCACCGCAACCCCCGCCGCCCGCGCCGCCGCCACGTCGATATGGTTATACCCGACGCCGAAATTCGCCAAGAGCTTGGCGCGCGGCGTGGGGCAGGCGGCAAAGACCTCCGCCTGAAACCGGTCGCCCAGCGTTGGCAGGATCACGTCAAACTCCCGCAGCGCCGCCAGCATTTCGTCATGGTCCATCGGCAGATTGCTGTCGCGCACGGTCACGTCAAATTCCGCCCGCGCCGCGTCGAGCACCGCGTCCGGCAGGGGCCGTGTGATTAGCAACCGCATCAGCACAGCCGCGCCCCATCGGGCGTCGCGCGCTCGGCTCCCGCCAGCACCACCGCGCCCGCCTCATTGTGCAGGCCAAGCACCAGCACCTCTGACATAAACGGCCCGATCTGGCGCGGCGGGAAATTCACCACCGCCAGCACCTGCCGCCCCAGCAACTCCTCGCGCCCATACAAATCAGTGATCTGCGCTGACGAGCGTTTCACCCCAATCTCCGGCCCGAAATCCACCGTCAGCTTCCACGCCGGTTTGCGCGCCTGCGGGAAGTCCTCGACCGCCGTCACCGTGCCGACGCGGATATCCACCTTCATGAAGTCATCAAAGGAAATCGTCTCAGTCACCGTCATTGCCCCAACTCCCGCGACCGATCCGCCGCCGCCTGCACCGCACGGCTCAACAGCGCCGGAAACCCGCTGTCTTCATCCATCAGCACCGCCAGCGCCGCCGCCGTGGTGCCATTGGGCGAGGTCACATTGACTCGCAACTGCCCCGGCGCCTCGTCGGCCCCTTCGGCCAGCGCACCAGCCCCCGCCACCGTCGCCCGCGCCAGTTGCAGCGCCAGATCCTCGGATAACCCTTGCGCCTCACCCGCCGCCGCCAGCGTTTCGATCAGGTGGAACACATAGGCCGGACCCGAGCCCGAGACCGCCGTCACCGCATCCATCTGCGCCTCATCCTCCAGCATCACCGTCTGGCCGACCGCGCCCATCAACACCCGTGCCAGCTCCAAAGCGTCCGCCGGTACATGCGCGTTGCCGATCAGCGCGGTGATCCCGCGGCCCACTGCGGCGGGGGTGTTCGGCATTGCCCGCACCACCGGCGTGCCCGCGCCCAAAGCGCCCTCGATTGTCGCCAAGGAGGTCCCCGCTGCGACCGAGACAAACACCGTGCCGCCGCCACCCAACGCCTGCAACGCGGGCAGCGCCTCGCCCATCATCTGGGGTTTCACCGCCAGCAGCGCCATCGCCGGTGTCTCGGGCATGCCTTGGTTGATCTTGACGCCGGTGGATTTCAGCCAGTCCGAGGGCATCGGATCGAGCACATAGACCGACGCCGGCGCGACCCCGTTCTTCAGCCAGCCCTCGAGCAGCGCAGACCCCATCTTGCCGCAGCCCAGCAGCACCAGACCGCCCGCGTTCAAATCACTCAAATCCATGGTAAACCCCCGTAATTTCGGGGGCAGGTTAGGCGCGCCCGTAGGCCTGTGCAATGGCGAGTTTCAACGCATCCTCGGGCGCACGATCCGCCCAGGCGACGAGTTGAAACGCCGGATAGAACCGCTCACAGGCGGCCACTGCAGTCTGGATCATCTGGTCGATCTGCTCGGGCGCGGCGATCTGCCCGCCGGACAGCAACAGCCCGTAGCGCCAGACCATCAGCCCCTGCGCCGCCCAATAGGTAAAGCCACCCGACCAGACCATATCATTGGTCAGATTGAGCGCCTCATAAAGCTCGGCCATCCGCGCTTCGGGCGGCTCCATCTCGAAGGTGCAAATCAGCCGCAGAGTCTGATCGGGGCTGGACCATGCCAGCGTCAGCGCGTATCCGCGCCATTGGCCCTCAACGGCCATCGCGATCTGATCATCCCCGACGCGGTCGAATTCCCACGCGTGATGGTGGGCCAGCGTCTCGACAATGTCGATCGGGTGGATATCGTCGCTCAGGGTATAGTCCGCGGACAGGGGCATGTCCTGACCTTCTCTGATCTAGCCTCAACAATCGCCGCCCCCACTATACATTGCGGGGTTCAGCAAGGTGCGGCGGTGTCTCGTTACCGCTCTTACTAGATATGGTGGGCCAAAACCGAAAGCCTGTAAAGGAAATTTTCTTGTGGATAAGGTGTTTGCGGCGCTTTGCCGGTGCATTTCACCCGCATTTTGGCGCAGGCGGGCGGGGTTCCGCCGGTCGCGCCGCTCAATCCTAGCGTGTTCGGGGCTGCGGCGATATCACCCGTGGCGGCGCATGGGGCGGATTTGCTATACTCGCGCTCTCAGGAGGTAATTATGGACGAGAAGATCACCGAGCAGATCCCCACACGCGCGCCCTATCACAGCGGCGAGGCGCATGCCGATTCGGAGCGCCCGCGCTTTGGCCTGCCGCGTCTGGTGCGGGTGTATTTCACCCAGATCGCCATCGGTTTCGGCCTCTCGGCGGCGTTTGTCGGCCTGCTGCTGGGGTTTGACGTGGCCAATCTGCGCTCGCTGATGCTGTCCACCCAAGGCGGCGCCATCGCGGGGTTTTTGCTGTTTTTCTTTAACGGGCTGGTCTTTGCCGGTGTGCAATTTGCTATCACCATCATGCGCATGGCCGAACCAACAGACAGGCCTCCGCACAGCGGCCTCAAGGCTTGGACGTTGTCACAGCGCGCGCAGAAGATCGCGATTCCGGTGCCAGTCAAAGAGCCGCATCAACCCTCCGCACAAGCCGACAAAAACCGTTAAAAGCTGGGATAAGGTGGCGGGCCCGCAGCGACCGTATCGGGCGTAAATTTCCCGAGAGCCTGACTATATCAGGTGGGCGCCAGATGCTAAGGCCAGGACCAGAGCAGAGCCAGCTCCCTCGGAAATGCTTATCGGCCACTGGAAAAGTGCCGTCCTCGGGAAGAGCAGAACCCGCCAAGAGGAAATCTAGGCCCGCAGGGGCGGGGTTTCAAGGGGCGAGGGCGGCGGCAAGTGCAGAATTGCCGCGATATGCCAGTCGCGCCATCGGCAGATTGATCGCCTGAAATTTTTACCCGCCAAAGCCTCGAATCCCGCGCCCGATCCGCTAGATTGGGGCGATGGATGAGCCAATTTTGCAACCCGGCCAGCGACTGGCGCGCGGTGTCTGTCGCCTGCTGCGAAGTCATAATTTCGCCACCCTCGATGAGGTGACGCCGCGCCCCGGTCTGCGCGTCGATGTCATGGCTTTGGGCGCCAAGGGCGAGATCTGGGTGGTGGAATGCAAATCCAGCCGCGCCGATTACACCTCGGACCGCAAATGGGAGGGGTATCTGGAATGGTGCGACCGGTTTTTCTGGGCGGTGCCGCCGGAGTTCCCCACCGAGATCCTGCCGCCAGACCACGGGTTGATTGTGGCCGATGATTTCTTTGGCGAGATCGTCACCATGGCGCCCGCCCATCCGCTGACCGGCCCGCGGCGCAAGGCGGTGACGCTGAAATTCGCCCGAATGGCGGCGCTGCGCCATCACGCCCTGCGCGACCCGCGCCCCTGACACGCGGCGATCTGCACCCCTAACAGTCCGCGCCCGCGCCCTAAGCCCGACCCTAAACGCAATGCGCCCCGCGATCACTCGGCGGGGCGCAATACGTGAAGCGTTGAGACCTCAGCGCAAACCTTAGTCGGTCGCGGCGTCCTCGGCGGCGTCGTCCCCGGCAGCGGCGTCGTCTTCAACCGCAGGCGAGACGCTTTCCAGATAGGCCCACATATCCTCGGCGCCGCGGCGCATGCGGTAGGTCATCGCCGAACGCACCGAATCATCACCCAGATGGTGGCGCAGGAAGGCGGTCGGATCGGTGACATATTCAACGAACAGCTCTTCATTCCAGACCGCGCCGGTTTCGGCATAGGCCAGCAGCGGGTCGGAATAGCCGAAATCGGGGTCAGCCGAGGCCACAGCCGCGCCCGGAATCCCGTAGAGATTCGGCGCCGAACGTCCGCCGCGCTGGATCTGGTTGCCTTCGTCATCGGTCAGCGCGTGGCAGCTGCGGCAACCGCGCCATTCCCGCTCACCCGCGGCCGGATCACCGGCGAAAGCTGCGGTTCCCGAAAGCCCCATGGTCAGGGCGGCGAGTGTGGAGAGTGCGGCGTTTTTCAACATGATGGCTCTTTTCCTGTTGTGGTTGGCGCGAGGCTTCCTCACCCCGCCGGATGGCTAGTCACGAAGTATCTAGTCATGAAGCATAGGCTATCAGCTCAGCGGCTTCTAGGGAATTGCAGCGAATTGTCACAGCCCTGTCAAGGGCCGGAGCTGGCGCGGAGCGGGTCCAGTCACCGGCCGATCACGGCTTGAGCCGAAACCCGCGCTTGAGCCAGATCCAGGACAGCGCGCAGAGCGCCAGCGCGATCAACGAGGTCACCGCCAGCCCCATCAGCGGGTCGGAATCTGAGCGCCCCAGATAGCCGTGGCGGGCGCCGTCGATCAGATAGAAGATCGGATTGACCGTGGAGATCGTGCGCATCAACGGGGGCAGGGCCTCCATCGTGTAGAAAGTGCCCGACAAAAACGACAGCGGCGTGACGACGAAATTGGTGATCGCGGCGATCTGGTCGAATTTATTCGCCAGGATCCCCGCCACAATGCCCAAAGCCGCCATCAGGACCGAGCCGACCAGCGTCACCAACAAAAGCCACAAAGGGTTCACCGGCCAGAGCCCCAGCGCCAATCCGGTGCCGATGACGATCACCACCGCGACCAGCAACCCGCGCGCGACACCACCGGCGATATAGCCCGCAACCAGTTCGGCGGGCGACAGGGGCGGCATCAGCGTGTCGACGATATTGCCCATCACCTTGGCCCCGACCAAAGAACTGGCGGTGTTGGAAAACGCGTTCTGGATCACCGACATCATCAGGATACCGGGCGCCAGAAACGCCACAAAGGGCACGCCCATCACCGGCCCGCGGGTGGCCCCCAAAGCCAGTGAGAACACCGCCAGAAACAGACCGGCAGTGACCAAAGGTGCGGCGATGGTCTGCTGCCAGACCGCCAGAAACCGCCGCGTCTCGCGGGCCGCGAGCGTATAGAGGCCCAGCCAGTTGATCCGCCCGAACCGGCGCGCCCCCATCGCTTGCGGGCGGGTGCCGGAAATCGGGCCGGAACTGGCGCCCAATTCAGGGGTGGACGAGGGGGAAGCTGGCGCGTTCATATCAGGGATCTCCTTGCTGGGCATTGCCTTCGCAGCGGGCCGCTTGTATCTCAGCATGTCCCCGATAGAATAGGGGGGAAATGATTTCAGGGGTGCATATGCGCCCCATTCTTGCGGAGCACAACGCATGTCTTGGACCGATGACCGGGTCGAATTGCTAAAGAAAATGTGGGCGGATGGCAAATCTGCCTCGCAGATTGCCAAGGAATTGGGATCTGTCACGCGCAACGCCGTGATCGGCAAGGTGCACCGGCTGGGTCTGTCCAGCCGCACCGCCGATGCCGCTGGCGCCGCGCCCAAAGCCAAACCGGCGGTGGCCGAACCACCTGCGGCCAGTCCCGAGTCGGCGGCGCCCGCGGCGAAAGCCGCCCCTGCGGCGCCGGCGAAACCCAAGCCCGAGCCGGTGACACCGCCCGCGGCAGAGGCCACGCCCGAGCCCGAGGCGCAGGCCACGCCCGCCCCCGCGCCGGTGCCCGATCCGCCACGTCCGGTGATCATCACCGGTCGCCGTCCGGTGGTGCCCGCGGGCCAGCCGCTGCCGCCGCAACCCTCGGCCAACGAGATCTCGCCCGAGGCGCTGGCCAATGTGCGCGAAGTCGAGAAAACCGCGAAGAAGCTGCATTTGATGGAGCTGACCGAACGCACCTGTAAATGGCCGATTGGCGACCCTGCGACCGAAGAATTCTGGTTCTGCGGTCTGCCCTCGGTGGCCGGCAAACCCTATTGCGAGGCGCATGTCTCGGTGGCCTTCCAGCCGATGCAAAGCCGCCGCGACCGCCGCCGGTAAACCAAAGCCGCGCGCTTGGCGGCGCGCGGGGTGTTCAAACGGATTTTCAGGAAACCTGAAAAAAGCCTATGGTAAGGGGCGCTTGCGCGCCGTGGCGGGGCGCTGCCCCGCTGGCCTGCGGCCAGTCGCCCCCGATTGCTGCGCAATCCGCGCCGACACCCCGGGATATTTCAGGCATAAAGATGGGCAATAAGAAAGGGGCGGTGGCGCATCTGGCCACCGCCCCTTTGCTTTGGGCATTGGTTGCGGAAAGGGTTAATCCTTGCCGCGGAACGGCTCGACATATTGCAGCGCCATATCCCAGGGAAAGAAAATCCAGGTGTCCTGGCTGACGCCGGTGATGAAAGTATGCGCCTGTTTCTCGCCCTCGGGTTTGGCGTAGACACAGGCGAAATGCGCGTTCGGATAGAGGCTGCGCACCAGTTCCAGCGTCTTGCCGGTATCGACCAGATCATCGACCACCAGAATGCCGGTGCCATCGCCCATCATCTCGGCGTCGGGGGATTTGAGCACCGTTGCCTCGCGGCGCTGGTCGGCCTTGCCGCCGCCCGAGTGATAGGATTTGACGCTGATCGTATCGACGGTGCGGATGTCCAATTCGCGCGCCACGATCATCGCCGGTGCCAGACCGCCGCGGGTGATCGCCACCACCGCGCGCCAGTTGCCATCATCGGGCCCATGCCCTTGCAGCCGCCAGGCCAGGGCGCGGGCGTCGCGGTGGAGTTGATCCCAGCTGACGTGGAAACCTTTTTCATAGGGCAGGCGATCGGACATCGGGGTTACTCCTTGGGGGCGGGTTGATGGGTCTGGGTGGCAATATCGGGCGCATCGACCGCCTTCATGCCGACCACATGATAGCCCGCATCGACATGCAGGTTTTCGCCGGTGGTGCCGCTGCCCAGATCGGAGAGCAGGTAAACCGCCGCCTTGCCGACCTCTTCCTGTGTGACATTGCGCCGCAGCGGCGAGTTCAGCTCGTTCCACTTCATGATATAGCGGAAATCGCCGATACCGCTGGCCGCCAGCGTCTTGATCGGCCCCGCCGAGATCGCATTGACGCGGATGCCGTCCTTGCCCAGATCCTCGGCGATATACTTCACCGAGGCCTCAAGCGCGGCCTTGGCCACGCCCATCACATTGTAATGGGGCATCACCTGTTCGGCGCCGTAATAGGTCATCGTCAGCAGGCTGCCACCCTCGGGCATCATCGCCGCCGCGCGCTGGCAGATCGCGGTGAAGGAATAGACCGAGATATCCATCGTCTTGATGAAATTCGCATGCGAGGTATCGACATAACGTCCGCGCAGCTCGTTCTTGTCGGAAAACCCGATCGCATGGACGACAAAATCAATCGTCCCCCATTCCGCCTTCAGCCCCTCGAACAGCGCATCGACCGAACCCATATCGGCGACATCGCATTCAAACAGCCGCGGCGTGCCCAGCCGTTCGGCCAGCGGCCCCACGCGCTTTTTCAGCGCCTCGCCCTGATAGCTGAACGCCAGTTCGGCGCCATGTTCGGCAAGCGCCTGGGCAATACCCCAAGCGATGGATTTGTCGTTGGCAAGGCCCATAATAAGGCCCCGTTTGCCCTCCATTAGTGCTGCTGGCATCGCGGTCTCCGATCTCGGTAAAAACTCTTGATCAGCATTATGGCAAAGCCCCAGTTTCATCAAGGGTTGGCGACTTGCGCCGCGCCCGATAAAGCGCAGACTGGAACCGTAGATTCTGGCACCGTAGAATCTGGCACCGCAGTTACGGGCCATGACCAAGGAGGGCCGAGAGATGACAGAGCCACAGAGCACCACCGGCACCCAAGGGGCGACGCGCGAGGGGATCTTTGCGGGCGATGATCCCTTTGCGATTGCGCGCCGCTGGCTGGCCGAGGCCGAGGCGAGTGAGCCCAATGACCCCAACGCGATGGCGCTGGCCACGGTGGATGCCGCCGGTCTGCCCAATGTGCGGATGGTCTTGCTCAAGGAGATCGAGGCAGAGGCCTTTGTTTTCTATACCAATTACGGCAGCGCCAAAGCGCAGGAGATCGAGGCCAGCGGCATGGCCGGTTTCGTCCTCCATTGGAAGTCGCTGCGCCGCCAGATCCGTGTGCGCGGTCATGTCACCCGTGAAGAGGGGCCGCAGGCCGACGCCTATTATGCCTCGCGCTCCTTGCAATCGCGGCTCGGCGCCTGGGCCTCGCATCAGTCGCAACCTCTGGCCTCGCGCGCCTCTTTGATGGCCGATGTCGCCAAACTCAGCCTGCGCCATGGCACCAATCCGGCGCGGCCACCGTTCTGGGGTGGCTACCGGATCACCCCCGTCGAGATCGAGTTCTGGGCCGATGGTGCCTTTCGTTTGCACGATAGATTCCGCTTTACCCGCGCGGATTCTGGCCGGAATTGGCAGATCACCCGATTGAATCCGTGAAATTCACGCTTCGCGAATTGTCTTTCACGGCCGGATCATGCAAAATGCAAAAAAACGGGGCCGTAAGGCCCGGGTCCTGTGTTGGGTTGGGATAGAGAATGGTTGAGATCGAGAGAGGGCTTCCACGCATCCGTGGAAGCATAAAGTGGTTTGACCACGGCAAAGGCTTTGGCTTCATCGTGTCGGATACCGGCGGGCCGGACATCCTGTTGCATGTGAATGCGCTGCGCAATTTCGGGCAGGGCTCGGTCTGTGACCGCGCCGGCATCGAGGTCAGCGTCCAGCAGACCCAGCGCGGCTTGCAGGCGGTCGAGGTCTTTGCGGTGACCCCGCCAGCGGGCGAAGATGGCGAAGAATTTACCACAATCGAGGAATTGGACCCCGAGGCAGCGGCACTTCCGCTTGAACCGGCGCGGGTGAAATGGTTCGATAAGATCAAGGGCTTTGGCTTTGCCAATGTCTTCAGCCGTCCCGAGGACGTGTTTATCCATATGGAAGTCCTGCGCAAATCCGGCTTTGCCGAATTGCAGCCGGGCGAGGCCATAGGGTTGCGGATCACGGATGGCGAGCGCGGTCGCATGGCCGTGTCGATCTCGTCTTGGGAAACCGCATTAAACAACACCTAGGGGCTTATCCCGTGAAAATGCACAGATTTGGCGGTTTGCTCACCGCGGCTTTCATCCTGCTGGCCGGGGCGGCTGCAGCCGAATCCGAGTGCCGTGCCGACCGTGTCGAGCTGCGCGGGCCGGGCGGGAAATCCGCCTTCACCGTTGAAGTCGCCGCCACCGATGCCGAGCGGTCGCAAGGTCTGATGCACCGCGAATCAATGGCCCGTTTCGCGGGGATGTTTTTCATTTTCGACCATCCGCATAGTGCCGCCTTCTGGATGGAGAACACGCTGATCCCGCTGGATATGCTGTTCATTGACGAGACCGGCCTTGTCCGCACCGTCCATGAAAACGCCGTGCCCTTGGACCGGACGCCGATTCAGGGCGGGCCGGATATCCTCTATGTGCTCGAGATCAACGGCGGTATGGCGGCGATGTTGGGGCTGGAAGCCGGTGCCGAACTGCGCCATCCTTCGATTGATCCGGCGCTGGCGGTCTGGCCGTGCGAATGATTTCCTCTTTGCCCTTTCAAGTGCCGACGGCATAGGCTATGAGGCGCCTGTCGGGGCGTGGCGCAGCTTGGTAGCGCGACGGTTTTGGGTACCGTAGGTCGTAGGTTCGAATCCTATCGCCCCGACCATTTCAGAAAACATTATGACTACCGGTGCCGCGCTCTGCTGCGGTTCTGCGCCGCTGCGCCAATGAAAAATGGCGCGACCAAAGCCGCGCCATTCCCGAACTATTAACCCTGATCCTCAGGCCACCGCGTCCAGCGCTGCCTCCAGCCGCTTCAGCGTGCCGGGCACATCCTTGAGCTTATCCAGCCCGAACAGCCCGATGCGGAAGGTGCGGAAATCCGGCCCTTCATCGACCATCAGCGGCACCCCGGCGGCGATCTGGAACCCTGCCTTGGCAAAGGCCGAACCGTTCTGCAACTCCGCGCGGTCGGTATAGCAGACCACCACGCCCGGCGCGCCAAAGCCCTGCGCGGCAATCGGCATATGGCCCTTTTCGGCCAAGAGCGCCCGCGCCCCGTCACCCAGCGCGATCTGCGCCGCGCGCGCCGCGTCGAACCCCATCTCGCGGGTCTCCACCATCGCGTCGCGCAAACCGGTCAGCGCGTCGGTCGGCATCGTCGCGTGATAGGCATGCCCGCCGTCCTCATAGGCTTTCATGATCGCGCGCCATTTCTTCAGATCCAGCGCGAAACTGTCCGAGGTGGTCGCCTCCAGCCGGGCCTCGGCGCGCGGCCCCAGCACCACGATCCCCGCCGAGGGTGAGGCGCTCCAGCCCTTTTGCGGCGCCGAGATCAGCACATCAACGCCGAGCGCCGCCATATCGACCCAGACGCAGCCCGAGGCGATGCAATCGAGGATCAGCAGCGCGCCGACCTCATGCGCCGCATCGGCCAGGGCCTTGATGTAATCATCGGGCAGGATCAACCCCGCGGCGGTCTCCACATGCGGGGCAAACACCGCTTCCGGCTGGCTCTCGCGAATCGCCGCCACCACATCCTCGATCGGGGCGGGGGCAAAGGGCTGCGTCGGCCCGTTGCCTGCCGCGCGCGCTTTCATCACTGTCGCCGCCTCGGGCATCTGGCCCGCGTCAAAGATCGCGCTCCAACGGAACGAGAAGAGCCCGTTGCGCACCACCAAAACCTTGCCGCGGGCGAACTGCCGCGCCACCGATTCCATCGCATAGGTGCCGCCACCGGGCACCAGCGCCACTGCGCTGCCTTGGTAAACGTCTTTCAACATCCCCGAGATGTCGCGCATCACCTGCTGGAATTTTGCCGACATATGGTTGAGCGAGCGGTCGGTGAAGACCACCGAAAATTCATCCAGACCACCGGGGTCGATATGGGGGTGCAGAGCGGTCATTGAGGTCTCCTGTTTCAATTCCGCGCCAGCCTAGGGCGCAGATGTGGCAGGCGCAACGGGGCGCGCGGAAAACCACCGCGCGGCAGATTTTCCGCCGCCCGCACCCTTGCCCTCGCGGGGGGAACAGAGTATTTCACACATCAGAGCGCGGGCGTTGTGTAATGGTAAGACCTTAGCCTTCCAAGCTAATGACGCGGGTTCGATTCCCGCCGCCCGCTCCAATCCCCCAATCTGTGATCGCGCGCCGCTTTGCTGCGGTGCTTTGCCGTGGCCCGAGGCTGTTCGACCCGCCCCGCCGCAGCGCGCCAAATCTTAAAAAAATTCCGCCAATGCTTATTCTACCGCGCGATTCGCCCTGATTCGCGCGGTTTTTTCGCTGCGAATCAGTTTAGCGCGGGGTGATTCGCGGCTGTAAAAACACCACCCCCGCACCACCGCGCGGGAGAGGCTCGTTAATAAAGGTTAACGCCGCCAGCACCACCCCCGCCACAAAGCTGTGTCGGGCTCGGATTCGCCTGCGGAGATGCGCTTTTTTGTGGGGAGGGGTGTGGTTTTCTGCCTGTGCTTTACGTTGGGTTAAGGCGGCGAGTTGCGCTTGAAAGTCGTGTCGCACGCTATGAGGGAGCGTAAAAAATCTCAACAGGGATTGGAAAAAAGACGATGGCAGACAAAAAGGAAGGGCCACGCAAAAGCGTGGCCCTCACAGCAATCTGGAGCTTGCTGTGACCTTAGTTCAAGGCAGCAGTATCGGTTGTAAGTTGCGTATTCGCTTCGGTTAGCGTTGTTCCAATGTTGGTAGCCAGCGTTTCAACGCCACCCCGCACCGAAGCCACCACAGCAATGCCGAGGCCCACGATAGCAGCGGTCAGGACGACCCAGTCAACAGTTACAGCACCGGATTCGTCGGCGGCGAAGTTCTTGAGGAAAGTGGTAAAAGTCATCGGTATTCTCCTGGTTATACTACGTTCGCCTGCGCTTGAACCGGAGTGTTGAGGTTTGTTTGAACCGGCCCTTGCTTGGACAATTACCTTTTCGCGCTCAATTGTGTTAAGAATATGAAAACATTCTGGCGACTTCTTCATCTATTTATGGTTAATTTGCGATAAGCCTGTTTTTCCCTTCAAAACATGGGAAAAGCTAAAAATGTCCGCGTTAAAAAATCGTGAATCACCGGTTTTTAGCCGAAAACCACTTCGCTTTCTAAGATTTCCCGCGCAAAGCCCCAAAACAGACACCGCAGCGTTTCCACAGGCCGCATCCATGCGCTCGCCATCCCCAAGGGGGTTGCAAACCACGGCTCAGGCCGGGTTACCGCAGGATCATCACCAGCGCGTCGTCGATCAGCTTGTCCAGCGTGACCTCGCCCGCGGGCTGATACCAGAAACTGGTCCAGGCCAGCGCCCCATGCAGAAATTGCCGCAGGATCATCGGCTCGACACGGGTCAGCCCCTCGGCGCGGGCCTCAGTCAGCACCGCGCTCCACATCTCGAAATAGGCGTCGCGCCCGCGCAGTAGCTGCGCCTGCCGGTCTTCGGGTAGGGCGCGCCAGTCGTGAAACAGCACCGCGGTGGCATCGGCGGCGGGGCCGTGCAGATAGGTCAGCTCGACCGCAATCAGCGCGCGCATCCGCGACCGCAGATCCGGCGCCGCCGCCAGCGCGGCGGCCAAATCACGGGTCATGCCGGTGATCACCCGCTCAAGGATCGCGAACAGAATATCGTCCTTGCTGCGCACATGATGGAACAGGCTGCCCGATTGCAGCCCGACCTCGGCGGCGAGATCGCGCACCGTGGTTTTCGCAAACCCCTTCTGCCGGAACAGCCGCGCGGCGGCGGCCAGCAGCCGGTCTTTGGCCGTCTCGGGATCGAATAGCGCATGTTCCATCGGCGCAAGATAGGCTGTGACGTGACGGGAGGCAACCAAGCGCTTGCTTGGGTGAACCCCGCTTGCTAGGCTTTTCATCGGGAGGACAGGATGGCTCAGAGAGATAAGGCGATCATCACCTGCGCGCTGACCGGCGTGTTGACGGATCCGCGCCAACATCCGGTGCCGGTGACACCCAAGGACCTCGCCGCTTCGGCGCGCGAGGCCTGGGACGCGGGCGCCAGTTGCATGCATGTGCATTTCCGCCAGCAGGGCGCAGGGCAGGGGCATTTGCCAAGCTGGGATCCTGCGCTGGCGCTTGAGGTTGCGGAGGCGATTCGCGCCGCCTGTAAGGGGGTGATCCTGAATTTCACCACCGGCGTGATCGGGCGGGATCAATCCGGCCCGATCGCCTGCCTGCGCGCCGCCCGCCCCGAGATCGCCGCCTGCAACGCCGGTTCGCTCAACTACCTGAAAACCCGCGCCAATGGCGACTGGGCCTGGCCGCCGATGCTGTTTGAAAACCCGGTCGAGAAGATCGAGGAGCTGCTGGCCGTCATGCACGAGACCGGCACCAAGCCCGAGTTCGAGTGTTTCGACACCGGCATCCTGCGCTCGGTCTCGATGTTCGCCCAGGCCGGACTGGTGCGCAATCCGCAGGTCAATCTGGTGATGGGCGTGCATTCCGGCATGCCCGCCGATCCTGATCTCTTGGCCGTTCTGATGCGCTATCTGCCACCCGGGAACCTCTGGCAAACCACGGTGATCGGCCGCGCAGAGGTCTGGGCGCTGCACCGCAAAGCGGCGGAACTTGGCGGCCATCTGCGCAGCGGTGTCGAGGACACATTCTATCTGCCCGACGGCAGCCGCGCCGCGGGCAATGGCGCGCTGATCGAGGCTTTGACGCAGGTCGCACGGGGGGCGGGGCGCGATGTGGCTAGTGCCGAGGAGGCGCGGGTGATCTGGGGATTGGCGTGAGGGGGGCGGCGCTCGGGCCCCATCGAGGGGCCGCTCGCGCCGGTGGGGTGGCCCCACGCGCCACCAAGGGGGTTTTCCACCCCCTTGGAGACCCCCGAGGATATTTAAGGCATAAAGATGAAGGGGATAGCATTGGTCGTGGTGTCTGACATGGATATGGGCGGCGCTGCCTTTGCCGAGAATGCAGCGATGATGGCGGCAGCGCTGGCGCCGGTTGAGGCGGTGCGCGCGGCGGTGGAGGCGGCGGCGGAAGCCTCCCGCGCGCGTTATGAGAAACGCGGCATGTTACTGCCGCGCGACCGTTTGGCGCTGCTATTGGATCCCGGTGCGCCGTTTCTGGAGCTCTGCCCCTTTGCCGGTTACAAGCGCTACGGGGATAGCGATGGCACCGGCGCCGGGGCGGGGGCGATTGCCGGGATCGGGCGGGTCTCGGGCCGCGATTGCATCGTGGTGGTGGATAATTACGCGGTCAAAGGCGGCACGGTGACGCCCGACGGGCTGGCGAAGAAACTGCGCGTGCAAGAGATCGCCCGCGACAACCGCCTGCCGCTGGTGTCACTCAGCCAGTCGGGCGGCGCCAATCTCTCCTATGCGCATGAGGTGTTCATCCCCGGCGGGCGCGGCTTTGCCAATCAGGCGCGGCTTTCGGCGCTCGGCATCCCGCAGATCACCGTGGTCCATGGCTCGGCCACCGCCGGCGGCGCCTATCAGCCCGGCCTCTCGGATTATGTGATTCTGGTGCGCGGGCAGGCGACGATGTATCTGGCCGGACCGCCCTTGTTGAAGGCCGCGACCGGCGAGATCGCCACGGATGAGGAGTTGGGCGGCGCGCAGATGCATAGCGAGGTCTCGGGCGTCGGCGATTATCTGGCGCAGGATGACGCCGACGGCATCAGGCTGGCGCGCGAGGTGATGGCGGCGCTGCCCGAGGTGACGCCGCAAGCGCCGCTGACCTACGCCGCGCCGCTCTATCCCGCCGACGATCTGATCGGTCTGGTGCCCGCCGATCCCAAACAGCCCTATGACTGCCGCGAGATCATTGCGCGTCTCGCCGATGGCTCGGAGTTCATTGATTTCAAACCCGAATACGATGCCGCAACGCTCTGCGGGCATATCCGCATCGCGGGCCATCCCTGCGGTGTGATCGGCAACAACGGCCCGATCACCGCGCAGGGGGCGATGAAGGCGGGGCAGTTCATCCAGCTCTGTGATCAGGCGGGTATTCCCTTGGTATTTCTGCACAATACCACCGGATTTCTGGTCGGCACCGAGCCCGAGCGTGCCGGGATCATCAAGCATGGCTCGAAGATGATCCAAGCGGTGGCGAATGCCCGCGTGCCGAAGTTCTCCATCGTCGTCGGCGGCTCTTACGGTGCGGGGAATTACGCGATGTGCGGGCGCGGCTTTGATCCGCAGTTCATTTTCGCATGGCCCAACGCGCGCACCTCGGTGATGGGACCGGCGCAGGCGGGGCAGGTGATGCGAATCGTCGCCGAGGGCAAAATGGCGGCGGCAGGCGCAGTGGATACGGCGAAGCTCGACGCATTAGAACAGGGCACGGCGGCGATGATGAGTGAGCAAACCTCGCCCCTGGCCTCCTCGGCGCGGCTGGAGGACGACGGGATCATCGACCCGCGCCACACCCGCGAGATATTGGCCATGGCGCTGGGTCTGGCGGCGACGGCACAAGCGCGCGGCGGCAATCCCAATACATTCGGAGTGGCGCGGCTATGAGTTTTGACACGCTTTTGATCGCCAATCGTGGCGAGATTGCCCTGCGGGTGATGCGCAGCGCCAAAGCCATGGGGCTGCGGGTGATCGCGGTGCATGTCGCCGCCGAGCGCAACGCCCCCCATGCGCGCGCGGGTGATGCGGCGGTGGAAATCCCCAGCTATCTCGACGGGGCTGCGCTGATCGCGGCGGCGCAGGCATCGGGCGCGGGCGCGGTGCATCCGGGCTACGGATTTCTGGCGGAGAACGCTGAGTTTGCAAAGGCTTGTGCCGAGGCGGGGCTGGTGTTTATCGGCCCCTCGCCCGAGGCGATCGCGCTGATGGGCGAGAAGGGCGCGGCGAAACGCGCGGCCGCGGCGGCAGGCGTGCCGTGCCTGCCGGGTTATGACGGCACGGCGCAGGATGACGCGACGCTGATCGCTGAAGGCGCGCGGATCGGCACTCCCTTGATGGTCAAACCGGCGCTCGGTGGCGGCGGCAAGGGCATGCGGCTGGTCACGGATCTGGCCGATCTGCCCGAAGCCTTGTCGCGCGCGCGCTCCGAGGCACAGAACGCCTTTGGTGACGCCACGCTGATCCTTGAACGCGCCCTGATCGCGCCGCGGCATATCGAGGTGCAGGTCTTCGGCGACCAACACGGCAACGCGGTGCATATGTATGAGCGCGATTGCTCGGTGCAGCGCCGCCACCAGAAGGTCATTGAGGAGGCGCCGTCCCCCGCGGTGACGCCGGAATTGCGCGAAAAGATGGGCGCGGCGGCGGTCTCACTGGTGCAATCCAGCCGGTATTGCGGCGCCGGCACGGTGGAATTTCTGTTTGATGGCAAGGACTTCTGGTTTCTGGAGATGAACGCGCGGCTGCAGGTCGAACATCCGGTGACCGAGGCGATCACCGGGCTCGATCTGGTCGAATGGCAAATCCGCGTTGCCCGGGGCGAGGCGCTGCCCTTGGCGCAAGAACAAATTCCGCTCAACGGCCATGCCATCGAGGCGCGGCTCTATGCCGAGGATCCCGCGCAGGGGTTTCTGCCGCAGGCGGGCCGGGTGCTGAACTGGCAGGCGCCTGCAGGGCTGCGCTGTGATCACGCGCTTGAGACGGGGCAGGAGATCAGCGGCGGGTTCGACCCGATGCTCGCCAAACTCATCGCCCATGGGCCGGACCGCGAGACCGCGCGCCGCCGCTTGATCGCGGGGCTGGAGGCCACGGTCTTGCAGGGCGTGCAGGGCAACCGGCGCTTTCTTGCGGCGGTGCTTGCGCATCCCGAATTTGCCGAAGGCCGTGCCACCACCGATTTTCTCGACGGCAGTTTCGCCGGTGATCCAAGTCTCACGCCGCAGCCCCCGACACCGGCGCAACTGGCCGCCGCGGTGCTGATCAACGCGGGCGCGCCCTTTACCCGCTTTGGCTTCACCAACGGGCCGCCGCCGCGGCTGACCCGCCGGTTTGAACTGGGCGAGGCGCAGCATTCCGTCACCCTGACCCTGCATCCCGAAAGCGCGGCGCAACTCGCAGACGGCCCGCGGGTGGTGCTGTTGTCGCGCAGCGAGAGCCATGCGCGGATCAGCATTGACGGCATCGCGCAGACCCTTGCCATCGCGCGGGACGGCGCAACGCTCTGGCTGGATGATCTGGCGCTCCGCGATGTCACTTTGGCGCCCGCGCAGGCCACCGAGGGCGCAGGCGACGGACGGGTCACCGCGCCGATGGCGGGCGGGGTGGTCAGCGTCGCGGCCACCGTGGGCGCGCGCGTCGCGCAGGGGCAAATCCTTGCGGTTCTTGAGGCGATGAAAATGGAGCACCCGCTGCGCGCCCCCTGCGCCGGTGTCATCCGTCAGGCCAGCATCACCGCAGGCGCGCAGGTCCGCGCTAAGCAGTTGTTATTTCAGATAGAACCGGAGGACATATGATCGAGCTTTGGCATTGCGCGGATTCGCGGTCGCTGCGCGCGCTATGGGCGCTGGAGGAATTAGGCCTGCCCTATAAGGTGCATAATCTGGGCTTTCCGCCGCGGTTCACCGATCCCGATTTCCTCGGCGTTAACCCTCTGGGCACGGTGCCCTATCTGGTCGACGGCCCCCTCCATATGACGGAATCCACCGCGATCACCCATTATCTGGCGGAAAAACACGGCGCCGGAACCCTCGCGGTCACCATGGATGAACCGGCTTACGGCGCGTATCTGAACTGGATGTATCACTCGGATGCGACGCTGACCTTCCCGCAAACGCTGGTCCTGCGCTACGGGCGGTTCGAACCCAAGGACCGCCGCCAGCCGCAGGTGGTGGCCGATTACACGCAATGGTATCTGGCGCGCCTCAAACTGGTTAACGCGCGGCTTGAGACCGCGGAATATCTCTGCGCCGACCGCTTTACCGCGGCGGATATCGCGGTTGGCTATGCGCTCTATCTTGGTGAGGTGATCGGGCTCAGCGAGCATTATAAGCCGCAAACCATCGCCTATTTGCAGCGGCTCAAAGCCCGCGAGGCCTTTCAGCGCGCGGTGGTGCAGGGCGAGGGGTTCACCGGATGAGCGCGCAGTTTGACCTAAATGACGCGCAGCGCGCGATCTATGACGCCGCCTTCAAATACGCCGAGCGCGAGTTGCATCCGCTTTTCGCCAAGATGGATGACGAGGATTGGTATCCCGCGGAGATGATGGCGAAACTCGGCAGCGACGGTTACTGCGGGCTGACCGCGCCCGAGGCTTTGGGCGGCGCCGAGATGGACCTGATGTCGGCGGGGCTGGTCGGCGAGGCATTCGGCTATTGGAACACCAATGCGGCGTTTATCTGGGGGCCGCATGAAAACCTTTGCCTCAATAATATCCTGCGCAATGGCACGGACGACCAGATCGCGCGCTATCTGCCGGACCTCTGCGCCGGGCGCAAAATCGGCGCGCTGGCGCTGACCGAGCCGGGCGCGGGCTCGGATGCGCTGGGCTCGATGGCACTCAAGGCGGTTCGCGACGGCGACGACTATATATTGACCGGCCGCAAGATGTTCATCTCCAACGGGCCGGTCGCCGATGTGGTGCTGACCTACGCCAAAACCGCGCCCGAGCGCGGCGCCAAGGGGATTTCGGCCTTTATCGTCGATACCGACACGCCCGGCTTCTCGGTGGCGCAGACATTAACCAAGATGGGCTGGCGCGGTTGCCCGACCGGAGAACTGGTGTTCGAGGGCGTGCGGGTGCCCGCGGCCAATCTCTTGGGTGTCGAGAACGCGGGCGTGGGCGTGGTGATGAGCGGGCTTGATATCGAGCGCGCCTTTCTGGGCCTGCCCTATATCGGCGCGGCGCAGCGCTGTCTGGATCTCTCGCTCGATTACGCCGCCACGCGCCGGCAATTCGGCCAGCCGATTGGCAGCTTCCAGATGATCCAGGCGATGCTGGCCGAGATGTATACGATGATCTCGGCGGCGCGGGTCTCGGCCTATCAGGCGCTGGCGGCCTGCGACGCGATGGCGCGCGGCGAGGGCGGGCGCGGCGCGATCCACAAGCTTTGCGCCGCCACCGTCCTGCAGGGTGCCGAGATGATCGCCGCCGTCACCGACCGCGCGGTGCAGATCCACGGCGGCTCGGGGTTTGTCTGGGAAACCGAGGTCAACCGCCACTACCGCAACGCGCGCATCGCCTCGCTGGGCGGTGGCACCACCGAGGTGCGCAAGCTGATTATCGCCGAGGAGTTGTTTCGGGAGCGCGGGTTGCGATTGGGGTGAAGGGGGGCGGTGCTTGGGGGCATCGAGCCCCCGCGCGCCGCATGGGGCCCGCCCCATACGCGGCCAAGGGGGGTTTCCACCCCCTTGGGGACCCCCGAGGATATTTGGGGACAGATGAGGGGGATAGAGAACACCCCGCAAGGCGGGGTGTTTTGGGTTATTCGGCGGTCAGCAGCGGCGGTTTGCTGCCGGAGATGCGCGGTTTATCGGCCGCTTCGATCTCGAGCTCGATCTTATTGTCGCGCACCACCACCCGCACCAGACCGCCCTTGGTCAGACGCCCGAAGAGAAGCTCCTCGGCCAGCGGCTTTTTGACGTGTTCCTGGATCACCCGCGCCAAGGGGCGGGCGCCCATTTTATCGTCATAGCCCTTGTCGCCCAGCCAGGCGGCGGCAGCCTCGGACAGTTCGAACGTCACATTGCGGTCCATCAACTGGGCCTCAAGCTGCAGCACGAATTTCTCCACCACCTGCATGATCGTCGCCTTGCCCAGCGGCGCAAAGCTGATCACCGCATCCAGACGGTTGCGGAACTCGGGCGAGAAGGTGCGCTCGATGGCGGCGGTATCCTCACCCTCGCGGCGGTCGCGGCCAAAGCCGATTGCCGATTTCGCCTGTTCGGTGGCGCCCGCATTCGAGGTCATGATCAGGATCACATTGCGGAAATCCACCGTGCGGCCGTTGTGGTCGGTCAGCGTGCCGTGGTCCATCACCTGCAACAGGATGTTATAGACGTCCGGGTGTGCTTTCTCGATCTCGTCGAGGAGCAGCACACAATGCGGATGCTGGTCGACACCATCGGTCAGCAAGCCACCCTGATCAAACCCCACATAGCCCGGAGGCGCGCCGATCAGCCGTGAGACCGCGTGTTTCTCCATATACTCCGACATATCGAAGCGCAGGAGTTCCACACCCAGCGAATCCGCCAGCTGCTTGGCGACCTCGGTCTTGCCGACGCCGGTGGGGCCCGCGAACAGGTAGTTGCCGATCGGCTTCTCCGGCTCGCGCAGACCCGCGCGCGCCAGTTTGATCGCCGAGGAAAGCGCGGTAATCGCCCCCTCTTGGCCAAACACCACCCGTTTCAGCGTCGATTCCAGATCGCGCAGCAGTTCCGCGTCATCTTTCGAGACATTCTTCGGCGGGATCCGCGCGATCTTTGCCACCACCGCTTCGATCTCTTTCGGCGAGATCGTCTTGCGGCGTTTGGCGGCGCTGACCAGATGCTGCGCGGCACCGGCCTCATCGATCACATCAATCGCCTTATCGGGCAATTTGCGGTCGTTGATATAGCGCGAGGCCAGTTCAACGGCGGTCTTGATCGCGTCATTCGTGTAGCGCAGCTCGTGGTGCTTCTCGAAATAGGGTTTCAGCCCCATCAAGATCTTGATCGAATCCTCCACCGAGGGCTCGCTCACATCAATCTTCTGGAACCGGCGGCTCAGCGCGCGGTCCTTCTCGAAGTGCTGGCGATACTCTTTATAGGTGGTCGAGCCCATGCAGCGCAGCTTGCCGCCCTGCAGCGCGGGCTTCAGCAGATTGGACGCATCCATCGCCCCGCCCGAGGTCGCACCGGCGCCGATCACCGTATGGATCTCGTCGATGAATAGCACCGCGTCGTCGTGCTCTTCCAGCTCCTTCACCACCGCCTTGAGACGCTCTTCAAAGTCACCGCGGTAGCGGGTGCCGGCCAGCAAAGCGCCCATATCGAGCGAATAGATCGTCGAATTGGCCAGAATGCTGGGGGTTTCACCATCGACGATTTTCTTCGCCAGACCCTCGGCAATCGCGGTTTTACCCACGCCCGGATCACCCACCAACAGCGGGTTGTTCTTGCGCCGGCGGCAGAGCACCTGAATGCAGCGTTCGACCTCGGGGCCGCGCCCGATCAACGGGTCGACATCGCCCTCGCGGGCCTTGCGGTTGAGATCGACACAGAATTTCGCCAGCGCCGAATCCTTGGCGTCGACCTTGGCCTCCTGCGCCTCTTCGGCCTCGTCATCATCCGAGCCGGTGATCGGCCGTGCCTCGGAAAAGCCGGGGTTCTTGGCCACGCCATGGGCAATGAAATTCACCGCGTCATAGCGGGTCATATCCTGTTCTTGCAGGAAATAGGCGGCGTTTGATTCGCGCTCGGCAAAGATCGCGACCAGCACATTGGCGCCGGTCACCTCATTGCGGCCCGAGCTTTGGACATGGATTGCGGCGCGCTGGATCACCCGCTGGAAGGCGGCCGTCGGCACCGCTTCGGAGCCTTCGACATTGGTGATCAGGGTCGCCAGATCGTCATCGATGAACGTCTCGAGCGTCTTGCGCAATTCGTCGATTTCGACATTGCACGCTTCAAGCACGCGGGCGGCTTCGGGTTCATCCATCAGCGCCAGCAGCAAGTGCTCCAACGTCGCAAGCTCATGCCGACGTGCGTTGGCGAGCGCAAGTGCGCCGTGGATCGCCTGTTCAAGGGTCGCGGAAAACGAGGGCACGGCATTGCTCCTTCTTGGGTGCGGTTTGACCCGCGGGACATCGCGCACCGGCTGCAGGGGCAGACGGGCGCCGGGTCCGATTGTGGACCCATGGTATTAACCTTTGGTTTTCGGGGCGCTGCTTCAAGTGTTTATTTGCCCGAATTGCCTCACATTTCAGTTTGGCACGGTTCGATGCGCCAGAAAAGCCGCAGATTGGGGAAATCCCGCGCATCGGGCTAGTGCCTCTATAGATAGGGTGGCGGCACGCGATGTCACGGGGGGCAGGGTGCAAAAATGCAAGCCCGGCCCTGCGCGCCCCGCAAGGGAGGGGGCGGGCAGGGGCGCGGCCGATCCGCGACCTTTGGCGTGCCGCAGGGCAGGGGGAACGCGCGTGGGTCATTGGCGGCTCATAGATAGAGTTCGCACGTCGGGCCGCCGGTTATTCCCCCTGTTTTCTACCGCGTCGGACACTGTTTCAGGCATTGTCTTTCTGGCTGCGAATCGCGGCGAAAACCGCGCGCGGATCAGCACCCGCCACCCCTGCCGCCGCGGCGACCTGTGGCAGATGGCAGCGCAGATAGGGGTTGAGCAATTTCTCACTCTCCAGCGTGGTGCCGGTGGTCGGCGCGCCGGTGCGCGCCAGTATCGGCAATTCTGCCTGCCGCGCCGCCAGCGCCTCGGCATCAGGCGCGTAATTGGCGGCGAATGCCAGATTGGCAGCGGCATAGTCATGGCCCGAATAGACCCGCGTATCCTCGGGCAGGGCGGCAAACCGCGCGACGGTGTCGAACATCTGGTCCGGCGTGCCCTCGAACAGCCGCCCGCAGCCATGGGTCATCAGGCTGTCGGCGCTGAACAAGGCGCTAAGCTCTGGATAATACAGCGCAATATGGCCAAGCGTATGGCCCGGCGCATCCAGCACCTGCGCACCGCCGGGCAGCTCATCGCCGGGCACAAAGGCGTGATTGAGTTTCGGCAGCCTTTCGGCATCACCGGCATGGCCCCAGACTTCGGCGCCGGTTGCCTCGACAATCGCCGCCAGCCCGTCGACATGGTCCCAATGGTGGTGGGTCAGATAGACGCGGGTCAGGTTCCAGCCGCGATCAGCGAGCACGTCGAGGATCGGGGCGGCCTCGGGGGCGTCGATCAATGTCACCTCGCCAGCAGCGGGATCATGGATCAAAAAGGCGTAATTATCCGAAAGGCAGCGGATGATCTCGATGGGCATTGGCTCTCCTGCAGGCTTGGCAAATCACCCGTGAATAGGGCAGGGTGCAGTCTGGCGCAGCCTGCGGCAGGGTTCAATGCATCTCGACGTCCATCATTTGAGAGATTTCTACTACCGCAGCGAGCTTGGGCGCGCCGCGCAGAAGGGGGTGCGCGACAAATTGACCGCCCGCTGGTCGGATGTGCGCGGGCTGACGATTGCCGGTTACGGGTTTGCGGTGCCTTTGTTGCGGCCGTTTCTGGGCAAGGCCGAGGCGGTGATCGGGCTGATGCCGGCGCCGCAAGGGGTGATGCATTGGCCCGCCGAGAGCGACAATCATTCGGTGCTCTGTGACGAGGTGCGCTGGCCTCTGGCCAATGACAGCGTGGACCGGCTGGTGATGATGCACGGGCTGGAGAATGGCGACCACCCGCTGGCGCTGCTGGATGAGGCGCACCGTGTGCTTTCGCCGCAGGGCCGCGCGGTGATCGTGGTGCCCAACCGCGGCGCGCTCTGGGCGCGGTCGGACCGCACGCCCTTTGGCTACGGCCAGCCCTATTCGCGCGGGCAGATCACCAAATTGCTGGGCGAGGGCGGGTTTATCACCACCGACCAGACCTCGGCGCTGTTCTTCCCGCCCTCCGAGCGGCGGATCTGGATGCGCTCGGCGCGCGGGCTGGAGAGGCTCGGCTCGCGCTGGGGGTTCGAGAGGGTCGGGGGCGTTCTGATGATCGAGGCGATGCGCCGCGACACCGCCGCCCCGCGCGGGCTGCGCACCGCCGACCGCCCGCCGCTGCGGGTGCTCGAAGGCATCCCGCTGAGCGGCGCGCAACCGGCGTGGCGCGACCGCAGCGACCCGCCGAGGCGCTAGGGCAGCCGACAGCCAACACACACGTGCTCATATATAAGTGACGTTAGACCCGCGCCCCGCGACCCCAAGACATTATTATGTGCCGCACCAACCCACCCTCACGCCCGGCATCGCCGGGCAGCGCCCGACCGCCCCCTCGGGCGGGCGCTCCGCTTCGCCCGCGGTCGAGCACTGCCCTCTGTATTGAGTCAAACCAGCGCCTCGAGAACACATAGCTTAAATTGGTGCCGCGCTGACCAAACGTCTCGCTCGGCTTGCCGGGCAGCGCCCGACCGCCCCCTCGGGCGGGCGCTTCGCTTCCGCCCGCGGTCGGGCGCTGCCCTGTGTTGGGCGTGAAACCGAAAACAAACCGCGCGAGCTCTCTGCAGCGCAGCGCGAACCCATGGGCGATTCTCTGATCCCGCCACCACCACCCCGCAGATTCGCCCGAATCCCGCGCCAAACCCCGCGATTCCCGCCGATATCCCTGCGAAACCCCCCAGATTTCCCCTACGTCACCGCCGCATTGCAGCGTTGCAAGTGCCGCAAATCCGGCCGAGGCTGGGTTTTTACCCGCCCCGAAGCACAGCAGAACCGCGCTAACCGCTAACAGGGGCCACTTCACAACCCGTTGATGGTTGCGGGAAGCAAAATGCTTTGCTAAACCCGCGCTGATTTCGGGTGCCGCGCAGCTTTCGTGCACCCTGACCATTGCCCGGGCCTTGCGCGAGGTCGGAGGGCGCTCAAACTCGAAAGGGTGGACGTGTCCGAACCTGCTTCGATCTCTTCCGGCATTGCGCAACGCTATGCCACCGCCGTCTTCGACCTGGCCAAAGAAGGTGGCGCGCTTGCCGCCCTTGAAAGCGATGTCGAACAGTTGGAATCCGCAATGAACATCAGCGCCGATCTGCGCGCTGTGTTGACCTCTCCGGTATATACCCGCGAGGAAATGGCCGAGGCGATCAATGCCCTGGCTGAAAAGATGTCGCTGTCGCAGTTCATGCGCGGCACATTGGGCGTGATGGCGCAAAACCGCCGTCTGTTTGCCCTGCCTCAGCTCTGCGCCTCGTTGCGCGGCATGATTGCCGAAGAAAACGGCGAAGTGACCGCTGATGTCACCTCGGCTTCGGTGCTGACCAAGGCCCAGGCCGATGCGCTGGCATCGTCCCTGACGTCGCGGATCGGCAAAACCGTGAAACTGAATGTCGCCGTTGATGAAAGCCTCATTGGCGGCCTAATTGTAAAGGTGGGCTCTAAGATGATCGACACGTCGATCCGTTCCAAGCTCGCTGCCCTCCAAAACACCATGAAAGAGGTCGGATAAATGGGTATCCAAGCAGCTGAGATTTCTGCGATCCTCAAGGAGCAGATCAAGAACTTCGGCCAGCAGGTCGAAGTCGCCGAAGTTGGCCGCGTGTTGTCGGTCGGTGACGGGATTGCGCGTGTCCACGGGCTCGACAACGTCCAGGCGGGCGAAATGGTCGAATTCCCCGGCGGCATTCGCGGTATGGCGCTGAACCTTGAGGCCGATAACGTCGGTATCGTGATCTTCGGTGATGACCGCTCGATCAAAGAAGGCGACACCGTCAAGCGCACCAAGTCCATCGTGGACGTCCCCGCCGGCGAGGCCCTTCTGGGCCGCGTTGTTGACGGTCTGGGCAACCCGATCGACGGCAAAGGCCCGATCGAGGCCGCCGAGCGCCGCATCGCCGACGTCAAGGCGCCGGGCATCATCCCGCGGAAATCGGTGCATGAGCCGATGGCCACCGGCATGAAAGCCGTCGACTCGATGATCCCGATTGGCCGTGGCCAGCGCGAGCTGATCATTGGGGACCGTCAGACCGGTAAAACCGCTCTGGCTCTGGACACGATCCTGAACCAGAAATCCTATAACGAGGCCGCCGGCGACGACGAGAGCAAGAAGCTCTATTGCGTCTATGTCGCCATCGGCCAGAAGCGCTCGACCGTGGCGCAGCTGGTGAAAAAGCTCGAAGAGAGCGGCGCGCTGGCCTATTCCATCGTCGTCGCCTCGACCGCGTCGGACCCCGCGCCGATGCAGTTCCTCGCACCCTATGCCGCGACCGCAATGGCGGAATACTTCCGCGACAACGGCCGTCACGCGCTGATCATCTATGATGACCTCTCCAAACAGGCCGTGTCCTACCGCCAGATGTCGCTGTTGCTGCGTCGTCCGCCGGGGCGTGAAGCCTATCCGGGTGACGTGTTCTATCTGCACTCGCGTCTGCTCGAGCGTTCGGCCAAGCTGAACGAAGACAACGGTTCCGGCTCGCTGACCGCGCTGCCGATCATCGAAACCCAGGGCGGCGACGTGTCGGCGTTTATTCCGACCAACGTGATTTCGATCACCGACGGCCAGATCTTCCTCGAGACCGAGCTCTTCTATCAGGGCATCCGTCCGGCGGTGAACACCGGTCTGTCGGTGTCGCGTGTGGGTTCGGCGGCACAGACCGATGCGATGAAATCGGTCGCCGGTCCGGTGAAACTGGAACTGGCACAGTATCGCGAGATGGCGGCCTTTGCGCAGTTTGGCTCGGACCTTGACGCCGCGACCCAGCGTTTGCTGAACCGTGGTGCGCGTCTGACCGAACTGATGAAGCAGCCGCAGTATTCGCCGCTGACCAACGCCGAAATCGTTTGCGTGATCTTCGCCGGCACGCATGGGTATCTCGATACCCTTGCCGTCAGCGATGTGAACCGCTTCGAGAGAGGCCTGCTGGCCGATCTGCGCAGCAAGCACGCCGATCTTCTGGCCGACATCACCAACAATGACCGCAAGGTCAAAGGTGAGTTGGAAGAGAAGATTCGCGCAGCACTGGACGATTTCGCCAAAGACTTCGCCTGAGGGCGGGAACCAGAGGAAACGGTAAATGGCCAACCTCAAGGACCTGAAAAACCGGATCAGCTCGGTCAAATCGACCCGGAAGATCACCAAGGCGATGCAAATGGTCGCGGCGGCTAAACTCCGTCGTGCCCAGGAAGCAGCCGAAGCCGCGCGGCCCTATGCCGCGCGTATGGGGGCTGTCGTTGACAGCCTCGCCGCTTCGGTCGCCGGGTCAGAGAGCGCCCCGCGCCTTCTGGCCGGGACGGGGTCTGATAACGTGCACCTGCTGGTTGTGATGACCGCCGAGCGGGGCCTCTGCGGGGGCTTCAACTCGTCGATCGTCAAACTGGCGCGGATCCATGCACAAGACCTGCTGGCCGCTGGCAAGACGGTGAAAATCCTGACTGTCGGCAAGAAAGGCCGCGAGCAATTGCGCCGCGATCTGGCGGATCACATGGTTGCCCATGTCGATCTGTCCGAGGTCAAGCGCATCGGTTACGAGAATGCGCGTGGTATCGCGCAGGACGTATTGGCGCGCTTTGATGCGGGCGAATACGACGTTGCAACCTTGTTCTTCAACCGCTTCGAGTCGGTGATCAGCCAGATCCCGACGGCGCAACAGGTGATCCCTGCCAAGCCCAGCGACAACGCTGCCGAAGCGACTGATGGCGGGGCGGTTTACGACTATGAACCCTCCGAAGAGCAAATCCTTGCCGATCTGTTGCCGCGCTCTGTCGCGACGCAGATCTTCACCGCCCTGTTGGAAAACAGCGCGTCCGAGCAAGGGGCGCGGATGTCCGCCATGGACAACGCAACGCGCAACGCTGGCGATATGATTGACCGCCTGTCCATCGAGTATAACCGCTCGCGTCAGGCTGCGATTACCACCGAGCTTATTGAGATCATTTCGGGCGCCGAGGCGCTCTGAGGAACCGGAGAAACACAATGGCCAAAGCGAAAGCTACCGGCAAGATCACCCAGGTGATTGGTGCTGTCGTCGACGTTCAGTTCGACGGCGAACTGCCCGCGATTTTGAACGCACTTGAAACCGACAACAACGGCAAACGCCTGATTCTGGAAGTCGCCCAGCACCTCGGTGAGAACACCGTGCGCTCGATCGCGATGGACGCCACCGAAGGTCTGGTGCGCGGTCAGGACGTCACCGACACCGGCGAGCCGATTCAGGTTCCGGTGGGCTCGGCCACCCTCGGCCGCATCCTCAACGTTGTCGGCGAGCCGGTCGACGAAAAAGGCCCGGTCTCGGCCTCGGCCACCCGCGCCATCCACCAGACCGCGCCGGGCTTTGAAGAGCAGTCGACCGAGTCGGAAATCCTCGTCACCGGCATCAAGGTCATCGACCTGCTGGCCCCCTACACCAAGGGCGGTAAAATCGGCCTCTTCGGCGGTGCCGGCGTGGGTAAAACCGTGTTGATCATGGAATTGATCAACAACATCGCCAAAGTGCACTCCGGTGTGTCGGTGTTTGCCGGTGTGGGTGAGCGGACCCGTGAAGGCAACGACCTTTACCACGAAATGATCGAATCCGGCGTTATCAACATCGATAACCTCGAAGAGTCGAAAATTGCGCTGGTCTACGGCCAGATGAACGAACCGCCGGGTGCACGTATGCGTGTGGCGCTTTCGGGTCTGACCCTCGCCGAGCAGTTCCGCGACGAAACCGGCTCGGACGTGTTGTTCTTTGTCGACAACATCTTCCGCTTTACCCAGGCCGGGTCGGAAGTGTCCGCGCTTCTGGGCCGCATCCCCTCCGCTGTGGGTTACCAGCCGACGCTGGCCACCGACATGGGCGCGATGCAAGAGCGTATCACCTCGACCAAGAACGGCTCGATCACCTCGGTGCAGGCCGTCTATGTGCCCGCAGATGACTTGACCGACCCCGCGCCGGCCACCTCGTTTGCGCACTTGGACGCGACCACCGTGCTTGACCGCGCGATCTCGGAAAAGGGTATTTACCCTGCCGTGGACCCGCTCGGCTCGACCTCGCGTCTCTTGGACCCGATGATCATCGGCGAAGAGCATTATCAGGTCGCGACCTCGGTGCAGCAGGTGCTCCAGCGCTATAAGTCGCTGCAGGACATCATCGCCATTCTCGGCATGGATGAACTCTCGGAAGACGACAAACTGGCCGTGGCCCGTGCGCGTAAGCTCGAGCGTTTCCTCTCGCAGCCCTTCGACGTTGCCAAGGTCTTCACCGGCTCGGACGGTGTGCAGGTGCCGCTGGAGAAAACCATCGCCTCGTTCAAGGCCGTTGTTGCCGGTGAATACGACCACCTGCCCGAAGCCGCCTTCTACATGGTGGGTGACATCGACGAAGCAATCGCCAAGGCCGAGCGCCTCGCGGCTGCGGCTTGATCTGACAACAGGAGGCCCTGATGGCCGATACGATGCAGTTCGACCTCGTCTCGCCTGAGCGGATGCTACTGTCCACCCAGGCCTCTGAGGTCCAGATCCCCGGCGCTGAGGGCGAGATGACGGCCATGCCCGGCCACTCGCCCACGATCACCACCCTGCGCCCCGGCGTGCTCAAGGTCACCTCGGGTGGCCAGACCACCGAGTTCGCGGTCACCGGCGGCTTTGCCGAGGTCGCGCCCGAAGGGGTGACGATCATGGCCGAACGCGCTTTGCCGCGCGCCGAGATGACCTCCGAGGTCCTCAAGGACTGGGTGGCCGAGGCCCGCAAGAGCCATGAAGAGGCCCACCCGACCGTCGCCGACGACGCCGCCAAGCTCTTGTCGGATATGGTCGCCATGGGCGGTCACATCGGGCTCGATTGAGCCTGACGCCGGACTGAAGTTGCAAACGCGCCGTGGGAAACCACGGCGCGTTTCGCGTTTGGGGAGGGGGCCTGACCGGCCCTTGAGGCCCTCATGCCGCGCAATCCAGCGCGCCCCTCGTGCCGTTCAGCGCCCCATATCCCTCCTCTGGCCCGTGGCCCCCACGGGTCGCGCCCGCCCCTCCCCCCGGGAGGGCGCCTTGGCGATGTCACGCACAGCCCACCCGACATGCATGCTTCCAAGCGCAGCGCGCTCTGCACAATCAGACGCAGCCCTCGGACCTTTCAGCGCCTCATATCACCCCTCTGGCCCGGCGGCACCGCCGGGCCGCGCCCGACCCTCCCCCCGGGAGGGCGCACTGGCGAGGTCATTCACAGCCCACCAGACATTCATGCTTTTGAGCGCACCGCACCGTTCAGCCCGCCCAAGCGCCCACCCAGGGCCGGGCGCGTCCCTCCGCGCTTTGCTGGGAGGTGATGAATCGGAGAAAATCTCGAAAAAACAGCAATAGGGTGTCATGAGGAATGAGATGAGGCGTGGAAAATCTCGGCATGTTTTGCGTTTCGGGGCCTTTCTAATTGCGGACGATAGGAAAATGTCGGGGCTGGCAACAGCGCATGCTTGCAGATAGTCTATTTTAGAGAAAATATGGATGGATGCTCCGATGACGATGATAGCAGGCAGTCCGACCGAGGGTGCTGAAGGCTTGTCAAACACGCACATGGCAACCCTATTTGAGGACTTGCTTCTTGGCGCGGGTGCAGATGATTTTCGCCAACTTGAAAATTGGTTTGGCGGATTCTGCCCATTCGAAGCTGTAGGAATGGTACGTCAGGAAATTAGGCACGGACATTTTTTGACATTTTTAATGGATCCGAACAGGCCGCATCCGTTCCACGACTACTTTTTGAAAGTACTTCTACTTGAGGCAATTGCAAAGTCGGCCGCTGATCAATTCCCGCTTTCACCTCTGGATATTCATTTTCTGGATTTTTCCGATGTTCTAGTTCGGCGCGAGAAAGCCAACATTGACATTTTAGTCGAATTACCGCCTGCAGGCCCGGACGGCGAGAAGCGTGGCCTCGCTGTTGCAATAGAACTAAAGATCGATGCACAAGAAAGTGGCCATCAACTGGCCAAATACAAACAATATGTCGCGACTGAGTATCCAGAGAGTGATTGGAACCAAGCCTTTGTCTTTCTGACGCTAGATGCAACGCCAGCGTCCGATGAAAATGAAAGTGACTGGATAGCGGTTTCGTTGGCTGATGTAGTTAAGGCCTTCGATAAAAAGTTAGACGGGCTAGATTTGTCAGGACCGGCGACTGAATTTTATCGAGCATACGCGGAGATGGTCAGGAGACGACTGATGAAAGATGAAGAACTTGCTCGGCTTGCCAAACGAATTTGGGCTAAGCACAAAACGGCATTGGAGACGCTAAATGAATACCGACCTGATCTACAAGGTGAGGTATTCGAAATCCTTGCGGATAACCCAAATATGCTTGTTGATGCAGTTGCTCAAAAAAGCGGATATCGGCTCGCGCCTGACACTTCTTCCGCGAGGATGCTACGCTTTTCAGTGAGTGAATGGACAGAAATTGATGGTTTTTGTGAAAGCCATGCGGAATGGACATTATCAAAGTCTCTGCTGATGTTGGAAATGTCTGACTGGGGAAGTGGAAAAATTGGATTGTCATTCGTACTTTTTCCTGGCGAAGCCGATACCAGGAGCCAAATTTACAACTCGATACTGGATCGCGCCAAAGCTGGGAAGATACAAATTGGGCGTAAAACAGCCGTTCTCGCTGCGCAGTTTAAGCGCTTGAGTTCAATGCACGTGCAAACACGACTCGAATACGAAGCCGCAATGGATCGTGAAGCTTCGGCGGCGGAGTTGGTTCAAAGCGTAATAGGTAAGGCGGAAAAATTTCTATCTAGAAATCTTCCGGTTTATGATGAAGTTCTTCGCTCATTGCTTACAGGTCATGATCGAGGTTGAAGATGCATGGCCTCATGCCAACGTATGAGCGTCACTCGTAGTAGACAGGAAAGCATGGCCAACTGGCAAGGAGTCACGCGACTTCACCCTTAACACCCCCTTAACCCAACACGCCAACCCCTTGATATCCCTACACTCACCCTCTGTCCCACGCGCGGGACACGCCTCTGTCCCACACCCATCCCCAACCTCTCGGCACAGAAAAACCCCCCGAGATATCCTCCCGGGGGGCCAGAACCGCTCTTAAATTGCGGGTTAAATCACTCCTGAATCCACATCACTGCCGGATTATTCGATGACTGGTTATACGAGCCCGCCCAGATATCGTATTGGCCGGTCATCGGCGAGTTGAAGGTGATCATCGAATTCACCCCGTTGGTATCGTCATTATAATACCACTGCCCGTCCGGCGCGTTGATCAACAGGATCGTATCGGTGCGGTTTGAATCCAGCCGGAAGGTCAGCCGCCCGGTCGGCGAGCCGCCCTGATAGTTCATCCGGTAGTCCGGCCGGGTGATGGTAAATCCGCGCCAGTTGGTCCCGAAACAGCGCTGCAGCGAATGCCGCCCGCCCGCGGTGATCCGTGGCACCCGAAAGTTGCCGAACCCGCCCCACAGCGTGGTGCCGCCAAAGGCCGTCCGGTTCGTTGCCCAGTTCGGACAGCCCCGCGCGCCGCCGATCCCCGAGCTCACATGCACGCCGGTGGTGCCCCCTGAAGGCTGCGGTGTCGGGTTCGGCCGCGGCGTGCTGGCCCCCGCATAGACCCCATGGGCAAACCCCGCACCCTGTCCATAATTTGAATTCGGGTTCGAACAGTCAATCGGATCCGTCCGCCAGGCACAGAGATTGAGCCCGTTCGGCTCGTCACAATCGCCGTCCCCCGCCCATGCCGAGGGGCAGGGGTTTTGCAACTGCGCCAGCGCCGCCGTGCCGGTCAGGCTGCCGACGGTGAATATGGAGACCGCAATGGCCGAGGATATCAGAGTGATACGCATAATGTTTCCGATCCTATAAATGGCCCTCGTAACGCGAGGTTTGTGCCAAAAGTTTACGGCAGCCCGCAGCGATCTGGCAAGAAAAACGGTGAATCGGAGGTATTTGCCACCCGCCAGCCCCCCGCCAACCCTTCTGCGCGCGCGCATTGCGGGAGCCTGGGACAGCCGCTTCATCCATGGGGCGTGCCCGCCCGCAGAGCAAAACGCCCCAGATGCGGGGGGCATCTGGGGCGGATCACGGGGTGTGTAGAGGAGGGGTTAAGCGCCCGCGGGTTCGATCATATCAACGCGGCGCGCATGGCGGCCACCTTCAAACTCGGCACCCAGAAACGCGTCGACGATCTCCAGCGCCAGCCCCTCGCCAATGACCCGCACGCCCATCGACAGCATATTGGCGTCATTGTGCTGCCGGATCATCCGCGCCGAGAAAGTGTCCGCGCAAACCCCGCAGCGGATGCCGGCCACTTTATTCGCCGCCATCATGATGCCCTGACCGGTGCCGCAGAGGATGATCCCGAGGCGACAGTCGCCCGAGGCCACCCGCTCCGCCGCCGCCGCACCGTGCAGCGGGTAATCGGTGCTCTCATTGGTGGTGGGGCCGATATCGACGACCTCCCAGCCACGCTCGGCGATATGGGCGGCAATCGTCGCCCGCAGCTCCAGCGCGGCGTGATCGCTGCTCAGAACAATGCGCTTATTGGCAGTCATCTCGGTCATCCTGTGTCGTCATCTGGCAATGGGGGAGGGTCACTCGGCGGGGTAGAGCCCGTCATAGATCGGCGCGAGGGTCTCCATATCAAACAACGAGGAGACCGATGTGCCGTTCCAGGTGTTGAGGATCGCTTGCGCAAACATCGGCGCGGTCGGCACGATGCGGATATTGGGGCAGGCGCTGACCGCGTCGGTGGGCTGGATGGAATCGGTGATCACCAGCGATTTCATCACCGAATTGCTGATCCGCTCGACTGCAGGACCGGACAACACGCCGTGGGTGATATAGGAGTGCACCTCGGTGGCGCCCGCCTCGATCAGGACTTCGGCGGCTTTGCACAGGGTGCCGGCGGTGTCGCAGATATCGTCAACGATGATACAGGCCTTGCCGCGCACATCGCCGATTACCGTCATCTCTGAAATCTCGCCAGCTTTCTCGCGGCGTTTGTCGACGATCGACAGCGGCGCACCGATCCGTTTGGCCAATTCCCGCGCCCGCGCCACGCCGCCAACGTCGGGCGAGACCACCATCACCTCATCAAGACGGCCCTTGAACTGGTGGAGCATGTCCAGCGCGAAAATCGGCGCGGCATAGAGGTTGTCGACGGGGATATCAAAGAAGCCCTGAATCTGGGTGGCGTGCAAATCCATCGTCAGCACGCGGTCGATCCCGGATTCCGAGATCAGATTGGCCACCAGTTTCGCCGAAATCGGCGTGCGGGCCTTGGCGCGGCGATCCTGACGGGCATAGCCAAAATAGGGCATCACCGCGGTGATCCGCGCCGCCGAGGAGCGTTTGAGCGCATCGGCGATGATCAGCAGTTCCATCAGGTTGTCATTGGCCGGATTTGAGGTCGGCTGCAGGATATACATATCCTCGCCGCGCACGTTCTCGTAGACTTCGACAAAGATTTCCTGATCGTTGAACCGCTCGACACGGGCGTCGACGGGTTTGACCATCTTGCCACGGTGCAGCGTCAGACGGCGCGCGATGGAGTTCGCAAGCGGCTTATTGGCGTTTCCGGCGATCAGTTTGGGTTCGTTCATGGCGCTGGTCTCTGGCTGGATCGGGGATAAAACGGGCGGGATTCGCGGAGTTGACACCGCTTATCACCCCGCTAGGGTCTTGCAAACCCAACAGACCGAAGAGCGAGCCTTAGATGCAACAGATTGACTACTACATGAGCGTTGTGTCGCCCTGGACCTATTTTTGCGGCAGTCGTCCGGTCGAAGTGGCGGCGAAACACGGGGTGCGGCTGCGCTATCGGCCGCTGGATCCGATGGCGCTATTTGCGCGCACCGGCGGGCTGCCCTTGGGTGAGCGGCATGAAAGCCGTCAAGCCTACCGGTTTCAGGAGTTGCGCCGCCAGTCGGTGAAACTGGGGATGCCCCTGACCCTCAAGCCCGCGTTCTTTCCGACCAATCCCGCGCCTGCCGCCTATGCGATTATCGCGGCGCAGGAGGTGGCCGAGGAAACCGGCGAGGGCGATATCCACGCTTTGGTGCAATCGCTTTGCGCCGCCTGCTGGCGTGACGAGAAGAACGTCGCCGAGGATGAGGTGATCGGGGATTGCCTTGAGGCGGCGGGATTTAGCCGCGGGTTGTTGATGTCCGGGTTGATCAGCGGCGCCGATACCTATGCGCGCAATCTCGAACAGGGGTTGCTGGCCGGTGTCTTCGGGGTGCCGTTTTTCATCACCGGCGATGAGAAGTTCTGGGGTCAGGACCGGATCGACGATCTCGACCGGCATCTGGCGGGTGAGTTCTAAGCCGTGATCCATACGCGACGTTTCGGTCAGCCCGAGGGGCTGCCATCTGTGCTGGTGCATTGCTTTCTGGGCCACGCGGGCACTTGGCGGCCGCTGGTCGAGCGGATCACACCGCCGCTTGATGCGCTGGCCTTTGATATGCCCGGTCATGGCCGCAGCCCGATGCCCGAGGGGCCGTGTGATCTGCAAGCCGAGGTCGCCGGGGTGATTGAAGGGTTTGTGAGTGAGCCTTCGCTGCTCATCGGTCATAGCTTTGGCGCGGTGTCGGCGCTGCGGTTTGCGCTTTATAACCCCGAGCGTGTCTTGGGGCTGGTGCTGATCGAGCCGGTGTTGATCGCCGCCGCGCTGGCCGATCCCGCCTATACGCCCGAACCCGAGGAACCGCGGTATTCCGTGCTGGCCCGCGAAGGTGCCTATGAGGCGGCGGCGCAGGATTTCTTTACCTTCAACGATCCAAGCCGCGATTGGGACGCGCTGCCCGAGGCGGCGCGCAAAACGATGGCACGGCAGATGCGGCTGGTGGCTGCGACCGAACCGGGCGCGGTGCAGGACAGTGGCAAACTCTTGGTGCCGGGGCTGATGGAGGGGTTCACCCCGCCGGTGTTGCTGATCGGCGGTGATCGCTCGCCCGCGGTGTTTCCGGCGATCCTCAAGGCGCTGAACAAGCGGTTCACCGCGCCGCGCAGCGCCACCATTGCGGGGGCGGGGCATATGGTGCCGCTGACCCATCTCGACGAGACCTCGGCTGTGATCAGCCGCTGGCTGGCCGAGAAGGTTCTGGTCGGTGATGCGGCGGCAGGGATTTGAGTGCCGCGCGCGCGGTATTTCTGAACGCAGAATAAACGAAAACCCCGCGCCACGAGGGTCACGGGGTTTTCGAAACATCGGCACCATTTGGTGCCGTGAACTGTTTAAGCGGCTTCGGCTTGCGCGGCGGCCATCCGGCGTTCGCTTTCCTCGCGCGACAGCGCGACGGAGGTGCGCACACCATTGCCGACAAAGGCCATCAGACCGGAGACAACCCGCTCGTTCGGGTCGATACCGGCACAGGTCAGGACTTCACGCCCATCGCGCGAGCGTGCCCAGCGGGCGATCTGCTCGGGGCCGTTGCCGTATTTCTTGTCGTCGGCGATCGCATCATCCAAGGCTGCGAGGACGACAGCCGCGAACAGTTTGCGCGCGCGTTGACCCTGCTCGTGGTTATACGCAGTGCCGTCTACTGAATCGAACATACCAATACCGTCCTTATTCTTGCTCTTGCATTTTCTGGCATGCGCCTCTTCTATCGGGTTTCGCATGTGATTCGCTACCGATATCAAGCATGGCCGCCATGCGCTGGCGTCATACCTCTGCGAGACCTACCAGATCCGGTAAACTTGCGCGGCATGACCCCGCAATATATAGGCTTGGCAAAGCCAATCTCAATATGTCCCCCAAAGAGTTTTCCCATGCCCAAAATCAATGGTAACGAAATCCGTCCCGGCAATGTGCTCGAGCACGAAGGCGGCCTTTGGGTCGCGGTCAAGACCAGCCACGTCAAGCCCGGCAAGGGCGGGGCCTTTGCACAGGTCGAGTTGAAGAACCTGCGCGACGGTCGCAAATTGAACGAACGCTTCCGCTCGGCAGACAAGGTCGAGCAGGTGCGGCTGGATCAAAAGGACCAGCAGTTCTTGTTTGAATCCGACGGGATGCTGACCTTCATGGACAGCCAAACCTTTGATCAGATTGAACTTCCCGCCGATCTGCTGGGCGACCGCCGCCCGTTCTTGCAAGACGGGATGACGGTGACCATCGAGTATTACGGCGAAGAAGCGCTGAACGTGACGCTGCCGCAAAAGGTCACCTGCAAGATCGTCGAGACCGAGCCGGTTGTCAAAGGACAGACCGCTGCGAACTCGTTCAAACCGGCGCTACTGGACAATGGCGTGCGGGTTATGGTGCCGCCGTTTGTCGGGCAGGACGAAGATATCATCGTTAACACCGAGACCTTTGAATACGCCGAACGCGCCTGATTCCGCGGCGGTCTGGCGTCATAACAATCCGGTGTGTGAGGGGCTCATACGCCGGATCTAAACGCTTACGAAGCAATCTGCCGTTGCGTCACTCTTGGCAGGCGCGGCGGGGGAACCGGCGTTTGGGTGAATACTACGGAAATTTGCGCCAAAAGCCGCGTAGATTTCCGTGATTTTCGCCCTGTAACAATCACCGCGCTCGGGGCGTAGGGACGGGTTGGAGGCAGAATGCTCGATCGTTACGTCCGGCCCTTGATTGATCCCCCTTTGAACCGTGCCGGTCGGATGATCGCGCAGGTGCGGATCTCGGCGAATATGATGACCACATTCGGCTGGGTTCTGGGGATCCTCGCTGCGGTGGCGATAGCACAACACAGCTACTGGCTGGCGCTGGCGCTGGTCTTGGCCTCCCGTTTGGCGGATGGTTTGGACGGCGCGGTGGCGCGCGCGACGCAGCTTTCGGATTTCGGCGGTTACTATGACATCGTCGCGGATTTCGTGTTCTACGCAGCGATCCCGATGGGCTTTATCTGGGCCGATCCCGCGGCGAATGGCGTCGCAGGGGGCGCGCTATTGACCGCGTTCTACATCAATGGCGCGACTTTTCTGGGCTATGCGATCCTTGCCGCAAAACGCAATCTGACCACCAGCGCGCGCGGCGAGAAATCATGGTATCATGTCGGTGGCTTATTGGAAGGCACGGAAACCATTGTGTTTTTCGTCGCGCTTTGCCTGTTTCCCGGCTGGTTTGTGCCGCTGGCTTGGGTGTTTGCGCTGCTCTGCGTCTTGGGGGCGGCGGCGCGTATAATGATGGCGCGGCAGGTGATGCGTGACTGAGGCACGCGCTCAATCGACCAATGTGATCACATGACCGTCGCGCGGCTGCGCATCCCCGCGCGCCAGATCGCCGTAAACCGTCAGTGCGGCCTGTAACCCGCAATGCGCCCGCAGGTCCAACCAAGTGGAGGCATCGGCGGCGATACGTTTCCAGGCTTGGGTGATCTGGCCCTCGATCACGCCGGGGCCCCAGTCGGCGCGGCGTTTGGCGATCTGCGAGGGCGCGAAAAAGAACCTCGGCTTGGCCCCCGGAAGGTCGGATGGCGCGGCGAATTGATCCCAATGACTGGTGCCCACGGCCGCCGAATATTTGACGTTTTCGCCCAGATGATGATGCAGCCGCGATTTCACCGAGGCATTTCCCGCCATATCGACATAGATTGACGGTATTTTCTCGAGCGCTTCAACCTGATCATAGGTTAGAGTGTGATCGCAGGCGCCCAGACTTTCGACAAACCCGTGGTTGGCCGCGCTGGTGAGGCCAATAATCCGGTAGCGACGGTCAACAGGTTCGGCGAGAAACTTGCATAGGCCGAGACCGGTCTTCGACGAGGCGCTGCCGATGATGATTTGCTGCGCGCCAAAACATGCGTTGTCGATCAGCCAGTCGAATAGCAGATAGGAGGTGGCAAGCAGGGGTTGCAAGAGCGCGCGCAGATGCTCGGTTTCGGGCTTGGTGGTCTGCACCTCGACATAGGTGTTATAGACCTGAGGCAGCTCGGCACGGTGCGGGGTTTGATCGAGGTAGACACCGGCGCTATCCGCTTGCGGGGTCAGGACCAGCTCTTCGGCCATCGGATAGAAACCATAAAGCCGCGTTCCGACCGGCAGATGCGGCGCGCGGCTTTCGGTCACCTGCGCCGTGCCCCAGACCGGAACAATGCCCGCCCCCTCAATGCCCGAGGGGAAGAATTGCCAATAGCCGATGACAAATCCGGTGCTGGCATAGGTCACATTATTGGCCGTCAGCGCGAAATTCTGCAAACGCAGGCGGGCTTGCCCCTCGGCAAGGGGCGGCCTCTCGACATGAGCAAGCCGCTGCTTGGTGATATCCTGCTGGTCGGTCAAAATACATGCGTAAGTCATCGCGCTCCCCCCAATTTCGGGCAGTATGGGCTGCACTGCAAAGATTGGGCAAGGGGGCGCTTACGTCAGCCAGACGGTGGATTCGACTCCGGTGAACCGGCGCATCCGCTCCAACTCGGCTGCCAGTTTCTCATGTCGGCTGGCGGGCCAGTCGATGCCCGGTTCCGGCCAAAACGCCAAGACTTGCAACTCCGAGGCGCGCCGGTCCGCCTTCACCTCGATCCGGCCGACAAACCGCTGGCCTTCAAGGATCGGAAACACGTAATAGCCCCAGATCCGCTGCGCGGCGGGTTTGAACATTTCGACGCGGTAGTCAAAGCCGAATAGGCGCGAAAGCCGGTTGCGGTCGCGGATCACCGGATCAAACGGGTTAAGGATGCGCAGCCGGCTGGTCACGGGGCGCAGCGCGGCCAGACGATCCTCTATATTTAGGGGCGCATAGGCAGTCACCCACTCTCCCTGCGCCGTCTCAATCTCAACGAGCTGCAGGCTTTCTTGGCTGCGCGCCAACCATGCGCGCAACTCGACCGCCGAACTGGCCGCCCAAAAGCGCTGGATATCGCCTGCTGAGCCAAAGCCGATACGGTCCAGCGCCGCACGGCAGAGCCAGTCAATCTGATCCTCATCACTCATCCGCGATGCGCGCAGGTCCTGCGGGAACACCCTTTCAGACAGGTCATAATATTTGGTGAAATTCACCCGATGACTGGTCGCCAATTCGCCCACATACCACATGTAGTCGAGCGCCAGTTTATGCGGCGGGCGGGTCCACATCGCTTTTGGCCCCTCGATCTGGCTGTCAAACGCATGGGTCGAGAGCGGCCCCTCGGTGCGAATCCTATCCTTGATCCGGGCACGCGTATCAGCGTCGGGCAAGCTTCTATACCAGCCAGCGCGGTCCAGTTCCGCGCGTTTGCGGCGAAACTGACGCTCCCACATCGGCAGGAACTCCATCGGGATTACCGAGGCATCATGGGTGAAATGCTCAAAGATACTGCGGTCATTGGCCAGCAGTTGCCCGAGCATTGGCTCGCGGTAATTCTGGTTCCGGCTCCACAAGATATGGTGGTGCGCACGGGCGACGACTTGAATGGCATCGAGCTGCACAAACCCCAGCCGCCGGATCTCGCCCAGCACATCCAGCGCGCCGGTGGGCGTGCGGGCCAGCCCCTGCGCCGTCAGCCAAAGCTGCCGCGCGGTGCGATTGGGGATGCGAAGAGGCGCCATCCACCTTGCCTAAACGGCGCGGGGCGGCCTGCCAAGTCCTCAGAACTCGCGCAGTTTCGAAATCTCGTCGGCGATGATCTCTTTGACCTCGTCAAACCGCTCGGCCATGCGCTGGGTGTGCACCGAGACGCAAATCGCATAAGTGTCGCCGCCCAAGGACACCGGCACCGCAAGGCAGGTCAGGCCGATGGCGTATTCCTCGCGGTCGACCGCATAGCCGTCGCGCAGGATTTCTTCGAATTCGCGGCGCAGCGCGGCTTCCGAGGTCAGCGTGTGTTCGGTCAGCGGCTCGAAATCGCAGCTTGAGAAAAACGCCGCCCGTGACGCCTCATCCGAGAGCGCGAGCAGCAATTTTCCCGACGCGCGCGCGTGCACATGCCCGCCCAGATGCCTAGAGGCCACCGCCGCGCGCACCGGATGCGAGCCCAAGGCCAGATGCAGGGACACCAGATCGCCGTCAAACCAGCCCGAGGCATAGCTGGTCTCGCCCGAGCGTCTGGCGATCCGGCGCACCAATGAGCGTAGCTCCTCGGGGCAGGAAAAATGCTCACGAAACCCGTCGATCAGATCGCCAACACGCAGGCCCAACACATAGTTATGCTCAGCCGAGCGGCGCAAAAGACCAATAACTTCAAGCGATTGCAAGAGGTGATAGGTCGCTTGCGTCGGCAGGCCGGTGCGTTCTCGGATCTCGGCGGCTTTCAACCCCGAGGGGCTTTCGGCGACGCAAAACAGGATAGACGCGGCGCGCGAAACCGATTGCACACGCGGTTTATTGCGCGTCTTCTCGGTCTCGACGGCTACGTTTTCCGGCAGTTCCATACCCAAATTTGCGTCGCTTTCACTCGGTGTCATTACAGGTCCAGCACGAGGCGGGGGGTTTTGCATCTGGAAACACAGATCGTCATTTGATCGTTCAACGCGTGTTCCGCATCGGAGAGATACATGTCTTCATGGTCGGGTATGCCGTCGACAACCCGCGTCAGGCACGTCCCGCAGATACCTTGCTCGCAGGAGAGTTCAACTTCAATCCCATTTGTGGTCAGGACATCGGCGATGCTCTGGTCGGAGGGGATGGTAAAGGTCTTGTCGCTTTGTGCAAGATAGAGTTCAAACCCGTCACCACCGGCGGTTAATACTGGAGCTTCGGCGCTAAAATGCTCGAAATGCACGGTGTTCTCGGGCCAATGCGCCGCGGTGATGTATTTTACCGCGTCAATAAAGGGGGAGGGACCGCAGAGATACACATGGGTGCTGGTGGGGCGGGACTGTAAAATCTGCTGTAAGGTGGATCGAACTGCGTCGGCGGATTGGCCGTAATAATGTATGGTGTTCTCGGCAAGGGCGCTGTTTGCGATGAGATCGGCGAAAGCGGTGACCTCGGGTGCGCGCGAGAAATAGTGCAGTTCGAAGGGCTTACCATTGGCTTGCAGATACAGAGCCATAGACATCAGCGGGGTGATGCCAATGCCCGCCGCCAGCAAGATCGCATGTGACCCGTCTGGATCGAGGCCGAAATTGTTGCGCGGCGCAGAGATTTTAAGGCTGTCGCCTATGGATAGCATAGTATGCACGGCCTCAGAACCGCCACGGGAGCTTACCTCGCGCTTCACCGCAATATGGTAGCGTGAGGTATCGCCGGGGGCGGCCCAAAGCGAATATTGCCGGATCAATCCGTTTGGCAGATGCAGATCAATATGGGCACCACATTCAAACTGGGGCAATTCGGCGCCATTGGCATCCGCCAATTCAATGCGCAATATATCGTCATTCTCGCGGATTATATCCGTGATCACCGCATCAATTTTATCACTCATGGTGGATGCCTTTATCCTTGCGGCGGCTGGATAAGGAATTGTCGCTGCGTGGATTTGCGCGAAATCTTCCAGGAGCCGGCATGCTGGATCAGCGAGCCATGTGAGGTCAGCACCATCGACGGCCCGCTGACACTGGGCGATTCACCTTCCGCCGCCTTGCCCGCGTAGAGCGTGATATAGACGCTAAAGTCCTGCCCTTCTGCGCTATCTGAGAGGAGGATGTTCGTGATCACATGGCGGGTGTGCAGGTCGGCAGATCGGCCAAAATAGGCGGCTTCCACTTCGGCAGGGCCGGTCAAAACTTCGCCCTTGCGGTGCCATTCCCCGTGATCGGCGAAAGCCTTGGCGGCGTCGTCGAAACGGGCCTCGTCCAAGGCTTGATAGAAGCCCAAAATCAACTGTTGTCCGGCAATGAAATCAGCGTCATTCATATTCTCTTATCCTTCCTTGGCGGTGCTCATCATGGCGTTCACCGAGCCCACAAGCGCGCCGATATCCGAGCCGAGCAGGAACAGGCTCACGCCCTCGGCAGTCCACTCCGCCACTTTTGCGGGCGGGCATAGGATGCCACTCGCGGTGCCGCTGTCTTTCGCAAGAGCAAGCGCCGTGGTGATTGCATTTTGCACTTTTGGCGCGGCGGGATCGGCGCGGTGGCCGAGCTGTGCCGAGAGGTCCATCGGGCCAATAAACACCGCGTCGACACCGTCAACAGCAGAGATTTCCGCTATGTTATCAATCGCCTCTTGACTTTCGATCTGCAGGATAACGGTGATCGGCTGTTCTGGTCCTTCGGGAAAATACGAAGCATCCATGCCGTAGCGCGAGGCACGGATGCTGCCGCCAATCCCGCGTTTTCCCTCGGGGGCAAACCGGGTATGGGCTACGATCTCGCGCGCCTCGTCCGCGCTGCGCACATCGGCGACCATGATGCCGGTGACGCCCAGATCGAGCACAGGTTTGATCGCCCGCAGGTCCATCGGTGCCACGCGCACGATCACCGGTTTGCGGTCGGCAATCGCCGCCACCTGCGCATGTATGAGGGGCAGGGAGGTCGCGCCATGTTCGGCTTCGAGACAGATGTAATCCAGCGCCGAATGGCTGAGGATTTCGGCAATCTGAAACGAGGTTGTGCATTGGAAAATGCCACTCAGCGGCGCGCCGTCCCTGAGCATTTGCCGAAAGTTCTGCGGCGTAACCATCCCTGCCATCTCCTTTGTTAAGCAGTTTTCACGGGTGTCAGCGCCGAGGTGTCCGTGCCACCCGGTGCCAATGCCAGCCGGTGACCAAAGCGCTCTTTCATCACATCTTCAAAGGGGATTTTGTCGCTACACACATGGCTGCCGGACCGCAGGCGATACAGGCCGGCATGCGAGTGTGCCGAGGGCAGCAGCCCCTCGTTGTCAAAGGCCAGAACCGCATCAAGGATATAGCGCCGGAACTGAACAACACCCAGATCACTGGAGTTTAAGTGTTCCTTGGTACGATCCACAATCGGACCCATGCTTTCCTGAATAGCTGCGTCTTGTTCCGACACGCCCTTAATACCCGTATAGGTTTTATTGCGCTGCTCTTCGCGGTCGATCATGAAATCATTGTTGATATTGCGGATCGGACGATAGTCTTCGTCGGTCTCCGCATGGATCGAGGCGCCTTTCTGGAAGCGCGAAACCTCGTCTTCCGAGAGTTTGCGCTCTGGGTTCCACGTATAGTTAAAGATCCAGCAGGTCTCGTCATCGATCGGCACCCAGCATTGACCATGCATATTCTCACCGGGGAAAGCGTTCGGCGCCAGACCGTGGTTCGGCATCAAAAACTGGCTGATCCGCCAATAGGTGTCGCCCTCATCGGCATAGCGTGCGCCGCCGATGACCAGACCGGTTTCGTGTTTGGTGATCGAGAATCGCGGCGATCCGTCGTTGCGGATCCAACCCAAGCGACGCTCGTCCGCCGAGGATTCCGCGACGAATTGGTCCTTGCCGAAGTTGATTTTCCCGTCGACCAACGGCATATGCAGGAAGGAGAAATGCGCCGTGTCCAGAGCGCCTTCGCAGGCCTGCGCCCAGTTCGAATATTGCAGCTTTTTCGACACATAGACCTGATCCGAGGGCAGGGCGGTGAACTCAAAATCCGGCAGTTCCGGCATGAGTTCTTTCGGGCCAAGGTAAACCCAGATGAAGCCGCCTGCTTCGCGTGTCGGATAGGTTTCCAGCTTGATCTTCTTGCACATTTTCTCGCGCTGGCCGTTGTCGGGCAGGGTCGGAATGTCCAAGCAATTGCCGTCAACGTCGAATTTCCAGCCGTGATAGGCGCAGCGAATGCCGCCCTCTTCGACGCGGCCAAAGAACAGGTTGGCGCCGCGATGCGGGCAGGTCGGGGTGATCAATTGCGCGCGGCCACTGGTGTCGCGGATCGCCACCATATCGGTGTTGAGGATGCGCACGCGTTTGGGCGGGCAATCGGGCTCGGGCAGTTCACGCGACAGCAGTGCCGGTTGCCAGAAGAACCGGAACATCTTGCCCATCGGCCGCTCGGGGCCGGTTTGCGTCAACAAATCGTTTTTCTCTTTGGTCAGCATGGTTAATCCTCCTCAGGGTGCAAAATCAGGCATCCACGCCAAGCGCGGCGGCGATTTTGTCATGCAAGATACGGAATTTGTCGCGGTCGGTGCGGTCTTCTTCGGTCGGGCTTTCTTCGAGCAAAAGCCGCGCCGGAGCGCCGAGCACCAAGATCCGGTCAGCCATCTCGATCGCGTCGTCAATGCGGTGGGTGATGAACAGACAGGTCTTGTTATACTTGCGGATCACCTCGCTCACATCGGCGCGCAGGGTCTGCGAAGTGACATGGTCAAGCTGGCTAAAGCATTCATCCAGCAGCAGAATTTCCGGGTCGATTGCCAGCGCACGGGCGAGGCTCGCACGTTGGCGCATGCCGCCGGAGAGTTCATGCGGATAAAGGTTGGCCGCCGCCGTCAGGTTCACGCGGTCGAGCCATTCGAGGGCTTTTTCGCGCGCCTGTGCCTTGGGTTCGCGTAGGATCAAAAGGCCGAGTTCGACGTTTTCGACAGTGGTGCGCCAGGGCAGCAAGCGGTCGGTTTGAAAGCCCACCGAAATCGTCTGGCGCAGCTTTTTGAAGTCCTTGTTCGGGTCCATTCCCATCACGCGGACGCGGCCTTTGGTCGGGCCGAAGTTGCCCATGATCAGGTTCAACGCGGTGCTTTTGCCAGCGCCGGTGCGACCCAGAAACGAGACGATCTCGCCTTTGTTGACATGGAACGACAGGTTTTCAATGGCGACGACCGAACCGAAACTCTTGTTGATTGAGTCGAGCAGGATCGCCGGTTCCTCGCCATTTTGAATGGCAGCGTTTGATTGCGGGGACATTAGCGCACCTCGACTTCGGGCCGGTAGCGCAGCACTCGCTTTTCGAGCAGGGCGACCAGGAATTGTGAGAAGATATTCAGGACAACAAGAAACAGGGTCCAGGCAAAGACGGAGGCGATGTCAAAATTCGCTTGAGCAAGCCCCATCTGCGCACCGATCCCGACCGCCGAGGCAATGAGTTCGGCGAAGATCACCATACGGGTGGCATAGCCGATGACCGAACGGGTGGTCGAGAAGACATAGGCGATAATATGCGGGAGGATCAAATAGCGCAGCACTTGCCATCTGTTGGGACGAAAGCTCTCGCACATTTCAAGCCATTCTTTGGGCAATGAGCGAATGCCGTCAAAAACATTGAGCGCGTAAAATGGAACAAGGATCACGGACATGATGAAGAAGATGCGAATTTCAGGCTCACGGAACCAGAATACGGCAATCAACATCCATGACAGCGCGGGAATACCGGTGTCGATCACCACCAATGAGCGGACATAGGGGCGAATGCGTGGCAGCATACCCATAACAATGCCCAAGATTGTGCCGATCAGCATGGCGAAAGCCAGTGCAATGGCCAAACGCAGTAGGGTGATCAGGATTTCATCCCAGAGCGAGGTCAATTGTGTCCACAGCTTTTCAGCAATCAACACAGGCGGGGGGGCGATATAATGCGGCGCGAATTGGCTTGCGATCTGCAAAGCGAGAATGATCAGCGCAACAACAACCAAGCCGGCAAAACGGTCTTGATTAAACACCCGCAATAGAACTGGCCCGGATTTTCCGGTGGGTGTTACAGAGGTTTCCTGTGTTGACATGGAGTAATCTTTCATTTGAGCCGTCGCCCGCAAAGCGTGACGAGCGACGGCAGATTAGCCTCAGCTGGCGAAATAGGCGTCGTCGATCTCGGCGTCATCCGCGTCGATGAAGGCTTGCGCCTCGCGGACGAGTTGGCGGCCCTCGGGCTGCTGCATCGAATGCGACGAGAACTGCAGACGACCGGCCTCATAGGCCTGCATCAAGACTTCGGGTTCGACGTTGAGTTCCGGTGCGGCGATGGTAAAGGCGTCCATCGGATCTGCGTTGATCTGGTCCATCAGTTGCGCAAAAGTTGCATGCACCAAAGCGGCGGTTTCTGCATTGCGCTCAATCGCTTCGTTGCGCAGGGCAAAGGCGAAATAGGGCAGTTCCATACCTTTGGACTGTTCGTATTCCTGACCCAGATTGAAGATCGTGCGCAGACCGGGCATGCGCGACATCGCGGCCGAGACATTGGGCTCCCACGACAGGGCAGCATCGACGTTACCGGCCATCAATAGGGTCATGGCCTGCGCCGGGCTCGGCACGTTTTGCACGGTGATGTCTTCGCCGAGTTCCAGATCATAGAGATCCTGCATCGTCGATTTGCACATGTTGAAGGCGCCCGAAGCGGCAATCGCCGAGACGGTTTTGCCGCGCAGTTCTTCGACCGAGGAGGGGCCGTCGTCGCGGGTGACGATGTTGATCATCGTTCCGGTGGTGATGGTGGTGGCGAGGCTGGTCGGAACGCCACGCTTATACATGCGCAGGTAAGTGTCCCAAGCGCCGATCCCCAATTCAAAGGTGCCCGAAATGAAGTCGCTATAATAGCTCGACACCGAAGTGTATTCATTGGTGATGTTGATTTCGAGACCGTTGTCGAGATCAGGGCGTTTATGCTTGAGGTATTCGTTGATAATTACGCTGACGCCGGTTTTCAGCGTCGCATAGTTCAACTGAATGCGACCGCTTTGAGCGAACACCGCGGGGGTGCTGATCAAAGGTGTGGCGGCGGCGAGAAGGCCGGTTTGCACGAAGGCGCGTCTTGAAATCGTCATAGTTCTCTCTCCCTTGGTTTTGGTTCGTGTCGTTCTTGTTAAAAGGCGCTGCGGAACATTCCGCCGTCCATTAGTAAGTTTTGTCCGGTGATAAATCCGGAATATGGGCTACATAAAAAGGCACAAGCGCGGCCAAATTCTTCGGTATCTCCCAATCGACCGGCGGGAATAGAGGCGTTGCGCTCGGCGGCCAGTTCTTCAATCGGGCGACCCGAGGTCTCGGCGCGGCGGCGCAGACCCGAGCGCGAACGCTCGGTGTCAAAGAACCCGGGCATCAATTGGTTAATCGTCACATTGTCTGCGGCCACATCGCGGGCGATCCCGGCGACAAAGGAGGTCAGTCCCGCCCGCGCCGCGCTCGACAGGTCCAGCCCCGAGATCGGCATTTTCACTGTGATCGAGGTGATATTCACGATACGCCCGAATTTGCGCGCGCGCATCCCGTCGATCACCCGCTGGATCATTTCAAACGGCGCCACCATATTCGCGGTCAGACCGGCCATCACGTCATCGCGGCTGAGATCTTGAAAGCCGCTGATCGGCGGGCCGCCGTTGTTGTTAACCAGAATATCCGGCGTCGGACAGGCCTCAAGAAGTTTTTCCTGTGTCGCCGGATCGGTGATGTCGCCAGCCACGGTGAGGATCTGGCGACCCCCATCAGTGGCGAGCATTTCGGCCTTGGTGGCCTCAAGCGCCTCGGCGTCGCGGCCATTGAGGACCAGCGCGGCGCCCGCCTGTGCCAGCATTTCGGCGCAGCCGCGTCCGAGGCCGCGACTGGAGGCGCAGACAATGGCGTGGCGTCCGGTCAGGTCGATTGCGAGGGTCATCGCGTTAACCCTTTCCGAGCTGCGCGCGCACTTTCGCGGCAACATCCTGCGCGTTGGGCAGAACCTCGCGCTGCAGCACCGGCGAGGCGGGCATGCGCATGTCTGGGGTGGCGAGACGGGCGACATTCTCGATGCCGGCGTCGCGCAGTCGGCACAGGAGTTCGCCGCCGACACCGCCGGTCAGATTGGCCTCATGCACCACCAGCGCGGCGTTGCCCGAGGCTTTGATCTGGGCGATCAACTCGTCTTCGGGCAGCGGCGAGAGCCATCGCAGGTCGATCACTGCGGCGTCGATCCCCTCGGCGGCGAGGATTTCGGCGGCCTCGGTGATCACCGGCATGCCGGTGCTCCAGCTGACCAGCGCGATATCCTTACCGGCGCGGCGGCTACGCAACCCGCCAATGGGCTGCACGTCATCGGTCAGATCGGCGATTTCCTTGCGCTGGTAGAAGGCGCGCGATTCAATGATGATCGTCGGATCATCGCAGGCGATCGCGGCGCGCAGCATGTCATGGGCGTCTTGCGCCGTGGAGGGCAGGCCGACGCGCAGGCCGGGCGTGTGGAAGAGGATCGCCTCAAGGCTCTGGCTGTGCTGGGCGCAAGAGCCAGGCGTGACCCCATGCTGCATGCGCACGACCAGAGGCGCGGTGCAGGTGCCGCGGGTCAGATAGCGCAGGTTCGCCATTTGGTTAATGATCTGGTCCAGCGCGACCAGCATAAAGTCGGCCCACATGATCTCGACGACCGGACGCATGCCCATCATCGCAGCGCCCAAGGCCGAGCCGAGGATTGCGCTTTCCGAGATCGGCGTATCGAACACGCGGTCCTCGCCAAAGGTCTTTTGCAGGTTGCGGGTGCAGCCAAAGATGCCGCCGCCAAAGCCCACGTCTTCGCCGTAAACCAGCACATCGGGGCGTGCTTCGAGTTCGGCGCGCAGGGCTTCGGTGACCGCTTTGCCGTAGGTCGTCTCGCTGCCGCCAGTGGGGGCCGCGGTGGCGGGCACGTCAGGGGCGTCGCCGATGATATGGTCGCGGGCAGTGGCAGGGTCGGGGTCGGGCGCGGCCAGCACATCGTCGCGCAAGGTTTCCAGCTCGACCTTCAGATCGGCGTCGATCCGGTCAAGCGCATCTGCGTCGGCCAGCCCCTCGCGCAGGATCCGCTCGCGGAAGCTGGCAATCGGATCACTGGCCTGCGCCTGATCCCATTCTGCCTTGGAGCGGTAGTGCTGCAGGTCCTTATTATAGTGGCCCCAGAGGCGAGTGGTGGTGAATTCCAGAAACACCGGACCTTCGCCAGCGACAATCGCGGCGCGGGCGGCGGCGACGGAATCGCGCACCGCAATCGGGTCGTTGCCGTTGACGGTGGCGGATTTCATCCCGTAGCCGCGGGCGCGCTGCGCCTGACGGTCCACCGGCGAGACCACATCCGAGGCGGTCATCTCGGCCCAGCCGTTGTTTTCGCAGATGAACAGCACCGGCAGCTTACGCAACGAGGCAAACACCATGCCTTCATGCACCGCGCCTTGGTTCATCGCGCCGTCGCCGATCGACACCACCGAGATGCCGCCGGTTTCCTGCAATTTCTGCGCCATCGCCACGCCTGCGGCGATCGGATAGCCCGCGCCGACGATGGAGTTCTCGCCGATGAACCGATACTGCGGCGCGATCATCAGCGCCGAGCCCGAGCGACCCCCGTTCGCGCCGGTGGCTTTATGGGCGATCTCGCTAAGCACCTCGAAGGCCGGAACGCCCGATTCAATCGCCCAGCCGTGGCCGCGGTAGGTGGCGGAAATCCGGTCTTCGGGCATCAACGCGGCGGCGGCGCCCACGGGGATCGCCTCTTGCCCCGCGCAGAGGTGAATGGACCCTACGGCAACCGGCGTCGCACCCTGGCTGAAATCCATGCAGAGCTGCTCAACGCCACGGATGAAGGACATGTTCCGATACGCTGCATATGCGAAATCCGTGTTGTCATTTGTCTTAAGCATTTTCAGCCCCTGCAATTATCATCATTTGACATGACTATCATATGGTGACAGTTTCGGGCAAGGGAAAATTTGACGCCCCGGCGGTTTCGATCTGTGGAAATCGCGCAAGATATTGGAAATATGTCGAAAAAACATGTCCTCGCGGCGGGGGCGTGGATGCCATCCAAAGAGAAGGGAAAACCAAGATGCATGCAGTGATTGCCAATGGCGCCGGAGGGCCCGAGGTTCTGGACCTGATCGAGCGCCCGATTCCGACACCGGAACGCACCGAGATTCGGGTGCAGATCCACGCGGCGGGAGTGAACCGGCCGGATGTGGTGCAGCGGCAGGGGAATTATCCGCCGCCCGCGGGTGCCTCGGATATTCTGGGGCTGGAATTGGCCGGTGTGGTCGATGGAGTCGGCGCGGATGTCACGCGGTTCAAAGCGGGCGACCGCGTCATGGCGCTGGTCGCGGGCGGGGCCTATGCTGAATATGCGGTGGTGGACGAGAGCAACGCTTTGCCGGTGCCCGAGGGCGTGACGATGGTCGAGGCGGCGGCGATCCCCGAGACCTATTTCACCGTCTGGAGCAATCTCTTCGAGCGCGCGGCGCTGGTCTCGGGCGAGACCGTGTTGATCCACGGCGGTACCTCGGGGATCGGCACTACCGCGATCCAGCTGGCGAAATGCTTTGGCGCACGGGTCATCGCCACCGTCGGCTCCGATGAGAAAGCCGAGGCCGCCGCGCGCATCGGCGCCGATCATGTGGTGAACTACAAAACCCAGGATTTCGTCGCCGAGACGCTGGCGGCAACCGGCGGCAAGGGCGCGGATGTGGTGCTCGATATGGTCGGCGCCGCTTATATGCAGCGCAATTTCGAGGCGGTGGCGGTGGACGGGCGGATTGCCCAGATCGCCTTTATGACCGGCTCGAAGGTTGAAATCGACATGCGCCCGATCTTGGTTAAGCGGTTGACGCTGGCCGGTTCGACCCTGCGCGCGCGGCCCGTCGCGATGAAAGCGGCGCTGGCGGCGGCGCTGGAACAGAAGGTGCTGCCGCTGCTGGCCGAACGGAAGGCACTGCCGGTGATCGATTCCACCTATGCGCTGGCGCAGGTGCGCGAGGCGCATGCGCGGATGGACGGCGGCGCGCATATCGGAAAGATCGTGCTGACCATGGCGGCGGCGGAGTAGGGCCGCCGGACGGTTGATCGGGCTTGGCGCGGGGGTGGATGATCGCCCTCGCGCCAAATCGCTGGCCGCATCGCAAGTTGTATCTGGTCTGGGGCGTGAAAGACCCACGCCCGAGTGAGCGCACTGGCGATTTTCCCCTGAACAGGATGTGCGGGTTTTACCGGCTTGTAATCAGAACTGGGCGTAAAACCGGCGCGACTGAATTGTTTTCAAATCAACCTATAGTTGAAAGTTTTTGCGCTGAGCAGCGATAAAACCCACCGCTAGCTACCTTCAAAAACCTCTCCCTTCCACGCCAAAAATATAATCGCCCTTGACTGGACGCGAGCGGGTCTGGTTAACTACACGTATTCAGGGATTTCCCGAAGGCATTCAAGCCTCGCCCTCGACCGCGTGTTGCGCAGTCGAGGGCGAGGCTTGTCATTGTGGAGGGTGGCAATGCGGCGGCAGATCGAAATTGGCTTGCTGTTCTCGTGCACAGCAAGCTACGGGCTGATTGCCGCGGCAGGCCGCGCCGGCGCATTGCGCGCGATCGACGAGGTTAACGCAGACCCCGCGTTTGACCTGACCTTCATCCCCGTTGAGCGTGATCCGCAGGGCAATATCGACCTCTATCAGCCGATGTGCGCCGAGATCCTGCGCAGCACCAATGCGCGCCATGTGATCGGCACGACCACCTCCTGGAGCCGCAAGGAAGTGATCCCGACGCTGGAAAAAGCCGGTGGAATTCTGTGGTATCCCTGCCCGCATGAGGGGTTCGAGGCCTCGGATCATGTGGTCTATATGCATGCCTGTCCGAACCAGCATTTGGTGCCATTGATGGACTGGGCGCTGCCGCGCTACGGGCGGCGCGCCCATCTGGTCGGTTCGAACTACATCTGGGGATGGGAGATCAACCGCGTCGCCCGCGATCTGGTGATGGGCTCGGGCGGCACCGTGCTGGGCGAGCGCTATCTGCGGATCGGTGACACCGATGTGGCGCGGATGATCGAGGAAATTCGCGCGACACGGCCTGATTTTGTGCTGAATTCGCTAATTGGTTCATCATCTTACGCGTTTCTGGCGGCGATGGCGGAGTTGCGGCGCGAGGATAGCGCCTTTGCCGGTGGCAAGATGCCGGTGCTCTCATGCAACCTGACCGAATGCGAACTGCCGAAACTGGGCGCGGATGCCGAGGGGTTGATCTCGGCGGGGCCGTATTTCCACGGCGCGGCGGGATGGCCCGGGGACGGGCGGGTGTTTGCCTCATCCTTCGAGGCCGCGGCCTATGTGTCGGTGCGCGCTTTGGCGGGGCTTTTGGCGCATCGTCCGGGGGCCGAGATGCTCTGTCTGCGCAGCCTGCTGGACCAGCCGAAAGAGGCGCGTTTCGGCATCGACCGCGCGACCCATCACGTGACGCTACCGGCGCTGATCGCCGAGGTGCAGCAGGGGCGGTTCGAGGTGGTTTCAGCCCGCGACGGGGTTGAGCCAGACCCGTATTTGTCGCGGCGTAGCAATAGGTTACATCCCAATCTTACGGTGGTGACGCCATGAAGCAAAAGATATTTATTCCCGAGTTCGGCGGCGCGCGGGCGGTGATCCTGCACCGGCCACATCCGACGGTAGACTCGCTGTCCCGCCAGTTGCGCGCGATTGGTCTTAGCGTCGAGGCGCATTGGCCGGAATTGCCCGCCTCGGTGATGCTGGCCGACTACTTGTTTTTCGACGCGGATATGGGCTGCGACGAGCAGTTTCCCTGGCCCGCGGGCGAGGCGCCGATGCCGATGATCGCGCTGATCGGCTCCGAGGCGCCGGGGCGGATCGAATGGGCGCTGTCGCATAATGCGGCGAGCAAAATTCTCAAGCCGGTGGGCGATGGCGGCGTGTTCAGCGGGCTGTTGATCGCGCGCCAGACCTATGATGCGCGCAAGGCGATGGCGGCTGAAATTTCGGATCTGCGTGCCCGATTGTCCGAGCGTCAGACCGTGGTGCAGGCGGTGATGTTACTGGCGCGCAACGCGGGCAGCGAGGACCGCGCCTATGATCAGCTGCGCCAAATGGCGATGTCTTGGCGGGTCAATATCGAAGAGGCCGCGCAGCGCGTCGTGGCCATGGGGCTGGCGGCGAAACGCGCCTGAAGCCAGCAAATGGCCCACCGAACCTATTGAGTTGTAAGGAGATAAACGGAAGACCATGTGTAAGAACCACGATTACACCATCCATGGTGCGCAGCATCACTTTGGCTGGGACAACTCGATTGCGCCGGTGCAGCGCGCCGAGCCGGGCTCGACGATCCTGTTTCACTGCAAGGATAGCGCCGCTGGGCAATTGGGGCCGAAATCAACCGTCGCCGATGTTGCGGCGCTGGATTTCAGCCGGATCAATCCGGTGTCGGGGCCGGTCTATGTTGAGGGCGCGGAGCCGGGTGATGCGCTGAAGATCACCCTCGATAGTTTCGTGCCGCAGGCCCGCGACGGCGCCGGTTTTGGCTGGACCGCGAATATTCCCGGCTTTGGTTTGTTGACCGATCAGTTCACCGATCCGGCGCTGCATATCTGGAAATACGACACCTCGACGATGGCGCCGGCGATGTTCGGCAAGGAGGGGCGGGTGCCGCTCAAGCCCTTTGCTGGGACCATCGGCAATGCCTTGGCCGAACCGGGGATGCACTCGATTGTGCCGCCGCGCCGGGTGGGTGGAAATCTCGATATCCGCGACCTTTCGGCCGGCACCACGCTCTATCTGCCGGTCGAGGTGGCGGGGGCGCTGTTCAGCGTCGGCGACACCCATGCGGCGCAGGGCGATGGCGAGGTTTGCGGCACCGCGATCGAGAGCCCGATGGATGTGGTGTTAACCATAGACTTGGTTAAGGACGCGCGGTTGAAGTTCCCGCGATTCACCACGCCGGGGCCGGTGACCACCCATCTTGATGCCAGGGGCTATGAGGTCACCACCGGCATCGGGCCGGACCTGATGGGCGCCTGCCGCGATGCGGTGGCGGGGATGGTCGACTTCCTCTGTGCGACGCGGCAGATGGCGGCGGTCGATGCCTATATGCTGGTTTCGACCTGCGGCGACCTGCGGATTTCGGAAATCGTCGACCAGCCGAACTGGGTGGTCTCCTTCTACTTTCCGCGTTGTGTTTTCGAGTGATCACCGGAAACTGTTAAAAAATCCCCGATTCTCACAAAAACACGCGGAAATCGGATGTAAAAACAAAGGTTAACCAGATCACTTATATTAACCCTTGACGTGGGCTGGGGTGATCTGCATCCTTTAACCAACATGAGGGTGCTTGCACCTTTTCGGCACTCGAGCCCGGACTTTCCTCTTTTTGGGGGTGAAGTCTGGGCTCTTTTTTTGGGAAAACTCCGATGACGTCATATTTGAACCTGTGCGGAATTCTCCAGACTCACGCGGCGCGATTCTGCGGTCACAGCGGAGGTGTTCCCGATGCCAGTTGAGCGCAATATCGTGCTGGAGGTCGACAACCTCCAGACCCATTTCAGCACCGATGAGGGCGTGGTGCGCGCGGTTGACGGGGTCAGCTTTCAGTTGGAAGCGGGCAAAACGCTGGCGCTGGTTGGCGAGTCCGGTTCGGGCAAATCCGTCACCAGCCTGTCGATCATGCGGCTGTTGCAAAAAGGCGTCGGGCGGGTGGCTGGCGGGCGCATCCTGTTTGAGGGCCGCGATCTGGCCGCACTGACCGAGCCCGAGATGCGCCGCGTGCGGGGCAAGGATATTGCCATGGTGTTTCAGGAACCGATGACCAGCCTGACGCCGGTTTATACGGTGGGCGACCAGATTGCCGAGGCGATCATGGCGCATGAGCCGATCAGCAAGCGTGCGGCACGGGCGCGGGCGGTGGAATTGCTGGAAACGGTCGGCATCCCCGAGCCTGCGACCCGTGCGCGCGCTTATCCGCACCAGCTTTCGGGCGGTATGCGGCAGCGGGTGATGATCGCGATTGCGCTGGCCTGCAACCCCAAGGTGCTGATTGCCGACGAGCCGACGACGGGGCTGGATGTGACCATTCAGGCGCAGATCCTCGATCTGATGCGGCGGCTGCAAAAAGAGACCGGCATGGCGATCCTGTTCATCACTCATGACTTGGGCGTGGTGGCGGAAATGGCTGACCGGGTGCTGGTGATGTATGCCGGACGCACCGTCGAGGAGGCGGCGGTCGAGCCCCTGTTTGGCGAGCCGCGGATGCCCTATACGCAGGGGCTGATGGCCTCGATCCCGCGATTGGGCTCGGCGCCTGAAGGCGTCTCGCATCCGCGATTGCAAGCGATTCGCGGCAATATTCCCAGCCCGCGCAACCTGCCGCAGGGCTGCGCTTTTCATCCACGTTGCGAGCATGCCAGCCCCGATTTCTGCACGCACAACGTGCCCGCGCTCGAGGATAGCGGCATGGGGCATATGGTGCGCTGCGCCCGCTGGCGTGACGTTTTGCAAACTGCACAGGTGGCCCCATGACCGGCTCCGCCCTTTTGAAACCCACCGATAACAGCGTCGCAGAACCGGCTGACGAGGCGCTCTTGTCGGTGCGCAATCTCTGCACCTATTTTCCCGTGCGCGGGGCCACGCCTTTTGCGCCCAAACGGGTGGTGAAAGCGGTGGACAACCTGTCGCTGGAAGTCGGGCGCGGCAAGATCGTCAGCATTGTCGGCGAGTCCGGCTCGGGCAAGACCACCGCTGGACGCTCGATCCTGCGGCTGATCGAGCCGACCTCGGGGCAGGTGATGTTCGACGGTATGGATCTGGGCCAGTTGGGGCCGCGCGCCCTGCGTGATGCGCGGCGCAAGATGCAGATCATTTTCCAAGACCCGTTCGCCAGTCTGAACCCGCGGATGAGCATCGGCGGGATCATTGCCGAGGGGCTGAAACTGCACAGTATCGGCGAGGGCCGCGCCGACCAGCGTGACCGCGTCGCGGCGCTGCTCGAACGCGTGGGGCTGAGCGCCGATCACATGCGCCGCTATCCGCATGAGTTCTCGGGTGGCCAGCGCCAGCGGGTGGGCATTGCCCGTGCCTTGGCGGTGGAGCCGGATTTCATTCTGGCCGATGAACCGGTCTCGGCGCTGGATGTGTCGATTCAGGCGCAAGTCCTCAACCTGTTGCAGGATCTGCGCGAGGATCTGGGGCTGACGATGGTGTTCATCGCCCATGATCTGAGCGTGGTCGAATACCTCTCGGACCGTGTCGCGGTGATGTATCTGGGGCGGATCATGGAGATCGCCGATGCGCGCGATCTCTACGCCAACCCGCAGCATCCCTATACCGAGGCGCTGCTCTCAGCGGCGCCGATCCCCGAGCCGGGGGCGGCGCGCAACCGCATCATGCTCAAGGGCGAGACACCCTCGCCGATTGATCCGCCTTCGGGCTGTGTGTTTCGCACCCGTTGCCCGATTGCCGGGCCGGAATGCGCGACGACGACGCCCGACCTCAAGCCTTTGGGCAAGGGCCATTCGGTCGCCTGCCTGAAGCGCGGTTGAGCCTGCGCCGCGCGCGCAGGGCCTGACCATAACAACAACAACGACGTCAACGAGGAGAAGATGATGAAACGCTTTACCCTTCTTTCGACGGTTGCGAGCTTTGCTGCCACTCTGGCGCTTGCCGCACCGGTCTGGGCGGATTCGCCCCTGCGCGGTGGCATCCTTCAGGTCGGTCTGGCCGATGATCCGCCCGAGCTGGACCCGCATCTGAGCAGCTCGAACGCCTCGCGCACCATCCTGCACAACATCTTCGCGACGCTGGTCGAGGTGGATGACAAGCTGCAGATCCAGCCGGAACTGGCCGAGCGTTGGGAGGTCAGCGAGGATGGCCGCCAGTATACATTCTATCTGCGCGACGGGGTGAAGTTCCACGACGGCACCACGCTGGATGCCGATGCGGTGGCGTTCAACTTTGACCGGATGCGCGACGCCGATGAATTCGGCTCGGCCCGCGCAGGTGAGTTGGCCTTTGTCGAGGACGTGAAGGTTGACGGCCCGCTGCAAGTCACCGTGACCCTCAGCCAGCCCTACGGCGGTTTTCTGCCGGCGCTGGCCAGCTGGTCGGGGATGATTGTCTCGCCCACGGCTGTCGAAGAGCATGGCCGCGATTTCGGGCAGGTGCTGGTGGGGGCGGGGCCGTTCCGCTTTGTCAACCGCATCCGCGACGACCGTGTGGTGCTCGAGCGGTTTGACGAGTATTTCAAGGACGGTCTGCCGTATCTGGACGGGGTGGTCTACCGCCCCTTTGTGGATGCCGAAGCGCGGATTGTGAACCTTGAGACCGGCTCGATCCATATCATCAATACGGTGCCGGGCCGCGCGGTGAACCGCCTGCAAGAGAGCGAGGATATCAACCTGTCGATCGTCGGCGGGCTGGGGTTTCGCGGGATCTGGGTCAACGTCGACTCCGATGAGCTGGGTTCGCGTGAGCGCCGCGCCGCGCTTTCGGCCTGTATCGACCGCCGCGTGGTGGTGAATAGCATCTTTGGCGAGGCCGCGGTGCCTGCCGTGGGGCCGTTCTCGCCCGCGACCTGGGTGGTCGATAGCGCCGAAGAAGCGCCGCACCGCGATGTTGACGCCGCGCGCGCTGCGCTGGCCGAGGCAGGGGTGCCCGACGGGTTTTCCTTCCCGCTGTTGATCACACCGGATGACGAGAGCATCCGCGTCGCCTCGATCTATGCGGCGATGTGCTCGGAGGTGGGTATCGACATCCAGCTGCAGCAGGTCGAATTCGGCACCATCCTGTCGCGTATGGCCGAGGGCAATTACGCCGGTGCGCAGATCGAGTTGAGCCCGCGCAACGACCCCGATCTGAGCGCGCATCCGTGGTTCCATTCGAGCGGTGGGGTGAACTTTAGCCACTACGCCAGCCCCGAGATGGACCGTGTGCTTGATGAGGCCCGTGCGGCGGTCGATCAGGGTGAGCGTCGTGCGCTGTATCGCGAGGCATTGGAGCTGTTCAACACCGACTTCCCCTATGTCTTTGTCTACCATCTGCAAGAGATGAAAGCGCACCGCGCCGAGATGATGGGCTACCGCCACATCCCGGATTCGATGATGCGCTTCGAAGACGTCTGGCTGCAGGACTGACCCTAACACCGGCTGCGGCGCAATCTGTGCCGCAGCCCCCAAACCCTCTGGAATACCATGCTGGTTTTTATCTTTCGCCGTTTGCTCGGTATCTTGCCGATCCTGTTCCTGATCACCCTCGCGGTGTTTCTGGTGATGCAGGTATTGCCGGGGGATCCGGCGCTGATGATCCTTGGCACCGAGGCCACGCCCGAAGCGCTGGCGGCGATCCGCGAGCGCTTGGGTCTGAACCAGCCGCTTTATATGCAGTATCTGAGCTGGATCGGAAACGTGTTGAGCGGCGATCTGGGCCGCTCGATGGTCGATAACTCGCCGGTCTCGCGGGCGATCCTCTATGCGCTGCCGGTGACCTTGCAGATCAGCTTTCTGGCGATCCTGATCGCGCTGGTGATCGGCGTGCCGGCGGGGGTCATCGGTGCCACCCGTCGCGGCGGTATCGGCGATACGGTGGTCAGCCTGATCGGGTTTTCCTGCATCTCGCTGCCCGGATTCTGGGTGGCGATCCTGCTGCTGTATGTGCTCTCGCTCTATCTGGGGTGGCTGCCGTCCTCGGGGTTTGTGCGGCTGCATGAGGATTGGATCGGCAGTCTGCAAACCTCGATCATGCCGGCGATTGCGCTGGGCCTGCGGCCGGCGGGGATTTTCATGCGGCTGGTGCGCTCGTCGATGCTGGAAGCGATGAAATCCGACTATGTGCGCACCGCCCGCGCCAAGGGCATCACCGCGATGAAGGTGACCCTGCGCCACGGGCTGCGGACCTCGCTGATCCCGCTGTTGACCGTGCTCAGCGTCGAGTTTGCCGCGCTTTTGGGCAATGTGGTGGTGATCGACACGATCTTTGGCCTGCCGGGCTTCGGGCGGCTGATCTACAACTCGGTTCTGCGGCTGGATCTGACGATGATGCAAAGCCTCGTGTTGATTTTCGCGGTCTCGGTGATCTTGATTAACCTGTTGACGGATGTGGCTTATTTCATCCTCGACCCGCGCATCAAGGAGCGCTGAGATGGACCGTTTGCTGGTAAAAATGCGCGGCAAGCCTTTGGGCGCGCTGGGGCTGTTGATCGTGATTCTGCTGGTGTTGGTGGCGATTTTTGCGCCGCTGCTGGCGCCCTATAACCCGACCGACCCCGACTTTATGGCGATGCTGCAGGGGCCGAGCGATCAGTATATCTTGGGCACCGATGAATTGGGCCGCGATATGCTCAGCCGCCTGATCTGGGGCGCGCGCGCCTCGCTGCAAGCGGGGCTGATTGCGGTGATCCTTGCGGCGGGGATCGGGGTGCCGATTGGGCTGATCTCGGGGTATTTCCGTGGGCCTCTGGACGAATATGTGGTGATGCGGCTGACCGATGCGATGATGGCATTTCCGGTGATCGTGCTGGCGCTGGCGCTGACCGCGATCATGGGGCCAAGCCTGTCGACGGCAATGGTCGCCATCGGCATCGTCTATGCGCCGATCTTCATCCGGCTGGCCCGTGCCCAGACCCTGAGCGTGCGCGAAACCGAATATGTCGAGGCCGCGCGCGCCCTTGGCAACCGTCATATCGGCATCATGATCAAACATGTGCTGCCCAATATCGCCAGCCCCCTGATCATCCAGATGTCGGTGAGCATGGCGACGGCGATTCTGGTGGAAAGCGCGCTCAGCTTTCTAGGTCTTGGCGTACAACCGCCGACGCCAAGCTGGGGCTCGATGCTGCGGATCGGCACCAACTATATGCAAGAGGCGCCGTGGATTGCCTTCTGGCCCGGTCTGGCGATCTTTGTCGCGGTCTTGGGGATCAACCTGTTCGGCGATGCCTTGCGCGACGTGCTGGACCCGCGCGACAGGTAGGGCTTGGGCGGGGCGGTCCATTCGGGATGCGCCCCGCCGATCATGTGTTCAGCGGATCGGCGAGGGGGCCAGTTCGACCGAAGGCGTGGGCTCACTGCGGCGGGTCAGATGGCGCAGATAGCGGCGCTCGATCCAGCGAAACACACGGGTGATCGCGAACACGATGATGAAATACAGCAGGGCGGCGGTGATAAACCCTTCATAGGCCAGATAATAGCGCCCGTTCAGCCAGCGTCCGACGCCGAGGATATCCTGCAATGTGATTGTGCTGGCGACCACCGAGCCGTGCAGCATGAAGATCACCTCGTTGGAATAGGCGGGGATCGCGCGGCGAAAGGCCGAGGGCAGGATGATGCGCCGCATCCGGCTGCGATAGGAATGGCCGGTGGCAATCGCCGCCTCGACCTCGCCCTTGGGCGTGTCGATGATCGCCCCGCGCAACAGCTCGGTGGTATAGGCGGCGGTGTTGAGGGTGAAGGCGATCAGCGCGCACCACCAAGCCGACGACAGGATCGGATCCCATAGCCAGCTGTCGCGCACCACGGTGAATTGACCGAGCCCGTAATAGATCAAATAGGTCTGCACCAACAGCGGCGTGCCGCGAAACACATAGGTGTAGCCCCAGATCACAGGGTTCCAGAGCCGGTGGTTGGAGGCACGCGCGATGGCCATGGGGATTGCGATGATCCCGCCGATCAGCAGCGCCAGAAATGTCAGGTTCAGCGTCATCCAGACGCCCCAGAGAAAGCGGTCGAAATTCGCCGCGATCAGTGCCACATCCAGCGGAATATAGGCGAGGAGTTGCTCAACACTCATGCCCGCACCACGCCACGGCTATAGCGCCGGTCCAAGGCCCGGAACGCGAGGTCGGAGAGGCCGGTGAGCATCAGATAGATCACAAAGGCCGCCGCCATGAAGGTGAAGAGTTGCCCCGTCGAACGCCCGGCGGTGAAGGCGTTATAGACCAGATCCTGCAGCCCGATCACCGAGACCAGCGCGGTGGTCTTGAGTTGCACCAGCCAGTTGTTGGTGAACCCCGGCAGCGCATAGCGCACCATCTGCGGCCAGATAATATGGCGGAAAATCAGGGATTTGCGCATGCCGCAGCTAACACCGGCCTCGATCTGTCCGGGCGGGATCGCCATGATCGCGCCGCGGAAGGTCTCGGTGAAATAGGCGCCAAAGATCACCCCGATGGTGGCGGCTCCGGCGGCAAATTTGCTGATATCGACATAGCCCCAGAGACCGGTGGCATAGCCGAGTTCATTGATCATCACCTGCCCGCCAAAGAACACCAGAAGGATCAGCACCAGATCGGGCACGCCGCGCACCAGTGTTGTATAGATGCCCGCAAGACGCTGCGCGAGGCGGTTCTTGGAAAGTTTGGCCCAAGCGCCCAACAGCCCGAACACCAGCGCAATGGCCAGCGAGACCAGCGCCAGTTTGACCGTCATCCATGTGCCGGCGAGCAATTGGGAATGATATTCGAGTAACAGGTCCATCGCGGGCCTCGGTAAATGGTTTGGGGGCGGGCCACAGGGTCGCGGCCCGCCCGATGTCTCAGCGGCCCTGGATCACTCGGCGGGGCGACCGCCGTAGATGTCAAAGGGGAAATAGCTGTCGTTGATCTCGGCATAGGTGCCGTTTTCGCGGATCGCCAGAATCGCGGCGCTGAATGCCTCGCGCAGCGCGTCTTCATTCTGCCGCAGCGCCACGCCGACGCCTTCGCCGTAGCAGTCAACATCCAGATGGTCGCCACCGACAAAGCGGTAATCCGCGCCTTCATCGGTCGAGAGGAAGGATTCCTCGGCGATCAGGCTGTCGGACAATTGCGCGTCGATACGGCCCAGAACCAGATCGCGGAACACCTCTTCTTGGGTGCCGTAAAGAACGATCTCGGCCTCGGGAAAGGCTTTTTCGGCGTAACACTGGTGGGTGGCGCCGCGCTGCACGCCGATGCGGCGACCGGCGAGCCCCTCAGCGGTGCCCTCGAACCCGGCATCCACCGGCGCGACGATGCGGGCCGGGGTTTGATAGTAGCGGTCCGAGAAGTCAATCTGGCGGCGGCGCTCTTCGGTGATCGACATCGAGGCGATGATCGCATCGAACCGGCGGCCCAGAAGGGCAGGGATCATCCCGTCCCATTCCTGCTCGACCAATTCGCAGTCGCGCTGCATTTCGGCGCAGAGGGCATGGGCGATCTCGATATCGAAACCGGCCAGCGTGCCATCGGATTCCTTATAGGAAAACGGCGGGTAGGCGCCCTCGACGCCAATGCGCAGCGTGTCTTGCGCGACGGCCGGAGCGGCGAAGGCCAAAGCGGCCATAGTGGATAGAAAAGCGTTGCGGATCATCAATATCTCCTCCTGGGTTGGTCAGTTCATGCGGGACAAAAAGGCCCGGAATTGCTCGGTTTCGGGGTTGGTAAACAGTTGCGAGGGCGGGCCTTCTTCGCAGATCTCGCCCTGATGCAGGAACACGGTTTTCGACGAGACATCGCGGGCAAACCCCATCTCATGGGTGACCACCAGCATGGTGCGGCCCTCTTCGGCGAGGTCGCGCATCACGCTGAGCACCTCGCCGACCAGCTCGGGGTCGAGCGCCGAAGTCGGCTCGTCAAACAGCATCACATCGGGGTCCATCGCCAGCGCGCGGGCAATCGCGACGCGCTGTTGCTGGCCGCCCGAAAGATGCGCGGGGTAGTAATCGGCGCGGTCCGAGAGGCCGACCTTGGCCAAGAGCGCCTGCGCCTTGTCGCGGGCCTCGGATTTGGGGATCCCCTGCACATAAAGCGGGCCTTCGAGCACATTTTCCATCACCGTCATATGCGACCAGAGGTTGAAGCCCTGAAACACCATCGCCAGACGGGCGCGCATGCGTTCGACCTGCCGGATATCGGCGGGAATGGTCTCGCCGTGGCGGTTTTTCCGCATGCGGATTTTCTCGCCACCCAGATATACATCGCCGGAATTCGGCGTCTCCAGCAGGTTGATACAGCGCAGAAAGGTGCTTTTGCCCGACCCCGAGGCGCCGAGGATCGCGATCACATCGCCCTTTTGCGCCTCCATCGAGACGCCTTTGATCACCTGATGGGGGCCAAAGCTTTTGTGCAGATTGTCGATTTTGAGGGCGGAGTTTGCGGTCATGCTTTGGTCTTCCGGTGGGGGGCGAGGGCGGCGAGTTCGCCCAGAGCGACGGGTTTGATCGGGGTGCGGGCGCGGGGCAGGGCGGGGGCCGCGCCGCAGTTTTCAAGGATGCCGCGCAGGGTCAGGTCACACATGCGGCCCTGACAGGGGCCCATACCGGCGCGGGTCGCGGTTTTGACGCCGCGCGGGCCGGTAGCGCCACCCTCAAGCGACTGGCGGATCTCGGCGGCGGTGATCTCTTCGCAGCGGCAGACGATGGTCTCGCCATCGGGGGCGAGGATTTCGGGCGGCGGCGCATAGGCGGCATCCAGAAACGGGCGGATCGCCATCGCCCGCGTCAATGCGCGACGCGGGGCTTTGGCTTGCCTGTCGCGGGTGTTTTTGTCGATACGGCCCAAGCGGCGCAGGATGTCGAGCGCGGCCAATTCGCCCGCCGCCCGCGCCGCCTCGGCGCCGCCGATCCCCGCACCATCCCCCGCGATATGCAGCCCCTCGACATCACTTCCGCCCCAGCGGTCGGTGACCGGCGCGATCGCCTGCTGTGCGGGGTTCCACGCATGGGCAATTCCCGCCGCGCGGCTGATATGGGTGGAGGGGATAACGCCTTGATGGGTCAGCAAGATTGGCGTGCAAAGGGTATGCGCGCGACCCTTGGCGGTAAAGCTGAAATCCAGCCTGCCATCGGTGCGCATGCTGGCGTGGAAACCCGCGGCAGAGGTATAGCGCGGGATGCCCGCCGCGGTGATTTTGCGGATCAGTGCCAGCCCTTTGGCAAGCTCGGGCAGGGCCAGAAGCACCCGCGGCAGGTGGCGCATTGCGCGGGTCATCATCGCGGGTGTTTGCGTCTCGACCAAGGCTTGCGGCGGCGCGCCCGCGTCGATCAATTGCGCCGCGATCAGGTAGAGGAGCGGCCCGGAACCGGCCAGCACTGCATCGCGCGGCAGCAGTTGGGCGGTTTTCATCAGGATCTGCGCGGCACCGGCGGGCATCACCCCGGGCAGGGTCCAGCCCTCAAAGGGCGTCGGCCGTTCCTGCGCGCCACCGGCCAGCAGGACATGCGGCGCTTGGCCGGCGTGGCTAGTGCCGCCGCGTGACCAGAGCACCCGCGGCATGCCGGCGTCGCTGTCAATGCGCCAGACAGTTGCGTTGAACTCACCGGTAATCCCCGCAGTGCGCAGCCCGGCGAGCAGCGGTTTGCCCGCCGCATAGCTGGCGCCCAGATAGGCGGGCGGCGGGGTTTCGGCACCCAGATTGCGGTAGATTTGCCCGCCCGCCTGCGGTTGCTCGTCCAGCATCAAGACCCGTGCGCCGCCCTGCGCGGATGTCGCCGCGGCGGCCATGCCTGCGGGACCGGCGCCAATGATGATCAGATCGACATCAACCATCGGCGTTGCTCTGTGCTGGCGTTGAGGAGAGTTTGCGCAGCCCGCGAGCGCCGTTCTGGCGGGCCAGCACCATGCCATCGCGCGCTGCGACCATACAGGCTTGGGTGTTGGGCTGCCCGTCAACCTCGATCAGACAGTCGAAGCAGACGCCCATCATGCAATAGGCGGTGCGCGGCGTGCCCATGGTGCTGTGGCGGGAGGCATCACCCGAGGCTGCCAGAATCGCCGCCGCCAGAGTGTCGCCCGCGCGCGCGGTAATCGGCGCGCCGTCCAGCGTCATATGCAGCAAAGCGCCGGCGTCAGGCCGCGGCAGAAAGCGCGAATCGATGGTCATCGAATGCCTCCAAATCAGGTGCTGCGGCACTGTCCTCAATCCAATCGGCGAGCAGGCTGGCATGCAGCGAGGCCAGGGTGACGCCGCTGTGACAGGTGACCAGATAGGCGCCGGGGTGCTGCGGCGAACGCGCGTAAACCGGATAGCCATCGGGGGTCATCACCCGCAGCGCGCCCCATGCGCGGACCACCCGCACATCTGCGAGGGCGGGTAGAACCGTGACCGCGTGGCGGGCGAGGGCGTTGATTTCGCTAAGGGTTTCACGATCATCAGGCCCGACATTGGCCTTGGTGCCACCGATCTGCAGCCCGCCTTCATCGACCTGCCGAATGGTGCTGGAGAGAAAGCCCAACCGCGGGCCGAGCTTTTCGGTGATCAGCAATTCGCCGCGCTGGGGGCTGACGCGGGTGGCAAAGCCAAGTTGCGCGGCCAGTGTCGATGAACCGAGACCGGCGCAGAGCACCGCCCGCGGGGCGCCGAGATGCGTGCCGTCTTTCAGGCGCAGGTCAAAGCCGCCGCCTTGGGCCTGTGCGATCTCGACCACCTGCGCGCCGGTCCTGATCTCGCCGCCCAGCGTGACAAAAGCGCGCTGCAACGCGGTGAGCAGGCGCAGCGGGTTCACATGGCCGTCGAGCGGGCAGAAACTGGCGCCGACAACTTCGGGGCCAATCTCGGGATGCAGGCGCCGCAGCGTATCGCCGTCGATCATCTCATGGCTAAAACGCGGGCCAAGATGCGCCTGTTGCTGCGCGAGGCTCTGGGCGAATGCGGTGAACTCATCGGGATCGGTGAAGAATTCAAAGCCGCCGGATTGCTGGAGCGCCAGATCGACGCCGCTTAGCTCTTGCAACGCTCGCGCAAACTCGGGCCAGCGCGCCACCGCCTCGCGGGTCCATGCCGCATAGGGGGCGAAATCGGCACCTTTGCCTTGCAGCCAGATCAGCCCGAAATTCCCTTGTGAGGCGCGAAAATCACCGTCAGCGCCGTTCAGAACCGTCACCCGCAGACCGGCCTGCAACAGGCCGAGCGCCGTCGATAGCCCGACGATGCCGCCACCGATAATCGTGATCTCTGAACTGCGCAAAACCATGTGATTCCTCCGCTTGCACAGTTGCACGGGGTGACCTATGCGGAAAAATTGTAATTTTTGCATTATCCATACCGTGGTGATATGTATTCACCATGCTCCACCGTCTCACCCATCGACAGCTCGAAGCCTTTCGCGCGGTTATTGAAACCGGCAAGGTCACTGCGGCCTCCGAAGTGCTCAATACCACGCAGCCCTCGGTCAGCCGGATGATCGCGGATCTGGAACATACGGCGGGTTTCGAGCTGTTCGAGCGGCGCGGGCGGCAATTGCTGCCCACCCCCGAGGCGCTGGCGCTTTATGAAGAGGTCGAGCGTTCCTTTGTCGGGCTGGCCGAGATTTCCCGCGTGATCGAGGATATCCGCGATTTCCGCCGTGGCAGTTTGCTGATCGCGGGGATGCCGGCGCTGGCGCTGAAATTCCTCCCCGATGCGATTGCCGCTTTTGTCAAAGCCGAACCCGGGATCAAGGTTTCGCTGCGGGCGCGCAGTTCGCAGGCGGTGCTGCGGCATCTGAGTTCGCAGCAGTTCGACCTTGGGTTTGCCGCGCTGGATATGGATCATCCGGCGGTCACGCGGCGACCGATTTGCACCGCGCCGATGCAGGCGGTGCTGCCGCTCGGGCATCCTCTGGCGGTGAAAGACCGGCTCGAACCCGCTGATTTTGATGAGCAGCCCTTTATTGCGCTGGGCGCCGAGATCGCCACCCGCTCGGAGACGGATGTGTTTCTGGCCGCGGGCAATGCGCGCCCGCAGATTGTTGCCGAGGCGCAGCTTTCGGCCTCGATCTGCGAGTTGGTGGCCAGCGGAGCGGGGGTGTCAATTGTCGAGCCGGTGACGGCGGCCAATTTCGCCGCTGCCGGTCGCATCACCGCCCGCCCACTGCATCCAGCGCAGCCCTTTCGCTATGATCTTCTGCTGCCCGCGCTGCGCGAACCCTCACGGGTCGCCGCCCGCTTTCTGGATCTGATCGAAGCGCAATTCACCGCGCTACTGGGCGACTGATCCGCGCATTTCCAATAGCGAAAGCGGGGCGGGCAGGGGGAGGATCACCGTTTGGTGCCCTCATGCGCGCTACAATACGCAAACAGTCACAAAGCCAGCGCGCGCGATGGGTTTGCTCGCGACACAAGGTGCCAAGCTGCGCGTCTGCACGCCGTGTTCCGCCCCAATAGCAACGCTTGCCCTGAGGAAATGGCAAATATCCTTCCTGAGCGGCCTGCCAAGCGATTTGTCATAAAACCGTAACAAAACTCTAACATAAGCATCACAAAGCCCCCGTATTCCGCCACTCATGGTCGTGACAGCGACCGATACAAACCTGGGAGCCATCATGCTTTACCTGAAACTGACCGCCTCTGCCTGTGCGGTTGCCGCAATCTCCACAACCGCTGCCTTCGCGCAGAGCCGCGACGCGATCCGCATTGTCGGCTCGTCGACCGTGTTTCCCTATACCCAAGCCGTGGCAGAGCAGTTCGCGAATATCACCGGCGCCCCCTCGCCGATCGTCGAATCGACCGGCACCGGTGGCGGCATGCAGATCTTCTGCGGTGGCGTGGGCGAGCAGCATCCCGACATCACCGGCGCCTCGCGCGCAATGAAAGCATCCGAATACGAATTGTGCCAAGAAAACGGTGTCACCGACATCACCGAGGCGCTGATCGGCTTTGACGGCCTGTCGCTGGCGATCTCGCGCGCGAATGACGTCGAGTGGAGCCTGTCGCTGGCTGAAATCTACCTCGCGCTGGGCGCACAGGTTCCGGTCAATGGCGAATGGGTCGACAATCCCTATACCCGCTGGTCGGAAATCAACCCCGATCTGCCCGACACCGACATTCTGGCCTATGGCCCGCCGCCGACCTCCGGCACCCGCGACGCCTTTGTCGAACTGGCGATGCACGCCGGTTGCGAAGCACTCGACTATGTGGCGAATGGCGATTTCGACGGTGACTGGGTCGAAGACAACTGCTCGCGTATGCGCACCGACGGACCCTTTGTCGAAGCCGGCGAGAATGACAACCTGATCGTGCAGCGCATCGTCGCTGACCCGAACGCCATGGGCATCTTCGGCTACTCGTTCCTCTATGAGAATATGGACACACTGAAGGGTGTGCAGATTGATGGCGTCGATCCTTCGATCGATACCATTGCCGATAACTCCTACCCGATCTCGCGGCCCCTGTATTTCTACGTGAAGAACGCACATCGCGGCGTGATCCCCAACCTCGACGCTTTCATCGAGGAATATATGTCGGACGGCGCGCTGGCTTCCGGTGGTTATCTCTCCGAGCGTGGTCTGGTGCCGCTGGCCGAAGAGCGGATGCAGATGCTGCAGGACAACGTCCTGAACGGCCAGTCGATGGACGCCCCCGCAGGCTGAACGCCTGAATGATCCTGCCCGGGCCGGTCAACGCCGGCCCGGGCATTTTAACTTGAGCGGGTGTATCCGATGACGACCTTGGCTTTCGCTATTCTTCTTGTGGCCAGCCTTGCGGCCTATGCCCTGAACCGGCGCGCGGCAACGACCATCCGCGATGGCGGTGCAAGGCTGCATTCGGTGTCGAATTACCACGGTCTGTTCGCGCTGCTGCTGATGCTGGTGCCGGTGCTGGTGGTGATCCTGATCTGGCTGGTGCTGCAAGGGCCGGTGGTCAACGCGATGGTGATGTGGGCGCTGCCCGCGGGCACGCTGGACGGGCTGGATACCGGACAGGCCGATCTGATCCTTGCCGAGATCCAGTCGATATCGGGCGGGCGCATTTTTGGCGATCCCGAGCCGTGGAAACTGGCCGCCGCCGCGCATCTGACCGAGCTGCGCGAGTTGGCCGCGCTGGGTCTGGTGCTGCTGACCGCGCTTTTGTGCCTCGCGATCATGTATGTCGCCCGTCGAAAGGTCGCCGCCGGATTTCGCGCGCGCCAAGGGGTCGAGCGTATCATCTCGGGCCTGATGATCTTTTGCTCGGTCGCGGCTATTTTCACCACCGTCGGCATTGTCGCCTCGCTGGCCTTCGAGACCTATAAATTCCTGCGCCTCGTGCCGCTGACCGAGTTTCTCTTTGGCCTGAACTGGGAGCCGCAGATCCCGATCCGCGCCGATCAGATTGCCGCCGCCGGTGCCTTTGGCTGGCTGCCGGTGATCGCCGGCACGATCGTGATCACCTTCGTGGCGATCTTTATCGCCGTGCCCATCGGGTTGCTCTCGGCGATCTATCTGTTCGAGTTTGCCCCCAAGCGCATCCGCTCGGTCGCCAAACCGTTGCTGGAGATCCTCGCCGGTGTGCCGACGGTGGTCTACGGGTTTTTCGCCATCCTTGTTGTGGCCCCCGCGATCCGCAGTTTGGGCGCCTCGATGGGGATACCCGTCGCGCCCAATACCGCGCTGGCGGCGGGCGGGGTGATGGGGATCATGCTGGTGCCCTTTATCTCGTCCTTTGCCGATGACGCGCTGTCGGCGGTGCCGCGGTCGATGCGCGACGGTGCGCTGGCGCTTGGCGCCACCCGCGCCGAGACGGTGCTCAATGTGCTCTTTCCGGCGGCGATCCCCGGTATCGTCGGCGGTGTCCTTTTGGCGGTCAGCCGCGCGATTGGCGAGACGATGATCGTGGTTATGGCGGCGGGGTTGATGGCCAATCTCACGCTGAACCCGCTGGAGAGCGTCACCACCGTCACCGTGCAGATCGTCACCCTGCTGATCGGCGATACCTCGTTTGACAACCCCAAGACGCTGGCCGCTTTCGCGCTGGGGATGATGCTGTTCATCGTCACTCTTATCATCAATATCTTCGCGCTCCGGATCGTCCGGAAATACCGCGAAGCCTACGATTGAGGCTTGATCCCATGACCGATATCCCCTCCGGCTCGGGCGCAGTGGCGCGGACCACGATGGACAAGGTGCACGGCTCTCTCGCGCGGCGGCATCGCAAGCAGTTGATCCTGCAGATCTTTGGCATCACCGCGATCAGCCTTGCGTTCCTGATGCTGTTCATCCTGCTCGCCTCGCTGATCACCACTGGCCATAAGGCGTTCACCCAGACCGAGATCACGCTCGAGGTCTTCATCGACCCCGAGGAGATCAGCGTCGAACGCCTGCCACGCGGCAATTTCACCAATGTGCTAGCGGCGGCAGTGGCGGCGGACCTGCCCTCGGTCGATCAACAGGACCGCGCCGAGATGCGTGTGGTGGGCGGCATTTTGTCCAACGGTGCCCAGTTTCAACTGCGTGACCGCGTGGTCGAAGAGCCGGAGCTGATCGGGCAGACGATCACCATCAGCGTGCCGGTCTCCGACCCCTACGACCAGCTGCACAAGGATCTGTTGGACCGCGAGACGCCGGAAAACCTGCGCCGTCTCGATGATACGCAGATCGCTTATTATGATCGTCTGGTCGAGAATGGCGCGATTGCCGCCAGCCTCAACACCGGGCTGTTGACCAATGCCGACAGCCGCTTTCCCGAGCTGGCAGGGCTCAAGGGCGCGATCATGGGCTCGTTCTGGGCGCTGCTGACCTGTTTTCTGATCTCTTTTCCTCTGGGCATCGGCGCGGCCATCTACCTTGAGGAATTCGCGCCCAAAAACAAGCTGAGCGATTTCATCGAGGTGAATATCAACAATCTGGCGGCGGTGCCTTCGGTGGTCTTTGGCCTCTTGGCGCTGTCGGTGTTCATCGGTTTGTTCGGCCTGCCGCGCTCGGCGCCTTTTGTCGGCGGGTTGACGCTGGCGCTGATGACCATGCCGACGATCATCATCGCAACGCGCGCTGCCCTCAAAGCCGTGCCGCCCTCGATCCGCGAGGCCGCACTGGGGCTGGGTGCGTCGAAACAACAGGTGGTCTTTGGCCATGTCGTGCCATTGGCGATGCCCGGTATCCTGACCGGCACGATCATCGGTCTGGCGCAAGCGCTGGGCGAAACCGCGCCGCTGCTGCTGATCGGGATGAACGCTTTCATCACCTCGGCCCCCGCGACGCCGTTTGACAGCGCCACCGCCCTGCCGACGCAGATCTTCATCTGGGCCGATAGCCCCGAGCGCGGTTTTGTCAGCCGCACCTCTGCCGCAATCCTCGTGTTGCTGACCTTCCTCATCATGATGAACGCCATCGCGATCTACCTGCGCAGCAAGTTTGAACGCAAATGGTAAATAACCCGAAAGGAGAGGCCGTGGACGCCCTCAGAACCGTCACCCGCGATATCGACACCAATAGCACCAAGATCAGCGCGCGCGGCGTGCAGGTCCATTACGGCGATACCCATGCGATCAAGGATGTCGATGTCGATATCAAGGAGCGTTCGGTCACCGCATTCATCGGTCCGTCGGGCTGTGGCAAATCCACCTTTTTGCGCTGCATCAACCGGATGAATGACACCATCGATATCTGCCGGGTGACGGGTGATATCCGCATTGATGGCGACGACATCTATGACCGCAGCATTGATCCGGTGCAGCTGCGCGCCCGCGTCGGCATGGTGTTTCAAAAGCCGAACCCGTTCCCCAAGTCGATCTATGACAATGTTGCCTACGGCCCCAAAATCCACGGGCTGGCCAGATCCCGGGCCGAGATGGACGAAATCGTCGAGCGCTCCTTACGTCGTGGCGCGATCTGGGACGAGGTCAAGGACCGGCTGCATGCCCCCGGCACCGGATTGTCGGGCGGACAGCAACAACGCCTGTGCATCGCCCGCGCCGTGGCCACCGATCCCGAAGTGTTGCTGATGGATGAGCCCTGCTCGGCGCTCGATCCCATCGCCACCGCGCAGATCGAAGAGCTGATCGACACCCTGCGCGAGAAATACACCGTGGTGATCGTCACCCACTCGATGCAGCAGGCCGCGCGGGTCAGCCAGAAGACCGCGTTTTTCCATCTCGGTAACCTCGTCGAATATGGCGATACCGACGATATTTTCACCAATCCCAAAGACCGCCGCACCGAAAGCTATATTTCCGGCCGGATCGGATAGGAGCCCCGTCATGGACACCAAACATATCTCCAGCGCCTTCGACCGCGACCTGCAGGGCGCACAGGCCATGCTGATGACAATGGCTGCTCAGGTCGAGACGGCGATGCTGAGGGCGGCCGAGGCGCTGGCGACCAATAATCTGGAAATGGCCGAAACCGTGCGCAAGAACGACCGGGCGATTGACGAGCTGGAAGAGGGGATCAAGATCGATTGCGCCCGTATTCTGGCGACGCGGTCTCCGAATGCGGGCGATCTGCGGACGGTGTTGACGGTGATGAGCATCGCGTCAAATCTGGAACGCTGCGGCGATTACGCCAAGAATATCGCCAAACGCACCTCGGTGCTGGCCGATGCGCATCCGGTCAAGGATGTGTCTCCGGCGCTGCGCCGCATGCAAAAAGCGGTGGTCGCGATGATGGGCGATGCGCTCGATGCCTATACGCGCCGCGATCTGGAAATCGCCCAAGAGGTGCGCGAGCGGGACCGCGAGGTCGACGAGCTTTACAACACGCTGTTCCGGTCTCTGCTGACACATATGATGGAAGAGCCGCAGAGCATCACCGCCTGTATGCATCTGCATTTCATCGCCAAGAATATCGAGCGGATGGGGGATCACACCACCTCGGTCGCCGAACAGGTGATCTATCTGGTGACCGGCGAACTGCCCGACGAGGACCGGCCGAAAGGCGATCTGACGTCACTCTCCAGCCCCGAGAGCTTCGGCGATCCTGCTTGAGGTTCACCGTCAGCTCTCTAGTGCCCGGCACCTAGCAACCCGCGCTCAACCCGCGCGTCACCCCCAGCCAGTCCATCCGGCTGGGGGCCTGCGTTTCAGCCGGTGTGTTTCGCTTGAGATACTCTGAAACCTCGGCGTCGCCCAACTCCGGCACCCCTGTCCGGTCTTGGCTGACCCACAACAGGCAGAAACCCCGCAGCCTCCGCGTGTCTACGGCATCAGGGCGTGCATTCTGGTTTGAAAATGGCGATCCCGGGAGGACTCGAACCCCCAACATCCTGATTAGAAGTCAGGTGCTCTATCCTGTTGAGCTACGGGACCGCGTTGGTGGTATTTGCGGCACGCGTGGCGTGTCGTCAAGCCATTCGCAGCGGCAAATTTCTATCGGGTGAGGCTGTCGAGTGTCTCGGCGATCAGCGCGAGGTTCTCGGGCTCGGAAAACCTGTGGTCGGCGCCTTTCACCATGGTCAGCCGCAGGTCGGGGCTCTCGGCGTGCTCGAACAGCCGCAGCGCCACCGCGGGCGGGACATCGACATCCGCCGAGCCTTGCAGCAGCCGCACGGGGAAGGGCAGGGCGAGGGGGTCGCGCAGCACCAGATGCTTGCGCCCGTCCTCGATCAGGTGGCGGGTGATCACATAGGGGCCGTCGTCATATTCCGAGGGCAGTTCAATCGCGCCCTGATTCATCAAGGCGGCGCGCTGGCCGTCGTCAAAACCATCCCACATGCTGTCTTCGGTGAAATCCGGTGCGGCGGCGATGCCGATCAAACCGGCCACTCGCTCGGGCATGGCTTTGGCGACCAAAAGCGAGATCCAGCCGCCCATGCTCGAGCCGATCAGCACCTGCGGCCCTTGGGTGAGCGACGAGATCGCGGCCATCGCATCCTCGGCCCAATCGCCGATCGAGCCGTCAAGGAAATCCTCGCTGCTCTGGCCGTGGCCCGAGTAGTCAAAGCGGAGGAAGGCGCGGCCATGGCGTTTGGCCCAATCCTCGAGAAACTGCGCCTTGGTGCCGGTCATATCCGATTTGAACCCGCCCAGAAACACCACGCCGGGTTTATCCACCCCCTCTGCGGTGGCGGGGGTTTGCACATAGGCGAGTTGGCGGCCTTGCGGCGTGTCCAAACGGTCGGTCATGGTGGCGGGCTTTCTTGATCCATACTCTCGCGCGGATGCTAGCCCGAGCGCCGCGCGAGAGCCAGACCCCAAGCGCCTTATGATCAGCGGTGAAAGGGCACGCCCATAGTGTCCTCGCCGCGCCGGTCTTCGGGCGGCGCCCAGGTTTGCGGGTCAAGGATCAGCGCGGCGAGTGCGTCGGCAGCGGCTTCGAGCATCGCTTCGCCCTTTTCCGCCGTGGCGCGGGCGGGGTTGCCGGCCATGCCGTTGGCGGTGACATGCGTAAAGGGGCGCCAGCGATAGGAGGCTTTACCCGCCTTCAGGAACCGCCCGCCGTCCATCCCGTCGGTAATCTCGGCCAGCGCCGAGGTGTCGACCAGATCGGGCTCGCAGACCATCATCATCGAGGTTTCCGCCTCGCCTGCATGCATCACACCCTGCTGGTCTTGCAGATGTTGTGACAGGCTCTCACCGGCCTCGGTAACATAGGTGGTGGCGACCAGGGTGGCCTCGACTTGCGGCGACAACTCGTCGCAAATCTGCTGCATTGCCACCTGATTGCCGCCGTGGCTGTTGGAGATCAGGATATCGCGGAACCCGTGGCGCACCAGCGAGTCAATGAGATCACGCAAGACCGCGCGGAAGGTGGCGTGGCTCAACGTCAGGGTGCCGCCGTAGGGCATGTGATGCTCGCTGAGCCCCGACCAGACCACCGGCGCGACCACCACCGGACGCGTCGCATAGGCTCTGCGGGCGGCGCGGATATTGACCTCGAACCCGAGCCGCGTGTCGGTCATCACCGGCAAATGCGGCCCGTGTTGCTCGATTGAGGCGATCGGCAGGATCACCACCGCATTCTGCGCCGCAAGCGCGCGCAATTCATGCGCCTTGAGGCGCGACCAGTCGATTTCGGCGGCGTGTGACATGTTTTCCTCCTGTTTTGCGCAGTGAGCCATGCGCTCGGGGAATTGACAAGTCCGGCGGCGCGGCGCAAATACCCAGCATCATAACCCGCAACCGGGCGTTCCGTGGGCGCCAAAACGACGAGGAGGACGGCCAATGAGCCAGATTTCCCTTACATTCCCTGACGGCAGTCTTCGCGAGTATCCTTCGGGGATTACCGCCAGCGAAGTCGCACAATCCATTGCTCCGTCGCTGGCCAAAGCCGCGATCTCGGCGCAACTGGACGGCGCGCATTATGATCTGGCCTGGCCGATCACCGCGGATGCGAAGATCGCGATCAACACGCTCAAGGATGACGATGCGGCGCTGGAGCTGATCCGGCACGATTTCGCGCATGTGATGGCGCGGGCGGTGCAAGAGATCTGGCCGGATGTAAAAGTCACCATCGGGCCGGTGATCAAGGACGGCTGGTATTACGATTTCGACCGCGAAGAGCCGTTTACGCCCGAGGATCTGGGCGTGATCGAGGCGAAGATGAAAGAGATCATCAACCGCCGCGATCCGGTTAGAACCGAAATTTGGGAGCGTGAGCGCGCGGTGGCCTTCTATGAGGGCAATAACGAGCCTTATAAGGTCGAATTGATCAATTCGATCCCCGGTGACGAGCCTCTGCGGATGTATTGGCATGGCGACTGGCAAGACCTCTGCCGTGGCCCACATTTGCAGCACACCGGCCAATTGCCCGCCGATGGCTTCAAACTGATGAAGGTTGCGGGCGCCTATTGGCGCGGCGACAGCTCACGCCCGATGCTGCAGCGGATTTACGGCGTTGCGTTCAAGGACCGTAAGGCGCTCAAGGCGCATCTGCTGATGCTCGAGGAAGCCGCGAAACGCGACCACCGCAAGCTCGGCCGCGAGATGGACCTGTTCCATATGCAAGAAGAGGCGCCGGGGCAGATTTTCTGGCATCCCAACGGCTGGACGATCTACACGCAGTTGCAGGACTATATGCGCCGCCAGCAGACCAAGGGCGGCTATGTCGAGGTCAACACGCCGCAGGTGGTCAACCGCGTGCTTTGGGAGCGATCCGGCCATTGGGAGAACTACCAAGAGCATATGTTCATCGTCGAAGTCGATGAGGAACACGCCCGCGAAAAGACCGTCAATGCGCTCAAGCCGATGAACTGCCCCTGTCATGTGCAGATCTATAACGTCGGGCTGAAAAGCTACCGCGATCTGCCGCTGCGGATGGCGGAATTCGGCTCGTGCAACCGCTATGAGCCCTCGGGCGCGCTGCACGGGATCATGCGGGTGCGCGGCTTTACCCAAGATGACGCGCATATTTTCTGCACCGAAGACCAGATCGAGGCGGAAACCGAGCGGTTTATCGAGTTCCTGCGCAATATCTATGCGGATCTCGGCTTTGAGAATTTCACCATCAAATTCTCGGACCGGCCCGAACAGCGTGCCGGTGAGGATGCGGTCTGGGACCGCGCCGAGACAGCACTGGCCAATGCCACGAAGGCGGCGGGTTGCGAGTATACGCTCAATCCGGGTGAGGGCGCGTTTTACGGGCCGAAGCTGGAGTTTGTGCTGACCGATGCGATTGGCCGCGACTGGCAATGCGGCACGCTGCAGGTGGATTTCGTGCTGCCCGAGAGCCTCGATGCGACCTATATCGGCGCTGATGGCGGCAAGCACCGGCCGGTGATGCTGCACCGTGCGACGCTGGGGTCTTTTGAACGGTTCATCGGCATTCTGATTGAAAGCCATGCCGGTAAGCTGCCGCTCTGGCTGGCGCCGCAGCAGGTCGTCGTGGCCTCGATTGTCTCGGATGCGGATGATTACGTCTATGAGACCGTCGCGGCCTTGCAGGCGGCGGGGCTGCGCGCAAAAGCCGATATCCGCAACGAGAAGATCAACTATAAGGTGCGCGAGCACTCATTGGCCAAAATTCCGGTGATTCTGGCGGTGGGCGCGCGCGAAGTGGCGGATGGCACGGTTTCGGTGCGCCGTTTGGGTGACAACCGGACCCAGACACAACCGCTCGCCGAGTTGATCGAAGAGCTGCGCATCGAGGCCACACCGCCCGACTTGCGCTGACCGTGAAAAGGGGGGCTTTGCCCCCCTCTTTGCTTTGCAAATTCACCCCCCAGGATATTTAGGGCAAAAAGTGGCTGGGGGAGCAGGAAGGACCGATCATGCGAATTCTGTTTCTGGGCGATGTGATGGGCCGTGCGGGCCGCGCCGCGATCACCGAGCGGCTGCCGGCGATGCGCCGCGACTGGGGGTTGGATTTCGTCGTGGTCAACGGCGAGAATGCAACCTCGGGCATGGGGCTGAGCCCTGACCATGCGGCGGGCATCCTTGCGGCGGGCGCGGACTGTGTGACGCTGGGTGATCACGCCTTTGACCAGAAGTCGATGATCGGCCATATCGATCAGGAACAGCGGATTATCCGGCCCTTGAACTTCTCGAAGGTGGCGCCGGGGCAGGGGGCGCGGGTGTTCACCGCCAAGGATGGTCGCAAGGTTCTGGTGGCGCAGGTTCTGGGGCAGGTGTTTATGAAACGCCCCTATGACGATCCGTTCAGCGCCATCGAGCCGGTCCTGCGCAACAATCCTCTGGGCGCGCGGGTGCAGGCGACATTGGTCGATGTGCATTGCGAGGCGACCAGTGAGAAAATGGCCATGGGCCATTGGTGCGACGGGCGCGCCAGTCTGGTGGTCGGCACTCATACTCATGTGCCCACCGGCGATGCGATGATCCTCAATGGCGGCGCGGGATATCTGACCGATGCGGGCATGTGCGGCGACTATGATAGTGTCATCGGCATGCAAAAAGACGAGCCGATGCAGCGGTTTATCACCGGCATGCCGAAAGCGCGCTTCGAGCCTGCGCGCGGTGCGGTGACCCTGTCGGGCGTGTTCATCGAGACCGACGACAAGACCGGCAAGACGCTGCGCATCGAGGCGGTGCGCCAAGGCGGGCGGCTGGCACAATCGGGGCCGGTGGCCTGAGGGCGATGCTGTTGCAGGGCTGGAGGCGGGCGGCACCGCTGCTTGTGGCGACGCCGGTGATTGGCGCGCGGCTTTGGTATATCCTGAGCCAAAGAGCGATTCTATGGGCAGGGCAGATGCGGGTTAATCAGTCTTCAACGGGGCTCAAAGCGGCGCGGCCCGGATTTGTGCTGCGCCAAAGGGAACGCAAATGAGCGGGCTTGTTTTGCCGGCAGGCTGGGCGCCGGTGCTGGCGCTGTTGATTGTCGGCGCGATGCTGGTGATGTTCATCCGCGAGCGCTATCCGGTCGAGGTGGTGGCGCTCTCGGGGGCGGCGCTGATGCTGGTCTTGGGCATCGTGCCCGAAGCCAATGCGCTGGCGGTGTTTGCCAATCCCGCGCCCTGGACGATTGCCGCGATGTTCCTGATCGTCGGCGCTTTGGTGCGCACCGGCGGGCTGGAGTTCCTCTCGCAACTGGCGGTCAGCCACGGGCAATTGCGCCCGAAAATGACTCTGATCACCCTGACCCTGACGGTGCTGGCGCTCTCGGCCTTCGTCAACAACACGCCGATTGTCGTGGTGATGATCCCGATCTTCATGCAACTGGCGCGGACCTTGCAGGTCGCCCCCTCCAAGCTGTTGATTCCACTCAGCTATTTCTCGATCTTTGGCGGCACGATCACGCTGGTCGGCACTTCGACCAATCTGTTGGTTGACGGGGTGGCGCAGGCCTCGGGGCTGGCACCCTTTGGCATTTTCGAGATCACGCTGGTCGGTCTGTCGGTCTCGGTGGTCGGGGTGCTCTATCTGGCGCTGATCGGGCGCTGGCTTTTGCCCGAGCGCGACTCGATGGCGGCGCTCTTGGGCGACCGCGCGCCGATGAAATTCTTTACCGAGGTGGTGCTGCCCGAGGGGTCGGCACTGATTGGGCAGAAACCCAATGAGGTCGAGGATTTCCGCCGCGGCGGGGCGCGCGTCATTGATGTGTTGCGGGTCGATGAATCGCTGCGTCGCGCGCTTGATGAGGTGGTGCTGCAAGCTGGTGACCGGGTGGTTTTGCGCACCAAAATGTCGGAAATCCTCGGGCTGCAATCCAATCCCGAGGTGCGCTGGGTCGAGCAGATCTCCTCGGTGCAAACCTCGACCGTGGAGGTGCTGATCACCCCGGGTTGCCGGATGGTCGGGCGCTCACTAGGCCAATTGCGGTTGCGGCGGCGTTACGGGGTCTATCCGCTGGCGGTGCACCGGCGGTCCGAGAATATCGGGCGCAAGCTGGATGATCTGGTGGTGCAGGTCGGCGATACGCTGCTCATTGAGGGCGCGATGGATGACATCCGGCGGCTGGCCACGGATATGGATCTGGTCGATGTCAGCCAGCCCTCGGAACGTGCTTTTCGCCGCAGCCAAGTGCCGATTGTGATCGCGGTTCTGGCGGGGGTCGTCGGCTTGGCGGCGCTGAATGTGGCGCCGATCCATGTGCTGGCGCTGATCGGCGTGGTGGTGGTGCTCTTGACCCGCTGCATTGATGCCGATGAGGCCTTCGAGTTCATCGAGGGCCGCCTGCTGGCGCTGATCTTTGGCATGTTAATCGTCGGCGCGGGCTTGCAGCATTCGGGCGCGGTAACGTTGTTGGTCGGCTGGATGACGCCGACCTTGCAAACCCTGCCGGATTGGGCGTTGATCCTTGCGGTCTATCTGCTGGCCGGGGTGCTGACCGAACTGGTGTCGAATAACGCGGTGGCGGTGATCATCACGCCGGTGGCCATCGGGCTGGCCGAGACCATGGGCGTCGATGCGCGGCCTTTGGTGGTGGCGGTGATGTTCGCGGCCTCGGCGGCTTTTGCCACGCCAATCGGCTATCAGACCAACACGCTGGTCTACGGGCCGGGGGGCTATTTGTTCAAGGATTTCCTCAAAGTCGGCATCCCGCTGAACATATTGATGGCGCTGACGGTGACCACGATTGTGCCGCTGATCTGGCCATTATAGCGGATTTCCCCTTGCCAATCGACGCCCGTATCGGCAGATATTGAGTTTATGAACGCGTTAAATACCCAAGCCATTGCCGCCGACCAACGCCCGGTGATCGGTGTCATCTGGATGGTGGTCGCGGGCCTGTTGTTTGTCGGGCTGACCGCGGGCGTCAAACATATGGGCTCGGGTATTCCGGCGGCGCAATCGGCGTTTCTGCGCTATTTCCTCGGTCTGATATTCGTGCTGCCGATGCTCTTTGTGGTGCGCAACGAGCGCCCATCGCTGCGCGTCTGGGGGTTCTTTGGCCTGCGCGGATTGATGCATACTTTCGGCGTGATCCTGTGGTTCTATGCGATGACCCGCATTCCTTTGGCCGAGGTTTCGGCGATGGGCTATATGAGCCCGGTGTTCATCAGCATCGGCGCGGCGGTGTTTCTGGGCGAACGCTTGCGGATGCGGCGGCTGGCGGCAGTGGCGGTGGCGATCATCGGTGCGATGGTGATCCTGCGGCCCGGCCTGCGTGAGTTGAACGACGGGCATATCGCGATGCTCTTCACCTCGATATTTTTCGCGCTCTCTTACATGATGGCCAAACGCACTTCGCGCGATGCTTCGCCGACGATGGTGGTGACGATGCTCTCGATCACCGTGACCATCGGGTTGGCGCCCTTTGCATTCGCGGTCTGGGTGCCGGTCAGCGGCGCTGAATTGCTGTGGTTGCTGATGATCGCGGGGTTCGCGACGGCGGGGCATTACTGCATGACCTTCGCTTTTGCCGCGGCGCCGATCACCGTCACCCAGCCGGTGACCGCGCTGCAACTGGTCTGGGCGGTATCACTGGGCGCATTGCTGTTTGCCGAGCCGGTCGACCTTTGGGTGGTCGCGGGGGGCGCCTTGATCGTGCTGGCGGTGGTGTTTATTGCGCTGCGCGAGCATCAGGTGAAACTCGCCGAGGCGCGCGAGGTGATGATATGATCGGACGGCTGGCGGCGCTCTTGGTCTGTCTTGCCGCGCCGGTTGCCGCCTGTGAGGTGCCGAACAGTCTGGTTACATTGCGCGCCGAACTTCTGGCACTGACCAATATCGAGCGTGAGGCGGCGGGGGCCGCGCCGCTGCGTCGTGACCTGCGGCTCGAGGCGGCGGCGCAGACCCAGGCCTGCCGCGTGGCCGAACGCCAGAGCCTGAGCCACCGCGGCAGTTGGTTCGCGGGTCTCGGGCGGCGCTTGCGGCGTGAGGATTACCCCTATGCGATGGCCGCGGAAAATCTGGCCGACGGGCATCTGGGCGCGACCACGGTCACGCAGGGCTGGATGGAGTCGCCCGCGCACCGCGCCAATCTCTTGGACCGCCGCGCGACCGAGGCCGGTTTCGGCGCCGCGATGGGGCAGAACGGGCGGCTGCATTGGTCGATGATCCTCGCCGCCCCGCAAGAGGATTAAGCGGCGCGGGGCAGACCCGCCGCATTGGCGCGCCGCCCTCGCGTTCCGGCGCTTTGATCAGGTTAGCGTCGCTTCGCTACTCTCATCACCGCGTTTGGCGACCAGCGCCGCCACCGCCGAGGCATTGGTTAACATGCCAACAACATGCCCGCCCTCGGTCAGCATCAATTTGTCTTTGGCATCAGAGAGTTGCCGCATGGCATCGGCCAAGGGCGTCGTGGCGGGCAGGGTGATGCCGGTCGGCGCGGGACGCGGCGCGGGGATCATCGCATCGCGCGCGCGTAACACGCCCAAAGGGTTCATATGGGCGACAAATTCGGCCACATAGTCATTCGCCGGATTGGTGTAGATCTCGGCTGGCGTGCCGCATTGGATGATGCGCCCGCCCTCGAGTATCGCGATCCGGTTGCCCAGTTTGAACGCTTCATCAAGGTCATGGCTGACAAAGATGATCGTGCGTTTCAGGCGGGCTTGAAGGTCCAATAGCTCGTCTTGCAGGCGGGTGCGGATCAGCGGATCAAGGGCGCTGAACGGCTCGTCCATCAACAGGATCGGCGCCTCGGTGGCAAAGGCCCGCGCCAGCCCGACACGCTGCTGCATACCGCCCGACAATTCGCCGACATTGCGGCCCGCCCATTGCCGCAAGCCGACCAGATCGAGCTGCACGTCAACACGGCGATTGCGCTCTTTCTTGCGCACGCCCGAAAGCTCCAGCCCGAGCCCGACATTGTCGCGCACTGTGCGCCATGGCAGCAGGCCGAATTGCTGGAACACCATCGCCACATGGCGGGTGCGCAGGTCGCACAATTGCTTGCGGTTGGCTTTCGGCACGCTCTGCATCTCGGCGCTGCCGGTATCGACCAGCACATCGCCCTGCACGATCGGATTGAGCCCGTTAACCGCCCGCAACAGCGTCGATTTGCCCGAGCCCGAGAGGCCCATCAGCACCAGAATCTCGCCATGGGCGACATCCAGCGAGCAATCATGCACGCCAAGCACCTGTCCGGTTTCCTTCTGGATATCGGCGCGCGACTGGCCGGTCTCCATCAAGGGCAACGCCTTATAGGGGTTCTCGCCAAAGACAATCGAGACATTGCGAAACGACACGGCGGGGTGGTCATGCGCCGCGGTTTCGGGCGCATCTCCGGTCTGGTGTTCGGTCACTGCGGTGGCTTCTGTGCCGGTTTTGGCATCGGTCTTTGCGGTGTCGCTCATTGTTTTGCCTCCACGCGCAACATGCGGTCCAACATGATTGCCACGGCGACAATCACCACGCCGGATTCAAAGCCCAAAGCCGCGTTCACCGTGTTCAGCGCGCGCACCACCGGCACGCCCAATCCCGGTGCGCCGACCAATCCGGCGATCACCACCATCGACAGCGACAGCATGATCGTCTGGTTCAATCCGGCCATGATCTGCGGAAAGGCAAAGGGCAGTTCGACCTTGAAAATCCGCTGCATATTGCTGGCACCAAAGGCCGTCGCGGCCTCGGTTAGTGCGGTCGGGGTGCTGCGGATGCCCAGCTCGGTCAGGCGGATCGCGGCGGGCATGGCAAAGATCACCGTCGCCACCAGCCCGGGCACCATGCCAAGGCCAAAGAGCACCAGCACCGGGATCAGATAGACAAAGGTCGGCAGGGTCTGCATCAGGTCCAGCACCGGCGTCAACCAGCGGTAGAATTTCGGATGATGGGCCGAGAAAATGCCCAAGGGCACGCCAATCGCCATACAGACGAAGCACGAGCCGAGCACCAGCGTCAGGGTCTGGATCGTCGGCTCCCAATAGCCTTGGTTCAGCGCGAAAAGCGCGCAGACAGCGACAATCACCACCGAGATCAGGCGGCGTTGCAACAGCCATGTGATCGCCGCGAATATCGCGATCAGCACCAAGGGCGGCGGATAGCTCAGCGCGGCTTGCAGGCTTTCAATCGCCGTGCTCAGGCCCACTTCAAGCGCATCAAACGCCTGCCAGAAATTGTCTTGCACCCATGTGAAGCGGTCGGCAATGAACCGCCCCACAGGGATTTTCGCCCCGGTGATGGCGTCGGTAACGGGATCGGTCATGCGGGTTCCGGTCGTTTGAAAAAGCCCGGCCCGAGAGGGGCCGGGCTGGTATTATCAGTTCAGGGCGGCGGTGACGGCTGCCATTGCGTCGCCACCATCAAGGGTGGTCACACCCTCCAGCCACGGGCCCAACACATCGGTGTTCTCGGCCAGCCATGCAGCGGCGGCGGCATTCGGATCGGTGCCGTCGTTGAGGATCGCGCCCATGATCTCGTTTTCCAGCGCCAGCGTGAACTCCATATTGTTGAGCAATTGGCCCACGTTAGGACATTCCGCGACATAGCCCGCGCGGGTGTTGGTATAGACCTCGGCGCCGCCGAAATCGGGGCCGAACCAATCGTCACCCTCGGCGAGATAGGTCATCTCGAAATTGGCGTTCATCGGGTGCGGCTCCCAGCCCAGAAAGACCACCGGCTGGTCGCGCCGGTCCGAGCGCTGCACCTGCGCCAGCATCCCCTGTTCCGAGCTTTCCACCACGGTGAAACCCTCAAGATCAAAGGCGTCGGCCTCGATCATATCAAGGATCAGGCGGTTGCCGTCATTGCCCGGCTCGATGCCGTAGATGCTGCTGTCGAGCGCCTCGGCATGGGCGGCGATATCGGCGAAACTGGTGATCCCCAGCGCCGCGCCTGCCGCATTGGTGGCCAGCGTGTATTTGGCGCCGGCGAGGTTGCGGCGCACGGTGTCGACGGTGCCGGCCTCGCGGTAGGGCGCGATATCGGCCTCCATCGTCGGCATCCAGTTGCCCAGAAACACGTCGATATCGCCCGAGGCCATCGAGGTGTAGGTCACCGGCACCGAGAGCACGAGCACCTCGGTATTATAGCCCAAAGCCTCCAGAACCGTGCTGGCGGTGGCGGTGGTCGCGGTGATGTCGGTCCAGCCCACATCCGAGAATCGCACCGTGCCGCAATCGGCAAAAGCCGGTGCGGCAAGCAGGGTGAGAGCCGTTGTGGTGGCGAAAAAACTGGTCATTTTCATAGTCGTCTCCTGTTGGCAGTTTTTGTTGATTGACGAGTCAATAAACGATCGACTACCTAATAATCAACCGATTTGAGTGAATCGATCCCATCTGCACCGCAAAAAAGGAGCCGATCATGCCCAAGATTGGCATTGAACCTATACGACGCGCCTCGCTGATCAAGGCCACAATTGCCGAAATCGGCGATGTCGGAAGCCTTGAGGTGACGGTCAGCCGAATCGCCAAACGCGCAGGCATGTCCTCGGCCTTGGCGCATCATTATTTCGGCTCGAAAGAGTCGCTGTTTCTCTCGGCGATGCGCCATGTATTGACGGTTTACGGCGCCGAAGTGCGCGGGGCGCTGACCACCGCCAATGGCCCCGAGGACCGCGTGCGGGCGATCATCCGCGCCTCCTTCACACCGGCGAATTTCCGGCGCGAGGTGATCTCGGCTTGGTTGAATTTCTATGTATTGGCGCAGACCCGTCCGCAGGCGCGGCGGTTGCTCAGCGTTTACCAGCGGCGAATGCACGCGAACCTGCGCCATGCGCTGCGGCCGATTGCGGGCGGGCGCCATGACGAGATCGCGCGCTCCATCGCGGCGATGATTGACGGCGCCTATCTGCACGCGGTGCTTGGCCCCGACACGCTGGATGGCCCCCGCGCCGCCGCCGATATCGACACCTATCTGACCCTAGCCCTAAAGGACCGCTGACATGCGCGCGCAACCCCAAGCCAGCCATTTCATCGACGGCGCGTATATCGAGGATACCTCGGGCGCGCCGATTGACTGTATCTATGCCGCCGATGGCACGCAGATCGCCCGTTTGCACGAGGCCACGCCCGCGCTGATCGACAAAGCGCTGGCCGCTGCGGCTCGTGCGCAGGTGGCATGGGCGGCGCTGCGTCCGGTGGAACGCGGCCGCGTGCTCCACAAAGCCGCCGAGATCATCCGCGCGCGCAACGCCGAACTCTCGGAGCTGGAAACCCTCGACACCGGCAAACCCCTACAGGAAACCTTGGTCGCCGATGCCTCCTCCGGCGCCGAAGCGCTCGAGTATTTCGCCGGTTTCGCCGCCACCGTCACCGGCCAGACCGTGCCGGTGGGGGGCGGGGATTTCGTCTATACCACCCGCGAGCCCTTGGGCGTTTGCGTCGGCATCGGCGCATGGAATTACCCCACGCAGATAGCCTGCTGGAAGGCCGCGCCCGCCTTGGCCTTCGGCAATGCGATGGTCTTCAAACCCTCCGAAGTGACCCCATTATGCGCGCTAAAGGTTGCGGAAATCCTAATCGAAGCGGGGGCACCTGCGGGCTTGTTCAACGTGGTGCAGGGGCGCGGCGCGGTCGGCGCTTCGCTGGTCACCGATAAGCGCGTGGCCAAGGTCAGCCTGACCGGCTCGGTGCCCACTGGCCGCAAGGTCTACGCCGCCGCCGCCGAGGGCATCCGCCATGTGACCATGGAATTGGGCGGCAAATCGCCTTTGGTGATCTTTGACGATGCCAGCGTTGAGGATGCGGTCGGCGCGGCGATGCTGGGCAACTTCTATTCCTCCGGCCAGATCTGCTCCAACGGCACGCGGGTGTTCGTGCAAAAGGGCCTGATGCCGCAGTTTCTCGAGCGGCTCAAAGCCCGCACCGAGGCGATCGTCATCGGCGAACCGCTTGAGGAAGAAACACAATTCGGCCCGCTGATCACCTCTGAGCATCTTGAGAAAGTCATGGGCTATATTGAGCTTGGTTTGCAGGAAGGCGCGACCCTGATCACCGGCGGCGCACGGCTGAACCGCCCCGGCAACTATGTGCAACCGACGGTGTTTGCGGGTGTCACCGACGAGATGACCATCGCCCGCGAAGAGGTGTTCGGCCCGGTGATGGCGGTGCTGGAATTCGAGAGTGAGGCCGAGGTGATCGCCCGCGCCAATGCCACCGAATTTGGCCTCGCCGCGGGCGTCTTCACCGCCGATCTGGCGCGCGCCCACCGTGTTGCGGCGGCGTTTGAGGCCGGCACCTGCTGGATCAACGCCTATAATCTGACGCCCGTTGAGGCGCCCTTTGGCGGGTCCAAACTCTCCGGTGTGGGGCGCGAAAACGGCCACGCGGCGGTCGAATATTACACGCAGGTCAAATCGATCTATGTCGGCACCGCTCCGGTCGATTCGCCCTATTGAGGCGTGAATTTTAACGCCGTTTTAAGACAAACCGTATTAACTCAGGGGGCCGGAACTCCGGCTGCGCAATTATGAACGCGGATTATGTGATTGTTGGCGCCGGCTCGGGCGGCTCGGCGGTGGCTTACCGTCTCGCCGAGTCTGGGAAAACCGTTGTCGTGGTGGAATACGGCGGCTCGGACGCGGGGCCGTTCATCCAGATGCCCGGCGCGCTGTCCTATCCGATGAATATGGCGCGCTATGACTGGGGGATGCAGACCGAACCCGAACCACATCTGGACAACCGCCGCCTCGCCACCCCGCGCGGCAAGGTGATCGGCGGCTCGTCCAGCATCAACGGCATGGTCTATGTCCGCGGCCATGCGCGCGACTATGACCATTGGGCCGAACAGGGCGCCGACGGCTGGTCCTATGCCGATGTGCTGCCCTATTTCAAACGGCTCGAGCATTGGCACGGCGCGCAGGATGCGGGCACCGATACCTCATGGCGCGGCACCGATGGCCCGCTGCACATCAGCCGCGGCAAGCGCGAGAATATTCTGTTTGACGCCTTTATCGAGGCGGGCGGGCAGGCGGGTTATCCGCTGACCCGCGACTATAACGGCGAGCAGCAAGAGGGCTTTGGCGCGATGGAGGCCACGGTCCATAAAGGCGAGCGCTGGTCGGCGGCCAAAGCCTATCTGCGCCCCGCGTTGAAGTCCAAAAAGGTCAAACTTTTGCGTGGCTTGGCAGCGCGGGTGATCATTGAAAACGGACGCGCCCGCGGCGTCGAATTGGCGGACGGCAAGCGGGTGATGGCGAATGCGGAAGTGATCCTCGCGGCTTCCTCGATCAACACGCCGAAGCTCTTGATGCTCTCGGGTATTGGCCCGGCGGCGCATCTGGCCGAACACGGGATCGAGGTGATTGCGGACCGCCCCGGTGTCGGCGGCAATCTGCAAGACCATCTGGAACTCTACCTGCAATACGCCACCAAAGAGCCGATCTCGCTGTTCAAATATTGGAACCTCTGGGGCAAGGCCTATGTCGGCGCGCGCTGGCTGCTGACCGGCACCGGACCGGGGGCGACCAACCAGTTTGAAAGCTGCGGTTTCATCCGTTCGGCGGCGGGCATCGACTATCCCGATATCCAGTATCATTTCCTGCCCATCGCGGTGCGTTATGACGGACAAGCCTCGGCCGAGGGGCACGGGTTTCAGGCCCATGTCGGCCCGATGCGCTCGAAATCACGCGGCACCGTGCGGCTCAAATCCGCCGATCCGAGTGCCGCGCCAGAAATCCGCTTTAACTATATGTCGCATCCCGATGACTGGGCCGAATTCCGCGCCGCGATCCGCCTGACCCGCGAGATCATGGAACAACCGGCGATGGCGCAGCATATCAAGCACGAAATCCAGCCCGGCGCAGCGGTGGCCGATGACGCGGCGCTTGATGATTTCATTCGCGAGCATGTCGAGAGCGCCTATCACCCCTGTGGCACCGCGCGGATGGGGCGGCGCGATGACCCGCAGGCGGTGGTCGACAGCCACGGGCAGGTGATCGGGGTCGAGGGGCTGCGGGTGGCCGATAGCTCGATTTTCCCGCGTATCACCAATGGCAATCTAAACGGGCCGTCAATTCTGGTCGGCGAGAAAATGGCAGATCATATCCTTGGCCGCACGCCGCTGGCGCCATCGAATCTGGAGCCATGGATCAACCCGAACTGGCAGGTCTCGCAGCGCTAGGGGTAATTGCAAAATCGCACTTTGCAAATCCACACGCGCCGCTCTTACTGTGGCGGCGCGTCGATCCGGTAGGGCAATATCCCGCGCCGGTCGAAGTCGATGGTCAGGCTGTGTTCCAGCGGCGGCACCGAGCGTTGATGGCAGTTCGGCCGCGCGCAGATCCGGCAGGATATGCCAATCGGTTCAAAGGCTTGCGGATTGCTCAGATCCATATCATCGGCATAGGTCAGTGCGCCGGCATGGCGTATCTCGCAGCCCAGCGAGATCGCATAGCGCCGCACCGGCGCGCGGAACGAACCGCCAAGTTTCGACACATCGCGCGACAGGCAGAAATAGCGCACCCCGTCCGGCGTCTCGGCCAATTGCCGCAAAAACCGCCCCGGAACCTCGAAGGCCTGATGCACATTCCACAGCGGGCAAGAGCCGCCATAGCGGGCGAATTGCAACCGCGTGGCAGAATGGCGCTTGGTGATCGTGCCCGCCTGATCGACGCGGACGAAAAAGAACGGCACGCCCTTGGCACCCGGGCGTTGCAGGGTCGACAGCCGGTGCGCGACCTGCTCGATCGAGGCGCCGAACTGGTCGGCGAGCATCTCCAGATCATGGCGGGTCTCGCGCGCGGCGGCCAGAAACTCGCGGTAAGGAAGCATCGCGGCACCGGCGAAGTAATTCGCCAGCCCGATTTTAGCGATGGCGCGGGCCTCGTCGGATTGGAACCGCGCAAGGTCCAAAGTCGCATCCAAGAGCTCATTCTGGGTCAGCAATGCCAGTTGATGCAGCAGTTGAAAGCGGCGTGACGAATTCGAGGCTTTTGTTGATAAAGTGAGGGTCCGGCGCTGCGGATCATAACGTCTGAGCAGCGGATCATCGGAAAACTGCAAGTTGATGCCGCGCCGCTCAAGGGCTTTTTCCGCCCGCGCGTCAATGCTTTCAGGGCCGCGGGCGAAATTCTCGGCGGCGTGATCGACCGCGTCGATATAGTTGTCGCAATAGTGGAAAAAGTCGCGCACCTCCTCCCATGGTGAGGCGCGCAGGCTGCGGTCTTCATGGCCCAAAGCCTCATCCAGCGAGGCCAGCCGTTCATGGGTCTGCCGGTAGGCGTGATGCAACGCCAAAAGCGCCCGCGCCACGCCCGGCGCGTTCGAGGCCACCAGCCGCAGGTCTGCCGCCGAGGGGGTGGGCGTGGGGAATACCGGATCGGCCAGCGCCTCGCGCAGATCGGAGACCATGCGCTCGCTGTCGCCGGTGGAGAGCTCGGTCACATCGGTGCCGAACTCGCGGGCCAGCGCCAACACGACCGCGGTCGAAACCGGCCGATTGTTGTTTTCCATCTGATTGAGATAGGGCAGCGATACGCCCATTCGGGCTGCGAATTCCTTCTGCGTCAGTTGCAACCGCGTGCGGATTTCGCGCAGTTTGGCACCGGCATAGAGTTTTTGAATGGCCATCGCATTCCCCGAGTTTGCAACTCTCTCAGGGTATATTTGCAAACTCCGATTGCCAAGCCCGTGTCAGAGGCCCAAACGCCTGTTGCGCCGCATCACCACCTGCATCGAGATGAACGATCCGAGCAGCGACAACCCCATGATCACCAACAGCGGCCAAGACCCGGTCTCGGGCGTTAGCACCGCGCCTGCCAGTGCCGAAAGCGCCGCGCCACCGCCGATCATGAACGCACCGCCCAGCCCCGAGGCGGTGCCCGCCAGATGCGGACGCACCGAGAGCATACCGGCGTTGGAATTGGGCAGCAGCATGCCGTTGCCGACGCCCAGCAGCACGAAGGGCAGAAAGAAGCCGGCCGCACCAAGATCCAGATACCAGGCGATGGTCTGCAGCGAGATCCCGACCGCCATGACCAGATTGCCCATATTGATCATGCGGATGGTGCCGACACGTGTTGAAAACCGGCCGGAAAAGAAGTTCCCCAGCCCGTAGCCCGCGCCGGTGACGCCAAAAAACATGCCTAATTTGCTGGGCGAGAGGCCGTAAATCTCGGTGCCGATAAAAGGCGCGCCGCCGAGATAGGCGAAGAACGTGCCCGAGGCGCAGGCGGTGGTCATCACATAGCCCCAAAACCGCGGCGAGGTCAGCAATTCGGGGTAGTCGCGGATCTGGTCGCGCATGCTGGTCGGGCGGTTCACCGTGGTTTCGCCCAAATCGGCCCAAGTCAGCGCCATCACCGCGACACCCAGAACCATCAGCAAGAGAAAGGTCGCTTTCCAGCCGAAAACCTCGTCCAAGATGCCGCCTAAAACCGGCCCCAGCATCGGCACAATCGAGGTGCCCAGCGTGACATAGCCGATCATCGAGGCGGCATGGGCCTCTTCGACCATATCGCGGATGATGGCGCGGCTCAGTGCCAGCGCGGTGAGGATCGCCGCCTGTAACATGCGGAAAATAAGGAATATTTCCGCTGTTGGCGCGATCAAGGTTCCGGCGCTGGCGATGATGAAAATCCCGATCGAGATTAGCAAGATATTGCGCCTGCCATAGCGGTCCGAGATCGGGCCGATGACCAATTGCAACCCCGCGCTGAACGCCAGATAGAGCGAAATCGACAATTGGATGAGCCGGTAATCCGCGTCGAAATACAGCGCCATATTCGGCAATGAGGGCAGAAATACATTCATCGACATCGCCGCCACCCCTGAAATCAGGATCAGCGTGATAATATGCGGCGGGGTGGATCGGTCGAGAAACCGCGTGGCGAGCTTTTTCATTTCACAAGTGTATTGAGCGCCGCGCTGGCTGTCCAGTTGCGCCGAGCGGTATTGCGGCCATTATAGCGGTTAACGGGCAGGTGTCGTGGCGCCGCGAGTTTGCAAATTTGCAATTTGCTGGGCGGTGTGGGTCTATGGTTTGCAAATCTGCTCAATTTTCCTTTTCCTTTCGGGTCCGAGCCCGTAGATTGCGGAGAAATCCGAGGAGGGCCCGAGAATGGACATTCTGCAAGAGTTGGAAGATCGACGCGAGATTGCGCGACTGGGCGGTGGCCAGCGCCGTATCGACTCCCAGCACGCCAAAGGCAAGCTGACCGCGCGCGAACGCATCGATCTGCTGCTTGATGAAGGGTCTTTTGAAGAATTCGACATGTTTGTCGCCCATCGCTGCACCGATTTCGGGATGGAAGACGACCGGCCCTCGGGCGACGGTGTGGTCACCGGCTGGGGCACTATCAATGGCCGGATGGTCTATGTGTTCAGTCAGGATTTCACCGTCTTCGGCGGCTCACTCTCCGAGACCCACGCGCAAAAGATTTGCAAAATCATGGACATGGCGATCCAGAATGGTGCGCCGGTGATCGGGCTGAACGACTCGGGCGGAGCGCGCATCCAAGAGGGTGTCGCCAGTCTGGCGGGCTATGCCGAGGTGTTTCAGCGCAACATTATGGCCTCGGGCGTGGTGCCGCAGATCAGCGTGATCATGGGGCCCTGCGCGGGCGGCGCGGTCTATTCTCCGGCGATGACCGACTTTATTTTTATGGTGCGCGACTCCTCCTATATGTTCGTGACCGGCCCCGATGTGGTGAAAACCGTCACCAATGAGATCGTCACGGCCGAGGAATTGGGCGGCGCCAGCACCCATACCAAGAAATCCTCGGTCGCGGATGGGGCGTTTGAAAATGACGTCGAAGCACTGATCGAGGTGCGCCGTCTGGTCGACCTTTTGCCACTCAATAACCGCGAGAAGGCGCCGACGCGTCCGTTCTTTGACCATTCCGACCGCGTCGAGCCCAGCCTCGACACCTTGATCCCTGACAATGTGAACACGCCTTATGACATCAAGGAATTGATCCGTAAGGTCGCCGATGAGGGGGATTTCTACGAAATTCAGGAAGATTTCGCCAAGAATATCGTTATTGGTTTCATCCGGCTTGAAGGGCAAAGCATCGGTGTGGTTGCCAACCAGCCGATGGTGCTGGCCGGGTGCCTTGATATCGACGCCAGCCGCAAGGCCGCGCGCTTCGTGCGGTTCTGCGATGCCTTCGAGATCCCGATCCTGACGCTGGTCGATGTTCCGGGCTTCCTGCCGGGCACCGGGCAGGAATACGGCGGGGTGATCAAACACGGCGCGAAGCTGTTGTTTGCCTACGGTGAGGCGACGGTGCCGAAGGTGACTTTGATCACCCGCAAAGCCTATGGCGGCGCCTATGACGTGATGTCGTCAAAGCATCTGCGTGGCGATTTTAACTATGCTTGGCCGACCGCGCAGATCGCGGTGATGGGGGCCAAGGGCGCGGTTGAAATCCTCTATCGCAGCGAATTGGGCGACGCTGAAAAGATCGCCGCGCGGACCAAGGACTATGAGGATCGCTTTGCGAATCCCTTCGTTGCCGCCGAGAAAGGCTTTATCGACGAGGTGATCATGCCGCGCTCGACACGCCAGCGGCTGTGCCGTGCTTTCGCCAGCCTGCGCAACAAGAAACTGACCAATCCGTGGAAGAAACACGACAACATCCCGCTGTGACCGGACGGGGTTATCCACAAGCAACTGAGGGTTGGCAGCACCAATCCGCTAAATGTTGATTTTTTGAACCTCGCCTTTGCGCCCATTGGTGCGTCACGGCAACAGAACGGCTTGCAAGTCCCCATGTTTGAACAGAAAAACTGGCATCAGCATCCTTATTCGGATATGGTCGCTTTCGGCGTATACAGTAAAGTATGCGTGAAAATGAGCATCCGGAGCTTTGGGACAGCCCAGCGACCGGGGCGTGCAGAGAGCAGGAGACTAGCATGTCCAAGATCACCATCGCAGCCCTCACGGCTGTTTTCGGCCTGTCGGTTCTGGCCGGCTGTAACCAGAGCCGTCAAGAAGAATTCGTCATGGTCGAGCCCGCGCCGCAGCCGATTTACGTCGAGCCGGTGTCGAGCAAATACAACTGATCCAGCGCCATTTGGCGTAGCGCGGCGGGCGGGGCTGTCACTGGCCTCGCCCGTTCGCATGTCTGCGATCATCTATCCGCAACTTCAACATGGAGGCGCGGCATGATTAAGCATCGCGGCTTTCCCGGGCGTCTGCCCAGTTCCGATTACCAATTTACCATCCGCCGCGCGAATAAGGCTGGCGCCACGCCGTTGATTTCGCGCAAGCGTTATGCCGACCGCCGCCCCGCTGACAAACGCGCCGACGCCGGTTTCATGGCCGCGCTTTGGGAGTATTTCGGCGAAGAACCATTCGAGCGCGGCAATCTGGATGCCGGTCGCCTGTCATGGCTGTTCGAGCGCGAGGTGATCGCCGCCGAGAGCCCCTTTGATCCCAAAAGCTACGAGGCGCTGCTGCGGATCAATCTGCCAATCGCACAGGTCAGCTATCCCGAGATTTTCGCACCCGATGCCGACCCCGTGGATTGGGACGATGACGAGGGGGTATGATATTGCAATCACGACTGAATTTCCAATTTGCTCTGGCCGCTGCGCCAGCGCGTCTATCCGTTGACTGCAGCGCCCAAAGCGGGCCGGGGGAGTGACAATGTTCAAAAAGATCCTGATCGCCAACCGTGGGGAAATCGCCTGTCGGGTGATTAAATCGGCGCAGAAAATGGGCATCAAGACGGTGGCGGTTTACTCGGATGCCGACCGCAACGCGCTGCATGTCCGTATGGCGGATGAGGCGGTTCACATCGGCCCGCCGCCGGCCAACCAGTCCTATATTGTGATCGACAAAATCCTTGAGGCGGTGCGCCAGACCGGCGCCGAAGCGGTCCATCCCGGCTATGGATTTCTCAGCGAAAACATGAGGTTCGCCGAGGCATTGGAGGCCGAGGGCGTCGCCTTCATCGGCCCGCCGAGCTCGGCAATCGAGTCGATGGGCGACAAGATCACCTCAAAGAAGATCGCGCAGGAAGCAGGCGTCAGCACCGTGCCCGGCTATATGGGGTTGATCGAAGACGCCGAAGAGGCGGTGAAGATCAGCAACCAAGTCGGCTATCCGGTGATGATCAAGGCTTCGGCGGGCGGCGGCGGCAAGGGCATGCGCATTGCGTGGAATGATGCCGAGGCGCGCGAAGGCTTTCAATCGTCCAAGAATGAGGCCGCCAACAGCTTTGGTGACGACCGGATTTTCATCGAGAAATTTGTCACCCAGCCGCGCCATATCGAGATTCAGGTGCTCGCCGACAAGCACGGCAATTGCGTCTATCTGCATGAGCGCGAATGCTCGATCCAGCGCCGCAACCAGAAGGTCATCGAAGAGGCGCCTTCGCCCTTCCTTGACGAAGCGACCCGCAAGGCGATGGGCGAACAGGCCGTGGCGCTGTCGAAAGCCGTCGGCTACACCAGCGCCGGCACGGTGGAATTCATCGTCGACGGGCAGCGCAATTTCTACTTCCTCGAGATGAACACCCGTCTGCAGGTGGAACATCCGGTCACCGAATTGATCACCGGCATTGATCTGGTTGAGCAGATGATCCGCGTGGCCAATGGCGAGGCGCTGCCGTTCCAGCAAGACGATATTAAGATTAACGGCTGGGCGATGGAAAGCCGGCTCTATGCCGAGGATCCTTACCGTAACTTCCTGCCCTCGATCGGCCGTCTGACCCGCTACCGTCCGCCCATTGAGGGGGCGACCGCCGAGGGTGGTATCGTGCGCAATGACACCGGCGTCTATGAGGGCGGCGAGATCAGCATGTATTACGATCCGATGATTGCCAAACTCTGCACTTGGGCGCCGACCCGCTCCGAGTCGATTGAGGAGATGCGCATCGCGCTCGACACCTTCGAGGTGGAAGGGATCGGCCACAATCTGCCGTTCTGTGCGGCGGTGATGGACCATCCGAAATTCGTCTCAGGCGAGATTACCACCGCCTTCATTGAAGAGGAATTCCCCGAAGGATTTGAAGGCGTTACCCTGCCTGATCCGATGATCTCGCGGGTGGTTGCGGCGGTGGCGGCGATGAACCGTGTGGCGGAAATCCGGCGCACCCGTGTGTCGGGGCGCATGGACAATCACGAGCGCAAGGTCGGCGATGATTGGGTAGTGATCCTGCAGGGCGCAGAAGTGCCGGTGACGGTGCGCGCCGACCGTGGCGGGGCGCATGTGGATTTTGCGGATGGCACCTCGATGCGCGTCGAATCCGATTGGGTTCCGGGGCAGACTTTGGCGCATTTGCTGGTCGATGACGCGGCCTTAGTGCTCAAGGTCGGGCGCGCGGTGGGCGGCTACCGTATTCGTCTGCGCGGCGCCGATATTAAGGTTAAAGTCTACAGTCCGCGGCAAGCCGAACTCGCGCGCCTGATGCCCGAGAAACTGCCGCCGGACACCTCGAAATTCCTGCTTTGCCCGATGCCCGGGTTGATTGTCAGCCTTGCGGTGAATGTGGGCGACGAGGTCTTCGAAGGGCAGGCGCTCTGCACGGTTGAAGCGATGAAGATGGAAAACATCCTGCGCGCCGAACGCAAGGGCGTGGTCAAAGCGATCAACGCCGAGGTGGGCGGCTCGATGGCGGTTGATGATGTGATCATGGAGTTTGAATAAATGCGCCGCGCCGCTGCTTCATCTTGCCCGAAATACTCGCGGGGGAGGGCGGCGCAGCCGACCGGGGGCGGCAGCCCCCACTTTGGACGCGGCGGTTACCGTCCCGCAGGGCGGCGTTCGAGCATCTCTTGCTGTCTGAGCGGGAAGTGGTCGATGGCCGAGCTGATCTCGCGCACCGAACGCGGGGCCGGACGGCGTTGTTTGATCTGCCCGTCTTTCTCGATGATCGCCAGCATGAACCCGCGCGGCCGCAGCCTTTGGCGCAGCAATGAGCCGGAATTGCGGTCGCCGTCGAAAATCACCACGACATCGCGCTCCAATAGATCCGCGGCGCGGGCGCGGATATCCTCCATCTGCCGGATAAACGCCGGATCACGCGGCGAATTGGCTAGCACCGCGACAATCCTGCGGTCCCAGAGGAAGTCCTCGGGATCAACCTCGCTGGCATCGACAATTAGCAGCGTCTCGAGTTCCGCCACAGTCTCAGCCGCAACCGGCGCGTCGCCAGTCTCGGTGAGCGCCTCGGGGATGACGTCAGCGACCGGCGCATCGGTGGATTGCGCGGCAACAGGGGCGGAGGCAATGGCGATCAACACCAGACCCAATAGGCTTAACTTCATCGGCGACGGTTCTCCTTCTGTTAAGGATATAGGCAGCCGCGCCGGGAAAACACCAGTGCTGGACATGAATTCATCGCGATCCGCAGCGATTGCCGCGTGAGAAAGCCCAAAGAAAGCAAGGACCTCGTCATGACCGACAATTCCGACAAACTCACCGAATGGCAGGCTTTGGCCGAGAAAGAGTTGCGCGGGCGCAGCCTCGATGATCTGACGTGGCACACGCTTGAGGGCATTCCGGTCAAACCGCTCTATACCGAGGCCGACACCGAGGGGCTGGAGCATCTGGGCACGGTGCCCGGTCTGGCGCCCTTCACCCGTGGCCCGCGCGCGACGATGTATGCCGGCCGCCCTTGGACGATCCGCCAGTATGCCGGTTTCTCCACCGCCGAGGAATCGAATGCGTTTTACCGCAAGGCGCTGGCGGCGGGGCAGCAGGGGGTCTCGGTGGCCTTCGATCTGGCCACTCACCGTGGTTATGACAGCGACCACCCGCGCGTCGAGGGTGATGTCGGCAAGGCCGGTGTCGCGATTGACAGCGTTGAAGACATGAAGATCCTCTTTGACGGCATCCCGCTGGAAAAGGTCAGCGTGTCGATGACGATGAATGGCGCGGTGATCCCGATCTTGGCGAATTTCATCGTTGCCGGTGAGGAGCAGGGTGTCGAGCGTGCGGCGCTTTCGGGCACCATCCAGAACGACATTCTCAAGGAGTTCATGGTCCGCAACACCTATGTCTATCCGCCCGAGCCTTCGATGCGGATCATCGCGGATATCATTGAATACACCTCCAACGAGATGCCGAAATTCAACTCGATCTCGATTTCCGGCTATCACATACAGGAGGCCGGTGCGAACCTCGTGCAAGAGCTGGCCTATACGCTGGCCGACGGGCGCGAGTATGTGCGCGCCGCCATTGCGCGCGGTATGGATGTTGATAAATTCGCCGGCCGATTGAGCTTTTTCTTCGCCATCGGGATGAATTTCTTCATGGAGGCGTCGAAACTGCGCGCCGCGCGGCTGTTGTGGCACCGGATCATGTCGGAGTTCGAGCCGAAGAAACCCGGCTCGCTGATGCTGCGCACCCATTGCCAGACCTCGGGCGTCAGCCTGCAAGAGCAAGACCCCTATAACAACGTCGTGCGCACGGCCTATGAGGCGATGGCGGCGGCACTCGGCGGCACCCAATCCCTGCACACCAACGCATTGGATGAGGCGATTGCCCTGCCCACCGAATTCAGCGCGCGGATCGCCCGCAACACCCAGTTGATCCTGCAAGAAGAGACCGGCATCACCAATGTCGTCGATCCGCTGGCGGGCTCCTATTACGTCGAAAAGCTCACTGCTGATCTGGCCGAAGAGGCGTGGAAACTGATCTGCGAGGTCGAGGAGATGGGCGGGATGACCAAAGCCGTCGCCTCGGGCATGCCGAAGCTGCGCATCGAGGAAAGCGCGGCCAAACGGCAGGCGATGATCGACCGCGGCGAGGAGGTGATCGTCGGGGTCAATAAATACCGGCTGGGTGAGGAAGACCCGATCGACATTCTGGACATCGACAATGTCAAAGTGCGCGACGGTCAAATCGCACGGCTTAAAGCGATCCGCGAGAGCCGTGATGAGCAGGCTTGCAGTGCCGCGCTCGAGGCCTTGGAGCGCTGTGCCCGCGAGGGTGGAAATCTGCTGGAGGCCGCGGTCGAAGCCGCCCGTGCCCGCGCCAGCGTTGGGGAGATCTCGTCGAGCATGGAAAAAGTATTCGGCCGCCACCGCGCGGAAGTGAAAACCCTCGCCGGTGTCTACGGCGCTGCCTATGAGGGCGATGATGATTTCGCCGCGATTCAGGCCGATGTGAACGCTTTCGCCGAAGATGAGGGTCGCCGCCCGCGTATGCTGGTGGTGAAAATGGGGCAGGACGGCCATGACCGCGGCGCCAAGGTGATCGCCACCGCCTTTGCCGATATCGGTTTTGACGTGGACGTGGGGCCTTTGTTCCAGACCCCCGAGGAGGCGGCGCAGGACGCGATTGACAACGACGTGCATGTGATCGGGATTTCCTCGCAGGCGGCGGGGCATAAAACGCTGGCGCCGAAACTGGTGCAGGCGCTCAAGGATGCGGGCGCGGGGGATATTCTGGTGATCTGCGGCGGGGTGATCCCGCAGCAGGACTACCAGTTCCTTTATGACAGCGGGGTGAAAGCGATCTTTGGACCGGGCACCAATATCCCCAAAGCGGCCCGCGATATCCTGAAACTGGTGCGGCAGGCGCGCGAAGGGTAGGGCTAAGAAAGTCGGGAGGCGCCCGACCCTGGGTGGGCGCTTGCTCCCTGTCCAGAGCGCGCTGCGCTTGAAAGCACCAGTGACGTGCGAGCCGCTCTCGACATCGCCAATGCGCCCTCCCGGGGGGAGGGTCGGGCGCGGCACGGGCCAAAGGCCCGTGCCTGATAGGAAGGGCAAGGGGCTTTGCCCCCTCTTGGCCTGCGGCCAATTCACCCCCAAGATATTTTTGGACAGATGAGCGGGCGGCGGTTCTGTGCTGCGCCTCTGCTGGCGCCGGGTTGCAGGGCGTTGTAGCGCGGCGCGGTTTGCGGTATGCGGCGCGGTGGGTAACCGAGGAGTCTGCCATGACCGCGCCGCGTAAACTTTTCATCAAGACTTACGGCTGTCAGATGAATGTCTATGACAGCGAGCGCATGGCCGAGGCTTTGGGCGCATCGGGCTATGTGCCGACCGATACCGCCGCCGATGCCGATATGATCTTGCTCAACACCTGCCATATCCGCGAGAAGGCCGCCGAGAAGGTCTATTCCGAGCTTGGACGGCTGAAACCGCTCAAGGATGGCAATCCCGATTTGAAAATCGGCATTGCCGGCTGTGTGGCGCAGGCCGAGGGTGCCGAGATCATGCGCCGCGCGCCGGTGGTCGATCTGGTGGTCGGGCCGCAGACCTATCACCGTCTGCCGGCAATGGAGGCCGCCGCCCGCGCCGGTGAGCGTCCTGTCGATACCGATTTCCCCGATGAGGATAAATTCGAACATCTGCCCAAAGGCCCGCGCGCGGTGCGTGGCGTGTCGGCGTTTTTGACCGTGCAGGAGGGCTGCGACAAATTCTGCGCCTTCTGCGTGGTGCCCTATACCCGCGGCGCCGAAGTCAGCCGCCCCGCCGAGCGGATCCTGCGCGAGGCGCGCGATCTGGTCGAGCGCGGCGTGCGCGAGGTCACGCTCTTGGGGCAGAACGTTAACGGTTATCACGGCGAGGGGCTGGACGGGCGCGATTGGTCGCTGGCGCGTCTGGTGCGCGAACTGGCCGAGATCGACGGGCTCTGGCGCATCCGCTACACGACCTCGCACCCAAATGATATGAGCGACGATCTGATCGCCGCGCACGGTGATTTGGACAAGCTGATGCCCTATCTGCATCTGCCGGTGCAATCGGGCTCAGATAAGATCCTCAAGGCGATGAACCGCAAGCACACTGCGGCAGAGTATCTGGAAATCCTTGATCGGCTGCGCGAAGTGCGGCCGGATCTGGCGCTCTCGGGCGATTTCATCGTCGGCTTTCCCGGCGAGGGAGAGGCGGAATTCGAGGCGACGATGGAGCTGGTGCGCAAGGCCGGCTACCACTCGGCCTTCTCGTTCAAATACTCGGCCCGCCCCGGCACCCCTGCCGCCGAGCGGCCGGTGCTGCCCGATGCGGTGCTCGATGTGCGCTTGCACGAGCTACAGGCACTGATCACCGAGCAGCAGCGCGCCGCGCAGCAGGCGATGGTCGGCCGCGAGGTGCAGGTTCTGTTCGAGAAACCGGGCCGGATGCCGGGGCAAATGGTGGGTAAATCCGACTATCTCCACGCGGTTCACGCCACCGGCGAAGGCATTGCTCCGGGCCAGCTGAGACGGGTGAGAATCACCGAAAGCGCGACAAATTCGCTGGCTGCGGTTCTGCTGTGATCTCTGCGTTTCGACGCATGGCGCAGTGATCGCGGCGCATTTTCGACGAAAAAATCGCCTCCGACTGGGGGTTAAAAGGCGAATTTCCGCATGTCGATGTGGGAATCTCTCTAGCAAAGTCGCGCAACTTTGCTAATGTTTCCGATGTGGTAGAGGAATTTCTTGCCGGTTGTCCCTGATCTGCTTAGGGGGCGCCAAGGCGCGGAGACTTTTGCCAGGGGGTTTAACAATAAAAAGGAAGATGGCTGTGGTTAAGTCTGTTTCCAAAGCCGTCCGGCTGATCGCTGGCGCCGCTGCCATGGCGCTTGTTCTTGTTGGATTGACGGCAACTGATGCGGCGGCGCAGCGGCAGCGCACCATTGTCGGTGAGCGCTATGTGCCAACCATTTGGGTCGATCCCGATGGCTGTCAGCACTGGGTGATCGACAACGGTATCGAAGGCTATATGACGCCGAATCGCACGCCCGACGGGCGGCCGGTCTGTCAGCGCACCAACGCCTGCCTGACGATGAGCACCGATACGCTGTTTGCCACCGGCAGCCATAACCTGCGGCCCGGCGCTCAGGCGCGGTTGTCGCAATTCTTCAGCACCAATGGCTCGACCGCCTTTGTGGTCTACGGCCACACCGATCCGCGCGGCGGGTTCCAGTATAATATGAACCTGTCGGAAAACCGCGCCCGCACGGTGGCCAATGTGGCGATCGCCTCGGGTGGTCGGGTGGCAGCGGTGCGCGGCTTTGGTCCGATGCATCCGGTGGCGTCGAATTCGACCGCCGCGGGCATGGCGCAGAACCGCCGTGTCGAAGTGATGTGCGTGCAGTGAGCTCCGGGGGGAATGCAACAATGAAAACGACAAAAATGATCCTTCTGGGTGTCACCGCCGTGGGCCTCTCGGCCTGTGTCAGCACCTCGGGTGGCGGCAACGCCAACAACAACGCCGGTGGTGGCGATGGCTGGGTGGAATGGAACGCCGAGGATAACACCTCGGACCGCCATCTGGGCCGCCAGAACCATATCTCCAACATGCGCGACGCCGGTATCTGGGTCGATCCGCATGGCTGCGACCACTGGATCATCGACGAAGGCGTCGAGGGCTTCATGTCGCCGCGTCTGGATGATTACGGCAATCCGGTATGCTCGGGCATCGCGCCGCCGACCGTCGCAGTCGGGCGCTATCGCCGCGGCACCTAAGCGGCGCCTGTCCCTCGCGGGCACAAGGTTTTGGACGGCCCTGCACTGCGGGGCCGTTCTGCATTTCGCGCGCGCGCAGAATTGACCTCAGCGATGGTTGTATTTGCCCGCTCAATGGCTAAATCTTGTGGTGCCCGCTTGCCAATCGTCAGGCGGAGAGGCAGACTCGTCGGCAAGATGAGAGACCACACACCAAGCAGAGGTGCAATTTGGGTATCAGCGCGTTGACGCCGCCACCAGACTCCGATGATCAAACACAGACGATGATGGAATTTGCCGACAATCGCCTCCTGGTCGATCTATGCGGCGAATATGATCGCAATCTGGTCAGGTTGGAGGCGGAGCTTGACGTGCAGATCGTGCGTCGTGGCAATCAGTTGTTCATCATCGGCGATCCGACGATGCGGGCCCGTGCAGCCGAGACGCTGCGGGCGCTCTATGACCGGTTGAGCGATGGCAAAGAGGTTGTCGCGGGCGATGTGGACGGGGCGCTGAACCTCTCGGCCGGTGACAAACCCGAGCGCCAGCTTGAGATGTTTCGCAGCGGGCAGGTCGAAATCCGCACCCGCAAGAAGACCGTCGCCCCGCGCACCAAGGCGCAGCAGGATTATGCGCGCTCCTTGTTCGAGAAATCGCTGAATTTCGGCATCGGACCGGCGGGCACCGGCAAGACCTATATTGCCGTCGCGGCGGCGGTGCATTTCTTCATCGAGGGTCATGTCGACAAGATCATCCTGTCACGTCCGGCGGTCGAGGCGGGCGAAAAGCTCGGCTATCTACCCGGCGATATGAAGGAAAAAGTCGATCCCTATATGCAGCCGCTCTATGACGCGCTGAATGACTTCTTCCCCGCCAAGCAACTGGCGCGGCTGATGGAGGAAAAGCGCATCGAGATCGCGCCCTTGGCCTTCATGCGCGGGCGCACCCTGGCCAGCGCCTATGTGGTGCTGGATGAGGCGCAGAACGCCAGCGAAATGCAGATGAAGATGTTCCTGACCCGTCTCGGCGAGGGCTCGCGCATGGCGATCACCGGCGACCGCAGTCAGGTGGACCTGCCACGTGGCCATACCAGTGGTCTGGTCGCCGCCGAGCGCATCCTCAAGCATATCCCCGATATCGGGTTCAGCTATTTCACCGCCGCCGATGTTGTGCGCCATCCGTTGGTCGCCAAGATCGTCGCCGCCTATGACGATCACGACGCCCGCAAGGCTCCATAAGGGATTGCGCATCCGTGTCAAAGCGGGCGCAGAGATATGATGCCAGATGCCGATTGAGATCGATATAACCGACGACCGCTGGCTCGGCCTAGGCGCGGGGGGTGCCGGTGGGATTGAGCAACTGGTGGCCCGCGGCTGTGATGCAACGCTGCGGCATCTGGGCTACGCGCCCGAGGGGTTGGAAATCAGTGTGCTCGCCTGTGATGACGCCCGCATCCGCGACCTCAACACACGGTTTCGCGGCAAGGATGCGCCGACCAATGTGCTGTCATGGCCGACCTGGGACCTGAGCGCCGAGACGGCAGGCGACGCGCCGGAGCCGCCCGAGCTGGGCTCTGCCGAGATGCCCGAAGAGCTGGGCGATATGGCGCTGGCCTATGAGACCTGCGCGCGTGAGGCCGAAGAGCAGGGCAAATCGCCCAAGGATCATGTCACCCATCTGGTGGTGCATTCGACGCTGCATTTGCTCGGATACGACCATGAAACCGACGCGGATGCCGAATTGATGGAAGGTTTAGAGCGTTTGATCCTTGCACAACTGGGCATTGACGACCCATATGCAGCGGATCACCATGCATAGGCTGGTGATATCCAAGCACAGTATGACTTGCGCGGTGCCTCCAAAAGCACGGCGACCCCGGATCAATTTACCCAGTTCACACACTGGAAAGGACCCATGAACGATACCCCTTCCGGCTCTGGCCCTGCCGTTGCAATCGCATCGGCAGACGACCCAAGCCACAGTCCCGAGCCCAGCCCTGACCCTTGTCCCGAGAACGGACACCGTGAACGCGGGCTTTTTGGTCGTCTCTTTGATGCGCTGTCACCGGCAGAAGCCGAGGATGAAGCGGAGGCCAGTTTCAATATGTCCATGCAGCAAGTCCTGCCCGGGCTGGCCAATCTGAGGCGGTTACGGGTGGCCGATGTTTCGGTGCCCAAGGCCGAGATCGTGGCAATTCCGGTGGATATCGACGGCGATGCGCTGATGGCGCTGTTCCGCGAGAGCGGGTTTTCGCGCCTGCCGGTCTATGACGAGACGCTGGACCATCCGATGGGGTTTTTGCTGCTCAAGGATCTGGTGCTGCACCACGGGTTCGATCTGGATCAAAAGGATCTGGCGATTGCCTCGATGCTGCGGCCTTTGCTGTTCGTGCCGCCGTCGATGCCTTTGGTGGTTTTGCTGCAAAAGATGCAGGCCGAGCGCACCCATATGGCGCTGGTGATTGACGAATACGGCGGGGTCGAAGGGCTGGTGACGATCGAGGATCTGCTCGAGCAGGTGGTCGGCCAGATCGAGGATGAACACGACAGCGAGAACGAGCATCTGTGGCAACAGGAAATGCCGCTGGTCTGGTTGATACAGGCGCGCGCACAGCTTGATGATTTGCAAGATGCGCTGGGCTTTGATCTGACCGAAGGCTTGGACGACGAAGAGGTCGATACGCTAGGCGGGTTGGTGTTCCTGATGCTCGGGCGGGTTCCGGCACGTGGCGAGGTGATCAGCCATCCGGCGGGGCATGAACTTGAGGTGCTCGAGGCCGATCCACGCCGCGTGAAGCGTTTGCGGGTGCGTGTTGCCGGGTCCAAGGCCGGTGACGCCGCCAGCGGCGACTGAGGTGCAGCAGGTCTTGCGGGGCAGATGGGGCGTCCTTGGCGTGGCGCTGGCCTCGGGGCTGATTGCCGCGCTCGGGCAGGCGCCTTGGGGGCTGTGGTATCTCGCCCTTCCGGCGCTGGCTGCAGTGGCGCTGCTGGTGGCGCTCACTCCGACTGCGCGCGGGGCCTTCGGGCGCGCATGGCTGGCGGGGGCGGCGCAATTTGCCGTGGCGCTGGCGTGGATTGTCGAGCCCTTCCTGATTGATAGCACAACGCATGGCTGGATGGCGCCCTTCGCGCTGCTTGGCATGGCTTGCGGATTGGCGCTGTTCTGGGGCGCTGCGGCGGCTTTGGCTGCGGGGGCGCTGCAGCGGCCTGTGGCACGGATCTGGGCATTTGCCGGCGCGATGCTGGCGTTCGAAGCGTTACGCGGGCATTTGTTCACCGGTTTTCCATGGGCGCTGACCGGCCATATCTGGATCGGCACCCCGGCGGATCAACTTGCGGCCTATGGTGGCAGCCTGCTGCTCAGCGCCTTGGCTTTGGGCCTCGCGGCGACGCTGGCGACAGTGGCCTACCGTCTGACGCAAGGCCGGATCTTGCGCGCCTCACTGGTGGCGCTGGGCGGCGCGATTGCAGCGGCGGCGGCGCTGGGTCTCGGCGCATTTCGGCTCGCTGCACCCTTGCCGCCACCGCTTACGCCGGTGGTGCGGCTGGTGCAGGGCAATGTCCCGCAGCATCTCAAATGGCAGCCCGATCTGGTCGAAGGCTTCTATCACCGCCATCTCGCCCTCAGCGCCACCGCTGCCGATGCCCCCCCCGCGCTGGTCATCTGGCCCGAATCCGCCGCGCCCTTCCTTTTGGATAGCGCGGGGGACGGGCTGCGTATGGCGATCGAGGCGGCGGGCGTGCCCTTGATCTTTGGCGTGGACCGCCGCGCGCGTGACGAGGCGGGGCGCGTCCAATATTTCAACGCGCTGGCGCTGATCGGCATGGATGCGCAGGTGGCGGCGGTCTACGACAAGCACCATCTGGTGCCCTTTGGCGAATATATCCCGCTGATCGGGCAATTCGCCGAAGGCTTCGGCGGTCTCGCCTCGCAAGCGCTCTCGGGCTATGCGCCGGGGCCGGGGGTGCAAATCGTGGACCTCGCGGCGCTGGGGCTCGAAGGCTTCGGTCAGAGCCTGCCGCTGATCTGCTATGAGGCGGTGTTTGCGCGCAATCTGCGCAGCGAAACGCGGCCCGATTGGGTTTTGCAGATCACCAATGACGCCTGGTTCGGCACCGGCATCGGACCCTTCCAGCATCTCGCGCAGGCGCAATTGCGGGCGGTGGAATTCGGCCTGCCCTTGGTGCGCGCGGCGAATACCGGCGTTTCGGCGATGATCGACGCCCGCGGACGGATCACCGCCGCGCTGCCGCTGGGCGAGCAGGGGGTGCTCGACGCGCACATCCCCGGCGCAATGCCCGCGACACCCTACGCGCGGATCGGCGACACCCCGTGGCATGTCGCACTCTCGCTGCTTGCCCTTTGGCTGGCCCTGCGTGGCTGGCGGCGCAGAGGCAGCGCCTGACGCCGCCCCTGATGCCGTGCGGGCAGCGGGGACACAGAGGCGGCGCGGTTGCCGCAGGTCAGCCGAAACCGATTGACGCCGCAAAGCAGAGCAGATAGCGCGAAAGACAACTCTGTCGCAACGGCTTCCTGGCGCGACAGTCGTATAGCAATGGAGCACCCCCGATGAGCCGTCAGAACTATATTTTCACCTCGGAATCCGTTTCCGAGGGGCACCCCGATAAGGTTTGTGACCGGATCTCGGATTCCATCCTCGATGCGCTCTTGGCCGAAGAACCCGAAGCCCGCGTTGCCTGCGAGGCTTTTGCCACCACCAACCGCGTGGTGATCGGCGGCGAAATCGGCCTCTCGGATAAGGCGAAACTGGCCGAATATCTCGATTTGATCGACCCGATCACCCGCGCCTGCATCCGCGACATCGGCTATGAGCAAGACAAATTCCATTGGGAACATGTCGAGATCACCAATCTGCTGCACGAGCAATCCGCCCATATCGCGCAGGGCGTCAATGCCGCGGCGAATAAGGACGAGGGCGCGGGCGATCAGGGCATCATGTTCGGCTATGCCACCGATGAAACCGACGCGCTGATGCCGGCGCCGATCCTCTATGCCCATGCGATCCTGCGGCGGTTGGCCGAAGTGCGCAAATCCGGCGCCGAGACGGTGCTGGGACCGGACGCGAAATCGCAGCTTTCCGTGCGCTATGTGGACGGGTTGCCGGTCGAGGTGACCTCGATTGTGCTGTCCACCCAGCATCTCGACGAGACGATGGATTCGGATGATGTGCGCGCCGTCATCGAGCCTTATATCCGCGACGAACTGCCCGAGGGCTGGCTGACCGCGAACACCATCTGGCATGTCAATCCGACCGGAAAATTCGTCATCGGCGGGCCGGACGGCGACGCCGGGCTGACCGGCCGCAAGATCATTGTCGATACTTACGGCGGCGCGGCCCCGCATGGCGGCGGCGCGTTCTCGGGTAAGGACCCGACCAAGGTCGACCGCTCGGCGGCCTATGCCGCGCGCTATCTGGCGAAAAACGTGGTCGCGGCGGGGCTGGCGAAGCGCTGCACGCTGCAGCTCTCCTATGCGATTGGCGTGGCGCGTCCCCTGTCGATCTATGTCGACACCCATGGCACCGGCGCGGTCCCCGATGAGGCGATCGAGCGCGCGGTGGATGCGGCGATGGACCTGACCCCGCGCGGCATCCGCACGGCGCTGGGGCTGAACAAGCCGATCTATGCACGCACCGCCGCCTATGGGCATTTTGGCCGCGCGCCCGAAGCCGATGGCGGGTTTAGCTGGGAGCGCAGCGATCTGGTGGATGTGCTGAAGGCGGGCGTTTAAGCCTTAGACCTGTTACGGTGCGTGCAAAGCACACACCCTACGGCGTCGCGCGATATGGCTCTGGCGGGGTTACAGCCGCCAGAACCTAAGTGGTTTGGTCTCGGCGCGTTTGATCACCGCGCGCGCCTCGAGATCAAGCTGCACGCATTTCATCCACCAGCCTGATTTCGCACCGCCGGGGAAATGCTCGGGCGAGAGATGCGGCAGCAGCGCCGCCTTGGCCTCGGCGGCGGTCAGGCCCGGAGGGTCCGCAGGCAGCACACCCAGCAGCGCGGTTTTCATCGCCTCGTATTTGGCGCGGTCGACGCGGGTGATATGGTCGGGCGCGTTGATATTGCGCACCTCGATCTTGCCGTCGTCAGTCTTACCCATGCCGCTGTCCTCTGTTGTGCTGCCTTGAAAACCTGACGCCCGCACAGTGGTGTGTCAATCCAACACCCGTGCGGCGTGGCTCTTGTCAGGGCCGCGCATCTGGGTCAACCTGCGGCACCGGCGATAGGTAAGGGCCCAGGGATGCACGACAGTTTGCGCTATGCGGTGATCATGCTGGCCGCCGGAGTTGGTATTCCGGTGCTGGCAGCGTTGAACGCGCAACTTGGCACGCGGATCGGCTCGCCGACAGTGGCGGCGGTGGTGCTGTTTTGCGTGGCGCTGGTCTCGGCGATTGCGGTGATGCTGGCGTCTCAGGGTGTCGCGGGGTTCAGCGCCCTGTCGCTGGCGCCCAAACATCTGTTTCTGGCCGGCATTCTGGTCTGTTTCTACGTGCTTTCGGTGACCATCGTCGCGCCGCGCTTTGGCGTGGGCAATGCAGTGTTTTTTGTGCTTTTGGGGCAGATGGTCTCGGCGGCGGTAATTGACCATTTCGGTCTGTTCGGCGCCGTGGTGCGCCCGCTGACTTGGATGCGTGGCAGCGGCTTGGGCGTGATGACACTGGGGCTTTTGCTGATCGTGCGCGCCTGACATTGCCCGGATCAATGGCACAGCCCCTTGCGTAACAGGGGCGGGCGCAGTATGGCCGCGAGCCATGAGCGATGATCCAAAACCCGACCTGCCGCCGCATCCCGCATTGACCGCAACCAAGACGCGGCGCAATTTCTATGGCCGTGTGCATGGCAAGACCCTGCGGTCGAGCCAGAAGACCTATCTCTCCGAGGATCTGGCCGCGCTGCGTCTGCGCAATGTCAGCTTTGACGAGAACCCCGCGCGCGAGCTGCTGGATCTGGATACGGTGCCCGGTGCGGGGCCGCTCTGGCTGGAAGTCGGCTTTGGCGGCGGCGAGCATCTGGCGCATATGGCCGGCGAAAACCCCGATGTGCGGTTTATCGGCTGCGAGCCCTATGTGAACGGCGTGGCGATGCTACTGGGCCTGCTGCGGCGCAATCCGGTGGAGAATGTGGCGCTGCATCCGGGCGATGTGCGCGATCTCTTTGATGTGCTGCCCGACGGCTGTATCGAGAAGACCTTTCTCAACTACCCCGACCCTTGGCCGAAAGCGCGCCACCACCGGCGCCGCTTTGTCACCCAAGAGCATTTGCAGCCCTTGCACCGCGTGATGGTGCCAGGCGCTGAATTTCGCGTTGCCACCGATATCCCCGATTACGCGCGGCAGACGCTGGAAGAGGCGCCAGAAGCGGGGTTTGAACTGGTCTCGGATACGCATGAGCCGTGGGATGACTGGTTCTCGACCCGCTATGAACAAAAGGCGCTGCGCGAGGGCCGCGTGCCGCAGTATATGACGTTCCGGCGGATTTAGGCGGGTATCTGGGCGGGAAGGGGGCGTTGCCCCCTCGGCCCTGCGGGCCTCACCCCCAGGATATTTGCGGACAGATGACGGGGCTTAGGGCAGAGGCATGCGGCTGACGGGCGCGCCGCCGCTGCGGGGGTAGAGCAGGATCTCGCCGGCATCGGTGACCACGACCAGCCAGTCTTGAGCGAAGGTGACGGCGGCGGGGGTGGTGCCTTGCGGCAGGATCACGCTTTCGGGAAGCTCTGGCAGGGGCACCGGCGTGCCGAGCCGCGTGACAAGCAGCACGGTGATCGTTAGAAGCCCGAGGATCATCACCCCGGCGAGGGTGGTCACCAGAAATTTCAAAAACCGCAGATCAGGCGGGAGGGGCGTTGTGTCGTCAGAATCGGACATGAATGAGGGCCTGTCGAGGGACATCGAAGTGGTGATCGGCGCGAACCCGCCAGAGCGCCTTGATAAAGCCTTGGCCCGCGATGTGCCAGAGGCGGCGGCCTTGTCGCGCTCAAGGTTGATGCGGTTGATCGCCGAGGGCGCGGTGACGCAGGGCGGCGCGGTGGTCGAGAACGCCAAGGCGCGGGTCGCCGAGGGCGATGTGTTCTTGGTGCGGGTGGGTATGCCCGAGGAACTCGAGGCCGCGCCCGAAGCGATCCCGCTGGATGTGGTCTATGAGGATGACGCGCTGATCGTGGTCAACAAGCCCGCGGGCATGGTGGTGCATCCGGCCCCCGGCACCCCGCGTGGCACTTTGGTCAATGCGCTGCTGCACCATTGCGGCGACAGTCTCTCGGGGATCGGTGGCGCCAAACGGCCGGGGATTGTGCACCGCATCGACAAGGACACCTCGGGGCTCTTGGTGGTGGCGAAACATGATGCCGCGCATCACGGGCTGGCCGCGCAATTCGAGGCGCATTCCGCCGAGCGGCGCTATCTGGCGCTGGTTTTTGGTGTGCCGAGCGCGGCGGATCCGCGGCTCAATGGCGTGAAGGGCGTGAATTTCGAGGCCGGTGGTCTGTTGAAAATCACCACGCGGCTGGAGCGGCATAAGTTCGACCGGCAAAAACAGGCAGTGTTCTTTGATCGCGGACGCCATGCGGTGACGCGGGCGCGGGTGGTGCAGGCGTTTGGCACGCCGCCGCAGGTCGCGCTGGTGGAATGTCGGCTGGAGACCGGGCGCACCCATCAGATCCGCGTGCATATGGCGCATGTCGGACACGGGTTGATCGGCGATCCCACCTATGGCGGCAAGCGTAAACCGGCGCTCAAGGCGCTGCCCGAGGTGGGGATCGCGGCGATGGCAGGGTTTCCGCGGCAGGCGCTGCATGCGGCGTCCTTGGGCTTTACCCATCCGGTGAGTGGCGAGGCGCTGCGGTTCGAGGCGCCTTTGCCTGCGGATATGCAGGCGCTGCTCGACGCGCTGGGCGGGCCCTTGGGCTGAGCCCTGCGCGGCAAATGAATAGGCGCGCCCGAGAGGGACGCGCCAAACCAAGCGTATAGTGTCGGATCAGCCGCGCCCGCGACCCACCGGATCGGCATAGCGCCCGACATCGGCATCAGTGATGCGACGGCGTCCACGGCCATTGCCCACCGGATCGGAACCCGCCCCGAGATCGCTGTCGGTGATGCCAGTGGTGCGCCGTCCGCGACCGTTGCCTGCCGGATCAGCATAGACGCCGCCATCGGAATCGGTAATCCCCGTGCGGGTGCCGCGTCCTGCCCCCACCGGATCCGAGCCAACGCCAAGATCGCTATCGGTGACGCCGGTGCTCACACAGCCGGCCAGCGCCGCAGTGCCGCCAAAGCTGCCAAGGATAAAGGCGCGGCGACCAAACCCGCGGGTGGTTTTGATATCGTCATTGCTGAGCGTGGGCTTCTTGCCCTTGGACGAGTCGGTCATACCATCACCATTTAAAAATGAATCAATAGGTTATGTTAGGCGGCATTTCATCGATCGGTCAAGAAAATCCTCTGCCATGGCCACCCGAACGCGGCTGCGACAGGCCAAATCTGAAATGCGCAGCCGCGCGACAGGGGGCTTGCGTCAACCTCTGCGCTGTTATCCTATGGCATGAAATGACGCGCAGCGCGGGACCAAGGCCAAGGAGAGATAGATGACCGACACCAGCGGCGCTTTGGGCGCGATGGATTTCGCCCGTGCGATTGCCCCGATGCGCCCCGAGACGTTTTTCACCGAGTATTTCGAAAAGCGCCATCTGGTGATCCGGCGCGAGGATCCGCTCTATTACGCCGATCTTCTGGCGATTGGCGATATCGACGCGCTGCTCTCGACCACGCAGCTCCCGGTCGGCGATCTGAATATGGTGAACAAGGGCAAGGGCATCGAGGCCGAGGCAATCTCTCAACTCTCGGGGTTGATTGATCCGGTGCGCGTGGCGCAGCAATTTGCCGAGGGCGGCACCGTGGTGCTGCCGCAGTTACACCGCTATATTCCCAAGCTGGCGCGTTATTGTCGGGCGCTCGAGACGGTGTTCAGCTGCGATCTGCAGACCAATATCTACCTGACACCGGACAATGCGCAGGGGTTCAAGACCCATTACGATTCGCATGATGTGATCGTGCTGCAGGTCCATGGCTCGAAGACCTGGAATATCTACGAATCGCCCTTGGAATTGCCGCTGCGCAGTCAGGGGTTCGAGCCCGAGGGCTTTGTGCCGGGCAAGCTGATTGACAGCTTCGTGCTGCATGCCGGTGACATGTGCTATGTGCCGCGCGGCGTGGTCCATGACGCGATCGCCACCGATGAGGTCTCGCTGCATATCACCACCGGATTGCTGGCTCCGCGCTGGATTGATGTGCTGGTCGAGGCGCTGGTCGAAGAGGCGCAGAAGGACCCCGCGCTCCGCGGTGTGGTGCCGCCGGGCTATGCCAATGACGGCTTTGATATGGCGCCGCAGGTCGAGAGGTTTCACGCGCTGATGGCGCGCGCCATGGCCAGCATCGACCCCGAGACAACGCTGGAGGGTTTTGCCCATGAATTCCGCCGCCGCCGCATGCCGGTGGTGCCCGGGCAGTTCCTGCAGGCGGCGATGGCCGAGCGGATCATGGTTGGCAGTGTGGTGGCGCGGCGCGAGGATCTGATATTTAAACTGCGCGAGACTGGCGCGGGGGATGACGCGCAGATCGTGCTGGAAATCTACGGCGCCGAGATCAGCTTTCCCGCCTATTGCGCCGAGCCACTGCGCGATGCGCTGACCCGCGACAGGTTCAAAGTTGGCGATTTGGCGGGCGATCTGGACGCCGAAGGGCAGGTGGTTCTGGTGCAGCGTCTGCTGCGTGAGGGCGTGCTCTTCGCAGCGTAATACAGGGAGTTTTCCTAAATTGCCGGACAAACGACGGAACGCAAGGTGTTCTGCGTTAAACATATAGTGACGCCATATGTTGTTGAATAGCCGCGCGCCCGTCCCTATGTGCTTAGTTCGACGGGTCAGGAGGAGTTTGAATGTCCAATTACACCGGTTTGCCAGCCCCCAGTCCCGAACAGGGACTGAACCGCTATCTGCAAGAAATCCGCCGCTTCCCGATGCTGGAGCCGGAGGAAGAATATATGCTGGCCAAGCGTTGGGTTGAGGATCAAGATACTGAATCCGCTCATAAATTGGTCACCTCGCATCTGCGTTTGGCGGCCAAGATTGCGATGGGTTATCGCGGCTATGGTCTGCCGCAGGCCGAGGTGATCTCGGAGGCGAATGTCGGGCTGATGCAGGCGGTCAAACGCTTTGACCCCGAGAAAGGCTTTAGGCTGGCGACCTATGCGATGTGGTGGATCCGCGCGTCGATTCAGGAATATGTGCTGCGCTCGTGGTCGATGGTGAAACTCGGCACCACCAGCGCGCAGAAGAAACTTTTCTTCAACCTGCGCAAGGCCAAGGCACGGATCGGCGCGATTGAAGAGGGCGATCTGCGCCCCGAAACCGTCGCCCGTCTGGCCGAGGATCTCTCGGTCACCGAGGCCGAGGTGATCAGCATGAACGGGCGTTTGGCCGGTGCCGACGCCTCGCTCAATGTCACCGTCGGCGGCGAAGAGGGCGCCGCAAGTTGGCAGGACTGGCTCGAGGATGAGGACGCCGATCAGGCCAGCGATTACGCCAACCGCGATGAGCTTGAGACCCGCCGCGAGATGCTGATGGAGGCGATGTCGGTGCTCAATGAACGCGAGCGCGATATCCTGACCGAGCGCAAACTCTCCGAGCCGGTGGTGACGCTGGAAGACCTGTCGGCGAAATACGGTGTCAGCCGCGAACGTATCCGCCAGATCGAAGTGCGGGCGTTTGAAAAACTGCAAGACCGGATGCGCGAGATTGCCGCTGAAAAGGGCATGATCCCGGCCTGAGGGCAGAATTGTCCCCCACCAACGCGCGCTGTCCGGCGCGCGTTGAACCTGCCATAACTGCTTATCTCCAGGCTCTGCTTTACACCTATCAACCGGCAAGCCCCTGGGCAGCACGGGCCGCGCCCGACCCTCCCCCCGGGAGGGCGCTATGGCGATGCCCTGCGCAGCCCGACCGACATCCATGCTTTGGGACGCAGCGCGTTGCTAACACGTATCAAGCGGCCACCCAGGGTCGGGCGCGCCCCTCCATGCTTTGCTCGCACCTTAATAAGTCGGAAATATAGTAGCTGACCCGCGCCGCATGGTCGCCGCACCACTTCCAAGCGCCCACCTGCGCGTATGGACGCCTCGCGATGGGTGCGCTATCAGGCGGAACGCATTGCAAGCACGAGGTTTCCCCATGTCCGCTCACGGCACCCCGATCCCGATGACCGCGCGCGCCAGCGGCCCCCTGACCGGGGTGGCCGAGGTGCCCGGCGATAAATCCATCAGCCACCGCGCGCTGATCCTCGGGGCGCTCTCGGTGGGCGAAACCCATGTGACCGGCCTGCTTGAGGGCCAAGATGTGCTCGACACCGCCGAAGCGATGCGCGCCTTCGGCGCCGAAGTTACCCGCGTCGGCACCGGCGAATGGCGCGTGCACGGCGTCGGCGTCGGCGGTTTTGCCGAGCCCCAACAGGTGATCGACTGCGGCAACTCCGGCACCGGCGTGCGGCTGATCATGGGCGCGATGGCGACCACACCGATTTCCGCGACCTTCACTGGCGATGCCAGCCTGAACTCGCGCCCGATGGGCCGTATCACCGACCCGCTGGCGCTGTTTGGCACCCAAGCCGTGGGTCGCGCGGGCGGGCGATTGCCGATGACGCTGGTCGGCGCCGAGTCCCCGGTGCCGGTGCGCTACACATTGCCGATGCCCTCGGCGCAGGTTAAATCGGCGGTGCTGCTGGCGGGGTTGAACGCGCCCGGCGACACCGTGGTGATCGAACCCGAGGCCACCCGCGACCACACCGAACGCATGTTGCGCGGCTTTGGCGCACAGGTCGCGGTCGAGGACACTGACGCGGGCCGCGTGATCACCCTCACCGGCCAGCCCGAACTGACCGGCCAGCGCGTGGCGGTGCCGCGCGATCCCTCCTCGGCGGCGTTTCCGGTCTGCGCCGCGCTGATCGTGCCCGGCTCGGAAATCACCGTCCCCGGCGTCAGCCGCAACCCGACCCGCGACGGGCTGTTCGTCACGCTGTTGGAAATGGGCGCCGACATCACCTTCGAGAACCCGCGCGAAGAGGGCGGCGAGCCGGTCGCCGATCTGCGCGTGCGCTACTCGCCCGATCTGCATGGCGTAGAAACCCCGGTTGAGCGCGCCGCCTCGATGATCGACGAATTTCCGGTGCTCTCGGTCGTCGCCGCCTGCGCCAAAGGCACCACGGTGATGCGCGGCGTGAAAGAATTGCGGGTCAAGGAAAGCGACCGCATCGACGCGATGGCGCGCGGGCTCGAGGCCTGCGGTGTCCGTCTCGAGGAAGAGGACGACGTGTTCACCGTCCACGGCATGGCGCAAGTGCCCGGCGGCGCGACCACGCACAGCCGTTTGGACCACCGCATCGCGATGTCGTTTCTGGTGCTCGGCCTGGTCTCGAAATCCCCGATCAGCGTCGATGACGGCGGCCCGATCGCGACCTCCTTCCCGACATTCGAGGGATTGATGGACGGTCTCGGCGCCATCATCAGCCGCGATCCTGCCTGAGCATGGCCCGCCGGACCCTGCAGCGCGCGCTCAATTGGGGATTGCCGCTGCTGACGCTGGTCACCTATCTCTATCTCGCGGCCTATATCGGGCCGCAGGTGATGGCGCAGGCCGAGGGGCAATTACCTTTTGATTTAAGGGTGTTGGGCTATTCCCTCGGCGAAGCGCGCGGCTATTTGCGGGTGCTCACCCCCGAAGGTTATCTGCTCGCGCAGGGCCCGATGTTCTGGGCGGATACGCTATTTCCGCTCGTGCTCGGGGTGACGCTTCTGTGGTGGATGCGCCCTTTTGCCGGCGTGTTCGGCATGGTCTGCGTGCTCTCGGCGATGAGTTATATCGCGCTCGATTGGGGCGAAAACTTCGCCGTGCAAGCGATGCTGACCGCCGGGCCGGATTGGGTCCGCCCGGTTGAGGTTGTTCGGGCCAGCACCTTCACCTTGGCGAAATTCGCCGCGCTTTTGCTCTGCGCCATTCTGGCTGTGCGGCAAAGTCTGCGCCGGAGGCCTGAAGGTCAGACAAATATATAGTTGTCGTTTTTCAACATATGACTGAGTGGATTGGCGAAAACCATGCTAAGAATGCCACTTACTCTACCTATGCACGAGTGATGTGATCCCTCTCTGCCGCAGGCTAAACAGGCTTTCATGGCAGGGACCGATGGTCTAAGCCCTGATCCGACAGTTGGAGGTTAGCAATGCAATTCACCGTGGCAGTCGACGGGCCCGCCGCAGCGGGCAAGGGGACGATCAGCAAGGCTCTGGCCGCAAAATTCGGCTTGGCGCATCTCGACACCGGTCTTCTATACCGCGCGGTCGGTGCCAAGGGCGGCGACCCAATCGAGGCTGCGAAATCCCTCACCGAAGCGGATCTGGCGCGTGATGATCTGCGCAGCCAAACCGCGGCTTCGGCGGCGAGCAAAGTCGCCGTAATCCCCGAGGTGCGCGCCGCATTGACCGATTTCCAACGCGATTTTGCCCAGCGAGACGGCGGCGCGGTGCTCGACGGGCGCGATATCGGCACGGTGATCTGCCCGAAGGCCGAGGTCAAACTCTTCATCACTGCCAGCGCCGAAGTTCGCGCGCACCGGCGCTGGCTGGAACTGGGTGGCATTGAGGTCGAGGTTCTGGCCGAGGTCATCGCCCGCGACGAGCGCGATATGAACCGCGCGGATGCCCCGCTGAAACCCGCCGCCGATGCCATCGTGATCGACACATCACACATGAGCATCGAGGCCGCCATCGCCGAGGCCGCCGCCGCCGTTGCAGCGAGGCTGCCCGCTTAAAGCGACGGTTTTACTTTGCGTTAAACTTACCCTGCCATGCTCCAATGCGACTCGCTTTGCGCGCCATAGGAAAGGAGATATAGCAGCCAGATAGGTAATCAGACAGGAACACCAATGTCCGCTTCGATGCTTTCGACCGTGATCAAACCCGTCCACCGTGAGGGGTATCCGTTCATCGCGGTTTTTGCCGGCGTTACGCTGGTTCTCTTTTTGATCTGGCAGCCGCTTGGCTGGATCGGCGTCGTTTTGACGGTCTGGTGTTACTATTTCTTTCGCGATCCCGACCGGTTCACGCCGCAACGCGAAGGGCTTCTGGTCAGCCCCGCGGATGGGGTGATTTCGCTGATTGAACCTGCGGTGCCACCGGCAGAACTCGGCATGGGCGACAACGCGCTGACACGGGTCAGTGTGTTCATGAATGTGTTCAATTGCCATGTGAACCGTACGCCGATTGCCGGTAAAATCAGCGCCGTGTCCTATCGTCCGGGGAAATTCCTCAATGCCTCGCTCGACAAAGCCAGTGTGGATAACGAGCGCAATTCCGTCGCCGTAGAAATGGCCGACGGGCGCAAGATTGCCGTGGTGCAGATCGCCGGATTGGTCGCGCGGCGCATCGTTTGCGAGGTGAAGCCGGGCGACAACTTGGCCACCGGCGAGCGCTTCGGCATGATCCGCTTCGGCTCACGGCTCGACGTCTATCTGCCCGAAGGGGTGAACCCCCTGGTGGCATTGGGGCAGACCATGGTCGCGGGCGAAACCGTGCTGGCCGATCTGGCGGCGGATGAGGCGCGCAGAACCGCCGAGGTGCGATGAGCCATGAGCGACGAGCCGCAGAACGAGTGCGAGGATGCCACTCTTGGGGATGAGATCGGTGGCGACCGCGTGTCGATGCCGATCCTCAGCTTGCTGCCCAATCTGGTGACGCTGATCGGATTGAGCGCCGGGCTGACCTCGATCCGCTATGTTTTGCAGGAAAACTATCAGGTCGCGGCGGCGCTATTGGTGGTGGCGGCGCTGATTGACGGGCTCGACGGGCTGTTGGCGCGCAAATTGAACGCCGCGAGCCATTTTGGAGCGGAGCTCGATTCGCTATCGGATTTCCTCTGTTTCGGGGTCGCGCCCGGCATATTTATCTATCACTTCACCCTACATTCCGTGCCGGGGCTGGGGTGGGTTTTCGTTCTCGTTTATGCGCTCAGCGCCTGTTTGCGGTTGGCGCGGTTTAATGTCAGCCGGAATGCGCCCGCGCCGCAGGGAAAAGCGCATTTTGTCGGCGTTCCGGCGCCGGCGGGGGCGATGTTGGCGCTGTTTCCGGTGTTTCTGGCGCTGGCGGGCTGGTTCGAGACGCGGGAGTGGCCGATTTTGGTGGCGATCTATCTGGGCGGGGTCGGGGTTTTGATGATCTCGCGGGTGCCGACGCCCTCGCCGAAGGCGATCAATGTGCCGCGCAACCGGGCGATCTGGGTTTTGATGGGCGTCGCGGTGGTGGTCGGGGCTTTGGCGACGCGGCCCTGGGCGGTTTTGGCGCTGCTCTGTGTGATTTATCTGGCGGTTTTGCTGCGCCAAGCCTGGGCCCGTCGCGGCACCTGGAGGTGAGGCGAGGTCAGGGCGGTAAGATTGCTGCTTTTCCTGCTTGACGCCCCGACGGGGGGCCGCTATCTCAGGCCCATCGCGCGGTTGTAGCTCAGTTGGTTAGAGTACCGGCCTGTCACGCCGGGGGTCGCGGGTTCGAGCCCCGTCAACCGCGCCACTTGAATTCAGGCCCCCTTTGCGGGGCCTTTTTTCATCGCTAACAGCCAGCTGTCCCACGGGTGGGACATGGGGCGGACCCTGATAAATCAACGGCTTAGACGGGCGCATTTACCCTGTGTTAAGCAAGTTAACCCGTTCCATGATCTTTTCCGCGATACCCTCGGGGCCCTGACGATAGAGGATCACCGATACATCCACCGGCTGGTCCCTGTCGCGCAGATATACGGTGATGAAATCCTGCTGGCGGCTGCTTGTGCCGGAGGCGAGGGCGGCCTGATCCTGCACGATCCGGCTGCCGTGGTCGATCTCGGCAATCTGGGCATAGGCAAACCGGTGTTTACCAATTTTCACATGATCACCGCGCAATTCGGCAACTTTGAGCCAAAATAGCGCGAGGCTCATAACCAGGAAAATACCGCCGCAGATCACGAAACTTAGGGCAATGCCATGTTCAGGCTCGCCGATAAACGCGGCGCCCACGGCGATAAACCCAAGCGAGATCGCAACTGCGACCATGGCAAAGCGCCGGTCAAGATAGAGATACTCATCATCCACTTGCAAAACTTAGAGTAAAAAGCCACGCGTTTTCAAGCGTGACCTATGGATTTTCCACATAGAATGCGCCTTTGCCCCCCAACCGGGCGGTGATTTCGCATTTCGCCGCGATCCGCGCTGTTTCTTGCTTGACGCCCCGCGGCCCGTGGCCTATCTGACGGCCATCGCGCGGTTGTAGCTCAGTTGGTTAGAGTACCGGCCTGTCACGCCGGGGGTCGCGGGTTCGAGCCCCGTCAACCGCGCCACTTTCCCTCCCTTTGATCTGAATGCTTTCGCTTTTTCGACGGCTCGGCTATGGTGCCGCCTGTCACAGTGGATCGGGTGAATTATGATTACCGTTCAAGGGTTTGAAGGCCTGCGCGTTGGCGTTTTGGGGCTTGGCCGTTCGGGGTTGGCGACCTGTGCGGCGCTGGCTGCGGGCGGCGCCGAGGTCTGCGCATGGGACGATAGCGCCGAGGGCCGCGCCAAGGCCGAAGCGGCGGGATTCGCCTGTGTGGATTTGACCCGACAGGACGCGGTGCCGCAGCTATCAGTGCTGATCACCTCACCGGGCATCCCGCATCTGTTTCCCAAACCGCATCCGGTGATCGCCGCTGCGCTGCAGGCCGGGGTGCCGGTGGACAACGATATCGGGCTGTTTTTCCGCGCGCTGACCGATAGCGACGAGCCACCGAAAGTGGTCTGCGTGACCGGCTCGAACGGCAAATCGACGACCACGGCGCTGATCGCCCATGTGCTGAATGAGGCCGGACGCGCGGTCGAAGTGGCGGGCAATATCGGCACCGGCGTCTTGGCGATTGACCTGCCGGGCGAGGACGGCGTGGTGGTGCTGGAATTGAGCAGCTACCAGAGCGATCTGGCGCGGATACTGGCGCCGGATGTGGCGGTGTTTACCAACTTCTCCCCCGATCATCTGGACCGGCACGGCGGATTGGGCGGCTATTTTGCCGCCAAGCGTCGCCTGTTTTCCGAAGGCGCGCCAGCCCGCGCGGTGATCGGCGTCGATGAGCCCGAGGGGCAATATCTGGCGATGCAATACGCCGAAGATGCGCAGGATAGCCGCGCGATCCGCATCTCCTCGGGGCAAAGACTGCAGGGGCAGGGCTGGTCGGTGTTTGCGCGTCGCGGGCATCTGGCGGAATGGCGCGGCGGGCGGCAGGTGGCCTCGATTGACCTGCGCAATATTCCCGGATTGCCCGGTGCGCATAACCATCAGAACGCCTGTGCCGCCTATGCCGCGTTGCGCGCTCTGGGGCTGGCGCCGCGCGGCATTGAGGCGGGGTTAACCAGTTTCAAAGGCTTGCCGCACCGCAGCCAATTGATCGCCGAGAAAGACGGCGTGCGCTATGTGAACGACAGTAAGGCGACCAATGTTGATAGCGCCGCCAAGGCGTTACAGGCCTTTCCTAAGATCCGCTGGATCGCCGGAGGCCTGGGCAAGGACGGCGGGCTGGAGGCTTTGGTGCCGCATTTGGGCGCGGTGGTCAAAGCCTATATGATCGGCCATTCGGCGCGCGATTTCGCACTGCAATTGGGCGACACACCGCATGAAATCTGCGAGACCATGGCCCGCGCGGTGGCGCGCGCGGTGGCCGAAGCCGAGCCGGGCGAGGTGGTGCTGCTGGCGCCCGCCGCCGCCAGTTTCGATCAATATCCCGATTTCGAGAAACGCGGCGAGGATTTCACCGCCCTTGTGCAGGCGGCACTCAACGGCTAACACGCCGGGCCGGCCGGACCTGCCGGTGTGAGCGAGTGAAAGCGTTACCATGTCCCAAATGCCCCTTGAACCTGCGCCGCCGCAAGCCCCGGCGGGCGATACGCTTAGCGGATTTCTTCTGGCGCTCGGGGCCTATCTGATCTGGGGCGGGCTGCCGCTTTATCTGCATGCGCTTAACCATATTCCGCTGACCGAAATTTTGGCCCATCGGGTGATCTGGTCGGTGCCGGTGGCGCTGATCGTGCTGTTGATCCTCGGGCGGACGGCGGATTTACGCCGCGCCATCGTGCAGCCGCGGATGCTGGCCATGGCCGGATTGACCGCGTCGCTGGTGACGGTGAATTGGGGCGTTTACCTTTATGCGATCCAGTCCGGGCAGGTGCTTTCGGCGGCACTCGGCTATTACATCAATCCAATTTTCAGCATTTTCCTCGGGGCGGTGATCTTGCGCGAAAGGCTGACTGTGGCACAATGGTGCGCGGTGGCGCTGGCCGGTGCAGCGGTCGCCGTTTTGACATGGGAGGCGGGCAGCCTGCCGATCCTCTCGCTGGCGCTGACCGTCAGCTGGGGCTTTTATGCGCTGGCCAAACGCGCCTTGCCCATCGGGCCCAATCAGGGATTCACGCTGGAGGTGATCCTGCTGTTTCCCTTTGGTCTGGGCTATCTGATCTATCTCGTCAGCCGGGGCGAGATGCAGTTCGGCTCGGTTGGCGGCGTCGATACATTACTGCTGGTCGGCTGCGGTGTGGTGACGGCGGTGCCTTTGATGCTTTATGCCAATGGCGCCAAACAGTTGCGGCTGACCACGATTGCCTTGATGCAATATATCGCGCCGACCTTCATTATGGGCGCGGCGGTTTTCGTGTTTAACGAGCCGTTTATCGGCGCCAAACAACTGGCTTTTCCGATGATCTGGGCGGCCTTGGTGCTGTATTCCGCCGATTTGATCTGGCGGCGGCGGCGTTCGGTCGCAAGCCCCTAGCCTTGGCGCGGCATCCGCGTTATCCTTGCCACCAGACCCGGAAAACGGGCGAACCATAGGCAATGAGAGCAGCCCAACCATGACAGAAATGGTCCATGGCACCATGCCCGTTTACACGGGCGAACCGGTGTTGTCGCGCTGGTGGCGCACGGTCGACCGCTGGACAATTTCCTGCGTTTTACTTCTGGTCGGCATCGGCCTGCTGCTGGCGCTGGCCTCATCGCCGCCACTCGCGGCGCGTAACCACTTGTCACCCTTTCATTATTTCCAGCGGCATGTGGTCTATGCCACGCTGTCGATGGCGATGATGTTCGTCGTTTCGATGCAATCGCCCAACACGATCCGGCGCTGGGGCGTCTTGGGATTCGTCCTGGGGTTCGGCACGCTGGCGCTCTTGCCTTTCATCGGCAGCGATTTCGGCAAGGGCGCGGTGCGCTGGTTGAGCTTCGGCTTCACCACCATCCAGCCTTCGGAATTTGTTAAGCCTTGTCTGGCAGTCTGCGGCGCATGGCTTTTGGCGGCGGGGCAGGATTTGAACGGCCCGCCGGGCAAAATGCTATCGCTGGCGGCGGTCTTGTCGACGGTGTTCCTGCTGGTGTTGCAGCCCGACTTTGGCCAGTCGGTGTTGATCCTGTTTGGCTGGGGGGTGATGTATTTCATCTCGGGCGCGCCGATGGTGTTGATCCTCGGATTGGCGGGAACGGCCGTTTTGGGCGGCGTGGCGGCTTATAACGGCTCCGAGCATTTCGCGCGCCGCATTGATGGATTCTGGGCCGCCGAGGTCGATGCGCGGTCGCAGCTGGGCTATGCGGCCTCGGCGATCCAGGAGGGCGGATTATTCGGGCTCGGAGTGGGCGAGGGGCAGGTGAAATGGCAACTGCCTGACGCGCATACGGATTTCGTGATTGCCGTCGCGGCTGAGGAATACGGTTTTGTGATGGTCGCCCTGATCATCGCGCTTTATGCGGTGATCTGTTTACGTGCGCTGTCACGGTTAACGCGGGAGCGTGATATGTTCATCCGGCTGGCCGGTTCGGGGCTGGCGGCGATGATTTCGGCGCAGGCGATGATCAATATGGGCGTCGCGGTGCGCTTGCTGCCTGCCAAGGGGATGACGCTGCCGTTTATCAGCCAAGGCGGATCGTCGCTCTTGGCGATGGGGATCATGGTCGGCATGTTGCTGGCCTTGACGCGCAGCCGCCCGCAGGGTGAAATCAGCGACCATTTGCTGACACGGGGGCGGTGATGACCAAGAGGCGCACAGACAAAACCCCGCTGGTGGTGATCGCCGCCGGGGGGACCGGCGGGCATATGTTCCCGGCCCAGGCCTTGGCCGAGGATATGCTCGGGCGCGGCTGGCGGGTGGTCTTATCGACCGATGCACGGGGCGCGCGCTATGCGGGCGGTTTCCCCGAGGCGGTCGGGCGGCGCAGGGTGGCCTCGGCGACCTTTGCGCGCGGCGGGGCCTTGGCGAAATTATTGGTGCCGTTCAAAGTGTTGGGCGGAATTGCCTCGGCCACCGCGGCGATGATTATCGACCGTCCGGCGGTGGTGGCAGGCTTTGGCGGCTACCCCTCGATCCCGGCTTTGGCGGCGGCGTGGATCCTGCGCATTCCACGGCTGATCCATGAGCAAAACGGTGTTTTGGGGCGCGTTAACCAAGTGTTCGCGCGCCGCGTTTCGGCGGTGGCTTGCGGCACTTGGCCGACGGTTTTGCCCGCTGGCATTGCCGGATATGACATTGGCAATCCGGTGCGCGCCACGGTCCGCGAACGCACCGCCGCGCCCTATATTCCGCCCGGTGACTACCCGATGAGCGTGGTGATCCTTGGCGGCAGTCAGGGCGCGCGCATTCTCTCGGATGTGGTGCCCGCGGCGATGCAATTGGTGCCGCCCGAGGTGCGCCAGTATCTGCGGGTTGCGCAACAGGCGCGGCCCGAGGATCTGGAGCGCGTGCAGGCGGCATATGAGGCGGCGGATATTCCTGCCGACGTGGCGCCGTTTTTCGACGATGTTCCGCGACTGTTTTCCGAGGCGCAATTGGTGATTTCGCGCGCCGGAGCCTCGACGCTGGCGGATTTGACGGTGATCGGACGGCCCTCGATTCTGGTGCCTTTGGCCGCTGCGCTGCGCGATGAACAGACCGCCAATGCGCGCGGACTGGTTAATGCAGGGGCGGCGGTATTGATGCCCGAAAGCCAGTTCACCCCCGAGGCGCTGGCCGAGCAGATCACCACGATATTAACCATGCCCCGCGCGGCGCTACAGATGGCCCATGCGGCGACCGGATTGGGCAAACCCGATGCCGCCGCTGAATTGGCCGATCTGGCCGAGCGCTTGGCCGGACCTCCGCCCGCCGGACATTAACCATTGAAAGCCCCCGATATGACGACGCGCACCCTGCTGCCGCACGACCTTGGCCCGCTTCACTTCATTGGCATTGGCGGCATCGGCATGTCGGGCATTGCGGAAATCCTGCTGCAAACAGGGTTCAAAGTGCAGGGGTCCGACGCCAGATCCAGCGCGATTACTGAGCGGTTGGCGGGTCTGGGCGCGACGGTTTTTGAGGGGCATGCGGGCGAAAATCTGGGCGATGCGGCGGTGATCGTGGCCTCGACCGCGATCAAACCCAGCAACCCCGAGATGGCGGCAGCGCAGGCGCGCGGCATTCCGGTGGTGCGCCGCGCCGAGATGCTGGCGGAATTGATGCGGCTGCGCCCGTCGATCTCGGTCGCCGGCACCCATGGCAAAACCACCACCACCACGATGATGGCGGCGATGCTGGACGCGGGCGGATTTGACCCGACGGTGGTCAATGGCGGGGTGCTGCATGCCTATGGGTCGAACGCGCGGGCGGGCAGCGGCGACTGGATGGTGGTCGAGGCCGATGAGAGCGACGGTTCGTTCAATCTGCTGCCGACGCAGATCGCAGTGGTCACCAATATGGACCCCGAACATCTGGAGCATTGGGGCTCTTTCGATGCGCTACGCGCAGGCTTCGATGCCTTTTTGAACCGCATTCCGTTTTACGGGGTTGCGGTGCTGTGTACCGATCACGCGGAAGTCGCGGCGCTGGCCGAACGGGTGAAGAACCGGCGGATCGTCAGTTTTGGCTTCAACGCGGGCGCCGATGTGCAGGCCAAAGGTCTGACGTTCGAAAAGGGTAAGGCTTTCTTTGATATCCGGGTAAATTTAGGTGGTAATAGTCGGATTATTGAAAGTTGCGAATTGCCAATGCCCGGCGATCACAACGTCTCGAACGCGCTGTCGGCGGTGGCCGTGGGGCTGGAACTGGGCATGAGCGACGATCAAATCCGCGCCGCGCTCAAAGGGTTCCAAGGCGTCGGGCGGCGCTTTACACGCGTCGGCGAGGTGGGTGGGGTCACGATCATTGACGACTATGGCCATCATCCCGTTGAAATTGCAGCCGCAATCAAGGCCGCGCGGCAATCCGTTGAGGAGGGCGCGCGGGTGTTTGCGGTGCATCAGCCGCACCGATTCTCGCGCTTGCATGCGCTGTTCGACGATTTCGCGCGTTGCTTTGATGGGGCCGATTTCGTCGCGATTTCAGAGGTTTACGCTGCGGGGGAGGCGCCAATAGAGGGCGCTGATCATCAGGCTTTGGTGGTGGCCATTCAGGCGCAGGGCCATCCGCAGGCACGGGCGCTGAATTCCGAGGCGGAACTGGCGGATTTGGTGCGCGCGCAGGCGCGGCCCGGTGATATTGTGGTCTGCCTTGGTGCGGGGACGATTTCGGCTTGGGCGCAGGCGCTGCCCACGCATCTGCAGGGGGCGGGCACATGACCGGCGCACCGTTTTGGGACGCGGCGATCTGGGTGATTCTGGGCCTGATAGGCGGCATTGTGCTGGGCCGCTGGGGCTCGCCGCGCGCGCCCTTCGTCTTTGCGGTGGTGATCGCCTTGGCGGGCGCTGTCGCGGTGCCGGTGATTTTCATCTGGCAGGGCGCCGAGGGGATCGCGCTGGCGGTGATGGTGATGCTCTGGTCGATCCCGACCACCATCGGGCTGGCGCTGGGGGCGGTCATCGCGCGGATCTGGCGCCGCGATTGATCGGTCATTGATTTTTAACCCTATCGGGGCATAATCGGGGCAGCATCCGCGAGGGTTTTGCCGATGATTGTTCTGAGTATCGTGCTGGTCACCTTGCCCATCGGCGTGGTCTTGGGCGGCATTCTGGTGCGGGTCATCTCGGCGAAAGCGGCGCTATGGGGCGCGGTGCTGTTGCTCATCGTCGCGGCGGCGCTTTGGGGTTACGGCGCGACGCTCGAAGAGATGGACGCGCTGGATTACACGATGCCCGCGTTAATCTTGTTTCTGCCGATTGGTCTGGGCATGGCGCTGGTCGCCTTGCTGGCGATTTGGGGCCAGCGGCGGCGCTGAATCGCGCGGTGGGGCGCGGGGCTTCTGGACAGGGTCTGCGCGTCAAGCTACCAGACAGTATGACCGATTTATCACATATCACCGTGCGCGGCACATTGACCGCGAACCGCCCGCTCGACGGGTTGACCTGGCTGCGTGTGGGCGGACCGGCGGACTATCTGTTCCAGCCCGCCGACGCCGAGGATCTGGCCGCATTTCTGGCCGCGCTACCGCCCGAGGTGCCGGTGTTTCCGATGGGTGTGGGCTCGAATCTGATCGTGCGGGACGGGGGGATTCGCGCGGTGGTGATCCGGCTTGGACGCGGGTTTAACACGATTGAGATCGACGGTGACAGGGTCACAGCGGGGAGCGCGGCGCTGGATGCGCATGTGGCGCGCCGGGCTGCCGAGGCGGGGTTGGACCTGACGTTTTTGCGCACGATTCCGGGCTCGATCGGCGGCGCGGTGCGGATGAATGCGGGGTGTTACGGGCAATATGTAGCGGATCGGCTGGAGAGTGTCCGCATGATCTTGCGGGATGGCACGCAGCGGGAGGTTCCGGCGGCGGAGTTGAACCTGCAATACCGGCAGTCGGATTTGCCCGAGGGGGCGGTGATTACTGCGGCCATTTTCCGCGCGCCTGCGGGCGATCCGGCGGAGCTGGCGGCGCTGATGGAGGCGCAGCTGGCCAAACGGGATGCGACGCAGCCGACCAAGGAGCGCACGGCGGGGTCGACGTTTCGCAATCCGGCGGGATATTCCTCGACCGGGCGGGCGGATGATACGCATGAGCGCAAGGCCTGGGCGGTGATCGAGGCGGCGGGGATGCGCGGCGCAACCCTGGGCGGAGCGCAGATGTCGCCGAAACACGCGAATTTTCTGGTCAACACCGGCGGTGCTTCGGCGGCGGATCTGGAAGGTCTGGGCGAGGAAGTGCGAAAAAGAGTATTCCAAAACAGCGGGATTTCGCTAGTATGGGAGATCATGCGGGTCGGCGAGGCAACGCCACCGCAGGATTGAGCGGGCAGTAGACCTGCGCGGCCGGGCACAACCTATAATCTATGACCGGCTGTTAACTGAAAATTGGGGCGCAAAGCCCTGGATGAGGCAGTGTTGGTGGGTATGTCGAGCAGGGCACCCTCCACAGTGGCGGTTTTGATGGGTGGCATCTCGGCTGAGCGCGAGGTGTCGCTGTCGAGCGGGCGCGAATGCGCCGCCGCGCTGCGGGAGGCCGGATATCGGGTCGTCGAACTCGACGCCGCGCGCGATCTGGCGCAGCGGTTGGCGGAGCTGCGGCCTGATGTCGCGTTCAATGCGCTGCATGGCCCCTTCGGCGAGGATGGCTGTGTGCAGGGTCTGCTGGAATGGCTGGGCATCCCCTATACGCATTCGGGCGTGCTGTCCTCGGCGCTGGCGATGGACAAGCAGCGCACCAAGGATATTTACCGCGCCCATGGGCTGCCGGTGGTGGAAAGTGTGCTGGCCGCGAAAACCGAGGTGCGCGCGCGGCATGTGTTGGCGCCGCCCTATGTGGTGAAACCGTTCAATGAGGGCTCGTCGGTTGGCGTCTGGATCGTCGGCGAGGAAAACAACGGCCCGCCGCAGTTGGACGAGGCGATGCCCGAGGTGGTGATGGTCGAAGCCTTCGCCCCGGGCCGCGAGTTGACCACCAGCGTGCTGGGCGACCGCGCGCTGACGGTCACCGATATCGTCACCGAGGGCTGGTATGATTACGACGCGAAATACCTGCCCGGCGGCTCGCGCCATGTGGTGCCTGCCGAGGTGCCGCAGGAGATTTTCGACGCCTGTATGGAGTATGCGCTGCGCGCCCATCAGGTGCTGGGCTGTCGCGGGCTGAGCCGCACGGATTTTCGCTGGGATGAAGCACGCGGGCTTGAGGGGTTGGTCTTGTTGGAGACCAACACCCAGCCCGGAATGACGCCGACCTCGTTAAGCCCCGAGCAGGCGCGGGTGACGGGGATGGAATTCCCCGATCTGTGCCGCTGGTTGGTGGAGGATGCCTCGTGTCAACGGTGATCCGTGATCGCAATCTGACGCCCCCTTTGACGCGGCGCGAGGCCCAGCCCTTCGGGCAATCATTTGCACAGCCATATGGACAGGTCGGAAGACAGGCGGCGGCCGGGCAGATGGCCGAGCCGGGCGCCGGACCTGCCGGATATAGCACCGGACAAGATACCGCGCCGCCGGTTGGGCAGGCTGGCGGTCACTCTGGGGGTCACTCTGGGGGTCAGGCTGGCGGGCAGGGCGCTTGGCAATGGCCGGGCGCGCGCGACGGGGCGCCGCAAAAGCTGCGCCATAACCCGATGCCGCGGCAATGGGACTGGCCCGATCCGCTGGAGGTGGCGCCGCCGCAGGTGACGCCGCGCAGCCCGCAGACTCCCGAGGTCGTGCCCCATGCGGCGCGCTGGCAATGCGATCCGCTGCCCTGCTGGCCCCTGTTGGGGGATGGCGAGGGCGGGGATCTGGTGGCCGATTTTGACCCCGCCGATGCGGGCCGTGATGAGGGTGATGATGGGGGCGCCACTGATCTGCTGGATCAGGGGGCGATCCCCTCGGCGCTGTATACGCCGCAAGGTTCGACACAGGGCGCGCGGATGCGGCCCCAAGCGCGGGGCTTGTCGGATGCGCCCGCGCCAGATGCTGCGACACAGCCTGCGGCGCAGGCATGGCCAGCGCAAAGCTGGGGGCAGGCCAGTGTTCAGGGTGTGGCGTCGCATTCGATGGGGCAATCCATGGGGCAGTCCATGGGCGCGCAACAGGCGGCGCAGAGCTGGGCCGCGATGTCGGTGTTTCCCGAGGAAATGCACCAGCAGGTCGATCCCTCGCCGAGCCGCACGATGTACCGGCTTAACCGGCTGTGGCTGACGCCGATGGTGCGCCATTTTGTCCGCGTGGGCCTGCCGATCCTGCTGAGTTTCGGGCTGGCGATTGGCTGGGTGGCGGATGAGACGCGGCGGGCGGATCTGGTCGCCGGTCTGTCCTCGCTGCGGATGACCCTCGAGAACCAGCCGATGTTTCAGGTGAGCGAGATCAACGTCGAGTCGCGCTCGCCCGAGATTGCGCAGGGGGTGGCGCAGATGCTGGATATCACCTTCCCGATTTCCTCGTGGCAGTTGGATCTGGAGGCGCTGCGCGACCGTGCCGAAGCGCTGGATGCGGTCGATAGTGCCTCGCTGCAGGTGCGCGCGGGCGTGCTGGAGGTGGTAATCGAAGAGCGGATGCCGGCGATGATCTGGCGCAACGGCGGGGTGCTCGATCTGGTTGACGCGGGCGGCCACCGTGTGGCGCGACTGGCAACGCGGGCGGCGCGCCCCGATCTGCCGCTGATCGCCGGACAGGGCGCCACCGCGGTGATTGACGAGGCACATGCGCTTTGGGCGGCGGCCTCGCCGCTGCATGAGCGGCTGCGCGGGCTGGTGCGGATCGGCGAGCGCCGCTGGGATGTGGTGCTGGATCGTGACCAGCGGATCATGCTGCCGGCGCGCGGTGCGGTGGCTGCGCTGGAACAGGTTCTGGCGCTGGATATGGCGGAAAACCTTTTGTCGCTGGATGTGCAGGTCGTCGATCTGCGCAATCCGACGCGACCGACCCTGCGCCTCTCATCCGAGGCGATAGCGGCACTTTATGAAAATCGACAAGACACAAGCGGAGCGCAAAACAGATGACGGATCTTTATCAGTCGCAGCGTGCGATGCGGAACATGCGCCAGCAGGCTATGCAACGGGGTGTTCTGGCGGTTCTGGATATCGGCAGCAGCAAGGTTGCCTGTCTGATCCTGAAATTCGGCGTCTCGGAGGGCCCGCGTGAGGGCTCGGGCGTTGGCGCGCTGGCCGGACAGGCGGCGTTTCGGGTGATCGGCGCGGGCACCACACGCTCACGCGGGGTGCGCTTTGGCGAGATTGCGGCGATGCAAGAGACCGAGCGCGCGGTGCGCACCGCCCTGCAGCGGGCGCAGAAGCTGGCGCAGACGCGGGTGGATCATGCGATCCTGTGTTTCTCGGGCGGGGACGCGCGGTCTTACGGGCTTGAGGGGATGGTGGAACTGGAGGGCGCGCATGTCAGCGAGGATGATATCGCGCGGGTTCTTGATGCCTGCGATGTGCCCGATCTGGGCGCGGGCCGCGAGGTGTTACACGCGCATCCGGTGAACTTCATGCTCGACCACCGCAGCGGGCTGAGCGATCCGCGCGGGCAGGCGGGGCGGCAGTTGGGCTGTGACCTGCATCTTTTGTCGGTCGAGGCCGATGTGGTGCAAAATCTGGTGCATTGCCTCAAGCGCTGCGATGTCGAGGTCGCTGGGCTGGCGGCGGCGTCTTATGTGGCGGGACGCGCGGCTTTGGTCGAGGATGAGCAGGAGCTGGGCGCGGCGGCGATTGATTTTGGCGGCGGGGCGACCAGCCTGTCGATCTTTATCAAGAAACATATGGTCTATGCCGATACCGTGCGGCTGGGCGGCGATCATATCACCAGCGATATCGCCAAGGGGTTGCAGATCCCCTATTCGGCGGCGGAGCGGATCAAGACCTTCCACGGCGGCGTGCATGCCACCGGCAAGGACGACCGCGATGTGATCGAGATCGGTGGCGATAGCGGCGATTGGGAGAAGGACCGGCGCACAATCACCCGCTCGGAACTGATCGGGATTATCCGCCCGCGGGTCGAAGAGATCCTCGAGGAGGTGCGGGCGCGGCTGGATGTAGCGGGGTTCGATCATCTGCCCAGCCAGCAGATCGTGCTGACCGGTGGTGCCAGCCAATTGCCCGGGCTCGATGGGTTGGCGGCAAAGATCCTCGGCCAGCATGTGCGGCTGGGGCGTCCGATCCGCGTGCAGGGGCTGCCACAAGCGGCGACCGGCCCGTCGTTCTCGGCGATTGTCGGTCTGTGCCAGTTTGCCGCCTGTCCGCAGGATGAATGGTGGGATTTCGACATTCCCGCGCAACGTTTCGCCGCGCGCCCGTTGAAACGCGCGATGAAGTGGTTCAAGGACAATTGGTAAGCATTCGAGATTGGTGATACGGGTGAATAACGGCGCAATGAGGCTTGAAAATGGAATTAGGGCGACTTGTGGCGAGAATTCGCCGGTTCGATGGACATATGATTCGTTTTTTAGATGACGACGACTCGCTGACGCGTTAGAATCACTTAAAAAATCGAGCAAATCACCAACGACCGGACGACCAGCCGTGGCAAACGGCAAAGGCAAACCGGCAGATACAGGCGGAACAGGCAATGGCACTTAACTTTATCCCGACCGAAGACACGGATTTGACCCCGCGGATCACCGTTTTCGGTGTTGGCGGCGCTGGCGGTAATGCGGTCAACAATATGATCGAGCAGAACCTTGAGGGCGTCGAATTCGTCGTGGCGAATACCGACGCGCAGGCGCTGCAGCAGTCCAAAGCGCGCTCGCGCATCCAGTTGGGGGTTAAGGTCACCGAAGGGCTGGGCGCCGGTGCGCGCGCCTCGGTCGGGGCCTCGGCGGCCGAAGAGACGCTGGAAGAGATCATCGACCATCTGGGCGGCGCGCATATGTGCTTTATCACCGCCGGTATGGGCGGCGGCACCGGCACCGGTGCGGCGCCGATCATCGCGCAGGCCGCGCGTGAGTTGGGCGTGCTGACCGTCGGTGTGGTGACCAAGCCTTTCGCCTTTGAGGGCGCCAAGCGGATGAAGCAGGCCGAGGCCGGTGTGCAGGCGCTGCAAAAGGTCGTCGATACGCTGATCATCATTCCGAACCAGAACCTGTTCCGTCTGGCCAATGAGCGCACCACCTTCACCGAGGCCTTCAGCCTTGCCGATGATGTGCTCTATCAGGGCGTGAAGGGTGTCACCGATCTGATGGTGCGTCCGGGGATGATCAACCTCGACTTTGCCGACGTGCGCGCGGTGATGGACGAGATGGGCAAGGCGATGATGGGCACCGGCGAGGCTGCGGGCGAAGACCGCGCGCGTCAGGCCGCCGAGAAGGCGATCGCCAACCCGCTCTTGGATGAAATCAGCCTGAACGGCGCCCGCGGGGTGTTGATCAACATCACCGGCGGCAGCGATCTGACGCTGTTCGAACTGGACGAAGCTGCCAATCTGATCCGCGACAAGGTCGATCCGGAAGCGAATATCATCGTCGGTTCGACGCTGGATGACGCGATGGAAGGCATGATCCGCGTGTCGGTGGTCGCCACCGGTATCGACGCCGCCCATGACGCGCAGTCGCTGGATGTGCAGCGCCGCCGTCTGGCCGAGCCGCTGCCGGGTCATGCGCCCGCCTATGAGGCCGAGCCCGAGCCGCAGCCGGTTGCCGAACAGGATTACGGTCAGGATCACGGCTATAACGCGCCGCAGGAGCATTACGCGCCCGAGCCGCAGGCCGAGACCTATGCCGAGCCGCTGCGCGCGGTCGAGAGCGAGCCGCGCTATGAGCCGCAATATGAGGCGCGCGCCGAGTATCAGCAGGAGCCGCGTCACGAACAGCGCCACGAGCCCCGTCAGGAGCAGCCGCGTGCAGAATTCCGCGCCGTGCCGCGCCAGCAGACCTATGCGCCCCAGCCCAGCAATCACCAGCCAAGCAATCACCAGCCGAGCAACCAGCAGCCCAATCCGCAGCAGCAGGCCTACGGGCAAGCGCATGGTCAGGCCCATGGTGGGGCCGCGCCGGTGCAGGATGAGTTCGATCTTGACGATGTGCTTGGCGAACAGGCCGGCACACCGCGCACCACGGTGATGGTGAACCCGTCGCGCGGGGCGGCGCCGCAGCCGCAGCACCAGCAGATGGAGGATGCGGCGAGTTTCACCGCGCCCAGCCGTCAGCGCAGCTCGGGCCAGCCCTCGCCCGAGACCCTGCAGCGCCTGCGCGAAGCGGTGCTCAAACAGCCCGAACAGCAAGAGCCGCGCGCCCAGCAGCAGTATGAGCCGCGTCAGGAGATGCGCCAGCAGCCGCAGCAGCATCAACAGCCCCAGCCGCAGGCGCGCCAGCATGCGCCGCAGCCGGTGCCGCAAGCTGCACCGCAGCAAGAACAGGCGCAGGAACGTCCGCGCTTTGGCGGTCTTGGCGGGCTGATCCACCGCATGGCCGGGTCGGGCGGTGAAGCCACCGCCGCGGCACCGCGCCAGCAGCCGCCGATCCAGGCTTATGACGATGAACCGCAGCATCGCGGCTCGCAGGACCGGATCGAGATCCCTGCCTTCCTGCGTCGGCAAGCCAATTAACCGCTAGCGGGCGATCACTTCGCCGCTTTGCATGGCCTTGAAAGAACCGGCGATTGCCGGTTCTTTTTCATTTATATCAATGACTTGGGTGTATTGATTGGCGGGTCGGCGGATTCTCGCGCATATGTGAGAAGCGTGTTACATCGTGTTACAAAGCGTGAGTTGAGCTTTAACCCTTTGCTTCCTAATACAGTTCCAGCAACAACAACCACAGGCTTGTCTCCGTGCAAACCACGCTCAACACATCCACGCGCTTTCACGGCGTTGCCCTGCATTCGGGGCAGAAGGTCACGCTGGCCGTGCACCCCGCACCGGTGAACCACGGGATTGTGTTCGAGCGCAGCGATCTGGATGGTGCCGCAGCGCAGCGCCGGATCAAGGTCAGCCCGGCGGCGCTGATCGAGGCCAGCCTCTGCACGGTGATCGGCAATGATCAGGGTGTGACGGTGTCCACCATCGAGCATCTGATGGCGGCGCTGGCCGGTTGCGGGATACACAACGCGCTGGTGGTGCTGGACGGGCCGGAAGTGCCGATCCTTGACGGCTCTTCGCGGCCCTTCGTTTCGGCCTTTGTCGGCGTGGGTATGCGCGGACAGGATGCGCCCCTGCGCGCCATTCGCCTGCTGCGTCCGGTGAAGGTGCGGATGGGCGAGGCCTGGGCGCGGCTGGAACCGGCGGATCAATTCTCGATGGCTTTCGAGATTGATTTCCCCGATGCGGCGATCGGACGTCAGCAGCTGGAATTGCAGCTTTGCAACGGCACCTTTGTGCGTGAACTCAGCGACAGCCGCACGTTTTGCCGCCAGTCGGATGTGGATTTCATGCGTGCCAACGGGCTGGCGCTGGGTGGCTCTTATGAGAACGCGGTGGTGGTCGAGGGCGACGCGGTGCTCAGCCCCGGCGGGCTGCGCCATGACAATGAGCCGGTGCGCCATAAGATGCTGGATGCGATGGGCGATCTGGCGGTGGCCGGTGCGCCGATCCTCGGGCGCTATGTGGGCCACCGTGCCGGTCATACGCTGACCGGTCGTCTGGTGCGCGCGCTGCTGGCAGATCCGCTGGCATTTGAATGGGTTACCATCAATGACGAGCAGGCGCATTCGCTGCCCGGTGCCGGTGTTTGTGCCAAGGATCTGGCCCTCGCTGCCTGAGGCCTGCGCGCGCGGGTTCACGTAGGGGCGGGCGCATTGCTTGGCCGGTGGCTTCGCTGGTGGCTTGCCCCACAGCTTGACCTCGCGCTAACTTCCCGTTTTCGTGACACTTACCTTGGCAGGTTTTCGCGCAATGTCGTTTTGCGCCGCCAATCTATCTGTGTTACGAGATGCGGCAATCTCCGCCACAGGCGGGTTCGGAATCGGCTGGGGTCCGGTCGGGAGATGACATAGGGTCCGGTTGGGAATGAGTCGGGAATGCCGCGCAAACAGGTCGCGGTGCTGCCAAGGGGACGACACAAGAATGAGCAACGCTTTGCAGGGGATGCGGCGCCGGGTGGTGACAGTGGCAGTGGCCGGAGTAATGGCCGTGACGGTCTCGGCCTGTTCCGACCGCGTCAGCAGCGACGAGCCGCTGGACGGGTTTTCCGCCGAACAGATTTTCCAGCGCGGTGAATATGTGCTGGAGACCAACGCCCGCCCCGATGCCGCGATGCGCTATTTCCGCGAGATCGAGCGGCTTTACCCCTATACCGACTGGGCGCGGCGGGCGATTGTGATGCAGGCCTATACGCTGCACCGTGACCGCCAGTATGAAGAGGCGCGCACCGTGGCGCAGCGGTTCCTGGATCAATATCCCGGTGATCCCGATGCCGCCTGGGCGTCTTATATCGTGGCGCTGACCTATTACGACCAGATCGAGGATGTGGGCCGCGATCAGGGGCTGACCTTTCAGGCGCTGCGCCATCTGCGCTATGTGATCGAGGAATATCCCAACACCGAATACGCGCGTTCGGCGGTGTTGAAATTCGATCTGGCCTTCGACCGTCTGGCGGCCAAGGAAATGGAAATCGGGCGCTATTATCTGGCGCGGGGCAATTATGCGGCCTCGGTGAACCGGTTCCGCGCGGTGGTCGAAGAGTATCAGACCACCACCCATACGCCCGAAGCCCTGCACCGTCTGGTCGAGGCCTATCTGGCGCTTGGCCTGCGCGATGAGGCGCAGACGGCGGCGGCGATTCTGGGCCATAACTTCCAGTCGAGCCCCTTCTATCAGGACAGCTATGACCTGCTGACCCGCGCCGGATTGACCGACAGCGCCTCGGGCGAAAGCTGGCTGCGTGAGGTTTACCGCCGGACCATTCGCGGCGATTGGATCTGATACGGGCAGGATCGGGGCCGGAATGCTGCGGATATTGACGATCCGGGACATGTTGCTGATCGACAGGCTGGAGCTCGAGTTCCAGCCCGGTCTCAATGTATTGACCGGAGAGACCGGCGCGGGCAAATCTATCCTATTGGATTCGCTTGGTTTTGTTCTGGGCTGGCGCGGGCGGGCGGAATTGGTCCGCCAAGGCGCGGCGCAGGGCGATGTCGAGGCGGTGTTCGAACTGGGCGCCGGTCACGCAGGCCGCGCGGTGCTGGAAGAGGCGGGTATAGCCTGTGACGGCGAGGTGATCCTGCGCCGCGTCAACACCGCCGAGGGCCGCAAAAACGCCTGGATCAATGACCGGCGGGTCTCGGGCGAGGTGCTGCGGGCGCTGTCGGATACTTTGGTGGAATTGCATGGCCAGCATGATGATCGCGGGCTGTTGAACCCGCGCGGGCATCGGCAGTTACTGGATGCTTTTGCCGGTGTCGAGGGGCTGCTCAAGGAGGTGCGCCGCGCGTGGCGGGCGCTGGCCGAGATGCGCCGTGCGCGTGAGGCGGCGGAGGCGCGGCTCAAGGAGTTGCGCGCCGAAGAGGAGTATCTGCGTCACGCGGTGGCGGAGCTGGATAAACTCGATCCGCAGGCCGGTGAAGAGGCCGATCTGGATATCCGCCGCCGCCGCATGCAGGCGGCGACACGGCTGCGCGAGGATGTGCAGCGCGCGCGGCAAGCGATTGGCGAGGACGGGGCCGAGCGGCTGGGATTGGACGCGCTGCGCTGGCTTGAGGATGCCGCCGAGGGGCTGGAAGGGCAGTTGGACGCGGCGCTCGAATCGTTGGGGCAGGCGCTGGCGCATCTGTCGGACGCGCAGGCCGGTGTCGATGCCTGTCTGGACGCGATGGACACCGATCCGGCGACATTGGAACAGGTTGAGGAACGGCTGTTTGCCCTGCGCGGATTGGCCCGCAAACACGGGGTGTTGGCCGATGAATTGGGGCCGCATGCCGAGGCTTTGCGCGAACGTCTGGCGGCGCTGGATGCGGGTGACAGCGATCAGGCGGCGCTGGTCAAAGCCGAGGCCGAGGGCGCCAAAGCCTTTGACGCGGCCTGCGCGGCATTGAGCGCGGCGCGGCAGGAGGCGGCAGCGCGGCTCGATACGGCAATGGCGCGCGAATTGGCGCCGTTGAAAATGGAGCGCGCGGTCTTCACCACGGTGATCAGCGAGGGCGAGCCGGGGCCGGAGGGCTGCGACGCGGTGCGTTTCGAGGTTGCCACCAACCCCGGTGCGCCGACTGGAGCATTGAATAAGATCGCCTCGGGCGGGGAACTCTCGCGGTTCCTTTTGGCGCTGAAGGTCTGTTTGAGCCGTGGCAACAGCGGGTTGACGCTGATTTTTGACGAGATCGATCGCGGGGTGGGCGGCGCCACTGCCGATGCGGTGGGCCGAAGGTTGCGGGCGCTGTCCGAGGGCACGCAGATTCTGGTGGTCACCCATAGCCCGCAGGTGGCGGCCTTGGGCGCGCATCACTGGCGGGTGTCAAAGGCGGTGATCGAGGGGCAAACGCTCAGCAATGTGATCCCGCTTTCCGCCGAGGAGCGTATTGACGAGATTGCGCGGATGCTCTCGGGTGATACGATAACGCAAGCGGCGCGGGGCGCGGCCAAAGCGCTGATCTCTGCGCATTGACGGGTCGGGGAAACCGGCCCTCACCCTGATTGGAGGCCGGGTATGACACGGAAAATCAAGATAATTGCGGCGCTGGCCGCGGGCACGATGCTGGCGGGCTGTATGAATATCCCCGATTACCGCGGCGGCTTTGGCAGCCCTGGACGGGTCTCGCCGGCGCAGCCTTCGGCGCCGCTTGGCACTACGGCAACCCCGCAGGCGAGCGCTGCCGAGAGTGCTTGCACCGAGGCCGGACGCGCGGCCGGGTTTGACGTGCAGGGCGTGGTCGGCACCCATGAGGTCATCGGCACCGGCGGTCTGCCGCAATCGCGGGATGTGATGCTGCGCGTGGCCCGCGGCGGCCAGAGTATTGAGGTGCGCTGCAGCTACGCTTATGTGGATGGTTCTGCCAATATTATGACGCTGTGATCGGCGGTTCAGGAGACCCCTATGAGTGACGAGACCACGCCGACCGGCGATTTGACCCTGCGCATTCAGGCAATGCCTTCGGATGTGAATATCAACGGTGATATTTTCGGTGGCTGGGTGCTGAGCCAGATGGATATCGCCAGCGGGATCATCGCCGGCCAGCGCGCCAAGGGGCGGGTGACCACGGTGGCTCTGGATGCGATGAAGTTCATCCGGCCGGTGAAAGTCGGTGATGTGATGTGCATCTACGGGCGGATCGAGCGGGTCGGGCGCTCGTCGATGGGGGTGTTGATCGAGGCCTGGGCGCTGCGCCATGCGACGGGCGCGCGCGAGAAGGTGACCGAGGCGATGTTCACCTATGTGGCGATCGACGGCTCCGGCCGCCCGCGCGCGGTGCCGCCGGAGTAGGGGGCCGACCATCTGGCGCGGCATTGACCATCCTCTGGCCCGGGGCCACCCCGGGCCGCGCCCGACCCTCCCCATGGGAGGGCGCCTTGGCGATGTCGCTTGTCGCTTGGGCGACATCATTGCTTTGAAGCATAGCGCGCTGTGGAGCGGTGGTTTGCGCCCACCCAGGGTCAGGCGCGTCCCGGGGGCCACTTGTGCCAGACAGTGGGACGATGCGCCTCTTACCTGAGAACCCGTCCGCTGACGCCCGCCGCAATGCCATCTACCACAGTAAATCATAGCGCAAAGGGCAGCGCCCGACCCTGGGTGGGCGCAGATGCCGGTTGAACATCGCGCTGCGCTCTAAAGCATGAATGCCGCGTGCGCTTTGCATGACATCGCCGATGCGCCCTCCCGGGGGGAGGGTCGGGCGCGGCCCGTGGTTCCCACGGGCCTGACAGTGAGTTAGAGGCGCGCGGTATCGCGTCAGTATCTCTCAACGAATTCTCAAACAAAAAAGCCCCCTCACCGATCACGGCGAGGGGGCTTTTTTGTTAAATTCTGGAGCGGGTAGCGGGAATCGAACCCGCACGTTCAGCTTGGGAAGCTGACAGGCTACCACTACATCATACCCGCGTAGGCGCCGATTTAGACCCGTGGTCGGGTCGCGTCAAGCGCCGGATGACGGAGACCCGATCAGAACGGGATTTCGTCGTCCATATCCGAGGGGCCACCGTAGCCGCCGCCACCGCCGCCGCCCTGCGAACCGCCCGAGCTGCGCCCGCCGCCGCCGTAATCACCGCCGCCGCCGCCCATCGGGTCGCTGCCATAGCCGCCACGGTCTCCGCCACCGCCACCGCCGCCACCATCACCGCGGCCACCGAGCAGGGTCATATTGCCCGAGAAGGGGCGCACCACGACTTCGGTTGAATAGCGGTCATTGCCCGACTGGTCCTGCCATTTGCGGGTTTCCAGCTGGCCTTCGATATAGACCGTCGAGCCCTTGCGCAGATATTGCTCGGCAATGCGGCCAATCGGCTCGTTGAAAATTGCCACCGAATGCCATTCGGTGCGCTCGCGGCGCTCGCCCGAGGCTTTGTCGCGCCATTGCTCGGACGTCGCGATGCGCAGGTTAACCACCTTGCCGCCGTTCGAGAACGTGCGCACCTCGGGATCGCGCCCGAGATTACCAATCAAAATCACCTTGTTGACCGAACCTGCCATGACTTCCCCTGCGAATTAGCGTCGAATCTGTTCCCGCAAGGGGTACACCAAAGGCGCTGGATTGGAAACGGAGATAAACCGCCCCGCAGCGCTTCGGGTGGCAAAGCCTTGCCGAGCGGCGCCTGTGGCCGTGCTGTTGGCTTGGCGTGGCGGTGTTTTCTGCCTATACTGCGCGGCACTCGGGCCTTGGGGGGCCTTTTGGGACAATGGGGATTGGGCAATGCGTAGAGTATTGATTGCCTTGGCGCTTTGCGGTGCTGCCGGAGTTTTCGGCGTTGTGATGCCGGATGCGGCGCAGGCCAATGGCTTGCGGCTGGGCAGTGGCGGGACGCAGGTCTCGCGGGCGGATACCTTTGCGGCACAGACGCGGGTGATGGATTCGCGGCTCTCGCGGCAGTATTCGGCCAGTCTGGACACAGCGGAGTCGGGGCCGGTGGCGCGCTATAGCGGCAGCTATTCTGGCGAGTTTGTGCCGATGGCGCGTGCCGCGGCGCAGCGGCACGGGATACCGGCGGATCTGTTCCTGCGACTGGTGCATCAGGAAAGCCGTTGGAACCCGCAGGCGGTGTCTTCGGCCGGGGCGCGGGGGCTGGCGCAATTGATGCCGGGCACGGCGCTGCTGCTGGGGGTGAACGCCGATGATCCGGCGCAGAACCTTGATGGCGGGGCGCGCTATCTGCGGCAGATGTATGACCGTTTCGGCGATTGGCGCTTGGCGCTGGCGGCCTATAACGCGGGGCCGGGCGCGGTCGAGCGTCATGATGGTATCCCGCCCTATGAGGAAACCACCGCCTATGTGCGCATCATCATGGGTGCGGGCTAAGTCGTTGTGATTGCAGCGTTAAGCGGACCTACAGCCTCGGCATCACCGTCGCGGCGGGGCGTTTGCGAAAGGCGGTCGGGGTCATACCGGCGTTCTTTTGGAACGAGCGGGTGAAATAGCCTGCCGAACTATAGCCCAGCGTTTGCGCGACATCCTTGACCGGCAGGCGGGTTTCGGCCAGCAACCGGCGCGCCTCAAAGAGTATCCGGTCTTCAAGCAATTGATGCGCGCCCTTGCCGCAGGTGGCGCGGCAGACGCGGGTCAGATGCGTAGGCGTGACGCCAAGCGCGGCGGCGTAATCACTCACCGAGGTGTTCGAGCGGAAATCACGCTCTAAAAGCGCGGAATAGCGGGCGACCAGTCGCTGCGCGGCGGCGGGGCGGGCAAAGATCGGCTCATGGGCGCGTTCCTTGTCCAATTGCCGGTCCAGCCAGACGCCGAGCAGCCCGAGATGATGTTTCGCCGCCATCTGCGAACCGGCACGCCCGCTTTCCAGCTCGCGCTGGATGTTCTCCAAAGTCGCGGTCAGTTCCTTTTGCGAGATCGGATCGCGCGGGCGCAGGTATTGCGGCGTCGCTGGCAGATCCATGCCGTGATCGCGACCAAAGAACACCACCGAGCCCTGCACCCGCGGAGCAAATTCAAACCCGTGCATGACCCCGGGCGGAATGAAGATCGCATGATTGGGGCCGTAGCCACGGGTGGATCCGGCGACGGTCAGCCGCCCCTGGCCTTGGGTGAACCACAAAAGCACCGGCTCGCGCAGGGCGCGCATCGCCTCGACCCGCCAGCGGCCACCGGCGGCGAGACGCGAGATCGGCGTCAACCGGAGTTGAGACGGGGTGTCTGGAATGAAGGTCATGGTCATGTTTTTGTCCGTGGCAGCGGAACCACCACCTTAGGAAACCGCCATGGCGATCCCCAAGCCCTATCCGCGCGAATCGCTGATTCGGGCACAGATCAGCGTGGCAGCGTTGCACAAAGGTGACTCTGGGAGGGGGCTGGCAGGGCGCGCGGCGCTAGGGGAGCGGGCGGTGCTGCCAGTCCTTCATCCGGTTGCGGAACCATGAGCGCTGGCGTTTGGCGAATTGCCGTGTCGCCAGAGAGGCATCCTCAACCGCTTGATCGTGCGTGGTTTTTCCCTGCAGATGGGCGATGAGTTCGGGCGCGCCAATGGCCCGCGTCCACAAAGGCGCGGTCGGGGTTCCGGCGCTTTCGGGCCAATGGGACAGGGCGGCGCGGGCCTCATCCAGCGCGCCCTCGTCGATCATCTGGGCGAATCGCTGGTCGATGCGGGTGTTGAGCCAGTCACGATCCGGCATCAGGGCGATGGCGGTGCAGGCACTGAGCGGCAAGAGCGGGGCGCCGGTCTGATCCTGCCATGCGGCGAGCCCGCGTCCGGTGCTGTGCAGCACCTCATAGGCGCGCTGCACGCGGGCGGGGTTGCGCTGGTCGATGCGGGCAAGGGTCTCGGCATCGACAGCTTCAAGCAGCGCGGCCAGCCCCTGATCGCGCAGGATCGCATCGGCCTGCGCGCGGACTTGCGGTTTGGTGGCGGGGATTTCGGCCAGCCCTTCGGTGAGTGCGGCGAAATAAAGGCCGGTGCCGCCGACAATCACCGGATTGGGATGCGCGCGCAGCAGAGCCGCGACTTCGCGCAGCCAATGGCCGACGGAATACTCCGCATCGCGATGGATATGGCCGTAGAGGTGATGCGGCACCAAGGCCACATCCGCGGGCGAGGGGCGGGCCGAGAGAACGCGCCACATATCATGCACCTGCAGCGCGTCGGCATTGACGATCACCCGTCCCTGCGCCTGCGCGATCTCAAGCGCCAGCGCGGATTTCCCCGAGGCGGTCGGTCCGGCGATCAAAACCGGCAGATGCGGAACAGGCATGCTCGTCATTGGTGTCATGGTGAGATATCATCTATAGGGCTGTTATAGCCGTTGAACCCGCGCCGGTTTTCCGACATTTTGCGCGCGATTGAAACCACCCCGCGTTTGCCACGCGTCGCCCGCCTGAAACCGGAGCGATTTCGGCAAGGAAAGGCGCCCGATGTCTCAGGATTCCCCCGTCGCTTATAAACGTGTCATGCTCAAGATCTCGGGCGAGGCCCTGATGGGCGATCAAGGTTACGGGCTGCATCCGCCCACCGTGCAGCGGATCGCGCGCGAGATCAAATCGGTGCATGATCTGGGCGTCGAGATCTGCATGGTGATCGGTGGCGGCAATATCTTTCGCGGGCTCTCGGGCAGCGCACAGGGGATGGAGCGCACCACCGCCGATTACATGGGCATGCTGGCGACGGTGATGAACGCGCTGGGAATGCAGGCGGCGCTTGAGGATCTGGGGGTGTTCACCCGCGTGATCAGCGCGATCCCGATGGATCAGGTCTGCGAACCCTATATCCGCCGCCGCGCCGTGCGTCACCTCGAGAAAGGCCGCGTGTGTATTTTTGCCGCCGGCACCGGCAACCCCTATTTCACCACCGATACCGCCGCGACCCTGCGTGCCTCGGAAATGGCCTGCGAGGCGATCTTTAAGGGCACCAAGGTGGACGGGGTCTATGACAAGGATCCGGTCAAGCATGACGACGCGGTGCGCTATGACAAGGTGACCTATGACGAGGTTCTGGCCAAACATCTGAATGTGATGGATGCCAGCGCCATCGCTCTTGCGCGTGACAACAGCCTGCCGATCATCGTATTTTCGCTGGATGAGCCGGGCGGGTTCCGCACCATTCTGCGCGGTGAGGGCACCTCGACGCGGGTTGGCGGCTGAGCCAGCGGCGCCACTGGCGATCCCTCGCCGCTGGCATGCGCTTGGGTGTTTCTTTTTCACCCATGGCGGTTTAGACCCTTTTGAACAGCCAGTGTCTTGTAACACTGTGCAATTTTGAGATGAGAGAGATCCCATGTCTGACGAGATCGAAATTAATATTGATGACCTGAGCCGACGCATGGATGGCGCGATCAGTTCCCTGCGCACGGAATTTGCCTCATTGCGCACCGGTCGTGCCTCGGCCTCGATGCTGGAGCCGATCATGGTGGAAAGCTATGGCCAGTTGACCCCGATCAATCAGGTCGGCACCGTCAACGTGCCCGAGCCGCGGATGGTGACGATCAATGTCTGGGACAAATCGCTGGTGCAAAAGGTCGAAAAGGCGATCCGCGAGAGCGGGCTGGGGATCAACCCGCAGCTGAATGGCACGATCATCATGCTGCCGATCCCCGAACTGAACGAAGAGCGCCGCCGCGAGCTGACCAAAGTCGCCAGCCAATACGCCGAAAGCGCCCGTGTCTCGGTGCGCAACGTCCGTCGCGACGGTATGGACCAGATCAAAAAGGCGAAAGCCGCCGGCATGTCCGAGGATGACCAGAAGTTCTGGGAAACCGAGGTGCAGGACCAGACCAACGCCCATATCGCCCGTATTGACGAGGCGCTCGAGACCAAGCAAGCCGAGATTATGCAGGTGTGACCCTTCGGGCCGCACTCACCTGCGGCCCGCTGTTTATTATTGACTAACGTTTGGAGCATTCATGTCCAGCGCGCCCGGTTCGCCTCGTCATGTGGCCATCATCATGGATGGCAACGGCCGCTGGGCGACCAACAAAGGTTGGCCGCGACTGGTCGGTCACCGCAAGGGCGCCGAACGCGTCAAGGAAATCGTCCGTGTGGCGCCCGATCTGGGGGTGGAATACCTGACGATCTATGCCTTCTCGACGGAGAACTGGAAGCGCTCGACCGAGGAAGTGCTGGGGCTGATGACGCTGTTCGGGCGCTATATCCAGCGCGAGGCCAAGGCGCTGTCGGAAGAGGGCGTGCGGATGCGGTTTATCGGCGACCGCTCGCGGCTGGATCCGAAGCTGCGCGATCTGATGGTCTGGATCGAAGAAAAGACCAAGGATAGCACCAAGCTGAACCTGACGGTGGCGATCAACTATGGCGGGCGCGATGAACTGCTGCGCGCGGCACGGCGGATTGCGACGCAGGTGGAGGAAGGCGCGCTGGCGCCTGATGAGGTCTGCGAGGAATTACTGGACCGGACGCTGGATACCGCCGATCTGCCCGATCCCGATCTGGTGATCCGCACCTCGGGCGAGACGCGGGTGTCGAATTTCCTGCTCTGGCAGGCGGCCTATGCGGAATATGAATTCACCCCGGTGTTGTGGCCCGATTTCACCCCCGAGGTCATGGCCGAGATCCTGTCGCGCTATGGCCACCGCGAGCGACGGTTTGGCGGGGTCAAACCATGAGCGGGGCCAGTTTCTCGGACCTGCGGGCGCGGTTTCTCTCGGCTTTGGTGATGATCGCGATTGGCGCCACGGCGATTTTTCTGGGCGGCGTGATGTTTGCGGTTCTGGCGGTGGTGCTTTCCGGTCTGATGGGCTGGGAGCTTTACCGGATGATGCAGCCCGAGGCGCCCGAGGGGCGTGCCGAGGCGCATGGGCTGGCGGCGGCGATATTGGTCGCGGTGTTCACCTATACATTGGGCGGGTTTTTGTCGCTGGCGGCGCTGGTGCTGGGCGCGGTGCTGCTGGCGATCAGGATGCCGCGCGATAGGCAGATTTTCGGCGCCTATATGTTGCTGATCCTGCTGGCCGGTCACGGGTTGATCCTGCTGCGTGAGGGCTACGGGCTGGTCTTCGTGCTCTGGCTGGTGTCGATTGTGATTGCCTCGGATGTTGCGGGATATTTCGCCGGACGGATCTTTGGCGGGCCGAAGTTCTGGCCCAAGGTCAGCCCGAAGAAAACATGGTCCGGCACTGTCGCGGGCTGGATTTGCGCGCTGGCGGTGGGCGCTGGCTTTGCCGCTTGGCAGAGCTGGGCCTGGACGGTGATCCCGGCCTCGGCGGTTTTGGCGCTGGCCGGACAGTTGGGCGACATCGCGGAAAGCGCGATCAAGCGGCGGATGGGGGTCAAGGACAGTTCCAACCTGATCCCCGGTCATGGCGGGGTGCTCGACCGGTTTGATGCGCTGATTGCGGTCTCGGCCTTGGCGCTGGTCTTGGCGCTGGCGGGTGCTTTTGCGGGGCTGACGGGCTGATGCGGCGGGTCTCGGTTTTCGGCGCCACCGGTTCGGTGGGCGCGAGCACGCTGGACTTGCTGGCGCGGCGTGAGGATATCGAGGTCGCCGTGCTGACCGGTGGGCGCAATATCGCGGGTCTGGCCGAGGCAGCGGTGACGCACCGCGCGCAACTGGCGGTCACCGCCTTTGAGGATTGCTATATACCCCTGCGCGATGCGCTGGCGGGGACCGGTATTCAGGTTGCAGCGGGGCCGGGTGCGGTGGCCGAGGCAGGCTTGGTGCCCGCCGATTGGATCATGTCGGCGATCATCGGCGCGGCGGGGCTGGCGCCGGGGTTCGCGGCGCTTTCGCAGGGCACGACGGTGGCGCTGGCGAATAAGGAAAGTCTGGTGACCGCAGGGCGCTTGTTGATGGCCGAGGCCGCGGCGCATGGTGCCACGATCCTGCCGGTGGACAGCGAACATTCGGCGGTGTTTCAGGCGCTGGTCGGCGAGGACATGGCGGCCATCGAGACGGTGACGCTGACCGCCTCGGGCGGGGGTTTGCGCGAATGGCCGCTGGCGGATCTGGCCACGGCGACGCCCACGGATGCCGGCAAACATCCCAATTGGGATATGGGCCACCGCATCACCATCGACAGCGCCTCGATGTTCAACAAGGCGATGGAAGTCATTGAGGCGCATGAGTTTTTCGACCTCCCGCCCGAGAAGATCGAAGTCCTGATCCACCCGCAATCCACCGTGCATGCCTTGGTGGCGTTCTCGGATGGGGCGGTGATGGGGCATCTGGGCGCGCCCGATATGCGCCATCCGATCGGCTATGCGCTGAATTACCCGAACCGCGCCGCGCTGCCGATTGCGCGGCTTGATCTGGCGAAGCTGGGACGGCTGGATTTTGCCGCCCCCGATCTGCGGCGCTATCCGGCGCTGGCATTGGCGCAAAGCGTGATGGAAAGCGGCGGCGCGGCAGGGGCGGTGTTCAACGCCGCCAAGGAAATCGCGCTGGATCATTTCATCGCCCGAAACATCCGCTTTACCGATATGGCACCGGTGGTCGAGCAAACCCTCGAGCAATACGCGGCGCAGAATGTGCTGTCTGCTGCCCCCGCAAATCTGGCCGAAGTTTTGGCTATCGACAATGAAGCGCGACGCTTGGCGAGGACAGTGGCCCTGTCGCTTGCCGCTGGCGCTACCTGATATCAGAGGTCACGACGATGGGTCTTCTTCCCGAATTTGGTAACCTGTTCTTCACCTTGGGCGCGTTTATCGTCGCCCTGTCGATCATCGTCGCGGTGCATGAATACGGGCATTATATCGTTGGCCGCTGGTCGGGGATCCATGCCGAGGTGTTCTCGCTGGGCTTCGGGCCGGTGCTGTTCAGCCGCGTCGACAAACGCGGCACCCGCTGGCAATTCGCACTGCTGCCGTTCGGCGGCTATGTGAAGTTTCTGGGCGACGCCAATGCCGCCTCGAGCGCGGCGGATGATGCGGTGATGGCGGGGCTGGATAAGCGCGAGCAGCGCCACACGATGCACGGGGCGCCGCTCTGGGCGCGGGCGGCGACGATTTTCGCCGGACCGGCGTTCAATTTCATCTTCTCGATCATCATCTTTTCGGCCTTCATCGCGCTTAAGGGCCTGCCCGCAGAGGAGCCGCGGGTCGGGGCGCTGCTGCCGATGCCGGGGCAGGTGGAACTGATGTCGGGCGATCTGATCACCGCGATAGACGGTGAGCCGGTCGAGGATCTGCGCAGCTATTACGCGGTGGCCGATGCGTTGGAGCCGGCGCAGAATGTCACCTATTCCGTTGAGCGCGCCGGCCAGCCGATGGAGGTCACCGGCCCGCATCCGCTGCCCGCACGCGCGGCGGGGATCGCGTTGCAATCGGCGGCGCGGGATGCGGGGATGCAGACCGGCGATGTGGTGCTTTCGGTTGATGAGGCGCCGGTCTATGCCTTTACCCAATTGCCGCCGATGGTGAATGCCGCCGATGGCGAGACCGTGGCGCTGCGCATTTGGCGCATGGGCGAGGAGCTGGACGTCGATCTGACCCCGCGGCGCACCGATCTGCCGCTGCCGGAGGGGGGCTTTGAGACACGCTGGCTGATTGGCTTGCAGTCGGGCACCTTCTTTGAGCACCCGATGCGCAGCGTCTCGGTGGTGGAATCGGTGCCGATGGCGGTCGAGGAGATCGGCAATATCATCTCGCGGTCGATTTCGGGGCTGTATCATATGGTCACCGGCGCGATCAGCACCTGTAACCTCTCGGGGCCGGTGGGGATTGCCACCACCTCGGGCGAGATGGCGGCGGATGGGCTGGACAGTTTCATCTGGTTTATTGCCGTGCTCTCCACCGCGGTGGGGCTGTTGAACCTGTTTCCGATCCCGATCCTTGATGGTGGCCATCTGGTGTTTCACGCCTATGAAGCGGTGGTTGGCCGTCCGCCCAGCGAGAAGATCCTCGGCGCGTTTATGACCGTGGGGCTGGTGCTGTTGGGGATGCTGATGCTGTTCGCCTTGGGCAATGACCTGCTGTGCTAAGGCGCGGCGGGGCATCGCTTGCATTTGAGGCGATTGTCAAACGCTTGCCGGTCTAACGACGCAATCACGCCATAATCCGCGGGCATATCTGGGTCCCTACTCACCTGAGGAGCGACCGATGGACTACGTTTTGCCCGCCGCGCGGGGATTGCGCACGCTTTATGCCCTGTCGATTGACCGGCTGTGGTTTGCACTGGCGGTGATCGCCGGTCTGATGATCGCCGCCGAACTTGCCGAGCTGTTCTGGGCGATGCAGGCGCCTTCGGTGGAGGGGCTGGTGTTCCAGTAGCGCTGCCAGCGAACAGGGCGGTGAACTCGCCCCTCTAATGGGGACAATATCACCGGATCAAGCCGCCTTTCGGGGCGGCTTTTGCGTTGTGGCAGGGGCGTGCAAGGGGTGTTTTTCGCGCCGGAATGATGCGCTGCGGCGATGCAATGAAACACCACATCTAGATGAATTTCCCCAAAACCCTGCGCAACCTTTTGACAATCAGCCCCTCTCTAGATAGTCAGAAGAAAACAAGACCATTATAAAAACTGCGGTAAACATTAGGGGCTTGGGAATGCGCGTCATCATGGCGAATACCTTCGCGCACACCTTTGTTCGGGCTTTGGGTCCGATTCGGGGATATGCAGCTACTTTTCTAGTAATTACAGCGTTGTTTGTGGGCATGAGTAATGCCGCAATGGCGCAGACCTACCGGTTCAATACGATCGCGGTCGAGGGCAACACGTTGATCGACGACGACGCGATTGTCGGTTTCGCAAGAATCGCTCGCAGTCGCAGCATTTCTGCCAGCGAGCTGAACGCCGCCTACCAGCGGGTCAGCGGCACCGGTTTCTTTCGCGCGGTGGATTTCATTCCCAGCGGCGCAAGGCTGACCATCCGGGTTGAGGAATACCCGCTGATCAACCGCGTCAATATCGAAGGCAACCGCCGCCTGAATGACGATAATCTGGTGCCACGGCTGCAATCGCGCGCCGGCGGGGTCTATTCACCCGCGCAGGCCGAAGCCGACGCCAATAGCATCGCCGAAGCCTATGCCGAGGCCGGACGGCTCTCGGCCACGGTGACCCCGCAGCTGATCGAACGCGGCGCCGGTCGTGTCGATGTGGTGTTTCAGGTCGTCGAAGGGCAGGTCGTCGAGATCGAGCGGATCTCCTTTGTCGGCAACCGCAGCTTCTCGGAATCGCGTCTGCGCAATGTTGTCGAGACCAATCAGGCGGGGCGTCTGAGCCGGTTTTTCCGCTCGGACAACTTTAACGAGGCGCGGGTCGCCCGTGACCGTCAGGCGCTGCAGGATTTCTATCTGTCGCGCGGCTATGTTGATGCGCAAGTGCTCTCGGGCGTTACCGAATTGTCGCGTGAGCGTGACGGCGCCTATGTCACCTTTACCATCCGCGAGGGCCAGCAATACCGCGTTGGCCGCGTGACGGTGGTGTCGGATGTGGCCGGGATCGACCCCGCCGCCTATCAGGCAGGCGCCACCGATCGCACCGGCGTGCTGTTCACCCCGACGATTCTGGAGACCATGATCCAGCAGATCGAGCGGGTCGGCCAGCAATCCGGCCAGCGGTTTATCCGTGCGCAGCCGGAACTGATCCGCAATGAGCGCGCGGGCACGATTGATCTGGCCTTCACGCTGGTGCGTGGCGACCGTGTGTTCATCGAGCGGATTGATATTCAGGGCAATGTCACCACCCAGGACCGTGTGATCCGGCGCCAGTTCCATGTCGCCGAGGGCGATCCGCTGAACCCGCGCGAATTGCGCGAGGCGGCGGCACGGATTCAGGCGCTGGGGTATTTCTCGGACGTGCGGGTCAATCCGGTTGGTGGCTCGGGCCCCGAGAACGCTGTGGTGGATGTGCAAGTTGATGAGACCACCACCGGCTCGTTGGGCTTTGGCGTCAGCTATGGCGACGGCGGACCGGGCGGCAATATCAGCTTTAGCGAGACCAACTTTCTGGGTCGCGGGCAGCAATTGTCGATCTCGCTGTCGACGGTTGAGGATGCGCGCGCGCTGTCGCTGAGCTTTGTCGAACCGGCGTTGATGGGCCGTGATCTGGCCTTTGGTCTGGATGTGGGTCTGTCGCAGACGACCGCCGCAGCCGGTGTTTCGGCGCCGGCATCGAATGGCGCGCGCTGGGGCTCGGAGACTTGGCAGATCAGCCCGTCCTTCACCTTTCCGATCAGCGAATTCGGACGTTTGAGCGTGCGTGCGGGCCTGTCGCGGGTCGGCATCACCGTCGATACGCCGGCGCCTTCGGTATCCACGCGGATCACGCAGGATGTGGGCACTGTGATCACCTCTTCGGTGGGCAGCACCTATACGTTTGACACCCGCCGCAATGGTCTGGACCCGGATCGCGGCTTTGTGTTCCGCTTTGGCGCCGATGTTGCCGGTCTCGGTGGCGACCGCCGCTATGCCCGCGCCACGATGATGACCGGCTACCAGCGCCGGATCATGAACGGGGATGTCACCCTGCGTGCCGAATTCGAGGCCGGTGCGATCTCGCATCAGTCGGGGCCGAGCCGGATCAACGAGCGCTTTGCGCTGTCGGGCTCGCAGATGCGCGGTTTTGATGCCTATGGCATGGGGCCGGTCGGCTATGGCTCGGATGGCGGGCGCAACGGTCTGGGCGGTAACTTCTTCTATGTCGCCAGAATGGAAGCCGAGTTCCCGCTGGGTCTGCCCTCGCATTTCAACCTGCATGGCGGTCTGTTCGTTGATGTCGGGTCGGTCTGGGGCGTGGATTCGCCGGGCACCATCTGTCCGGCTGGCACCACCACCAGCTGCGTGATCGACGACAACGCGATGCGCGCGGTCGCCGGTGCCTCGCTGTTCTGGGGCTCGCCGATCGGGCCGCTGCGGTTGAACTTCACCACGCCTCTGATGTCGGAAAGCTATGACATCACGCGGCGCTTTGACCTGACGCTGGCCACGCAGTTCTGATGCGCGCCACGATCCGGTCGATACTCCTGACGGGGACGCTGTTTTGCGTCCCCGTTTTCACCTCGCTCCACCCCCAGCAGGCGGCGGCGCAGGGGGTGGATCCAGCGGCACCATCGCAGGGCGCGCGTCAGTTGGGATTTGCCAGCGGCGCGCAGGTGCGGTTTCGGGTGCTCGATCAGGACCGGCTGCTCACCGGTTCGATCCTTGGCCAGCAATTGCAAGAGCGGCTGCGCGATGCCGAGCGTGAGCTGGAGGCCGAGAACAGCGCTTTGGCCGAGCAGCTTGCCACCGAAGAAAGCGAGTTGACCGCCCTGCGCCCGACGCTGTCGCCCGAGGAATTCCGCACCCGCGCCGATGCTTTTGATCGCCGCGTCGAGGAAATCCGCGCCGAGCGTGAGAGGTTGAACCAGCAATTGGCGCGGCGCTATGAGGCGGATGTGCAGGCGTTTTTCGCCACCGCGCTGCCGGTGCTTGATCAATTGATGATGGATGAGGGGCTGAACGCGCTGCTGCGGCCCGATATCCTGATCCTCGGGGCGGAATGGCTTGATATCACCGATCAGGCGATCGAACGGCTGGATGCGACGGTGGTGCAGGTGCCCGATACGCCCGATACGCCCGAAGCGCCGGATGCGGTGCCGGAGCAGAGCCCCGAGCCGACCCTAGAGTCCAGCCCCGAGCCCAGTTCCGATCCGAGCCCCGAGCCCAGCCCTGAACCCAGCCCAGATCCGGCACCGGACGCCGCGCAGCCCTGAGCCAAAGCCGCCGCACCCGCACGCGCGCCGCTTGTCGGGCGCGGCCTAAGTTGCTATGGCTTCAGGCCACTTGGGCCCGCGCGGCGGCCCGTTGACACTGCCCGAAACCCGCGCCGCTATGGCGCAACTCTAGCGGAGACCCAGATGCAAGACACCGCCCAACCCCGCGACTGGTCGACCACCACCGAGGCCGATCTCTCCCTGATCATGCGCATTATCCCGCATCGCTATCCGTTCCTGCTGATTGATAAAGTGCGCGATATCGAGGTCAATTCCTCGGCGGTCGGGGTCAAGAATGTCACCTTCAACGAGCCGCATTTTCAGGGCCATTTCCCCGGCGCGCCGATCATGCCCGGGGTGACGATCATCGAGGCGCTGGCGCAGACCTCGGCGGTGCTGGTCGGCCTGTCGCTGGATCTGGTCGACAAGGAACCGCTGGTCTATTTCATGTCCATCGACAAGGCGAAATTTCGTCGCAAAGTGGTGCCCGGCGATGTGCTGGACCTTGAGGTCAAAGTGCTGCGCGGCTCCAAGAAAATCTGGAAATTCGATGGCCGCGCCAGCGTCAACGGCGAGATGGCGGCCGAGGCCGAGTTCATGGCGATGATCGACCTCGGCGCGCGGGGCTAGGACATGGCGATTGATGCCACGGCACAGGTCCACCCTTCGGCGATTGTCGAAGAGGGGGCCACGATCGGCGCGCGCTGCGTGATCGGCCCGTTTTGCCATATCGGCGCAGAGGTCACGCTGGGCGCAGAGGTCGAGCTGAAATCCCACGCGGTGGTCACCGGCTGGACCGAGATCGGCGACAATTCGACGGTGTTTTCCTTTGCCTGCGTTGGCGAAGTGCCGCAGGATTTGAAATTCGCCGGTGAGCGCACGCGGTTGATCGTCGGCAAACGCGCCCGTATCCGCGAGGGGGCGACGCTGAACACCGGCACCGATGGTGGCGGCGGGGTGACGCGGGTGGGCGATGATTGTCTGCTGATGACCGGCGCCCATGTCGGCCATGACGCGCAGGTCGGCGACCGTGTGATCCTTGCCAATCAGGCGGCGATTGCCGGTCATTGCGTGATCGGCGACGATGTGATTGTCGGCGGACTATCGGGGATTCATCAATTTGTGCGCGTCGGCCATGGTGCGATTATCGGCGCGGTGACGATGGTGACCAATGATGTGATGCCGCATGGTTTGGTGCAGGCGCCGCGCGGTGATCTCGAGGGGTTGAACCTTGTCGGGCTCAAGCGTCGCGGGGTTGACCGTGCCGAGATCACCGCGCTGCGGGCTGCCTATCAGATGCTGGCGCAGGGCGACGGGGCGTTTATGGACCGCGCGCGGCGGCTGGCGGCGGAAACCGAGAGCGCGCATGTGCGCGATATCACCGATTTCATTCTGGCGGAATCAGGGCGCTCGTTCCTGACCCCGAAATGAGCCGACTGGCGCTGGTCGCGGGCACCGGCCGCTTGCCCTTGGAGTTGACGCAGGCGCTCGCCGAGCCGCCCTTGATCTGCGCGCTCGAGGGCAACACGCCCGAGGGGCTGGAGGTGGATGTCCGCTTCAGCCTGTCGCGTCTGGTGCCGTTTCTGCGCCATCTCGGTGATCAGGGGGTCGAATCTGTGGCGCTGGTCGGGGCGATGAACCGGCCGCGTCTGGACCCCGAGCACTTCGACCGCGATACCGCCTCGCTGATGCCGGATCTGATGACGGCCCTGCAACAGGGTGATGACGGCGCGCTGCGGTGGTTAATGGCGCTGCTCGAAGAGTTTGATTTCACCCTCAAGGGCGTTGCCGAACTGGCGCCCGAATTGCTGGCCGCCGAGGGCGTGCTGACCGCGCGCGCGCCCAATCACGCCGAGCAGGCGGATGCGGCGCGCGGCAGTGAGATATTGGCCGCTTTGGACCCGCAAGATGTGGGGCAGGGCTGTGTGGTGGCCGCGCGTCTATGCCTTGCGGTCGAGGCGCTTTATGGCACCGATATCATGCTGGAACAGGTCGCCAGCGCGCGTGACCAGCGCGAGCCGACCGCGGGCGGGGTCTTGGTGAAACGGGCGAAACGCGGGCAGGATTTGCGCGCCGATATCCCCGCGATTGGCCCCGATACGATTGAAGCCTTGCGCGCAGCACGGTTAACTGGGGTCTGCCTGCAGGCGTCGCACACGCTGATCTTGGACCGCAGCCGCACATTGGCCGCGGCCGAGGCGGCGGGGTTAACCATCTGGGCCACGCCATGAAGGTGTTTGTGATCGCCGGTGAGCCCTCGGGCGATGCTTTGGGCGCGGCGCTGATGGAGGGGCTGCGCAGCCTGCGGGTTGATGTGGATTTCGCCGGTGTCGGCGGGCCATTGATGGCAGAGCAGGGGCTGCACAGCCAGTTCCCGATGGAGGAACTCAGCATCATGGGGCTGGCCGAGGTGCTGCCCAAATATCGCGCCCTCAAACGCCGCATTCGCCAGACCGCGCAGGCGATCACCGCGCAGGCGCCGGATGTGGTGGTGACCATCGACAGCCCCGATTTCTGCCTGCGGGTCTTGGCGCAGGCCCGCGCCGCCGCGCCGCAGTTGAAAACCGTGCATTACGTGGCGCCCTCGGTCTGGGCCTGGCGGCCGAAACGGGCGGCGAAAATGGCGCGCGTGGTCGATCATGTGCTCGCACTTTTGCCCTTCGAGCCGCCCTATATGGAGGCCGCGGGCATGAGTTGCGATTTTGTCGGCCACCCGTTGACCACCGAACCGGTGGCGAGTGCGGCCGAGGCGGCGGCGTTTCGCGCGTCTCACGGGATTGCAGCCGATGCGCCATTGATCCTCGCGCTGCCCGGCTCGCGCAAGGGCGAGATCGAGCGATTGGCACCGCCTTTTGGCGCGGCGCTGACACAGGTGCTGGCCGAGGTGCCTGAGGCCCAGATCGTGGTGCCCAGCGTCGGCGCGCGGGTGGCGCAGATGCGCGCGGCCCTATCCGATTGGCCCGGTGCGCCTTTGATCCTCGATGCCTCCTCGGTGCCGATCGCCGAGAAACGCGCGGCGTTTCGGGCGGCGGATGTGGCGCTGGCGGCCTCGGGCACGGTGTCACTGGAACTTGCGGCGGCGGCCACCCCGATGGTGATCGCGGGGCGGATGAATGCCCTTTCCGAGATACTGATGAAGCGCCTTTTGCTGATCGACACGGTGACTTTGGTCAATCTGGTCAGCGAGACGCGGGCGGTGGCGGAGTTTCTGGGGCCGGATTGTATCGCCGAGGATATGGCGCCCGCGGTGGTGGCGCTGTTGCAGGGCGGGGCCGAGCGGCAGGCCCAGCTTGCGGCGATGGAATTAACCATGGAGCGTCTGGGCCGCGGCGGCGAAGCGCCCGGATTGCGCGCCGCGCGTTCGGTGCTCGCCGCGCTGGAGCGTTAACCTTACCGCTGGCGTTTTATCCTTAACGGGACCGCAACGCGGCCCCATTAAGTATAATGCGCCGGGTCAATACCCGCGCCAGATCCAGCCGCCGCCCAACACCCGCGTGCCCTCGGCAGAATAAAACACACAGGCCTGCCCGGGGCTGACGCCTTCTTCGGGGGTCAAAAGCTCCACATCCGCCGTGGTCGGGCCGGTCGGGCGGATGATCGCGTCACTCGGCAATTTGGTCGAACGGATACGCACCCGCACGGCGATTTCCGCCTGCGCCTCGAAGGCGGTGTCGCCAAGCCAGTTGATCTCGCGCACCGGCACGATTTTCGTGGTCAAGGCCTCTTTCGGGCCGACCACCACATGACGCTTCTCGGGGTCGAGTTTGACCACATAGAGGGGATCGGCCAAGCCGCCGATGCCCAAGCCGCGCCGCTGCCCGATGGTGTAATGGATCACCCCGCGGTGGTTGCCCAGAATATTGCCCTCTTGATCGACAATATCCCCGGGATCGGCGGCACCCGGGCGCAGTTTCTCGATCACCGCCGCATAATTGCCGTTGGGCACAAAGCAGATGTCCTGACTGTCGGGCTTATCGGCCACGCTGAGCCCGTATTTCTGCGCCAAGGCCCGTGTTTCCGCCTTGGATTGCAGATGGCCGAGCGGGAAACGCAGGTAGTCGAGCTGCTCTTGGGTGGTGGAAAACAGGAAATACGACTGGTCGCGCGCGGAATCGGCGGCCATATGCAGCTCGGCCTTTGCCGCCCCCTCGGCGCGCTGGATATAATGGCCGGTCGCCATGCAGTCGGCGTCAAGATCGCGGGCGGTTTCCAGCAGATCGCGGAATTTCACCCGCTCGTTGCAGCGGATACAGGGCACCGGCGTCGCGCCCGCCAGATAGGAATCGGCGAATTCGTCGATCACCGCCTCTTTAAAAGTGTTCTCGTAATCCAGCACATAATGCGGAAACCCCAGCGTCTCGGCAACGCGGCGCGCATCATGGATATCGCGTCCGGCACAGCAGGCCCCCGATTTCGCCAGCGCCGCGCCATGGTCATAGAGCTGCAGCGTAACACCGATCACGTCATAGCCTTGGGTGGCCAGTTCCGCCGCGACCACAGAGCTGTCCACGCCGCCCGACATGGCAACGACAACCCGCGTTTCGGCAGGTGATTTGGCAAAGCCCAAAGAGTTAACGCGGGTGTCGCGATTCATAAGGAGTGTCATAAAGACCCGTTCGATCTGGTTGGAGAGGGCGAATAGTGCAAAATATAGGTAAATACTAGGCACTCTCAACCCCTCGAGAGCCCGCTTGTAAACCTGTCCTTAAGGGTGTCTTGCAATTCTGCACTCTGGGTTGAAGGAAAGGCACAGAGATGTTCTTGAAACGTATTGACGGTCCACGTGCGGTAACCTTGCCAAACGGGGTGGTTCTGACACAGGCGGATTTGCCACCGAACAGCACGCGACGCTGGGTGGCCAGCCGCAAAGCCGTGGTTGTGCAGGCGGTGGAATATGGGCTCTTGGCGCGCGACGACGCGATGGAGCGCTATAGCCTGAGCGAAGAAGAGTTTGAATCATGGCAAAATGCGGTGGCGGCGCATGGGGTCGAGGCGCTGAAAGTTACCGCCTTGCAAAGATATAGACAACCTTAGCGATACTGTGGTTGAATGGGGGTCGCGGTAACCGTGCGTTAACTATTATTTGTCAATGTGCGGGAAGACCAAAGGTTATTGTGGAGCCAGAAAATGCGCGTCCTACTCGTCGAAGACGATCCCACCACATCCCGCAGCATCGAGCTGATGCTGACTCACGCCAATTTCAACGTCTACTGCACCGATCTTGGTGAAGAGGCGGTGGAACTGGGCAAATTGTATGATTACGATTTGATCCTGTTGGACCTGAATTTGCCCGATATGGCCGGACTTGAGGTTCTGCGGCAAATTCGGGTCGCCAGGATCAACACGCCGATTCTGATCCTCACCGGCGAGGACAGCACCGATATCAAGCTCAAGGGCTTTGGCTCGGGCGCGGATGACTATATGACCAAACCGTTCCACCGTGACGAGTTGGTGGCGCGCATCCATGCGATCATTCGCCGCAGCCAGGGCCATGCGCAATCGGTGATCCACACTGGCCGGATTTCGGTTAATCTGGACGCCAAAACCGTCGAGGCCGAGGGCACGCCGGTGCATCTGACCGGCAAGGAATACCAGATGCTTGAGCTGCTAAGCCTGCGCAAAGGCACGACTTTGACCAAAGAGATGTTCCTGAACCATCTTTATGGCGGGATGGACGAGCCCGAGCTGAAAATCATCGATGTGTTCATCTGCAAGTTGCGTAAGAAACTTGCCGAAGCGACCGGCGGCGACAATTATATCGAAACCGTCTGGGGCCGCGGCTATGTTCTGCGTGATCCCGCACAAGACAGTCTGCCGAAACAGGCGATCAGCGCCTAACTGCTGGAATTTCCGCCCACGCGTGCCTATCAATGGACCAAATGCGCGCGGGGTAAAGACATGCAGGATCAAACGCTCGAACCGTTGACGGAAGACGAGGCCAAGGCCGAACTGGCACGGTTAACCGTGGAACTGGCCGCTGCCGAGCGCGCCTATCACCGCGACGATGCACCGGACATCACCGATGCGGAATATGACGCGCTCAAGCGGCGCAATGCCGCGATCGAGCAGCGCTTTCCGCATCTCAAACGCAGCGATAGCCCCAGCGACCGCGTCGGCGCCGCCCCCGCTGCGGGGTTTCGCAAGATCAAACATGTCCAGCGCATGCTGTCGCTCTCGAATGCTTTCGAGGACGGTGACGTGCGCGATTTTGATGCGCGGGTGCGCCGCTATCTCGGTCTCTCTGAAAGCGCGGCGCTCCTCTATACCGCCGAACCCAAGATCGACGGCGTCTCTTTGTCGCTGCGTTATGAAGACGGGCAATTGGTCTCGGCGGCCACCCGCGGCGACGGCGAGACCGGCGAGGATGTCACCGCCAATGCCCGTATGATCGCCGATATCCCGCAGCAACTGACCGGCGCCCCTGCGGTTCTGGAAGTGCGCGGCGAAGTCTATATGCGCCATGATGATTTCCAGACGCTCAACGCCTCGGGCGAGCGCACCTTTGCCAATCCGCGCAATGCCGCCGCCGGCTCCCTGCGCCAACTCAACCCCGAAATCACCCGCGACCGACCGCTGAGTTTCTACGCCTACGCTTGGGGCGATCTCTCGGAACCTTTGGCGCCAAGCCAATGGGACAGTCTGCAACGGCTCAAATCCCTCGGATTCAAGATTAACGAATTGACGCGGCTGTGCGAAAACACCGATGAATTGCTCGACCAATATCAAGTCATCCAGCAGGCCCGCGGCGATCTCGGCTATGATATCGACGGGGTGGTCTACAAGGTTAACGCGCTTGATCTGCAAGAGCGGCTGGGCTTTCGCGCGACCACGCCGCGGTGGGCGACGGCGCATAAATTCCCCGCTGAAACCGCCTGGACGCGGCTCGAAGCCATCGACATTCAGGTCGGTCGCACCGGCGCGCTAAGTCCGGTTGCCCGCCTCTCGCCGGTCAATGTCGGCGGTGTCTTGGTGTCCAACGCCACTTTGCACAACGAAGATTACATCGCCGGGCGCGACTCGAATGGCCAGGCGATCCGCGACGGGCGCGACATTCGCATCGGCGATCTGGTGCAAATCTACCGCGCCGGTGACGTGATCCCGAAAATCGCCGATATCGACCTCGCCCAACGCCCCGCCGAGGCGGAGCCATATGTCTTTCCGACGACCTGCCCGGAGTGCGGCTCGGTGGCCTTGCGCGACGCCGGTGATTCCGTGCACCGCTGCACCGGCGGGCTGATTTGCCCCGCGCAGGCGATTGAAAAACTGAAACATTTCGTCAGCCGCGGCGCTTTCGATATCGATGGTCTGGGCGCCAAGCAGATCGAGTTGTTCTATGCCGATCCGCATCTGCCGATCCATGAGCCCGCTGAGATTTATTCACTCGCCGAACGCGACGCCGCCGCGCTTGCCAAGCTGAAAAACCGTGATGGTTTTGGCGAGAAAAGCGCGGCGAAACTGTTTCAAGCGATTGAGGATAAGCGCGAAATTCCCTTGGCGCGTCTGCTCTTTGGTCTGGGTATCCGCCATCTGGGCGAGGTCGCTTCCCTCGATCTGGCGCGTCATTTCCAGACATGGGCTGCCCTCGCAGAAAGCGTGGATCTGGCGTATCCGGCGGCCGAGGCCCATGCCGCCGCCGACGCCGCCGAGGTAAAGGAACGCGAGGCCGCCCAATCCGAGGGGCGCCGCGCCGAGATCAAGAAAACCCGCGATCAGGTGATTGAGCGCGCCGAAATCCCGCCGGAAAGCCACGCCGCATGGCAGGAATTGACCGGTATCGACGGGATCGGCGCCAGTCTGGCGATGTCATTGGTGTTAACCATGGCGCAGCCCAAAGAACGCGCCTCGATCGACCGGTTGATCGCGCAATTGACCGCGATCCTGCCGCCCGAAGCGCAGGACGCATCCTCGCCCGTTGCCGGAAAAACCGTGGTCTTCACCGGAACTTTGACCCGCATGACCCGCGCCGAAGCCAAGTCTCGCGCCGAATCCCTCGGGGCGAAAGTCGCGGGATCGGTCTCGGCGAAAACCGACATTCTGATCGCCGGTGAAGGGGCGGGCTCCAAGGCGACAAAAGCCGCGGCGCTGGGGGTCGAGGTGATCGACGAGGATGCGTGGTTAACCATGATTGCGCCATGACAGGGCGGCCGGAGTTCCTATTTCCGCTGTTCGGCGCGCTCGAAGGTCTGGATGGTATCGGCCCGAAAACGGCGAAAAACCTCGCCGCATTGGATGTCGAGACACCGCGTGACCTGTTGTTTTTACTTCCGCAATCGGGGATCGATCGCCGGCTGCGACGCAGCGTGCGTGATGTCTTGCCGCCGCATGTGGCGACGGTTGAGGTCGAGATCGGTAACCATATTCCGCCACGCCAGCGCGGGCGCCCGTATCGGGTGATCGTGCAGGATGCCGAGCAAGAATTCCAATTGGTGTTCTTTCACGCGCGCGGCGAATATCTGGCCTCGCTCTTGCCCAGCGGGCAACGGCGGATCGTCTCGGGGCGGGTGGAGGTTCGCGATTCCATTTACCAGATGGCGCATCCGGATCTGGTGTTGAAACCGGATGAGGTAGACACTTTGCCCGAGTTCGAGCCGGTCTATCCGCTCACCGCCGGTATCACCCAGAAGGTCCTGCAGCGCGCCATTGCCTCGAGCCTGTCGCGCGCGCCGGATGTTGCGGAATGGATCGATGCGCAACAGCTCGCCCGCGCCGGATGGCCGACCTGGCGCGAGGCTTTGCAATCAGCGCATGCGCCCGCGGGCACCGCAGATTTGTCAACGGAAACGCCGGCGCGGCAACGTCTGGCCTATGATGAATTCCTGGCCCATCAACTGACATTGGCCTTGGCGCGCGCGCGGCGGCGGCGCTCTGCCGGCGCGCAAACTCGCGGCGATGGCTCGCGCGTGCAGCCGGTTTTGGCGGCGCTGCCATACAAGCCCACCACGGCGCAAACCCGCGCAATTGCAGAGATTTCTGCGGATATGGCGGCGGAGCACAAGATGAACCGCCTGTTGCAGGGTGATGTCGGCTCGGGCAAAACACTGGTGGCTTTGGTGGCGCTCTTGACCGCAGTTGAGGCGGGCGGGCAGGGCGCTTTGATGGCGCCCACCGAAATTCTGGCGCGGCAACATATGGAGGGGCTTGCCCCTTTGGCCGCCGAAGCGGGCGTTACGCTTGAACTGCTGACCGGACGCGACAAAGGCAGCGAGCGGCAGAGGAAACTGGCGGCACTGGCGGATGGCTCGATCAAAATTCTGGTCGGCACCCATGCATTGTTTCAGCGCGACGTGCAATTTGCCGATCTTAGGCTGGCGATCATCGATGAGCAGCACCGCTTCGGGGTCAGTCAACGCATGGCCTTGGGCGAGAAGGGCGCGCATGCCGATATTCTGGTGATGACCGCGACGCCGATCCCGCGGTCTTTGGCGCTGTCGCAATACGGCGATATGGATGTGTCGCTGCTGGATGAAAAGCCGCCGGGACGCCAGCCGGTGACCACCTCTCTGGCCTCGACCGAGCGGCTGGACGAGATTGTCGCCCGATTGCAGCAGGCCATTGATGAGGGGCGGCAGGCCTATTGGGTCTGCCCCTTGGTCGAGGAAAGTGAAACCGTGGCCTTGACCGCCGCGCAATCGCGGTTCGAGCAGTTGCGCGCAGTGCTCGGGGCGGATCGCGTCGGGCTGGTGCATGGTCAATTGGCACCGGCGGATAAAGACGCGGCGATGGCGCGGTTTGTCGCCGGCGACACGCGGGTTTTGGTGGCCACGACAGTGATCGAGGTCGGCGTGAACGTGCCCGATGCCACGATCATGGTCATCGAGGGGGCCGAGAGTTTCGGCCTGGCACAATTGCACCAGCTGCGTGGGCGCGTTGGGCGCGGATCGGGCGCGTCGACCTGTTTGTTGCTGTATGAGCCTCCTTTGGGTGAAGTCGCCGAACGGCGGTTAAAACTGATGCGTGACAGTGATGACGGTTTTCGCATCAGCGAAGAGGATCTAGCGATCCGCGGCGCCGGCGACGTTATCGGCACCGCGCAATCGGGCCTGCCACGGTTTCGCATCGCGGATCTGGAGCGGCAGGCCGACCTCATGGCCATCGCACAGAGCGACGCGCGCAAGCTGTTGCACGATGATCCCGGCCTCACCTCGGCGCGCGGCAAGGCGGCACGGGTGCTTTTGTGGTTGATGGAACAGGACAAAGCGATCCGCCTGATTCACGTGGGTTAGGGGTGAATTCGCATAAATCTCCATTTGTTCTCGTTTAGTTCTTGCAATGCTGGCGCAAAAATGAGAACAAAACGTTAACAACCGTGGAGGAACATGATGCGTTACATTTTGCGAACCCTTGCCGGCCCCCAAAACGCCGACCCCCAGAACATGCGTCGCGCGATGATCGGCGATGCGCTTGGCGCTTTGGCGCTTTTTGTTCTGGCCTATGCGGCGCTCCATTTCCCGTTAATCGGGTAGGTTCACCACGTTTTTTAAGCTTTTCCTGACTGCCTAGCGGTCTGGCGCGGCTCCATCCTGTCCCGGATCCTCGACCCAACCAGACACGCCACTTTCCGCCGCACGTGATGTGCGGCGGTTTTTTTACGCAAAATTAGGAATTCCAGCGTTACGCTTGGGCAGTGCGGGCGGCTTCCTCGGCGGCCTGAAGGGCCAGAAGAATCGAGGCGTGGCGATTCTTGAATTCGCGCGCGGGGATCAAGGTCTCATATCCGTCGAAGGGGGCATCGGGCACCGGGCCATCGGATTTGAGCATGGATTCCAATTGCTTGGCCGCGGTCTGCAGTTCTGAAGCGCTGCGCCCTTCGACTACGGCGCCCAGGATCGCGGCCGAGGCCTGACCCAAAGCGCAGGCCTTAACGTCCTGGGCGAATCGCGTGACGCGGCCATTTTCGACATCCAGATCGACGGTCACCGTCGAGCCACACAGAGGAGAGCGTTTTTTCACACTCGCCTGCGGGGCCTCCAATCGGCCCAAATGCGGAATATCGGCTGCCAGCGCCAGAATGCGCGTGGAATACAGCTTGATCAGTTCGGAAGATTCGGACAATTGAGGTGCTCCTTGGTCTGGAAAGGATATAGGGCATGACGTTTGATCCGCAATCCCTGCGCTACGATGCAAAGGGTCTGATTCCCGCAATTGCACAGGATCACCAGTCCGGCGAGGTCTTGATGATGGCCTGGATGAACGCCGAATCGGTGGCCAAAACGCTGGCGAGCGGGCGTGTAACCTATTGGTCGCGCTCGCGGCAGGCATTCTGGGTTAAGGGCGAATCATCGGGGCATGTGCAAACCCTTGTAGAATTCCGTTTTGATTGCGACCGCGATTGCCTGTTGCTGCGCGTCAAACAGGTCGGACCGGCCTGCCATACCAACCGGCGCAGCTGCTTCTATACGGTGGTGGACGCAGGTGAAGAAGTCGAGGTCATGGCGCCCGAATTCTGAAAATTTGGCGAAACTTATATTATGCTGGGGGCAATCCGACCATGCGGCGGATATCCTCGGGTGTCGCGCCTTCACTGCGGTAAAGCCGGATGGCGCGGGCGTCGTCGCGTTTGGCCAGCCGTTTGCCAGCCGCGTCGCGGATCAGATCGTGGTGCAGATACACCGGTGAGGCGACATCCAGCAGGGCGGCAAGAAGGCGGTGCAGCGCGGTGGCCGCGAAGAGATCCGCGCCGCGAATGGCATGGGTGATGCGCTGCGCGGCGTCGTCAACCACCACCGATAGGTGATATGAGGCGCCCATCTGCGGCCGCGCAAGCACCGCGTCGCCAATGCCGCAGCACAGGGTGTTTGTGGTTAACGCATGGGTGCCTTTGTGCAGATCGCCAATCTCGCGAAAGCTGGGCAGAGCGGACAGGCTGTCGATGGCTTTGCGCATATCGAGGCGGATCGCGTCACTTTCGCGCATGTCGGACATCGCGCGTCCACGGCAGATGCCAGGATAAATCAGCCCATCGGGCCCCTGCCGTGGTGTCCGTTCCTGCGGTGCCGAGGCGGCCTCACGAATGTCGCGGCGGCTGCAGCTGCAAGGGTAGATTAGACCGCGGTCGGCAAGGCATTGCAGCGCGGCCTGATACTCGGCCAGATGGTCGGATTCGCGGCGCGGCGGGGCGTCCCAAGTGATCCCGAGCCAGGCGAGATCTTGGTAAATTTGTTGTTCCCATTCCTTGCGGGCGCGGCTTTGGTCGATATCGTCAATGCGCAGCAAGAACTGGCCGCCCGGCGTGCGGCGTGCGTGGTCATGGGCCAAAAGCGCGGAATACGCATGGCCAAGATGCAGCGGTCCGGTTGGGGAAGGGGCGAAGCGGGTTCTAAAGATCACAGGGTTTCAACGGCTTATGCGGGGGAAGGGGGCAGCGCTTGGCGCCGCCCGCTGCCTGAGAGTATCGCCGCAAATCTGCACCGCGTCGAGTTACTCCTGTGCCGCGATCCAGCTTTGCCACTCGGTTTTTGCGCGGTCGGTATAGGCTTTGTAGCGATCCTTGCGCCCGCGGCGTCCGCCCTTGGCCTCGATCGGCGGGAAGAGGCCGAAATTGACGTTCATCGGCTGGAACGTTTTGGCCTCGGCGTCGCCGGAAATATGCGCCAGCAGCGCGCCCATCGCGGTAACACGCGGCGGCGGCGGCAGGGTTTGGCCCTTGATTTCGGCGGCCGCCAGACGACCGGCGACCAGCCCCATGGCGGCAGATTCGACATAGCCCTCGACACCGGTGATCTGACCGGCAAAGCGCAGATTCGGGCGTGATTTCAACCGCATCTGATCATCGAGCAGGGTCGGCGAATTGAGGAATGTATTGCGGTGTATGCCGCCCAGACGCGCGAAACTGGCGTTCTCCAGTCCCGGGATCATCCGAAACACCTCCGTCTGCGCGCCGTATTTCATCTTTGTCTGGAAGCCGACGATGTTGAACAGCGTGCCAAGGGCGTTATCGCGGCGCAATTGCACCACGGCATAGGCTTTTTGCTCGGGGTTATGCGGGTTGGTTAATCCGACCGGCTTCATCGGGCCGTGGCGCAGGGTCTCGCGGCCGCGTTCGGCCATCACTTCGATCGGCAGGCAGCCGTCGAAATACCCCGCGGTTTCGCCCTCGCGGAATTCGGTCTTATCGGCGGCCAGAATCGCGTCGATGAAGGCCTCATATTGATCGCGGTCCATCGGGCAATTCAGATAGGCTTTGCGCTGCTCTTCGGTGTCGCCCTTATCATAGCGCGACTGGAACCAGGCTTTGCTCAGATCAATCGTGTCGAAATGGACGATGGGCGCGATGGCGTCGAAAAAGGCCAGCGCTTCGGTGCCGGTTTCGGCCAGAATCGCCTGCGCCAGAGCGTCCGAGGTCAGCGGACCGGTGGCGAAAATCCATGTGCCATCCGTGGGCAATTGCGAGATCTCGCGGTCCTCGAAACTGATTAACGGATGCGCGCGGAGCTTCTCGGTGACCGAGGCGGAGAACGCGTCGCGGTCCACGGCCAAAGCGCCACCGGCGGGCAGGGCGTGGCGGTCGGCCATCTCCATGATCAACCCGCCCGCGGCGCGCATTTCCCAATGCAGCAATCCGACGGCGTTTTGCTCGTCATCATCCGAACGGAAGGAATTTGAGCAGACCATTTCGGCGTAATTGCCGGTGTGATGGGCGAAAGTGCCGACATGAGGGCGCATTTCGTGCAAAATCACGGGCACGCCGGCCTCTGCAGCCTGCCATGCGGCCTCGGATCCGGCCATGCCGCCGCCGACGATGTGAAGTGTTTTTTCCATGGGCGACAGATAGCGTCGGCGTCCGCCAAAGGGAAGGGCGGGCGGTGCGTCGCGTGGTCAGTTGCCGGTGAATATCGCGTTAAAAAACCGGCGCGCGATGGGATGTCGCGCGCCGGTTAAGGATGATTGTGGTTAACGCGCGAGGTTACGCGTCGCTGTTATCGCCTGGTGGCGTCTCGCTGCCCTCGATTGGCGTCGCAGGGGCGTCGATCTCGGTGATCGCGTCTGCGGGCACCTCGGCGTCTGGCTCGGCTTCGGATTCCGCGACGCGCGCCACCGAGACCACGACCTCGTCTTTGCCGGTGTTGAACACCCGCACGCCACCCGCCGACCGCGAGCGGAAGCTGATCTGGTCAACCGGCACGCGGATCGACTGGCCGGTCGATGTGGCGAGCATGATCTGGTCGCCATTAACCACCGGGAAGGCGGCGATCAACGGGCCGCCGCGCATCGCACGGTCCATTGCCATCACGCCCTGACCACCACGCCCGCGCACCGGATAATCGTGCGAAGACGAGAGCTTACCGGCGCCGCGCTCGGTCACCGTCAGGATCAGATCCTCGGCTGCCGACATTTCGGCATAGCGCTCGGGGCTCAGCTGTCCGGCCTCGATACCGTCGTCGTCTTCGTCGCTTTCAACCTCATCGGCGGCACCGGCCATCAGGCGGCGCTGCTTGAGATAGGCGGCGCGTTCTTGCGGATCGGCGGTGAAATGGCGGATCACTGCCATCGACACAACGCTGTCGCCATCACCCAGACGGATGCCACGCACACCGGTCGAATCGCGGCCTTTGAACACCCGCACATCGGTCGAAGAGAAGCGAATCGCGCGGCCCATCGCGGTGAGCAGCATCACATCGTCCTCGGCCTCGGCAATGCGGGCGTTAACCAGTTCGACGTCCTCGGGCAGTTTCATCGCGATCTTGCCGTTGCGCATCACATTGGTGAAATCCGACAGCGCGTTGCGCCGCACATCGCCCTGCGAGGTGGCAAAGACGATCTGCAGATTTTCCCATTCCTCCTCGGGCGCATCGACAGGCATCAGCGCGGCGATCGAGACACCATTGGGGATCGGCAGGATGTTGACGATGGCCTTGCCGCGCGCGTTGCGGCCCGCCAGCGGCAGGCGCCAGCATTTGATTTTGTACACCATCCCGTCGGTGGTGAAAAACAGCAGATGCGTATGGGTATTGGCGACAAACAGCGTGGTGACGACGTCGTCTTCTTTGGTCGACATCGACGACAGGCCCTTGCCGCCGCGGTTTTGGGCGCGGAAATCCATCAAGGGCGTGCGTTTGATATAGCCGCCCGAGGTGATGGTCACGACCATATCCTCGCGCTCAATCAGGTCTTCGTCGTCCATATCGCCCGCCCAATCGACGATTTCGGTGCGGCGGGGGACGGCAAAGAGGCTGCGAACCTCGTCCAATTCATCGTTAATGATCGCCATGATCCGGCTGCGCGAACGCAGAATATCAAGGTAATCCTTGATCTTACCGGCCAGTTCTTCCAGCTCGTCGGTGACCTCGCGCACGCCCATTGCGGTCAGACGCTGTAGGCGCAGTTCCAGAATTGCACGCGCTTGAAGTTCGGACAGGTTATAAGTGCCATCGTCGTTCAGCGTGTGGCTGGGGTCGTCAATTAGGCGGATATAGGCGGCGATATCCGAGGCTGGCCAGCGCCGTGTCATCAGTTTTTGACGCGCGTCGGCAGGGTCGGCAGAGCTGCGAATCGTCGCCACAACTTCATCGACGTTGGAGACGGCAACCGCCAAGCCGCAGAGAATATGGCTGCGCTCTCGGGCTTTGTTCAGCTCATAAGCGGTGCGGCGGGTGACAACCTCTTCGCGGAAATCGACGAAATTGGTCAGGAAGTCGCGCAGCATCAGCTGCTCGGGCCGGCCGCCATTGAGCGCCAACATGTTGCAACCAAAGGAAGTTTGCATCGGCGTGAAGCGGAACAACTGGTTCAGCACCACATCCGGCGTCGCGTCGCGTTTGAGTTCCACCACCACCCGCACGCCGATCCGGTCGGATTCGTCGGCGACATGGGCGATCCCCTCGATGCGTTTGTCGCGCACCGCTTCGGCGATTTTCTCAACCATTTGAGACTTATTCACCTGATAGGGAATTTCGTCGATGATGATCGCAAAACGGTCCTTGCGCAGCTCTTCGACATGGGTTTTGGCGCGGATAATCACCGAGCCGCGGCCCTCAAGATAGGCTTTGCGCGCGCCGCCACGGCCCATGATCTGCCCGCCGGTGGGGAAATCGGGGGCAGGAACAAATTGCATCAATTGTTCCGAGGTCAGATCGGGGTTTTCGATCAGCGCCTTGGTCGCATCGATCACCTCACCAAGGTTATGCGGCGGAATATTGGTCGCCATACCGACGGCAATCCCGCCCGCGCCATTGACCAGCATATTCGGGAACCGCGCCGGCAGCACCGTCGGCTCGCGGTCTTTGCCGTCATAATTGTCTTGAAAATCAACGGTGTCTTTGTCGATATCGGCCAGCAGATAGTTCGCGGTCTTGTCCATGCGCACTTCGGTATAGCGCATTGCGGCGGGGTTATCGCCGTCCATCGAGCCAAAGTTGCCCTGACCATCCAGCAGTTTCAGCGACATCGAAAACGGCTGCGCCATCCGCACCAGCGCGTCATAGATCGCGCTGTCACCATGCGGGTGGAATTTACCCATCACATCGCCAACCGGACGCGCCGATTTGCGGTAAGATTTGTCATGAGTATTGTTGGTCTCATGCATCGCATAAAGGATGCGCCGGTGCACCGGTTTCAGCCCGTCGCGCAGGTCTGGAATCGCACGGCTGACGATCACGCTCATCGCGTAATCGAGGTAAGACGTGCGCATCTCTTCTACGATTGAAATCGCAGGCGAGGCGGGCGGGGTTCTGTCGATGTCGTCGGGAATTTGGGTGTCGTCGCTCATTCGATGCTCACAGGGGCCTCAGGGGCTCGATCCACAATATTTTGTTGTCTGTCTTATAGCCGAACCCCATAGGGGCGTGCAATGGCAGGCGCGGGGTTTCTGGCTTTTGACCGCGGATTGCGCGTTTTATGGCAGGGAATTTGCCGTTTTCGGCAGGCAGAAGCGGGCGGGGGCAGCGGCGCTGTTCACAAATGCGTGGCCTGCGGGCCCGTGGCGCGAATTTCCGCGGGTCGGTGTTTAACCTTGCGGCAAATGCGGGTGTAATGGGCTAGAGTGACAGGCGCTCACAAGAGGTGTCGCAGGAGGTGTCTATGTACCGCAATATTCTCGTTCCCGTGGCCTATGATGCGGGGTTCAACAGCCAGCGCGAGATTGCTGTCGCGCGCGCGTTGCTGGCCCCCGGCGGCAAGGTGCATCTGTTGCATGTGATGGATCCGGCGCCGGTGATCGCCATCAGCTATGAGCCCGAGGGTTGGCGCGAAGAGATGATCGCGGCGATCAAGGCCGATCTGACCAGCAAAGCCGACACGCTGCCCGATGCGCGGATCGACGTGATCGATGGCGAGCCGGGACACGCGATTCTGGACGCCGAGCAAGCCCGCGGCATTGATTGCATCGTCTTGGCATCACATCGGTCGGATCCCTCCTTATTCGGCTCAACGGCCTCCTGGATTGCGCGCCATGCCACCTGTGCGGTCCATTTGATCCGCTAGGTCTTAAGAAACCGTCAAACCGGCAGGTTTAAAACGCGCGGGAATGAGTTGCGCGCTTTGGTTGAATGCCTGACATTTGAATGCAAAGGTCAGGCATTTAACGTCAGGCAATGATGCTGCAAGTGGTAGCACGGGAATTATATAATTAAATCAAGCGCCTGTGGTCTTCTCTTATCAGTGGCTACCGCTTACCACCCTTGCGTGCGCGTGATCCTGCTTTGCCACCCGTCGAGCGCCCGCGTGCTTTCGCCGCGCCCTCGACAGCCTGTTCAACCGCCGCCTGACGGGCCAGCGGATCATCGGCAATGGTCAATTCGACTGTTTCGAGGCGGCGGACCTCGTCGCGCAGGCGCGCGGCCTCCTCGAATTCCAGATTTTCAGCCGCCTTGCGCATATCATTGCGCAGACCCTCCAGATGTGCCGCCAGATTGGCGCCGACCATTGGCGTGTCGATTTTCGCGGTGACATGCACCTGATCGGTATCGCCCTGCCAAAGCCCGGCCAACACGTCGTCGACGTTCTTTCTGACGGTCTGCGGGGTGATCCCGTGCTCAACGTTATAGGCCATTTGTCGCGCGCGCCGCCGCTCGGTCTCATTGATCGCGCGCTGCATCGAACCGGTGACCTTATCGGCATACATGATCACCCGCCCGTCGGCGTTGCGCGCGGCGCGGCCAATGGTCTGCACCAGCGAGGTTTCCGAGCGCAGGAACCCCTCTTTATCGGCGTCCAGAATCGCCACCAGCCCGCATTCGGGGATATCAAGACCCTCGCGCAAGAGGTTGATTCCAATCAAAACATCAAAGGTGCCCAAGCGCAGATCACGGAGGATTTCGATGCGCTCGATGGTGTCGATATCCGAATGCATATAGCGCACCCGAATGCCCTGTTCATGCAGGTATTCGGTCAGATCCTCGGCCATGCGTTTGGTCAAAGTGGTCACCAGAACCCGTAGCCCGTCCTGCGCCACGCGGCGGACTTCATCAAGCAAATCATCAACTTGCATGCTGACAGGGCGGATTTCGATCTTTGGATCCAGCAGGCCGGTCGGGCGGATGATCTGTTCGGTAAACACACCGCCGGTTTGCTCAAGCTCCCAAGCCGCCGGGGTCGCCGAGACGAACACCGTCTGGGTGCGCATCGCGTCCCATTCCTCGAATTTCAGCGGCCGGTTATCCATGCAGGATGGCAGCCGGAACCCGTGTTCGGCCAGCACCGATTTGCGCCGGAAGTCGCCCTTATACATACCGCCGATCTGCGGCACGGAGACATGGGATTCGTCAGCGAAAACAATGGCATTGTCGGGAATAAACTCAAAGAGGGTGGGCGGCGGCTCACCCGGAGCACGGCCAGTCAGATAGCGCGAATAATTCTCGATCCCGTTGCACACGCCGGTCGCTTCCAGCATCTCGAGATCGAAATTGCAGCGCTGTTCGAGCCGCTGCGCCTCCAGCAATTTGCCCTCGGCATTCATCTTTTTCAGCGTGTGAAACAGCTCTTCTTTGATGCCCTTGATCGCCTGCTGGATGGTCGGGCGCGGGGTCACATAGTGGCTGTTCGCATAGATGCGGATTTTCTCGAAACTGTCAGTTTTCCGACCTGTGAGCGGGTCAAACTCGGTGATTTCCTCCAGTTCCTCACCAAAAAACGACATTCGCCACGCGCGGTCCTCAAGGTGGGCGGGCCAGACCTCGACAACATCACCGCGCACCCGAAAGGCGCCGCGCTGAAAGGCGTGATCGTTGCGCCGGTATTGCTGCGCCACCAGATCGGCGATCACCTTACGCGGGTCATAGAACCCGCCAACCATCATATCGACGGTCATCGCGCTATAGGTTTCGACGCTGCCGATGCCGTAAATACAGCTCACCGAGGCGACGATGATCACATCGTCACGCTCAAGCAGCGCGCGCGTGGCCGAGTGGCGCATCCGGTCGATCGCCTCGTTGATCTGGCTCTCTTTTTCGATATAGGTATCGGTGCGCGCGACATAGGCTTCGGGCTGGTAGTAATCGTAGTAGGAGACGAAATATTCCACTGCATTATCGGGGAAGAAGCCCTTGAATTCGCCGTATAATTGCGCCGCGAGGGTCTTGTTGGGCGCAAGGATGATCGCCGGTCTTTGGGTCTCTTCGATGATCTTGGCCATGGTGAAGGTTTTGCCGGTGCCGGTGGCGCCCAACAGCACCTGATCGCGCTCGCCATTTTGCACGCCTGTGGCCAGTTCGGTGATCGCCACCGGCTGGTCACCGGCGGGCTGGAAGGGGGTGTGCAGGATGAAACTCTTGCCACCCTCCAGCTTCTCGCGCTGGGGCAGGGGCGAGAGCGGCAGATCGGGCAGGTGATCGGGGCGATTGTTGTGCATCAAAGTCTCCGGAAGCGCGGTATGGCTAGAATTGTGCCTATTTTGTTCTTGTTCAAGGGGGTGCGGGCTTCTAGGCTTGACTGAGGCCATAAAACAGCGCGATTTAGGTAAAACAGCGCGATTTGGGTGTTTGGCGGTGCTCGGATGGGTCAGGTTGACGGGTTCATACAGGTTTGCGCCAGCGGCGGCGGGCGTGGGCTGCTTTTCGCTTGTCCTTCGCGTTTGATTTGGGGATAAAGCGGCAGGTTATTTCGGAGATTTGCCATGCGCGCCCGCATTTATCGTCCCGCTCGCAATGCGATGCAGTCTGGAACTGCCCGCACCAAGTCTTGGGTTCTGGATTACACGCCGGGTGAAGCCCAGCGGCAGGACCCCTTGATGGGTTGGACCGGCTCGGGCGATACGCAGCGCCAGGTGAAACTGCGCTTCGCCACGCAGGCCGAGGCTGAGGCATTCGCCAAGGCGCAGGGCATCGACTATGTGGTGCTGCAGCCGAAAAGCCGCGCGGTGAATATCCGCCACGGCGGCTATGGCGAGAATTTCGCCACCAATCGCAAGCAGGTTTGGACGCATTGAGCGTTTTGTAAATCGGGACAAAGTTCTCGCGGAATCGGGGTAAAGATCCCGCGGAGCTGTTCTCTTGACTACATATAGTAGGTTGTTTGGGTTGCGCTGCATGATTTCGATTTCATCCATCGTGCGAGCCAATTCGAGATCTACAGCCAATAGCGGGCGGCCTTTCGGGGTCGCCCTTATCGTTTCACGCCCGGCCGGAGCCTATTTCTGATGACCATCACCCACCTCGTCACCCATTCCGGCGGCTTTCATGCCGATGAGCTTTTGTCCTCGGTTATCCTGACGCGGCTTTACCCCGAAGCGGAGCTGGTCCGCAGTCGCGACACCAGATGGATCACGTCCGGCGCCGACCGGATCATCTATGACGTCGGCGGGGATTTCGATGCGGCGGCGCAGATATTCGATCACCACCAGCGGCCCAATCCGCTGCGCGAGGACGGGCAGCCTTATAGCTCGTTCGGCTTGATCTGGGCGCATTACGGGCGCGAATATCTGCGCGCGATGGAGGTGCCCGAGCATGATATCGAAGCGATCCACGTCTCCATTGATCGCGGCTTTGTGCTGCCCGTCGATCTCCTGGACAATGGTGCGGTCAATGCCGCCGAGGCGGGGCCGCTGTTTGCCGGATTAACCTTGCCGGTGCTGCTGGAAAGCCTGAAGCCAGTGTTTGATGACCGCGCCGATGGCGTTGACGACCGCGCCTTCATGGCGGCCCTGCCGGTGGCGCGGGCGTTTGTCGAGGCGCAGGTCCGGCACAAAGCCGCGAAACTGCGCGCCGAGGCGATGGTCTTGGCCTCGATTGAGGCGGCGGGCGCGGGGCGCGTATTGGAACTCCCGATGGGCATGCCGTTTCGCGCCGGCGTCGAGAAGGCCGGCGCGGATCACCTGCTATTTGTCGTCTACCCGCGCGGCAGCGACTGGGCGCTCACCACGATCCGCCTGAGCGGCGACACCTTCGAGAACCGCGCCGATGTGCCCGCCGCCTGGGCCGGTCTGACCGACGCCGCCCTTGAGGCCGCCAGCGGCGTGAAAGGCGCGAAGTTCTGCCACAACGGCCGCTTTATCGTGGTGGCGGCGACGCGCGAGGCGGTGTTGCAAATGGCGCAGATCGCGGTGGGAGAGGCCTTGGCCGAGGCCGGTTAGCCTTGGTGGGATTAGGTCTCCAGCTGCTGATAGTATTATTATTGCATCGCAGGAGCTGTGACGTTCGAAAATCCACGGCCACAATTCACCCGGCCAGAGAGCAGCTTTGAACAGTTCGGGTGGGAAGCGGACTTTTGCTGCGGATGCGAGAAGGCGGATACCGAATGAAATAAGACGCCGTTCGTGCTGGCGCGAACCTGAGTGCGGCGATTGATCGTCTGTCAGTTGTTCGTAAGCACGGCGCTTGCGCCTGTATATCCTACGTATTCGCCACTATGTTACAATCCTCTATGAAAGGGAGAGGCGCAAGGCATGTGCGAAGAAGATTCGGACAACGGGGAGCAACAGCCCACACCAGGCATCGACTACATCGTCACGCGAGAGCAGTTGGACCTTTTGGACGTGAACCGAACGCTCGCAGAGGTCGTCAGCGTCGAATGTTTCGATGTCAATCGGTGCGTGACAGACCTTGATGGAGAGCGCCCATGACCTGCCCCCCGCGAGATCCCTCACTTTAATGTAGAGTTTGCTCAACCATGAAGGAGCAAACATATGCGAAAGAGCCGTTTTACTGAGTCGCAGATTATTGGGATGATTAAGGAGCAAGAAGCAG
>NZ_QDKM01000003.1 GCF_003076755.1 Pararhodobacter oceanensis
TCCGAAGACTAAGAGACTGATATGCAAACGTCCGATCCATCGTATGAACCAAACCGCCCACATATCCCTTCAAAATTTCAATTTTCAAAAAGCACCAGACACAAAATCCGCAGCACCGCCTAAACTCTTAGGCCGCCCTGCCGTCCCTGCATCCAACCAGACCGTTTCCGACCCGCCCCTCGCTTCCGTCTCTGCGTCCCGTCTCCGGCGCCGCGTCGTCTTCGTCTTGGTGAGGCAGTATCTAGGCCCCACGCCAAAAACTCGCAAGAGGGAAAAACCAGAAAAGCGTGATTTCTTCATCTTTCTTTGTCTTTCCCTTGTTTTGTTGGCTTTGCCGCGCGCGGTGCCCAAAGGGGTAAGTTGCGGCCAGATCAGAAAGTTTCGCGGACAGGTGCGGGTCCGCAACTTCCTGACCATCTGGACAGGTTTACCCCGAATCGTTCGCGCGAGTCGGGCAGAATCACACCCGACTCGCGGCGACTCGGGTGCAGAATCGCGCCGAGTCGGGGGATTCGGGGAATCGGGTGGGAATCATCACCCGCGATTGCGACTCGCGGCGCCGAAATGAAAACGGGCACCCGCTGGGGGTGCCCGTCTCGCCTCATGCCGTGGCGCTGCGTAACCGTGTCCAACGCAGGCGGACCAGCAGCAGGCCGACAATCACCGCTGCATAGATAAAGGGCTCGATCGGATAGCCTTTGACCAGCCATATGTAATGTATCGCCCCCAAGAGCACCGCCGGATAGGTCAGCCGGTGCAATTTGCGCCATGTCGCCGCCCCCAGACGTTTGATCGAGATGTTGTTCGAGGTCAGCGCCAAGGGGATCAGCAACAGGAAGGCGGCAAAGCCGATGGTGATATAGGGGCGTTTGACGATCTCTTCGCCGATCCGCGCGAGGCTGCGCAGATCGAGCACCGCCCAGACCAGAAAATGCGCCAAGACATAGAAGAAGGCGGTCAGGCCCAGCGCGCGGCGGAATTTCACCAGATTGACGCCGGTCCATGTGCGCAGCGGTGTCACAAAGAGGCCAGCGACCAGAAGCTGCAAGGCGACCTCACCATAGCGGCGCTCGAGCGCGTTGATCGGCTCCGGCCCCAGCCCGCCGGTCAGGCCAAGATAGAACAGCCAGCCCGCCCATGCCGCGCCGATGATATAGATCGGCCAAGCGGGCACCCGGCGCAGCGTCGCGTTGATCGAGCGGGACAGTGATTGCTGTGAGACCGGCATCAATAGTCTTCCCGCAGGTCCATACCCGCATAGAGGCTGGCGACCTGATCCTCATAGCCGTTAAACATCAGCGTATCCTGCCGGCGCGCAAAGAGACCGCCGCCGATCTTGCGTTCAGAGGCCTGCGACCAGCGCGGGTGATCGACGGTCGGGTTCACATTGGAGTAAAACCCGTATTCGCGTGCGTTCAGCCGGTTCCATGTGGTTGGCGGCTGTTCGTCGGTCAGGGTGATGCGGACAATCGACTTGATCGATTTGAACCCGTATTTCCACGGCACCACCAGACGGATCGGCGCGCCATTCTGTTTCGGCATCGGGTCGCCATAAATTCCGGTGGCCAACATGGTCAGCGGATGCTGCGCTTCATCCAGCCTCAGCCCCTCGACATAAGGGAAGGGAATGATGCGACCGCGCACCCCGGGCATCACATCAGGCTGCACGGTGGTTTCAAAGGCGACAAAGCGCGCCGAGGATTGCACACCTGCCTTGGCCAAGACATCCGCCAGTTCGACACCGTTCCACGGCACCACCATTGACCAGGCCTCGACACAGCGGAAGCGGTAGATGCGTTCTTCTATATCCAGACCCTCAAGAAGTTGCTCGAGCGTATAGGTGCCGGGGCGGTCGACCATGCCGTCGATACTGATCGACCATGGGCTGGTGACCATCGCATGGGCGTGGTCGGCGGGGTCGGTCTTGTTCCAGCCGAACTCATAAAAGTTGTTATAGCTGCTGATCTCTTCCAGCGTGTTCGGCTCGAGCGCCTGCGCCGAGGCACGGCTGGCCGGCATCGCGCCGGTCACCGCGGCGGCGCCCAGACCGGCCATCATTGCACGGCGGTTGAGCCACAGCCCCTTCGGCGTCACCTCATTAGGTGTCAGATCATTTTTCCAGCGGTGTGCCATGCAAGTCTCCTTCCGGCGTGGATGCGCGGTCTCTCGGGAAAGCCCCCGTTACATTTATGCGCTTGCAGGTCTTTACGTAGCCTAAACCACATTAGTTTCGCGCACATAGGTGTGAGCACGGGATTTCAGCGTAAACTAACCGTGATTGACCGGCGCCCAAACGCCCCCCTGCCCCGCAGACCTTATGCCCTGATGCCAGCATAAGGTTTTCTATGGGGTGGGCAAAATCTTGACCTCTTGCTTTGCCCGCCGCCGACGCCAGACTGCGGGCACAGCAACCGACATTGGGGAGGTATATAATGCGCGACATGCTTGATCTGACCGCCTATCCGCTGGATCGCCCGGATAGCCCCGAATGGCAGGCGCTGGTCACCCGTTGCCAAGCGGATCTGGCGCGCGACGGGATGTTCAATCTGCCGGGCTTTATGAATTCCGACGTCGCGCAGGCGGCGGCGCAGATGCTGGGGGCGAAGTTCGAGAGCGAAAGTTTTCGCCATGAGCGCGAGCACAATATCTATTTCCTCAAGTCGATCCCCGAACTGCCCGAGGATCATCCCGCGCTGACCCGTTTCCAGACCTCTAACAACACGCTCTGCGAGGACCAGTTGCAAGAGACGCCGATGGTGCGGCTCTATCACTGGGCGCCCTTCGCGCAGTTTCTCGCCGCAACCATGGAAATGCCCGCGCTCTTCCCGATGGATGACCCGCTGTCGGGGGTGAACACGATGTCCTACCGCGAGGGGCAGGCGTTGAACTGGCATTTCGACCGCTCCGAGTTCACCACCACGCTTTTACTGCAAGCGCCCGAGCAAGGCGGCGAATTCATCTATCGCACCGATCTGCGCAGCGAGACGGATCCCAATTACGAAGGTGTCGCGCGGCTGTTGCGTGGCGAGGACCCCGAGGTGCGCAGTCTCGATGTCACGCCCGGCACGTTGAATGTGTTTCGCGGCAAGAACACACCGCACCGTGTTGGCAATGTGCGCGGTGATCGCGCGCGGGTGATCTCGGTGTTCTCCTTCTATGACCGCCCCGGCGTCGCGTTTACCGAGCAAGAGCGTCTGGGTTTCTACGGGCGCGCAGGATGAAGGGCGCTTTCAAAGACGACCGCAAGGCCACCTATCTCAATGCCGAGGGCGCGGACCGGCCATTGATCTCGCCGATTGCCGATGAGGTGTTGACCCGCGCGCGGCTCTACCGGCTCGGGCGGCTGCGGCAGCAACTGATGGCGCGCGATATCGGGGCGCTTTTGCTCTATGATCCGGTGAACATCCGCTATGCGTTTGATTGCTCGAATATGCAGGTTTGGACCTCGCATAATCCGATGCGCTATGCGCTGATTTTCGCCACGGGTCCGGCGATCATGTTCGAGTTCAAAAGCTGCGAGCATCTGAATGACGGCTTGCCCGGCATAGATGAGGTGCGCACCGCGATCCCCTATATGTTCATGGCGCGCGGCGACAAGGCGCAGTTGTTTATCGAGGATTGGGCCGCCGAGATCGCGGATCTGGTGCAGGAACATGGCGGCGGCAACCGGCGGATCGCGGCGGACAAGCTGGACAAACCCGCCATTGAGGGGCTGGAGTCGCGCGGGCTGCGGGTCGAGGACGGCACCGAGATCGCCGAACTGGCGCGGTCGATCAAATCCGCCGATGAGCTGGAGCTGATGCGCTGGACGATCCGCGTTTGCGAGGCGGGGATGGCGCGGATCTATGAACACTCTCACCCCGGCGCGACCGAGCGCGAGTTATGGGCGCATCTGCACTTCGAGAACGCGCGTTCGGGTGGCGATTGGCTGGAGACGAAACTGCTGACCGCAGGGCCGAACACCAACCCGTGGTATAAGGAATGCGGTGATCGCGTGGTGCAGATGGGCGAGATGATCAGTTTCGACACCGATATGATCGGCCCCTACGGCTATTGCGCCGATCTCTCGCGCAGTTGGACCTGCGGCTATACGCCGATGACTGACCTGCAAAAGCGGCTCTATGCCACCGCGCTCGAGCAGATCAATCATAATATAGAGTTGCTGCAACCCGGAATGGAGTTCGCCGAGTTCAACGCCAAAAGCTGGCAGATACCGGCACAGCATGTGAATTACCGCTATTCCCTCGCGGCGCATGGCGTGGGCATGGCCGATGAATGGCCAGTGATCCCGCTGCATGTCGATTTCGACCACCGCGCGATGGGCGGCAGGTTTGAGCCGGGTATGGTGATCTGTATTGAATCGCTGATCGGTGAGGCGGGCTCGGAGTCGATCAAGCTGGAAACGCAGGTGCTGGTCACCGAGACGGGGCATGAACGGCTCGACAGTTTCCCGTGGGAGGATGTGTGAGCCGCGCCGCTAGACTCCGATCAACAGCCTGAGCACGAGGCTGACACTGAGTGCCGAGACCACGGTGCAGACCAAAAGCGCGGTGGAGCTGACATTGCTCAACCCGTAAGGCGCGGCAAGGATCGGGTAGACCGTCATCATCGGCACGGCGGCAAACAGGATGCCCATCGGGATCAATGCCGGCGGCACGCCGGGCACCAGAAACAGCATCGCCGCGACCACCAGCGGATGCAGCACCAGCTTGCCCAGCATCACCGCTCCGGCGCGGCGCCAATGACCGCTAAGCGGCATCGTTGCCACGAGCCCGCCGATCAACAACAGCGCAAGCGGCGCGGTGATGCTGCCGATCAAACGGATCGACTCTTGTAATGGCACAAATAACGGCACACCCAATAGCCGCACCAGCAGCCCCGCCATAACTGCAATGGTCAGCGGGTTTTGAAAGATCATCCGCAAGATCTTACCAATCTGCGCGCGCAAATCCTCCCGCGCGCCCTCGGCCGCACTGGCCGCGATCAGCGCAAACGGCAGGGTCAGGGTGTTCTCGATGATCATCGTCATCGCAAAGACAATCGCCGCATCGGGGCCGAAAAACAGGCTGGCAATCGGAAACCCCAGATAGGCGCTGTTCGAATTCGACATGCCCATCGCCAGGATCCAAGAATCCTGCACCGGTTGCCGCATCATCAGGCGCAGCGCCGCATAGCCCAGAAACATCACCAGCATCGAGCCACCGGCATAGGCGGCGATGAAGGCGATATTCAGATCCCCCTCCGAGCGCGGCAGGACCACGGCGGCAAAAACCAAAGCGGGCAGGCAAAGCCTGAACACAAACTGGCTTAAGGCGCCGATATGCTCGGCCTCGACGTATTTGACCCGCACCGCGGCAAAACCGGTCAGAACCAGCAGATAGATCGGCAGGGTGGTCAGCAGAATGTCGATCATGCGCGCTTCCTTCGGCGGATTGCGGAGATGGCCGCGGGAATGGCGGGACGACTAACGATGCGGGGCCGCAAGTATCGCGGGATGGATAAACCGGAGCAAGAGCGCCCCGATTGAAAGCCGCTCTCCTTGCGCCTAAACAGCCCCTGCAATCGCGGCGCATCCATGCCTATCCCACCCCTAGACTGATTGGAGGCCTCGTGGAACTTCTGGCCGATTTCCTGCCCCAAGAATTGAGCCTGCCGGTGATGCTGGCTTTGCTGCTCGCCAGTTTCGCGGGGTCGTTCATTACCATTGCTTTCGGCATCGGTGGCGGCGTGATGCTGCTGGCGGTGATGGCCAGCCTGATGCCACCGATGGTGTTGATACCGGTGCACGGCGTGGTGCAACTGGGCTCGAACGCGGGGCGGGCGGCGCTGATGATCCGGCATCTGCATCTGCCCGCGCTCCTGTGGTTCGGGATCGGTGCTTTGGTCGGGGTCGCACTCGGCTCGGCATTGGCGGTCAATATACCCGGCGCTTTGGTGCAGATCGGCATCGGGGCGTTTGTGATCTGGTCGGTGGTCTCGCATCCGCCGGCATGGATGAAGCGTTGGCCGGTGGTGACCGGCGGGCTGACCACATTCCTGACGATGTTCTTTGGCTCGACCGGACCACTGGTCGCCACCTATACGCGGTCGCTGGGATTGGCGCGGCACGGCTATGTCGCCACCCAAGCCAGCCTGATGGTCTTGCAACATGCGCTCAAATCGCTGGCCTTCGGGGTCTTGGGCTTTGCCTTTGCCGATTGGGCGCTGTTCTGCGCGGCGATGATCCTTGCCGGTTTCCTCGGCACGCTGGGCGGGCGGCTGGTGCTCAACCGGATGAGCGATGCGCGATTTCAATGGGCGCTCAACGCGCTGCTGGTGCTGATCGCGGCGCGGCTGATCTGGTCGGGGGCGCGGGCGCTGTTGTGAGCCCTGCCCTCTGCCTGCGCTCAGAACGGCAGTCCGACATAATTCTCGGCCAGTGAGGCCTGCGCCGCGTCAGAGCTGAACAGATACTCCATCTCGGTGGATTGCAGATGCCGGTCATACTCCGAGGTGTCGGGGAAACTGTGCAGCAGCGAGGTCATCCACCAACTGAACCGCTGCGCCTTCCAGACCCGCGCCAGCGCTTTGGCGGAATACTCCTCAAGCCCCGTATCATCGCCGTTCAGATAATGGTTGATCAGCCCGTGATAGAGATAGTGGATATCCGAACCCGCCGAGTTCAGCCCGCGCGCGCCGGTCGGCGGCACGATATGCGCGGCGTCACCCGCCAGAAACAGATTGCCGTAGCGCATCGGTTCGGCAACGAAAGACCGCAAGGGTGCGATGGATTTCTCGATTGAGGGGCCGGCCTCGAGCCGCGCTGCCACCTCCTGTGGCAGGCGCGCCTTGAGTTCCGCCCAGAACGCTGCGTCCGACCAATCCTCGGCCTTATCGCTCAGCGGCACCTGTATATAGTAGCGGCTGAGCACCTGACTGCGCATCGAACACAGCGCAAAACCGCGGTCATTGCGGGCATAGATCAGCTCAGGATTCACCGGTTTGGTGCGGCTGAGCACACCGAGCCAGCCGAAGGGATAGACCTTTTCAAACTCGCGCAGCACCTCGCGGGGGATCGCCTTGCGGCTGGGGCCGTGAAACCCGTCGGCGCCGATAACGAAATCACAATCAATGCGCTGCGCCCCGCTGCGATCGCGGTAAGTGACATAGGGTGGTGTCGTGGCCTTGAGGTTATGCAGCGTCACATCCTCGACATTGTGGATCACCTTGCCCTGCATCCGGTCGCGCGCCTCATAAAGATCGCGGGTCACTTCGGTCTGGCCGTAAACCATCACCGAGGCGCCAGTGTATTTATGCAGGTCAACGCGGTGCTGAATGCCGTTATCGACAATCTCGAACCCGTCGTGCAACTCGCCCTCGGCATCCATGCGGTCGCCGCATTCAGCCTCGCGCATCAACTCGGTAAACCCGTGTTCCAACACGCCCGCGCGAATCCGTCCCAGCACATATTCGCGGCTGTGTTTTTCCAGAAGGATCGTATCGATCCCCTTGAGGTGCAAAAGCTGCGACAAAAGCAATCCCGAGGGGCCACCGCCGATGATACAGACTTGAGTTTTCATAGCGCCCTCCGGTTGCTGTTGAATGGCAAAAGCGCCATCGCTCAGGTGCTTTCCGGCCAGTAAAGCCGCATCGGATTGTCGACCAGAAGCTTGCGCTGTTGCTCGGCGGTGGGCGCGATCTGGGGGATGAAATCGACCAATTCGCCATCGTCGGGCATATGGGATTTCATATTCGGATGCGGCCAATCGGTGCCCCAAAGCACACGGTCGGGAAATCGCTCGACGATGCTGCGGGCGAAGGGGATCACATCCGCATAGGGCGGGCCAGTGAGCGACAGCCGCTCGGGGCAAGTCACTTTGGTCCAGATGTTCGGGTTATCCGCCATCAGCGTGATAAACCGCTGGAAATCTGGGTGATCCACGCCTTTGCAAATATCTGGACGGCCCATGTGATCAACCACGATGATGCCGGGCAGAGTGGTCAGAAATGGCACCAGACGCTCCAGATCGGCGGCCTCGAAATAGACCACCGTCGACCAGCCGAAGGGCTGGATTTTCTGCGCGATGCTCTGGAAGACCTCGGGCGACGTTGCCTCGACCAGTCGTTTGACGAAGTTGAAGCGCACGCCGCGAATGCCGGCCGCGTGCATCTCGGCCAGTTCGGCCTCAGTCACCTCGGCGCCAACGCTGGCAATGCCGCGCGCCAGATCGCCCGCGGTGCGGCAGGCGTCCATCACAGCGCGGTTGTCTTTGCCGTGGCAGGTTGCCTGCACGATCACATTGCGCGCAAACCCCAGATGGTCGCGCAGCGCGAACAGCTTATCTTTGCCCTGATCCTTGGGCGTGTATTTACGCTCGGGCGCATAGGGGAAATCGGCGCTGGGGCCAAAGACATGGCAATGCGCATCCACGGCACCGGCGGGCAGTTTAAACTCCGGCGCCTTCGGGTTCGGATGCACGACCAGCCAATCCGGGTCCATGCGCTGCGGTTGCTCTGACATCCAATCCCCCTGTGCCGCGCCCCGATAGGGATGCGCCCCTCGTCAGTCTGCATCATGCGCGACGGGGCGGGAATTGCCTATTTCGATCTAGGGACTTAGAATAAGTTTTTACTATAAGGGTGCGCGATGAATAGGGGCCTGCCGAATATCCGGCATATGCGGGTTTTTGTGGAAACGGTGGCCACCGGCTCGGTCTCGGAGGCGGCGGAACTCTGTTCACTCTCGCAACCCGCAGCGACGCAGGCGATCGGACGGCTTGAGGCCGATATCGGCACTGCGCTGCTGCTGCGCCGCGACCGAAAGTTCACCACGACACCCTGCGGTGCGCTGTTTGTGCGTCGTGTCGAGGCCGCTTTGGCCCATCTTCACGCCGGTGCGCGCGCCTCGCTGCGCTTTGGGCGCGAGGGCAAAGCGGCGCGCAAATGGGCGGTGCGGGTCTATGACCGGCTGGTGACCTCGGCGCAGTTGCGCACTCTGATTGCGGTCGCCAATACCGGCAGTTTCACCGTTGCCGCACGCGAACTTGGCCTCTCGCAACCCACCGTCCACCGCGCCGCGCGCAGCCTCGAGGATATCGCCGGCGTCGCCTTCTTTAAGGCCACCGCCTCGGGCGTTGAATTGACCGCCGCCGCGCAGGCGCTTGCCGCTGGCGCCAAACTGGCACTGGCAGAGATCCGCCAAGGTATTGAGGAAATTGGCAAAGAACTGGGCAACGACCAAGGCACCTTCAATCTGGGCTCGCTGCCTCTGGCGCGCACCTCGATTGTGCCGCAGGCCGCCCATGCGCTGATTTCTCAGACCCAGGGCGTGCAATTGCGGGTGGTCGATGGCGCCTATGATGGCTTGCTGCGCAACCTCCGCGAAGGCGATCTGGACTGTCTGATCGGCGCTCTGCGCATGCCGCCCCCTGCCGATGACATCACCCAAGAGCCGCTGTTTGACGACCGGCTGGCGATTGTCGCCCATCCCGACCATCCGCTGGCGGGGCGCAGCGGTCTGACGCTGGAGGACACGCTGGCCTATCCATGGGTCGCCCCACCACGCCAAACTCCTGCTGGACGCTATCTATATGACACTCTGCGCATTGCCGAACGCGAGCGCACACCGGTGCGGGTGGTCTCGTCCTCCTTGGTGATGATGCGCGGAATTTTGGCGCAGGGGCCCTATATTTCCATCGTTTCGCGCCACCAGATCAAGGTCGAGGAAGCCGCCGGTCTGATCACGCCCCTCGACATCATCTTGACCAACGATCAGCGCGCTATAGGTTTGACCTATCGCACACAGTGGCGCCCGACCGAGACGCAGGCGATATTCATGCAGGAATTGCGCCGCTTCGGGAAGGCTTTGGGCCACAGGATGCCGGACGCCCCGCCCGCGCAATAGCTTTTTCCAATGGTGGCAGGGGCTATTCAATTGGCCATTTCGGGCGCAAAATCTCTATCGTTGCCGCAAGTTGATCCGGCGCAGGCACGGCCCAGAAAAGGCGCATAGGACAGGAAGAGTGATGACACAAAAAGATTACGAAGACATCCCCGGCACCTTTGTGTTCGACGCTGACCGCTCGCGCGAAGGGTATCATCTCAACCAGTTCTGCATCTCGCTCAGGCTGCAAAAGAACCGCGACGCGTTCAACGCCGATGAAGCCGCCTATCTGGACAAATACCCGATGACCGAGGCCCAGCGCGCGGCGGTGGTGGCACGGGACTGGAACCTGCTGCTCGAGCTGGGTGGCAATATTTACTACACCTCGAAACTGGCGGCGAATGACGGGATCAACTTTCAAAATTTGGCGGGGTTGATGACCGGCATGGGCGTTGATGACTACCGCGATATGATGCTGAAGGGTGGCCGCTCGATCGAGGGGAACCGCTATAAATCCGAATGGGGAGAAGACTAATGGCGCGCATCACAGCAGGGGTTGGCTGCAGCCATGTGCCCGCAATCGGCGTCGCGATGGACACCGGCATCACTGAACAGCCCTATTGGCAGCCGGTGTTCAAAGGCTTTGAATTCTCGCGCAAATGGATCGCCGAGAAAAAGCCCGACGTGATCTTTTTGGTCTATAACGACCATTGCACCGCCTTTGATGCCTCCTGCATCCCGACTTTCGCACTGGGTGCCGCCGCCACTTTCACCCCCGCCGATGAAGGCTGGGGTCCGCGTCCGGTGCCGATTGTGCGCAACCACCAGAAACTGGCCAGCCATATCGCGCAATCGCTGATCCTCGATGAATTCGACATGACGATCATGAACGAGATGGAGGTCGATCACGGGCTGACCGTGCCGCTCTCGGTGATGTTCGGCGAGATCCCAGCGGACGGCGAATGGCCCTGTCTGGTGATCCCGCTGGCGGTCAATGTCGTGCAATACCCCGCACCGACCGGCAACCGCTGCTACCAATTGGGCAAGGCCGTGCGCCGCGCGGTTGAAAGCTTCCCCGAGGATCTGAACGTGATGATTTTTGGCACCGGCGGCATGAGCCACCAGTTGCAATATAAACGCGCCGGTCTGATCAACCCCGAGTTCGACAAGATGTTTCTGGACAAGCTGACCCAAGACCCAGTCGGCCTCAGCCAGATGCCGCATGTGGATTACCTGCGCGAAGCGGGCTCGGAGGGCGTTGAAATGGTGATGTGGCACGTGATGCGCGGCGCTCTCGATGACGAGGTGACCGAAGTCCACCGACATTATCACGTGCCCGCGTCAAACACCGCGGTCGGCCATATCATCCTTGAAAACAAAGACATCTAAAGGAAACCCCATGCGGATTTGTGTAGCCGGCGCTTACGGCGCCTTCGGGATCAAGCATCTGGACGCGCTCGCGGCGATTGACGGCGTCAGCGTCACCTCGGTGATGGGGCCGACACGCGCAAAAATCGATGCTCTGGCCACCGAACGTGGCATCCCCCATGCCACCACCGATCTGGCGGAATGTCTTTCGCGCGAGGATGTGGACGCGGTGATTCTGGCAACGCCGACACAGCTGCATGCTGAACAGGCGATTGCCTGTATGCGCGCGGGCAAGCCGGTGTTGATCGAGATCCCGATGGCCGACAGTCTCGCCGATAGCGCCGAGATTTGCCGCGTGCAAAAGGAAACCGGCGTTTTGGCGATGGCCGGACAGGTGCGCCGCTTCAACCCCTCGCACCAGTGGATCCATAACAAGATCAAGGCCGGTGAGCTGAAAATCCAGCAGATGGATGTGCAGACCTATTTCTTCCGCCGCTCGAATATGAACGCCAAGGGCGAGCCGCGCTCATGGACTGATCACCTGCTCTGGCATCACGCCTGCCACACCGTCGATCTGTTCCAATACCAGACCGGCGAGACCGCATCCGAGTGTTTCGGCCTTGAGGGCCCGCATCACCCCGAGCTGGGCATCGCGATGGATATGTCGATCGGGATGAAAACGCCATCGGGTGCGCTCTGCACCCTGTCGCTGAGCTTTAACAACGACGGGCCGCTGGGCACCTTCTTTCGCTACATCTGCGACAAGGGCACCTATATTGCCCGCTATGATGATCTGTTTGACGGCAATGATAACCCCATCGACCTGTCGGATGTTGCGGTGTCGAATAACGGCATCGAATTGATCGACCGCGAGTTTATCAGCGCCATTCAGGAGGGTCGCACCCCCAATGGATCGGTGCATGAGGTGATGGCGGCGATGGAAACGCTGGACCGGATCGAGCAATGTTTCACCTGATACACGCCGCCGATCAGCAAAGGGCGTCACCCGCGCGGTGACGCCTGAGCGTCCGCGCCTCGGCTTGCCTTCCCATCTCGCATGCGATTGACTGGGTAAAGGCACTGTAGCACGAGTACCACATTCCATGACCCAGACGATCAAGAAAGCCGTGTTTCCGGTGGCCGGCCTTGGCACGCGGTTTTTGCCCGCAACCAAGGCGATGCCCAAAGAATTGCTGCCGATTATCGACAAACCGATTGTGCAATACGCGGTTGAAGAGGCGATTGCGGCGGGGATCACCGATCTGGTCTTTATCACCGGTCGCGCGAAACGGGCGATTGGTGACCATTTCGATGTGAACCTCGAGTTGGAAATGCAGCTTTCGGCGCGCGGCAAAGACGATGTGCGCGATATGGTGCGCAATATCGTGCCCGCCGGTGTGAACTGTATCTTTATCCGCCAGCCCGAGCCGAAGGGGTTGGGCGACGCCGTGCTCTGCGCCGCGCCGGTGATCGGTGACGCGCCCTTTGCGGTGCTCTTGGCCGATGACCTGATGAAGGGCCCCTCACTGCCCACCGCAGAGCTTGTCGCCGCCTATGCCCGCGCGCCCGGCACCTATCTTTGCGTTACCGAGGTCGCTCAAGAGGACGTCTCGAAATACGGCATCGTGCGCCCCGGTGCGCCGCAACCTGACGGCACGACTTTAGTCAACGGGCTGATCGAGAAACCAAACGCCGAAAACGCGCCTTCACGGCTGGCCTCAATGGGCCGCTATGTGTTTGAGGCGGATATCTTTGAGCGTCTGCGCAAACTCGGCCCCGGTGCGGGCGGCGAAATTCAACTGGCCGATGCGATTGACCAAATGGCGATGCAGGGAAGGGTCAAAGCCCTGCCGATGACTGCGCGGCGCTATGATTGCGGGTCGAAATTCGGCTACCTCGAGGCGATTGTCGATCACGCGATGGACCATGACGAATACCGCGACCGCTTTGTCGAGCTGATGCGCGACCGGTTGGCCTTGGCGGACAGCGCAAACCACAAAATCGCCTAACGGCCTGCGCCCTTCGGGGCCGCTGAATGGGCAGATCAGCCTACGCACCGTTGTCATTTCCCGGTTAATCCGTGTTAACTTGGCGCCAGACACGCCGATTTCAGCGGGATTTGCCATGACAACGACCTCCCAGCCTCCTCAGTCACACGCGGCGGCAGCGGGCTGCCCGTTTTCCGCGCAGGCCGAGGCGTTTGATCCCTTCACCGGCGCTTATCAGGTGGATCCCGCCGAGGCGCTGCGCTGGTCGCGTGATCAAGAGCCGGTGTTTTACGCGCCGAAGCTGGGCTATTGGGTGGTCACGCGCTACGATGATATCAAGGCCGTGTTCCGCGATAACATCCTGTATTCGCCGCGCAATGTGCTCGAGAAAATCACCCCCTCGACACCCGAGGCGATGGAGATCCTGCAAGGCTACGGCTTCGCGCTCAACCGCACATTGGTCAATGAAGACGAACCCGCGCATATGGAACGCCGCCGCGCGCTGCTCGATCATTTCCTGCCGCAGAACCTTGAGCCCAATCAAGAGATGGTCCGCCGCCTGACCCGCGAGAAGATGGACGCCTTCATCGACAAGGGCCGCGCTGATCTGGTCGCCGAAATGCTCTATGAGGTGCCGCTCAATGTCGCGCTGCATTTTCTGGGCGTGCCCGAGGACGAGATCGAAACGCTGAAAAGCTTTTCGGTCGCCCATGCGGTGAACACTTGGGGCAAGCCGACGCCCGAACAGCAAATCGACGTGGCGCATGGTGTCGGCAGGTTCTGGCAATACGCCGGCGAGGTCATCGAGAAGATGCGCGCGCAGAAAGACGGCACCGGGTGGATGCATCACACGATCCGCATGAACGCCGAGATCCCTGAGGTGGTGACCGACAGCTATGTGCATTCGATGATGATGGCGATCATTGTCGCGGCGCATGAAACAACCTCGCTGGCCTCGGCCAATATGGTGAAAACGCTGCTCGAACACCCGCAGGCTTGGGAAGATATCTGCGCCGATCCCTCTTTGATCCCGAACGCGGTTGAAGAATGCCTGCGCTATGCCGGCTCCATCGTGGCATGGCGGCGCGAGACCACGGCGCCCGCGCATCTGGGCGGTGTTGATCTGCCCGAAGGCGCGAAGCTGTTGATTGTGCAGGCCTCGGGCAACCGTGACGAGCGGCAGTTCGAGGCGGGTGACGCCTTCGACATCTACCGCGCCGATGCGCAGGAGCATCTGACATTTGGTTACGGCAGCCATCAGTGTATGGGCAAGAATATCGGCCGGATGGAGATGCGGATTTTCCTTGAGGAACTGACCCGCCGCCTCCCTCATTTGCGGCTGTCCGAGCAGGACTTCACCTATTTGCCGAACACTTCGTTTCGCGGGCCGGACGCGCTTTGGGTGGAGTGGGATCCGGCGCAAAACCCCGAGCGCCGTATACCGCAGTTGCGCGACCAGCATTTGCATTTCCCCGTCGGCGCCCCCTCGCGCAAAGAGATCACCCGCCGCGTGGTGATCTCGGCGGTGCGTCATGAGGCGGAAAAGGTGCTCGGCCTGACCATCCACGGCGCCGATGGCCGCAGCCTGCCCGCGTGGAGCGCCGGCGCGCATGTGGAGCTATGCATCGGCGGTTTTGATCGCAAATATTCGATCTGCGGGCACAGCGCCGATGGCGGCTATCGGTTGGCGGTCTTGCACGAGGATGCGGGGCGCGGCGGCTCGGCGCATATCCATGCGGTGGCGCGCGCGGGTCTGCCGCTGCGGCTGCGCGGGCCGAGCAATCTGTTCCGGCTCGACGAACACGCCAGTTCCTACGTGCTGATCGCCGGTGGCATTGGCATCACGCCGATCCTTGCGATGGCCGACACGTTAAAAGCGCAGGGGCGCCCCTACGCGCTGCATTACGCCGGACGCTCGCGTGAAACGATGGCCTTTCTGGACCGTTTGCAGGCGGATCACGGCACGGCGCTGACGCTCTATAGCAGCGCAGACAATCGCCGCGCCGATCTGGCCCGGATCGTCGCCGATCTGGCCGAAGGCGGGCAGATTTATGCCTGCGGGCCGGACCGGTTGATCTCGGCGCTGGAGGATCTGACCGCGGGCCACCCCGAGGGCACGCTACATTTCGAGCATTTCTCGACCGGTATCGCCGGCCTGAACGCCGCCGAGGAAACGCCTTTTGAGGTGGAGCTGTGCGATTCGGGCCTCACACTACAGGTCGGCGCGGGTGAGACCCTCTTGGACCGTCTTCATGCCGCCGGAATTGATGTGGCCAATGATTGCCGCGAGGGGCTCTGCGGCAGTTGTGAGGTTGGTGTGATCGAGGGCGAGATTGACCACCGCGACCGCGTGTTGACCCGCGCGGAACGGGCCGAGAATACCCGCATGATGTCCTGCTGCTCGCGCGCAAAGGACGGTGCGCGGCTGAAACTGGCGCTATAAGGACGCGCGTATTTGCATGTTGATCCTAGAGAATATCATCAGTGATCGCGGCTCACGCTATGCGGTTTCGGGCGGGCCCTGTGCCACGGAACAGGATGCGGCGGCTTTCATCAAGGAATTGAAGCGCAACAAGAAATTCGCCAAAGCAACGCATAACACCTGGGGGCTGATCACCGCAGACGGTCCGGTCAAAGCCGATGATGGCGAAAGCGGCGCGGGTATGGTGATCCTGCGGATGCTCGAACGCGAAGAACTGCAGGACCATATCGTCGTGGTGACGCGCTGGTATGGCGGCAAACATTTGGGCGGCGACCGGTTTCGCCATGTGCAAGAGGCGGTGCGGCTTTATCTGGCGGAGTTGCGCGGCTGATTAGCTGTCAGACTCGCCGCTCTCGGCCAGCACCCGCCGCCGCGCTTCCGCGCTGTCATAATCACTGACCGCAATCAGCGGCGCAAGGTGGCGCATCAGGGCGTTTTCATGCGGATCACGGATGTGATCGACCAGCACAACGCGCCAGAGCGCCTCGATAATCGCGATGCGCTCGTGCTCCTCGAGCGCCATTTTGACCACCCGTGTGAAGCGCACCATATCGGCAGCGCCTTGCTGGGCCTCGGCGGCTTGATCATGCAGCGCGTCCACTTGTGCGTCACCCAGATCAAACATATCACGCAGCAGCCGTTTGACCGCCTGTTTTTCGGCGGCGTCATAGACCCCATCGGCGCGGGCCGCTTCGATCAGCAAAGCCGCGACCGCAACGTCTTGCGGCACCTCGGCGCGGGCGGTGGCTTGCGGGCGGAACAGGGATTTGAGCGCATCTATCATCGTTGTAATATGTGGGCAAAACCCGACCTGCACAACCGCGAACACCGGCACGTGATAGGGGATTTTGCGCTTCAGCCGAGCACGTCACCCACCGCCTGCGGTTGCGTGAGAATGGCCCCCGCCTCGCCCCACAATAGGTCCGAGATCACGTCGCTGGTCGGCACGTAATCGAGCGGCAATTCGTGCAGGATGCCAAGGATCGCGGGCACGTCAAAGCGTTCGCAAGCGGCAAACAGGCGCTCGAGCACCGCGGTCAGCTCCGCCATCGGCAGCGAGACCTCATTGGCGGTCATGATCCGCGGGTGGCGGGTTGGCGAAGGGTCGTTGCCGATCAATAGCTCTTCATACAGCTTCTCGCCCTTGCGCAGCCCGGTCACGCAGACCGGAATATCGCCCTTCTCGGGCGCGATCTGGTCGGGATGTTCAGCGATATAGGGTGTCAACCCGTGCAAGCGCACCATGCTCATTGCGAGGTCCAAAATCTTGACCGGCTCGCCCATGTCCAGAATGAAGACATCGCCGCCCTTGCCCATCGCCCCCGCCTGAATCACCAATTGCGCGGCTTCGGGGATGGTCATGAAATAGCGGTTGATGTCCTTATGGGTCACGGTGATCGGCCCACCGGCCTCGATCTGTGCCCGAAACCGCGGGATCACCGAGCCCGAGGAGCCCAGAACATTGCCAAAGCGCACCATGGAAAACACGGTTCCGCCGGGCTCTTGCGCATAGGCTTGGCAAATCAACTCGGCCAGGCGTTTCGAGGCGCCCATCACGTTGGTCGGGCGCACCGCCTTGTCGGTCGAAATCATGATGAAGCTTTCGACACCGGCCTTGCGCGCCGCCGCCGCAATCGCCTGCGTGCCGAAGACATTGTTGCGAATGCCCTCGATGACATTTTCCTCGACCAAGGGCACATGCTTATAGGCCGCCGCGTGGTAGATCGTCTGCACGTCGAAGGATTTGATCGTCTTCTCGAGTCTGCGCACCTGCTGCACCGAGCCCAGAATCGGCACGATCCGCAGCTTGTATTTCATCCGCGTTGCGGTCTCGGTCAGTTCCAATCCAGTGGCATAGAGTGCGTATTCCGATACGTCATAAAGGATCAGCGCCTCGGGCTTCTGGGTGATGATCTGGCGGCATAATTCGCTGCCGATCGAGCCGCCCGCGCCCGAGACCATCACCACCTTGCCCTCAATATTCTCGCGGATCAGTTCAGCGTCCGGCGCCACCGGATCGCGGCCCAAGAGATCCTCGGCAGAGACCACGCGCAACTCGGAAATCTTTGCTTTCCCCGAGATGATATCGGCCATGCCGGGGATGGTTTTGATCTCCAACTGCAGCTCGGCCATCTGTGAGACAATCTCGCGGCGGCGCGCGCGGCCAATGCTGGGGATCGCCAAGAGCACCACCTGCGCGCCGGTCTGTTCAACCAATCGCGGCAGTTGGCCGGGCGGGAACACCCTGAGCCCGCCCACCGCCATCCCCTGCAGGTTGGGATTGTCATCGACCAGCCCCACCGGCGCATATTCGCGGCCATGAACCAGCGCATTGAGCAGTTGCAAACCGGCCTCGCCTGCCCCGTAGACCAGCACCGGCTGCTTGCCGCCGCGCAATGGGCGCCGGAAATAATAGCGCACGACAAAGCGCAGCCCGCCGACCGAGATGAACACGAACATCCCGAAAATAATCGGCACCGAGCGCGGTAAATTCGCGCCGAAATAAAGCCCCGCCGCATAGAGCACGACACCGGCAACCACCGCCCCTTTGGCCACCGTCGCTAAAATCCTGCTGGTCAAATAGCGCACCAACGCGCGGTAGAGCCCGCTGATCTGCAAGGTGACCAGCGTCGCCACAACCGTGACCAGCAGTGTCAGCCAGACCTCGGACCTGCCGAGGAAGAACAGGCTTTCGAGCCGGAACAGCATTGCAGCCATAAACGACAGTGCAATCGAGGTCATATCGAGCCCGATCTGCAGGGAAATCTTGGATCGTCGGCTCAGCGATGAAAGTGATTCTGAAAAATTACGCATGGAAAAATCCTGGTCCGCAGGTAGCGATAACGCCGCGCCGTAAACTACCGCAGGGGGATATCGGGAACAACTCAAGTTAGCCGGTTTCTGGATGTGCCAAGCGAGAATACTCCCATATCGCCCGTGCATTGGGATGTGTTGCCGGTTTGTGCCAAGGGGTCATCGTGCAGCTCAGGCACTAAGCTCAATCTCAGGTTGCGCATCCGTCGCATATGGCAAAACCCGCGCGCCTAGCCCTACGCGCGACTCAGCCCAAGCGCCGAAATTATGCGCAGCAAACGCGCGGACCATATGGCCTCTCTCGGGGCGATTTGATATGATTGAGATGTATATTTAGCGCGCCACGCTCGCTGCCAGCAAAAGAGAGGTATTGTCGCCATGACCGACTCAATCACACCGGAAACCGATATTGAAATCGCGGAGAAACCTGCGCGCCGGTCGTTCCTTAAAACCACCGCTCTTGGAGCGTTAGGCGCATATGTCGGGATGAATATTCCCTTCGCAGAGAACCTGAAAGCCTTTGCTCAGGGAATGAATGAAGAAGACATCATGGCCGGTAAACCCGACTTGATTCTGCTTGGCGACCGCCCTCTGAACGCCGAAACTCCGGCGCATCTGCTGGATGATGAAGTCACCCCCTATGAGCGTTTCTTTGTCCGCAACAACGGTGGTGTGCCGGATACCGCGCTGAATATGGATGCCGAGGGCTGGACGCTGACCATTGACGGCGAAGTCGAGACGCCGCTGGTGCTGACGCTGGATGACCTGAAGAACAATTTCGAGGTGATCACCCGTCGCTTGGTCATCGAATGCGGTGGCAACGGCCGCGCGTATTTCAACCCCGGCGCCTCGGGCAACCAATGGACCACCGGCGCGGTTGGCTGCGCGGAGTGGACCGGCGTGCGTCTGAGCGATGTTCTGAACGCCGCCGGCATCAAGGACACCGCCGTTTACACCGCCCATTACAGCAACGATCCGCATCTCTCGGGCGATCCCGAGCGTGATGCAATCTCGCGCGGGGTGCCCATTGAAAAGGCACTGGCAGAAGGCGGCATGATCGCTTGGGAAATGAACGGCGAGCCGATTCCGGCGGTGCATGGGTTCCCGCTGCGGGTGATCAACCCGGGCTACCCCGGCTCGACCTCGCAAAAGTTCCTGACCCGCATCTGGGTGCGTGATCAGGTCCATGATGGCGCCAAGATGACCGGCTATTCCTACCGCATGCCCGCCTATCCGGTGGCTCCGGGCACCGAAGTGCCGGAAGAGGATATGGTGATCATGACCGATATGCCGGTCAAATCGCTGATCACCTTCCCGCAGTCGGGCACCCAGGCCCCTGCCGGTGCCGCCACCGAAGTGCGCGGCCATGCATGGTCGGGCAGCGGCGATATCGCCTCGGTTGATGTGTCGATCGACTTTGGCGCCACCTGGATTCCCGCCGAGTTGGAGCCTGCGGTCAATAAATTCGCATGGCAGCGGTTCCGCGCGAATGTGACCCTGCCCGAGGCCGGATATTACGAGGTCTGGGCGCGCGCCACCGATATGACCGGTGAAGCACAGCCGCCGGTCGTGCCGGGTTGGAACCCGCGTGGCTATGGCAACAACATGCAGCACCGCATCGCGTTGATTGCGACCTGATCCTCGCGCTGGAACCGGGTCTTTGGCCCGGTTCCTATCAATATTAGAAAGACTCGCTATGTTCGCGACATCCCATATTCTGCGCGGCGCACTCGGCGTCTCGCTGGCCTGTTTGGTCACCGCTGCTTCGGCGCAGGTGGCTTATGACCCGATGCGGGCGGCGCCCAATCCGCTGATGCCCCTCACCCCGATGCAGCCCGCCACAACGGATTCTGCAACGCCCGAGAGCGCCAGCGCCGAGGTGCTGCCCAATCCCGATTTCGGCAATCTCCCCGATGCGGAAGGCGTTGAGGAGACCTTTTACCAATGCGTCGCCTGTCACTCGACGGCGATCATCCTGCAGCAACGCCTGACTGATGAGCGTTGGGATTATCTGTGGACATGGATGATCGAAGATCAGGGCATGTATGAGCCCGAAGACGAGATCCGTGACGAGATTCTCACCTATCTCAAGACGCATTTCTCGTCCGAGCGCTGATCAGCGCCACAAGCACAAGGCCCGGCGTCCCGACTTGCGATATCGCAACTCTGACGCCGGGCCACATCTGCATTTGAGGGCGGGAGCCTTATCCGGCTATCGGCGCCCCTGCCCCTTGAGGCCTAGTCTTGAAGCATCGCGCTTGGCTCTTTGCGCGGAACGGTGAACCAGAAGGTCGTCTTCCCGTCCTTGCCGCTGTCAAAGCCGATGCGACCGCCGGATTTCTCGACAATCTGTTTGGTGATATTCAACCCCAGCCCGGTGCCGCCACGCTCGCGCGTGGTCGAGGATTCCGCCTGCGAGAAGGGTTTGAAAATCTTGTCACGGAACTCGCTCGGAATTGCATCGCCCGAATTGGTCACCGAGATGCGGATCTCCGTGGGCTGCGGCTCGATCCTGACATCAACCTCACTGCCCTCGGCGGCAAATTTGGCGGCGTTTTCCAATAGATTGGTCATCACTTGCTGAAAGCGGCGCGCATCGACATAGCAAAGCGCCTCGCGGTCCTCGCCAATCGAATTGAACCGGACGTTATATTTATCAGCCGAGTTCATATTGGTCATAATTGCTTCTTCGACCAACCGCTGAACCTTATGCTGCGAAAAGGCGAAATGGACCCGACCAACCGAGAATTTCTCGAAGTCTAGAATATCATTCACCAGCGTATGCAGGCGCTTGCCATTTTCCTGCGCGATATATAGCAGACGTTGCGCCTCATCTGACAGCGGCTCGGAATCCATGAAGGACAATAGCGATAGCGCCCCAAGCACCGAGGTTAACGGCGTGCGCAATTCATGGCTAACGGTGGCTACAAATTCGCTTTTAAGCTCGGTCAGACGGCGCTGTTCGGTGATATCCACGATTTGCGACAGGTATTGCTCGGGGCGGCCCTCGGAATCCTTGATCGCCACAACGCTGAGCAACCCCCAGACGACCTCACCATCACGGCGCAGATAGCGCTTCTCGATTTGGTAATTCTCGATTTCACCGGCGGTGAGTCTTTTGAGATTGTCGAGATCGACATCCAGATCATCGGGATGGGTCAACGCCTGAAAATTGGTCGAGAGGATTTCCTCCTCGGTATAGCCCAGCATCGCACTGATCGCCGGATTGATCCGCAGCCAGCGCCCGTCCAACCCGACAATCGCCTTGCCGGTGGTGGCGCTGTCAAAGGCGGATTTGAACCGCTCTTCGCTTTTGCGCAGGTCATTCTCGATGGCCTTGCGCTCGGTGATATCGGTCAGCGCCCCGACCACCCGTGTCACCGCGCCCTTGGCGTCGCGTTTTGCCACCGAGATATCGGACCGGAACCAGCGCCATTGCCCGCCGTCGCCTGAATGATAGCGATGCTCGGACGAGGCGCGCGCGGCAGCACCGCTCAGGCAGAGATCAACCGGTCGCAGCGCCGCCGCCAGATCATCGGGATGCACCCGTGCACGCCAGCGCAACTGCAGATCCTGCGTATCGTCACGCTCAAGCCCCAGCAACTCGCGCCAGACATCCGAAACAATCACCGTATCATCGACCGCGTTATACTCGAACACCCCGATCCGCGCGCCGGTGATCGCACTATTGGCGCGCAGTAATTCCGCCTGCGAGACCAGATCGGCCTGCACCTCATCGGAGATATCGCGCAGTGCCAGCGTATGGTTCAGATCGCCGCTCGGGTCGGTCCATGCGGTCATGTGAACGACCAAGGGCACTGTCGCGCCACAGCAGGTCTGCGCCACCATCTGCTTGATCACCGCCTCGCAGGCGGGCGGTTCGATATAGGCGTGCAATTCGTCAATCGAGGCGACCGGCAGCAGTTCGGTGATCTTGCGACCCGGAAGCCCCGTATCATGGCAGGCGAACAACTCATTGGCCGCCTCATTGGCGCGGCGGATGGTGCCACGCGGCCCGACGATGAGCAGCGGCAAGCGCATATGTTCGAACGCATCCAGGATCGGTGTATCGGTCATTCGATTGGCGCTTTCACTTCATCGCATTTTGTCTGCAATCGCATGGAATAAATTAAACTTTACCTGAGACGTAACCCTGCAGAGGGCCCAAAAACACCCCTTGCAAGCCCCTGCGCGACTGCTTCGGCGCATATCTGCCGACGTCATAATTTCGCCACACGGTTGAGCCAGATTCGCACCACCTAACCGAGGCTTTGCGATAGAAAAAGGGGGTAAATTCGTATTACGCGGCGAAAACCACCTATTATCAATCGCACCCACAACCCAAGGCTGTATTGCGGGCTTTTCATACTGTCGGAGGGCGTGCTTTGATCGCTGCCTATCTTCTCGCCGCTGCCGCTGCGGGCCTTTTGGCAGCAGCGGTTGCGATGCTTGCGGGCGCCGGATTGCCACTGGCGCTGGCCAGCTATGTCGCGGCAGGACTGCTGGCGATGGCTGGCATTGCTGCGTTCAGACCCACGCGAAGCAGGCGCTCGGCCCATGGGAACCCACCGCGACCCACCACCGCGAAACCGCTCGAGGCCGCTGAGATGCGCATTCTGGCTGTCGATGACGACCCTTTCATTCTGGAACTGATCCCGCAAATCGCCGCTCAGGCCGGATATACCAACACCGCCGCCGCAGATTCCGGCGAGGCGGCTCTGGCGATGCTGGAAGATCCGGCAACGCATTTCGATTGCCTGCTGGTTGATATCACCATGCCCGGTATGGACGGTGTCGAATTGTGCCGCCGCCTGCGCCGCATGGCGCGCTACCAACACACGCCGGTGATCATGCTGACCGCGCGGCGCGATGCGCATCACATGGGCAATGCCTACCGCGCCGGAGCCTCGGATTACGCCACCAAACCCTTCGAGATTGACGACCTGCGCCAGCGCCTGCAGGCCGCGCAAGAGATGGTGCGCCGCCAGCGTATGGAGCTGCCGCGCCTGACTGCTCCGCATGCCGAAACACCACGGCCCATCGCCCCGCTTTCCCATTCCCCGCACCAACACGCGGCAACCGGCCAGAGCGCGCCCCCCCCTGCCAGCCTCTTGCTGCGCGACATTCACGGGCTGGTCAGCGAGAGCGCCTTGCTCAATTACCTGACCGCCCTGCCCCGCGAAGCCCTGCCCGAGGTCCAGATCCTCGCTATCGAATTCGACCAAAGCCGCAACCTCTTCGAGGGGATGCCCGCCGAGACCCTGACCGCGATGCTCGAAGATCTGGCGGCCTTGGCGATCGGTTACTTCGGCGCGGATCGCAGCGTCATGGCCTATACCGAGACCGCGAGCCTGGTGATCGCGACAACGCTGGTAAAGCCCTTCTCGGTCGCGATGATCGAGGCGGATTTCTGCCGCTGGCTCGCCTGCAACGCACCATCGCAACTGCGCAGCGGTGATCCCTTGGTCACTCTTTCGGTGGCCGGACCGATAGACTTGCACGGGACAAAAACCGCCCGCGCCGCTGCCACCGTCGAGTTGATCACCGCCTTGGCACAGACCCGCGCGCTGGAAAAACAGGACGGGCGCGCCGCGCGCAACCGCCAGGTGGCGGCAAGATGACCCTGCTAAACTCGCATCCCCCGTCCCACCAGATACAGGCGCCAACGCCCGAATTGAGGCGGCCCGCAGATCAAACTCTCGCGCCCACGCGCGGCGCTAATCTGCAATCCCGCCCTGCCGCCGGATATTTCAGACCGCATCCAAGGTGGCAGCCCTGCACAATCTCCGCCCAGCCTGCGACAAAGCCGCGCTCGATTTTGCGCCAAAACACAGTTATGTGACAGGTATTCACGCAACCAAAGCCACATCTCGCAAGTATTCCCTAGCGAGACACTCTATTCGCGGAAAAGAACTTGTGCCTCGTGCGAAGCCAAAATAGGCTCGAATCATGCAACTTACGAGTCAATCGCATGCGCATCGGCTAATCCGTTCCGATTGTATTTTTTGCGCCGGTTGTTTTCAGTTTTCACCAAATGCTTTTACTCACGCTACGATGCCTTTGAGGTTCCAATGAAGATTCTTGCCGTCGACGATGACGCGTTCATCCTAGAAATTCTTACGATGACCGTGGCGCGCTTCGATTTCCCGGAGGTTGTCACCGCGCATTCCGGCGAGAGGGCTCTGTCTTTGTTGCAAAGCGACGATGCCGGATTCGACTGTTTCCTGCTCGATATCAGCATGCCCGGCATGGACGGTATCGAACTTTGCAGCCGCATCCGCCAGATCGAGCGCTACAGCAAAACCCCGATCATCATGCTGACCGCGATGAGCGAGAAGGATTACATCGACCGCGCCTTTCAGGCCGGCGCCACGGATTACATCGGCAAGCCTTTCGATATCTCCGAGGTCGGCGCACGGTTGCGGATCGCCAAGGAATTGATCGACGCCCGCCGCGCCTATGACGTCTCGCACCGCAGCAAAAAGGTGAGCCAGGCCGAGAGTGCCGAAAGCGGGCTGGTCGATGAGGTTACGATCGACAGCGTCGAGAATGTGGTCAGCCAAACCGCATTGGGCAACTATCTCAAGCAGGTGTCCCAGTCCGAGAAAGCGCGCACTCAGGTTCTGGCCGCGATCATCACCGGCTTTGACCGGCTGCAAAGCCGCGCCACCTCGGCCTGCTTCCTCGCCGCCCTCACCGCCGTTGCCGAAGCGATCAGCGCGGTGTTCAAACCCTACGGCTATATGATGGCCTATGCCGGTGCCGGACGGTTTCTGATCGTCATGCACCGCCCGGATCTGGAGCCCTCGATCGCGGCGGAACTGGAAATTCAGGAATATCTGGACGCCAAACGGTTGAGCTTTGATGACGGCGGGCCGATGGAGCTTGAGGTGTCGCTGGGCAATCCGATCAAGCCGGTGCCAAGCCGCACGCAGGGGGTGTGGAAGTCCTTTCAGCGCGCCTTGGGCCGTGCCGAAAGCCGCGCCGAGAAACGGTTGGCAGACCTGCGGCCGGTGAAACTGCGCTAGATGCGCAGGCTGATTTTCCCAGACAATTCGCTATTCATCGCGGCAGAGTGAACCAGAAGGTGGTTTTCCCGTCTTCGGTGGTTTGAAACCCGATTTTCCCGCCGGTCTGCTCGACAATCTGCTTGGCAATCGCCAGCCCCAGACCAGTGCCGCCACGCTCGCGGGTCGAGGTCGAATTCGCCTGCGCGAAAGGCTCGAAAATACGGTCGCGGAAGGCTTCCGGGATCGGTTCGCCGAAATTCGTCACCGACACGCAGACATCGCTGCCCTTCTCTTCGACCCGCACTTCAATGGTGCTGGCCTGATTGGCGAATTTCGCGGCGTTCGACAACAGGTTGGTCATCACCTGCTGAAAGCGTTGCGGATCGACCAGACAGGTCGCGGCGCGGGCCGGTGCGAATAGCTCGAAATCGACACCGTAAGTATGCGCCGCGCCTAGGTTGGCCGAGATCGCATCCTCGACCAAAGCCGAAATCCGCTGGCTCGACAAATGCATATGCATATGCCCGCCCGAGAATTTCTCGAAATCGAGCACGTCATTGATCAGCTCATGCATCCGGTCGCCATTCTTTTTAGCGATATAGAGCAAGCGCTTTGCATCCTCGGACAGCGCCTCGGTATCCATCGAGGTCAGCAGCATCAACGAGCCGATGATCGAGGTCAAAGGCGTGCGCAATTCGTGGTTAATGGTCGAGATAAACTCGCCTTTTAACTGCTGCTGCTGGTGCTGGCTGGTGACATCGATGAGCTGGCCAATATAGTGATCGAAAGCACCGTCATCATCCCTGACCTTGGCGACGCTCAGTATCGCCCACATGACGCTGCCATCGGCACGGACAAACCGTTTGTCGAACTGGAACGTGTTCAATTTGCTAGTCTCGAAACGCTGCAAACGCTCAAGATCGGCTTTCAAATCGTCGGGATGGGTGATTTTGCGAATGCTCGAAGCCAACAATTCTTCGGTGGTGAAACCCAGCATTTCGCTCAATCGGGGATTCACCTCGATAAATTCGCCCTCGGCGCCGAGGATCGCCATGCCGACCGCAGCGCTGTCGAAGGTCGAGCGGAACTGTTCGACACTGCGGCGCAGCGCCTCCTCGGTTTCCCTGCGCTTGGTCACATCCATCATCGCGCCGCTCACGCGGGTGACATTGCCCTCAAGGTCGCGTCCGGCAACCGCCAGATCGCTGTGCACCCAGATCCATTCGGTCCGGCTCTTCGAGCGAAAGCGGTATTCGTCTTCGAAACGCTCAATCTCGCCGTTCAGAAGCCGTTGAAGTCCCGCGTTAAGTTCGATCCCGTCCTCGGGATGCATGCGCGCAACCCATTCTTTCTGGATCAAATCGCTATCATGGCTGCTGATCTGCAAGACCTCGCGCCAGATATCGCAGACCGAGATTTTGCCAGTCGTTCGGTCGTATTCCCAAGTGGCGATTTCCGCGCCCTTGATCGCATTGCTCAACCTTTGATAATCGGCGCGAAAGGCGGCTTCGGCGCTGGAGGCCGCCACCGCTTCTTGCAGGATCACGACGTAACGCGAGGCGCGGCCCTCGAGCGCACAGGTCGAAATCTGCACGGTCAGCGCAATCGCTTCGCCACCGGCCGAGCGTCCGGTGACACCCTCGACGACCATTGTGTCGTGGCTTTGCGACGCACCGGCCACCAGATCATCGACCGAGTTGATTGACAGGATATCCGTCACATTGCGCCCGTTGAGCGCATCTGCGTCATAGCCGAACAACGTATCCGCGGGGTGGTTGGCAAAGACAATCCAGCCAGCGGTATCGACGATCATTTGTGGTAAAAGCAGGAGATTACCGGTGCGCGACGAGGTGTCGGCGTCAATCGTATTATGAGTATTCACTAAAATCTCCATACCGACATGACTGTCACTATATTTTCGGCTGGTGTGTTACGCATGACCCATTTTCGGTCACGGCGGCATAGTGCCATAAACCTGACCTTGGATGAAGCCCTGTTGCGCGTGTGAAACACCGTTTTTCCGCTAGCGCAAACATTACTGCTAGCGCAAACATAACATATAACTCGAAATTATTGATCAGCGAAAGGTCAAAGCTTAGCCATTGTCCATGATCGTCTCGTAAAGATCATCGATCTCGGGTCCGGTTTTGTTCAGCGCGCGGTGCAGATAATAGGACACCTGCGGCAATGACGGCAGGCCCAGTTTCGTATCAAGGATTTCGACATCCGAGCGAAAGGCGCTTTTGGTGCGGGCGGTGATCCCCAGTCCCGCCTCGATGCCAAAGCGCACGCCCGACGGGGTGCGTGAGGTGAATTTCTCGAAATAGGTCCAGCCGTTCAGATCCAGCGCGGTCAGGGCGATGCGGCGGAACATGCTGGGCGCATCGGTCAGCACCAAGGGCAGCGGCTCGTTGGGATTGTGCTGCCAGTTCTTACCGGCGATCCAATGCACTGACATCAGACTGGCGCGCCGCCCCTCGCTGCCGCCCGAACGCCATGTGCTCAGCGTCAGATCCAGCGTGCCCTCTTCGAGCATCTTCATCAAAACGCCGCTGCGCTCGATCGCCAAAGCGATTCGCACACGTGGCCAGCGCAGGGAAAATGCCTTGAGGATGCGCGGCAAGACATCGTTGGCAATCTCCATCGGTGCGCCCAAGCGGATCACGCCGGTGTTGTGGCTGCTGCCCGAGGCTGACATCGCCTGATGGCACAGGGACAGGATTTCGTGGCTGTGGCGCAGCAGGGTTTTGCCCGCCTCGGTCAACTCGCGACGGCGCCCTTTGGTGACGAATAGCGGCGTGCCCAGGACCTGCTCAAGGTTCTTCATTTGCTGGGAAATTGCCGGTTGCGTGCGCTGGAGCTTGAGCGCGGCACCGCCAAAACTCCCCTCTTCGTCAATCGCGATCAGGGTGCGTAGCTGCGACAGTGATAGCGGCATATCGGGTTTCACGAAGCGCTCCCATTCGATCACATTTTCTTATGAATAGTGAAAAATTATCGAAGTTACAAATGGATTGGCACACATTAAGTTCGCCAGATGAGTTTTTTCATAAGGGAGTATGAGATGAAGAACCTTGCACTTGTTGCTGCACTTGGTCTGAGCGCGCTGGCGATGCCGGCGCTGGCCGACGATTATCCGCAGCGCGATATTGATCTGGTTGTGCCCTTCGCCCCCGGCGGATCGGTTGACACGACCTCGCGTATTATCGCTGAAACCGCCAACTCGATCCTTGAGGGTGGCGAGCTGGTGGTGGTGAACCGTGGCGGCGGCGGCGGTATCGTCGGGCAGACCTCGGTGTCGATGGCCGCCCCTGATGGCTATTCGATCCTCGCGATGACCAGCTCGGTGGTGACCAACCCGCTGATGAAGGGCGCGACCTATTCGATCGACGACTTCCGTCCGGTCGCCCTGTATAACCTCGATCCCGAAGTCATCGCCGTGCCGATGGATTCGCCCTTCGAGACCGCGCAGGACTTCATCGACGCCGCCACCGCAGAGCCGTTGAGCATCGTCGTCGCCGGTATCGGCACCTCGCACCACCTCTCGGGTCTGGCAATCGAGCGGGTCACCGATATGACCTTCAACTACATCCCGACCAGCGGCTTTGGCGCGCAGGTTCAGGCGGTGGTTGGTGGCCATGCGGATGGCGCGCTCTGGCCGATGGGTGAGGCAATGGCCCAAGCCCAGGCTGGCGGCGTGCGTCTGCTGGCGATTGCGCAAGAAGAGCGCAACCCCGACTTCCCCGATGTCCCGACCTTCCAGGAAGCCGGCATCGACATCCCGATCTTCGCCACTTTCCGCGGCTGGGCCGTGCCTGCTGGCACCCCTGATGATGTCGTCGCCACGCTGTCGAACCTGATGCAGTCGGTCTATGAAGACGAAGCCTACCGTGAGCGCATGACCAATGCTGGCTTTGTGCCGGTGTTCCGCGACGCGGATGCGTTCCAAGCGGTGATCAGCGACTACGCGACCCGCACCGGCGCGATCATCGAAGAAGCCGGTCTCGGCCAGTAAACCCTATGCCTGCCCGTCCTTTGTGGCGGGCAGGCTTTTGCTATTCCACCCGCCAAGGAGCAAAGACCAATGTCCGCAAGATCGGGAACTCCATTCGTTCGGCCCCATAGCGATTTCTGGCTGGGGCTTGCATTGGTTATACTTGGTGGCATCGCCGCTTGGATGGCCAGCGGCTTTGACGCGATGTCGCGCAATTATCCCATCGCCCTATCTACGGCGGTGATCGTGCTCGGCGCCTTGCTGGTGGTCAAAAGCCGCCGCCCGAAAGCCGAGATCGCCAATTTCGCCATCGCCAGTCCGGTCGCGCTGATCGCCTCGCTGACGCTGATCGCATGGATCGTCGCGCTGACCTATGGGCTGGGCTACATCCTGCCGACCTTTGTGATGCAGGCCGTATTCATGACCGTCTGCGGTGTGCGCGGCTTTGGCAAGGTCGCGCTGATTGCCGCGATCATCACCGGTGTCAGCTATCTCGCGTTTATCGTCGGGCTGGGCGTGCGCCTGCCTACAACTATCGCACCCTGGCTTATGTGAGTTACGAATATGGATGCAATCCTTCTAGGTTTTCAGACACTTGCGACACCGATGGTGTTGTTCATGCTGGTCACTGGCCTGTTCGCCGGCATGATCGTCGGCTCGATCCCCGGCATCAATGACAATATCGCCTTCGCGGTGTTCATTCCGTTTTCCTTTGCCATGCCGCCGGATCAGGCGCTGGCGCTGATGGTCGGCGTCTATTGCGCGGCGGCCACCGGCGGCGCGATCCCCGCCATTGTGATCAAAGTGCCCGGCACTGCCTCATCGCTGCTGACCGCCGAAGACGGCAACGCCATGGCCCGCAAAGGCATGGCCGGTCGCGCGCTCTCAATCGCCATCACCTCCTCGGTGATCGGCGGCATCATCAGCTCGATTGTGCTGCTGTTCTTCGCCCCCTCGCTGGCCTCGGTGGCGCTGCGTTTTGGCTATGTCGAGAATTTCGCGCTGGCGATCCTCGGCCTGTCCAGCGTCGTCGGCCTGCTGCGCGGCAATGTGATCAAAGGCGCGATTGCGGCGATCATTGGCCTGACCGTGGCGACCATCGGCTTTAGCCCCGTCACCGGCTTTCCGCGCTATACGTTCGGCAATATCAACATGATCGAGGGCATCCCCTTTGTGCCGCTGCTCGTTGGCCTGTTCGGGGTCGCCGCGCTCTTGGATCTGATGGTCGATATTTTCCGCGACCGCAAAGACAACAAACCGCTGAGCAAACTGCCCGAGATCGGCTCGCTGTTGCTGCCGCGCGCGCTGATGCGCCGCCTCTGGCCGGTCTGGCTGAGCGGTGCCGCAATCGGCAATGTGATCGGTATGCTGCCCGGTGCGGGGATGCTGATGGCGATTTTCCTCGCCTATGACAACGCCGCCCGCCGCTTCCGCCGCCTATATGCCGGCAAACCCGGCGAGGAAGCCTGGGGCGAAGGCGTCCCCGAGGGTGTCGCCGCGCCGGAATCCGCCAACAACGCGGTGACCGCCTCCTCGATGGTGCCGCTGTTGTCGCTGGGCATCCCGGGCAACTCGACCTCGGCCCTATTCATCGGCGCACTGGCGCTGCACGGCATGGTGCCCGGCCCGCTGTTGTTCTCGCAACACGGCAATATCGCCTGGATGATTATCGTCGCTTTCCTCGTCGCCAACCTCCTAATGTGGCCGGTCGCCTTCTTGGTGATCCGCAGCGTCTCGAAGTCGATCTTCTCGATCCCCAAAGAGGTGCTGGTCGGGGTGATCGCGATGCTGTGCTTTATCGGCGCCTATTCGGACGGGGCCAATACCTTCAACATGTGGGTGGCGCTGGTCGCGGGTCTGGTGGCCTTTGTCATGCGGATGACGAAAATCCCCTTGGGACCGGCGATCCTCGGTTTGGTGCTGGGGCCGCAACTGGAGTCCTCGCTGAACAACTCGCTGCTGATTTCGCGCGGTGACTGGCTGGTCTTTATCGACCCGATCAACCACCCGATCAGCGCCGGGATGATCTTTGTCTCGGCCCTCTTGTGGATCGTGCCGGTGGTGCTGAACTTCCTGCCGAAAAAAGCCGCCTGACCCGATCGATCTTTCGCCCTTTAAGGAGGTGCATTTCATGAAGCGTGAAACCAAACTCATGCATTACGGGCGCATGCCCACACCCGGCCCGGCCAATCCGCCGGTGATGCGGGCCTCGACGATCCTGCATGACACGGTGGCCTCGTATAAGGGCACCAAGCTGGCGCGCGAAAGCGACGACGCGGTGCTCTCTTACGGGCGGCGCGGCACCACCACCGCGCATGCGCTGGCCGCCGCGATCAGCGATCTGGAGGGCGGCGAGGCGTGTTTTCTGTTCCCCAGTGGCGTCGCGGCGGTGGCCGGTGCGCTCGCGCCTTTCCTTGGCGCCGGTGATCACCTGCTGGTCGTCGACACGATCTTTCCCGCCACCCGCACCTATTGCGACACGGTGCTGACGCGGCTTGGCGTGACGGTGGATTACTTCCCGTGGGACACCACCGATCTGGGCGCCTATGCCAAGCCCAACACCAAGGCGGTGATGGTCGAATCCCCCGCCTCGCAGACCTATGAGGTGATGGACCTGCCCGCGCTCTGCGCCGATGCCCACGCGCGCGATCTGCTGGTCATTGCCGATAACACCTACGGTTCGGGCTGGCTCTATCGCCCGCTTGATCTGGGCTGCGATGTCTCGGTTGTGGCGGGCACCAAATATCTGGGCGGCCATGCCGATGTTATGATGGGCGCGGTTGCGGTCAAAGGCCGCGCCACCGCCGCCCTGCGCAAACACACCCATATGACCGGTCAGACCATCGGCCCCGATGACGCCTATAACTGCCTGCGCGGCATTCGCACGCTGGGTTTGCGGTTGGAACGCCATGAGGAAAACGGCCTCGCGCTGGCCAAATGGCTGGCGGATCGCCCCGAAGTTGCTTCGGTGGTGCATCCCGGCCTGCCCGGCCACGCCGGCGGCGAGATCTGGAAGCGCGACGCGATGGGCTGCAACGGCCTGTTCAGCGTGTTCTTCACCGAAGGGTTCGACGCCGAGGGCTTTGTTGACCGGCTGAGCCTCTTTGCCATCGGCAGTTCCTGGGGCGGCTATGAAAGCCTCGCGATGCCCTCGAACCCCGAGGCAGGGCGCCAGTTCCCCAATACCACACGGAGCGGCCAGATGGTCCGTTTCCATGCCGGCCTAGAGCATATCGACGATCTGATCGCCGATATGCAGGCGTCTTTCGACGCCGCCACCGGCTGAGCTTCACCGCGCGCCGCACCGAATAGGCGCCGCGCGCCCCCAATTCACGCATAGTCAGAAAGAGACATCCCCATGGGTACGAGCGTTTTTGATTCCATTCTTTTGAAAAACTCCTGGTCGACCGAGGAAATGCGCAATGTGTTCAACGACGAGGCCCGCATCCAGCGCTGGCTCGACGTTGAGGCCGCACTCGCCCTCGTGCAGGCCGATCTGGGCATGATCCCCGCCGAAGCCGCCAAGGAAATCGCCGCCAAGTCGCAGTTCGACCAGATCGATATGGACTATGTCCTGCATCATCTGGCGATCACCAAACACCCGCTGGTGCCAGTGGTGCGCGGGCTCGAGCACGCCTGCGAGGGCGACGCGGGCGAATACGTCCACTTTGGCGTCACCACGCAGGATATCATCGACACCGGCTTGATCCTGCAAATGAAGGACGCCACCGCGATCCTGCGCCGCGACCTTGAGGAAATGGCGGGCTACCTGCTCAACCTGAGCGTCGAGCACCGCAACACCCCGATGATGGGCCGCACCCTGTCGCTGCAGGCAATCCCGGTCACCTTCGGCTTCAAAACCGCGATCTGGCTGTCGGAAATCGACCGTCACCTGCAGCGCCTCGACGAGATGGACGCCCGCGTGTTCGTCGGCTCGATCGTCGGCGCGGTCGGCACCAAAGCCTCGTTTGGCCCGAAAGCCGACGCGATGGAGAAAGCCGTGAACGAGCGCCTCGGCCTCGGCACGCCGAATATCTCGTGGCAGCCGGCACGTGACCGGATGTATGAATTCGGCGCGGTGATGGGCGGCATCAACGCCACCCTGAACAAGATCGGCAACCAGCTGCTGCTGCTCACCCATAACGAATTTGACGAGATCGCCGAGCCCTTCGGTGAGGGTCAGGTCGGCTCCTCCACCATGCCGCACAAGCGCAATCCGGCGGTCACCGAGAATTCCGTCACGGTCAGCAACACGCTGAAATCCAACATCAATATGATGTCGGACATCACCAAACACGAGCACGAGCGCGACGGTGCGATCTGGAAGATGGAATGGAAGATCATTCCCGAAATCTGCCTGATGCTCTCGGTGGTCACCGCCAATTTGAACTTTGTTCTGGGCGGGCTGGAAGTCAAGAAAACCAGCATGCTGGCCAATCTCGACCTGCTCAAAGGCTACGCACTGGCCGAGCGGGTGATGTTCGCACTGGCCGACAAGCTGGGCAAACAGACCGCACATGAAGAAGTCTATCACGCGGCGATGAAAGGCATCGAGGGTGGTATTACCTTCAAGGAGGCACTGGCCGCAAACAAAGCGATCAGCGGCGCCCTGACCGAGGCCGAGCTTGACACCCTGCTGGACGCGACCACCTATGTGGGCGACTCGCCCAATATCGTTGACCAGTTGGTCTCGGACGTCAAAGCCGGTGGCCGGATCGCCTAACGCGGTCCTGCCCTGCTGATGGCACACCGCCTCTGTTGGTCTTGAAAAGGAAGATAAAATGACCCAATCCGCAACCCATTCTGCCGTTTTGGCGTCCTTTGTTACCGCGCTCGAGTATGACGCGATTCCGGCCTCGACCATCACGCGGGCCAAGCAGTTGATCACCGACACCTTAGGTGTCGGCCTCTCGGGCAGCTTGCACCCGAACTTCAAAATCGCGCTGGCGGGGGTGCAAGCCATTCCCGGCAGCGCGGGCGAGCGTCCGGTGCTCGGCAGCACGGCAACGCTGGCAGCACCCTATGCGGCGCTGGTCAACGGCGTTGCCTGCCATGTGCTGGATTTCGACGACACCCACACCGCCTCGATCGTCCACGGCAGCGCCATCCTGACGCCCTTGGTTCTGGCCCTGGGCGAAGAGATCGGCGCCTCTGGCCGTGACATTCTCACCGCCTTTGTCGCCGGATGGGAAGTGGCGGCGCGGGTCGGCATTGCCTCGGGCAATTCGTTCCACAACCGCGGCTTCCATTCGACCGCCATCGCCGGCGCCTTCGGCGCCACCGCCGCCGCTGGCAAACTGCTGGGGCTAACGCCAGAGCAGATGCAACACGCTCTGGGCCTTTGCGGCTCGCAAGCCTCTGGTGTGACCGAATTCTTGGTGAATTCCTCGTCGTCCAAGGGCTATCACGTCGGCTGGGCGGCGCAGAACGCGATCATCACCGCGCATCTGGCCCGCGCCGGAGCCACCGGCCCCGAGACGATCTTTGAGGGTCGCAAGAGCGTCTTCAACACCCACGGATTGCCGGACCTTTCCGACCCTGCACTGGTTAGCGCCGATCTCGGCAGCCGCTGGGAGACCGAGAATGTTTCGATCAAACCCTACCCCTGCTGCCATTTCGCCCATGGCGCGGTGGACTGCGCGATTGAGCTGCGCGCAGACGGCATCAAGCCCGAAGACATCGCCAATATCCACGCGATCATCGACGAGGTCGCCGCCGGTTTCGTCTGCGATCCCATCGAGTCGAAATACACCCCCGCCAATGCTTACGGGGCGAAATTCAGCCTGCCCTATCTGGTCGCCTGCGGGTTGATCGACGGCAAGGTCGAGCAAGCCTCCTTCACCGCCGACCAGATCCAGCGCCCCGACCTCTTGGAACTGGCGCGCAAGACCACCTATGAGAACGCCGAAAAAGGCACCACCGGCTTCCCGAAATACTTCCCCGGCCATCTGCGGATCACCCTGACCGACGGGCAGGTGATCGAGAAACGCGTGGCGATCAACCGCGGCAACCCCGACGCGCCGCTGACCTCGGATGAGGTCGCGCAGAAGTTCAAAAGCTGCACCGCCAACCTGATGCCCGCCGCAACCGCCGACGCACTGGTGGGCGCGGTGATGTCCCTCGACAGCGACAACGGCCTCGCCGACCTCCAGCGCGAACTCGCCAGCGTCGCAACGCGGTAAAGACGCCAAAAGGGTCAATCCATCCGGGTTGGCCCTTGTTTTTATGCCTGCACGGCAGCAACCACCACCAAAACCGCCCCGCGTCACACACTATGCGACTGCGCGCACCCCGCCCGCAAGCAACCCAAGCGAACGCCGGATTCGCGCGACAATCAGCAGCAGTGTATCAGAAAACCACGCGCGGCAGAGCGGGGCAATCCCAAGACTCTTTTGCTCAATGCCATGAAAGTGGCGGAGACGATGGGATTCGAACCCACGAGACCCTTCCGGGCCTACTCCCTTAGCAGGGGAGCGCCTTCGACCACTCGGCCACGTCTCCGCTGACCCGTTTAGACAGGTAGCATCCGAGAAACAAGGCGAAAATTGTGCTTTTTTGGCCCTGCGCGACATATGTTTGATATACATATGTCCGCCGCTCGCGCCACAAACGCCCTCGCTTGAATGGCCTCTCATTGCTGCAGCCGGATCCAGTCAACGAAGGCATCAAGGGCGGCGCTGGGGGATTTGCTGCGCGGAACGGCCAGAAAATACCCGTAGGTCGAGAGATCCTGATCCGACAGCCGGAACAGTTTTTCCTCGCTGATCTCGCTTTGGCTCAGATCGTCCATCAACGCCACCCCCTGACCGTCGATCACCGCCTGAACGCGGACGTTGGGATCGGGGATGATCAGCGTATCGCGGCGGGTCTGGCGCGGCAGATTGGTCGCGTCGAACCAATCCGACCATGCGTTGCTGTCATCATGATCGCGCAACAGAGTGAATGACGCGAACGCCTGTTCGATCCCCTGCGTCCTGACCGCCTCGGCGGCGGCGCGGTTGCCCACTGGAAACGCCGGCATCGGCATGAACGGGGTGATCTCGGCATCAGTCCAGTCGCCGTTTCCCCAGCGGATCGCAATATCGATCCCTTGTCTTTCCAGATCAAAGAGTTTGATCATCGGCTGGATGCGCAACTGGATGTCGCTATGGGTTTCGAGGAAGGACATCAGCAAGGGCGACAGCCAGCGCGCCGCGAAATAGGTCGATACACCCACCGTCAGGCTTTGCGTGCTCATGCCCTTAAGCGCGATCAGCGCGCGTTCGATGCTGTGGAAATGGCGCTGGCCGATGGCCAGCAACTGGCTGCCGCTTTCGGTCAAAGTGACGCCACGGGAACTGCGCTGGAACAGCGTCAGCCGCAGGTCGTCTTCGAGCGTCTTGATCTGATAGCTGATCGCGCCTTTGGTCATGTTCAATGCCGCCGCCGCGTCGGAAAAGCTCGGGTATTGAGCGATTTCCACGAACAGGCGCAACCCGTCATGATGGCGGAACTTAATAGGCATGAGTGAGCGTATAATTTTCTTGAACGCTGAGACAAGAAAATTTCGATATCCAGTGATGAATTCCTAGCCAATAGTGCCGTTACGGGGAAATTGAGGAGGTATTGGGTTGGAAAATCTTGACGCTTCAACGCATATTACCAAGCGACACAACACGCGGCGGGGACGATTGGCGCGCCATAATGCACCGTTTGAAAGCCCGATCTACCACCGGCGCAAGATCCCCGCATATGCGATGCTTGATGACGCGGCCCTGCGCCGGATCGAGGATCAGGCGGACTGGATCCTGCACAACATCGGCATCGAGTTTCACGATGACCAGACCGCGCTAGATCTGTTTGCGGCGGCGGGTGCGCAGGTCGAGGGCACACGGGTCAGGTTCGAGCCGGGGCTTGTGCGCGCGCTCTGTGCGACTGCGCCGCGACAGTTCCGGCTGCATGCGCGCAATCCCAAGAACACCGTCACCCTTGGCGGCGATGATGTGGTGCTGATGCCGGGCTATGGTTCGCCCTTCGTGTCGGATCTCGAGCGCGGGCGGCGCTATGCGACCCTTGAGGATTTCCACAACTTCGTAAAACTCACCTATGCGGCGCCGAACCTGCACCATTCGGGCGGAACGGTGGTGGAGCCGACGGATATTGCGGTCAACAAACGCCATCTGGATATGGTGCTGGCCCATCTGACGCTGTCGGACAAGCCGTTTATGGGGAGCGTCACCGCGGTGGAGCGCGCGCAGGACAGTATCGAGATGGCGCGGCTGGTGTTTGGCGCCGGTTTCATGAGCAGGCATGCGGTGATGCAGGCGAATATCAACGTCAACTCGCCGCTGGTTTACGATCACACGATGTCGGGGGCACTGCGGGTCTATGCGGCAGCCAATCAATGCGTCTGCGTCTCGCCGGCGATTTTTGCCGGCGCCATGGGGCCTTTGTCACCGGCGGCGGTTGCCGCGCAAACTCTGGCCGAAGCGATGGTCGGCATCGCCCTGACGCAGCTTGTGCGCAAGGGCTGCCCGGTGGTGTTCGGCAGCTTCCATTCAACGATGAACCTGCGCTCGGGCGCGCTGACCTTTGGATCGCCCGAGGCGAATATGACCACCATGGCGATCGCGCAATTGGGCCGCCGTCTGGGGGTTCCGGTGCGTGCAGGCGGCGGGCAGATCACCGCGTCGAATGCCCCCGATGCGCAAGCGATGCAGGACAGCGCCGGTGCCATGTGGTCCACGCTGCTGTCGGGGGCGCATCAGGTGTGGCACGCGGCGGGCTGGCTCGAGGGTGGGCTGGTGATGTCTTATGAGAAATTCGTGCTCGATCTCGATCATTGCGGCGCGATGCTAAAGCTGTTGCAGGGCTTTGGCACCGAGGAGGAGGCCTTTGGCCGTGATGCCTATCTGGAAACCGGACCCGGCCAGAATTTTCTCTCGACCGCGCATACTTTGCGCCATTACACGACGGCCAATTTCGCCCCCGCAGTACCCGAGGGCGGCGCGTTCGAGACCTGGCAGGAGAACGGCGCCAAGACCGCCGATCACCGCGCCACCGCCCTGTGGCAAAAGATGCTGGCCGATTACCAGCAACCCGCCATGGATGAGGCAATCCATAGCGCCCTGACCGCTTTCGTGGCCGAGCGCAAAGCCTCGATGCCCGATGAATGGTATTAGAAGGAGCAGATATGACCGAAGACCTCAGCCGCAGCTCGGCGCTTGCGTCGCGCCACATTGCCCTTGGATCGGGGCTGGAAGACTGGAACGGGATGGGCACCGCATGGAGCTATGACAGCGCCCCCAATGACGAACATGATGCGGTGCGTGAGCGCGCGGGGATGTTCGATATGTCGCCGCTCAAGAAGGTCTTTGTGCGCGGCCCCGAGGCGCAGGCGGTTCTCGATCATCTGACCACCCGCGACATGACCAAACTCGTGCCCGGCAAGGCCACATATACATGCGTGTTGACCGAGCAGGGCGGCATCGCCGACGACGCGATCGTGTCGAACAACGGCGGCGATGAATGGATGATCGTACACGGGTCGGGCGATACGATGGCACTGCTTGAGGCCTCGGCACAAGGCCGCGATGTCTCGGTAGAGTTTACCGATGATTTGCACGATCTGTCGGTGCAGGGTCCGGCGGCGCTGGATATTCTGAACGCCCATTGCGATATGGATCTGGCGAGGCTGGCCTATTTTGACCATGCGGCCACGCGGCTCTTCGGTCATCCCTGCCGGATATCGCGCACCGGCTATTCCGGCGAACGCGGCTACGAGATTTTTGCCGATGGCAGGGTGATCGGCGAGATTTGGGATCGGCTGGTGCAGGCCGGTGTCATGCCTTGTTCGTTCACCGCGCTCGACAAGCTGCGGATCGAGGCGGGGCTGTTGTTTTACGGCTATGACATGAGCGAGGACAACACCCCGTGGGAGGTTGGTCTTGGCTTTACTATCGGCAAGAGCAAAGGCGCGTTTCGCGGCAAATCTGCGGTGCTTGCGGCCAAGGGCGCGCCCGCTGTGGCCAACGTTTGTCTGGACATTGATCACGCGGATATGGTCGCGGGGGGCGAGGTGCTGTCAATGGACGGGGTCGAGGTCGGGGTGGTCAACAGCCCGTGTTACTCGCACCGGCTGGGCAAGTCCTTGGCCTTGGCGCATATCAAACCGGATATTGCGCTGGGCAGTATTCTGGACCTGAACGGCGGTGGGATCACCACCACCGCAACCGTGGTTCAAAGCCCGATCTACGACCCCCAGAAATCACGCACACATGCTTGATTGCCGCGTATCGTGCCTGCATTGCAGCGAGGCGCGATTTACCCCGCGCTGATCGCCTGAACGGCGGCCAGAACGGCGGCTTTGGTTTGGTCCAGATCGTCATTGGTGACGGCCAAAGACGGGTAAAGCTTGCCCGGCGATTTGAACACGCCATTGGCGCGCAGCACCCTGTTGTAAAGCGCGTTGCGTTGCGGGTCGTCGTGACGCGCGCTTCGGTAATCGCGACAGGGGGATTGCGTGAAAACAATGTCGAAAAGCGTTTCATCGCCGCAAATCTGATGCGCGATTCCGGCGTCTGACAGGGCGGATGTTTGCATGTCTTGCAGGGTTCTACCGATAGCACGCAGCCTGTCATAGCTCCCATCGCGGCGCAGCACTTCCATCGTCTTGAGCCCCGCCGCCGCCGCCACCGGGTTTCCAGACAGCGTGCCAAGCTGCATCAGCCATTTGTCAGCGCCGACCACGGATTTGTCAAAATGCCGCATGATTTCGGCGCTCGCCCCAAGGGCTGCCAGAGGAAAGCCGCCGCCGATGATTTTGCCCAATGTGCAGATGTCGGGGGTCACGCCGTAGCGCTCCTGCGCGCCGCCGTAAGCCAGACGAAAGCCGGTTACGATCTCGTCAAAGATCAGCAACACATGGTATCGGTCACACAGATCGCGCAGCCCTTGCAGATAGCCGGGTTCGGGCGCGATGATCCGTTGCAAAGGCTCGGCAATGATCGCGGCGATGTCATCATGCTCGGCCAGCAGCGCCTCGACCGCCGCCAGATCATTATAGGGCGCGATCAGCATCTGATCGGCGACGCTTTGGGGAATGCCCGCGCTGTCCGGCACCGCTTGCGGAAAATTCACGCGGGTTGCGGGCGCGAGGCTCATCTGCGCTTCGGCGCTCATCCCGTGATAGCCGCCCTCGAACTTCAGGATCTTGGTGCGGCCGGTATAGGCGCGGGCGAGGCGGATGGCATACATATCGGCCTCGCCGCCGGACGCGACAAACCGGACCTGCTCGCAGCAGGGCACGGCCTCGACGATCGCCTCGGCCAGTGCAATCCCTTTGGCGTTATTGGCAAAAAACGTCATGCCCTTGGGAAGCTGTTCGAGAACGGCCTCGATGACCTCGGGGTGGCCATGCCCCAAAAGCATCGGGCCGGAGCCGATCAGATAGTCGATATATTCCTGCCCGTCTTCATCCCAGACGCGGCTGCCCTCGCCACGCGCAATGATGATATCGGGGTCGAAATTGCCAAAGCCACCGGCGGGCAAAACCGCCTGCGCGCGGGCGATCCATTCGGATTGAGAGGTCAGTTTCTGCATGTCTTAATCCAGTTCTAGAATAGGCGGGCCGAGAATATCCATGTCAGGTGTCACGCCCAGCCCCGCGCCCTCGGGCGGGGCGATGCGGCCCATCTTGCGGGTGGGGCAATCCGGCGCGATCCTTGGCGAGACATAGGACGACAGATCACAGGTGTTGAGCAATGCCGCCTGCGGCGTTGAGGCGGCGAAATGCAGCGCGGCGGCGGTGACAATATCCGATCCCCATGTGCATTCCGCGCAGATTTCCGCGCCCAGATGCAGGGCCAGGTCCCGCGCGCGTCGCATCGCTGACAGGCCGCCGAACTTGGACAGCTTGAGCGCCACAGCATCCAGCACGCCCAACTCGGCGGCGCGCATCAGGGACGCGAGATCATAGGCGCTTTCGTCAATCTTCATCGGCAATCCGGTTGCTTGCCTGACCGCCGCGCAGTCTTCGAGCGACTTGCAGGGTTGTTCCAGCATGATGTCACGATCCGCCACCGCGCGACCGGTGCGGGTGGCCTGCAGCTTTGTGGCACCGCAATTCCAATCGCCGTAAACCAATGGCCCGTAGCCCACCGCCTCGCGCACGCGGATCAGGCGTTCGGCGTCTGCCTGCCAATCGGCATCGGCACCCAGCTTGACCTGAAACTGGCGAATGCCAGTGGCATAAGCCTCTTTGGCGATCCGCGCCATGTCCTCTGGCGCGATGCAGGTGATCGAATGATAGAGCGGCATGTCACGGCAGCTGCGCCCGCCCAACAGGGCATAGAGGGGCAGCCCTGTGACCTTTCCATAGAGATCCCAAAGCGCCATATCGACGATGGATTTCGCGTGCAGATGCCCTTGCAAAAACCCGTCCAGTTTGCGCATCGGCGCATCAATCCCCAATGGCGTGGTGCCAAGGATTTCGGGCGCCATGTCCTGAAGTGCGCTTGGCACACCATCGGCAAAGGCGGGCAGGTAATGTGGGATCGGGCACACCTCGCCCCAGCCTTTCAGGCCGGTATCGGTGTCCAGACACAGCACGTGGGTTTTGACCGTGTCGCAGGTTTTGCCTTCGGCCATATAGTAGGTGTCATGGCTGGTCAGATCGACGGACCACAGGGTGATGCGATTGACCTTCATCGACAGGCCCCCGGATTGTCCGGCGCCTTTGCCTCGGGATGAAGACCCGGCGCGGTGTTTAGGCGCATGTGCAGCCGCGCGGGCCCGCTGAGCGCGCCGCGGGTGCCATGGCGGATCGAGAGCGCATCCACGGCAGGCGTCGGGCAAGGCCATGCATGCCGCAATGACATTTGCTCATGGTCACCCCGCGCCAAGCTGCCTGGGGCGTTCAGCCTATCTGGCAAAATCATGCATCCACCCTCGGCTTCAGGCTTTGCGGGTCATAGGCGGGTTCGCCGAGCACGCGGGCGCGGCGCGGCGCGCCGTGGATCACCACCTCAAGCGCCGTGTCAGGCTTGGCGGCCTCGGGTTTGATATAGGCAAAGGCCAGTATTTTCCCGACGCTCGGCCCGAATGCCACCGATGCAGTTGCACCGACGACCTCGCCCTCCAACATCACCGCCTCGCCGCCGTGGCCATCCGCCTTGCCGTCCGGCTCGATTTCCAGATAGGCGCAGACCCACCGCAAGTCGGAATTGAGCGTTTCATCACGGCCCAGATACTCCTTGTCGGTGCGGGCAAAGCGCAGCACATCGGCCTCGGCCAAGGTGACTTCGTTGGTCAACTCGCCTGCGCCTTTGAAGCCCTTTTCCATCCGCATCGCATTCATCGCGAAGGACCCGTAGTCCGTGATGCCCAATGCTTCGCCCGCCGCCCAGAGCGCGTTATAGACGTCCAGACAGGCGCTGTTTGGCATATGGAACTCCCATCCCAATTCACCGGCGTAGGACATGCGCAGCGCCCAGATGTCATGGCCCGCCACGGTGATCTGCTGCGCAGACAGCCAGCGGAAGCCGGCGTTGGACAGATCAGCCTCGGTGCAGGCGGCGAGCACGTCGCGCGCCTTTGGCCCGTTTATCGCCAGCGCCGACCAGTCCGAGGACAGGGCGGTGATCGCGACCTCCTCGCCTGCGCGGTGCTGGTTGAGATGGTCGAGCAGGCGCTGTTCAAAGAAGGCCGCACACACGAGATAAAACGCATCCTCGGCCATTCGCACAATGGTCGTTTCCAACTCGATCCGCCCGGCGCGGTTGAGCATATGGGTCAGCTTGATCGAGCCGACCTTCTGCGGCATACGGTTGGCGGTCAGACGATCCAGCAGCGCAAAAGCATCCGGCCCCTCGACCAGAACCTTGGTGAACGCGGTGACATCGACGATGCCGACCGCCTCGCGCACCGCTTTCACTTCGGCGGCGACCAGATCATCGACGGGTGTGCGGTTGAAGGAATAGTGATCCTCTTGCGCGATGCCACGGGCGAAAAAGCGGGGGCGTTCAAACCCGTATACCTCTTCATGAACCGCGCCTTTGGATTTCAGCAACTCATGCAACGGCGAGGGTTTGACGGGCCGCCCGGCCAATCGGTTGAAATGCGGGAAGGGGATTTCATGGCGCAGGCAATAGTCTTCCTCGGCTTTGACCACCTGCCAACCCTTGGTGGCATAGCTGCCAAAGCGGCGAGGGTCATAGTCGCGCATGGAAATATCCGCCGCCCCATGCACCATCCAGCGCGCCAGCTCGCGTGTCAGCCCCGGACCCCAGCCAATGCCGATCTGCGTGCCGCAGCAGCACCAGTAATTGCGCACGCCCGGCGCCGGACCGATCAGCGGGTTGCCATCCGGCGGATGCGAGATTGCGCCGTGGACCTCGCGCTGGATGCCGAGCTCCGCAAAGATCGGCATGCGGTTCAGGCTTTCCTCAAGATAGGGCATGACGCGGTCGTAATCGGCGTCGAACAGCCAGTTTTCATACTCCCACGGGCAATGATCGTGCCAGACCGAGTTCGGGTTCTCTTTTTCATAAATCCCGATCAGCCCGCGCTTTTGCTCCATGCGGATGTAGCCGGAGACTTTTTTGTCGTCGCGAATGACCGGCAGTTCCGTGTCCAGCGCCGCGAATTCGGGAACGGGCTCGGTGACAAAGTAATGGTGGGTCATCGAGGTCATCGGCAGTTGCAGCCCCGACCATTCCCCCATTTGCCGCGCATAGGTGCCGCCCGCGTTAACCACATGTTCGCAAAGAATCGTGCCCTTGTCGGTCTCGACCTGCCACTCACCTGAGGGCAGTTGCGTGATGTTGGTGGCGCGGCATTGCCGGATGATCCTGACGCCTTTTTGTCGCGCGCCCGCGGCCATTGCCATCGTTACATTGGTCGGATCCACATGGCCGTCATCGGGCGTGTGCAGCGCGCCCAATACGCCGTCGAGATTGTAGAACGGGTGCAGTGCAGCGACCCGATCCGGGCCGACCAGTTCGATGTTGAAGCCCAGCGCGCGCCCGACCGACAGCGTGTGCCGCAGCCAATCCATCTCGTCTTGCGTATAGGCCAGCCGGAACGAGCCGCAGCCGTGCCATGACACGGGCTGGCCGGTTTCCGCCTCAAGCGCGCCGGAATACAGGCCGATGTTGTAATCGACGCATTTGCCCAAGCCATAGCTCGAGGTCGAATGGGTGATCTGTCCGGCGGCGTGCCAAGTGCTGCCGGAGGTGAGCTCTGCTTTTTCCAGCAAAACCGTGTCAGCGCCCCAGCCCTCATGGCCCAGATGATAGGCAAGACCCACGCCCATCACGCCGCCCCCGACGATAACAACACGCGCTGTGGTTGGAAATTCAGAGGCCACGGGATGATCCTTTACATGAGTTGTATTTCCTCTCGACAGGCTAAGAGGACAAATATACCATCGTCAATCATGAATGCGACAAATGTATCAAAAACGATTCTGGACCGTCTTGCCGATGAGCTGTCGGACCTCACCCCCGAGGCGCGCAAAGCGGCCACCTATGTGCTGGAAAACCCCCGCGATGTGGGGGTGTCCACGGTGCGCGAAATCGCGCTGGCGGCAAAGGTGAAGCCCAACACCGTGGTGCGCATGGCACGGCAGGTGGGGTTCGAGGGCTATGAGGATTTCCGCGCACCGTTCCGCGACGCGATTCGCAGTGGTGCGGCGGATTTCCCGGACCGCGCGCGCTGGCTGCAGGACATTTCCAAATCGGGCGATCTTGGCGGGCTTTACGCCGATATGGTGCGCGATGTGATGTCCAATATCGAGGACACATTCGCCGCGATCTCGACGGAGGACCTGAAGACCGCCGCCGATGCCATCTGGAAAGCGCGGCGGGTGTTTACGCTGGGCGTCGGGGTGAACAACTCGGTCGCGCGCAATTTCACCTATCTGGCCTCCACCGGCATGACCGAATTTCACGCGATCCCCCGCTCTGGATCGACACCGGTGGATGACCTCGCTTGGGCGGATGATCAAGACATCCTGATCGCCATCACCTGCAAACCCTACCGCTCGGAAGTTGTCGAGGCGGTGTCGATCGCAAAGGAACAGGGCCTGACCATCGTCGCCCTCTCCGACAGCCCCGCCAGCCCGATCATTCGCATGGCCGATCACGGGTTTGTCGTCTCCGTCGACACGCCGCAGTTCTTTCCGTCATCGGTCGGCATCATCGCGCTGCTGGAAACGCTTTTGTCTTTCGTGATTGCGGTCGCCAGCGATGAAATCCCCCAGCGGGTCGAGACGTTCCACAAACGCCGCCACCAGCTTGGCCTTTACTATGCGGAGGACAAATGACCGAACCCATCAGATCCTTGGCCGCGCGGTATTACACCGACCCGCAGGTGTTCAAACTGGAAACTGCGGGGCTTTTGGCGCAGACGTGGCAATTTGGTTGTCACGCCTCGGAACTGGCCAAGACCGGCGACTATTCAACCTTTGAAATCGCCGGAGAAAGCCTGTTTGCGATCCGTGGGCGCGACGACAAGATCCGCGTCTTTTACAACGTCTGCCAGCACCGCGCGCATCAATTGGTCAGCGGCACCGGCACCACCCGCGTGGTGGTCTGCCCCTATCACGCCTGGACCTACGAACTGAGCGGCGAGTTGCGCGCGGCCCCCAATATCAACGCCGTCGAAGGCTTCGATAAATCAACCATCTGCCTCAACGAAGTGCGCGCCGAAGAGTTCCTCGGCTTTGTCTTCGTCAACCTCGACCCCGAGGCCGCACCGATGGAGGAATGGTTTCCCAACGCCCGCGCCGAACTTGAGGAATGGGTGCCCAATTGGGCCAAACTGAAACCGTTAGAATGGGTGGATATCCCCGAAAACTGCAACTGGAAGGTCTCGGTCGAGAATTACTCGGAATGCTACCATTGCGCGTTGAACCATTCGACCTTTTCCAGCGGCGTGGTCAAACCCGAGACCTATGACATCCAGCCACAGGGCAAATGCTTGCGCCACACCACCGAATGCCAAAGCCTCGAGCGCATGACCTATCGTGTGAATTCCGGCTTTGCCCATCAATACGAGTATTCTAGCTGGTTCCTCTGGCCGATGTTCTCGTTTCAGGTCTATCCGGGCAATGTGCTGAACACCTACCACTGGCGCGCGGTTGATGCCGATCATGTGGTGGTGTGGCGCGGTTGGTATTCGGTTGACGGGATCGATGACGAGAAAATCCGCCAGCTGGCAGTGCAGGACCGCCAAACCACAGTTGCCGAAGACATCCGGCTGGTCGAGAGCGTCCAACGCGGCCTTAGGTCTCGCGGCTACAGGCCGGGCCCATTGGTGGTGGACCCTTGCGGCGGGGTGAACTCGGAGCATCCGGTGATGCATCTGCAGGCTTGGATGCGCGAGGCGATTGATGGGTGACTGCGCGAGGCTGGGACGCCCCTCGCCGCTTGGACGGCCGACGGCCTTGACCCCGCGATTGCACCGATATCCTGTCTCGGCTGATATTTGGGCCGCGCCCATCAACGCGAGACACCGTATGACAATCCTCTCTAACCTCGGACTAGACCTGCATGAAAACCTATTGGCAAAACTATATTGACGGCGCTTGGGTCGATGGCGGCGCGGGGCGGGTGGATATCATCAACCCCGGAGCCGGTGAAAAACTGGCCGAACAGGCGCTTGCGGATGCAGGCGATGTGGACCGCGCGGTGATGGCCGCCACCCGCCTGCATCACTCAGGCGCCCTATCGGACCTGCGCCCGGTCGAGCGCGGGCGGATGGTGCAGGCGATGGGCCGCTATCTGCTGGAGCATATCGACCAGATTGCGCCGGTTTTGACCTTGGAACAGGGCAAGCCGCTCTGGGAGGCTCGCATCGAGGTGGAAGGCGCCGCGCGGTATTTCGAATACTACGGCAATCAGGCCGAGACGGTTGAGGGCCGCTCGATCCCGCTTGGTAAAGACTATTTCGATTTCACCCTCTATGAGCCCTTCGGCGTCTCGGCGCAGATCATTCCGTGGAATTATCCGGTCGAGATGACCGCCCGCTCGCTCTCGGCAGCGCTGGCCACGGGCAACACCTGTGTGATCAAATCCCCCGAACTTACCCCGCTGAGCATCGCCTGGTTTGCCAGCGCCGCCGAGGCCGCCGGATTTCCCGCAGGGGCAGTGAATATCCTCTGCGGCTGGGGCCATGAGGCCGGCGCCGCGCTCTCGGCGCACCCGCATGTCAACCAGATCGTCTTCACCGGATCGGTGCCGACAGGGGTGGCGATTGCCAGCGCCGCGGCCCTAAATGTGGTGCCCTGCGTGTTGGAGCTTGGCGGCAAATCCGCCGCGATTGTCCATGATGACGCCGATCTCGACGCCTTCGAGACCGATGTTCGCTGGGGGATCTACTTTAACGCAGGTCAAGTTTGCTCGGCGATGAGCCGGGTGATCGTCCATGAGAGCCTGCATGACGCGCTGGTCGAGCGCATGGTCGGCGTGGCGCAATCGCTGACGGTGAAACCCGGTATCGAACAGCCGGAGTTCGGCCCCACCATGGGCGCGATGGTCTCCGAACCCCAACGCGACCGCGCCGCCCGAATGGTCAGTGACGCGCAAGCGCAGGGGGCCCATGTGGCCACCGGCGGTCACAAGTTGAACCGAGCGGGGGCATTTCTTGAACCCACCATCGTCAGCGGTGTCACCCCCGATATGACCATCGCCAATGAAGAGGTCTTTGGACCGGTGCTGTCGGTTCTGAGGTTTTCCACCGATGAAGAGGCCATTCGCATCGCCAACGGGACACCCTACGGGCTGGTCGGCGGCGTCTTCACCCGCAATCTGGACCGCGCCACCAGCGCCGCACGGCGGCTGCGCGCGGGGCAGGTGTTTGTCAACGAATGGTATGCCGGCGGGGTCGAAACGCCCTTCGGCGGCTATGGCAAATCAGGCTATGGTCGCGAAAAGGGCCGCGAGGCGCTGTGGAACTACGTGCAGACCAAAAACGTCGCAATCAGACTAAGGGGCTGAAAAGATGAGCGCATTTGATGAAGACCTGTTCCTCAAGGGGCTGGAGCAACGCAAATCGACGCTGGGCGCGGAATATGTCGAAAAGAACCTCGCCGCGGCAGATGAGTTTACCCGCCCGTTTCAAGAAGCGATGACGGCGTGGTGTTGGGGCTTTGGCTGGGGCGATGATGTGATCGACGCCAAGACCCGCTCGATGATGAACCTGTCGATGATCGGCGCCTTGGGCAAGATGCACGAATGGGAAATCCATTGCCGCGGCGCGATCAACAACGGCGTCACTCAGGATGAAATCCGCGCAATTATCCACGTCATCGGCATCTATTGCGGCGTCCCGCAAGCGCTCGAGTGTTTCCGCGTGGCCCGCAAGGTTCTCGAGGCACCTTAACCCGCCCTGAACCACGCGCCTTTTGAGACATTGACACAACGCGCTGAGGCGCCGGATTGCGGCTGGGCGCAGAGTTTGGCTGAGGCCAAAGCTCACGCCGCCGCACCCTTCGCACTCGGTCCGCTCTAAATTCCATAGGCCAAGCGGTGATGACACGCACCGATCGGAGCGTTGAAGCTGTGACGAAGCCCCTGCCCCCGTCGCACTCTCGCCCGCGCCAACTGCTCACCAGAGCGCGGCGGGCCGCGGGGCGACGTGCGCCCGATACCCCACTCTGACGCCGCAGCGCGGCACCTCCCTGCCCAACCCGCAACCAACATGACCGTTAGCGCTCGATTCGGGCACCGGCAGCCCGTGCACCTGTAGCGCCGGGCCGTAAATCAACCCGTCGCAACATCACCGTAAATTCAACCGCATATCCACGCGGAACCTGCATCGAATTGATGACATTGCGCCATCGCTCTGTAAAGCTACCGCGATATCGTCGGTCATAATCTACGGAGGGCATTGATGTTATTCAGCATGCATGAACAGGAGCGGCTCATGGTCTACACGGCCGGAAAGCTCGCTCTGGAACGCAAGGAGCGAGGGCTTAAGCTCAACCTTCCCGAGGCGACCGCGCTGCTGACGTCATTTCTGCTCGAAGGCGCGCGCGACGGCGAAACCGTGACCGATCTGATGGAATGGGGCCGCAATGTTCTGACCCGCGACGATGTGATGGAGGGCGTCCCCGAGATGATCGCCCAGATTCAGGTCGAGGCCACATTCCCCGACGGAACCAAACTTGTGACAGTGATGGAGCCGATCAGATGACCCGCAAGCTGAACCCTTTTGCCGAACTGCTGTCGCAATCGATCAAGGACAGTTTCGAAGACGATATCCCGCGCCATGAGACCGATGATCCGGGCCGCGATTATGACCAGACCAGCTCGGAATCGCCCGGACAGACCAAATCCTCTGGCTTCAGCGCGCCCAGCACCCCGCGCCGCGCCGGTGGCGGCGCGCGGCAGGCGCCACGCCGCCAGTCGAAAGAACCACTCGATATCAATGCCGCACCGATGATCCCCGGCGAGATCCTCTATGGCGAGGGCGATGTGATCATCAATGAGGGACTAGAGGTCACCACTTTGCGGGTGTCCAACACCTCGGACCGGCCGATCCAGATCGGCTCGCATTTCCATTTCGCCGAAGTGAACGCCGCGCTGGAGTTCGACCGCGAGGCGGCATGGGGCAAGCGGCTGGCGGTGCTTTCGGGCGGGGCGGAACGCTTCGAGCCGGGCGCGGTGGCCGAAGTCAGCCTCGTGCCGATCAGGGGCAAACGCATCGTTTTGGGGCTGCGCGGGCTGTGCAAAGGGGAGTTGGACAATGCAAAGAATTGATCGCCGCGAATATGTGGCCTCTTACGGGCCGACCAAGGGCGACCGCATCCGCCTTGCCGACACCTGCCTGACCATCGAAGTCGAAGAGGATCTCTCGGGCGGCGGCGATGAATCGGTCTTTGGCGGCGGCAAATCGATCCGTGAATCTATGGGACAATCGGGGCAGACCCGCGCCCAAGGCACCCCCGATCTGGTGATCACCGGCGCGGTGATCCTTGATCACTGGGGCATCATCAAGGCCGATATCGGCATCCGCGACGGGCGCATTGTCGGCATCGGCAAATCCGGCAACCCTGACACGATGGACGGTATTGATCCGGCGCTGGTGATCGGCCCCTCGACCGAGATCATGGCCGGTAACGGGCTGATTGCCACCGCCGGTGCGATTGATACCCATGTGCATTTCGTCGGCCCGCAGATGATGCAGATCGCGCTCGCCTCCGGCATCACCACAGTCACCGGCGGCGGCACCGGCCCGACCGAAGGCTCCAAGGCGACGCTGGCCACGCCCGGCTCATGGTGGATGGAGCGGATGCTTGAAGGCTTCGATCCATGGCCGGTCAATGTGCTGTTTCTGGGCCGCGGCAACACCATGTCCAAAGAGGCGATGTGGGAGCAGTTGCGCGGCGGCGTCGGCGGTTTCAAGGTCCATGAGGACTGGGGCGCGACGCCGGCGGTGATCGACGCCTGCCTCTCGGTGGCCGAAGACTCCGGCGTGCAGGTGGCGATCCATTCGGACACGCTCAATGAGGCCGGTTTCGTTGAGGATCTGTTGCGCGCGGTCAATGGCCGCACCTTCCACGCCTTCCATACCGAGGGTGCGGGCGGTGGTCATGCGCCCGATATCATCTCGATTGCCGGTGAGCGCAATGTGCTGCCCGCCTCGACCAACCCGACACGGCCCTTCACCCGCAACACCGTCGCCGAGCATCTCGACATGGTGATGGTCGCGCACCACCTGAACCCGCAGGTGCCCAACGATCTGGCCTTTGCCGAAAGCCGCGTGCGCGCCGGCACGATTGCCGCCGAGGATATCCTGCATGATCTCGGCGCGATCTCGATCATGTCCTCGGATGCGCAGGCGATGGGGCGGATCGGCGAGACCGTGCTGCGCACTTGGCAGACCGCGCACCAGATGAAAAAGCTGCGCGGCTCGGCCAAGGGCGATGACCGCGCCGACAATAACCGCGCGCGGCGCTATGTGGCGAAATACACCATCTGTCCGGCGGTGGCGCATGGGCTCGAGCGCGAGATCGGCTCGATTGCGGTGGGCAAAAAGGCCGATATCGTGATGTGGCAACCCTCGCTCTTTGGCGTCCGCCCGCATACGGTATTCACCGGTGGCATGGTGGCGACGGCAGCTCTGGGCGATCCCAATGCCTCGATCCCGACGCCGCAGCCGGTGATGCAGCGCACCGGGTTCAACGTCCATTCCCCCGCCGCAGGGGCCAGCAGCGTGGCCTTTGTCTCGCAGGTGGCGATTGACGACGGGCTGCCCGGGCGGATCAACACCAGCCGCCGGTTTGTCGCCATCGAGAACACCCGTGGACGCGGCAAAGAGGATATGCCCGAAAACACCGCCCTGCCCCGTATCGAGGTCGATCCCAACACCTATTCGGTGAAGATCGACGGCGAGATTGCCGATCACGAACCCGCCGACGAAGTGCCGATGGCGCAGCGCTACTTCCTGTTCTGAATGGGACAGGTTGATCTGGGCCGACAGGCAGCGCTGTTGCTGCTCGCGGACGGACGTCTGCCCGCCGGTGGCTATGCCCATTCCGGCGGGCTGGAACCCGCGGTGATCGCGGGACGGGTGCGCAATATGGCCGATCTCGAGGCGTTTCTAACTGGCCGCGCGCAAACCGCGGGGCTGGTCGCCGCCGCCTTTGCCGCCGCGGCTTGCGCACGCGCCAGCCGCGATGACCTCGCCGCGCTGCCCGAACTCGAAGCCGAATTCGACGCCCGCATCCCCTCGCCCGAGTTGCGCAAGGTCTCGCGCGATCTGGGGCGGCAATTGCAGCGCGCGATGGGCAGCATTCATCCGCACCGCTATTTCTCGGCTCTGGGCCGCGCGCCGCACCAGCCTTTGGTGATGGGGGTCGCGGCCTCGGTTCTGGGGCTTGGCCCGCAAGACGCGGCGCTGGCGATCCTGCACGACAATAACGCAGGTGCCGCCGCCGCCGCCAAGCTGATGCGCGTCGATCCCTTCGAGGTGCACGCGATCCTCGCCCGCGCCACCGGACCGCTGGATGATCTGGCCCGCCGCGCCGCCGAGACCGCCGATGCCGACCCCGCCGATCTGCCCGCGCCCAGCGCGCCGCTGGCCGATATCGCCGCCGAACACCACAGGAGGGCGGATGCGCGACTCTTTGCTTCCTGATCCCTCGCCCCGCGGTCTTGCACGGGCAATCGGCGCGATGTTCGCCCATGCCTCGGTGAGTAGCGAGTTGGCCGCCAATGGGCACAGCAGCCAGATCGGCAACCTGCGCTCGGACGGGCCCTTGGTGCTGCGCAAAAGCAACCCGAAGGGCCCCGAGCCGCTGACCCACCGCGATCCCGGCGTCGCGCGGGTGATGCTGGCGGCGGGCACCGCAGGCCCATTGGGCGGCGATGGCTACCGTTTCGATGTCCATGTCGGCGCCGGCAGCACGATGGTGTTGACCGAGGCTTCGGCGCTTTTGCTCTTGCCCGGGATTAGCGGCGCGCGCTCGAGGTTTGCGATCAATATCACCGTCGAGGCGGGCGCGACCTTGGTCTGGTGGGCCGAGCCGATCATCGCGGCGCAGCACTGCAACCACCACCACGAAGTGCGCATTTCACTGGCGCCCAGCGCGCGGATGATCCTGCGTGAAGAGATGATCCTTGGCCGCCACGGCGAGACGCCCGGCGATTTCACCAGCCGCTTGCGCATCACCCGCGATGGCGCGCCGCTCTATGATCAACAGCTCGAATTCGGCCCCAAGGCAGCCGGGTTTGACGGCGCAGCGGTGCTGGGCGCGGCGCGTGCAACCGGCTCGGTGATCGCGGTTGATCCCGCGTGGCAGGACGCCCCTCCGCAAGCCCAGCCTTACCACCCGCAGGCGGTGCTCACCCCCCTCGCCGGTCCCGGCGTGGCGATTGCGGCGGTGGCCCCCGACAGCCTCGAATTGCGCAACCTGTTAACCCAAGGCTTACAATATCTCGGCCCGCCATGGGCGATTTGATACGAAGGACCAAAACCGATGCATGACCACCCCAGCCACAACGAAACCCGCGCCCTGCGCCTTGGCGTCGCCGGCCCCGTCGGCACCGGCAAAAGCTCGGTGATCGCTGCGATCTGCCGCCAGTTGCGCGATGAATTCGCCTTGGGCGTGATCACCAACGACATCTACACCGACGAGGACGCGCGATTCCTGAAATCCGCCGGTGTGTTGCCCGCCGAGCGTATCCGCGCGGTGGAAACCGGCTCTTGCCCGCATACCGCGATCCGCGATGATGTGACGATGAACCTGATCGCGGTCGAGGATATGGAGCGCGATTTTGCCCCGCTCGATATCGTGCTGGTGGAAAGCGGCGGCGACAATCTGACCGCAACCTTCTCGCCCGCTTTGGTTGATGCGCAGATCTTTGTGCTTGATGTGGCGGGCGGTGGTGATGTGGCGCGCAAAGGCGGACCGGGTATCAGCGGCGCCGATCTCTTGGTGATCAACAAGATCGACCTTGGCGAGCATGTCGATGTCGATGTCGACCGCATGGTTGCCGATGCCACAAGCGCCCGCAAAGGTGGGCCGGTATTGGCCCTGTCGCGCAAACGTCCCGAGACGGTGGAACAGCTCTGCGCTTGGGTGCGCGAGATGCACAAGACCTATGCCGCGGGCGGCCATATTCCCGTCGATCCCGGCCCGATGGCGCCCCATCACCATGGCGAGGGCGACGGACATACGCACAGCCACGGTCATAGCCACGGGCATTCCCATAGCCACGGATACACGCATTCGCACGACTGAAGTTAACCGCAGGAAGGGCAAGATCATGCACCATAGAAACTCCGCGTGGCCGCAGCTTGCGCGCCCGTTGATCGCGATGGGCGCGGTGATAATTGCCCTTCTGGCCGCCGGTTGGGGGCTGTTTTTCGGCGTGGTTCTGCCGGGCAATTACCTGCTGCCCGGCGGCGGCGTGTTCAGCACTGGTCTTGCGATCACCGCCTTCACCCTCGGGCTGCGTCACGGGTTCGACCCCGACCATATCGCCGCCATCGACAATGTAACCCGCAAACTGATGGGCGACGGCGGGCGTCCGGTCTCTGTCGGCTTCTGGTTCGCCCTCGGCCATTCCTCGGTGGTGATCGTGACCGTCGCACTGCTGGCGGCAGGTCTCAGCGTGCTGGCGCGCGAGTTGTCGGTCGAAGGCTCGAGCTTCACCACCGCCGCGGGGATCTGGGGGCTGACGGTCTCGAGCCTCTTTCTGGTGCTCATCGGGTTGATCAATCTGACCTCGCTGGCGGCGATCTGGAAAATCTTTCGCGGTATGCGGCAGGGGCGCGCGCCCGACACCGACCGCATTGACGACGCTTTGGCCAAACGCGGTCTGCTGGCGCGGCTTCTTGGCCCGATCTCGCGCCGCGTGGATGCCCCGTGGAAGATGTTTCCGGTCGGCGTGCTCTTTGGCCTTGGTTTTGACACCGCCACCACCATCGCACTGTTTGCCATCGGCGGCACCGCCGCCCTGACCGCGCCGTGGTATGTGGTGCTGGTGCTGCCGATCCTGTTCACCGCCGGCATCACCTTGGTCGACACGCTTAACGGGGTGGTGATGCAGCGCGCCTATGCCTGGGCCTATGCGGCGCCGCTGCGGCGGATTTATTACAACTTTATCATCACCTTGATCTCGGTCGCCGTAGCCTTTCTGGTCGGCGGCCTCGGTCTGTTGTCACTGACCGCGCAGCTGTTGGGCAGCGAGGGCGGCGCGCTTGGCTGGATCGCGGGGCTGGAGTTTGAAAATCTGGGCTATCTGATCGTCGGGGTGCTGGTGCTGACATGGCTCGCCGCGGTCGGCTATTGGAAACTCGCGCGGCTCGAGACGCGCTTTGGCGATGGCGACGCCAGCCCCTAGGCCAACCCGCGCGCGGTCACCTGCCGCGCGCTGCAGGCTCACGGATCTTCACCTTCGCTTGAAAAACCCGATCAGTGTTTGCACTGCCCGAGTTTCCACCTACATTCCAAGTCATCGCCGGACCCTGCCGTCCGGCACCGAATTCTGTGCAAGGAAGATATCCCATGACCCTACAACACTCTGGCTCATCAAGGACCATTGCCATGGCACGGCCCGCCCAGAACGGGATGGCATTGCGCTGGCTGCAGACCTTTGCTTTGGTGCTCTTTGTTGTCGCTCTGGCGCTGCCGGCCATGGCGCAAAACCGGCCCGTCAGCTTTGCCGATCTCGCCGAAGAGGTCAGCCCCGCGGTGGTCAATATCACCACTTCGACCACCGTCGCCACGCAGATGGATCCGAATCGTCCGCGGCTGCCCGATGGCGCGCCCTTCGAGGATTTCTTTGAGGACTTCTTCAACCGTGACGGCCAGCGCCAACCGCGCCCGCGGCAAAGTCAGGCGCTCGGCTCGGGCTTTGTGATCTCGGCCGACGGCTATATCGTCACCAACAATCACGTGATTGAAGGCGCTGATGAAATCGAGATCGAGTTCTTCGGCGGCGAGCGCTTTGACGCGACCCTGATCGGCACCGATCCGGCCACCGATATCGCCCTACTGAAAGTTGAAACCGATACCTCGCTGCCCTTCGTTGAGTTCGGCGATAGCGAGGTAGCCCGCGTTGGCGATTGGGTGCTGGCAGTCGGCAACCCGCTGGGGCAAGGCTTCTCGGTCTCGGCAGGGATCATCTCGGCCCGTGGCCGCGCGCTGCAGGGCAATTACGATGATTACATCCAGACCGACGCGGCGATCAACCGCGGCAACTCGGGCGGGCCGCTGTTCAATATGGACGGTGAGGTCGTCGGCGTGAACACCGCGATCCTCTCGCCCACCGGCGGCTCGATCGGGATCGGCTTTGCGATGTCCTCGCATGTGGTCGAGCGGGTGGTGTTCCAGCTGCAGGAATACGGCGAGACCCGTCGCGGCTGGCTGGGTGTGCGCATTCAGGATGTGACCGAGGATGTCGCGGATTCGCTGGCGCTGGCCGAGGCGCGCGGCGCTCTGGTCACCGAGGTGATGGACGGCCCGTCGCGCGTCGCTGGCATGCAGTCGGGCGATGTGATCACCCGCTTTGACGGCGGCAATGTCGCCGACACCCGCGATCTGGTGCGCCGTGTGGCCGATGCCGGTATTGGCCGCGAGGTCGAGGTTGTGGTGTTCCGTGACGGCGGTGAAGAGACGCTGTTTGTCACTTTGGGACAGCGCGACGAAGACCAGTTGACCGCCTCCAGCCAGGCGCCGGAAGCGCCGGAACTCGTGCTGGGCATGAACCTGACAGAGTTGACTGACCAGATGCGCAACGACATGGGGCTGGCCGCTGGCTTGACCGGGGTTCTGGTGCGCAGTGTCGAGACTGGCTCGGATGCCGAGAGCAAGGGCGTGCGCGCTGGTGACGTGATCACCGAAGCGGGGCAGGAACCGGTCGCCTCGGTCGAGGATGTCGAGGCGCAACTGCAAGCCGCCCGCGATGCCGGACGCCGCACGCTGCTGCTGATGGTGCGCTCCAGCGGTGACCCGCGGTTCGTGGCGCTGGCGATCGAGTAACACCCTCAGGGATAACGACAAAAGGCCGGAGCATCGCTCCGGCCTTTTTGATTTGGGCCGTTCACCTAGCAGATCAAAGGATCGCGCCTGACAGTGGAACAGAGTTGCACGGGTGAATTTCAGTTTTGGACCCTCACGGCTCTCACCGCCCGAAACCAAGCGCAAAGGGCCGCGCCTGACCCTGGGTGGGCGCACTGTCCTCGCTGCCATGCGTTGCCCTTCAAAGCATCTACGTCGGATGAGCAATAACGAGCATCACCATTGCGCCCTCCCGTGGGGAGGGTCGGGCGCGCCCCGGGGTGCCCCCGGGCCCAACAGTAGAACGATGTTGCGCGGATGAATTTCGGCCTTTGCAACCCAACGGCTCTCAACGCTCGCAACCAAGCGCAAAGGGCCGCGCCCGACCCTGGGTGGGCGCGTGCTCGGGTTCCACGGCGCGAGGCGCTTAAAAGCATTGATCTGGGGTGCGCTGTGAAGGGCATCGCCTGTGCGCCCTCCCATGGGGAGGGTCGGGCGCGACCCGGAGGTGCCCGCAGGGCCTGACAGTGGAATGGAGCTTATCGCCTCATTCGCACCAAAAGGCCGCTAAAGCACCAATGACAGCGCGCAGTGATCCGAGACCGCGGGGCGCTCGATCACCTCGAACTTCACCACCGGGCGGTTAACCAGCATGTAATCCGCAAAGCGCTCGGGCTTGCGGTAGTGATGCGTGCGCGTCCCCGCATAGCCGTGTTCGGTGACCAACTCGCGCAGGCCCAGCGCCCGCAGGATATCCAGCGTTTCGCTACCCCGCCCGACGTTGAAATCCCCGCAGAGCACCAGCGCCTCACCGGCCCCGGCCAACCCGCTTGCCATCTGCGCAAACCGCTCTGCCTGCGCGCGGCGCTCGGGCGTGTCGTGTTTGCCCGCCAGATCGCGCAGCCCGTGCATATGCAGCACATTGACCACCCGCTCGGCGCGGTGGTCATAGACCCGCACCCCATGCGCCATGCGCGAGCGCGGATGCGCCCCGTAGCCCTGCGGTGAGAAGTCCTTATGCACGAAGCCCTGCACCTGCCCGATCACCGTCAGCGCCGGGCTGACCAACGTCGCCAGACCCCATTGCGAGAGCACCGGTGTGTCGCCGTCCCAAAGCTCGCCCTGCGCTGCCGGACAGAACATCGCCCAATGATCAGGCAGCGCCGCGCGGACCTCGTCATAGAGCCGCGCGCGCTGCGGCAAGATGTGGTCGCCGTCGCGGTAGGTCAGCCAGTCTGATTGGGTGTCAGGCGTATGCACAACCTCCTGAAGACACAGGATATCCGGCGCGGCGCTGTGCAAATAGGGCAGCAGTTGATCATGCAGTTTGCCGCCCCAGCCGTTCAGACAAAGTATATGCATCACCCGCCCCCGCGTTCGCCGTTAACCGCGCCGCACCACCGCACCCAGCGCCTGCAATTGATCGTCGACAAAACCGCGTTCGCTGGCGCTCAACCGCTGGTGACGCGGATAGAGCGGGTCGGCGCGGTCATCACGCAGCGGCGTGTCCCAACCATCGGTGGTGGCGAAAAACGCCAGCGCTCCGGCCTCGCCGAATTCGCGCAGATAGCCTTGAGTGACCACATCAAGATAGCTGAGCAGGATCGGCGCACGCTCTTGCGGGTAGACCATGCTCTCGGGCGGCACCGCGTAGATCTGCGCCGCCACCGGATGCGGCGCTTCGGCCTGCAGACCTGCGTCAATCACATGCCGCAGATAGCCCTCTTCGCGCAGATCCAGCGCCGCCCAATCCGCGCCCGGAACCAAGGCCACCAGCCCGTCAATCTCGGAGCCCGCGCAGGGCACGCCGGTCAGAAACGGCACCATACGCCCCTGCGTATGCCGCCACGCCCGCCGCCAGCCTTTGAGCCGCGCGCGATGCGCCGTGGCATAGCTATGGGTGTCGCGGTTCACCAAGGAACCGTAGCCGAAAAAGAACGGGTCGCTGCTTTGCATGTTGCGCCTTCATTTGCCTGCGCTGTGGGACTGCCTCTGTCCTGCCGAAACCTGCGCAAAACCGCAAGGCCACACAGGCGGCCCGCAGGGGACTTGCCTTTTCGCCGCGCGGCCTGTTATCCATTTGGCGTTGAACATGGGAGAATCTGCGCCAGCCCAAAGCCACGCGCAGTGCCGAAGGAGCAACCGCCCCGGTAAACTCTCAGGCACCAAGGACCGTGTTCGAGCAAAGACTCTGGAGAGTGGCGCCCAGCGCCCGCCGAAGGGATAACGATCTCAGGCGCCCGCAAGGGCAGGGACAGAGGGGGCACCGAATTGTCGCATTCGCGGCGGTGCTTTGCGTCGGCCTGCCGACCACTAAGGGGAGGGTCACATGACAGACCTTAAACGAACGCCACTTTACGATCTGCATCGCGAGATGGGCGCCAAACTGGTGCCTTTCGCGGGCTATGAAATGCCGGTGCAATATCCGATGGGCGTGATGGGCGAACACCAGCACACACGCAGCAAGGCGGGGCTGTTCGACGTCTCGCATATGGGGCAGGTGATCCTGCGCGGTGAGGGCGCGGCCGAGGCGCTGGAAACGCTGGTGCCGGTGGATGTGGTCGGCCTCAAACCCGGTCGCCAGCGCTACGCGATGTTCACCAATGAGGGCGGCGGCATTCTGGATGATTTCATGGTCGCCAATCGCGGCGATCACTTGCTGTTGGTGGTCAATGCCGCTTGCAAAGACGCCGATATCGCCCATCTGCAAAAGCATCTCTCAGGCGTCGAGCCGGTCACCGACCGCGCCTTGATCGCCCTGCAAGGCCCGCAGGCCGAGGAAGCACTGGCGCGACTGGTGTCCTCGGTCACGGATCTGAAGTTCATGGATTTCGTCAGCGCCGAATGGAACGGGGCGGAATTGTGGATTTCGCGCTCGGGCTATACCGGCGAAGACGGGTTCGAGGTCTCGATCCCCGAGCTGCGCGCCGAGGAGTTCACCCGCCTGCTGCTGGAAATGGACGAGGTCATGCCGATCGGCCTCGGTGCCCGCGACTCGCTGCGGCTTGAGGCGGGGCTGTGCCTTTACGGCAATGACATCGGCCCCGAGATCACGCCCATTGAGGCCGGTCTGAACTGGGCGATCCCGAAGGTGCGCCGCACCGGTGGCGACCGCGAAGGCGGCTTCCCCGGTGCCGCGCGCATCCTTGATGAATTGGCCAATGGCGCCAGTCGCAAACGCGTTGGCTTGCGCCCCGAATCCCGCGCGCCGATGCGCGACGGCACGCCGCTGTTTGCTCATGAGGCCGATGCCGATCCCATCGGCGCCGTCACCTCTGGCGGCTTTGGCCCCAGCGTTGGCATGCCGATCTCGATGGGCTATGTGCCGCCCCAGCTGGCCACCGCCGGCACCCAAATCTGGGGCGAAGTGCGCGGCAAACGTCTGCCGGTGCAGATCACCCCGATGCCTTTCCGTCCTTCCACTTATCGTAAATGAGGCCCCAACTATGAAATATACCGAAGAACACGAATGGCTGCGCATTGACGGCGACCTTGTGGTGGTCGGCATCTCGGAACACGCCGCCGAACAACTCGGCGATGTGGTCTTTGTCGAACTGCCCGAGCTGGAAACCCAAGTCGCGCGCGGTGACGAAATCTGCGTGATCGAATCGGTCAAAGCGGCCTCGGATATTCTGGCCCCGCTGGATGGCGAGATCGTCGAGGTCAATGACGCGCTGATCGACAACCCCAGTCTGGTCAACGCCGATGCCACCGGCGACGCGTGGTTCTTCAAAATGAAGATCGACGATATGGGCGCGCTCGACGAATTCATGACCGAGGATGAATATAAAGACTTCATCAGCTGACATGGCCGTCCGGTCCATCGTGCCCAATCTTCCGGCCCGCGACCCCGCCGCGCTGGCGCTGTTCTATCAGCAGGTCTTCGGCTTGGACGTGGTGCACGATATGGGCTGGATCACCTTTCTAGGCGGTCCGGCCCAAGCCAGCGCGCGGCTGCAACTGGCCACGCAGGGCGGGTCGGACACGCCCCTGCCCGCCGCGTCGATCCTTGTCGATGACCTCGACGCGGCGCTGCAAAATCTGCGCGCTCTGGGCCATGCGCCGGTCTACGGGCCGGTCACCGAGGCTTGGGGCATCCGCCGCTTCTTTCTGCGCGACCCAGACGGCAATCTGATCAATGTTGCCGCGCATTCCGATCACACCTCCGATCCCTCCGATGCCTGACGCCATGTCGCATCGCCCCATATAACCAGAGGCTGTCATGCATTTCACACCGACCGATTATAACCCTTATGACTTCGCCAACCGCCGCCACATCGGCCCCTCGCCCGCCGAGATGTCCGAGATGCTGCAGGCCGTCGGCGCCGAGAGCCTTGATGCGCTGATTGACGAGACCGTGCCGCCCTCGATCCGGCAGGACCGCCCGTTGTCATGGGGGCCACTCTCCGAGGGTGAGTTGCTGGCGAAAATGCGTGAGGTGGCCGATAAAAACACGGTGATGACCTCGCTGATCGGCCAAGGCTATTACGGCACCATCACCCCGCCAACGATCCAGCGCAATATTCTGGAAAATCCGGCGTGGTATACCGCCTATACGCCCTATCAGCCCGAGATCGCGCAGGGGCGGCTTGAGGCGCTGTTGAACTTCCAGACCATGGTCGCCGATCTGACCGGCCTGCCAATGGCCAATGCCTCGCTGTTGGACGAATCCACCGCCTGCGCAGAGGCAATGGCGATGGCGCAGCGGATTTCGAAATCCAAGGCGAACGGGTTTTTCATCGACGAGAACTGCCACCCGCAGAATATCGCCGTGGTTAAAACCCGCGCCGAGCCGATGGGCATCGAGATCATCATCGGCAAACCCGAGGATCTCGATCCCAGTCAAGTGTTCGGCGCGCTGTTCCAATATCCCGGCACCTACGGCGAGATCCATGATTTCACCGACACGATCACCGCGCTGCACGAGCATAAGGCGCTGGCGATCATGGCCACCGACCTGCTGGCGCTCTGCATGATCAAAGAGCCCGGCGCGATGGGCGCCGATATCGCGGTTGGCTCGGCCCAGCGCTTCGGCGTGCCCTTGGGCTACGGCGGCCCGCACGCGGGCTTTATGTCTTGCGCCGACCAGCACAAACGCCAGATGCCGGGGCGGATTGTCGGGGTCTCGATCGACTCGCGCGGCAATCAGGCCTACCGCCTCGCGCTGCAAACCCGCGAGCAGCATATCCGCCGCGAGAAAGCCACCTCGAACGTCTGCACCGCGCAGGCACTCTTGGCGGTGATGGCCTCGATGTATGCGGTGTTCCACGGCCCGCAGGGGCTGCGCGCGATTGCCGAGCGCGTGCATTCGATGACCGAACGCCTCGCACGGGCGCTCAAAGCCGCCGGTGCCAAGGTCGAGATCACCGATTTCTTCGACACGATCACCGTCGAGGTCGGTGTCGGGCAGGCCGGTATCATGGCCGCCGCGCGCCATCAGGGGCTGAACTTTCGCAAGGTCGGCACCCGCCATGTCGGTATCTCGCTGGATGAAACCTGCGACGAATCCGTGCTCCAGCGCGTGCTGGCCGCCTTTGGCATCACCGGCGTGCCGCCGCACCGTGCCCAGCGCGGTTTCGCTTCGGACCTAGCGCGGGAAAGCGCCTATCTGACGCATCCGATCTTTCATATGAACCGCGCCGAATCCGAGATGATGCGCTATATGCGCCGCCTCTCCGACCGCGATCTGGCCCTCGACCGGGCGATGATCCCGCTCGGTTCCTGCACAATGAAGCTGAACGCCGCCGCCGAGATGATGCCGATCTCTTGGCCCAAATTCGCCACGCTGCATCCCTTCTGCCCGCCCGAGCAGGCGGCGGGCTATGCCGAGATGCTCGAAGACCTCAGCGCGAAACTCTGCGAGTTGACCGGCTATGACGCAATGTCGATGCAGCCCAACTCCGGCGCGCAGGGCGAATATGCGGGGCTTCTGACGATCAAAGCCTACCACAAGTCGCGCGGCGATGAGGCCCGTGACATCTGCCTGATCCCGATGTCGGCGCATGGCACCAATCCGGCCTCGGCGCAGATGGCCGGGCTCAAGGTGGTGGCGGTGAAATCCGCGCCCAACGGTGATATCGACGTCGAAGATTTCCGCGACAAAGCCGCCACCGCCGGTGACCGCCTCGCCGCTTGTATGATCACCTACCCCTCGACCCACGGCGTGTTCGAAGAAACCGTGCGCGAGGTCTGCAAGATCACCCACGAGTTCGGCGGTCAGGTCTATATCGACGGCGCCAATATGAACGCCATGGTCGGGCTGGTGAAACCCGGTGAGATCGGTGGCGACGTCAGCCACCTGAACCTGCACAAGACCTTCGCCATCCCGCATGGCGGCGGCGGGCCGGGCATGGGGCCAATCGGCGTCGGCGCGCATCTCGCGCCCTTCCTGCCCGGCCACCCCGAAACCGGCGGCTCCGAGGGTCCGGTCTCGGCGGCGCCCTACGGTTCGGCGTCGATCTTGCTGATCTCATGGGCCTATTGCCTGATGATGGGCGGCGAGGGGCTGACGCAGGCGACCCGCGTGGCGATCCTAAACGCCAACTATATCGCCTCACGCCTGCGCGGCGCCTATCAGGTGCTGTTCATCGGCAACCGTGGCCGCGTGGCGCATGAGTGCATCCTCGACACCCGCCCCTTTGCCGAGTCTGGCGTCACCGTCGACGATATCGCCAAACGCCTGATGGACTGCGGCTTTCACGCACCGACGATGAGCTTCCCTGTCCCCGGCACGCTGATGGTCGAACCCACAGAATCCGAGACCAAGGCCGAGATCGACCGTTTCATCACCGCGCTCTTGACCATCCGCGAGGAAATCAAAGCGGTTGAAGCGGGTGAGATCAGCGCCGAGGACAGCCCGCTGCGCCACGCGCCCCACACGGTCGAAGACCTCGTCGCCGATTGGAATCGCGCCTATAGCCGCGAACAGGGTTGCTTCCCGCCGGGCTCATTCCGGGTCGACAAATACTGGCCGCCGGTGGGCCGTGTCGACAACGTCTGGGGCGACCGTAACCTCTCCTGCGTCTGCCCGCCAATGTCGGATTACGCCTAACCCACAGCAGGGGCGCCGCACCAAAACCCGGCGCCCCTCATCTGTCCATAAATATCCTGGGGGTGAGCAGCAAAGCTGCGAGGGGGCAACGCCCCCTTCTTGCATGGGTCGCAGCATGCATCGCCCCCTTCCCTCTTGCCCGCAGCTTGGCTAAACAGCGGCAAAGGCGAATTCTCGCTATTTGCCCCCGATACGCTGCCAGAACCGCCGCCCTATACGCCGCCGAGGATCACCGCATGAGCATGGATAAGACTTTCAACGCCGCCGAAGCCGAGGCCCGCATTGCCGCCGCCTGGCAGGAAACCGGAGCCTTCCGCGCCGGCAAACATGTGGGTAACGCCGAGACCCGCAGCTTCAGCATCATGATCCCGCCGCCGAATGTCACCGGTAGCCTGCATATGGGCCATGCGTTCAACAACACCCTGCAGGATATCCTCGTGCGCTGGCACCGGATGCGCGGCTTTGACACGCTCTGGCAGCCGGGGCAGGACCACGCCGGTATCGCAACCCAGATGGTGGTCGAGCGCGAGTTGGCCAAAGACCCCGCCAATCCAAAACGCCGCGATATGACCCGCGAGGATTTCACCGCGAAAATCTGGGAGTGGAAGGCGCAATCGGGCGATACGATCATCGGCCAGTTGCAGCGTCTGGGCTGCTCCTTGGATTGGGACCGCAACGCCTTCACCATGTCCGGCGCTCCCTCGGCCCCTGCCGGTGAAGAAGGCAATTTCCACGACGCGGTGATCAAGGTTTTCGTCGATCTCTACAACAAGGGCCTGATCTACCGTGGCCAGCGGCTGGTCAATTGGGATCCGCATTTCGAGACCGCAATCTCCGATCTCGAGGTCGAGAATACCGAGGTCGACGGCCATATGTGGCACTTCAAGTACCCGCTCGCCGGGGGTGCCAGCTATGAATATGTCGAGCGCGACGAGGACGGCAATGTCACCCTGCGCGAGACCCGCAATTACATTTCGATCGCCACCACCCGCCCCGAGACCATGCTCGGCGACGGCGCGGTTGCGGTGCACCCCGATGATGAACGCTACAAGCCCATTGTCGGCATGCTTTGCGAAATCCCCGTCGGCCCGAAAGAACACCGCCGGTTGATCCCGATCATCACCGATGAATACCCCGATCCCGACTTCGGCTCGGGTGCGGTGAAGATCACCGGCGCGCATGATTTCAACGACTACGCGGTTGCCCAGCGCAACAATATCCCGCTCTATAACCTGATGGACACCAAGGCGCGGATGCGCACGGATGGCCTCAGCTATGAAGACAGCGCGCAGATCGCCAAGGCAATTGCCGAGGGCCGCACCGATCCGAAATCCGTCGATGTGACCACCATCAACCTCGTCCCCGAAGAGCTGCGCGGCCTCGACCGGTTCGACGCCCGCAAAGCGGTGATCGAGGCGATCAACACCGAGGCGCTGGCGGTCACTGTGTTGACGAAATCCATCGACCCCGAAACCAATGCCGAGCATCTGGAACTCAAACCGCTGGTCGAAAACAAGAAGATCATGCAGCCCTTCGGCGACCGCTCGAAAGTCGTCATCGAGCCCTTCCTGACCGACCAATGGTTTGTCGACGCCGAGAAAATCGTCGGCCCCGCGCTCGATGTGGTGCGTGACGGCACGGTCAAGATCATGCCGGAGTCGGGTGAGAAAACCTACTACCACTGGCTGGAAAACATCGAGCCCTGGTGCATCTCGCGCCAACTCTGGTGGGGGCATCAGATTCCGGTTTGGTATGATGAAGAGGGCAAGCAGTATTGCGCCGCGAGCGAGGCCGAAGCACAGGAGCAAGCCCCCGGCAAGACCCTGCGCCGCGACCCCGACGTCCTCGACACATGGTTTTCCTCCGGCCTCTGGCCCATCGGCACGCTGGGCTGGCCCGAGCAAACCCCCGAGTTGCAGAAATACTTCCCCACCGACGTGCTCGTCACCGGCCAAGACATCCTGTTCTTCTGGGTCGCCCGCATGATGATGATGCAGCTTGCCGTGGTCGGGGAAATCCCCTTCCACACCGTCTATCTGCACGGCCTTGTGCGCGACGCCAAGGGCAAGAAAATGTCGAAATCCTTGGGCAATGTCGTTGATCCCTTGGAGATCATCGACGAATTCGGCACCGATGCGCTGCGCTTTACCAATGCCGCGATGGCCTCGCTGGGTGGCGTGTTGAAAATGGACACCCAGCGGATCACCGGCTACCGCAATTTCACCACCAAACTGTGGAACGCCGCCCGTTTCGCCGAGATGAACGGCGTCTTCGAGGGGGCGCCGGTCAATGGCGTGCCAACCCCTGAGGCGACGCTCAACCGCTGGATCATCGGCGCCACCGCCCGCACCCGCATCGCGGTGGATGAGGCGCTCGCCGCCTACCGCTTCAACGACGCCGCGCAGACGCTTTATGCCTTTGTCTGGGGCAAGGTCTGCGACTGGTATGTCGAATTCTCCAAGCCGATGTTCGACGGTGACGCGGCCGATGAAACCCGCGCCACCATGCGCTGGGTGCTGGATCAATGCCTGATCATGCTGCACCCGATCATGCCCTTCATCACCGAGGAACTCTGGGAGGTCACCGGCACCCGCGACACAATGCTGGTGCACGCCGAATGGCCCAGCTACGGCGAAGAGATCATCGACGCCGAGGCCGACCGCGAGATCAACTGGGTGATCCATCTGATCGAAGCGGTGCGCTCGTCACGCCAGCAAATGCGCGTGCCGGCGGGACTGAAACTGCCGATGCTGGCGCTCAACCAGAACGCCGCGGCGAAATCCGCTTTTGCCAACAACCAAACGATGATCGAACGCCTCGCGCGGATCGACGGGCTGACCGAAGCGCCCGCGCTGCCCAAAGGCGCGCTCACCGTCGCGGTCGAGGGCGCCAGCTACGCGCTGCCGCTCGACGGCGTCATCGACATCGAGGCCGAAACCGCGCGGCTGGGCAAGGCGATGGAGAAATTGACCAAGGAAATGGGCAGCCTGAAGGGGCGGCTCAACAATCCCAATTTCACCGCCAAAGCCGGTGACGAGGTGGTCGCCGACACCCGCGCGCAGCTGGCCGAGAAAGAAGACGAGGCCGCCCGCCTTGGCGACGCCATCGCCAAACTGGAAGCGATGGCCTAAGCCGCCGCAACCCAGCGCAGATCCCCAAGGCTCCCGACCTCGCATCGGGAGCCTTTTTTCATGCCAACGACCCATCGCCAAAAGAAAAACGCAGGAAAGGTTCCCCCTCCCTGCGTCTTCATCTTGCTGAAAATACTCACCTTACGCAGGTGTCACCCGTCGCGACGGCCACCACCGGCTTTGCGCCGCTGGCCACCCGCCCCGCCACCGGGGCCACGGCGGCGCTGCTTGTTGCCGCCGAATTCCTCGGCATAGGCCGGATGCAGCCCCGCTTTCTTGGCTTTGCCGCCACCGCCGGGCTTGCCCGATTTCGCCGTCACCGCGCCTTTGCGCGACGCCGGACGTCCGCGCCCACCGGTTTGTTTGCGAGCCTCGGCACGGGCCTCTTCGGCCATCGCGCGCGGCCATTCCTCGCCACCGATCACTTCGATCTTCTGGCGCAACAAGGTCTCAATGGCACGCAGATCACCAACCTCGGCAGGGGCGCAAAACGCCACCGCGCGCCCGTCACGACCCGCACGCGCCGTGCGGCCGATCCGGTGGATGTAGTTTTCCGGCACATTCGGCAGATCAAGGTTATAGACATGGCGCACCAGCGGAATATCCAGCCCCCGCGCCGCCACATCGGTGGCCACCAGAACCTTGGTCTCGCCACTGCGGAAGGCCGCCAACGCGCGCTCACGCTGGCCTTGGCTCTTGTTGCCGTGGATCGAAGCCACTTCAAAGCCCCAGGAGGCCAGCAGACGCGAAAGCTTCTCGGCCCCGTGTTTGGTGCGCGAGAATACCAGCGCCAATTCCTCGGGATGCTCGCGCAGATAGCTTTCCAAGAGCTTGGGCTTATCGCCCTGCGCCACATAATGCACCGCTTGCTCGACCTTATCGGCGGCCTTGCCCGAGGGCGAGACCTGCACCTTGACCGGGTGGTTCAGGAAGGTTTCGGCGATCTCGTTCATCTGCGACGACATCGTTGCCGAGAACAGCAGCGTTTGCCGCTCTTCGGGCAGGTAGCGCGAGATTTTGCGCAGCGCGTGCACGAAGCCGAGGTCGAGCATCTGGTCGGCCTCGTCAAGCACCAGCATCCGCACTTGGTTCAAGGTCACCGCGCGGCGCTCAAGCAAGTCAATCAGCCGCCCCGGCGTCGCCACCAGAATATCGCAGCCGCGTGCCAGCCGGTCGGACTGCCGGTTCAGCGAGGCACCGCCCACCACTTTCACAACGCTGGTTTGCAAGCCGTTGGTCAAGGTGGTCAGCGAATCCGCGATCTGGTTCACCAGTTCACGGGTCGGCGCAAGGATCAACGCGCGGGCGGTTTTCGGATCGGGTTTGCCCGCGTCATCCAGCGCATGCACAATCGGCAGGCCAAAGGCGAGGGTCTTGCCGGTGCCGGTCTGCGCCAGTCCAAGCAGGTCGCGGCCTTCCATCACGGCGGGAATCGAGCGCGCCTGAATCGGTGTCGGTGCGGTGAGCCCCATGCGTTCGAGCGCGCGGGGAAGGCTTGGAATCAATCCAAGCATCGAAAAATCGGTCATACATGTCCTTTCGGGAGACAGTGAGACATGTACGGCTCGGAATTGGCGGTCCATGTCAGGGCCCGGGCAAAATCGCACAGCGGACCAAGTTGACGCCAATGCGCGCAATTTCGGGGGAAGTCAAGCCTCCGCGCGGTTACGTTGCGTTGATTGGCAGCTTTTGCTTGATATTTTTCCGAATCATGGCAGTATTCCCTTGTGACAACCGACTATTCTGCGTCCGCCCGCCTCTTTAAGGCAGCCCGCACGACCTAGATTTGGCTGCACGGCCCCAACGGCAATCTCGCCAGAGGGTAATTAGAGAAGAGGATACGGATATGGCCACCGGCACCGTAAAATGGTTCAACTCCACCAAAGGCTACGGCTTCATCGCACCCGATGGCGGTGGCAAGGACGTGTTCGTCCACATTTCCGCGGTCGAGCGTGCGGGTCTGACCGGCCTGCAGGACAACCAGAAGATTGAATTCGACCTGCAGTCGGGCCGCGATGGCCGCGCCTCGGCCAGCGAGCTGAAACTGCTGTGATCACAGGCTGATCGCGCCCTGCGGTGCATCTGACAGATTTGAACCCCGCCGGACCGCCGGTGGGGTTTTTTAATCTGCGGCGTTCTGCGCCAAGATCGCTTCGACTCGCTCTGCCACTGGCGCTTTGGGCAATGTGATCACAGTGAACCCCTGCGCCGGATAAAATGTGCAGAGCCGCTCGTATTCCGCAACCGCCGCCGCAAACCCGTGCCGCCGCGCCGCATCCTGCTGATAGATCTCCGGCCAAGGCGGGGCCATGAACACCAGCGGATCAAATATGGCCAGCGCTTCGGCGCCATCCGGCACCTCCGCCCCGCAATGCTGCAAGGCGGCCATCGCATCGCCCAGACCGCGATCAAAGAACACCCATTCATTGGCGTCTTCCACCGCAGTAAGATCAGCCAGCGCCAGATCAAACGCCCGCCGCGCAAATCCCTGCGGATTAACCCAAGGCAAAGCACGCCCCTCGCCGGCCAGTTCCTCCGCAACAATCCGCCGCCCGGGTTCCTCAACGGTGGCATAGCCGCGCGCTGCCAGCGCAAGCAACAGGGTCGATTTCCCGCCGCCCGAACAGCCCGAAATGATCGTCAGGCGTGTCCCTGTCACTCCACCCCCAGCGCCGCGCGCACCGCAGGCGTCCAGCCCAGATGCATCTCGCCACCCGCATGGATCACCGGCCGTTTCATCAATGCCGGATACGCGACCAACAGATCCCCGGGCGCCCGCGCGCGCTCCTCTTCGGACAACCCGCGCCATGTCGCCGACGCCTTATTCAGCGCCTTTTCGGGAAACGCCGCCAGCAACCCGCCAATCTCGGCCGCGTTCAACGGCTCTTGGCGCACATCCCGCAGCACCGCCCCCGGCAAAGCCTTCAACGCCTTGCGGCAGGTGTCGCAATTGCGCAGCCCCCAAATCTCGATCGTCATCTCTTCTTTTGCTCCTCTATCCACACTGCGATGACCGCCAGCGCAGCCACCAAAATCAATCCCCAGACCGCCAGCGCGACCCAGCCGCGGTAACCTGCCAGAACACCGGCAATCACATCGCCCCACAGCACCACCGCAAGCAACGCAACGGCCACGCAAGGCCCGATGATCCGCCTGATCCTCACACCCCGCCTCCCCGCGCCCGCCGCGCGCAATCGCGCAATCGCGCATTTGCATCCCCGCAGCCCGCAGGCTAAACCGCGCGCAACCAGACAGGAGCCCGCTATGATCCTCTATCCCGCCATCGACCTCAAGGACGGCAATTGCGTCCGCCTCTACAAAGGCGAGATGGAACAGGCCACGGTGTTCAGTGACAACCCCGCTGCACAGGCAAGCGCCTTTGCCGATCAAGGTGCCGAATGGCTGCATCTGGTTGATCTGAACGGCGCTTTTGCCGGCGCGCCGGTCAATGCCGCGGCGGTCGAGGCGATCCTCGCTGCGGTCAGTATCCCCTGCCAATTGGGTGGCGGCATCCGCGATATGGCGACGATCGAGGCCTGGCTCGACAAGGGCCTGCGCCGGGTGATCCTTGGCACCGTTGCGGTGGAAAACCCGCAGCTGGTCAAAGACGCCGCCCGCGCTTTCCCCGGCCAAGTCGCGGTCGGCATCGACGCGCGCAATGGCCGCGTGGCGACCAAAGGTTGGGCCGAGGACACCGAGGTTGAAATGACCGATCTCGCCAAAGCCTTCGAGGACGCCGGTGTCGCCGCAATCATCTACACCGATATCGACCGCGACGGCGCCATGCAGGGCCCGAATGTCGAAACCACCGCCGCACTGGCCCGCGCTACCAGCATTCCGGTGATCGCCTCGGGCGGGGTATCTTCGCTTGAGGATCTGATCGCCCTGCGCGATTGCGGCGCGCCCCTGAATGGTGCGATTTCGGGCCGTGCGCTCTATGACGGCAAGCTCGATCTGGCCGAGGCGCTCAAAACCCTCAAAGCCTGACCCAATCATCTGTCCAAAAATATCCACGGGGGTTCCAAGGGGGCGCGTGCGCCCCTTTGGGCGGGTGCAGGGTGGCAACCCGCACTGGACGAGGGGGTTCGATGCCCCCGAGGCCCGCCCCAGCAACACCCCGTCAGGGCCTCATGACGCCGACGACACCCCGCCCAAACCATCCAATACCAGCGTCGTTGCCAGTTCCGCATAGTCTTCACGGGTGACCGGCCCGCCGTCTTTGAACCACATATAGACCCAGTTCATCATCCCGAATATGGACATGGTGACCGGCATCACCAGACGCGGTTCCAGATCCGGGCGCAGCAAGGGAATGATACGGCTAAAACAGCGCACAATGCGCCGTTCAATCGCCAGAAGTTCGGCGCGCAGAGCCTCGGGCAGGGTGGCGGTGCCGTTCAATTGCACCTTATGGGTGTCATCCGCACCACGGTAATTCTCCAGCACCGCGCCGACCAATACGCGCAGCCGGGCGCGAGGCTCAAGCGCCGGATCATCCGCCCCCTCTACCGCCATCACCAGATCCTCCAGATGACTGCGGATAATATCGAAAATCAGCGCGTCCTTGCTGGCGTAATAGTGATAAAGCAGCGCTTTTGACACGCCCGCCTGCGCCGCGATCTGCGCCATCGAGGCTTTGTCCATCCCCTGTTCAGCCAGAACACGCGCGGCGTTTTGCAAGATGGCGCGCTGTTTGTCTTCGAAATCAGCGGCGCGGGTGCGGGCCATAGCAGGATCTCCGGTCTCATGAGGCAGGGGGCCTTGCCCCCTCGCAGCCAAGCTGCTCACCCCCAGGATATTTAGGGCATAAAGTGGGTTAAAGCTTTGTGCGGTTGTCCACCACTCGCTTGGCCTTACCCTCCGAGCGCGCGGCGCCGCCGGGGTCATGCACGGTGATCTTGGTCGAGACCCCGACCACCGATTTGATGTGATGCGCCAGTTCTTTTGCCGAGGCCTCACGCGCAGCGCTCTCGGCGGCGGCCATCGTGGCTTCGACATGCACGCACATACTGTCCATCCGGCCGGTGTTCAGCAGTTCGATCTGGAAATGCGGCGCGAGACCGGCGCATTTGAGGATCTGCTCCTCGATCTGGGTCGGAAACACATTCACCCCGCGCAGGATGATCATATCATCCGAGCGGCCGGTGATCTTCTCCATCCGCCGCATGCTGCGCGCGGTGCCGGGCAGCAGGCGCGTCAGGTCGCGGGTGCGGTAGCGCACCATCGGCAGCCCCTCTTTGGTCAGCGTGGTAAACACCAGCTCGCCCAATTCGCCGTCAGGCAACACCGCGCCGGTTTCGGGGTCGATGATCTCGGGATAGAAGTGATCCTCCCAGATATGCAGCCCGTCTTTGGTTTCGACGCATTCATTGGCCACGCCCGGCCCCATGATCTCGGACAGCCCATAGATATCCACCGCGTGCATATCAAACGCCTCTTCGATCTCGCGGCGCATCGCATTGGTCCAAGGTTCGGCGCCGAAAATCCCCACTTTCAGCGAACTGGCCCGCGGATCAAGCCCGCGGCGGTTATACTCATCGAGAACCGAGAGCATATAGCTTGGTGTCACCATGATGATCCGCGGTTTGAAATCATCAATCAGCGTCACCTGCCGTTCGGTCATCCCGCCCGAGATCGGCACCACCGTGCAACCCAGCCGCTCGGCCCCGTAATGCGCGCCCAGCCCGCCGGTGAACAGCCCGTAGCCATAGGCGTTGTGCAGCATATCGCCGGGCCGCCCACCCGAGGCGCGGATCGAGCGCGCCATGACATCGGCCCAGACATCAATATCATGCTTCGTATAGCCGACCACGGTCGGCTTACCGGTGGTCCCTGACGAGCCATGCACCCGCACCAGATCGCGCTGCGGCACGGCAAACATGCCAAACGGATAGGTGTCGCGCAGGTCGGCCTTGGTGGTGAAGGGAAACTTCGCCAGATCCGCCAGCGTCATCAGATCATCCGGCGTCACCCCGTGCTCGTCAAAGCGCTGCTTGTAGAACGGCGAATTCGCATAGGCATGGCGCAATGAGCGTTTCATCCGGTGGAATTGCAGCGCCGCAATCTCGTCGCGCGAGGCGGTTTCAATCGGATCAAGATCACCGGGCCGTGGGGAAAGATCGTCCATGAGTCACTCCGATTGGGCTGGGGGCAGATGGGTGCCTTTGACGGTGCGCGAATGGCCACGGAATTCGGCGATGATCTCGCCGTTCTGGTTGGCAACCCGCACATCATAAATCCCGCCGCGCCCCTTTCGCCATTGCTCGCGCGCGCTGGCGGTCAATATGTCACCGGCAAAGGCAGGCGCGAGGAAACTGACACTGGCCATCTGCGCCACGGTGCGCTGGTTGTAGGTGTTGCAGGCAAAGGCAAAAGCGCTATCGGCAAGGGTGAAAATATAGCCGCCGTGGCAGGTCTTGTGGCCGTTGGTCATCTCGGGGCGCACCTGCATGGTCATCACCGCGCGCCCCGGCGCCACATCCGAGAGGCTCATGCCCAGGTGCTGGCTTGCGCTGTCGCCGTCCCACATCGCTTGGCTGCTGGCATTGGCAAGCTCTTGCGGGGTCATTTGCCTTTGAACTCCGGCGTGCGCTTGTCAAAGAAGGCGATCACCCCTTCGGCGTAATCCTCAGAGCGTCCGGCAATCCTCTGGTTGTCGCGCTCGACATCCAGTTGCGCGTCAAAACTGTTGGTCGCCGCCGCCTGGATCGACATTTTGGTCAATCCCAGCCCCCGCGTCGGGCCGCTGGCGAATGTCGCCGCCTGCGCCCGCGCCACGGCCATCAGCTCCGCGTCCTCGACCGCCTTCCAGATCAGCCCCCATGCCTCGGCCTGTTCCGCGCCCAAAGGTTCGGCGGTCAGCGCCAGCCCCTTGGCGCGCGCCTCGCCCAATAGGCGCGAGAGCGACCAAGAGCCGCCCGCGTCAGGTGACAGGCCGATCTTCGAGAATGCCTGAATAAACCGCGCGGATTTCGCCGCAAACACAATGTCACAAGCCAGCGCGATATTCGCCCCGGCCCCCGCTGCCACCCCGTTGACCGCCGCGATCACCGGCTTTTCCAGCGCGCGGATCAACCGCAGGGTCGGGTTATAAAACGTCTCGAGCGTGTGGCCCAGATCCGGCGGGCCGTCCATTTTGCGCGGATCGCGGTCGCCCAGATCCTGCCCCGCGCAAAACCCGCGACCGGCACCGGTGAGCAGCACGCAGCGAACCTCGGCCTCGTCATGGGCGCGCTGAAACGCGGCGCGCAGGGCCAGATGCATCTCGTCATTGAACGCATTCAACCGCTCGGGCCGGTTCAAGGTGATCTCCAACACGCCTTCAGACAAAGTTAGCAATATGCTGTCAGAATCGCTCATCGGGTCCACCGGCTGGAGAATACGGATTTCACGATTCCATAGGCTGACCGGTCAGTCAACGAATATTGGCACAAGACCCTTGCCACACGTATAGGTTGCAATCATTATGAATGGCAACCTGAGCGTGCTGACCCTTGAGGCGAGCGATCCTGATGACACCGCCAGATGCCAGTTCTCACATCGCGAGCCTCCCGGTTGCAGGACGGGTGCGAACCCCTGCTCAGATCCTCCAGCTGCGCGCGCCTCCATTGCCCCTATGGAAGCGCGCTTTTGATCTTTGGACCGCGGCGATGATCACCCCTTTTGTGGTGCCATTGATCGGGGTCTTTGCGCTGGTGATGCTGATTACCGAGGGGCGCCCGGTGTTTTATGGCGCAGAACGGATGAGGACCCCGCGCAACAGCTTCACCCTGTGGAAATTCCGCAGCATGCGCCCTGACCCCGATGACTGGGGCGTGTCGGGCACCGATAAACAACACCGGATCACCCGTTTTGGCGGCTGGTTACGACGGCGGCGTCTGGATGAACTGCCGCAGCTTTGGAACCTCTGGCGCGGCGATATCTCGGTGGTTGGCCCGCGCCCGCCAGATCGCCGCTATGTCGAGAAATATCCCGAGATCTACGCCCAAGTGCTGCAAACCCGCCCCGGTCTGACCGGCCTTGCCACCGTGGCCTATGGGCGCCATGAGGAAATGCTGCTGGCCCGTGTCAGCACCGCCGAGGAGACCGAGGCGCTTTACTGCCGTGCATGCGTGCCGCGCAAAGCGCATATCGACCTGATTTATCAGCGCAACCGCAGCCTCTGGCTTGATCTGGGGATCGTGCGCCGCACCTTGTTTCCCAAACGCCGCGCATCACCACAGCGTCAATTGCGTCGAGGCTTCCGGCGCGCTTTCGGGATCGCCCAGCGTCGATAGGGTGACGCCGATCAGCCTGATGCCCTTGGCGGTGGGAAATAATGGCTCAAAAAGGGCAAAAGCCAGCTCCTCGATCTCGGCGAGATCAGCAAAGGGCACCGAGAGGGTGCGGCTGCGGGTGATCTGCTGGAAATCGGCGTATTTGACCTTGAGGGTCAGACTGCGGGCGTTCATCTTTTTCGCCTGCAAATGCCCCCAAACCCGCTCCGCCAGTTTCACCACCTCCAGACGTGCGGGCTCAAGTTCATTGATATCATTGAGAAAGGTATCCTCCGAGCCAATCGACTTGCGCTGCCGGTGTGGCTGCACGGGCCGCGTGTCGATGCCGCGCGAAATCCGGTGATACCAGCCGCCGGATTTGCCGAAATGCTCTTGAAGGAAGGCCAGTGGCAGTGCCCGCAGATCGGCGCCGGTATGGATGCCCAGCCGCTGCATTTTCGCCGCCGTCGCGGGGCCGACACCATGGAACTTGCCCACCGGCAACGCGGCGACGAACTCGGCGCCCTGCTCGGGGCGGATCACCGCCTGCCCGTTGGGCTTGTTCAGATCCGACGCCAGTTTCGCCAGAAACTTGCAATAGGAAATCCCCGCCGAGGCATTGAGGCCGGTGACCTCCTTGATCCGCGCGCGCACCTGTTGCGCCAATTCAGTGGCGGCGGGGATATTCTGGTGGTTCACCGTCACGTCAAGATAGGCCTCATCCAGCGACAGAGGCTCGATCAGATCGGTATGTTCGGCGAAAATCGCACGGATTTGCCCCGAGACCTCACGGTAGACATCGAACCTTGGCGGCACGAAAATCAGCGCCTCGCATTTGCGCCGCGCGGTCACCGAGGGCATCGCCGAGCGCACGCCGAATTCGCGCGCCTCATAGCTGGCCGCCGCCACCACACCGCGCGGACCGGCCCCGCCCACCGCCACCGGCTTGCCGCGCAACTCGGGATTGTCGCGCTGTTCGACCGAGGCATAGAAGGCATCCATATCGACATGGATGATCTTGCGGATGGCTGCAGGATCGGATGCGGGATCAGATCGGGGATTGGCTGGGGGCGCGGCTTTGCTCACGGGGTGCGACGGGTCCAAACAATAGGGAATATTTGGGACAATAGCAGAACATTACCCCGCGCACAGCCCCCGCACCCTCAATACACCGCCAATACATCCCCGCGCTGCCCCTCCATTGGCGTCACGCTTGCACAATGGCGCGGGATTGGGTCAACTGCTGGAAGCAAGGCCCACCCGGGCCGCGAATAGGGGCGTCAGCCCTGATTCGGCTGCCATAACAAAAAATGATCAACTGGAGGATTGACCCCTATGACCATGACCAAACTCACTGCTTTTGCGCTGACCACCGCGCTGACCGCTGGCGTCGCCTTTGCCGACGGCCATGAGGACCGCACCGGCTGGCCCGAAAGCTTCACCGTCGGCACCGCATCGCAGGGCGGCACCTATTTCGCCTATGGCTCGGGCTGGGCCAACCTTGTGGCCGATGAACTCGGCCTGACCGGCGGCGGCGAAGTCACCGGCGGCCCCATGCAGAACATGGCGCTGGTGCACACCGGCGAAGCCCAGTTCGGCATGACCACCATGGGTCCTGCGGCGGAATCGCTGGCCGGCACCAACCCGATCGCACCGGGTCTGCAGATGACCAACGCCTGCGCGATGTTCCCGATGTATCAAACCCCGTTCAGCGTCACCGCGCTTTCCTCTTCGGGGATCGCTTCGGTCGCGGATATCCCGGACGGCGCGCGCATCGGCTTTGGCCCGGCGGGCTCGACCTCGGACACCTATTTTCCGCGCATGATGGAAGAGCTGGGCGTCAACTTCGAGCGTCGCAACGGCGGCTGGACCGACCTTGGCGGCCAGTTGCAGGATGGTCTGCTGGACCTGATCGCCTTTGCCGCGGGCATCCCGATTCCGGCGGTCTCGCAGCTTGAGGTGCAAACCGATGTGAATATCATCGAGTTCACCGCAGAAGAGCAGGCGCAGATCATGGCGGCCTTCCCGGTCTCCGAGTTCAACATCCCCGCCAATACCTATAGCACGCTCGAAGCCGATGCGCGCTCGGTGTCGATGTGGAACTTCGCGATTGCCAATTGCGACCTGCCCGCCAGCTTTGTCTATGCAGTGGTCGACACCGTGATGTCGGACAACGACCGTATGGTCAGCATCCACCGCGCGGCGCAATCGACCACGCCGGACAATTGGGACAAGAACGGCGTGATGATGTGGCACCCGGGCGCGGCCCAGTGGTTCACCGAACATGCCGGCGCGGAAATTCCCGCTGACATGATCCACGGCGATATGTAATCATGGATCGGGCGGGCCCTTGGCGGCCCGCCCTTTTCAACAAGGCTCTGTATGTTTTCCCGCTCCCATATTGCCTTCGAGGCGCTCGAACTCCCCGACCGCGCCAATCTGAGTGACGCCGAGGCATTGGCCGCGGCACAGGCGGCTCTGGCCAGCCTGCGCACCCGCCATTCGGTGCGCGACTTTGCCGACACGCCGGTCCCGCGCGAGATTATCGAAACCTGCGTGCTGGCGGCAGGCACCGCGCCTTCGGGGGCGAATCACCAGCCGTGGCATTTCGTGGCAATCTCGAACCCTGCGCTCAAGCACCAGATCCGCCTCGCCTCCGAGGAAGAGGAACGCAAGTTCTACGAGGGCGGCGCGGGTGATGAATGGCTCAAGGCGCTGGAGCCGATCGGCACCAATGAAGACAAACCGCATCTCGATATCGCGCCATGGCTGATCGTGGTCTTTGCCCAGCGCTGGGGCGAATTCGATGACGGCACGCGGTTCAAGAATTACTACGTGCCCGAAAGCGTTGGCATCGCCACCGGCTTTCTGATCTGGGCGCTGCATAACGCCGGTCTCTCGGTGTTGACCCATACGCCCAATCCGATGAAATTCCTCAACGCGGCGCTGGACCGCCCGGCTTCGGAAAAGCCGGTGATGATCCTTGCGGTCGGCCATCCTGCCGAGGATGCGACCATTCCACGCGTGGCCAAGATCAAGAAACCCCTGGACCAGATTCTCAGCATCAGGGATTAAACACCATTACGCGGGGCGCGCTGACAGGCGCTTAGGACGGGTGGCTTCAAGACCACCGCCGCCCCATTTTCGACCCGACCGAATCTTCGCGAGGGTTGCACCGCTTTTCGGGGGACACCGAATGACTGACTCAACCAAGATTACGGCCGAGGCCGATCCGCTGATTGACGGCCCGGTGTTGGCCCAAGGCGTCGACGAAGAACCCGTCGAGCGCAACCGCCGCCTGTTTGCCGGCGGGCCGCTGATCTTCATCGCCACCTTCGCCACGCTCTATGCCGCTTTCCACATGCTGGCGCTCAATGGCGTCTCGATCCGCAGCTGGACCGGCGTCAACCTGCCCTATCTGCCGCAATTCCCCATGGAGACGTGGAATTTCCGCATCGTCCATATCTCGGGCGCGTTGGCGCTGGGGTTTTTGCTGTTTGCCGCGCGCTTGTTTCGCGACGAGGATGCGCCCGCCACCCCGCTGCTGAGCAAGGCCGGATATCTGCTGCTGATTCCGGTGGCGATTGCGCTCTGGACGGTGGTCAGCTTCATCCTCTTGGTGAACTCGGGCGACTTGCCGCAGATGAGCGGGCTGGCCACTTGGGCCGCCTTCCCCGGCACTGAAATTTACCAGCGCGAGATCACTTGGTTCGGCATTCCGCTGTTGATCGCCACCGGCGGCGCGATTGCGCTCGGCTGGTTCGAGAATGCCCCGCGCAAGGGCTTTGCCACCTCCGATGTCGTGCTGGCGCTCTGCGCGGTCTTGGTCGCGCTCTATCTGATCCCGATCTATTCCACCGCCGCGCGCAACTCGGTCGGCACCTCCTTCGTGCCGATTGGCGTTGCCTTCGCCGCTACTGCGGGCACCGCGCTGATCTTGGAACTCACCCGCCGTGTGGCAGGTCTGGCTCTGGTGATCATCACCGGCGTGTTTCTGGTCTATACCTTCACCGCGCATCTGCTGCCCGGCATTCTGGCGGTGCAAACCCCCTATGACTGGAAGCGGTTCTTTGGCTTTGTCTATACCGACGCCGGTATCTTGGGGCCGACCACGGCGGTGTCCTCGACCTATATCATCCTGTTCATCATCTTTGCCGCCTTCCTGCAGGCGTCGAAAGTCGGCGATTACTTTGTCAACTTCGCCTTCGCCGCCGCCGGACGCGCGCGCGGTGGGCCGGCAAAAGTGGCGATCTTTGCCTCCGGTCTAATGGGAATGATCAACGGCACTTCGGCGGGCAATGTGGTGGCGACCGGTTCGCTGACCATCCCGCTGATGAAAAAGGTCGGCTACCACAAGAAGACCGCCGGCGCGATTGAGGCCGCAGCCTCGACCGGCGGGCAGATCATGCCGCCGATCATGGGCGCGGGCGCCTTCATCATGGCCGAGATCACCGGCATTCCCTATACCGACATCGCGATTGCCGCGATCATTCCGGCGGTGCTCTATTTCGCCTCGATCTACTTTATGGTTGATCTTGAGGCCGCCAAACTCGGCATGCGCGGGATGCGCGATGACGAGCTTCCCGTGCTCAAGAAAATGCTGCGGCAGGTCTATCTGTTCATCCCGATTATCATCCTGATTGCGGCCCTGTTCATGGGCTATTCGGTGATCCGCGCGGGCACTCTCGCCACCGTCGCCGCGGTGGTGGTCAGCTGGCTCACGCCGCACCGGATGAATATCGCCTCGATCCTCAAAGCCTTCGAGCTCGCAGGCATCATGTCGATCCAGATCATCGCGGTCTGCGCCTGTGCCGGTATCATCGTCGGTGTGATCTCGCTGACCGGCGTTGGCGCGCGGTTTTCCTCGATGCTCCTGGGCATTGCCGAAGCCTCGCAGCTCTTGGCGCTGTTCTTCGCCATGTGTATCGCGATCCTTCTGGGGATGGGCATGCCGACCACGGCGGCCTATGCGGTTGCCGCCTCGGTGGTCGCGCCGGGTCTGGTGAACCTCGGCATTCCGCCCCTGACCGCGCATTTCTTCGTGTTCTACTTCGCGGTGGTCTCGGCGATCACCCCGCCGGTGGCGCTGGCCAGTTACGCGGCGGCGGGGATATCGGGCGCCAACCCGATGGAGACTTCGGTCGCCTCTTTCAAGATCGGCATCTCGGCCTTCGTCGTGCCGTTCATGTTCTTTTACAACAGCGCGATCCTGATGGACGGCACATGGTTTGAAATCATCCGCGCCACGATCACCGCGCTGATCGGCGTGTTCCTGCTTTCGGCCGGTGTGCAGGGCTGGTTCATCGGCAGTCGCGCGGCGTGGTTCATCCGCGCGGCGCTGGTGGTCGCGGCGCTGTTCATGATCGCGGGCAGCTGGACCACCGATGCGATCGGTCTGGTGGCAGTCGTCGCGATCTACTTCGTGCAAAAGCTGTTCCAGCCGCCCGCCGATGCCGGTTTCGACGTCCGCGGCGCTGACTAAAACCATTCGCCAAACACTCAAAGGCCGCCCTTCGGGGCGGTCTTTTCACAGACCCGCCCAAGGTTGCCCCCGAGGTTTTGCATGGTCACCAACGCCCCCGTCATAGACATCGACCGCGAGGCCTTCTGGCACGATCCCTACCCGACGCTGGCGCATCTGCGCGCCTCTGCCCCCGTCGCTTACGTGCCGCAACTCAATGCCACGCTGCTGACGCGGCGCGGTGACATTTGGACCTGCGAAAAGAACACCGCGGTGTTCTCCTCCGAGCAGCCCGAGGGTCTGATGACCCGCCTGATGGGGCAAAACATGATGCGCAAGGACGGCGCGGCGCATCAGGCCGAGCGCGCAGCGATTTTCCCCAGCACCTCGCCACGCACCGTGCGCGACATCTGGCTGGCGCAATTCCAAGCCGCCGCCACAAGCATCCTCGACGCCCTCGCGCCGCAGGGCCGCGCCGATCTGGTCAGCGATTACGCCCTGCCGCTCGCCGCCGAGGCGCTCAAGGCGATCACCGGCCTGACCAACATGAGCGCCGCCGAGATGGACCGCGTATCGCAAGGCATGATCGACGGCTGCGCCAATTACGCGGGCGATCCGCAGGTCGAGGCGCATTGCCACGCCTGCACCGCCTCAATTGACCGCCATATCGACGCCCGCATCGCCGAGATTGACGCGCGTCCCGACGCTTCGCTCCTTTCGGTGCAGCGCCGCGCCGGATTGGAGGACGCGCAAGTTCGGGCGAATATCAAACTGGCAATCTCGGGCGGGCAGAATGAACCGCGCGACGCCATCGCCGGCACGATCTGGGCGCTGCTCACCCATCCCGAGGCCCTCAATGCCATCCAGACCGGCCATGCCACATGGCGCGACGGTTTTGAGGAATACGCCCGCTGGATCTCGCCCATCGGCATGTCCCCGCGCCGCATCGCGCAGCCCTTTACGCTGCACGGCACCACGCTCGAGCCCGGCGATATGGCGTTCCTGATGTTCGGCGCCGCCAACCGCGACCCGGCCTGTTTCGCCGATCCCGAGCGTTTCGACCTCACTCAGAACCGCAGCAAATCCATCCCCTTCGGCGCCGGCCCGCATTTCTGCGCCGGCGCCTGGGCCGCCCGCGCCTTGATCGCCGAGGTCGCCCTGCCGATGGCCTTCGCCCGCCTCCCCCGGCTGCGCCTCGACCCCGACCATGCAGCGGTGTTCGGCGGCTGGGCCTTCCGCGGCCCGCTGTCGATCCACGTCCAATGGGACGCCCCCTAACCCCACTTTATGCCCTAAATATCCTCGGGGGATCCCAAGGGGGTGGAAAACCCCCTTGGCCGCGCGCGGGGCGGGCCCCGCCGGTTTGCACGGGGCTCGATGCCCCGCGCAAACCGCCCCCTTCAACGCAAATGGACCACCCTAAGGGTGGCCCATTGCCAAAGATCGCACTCGCTACAAACGCTTAAGCGACAAACAGCTCTCGCGCCTCAGACCCATTGAGCACCGGACGCGCCGCGGCAAAACCCGTGCCCGCCGCCAGCTCTGGGAACAGCCCGAGCAATTCCGCCCGCGTCTGCGTATCCAGCGCATTGAGCACTGCCTCGCTGGGTTGGAAGCTCTCGCTCCAGCTACCCTCGGCGCGGATGATCTCATGGCGCTCGCACATCACATGGATATAGCTGACCGCCTCAGGCGCCTCTTGCGTCACCTCCGGCAGTGCCAAGAGATCCGCCGCCGTCACCAGAACCTCACGCTCACCGAACATCAGCTCCGCCCGTGCGCCGGTCACCAGCATCCGGTGGCGCGGCGAGACGCGGAGGTCCTGCTCGGGCAGACCGGCGCCCAAAGCGCCCGCAGCGATGCGGATCGGCGCCGCCTGCGGGCAGGTCGCCAGTTCCGCCGCCGCCAAATCACGCCGCCCAACCCAAGCCAGCGGCTGATAGCCGTTGTCGCGGGTCAGCACCTTGTCGCCCGGCGCAAGATCCTCGACCGCGCGTTTGCCGCGCAAAGTGTCGATCATTGTGCCCGGGGTAAAGCAGATGATTTCCTCGAAATTCTCGAAATCCATCCGCGAGCCATCGGGGAAGTTCACATAGCCGGTGTAGGTCGTGGTGCCATCGCCATTGTCGGTCGAATGGGTCACCGTCACCGCCGGAGCCGGATCACCGGGCGCGGGCTCGGGCAAGACCAGCGTGTCAAACCCGTCCGACCCATTCACCGTGCCAGTGGTCGTGGTGACAATCTCGACACGGTCATCACCCGAGCCCAGATCCAGCCGCTCGATTTCCTCGAAACTGGCGGTCGAACCCTCATTCGACATCGTGCCTTCTTCGTCGCCGGTATAGATGACCTGCACATCCTCGGTGATCGCCGAGCCATCAAGCGTATCGCCCGCGGTCTCGCCGGTCTCGCCGCCGACAATCTCGTGATTGCCAAAACCGTCGAAGACCTGAAACACATCATCGCCCGAGCCGCCGTAAGCCAGATCATTGCCGCCATCGAGCACCAGCGTGTCATTGCCAAAGCCTGGCTCTGCCGCATCACCGGGCGCGCGTCCGCCAAGGTCACCGTCAATCGCATCGCCGTAGAGTGTGTCATCGCCCTCGCCGCCGACCAGCAGATCATCACCGGCGCCGCCGATCAGCTTGTCATCACCCGCATTGCCATAAAGCGAGTCGTTGCCGTCATTGCCCCAGATCGAGTCGTGACCCTCGCCGCCCATGATCGAATCGTCGCCATCATTCCCGAACAGGAAGTCATTGCCCGCGCCGCCGTCGATCGTGTCATCGCCGCGCCCGCCGCGAACGGTGTCATCACCGCTATGCGCATCAATCCGGCTGCCGGAATTATCGGCTTCATCGCCCTGCGCATCGGTATAGCCCGATTCAATACTGTCATTCCCATCGGTGCCATCTACCACCCCGTCAGGGATCGCCTCACCGGCGCTGGTCGCCGCCATATCGCTCTCGTCCAGCGGGCCTGCGCCGCTGACACTCTCCAGCACCACCGCCGAGGTATCGCCATAGCTCGCGGCACCATCCATGAACATGCCGACCTTCGAGCCATCGCTCAGGGTGACAATGGCAAAGGGCACACCCGTCGCCGTCGAGGCGCCATTGTCGTAATGCACCGTGGTCGCATAGGTGGTGATCTCGGTGACACTCAGCGGCGCGCCATTGACCGCCACCGTATCGCCCACCGCCAGAACATCCGGCGTCGCGGTGGTCGTCTCATAGCTGTCCGAGCTGGAATCGATCCCGCCGCCCGGGCTGCCTGCGCCATTGAAGGTCAGCGTTTCACCCGCTGCGGTCGGGCCGCCCGGGGACAATGTCAGGGTGTTCAGAGATAGGTCACTCATAGTCTTTTCCTCGATAACTCACCCGCAGAGGGCCTGGTCCAATCTACATTCCGAGCGGGCGCATATATTAAGGGGGATTGCGCATCGGCGCTGCACTCGGGCTCATTCCACTGACAAGCAGGAATATCGGGAGTTTATGCAGTAAATCAGTCCGAAAAACGTCAATTGTTGGGCGGGTGGAAACAGGGTGTTCAAACTCTTTACGCGTCCATTGCGGCCCGGCACCGCGGAATCATAAAGTCGATAAACCCTTGCACCTTTGGATCTTGCAGCTTGCGATGCGGGTAGAGGCAAGTCAAGACAGAGGGCAGCGGCGGCGTTTCCGGCAGGATTTCAACCAGTTCGCCGTTCTTCAGGGCGCCTTTGACCTCGAAGCGCGGGACATTGGCAATGCCCTTACCATCCAGCGCCCAATTGAGCAGCACATCCCCTTCATCGGCATCAAACCGGCCATTGGCGACGATTTTACGCGGCCCGTCTTCGGTTTCCAGCATCCAGAAATAATCCGGCGAGCGCGGGAATCGCAGCAATAGGCAATGATGGGCGGGTTCCATTAAATCCCGCGGATTGCTCACCGGCCCGTGTCGCTCCAGATATTCCGGGGTGGCACAGAGCACCCGCGGCACATCCGCGACCTTGCGCTGCTTGAGGTTGGAATCCCGCGGCGTGCCCAGAAAAAACGCCACATCCAGCTCCTCCTCGAACAGATCGACGCGGCGATCGGACAGCCGCAAACGCACATCGACATGGGCGAAAGCCTCGCAATATTCGGGCACCAAAGGCGCCACCAAACGCCGCCCGATGCCCAAAGGCGCGGTGACCCGAAGGGTGCCGCGCGGATTGCTGGCGATCCCTGCCAGCGAGGCTTCGGCATCCTCCAATGTCGAAATCACCCGCCGCGCCTGATCATAGAACATCCGTCCGGCCTCGGTCGGCACCAGTTTGCGCGTGGTGCGGTTCAACAACCGCGTGCCCAGCCGCGCCTCCAGCTCCTTGATCCGCTTCGAGGCCACCGCTGGCGTTAACCGCAGATCCCGCCCGCCCGAGGTGATCGAGCCCAGCTCCACCACCCGCACGAAAACCTTGATGCTCTCCAAATAAGCCACAAATCCCCCCGTTTGCGCGATCATACCGCCCTCGCCGCCCCCGCCGCCAGCAACTTTATGCCTTAAATATCCCGGGGGAATGCACCGCCCCGCGGGGCATGTTGGGGCAGCGCCCCATCGGCTTGGCCGCAGGCCATGGCGTGTGCGATCCGCAGGATCGCCGGGGCTGACGCGGGCGTGGGCCCTGCGCCCGCACCCGTGTCAGCGCAACTCCCTACCGCCCAGCGCAACCGAGGACCGGCTTGCAACCCGCCGCGCTTCTCGGGCAAGTTGACGCGACACTAACCAGAGGTTCCCATGACCATTCCCCAGCGCCTGCGCGATTTCGCCGATGATCTGACCGCCATCCGCCGCGATCTGCACCAACATCCCGAACTCGGCTTCGAGGAGGTCCGCACCTCCGGCATCGTCGCCCAGCACCTGCGCGACTTTGGCATCGAGGTGACCACCGGCATCGGCAAGACCGGCGTGGTCGGCGTGCTCAAGGGCAACCGCCCGGGCCGCACCATCGGGCTGCGCGCCGATATGGATGCGCTGCCGATCGATGAGCAAACCAACCTGCCCTATGCCTCGAAAACCCCCGGCGTGATGCATGCCTGCGGCCACGACGCGCATACCGCGATCCTTCTGGGCACCGCCCGCTATCTCGCCGAGACCCGCGATTTTGCTGGCACCGCGGTGTTCATCTTCCAGCCGGCCGAAGAAGGCTTGGGCGGCGCCCGCGCGATGATCGCCGAAGGGCTGTTCGAGCGCTTCCCTTGCGATGAAATCTACGGGCTGCACAATTCGCCCTACACCGAACCCGGAAAAATCGGCGTGCGCCCGGGCAAGGCGATGGCGGGGGCGAATTTCTTTGATATCGAGATCACCGCCAAAGGCTGCCACGCCGCCACGCCGCATAACGGCATCGACAGCATCGTGATCGCCTCGGCGCTGGTGCAGCAATTGCAATCCATCGTCGCGCGCAATGTGCCGGCCCATGAGAAAGTGGTGCTCTCGGTCACCCAGATGCACGCGGGCTCGGCCTATAACGTGCTGCCCGAGGTCGCCACGCTGGCCGGCACGGTGCGCTATTTCGACCGCGATCAGGCCGAGATGGTCACCCAGCGCATGCAGGATCTTTGCGACGGCATGGCGCGCAGCTACGGGGTCGAGATTTCGCTAGCAATGCGCAATGTGTTCGACGTGCTGGAAAATGATCCCGAAATGTCGCAGGCGCTCTATGAGGCGGCGCAGGGTCTCGTCGGCGAGGATGCGTTTTTGCACGACAGTCAGGTGATGGGCTCCGAGGATTTTGCCGATATGCTGCAGGTCGTGCGCGGCGCGCATTGCACCATCGGCCATAGCGGCTCGGTGCCGCTGCACAATCCGGGCTTTGTGCTCGATGACGCGCTCTTGCCATTGGGCGCGGCACTGATGGCGCGGATGGTCGAGACCCGCGGCGGCGCTTAACGCGACAAAATGATCGCGCCGCAGAGCCTTTGCCTGCGGCGCATTCCACGTCTTGCGGGAGGATCAGAGCGACGTCACCGCTCCAGCCCTAACAACCGATCCAGCGACAGCCGCCCCGGCCCATAGGCCAGCAGCACCAGAAAGCTTGCCGCCCACAGCCCGTGGGTGACCCAAGCGTTCGGATAGACGAAAATCTGGATCACCAGCGTCATCCCCAAAAGCGCCAGCGCCGAGAGGCGGGTGAACAGCCCCACGATCAGCAGCACCGAAAACACATGTTCGGCAATCGTCGCCATCACCGCGGCCAGCGCCGAGGGGATGATCGGCAGCGCGTATTCATGCTCGAACAGGAACCATGTCGAATCCGCAATCGCAAAGCCCTCGACCTTGGTCTGGCCGGATAGGAAAAACACCCAAGCCACGAACACCCGCGCCGCCAGCCCGACCAGATCCTTGGGCACCAGCCGCCCGATCAGCGCATTCAACGCCTGCACTCTTCCGCGCAGCCCGAGGGCGGCTGGGGTTAAACTGGAGTCGGTCATAGGGTCTCTCCTGTGATAGCGGTGATCAGCCCGTGTTTCAGCAATAGCGCCAGTATCCGTGTCGGGTCTCCGTGCCCTGCGGCCGCGCCGAGACTCCGCCCCGCGTGCAACTCGCGCAGCACCGCGCAATCTGCGGCCTCCAGCGGAATCACCGGCACCTCAAACGCCGGCAAACGCGCGATCAGGGCAAATTCGGCGCCCGTGGGCAGTGGCTGCGCCTCGGCGCCGGGCTGGTTGTTGGTCCAGATGCTGACCACCGGCCAGGCGCTGCCAAAGGCCGCCACCGAGGGCGCCAGTGTCAGCCGCAGCCCCGAGGGATCACCGCGCGTCAGCGCCGCCGGATCGGCGACGGGCGCATCCGCCGCGTGATAGGCAAGCCCGCGCGCCCATTCCAGCCGCGCCACATCGCCCAGATAGGGCAGACCGGCGGCAGGCGGGAACCCCTCGATAAACCCTGCGAACTCCGCGCCCCAGTCGATCAGAACCGGCGTTTGCGGCGGATGACTGGCGGCAAATGCCCGCCCCATCGCAGTGAAAAACGCTGCCCCGACCAACCGCTCGACCACCGCAAACCGCTGCGACAGGGCGCTGCACAGCCCGTGCTGCACGTTGTTGCGGTAGACCAGAAACCGCCGCTCTACCGCATCCGCCTGCGCCAGCCCGTCCGGCGTGGCCGTGGTCCAAAGCGCGTTGTGAAATCGTGCCTGCATCGCCGCGTGAGAATCAAGCAGCGCAGTCATCACGCGCGCCTTTCAAGATCCCATCGGCGCGCGCAGCCTCGGCCTGTAGCACCGCGAATTCGGGAATATCATTATCCCATTCCACCAGCGCAGGCAGCGGACCGGCGCGCGCGATCACCTCGGCGAATAGCGTCCAGACCGGATCAGCGACGGGGCGCGCGTGGCTGTCGATCAATAAGGGACCGTCCGGCAGTTCCTCGCTGTCATGCCCCGCAAGATGGATCTCGCCGACCAGTTCCAGCGGGAACTCGGCCAGATAGGCGCGCGGATCAAACCGGTGGTTGGTGGCGCTGACAAAGACGTTGTTGACGTCCAAGAGCAGCCCGCAACCGCTGCGCCGCGCGATCTCGCGCAGGAAATCGACCTCACCCCAAGTGCTATCCTCAAAAGTGACATAGGTCGCGGGGTTCTCCAGCAACATGCGTCGGCCCAGCGCCTCTTGGGTCTGTTCGATATGGGCGCAAATCACCGCCAGCGTCTCATCGGTATAGGGCAGCGGCAGTAGGTCATTGAGCCAAGCTGCCCCATGCGAGGACCACGCCAGATGCTCGGAAAAACTCGCCGGTTGATAGCACTCGATCAAGACCCGCAAACGGGCCAGATGATCGCGGTCCAACGCGCCCGCGCCACCAATGGACAGGCCAACCCCGTGCAGCGAGATCGGATAGTCGGCGCGTAACCGCTCCAGCATCGCATGCGGCGCCCCGCCCGCGCCCATGTAATTCTCGGCGTGGACCTCATAGAAACCGGTGGCCTCGGGGCTGGCGAGGATCTGCGGGTAATGCTCGGGCTTGAAGCCAAGGCCGGAACGGGCGGGCAGCGAAGTCGGGATCAACAGCATAGGGTCCTCCGGCGGCGGGCAAAATCATTGCGGAAAGGCTCGAAAACGGGGGCAGGCACGCTCGCCCGCCCCCAAAGACGCGCGGCTCAGGCCGGCAGGTCGCGGTTCATGCTGACATAGGAGCCGTCGCGCATCGTGCCGTCCTCCATCGCCGGCATCTCGATCGAGTTGCAGGTGCCCGCCGGAACAAGCGTCCAGGCGTTGCCCTGATAATCCATCGTCGAGGTGCCCGCACAGGTGGTGCCCGGTCCGGCGGCGCAATCGTTCTCACCCGCCATCGAGACGCCAAAGCAGCGCTCCATATCGGCGTGTTCCTCGGCCTGCACCGCGCCTCCGGCGAGGGTCAAAGCGGCAGCCACCGAAGCGGCAAGAAGTTTGGTCGAATTGTCCATGGGTCTCTCTCTCCTGTTGAAGCCTGCGGTGTTGCGGGCCTGACTGACAGGACGCGGGGACGCCGCGCTGCGTTACGCGGTTCACGCAGGCGTGACATCCGCCGGTTTTTCCGTGATGTTTGGGACAGGCGATGTAACAACACTTGCAAATGACCCGTAAGGAGACTGCGTGACCACGCCAGATGAGCCAAGCTGGGAAGAGCTGATGCGCGCAGCAAACCGGGGCGAGCAGCGCCCCTATGCGCAGCTTTTGCAGGCGATCACGCCAGTGGTGCGCGGCATAGTGCGGGCACGTGGCAGCGGGCTCGGACCCGAGGGTTGCGAGGATGTGGTGCAAGAGGTGCTCTTGACGATTCATCTCAAACGACAGACATGGCGCGAGGATGCACCGCTGCGGCCTTGGCTCTATGCGGTGACCCGTCACAAGGTGATCGACGCGTTTCGCGCGCGGGGCAAACGCATCGACCTGCCGGTCGATGATTTCCTCGAGGTTCTGGCGGCTCCGCCCGGACCCGACCCGCTGGCGGCACGAGATATGGACCGCGTGATCAATGAGTTGGACCCGCGCGCCGCGCAGATCGTGCGCGCGATTGGCATCGACGGCGAGAGCGCCGCAGACACTGGCGCCCGTCTGGGTATGAGTGAGGGGGCGGTGCGCGTTGCCCTGCACAGGGCGCTGAAATCTCTCGCAAACCTGCGGGAAAGGATGATCGAATGAGAACCGAGGATCTGATCGCCGTTCTGGCCGCCGACACCGCCCCGCAGACCACGCCGGGGCAGCGGATGCTGCGCGCCCTGCCACCGGCGGCGGTGTTGACGCTGCTAGCGCTGGTCATGGTCTGGCAGGTGCGCCCCGATCTGGCGCAGATCATGGCCTCGCCCGCGGCGCTGAAAACCATCGTGCCGTCGCTGTTCGGGCTGGTGACACTCTGGCTCGGGCTCGGTGTAATGCGCCCCGAATCGCGGGCGCGGGTTCAATGGCTAGTGCTTGGCGCAATGCTGGCGATCAGTGCCGCGGTCCTCGGCGCGGTGTTGGCAACGGTCGGCCTGTCGGGGCTGATCGCGGCGCTGGATACGCCCTCGCTGTTGATCTGTTTCCTGTCGATCCCGCTCTTGTCGGCTTTGCCCTTGGCGGCGATCTTTTGGGCGATGGCCTCGGGCGCGCCCGCCCATCCGCGCCACGCCGGAATCGCTGCGGGCGCTCTGGCCGGAGCGATTGGCTCGGCCGCCTATTCGCTGCATTGCCCCGAGGATTCGCTGCTGTTTTGCCTGCCCGCTTACGGCGCAAATATGGTGATCGTGGCGGTGATCGGCGGGTTGCTCGCGCCCCGAATCTTGCGCTGGTAAGCACCACGCGCGCCCGCGTCAGTCCTTGCTACGAAACAACCCGCGTGCTTGCGGCGGCGGCAGCCTCGCGCCACGGCGGCGCACCACCGGCACGGCATATTCCGCCGTTGGATGCGGCGGCAGCCCGTGGAACCGGTGCCAGAACATCCGCCCGCCGCGCATCCGCCACATCCGCACGCTCAGCAGCACACCGGCCAGAAACCCGCCGATATGCGCCCAGAAGGCCACCGAGGAGGACGATGCAGGCGTCGACATCCCGCCCCAGACCTGCAGCGCGAACCACAGGCTCAAGAGCAACCACGCAGGCATCGCGATGATGCGAAAGGCCACGACGAGGTAGAACCCGACCTCGACCCTTGCGCGCGGGAACATCAGGAAATACCCGCCCATAACCCCCGCCACCGCGCCCGAGGCGCCGGCCACCGGCACCTCGCTGTGCAGCGCCGAGACATATTGCATCAGTGCCGCCAGCACCCCGCACAGCAGGTAGAAACCGAGGAACTTCAGATGCCCCATCTCGGCCTCGAGGTTGTCGCCGAAAATGCGCAGAAACAGCATGTTGAGGCCGATATGAAACCAACCACCGTGCACAAACACCGAGGTCAGCGGCGTATACAGCCCCTCGCCCGATGTCAGCCGCGCGGGCACCATCCCCCAAGTGCGAAACACCTCGTCAATGCTGGCGCCGGTGCCCGCTGGCCAATAGGCCAGAAACACCGCGACATTCAGCGCAATGAGCGCATAGGTGACATAGGGCGTATGGCCCGAGGGATTGCGATCGCGGATCGGTAGCATCTGCCTGACTTCCGCGATCTGCAGCCCTGCGTCAAGCGCCAGATACCTCGGCCAGCAATTGCGCGTTGCCCCCCGAGGCGGTGGTATCCACGCAGACATGGCGCTCGGTCAGCGCATGAGCGGCATCGGGATGCGTGGTGATCAGGGGCAGGATCGGCCCCGAACGCACCGCCAGAGCCTGCGCATATGCGCGCGCCTGCGCGGCCTCGCCCCACCAGAGCACGCCGCTGAGGCCGCTCGCGGTGGTAAGCCAGTCCGCTGGCACTGCACCGCCTGCAGTCACCGCAACACCGCCGAAAGCGCGGATCGCCGCCACCTGCGAAGCCTCGGCCTCAGGCCCCGGTCCAAGGCACAGCACTGGCCCGCGCGGATGCAGGCTCAAGCGGTTTGATTCGCCGGTCGGCCCGGGCATATCGCGGGTGGTAAGCGCGGCGTCGCGGTGCGGGGCATTCAGCGCCTGTTGCACCGCGTCCAGATTGGCGGCGGGTTGATCCACGGCAGCCACCTCGGGCGCCGCCACCGGCATCGCCAGCCGCGCCACATATTCCGGCCCGCCCGCTTTCGGGCCGGTGCCGGACAGCGCCTCGCCGCCAAACGGCTGGCTGCCAACCACCGCGCCGATCTGGTTGCGGTTCACATAGGTATTGCCGACGCGCATGGTCTCGACGATCTCTTGCACGCGGTCGTCAATGCGGGTGTGCAGCCCGAAGGTCAGCCCGTAGCCGCGCGCGTTGATCGCCGCCATCACCTTGGGCAGATCCCGCGCCTTGAACCGCGCGATATGCAGCACCGGCCCGAAGACCTCGCGCTCCAGCTCCTCGATACCGCTGACCTTGATCGCCACCGGCGCGATGAAATGCCCTTGATCGGGCGCGCGCAACTCATGCAGCACCCGCCGCTCGCGCCGCGCCTTGCTGACATAACTGCGGATACCGCCAGCGGCCTCGGCGTCGATCACCGGCCCGACATCTGTCGAGACCAGCCACGGATCGCCGATCTCCAGCGCATCCATCGCCCCGTAGAGCATCTGTAGCAAGTGATCGGCCACATCCTCTTGCACATAAAGGCACCGCAGCGCCGAGCACCTTTGCCCCGCCGATTGGAACGCACTGGCGACGACATCGCGCACCACCTGTTCGGGCAGCGCGGTGCTGTCGACGATCATCGCGTTGAGCCCGCCGGTCTCGGCGATCAACGGCGCGCCGGGGTCGAGATGTTCGGCCATGGATCTGCGGATGATCTGCGCGGTCTCGGTCGAGCCGGTGAAGACCACGCCGTCAACGCGCGGATCACGGGTCAGCGCCGCGCCGACCACCGCCCCGTCGCCGGGCAGGAGTTGCAGCGCATGGGACGGCACCCCCGCTTCCAGCATCAGACGGGTGGCAAGATCGGCGACCAATGGCGTTTGCTCGGCGGGTTTGGCCAGCACCGCATTGCCCGCGGCCAAGGCGCCGGCGATCTGGCCGGTGAAAATCGCCAGCGGAAAGTTCCACGGCGAGATACAGACCAGCCGCCCGCGCGGTGTCATATCTGTGGTGATCCGCGCCGCGTAATAGCGCAGGAAATCCACCGCCTCGCGCAATTCGCCCTCGCAATCGGGCATGCTCTTACCGGCCTCCCGCGCCAGAATCGCATAGAATTCGCCTGCGTTCGCCTCATAGGCATCGGCGGCGCGGTTGAGGATCGCGGCGCGCTCCTCGGCGCTTGCGTCCCATACACGGGCCGCGCCCAATGCGGCGTCGACATCGGCGGCACTGGCCAGCGTGACCTGCCCGACACGCTCCTCAGACCGCGCGGGGTTCATCACCGGCACAACCTCATCGCTTTGCACTGGCACCGCCAGACGCGGCGCGGCGCTGAACTCTTGGCCCACAAATGCCCCGCGCGCGGCATCGATACGCGCGAAATCCCCGCGAGCCATCAGGTCATGCCCCACCGAATTCCGCCGCTCGGGCAGGAACAATTCCGGCCCTTTCGGCAGCGCAAAAGGCTGATGCGCAGCGAAGGGACAGGCGGCAACCTCTTCGGCGGGCACCTCTTCATCGACAATCTGGTTCACAAAGGAGGAATTCGCCCCGTTTTCCAGCAAGCGCCGCACCAGATAGGCCAGCAAGTCGCGATGCGCCCCTACCGGCGCGTAAATCCGGCAATGCGTGCCCTCGGATTTCAGCACGATATCATGCAGCGCCTCGCCCATCCCGTGCAGCCGCTGGAACTCATAGCTGTCGCGGTCCAGCCCCGCCGCCATTTCCAGCACCGCCGCAACGGTATGCGCGTTATGGGTGGCGAACTGCGGATAGAGCCGATCAGTCAGGCCCAACAGCTTGCGGGCATTGGCGATATAGCTGATGTCGGTGGCGGTTTTGGCGCTGAACACCGGAAACCCGTCAAGCCCGAAAACCTGCGCGCGTTTGATCTCGGTGTCCCAATAGGCGCCCTTGACCAGCCGCACCATCAGGCGGCGATCAAGCCGCTCGGCCGTCGCCGCCAGCCAGTCGATCATCGCTCCCGCGCGCGGACCGTAGGCCTGCACCACAACACCGAACCCGTCCCAACCCTCAAGCGCGGGGTCCGAGAGCACCTCGGCAATCACGTCGCGCGACAGCGCGAGGCGGTCTTGTTCCTCGGCGTCGATATTGAAGCCCATACCGTGACGCGCCGCCAGCCGCGCCAGCTTGCCGACCCGCGGCACCAATTCGCGCATCACCCGCTCGCGCTGGCCCTCCTCGTAGCGCGGATGCAGCGCCGAAAGCTTCACCGAAATCCCCGGATTTTTGCGCAGATCGTCGCTGGTGCAATTCGTCCCGATCGCCTCGATCGCGGCGGCATAGGCGGCCTGATAGCGCAGCGCATCCGCATCGGTGCGCGCCGCTTCGCCCAGCATATCATAGGAATAGGTATAGCCGCGCGCCTCCATGCCTGCGCCGCGTTTCATCGCCGACTGGATGGTCTCGCCCAGCACGAACTGGCGCCCCATTTCCTTCATCGCGCGGCCCACGGCGGTGCGGATCACCGGCTCGCCCAAGCGTTTCACGGCGGCACGCAGATGGCCGGCCACCCCCGGTTCGCCCTCATCCAAAACGCGGCCGGTCAGCATCAACGCCCATGTCGAGGCATTGACCAAGGACGACGACGAGCGCCCCAGATGGGTGCCCCAATCCGAGGGCGAAATCTTATCCTCGATCAGCGCATCGACGGTGCTGGCATCCGGCACCCTGAGCAGCGCTTCGGCCAAACACATCAGCGCCACGCCTTCATCGGTGGACAGCCCGTATTCGGCCAGAAACACCTCCATCAAACCGGGTTTGGCGCCGCTACGGATCGCCTTGACCAGCGCCGTGCCACGCGCGACGATGGCCGCGCGCGTCGCCTCATCCAACGCGGATTGCGCGATCAAATCGGTGACAATATCCGCTTCGGCGGCAGGGATTGGAAAGTTCAGAGGATCAGTGCGCATAAATTCACCCAAAAACGCAATTTTCCTGACAATACACCCGTTGCACCCGCGTTGTTTCCCGATTACCCCTGAACGGCAGATAAAATGCCCTATTAATGCATTGGTGACAGGACGATGAACTGCGACGACTTGGACAGCTTTGATCTGGCGATTCTGGGCATCATGCGACAGGACGGGCGGATCAGCGTCACCGAACTGGCCAGCCGCATCAGCCTGTCAAAATCGCCGACACAGGCACGGCTCAAACGGCTGGAGCGTGACGGCTATATCACCGGCTATCAGGCGCTCTTGGATCATCAGCGGTTGGGGCTGGGCCATGTGGTGTTCGTCGAAGTGCGGCTCAATGACACCCGCGAGAGCGCCCTGCGCGCCTTTGCCGAGGCGGTGCATGCCACGCCCGAGATCGAGGAATGCCATCTGATTGCCGGTGCATTCGACTACCTGCTGAAGGTGCGCAGCGCCAATATCCACAATTACCGCCAGATCCTCGCCGAGCAAATCTCGCGCCTGCCGCATGTCTCATCGACCTCGACCCATGTGGCGATGGAATCGGTCAAGGAAAGCGGCGGCACCAGCGCCACCGGCTGACCCACCCTTGCGCCGCCCGCGCCATGCACTATCTATAAGGTCAGGAAATACGGGGCGTTGATATGATCCGATACGCGCTGAAATGCGAAAAAGACCACAGATTTGAAAGCTGGTTCGCCTCGGCGTCGGCCTATGACACGCTGCGCAAGGCGGGGCATGTCAGCTGCGTCGAGTGCGGCAGTGTCGAGGTGGAGAAAACCTTGATGGCGCCCGCCGTGACCGCGACCAAAGCCCCCAAGACCACCCCTGCCGCCCCGCCCGCAAAGGGCAGCGCGGATGCTGCCGCGCGCACCGCCACCGAAGGCGCGCTGAGCACCCCGCGTGAGGCGAAGCTGGCCGCGCTGCGCCGCAAGGTCGAGGCAAACTCGGATTATGTCGGCAATAACTTCGTCTCGGAAGCCCGCGCCATGCATCTGGGCGACGCGCCCGAGCGGCCGATCTGGGGCGAGGCGCGGATCGACGAGGCCAAGGCGCTGGTCGATGACGGGGTGCCGGTGCTGCCGCTGCCGTTCATTCCGCGCTCAAAGACCAACTGACCCCCGCCGAACCGCGCCCCACACGCGACCTGCTGTCGCAGAACCGCCGGTCTGCAGCGCCTATCCGCCTTGTAATGCTGCAAACTCTTGCGCGCCGCGCCTGCCGCGCGTAAGAGAAGCCGCGCCGCACATCGGGTGCGGGGCAGGTTTTTGCGGGGGCTGGAATGCCTACTTTGGTGATGAAATTCGGCGGCACCTCCGTCGCCAACCTCGAGCGCATCGCGAATGTCGCCGAGAAAATCTCGCGCGAGGTCGAGCGCGGCTATAATGTCATCGTCATTGTCTCGGCCATGTCGGGCAAAACCAATGAATTGATCGGCTGGGTCAATGACACCTCCGATATCTATGACGCGCGCGAATATGACGCGGTGGTCGCCTCGGGCGAGAATGTCACCGCCGGATTGATGGCGCTGCGGCTGCAGGAAATGGGCGTCTCGGCGCGCAGCTGGCAGGGCTGGCAAGTGCCGATCAACACCACCTCGGCGCATTCGGCGGCGCGGTTCGTGTCGATCCCGCGCGACAATATCGAGGCGAAATTCGCCGAAGGCTTCCGCGTCGCCGTGGTCGCGGGCTTTCAGGGCGTCAGCCCCGAGGGCCGCATCACCACGCTGGGCCGCGGCGGCTCGGACACCACCGCGGTCGCTTTTGCCGCCGCTTTCGAGGCCGAGCGCTGCGATATCTACACCGATGTGGACGGGGTCTATACCACCGACCCGCGGATCACCGCCAAAGCCCGCAAGCTGGATAAGATCAGCTACGAAGAAATGCTTGAACTCGCCAGCCTTGGCGCCAAAGTGCTGCAAACCCGCTCGGTCGAGCTGGCGATGCGCTACGGGGTGCGGCTGCGGGTGCTCTCGTCGTTTGACGAAACCGATGAAACGTCCGGCACTATGGTCTGTGACGAGGAGGAAATCATGGAATCTAAAGTCGTCTCGGGCATCGCCTTTTCGCGTGACGAAGCCAAGGTCACCCTCGTTACCGTCGAGGACCGGCCCGGCATTGCCGCCGCAATCTTCGGCCCCTTGGCCGATGCCGGTGTCAACGTCGATATGATCGTCCAGAACATCAGCGAAAAAGACTATGACGAGGTCCATCCGGGCGCGGTCACCGATATGACCTTTTCCTGCCCGATCGACCAGATCAACCGCGCCCGCAAAGCGATGGAGAACGCCAAGGCCGCTGGCTCGATCAACTATGAAAACCTGATCGTTGATGCGGATGTCTCGAAGGTTTCGGTGGTCGGCATCGGCATGCGCAGCCACACCGGCGTTGCCGCCAAGATGTTCCGTGCGCTGGCCGCCGAGGGCGTCAACATCAAGGTGATCTCGACCTCCGAGATCAAGATCTCGGTGCTGATCGACCGCAAATATATCGAACTCGCGGTACAAACCCTGCATGATGAATTCGATCTGGGCGCCCCCGCCGACGACGTTTAAACACGGGCTGGCGCGCAAACGGGCAGTGCTCTTGCGCGCTGCCCGCGCCAAAAGCACTGCGGCCCCTTGCGTGCCTAGCGCCGATATATGGCCGCCTTGCCGTTTCCCTTATAAGCTGAGTTGGTTTACTGTTGGCCCGCCCTGCCTTGATAGCACGTGAGGACGCACGCCCTGATGCCAGATCGTAGCGACAGCGAAAGCGAAAGCCGCAAACTCCTGCGCCGGTTGCGGGACACTTTGGCCGAGCATGGGCAGGGTCAGGAACGGCTCGACCAGATCACCACTTTGATCGCCGAATCGATGCATGCCGAGGTCTGCTCGATATACCTGTTTCGCGACAGCGAGACGCTGGAGTTATGCGCCACCCAAGGGTTGAACCCCGAAGCCGTGCACAACACCCGCCTGCGGCTGGGCGAGGGTCTGGTTGGCCGCGTCGCGCGCAGCGGTCAGGTGGTCAATACCGCCGACGCCCCCTCCGAACCCGGTTTCCGCTTTATGGCCGAGACCGGCGAAGAGTGTTTCTCCAGCTTTCTGGGCGTGCCGGTGCAGCGTCTGGGCGAGAAACTCGGCGTCTTGGTGGTGCAATCTCGCAATGCCCGCGCCTATTCCGACGATGAAATCTATGCGCTGGATGTGGTCGCGATGGTGCTCGCCGAGATGACCGAACTGGGCGCGTTCAACGGCAATGGCAGCGCGATTTCCGGCCCGCACGAGCATCCGGTGATGCTGCGCGGCGGCTCGGGGCAAGAGGGCACCGCCGAGGGCAATGTCTGGCTGCATGAGCCGCGGGTGGTGATCACCAATTTCGTCAATGACGATCCCGACGCCGAGCTTGAGCGGCTGCGCGAGGCGGTGACCGAATTGCGCGGCTCGGTCGGCGACCTGCTGCGTATGGCCGCCGATGCCGACAAAGAGCACCGCGAAATTCTCGAGGCTTACCAAATGTTTGCCAATTCGCGCGGCTGGCTGCGGCGGATGGAGCAAGGCATTGAAAGCGGCCTCTCCGCCGAGGCCGCGGTCGAAAAAGACCAGTCGATGACCCGCGCACGCTTGCAACAGGTGCCCGATCCCTATCTGCGCGAACGGCTCTATGATCTCGACGATCTGGCCAACCGCCTGCTGCGCATCCTGACCGGACAGGGCCGCGACACCGGTGCGATGATGCCCGACCGGCCAATTCTTGTGGCGCGCAATATCGGCCCCGGAGAACTTCTGGAATACGGCAACCGCCTCAAGGGCGTGGTGCTCGAAGAAGGCTCGGTCGGCTCGCATGCGGCGATTGTCGCGCGGGCGCTGGCGATCCCACTGGTGGTGCATTGCGACCGCATCACCATCGAGGCGCTGAACGGCGACACGATCATCGTCGACGGCGACGAGGGCGTGGTGCATCTGCGCCCCGATGACAGCGTCGCGGCGGCGTTTCGCGACAAGATCATCATGCAGACCCGCGCCGCCGAACGCTATGCGGCGCTGCGCGACAAACCGGCGATTGCCCGCTGCGGCGCACAGGTGGCGCTGCATATGAACGCCGGCATTATGGCCGATCTCCCCTCGCTCGAAGGCTCGGGTGCCGAGGGCGTCGGCCTGTTCCGCACCGAATTGCAGTTCCTCTTGCGCAACTCAATGCCTCGGCGCTCGGAACTGGCCGCACTCTACGCCCGCGTGCTCGATGCCGCTGGCGACCGCCGGGTGGCATTCCGCACGCTCGATATCGGCTCGGATAAGGTCATGCCCTATATGAACCGCCCCGAAGAGCCGAACCCGGCGATGGGCTGGCGGGCGATCCGCGTCGGGCTCGACAAGCCCGGCGTGATGCGGATGCAATTGCAAGCGCTGATCCGCGCCGCCAATGGCGGGCCACTGACGGTGATGTTCCCGCTGATTGCCGAGATGGGCGAATTCATCAGCGCCCGCGATATCCTCCTGCGCGAGATCGAGCGCGAGGCGCGGCTCGGCCATCCGCTGCCGAAATCGCTGGAAGTCGGCGCGATGCTGGAAACCCCGAGCCTCGTCTATGCGCCGGATGCCTTCTTTCAACTGGCGGATTTCATCTCCATCGGCGGCAATGACCTCAAGCAGTTCTTCTTTGCCGCCGACCGCGAGAACGAGCTGGTGCGGCGGCGCTATGACGGGCTTTCGGTCAGCTTTTTGACCTTCATTCAAAAGATCATCGAACGCTGCGCCGAGGCCGGCACCCGCCTGTCCTTCTGCGGTGAGGATGCGGGGCGTCCGATTGACGCGCTGGCGCTTGCCGGTGCGGGGATGCGCGCGCTCTCGATCCGCCCCGCCACCATCGGGCCGGTCAAAGAGCTGATTCTGCGCGCCGATCTCTCCGAAGTGGCGCAGATTATCGAAGACGCCAAGCAGCAGGGGCTCGATTCCGTGCGCCCGCAGCTGGTCTCCTATGTGCGCAGCCTGCCGCCTCTGGACCGCTCGCAGTTTCAGCCCGCATTGAACGGCGTGACCTCGCCCGACACCTGATCCCAAGCACCGGGTTGCAGCGCATAGCCCAAGACCCGCTCGGGGTTGGTCGGCGGCGGCATCACCACATGATCCAGCCGGGTAAAACCGAACCGCTGGTAATAAGAGGCATCGCCCACCAGCAACACGCGCTCCCAGCCCAAGGCCCGCGCCGCATCCACCGATTCGCGGATCAACATCTGCGCCAGCCCTTCGCCTTGCCGCGTCGGATGCACCGCCACCGGCCCGAGCAACAGGCAAGGGTCGCCGCCGACCAGCACCGGCCATTGCCGGATCGCACCGACCACCGCGCCACTGCGGTCGCGCATCACCAGACAGAGCCCCGCCACCGGTGCCACCGCCTCGCGCAGCCGGTAGGACGAGAGCGCGGTGCGCCCGGGCGCAAAGCACAAATCGTAAAGCGCCTCGACCTCCCAGTGGTCGTCAGCTTGTTCTTGCGCCAGATCCACCTGCGCCTCCGGCCATAAATCGCTGGACTCGCCCCTAGCATGCGATAAATCCAAGATCAAACCATAGGAGAGCTAATGTTCTACCGCCCTGCAGATGGCCACGGGCTGCCGCATAATCCGTTCAACGCGCTGATCACCCCGCGCCCGATCGCCTGGGTCTCGACCCGCGACAGCGAGGGCCGTGAGAACCTCGCACCCTATTCCTTTTTCAACGCCGTCGCCTATACGCCGCCGCAGGTGATGTTCACCAATACCGGCGCGAAATCCGACCGCGAGGGCGGCAAGGACAGCGTCTCGATCATCCGCGAGACCGGCGTATTCTGCATCAATATTGTCTCTCGCGCGCTGATCGACGCGATGAATGCCAGCGCCGAACCACTCCCGCGTGAGGTGGATGAATTCACCCATGCCGGGCTTGAACGCGCCGAATGCACCTCGATCCCCTGTTCGCGGGTGGCCGCGGCACCGGCGGCGCTGGAATGCCGCGTGACCCAGATTGTGCCGCTTCTGGGCCGTGACAATTCCATGGTGATCGGCGAGGTCACCGGCATCTATATCGATGACGCCTGCCTGATCGACGGCCGTTTCGCCTATGAAACCTTCACCCCACTCGGGCGTTTGGGCTATCACGACTACGCCTATGTCACCGAGCCCTTCACCCTCAATCGCCCCGGTCAAACCTAACCGTAAGTCCCGGTTTCATCTTGCCTAAAATACTCATTCCACCGCACCGCCACACGCCGCCGCCAGCCGATTAAGCGCTGGCGCGCGCGCAAGCGGGATGGCGGGCGGGAGCGCCGCGCGCGCGCCTATGTCTGCAACACCGCACCGGGGTTCAGAATGCCCACGGGATCGAGCAACCCCTTCAGCCCGCGCATCACCGCCAGCGAGACCGGATCACCGTAGCGCTCCAGATCCGCAGTTTTAAGCCGCCCGACCCCGTGTTCGGCGCTGACCGAGCCACCGAGCTTGGCCACCTCTTCGTGCACCGTATCCATCACCTGTCGGCGTTGTCCGTCATAGGCGGCCCGCGTTTCGCCCTCGGGCGCGAAAACGTTGAAATGCAGGTTGCCGTCGCCCAGATGGCCAAAGCAATTGACCCGAAACCCGCCCAACCGCGCCACCGCCGCCAGTGCCGCTTCGATGAAGGCGGGCAGGGCCTCCAGCGGCAGCGACACATCATGGCTCGAGACCGAGCCAATCAGCCGGTTGGCTTCCGGTATCGCTTCGCGCAGCGCCCAGAATTGCGCCCGTTGCGCTTCGTTCTGCGCGATCACCCCGTCGAGCGCCAGACCGGCCTCGGCGGCCTCTTCAAACAGCGTCTCTAATTCACCTTCGGGGCTCAATCCCGCCGGCAAGCCCAGATCGACCAAGACCACCCATTCGGGCGGCACGTCGAAGGGTTGGCGCACATCCGGCAATTTTTCGGCCAGAAACCGCAGCCCCATGCCGCCGATCAACTCGAACCCCGAGACGCCTTCGCCCAGCCGTGCCTGCGCCAGTGCCAGCAACTCAAGCGCGGCGGCGGGCGAGGGCACCACCAGCATCGCCGCGCCCGAGCGTGCCGGACGGCTGACCATGCGCAGGCTGGCGGCACTGATAAAGCCCAGCGTGCCCTCCGACCCGACAAACAGATGCCGCAGGTCATAGCCGAGATTGTCCTTGCGCAGCCGCTTGAGCCCATGGATCACCCGCCCGTCGGCCAGCACCACCTCCAGCCCCAGCACCTGCTCGCGCATATTGCCCCAGCGCAGCACACCGGTGCCGCCTGCATTGGTCGCCAACAGCCCACCGATCCGCGCCGAACCCTCAGAGCCCAGCGAGACCGGAAACAACCGCCCGACGCCTTCAGCGGCGGCCTGCACATCGGCCAGAATACAGCCCGCTTCGGCGATCATCACATTGCCCGCAGGCTCCACCGCGCGCAGGCCGGTCATCCGCTCGGACGAAATCAACAGTGGCAGCGGCCCCTCAGTCATCACCTGCCCGCCAACCAATCCAGTGCCGCCGCCATAAGGCACCACGCCCACCTGTGCCGCCTGTGCCGCGCGCAGGATCACCGCCACCTCTTCAGGCGTGCGCGGACAGGCCACCGCCGCTGCCTGCCCAAAGTAGCGCCCGCGCGGCTCACTCAGGTCACGCTCCTCGGGCGCACGCAGTGCCGCATCGGGCAATTGCTCGGCCAGATGCGCCAGAAATTCCGGGCCTGCGGGGTTCAACGCCATGCCGCGCCGCTCCTTTACGTTAAGCCTAACCGCCGATTAACCGACATTCGTCCGCCCCCGCCGGTCGCTGCGCAGATTGGCGTAAAGCACATGATTGCGCCAGCGCCCGTTGATCTGCAAATAGCTCTGCGCGATACCCTCGTATTTGAAACCGGATTTCTCCAGCACGCTGCGCGAGGCGACATTCTCGGGCAGGCAAGCGGCCTCAATGCGGCTCAGGTCCAGCGTGGTGAAGGCATAGCTCACCAAGCCATGGATCGCCTCGCGCATATAGCCCTGCCGCGCAAAGGGCTGGCCGATCCAATAGCCGATGGTGCCGACCTGCGCCGGACCGCCGCGGATATTCTCCAGCGTGATCGCGCCCAGCAGCAACCCGTCGCTGCGCCGGGTCAGAAACACCGGCAATCCGGTGCCCTGCGCCTGCAGCCGCGCTGCCCATTGCACACGCGCGCTAAAGCTGCGGCGGGTCAGGTGATCGGGCGACCAGGTCGGTTCCCATTTGGTCAGGAACCCGGCGCTGGCCTCACGCAATGAGGCCCATTGCCGGTAATCGCCATGTTCGGGCAGCCGCAACACCATACGCTCGGTTTCCAGCCGGAACCGCCGCCGCGCGCGGACAAGGCCCAGCATCAGGCGACAAGCCTCTCGCGCAACGCCTCCAAGGGCGGCGCATCCGCCACCGGCCCATAAAGCGCCATGCTCAACCGGCCCGAAGCGGCGGTTTTCTCGGCAAATGCACGGATCGCATCCAGATCAACCGCGTCGATCTTCTCGATGGTCTCCGACAGGCTTGGCACCCTGCCCCAAACCGCCAGCAGCCGCGCCAGACGCTCGGCGCGGCTCGAGGGGCTTTCCAGCCCCATCAACAGCCCCGCCTTCATTTGGGTGCGGGCGCGGGCGACTTCGGCCTCGGACATATCTTGCGTCGAGCGGCGCAACTCATCAATCGTCAGCATCGCCAGATCAGCCAGATCGCGCCCGCCGGTGCCGGCATAGATGGTCAGCGCGCCGGTGTCCTCATGAGCGCCGGCCTGCGCAAAGGTCGTGTAACACAGCCCGCGCTCTTCGCGCAGCTTCTGGAACAGCCGCGAAGACATGCCGCCACCCATCACAGAAGAATAAATCTGCGCAGTGAACAGATCGGCGTCGCGGTAGCCCGGCCCCTCCAGTGACAGCGCGAAATGCGCCTGCTCGAGGGTCTTAATCTCGCGCCGCTCATTGCAGGCAAAGCGCGCGGGTTCCGCCAGCGGCATCTCGACCGCAGGCAGATCGCCGAACAGCGCCTCGGCCAACCGCACGATCCGGTCGTGATGCACCGCGCCCGAGGCCGCCAGGATCATCTGCCCCGGCCCGTAGTGCCCCGCCACAAAACCGCGCAGATCCTCGGCACCGTAATTGGCGATCCGCTCGGCAGGGCCAAGGATCGGCCGCCCCAGTGCCTGATCGGGATAGGAGGCCTCTTGCAGCCAGTCGAAAATCACATCGTCGGGGGTATCGAGCGCCTGCCCGATCTCTTGCAGGATCACATGCCGCTCAACCTCGATCTCGCGCGCATCAAACGCCGGATTGAGCACGATATCGGCGATCACATCCATCGCCAGCGGCACATCGGCCTCGAGAACTCGGGCGTAATAAGCAGTCATCTCGCGGCTGGTATAGGCGTTGATATAGCCGCCAACATCCTCGATTTCCTCGGCAATTTGCAAAGACGTGCGTTTGGCGGTGCCTTTGAATGCCATATGTTCGAGGAAATGCGCGATGCCGTTTTGCTCGCTGCGCTCATGGCGCGCACCGGCGGTGACCCAGACGCCGACCGCCGCCGAGGCCAGCCCCGGCATCGGCTCGGTGACAATACGAAACCCGTTGTCCAGAGTTGTGATCTGCTGCATCAGGCCCCCGTTCGCTCTAGGATCAGCGCTTGCAAGGCGGCAAGGTCGCCGGTCATGCGGGTGACGCGCTCTTCGCGCTCAAATAGATCTGCCATCCGTGGCGGCAGCGCCGGACGTATGCCGGTGGCAGCCTCGACGGCATCGGGGAATTTTGCCGGATGCGCGGTGGCCAGCGTGATCATCGGCGTCGCGCCAAGGTGATCGACGGCGACAGCGGTGCCAACAGCGGAATGCGGGCACAATAGCTCGGCGGATTGCGCCAGCGTGGTCTTGATGCTCGCCGAGGTTTCCGCCTCGGACACGCGACCGGAAGTAAACACTTCACGCAGCGCCTGCAAAGCGCCTTGGCTGACGGTAAAGGCCCCGGTGGATTTCAACTCATCCATCACCTGCGCCACCGCCGCGCCCTCGCGCCCATAGGCATCAAACAGCGCGCGCTCGAAATTCGACGAGACCTGAATATCCATCGACGGGCTGATCGAGGGATGCACCTTGTCGGTCTGATAGACGCCGGTGGTCAAGCAGCGGTGCAGAATGTCGTTCTGGTTGGTGGCGATCACCAGCTTTTCAATCGGCAAGCCCATCTGCCGCGCGATATAGCCCGCGAAGATATCGCCGAAATTGCCGGTCGGCACGGTGAAGCTGACCTTGCGGTGTGGCGCACCAAGGCTGACCGCCGAGGAGAAATAATAGACCACCTGCGCCAACACCCGCGCCCAGTTGATCGAATTCACTCCCGCCAACCGCACCCGGTCGCGGAACTCGAAATCGTTGAACATATCCTTCAAGAGGCCCTGACAGGTGTCAAAATCCCCGTCCACCGCCAGCGCATGCACATTGGCGTCCGCCGCGGTGGTCATCTGGCGGCGCTGCACCTCGGACACACGGCCATGCGGAAACAGGATGAAGACATCGACATTGCTCAGGCCCCGAAACGCCTCGATCGCCGCTGAACCGGTGTCGCCCGAGGTCGCACCGACAATCGTCACCCGCTCGCCCGAGCGTCCCAAGGAGGCTTGGAACAACTGCCCGATCAACTGCATGGCAAAGTCTTTGAACGCCAGGGTCGGGCCGTGGAACAATTCCAGCAGGAAATGATTGGGCGCCAGTTGTTTGAGCGGCGCGCGCGCATCATGCCCGAAACCGGCGTAAGCCTGCGCGATCAGGGTCTTGAACTCGGCATCGGTGAAAGTGTCGCCGATAAACGGCTTCATCACCGTAAAGGCGATCTCTTCATAGCTTTGCCCTGCCATCGCGGCAATCTGCGCATGGCTCAGGCTGGGCACGCTCTCGGGCAGATACAGGCCGCCGTCGCGGGCTAGCCCGGTCAGCATCGCCTGTTCAAAGCTCAATTCAGGGGCCGCGCCACGGGTGGAGATGTATTTCATAGGGATATCCTCAGGCCGTCTGTTGCCTGATACGCCAAACAAGAATGACTGTCATCACCGCCCAGACAAAGGCCAGCGAAAACCACGTGACGGCATAGCCGAAATGATCGTTTTTGATCCCGGCGGTGGTGATCGGCACCGGCACGAGCCCCTGCACCCGCGGCGCATCCTCCCGCGCGATGATCATAATCGCCTCGGTATCCAGATACTCCGCAATCGGATCGGCATCGCGCGAGAACCACAGATCACGGTCCAGATCGGGCGCGGGGGTGAAACTGTCGGAATCCAGCGGCCAAAGCAGGTTGCCAGTAACCTCGGCCTGCGGCGCCGCCAATTCCTCTTGCAGACGCGCCGCATCCGAGATGAACCCGCGATCGACCAGCAGGCGCCGCCCCGTCTCGGTCTCGAGCACCGCGATCACACGGCTGCCGGTGCCGCGCTCGCGCTGGCTCGAGAGCACATGCACCGCTTCGCCGGTATAGCGCCCCGCAGCCTCGACCGGCAGATAGCGGTCGGCCTCGCGGTCAGGCGCCTCGGGCACCGCCACGGGGTCGGCATGAATGCGGGCTTCGATATTGGCGATGATGGCGGCTTTCCATTCCAGCCGCGCGACCTGCCAATTCCCCAAGGAAAGCAGGATCGCCACCCCGATGATCCCGAATAGCACCGGCCCGATCATCCGCTTTAGCATAAGGCAAGGTCCAATCCTGTGGCGCCGGTTCTATGGTGGTCCCGGCCCAGATATGCCTCCGGCAACGCCATGGCAAGACGCGCCCTGTCACGCAGGGCTGCGGGTCTCAAAACTGCAACGGGGGGCCAAATGCCCCCCGCGCCTGATCTCATAGATCTGCGGTGATCCCGTGGGTTAGCCTTGGCCCCAGACGTAGATCGCGGCGAACACAAACAGCCAGACCACATCCACAAAGTGCCAATACCAGACCGCCGCTTCGACGCCGACGTGACGCTCGGCGGTGAAATGCCCGGAGCGGGCGCGCATATAGCAGATGAACAGGAAGATCGTGCCGACCAAGACGTGGAAGCCGTGGAAACCGGTCAGCATGAAGAAGTTCGCGCCATAGATATTGCCGGCAAAGCCAAAGCCCGCATGGCTGTATTCATAGGCCTGCAGCAGGGTGAACAGCCCGCCAAGGATCACCGCGAGGATCAGCCCGTGCTGCACGTCCTTGCGGCTTTCATTGTGCACCAGCGCGTGATGCGCCCAGGTCGCAGCACAGCCCGAGAGCAGCAGGATCAGCGTGTTGATCAACGGCAGGTGCCAGGGGTTGAAGGTCTCGACACCGGCGGGCGGGAACACGCCGTCGATGATCGGGCTCATCGGTCCCATCGGATAGAGCGCGTGTTTGAAGAAGCTCCAGAACCACGCCGAGAAGAACATCACCTCGGAGACGATGAACAGGATATAGCCATAGCGCAGCCCGATCGAGACCACCGGCGTGTGATCGCCTGAATGGCTTTCGACCACCACATCGGACCACCAGGCATACATCACGTAGAACACGCCGATCAGACCCATAAAGAAGATCCACGGACCGGATTCGTGCATCCACATGATCGCGCCGACCATCATCACGAAGGCCGAAACCCCGCCGACGAATGGCCAGACCGATGGTGGCAGGATGTGGTAATCATGGTTCTTTTCGTGCGCCATGGTGTGTTCCCTCAGGTTTTCCCGTTTCGAACCGCTGTTGCGGCTTTCTAGCTTTGCCCCCGTTCTACCGGAAGCCGTTTAGTTTGTCTCGACCATCGCCGCCTGTTGTTCCGGCAAATCGGTCGGATGGAAGGTATAGGACAGGGTGATCGTGTGCATGCTGGCCGCTTCGACGTCGTCCACCACCTCGGGGTCGACATAGAAGGTCACCGGCATCAACACCCGCTCGCCCGGCTGCAACACCTGGTAGGTGAAGCAAAAACAGTCGATCTTGATGAAATAACTGCCCGCCGAATAGGGCGCGACATTGTAGCTGGCGGTGCCGGCGATCACTTCATCGGTCGGATTATAGGCCTCGTAGAACGCGATACCGGTCTCGCCGATGCGCAACTCCATGGTCCGCTCGACGGGTTTGAACTCCCAGGCAAAGCCGCGCTCGATCGAGGCGTCGAAACGGACGCGCACGGTCTGCTCAAGGATCTCCTCCGAGCCCGCGCCAGCGGTCTGCGTGGTGCCGCCATAGCCGGTGACGCGGCAGAACAGATCGTAAAGCGGCACCGCCGCCCAGCCCATCCCGGCCATGAACAGCACCACCGCCACCGCGCCGACGGCGGTGCGGGTCGTGCCGCTCAGGTTGCGCCACCTGTTGATCATTGCTCTGGCTCCGCCACCGGCATTTGGTTCGCGGGATCAATCTCGCTGCGGTAGGTGTGATCGGCGCCCTGCATGAGCGAACCGTTCTGCACTTTGACCACCGTCAGCCCGAAGACCAGCGCGATAAAGGCGGCCAGCGTCAGGCCAACGCCCAGATTGCGGCTCCAGCGACGGGTGTGCAACTCGTGATCCTGATGGATTGCCATCTCAAAACCCCCAACCAATGGCGGCCGCCAAGGCCCCTGCGGGCGCGGTGGCCTCGATCAGGAAGGCCGCGAAATGGCCGAACAGATAGATCAGCGACAGCCGGAAAAAGCGCCGCTCGACGTGGTATTTATCGGCCTCGGCAGCAGGTTCCGCGCGGCGCCAGATGCGCCATGCGCCGATCAGGAACAACAGGTTCAGGACCAGTGCCACCGCCAGATAGATCGGCCCGCCAATCGAGGTGAAAGCAGCGGCCAGCGCAAAGGGCACCAAGGCCACGGTATAGACCAGAATATGCGTGCGGGTGGTGCGGCGCCCGTGGGTCACGGTCAGCATCGGCACCTGCGCATCGTGGTAATCGCCCTTCATGAACAGTGCCAGCGCCCAGAAATGCGGCGGCGTCCACATGAAGATCACCATGAACATCAGCGCCGCCTCGATGCTGACGCTGCCCATGGCTGCGGCCCAGCCGACCATCGGCGGAAACGCCCCCGAGGCGCCACCGATGACGATATTCTGCGGCGTCGAACGCTTGAGCCACATCGAATAGACCACGGCGTAGAAAAAGATCGTGAAGGCCAGAAGCCCCGCCGCCAGCCAGTTCGTCGCCAGCCCCAGCATCACCACCGAGATCCCCGACAGCGCCACGCCAATCGCCAGCGCCTCACCCTCGGTGACTTTGCCCGCGGGGATCGGACGCTTTTGCGTGCGGCTCATCACCCGGTCGATATCGGCGTCCCACCACATATTGAGCGCGCCTGATCCGCCGGCGCCCAGCGCGATAAAGATCACCGCCGCCAGCGCTTCGATCGGATGCAGCGACACCGGCGCGACCAACAGGCCGACCAATCCGGTGAACACCACCAGCGACATCACCCGCGGCTTGAGCAGCTGGACATAATCGCCGAATCCGGCCTCGCCGGTCGTCGTCTGCCCTGCAATGTCGGCTTGAATGTCGCTCATTTTACCCTCTGGGACTCAATGACCGCGCCCCCATCTTGCCGGAGGCGCGGCCAGTCATTCTGTCTTAGTCGTTCGCCGCCAGCTCGATGGCAGCCTCGCCGGTATATGCCGCCATATTCTCGGCGCCCTGCTCTTCCAGCCATGCGATATAGTCCTCTTGCGGCACTGCGCGGACCACAATCGGCATGAACGAGTGGGCCTGCCCGCAAAGCTCCGAACACTGGCCGAAATAGATGCCCGGCTCGTCAACATTGAACCACAGCTGCGCCAGACGGCCCGGCACCGCGTCCTGCTTGACGCCGAATGCGGGGATCGTCCACGAGTGGATCACATCCGCACCAGTCACCTGCATCACCACATTCTGGCCAACCGGAACCACAACCTGCGAATCCGTCGCCAGAAGGTAATGGCGGTCTTCATAGCCGAACTCGGCCAATTCGTCGCGCTCGAGCATGTAGCTGGCGAATTCGACGTTATGGTCGACATATTCATAGCCCCAATACCACTGGTAGCCGGTGACTTTGATCGTCACATCCGCCTCGGGCATGACCTGCGAGCGGAACAGCGCCGGCACGGTGAACGAGCCGATGGCGATCAGAATGAAGATCGGCAGAATGGTCCAGGCGATCTCGATCGGCGCGTTATGCGAGAAGCGCGCGGGCACCGGATTGGCGCGGCGGTTGTGGAAAATGATCACCCAGGCCAGCAGCACGCAGACCAGCAGCGTGATCGCGCCGATGATATAGAGCACGAAATTGTCGATCCACTGGGTCTCGGCCATGATCGAGGTCGCCGGTGTCTGGAAATTCAGCCCGCCGTTATGGGGCTCGCCCAGAAACGGCAGATCCTGTGCCAGCGCCTGACCCGCCGCCACAATCGACAGCATCGCACCACCGAAACCGGCAGCAAAACGTGTGTGGTCCTTGAAAAGATGCATCATGTGTTCCCGTTCTTACGCGGCGCTTCGCCCGTCATTCTTTCCGCCGAAATTACCGTCCAAGCGACCTGCATCAGGAGGCGCAAACACAAATCGGCGGTTTCCCTCTCTTCTAAAATCATATTAGCTTCGGCAGAACAAGCCAAACCCATGCTTCAGATCGCCACGTTTTGACCTAAGTCATAGACGCGTGCCCCTGAAGCGAAAGGATTTTTCATGCCAGCAGCCGTAAAGTCGCAGGTCGCGACCGACATTTTTAATCCGTTTGAAACGATGATCGACCGGGATCAGGCGCTTGCCACACTGCGCGAGGCCGTCGCCGGTGCCGATGACGGCGAGCTGTTTCTCGAGCGGCGGCGCTCCGAATCACTGGTGCTGGATGACGGGCGTATCCGCTCGGCGGGCTATGACGCCGCCGAGGGTTTCGGGCTGCGCGCGGTGCGCGGTGATGTCGCGGGCTACGCCCATTCGACCCAGATCACCGAAGCCGCGCTGAAACGTGCCGCCGCCACCGCGCGGCTGGCGGTGGGCGCAGGCGGCGGCACATTGGCCGATGCGCCCGCTGGCACCAATCGCCAGCTTTACACCGATGCCGATCCGATCTCGGACGCCAGTTTCCCCGCCAAGATCGAGACCCTGCGCCAGATCGACGACTATCTGCGCAGCCTTGATCCGCGGGTGGTGCAGGTCACCGCCTCTTTGGCCGCCTCGCTGCAAGAAGTCGCGATCCTGCGCCCCGAGGGCGGGGTGACCCATGACATCCGCCCGATGGCGCGGATCTCCATCGCGGTGATTGTCGAGCGTGAGGGCCGCCGCGAATCGGGCCATTACGGCGGCGGCGGGCGGATTGGCCTCTCGGGCCTGATGGAGCCCGACCATTGGCAACCGATCGCCAAGGAAGCGCTGCGCGTCGCCTGCGTCAATCTCGATGCCGCCCCCGCCCCCGCCGGATCGCTCGATGTGGTGCTTGGCCCCGGCTGGCCCGGTATCTTGCTGCATGAGGCGGTGGGCCACGGGCTCGAGGGCGATTTCAACCGCAAGAAGACCTCGGCCTTTGCCGGTCTGATGGGCGAGCGCGTGGCCGCCCCCGGTGTCACCGTGCTTGATGACGGCACGATCCCCGACCGGCGCGGCTCGCTGACGGTGGACGATGAGGGCACCGCGTCGAACCGCAATGTGCTGATCGAGGACGGCATTCTGGTCGGTTATATGCAGGACCGCCAAAACGCGCGGCTGATGGGGGTCAAACCCACCGGCAACGGGCGCCGCGAAAGCTATGCCCATGCGCCGATGCCACGGATGACCAACACCTATATGCTTGGTGGCCATGGCGAGCCGGGCGATCTGGTGCGCAGCATGAAAGACGGCATCTGGGCGGTCGGTTTCGGCGGCGGGCAGGTGGATATCACCTCGGGTAAATTTGTCTTCTCCTGCACCGAGGCCTACCGTGTGCGCGACGGCAAGATCGGCGAGCCGGTGAAGGGTGCGACGCTGATCGGTGACGGGCCCAGCGCGCTGAACAATGTGCGCGGCATCGGCAATGACATGGCGATGGACCCGGGTATCGGCAATTGCGGCAAGGCCGGACAATGGGTGCCGGTCGGGGTGGGCCAGCCCAGCCTGCTGATCGGCGGGCTGACGATTGGCGGCGTCTCCTAAGGGTGATTCCCCTGCGGCGGGCGTAGGGTGCGTGATTCCACGCACCTTACCGGCAGATTGGCCGCATTTTATCGGTTTTTTTCGCACTCAACCCTCAATTGAACATCAATTACCTCAGGTTGAACATCTTTTGTTTACATTCTGTTAACCTATCTGCCTCAGGCTCAAATTTGAATGAGGCGAGGCGCACATGGACGGGAATAAACTTTCTTCTCCCAGACCCTTCACCCCACCCACCACGGAAGAAGACCGGCTGCTGTGGCTCCGTCTCATTCGCTCTCGCCGCGTTGGTCCGGCGACGTTTTTCCGGTTGTTCACCGAACATGGCTCTGCCGCCGCCGCGTTCGAGGCCCTGCCCGGCATCGCGCGCGCCTCGGGGCTCAGCGATTACACCCCCTGCACCCATAAGGCCGCCGAACGCGAACTCTCCCTCGGCCGCTCCAAAGGCGCGCATCTGCTCTGTCTCGGTGATCCCGATTACCCCGCCGCACTGGCCGCGCTCAGTGATCCGCCGCCGGTGCTCTGGGTGATGGGCCAGTTGCGCCTGCTCGAGCAGCCTGCCGTGGCCTTGGTCGGCGCGCGCAATGCCTCCAGCCTCGGGCTGCGCACCGCGCGCAAACTCGCCGAGGGGCTGGGGTTTCACGGTTTCACCACCGTGTCCGGCCTCGCCCGCGGGATTGACGCGGCCGCGCATGGCGCCTCGCTGAAATCCGGCACCGTGGCGGTGATGGCGGGCGGCGTCGATATGATCTATCCGCAGGAAAACGCCCCCCTCGCCGCCGCCATCGCCGATCAGGGGCTGCGCATTTCCGAGCAACCGATAGGGCTGCAGGCACAGGCCCGCCATTTCCCCCGCCGCAACCGGCTGATCTCGGGGCTCGCCCGCGCGGTCATCGTGATCGAGGCCGCCGAGGGATCGGGCAGTCTGATCACCGCCCGCGATGCGCTCGATCAGGGCCGCGAGGTGCTGGCGGTGCCCGGCCATCCGCTCGACGCGCGCGCAGCGGGTTGCAACCAGTTGATCCGCGGCGGCGCGGTGCTGGTGCGCGATGTGGCGGATGTGATCGAAGCGCTGGAAAACAGTGTCGCCCCCCGCACCCAGCCATCCGCCGACCTGTCCGACACCCCGCAACACGCCCCCCAGCGGCCACCGGCGAAACCTCTCGACACGCTCTCCCTGCACCGGATGATCCTCGACAGCCTCGGCCCCGCGCCGGTCGCCGAGGACCAACTGCTGCGCGACCTCGGCCAGCCCGGCGCCACCGTCGCCGCCGCGCTGTTGTTCCTCGAACTCGATGGCCGCGTCCTGCGCCAACCCGGCGGGCTTTTGTCGCGCGCCTGATCACGCGCCTGATCACCGGCCGAACTGCCGCTTTTGCCGCACCCCAAAAGCCGCTTTTGACCAATGCTGACGCCTTTCTGCACAGCCTCCAGATTGACAACACCCCCCCTTCGCCCCCATCTATGCCGCGCAACAATCCCCCAAAGTCGCGCGCTTTTGTGCCAAAGGGTGTGTAAATTCAGAGGTTTAAATGGCAGTAGTAGTCGTCGAGTCCCCGGCTAAGGCCAAAACAATCAACAAATATCTTGGCGACAACTACACGGTTCTGGCCTCTTTCGGGCATGTCCGTGACCTTCCGCCCAAGGATGGATCGGTCGATACCGAAAATGATTTCGAGATGAAATGGGAGGTCGCGACAGATAGCAAAAAGCATCTGCGCGCGATCACCGATGCGCTCAAAGCCGACAACGACCTGATCCTCGCGACTGACCCCGACCGCGAGGGCGAGGCGATTTCATGGCATCTGACCGAGGCCCTGCTGAAGTCGAAAGCGATCAAAAAGGACACGCCGGTCAAACGCGTGGTGTTCAACGCAATCACCAAAACCGCCGTTACCGAGGCGATGGCCAACCCGCGCGACGTCGATATGGAACTGGTGCGCGCCTATCTCGCCCGCCGCGCTCTGGACTATCTTGTGGGCTTCAACCTCTCGCCGGTGCTCTGGCGCAAACTGCCCGGCGCAAAATCGGCGGGCCGTGTGCAATCCGTTGTGCTGCGGCTGATCGTCGAGCGCGAGATGGAGATCGAGGCCTTCCGCGCGCAGGAATACTGGAGCGTCGCCGCCGGTCTCACCACCCCGCGCGGCGCACAGTTCAACGCGCGACTGACCACTATGGGCGGCAAGCGGCTTGAGAAATTCGACCTGCCCACCGCCGAATCCGCCGAACTCGCGGTGCAGGCGGTCTCGTCGCGCGATCTCTTCGTGCAATCGGTCGAGGCCAAACCCGCCAGCCGCAACCCGACCGCGCCCTTCATGACCTCGACCCTGCAGCAAGAGGCCAGCCGCAAATTCGGCATGGGTGCGAAACAGGCAATGTCGGCGGCGCAGCGGCTCTATGAGGCCGGCCATATCACCTATATGCGGACCGACGGCATCGACATGGCGCCCGAAGCAGTGCAGGCCGCCCGCGCCGAGATCGAGACGCGTTTCGGCAAGGACTATGTGCCCGCCTCGCCGCGGATCTATAAGAACAAAGCCAAAAATGCACAGGAAGCCCACGAATGTATTCGCCCGACCGATATGTCGGCGGATACCGAAAAGCTGCGCCTGACCGATAGCGACCAGCGCCGTCTCTATGACCTGATCTGGAAGCGCACGATTGCCTGCCAGATGGAAGCCGCGCGGATGGAACGCACAGTGGCCGAGATCGGCAGCAAGGACGGCCAAGTTGGCCTGCGCGCCAATGGTCAGGTGATGCTGTTTGACGGCTTCCTCAAAGTCTATGAAGAAGGCCGCGACGACGACAGCGAAGACGATGGCCGCCTGCCGCAGCTTGCGCAGGGCGACGCGCTGGCCAAAGCCAAGGACAGTCTCGCCGCCGATTTTGCCAAAGCCGCGCCCGAGGCTGCCGATAGCGTGGTGGAGAGCACCAGCGATGCGCTGCAACGCGCCGCCGGAGCGCTCTTGTCGCTGGATGGCGCGATCTTGGGCCAGCAGCATTTCACCCAGCCGCCGCCGCGCTACACCGAGGCGACGATGGTCAAACGGATGGAAGAACTGGGCATTGGCCGCCCCTCGACCTATGCCTCGATCGTCACCACGATTCAGGATCGCGGCTATGTGCGCAAAGACAAAAACCGCCTGATCCCCGAGGATAAGGGCCGTCTGGTCACGATCTTCTTGGTCAATTATTTCGGCCGCTATCTGCAATATGATTTCACCGCCGATATGGAAACGCAGCTTGACGATATTTCGGCGGGCGCGCGTGACTATAAGGACGTTCTGGCCCGTTTCTGGCGCGATTTCTCCGCGGCGATCGAGGAAACCTCGGAACTGCGGATTACCGAAGTCCTTGACAAGATTGACGAAGTTCTCTCGCCGCACCTCTACCCGCCGCGTGAGGATGGCTCGGATCCCAAGGTCTGCCCGACCTGCGGGATCGGTCGTTTGAACCTGAAAACCGCGCGCTCTGGCGGGGCCTTTATCGGCTGCAACAACTACCCCGAATGCCGCTACACGCGCCCCCTTTCGGGCGATGAAGGCGACGCCGAACTCTCCGGCGACGGCAAGCTACTGGGCTATGACGCCGATGAGGGGATTTACCTGCGCAACGGTCGTTTCGGCCCCTATGTGCAGCGCGGCAAAGTCACCGAAGAGAACAAGAAACCGCCGCGCGCCAGCCTGCCCAAAACCTGGACCACCGACAGCATCGACCTTGAGCGCGCGCTGACCCTCCTGTCACTGCCGCGTCAGGTTGGCACGCACCCCGAGGACGGCGAGCCGATTGAATCCGCAATCGGGCGCTTTGGCCCCTATGTGCGCCACAATAAGACCTATGCCAATCTGCCCGATGTCGAGGAAGTCTTCACCATCGGGATGAACCGCGCGGTTGAACTTCTGGCCGAGAAAGCCGCGCGCGGTGGTCGTGGCGCAGCGGCTAAACCGTTGAAAGAACTGGGCGATCACCCCGATGGCGGGGCGATCAATGTGATGCCCGGTCGCTACGGGCCCTACGTCAAATGGGAGAAGATCAACGCCACGATCCCCAAAGAGATCGAGCCCGAAGCGGTGACACTGGAACAGGCGCTGGAGTTGATCGCGGCGAAAGCGGCGACCAAGCGCAAGCCTGCCGCCAAGAAAGCCGCCGCCAAGAAACCGGCAGCGAAAAAACCGGCGGCCAAGAAGACCGCGGCAAAGACGACTGCCGAGAAGAAACCGGCCGCCAAGAAGGCTCCGGCCAAAAAGGCGACCGCGAAAACCTCGAGTTCGAAAGCGGCCACGGCAAAGAGAGCGGCGGCCAAGAAAGCCGAGGACACCGCCACTGACGAGGGCAGCGCCGAGTAACCTCTGGGCGCTTAAATTCAGGACGCGCGGGCCGCTAGAACGCCCGCGCGATCCAGCCGATCCGCGCCAGCCTCTGGAACAAGCGCGGCACCTCCTGTCCCGAAGGATAGCGCGTTCCCTGCGCGACATAGCTACGGATCACACCCGTGATCTGCCGCGACACGCCGCGATCCATGATCACCAGCCCGTTCTCCATATCATGGTGGAAACTGCGCAGGTTTAGGTTCGTTGAGGCAACCACCGTTAACCGACCGTCAATCACGATCAGCTTGCTGTGCAACAGCCGCGGAAACGGGTCATAGTCGATGAAATGCACCCAATCGGCGAAGTCATTGGCGAACATCCGGTTGAAATTCGACACCATGTAATCGGCCAACTCACGCACCCGCACCGTGGTCACCACTTCGACGCGGACACCGCGCGCCCGCGCACGCTGCAATGCGGCGAAAATCTCGGGTGGCAGATTCAGATAGGGGATCGCGATCTCGATGGAATGCTGCGCCGCGTCAATCAACCCGGTGTAATAGGGCAGTTGCGCCGCACCGTCGGCAAAGGGCACCGAAATGAAATGCCGCAACCGCCCCTCGACCTGCGCGCTGGCCTGCTGCACGGGACCGGCAGGGCGCGGCCTCTGGCTGTCGAAATCACGGTGCCAAAGCGCCGCCATATGCTGGATCGCACCATGGGTCGCGCGGTCCGAACGCAGCTCGATCTCGAAGTCATCATAAGAGGTGAAGCCCCCAGTCACCCGCGCCTCTTCGGGGTCATATTGGTGCAACTCGGGAAAGGCCGAGAGGTCGCGCGGCAGCTCGTAGAAATACCCCTCATGTAGGTTGCGCCCGCCAATCATCACCCGTGAGCGCCCTGCATCGCGCGCCAGCGTGGCGAAGAATTTGACATGGGTGGTGCGGTGCAGACGCCCCAATTGCCCCTCAAACCCCTGCGCCGCCGAGGCGGGCATGCGGAAGGGCTGCAATTGCACCGTCGGATAGCGCGCCGCCAGCCCTTCAAACAGCCGCCGGTCAGCCTCGGTCAGGAAGACATCGGCGACCAGAATGCGCACGATGGTGCCCCGCGCGGCGTGATAGGCCAGCATCCGCGCCATCAAGGCACCCGCAAAATCCGCGTTCAAGTTCAGATAGTTAAGATAGATCAGATCCAGCTGCGGCGCGCGTGAGAAATCCAGCGGGATATCCGGCGTGCCATGTTCCAGCAGGTCGGCAGGCAGGCGGCGACCGGTCAGCGCCTCGACCTTGGCATTCAACGACTCGGCCCCGCCCGGCAGGATCCGCGTCGCGCCCAGCGGCAGCGGACAGGTGATCGACAGCCCCGCCCCGCCCAGAAAAGCGCTTGCCAGCGGGTCACCTGTCGCGGGCATCTGACAGCCGGGATGGCGGGCATCGACACGGGCCAACTCGGGCCGCGAGACCTCCTCACGGCGCAGGCGGAGCACATAGGGCGCGCCCCCGCCCGGCGTGACGGTCAGATCGCAGCGGGTCACCGCAGGGTCCAGCGCCAGCCAGGTGCGATGACGCTCGCGCGGGCCCAAGACCACGGAAATCGTCTGCCCCGGCGCGACCCATGCCGGACGCGTCGCCAGATGCGTCGAGGGGCGCGCATATCCCCGCGCATCGCAGGTGGCGCGCAGGGTCATCCGCGAGCGCGCGCGGTTGAGAAAACTGATCGAAATCTCCCCCGCCTCGCGGCCGGTGAAGTAATACAGATCCTGCCCTTCGGCGGGCCCTGCGCGGCTGACCACCAGATAATTCATCGCATGGCGACCGCCGACCTGCGGATACGCCTGCACCGGCTCGGCATGGGCGGGCGGGGTGAATGCGCCGCGGGTCACCGCATCGGGCGGGCTGCCCGAGATTGGCCGGATGCCCCCCGCACAGGCTGTCAGCCCAAGCAGCGCAGCCACCAACAACCCTGTCCAACCCCTTGTCATGGGCCAAAGAATACTGCGGCCACGGCCATGCGCAAGAGGCCGGATGCGATGATTGACTTCGCCGCAGTGCCGCGTCACAAGGTTGAGCATCGATAAACGGGGGACATTATGAAGAAAATCTATGGCTCCGCGGCCGAGGCCCTTGACGGCCTTATGTTCGACGGAATGACCATCGCGGCAGGGGGGTTCGGCCTGTGCGGCATTCCGGAACTTCTGATCGCGGCAATTCGGGATATCGGCACCAAAGACCTGACCGTGGCGTCCAATAACGCGGGCGTTGACGACTTCGGGCTGGGTGTTTTGCTGCAGACGCGGCGGGTGAAAAAGATGATCTCGTCCTATGTCGGCGAGAATGCCGAGTTCATGCGCCAGTATCTGGCCGGTGAGCTGGGGCTTGAATTCAACCCACAGGGCACTCTGGCCGAGCGTATGCGCGCAGGCGGTGCCGGCATTCCCGGCTTCTACACCAAAACCGGTGTCGGCACGGTGATCGCGGACGGCAAAGAGCACAAGGACTTCCCCACCGGACCCGAAGGCGCCGCCGAGACCTATATTATGGAGAAGGGCATTTTCGCCGATCTGGCGATTGTCAAAGCCTGGAAAGCCGATGCCACCGGCAATGCGATCTTCCGCAAGACCGCGCGCAACTTCAACCCGCCCGCCGCGATGTGTGGCCGGGTCTGCGTGCTCGAGGTCGAGGAAATCGTGCCCACCGGCTCGCTGGACCCTGATCACATCCATCTGCCGGGCATCTATGTGCACCGCCTTATTCAGGGCGATCACGAGAAGCGCATCGAGCAACGCACGATTTCGGAGGGTTAAGCTATGGGTTGGGATCGCAACCAAATGGCCGCACGTGCGGCGCAGGAACTGGAAGACGGCACCTATGTGAACCTCGGGATCGGCATCCCGACCTTGGTGTCCAACTACATCCCCGAGGGCGTCGAAGTGACCCTGCAGTCCGAGAACGGCATGCTCGGCATGGGCCCGTTTCCGACCGCGGAAAATCTGGACCCCGATCTGATCAACGCTGGCAAGCAGACGATCACCGAGCTGCCGCAGACCTCGTATTTCGACTCGGCGCAGAGCTTTGGCATGATCCGTGGCGGCAAGATCGCGATGGCGATTCTGGGCGCGATGGAAGTGGCCGAGAACGGTGATCTGGCGAACTGGATGATCCCCGGCAAGCTGGTCAAAGGCATGGGCGGGGCGATGGATCTGGTCGCCGGTGTCCGCCGTGTGGTGGTGGTGATGGACCACGCCAACAAACACGGCGTGTCGAAAGTGCTCAAGGAATGCACCCTGCCGCTGACCGGCAAGGCGGTGGTCGACCGGATCATCACCAATCTGGGCGTGCTCGATGTGGTCGAGGGCGGGCTGAAGATTGTTGAACTGGCCGAGGGTGTCAGCGAAGACGAATTGCGCGCCGCCACCGAAGCGACGCTGGTCAATTAAGCCGGTTTGCTGCGGCAAGCTAGAGTCAAGTGAAGGGGCGGCCTCAGGGCTGCCCCTAATTGTTTTCACAATCTGTGCGTCGACGCGACAAGGGCCGCACCCGACCCTGGGTGGGCGCATACACCGATTGGGCAATGCACTGCGCGTCAAAGCACTGATGTCGGTTGAGCAGCAAGTGACATCACCAGTGCGCCCTCCCGGGGGGAGGGTCGGGCGCGGCCCGGGCTGATGCCCGTGCCAAACAGTGGATCATAGGCCAGTCCGATGCCGTCCCGTGTCAAAAGCCCGCGTTTACAGGCATTCCCTTTGCTCGAAACTCACCCCTAACCCACCCCCGCCACTGCAACACCCATCGCCCCCACACCCCGCCGCCCGCAACCTCACCTTGACACCCGCGCCCTGCCGCCGCATGAAACGCCCCATAACGCCGCCCCTCACTGCGGCGGCAGATCAGGAGCCGACATGAGCACTGCGACGGGTAAATCCGACGGCATTTGGGAAACCATCAAAACGGTTTTCTGGGCATTGGTGATTGCGGGCCTGTTCCGCACGCTGTTTTTCCAACCCTTCTGGATCCCCTCGGGCTCGATGAAAGAGACGCTGCTGATCGGCGATTTTCTCTTCGTCAACAAAATGGCCTACGGCTATTCGCGCTATTCCTGCCCCTTTGCCATCTGCCCGATCTCGGGGCGTATTTTCGCCTCCGAGCCCGAGCGCGGCGATATCGTGGTGTTCCGCCATCCGGTCGCGGGCACGGATTACATCAAACGCTTGATCGGCCTGCCCGGTGACCGCGTGCAGATGCGCGAAGGCGTGCTTTATATCAATGACACGGCGGTGCCGCGCGTGGCCAGCGGCGAATTTATCGAGGAATACGCCCCGCAAGGCGGCGCCGGTCAGCGTCCGCGCTGCGAAAACGGGCCTGTGGGCTCGGGCGGCGATTGCATCAAATCGCGCGCCATCGAGACCCTGCCCAATGGCGTCAGCTATCCGGTGCTGAACATCGAGGACAACGGGTTTGCCGACAACACGCCGGTGTTCACCGTCCCCGAGGGGCATTTCTTCTTCATCGGTGACAACCGCGACAATTCGGTGGATTCGCGCTTTGGCCAGAACGCTGGCGGCGTCGGCTTTGTGCCCTTCGAGAACCTGATCGGCCGCGCCGACCGGGTGATGTTCTCCTCCGCCGGTCGCTCGATGCTGGCGTTCTGGACCTGGCGTTCCGACCGGTTCTTCCATCCTTTGGGTGAGTGATGGTTCGGCGCGCCGAGGCCACAAAACTCTCTGCCGAGATGAAAGCCTTTGCGGCGCGTCTCGGCCATGAGTTTCAACGCCCCGAACTCCTGATCCGCGCACTGACCCATGCGTCAGCGGGCTCGATCACCCGCCCGCACAACCAGCGGCTGGAGTTTCTCGGCGACCGCGTGCTCGGGCTGGTGATCTCGGAGGCGCTGTTTTCCGCCGACAAAAAAGCCACCGAAGGCCAATTGGCGCCGCGTTACAACGCCTTGGTGCGCAAGGAAACCTGCGCCGATATCGCCCGCCAGATGGATCTGGGCGCGGTCTTGCGGCTCGGTCGCTCCGAGATGCTATCGGGCGGACGCCGCAAGAACGCGCTATTGGGCGACGCGATGGAGGCGGTTCTGGCGGCGGTCTATCTCGATGGCGGTCTGGACGCGGTGCGCAGCCTGATCCTGCACCACTGGAAACAACGCATCGACGGCGTCGAACAAGACGCCCGCGACGCGAAAACCGCGTTGCAGGAATGGGCGCAGGCACAGGGCAATCCGCCCCCCGACTATGTCGAAATCGAGCGTTCCGGCCCGCCGCATGCGCCGGTCTTCACCATCGAGGCGCGGGTCACCGATGGCCGCAGTGCGCGGGCCAGCGCCGGATCGAAACGCATGGCCGAACAGGCCGCGGCCAAAGCGCTATTGGCGCGCGTCGAGACCGGATCATGAGCCTGTTGAAAGACGCGAACCACCGTGGCGCCCTGTTCATGGTCGCCGCGATGGCGGCTTTTGCCGTGGAAGACGCGCTGTTCAAAGCCGCCACTCTCAACCTGCCGCCAGCCCTCGTGCTGGTGATCTTTGGCGCCACCGGCATGGTGATCTTCGCCGTGGTCGCGCGGATGCGCGGTGAGGGCGCATGGCCCACCGGCGGCATCTCGCGCGGGCTCGTGGTGCGCTCAGCGTTCGAACTGGCCGGACGGCTGTTTTTCGCCCTCGCACTGGCCTTCGCCGGTCTCGCCGCGACCTCGGCGATCTTGCAGGCCGCGCCCCTCGTGGTCACCGTCGGCGCGGTGTTCGTGCTTGGCGAGCGCGTCGGCTGGCGGCGCTGGACCGCGATTGCCGTGGGTTTCATCGGCGTGCTCTTGGTGCTGCGTCCCTCGGGCAATATGATCGAGGCCACCGCGCTCTTTGCGATCCTCGCCACCATCGGTTTCGCCGGTCGCGATCTGGCCACGCGGGTCTCGAAACCCTCGGTCACCAACGCCCAACTGGGCACTTTGGGCTTTGCGGTGATCATCATTGCCGGTCTGCTGGTGCAGGCGGTCAGCCAGACGCCCATCGCCCTGCCCGCCCCGCGTGATGCACTGCTGTTGGTGGGCGCCGGTATCGCCGGAGTGCTCGCCTATTCCGCGCTCACCGCCGCGATGCGCACCGGCGATGTCAGCGCCGTCACCCCGTTTCGCTATACGCGGCTGTTGTTTGCGATGATCATCGCCGTCACCCTGTTTGGCGAGCGCCCCGATGCGGTGATGCTGATCGGCTCAGCGCTGATCGTCGGCAGCGGGCTGTTCACCCTGTCACGCAGCCGCCCCAAATCCGGCTGACAGACTCGCAACACCGCATACCCCATATGGCACAAGCGCCAAGGATGGTATAAGGCCGCTGCGACAACAAAGGATATACTCCATGACCACTCGCGCGGGCTTCGTCGCCCTGATCGGAGAACCCAACGCCGGAAAATCGACGCTGCTCAACCGGATGGTCGGGGCAAAAGTGTCGATTGTGACGCATAAGGTGCAAACTACCCGCACGCGGATCCGCGGTATTGCGCTCGATGGCGAGGCGCAGATCGTCTTCGTCGACACGCCCGGCCTGTTCCGCCCGCGTCGGCGGCTCGACCGTGCAATGGTTGCGGCGGCTTGGGGCGGGGCAGCCGATGCCGAGATCATCGTGCTGCTGATCGAGGCGCATCGCGGCATCACCGAGGGCGTGCGCGCGATCCTCGAGACCCTGCGCGAGCGGGTCACCCCGAACCAGAAGGTCGCGCTGGCGATCAACAAGATCGACCGCGTCAAGGCGCAGGTGCTGCTTGATCTGACCAAACAGATGAATGACGCCTATCCGTTCATTGAGACCTTCCTGATCTCCGCCGAGAAAGGTCATGGCACCGACAAGCTGCGCCAATGGCTCGGCCAGAGCCTGCCCGAGGGCCCGTGGCTCTATCCCGAGGACCAGATCGCAGATCTGCCGCTGCGGATGATCACTGCCGAGATGACCCGCGAGAAATGCACCCTGCGCCTGCATCAGGAACTCCCCTACCAGCTCACCGTCGAGACCGAGGGCTGGGAAGAACGCAAGGACGGCTCGGTGCGCATCGACCAGATGATCTATGTCGCCCGCGACGGCCATAAGGGCATCGTGCTTGGCAACAAAGGCGAGACGATCAAAGGCATCAGCCAGTCCGCCCGCGCCGAGATCGGCGAGTTTCTCGGCCGCACTGTGCATCTGTTCTTGCAGGTCAAAGTCCGCGAGAACTGGCTCGAAGACAGCGAGCGCTATGACGAGATGGGCCTGAACTTCAAAGACGGCAACGCCTGACCCCACTTTATGCCCTAAATATCCTGGGGGTGAATTCGCACAGCGAAGAGGGGGCAACGCCCCTTCACTCGGCTGCCCCCACAGCTCCAGCACAAAGTGCCGCGCCCGACGAAGCATCAGCGACGTCGCAAAACCGCCTGACATATGTGCTGATTTGCAGAAAACCCTTACCGCCAAGCGCAAAGGGCCGCGCCCGACCCTGGGTGGGCGCCCGAAACCTTGCTACAATGCGTGCGCTTTAAAGCATCAATTTCGCTTGGGCTGTGAATGACATCACCAGTGCGCCCTCCCATGGGGAGGGTCGGGCGCGGCCCGTGGTTCCCACGGGCGCGACGGTTGAACGGTGGTGACCGAAAACCCCTCCTCGCTCGGTAACGTCATAATCTCAAACCACACGCCCCAGCCAGCAACCGCAACACCCGCTTCACCTTTCTGCCATTCCCATATTGCCACCCCCGCCCCCTACCGCTTACCCTGCCCGCACCGCGTCGCCGGCTGGCGTCCACCGACAGCCCACCCCTTCGGAGATTTCGCCCCATAAATGCCGGCTCAAACCCCGCCCCCTGCCCCCAAAGCCTCCCTCGCGGCGCGGCTACTCACCGGCCTGATCATCGCGGTCTTCTTCGCCGTCATCGTGCAATTGGCCAATCTCGTGCCCGTGCTCGGCGCGCATAACCTGCTGGTCGATTTCGACGCCTTCTATATCGTCGGCCAACTCGCGTGGGAGGGCCGCGCCGCCGAGGCCTACGATTCCGCCGCCATGGCCCGGATCCAGCGCACGCTGGTCGCCCGTGAAGGCTTCATGCCCTGGACCTATCCACCGCAATTCGATCTCCTTGCGATGCTGTTGCCCGGCTTGCCGCGCGGCCTGTCTTACGGGCTGTTCACCGGCCTCACCCTCGCCGCCTATCTATGGGTCTTGGCGCGCCTCGCCGGGCGCGAGTTCGTCTGGATCCTGATCGCCCTCGCACCGCCAATCTATGTCACCGTCACCATCGGCCAGAACGCCTTTCTGACCGGCGCCCTGATGGGTCTCTTCGTGCTCGCCACATGCGCCACCCAAAACCACCGCCGCGCCTTGGCGGGCTGGCCACTGGGGCTCTTGGTGCTCAAACCGCATCTCGGCATTGGGCTGGGCATTCACGCGCTGGCCGCGGCCCGTTGGCGGGTGCTGGCGCTGGCCATCGGCATTGCGCTGGCCTCCTCGGCGCTTGCCACATGGGTGCTGGGCCCCGAGATCTGGGCGGCATTCCTCGCCGGTGTGCGCCAAGCCGGCGAGGCGCTGCGCACCGGCTTCTACCCGCTGTTTCGCATGACCTCACTCTATGCTGCCCTCCATACCGCGGGCCTCGCCCCCAACCTCGCGCTTGCCGCACAGGCCACCATCGGGATCGCCGCCTGCGCCGCCATCGCCCTCGCCGTGCGCCGCGGCCTGCCGCTCCACCAGACCCTCGCCATGGCCTGTTTGACCTCCGCCTTGGTCAGCCCCTATCTTTACGACTACGATATGGTGGTCACCGGCATCGGGCTGGCCCTGATCGCGCCGGATCTGCGCGCGCGCAGCACATGGTTCGACCGCGCCGTGCTGCTGGCGCTGATCTGGGTCGCCGGCGGCTGGGGGATGATCCACGCGATTGCCGGTATTGACCTGCCCGAAGCCACCCGTGCCGCCAATGCCCGCGCGACCTTCTCCTATGGCGCTATCGCCTATCTGCTGGTCCTCGCATTGCTGTTTCGCATCCTGCGCCGCCCCAAGATGACCTGACGGCAGGAACGGGCACAGCGGCGCGGATCCCTCGACATAGCCGCGTTTCCCTGCAAAATACGCCGATGCATCCGTTCCTTGATCACCCGCGCCCCTTGGCGATTGCCCATCGCGGCGGCTCGCTCGAGGCCGAGGAAAACACCATGCCCGCCTTTGCCCATGCCATCGGGCTGGGCTATTCGCATATCGAGCTGGACGTCCACGCCACCAAGGACGGCGAGGTGATGATCCACCACGACCCGACCCTGCAGCGGATGACCGGCGATCCGCGCGCGATTGCCGATCTCACCTATGCCGAACTCGCGCAGGTCCGCACCCATGGCGGCGCCGAAATCCCGCGCCTGGCTGATCTGCTTGAGGAACACCCCGAGACGCATCTCAATATCGAGACCAAATCCGACGCCGTCATCGCGCCCTTCGCCCGTCTCGTCACCCGCACCGGCGCTCTGCCACGCATCGGCACCGGCAGCTTCAACCCCGCCCGCACCCGTCGCTTGCAGCAGTTGCTCGGCGAGGGCCTGTGCTGGTCGCCCGCGCATCTTGGCGTTGCTGGTCTATGGCTCAAAAGCTGGCGCATTCCCCTGCGCAGCGGCGGTTTCCCGGTGGTGCAAGTGCCGCCCAGATGGCGCGGCATCCCGCTGGTCACCCGCCGCTTTGTCGAGACCGCCCACCGCCACGGCATTCTGGTGCAGGTCTGGACCGTCGACGAGGCACCGCAGATGCACCAACTTCTCGATATCGGCGTCGACGGGATCATGTCCGACCGCCCAAGCCTGCTCAAACAAGTGCTGATCGAACGCAACCAATGGAAAGGGCCTTCATGCTGACCGGCACCCGTATCGTTGAAATCGAAGGCCTCGGCCCCGGCCCTTTCGCCGCGATGATGCTCGCCGATCTCGGCGCCGAGGTGATCTGCGTGCAGCGCCCCGAAGGCCCGCCCCTGCCCGGCCTGCCACCGCGCAACCTGTTGGATCGCGGCAAACGCACCATCGCGCTTGATCTCAAATCCGCCGAGGACCGGGTGGTGCTCGAGGCGCTGATCCGCCGCGCCGATGCGCTGATTGAAGGCTTCCGCCCCGGTGTGATGGAGCGCCTGTCGCTGGGCCCGACTGAGTGCCACGCGCTCAATCCCAAGCTGGTCTACGGGCGTATGACCGGCTGGGGGCAGGACGGCCCGCGCGCCAGAGAGGCGGGCCATGACCTCAACTATATCGCGCTTTCGGGCGCGCTTTGGTATGCCTCACCGCCCGGCGAGCCCCCCTTCACCCCGCCGACGCTGCTCGGCGATATAGGTGGCGGCGCGCTCTATCTGGTCGCCGGCATTCTGGCGGGTCTGCTCAACGCCGCACGCAGCGGCACTGGCACCGTGGTCGACGCCGCGATTGTCGATGGCTCGGCGCATATGATGGCGCTTCTGATGTCGCTGCAAGCGGGCGGGTTGTTTCAAACCACCCGTGGTGAAAGCCTCCTCGACGGCCCGCATTGGTCACGCAGCTATCAATGCGCCGACGGCGGTTTCCTCTCGGTGCAATGTCTCGAGCCGAGGTTCTACGCCGCGTTTCTGGCGCTCCTTGATTTGACCAACGACCTCGATTTCGCCCGCCAGATGGACCCTGCCACATGGCCCAAAGCCAGTGCCCGCCTGACCGCGCTCTTTGCCTGTCAGTCGCGCGATCATTGGACGGCGCTCTTCGCGGGCTCCGATGCCTGCGTCGCGCCGGTGCTCTCGCCCAAGGAAGCCGCCAATGACCCGCATCTCGCCGCCCGCCAGACATGGGTGCAGACCGAGGGCGTGCTGCAACCCCGTGCCGCCCCGCGCTTTGACGGCCATATCGCCACGCCCAATCCAGCCCCCAGCCGCGACCAGCACCGCGCCGACATCCTCGCCGACCTCGGCCTCGCCTGACCCGCAACACTGCCCCCGTCATCTGTCGATAAATATCCTCGGGGGTCTCCAAGGGGGTGGAAAACCCCCTTGGTGGCGTATGGGGCCACCCCATGCGGCGTGCGGGGGCTCGATGCCCCCAAGCGCCGCCCCCCCTCACCCAATTCGCCGCGACGCAGCGCTTTCCCTGCCCAAAGATCGCCGCTAGTATCCGGCGCCAGAAAGACGCAAATCAAAGGGACGGATATGGACGAGATTGTAATCCTCAGCGGCGCACGCACCGCGATTGGCACCTTCGGCGGCGCGCTGGCCAATACGCCGGTCTCCGAGATCGCCACCCATGTCACCAAAGCCGCCCTTGAACGCGCGCAGGTCACCCCTGAGCAGATCGGCACCGTGGTCTTCGGCCATGTGATCAACACCGAACCCCGCGATATGTATATCTCGCGCGTTGCCGCGATGCAGGCGGGCATTCCCGACAGCGCACCGGCGATGAACGTCAACCGGCTCTGCGGTTCGGGCGCGCAGGCGATTGTCTCGGTGGTGCAGGCGCTGGCGCTGGGGGATGCGGATTTCGGCGTCGCTGGCGGGGCCGAGGCGATGAGCCGGTCGCCCTATATCGTGCCCAGCGCGCGTTGGGGCCAGAAGATGGGCGATGCGACGGCGCAGGATATGATGCTCGGCGCGCTCACCTGCCCCTTTGGCACCGGCCATATGGGTGTGACCGCCGAGAATGTCGCCAGCGAGCATGAGATCACCCGCGAAGAGCAAGACGCCTTTGCGCTGGAGAGCCAGACCCGCGCCGCGGAGGCCATCGCCGAGGGCCGGTTCAAGGAGCAAATCGCACCCTTCACCATGAAATCCCGCAAGGGCGAGGTGGTATTCGACACCGACGAACACCCAAAATCGACCTCGCTGGAGAAACTCGCGGGCCTGCGTCCGGCATTCCAGAAAGACGGCTCGGTGACTGCGGGCAATGCCAGCGGCATCAATGACGGTGCCGCCGCTCTCGTGCTGGCCCGCGCGGATGCCGCCAAAGCCGCCGGTCTGACCCCGCGCGCGCGCATTCTGGGCTATGCCGTCGCCGGTGTCCGCCCCGAGGTGATGGGTGTCGGCCCGATCCCGGCGGTGGAAATGCTCTGCCGCCGCATCGGCATGCAGCCCACCGATTTCGACGTGATCGAGAGCAACGAGGCCTTTGCCGCGCAGGCGCTGGCGGTCAATAAGGCGCTCGGCCTCGACTCTGCCAAGGTCAACCCGAACGGCGGCGCGATTGCTTTGGGCCATCCGGTCGGCGCCACCGGCGCGATTGTCACCGTCAAAGCGCTCTATGAACTCGAGCGCACGGGCGGCAAATTCGGGTTGATCACCATGTGTATCGGCGGCGGTCAGGGCATCGCTTTGGCCATCGAACGCCTGTAAGTCAAAAAATATTCGAAAAATCCCCTGCGATTAAGCAGGTCTTCACTCCTTGCAGCGATTCTGTGCGGGCTGGCAGCAGTGCCGGCCCGCAGATTAATGAATGGCCCGTCTCTCATGATGGCCCGTTACCCTTCATGGTGCATGTGGCAATGACGATGTTTGACAAGCTGACTGCAGAGCGCAGGAACCGGTTGATCGCCGAACGACAACTCGACCACCGCACGCGGGAGCTGGACAAGGCGCTGGCACAGCTAGATGCCGCGCGCCGCGAAGTGCAAAGCCTGCGCCTGCAAGGCCGCTCGACCGCGCTTGAGGATGCGCAGCGCGCGGCAGAAGTGCAAAACCTGCAATCGCGCGCCCGTGAGGATGCCGAGAACGCGCATCGCACCGCCGATATGGCCGAGCGGCGGCTGTGGGATTCGATCAACACCCTGCGCGACGGCTTTGCGGTGTTCAATCGCCACCATGAGCTGATCGTCGCCAATCAATCCTATCTCAACCTGTTCAGCGGCTATGCCGAGGTGCAGCCCGGCGTGCCCTACCGGCGCATTCTGGAAATTCTGGCCTATGACGGGCGCGCGCTGCTTGACCCCGACACCGCGCCCGAGGTCTGGATCGATGCGATGGTCGCGCGCTGGGATCAGGATCCGATCCCGCCCTTGGTGCTGAATTTCGCCCGTGGCGATACCGCGCAGCTTCTCGACCGCCGGGCGCGTGGCGGCGATATCGTCAGCCTTGTGCGCGATGTCACCGAGGCGCAGCTCCACGCCAAGGAACTGGAAGAAGCGCGCCGCCACGCCGAGGCCGCGAACCGCGCGAAATCCTCGTTTCTGGCCAATATGAGCCATGAAATCCGCACCCCGATGAATGGTGTCGTCGGCATGTCGGAACTCCTGTGCGACACCCCCCTGAGCGACGAACAACGGCTCTATGCCGAAACCATCCGCTCCTCGGGCGAGGCCTTGCTGGGCATCATCAACGACGTGCTCGATTTCTCCAAGATCGAGGCCGAGAAACTCACCCTGCACCCTGAGCCTTTCGATCTGGAACGCTGCATTCATGAGGTGCTGATCCTCTTGCAAGCGGGTGCGCGCAATCGCTCTATCGACCTGCATCTCGATTATGATCTGTTCCTGCCGACGCGATTCATGGCCGACCCCGGACGCATGCGGCAGATTCTGACCAATCTGATCGGCAACGCGGTCAAATTCACCCAGCGCGGCCATGTCTTGATCCGCGTCGTCGGGTTTGAGGCCGAGAACGGGCGCCAGCAGCTCAATGTCACGGTTGAGGACACCGGCATCGGCATCGCGCCCGAGAATATCGGTGATGTCTTTGGCGACTTCGCGCAGGTCGAGACCCAGTCCAACCGCAAGTTCGAGGGCACCGGTCTGGGGCTGGCGATCACCAAACGCTTGATCGAATTGATGGGCGGGCAGATCTGGGTGGAAAGCGAGGTCAATAAGGGCACCTGTTTCGGCTTTACCGTGACCCTGACACTGGCCGAGGACGCGCCGCAAATCCGCATTGATCCGGTGAAACTCCGCCGCGTTCTGGTTGCCGATGACAATGTGATCAACCGCACGATTCTGGACCGGCAGTTAACCTCGCAGGGTCTGAACGTGACCCACTGCACCAGCGGTGAAGAGGCGCTCGCCCTGCTCACCACCGCCCACGATGCAACCCGCGATGCCCCCCTTTTCGACCTTCTGATCACCGATCACCAGATGCCGGGGATTGACGGGCTGGAACTGACGCTGGCATTGCGCCGCGCCGGTGTCGTGCTGCCGGTGATCCTGCTCAGTTCCAGCCCTTCGTTGCTGCGTGACCATGAGGCGCTGCCCGATCTCACCGCGATTTTGCAAAAACCGCTGCTGCGCCATGATCTTGTGCGCCAGTTGCAAATGCTCTCGAACCCGACACCGCCCGACCTGCGAACCGCGCCGCAGCCCTGCGCGCCGCAACTGGTGCGCGGTGACGGGCGCCCGATGCGCATTCTCTGCGCCGAGGACAATAAAACCAACCGGCTGGTGTTTTCGAAAATGGTCGAGGGGCTGGCCATCGACATCGCCTTTGCCGAAAACGGGCTACAGGCGATTGAATGTTTCAAATCCGGCAAGCCCGATCTGGTGTTCATGGATATCTCGATGCCCGAAATGGACGGGCGCGAGGCGACCCGCGCCATCCGCCAACTGCCCGGCGGCGCTCATCTGCCGATTGTCGCGCTGACCGCCCATGCGATGAGCGGCGATCGTGAGGATATTCTCGCCGCCGGTCTTGATCACGTGCTGACCAAACCGCTGAAGAAACCGCTCTTGTGGGACATGATCCACCGCTATCAGCCCGCCGATGTCTGCCCGCTACATCCGGTCAAAAAAGCCGCGGTCGGAGCACTGGCACCCCCCGCCAGATCCGCCCCGGCCCGGCCAATATAGCCCGATCCGCGAGGTCGCTCTTGCTCTTGCGGCGCGCGCCCATTACCTGAGAGATGAGATACCCTTCGCCTTTCCTCATCACGCCGGAGCCGCCATGCTGTCGATCATCCAGATCCTTTTCCTCATCCTTAATGTGATCTGGTGGATCGTCATTGTGCATATCGTGCTGTCATGGCTGATCAACTTTCAGGTGCTCAACCTGCGCCAGCCCTTGGTCGCGCAGATCTGGGACGGGCTGAACCGGCTGCTGGATCCGGTCTATTCGCGCATCCGCAACTTTCTGCCCGATATGGGCGGGCTGGATCTGGCGCCCCTGATCGTGCTCTTGGCGATCTATGCGCTGCGCATCGTGATCACCAATAATATCTCGGCCTTCATTTAACACCGTGTCCACCACCGCCGAGGATCCGCTGGCCGAGACGATGCCAAAAGCCCGCGAACTCCTGTCGCGGGTGTTCGGCTTTGCCGAGTTCCGCCCCGGTCAGGAAGACATCGTGCGCGCGGTGATCAATGGCCGTGACGTGCTGGCGATCATGCCGACCGGCGGCGGCAAATCGCTGTGCTACCAGCTTCCGGCCTTGGTCCGCGACGGGCTCACCGTGGTGATCTCGCCGCTGATTGCCTTGATGCGCGATCAGGTCGGCGCGCTGCAACAGGCAGGCGTCGCGGCGGCCTCGCTGACCTCGGGCAACACGCCCGAGGAAAACGACGCGATCTTTGACGCGCTCAACGACAACCGGTTGAAACTTCTGTATATAGCGCCCGAACGGCTGTCCTCGGGCGCCGCGATGCAGATGTTGCGCAACGCCGGTTGCAGCCTGATCGCGGTGGATGAGGCGCATTGCGTCAGCGCTTGGGGCCATGATTTCCGCCCCGATTACCTGCGCATCGGTGAGCTGCGCCAAGCCCTCGATGTGCCCTTGGCCGCCTTCACCGCCACCGCCGACGCCGCCACCCGCCATGAGATCGCCGAGCGCCTGTTTGCCGGTCGTGAGCCCGAGAATTTCCTGCGCGGCTTTGACCGGCCCAATATCCGGCTGGCCTTTGCGGTCAAGGACAGCCCGCGCAAGCAGATCCTCGGCTTTGCCGCATCGCGGCGCGGGCAGTCGGGCATCGTCTATTGCGCCACCCGCAAACGCACCGAAACCCTCGCCGCCGCGCTGTCGGAGGCCGGTCACGAGGCACGCGCCTATCACGGCGGGCTCGAGGATTGGGAGCGGCGCAAGGTCGAAGGCCTGTTTCAGACCGAAGAGGGCTTGATCGTCTGCGCCACCGTCGCCTTCGGCATGGGCGTCGATAAACCCGATGTGCGCTGGGTCGCCCATGCCGATCTGCCCAAATCCATCGAAGCCTATTATCAGGAAATCGGCCGCGGTGGGCGCGACGGTCTGCCCGCCGACACGCTGACCCTCTTTGGTCCTGATGACATCCGCCTGCGGCGCGCGCAGATCGACGAATCCAACGCCCCGTGGGAGCGCCGCGAGGCCGATCACGGGCGGCTCAATGCGCTTTTGGGGCTGGCCGATGCCACCGCCTGCCGCCGCCGCATGTTGCTGGCCTATTTCGGTGAGGTCTCCGAGCCCTGCGGCAATTGCGACCTCTGCGAGACGCCGGCGAAACTGTTTGACGCGACCGAGCCCGTGCGCAAGGCGCTCTCGGCGATGCTGCGCACCGGCGAAAGTTTCGGCACCAACCATCTGATCGACATTCTCACCGGCAATCCGACCGAGAAAGTCCGCCAGCGCGGTCATGACCAACTGCCCACCTTCGCCGTCGGCAAAGAGTTGAAGCGCAATGCCTGGCAGGCGGTGTTCCGGCAGATGATGGGCCGCGATCTGGTCCGCCCCGATCCCGACCGTTTCGGCGCGCTACGGATGACCGAGGGCGCGCGCCCGCTGCTGCGCGGCGAATCCTCGATCGAATTTCGCGCCGACACCATGCAAACCAGCGCCACCCGCGCCGAGCCGAAAGCGCTGGTCTCAGATGACGACGCGCCGATGCTCTCGGCGCTCAAGGCCCACCGCCGTGCGCTGGCGCAGGCCGCGAAAGTGCCGCCCTATGTGATTTTCAACGACCGCAGCCTGATCGAGATGGCCGAGACCCGCCCCGCCACTTTGGATGATTTCGCCAAGATCACCGGCGTCGGCGCCACCAAATTGGAACGCTATGGCAGCAGTTTTCTGGCGGTGATTTCGGGCCATGACGAGGTGCCGGAACACCCCGCGCGGCTGAAACTGGCGGCCAAGGGCGGCGGCACGCTTTATGACCGGCTGTTCGAGGTCGAGCAATCTCTGGCGCGCGGCGCATGCGGCACGCTCAAGCCGATGTCGCTGACCACTGCGCAACGCGCGCGGCTCGCCGACCGCCGCCCGCAGGATGGTGTCGCACTGACCCGCCTGATCGGCGATAAAGCCGCCGAAAGGTTCGGCAATGCATTCCTGCAGGTAATTTCCGACGGGTAAAAGCGGCGTCAGACCACCGGCGGCGCGGTGAAGACAAACACCAAAACCGCCGCGTAGAACACGAAACTTGCTGCCAAAACAAAGACATGCCAGATCGTGTAATGGAACGGCAGGCGCTTCCACAGGTAGAACACCACGCCCAGCGTATAGAGCAAGCCGCCGACCACCATCAGCACCAGAACCGGCATCGGCAGCGCGGCGAATAGCGATCCGCCCGCCACCACGCCAGCCCAGCCCATCCCGAGATAGAGCGCCAGCGCGGCGATCTTGAACCGCTCGGGCGAGACGATTTTCAGGCTGATCCCCGCCAAAGCCGCCGCCCAGACCCCCACGGTCAGCGCAAACCCGTGGCCCGACAGCAGGGTAAACGGCGTATAGGTGCCGGCGATTTTCAGATAGATCGCCGAATGATCAAGGCGGCGCAGCAGCCATTCCTTGGCGCTGCCCAATCCCGACGTCTCGCCGATGTTATATAGCGCGGAAAACAGGATCATCGCCACCAGCGCCACGCCGTAGATCGTCACGCCGGTGACCGAGGCCCAATCGCCACGATACAGCGCGGTCAGCACGATCAACACCGGCACCGCCATCAGCACCAGCGTCAGCCCGGTGATATGCACCACCGCGTCAGAGATTTTCTCGGCCCGCGAATAGGCCGTTCTCAGCATGTCGTTCACCGCGTCACTGGTCATCAATTCCTCAAGCCGTCGGTGTCTCTATTTCTGTCGCAAACCGGTCCATCTGGCAATCCGCGCAAATCCCCGCCGCAGCAGTCTGGCCGATGCGCTGCGTCAGCGCAATCGGCTGCCTGATAACTTAGGCCCGCCACCGGGGTTGGGCAACGCGGACGCTAGGGAAACTTTCCGTCACATCGCGGAAACCTGCCAGCCCTGCACCACCCGCGTCGCGCCGCCGTGACCCCACGTGCCCGCTTGACGCGCATGTTTAACCCATTCACCAACTGCCCTTTCACCAGCCGTCGGGAAAGGGGTTCGCGATGTATCCGATTTTTCGCCTGATCAAAGAGCGGATCTGCCTTGATCGCAGCAAGCTCGGGCTGTTCGAGACCCATGTCTCGCGGCATATCTGCTGGCCGTGGGATCTGGACCCGTGGATGGAGCTGAACAACGGCCGCACCCTGACGCTCTATGATCTGGGGCGCATTCCGTGGTCGCTGCGGCTGGGGATGATTGCGCCGATGCGCGACAACCGCTGGGGCATGACCGTCGCCGGATCCACCCCGCGCTACCGCCGCCGCGTGCGCATGTTCCAGCGCTTCGAGACCCATAGCGCACTGATCGGCTGGGATCACCGGTTTCTCTATATGCAGCAATCGATGTGGCGGGGCGGCGAGGCGCTCAACCATGTGCTCCTGAGGCTGGCGACCACCGATGCCAAGGGGATCGTGGCGCCGCAGCGGCTGATCTCGGCGATGGGTTACGGCGATCAGCCCAGTCCTGAGCTGCCCGATTGGGTGCAAGCCTGGATCGAGGCCGAAGCGCAACGCCCCTGGCCACCGATGCAGGTGGCCAGCCCCGCCACTCCCGCCGCCCCGCGAACCGACCCCCAAACTGCCCCCAAAATCGCCGGTCGCGGGTAATTTCGGCCTTTTCTTTTCGTCATGCCTCCGTATAGTCGCGGGCATGGAACGCCAAAGCACCCATATTTGCTCTCGAATTCAGCCGGCCTTTGTCGCTGAAGGTGCCTGCCTGCGCGGTCTGCTGCTTCTTAGCGGCCTCTGAGCGTGCCCTCGGGCGCGACCGCTCAGAGGTAGCCAGCGCCCTTTGCACACCGCTTAGACCCCTATAATCCATGAGAAAAACCATGACAGACACCAGTGAACAGAACCAGGTTCTGATTTTCGACACGACCCTGCGCGATGGCGAGCAATCCCCCGGCGCGACCATGAGCCACGAGGAAAAGCTGGAAATCGCGGCGCTGCTTGACGAGATGGGCGTCGACATCATCGAAGCCGGTTTCCCGATCGCCTCGGATGGTGACTTCGAGGCGGTCTCGCAAATCGCCGCGCAGAGCAAGCATTCGGTAATCTGCGGTTTGGCGCGGGCCAGCACCAATGACATTGACCGCTGCTGGGAGGCGGTCAAACACGCCGAAAAACCGCGCATTCACACCTTTATCGGCACCTCGCCCCTGCACCGCGATATCACCGCGCTGACCCAGGACGAGATGATCGCCAAGATCCAGACCACGGTCAGCCACGCACGCAATCTCTGCGGTGACGTGCAATGGTCGCCGATGGATGCCACCCGCACCGAGCATGATTACCTCTGCCGTGTGGTCGAAACCGCAATCAAGGCTGGTGCCACCACGATCAACATCCCCGACACCGTCGGCTACACCGCACCGCGCGAATCCGCCGAGTTGATCCGCATGCTGCTCGAGCGGGTGCCGGGGGCCGACGAAATCATCTTTGCCACCCATTGCCACAATGATCTGGGCATGGCGACCGCCAATGCGCTGGCCGCTGTCGAGGCAGGCGCGCGGCAAATCGAGTGCACAATCAACGGCTTGGGCGAGCGCGCTGGCAATACCGCGCTGGAAGAAGTAGTGATGGCGCTGAAGGTGCGCAACGATATCATGCCCTATCAGACCGGCATCGACACCACCAAGATCATGCATCTGAGCCGCCGCGTCAGTCAGGTTTCCGGCTTTCCGGTGCAGTTCAACAAGGCGGTGGTCGGCAAGAACGCCTTCCTGCACGAATCCGGCATCCATCAGGACGGTGTGCTGAAAAACGTGCAGACCTTCGAGATCATGCGCCCCGAGGATATCGGGCTGTTCGCCAAGAATATCGCACTGGGCAAGCATTCTGGCCGCGCCGCGCTGCGGGCGAAACTGGCCGAACTGGGGTTCGAGCTGGGTGACAACCAACTCAAGGACGTCTTCGTGCGCTTCAAGGCTTTGGCCGACCGCAAGAAAGAGGTCTATGACGAGGATCTGGTCGCGCTGGTCGCCAGCAGCGCTGGCACCGGCGGTGATGACCATCTGAAAGTCTCGAAACTGCGCGTGGTCTGCGGCACCGAGGGCCCGCAAGAGGCCGAGTTGACGCTGGAAATCGACGGCACCCCTGCGACCATCGACGCCACCGGCGGCGGGCCGGTGGATGCGGTGTTCAACGCGATCAAGATGCTCTATCCGCATGGCGCGAAATTGGACCTCTATCAGGTGCAGGCCGTCACCGAAGGCACCGATGCGCAGGCCACGGTCTCGGTGCGGCTGACGCTGGACGGGCGGGTCTATTCCGGCCAATCGGCGGATATCGACACCGTGGTCGCCTCGGCGAAAGCCTATGTCAACGCGCTCAACCGGTTGCACGCGGGCCAAGGCCGGACCAGCAACGCGGCGCTGATGCAATCGGCAGGCGAATCATAATCCTGCCACAGCCACCCAGGCGGGAGCGCCCTGCGCGCCCCGCCGCAATTCACCCCTGCCGCCTGCGGTTTTGGCAAACACCGGATCAGTCCTCCTCCGCCTGATGACCCAGACGTGACGGCGGGCTGGGCAGAATAGCGCCGATGGTCAGGATGACGGGCCTTTACGGCACTGGCTCGGCAGGCATATAAGAGCGCAAACCGCCCCCGCATTCTGCGGGGGTTGGCATGCCATTCACTGGAAAGCCTCAAAATGTTCGGACTTACCGGCCTGTTCTCATCAGACATGGCAATCGACCTTGGGACCGCCAACACGCTGGTCTATGTCAAAAGTCGCGGTATCATTTTGAACGAGCCGTCGGTGGTGGCCTATCACGTCAAAGACGGGCGCAAACAAGTGCTTGCAGTGGGCGAGGATGCCAAGCTGATGCTCGGGCGCACCCCTGGCAGCATCGAGGCGATTCGTCCGATGCGTGACGGGGTGATTGCCGATTTCGACGTTGCCGAAGAGATGATCAAACATTTCATCCGCAAGGTGCACCGGCGCACGACCTTCTCGAAGCCCAAGGTCATCGTCTGCGTGCCCTTCGGCGCCACTCCGGTAGAGAAACGCGCGATTCGCCAGTCGGTGCTGTCGGCCGGTGCGCGCCGTGCGGGTCTGATCTCGGAGCCCATCGCCGCCGCAATTGGCGCCGGCATGCCGATCACTGATCCGACCGGCTCGATGGTCGTCGATATCGGCGGCGGTACCACCGAGGTTGCGGTGCTCTCGCTGGGCGACATCGTCTATGCGCGTTCGGTGCGCGTCGGTGGCGACCGCATGGATGAGGCGATCATCTCCTATCTGCGCCGTCACCAGAACCTGCTGATCGGTGAGGCCACCGCAGAACGCATCAAAACCACCATCGGCACCGCCCGCATGCCCGACGACGGGCGCGGCAAGGTGATGCAGATCCGTGGCCGCGACCTGTTGAACGGCGTGCCCAAGGAAATCGAGATCACCCAAGGCCAGGTTGCCGAGGCGCTGTCAGAAACCGTGCAGACGATCTGCGAAGCGGTGATGATCGCGCTCGAAACCACGCCGCCGGATCTCGCCGCCGATATCGTTGACCGCGGCGTGATGCTGACCGGCGGCGGCGCGTTGCTCGGCGATCTGGATCTGGCCCTGCGCGAGCAGACCGGATTGATCATCACCGTCGCCGACCAGTCGCTGAACTGTGTCGCGCTGGGAACCGGCAAGGCGCTGGAATACGAGAAGCAATTGCGCCACGCCATCGATTACGAAAGCTGACCCTAAGGTCGGCAACGAGGGATCGACGTGCCGTCAGACCGCAGCAATGAGGCCGATTTTGTCCGCCCCGTCAGACGTCTTGTTCTGGGGGTGATCGCGGTCGTATTGCTGGCGCTGTTCCTGCTCTGGCGTATCGACAGCCCGCGCGTCGAGCGGTTCCGCATGGCGGTGGTCGATACGGTGGTGCCGAATATGGATTGGGCAATGGCGCCGGTCACCCGCGTCACCCGCATGTTCGAAGACTTCCGCAGCTACGCCCGTATCTACGAGCAAAACCAAGAGCTTCGCCGCGAATTGCAGCAGATGCGCGCTTGGCGCGAGGCGGCACTGCAGTTGGAACAGCGTAACGCCCAGCTCTTGGATATGTCGCGGGTGCGGCTTGATCCGCAATTGACCCATGTCACCGGCGTGGTGATGGCCGATGCCGGCTCGCCTTACCGGCAGTCGGTGTTGATCAATGTCGGCGCGCGCGACGGGATCGTGGACGGCTGGGCGGTGATGGACGGGCTCGGACTGGCCGGACGGATTGCCGGTGTCGGCGACCGCTCGTCGCGGGTGATCCTGCTCACTGACTTCAACTCACGCGTGCCGGTGATGGTGCAACCCTCGGGGCAGCGCGCGCTCCTCAGCGGCGACAATTCCCGCGTGCCGGTGCTCGAATTTGTCGAGAGCGCCGAGGCCCTGCGCCCCGGCGACCGTGTGGTCAGCGCGTCGGACGGCGGCGTCTTCCCGCCCGGCCTCTTGGTCGGCGAAGTGGTGCAGGGCACCGACGGGCGCCTGCGGGTGCGGCTGGCGGCGGATTACGGGCGGCTCGATTTCCTGCGGGTGCTGCGCTCGCGCCCCGCCGAACGGATCGAGCAATCGGGCACCCTTTTGCGCCCGCTCGATGCCGCGGGCACGCCCTTGGACCCCGCCACCGGCGAGCCTTTGTTCGACGCCTACCCCGACGACGAAAGCCTCGCGCCCGCGCCCAATGTGCCGGTGATGCCAGTGCCCGGCGCACCGGATCTCCCCGTTGGCGTGACCACCGCGCCGCAAGCCGATGCCGAGATCAGCGGGTCCGCCGATGAATGATGCGCTCCGGTTTGAAACCCTCGCCTATCTCGGCCTGTTCCTGCTGATCGCCGCGCTCAGTATTCTGGCCCGTATTCTGCCGCTTTCCGTCGCCTCGGATGCTTGGCCGCGCCCCGATATCCTGATCGCGCTGACCATGGCTTGGGTGCTGCGGCGTCCGGCGCATATGCCCGCCATAGCCATCGTGCTGGTGTTTCTGGCCGAGGACCTGTTCCTGATGCGTCCCCCCGGCCTCTGGGCGCTGCTCATGCTTGTGGGCACAGAATTCCTGCGCCGCCGACAGCCTGTGGTGCGCGATATGAACCTGCTGTTGGAATGGGGGCTGGTCGCTTCGGTGATGGTCACGCTGTTGGTCGCCAACCGGCTGGGTCTTATGATTGTGATGACCCCGCGCCCGCCATTGGACTTGAGCCTTCTGACGCTGGTCTTCACAATGGCCGCCTATCCGCTGGTGGTTCTGGTGCTGCAAGGGCTGCTGCGGGTGCGCAAACCCGCCACCGGCGAGGTTGATGAACGGGGGCACCGGATATGAAACGCCCGGCCAAGGAAACCGAGGAAAGCGCCCGCAAAATCTCGCGCAGGGCGGCGCTTTTGGGTGGCGCGCAACTGGCCTTTGCCGGTGTCTTGGTGCTGCGCATGCGTTCGTTGCAATTGGGTCAATCCAGCGAATACCGCCTGCTTGCCGATGAAAACCGGATCAATATCCGCCTGCTGCCGCCCTCACGCGGGCTGATTCTGGACCGCAACGGGGTGACGATTGCCAGCAATGTGCAGAATTACCGCATCGTTTTGGTCCGCGAAGACGCCGGTGAGCCGCGCGAGGCGCTGGAACGACTGGCGCAACTGATCCCGCTGTCAGAGCCTGAAATCGAGCGCGCCGAACGCGAGATCCTGCGCCACCGCCCGTTTGTGCCGGTCACCATCATCGACCAGCTTAGCTGGGAGGAGGTCGCCCGCGTCGCCGCCAACGCCCCCGCCCTGCCCGGCATCACGCCGGAGGTCGGGCAAACGCGGTTCTACCCTTACGGCGCTGATTTCGCCCATGCGGTCGGCTATGTCGGGCCGGTCTCCGAGCGTGATCTCGCCGAGCGCGAGAACCCCGAGCCGCTGCTGATGATCCCGCGCTTCCAGATCGGCAAGATCGGCGTCGAGCGTGAGTTGGACGATAATCTGCGCGGCAGCGCCGGTCATCGCCGCATCGAGGTCAACGCCGTGGGCCGCGAAATGCGCGAGCTGGACCGGCAAGAGGGCGACCCCGGCACCAATATCGAACTGACGCTGGACCGTGAGTTGCAGGCCTTCAGCCTCGCGCGGCTTGGCGAGGAAAGCGCCTCGGCGGTGGTGATGGAGATCGCCACCGGCAATATCCTCGCGCTGGCCTCTTCGCCCTCCTTTGACCCGAACCTCTTTGTGCGCGGCATCTCGATCGACGATTACGCCGGTCTGCGCGACAATGATCGCCGCCCGATGTCGAATAAAACCGTGCAAGGCGCCTATCCGCCCGGCTCGACCTTCAAAATGGTCACCGCTCTGGCGGCGCTTGAGGACGGGCTGGCAACACCTGAAGAACGGGTGTTCTGCCCCGGCTATCTTGAGGTCAGCGGGCGGCGCTTTCACTGCTGGAACCGCGGCGGACACGGGCGCGTCAATCTGGTCTCGGCGCTGTCGGAAAGCTGTGATGTGTTCTTTTACGACATGGCGCAACGTGTCGGCATTGACCGGATCAACGCCATGGCCGCGCGGCTCGGGCTGGGCATCCGCTATGATCTGCCGCTCTCGGGCGTCTCCAGCGGTTTGAACCCCTCGCGGGAATGGAAACGCGCGCGCCGCGACGCCGAATGGGTGGTCGGCGACACGATCAACGCCTCGATCGGGCAGGGTTTCGTGCTGACCACGCCCTTGCAACTGGCGGTGATGACCGCGCGGCTGGCCACCAACCGCGAGATCCTGCCGCGTCTGGTGCATAAATTGGGCGGTGTCGAGCAGCCGATTGCCGATCAACCCTCGCTGGGGCTCTCGGCGGCGGGGCTGGCGCAGGTGCGGCGCGGCATGTCCGAAGTCTCGAATTCAAACCGTGGCACAGCCTATTCCTCGCGGATCGTCGATGCGACAATGCGGATGGCGGGGAAAACCGGCTCGTCGCAGGTGTTCTCGATTACCGCCGCCGAACGCGCCGCCGGTGTGCGCCGCCAGAGCCAACTGCCGTGGAACCGCCGCGACCACGCGCTGTTTGTCGCCTTCGCGCCCGAGGAAACTCCGCGCTATGCGATTTCGGTGGTGGTCGAACATGGCGGCGGCGGCTCCTCGGTGGCGGCGCCAATTGCCCGCGACATCATCCTCGCCGCGCAAAACCGCGGGCTGCCGCCGCTCGACGCTTATCCGCGTTCGCAGCGCAACCGCATCGAGTCGATGATCAACACGATATCCGAGCAGATCGGCCCCGCCGCCGTGCCGACCACCGGCCGGAGCCGCGCATGAGCTATCTCGAGTATAACGTCAAACTGACGCCCACCGGCCTGTCGAAAGTGCTCTATATCAACTGGGCGTTGGTGGTGCTGCTGACCGCTGTCGCCTCGGTCGGCTTCCTGCAGCTTTACTCGGTCGCGGGCGGGGATTTCGACCGCTGGGCAGGCCCGCAAATGCAGCGCTTCGCGATCTCGCTGGGGGTGATGTTCATTGTCGCCTTCGTGCCGCTATGGTTCTGGCGCAGCATGGCAGGGCTTGGCTATGCGGTCTCGGTGGTCCTGCTACTGGGCGTGGAGTTCTTCGGCTCGGTCGGCATGGGCGCGCAGCGCTGGCTCGAGATCGGGCCTTTGCGCCTGCAACCCTCCGAGATGACCAAAATCACTGTGATCATGGCGATGGCGGCCTATTACGACTGGCTCGACCCGCAGAAAGTCTCGCGGCCCCTATGGGTCGGCGTGGCGGTGGCGATGATCGCGATCCCGTCGTTCCTGGTGCTCAAACAGCCCGACCTCGGCACCGCGCTGCTGATCTTTGGCGGAGGTGCCATTGTGATGTTTTTCGCCGGTGTCAGCCTGTGGTATTTCGGCGGCGTGATCGGTGCGGGCGGCGGGGTGATCACCGCGGTTTTCGCCTCGCGCGGGACCGAATGGCAACTCTTGCGCGACTACCAGTTCCGCCGCATTGACGCCTTTCTCGACCCTTCGATTGACCCGCTCGGCGCCTCTTATCACATCAATCAGGCGATGATCGCACTGGGATCGGGCGGCTGGTCGGGGCGCGGTTTCATGCAGGGCACCCAGTCGCGGCTCAACTTCCTGCCCGAGAAACACACCGACTTTATTTTCAACACTCTGGCCGAGGAATTCGGCTTTGTCGGCAGCGTGTTCCTGCTGTCACTCTACATCGCCGTGCTGGTGGTCTGCGTGATCTCGGCGCTGCGGGCCAAAAGCCGCTTTGCCAGCCTGCTGACGCTGGGCATCGCGGGCAACTTCTTTCTATACTTCGCGGTGAATATGGCGATGGTGATGGGGCTGGCGCCGGTGGTCGGCGTGCCCTTGCCGCTGGTCAGCTATGGCGGCTCGGCGATGCTGATGATCCTGATCGGCTTCGGCCTCGTGCAAAGCGCCTGCGTCCACCGCCCGAGGGAGCGTGCATGACAACGATACTTTTCGCCGCCGGTCAGCGGGCTTGGCCCGTGTGGCAGGCGCCCCTGCGTGCTGCGCTTGTTGAAGCTGGCATTGACGCCGATCTGACGCTTGAAGCCGCGCCCGAGGATGTCGACGTGATGATCTACGCGCCGGGTGGTGACACGCCCGCCGATTTCACCCCGTTCACCAATTGCCGTCTGGTGCAAAGCCTCTGGGCCGGTGTCGAGCGCATCGCCCCCAATCCGACGCTGACCCAGCCCCTGTGCCGCATGGTCGATCCCGGGTTGACCCAAGGCATGGTGGAATATGTGGTGGGGCATGTGCTGCGCGCGCATCTCGGCGTCGAAGCGGTGAAATCCGCACAGCGGGCCCGCGACTGGGCGCCGGTGATCCCGCCCTTGGCCTCGGAACGGCCGGTGGCGATCCTCGGGCTGGGTGCTCTGGGCGCGGCCTGCGGCCGGGCGCTGGTCGGGCTGGGGTTTCAAGTCTTGGGCTGGAGCCGCACCGCGCGGCAGATCGACGGCATCACCTGCTATCACGGCACGGCCGGGCTGCGGGATGTGTTGGAGAAGGCAGAGATCGTCGTCACCCTGCTACCCGCCACCGCAGGCACCGAGAACACCCTCAACGCCGACACCTTGGCGCTGCTGCCGCGCGGGGCCGCGATCATCAATCCGGGGCGTGGCAGCTTGATTGATGACGACGCGCTTTTGGCGGCGCTGGATAGCGGGCAGATCGGGCATGCGACGCTGGATGTTTTTCGCAGTGAACCTTTGCCCCAAGATCACCGCTATTGGGCGCATCCAAATGTCACCGTCACGCCCCATATCGCCGCCGATACCCGCCCCGGCACCGCCGCGCGGGTTGTGGCCGAGAATATCCGCCGCATGCTCACCGGTGACCCCTTGCTCAATCTGGTGGATCGCAGCGCGGGATATTGAGCGCCGCGACTGGCCGCCAGAGCCGCGCCGGTCTTGACCTCGCCCCCGCTGCGTGGCCCTGTAGCCCGATGTGTGGACGTTTCGCGATAACCCTGCCGGATGATGCGATGGCGCAGATGTTTGATGCGGCGCCGGCGAATGATCTGCCGCTGGTGCCGCGCTATAATATCTGCCCGACCGATCCGGTGGCGGCGGTGGTCAGCGATGGCGACCGGCGGCGGCTGGGGCCGATGCGTTGGGGATTTCTGCCGCGCTGGTATAAAACCCCCACCGATGGGCCGCTGCTGTTCAATGCCCGCGCCGAGACTTTGGCCGAGAAACCCGCCTTTCGCGAGGCGGCGCGGCGGCGGCGGTGTTTGATCCCGGCGAGCGGGTTTTATGAATGGACCAAGGAGGGCGAGGCGCGGTTGCCGTGGTATATCACCCGCGCGGATGGGGCGCCGATGGTCTTTGCCGGGGTTTGGCAGGCCTGGGAGGGGGCTGCGGGCGCGCGGGTGGCCTCGGCGGCGATGGTGACCACGCAGGCGAGCGGGAAAATGGCGGAACTCCACCACCGCGTGCCGGTGATTTTGGAGCCCGAGGATTGGCCGCTCTGGCTCGGTGAGGCGGGGCATGGGGCGGCGCGATTGATGGCGCCCTTGGAGGAGGGGGCGCTGGCATTCCGGCGGGTCTCGGTGAAGGTGAATTCCAACCGCGCCGAGGGGCCGGAGTTGATCGACGAGATCGAGAGTTGAGGCGCTGTCCCGCGCGTGGGACGGGTGCAGGATGTAGGGATATCAAGGGGTTAGTGTGTCGCGTTAAGGGGGTGTTAGGGATGATTGCGAGCATCCTTTATGTGCCAGCTATGTTTCCTATATGAAGTTTTAATGAATATTGCATACCAATAGATCATGCCGATTACATATTAATTGATTAATATCCCCCGTATGCTAGCTTGGCAGCATCAAAGTAAAGGAGCGCTTAAAATGAGTAACGACGTGGTTGAAAATAGCAGCAGTGATCCGGCGCGGATTGCGTACGAAATGGCGAAGGACATGTGGTGGGAAACACACCAAAAAAACCCCAATCTGTCTGACGCCGCAAACTTTATACAACTTGTGAACAGCTGCGCACTTTCATTGAAAGGCAGGTCTCCCGAAAAAACAAGGCTCGACTGGATCTGAAAATCCATTGTCGCCCAAACTAACTAACTCCACCATTTGGCGTAGAAAACGCAAGTGGTTATTTATTCCCCAGTCGCTCTACTTGCGCCGCAGTATGCGCGACGCGCCAATAACGTGACTGCAAATACGGATCGTGTCAGCCTGCGCGGTTTGCCGCACATCTTCGTATCCAGCGCGGACGTTCAAACCTTCCAGAATCTGCCCTAGAAGCCCAGCATCGAATTCCTTTGCGACATTAAGAGCTTCGGCAGTTTGCTCCGGCAACTTGCTCAAGGCCTGCACAAGATAATTGTCACCAAAATGCCGTGCCGTGGCAGCAATATCAAACATATCACGCGGCTGTAGGCGGTTGCCTCTGTGATAAATCTTCTTTGCAATAATCTCCGCCGGTGTCTCCAGTTCGACAAGCGCCCCTCGCACATTAAATCGAACTGTTGCTTCGGTTAGAACTGGGAAACTGCAAATAAAGTCGATTTCGCCGATCCCGTCGAAAACGATTTTCAGACTCTGCACACCATCCGTTTTATAGGTACTGGGCGCAATCCGCAGTTGAAAATCCTGCGTCTCGGGATTCAGATACGGCAGCACCGAGGGGTCATCGATGAAAAAATCGACATCATGGCTTTCGCGATGATCTATCTGCAACATCAAGGCGGTACCGCCACCAAATGCCCAATAGCGCACAACCTCGGATGCCGCATTCGCCTGAGCTATGATGGAGACTGCGGCATCAAACAACTCCGGCCAGCGGCTGGGCGAAGGTGTGTTCATGTGCGCCGGTTACGCCGCGAGTGCCAGCTTATAAGGGCAGGATGCTTGCAGGTTCTTGGCAACAGCTTGCACCTTATCATACGGCAAATTCATCTCTTCAATGAAAGCCTTTTGAAGTTGCGGCGCGACTTCGGAGAAAAACGAAAACACCGGTCCCAATGTGGCTTTAGAAGCCTCAAGACCAGAGATGCAGGCCGCGAGTTGCCCAGCCGAAAGCTGCGCACCATAGGGTGCGTTCACTGTGGCAAGAACGATGGACGCGGTGGGCAACATGGCCGCTTTCTTTCATTTTGTCAGGGCAACACCGTAACAGACCTTATATATATGTGTTGCGAGGTGCTTGCGTCAACTATTGTCGTCTCCGCGGCCGGCCCTGGTTCGACGCATTTTACGGCGCAAAAGCTTTCGAATTCATGACGATCACGAGCAATTGCGTTCTTCAGCTTTGCACGGGGGCACCCCGGGCAGCGCCCGTCCCTCCCCAGTGCCGCCCCTGTAGGGTGTGTGCTCTGCACGCACCGTCGCTCTATTCCATCAAGCGGCGGGTGGCGGCGCGGGCTTGGGTGGCGAGGAGCCCAGTGTCGAGCGTGGTTAACTGCCCGTCGCGCACCACCTGACGGCCCTCAACCAGCAGATGTTTCACCCGGTGCGGCGCGCAGAGGACCAGCGCCGCGACCGGATCCCAGGCACCCGCCGTTTGCAGGCTTTGCACGTCCCAGATCGCGATATCGGCGCGTTTGCCGGGCACCAGCGAGCCCAGCGCCGCCGCGCGGCCCAGCACCTTGGCGCCGCCGAGGGTGGCGATCTCCAGCGCCTCGCGGGCGCTCATCGCATCGGCGCCATTGGCCACGCGCTGCAACAGCATCGCCTGCCGCGCCTCGCCGATCAGATCACCGGCGTCGCTGCTTGCCGAACCGTCAACGCCCAGACCAACCCGCACCTTGGCGTCGCGCATCTGGCGCAGGGGCGCGATGCCCGAGCCGAGGCGGCAGTTTGAACAGGGGCAATGCGCCACGCCGGTGAGGGTTTTGGCAAAGAGGGCGATCTCGCTGGCGTCAAGTTTCACGCAATGGGCGTGCCAGACATCGGCGCCGGTCCAGCCGAGGTCCTCGGCGTATTGCCCGGGGCGGCAGCCGAATTGGGCCAGCGAATAGGCGACATCCTCATCGTTCTCGGCCAGATGGGTGTGCAGCATGACGCCCTGCTCGCGGGCCAGAGCGGCCGTGTTGCGCATCAGGTCGCGGCTGACCGAGAACGGTGAGCAGGGCGCGAGGGCGATGCGCAGCATGGCGTTTTCTGAGGCGTCGTGGAAGTCATGGATCACCCGCTGGCTGTCATCAAGAATGGCGGTGTCGCTTTCCACCAGCGTATCGGGGGGGAGGCCGCCATCGGATTCGCCAATCGACATCGCGCCGCGGGTGGCGTGAAAGCGCAGGCCGACCTCGAGCGCGGCCTCGATACTGTCGTCAAGCCGCGCGCCATTGGGAAAGAGATACTGGTGGTCCGCCGACATCGTGCAACCCGAGAGCGCCAGCTCCGCCAGCCCGAGTTGCGCGGAGATGCGGAAATCATTGGGCGTATAGCGCGCCCAGATCGGGTAGAGGGTGCGCAGCCAGCCGAACAGCAGCGCGTCCTGTCCGCCCGGCACCGCCCGCGTCAGGGTTTGATAGAGATGGTGGTGGGTGTTCACCAGACCCGGGGTCACCACACAGCCGCTGGCGTCGATCACCTCATCGGCGCGGGCGGCGGCATCGGCGGGCAGATCGGCACCCAGCGCCGTGATCTCGCCGTCCTTGATCAGCAGCGAGGCTCCGGCCAGCTCACGCCGCGCCCCGTCCATGGTGACGATCACATCGGCATTGCGGATAAGGGTGTGCATATGGGCCTCCTGCTCGGGTGGAATGGGAATGGCGCGCGAGTCCTTACGACCCGCGCGCCATTGTATCACGTCAGGCGCCATCCGGCGTCAGTCGTTGGCAGGGGCTGTCCCTGCCAGCGTCACTCCTTGCCGGTGTCCGCGTCATAGCGGTGGCCGGCCATCCCGCCCGAGATCCCCGGAGCGGCTTCGCTGGCCAGTTCTTCGGGCAGCATCAGGTTGAGCAGCACCGCGATACCGGCGGCGGGCAGAAGACCCGAGGTCAGCAGGATTTTCAGCGTGTCGGGCAGGTGCTGCAGCGCCGAAGGCTCGAGTTGCAGGCCCAGACCGACCGAGAGCGAGACCGCGAAGATCACCATGTTGCGGCGGTTCCAGTCGACATCCGAGAGCATCGAGATGCCCGAGGCGGCGACCATGCCGAACATCACGATCACACCGCCGCCGAGCACATTGATCGGCACCGTGTTGATCACCGCGGCGACCTTGGGGATCAGACCGCAGGCGATCAGGAAGATCCCGCCGATGGTGACCACATGGCGGCTCATCACGCCGGTCATCGCGATCAGCCCGACGTTCTGGCTAAAGGACGTATTGGGCAGCGCGCCAAACACGCCCGAGACCGCGGTGCCGAGACCATCGGCGAATGTGGCGCCGGCGATCTCCTTGTCGGTGGCCTCGCGTCCGGCGCCGCCTTTGGTGATGCCGGAGACATCGCCGACGGTTTCAATCGCCGAGACCACGGCCATGAAACACATGCCGATGATGATCGCCCAGTTGATCTCGAACCCCCAGTGGAACGGGCTGGGCACGTTGAACCAGCCAGCGCGGGGGAGGTTGGAGAAGCTCACCTGCCCCATGAAATAGGCGACGATATAACCGGCGATGATGCCCAGAAGCACCGCCGCCACGGCGGTAAACCCGCGGGTGAAGAATTTGATCCCGAGGGTGACAAGCACCACGACCAGCGCGGGGAACCATTTTTCCAGCGTACCGAAGTTCTCGGTGCCCATCAAGGGCACACCGCCGGCGGAATACTGGATGCCGACTTTGACCAGCGCGAGGCCGATCATTAGAACGATGAGACCAGTCACCAAGGGCGGCAGGGCAAAGCGGATTTTACCGATGAAAAAGCCCAGAAAGAAGTGGAACACGCCGCCGAGCATCACGCCGACCATCAGCCCGCCCAATCCGGCGGTGCCGAGACCGGCGACGGCGGGGATCATGATCGGGATGAAGGCAAAAGACGTGCCCTGCACGATGGGGAGCTTTGCGCCCACCGGCCCCAGACCGATGGTCTGGATCAGCGTGGCCAGACCGGCAAAGAGGATCGACATCTGGATCATATAGGTCATATCGGGAAACCCGAGCGCGCCTTGATCCGAGCCAAAACCGATGCCCGCCGCGCCGCAGATGATGATCGCCGGAGTGACGTTCGAGACGAACATCGCCAGCACATGCTGGATGCCGAGCGGGATCGCAGTGCCGATGGGGGGGGTATAATTCGGGTCGCGGAGCTGTTCCGGCGTCCCGATGCTATTGTCTGCCATTGTCCTAATCCTTCCCTGAGAGAGATTTTATTCGCGCCGGCCTCATACCACTCTCGGTGATTGGCATGGGCCGGTTAGATCCGGTCGGGTTTACCCCCGTCCTGTTATTTTATCGGTTTGCCCGATTTCCTCGGGTCGTGGTTCAGGGCCGTGGTTTGGCCTCGTATTTTGGTGCCGTGTTTTAGTGTCGGCTTTTCGTCTCGACTTTGGGGTCGTTTTTTCGTCTTGGCGTTAAGGCGCGCCAGTCACGCGCATTGGCACAGCGATGAACCACCCCATACTCTGGGACAATCTAAACCCTGTGTCACGTTAATCTTGCACCACAGTATATGGGGTGTCGAACCAGTGCTCCTGTAGATTGGCGGTGTCGCCGATCCGGTCGATGACGGCAAAGAGACCCGGCGCCGACAGCGGGGTCAGCACGCCGTGCCAGATATTGCGGTGAAAATTGATCGCCTGCGCGCCATTGGTCAGGAAGGCGCGCGGGGTGCCGGGGGTGCCGCCCTGATCAAGGGCTACGATCACCATAAAGGGGTTCTGGTGCATCGGGACGAAAGCCTGCGAGCCTTCGGGGTGACGCTCGACCAGTTCCAAGACATAGGGGAATGCGCGCGGTTCGGCGTTGAAAATCGAGATACCGGCGCGGCCTGCGGGCATGGTCTCGGGCCCGAAATCCAGCGCGGCGCGGTCATGGTGACGGCCGCACATACCTTGGTTGATCAGCTTGTCAGGGGCGCCGCTGGCATCGAGCAGATCGCCGAAAGGGGCGAAGGCGGCGGCGGTGAGGGGTTCGGTGCGGATGGTGTGCGTCATGGGCCTCGGGTGGTTCTTGATGAGAGCGCCGGGGGCTTCACGCCCCCGGACCCCCGTGGGATATTTATGGACAGATGACGGGGGCCGAAATTGCTTGGGGCTGCGGTTAACCTTGGTGGCCGGGGTTGGACCAGGGGCCGCGCAGGCGGGCGTGGCGGTTGACGTCTTTGTAAAGCAGGTAGCGGAAGGGTTCCGGTCCGGCGGCGTAGCAGGCCTGCGGGCAATAGGCGCGCAGCCACATGAAATCACCGGCCTCGACCTCGACCCAATCCTTGTTGAGCTTATAGCTGGCCTTGCCCTGCAGCACGTAAAGCCCGTGCTCCATGACGTGGGTTTCCTCAAAGGGGATCAGCCCGCCCGGCTCGAAGGTGACGACATTGACGTGCATATCGTGGCGCATGTCTTCGGTGTCGATCAGGCGGGTGGTGGCCCAGCGACCCTCGGTGTCGGGCATGGCGTTTTTGGGCAGGTCACGCTCATTGGTGACAAAGGCCACGGGGCGGGTGAGACCCTCGGCGGGCTCCCAGAGTTTGCGAATCCAGTGGAAACGCGCCGGGGTGTCACCCGTGGCGGTGAGGGACCATATGCTGCCCGCAGGGATATAGGCGAAACCGCCGGCGGTGAGCGCGTGGGTGGTGCCGTCGATGGTGACACTAAGGGTGCCTTCGGTGACGAAAAGCGCGGATTGCGCCTGCGGGTCATTGTCGGGCGTGTCGGAACCGCCGCCGGGCGCGACCTCCATCACATATTGGCTAAAGGTCTCGGCAAAGCCCGACATCGGTCGGGCGATGATCCACAGGCGGGTGTCACGCCAGCCGGGCAGATAGGAGGTGACGATATCCGAGAAACAGCCGCGCGGGATGACCGCATAGGCCTCGGTGAACACCGCGCGCTGGGTCATCAGCGCGGTCTGCGGCGCGAGGCCGCCTTTGGGGGCGTAGTAGCTCTGGCTCATGGCAGCAAATCCTGCAGGCGAATTTCGGCGATCCGCTCGACTTGGGCGCAGGCGGTGGCGAATTCGGTGTCGGTGTCATTGGCGATGCGGCGGGTGAATGCCTCGGTGATCGTGGCTTTGGTGTTGTCGCGCACGGCGATGATGAAGGGAAAGCCGTGTTTGGCGACATAATCCGCGTTCTGGCGCTGGAAGTTTGCGCGCTCTTCGTCGGTGAGCGCATCGAGACCGGCGGAGGATTGCTCATGGGTGGATTCGGCGGTGAGGCGTTTGGCCTCGGCCAGTTTGCCCGCCAGATCGGGGTGGGCGTTGAGGACGCCGAGACGCTCCTCGCGGCTGGCCGAGCGGAACATGCGCGCGAGGGCATTGTGCAGGCCCACGGCGGTGTCATGGGCGGGGCCGAGCTCCAGATCAAAGGCGCGCTCGGCGATCCACGGGGAGTGTTCAAAGATCGAGCCGTAGCGGGCGACGAAACTGGCGCGGTCCATCTGGCTGGGGCGCTCAATACGCTGGTGCGGGTGGTGCGCGGCCCAGAAATCGGCGATTTCGCTGCGGGTGGCGAACCAGGCGCCGCCCTTTTGCGCGACATGGTCGAGAAAGCGCAGGAAGCCCGCCAGTTTGCCGGGGCGTCCGATCAACCGGCAATGCAGACCGATGGAGAACATCTTGCCGCCCTCGGCGTGGAGGACATCGAAGGCGTCGATCAGATATTGGCCGAAGTCCTGCCCCGTCACCCAGCCGGGCGCGGTGGCAAAGCGCATGTCGTTGGCCTCGAGCGTATAGGGGATCACCAGTTGATCGCGGGCGCCGATCTCGCGCCAATACGGCAGGTCGTCATCGTAAGTGTCTGAAATCCAGTCAAACGCGCCGGTCTGCGCGGTCAGGTCCACGGTGTTCTCGCTGCAGCGGCCGGTGTACCAGCCGCGCGGGGCGGTGCCGGTGACTTCGGTGTGCAGGCGGATCGCCTCTTGGATCTGCGCGCGTTCCTCGTCGGCGGGCATGTCCTTGTGCTCGACCCATTTGAGCCCGTGCGAGGCGATGTCCCAATTGGCGGCTTTCATCGCTGCAACCTGCTCGGGGTTGCGGGCCAGCGCAGTGGCGACGCCGTAGATTGTCACCGGCAGGTTGCGGGCGGTGAAATGCTTGTGCAGCCGCCAGAAACCGGCGCGGGCGCCGTAGTCATAGATCGATTCCATGTTCCAATGGCGCTGGCCCGGCCAGGCGGCGGCACCGGCGATATCGGAGAGAAACGCCTCGGAGCCGGCGTCGCCATGGAGGATGCAGTTCTCGCCGCCTTCCTCATAGTTGAGCACCAGGGAGATCGCGACTTTGGCGCCATTCGGCCAAGTGACCTGCGGGGCGCGCGGGCCGTAGCCGATGAGGTCGCGGGGGTAACGTTTGGAATCACTCACGGGGTCTTCATCCTTTTGCGTCACAGCAGGTCGTCGGGGTTTCTGCGGGTCATTTGCCAGTATATCCCAAAAGATCGCCCGCGATTTTCATTATTTCCCGAAAAGAGTTTTCTCAACTGTCCATTTGGCAGTCGCAGCAATCTCGGGCAGGATGCGGCGGCATCAGCATGGCAACAGGAGCAGTTTATGGCCGGATATCTCACCACGCATGTTCTGGATACGGCGCGGGGCTGCCCGGCGGCGGGGCTGAAGATCACGCTCTATGCGGTGGCAGGCGATGAAAAGCGCCAGTTGGCCGAGCTGGTGACCAATGGTGACGGGCGCACCAATGCGCCGATCCTGCCGGCTGATGATTTCAAGACCGGCACCTATGAGTTGGTGTTCCACGCGGGCGACTATCTGCGCGCGACGGGGCAGGAGGGCGATGATCCGCTGTTTCTCGATCAGGTGCCGATCCGCTTTGGCATGTCGGATGCCGCCGCGCATTACCATGTGCCGCTGCTCTTATCGCCCTACGGGTATTCGACCTACCGCGGCAGCTAAGACCACCGTGCTATCTGACCCCGCGGCTCACAGGTCGCGGGTCAGCTCCTCGAGCGCGCGTTTGCAGTGCTGGGTGATGAAATCCGAGAACAGCTGCACCTTGGGATCGCGCAAACGCCGGTGCGGGGTGAGGATGCTCAGCGTCACCGGCAGCGGCGGCGTCGCCTCGGCGACTTTGACCAAAGCGCCCGAGCGCAGATGCGGGGCGACCTCGAACAGCGGTTTCATCACGATGCCATGCCCGTCGAGCGCCCATTGCGTCAGCACATCGCCGTCGTCGATCTCGAAGGGGCCGGAGATGTCGAATTTCTGATAACCGTCAGGGGTTTGCAGGGTCCATTGGAACTCTTTGGCGCCGGGAAACCGCAGGTTCAGACAGTCGTGCCTGTCGCGCACCAATGCGGCGCCATCCACCGGCATGCCGCGGCGCTGCACATAAGAGGGCGCGGCGCAGAGCACCCGCGGGCATTCCGCAATCACCCGCATTTTCAGCCCCGAATCCTCGAGCCGCCCGAGATGCAGCGCCACATCCAGCCCCTCGGTGGTCAGGTCGATGATCCGGTCGGAGAGCCGCAAACGCAGGTCAATCAGCGGGTTTTCGGCCTTGAACGCGGGCACGAAGGGCGCCACGAACCGCCGCCCGACGCCCAGAGGCGCGCCGACAAACAGCACCCCGCGCGGGTTTTTAGCGGCATCGGCAACGGCGGCTTCGGCATCGGCAATCGCCTGCAGGATGGTCTGCGCACCGTCATAAAACAGCCGCCCGTTCTCGGTCGGTTGCAATGAGCGCGTGGTGCGGTTGAACAGCCGCACGCCGAGATGCTTCTCCAGCTCTGATATCCGCCCCGAGGCCACCGCTGGCGAGGTCCGCTGGTCGCGCGCCGCCGCCGACATCGAGCCCAATTCATAGACCCGCACGAACATCTGGATCAATTTGACATAGGCCATTGTTCGTTCCCGCTTGAAAGTCTTCTGTCATTTGAAGAATTAACAGAAAGGCCACTTCTGGTATAGCCTTTGGCAAAACAATGGGGAGAGAGCGATGTTTGAACTCGCGATAATCGGCGCATGGGCGGAATTTGCGGTGCGCTGGCTGCATGTCATCACCGCGATGGCATGGATCGGCTCGTCGTTCTATTTCATCGCGCTGGATCTGGGGCTGCGCAAATCCCCGCATCTGCCCGAGGGCGCGCATGGCGAGGAATGGCAGGTCCATGGCGGCGGCTTCTACCATATCCAGAAGTATCTGGTGGCGCCGGCGCAGATGCCCGAGCATCTGATCTGGTTCAAATGGGAGAGCTATACGACATGGCTGTCGGGTTTCGCGCTGATGGTGTTGGTCTATTATCTGGGCGCGGAATTCTATCTGATCGACCCGAATGTGATGGATCTGGCGGTCTGGCAGGCGGTGGCGCTGTCGGTGGGGTCGCTGGCCTTCGGCTGGCTGATCTATGACCAGATCTGCAAGCGGTTTGTGAATGCAAACCAGACGCTGGTGATGGTGGCGCTGTTTGTGGTGCTGGTGGGCATGGCGTATTTCTACACCTCGGTGTTCTCGGGCCGTGCGAGCCTGCTGCATCTGGGCGCGTGGACGGCGACGATCATGTCGGCGAATGTGTTCATGATCATCATGCCCAACCAGCGGGTGGTGGTGAAGGATCTGCAGGAAGGCCGCAAGCCCGATCCGAAATACGGCAAGATCGCCAAACAGCGCTCGACGCATAACAATTACCTGACGCTGCCGGTGATTTTCCTGATGCTGTCGAACCATTATCCGCTGGCCTTTGCCACCGAATATGCCTGGATTATTGCCTCTTTGGTGTTCCTGATGGGGGTGACAATAAGGCATTATTTCAACGCCAATCACGCGGGCACCGGCAATCCGACCTGGACCTGGGCGGTGACGGCGGTGATTTTCATCCTGATCATGTGGCTCTCGGTGGTGCCGCGGCAAAGCGCCGAGGAAGAGCTCGCCGCGCTGCCGCCTGCGGCGCAGCGGTTCGCGCAGTCCGAGCATTTCGAAGAGGTCTATTACGCGGTCGCCGGGCGCTGTTCGATGTGCCACGCCGAAGAGCCGGGTTATCCGGGCATCAATTGGGCGCCGCGCGGGCTGGTCTTGGAAACCGAGGCGCAGATCGCCCGCGCCGCGCAGCAGATCTACCTGCAATCGGGGCGCAGCACCGCGATGCCCCCCGCCAATGTCTCATGGATGGAAGACGAGGAACGCGCCCTGATCCGCCGCTGGTATCAAAGCGTCACACAGGGCTGAGCCCCTCCCTTCAATATAACCCCCCTCAACAGAAAACCGGCGCCCTCCCCGAGAGCGCCGGTTTTCTCTATGCAGCAAGTCCAAAACTCCGCCCCCGTCATCTGTCCAGAAATATCCCGGGGGAGGCGTAGCCGGGGGCAGCGCCCCCATTCGCGGGCCTGCCCGCGTCCCTATAGTGGCGGCGAAGGCGGGCCATAGGCCCTCCGCCGCCGCCACATCCTGCTTAGCGCATGTCGCGTTCAATTGAATTCACCTGTTGGCGTGAACGCATTTGCTTTGCAAACGCTGCCTCACGCCAACAGGCACATACGCAGATCATCTTCGTCGCGACACGCTTTAATCAATCCGCGTAATGCGCCCGTCGGTATAGGGCGTATAGGGCGTGTTTTCAGCAAGGAATTCCGCCACCACATCGCCAACATCGGGGCCGAAGTCATAGGCGTTGATCGCATTGTCGCGGAACATCGCATAGCCATCGCCGCCGTTGCGCATAAAGTCATTGGAGACCACGCCATAGATCATCTCGGGATCAATCGGCACAAAGCCGCTCTCCGACATCACCATCACATCCGAGATCCGGCTGCCGGGCTCGGCGGTGGAATTGACCGTGTATTGCAGTCCCGAGACCTGCGCAAAGCGCCCGCCGCCGTCTTCCAACCGGCTGGCGCCATTTTCCAATGCGGCGATGACATCGGCGCCGGACAGCTCAAAAGTGGCCAGCGTGTTCTGGAACGGCAGCACCGAGAGCACTTCGCCCAGGGTGATCGTGCCTTCGTCAATCGAGGCGCGCAACCCGCCGCCGTTCTGGATCGCGATACTGATGCCCTGCCCTGCCACGCGCGAGAGCATCGCATCGGTGACCAGATTGCCCATCTGGCATTCGACCTGACGGCAGACGCTGCGGTCGCCCTCGATCGGGCCGGCGGATTCCGAGACCACAAGGCTGCGCGTCGCCTCGATCGGCTCGGCCATGCTGGCGACCCATTCGGCGATCTCGGGGTCGGGCTGGACCTCGGCGTTGATCTCGATGGTGTCGCCCGAGGCGAACATCAGTTTGCCGTCACCGTCGAGTTCCAGCACCAGATGCCCCAGATAGCGGCTATAGGCGCCGGCCTGCACCACCGGCACCATGCTGCCGTCGACATTATCCACCCAGGTCGGATAGGGGCCTTCGCGGCGCGGGTCGGTGGCCGAGAGATAGGTATGGCTATGACCGCCGACCACCGCCGTCAGACCGGGGATCTGCGCGGCCATTTCCTGCTCGGGCACATAGCCGACATGGGTCAGGGCGATGATCGTGGTGATCCCCTGCTCCTGCAGCTCCTCGACCGAAGAGCGCACCGATTCCAACGCGTCATTGACGATAATCGTCGGCCCCGGCGAGGAGATATCCGGCGTGTCATTGGTGATCGCGCCGACAACACCGACCTGCAGGTCACCGGCGGTGAGCACCGCATAGGGCACCACGCGACCGGCCAGCATATTGTTGCCCGAGACATCGAGATTGGCCGCGACCAGCGGGTATTCGGCGGTTTCGGCAAAGACCATCAGCCCCTCGGGGCCGTTGTCGAATTCATGGTTGCCGACCGCCATCGCATCCAGTCCGATACGGTCGTTCAACTCGGCCTCGGCGCGGCCGCCGTAGGTGGTAAAGAACAATGAGCCCTGCGAGCTGTCGCCAGCGCTGAGCACCAGCACGGGATCGCCCTGCGCAGTGATCGCGTCGCGCATCTGGTTGATCAGGGTGAACAGCCGCGCGGCGCCGCCAAAGCACTCACCGGCGGCGTCATCTTCCGCTGAACAGGTCGAGTTGAACCGGTTGATCGGCTCGATCCGGCTGTGGAAATCGTTGAAATGCAGGATGTGCAAATGCGTATCCGCCAGCGCGGGGGCGCCCAGCGCCGCCAGTGCCGCCGCGCCGGTGAGCGCCCGCAGTTTCGGTGAAATGGACATCGTCGACTCCCCTGTTGTTTTTATCCCTATGCCGCAGGTTGCGCGGAATTGACCGTCAAGTCAAAGCCCGTGAGCAGGGGTTGCGGGACTTTGGGCGGGATCGGCAGGTTTTCGCAGTGCGGCGACTTGCGGGAGCGGTTGGTTGCGCTTTGAGTGGCGGGTGGCGGGAGGTGATTACGCGCTGCGTATCTTTTGTCAGGCACCGGCGGAGCGCCGTGCCCACTTTCAGGCCCTGCGGCACACCTTATCCTCTGTCAGGCCCGGCGGCACCGCCGGGCCGCGCCCGACCCTCCCCCCGGGAGGGCGCATTGTTGATGGCCTTCACAGCACGCCTAGCATGAATGCTATTGAGCGCAGCGCGCTGTGGAAAGGATGCGCGCGCCCGCCCAGGGTCGGGCGCCGCCCTATGGACTTTGGGATTGAGGCCGGTCTGGACGACAGGAGACAGGATTATTCTGCTCGCTCCAGATCAACCGTCAGGCGCGGGGCACCCTGGGCCGCGCCCGTCCCTCCCCACGGGAGGGCGCCTTGGCGAAGTGGTGAGCGGCTCGGACGGCTTGGATGCTTTTGAACACGGCGCGTTGCGGAAAGGATGCGTGCGCCCACCCAGGTTCAGGCGCGGCCCTGGGTGCTTAGGGGGTGGTTGGAATTGGGCGGTAGGCGCCACATAAGTGAAAGAATTGCTCGCGCCGTATCAACCGTCTGGCCCGGCGGCACCGCCGGGCCGCGCCCGACCCTCCCCATGGGAGGGCGCCTTGGAGATGTGGTGAGCGGCTCGGACGGCATGGGCGCTTTTGAGCGCGGCGCGTTGTGGAAGGGATGCCGGCGCCCGCCCAGGGTCGGGCGCGGCCCTATTCGCTTTGCTTTACCGGCGCTGCAAGTCACCTGCGGCTCTGGGCGAGCGAAAGGAATGGATTGTTCAGGCACGCGGGCGCCCTCTCTGGGCGGGTGCGACCCTTTGCGCTTTGGCTCGGCCAGCGGCAAAGCCGTGGGCGATGCAGCGGGGCAAAGCGGGCGCCCATTCGCCATTGGCATTGACCGCGGCGCGTGGTTTCGGCATGAGCATCTTATGATGATATACAAGATATTCCGCCGTTCCGAATGGGACGATTTCACCATTGCCGGGCGGACCTTGGGCGCGCCGGTGGATCTGACCGATGGCTACATCCATCTGTCCACCGCCGCGCAGGTCGCCGAGACCGCGGCCAAACATTTCTCGGATCAAAGCGATCTGGTGCTGGTGGCGGTGGATGCCTCGGCGCTGGGCGAGGCGCTGAAATGGGAGCCCTCGCGCGGTGGCGCGCTGTTTCCGCATCTCTACCGGCCCCTGTTCCTCACGGATGTCATCTGGGACAAATCCCTGCCCTTGGGCGTCGCCGGACATATCTTTCCCGAAGGGGTGATCTGATGATCAGCGCGCTGGGACTGAAGGCAATGCACCGGCTCGACCCCGAGCGCGCGCATCATCTGGCGCTGCGGGCGTTGCGGCTGGGGCTGGTGCCGGCGACGGGGGTCTATACCTCCGCGCGGCTGCGGGTGCAGTTCGCCGGGCTGGAGCTGCCCAATCCGGTGGGGCTGGCGGCGGGGTTCGACAAGAACGCGGTGGCGCTGGCGCCCTTGGCCAAACAGGGGTTCGGCTTTCTCGAGGTCGGCGCCGCGACGCCGCGCCCGCAAGAGGGCAACCCGCGCCCGCGTCTGTTCCGGCTGAGTGAGGATCAGGCGGTGATCAACCGCTTTGGCTTTAACAACGAGGGCGCGCAGGCGATTGCCGCGCGGCTGGCGAAACGGCCCAAGGGTCGGGGCGAGCGCGCGGTGGTGGGGCTTAATCTGGGCGCGAATAAAGACAGCGACGACCGCGCCGATGATTTCGCGCAAGTCCTGCGGGTCTGCGGGCCGCATGTGGATTTCGCCACGGTGAATGTGTCCTCGCCCAATACCGAGAAGCTGCGCGACCTGCAGGGGCCCGAGGCGCTGCGCGCACTTCTGGCCGGTGTGATCGCGGCGCGGGACGAGATGGCTGCGCCGATCCCGATCTTTTTGAAAATCGCACCGGATCTCGATGCCGAGGGGCTAGCGGGGATTGCCGAGGTGGCGGTCAGCAGCGGCTTGGATGCGGTGATCGCGACCAATACCACGCTCTCGCGGGAGGGGCTGGTAAGCGCCCATGCGGGCGAGGCGGGCGGGCTCTCGGGCGCGCCTTTGTTCGAGCGCTCGACGCGGGTCTTGGCGCAACTATCCAAGCTGACCGATAGCGCATTGCCACTGATCGGGGTCGGCGGGATTGCCAGTGCCGAGGATGCCTATGCCAAGATCTTGGCCGGGGCGAGCGCGGTGCAGATCTACTCGGCGCTGATCTATCACGGCATGACACTGGTCGATGAAATCGCGCGCGGGCTCGATGCTTTGCTTGAGCGTGACGGGTTCGAGACCATCGCGCAGGCAAGCGGAAAGGGACGCGACGCATGGCTGTAACGCTCTGGCACAATCCGCGCTGTTCGAAATCCCGCGCGGCGCTTGCTTTGCTTGAGGATAAGGGGCTGGCGGTCGATATCCGGCTCTATTTGCAGGATGCGCCGGATGCAGAGGCGCTGCGCGAGATGCTGGCGGCGCTGGAGCTGCCGGCGTCGGCATTGTTGCGCAAGGACGGGGCGGCGCTCAAGGACCGGCCCGAGGCTGAGATCATCGCGGCGATGGTCGAGACACCGGCGTTGATCGAGCGGCCGGTGGTGCGGATCGGTGAGCGCGCGGTGATTGGCCGCCCGACCGAGGCGATCGAAGACCTGCTTTAGCGACTGGCCACCGCGCTGCCGGCCTCGCCGCCCACCGCGCTGATCGCAAACACGCAGCCATCGCTGGGCAATTGCGGCACGGTGGCGCAAAGCCCGCGCGCCACGGTCCATGCGGCGAGCACCCGCGGCACGTAATCGCGGGTCTCGGCATAGGGCGGCACGCCGTGGTTGCGCCGCACCGCGCCCTCGCCGGCGTTATAGCCGGCCAGCGCCAGCACGATATCATTGTCGAACTCGCCCAGCAGCCAATCGAGATAAGCGACCCCGCCGCGGATATTCTGCGCCGGATCATTGCTGTCCGTAACGCCGAAGCGTTCGGCGGTGGCGGGGATCAACTGCATCAGCCCCTGCGCGCCCGCATGGCTGACCGCGGTCACACGACCGGCGGATTCCACCGAGATCACCGCCAGCGCCAAGGCCGGAGAGACCGAGGTGCCGATGGTCGCGCCCAAGATGCGGGCGCCGTGGCTGGCGGCGATGTCTTGCAGGTGCTGCACCGAGGGTTCGGGGATACGCGCGCCCTCGGGCGCCATGCGCAGGGCGGCGATGGAGGCCAGAAACCGCCCCTCGCCCTGGGTCAGACCGGCTGGCACATAATCCCAATACCAGCCAAAGCGCGCCGTGGGCGGGGTGCTGGCGTCGGGCGTGGCCTGCGGTGCGGCGAGGGCGGTGGGGCTTGGCGCGACGGGCGCAGGCGGGGCGATGCGGCGGGCCTGTTCTTCGGGGTCGATCTGCACGGTGATCCGGCTGCTGCCATTCTGCGGCGCGACGGCAATGCGGCGAAAGGTGAAATCCTCGGCATTGGCGGGCGGGACATAGGGCGCCACGGCCAAAACCGCCGCCAGAAGGGCGACGCAACGCGGGGCGGGGAACTTGGGCAAGCTGCTCGGCATGGACCCAACTTTACTGGCGTTTCTATCGCGCGCCTTTGCTGTTGCTGCCCAGATTGACAGAAAACCCGCAGATTCGCAAACCTGCTGATCCGGCGCTCATGCAACCGATAGAGGAGGTCGTTGCGCGAGGTGGAACAATCAAAGCAATCCGCCACGCTGACGAAACAATGCCGCGGTATGTCCTAATATTTACCTTTTTTTAGTCTTGATTGCCCCGCGCTGCGCCGCATTCACGCCACGCGAACACCCGATATTCAATCATGTTCGGAGGGTGTCGCTGGCCCAAACCCATTAACTGCCAAGGCGTCTCCGGGCATTATTTTAGTATAGGCAATCTGGAGAAAACCTATGAAAATGACTGCAATGATCAAGCATTTCGCTGCCGACGAGTCGGGCGCTGTCACCGTGGACTGGGTGGTTCTGACCGCCGCCATCGTCGGCCTCGGGCTGGCGGTTGTGACCTCGGTCCGCACCGGTGTGAACTCGCTGGGCACCGATATCTCGAACTCGCTGACCACCGCTTCGGTGGCGACGCTGAGCACGCTGGGCAACAATAGCTAAGCCTGCCGGCGCGAAGATCGGGGCTGCGTTTCGGCGCAGCCCTGACGTTTAGACTGAGGGATCGCCCGGTATTAGAGCGGCGAATCATCCTTGATACGGCCTGCCGGTGCTGGGATTTTGCCCAAGCGTGGCGACAAAAGAGCAGCGGGATTGTCGCGCTGCAATGAACGATCAGAGCCGGGGCGCAGCAGCGTCAACCGGCCCAAGACAATTCATCAAATAACCGAAGAATGGCCGCGGAATCGCCCGATTTGTCGCGGGTTGAGGCCGTGTTCCTGAGGGATTTTGAACCTGTCCAGATCACAGGCGGCTCAAACCCATTCAACCAACGTCTCGGGTCTGGCGATACCAGTAAGGTCAAACCACAGGAGACATGATATGTCGATGACCACTTCTCTCAAGACTTTCGCCCGCGACGACTCCGGTGCTGTCACCGTCGATTGGGTGGTGCTGACCGCCGCGATCGTCGGCCTCGGGCTGGCGGTTGTGACCTCGGTGCGCACCGGCGTTGGCGCGCTGGGCACCGAGATCTCGACCTCGCTGTCCTCGGCCTCGGTGGCCTCGCTCTCGACGCTGGGCACCGCCGGCGAATAAGGCGTAGCAACACATCACAACAGCAAGCCGCACAGGCTTGGACTGACCCACTCCGCGACAAAACGCGCGGGGCTCGCAAAAAAGGTCGCGTAGAATGCGCGGCTTTTTTGCATTCTGCCGCAGAAACGGGCAAGGCTTGCACGACGGGCGCCCACAAGGCGCAAACCCCGGGTGGGATTGCGGCATTTGGCGGGATCTGTCGGGTTTTAGACGAATTTATCGTCAATTTGACTCTTATCGTCCGCATTCCCGCCCGTTTGCGGCCATGTTCTCGCCCCATTCCCTTGCAATAAACACTGCAACACAGTGACAAATGGCGGATTTCCCTGCTCGGAACCCGACCAATGTACAGGAGTAGTTTTATGCGTGGCGTTCAAATCGGCATTCTGGGAATCGGGCTGGCTCTGGCCGGTTTCGGCGTTTACATGGCCAAGGGCTATATCGACCAGACCGACGCGGTGATCGCTGCTGCCCAATCCGCGCGTCAGGCCGCCGCTCCGGCGATTCCGACGGTCGAGGTGCTGGTGGCCAGCCGCGCGCTGCGTTACGGCGAGCCGATCCGCCCCGATGATATCCGCGCTGTCGCCTGGCCCGCCGATGCGGTGCCGCCGGGCGCCTTTACCGAGGTCAGCGCGCTGATCCCCGACACCGACCGCCCGCGTGTCGCCCTGCGCGCGATGGAACCCTCCGAGCCCCTGCTGGCGGTGAAAGTCAGCGCGCCGGGGCAATCGGCAGGAATTGCCGCGATGCTGACCCCGGGCAACCGTGCGTTCACCATCCGCGTCGATGCCAGCAGCGGGATTTCCGGCACGCTACGCCCCTCGGACACGGTGGATATCTATTGGACCGGCCGCGGCGCCAGTGGCGAGGTGACGCGCCTTTTGTCGGACGGGGTGCGGATCATCGCGCTGGACGAGAATGCCGATCAGGACCGCACCTTTAACGGCGTGCCGCGTTCGGTGACCATCGAGGCCGAGCCCGAGATCGTGGCGACACTGGCGCAGGGTCAATCGACCGGCCGCCTGTCGCTATCGCTGGTCGGGCTGGATGACACCACCGCGATTGGCCAGTTTCAGGTCGATTCGCGCAACCTTCTGGGCATTGAAGAGCGTGTCGAACAAGCCTCGGAGCGCTGCACCGTGCGCACCCGTCGCGGCGCCGAAGTGCTGATGATCGAGATCCCCTGCACCAATTAAGGCCTGCGGCATGAAAGGCGCGGCCCTATGGTCTCGCGCCCTCGCCTGCCTGAGCGGACAGCGATCATCTTACCCTTAATCCCTGCAAATGCGCCCCTGCCAGCGGGCGCATTTTTCGTGGCGCAAGGGGCGATGGATCGCGCCATTCCTGCAACACGCCCGCCCCTATATCTTGGGGCGCCTGCCCGCCGCGACCCCGAAACCTCGCTGTAAGCGCCGGAAAAACCGCGAAAACGACTCGAATAACGCGGCGCAAATATTTGATTCTTGCAATAAAAAGCGGTTTCAAGCATTCTACCCTCGAACCGGCACGACAGATTGCCGGCACCATTGGTGATCAAGAGGCAGGATCACATGACAGTTAAGAAGTTAATCGCGTCAGGAATGACGCTGGCCCTACTCGGGTTGGGACAGGCCGTGATCGCGCCAAGCATCGCCGAGGCGCAGGCGCTGCGCATCATGGCGGGCGGCGTGCGCGACACGCTGGCGGTGGCGATGAACCGCGCCGTGGTGGTGGAAACCGACATGCCCTTTGCAGAGCTGTCGATCGCCAACCCCGGCATTGCAGATATTTCCACGCTCTCGGATCGCTCGATCTATGTGCTCGGCAAAGCGCCGGGCCGCACGACATTGACCATCCTTGGCGCCTCGGGCGATCTGATCGCCAATGTCGAAGTGCAGGTGACCCCCGATGTCGCCGAATTCCGCGAGCGCCTGCGCCAAATCCTGCCCTCCGAGCAGGTCGAAGTGCGCACCGCCAATGACGGGATTGTGCTGTCGGGCACGGTGTCTTCGGCCGAGCGGCTGGATGCGGCGATGCAACTGGCCGAACGCTATGCGCCGGGTCGGGTGTCGAACCTGATGTCAGTAGGCGGCACCCAGCAGGTGATGCTGCGGGTGCGGTTTTCCGAAGTGCAGCGCGGCGCCGCGCAACGGCTGACCGCAAGCATGGCGATGGATGGCTCGGGCGTGCCCTCGCTGGGCACCGGCGCATACCGCTCGCCGGCTTTGGTCAGCGGCGCTTTGGGCGGCACACGGGTGCCGACACAGACCGACAATACCGCGGTGCTGGCCGCCGGGGTCAGCATCGGCAGCGTCCAGTTTCAGGTGATGCTGGAGGCGATGGAATCCAACGGCCTTGCCCGCACGCTTTCGGAGCCGAGCCTGACCGCATTGTCGGGCCAGCCTGCCGATTTCCTTGCCGGTGGCGAATTTCCGGTGCCGGTGCTGGGCGAAGGCGGCTCGGTGACCATCGACTACCGCCCCTTTGGTGTGCAGCTCGAGTTCACCCCGCGGGTGCTGGATGACGATGTGATCAACCTGCAGCTCAACGCCTCGGTCAGCAGCCTCGATTCGACCACCACGGTGACCTCGGGCGGCGTTTCGGTGCCCGGCTTCCGGCGCCGCCAGACCTCGACCACGGTGGAATTGCGCGACGGCGAGAGTTTCGCCATTGCCGGGCTGTTGCAGGATGATTTTCAGGGCAGCATCTCGCAGGTGCCATGGCTCGGCGATATCCCGATCCTTGGCGCGCTGTTCCGCTCGACCGATTACCAGCGCGACCAGAGCGAGTTGATGATTTTCGTCACCGCGCATCTGGTCTCGCCGACCCGTGGCGAAGCGCTGCTGCTCCCGACCGACCGCATCCGCCTGCCCAATGAAGAGCAGCTCTTTGTGAACGGCCAGCTGACCGGCGGCACCAGCGGCGCGTCAGAAGTCGCGCGGCAGGAGTTCCGCGGCGGCTATGGCTATGTGATGGATTAAGGAGCCGAGATGCAGATTTCCCGTCGCGCCCTGATGTTCGGCCTTGCTGGCGCGCCTTTGGCCGCCTGTAGCCCGCTGCCGGTGGGCACCCATCTGGATGAGGGGCAATTCGGCAACCCCTCGGCGCATAACCTGATGGTGCAGACCGGACAATTGCCCTATGTGATTGATCTGGCTGAGAGATTTGAGGCAACCGTACCGACAACGGTGACCTTTGCCTTTGATTCGGTGGCGCTGGACGCACCGGCGCGGGCGGCCTTGCTGGCGCAGGCGCGGTTCATCCGGCATTTCCCCGAGGTGACGTTTAGGGTGTTCGGCCATACCGATCTGGTGGGCTCGGCGGCCTATAACCGGCGGTTGGGGCTGCGCCGCGCCCGTGCGGTGGTGAATTTTCTGGTCCGCAATGGTGCCAGCCGCTCACGGCTGGAGGCGCTGGTCTCCGAGGGTGAGACCCAGCCACGGGTGCGCACCACCGACCGCGAGCGTCTGAACCGGCGCACGGTGACCGAGGTTTCGGGCTTTTGGCAGAGCCATCCGACGGTGATGAACGGCGAATACGCAGCGATCCTGCACCGCGAATATGTGCAAAGCGCCTCTTACGAAATGTGAGCGATAGGCCGCGCGTTTAACCCCAGAGGATAAACGCCGGCTATTATCTGAAATTTAACGCCCTGCTGTCATCTTGTGACCGCGGGGCGATTTCAGTTTTAACCATAACCGGCCCGATAATTACGTTTTTTTAGCCCAATTGTCGCCAAGATTGCACGCAATATTGGTCGCCAGACAGGGCTCCGGATTCGTGAGTGTTGTGATGTCGTCACCCGTGCCACATGGGCCTGCAGAATGCGGTGCCTGGAGGAAATGAACAATGTCGAGCTCGAACGCCAGTCAGAAACTATCGGCCCCGATCCGCGCCTGCACGGTCTCGCGCGATGTGCAGAATTTTGATCTGCTGATCGAGGATATGGAGATGGAGCTGGGCGAAAGCTGGGGCGATCTGTCATTCCCGAGTGCGTTGAAATATCTCGATCAACCGGATGCGCGGTCGCTGGAATTCATCGCGATTGCGATTGATGACGACGACGAGCCGAATATGGCGCTGATCGAAACGGTGATCCAGCGCGCGCATATGCTGGGCGTGCGGATCCTGTTGATCGCCGAGGAATTGGGGCCGATTGCGCTGCACCGGTTGCTGCGGCTCGGCGCCAATGATTTTGTGCCCTACCCGCTGCCCGAAGGGGCGCTGCATGACGCGATTGAGCGGCTGCGCCAGCCCAGTGTGGACGCGCTGATGGTGACGCCGCAAAACCGCAACGCGCAGGCGGCGCCGCAAGCCCAAGGCACGGTGCATGCGGTGCATCCGCTGGCCGGTGGCGCCGGGGCGACGACCTTCGCGGTTAATCTGGCCTGGGAGATTGCCAATTCCGGCAAGAATGCCCCCTCGGTCTGCCTGTTGGATCTGGATTTGCAGACCGGCTCGGTCTCGACCTACCTGGATCTGGCGCGGACCGAGAAAGTCTATGAACTGCTGTCGAATACGGCGGTGATGGACCGTGATTTTTTCATGAATACGCTGCAGATTTTCAACGAGAAGCTGCATGTGCTGACCGCCGCCTCGGATATGCTGCCGCTGGATCTGATCTCGCCGGATGATATCGAGCGGGTGATCAATATGGCGCGCAGCATTTTCGACGTGGTGATCATCGATATGCCCGGCACGGTGGTGCAATGGACCGAAACGGTGATCAACGAATCCGATTCCTATTTCGCGATGATGGAGCTGGATATGCGCTCGGCGCAGAACGCGCTGCGCTTGATCCGTGCGCTCAAGGCCGAGGATCTGCCGCTGGAAAAGCTGCAATATGTGCTCAACCGCGCACCGAAATTCACCGATCTGTCCGGTAAGGCGCGGGCCAAACGCATGGCCGAAAGTCTGGATATCGAATTCGAGGTGATGCTGCCCGACGGGTTGGTGCAGGTCACCCATGCCAATGACCACGGGCTGCCTTTGGCGGAAATTGCGCCGAAAAATCCGCTGCTTAAGGAAATCCGCAAACTGGCAGCGGGTTTTGCCAGTAGCGCCCGCGACGACAACCGCGCCGCAGCCTGAGGAGAGCCGAGATGTTTTCGCGTTACAGAAAAACCGATCAGGCGCGCACCGCCCCCGCCACCTCGCGCGCGGCGCCGACACCGGGCGTGGCCGAGGTGACCTCGGACGGGCTGCGCCGTGCCGAGGCGCCGGTGAAGCCGAAACCCAGTTTCCACGCCGCGCCCAGCAAGCCGATCCAGGCCAAGCCGCCGGCCAATGACAAGGACAAGCGCCGCCGCCACCGGATCCTTGAGGTGAAATCGGAGCTGCACACCAAGCTGTTGGAAAACCTCAACCTTGCGGCGATTGATGACGCCTCGGAGGCGGAGTTGCGGGCCGAGATCAGCGCCATTGCCGCCGAAGCCCTCAGCGAGATCAATTTCGCCCTGACCAGTGAAGAGCGGCTGCAGTTGAACAATGACCTGTTCTTCGAAGTGCGCGGGTTGGGCCCGCTTGAGCCGCTGCTGAAGGACGATTCGGTCAATGATATTCTGGTCAATGGCCCGAACCGCGTCTTTGTCGAGCGCAACGGCAAACTGGAACTAACCGAGGTGACCTTTAAGGACGAGCGCCATCTGCTGCGGATCATCGATAAGATCGTCTCGGCGGTGGGGCGGCGGGTGGACGAATCCAACCCCTCGGTGGACGCGCGTCTGGCCGATGGCTCGCGGTTCAACGCGATGGTGCCGCCGGTGGCCGTCGATGGGTCGCTGGTCTCGATCCGCAAGTTCAAGAAGGAAAAGCTCGGGGTCAATGATCTGGTCGATTTCGGCGCGTTTTCCGAGGAAATGGCGATGTATATCGAGGCGGCGGTGGCGACGCGGCTGAATATCATCGTCTCGGGCGGCACCGGCTCGGGTAAAACCACGACGCTGAACGCGCTGTCGTCCTTTATCGCCCATGACGAGCGGATCCTGACGATTGAAGACACCGCCGAACTGCAATTGCAGCAGGCCCATGTTGGCCGGATGGAAAGCCGCCCGCCCAACGTTGAGGGCAAGGGCGCGGTGACCCAGCGCGATTGTCTGCGCAACGCCCTGCGCATGCGGCCCGACCGGATCATCGTCGGCGAGACCCGCGGCGAAGAAGTGATTGATATGCTGCAGGCGATGAACACCGGCCATGACGGCTCGATGACCACGATCCACGCCAATTCGGCGCGTGATGCGGTCTCGCGGCTGGAAAATATGGTGGCGATGGCGGGGATTGAAATGCCGTTGAAAGCGGTGCGCTCGCAGGTTGCCAGCGCGGTCAATCTGATCGTGCAGGTCAGCCGCTTGCAGGATGGCTCACGGCGGATGATGTCGATCACCGAGGTCACCGGCATGGAGGGCGAGATCATCACCATGCAAGAGGTGTTCCGCTTTGAGCGCACCGGTCTGGAACCCGACGGCACGATCATCGGCCATTTCACCGGCTGCGGGCTGCGCTCGCATTACGCCGAGAGATTCCGCCGCTGGGGCTATGATATCCCCAGCAGCATCTACGACCATGTCGAGGATCGGTAAGCATCATGAGTATCTCCCCTACCCTGTTGATATATGCGCTGATTTTCGGCGGTATCCTGCTGCTGGTCGAGGCGCTTTACCTGATGACCTTCGGGCGTTCGGCGCGGCTGGGCAGCCGGATGAACCGGCGGCTGGAAATGCTGGATGGCAATGCCAAACGCGCCGATGTGATCGAGGCGCTGCGCAAGGAAACCACGCAGCACAGCAAGAGCGCCGGCATCCCGTTTTATTCGCTGCTGGCCGAGAAGGCCGAGAAGGGCAAGATCGCCTATTCTCCGGTGATGCTGATCGCGATGATGGGGCTGCTGGCGGGGGTGGCCTTTGTGGCGATCTCGTTTTTTCTGGCCGGTGCGCCGGTGCAGCTAAAGATCGGGGTCAGCGCCTTTATGGGCATCGGCGGGGTCTGGATGTGGGTCAACGGCAAGGCCAAGAAACGCCGCGACATGATCGAAGAGCAACTGCCGGATTCGATTGATCTGATGGTGCGCAGCCTGCGCGTCGGGCATCCGTTTGTGCATGCTTTGGCCAATGCCGCCAAGGAAATCCCCGATCCCCTGGGCTCGGAACTGGGGTTGATCGCTGATGAGGCCGCCTATGGCCGCGATGTCGGCGAGGCGCTGATGGCCTTTGCCGAGCGGATGGATATGCAGGATCTGCGGTTTCTGGCGGTCTCGGTGACCATTCAGGCGCAATCGGGCGGCAATCTGGCCGAGATTTTGGACGGGCTGTCCAAGGTCGTGCGGGCGCGGTTCAAACTGTTCCGCAAAGTGCGCGCGATCACCGCCGAGGCGAAATGGTCGGGGATGTTCCTGTCCGGTTTTCCGATCGCGGCGATGCTGATGATCTCGATGCTCAAGCCCGATTACTACGATGAAGTGAAAGAAACCGCGCTGTTCATTCCGGTCGCCCTTGTGGTGGTGGCATTCTTGATCGTGAATGTCCTTTATATGCGCAAAATGGTGAATATTCAGGTGTAAGGCGGTCTCATGTTGAATTCTGCTCTCGAACTTCTGCTCTCGCCTTTGGTGCTGATCGTTCTGACCGTGGCCATCGGGCTGACGCTGGTGCTGTTCATCGTGACCGGCGCGGATAAGGCGCGCAAAGATCCGATGCTGCGGCTGCGCGAACAGCCCAAGGACCATAGCGCGCGCAAACAGAACCTGTCGCGGGCCAAGGAAACCGGCGGCTGGGCGAAGAAAACCGAAGCGTTCAAAGCCTTTCTCGAGCCCGCAAAGGCCGAGGAATACGGCGAGGCGCGCATGCAGATGGTGCAGGCGGGCTATCACGGGCGCAATGCGGTGCGCGATTTCAACGCGGCGAAATTCATCATGGGGGTCAGCGGCCTGCTGCTGGGGCTGGGCTATAATCTGGCCTTTCCCCCGGCTGCCGACGCCTCGATCATCGCCACGCTGCTGCCGGTGATGGGGCCGACGCTGGTGGGCTATTACCTGCCGATCTATTGGGTGTCGAAACGCCGCGAGGAACGCCAGAAACAGATCACCGGCGGGTTTCCCGATGCGCTGGATATGCTGTTGATCTGCACCGAGGCGGGGCAATCGATGGACCAGTCGATCAACCGCGTGGCCAAGGAATTGCAGGCCGGTTATCCGGCGCTGGCCGAGGAATTCGTCACCGTCTCGCATCAGACCAAGGCCGGGCGCGACCGGCTGGAGGTGCTCAAGGAGATGGGCGAGCGCTGCGGCAACGCCGATATCCGCTCGTTTGTGACGGTGCTGATCCAGTCGGCGACTTACGGCACCTCGGTGGCCGATGCGCTGCGGGTCTATGCGGCGGAAATGCGTGACAAGCGCGTGATGCTGGCCGAAGAGAAAGCGAATGTCTTGCCGACCAAGCTGACCTTGGGCACAATGATGTTCACCGTGCCGCCCTTGCTGATCATCCTGATCGGCCCGTCGGTGCACGGGGTGATCACAATGCTTGCAACGGCCGATTTCAGCCTATGATACGACCGATTTGCGCCGCCGTGCTTTTGGCATTGGCGGCGTGCCAGACCACCGGCGCGGAGTTCTCGCCCGACGGCCTTGCCGGACGGGCGATCAGTCCTGCCGAGGATGTGGACGGTTTGCTGGTCGGCCACCGGCTGATGGCGGCGGGCGAGTTTGAACTGGCGCTGCGGGCCTATTACCGCTCGATGGCGCAGCAGGGGCCGACGGTGGATGCGCTTTCGGCGATCGGCTCGGCAAACCTGCGACTGGGGCGGCTGGGGCAGTCTGAGCAAATGCTGCGCCGCGCGCTGGATCTCGATGCCGCATTCGTGCCGGCGCTGAACAATCTGGGCGTGGTGATGGTGGAAAACGGCGCTTGGGGACAGGCCGCGCATCTGTTCCGCAACGCCTTTGCGCTGGACAGCGGGCGCTCGGAAGAAATCCGGCAGAATTTGACACTTGCTCTCGCAAACTTGCAAGATTCCGGCTATACTGAAGAAAACAATAATGACTTCGCTCTGGTTCGGCGCGGAAACGGGCGTTTTCTGCTTCTGGCCACACCCTGAGCATCGAGCAGTGAAGGACAGGCAATGCGCAAGGTGTGGATCGCACCGATGTGCCTTGTGGGGCTTGCATTTCTGACCGGGTGTTCCGATGGAATGCGCGCGCAAACCGCACGGGCCATCGACAGCGTCGCGGAAATCGACCAAGAAAACATGGCGGAAATGATGCTGGCGGTCTCGGACCCCCGCGAAGCCGTGACCTATTTCACCAATGCCAGCGCCGCCAATCCCGACCGGATCATGTTCCGGCGCGGGCTGGCGCGCTCACTGATGCGGGCCGGAAATGCCGAAGCCTCGGTGCCGGTCTGGCGCGAGGTTGTCGCCCATCCCGAGGCGCTGCCCGATGACCGTGTGGAACTGGCCGAAGCCTATATCCGCTCGAACAATTGGGCCGAGGCCGAGGCGGCGCTGAATGCGGTGCCGCCGACCTTCGAGACCTATAACCGCTACCGGTTGGAGGCGATGGTCGCCGATTCGCGCCAGCAATGGGACCGCGCCGATAGTTTCTATGAGATCGCCTCGGGGCTGACCGCCGAACCTGCCGGTGTGCTCAACAACTGGGGCTATTCGAAACTGACCCGCGGCGATCACCGTGGCGCCGAGCGGCTGTTCGCCGAAGCCCTGAGCCATGATCCCGATCTGTTCACCGCGAAAAACAACCTTGTGCTGGCCCGCGCCGCGCAGCGCCGCTATGAGCTGCCGCTGGTGCAGATGACCCAGATCGAGCGCGCCGAACTGCTGCATACGATGGCTTTGGTGGCGATAAGGCAGGGCGATACCCGCACCGGTCGCGGGCTGCTGGAAGACGCGATTGCCACCCATCCGCAACATTTTGAGGCCGCTGCCACCGCGCTGGCCGCATTACGATAGGCGGGTATGATGCTGGCGCAATCCGCCTTTGCAGCCCTCTGGCTGTTGATTTTCTCGACCCCGATCGCGCTGTTCGTCGCCTGGAGCGACCTGCGCGAGATGCGTATCCCCAATCTGGCGGTGCTGGCCTTGATGCTGGTCTATGCGGTGGTCGGCGCGCTGACCCTGCCGCTGGCCGATTTCGGCTGGTCATGGCTGCATTTCATCGTCGTGCTGGTGGTCGGTTTCGCGCTCAGCCTGACCGGCGGGTTCGGCGCCGGCGACGCGAAATTCGCCGCCGCGATGGCGCCCTTCGTGGCGCTTGGTGATCTGCGGCTGTTTCTGGTGCTGTTCAGCGCGGTGGTGATCGCGGCTTTTGTCGCGCACCGGATTTTCCGCGCGATCCCCGCGATGCGCCGCGCCACGCCCGATTGGGCAAGCTGGGAGCGCAAGGAATTCCCCTTCGGCCTCGCCCTGGGGCCGGCGTTAATCTTTTATCTGGGATTGGCGTGTCTTTATGGGAGCTGACACGAATCACAAGAAGTGAGTCGCCACGATGAATGACCAGACCCCGGGGGCCAGCGCGATCACCCCGCCGCCGATGCCCGCTTCATTGGCCGACACCGGCCTGCCGATGACCCTGATGCGCGACAATCTGCTGAAAACCATGTTCCGCATGTCGCTCAACCATGCCTCGGAACTGGCCCGCATCCTCTGTCTGTCGTTCAGCCAGGTGCAGCAGTTGATCGATGACGCGCGCGGCGAGCATCTGATCGAGGCGATGGGCACGATGCATGCCACCGCGATGTCCTCGGAGATGGGGTTTCAACTGACCGACGCGGGGCGTAACCGCGCGCAGCAGGCGCTGGCGATCTCGGAATATTACGGCGCGATGCCGGTGCCTCTGGATGCCTACGGCGATCAGGTGCGCCGCCAGTCGATCCGCAAGGTGCGCATCACCCGTGAGCAGCTCTTGGCGGCGATGGGCGATCTGATCCTGCCCGAGGGGCTGTTGGGCGATCTGGGACCGGCGGTGACCTCGGGGCGTTCGATCCTGATGTATGGGCCGCCCGGTAACGGCAAATCCTCGATCTCGAACGGTATCCGCGACGCGATGGGCGACAATATCTATGTGCCGCGCGCGGTGCTGCATGCGGGGCAGATCATCTCGGTCTATGACCCGATTGTGCACCGGCTGGTGGAGCCGCCAAAGCAGTCGGGCAATGCGCTGCGCGTCACCGGTCTGCGCTATGATCCGCGTTATGTGCTCTGCGAACGGCCGACGGTGATCACCGGCGGCGAGTTGAAGCTGGATATGCTGGAGCTGAAATACAACGCGGTGTCGCGCACCTATCAGGCACCCCTGCAGTTCAAGGCCACCGGCGGCGTGTTCATTGTCGATGATCTGGGCCGCCAAGAGGAACCACCGCAGGCGCTGATCAACCGATGGATCGTGCCTTTGGAGATGAATTACGACATTCTGTCGCTGAACTCGGGCGAGAAATTCATCGTGCCGTTTGACACGCTGGTGATCTTCTCGACCAACTTCCACCCGAATGATATTTTCGATCAGGCGGCGCTGCGGCGGATCTTTTTCAAGATCAAGATCGACGGGCCCAATCAGGCGGATTTCCTGAAGATCTTCGCTTTGGTGGCGCGCAAGCGGCGGATCCCGTTGAATGAAGAGGCGCTGATCCATCTGCTGCAGACCAAATACCCGACGATTGATAATGTCTATTCGAACTATCAGCCGGTGTTCCTGATTGACCAGATGATCGCGATTTGCAATTTCGAGGGTCGGCCGCATCATATGTCGCCGGACCTGATCGACCGCGCGTGGAAGAATATGTTTGTCCGCGATGAGGATATTCTGCGGTAAGTGCCGCGGTTTCAAAGGGTTAGGCGATGTCCGAGGAGATCCAGTCAAGGGTGCGCGCCAGTTTCGCGCGGCAAACGATGATGACGACGCTGAGGGCCGAGATGCTGCTGGCCGATGCGGGGCGCTGCGTGTTGCGCGCGCCGATCGGGGCGCATGTGTTGCAACAACATGGCGCGGCGCATGCGGGATTGGCGTTCACCCTGGGCGATTCCGCCGCCGGCTATGCGGCGCTAACGCTGATGGATGCGGGCGCCGAGGTGATGACCGTCGAGATGAAGATCAACCTGATGGCACCGGCCTTGGGCGAGGCTCTGGAGGCGGTGGGCGAAGTGGTCCGCGCCGGACGCCGCCTGCTGGTGGTGCGCGCCGAGGTCTTTGCGCTGAGTGGCGAGACCCGTAAATCCATCGCGATCCTGCAGGGCACGATGATCCCGGTGGCGCCGCCCGCCGCGTGAGTCAGGGGCGCAACCCGCGCCCCTGAACTTTGATCAGGCAGTCAGCCCCTGCGGCTCGTCCAGCCCGTTCGCGCGGCAGGTGGCGGTCAGCGTGTTGGCCAAGAGACAGGCGATGGTCATCGGCCCGACCCCGCCCGGCACCGGCGTGATCGCCCCCGCGACCTCTGCGCAGCTGTCGAAATGCGCGTCGCCGACCAGTTTGTTCTTCCCGTCGCGCTCGATCCGGTTGATGCCCACGTCGATCACCGTGGCGCCCGGCTTGACGTAATCGCCGGTGATCATCTCGGCGCGCCCGACGGCGGCGACCAGAATATCCGCGCGGCGGCAGACTTCGGTCAGATCCTTGGTCCGCGAATGCGCGATGGTCACCGTGCAGCTATCGCCGAGCAAGAGTTGCGCCATCGGTTTGCCGACGATATTCGAGCGCCCGACGACCACCGCATTCAGCCCCGAGAGGCTGCCGTGATGTTCGCGCAGCATCATCAGACAGCCCAAGGGCGTGCAGGGAACCATGGATTTCTGACCGGTGCCCAAAAGCCCGACATTGGAGATATGAAACCCGTCCACATCCTTGGCCGGATCAATCGCGTTGATCACCAGATCGGAATTCATATGGTCGGGAAGCGGCAGTTGCACCAGAATCCCGTGCACCTTGGGGTCATGGTTCAACTGCGCGATCAGCGCCAGCAGCTCTGCCTCGCCGGTCTCGGCGGGGAGTTTATGCTCATAGGAGTTCATCCCCACTTCGGTGGTCTGCTTGCCTTTTGAGCGCACATACACCTGAGAGGCCGGATCCTCGCCGACCAGCACCACCGCCAGCCCCGGGATGATCCCATGCGCGCCCTTGAGCTGTGCGACATGCTCGGCCACCTGGCCCCGCACCTTGGCGGCAAACGCCTTACCGTCGATAATCTGCGCCGTCATCTCTTGCCTCTTCATCTTGCCTTAAATACTCAAATTCGCCGGTAAAGGCTGCGGCGGCGGCCCCAATCGGGAACCGCCGCCGCGTCAGGGTTTAGAACAGCCCTTCGACATGGCCCGCGTCACCGATGCGGATGTTTTCCGCCGCAGGGGTGCGCGGCAGGCCGGGCATGGTCATGATTTCACCGCAGATCACCACGATAAACCCTGCCCCCGCCGAGAGCCGCACCTCGCGCACCGGCACCGAATGTCCGGTCGGCGCGCCGCGCAGATTGGGATCGGTGGAAAACGAATACTGCGTTTTCGCCATGCAGATCGGGAAATGCCCGTAGCCCTGCTCTTCCCAAGTCTTGAGCTGCGCGCGCACCGATTTATCGGCGATCACCGCATCGGCGTGATAGATCCGCTTGGCGATGGTTTCGACCTTCTCGAAGAGCGGCATATCGTCGGGATAGAGCGGCGCGAAATTGGCGCTGCCCGAATCGGCCATTTCGACGACTTTCTTCGCCAGTTCCTCGGTGCCTGCCGAGCCATGGGCCCAGTGTTTGCAGACAATCGCCTCGGCGCCCTGTTCGGCGACATAGGCCTGCACCGCGGCGATCTCGGCCTCAGTGTCCGAGTGGAAATGGTTGATCCCCACCACCACCGGCACGCCGAAGGATTTGATATTGGCGATATGGCGGCCAAGGTTGGGGCAGCCCTTTTGCACCGCTTCGACGTTCTCGGCGCCCAAGTCAGCCTTGGCAACGCCGCCGTTCATTTTCATCGCCCGCACGGTCGCCACCAGCACCACCGCCGAAGGCGCGATGCCGGCCTTGCGGCATTTGATGTTCATGAATTTCTCGGCACCGAGATCCGCGCCGAAACCGGCCTCTGTGACCACATAGTCGCCCAGTTTCAACGCCGTGCGGGTGGCGATCACCGAGTTACAGCCATGGGCGATATTGGCAAAGGGGCCGCCGTGAACGAACGCGGGGTTGTTTTCCAGCGTCTGCACGAGGTTGGGCTGCATCGCGTCTTTCAGCAGCACGGTCATCGCGCCATCGGCCTTGATATCGCGGCAATAGATCGGCGTGCGCTCGCGGGTATAGGCGACGACGATATCGCCGAGGCGGCTTTGCAGATCTTCCAGATCCTTGGCGAGGCAGAGGATCGCCATCACCTCGGAGGCGACGGTGATGTCAAACCCGGTCTGCCGCGGGAAGCCATTGGCAACGCCGCCCAGCGAGGTGACGGTGTCGCGCAGGGCGCGGTCGTTCATATCCATCACGCGGCGCCAGACCACGCGGCGGGCGTCGATTTCCAGCGCGTTGCCCCAGTAGATGTGGTTGTCGATCATCGCCGACAAGAGGTTATGCGCCGAGGTGATGGCGTGGAAATCGCCGGTGAAATGGAGGTTCATTTCCTCCATCGGCACGACCTGCGCATAGCCGCCGCCCGCCGCGCCGCCCTTCATCCCGAAGTTCGGGCCGAGCGAGGCTTCGCGGATGCAGATCACCGCGTTTTTGCCGATTTTATTGAGCCCGTCGCCCAGACCCACTGTGGTGGTGGTCTTGCCTTCGCCGGCGGGCGTGGGGTTGATCGCGGTGACGAGGATCAGCTTGCCGTCCTCGCGCGTGTCCAGCGAGTTGATGAACTCCTGGCTGACTTTGGCCTTATCGTGGCCATAGGGCAGCAGATGTTCGGATGGAATGCCGAGATTGGCGCCGATCTCCATGATCGGCTTTTTCTTGGCTTCGCGCGCGATTTCGATATCCGTCTTGAACGACATTTACGTCTCCCTGGATGTGATGAGTTTGCCCTCTGGGGTATGCCCTTTCCTTACGCATTTCCGCGCGGCGGGCGACACCCTTTTGCGACAGGTTCGCGCCGCTTTCCGCCGTTCCACCCCCGCCCCACCGAAAGCGCGCGCCTTTTGGCGTCAGGGGTTTCCCAATGTGTCCAATTGCGTGGTGCCGGTCACCCCTGCCCCGCCCAAGCGCGTTGGGCGGGGAGGAACAGGCGCAATGTGTCGCCGAGGGTCACGCGGCCCTCGGCCTCGACCCAGGCGGTGACCCCGCGGCGGGATTTGGCGGCGGGTTTGAACCGCGCGCCAAAGCCCGTGTGACAGTCCTCGATCGGGCGTGCGGGCAGGGTGCAGGGCTGGTTTTCCATATCCACGGTGAGACAGGCGCCGGAGTCCGCCAGCAGCCGCGAAGAGGGCGGCAGATGGGTGAAATCAGGCAGGCCCGAGACCACCATCGTCGCGCCCAGCAGCGCCGGATCGAGCGCTTCCAGCCCCATATCCGCGGCGATCAGCGCCAATTCCTCGGCGCTCAGAATCGAGAGTTGCCGCGTGTTGCGGATTTCGGTGCCGCGCGGGTAAAGCCCCAGCACCCGCGAGCAGGAAGGCCGCGTCAGCCCGCCGTGATCCTCGCGCGCAGTTGCGCTATGCGGCCCGTCAAAGCGCAGGTCGAGACCGGTCTCGGGCTGCGAGGCAAGCGCGGCGGTGCGGTCCGGCACATAGCCCAGCCAAGTGATCGTGGCGATGAACTCGGTGGCGATGAGGGCGGGCATAGCGGTCTCCGGGCATGAAAAAGCCCCGCACCGTGACGCGGTGGCGGGGCAAATTCAAGTCTGTGTTCAGCGCCTTGGCTTGAGATCAGGCGCTCGGGTTCGGCTCCAGCCCGCTGTCGTCCGAGGGACGGCGCGGTTTGGTATGCGGGATCGCGGCCACCGAGGGCACGCTGCCCGAGGGGGTGCCGTCATCCTCGTCCCGGCCCGGACCCTCGCCGCGAATCACGCGGGCGATTTCCTTGCCGGTCAGGGTCTCGTATTCCAGCAAGCCCTGCGCCAGATTTTCCAGCTCATCCGCGTGATCGGTGAGGATCTGCTTGGCGCGGCGATAGCCCTCGTCAACGATGCGGCGCACTTCGGCGTCGATCTTTTCCTGGGTGTCGGGCGAGACGCTGGTGCCGCCCTGATAGCTGCCGAGATAGCTTTGCTGCTCGTTGGCGTAGTCGATATTGCCCAGCTCATCCGAAAAGCCGAACTGGGTGACCATCGCCCGCGCGATCCGGCTGACCTGCTGGATATCGCTGGCCGCGCCCGAGGTGACGTTTTCCTTACCGAAGATCAGCTCTTCGGCCACCTTGCCACCCATCGCCATGGCGATTTTCGACTTATATTTGGTGTAGGTCACGCTCAACTGGTCGCGTTCGGGCAGCGACATCACCAGACCCAGCGCACGGCCACGCGGGATGATTGTCGCCTTATGGATCGGGTCATGCTGCGGCACATGCAGGCCGACAACGGCGTGACCGGCCTCGTGATAGGCGGTGAGTTTCTTCTCGTCCTCGGTCATCACCATTGAACGCCGCTCGGCGCCCATCATCACCTTGTCCTTCGCATCCTCGAAGTCATCCATCGAGACAAAGCGCCGGTTCTTGCGCGCCGCCATCAAGGCCGCCTCGTTCACAAGGTTGGCCAGATCGGCGCCCGAGAACCCGGGCGAACCACGGGCGATAATCCGCAGGTCCACATTCGGACCCAGCGGCACTTTGCGCGCGTGCACGGCCAAAATACGCTCGCGGCCCTTGATGTCGGGGTTGGGCACCTGCACCTGACGGTCAAAGCGGCCCGGACGCAGCAGCGCGGGGTCCAACACGTCAGGGCGGTTGGTGGCGGCAACGATGATGATGCCCTCATTGGCCTCAAAACCGTCCATCTCGACCAGAAGCTGGTTCAGCGTCTGCTCACGCTCGTCATTGCCACCGCCGTAGCCGACACCGCGCGAGCGGCCGACCGCGTCGATCTCGTCGATGAACACGATACAGGGCGCGTTTTTCTTCGCCTGCTCAAACATATCGCGGACACGGCTGGCGCCGACACCGACGAACATTTCCACAAAATCCGAGCCCGAGATGGTGAAGAAGGGCACGCCCGCCTCACCGGCAATGGCGCGGGCCAGAAGGGTCTTACCGGTGCCCGGAGGGCCGACCAGCAGCGCGCCTTTGGGGATCTTGCCGCCCAAGCGGCTGAATTTCTGCGGGGTGCGCAGGAATTCGACGATTTCCTCAAGCTCTTCCTTGGCCTCGTCGATGCCGGCGACATCGTCAAAGGTCACGCGGCCCGATTTCTCGGTCAGCAGCTTGGCCTTGGATTTGCCAAAGCCCATCGCGCCGCCTTTGCCGCCGCCCTGCATGCGGTTCATAAAGAAGATCCACACGCCGATCAGCAAGAGGAACGGCAGCCAGACCGAGATCGCCGACATCAGGCCCGAGCGCTCTTGCGGGCGCGCCTCGACGGCGACGTTGGAATCAATCAACCGCTCGGTGGGATTTTCCCCTGCCGGACGGATGGTGGAATAGACCTGCCCCGAACTGTCTGTGACCTGCAGCGTCTCGCCGTCGATGACGACGCGGCTGACATCGCCCGCTTCTACGCGCTGCAAAAAGTCAGAATAACCGACCGTGCGTCCCGATGTCGTGCTGCCCCCGTTGTTGAACAGGGTGAACAGAACGATCATCAAGAAGAACAGGACGATCCAAAAGGCGAAATTTCTCGCGTTGCCCACTTGGCACTCCAATCACGCGGCCAGAGGTGGCCAGTTGTCTCTAAAATAGTGATGCGGCGGGCGACTTCAATGCGATATTGCCATTACCTTGCCAATCGGCGGGATCGGGCGGGCAAATAACTGCCATTTCTGCGGATAAAAGGCGAAAGGCGCGGCGATCAGCCGCTGGTTTTGCCAGATCGCGGGGGTGGCGCGCAGGGTCGCCTCGCTGAGACCGGTGTCGCGCCAATGCGGATGCAGCCCTGATTTCGCCTGCGCGCTGAGTTGGGCGAGGCCCTCTGCGCCCATGGCGGCGATCTGGGCGTTTGCGGTCTCGGGGCCGGTGTCTGGGCCAGTTGCGGTCCAGCGCTGGTCCCAGATCTCGCCCACCGGCACCACCTGCCCCGCCACGGCCTGTGCCTCGCGCGCCAGCCGCAGATGCGCACCCTCTTGACTGAGCACACAGCCCGAGAGCACCCCGCCCTCAGTGATCAGCCGTTGCAGCGCCGCGAGACGCGGGCGGTAGGCGGCATGCGAGAGCGCCATCAGAAGATGCGCAAACAGCCGGTCGCGGATTTCCTCGGGCAGGGTGAGCGCGGCGCGGTCGATCAGCAGGGTGCCGCGGTCTTCTGTGACATGCGCGGTGAGCGCCGCTTGGGTTTGCACCTCCAAGGCCGCGCGGGCGTGTTGCATGCGTGCGGCGGTTTGGGCCAAGCATTGGGCGGTGATCCCCAAGGGTTCCAGTGCCACCAGCGCTTGGCGGGCGCGCACCCGTTGGAATTGTGTGTCGGCGTTGCTGGGGTCTTCGATCCACTCTTGCCCGCGCGCGCGCAGCACCTCGCGCAGTGCCTCGCGGGTGGTGTTCAGGAAGGGCCGAAGCCAGAGCATCCCGCCGTGCTCCCGCGCTGGTGCCATCGCCGCAAGCCCGTCAACGCCCGAACCGCGCGCCAGACGCATCAACAGGGTTTCCGCCTGATCCTCCAGCGTATGCGCCACGATCACCGCGTCCACGCGGCCGGCCGCCCAGGTGCCGATCAGCCGCAACCGCGCCCTGCGGGCCGCGTCTTGCAGGTTGCCTTCGGCCTCGGCGCCCTCCCAGTTCAGCACCTGATGCGCCACGCCAAGCCGCGCGCAGGTCTCGCCAACAAACCGCGCTTCACTGGCGGATTCGGCGCGTAACCCGTGATCGACCGTCACCGCTGCCACGTGCTCGGCGCCCAGCGCCTCGACCGCCAGCAGCAAAGCCGCCAGCGAATCACCGCCGCCGGAGACGGCGACGCCAAGGCGCTGCACCCCGCCCTGCGCCTGCAGCGCCGAGGTCAAAGCAAAAAGGGGCTCAGTCGCGCTCACGCCCTGCCCCCGTCATCTGTCCTAAAATATCCTCGGGGGGTGAATTGCGCGCAGCGCAAGAGGGGGGCCGACAGCCCCCCTTCACGGTGTCAAACCACACCGCCCGCATGATCAGTTTGAGACCACCACCACCGCGCGGCGGTTCAGGTCCCAGCAGCGCTGCTGTGCGCAGGCCTCAACCGGGCGTTCCTTGCCGTAGCTGACCGTGCGCAGGCGCGACGCGGCGACGCCCTGCCCGATCAGGAACTGCTCGACCCGTGCGGCACGGCGGGCGCCCAATGCGACGTTATATTCGCGGGTGCCGCGCTCGTCGGCGTGGCCTTCGATCAGGATCGAATACTGCGGGTTGCGGTTCAGCCAGACCGCCTGCGTGCGCAGGATCACCTGCCCCTGTTCCGACAGATCGGTCGAGTTGAGGGTGAAATGCACGGTGTCGCCGATGGTCTGGTTGAAATAGGCAATCGACGCCGGATCGCTGGGATCGCCCAGCGCCGTGGAATTGATGCCGCTGCCTTGGCCGTAATCATAGTCATCCGCGCCGCCGCGCGGGTTCGAACATGCCGCCAGCACAATCGCGACGGCCAGTAACGTGGCTTTATTCAGAAAACTCATGGTGTTGATCCTTGTTGATCGTCCTGCCCCGCGGGCATTGTATCAGAGCGCAACCGTCGGGGGAATCACCGGCAGATCACGTTCTTGTCGCTTTGGTGCCGCGCCTGCCATTGCCGGTTTCCGGCCACTGCTGCAAGGGCGGTCATCGTGTTGGTGGTCACGGCAACAGCGGTGACCATGACGGGTCCGAGGCCGGTCCCGGTGTCGGCACGCGGCGCAGGTTGCGGCCGGTGATATCGACCGTCATCAGCACCGGATCGCCGCCCGCCTCTTCGCGGGTGAACATGATCACGCGGCCATTAGGCGACCATGTCGGGCCTTCATCGAGGAAGCTGGCGGTCAGTAGCCGCTCATTCGAGCCATCGGTGCGCATGACGCCGATATGGAACCGCCCGTTAAGCTGTTTGGTAAAGGCCACCAGATCGCCGCGCGGCGACCAGACCGGCGTTGAATAGCGCCCCTGCCCCTGGCTGACGCGCTCGGCCGCGCCGCCCGCCACCGGCATGATATAGAGCTGCGAGTTGCCCGAGCGGTCGCTTTCAAAGATCACCCGCTGGCCATCGGGCGCGAAACTGGGTGCAGTATCAATGGCTTGGGTCTGGGTCAGCTGCCAACGCTGGCCGCTGGTCAGATTGAGCATATAAAGATCGGTGCTGCCACCCACCGAGAGCGAATAGACCACCGATTGCCCGTCAGGCGCAAAGCGCGGGGCAAAGGTCATCTCGCCGGGCTGGTCGCCGATCACCTGACGGCGACGGCTGGCAACATCCATCAGATAGATGCGCGGAAAGCCGGTCTCGTAGCTGGTGAACAGGATGCGGTCGCCGGTGGGCGAGAACCGCGGCGCAAAGGCCAGCGAGGTGCCATCGGTCAGATATTGGGTATTGGCGCCGTCCTGATCCATGATCGCCACCTGTTTGCGGCGGTTGGTGCGCGGCCCCGATTCGGCGATAAACACCACGCGGCTGTCGAAATAACCGCTCTCGCCGGTGAGCCGCTGATAGACCTGATCCGAGACCCGGTGCGCCATCCGCCGCCAGGCATCGGTGCGCCCGTCGAGTTGCAGACCGTCGCCCAACTGCTGGCCCGTCACCACGTCGAACAGGCGGAATTTCACCGTGATCTGCTGGGCGTTGACCCGCACCGCGCCGGTGACCAGCGCGCGGGCGTTGATAGTGCGCCAGTCGGAGAATTGCACCGGACTGTCAAAGCTGGTGATTCGCCCGATATGCGAGGATTGCGGGATCTCGCGTAACAGGCCCGTGCCGGTGAGATTATCGGCAATCACCTGCGCCAGCGAGGTCGCATATTCGGAACCAGCGCCATTCTCGGCGACAAAAGCGGGCACCGCGAAGGGCACCGGCTCGATCACGCCCTCGTTGATCTCGATACGCAGCGGGGTTTGCTGGGCGAATGCGAGTTTCGGCGCGAGGGCGAAACCGGCCAGCAAACCAAGCACGGGGCGGCGGGAAATCTGGGTCATCGTGTCATCATCCGTGCTGGGTTAAAGGTAATCTCTACAAACCGCCATTGATCATACAGGTCCGGCGGCAGGCCGTAGCCATTGATACCACATTGCACGATCGCTTGTCGCCCGGCGTCAAAGGCGGCCTGCTGTGCGGCGAGCCCGCCGCCTTGGGCGTTGACCAGCCGGATCGAGGATTCGACGGGCCGCGCGTCGGCGGTCATTTCAAAGCCGATTTCCACCACCACGCCCAGCGCCTCGGTCGAGAGGATGCCGACGTTCCAGCAGCTTTCGATATTAAGCCGCAGCGCGTCGATATCCGAGGCGGCGAGGCTGGGTGCGGGATCAACCCCCAGATCGGAGGTCAGCGCCTGAAGAAGCGCGTCCTCGATCGCTGAAGCGGTGGCTTCGGGGGCCGGGGTGGGCTCGGGAGTCGGCTCGGGTGTTGGCTCCGGTGTGGACGCGGGGGTCGGTGCGGGCGCGGCGGGGGTGGCCGCGATCGGTTCGGGCAGCGCCGGACGGCGGCGCGGACGCAGGCTGACCTCGGGCGCGGTGGCGGTGCGCTGCGCCGGTTCGGTCTCGGAAATCCGCGTCGCTTCGGTGACGGTTTCGGTGGCGGCGGCCTCGCGCTGGGTGGCTTCCTGCGCCTCTTCGGCCTCGACCGTGGCGGTGGCGTCAGGGGTCACTGCGGCCTGATCCTGCGGCGCGATGGTGATCTGCGGGTCCGGCGTCGGCGCGGCCTCGGGGGCGACACGCTCGGCGGGGCGCTGCACCGGGGTGAGACTGGCGTCCGGCGTGACCGTGGGCGCGATCACCGCAGCCTGAGGCGGCTCGGGCGCGGGGGCTGGAGGTGTCGGGGCAGGCTCCGGTGCCGGTTCAGGCGCCGGAGTTGGGGCGGGTGCGGGCGGTGTTTCGACCGGCGGCGGCGGTGTGATCGCGGCCGGAGGGGTAATCGGCGCGGGTGTAGGCTCTGGGGCCGGTTCGGGCCTTGGCTCGGGTCTTGGCTCAGGCGTTGGTTCCGGCTGGGGTGCGGCGGCGGGCGGCGGCGTTAGCGGCTGCATGAGCTGCTCGAAATCCTGCGCCGAAAGCAGCGCGACCTCGGTCACCTCGGGGACAAACGGGTCCTCGGGCCGGTTGAACAGATCGAACAGCATCACCCAGAGGATCAGCCCGATATGCAGCACAGCCGAAAGCTTCTGGCCGGTGTTCAACCGCTGCCAGACATTCGGCTTTTGACCGCTGTTCAGAGTGTTATGCGCCACTGCCGCCATGGGTTATTGATCCGTGCCGGCTCCGAACGTCGGGCCGCCTGTCTCGGTCACCAGACCGATGTTGCGAAAGCCTCCGGCGTTCAGCGCGCCCATCAATTCCGCCACCCGCGCATAGGGGATCGCCCCGTCAGCACGCAGGAAGATACGGGTATCCTGCCGCTCGGCGGCAATCGCCTGCAGCCGCGGCAGCAGCTCATTGGCGGCGATTTCGGTGGTTTGTAGCAGCAACTGGCCATCGGCGGTCAGGGTGATCGCCAAGGGTTCCTCTTGCTCGGCAGCCAGCGCTCCGGCGGCGGATTCGGGCAGTTCCACCGGCACACCAACGGTGAGCATCGGTGCCGCGACCATAAAGATGATCAGGAGCACCAGCATCACATCGACAAAGGGTGTGACGTTGATTTCCGACATGCGTTTGGCCTGCCCGCGACGGCGCCGCCGCGTGCCCGATCCCGATTGTCTGCGGATTGCCTGTGCCCCCATGATCAGGCGTCCAGATTGCGCGACAGGAGGGTACCGAATTCATCGGCGAATTGCTCGTAGCCGCTGGCGATAGTGTCGCTGTCGTCGGACAGTTTGTTGTAAAAGATCGTCGCCGGGATCGCCGCGAGGAGGCCGAGTCCGGTGGCCAGCAGCGCCTCGGCGATGCCGGGGGCGACGACGGCGAGGTTGGTCGATTGCGCCAAGGCGATCTCCTCAAAGGCGTTCTTGATGCCCCAGACGGTGCCGAAGAGGCCGATGAAGGGGCTGGCCGAGCCGACCGAGGCGAGGAAGGTCAGCCCCGCGTTCAGCCCCCGCGCCTCGCGGTCAATCGCCACATCCATCGAGCGGTCGATACGCTGCGGCGTGCCGGGGATCAGCGCGCCGTCCTGCCGATGCGAGCGTTGCCATTCGGCCATACCGGCGGAAAACACCCGCTCCGGCCCGCTGCTGGGCGCGCCGCCAATACGGGCGTAAAGCTCATCCAGAGGCTCACCGGACCAGAAGGCGGTGTCGAATTCAGCGGCCTGCGCGCGGGCGCGGCGGAAGGTGAGATGCTTTTGAATGATGATCCCCCACGACCAGAAAGAGGCCGCGATCAGCAGGATCATCACCAGCTTCACGGTGAAGGTCGCGCGCATGAACAGCGCTAGCAGCGAGAAATCAATATCGGCAGCATTCGCCAGCGTGGCGGTATCCATAGGGCCTAGGTCCTGCTCTTTGGTGGGCGTCGATTGTGGCGTTGGTGCCTGTTGCGCTCATCTGCCGCGATTCTATCCACATTCCAAGCCCGACGCCAAGCTTCCCACGCGAATGTTACGGTTTTCCGCCGAGTATGACAGTGATTTGAGCCAGTTCTGGCGGCAGGCGGCGCGGACGCCCGTCCAGCGACATCGCCACCAGCGTGGCGCGGGCCTTGAATAGGCAGGTTTCGGCGCGCCAGACCTGCTGCACCAGCACCAGCCGCGCGGGTGAGACCTGCGCGGCATGGGTGCGGACCTGTAGCTGCTCGTCCAGCCGCGCGGGGGCGAGGAAATCGGCCTCGATCCGGTGAACGGCGAACACGGTGCCGGCATCGCGCAGGGCGTTCTGGTCGATGCCCAGCGCGCGGACCCAGTCGGAACGGGCGCGCTCGATGAATTTGAGGTAGTTCGCGTGGTAGACGATGCCGCCCATATCGGTGTCTTCGTAATAGACGGTGACGGGGAAATGATGGGTCATAAGGCGCCTTCGGGTTGGGATGCGGCGGCAGGTTAGGGGGAAGTGATTGGGCTGGCAATCGGGGTGGCGGACGCGCAGGGACGCGCCTGACCCTGGGTGGGCGATCCGGCCTTGCCACGATGCGGTGTGCTTGGAAGCATTGGCGTCGTTCGGGCGGTGAAGGGCATCGCCGATGCGCCCTCCCATGGGGAGGGTCGGGCGCGGCCCGTGGGTGCCACGGGCCTGAGGGGTGGGTTGGCAGCGCGAAGGGACGCGCCGGACTCTGGGTGGGCGCCGCTGCCGTTGCCGCGATGCGGGGCGTTTGGAAGCATAGATGCCGGATGCGCGGTGACGGACGTCGCCAAGGCGCCCTCCCGGGGGGGAGGGTCGGGCGCGGCCCGTGGGTGGGCCGGGTAAGAGGGCTGCAACGAGGGGCTGCGCATTACTGTGGTCGGTGGGGGTCGCGCGCCAGGGGGGTGGAATGTCGCGGGTGGGGGTATATCTGAGGGGCACTGCAAGGAATTGTGACGGCGGGTTCCGCCGCTGCCATCGTCGCGGCTGGGCGGATTTGCTAGGCGGCGACAAGATAAAGTAACAAAGGGAGGTCGCGATGACCCCGATCAGCGTTGATATTGTCTCGGATGTGGTCTGCCCCTGGTGCGCCATCGGATATCTACAGTTGGAAAAGGCCTCGAAAGCCAGCGGCATTCCGATCGAGGTGCATTGGCATCCGTTTGAATTGAACCCCGATATGGCGCCCGAGGGCGAGAACCTTGGCGAGCATCTGGCGCGCAAATACGGCAGTTCGGCGGCGGATTCGGTGCAGACCCGCGAGCGGCTGGCCGGGTTTGGCGCGGGGCTGGGGTTCGCATTCAATTACTCCGACCAAAGCCGCATGGTGAACACCTTCAAGGCGCATCAATTGATGGATTGGGCGGCGGCGCAGGGCAAGAAACATGAGCTGAAGCTGGCGCTCCTCAGTGCCTATTTCGAGCAGCAACTGGATGTCTCGGATATCGAGGTGCTGGAGGAAAAGGCCGGCGAGGTCGGGCTGGAGAATGCGGCGGCGCGGGCGGTGCTGGAAAGCGGCGAGCGGGCGGAATCGGTGCGCGAAAACCAGCAATTCTGGACCAGCCGCGGCATTCAGGGGGTGCCGGCGATGGTTTTTGAACGGCAGCATCTGGTGACCGGCGCGCAGGGGGAGGAGAATTACGCGAATATCCTCCAGCAGCTGGTTGATATGCGGGCGGCCTGAGGGGGCCGTCCCGCGCGTGGGACAGGGTGCGGGACGAGTGATATCAAGGGGTTGGCTTGTTGGATTAGGGGTTTGTTAAGGGTTTTTGGGTGTTGGAGAGAGCCGGAGGTGTGGCGATACTGTCGGCCCAGAACGGACCTAGGTTAGGTGAACCAAGGCAGCAAAGCGACGGCACCATATACCGGACAATCAGGCAAAACCCAATTAGGGTGAAAAGCGTGGCAACATCGACTTTCTAAAGCTGTTATTATTTGTCATTGTTCGGAAAGGATCGAAAAGAAGATCAAACCGCATAGAGAGTGTATTGAAAAGTGCCCGGATTAGACAAAAAAGTGATTGATGATATCGACTGGGCCAAAGCTGTCCAGAATATCATTGTCGATAATCGTTCAGATTTCATACTCGCTCCGCACTTTGACATCATCTTTCGCGAAAAGAGCGAAGAGTTGAAGCAACAACTCTCCTCGGCGCTCGGCGCGGGCGTTTATGAGCCTCAGCTTCCGATCCAAATGAGCGTACCCAAGCAAGGCATCCTTTCCCGCCCAGGAAGCATCTTGCTTCCTCAAGACCGGCTTCTGTACCAGGGACTTGTCGAAGATATACTCCCTCAATTGGAAGCTCAAATGGACAGGGGTAGAACGTTCAGCCACGTACCATCAGGCGAAGATCAGCGCCTCTTCGCACCATCTTTCGATGCTTGGAATGCATTTCAACAAAGAGTCGAACAAATTTGTGGAGAACGCCCCTTCATTCTTCAATGCGATGTCGCAAATTTCTTTGAGACCCTTCCTCAACATCCACTGATCAACGCTTTGGAAGGAAGCGGGTGCAGAGCCGAGTCAGTTCGACTGTTGGAAAAAACTCTCACAAGTTTCAAACAAAGTGTTTCCCAAGGTATTATTCAAGGAGTTTTCCCATCAGATGTACTCGGCAATTTTTACTTGACGGACATCGACGGACTATGCGCGCTGAAAGGCTTGCCGTCTGCACGCTACGTTGATGACATCTATATCGGCTTCGAAACCGAGCTTGAGGTCAAAATATTTCTCAATACACTGATTGAGAAGTTAAGAAAAGTTGGTCTCAATCTCAATCCAACAAAAACGAAAATCGTTGAATCGCGCACACTCCTTTTCGAGCAAAAAGAAATTGATACATTGTTTGACACAGCAAGAGCAGAGATAGCGGACGCGAAGGATTTGGTTGAACAAGGCGGCTATGGATTTCAAGGCGACTGGATAAATTCAGACGAACTAGAGGTGGCGATGAACGACGGCTTGGACGATGAGCTAATAGCTGTCCGTGCACTCCTAGATTATCAAGCCGAGACCCCAGACCTTCAAGAAAAAATTGATCGTTTCTGCTTGCCATATTTGCGCTCAGTTGGAGATGAATATGGAATTGAAAGGGCTTTCTCTGGGCTTGCCGAACGCCCCCATCTTACAAGGCACTACTTTTCTTATCTAAATCACTTCGCGAAAAAACATGTAGAGGTAAGAGAACGAATAGAGAGACTGATACGCGCAAACGGATTCCATTTAGACTACCAACGGATGTACTATCTGGCTGGAGTAATGTCTTGCGAAACCGTCGAAAACTCTACAGTCCAGCATGCTCTAAATTGGCTTCAGGATGGTCGTATTGGGGACCCCACACGAGCGATAGCGGCAATATTTGTTGCCAAATTCGGACGGGTGCAAGACAAGAGAAGTGTTCGGGAAATGTATGACAACACTTCGCCTTATATCAAAGCCGCCATACTGTATTCAGGACAATTTTTTGTTGGGGCGGATAAGTCCGCAATGAAGAAAGCGTGGCGCGGCCATTCTGAAATCAACTCTCTCATTGCCTCTTCGATATAGCTGCACTCTTCGGGCATATCTAATTGTTTCGAATGGAAACATCTCATCAGGTGACTAAGCGTTAGCTCTCTCTTGGCGAACTCCCCCCTCACACCAACCGCGCAAACAACCTCAACGCGTGGCTCGCGTCCCGTGCCACCGGTGGCAGCACGCGGTCGTAGCCTGCCGCGATCAGGGCGGCGATGTCGGGGTGCAACACGGCGGTGTCGCCGGCGCGGACCAGGGGCGCGCGCTCAGCAAAGGCGGTGTCGGACCATAGGAGGATCACCTGCACCGCCTGCATCAGCGCGATATCGGCGGCGGGCAGCGCGGACATCTGCGCGTCCATCCGCACAAAGACAAAGGCCGCTTTGATCGCCCCGTCCTCGTCAAAGCGGAAGGCGCGGTATTGGCTGGCATTCCCCTCTTTGAGCCGCGCGACGGTGGCGGCGAGGCCCTCGACCAGACGGTCAAGATCGCGGACATCCAGCAGCTCGTCCCAGTCGCGAAAGAAGAACACCATCAGGTTGACGCCCAGCTCGGGGTCATGCTCGGCCATCTGGTGGCCCGCCAGCAGCACCACCGCCTCGATCGCGCCCTTGACCGTGGCCAGTGTCGCATCGTCGGTGCCAAAGACAATCGGCACAATCGGGCGGCCCCAGCGGGCAAACAGAAAGCTGCCGTCAGCGCGGGTGAACAGGGACTGGATGGCGTCGGGCGTCAGGTCGGTTGTGGGCGTGGTCATGCGGCCTCGGTCAAGCGTCGTCTAGGGATCGGAGTAGTCGCGGATAGAGCGCCCCGAGCGTCAGGGCGCGCAACACATACAGCACAAACATCGCCGCCCATAGCCCATGATTGCCCAAGGGCAAGAAGAGGTAGAGCGCCGCCGCATAGCCCGCGACCGCGACAATCATCGCGTTGCGCATATCATGGGTGCGGGTGGCGCCGATGAAGATACCGTCGAGCATAAAGCTGGCGACACCAAACAGCGGCGAGAGCGCGGCCCAGATCAGGAAGGCGCGGGCGGCAGAGCGGACCTCGGGCGCGGTGGTGAGCGTGTCGATGATGGTGCCGCCGAGCAGCAAAAAGCCCAGCGTCATGATCAGCGCGCCGCCGAGCGACCAGATCGAGGCAAGGTGCACGGCGCGGCGAAAGGCAGGAATGCGGCGGGCGCCCACGGCCTGGCCGACGAGGGTTTCGGCGGCGAAGGCAAAGCCGTCGAGCAGGAAGGCCATCAGGGTGAGGAACTGCAAGAGCACCTGATTGGCGGCCAGTTGCGTGTCGCCCTGCCCCGCCGAGAGGAACAGGAAGCTGGTGAAACTGGCCTGCAAGAGCACCGAGCGCACCATGATATCGCCGTTGACCGAGGCCATGCGGCGCAGCCTCAGCGCGTCAAATATCCGCGCGGCGGTGCGGCGCAGGGCATCGCGGCAGAGCCAGAGGCCGAATGTGGCACCGGCGATCTCGGCGATCAGCGTGGCGCCTGCGACCCCGGCGACGCCCCAGCCGAGGCCGAGGACAAAGAGGATATCGAGGGTGATATTGAGCCCGTTCATCACCACTTGCAGGGCGAGGACAGCGCGGGTGCGTTCGAGCGCGATCAGCCAGCCGCTGAGCGCATAGGTGGCGATGATCGCCGGTGCGCCCCAGATGCGGATCGCCAGATATTCGGCGGTGAGGGACTCCACCTCGGCGCTGGCGGGGGCGAGTTGGAAGGCGGCCCAGGTGAAGGGGATTTGCAGGGTGATCAGCAGCGCGCCCGCCGCTGCGGCAACCAAGAGCCCGCGTTTGAGGATCGCACCGGATTCGTCATGGTCTCCGGCGCCGTGGGCCTGCGCGGCGAGGCCGGTGGTGCCCATGCGCAGAAAGCCGAAGATCCAGTAGACCGAGGTCAGGATCACGGCGCCGAGGCCAACGGCGCCGATTGGCGCGGCCTCGCCCAATTGGCCGACGACGGCGGTATCGACGAGGCCCAAGAGCGGCACGGTGACATTGGCCGCGACGATCGGCAGGGCAATGCGCAGCACGCGGGCGTGGGTCAATTGGGGGGCGATCTGGGTCAAGCCTAGGCCTCGGGGGTCGGCGCGGGGGTCGGCGCGGTGGGGTCGTCGCGGCTGGGCAGCAGGAAATGGCCGGTGGCCTGGGCGAAGAGCCGCGCGCGGTTGTCCTGCCAGGCCTCGACATGCACCGAGGCATAGCGCCGCCCCGAGCGGTTGATCCGCGCCCGCGCATAGGCGTCACGCGGCAGGCCTGAGCGCAGGTAATCGACGGTGAAATCAATCGTCTTGGGCAGGCGCGGCAGATGCGCGGCGTCGAGTTTGCGCGGATCGAGCGTGCCTTGCTCCATCTCCTCCCAGAGGATCGACCAGGAGAGTTCGATCACTGCGGTGACCTCGAGAAAGGCCGAGGTGACGCCGCCGTGGATCGCGGGCAGGAAGGGGTTGCCGATCAGCTTGTCTTGGAACGGCAGAACGGCGGTGAGTTCATCGCCCCTGCGGTCGAACTGGATGCCGAGAAAGTTGATATAGGGGATGCCCGCGACCAGATTGCGCAGGGCGGTGTCGCGGCGTTGTTTGATCACCTGCACCGGCTCGGGTTTGGCGCCTCTCATGCTGTGCCCTCCGATTTGGCGGGTTTGCCCTCGACTTTGGGCTTTTTGGCATTGCCCTCCATGGTGAAGGCGCCCTGCGCGGTGGCGACCGGCAATCCGCTGTCCTCGTCATGAGCGGTGGCGCGGACAAAGGCGACCGAGCGGGTGGCGTGGAAACACTCGGCCCGCGCGGTGATTCGCTGCCCCGGTGTGGCGGCGCGCATATAGTCGATGCGCAGGTCCAGCGTGGCGGTGCCCTTGGCGCCGGGATGCGACATCACCGCCGCGCCACAGCAGGTATCCAGCAGCGCCGAGACCGCGCCGCCCGCGATAACCCCGGTGGCGGGGTCACCGACCAGATGCGGCGCCCATGGCATCGAGATCACCGCCTTGCTGTCGCCGATCTCTTCGAGTTGCAGGCCCAGCGCCTTGGCATGGGGGATCGCGGCGATGAATTGTTGAGCGGGGGAAATGTCGGCCATGGTCGGTCAGATATCCTTGGGCGGTTGTCTCGGCGAGATGTGGCGGGCAGCTATGGTGGCAGGGGGCGTGGCAGGACGGGTGCCGTGTTGGATGGCAGTTCTGGTGGCGCCGACTGTCGCTGCAGTTGCCCGCGCGCGCAAGGCTATGTGGCATTTCACCTGTGTAAAAGGCAATGGTTGCGCCTGCCGCGGCGGCGGCTTACGTTGAGGTAATTCAGCCCAGACGGAGGCCGGCAGAACCGCGATGAGCGAGCAATTACTCTCTTTCAAAGACATGTGCGCAAAGTTCGACGTGACGCCCAGAACCTTGCGGTATTACGAATATATCGAGCTGCTCAAACCCGAGAAAGAGGGCCGCAACCGGTTCTACGGTGCGCGTGAAATCGCCCGTATGACGCTGATCCTGCGCGGGCGTCGGTTCGGCTTTACGCTGGAGGAATTGCGCCAGTGGCTGTTGATGTATGAGACCAAGGGCAATGCCGGGCAGATGTCCGCCTTTGTCGAGATGGCGGACCGGCAGCTGGTGGAACTGGAACGGCAATATGCGGAACTGGCGGTGACCATCGAGGACCTGAAATCGCTGCGCGAGGAGGCCGCGGAACTGGCCACCGAGGCGGAGGTCTGAGCGGATGCCGCGCTGGGGGGCGGGGTGGCATTCAAGCGCGACAGAGCGCAGCGCCTGACCGCGGGGCTTCATGGCACCACAATAAGCGCAACAGAGCGTATCGCCAGACCGCATGGCACCTCAATAAGCGCAACACAGCGTATCGCCAGACCGCATGGCACCTCAATAAGCGCAACAGAGCGCATCGCCAGACCGCGGGGTGGCGAGCCCTACCGCAGAACAGCGAGCTTTATGGTGGCAAAATCCGCATAACATCCAAGCGGCGCGCATACATCAACCGGATCGCCAGCCCGAGGGGCGGTCCCCCCTCTCGGTGATTTTGAGAAAATCACCTGCCGGGTCGACGGGACGATGCGCGGCGGCTAACGCCTTGATTCCGCGCAGGGGCGGCAGACCAACGAAGCGTAACGCTTGGCCGCAGAACCTCATGGCACCACATCAAGCGCAACACAGCGCAGCGGCAGACCGCGGGGTGGCGAACCCTACCGCAGAACAGCGCGGTTTATGGTGGCAAAATCCGAGCACAGATCGAGCAACGCGCATACGGCATCCAGATCGCCAGCCCGGGGGGCGGTCTGGCGATGCGCGGCGGCTTCGCCTTGATTCCGCGCGGGGCGGCAGACCAACGGGGCGTAACGCTAGACCGCAGAGCCTCGTGGCAGCATATTATGCAAAACACAGCGCGGGGCCCCCGCTTGCGACGCAACCCTCCCTGCGGGTTCAAGACCTGCTCTGTCGCGCCTGCCTTTGCCCGTTTGTGACGCAACGTCGAGCTTACGTTAACGTAAAGCACTCTTCATTTTCTATTCATACGCGTTACATAAAGCTAAGCGAACCGACTGCTGTGCTGTGCGAGGTAAGAATGGAAGACGACCTGATGACCATCCGCCAGATGTGTGACGCGTTCGATGTGACGCCGCGCACGCTGCGCTTTTACGAAGCCAAAGAGTTGATTTTCCCGCGCCGGAACGGCCAGAAACGGCTCTATGACCGGCGCGACCGCGGGCGGCTCAAGCTGATCCTGCGCGGCAAGCGCTTTGGCTTTGCGCTGGAAGAAATGCGCCAGCTATTGAACCTTTATGACCGTGGCGACGCGCAAGAAGAACAGCTGACCCGCACCTATGAGGCGGCGCGTGAACGGCTCGCGCAGATGGAACGCCAGCGCGACGAGTTGAACGAAGCGATTGAGGAATTGCGCGAACAGCTTGAGCAGGGCGCCGAGATGATGACCGCCTTCCGCCGCCCCGCTGCCTAAAGCCTGAGGCCCGCCAGCCAACGCCCGCCACTCAACGCCCGCCAGCCGCATGGCCCCCGCAGACAGGGGCGCAGAGGCCGGCCCTTCGACCGAGTTTCGACGCCAGATTTACCGAACAACGCCGCCCCGCCGGCACCCGCCAGGAGATATCCATGACCCGCTATATCGCCCCCGTCAAAGACATGCAGTTCATCCTTCATGATGTGCTCAAGGCCAATGGCCTCGACATTCCCGGCTATGACGAGCTGGAGCCCGAATTCACCAATGCGATCTTTGAAGAGGCCGGAAAACTGGCCACCGAGGTGTTGGAGCCGCTGAACGCCATTGGCGACACCGAGGGCTGCCGCTTGGAAAACGGCGTCGTCTACACGCCCACCGGCTTTAAGGACGCCTTTGAAAAGGTCAAGGAAGGCGGCTGGAACGGGCTCGATCTGCCCGAGGAATTCGGCGGCCAGAACCTGCCCTATGTGATGGGGATCTCGGTTGGCGAAGTGCTGATGTCGGGCAATATGGCCTTCAACATGTATCAGGGCCTGACCCATGGCGCGATCAACGCGCTCTTGGCCCATGCCACGCCCGAGCAAAAGGCCACCTATCTGCCGAAAATGGTCTCGCTGGAATGGACCGGCACGATGAACCTGACCGAGCCCCATTGCGGCACCGATCTGGGGCTGATCCGCACCAAAGCCGTGCCGCAGGATGACGGCAGCTACAAGATCACCGGCCAGAAGATTTTCATCTCGGCGGGCGATCATGATCTGGCCGAGAACGTCATCCATCTGGTGCTGGCGAAAGCGCCGGGCGGTGGTGAGGGCACCAAGGGCATCAGCCTGTTCATTGTGCCGAAGATCAACGTCAAGGAGGACGGCTCTCTGGGCGCCAGCAACGGTGTTTCGGTCGGCAAGGTCGAAGAGAAAATGGGCATCCACGGCAATGCCACCTGCGTGATGAATTTCGACGAGGCCAATGGCTATCTGGTCGGCGAGTTGCACAAGGGTATGCGAGCGATGTTCGTGATGATGAACGAGGCCCGCGTCGGCGTTGGCCTGCAGGGCTATGCGATGGCCGAGATCGCCTATCAGAACGCCGTCGATTACGCCCGCGACCGTCTGCAGGGCCGTGCCGTCACCGGTGCCGAGAACCCCGAAGGCCCCGCCGACCCGCTGATCGTGCATCCCGATATCCGCCGCAACCTGATGGACCAGAAGTCGTTTATCGAGGGCGCGCGGGCCTTTACTTATTGGGGCGCGCATCTGTTGGACCGCGGCCACCGGCTCGGCGACAAAGAGGCCGAGGGGCTGATCTCCTTGCTGACGCCGGTGATCAAAGGGTTCCAGACCGACAAGGGTTTCGAGATGACCGTGCAGGCCCAGCAGATCTACGGCGGCCACGGCTATATCGAGGAATCCGGCATGTCGCAGTATGTGCGCGATGCGCGGATTGCGATGATCTATGAGGGCGCCAACGGCGTGCAGGCGCTCGATCTGGTCGGCCGCAAGCTGGCCGCCGATGGTGGCAAACCGGCGATGGCGTTTTTCGAGATGATCAAGGGTTTCATCAAGGAGAACGAGGGCAATGAGGCGCTGAAAGACGGCTTCCTTGAGCCTTTGAAAGCGGGCTCCAAGGACCTGCAGGCGGCGATGATGTATTTCATGCAGAACGGGATGAAAAACCCCAATGCCGCGCTCGCCGGTTCGACCGATTTCATGCATATGTTCGGCCATGTCTGCCTTGGCTATATGTGGGCGCTGATGGCGAAGGCGAGCAGCGAGGCACTGGAAAACGGCACCTCTGACGTTAAGTTCCACGAGACGAAGCTGAAAACCGGGCGCTATTATATGGCCCGCCACCTGCCCGCCACCGGCATGCATCTGGCGCGGATCATGTCGGGCGCCGAGCCGGTGATGGCGCTGGACGAAGACCAGTTCTAAGACTGACTGCGGGGGCGGGCTGCTGGCTGGCCCGCCCCCGTATCGCCTGCTCACCCGCTGCTAACTCACGGGAGTTTTCATGCCCAAACGCCTGCGCCTGACCCGCCGTTTCCCTTGCGCGATGACCGAAGACGGCTATCGTCGGCTGAAACGTTTCGCCAGCGAGGCGGGGCTCGACGAGGGTGAGGCGCTGTCGTTTCTGTTCGAGAATTTCGACAGTGTGACCCATCACGAGAACCTCAGCCACCGGCTGCGGTTGTTCAATTCGGAACTCGAGGCGCGCAAACGGTGAGCGCCGCAACCCGCCTGAGACGACCCGCGACACGCGCTTTGGGAGGAGCCGCAAATGACTGACTTGCCGCTGACCACCCCGCCGTGGATGACGGAGGAGCATGCGATGCTCGGCGAGATGGCGCGCCGGTTTTTCCATGAGGAATGGGTGCCGCAGGGCGCGCGCTGGCGGGCGCAGGGGCAGATGGACCGCAGCACATGGCAGGCGGCGGGCGAGGTCGGGCTGCTCTGCGCCTCGATCCCCGAGGCTTACGGCGGTGCCGGTGGTGATTTCGGCCATGAGGCGGTGATCACCCTTGAGGCGGCGCGGGCCAATCTGGCGAGCTGGGGCAACGGTGTGCATTCGGGCATCGTCGCGCATTACATCCTTGCTTACGGCAGCGAGGCGCAGAAACAGCGCTGGTTGCCGAGACTGGCCAGCGGCGAGATGGTCGGCGCGATTGCGATGACCGAACCCGGGGCGGGATCGGATCTGCAGGGGCTGAAAACCCGCGCGGTGAAAGACGGCAACCTCTATCGGCTGAGCGGGCAGAAAACCTTTATCACCAACGGCCAGCACGCTGATCTGATCATCGTCGCGGCGAAAACCGACCCTGAAAGCCGTGCCAAAGGCCTGTCGCTGATGGTGGTCGAGACCGAGGGCGCAGAGGGCTTTGCGCGGGGCCGCAACCTTGAGAAGATCGGGTTGAAAGCAGCGGATACTTCGGAATTGTTCTTTGACAATGTCGCGCTGCCGCCAGAGGCGCTGCTCGGCGGCATTGAGGGGCAGGGATTCGCCCAGATGATGGCGCAACTGCCGCAGGAGCGGCTGATCATCGGCTGCGGCGCGGTCGGCGCCATCGAGGGCGCGGTGGAGCGCACCATTGCCTATTGCAAGGAGCGCGAGGCTTTCGGCAAGCCGGTGATCGACTTTCAGGCGACCCGCTTCACGCTGGCTGAATGCAAGACCAATGCGGTGGTGGCGCGGGCGTTTCTGGACAGTTACATCACCGCGCATCTGAACGGCGCGCTCAGCGTCGAGATGGCGGCGATGTGCAAATACTGGCTGAGTGATCTGCAGGGCAAAGTGCTGGATGACTGTCTGCAATTGCACGGCGGCTACGGGTTCATGCAGGAGACTGAAGTCGCGGAAATGTGGACCGATGCCCGCGTGCAGCGGATTTACGGCGGCACCAACGAGATTATGAAAGACCTGATCGGGAGGGCGCTATGAGCCAGCAACAGCGCCCCTTTGCGGCGGCGGTCCAGAAGAATGAGTATTTATGGCAAGATGAAGCCGGTAGAAGCGCGCCCGCCGGCTCGCCGGTTGTGACCGGGTCATCACTGACGGGCGGCTTCACCTTGCACGGTCATCGGCTCTCCAGCCTGTACCGCACCCCTGACTCTAGGGGCGCTTGGTTAACAAATATTCACCATGCGGCTTCATCTTGCCAAAAATACTCAAAATCCCACATCTCCACTGGAAACACCGCTGAAAGGACAGGCGCATGACTGCAACCCTCTATTGTTTCGGCGAATCGGGGAACGCCTATAAGGCGGCGCTGACCGCGACGCTGGCGGGCTATGACTGGGAACCGCGGTTCGTCGATTTCTTTGCTGGCGAGACCCGCTCGCCGGAGTTTCGCGCGCTCAATGTGATGGGCGAGGCGCCGGTGCTGGTCGATGGCGATACCACGCTCAGCCAGTCCGGCGCGATCCAGTATCACATCGTCAAAGCCACCGGCAATCTGGGCGGCGCGGCGGGCGAAGAGGAAGAAGTCCTGCGCTGGGTGCTCTGGGACAACCACAAGCTCAGCTCGCAGGCCGGGATGACGCGGTTCTTGATGAATTTCATCCCCGAGGACAAACGCTCGGCGGATGTGATCGCATTTATGCAGGGCCGCCTGAAGGCCGCCTATGCGACGCTGGATGCGCATCTGGCGGGGCGCGACTGGATTGTCGGCGAGGCTGTGACCATCGCCGATTGCGCCTGCTGCGGGTATCTTTTCTACCCCGAGCCCTTTGGCTTTGCCCGCGCAGACTGGCCCAATATCGACCGCTGGCTGGGCAATATCGCCGCCCTGCCCGGTTGGAAAACCCCCTATGACATGATGCCCGGATCGCCTGCCGACCGGCAAACCGACTAAGGAGAGAGCAATGACTGAAGCCTATATTTACGACGCCGCGCGCACTGTGCGGGGCAAGGGCCGCAAGGATGGCAGCCTGCATGAGGTCACCGCCGCGCGGCTCTCGGCGATTGCGTTGAACGCGCTGAAGGATCGCAATGATCTGGACACCCGCGCGATCGAGGATGTGATCTGGGGCAATGTCACCCAGATCGGCGAACAGGGCGCGTGCCTCGCGCGGACCGCGGTTCTGGCCTCCGAATTCGACGAATCCGTGCCCGGCGTCAGCGTCAACCGGTTCTGCGCCTCGGGTCTGGAAGCGGTGAATATGGCCGCCAACCAAGTGCGCGGCGGCGCCGGCATGGCCTATGTTGCGGGCGGTGTCGAATGTATGAGCCGCGTGCCGATGGGCACCGATGGCGGCGCGATTGCGGTGGATCCCTCGATTGCGATTGACAATTACTTCGTCCCGCAGGGGATCAGCGCCGATATCATCGCCACCAAATTCGGGTTCACCCGTGATCAGGCCGATGCGATGGCGGTGGAGAGCCAGAAGCGCGCGGCGGCGGCTTGGAAGGCCGGCCATTTCGACAAGACCGTGGTTCCGGTCAAGGATATCAACGGGTTGACCATCCTCGACCATGACGAATTCATGCGCCCGCAGACCGATATGCAGAGCCTTGGCGCGCTGAAGCCTTCGTTCAAGGATATGGGCGAGGTGATGCCCGGGTTCGACAAGATCGCGTTGATGAAATACCCCGAGCTGGAGCGGATTAACCATATCCACCATGCGGGGAACTCTAGCGGAATTGTCGATGGGGCGGCAGCGATCCTGATCGGCAATAAGGAATTCGGCGAGAAATACGGGCTGACCCCGCGCGCGCGCATTCGTGCCACCGCCAAGATCGGCACCGATCCGACGATCATGCTGACCGGTCCGGTTCCGGTGACCGAAAAGATCTTGCGCGAGAGCGGCATGTCGATTGATGATATTGATCTGTTCGAGGTCAATGAGGCCTTCGCCTCGGTGGTGATGCGTTTCGAGCAGGCGTTTGGCGTTGACCATAACAAGGTCAACGTGAACGGCGGCTCGATTGCCATGGGCCACCCCTTGGGCGCGACTGGCGCGATCATCCTTGGCACGCTGCTCGACGAGTTGGAGCGCACCGGCAAGGGCACCGGTCTCGCGACGCTGTGCATCGGCTCGGGCATGGGTGCGGCGACGATCATCGAGCGCATCTGATGCCGAAAATCGACATCAACGCGGCACCCGTAAAGACCGGCTCGATTTACCCCGAGCCCTATAACGGCCAGATGGCCGGACGGCGGTCGCAGCGGTTGGGCGAGCATGCCGGATTGACCCAGTTTGGCGTCAATATCGTGCATCTGGAGGCGGGTGCGCCCGCTTCCCTGCGGCACTGGCATCTGCGCGAGGATGAATTCGCCATGGTTCTGACCGGCGAATTGGTGCTGGTCGAAGACGCGGGCGAGACGGTGATGCGCGCGGGCGATTGCGCCGCGTGGCAGGCGGGCGTGCCGGATGCGCACCGTTTCATCAACCGCTCGCAGGCGCCCGCCAGCTTTCTGATCGTCGGCTCGAAGGCCGAGGAAGAGGAAGCGACCTACGGCGATGTCGATATGAAAATTCACATCTCGGGCGGCAAAGCCCGGTTCACCTATCACGACGGCAGCGATTGGAGCGGACCCAGAGATCTGGCCGCCAGCGGGATCGCGCCGAAAGGAGACAGCAAATGACCGAACTGCATTACAAAGTGGACGCTGACGGCGTTGCGATCATCACTTGGGACGTGCCCGAGAAGTCGATGAACGTGATGTCCTTTGAGGGGCTGCAAGAGCTTGAAGACGGGATCGACAAGGCGCTGGCCGATGACGCCGTGAAAGGCGTGGTGATCACCTCGGCCAAGCCCGATTTCGCCGGTGGTATGGACCTGAACATCCTTGCCAAAATGCGCGAGGATGCGGGCGACAATCCGGCCAAAGGCCTGTTTGACGGGGTGATGTCGATGCATGCGCTGCTGCGCAAGATCGAGCTTGCCGGTATGGACCGCAAGACCCAGAAAGGCGGCAAGCCGATTGCCGCCGCCCTGCCCGGCACCGCGATGGGCATTGGCTTGGAAATCCCGCTGGCCTGTCACCGGATTTTCGCCGCCGACAACCCCAAGGCGCGGATTGGTCTGCCCGAGATCAAGGTCGGGATCTTCCCCGGCGCCGGTGGCACCACGCGCTTGTCGTGGAAGCTGGGCGCGATGGCGGCGGCGCCGCTGCTCTTGGAGGGTAAGGCGCTGGCCCCGGCCAAAGCCAAGGCCGCGGGCGTGATTGACGAGGTGGTCCCGGCTGATGAGTTGCTGGCCAAGGCCAAAGAATGGGTCTTGGGTGCCAGCGACGCCGATCTGGTCAAGGGCTGGGACAAAAAGGGCTATAAAGTGCCCGGTGGCACGCCTTACCACCCTGCGGGCTTTCCGACTTTTGTCGGCGCTTCGGCGATGGTGCATGCCAACACCTGGGGCGCTTATCCGGCGGCCAAGGCGCTGTTGAGCGCGGTCTATGAGGGCTTGCAGGTGCCGTTCGACACCGCCCTGAAAGTCGAGGCGCGCTGGTTCACCCATGTGCTGATGAACCCCTCGTCGAGCGCGATGATCCGCAGCCTGTTCGTCAACAAAGGCGCGCTGGAGAAGGGCGCGAACCGTCCCGATGTGCCGGATGAGCGGGTGAAAAAGGTCGGCGTCTTGGGCGCGGGCATGATGGGCGCAGGGATCGCCTATGTCTCGGCCGCGGCGGGGATCGAGGTGGTGCTGTTGGACAGCAGCGTGGAGTCGGCGGAGAAGGGCAAAGCCTATTCCACCGGCATTCTCGACAAGGCGATCAAGCGCGGGCGCTCGACCGAGGAGAAGAAAGCGGCATTGCTGGGCCAGATCACGACCACGGCGGATTATGCCGATCTTGAGGGGTGCGATCTGATCATCGAGGCGGTGTTCGAGGACCCGAAGGTGAAAGCGGATGTGACCGCGAAAGCCGAGGCAGTGATCCCGGAGACGGCGATTTTCGCGTCGAACACCTCGACCCTGCCGATCACCTCGCTGGCCGAAGCCTCCAGCCGCCCCGAGCAGTTCATCGGCATCCACTTCTTTAGTCCGGTGGACAAGATGCTCTTGGTCGAGATCATCAAGGGCGCGCAGACCGGCGAACGCGCGGTGGCGAAATCGCTCGATTATGTGCGCCAGATCCGCAAGACCCCGATTGTGGTCAATGACGCGCGGTTCTTCTACGCCAACCGCTGCATCATTCCCTATATCAACGAGGGCATGCGGATGGTCGCCGAGGGTGTCGCGCCGCCGCTGGTCGATAATGCCGCGCGCCTTCTGGGCTTTCCGGTCGGGCCGCTGCAGCTGGTCGATGAGACCTCGCTGGATCTGGGCGCCAAGATCGCCAAGGCCACCAAGGCGGCGATGGGCAATGACTACCCCGATGATGCGGTCGATGAGGTGGTGTTCTGGATGGTCGATGAGGGCCGTCTGGGGCGCAAATCCAACGCCGGTTTCTTTGACTATGACGAGAAGGGCAAGCGGCAGGGCTATTGGTCGGGTCTGGGCGATAAATTCCCCCGTGCCGAGGACCAGCCCGAGCTGGATCAGGTGAAACACCGGCTGATGATGGCGCAGGTGCTGGAAGCGGTGCGGGCGCTGGATGAGGGCGTGCTGGAGGACATCCGCGAGGGTGATGTCGGCGCGATCCTTGGCTGGGGCTTTGCGCCCTGGTCGGGCGGGCCGTTCAGCTGGCTGGATATCATCGGGCTCAAGCGCGCGGTGGAGATTTGCGACGGGTTGGAGGCGGAGTTCGGTCCGCGGTTCAAGGCGACGCAATCGATGCGCGAGATGGCCGCGAGTGGTGCGACGTTTTACGGCCAGAAGGTGAAAGCGGCGTAAGGGCTGGGCCCGACGCTGGCGATTTGCGCCCGTCCCGAGGTTTCGGGGCGGGCGTTTTTTGTGGGGGCGAGGCGCGGAGGGGGCGCTTTATCTGCTCGGTTTCTCAGCCTTGGCGCGGGCGTCAGCCCGGGCCGCGCCCGACCCTCCCCCCGGGAGGGCGCATGGCGATGTTATGTAAGGCTCAACCGACATGGATGCTTTTGAGCACAGCGCGCAGTGGCGAGGCTGGGAGCGCCCACCCAGTGTCGGGCGCGACCCGGGCTGGCCCCGTGCGGGGCGGGCTGGGCTAGCTGGTTCCACAGCGAAACGGGACGCGCCCGGCCCTGGGTGGGCGCCGGTGCCTGTTGAACTGGGGGTGGCGCTGGAAAACAGTGATGTCGGTTGCACGGTGAAGGACATCGCCAAGGCGCCCTCCCGTGGGGAGGGTCGGGCGCGGCCCGTGGTTTCCACGGGCCTGGGGGTTGGGATGTGGGGTCACTCCCTTGTTCGAGGCTTTCCGTATCAGAAGGCGTTAAGAAATCCGCGCAGGTCCATGGCCCGGTTTCCGCCCTTCTAGACCGCCAATGTGCGAAAAGGGACGCGCCTGACCCTGGGTGGGCGCATATGCCTGTTGAACGGGGTGCTGCGCTGGAAAGCACTGATGTCGTTCGAGCGGCGGAGGGCATCGACGAGGCGCCCTCCCATGGGGAGGGTCGGGCGCGGCCCGTGGTGCCCACGGGCCTGACGGATGATTGATGTGGGGTCACTCCTTTTTTCGAGGCTTTCCCTATCAGAAAACGTTAAAAAATCTGTGCAGGTCCATGGCCCGTTTTCCGCCCTTCTAGACCGGCAATGAACGAAAAGGGACGCGCCCGACACTGGGTGGGCGCAGATGCCTGTTGAGCGGGGTGTTGCGCTGGGAAGCAGTGATGCTGGTTGTGCAGTGAGGGACATCGCCGGGGCGCCCTCCCATGGGGAGGGTCGGGCGCGGCCCGTGGGGGGCACGGGCCTGAGGTGATTGATGTGGGCGAGGACAAGTAAACGCCGCACCCTTGGGATGCGGCGTGGATTGGGGTCACCCGAGGGCGCGTGGCTGTTGCGGGCCGTGGCGCGCTTGGGCTGGTGCCGGTGTTGGGGCTGCCGGTGTCGGGGCTGCGGTCAGATGGTCGAGAGCGCCCCGAGGTCGGAGAGATCCGACAGGTCGAGGAGATCGGCGAGATCAGCGCCGTGCATCGCGTCGATCAGGCGCCGCGCCTGCCGGTCGGTGAGCTGCTGATAGTGCACCTTGCCGCCGGTGAGCATCATTTCCTCGGCGCTATGCACCATCTCGCCCTGCTCGTTCGGGCAATGCACCAAGGTGGTGCCGCTGGCATAGACCACCTCGTCCCCCTCGAACACCAGCGTGACGATCTTCATCTCGCGCATCGGCGGCACGCGGGTGATCGCGTTATAGCCTTCCAGCACATTGGCCTTCACCATCATGAAGGGATCGCCATATAGCGCCTCGGCCTCGTCGCTTTCGATCAGCACCGCCTGATCGGGCAGCAGGCGGATCGCCTCGCGGTTGCCCAGCGCCTTGGCCGGCACTTCCAGCGGCCAAAGCCCGCGGGGGGCGGCGGATTCGGCAGTCCAGAGGGTGCTGATCTGCACGGTTTTCAGCGGCCGCATGCCGTTGTCAAAGGTCACCACACGGTCGCCGCTGCGCAGGTCCTCGACCCGCTGCCAGCCAAGCTCGGTGGCGACCATCGTGCCGGCGATCAGACCGCTGGCAATCGAGGCGATCTCGCGCCCCGCCGCCATCGGACCGCTGTCTCCGACGGTCTGCACCGACCAGAGATCCCCGCGCCCCGAGAAGGAATACGGCAGAGTGTCTTTGCGATTGTTCGACGTGCTTACCCAACTGTGCAACATTTTCTGTCCCCTTTAAAAGCACCCACATGTGCTTGATGGGTCCATAGAACTGCGGCGCGATGGCGAAGTGTTGATAAGTTTGCGGAGAATTGTAGGTAATCCCCGCGCCGCGCACCGCAAAGCCGCCATATTGCGGCGATGAGCCCCGAGATCGGCAGGATCTGCGCGGTTGTTGCCACAATTGACCCCGCTGCGCGAACAAACATCGCGAATACAGGATATCGTTTCCCGACTCGCGGGGGTGGCAGCGGTCTGGCCGCGACTCAGGGGCGAGCCGCAGCAAGAGACTCAGCGGCTGCGCAAGACCATCAGGGCGCCGGCGCCGATGATCAGCACGATGCCGATGGCGGCGCTGAGCGACAGGGGTTCTTGCCAGAGCAGATAGCTCCAACCGGCGACCACCGGCAGCAGCACGTATTCAAAGATCGTCACGCGGCTGGCCTCGGCGATCTGGTAGCCGGTGACCAGTAGCGCGATCGCCAGCATCGAGCCAACGGCCTGCAATAGCGTCCAGCCGAGAAACGCGGGGCCGGGCCAGAGCCAGCCACGGGTGAGGAAACCGGCGGCGCCCTCGGGGACCGGCGGCGCGAGGATTGCCAGCACCGCGAGGCCCAGCACTCCGGCGAGGCCGAGCACGATGAAGAACCCCAGTGTCAGCGTCGCGGCGCTTTCCTGCGCGCACCATTCGCGGGTGGCGACATTGCCCAGCGCATAAAAGGCGCCCGCGGCCAGCGGCACCAGAGAGCGCCAGTCGAGATCGGATTGCGCGCCGGGTTGCAGCACCATGAGGACGCCGACAAACCCGACCAGCGCCGCCAGCAAACGCGCCATGCCGATGCGGTGGCCGTAGAAGCGCGCCAGCAGCAGCACGAAGATCGGCGCCGCGAAAAGCCCTGCCGAAGCCTGTGCGACGCTGAGAAAGCCGAGGCTGCCGAAATAGATCAGGATGCCGGTGCCATGCGCCAAGGAGCGCGCCGCCACCGCGCGAAAATTCACCGGCCGCAAGCGCAGCGCCAGAGGCAGCGCCAAGAGCCCCATCATCGCGGCGGCCATCAGGGAGCGCATCAGCTGGAACTGCCAGAGCCCGCCGATCAAGGCGATTTCGCGGACGAAATTATCGACAAAACCGATCAACACCGCATAGCCCAGAATACAAAGCGCTGCCGCCATGGTGCGGTTGCCTGCCTGTGTCATGCTCATGCTCATGCGCATTCCCCCTTTTCGACCGGCGAAACTGCCGCCACTATGCGGAGCAGACAAGTCACTGATTTACAAGAGCGAGGATCACATGGGTTGGTTGGCCGACGAGTCCGGTCTGGACAAAACCGCAGCGAATTACGTGCCGCTGACGCCGCTGTCACATCTGCGCCGCGCTGCCGATATCTTCGCCAGTCGCGAGGCGCTGGTTTACGGCAATCAGCGCTGGAGTTACGCGCAGTATATGGAGCGGGTGACGCGGCTGGCCTCGGCGCTGGCGGGTCGCGGGGTGCGGCCCGGGGATGTGGTCTCGACGCTGTTGCCGAATGTGCCCAGCCATGCCGAGGCGCATTTCGCCGTGCCGGCCTGCGGGGCGGTGCTCAATGCGATCAATACGCGGCTGGATCTGGATACGGTGGCCTATATTTTCGCGCATAGCGGCGCGCGGGTGGCTTTGGTCGATGCCAGTCTGATTGATCTGGCCGAGGCCGCTTGCGCGCAGATCGGCGGCGGGCCGGAATTGATCGAAGTGCCCGATGCGCAGGCCGGTGTCGCGGCGAGCGGGCGGCATCCGCTTTATGAGGATGTGGTGGCGCAGGGTGATCCGGCGTTTGACTGGATCATGCCGCAGGATGAATGGGAATCGCTGGCGCTGAATTACACCTCGGGGACGACGGGGCGGCCCAAGGGTGTGGTCTATCATCACCGCGGCGCGTATCTCTCGACCATGGGGCAGCCGATCTCGTGGCGGATGGTGCTGTTTCCGCGCTATCTGACGATTGTGCCGATGTTCCATTGCAACGCCTGGTGCCATCCATGGATGATCCCGGCGCTGGGGGGCGCGATCATCTGCCTGCGCGAGATCACCGCGCGCGGGGTCTATAAGGCGATTGCCGAGGAGCAGGTGACGCATTTCGGCGGCGCGCCGATTGTATTGCAGACGATCATTGCCGCGAAAGACGACGAGCGGTTGCCGTTTGACCATACCGTCGAGGTGTTCACCGCCGGTGCGCCGCCACCCGCTGCGGTGCTGGCGGCGATCGAGCCTTTGGGGTTCAATGTCACGCAGGTTTACGGGTTGACCGAGACTTACGGGCCGGTGACCGAATGCACCTGGCATGAGGGGTTCGAGGCGCTGGAAGGCGACGACCGCGCCAGCGTCAAGGCGCGCACCGGCGTGTTGATGCCGTTCATGGACCGGATCACCGTCACCGATGAGGCGCTGCGGGAAGTCGCGCGCGACACGTTGGCTTTGGGCGAGATCATGCACCGTGGCAATGGCGTGATGAAGGGCTATTTCCGCAACCCCGAGGCCACGGCGGAGGCGTTCAAGGGCGGGTATTTCCACTCGGGCGACATCGCCTTCATGCATGAGGACGGCTATATCAAACTGGCGGATCGGGCGAAGGATATCATCATCTCAGGCGGCGAGAATGTCAGTTCGGTCGAGGTCGAGGGCGCCCTGATGCATCATCCGGCGGTGGCTTTGGCGGCGGTGGTGGCGAAACCTGACGAAAAATGGGGCGAAGTGCCCTGCGCCTTTGTCGAGCTGAAAGAGGGGCAAGAGGCCAGCGCGGCGGATTTGATCGCCTTTTGCCGCAGCCGCATTGCCGGGTTCAAAACCCCGAAATTTGTGGTGTTTCAGGACTTGCCAAAAACCTCGACAGGGAAGATTCAGAAGTTCGAATTGCGCGAGCAAGCCAAGACCTTGTGATCGCCAGCCCCTAGCAGCGGCGGCTGGCTTGCAATAGCATGGCGCTTTCGCACAGGTGAGATCGCGAGCGGGTGTTGAGGCATGACAGCACTGGATAAATACACGCGGCTCGAGGGCTCGGGTATCTGGCGGGCTGCGCCCGAGGAGCAGCGCCGCGATGTGGTGGTGTCTTTGGGCAATGCCAGTCTGGTGATCGCGGATGCGCGCTCGGAAATCGTGCTCAGCCATTGGTCCCTGCCCGCGGTGCAGCGGATGAACCGGGGCAATAATCCGGCGATTTTCGCCCCTGCCGAGGATCATGACGGCGAGACCCTGGAATTGGATGACGCGACGCTGATCGAGGCGCTGGAGACGATCCGCGCCGCGCTGGCCCCGCGCCAGCCGCTGCGCTGGTTGCGCATGGCATTGGTGGCGGCGACGGTATTGTTATTCGCGATTGGTGCCTATTGGCTGCCCGGCGTGGTGGTCAGCCGCACGACGCAGATCGTGCCGCCAGCGATGCGCGCGCAGATCGGGCGGACGGCCTTGGACAGTCTGTTTCTGGGCGCCAGCGGCGAGCGGATCTGCGCCGATCCCGAGGGGCGGCAGGTTCTGGCGACGCTGCGCAACCGCGTGTTGGGCGCGGGTTGGCAGGTCTCGGTGGTCGGTGGGGTGCCGGGGCTGGAGGTGGCGCATTTGCCCGGGCAGATCATGGTGCTGGGCGCGGATTTGCTTGAGCGCTTGGACAGTGCCGAGGCGCTGGCAGGCTGGATGCTGGGCGAGGCGCTGGCGCTGCAGGCGCATGATCCGCTGAGCGAGGCGCTGCATTACGCGGGGCTGCGGGCGACGCTGGGGTTGATGACCACCGGCGCGCTGCCCGAGGGGTCGCTGGCGGGCTATGCCGCGCAGCTCTTCGCGCAGCCGGTGGTGTTCCCGCAGGCTGAGGCTTTGGGGCTGCGGCTGGATGCTTTGGGACAGGCGCCAACCGCCTATGCGCTGTCGCTGCCCGAAGCGCAGGCGGGGCTGGCGCAGGCGCTGGCCGACCGGATCGGCAGCCGCGCGACACGGGCGCCGCGGTTGCTGAGCGACGGGGAATGGCTGACGTTGCAGCAGATCTGCGCGGATTAGGGGGCTGGGCGCGAGACGTGAAGCGCCAGCCAGCGGACCAGCGGAACGCCGATAATGGCTTTCATAACGAACTGAGGGCGCCAGATTGGCTCGCCGTGTGTCGCCAGACCGCGGGATGGCGATCCTACTGTGGAACGATGCGCTTTATGCTGGCCAACCCGGACGACCTGCAAGCGACGTGCCTTGGGCAGCCAATTCGCCAGCCCTTGCGGGCGGTCCCCGCTCTCGGTGATTATTCGATGAATAATCACCTGCCGCGTCGACGGGACGATGCACGGCGGCTTCGCCTTGATTCCGTGCAGAGGAGGCCTTGGTGTGCCATGGCGCGTCGATGGGACAATGCAAGGTGGCTATGCGTTGGTTCCATGCGGGAGGCGCGAACTACGGGATAGCTGAACGCGAGGCGGTGATGGTTGCGCCGTATAGACGAGGACGGACACGAGCCGCGCATCGGCAGTCCGCGGGGTGGCGGGGCGACCGTGGAGCGGCGCGGTTTATGGTGGCAAAATCCGAAATACATTAAAGCGGTGCGCCAACAGCAGCCAGATCGCCAGCCCGGGGGGCGGACCCCGCTCTCGGTGATTATTCTATGAATAATCACCTGCCGCGTCGACGGGACGATGCGCGGCGGCTTTGCCTTGATTCCGCGCGGTGAAGACCAACGTGCGCAGCCTCGCCTACTGAAACGCAAAAACCCCCGCCGGTGGGCAGGGGTTTCGCAATCTCATATCCGGCGATCAGCGGATGAAGGCATCCGAGTAGCCCATCGCGCGGGCGCGTTGCAGGGCGGCTTGCAGGTCGGCGTGGCTGGTGAAGGGACCGGCGAGGACCGCTTGCATCGGGCGGCCACCATTGGTGATCCGGCCGGTGGCAGCAGGCAGGCCCTGGGCGCGCAGGGCACGGATCGCGGCCTGCATATTGTTGCGACCACGGAAGGTGCCGATCTGCACATATTGCCCGTCACTCATCCGGCCACCGCTGAAATTCGAGCGCTCGGGCTGATGCGCGGTGACCCCGGCCATGGTGCCCATGGTCGAGACCGTGGCGCGCGGCGCGGCAACCGCAGGTGCGGCAGGCGCAGGCGCGAAATGGCCAGAGGCGCCGTGCAGATAGGGCTCGGGCCAGCGCGGTGCATAGGGCGGCGGCAGCATATAGACGTTGTTATTCGGCCCCGGATAGGGGTTCACGCCATTCCAAGGTTCCCAGACGCCACCGCGCGGCGATTGCTCACGCAGAGCATCGGCGGGATGCGTGGCCTGCGGGACGCAGCGCAACGGCAGATCGGGGCGCGCGGGCGAGGGCACGGCATACATCTGGCTGTGCGGGCTGTAATTGGTGCAGGGCGACGGGCCGGTGCGGTCATAGAAGCTCCAGCGGGTGTCGAGCCCACCGGCCTGCACGCGGTGCAGCGTCGGTGCCGAGGTGCGGGCCTGCGCCACGCGGGTGCGGGCGGGCGGGCCTTCGGGCGCGACGGAGTAAGGCTCGGAGATGCGGGTGCGCACCGTGGCCGTGGCCACCGGCGCGGCCACAACAGTGGCGCGGCGCGGCGTGGTCGCAGCGGTCACCACCGGCTCGGCGCGCACGGTGACCGGCGCGGGAGCCATAACCGGAGCTGGTGCCGGAGCAACCTGTGCCACCGCTGCAGCGCCAACCGCCACCGAGGGCTGCGCGCCGCACATTGGCCGGCGATCATCGCCGTAGCGCGGCACCCATGTGGTATGGCCGTTGAAGCCAGCGCGGATAAACACACATCCGTTGCTGTCTACATATTGAGTTTGGCTATAGCTGGCGGGCGGCATCTCGGCCGGGGTGCGACCAACTTGCGCCTGCGCAGCTACAGCCGACAAGGCCGTGACGACGGCAGCTGTCGAAAATAGCTTGGCAATCATAAGAATTCCCCCTGGTGGATTTACCAAGGATGCAATGACATGCCTTCGGAGTAAAGTCTTATCTTTACATCACTTTGTGCCAAACATGCGGTCACCGGCGTCGCCCAGCCCCGGCACGATATAGCCTTTTTCGTCCAAACGCTCATCCAGCGAGGCGGTGACCACGCGCACATCGGGGTGCGCCTCTTTCATCCGCGCGACGCCTTCGGGCGCCGCCAAGAGGCACAGGAAGATGATATTCTTGGCGCCCGCCTCTTTCAACAGATCCACCGCCGCCGCCGAGGAATTGCCGGTCGCCAGCATCGGATCGACGGCAATGGTCACCCGCTCGCCCATTTCGGAGGGGAGTTTGCAGTAGTATTGCACCGGTTTGAGGGTCACCGGATCGCGGTAGAGGCCGACGAAACCGACGCGGGCGCCGGGGATCAGCTCAAGAATACCGTCCAAGAGCCCGTTACCGGCGCGCAGGATCGAGACCAGCGCCAGTTTGCGCCCCTCGAGCACCGGCGCGTCCCATTCGCAGATCGGGGTCTGGATCCGCTCGGTGGTCATCGGCAGATCGCGGGTCACCTCATAGGCCAGAAGCTGCGAAATCTCGCGCAGCAACTGGCGGAACACCGCCGTCGAGGTCTCGGTCCGGCGCATCATGCTGAGTTTATGCGCGACCAGCGGGTGGTCGACGACAGTCAAATGCGGGACGGTCTCGGCGGTGTGTTCGGTCATGCGCTTCCCTCGATGATTTTGAGTATGCGGTCTCTGGTCGCGGCGTCGCAGAAGGCGGCGCGCATCGCGTCGGCGTTCATGGCGCGAAAATCCTCTTCTGTCCAGCCAAAGACCCGCGCCAGTTCTTCATATTCCTTGACCAGCGTGGTGTGGAAAAACGGCGGATCATCGGTCGAGATGGTCACTTTCACCTCGCGTTCACGCAGGCGGGCTATCGGGTGGCTGGCGAAATCGGGGTAAACGCCGAGCACCACATTCGAGCCCGGGCAGACCTCAAGCGTGATGCCGTCTTCGGCGAGCCGATCAACCAGCGCCAGATCGTCGATGGATTGCACGCCGTGGCCGATGCGCTCGACCTTCAGGTGATCAAGCGCATCGCGCACCGATTGCGCGCCGCCCCATTCGCCAGCGTGGGCGGTCAGCCGCAGACCGGCCTCGCGGGCGCAGTCAAAGGCCCAAGTGAAGTCTTTGGGGTGAAAGGCTTTCTCGTCACCGGCGATGCCGAAACCGGTGATGAAGTGGCCCTTGGTCTCGGCGGCACACTGCGCAATCGGGCGGGATTTCTCGGGGCCGAAATGGCGGATCGGGGTGACGATACCCTTGAGGGTGATGCCCATGGTGCGCTCGGCCTCATCGGCGGCCTCGGTGATCGCCTGCAGATATTCGCGCCACGCCACCAGATCGCCGCCGCCGCAGAAATCGGGCGAGACAAAGGTTTCCGCGTAGACCACACCATCGGCGGCGCGGTCTTCGAGCACGGCAAGGGTCAGGCGGCGGAAGTCCTCAGGGGTTTGCAGCGTGGTGCAGGCGGCCTCATAGACCTCGAGAAAATGCCAGAAATCGCGGTAGGCATAGCCGCCGTGCTCGTCAAAGATACCGGCGATGTCGATGCTTTTCTCTTTCGCCAATCCACGAATAAAGGCGGGGGGCGCGGCGCCTTCGAGATGCAGGTGCAATTCGGCTTTGGGCAGGGCGGGGTCGATGCGTTCGCTCATGTCACTCTCCGTTGGGGGATGTTCGGCTGAGGATGTCACGACCCGGCCCGCGCTGGCTGAGGCCGAGATGCGCGGCGACGGTGGCAGCGACATCGGTAAAGCCGATCTGTCCGAGGTTGCCCTCCCCTACAAGCGTTTGCGGCTGGTGCACAAGCACGGGCACGCGCTCGCGGGTGTGGTCGGTGCCGGTCCACGTGGGGTCATTGCCGTGATCGGCGGTGAAGATCGCCAGATCACCGGGGCGCAGGCGGGCGAGGAGGTCGGCGGCTTGGGCGTCGAAGACCTCCAGCGCGCGAGCATAGCCGGAGACGTCGCGGGGGTGGCCATAGAGGCTGTCGAATTCGACGAGGTTGCAGAAGGTTAATGAGCCGTCTTCGGCCTCATCCGCAAGGCGCAGGAGGTGTTGCACCAGATCGGCGTCGCTTTTGCCCTTGTGCAGATGGTCGATGCCACGGTGCGAGAAGATATCGCCGATTTTACCCACAGCATGGACGATATGGCCGTCGGTTTGCGCCCAATCCATCAAGGCGGGGCTGGGCGGGGCGATGGCGAAATCGCGGCGGTTGCCGGTGCGTTTGAATGCGCCCGCGGTGCCGGTGAAGGGCCGCGCGATCACCCGCCCGACGCGGCGCGCATGCAGATAGGGCGCGAGGTCTTCGCAGAGTTTGATCAGGCGCTCGAGGCCGAAGGCTTCTTCATGCGCGGCGATCTGGAACACGCTGTCGGCGGAGGTGTAGCAGATCGGATAGCCGCTGCGCAGATGTTCGTCGCCCAGCGCCTGCATGATCGCGATACCGGCGGCGTGGCAATTGCCGAGGATGCCGTCGGTGCCGGCCAAGGCGCAGACCTTGGCGGTGAGATGGTCGTCAAAGGCGGGGGTGGTTTTGGGGAAATAGGTCCAGTCCCAAGGCACCGGCACACCGGCGAGTTCCCAATGGCCCGAGGGCGTGTCCTTGCCGTTGGAAACCTCGGTGGCGGCGGCCCATTGGCCGGTGGGGGTGGCGGTGAGGCCGGGGGCGTGGAAGCCCGAGGCCAGTGTCAGGGCGCGGCCAATGCCGAGGGCTTCCAGCGTCGGGATGCGCAGGGGGCCGCTGCGGCCTTCCTCGGCGCGACCCTCGGCGCAGGCTTGGGCGATATGGCCGAGGGTGTTCGCGCCGGTATCGGGCACGCCGTTGTTGAAAAACGCCTCGGCATCGGGGGCGCCGCCGATGCCGACGGAGTCGAGAACGGTGAGAAAGGCGCGGGACTTTGGTGCGGTCATGGGCCGATCCTGTGTTGCACGAGGGGGAGCGGGCTGGGCGCGGGGCCGATCTGGCAGGCGGCTTGCAGCGCGGCAATCGCGGTGTCGGCGCTGGCCTCATCGGCGGCATGGACGCGGGCGATGGGGGTGTCGGGGCCAAGCTCGGTGCCCGGCGCGGCGATATGGGAAAAGCCCACCCGCGGGTCGATGATATCGCCGCCCTTAAGCCGCCCGCCGCCGAGATGCACCACTGCTTCGCCCAAAGCGCGGGTGTCATAGCGGGTCAGGATGCCGGAATGCGGGGCGGGCACGTCGCGGATCACCGGCGCTGTCGGCAGGTGCTGCGCGTAGCTGCGGCTGAAGTCTTTGGGGCCACCTTGGGCGGCGACCATCCGCTCGAACCGTGCGGCGGCGGCGCCGGAGGTGAGGGTCTCGCGGGCCTTTGTTGCGCCCGCTTCGGCGTTATCGGCGAGGCCCGAGAGCGCCAGCACCTCGCCGCAGAGCGCAGCGGTGAGGTCGATCAAGCGGGCGGTGGGGGCTGTGCCGGTGAGCGTGTCCATGACCTCGGCCACTTCGAGCGCGTTACCGGCGCAAAGGGCCAGCGGGCGGTCCATATCGGTGATCAAAGCGGAGGTTTTGCACCCTGCCCCATTGGCGGTCTCGACCAGCGATTTGGCCAGCGCCTGCGCCTGTTCCGCCGAGGGCAGGAAGGCGCCGGAGCCGGTTTTGACATCAAGCACCAAAGCATCGAGACCGGCGGCGAGTTTTTTCGACAGGATCGAAGCGGTGATCAGGTCGACACTGCTGACCGTGCCGGTGACATCGCGCACCGCATAGAGCCGCTTGTCGGCGGGGGCGATGCGGGCGCTGGCGCTGACGATGGCGCAGCCGACCTCAGACATCAGCGCGCGCAACCGGTCCTCGGAGGTGTCGGTGAGGAAACCGGGGATCGATTCCAGTTTGTCCAATGTGCCGCCGGTATGGCCGAGGCCACGGCCCGAGACCATCGGCACATAGCCGCCGCATTCGGCCAAGACCGGCGCGAGTAGCAGCGAAATCGAATCGCCGACGCCGCCGGTGGAGTGTTTGTCGATCACCGGGCCGGGCAAGTCCCATGCCAGCACATTACCGGAGTCGCGCATCGCGAGGGTCAGGGCGACGCGGGTCTCCTCGGAGAGCCCGCGCAACAGGGCGGCCATGGCGAAAGCACCGGCCTGCGCATCACTGACCTGCCCGCTGGCCAGACCGGCGGCGAACCACGCGACACCCTCGGGCGTGGCGCAGCCGTCGCGCAGGCTTTCAATGACCGCACGGGCGTCAGTCATGCCCTGTCCATATGGCTGGCGGTGAAGGCGCCAGGCAGCAGTTGCGCGACGCTCATGGTCAGGGATTTGCCGTCGATTGTCGCCATCGTCACCTGCACGTCACCATCGGCAAATTCGCGCAGTTTCTGGCGGCAGCCACCGCAGGGGGGCACCGGCTCGGGGCTGTCGGCGATCACGGTGATCTCGGCAATGCGGGTGTCACCGGCGGCGATCATCACCGCGATGGCACCGGCCTCGGCGCAGGTGCCCTCAGGGTAGGCGACGTTTTCGACGTTGCAACCGGCGTGGATATTGCCCTCGACCGAGCGAATGGCGGCGCCGACGCGAAACCTTGAGTAGGGCACATAGGCGCGCGCCCAGACCGCGCGGGCGGAGTCTAATAGTGTCATCGGTGGAACCCTGCAAATTTGACCATCGGGTTCAGCTTTGCCCAGCGCGGGGATTGATGCAAGGGGGCGCTAACGGCTGACCTTGCGGCGCTGCGGGGCGGTTTGACCGCGTGATCGCGCGCGGCTTGCCATTGGCGCAGGATTTGCGCAGGTTTACCGGCTTGGGGGCGCGCGACTGCGGCGGCGTTGCGGCGGGTGTCCGTGGGCTGGTGTCCGGGGGCGGGTGTCAGGGGACGCCCGAGCGCGGCGAAAAGACGGATTTTCAAGCCGCGCCGGAAACTCTTGCAGGATGGCGGGGCTAGCGCTCTGGGTCAAATGGTTTAAAGGTAAACTAAAACTGGAGGGCGAGATGAATGACCGGCGGAACGACGACGTGAAAGAGGCGGCACGGCAGGCAGCATTGCATTATCATGAGTTTCCGACGCCCGGAAAGCTCGAGATCAGGGCGACCAAACCGATGGCCAATGGCCGCGACCTGAGCCGCGCCTATTCGCCCGGCGTCGCCGAAGCCTGTCTGGAAATCCAGAGCGAACCCTCGAATGCCGCCCGCTATACCACCCGCGGCAATCTGGTCGGCGTGGTGACCAATGGCACGGCGGTGCTGGGGCTGGGCAATATCGGCGCGCTGGCCTCGAAACCGGTGATGGAGGGTAAGGCGGTCCTGTTCAAGAAATTCGCCAATATCGACTGTTTCGATATCGAATTGGATGAGACCGATCCGGTCAAACTGGCCGAGATTGTCTGCGCGCTGGAGCCGACCTTTGGCGCGATCAACCTTGAGGATATCAAAGCGCCGGATTGCTTCATCGTCGAGCGGATTTGCCGTGAGCGGATGGGCATTCCGGTGTTCCATGACGACCAGCATGGCACCGCGATTGTCGTCGGCGCCGCGGCCTATAACGCGCTGCATCTGACCGGGCGCAAATTTGCCGATATCAAGATTGTTTCGACCGGTGGTGGCGCGGCGGGGATTGCCTGTCTGAATATGCTGCTGAAACTCGGCGTGAAGCGTGAGAATGTCTGGCTGTGCGATATTCACGGGCTTGTGCATGAGGGCCGCGAGGTCGATATGAACCCCGAGAAAGCGGCCTTTGCGCAAGACAGCGAGTTGCGCACTTTGGATCAGGTGATCGAGGGCGCGGATCTGTTTCTGGGGCTGTCGGGGCCCGGCGTGTTAACGCAGGATCATGTGCGCAAAATGGCCGAAGACCCGATCATTTTCGCGCTGGCCAATCCGACGCCCGAGATCATGCCCGATCTGGTGGCCGATATTGCTCCCGGCGCGATTGTGGCCACCGGACGCTCGGATTATCCGAACCAAGTCAACAATGTGCTGTGTTTTCCGTTCATCTTTCGCGGGGCGCTGGATGTCGGCGCGACCGAGATCAATGACGCGATGCAGATTGCCTGTGTCGAGGGGATCGCGCAGCTGGCGCGGGCCACGACCTCGGCGGAGACCGCGGCGGCCTATCAGGGCGAGCGGCTCAGCTTTGGCCGCGAATATCTGATCCCGAAACCCTTTGACCCGCGCTTGATGGGGGTGGTTGCCACGGCGGTGGCCAATGCAGCGATGGAAACCGGTGTGGCGACGCGTCCCCTGGAGGATGTGGAGGCCTATAAGCAGCGGCTCGACAGCTCGGTGTTCCGCTCGGCGATGCTGATGCGGCCGGTGTTTTCCGCGGCCAAAGCAGCCTCGCGGCGGATTGTCTTTGCCGAGGGCGAGGACGAGCGGGTGCTGCGCGCGGCGCTGGCGGTGATGGAAGAAACCACCGAGGTGCCGATACTGATCGGGCGTCCCGATGTGATCGCGCGGCGTTGCGAGCGTTACGGATTGCCGATCCGTCCGGGCACGCATTTTCAGGTGGTGAACCCCGAGAAGGACGACCGGTATCGCGAATACTGGGAGACCTATCACCGGCTGATGGAGCGGCGCGGGGTGACGCCGGATGTGGCGAAGGCGACGCTGCGCACCAACACCACGGCGATTGCCGCGATCATGGTGCACCGTGGCGAGGCTGACAGTATGGTTTGCGGCACCTTCGGGCAGTATCTGTGGCATCTCAATTATGTGCAGCAGGTGCTGGGCCGTGACGGGCTGAAGGCGGGCGGCGCGCTCAGCCTGTTGATCCATGACGGCGGCGCTTTGTTCATTGCCGACACCCAGATCAACCCCGAGCCGACGCCCGAGCAGATCGCCGAGGCGGCGCTTGGCGCGGCGCGGCACGCGCGGCGGTTCGGGATCTCGCCAAAGGTGGCACTGTGTTCGCATTCGCAGTTCGGCACGTTGAACACCTCCTCGGGGCGGCGGATGCGCGGGGCATTGGAGATCCTCGATTCGATGGCGCTGGATTTCGAATATGAGGGCGAAATGTCGGTGGATGCGGCGATGGATCCGGTGCTGCGTGAACGGGTGTTCCCGCATGGGCGGATGAACGGGCCGGCGAATATCCTGATCTTCGCCAATTCCGATGCCGCGAGTGCCGCGCGCAATATCATGAAGACCCATGCCGGGGCGCTGGAGGTCGGGCCGATCCTGATGGGGCTGGGGAATAAGGCGCATATCGTGACGCCATCGATCACCACGCGGGGGCTGCTGAATGTGGCGGCGATCGCGGGCACGCCGGTGTCGCATTATAGCTGAGGGGTGAGGGGCGTTGAGGGACGCGCCCGACACTGGGTGGGCGCGTCTGACGTTGCCGCGATGCTCTGCGGTCACAAGCATCCGTGTCGGTCGGGCGGCGAAGGACATCGCCAGTGCGCCCTCCCATGGGGAGGGTCGGGCGCGGCCCGGCGGTGCCGCCGGGCGGGACGGTGGAATGGAGCGCTCGAAGTGATAAGGGACGCGCCTGACCCTGGGTGGGCGCCCCTGCCCTTGCCACTGAGCGACGTGCTTCAAAGCACGAATGTCGCATGAGCTTCGCATGACATCGCCAGGGCGCCCTCCCGTGGGGAGGGTCGGGCGCGGCCCGGGGTGCCTCCGGGCTGGGCGGGTGGAATGGAGCGCTTATAGGGCTAAGGGACGCGCCTGACCCTGGGTGGGCGCCCTGCCCTTGCCACAAAGCGGCGTGCTCCAAAGCATGAATGTCGCATGTGCTTCGCATGACATCGCCAGTGCGCCCTCCCGGGGGGGAGGGGCGGGCGCGGCCCGGGGTTCCCACGGGCCAGACAGAAGGTTGGGGCATGCCGTTGTGGTGTGGGGTTTTCTTTCGCGGATTTGCAAACTGTTGGAAATCGGGGCGGAAACGCCCCCTCCCCGCGCGGGTTTGCAAACTCCCCCCGTGCATTCCACGCGTTTTTGCAAATTTTCCCCGCCGCCCGCAGCCTGTCAGCCGGTAACAGCGTTGCGAAATCCCCTCGGGCTTGCGTAACTGAGCGCAGGACGAGGAGGAACACCATGAGCTATGCCGAGGTTTATCGCCGCTCGATCGACGACCCGAACGGGTTCTGGCTGGAGCAATCCGCCGCGATTGACTGGGAGGAGGCGCCGACACAGGCGCTGTTCAAAGCGCGCGCGCCGATCTTTGAGTGGTTCAAAGACGCGCAAGTCAACACCTGCTGGAACGCGCTCGACCGCCATGTCGCGGCGGGGCGCGGGGCGCAGACTGCGGTGATCTATGACAGTCCGATCTCCGGCACGCGGCAGGACATCACCTATGCCGAGATGCTCGAGCGGGTGGCGCGTCTGGCGGGGGCGTTGCAGGCCAAGGGGGTGACCAAGGGCGACCGGGTGATCATCTATATGCCGATGATCCCGCAGGCGCTGGAGGCGATGCTGGCCTGCGCGCGGCTGGGCGCAGTGCATTCGGTGGTGTTCGGCGGGTTTGCGGCGCGGGAACTGGCCACGCGGATCGATGACGCAACGCCAAAGGCGGTGATCGCGGCGAGCTGCGGGTTGGAGCCGGGGCGGGTGGTGGAATATAAGCCACTCCTCGACGGCGCGATCGAGATGGCCGCGCATAAGCCCGAGTTCACGGTTATTTACCAACGAGATCAAGCGGTTGCCGATCTGATGCAAGGCCGCGATCATGACTGGGAGACTTTCCAGTCGGGGGCTACTCCGGCGGAATGCGTGCCGGTTTCGGGCGATCATCCGGCCTATATTCTCTATACCTCGGGCACCACCGGCAACCCCAAGGGCGTGGTGCGCGCCACCGGCGGGCATCTGGTGGCGCTGGCCTGGTCGATGAAAAACCTCTACGGCGTCGACCCCGGTGAGGTGTTTTGGTGCGCCTCGGATGTGGGCTGGGTGGTTGGCCATTCCTATATCGTCTACGGCCCGCTGATCCACGGCGCGACCACGGTGGTGTTCGAGGGCAAGCCGATTGGCACGCCGGATGCGGGCACCTTCTGGCGGGTGATCGAAGAAAACAAAGTGGTGAGTTTCTTCACCGCGCCGACCGCATTCCGGGCGATCAAACGCGAGGATCCGAAGGGGGAGTTTCTCAAGAAATACGACACCTCATCGCTGCGCACCCTCTATCTGGCGGGTGAGCGGGCGGACCCGGATACGATCCTTTGGGCGCAGGAGAAACTCGGGGTGCCGGTGATCGACCATTGGTGGCAGACCGAGACCGGCTGGGCGATCTGCGGCAATCCGCAGGGGCTGGAAAAGCTGCCGGTGAAGATCGGCTCACCCTCGGTGCCGATGCCCGGTTATGACGTGCAGGTGCTCGATGAGGCGGGGCATCAACTGCCGGCGGGGGAGTTGGGGGCGATTGGGATCAAGCTGCCGCTGCCGCCGGGGACGCTGCCGAACCTGTGGAACGCCGAAGAGCGGTTTATCTCGTCTTATCTGAGCGCCTATCCCGGCTATTACGAGACCGGCGACGCGGGCTATATCGACGAGGACGGCTATGTCTATATCATGGCCCGCACCGATGATGTGATCAATGTCGCGGGGCATCGGCTGTCGACCGGCGCGATGGAGGAAATCCTTGCCGCCCACGCCGATGTCGGCGAATGCGCGGTGGTCGGGGTGGCTGATCCGCTGAAGGGGCAGTTGCCGCTGGGGTTCCTGTGCCTCAACGCCGGTGTCACACGCGAACCCGAGGCGGTGATCAAAGAATGCGTTGCCTTGATGCGCAGCAAGCTGGGACCGGTGGCGGCGTTTAAACTGGCGGTGGTGGTCGAGCGGCTGCCAAAAACCCGCTCGGGCAAGATATTGCGCGCCACCATGGCCAAGATCGCCGATGGCGAGCCGTTCAAAGCCCCCGCCACCATCGAGGATATGACGGTGTTGGACGAGATCGAGATCGCTCTGCAAGATATTGGTTTTGCAAAGAAGTAAACGCGGAGCGATCAGCACAAATAGCGGCGCGGGAGTTGATTGTCCGCGCCTCACATGCAACTGTTGCTATACATCCATGGATTGCGCCAAGCTTGTGCCGCAATTTCATGGTGTATGGGATGTTCAGTAAACGTGCGATTTCTCAATGAATGATCAAACACGATCCAATTCCGGCCCCGACGGCAGCCCTGAGTCCGATCCTGCGGCGATTGATCCGGCGGTGCTGGACCGGCTGCTGTCGATGGGCGATGAGGCGATGCGCAGCGCCCTATGCGCGCAGATGATCAGCGATTTCCAGCGTCTGGGCGCGGCAATCGACGACCCCGATATCACCAAAGTGGCGCATAGCGCGCATGAGATGAAGGGGCTGGCGGCGACGATTGGCGCGGCGCGGCTGGCGACGATGGCGCGCAGTCTCGACACGGTGGCCAAATCCCTAGGTGCTGCGGCGGCCTCGGCGCTGGTCGGCAGCACCCAGAGCGAGGTCGCGCGGGTGATTGCGGTGCTCTCGGATGCGGCGGAGGATTCGTCAGCGGCATGAATTCGCAAGCCCCTTTATCGGACACGATCCTGCTGATCGAGGACACCCCCTCGCTGCAGATGATCTATAAGGCGGCGCTGACCCGCGCCAATCTTCCGGTGGAAACCTGCGGCACCGCGGCGGATGGTCTGGCGGCCTTTGCGCGGTTGAAATCGCGGGTGGTGCTGCTGGATCTGATGCTGCCCGACCGCGCCGGTCTGGAGGTGATGAAGGAACTGCTGGCCAGCGAGCCGCAGACCTGTGTGATCGTGATCACCGCCAATGGCTCGATCAACAAGGCGGTCGAGATGATGCGCGCCGGTGCGCATGAGTTTCTGGTCAAACCCTTTGACGACCAGCGGCTAATCAACGCAATCGAGAACGCCCGCCGCTCGCTGCATCACCGGCCCAGATCGACGCTGGCCGAGGCCCGTATTCAGGTGCTGCCGCCGTTCATCGGCCATTCATCCGCGATGCTGGCGGTCTATGACAAGATCCGCTCGGTGGCGCGGTCGATGGCGACGGTGTTCATCACCGGCGAAAGCGGCACCGGCAAGGAATTATGCGCCGAAGCGGTGCATAAAGCCTCGGCGCGCTCAGCCGGGCCGTTCATTGCGCTCAATTGCGGGGCGATCCCTGTCGGGCTGCTGGAATCCGAGGTGTTCGGCCATTTGCGCGGCTCGTTCACCGGCGCGATATCCGACAAACAGGGCGCGGCGGCAGCGGCGGATGGCGGCACGCTGTTTTTAGATGAAATCTGCGAGATGGACCTGAATTTGCAGACCAAATTGCTGCGGTTTCTGCAAACCTCGACGATCACGCCGGTCGGCGCCACCAAGCCGCGCAAGGTCAATGTGCGGATCATCTGCGCGACCAACCGCAACCCTTTGGAAGAAGTGCGGCAGGGGCGGTTCCGCGAGGATCTGTATTACCGGCTGCATGTGGTGCCGATCCATCTGCCGCCGCTGCGCGAACGCGGCGATGATGTGAACGAGATTGCCGAGACGCTGGTCACCCAGATGGCGCGCGAAGAGGGGCATGAATTCAGCGGGCTGTCGCCACGGGTGCGCGAGTTGTTTCGCAATATGGCCTGGCCGGGGAATGTGCGGCAGCTGATCAATGTGCTGCGCAATGTGGTGGTGCTGAACGCCGGTCCCTTGGTGACGCCCGAGATGCTGCCGCCGGATCTGTTGTCGCAACGCCCGATGACCACGCGCGAACCTGCGGCACCCACTGCCCCCGCGCGTCCGGTTCTGGGCGATCTAGCGGGGCGCACCTTGGCGCAGATCGAGCGGATCGTAATTGAGGATACTTTGGCGCGGCACAATGGCTCGGTGCCGAAATCGGCGCGGGAATTGGATGTCTCGGCCTCGACGCTCTATCGCAAGCTTGATGCATGGTCGAAGGCTGAAACCCCGGAATGACGCAAGCGGCGCGGGTCATCCTGATCACCGGCTGTTCCTCGGGCATCGGTTATCACTGCGCCCATGCGCTGCGCGCGCGCGGCTGGCGGGTGTTTGCCTCGTGCCGCGCGCAGGCGGATTGCGACCGTCTGATCGGTGAGGGATTCGAGAGCCCGCGGCTGGATTACCGCGACAATAACAGTATCGCCAGCGCGCTGGATGAGGTTCTGGCGGCGACCGGCGGGCGGTTGGATGCGCTGTTCAACAATGGCGCCTATGCGATTCCCGGCGCGGTTGAGGATCTGCCAAGCGATGCGCTGCGGGCGATATTCGAGGTGAATCTCTTTGGCACCCATGAGCTGACGCGGCGGGTGATTGCGGTGATGCGGGCGCAGGGATCGGGGCGGATTGTGCAGAATTCCTCGGTGCTGGGCTATACGCCTTACCGGTGGCGCGGGGCCTATGGGGCGACGAAATTCGCGCTGGAGGGGTTAAGCCGTGTGCTGCAACTGGAGTTGAGTGACACCAAGATCAAACTGGTGCTGATCCAGCCCGGCCCGATTACCTCCGAGTTTCGCAACAACGCGATCCCGCATTTCGAGCGCTGGATTGATTGGGAAAATTCGGCCCGCGCAGATCAATACCGCGATGAATTGCGCCCGCATCTCTATGAGGGCGGCGCCAAGAAGAGCCGGTTTGAACTGGGCCCCGAGGCGGTGGCGAAAGTGCTGGTCAAAGCGCTGGAGCACCCCAACCCGCGCCCGCGTTATATTGTCACCACGCCCGCGAAACTGGTGGCTTATGCGTTGCGCCTGCTGCCGGATCGGGTGATCAACGCGTTTCTGGCCCGTCAATAATCGCCTGCGGGTGCCAAGGATCGGGCCAGAAACACACTGGAAAAGCCCTCGCAAGACGCTATGTCTGAGGCACAGCACAGGAGGGCGTTATGCTGCTCAACGATCCACTTTTCATCGCCGCCGCGATCGCATCGCTGATCGTGCTGGCGATTTTGCTGCTGGGCATCGGCAGTTTTGCCAAAGGCGGCGAGTTCAACCGGCGCAATGCCAATAAATTCATGCGCTGGCGGATCTATGCGCAATTCGCAGCGGTGGTGCTGATCGTCGGCTTCGCCTATCTGCGCTCGGGGGGCTGAACATGGTTGTGTTGAACAAAATCTACACCCGCACCGGCGATAAGGGCGACACCGCCTTGGGCAATGGCGCGCGGGTGCCGAAGGATTCACTGCGCGTTGAGGCTTACGGCACGGTTGACGAGACCAACGCCGTGGTCGGTCTGGCGCGGCTGCATGCGACTGGCGAGGTCGATGCGGCGCTGGCGCGCATCCAGAATGATCTGTTTGATCTGGGCGCCGATCTGTGCCGCCCCGAGATGGAGAAAGACGCCGAGGCCGAATACCCGCCGCTGCGCGCCAGTGATGCGCAGGTTGATCGGCTTGAGGCCGAGATTGACGCAATGAACGCGCATCTTTCGACGCTGCGCAGTTTCGTGCTGCCCGGAGGATCGCCCTTGGCCGCGCATCTGCATCAATGCCGCACGGTCAGCCGCCGCGCCGAGCGTCTGACGGTGCGTCTGGCGCATGAGGATGAGGTCAATCCGGCGGTGATCCGCTATCTAAACCGCTTGTCGGATTGGTGTTTTGTCGCCAGCCGCGCGGCGAATGAGAATGGCGCGACCGATGTGCTTTGGGTGCCGGGCGCGAACCGCTAGACGCCGCCGCCCTGCCCGACCCTACCACCTGCCAGCCAAGGGAAAGATTTAGCGCCAACACCGCCACCACCGGCCCGTCACCCGCACCAAAACGCGACGTAGAATGGCCCCGAAGGGCCGATTTTGGGCTGTTTCCCCCCTCGGCTTGGCTATATCAATTGCTCAGGATTTCGCAGAACGCTGCTGAAAAGCGGCGTAACAACAAGGAGAGTAGCGCCCATGAAGGTCTTGGTACCTGTGAAACGCGTGATCGACTATAACGTGAAGGTTCGCGTCAAAGCGGACGGCAGCGGCGTCGATCTTGCCAACGTAAAAATGTCGATGAACCCGTTCGACGAAATCGCCGTCGAAGAGGCGATCCGCCTGCGCGAAAAAGGCGTCGCCACCGAGGTTGTTGCGGTCTCCATCGGCGTCAAGCAATCGCAGGAAACCCTGCGCACGGCGCTGGCCATGGGTGCGGATCGCGCGATCCTGATCAATGCCGCCGATGACGTGCATAACGACATCGAGCCGCTGGCGGTGGCGAAACTGCTGGCTGCTGTGGTCGCCGAGGAAGAGCCGGGTCTGGTTCTTTGCGGCAAACAGGCGATCGACAACGATATGAACGCGACCGGCCAGATGCTGGCGGCGCTCTTGGGTTGGGCGCAGGGCACCTTCGCCTCGAAACTGGAGATCGACGGCGAGACCGCGAAAGTCACCCGCGAGGTGGACGGCGGTCTGCAGACCATCGAGGTCAAGATGCCGGCGATTGTGACGGTGGACCTGCGGTTGAACGAGCCGCGCTATGCCTCGTTGCCGAACATCATGAAGGCGAAGAAAAAGCCGCTGGATGAAAAGACGCCTGCCGATTACGGCGTTGATGTCAGCCCGCGTCTGGAAATTGTCTCGACCACCGAACCCGCCGCCCGCAAGGCTGGCGTCAAGGTTGGCTCGGTCGACGAATTGATTGCGAAACTCAAAGACGAAGCGGGGGTTCTGTAATGGCCGTTTTGCTGCTTGCCGAAGTCACCGATGGTGCGCTGAACCGTGACGCCACCGCCAAAGCGGTCACCGCGGCCAAAGCGATGGGCGATGTGACGGTGCTCTGCGCCGGTGCCAGCGCTGCTGCTGCCGCCGCCGATGCCGCAACGATTGACGGTGTGGCCAAAGTGCTGAGCGCCGAAGACGAGTCGCTGGGCCATCGTTTGGCCGAGCCGACCGCGGCGCTGATCGTGTCGCTGGCTGGCGATTACAGCCATGTCGTCGCACCGGCGACCACCGACGCGAAAAACGTGCTGCCGCGGGTGGCGGCGCTGCTCGACGTGATGGTGATCTCGGATGTCTCGGGCGTGGTTGACGCCGAGACCTTCGAGCGCCCGATCTACGCGGGGAACGCGATCCAGACGGTGAAATCCTCGGATAAGGTGAAGGTCGTGTCGATCCGCACCTCGACCTTTGAGGCTGCCGGTGACGGTGGTTCGGCTGCGGTTGAGACCGTGGATGTCGGCGCCTCGCAGGGGCTGAGTTCCTGGATCGAGGATAAGGTCGCGGAATCCGACCGTCCCGAACTGACCTCGGCCGGGGTCGTGGTCTCGGGCGGACGCGGTGTCGGTTCGGAAGACGACTTTGCGCTGATCGAGAAGCTGGCCGACAAGCTGGGCGCCGCCGTTGGTGCCTCGCGCGCGGCGGTCGATTCGGGCTATGCGCCGAACGACTGGCAGGTGGGCCAGACCGGTAAGGTCGTGGCGCCGGAACTGTATATCGCGGTAGGGATTTCCGGCGCGATCCAGCATTTGGCCGGGATGAAGGACTCGAAGGTCATTGTCGCGATCAACAAGGACGAGGAAGCGCCGATCTTCCAGGTCGCCGATTACGGGCTGGTCGCGGATCTGTTCCAGGCGGTGCCGGAGCTGACCGAGAAGCTGTAAGCGCTGCTGCGGTGAGAGTGATTGAAAGGCCCGCCCCTGTGGCGGGCCTTTTGCTGTGCCGGGGGGCGGGAGTGTTTGGCGCAAAGGGCCGCGCCCGACCCTGGGTGGGCGCGTGCTGGCGTTGAACAGCAGGTCGCGTTTTAAAGCAGCAATGTAGCTTGGGCTGTGAATGACATCGCCAGAGCGCCCTCCCGGGGGGAGGGTCGGGCGCGGCCCGTGGGGACCACGGGCTGGGGCGGGTGAAATGGAACATGCGAGGTGGTAAGGGACGCGCCTGACCCTGGGTGGGCGCCCTGCCTTTGCCGCTGAGCGGCGCGCTCTAAAGCATTGACGTGGGTCGGGCGACGAAGGACATCGCCAGTGCGCCCTCCCGGGGGGAGGGTCGGGCGCGGCCCGGCGGTGCCGCCGGGCGAGTGGGTGGATATCGGGGTCGAAAAGGGTGCGTCCCGGGGTTCCCACGGGCGTGGGGGTGGATATGGGTGGTCGCAAATAGGGTTAGAAAGGGGGCGTTGCCCCCTCGGCCGGTGGCCTCCCCCCAGGATATTTATGGACAGATGACGGGGCGGCGGCGAGATGGTGGCGGCGGAATCAGGCGGCGTAGCCGAGGAGGCCGGCGCGGAGCAGTTCGGCGCCATCACCGCGGGCCTCGGGGTCGATACAGATCCGGCGTGGGCCCTCGCCCGGGATCGTCGGGCGTGGCAGCCAGGGTGCGGTCGGTAGGTCGAGCAGCACGCCATGCGGCGGCAGCAGTGCCAGAAGCCGCTGCATCCGGCGCACCCATGTCGCCGAGATCAACCGGCGCATTTCGCAAAACCGCTCGGGACAGGCCGCAGCGAGGGTGCCGAGTGCATGGCCGGTGAAGGCGAGCGGGCCGAACTCAACCTCGGGAAACAGGGCTTTGAGCGGCGCGCGGGCGGCGATAAACCGGTCATTGCGCCGCGGATGCACCGAATAGAACGGGTTCGACAGATTGCCCAAGGGCGGCAGCACCAGCGCAAAGGCCTGCGCCTGCGCCACGGCCTCGGGCAAGGCGGGCGCCGAGAGATGGAAATCCACGCCTTCGATCTGCGCCTTGGGGGCCAGAAGCCGGTCAAGCACCCGGCGCGCCAAGCGGCTGTCGAGCCGTGCCGCCCCGCGCGGCCCCAGTAGCAGCAGCCCGCGATGGCGCGGCGGCAGACCCCGCGCGGCTGGCGGCGGTGGCATGGTCTCTTCCCGCGCCGCCCAATGATTCGGCAGGCAATGTTGCATGACACAGGTTCCTTTCTTCACCCGCCTGCCAGTGTCGCGGCAAAAGCTTGCAATCGGGTTACCAAACTGCAGAAAATGCGCCGCACCTCCCCTTGCAGTGATGCAACCCGCGGGCCTATTGTCGCGGCAACAAATATGGGGACATTCATGGACATCAACACCGTAGGCATCGTTGGCGCGGGTCAAATGGGGAATGGCATTGCCCATGTCTTTGCCGTCGCGGGCTTCGAGGTTGTGCTCAGCGACATCTCGCAGGAGGCGCTGGACAGTGCCGTGGCGCTGATCGACAAGAACCTGTCGCGGCAAGTGCAGCGCGAGAAGATGACCGAGGCGGATAAGGCCGAGGCGCTGGCGCGGATCCGCACCACCACCTCGCTGGCCGAGGTTGGCCCGAATGACCTGATCATCGAGGCCGCGACCGAGCGCGAGATGATCAAACAGGCGATTTTCGAGGATCTGCAGCCGCATCTGAAGCCCGAGACGATCCTGACCTCGAACACCTCGTCGATCTCGATCACCCGTCTGGCCAGCCGCACCGACCGGCCCGAGCGGTTCATGGGCTTCCACTTCATGAATCCGGTGCCGGTGATGCAGCTGGTCGAGCTGATCCGCGGCATTGCCACCGATGAGCCGACCTATCAGGCGATGCTGGCGGTGGTCGAGCGGCTGGGCAAGACTTCGGCCAGTGCCGAGGATTTCCCGGGGTTCATCGTCAACCGCATTCTGATGCCGATGATCAATGAGGCGGTCTATACGCTCTATGAAGGCGTGGGGTCGGTGAAGTCGATTGATCAGTCGCTGATCCTTGGTGCGAACCATCCGATGGGGCCGCTGGAACTGGCGGATTTCATTGGTTTGGACACCTGTCTGGCGATCATGAATGTGCTGCATGACGGGCTGGCGGATACCAAATACCGGCCCTGCCCGCTGTTGACCAAATATGTCGAGGCGGGCTGGCTGGGGCGCAAGACTGGACGCGGGTTTTACGACTACCACGGGCCGGTGCCGGTGCCGACGCGCTAAGCGAGGGCGGCGCCCGACCCTGGGTGGGCGCGCGCAGGCTTGGTGCGGCGTGCGGCGCTTGCAAGCATTGATCCAGTTTGAGCGGCGAGTGACATCGCCAAGGCGCCCTCCCGGGGGGAGGGTCGGGCGCGGCCCGGCGGTGCCGCCGGGCGTGAGGGTGGATATGGGCGCTGGCAGGCGCGGGGTTAGGCGGTGGTGTATCCGGTTGGTTGACCGGCGCTTGAAACTCCAACAGCGGCAATTCCACAAGACCCGGCTTGCAACCGTCAGGCACGGGCGCAGCCCGGGCCGCGCCCGTGCCTGGGCGCGCGCGCGCAGCTTTTGTACGGCGTGCCGTGCTTGTAACCATCAATGACGTGAGAGCGGTGAAGGGCATCGCCAGGGCGCCCTCCCGGGGGGAGGGTCGGGCGCGGCTCGTGGTTCCCACGTGCGTTGCGGTGGATATGGGAGCACGTAATGGGTGCGGCCCTTGCTTCGCTCGGGCCTGAGGGATGGGGCGCTGCCCCCTCGGCCTTTGGCCTCACCCCCGGGATATTTTTGGACAGATGACGGGCGCAAGGCGCGTGTCGGGGCGGGGGGCCGGTGGGTCAGAAGGTTTCGCCGAAACGGTCGGCGACCAGAGTGGCGAGGGCCTCGAGCAGGGCTTGGGCCTGATCGCCCGAGGTGCTGACACGGATTTCGGTGCCGCGCGAGGCGGCGAGCATCAACAGGCCCATGATCGAATCGCCGGACACGCTCATGCCGTCTTTCTCGACCTCGGCATCCGCGTCAAATCCTTCGACAACCTCGACAAATTTCGCCGATGCGCGGGCGTGCAGGCCTTTTTCATTGACGATTTTCAGAACCTTCTCGGTACTCAAACCCCGGACTCCCCACTCACGATCATCGAATTGATATATTTGCGTCCGGCTTCCAGCGCCAGCGCGGTGGCCTCGGCCACCGGCCGTTTGCGCGATTTCGCCAGTTTGATCAACATTGGCAGATTGGCACCGTAGAGAATCCGGCGGTCGGGCGCTTCGCAGGCGGGCATCGACAGGTTGGAGGGCGAGCCGCCGAACATATCGGTGACCAGCACCACGCCGCTGCCGGTATCCACATCATCGGCGGCGGCGCGGATCTCGGCCTTTTTGGCGCTGCGGTTATGATCATATTCGATCGCAATGGCACGCATGCCGCACTGCTGTCCGACAACATGTTCAACCGCAGCAAGATATTCGCGCGCCAATCCGCCATGCGCGACGATCACGATTCCGATCACGCCTTTATCCTTGCTCACCCATTGGCGCATTCGTGCCGCGCCGCTCCAGCTCTCTATGTCTCTTTGACACCCGCCACCCCCGCGTTGCAAGGTCTGCGGCGGTTTTTTCCGCCAATGTGACCGAACGGTGCTTGCCGCCGGTGCAGCCAAAGCCGATGGTCAGGCTGCTTTTGCCCTCATCCACGAAAGCATCGAGCAAAGGCACCACCAGATCCAGCATGCGGGCGTAGAAACCGGCAAAGCGCGGATCCTTGGCGACATAGGCCTGCACCTCGGGGTTCAAGCCGGTGAAGGCGCGCAGCTCTGCCTCCCAATGCGGGTTGGCCAGAAAACGGCAGTCGAACACCATATCGACGCCGCGCGGCAGCCCGCGTTTATACGAGAACGACTGCACCGAAAGCGACATCGGCGCGCCCGAGGACGGCGCGAACCAGCGCGCGATATCACCGCGCAGATCATGCGGGGTCAGGCGGCTGGTATCAATCAGCACATCGGCGCGCATCCGCACCGGCGTCAACAGCTCCAGCTCATGCGAGATCCCCTCGACCGGCGAGTCGTGGGGGCTGAGCGGATGGCGGCGGCGGGTTTCAGAGTAGCGGCGCACCAGCGTGCTCTCGTCGCAATCAAGATAGAGAAGCTCCACCGCGATCCCCGGCATCCGGTGCAGATGGTCGATCAGTTCGACCAGCGCCTCGGAGGAGAAATCGCGGTTGCGCACATCGACACCCAGCGCCAGCGGCCGCGGCAGGGGCGGCCCGTCAAGCAAGCGCGGGATCAGCGAGAGCGGCAGGTTGTCGATCGCCTCGAAGCCCAGATCCTCGAGCGCGTTGATCGCCGAGGAGCGTCCGGCGCCCGAGGGGCCGGTGACAAACACCAGTCTGAGTTGGTTGATCACGTCCTGCATCATCTGCTTTCTGCGCCGGTGAAATGGGTGATGTGATGCGCCAATGCCTCTGCATAGGCGGGTTCGGCGGTGCCGGAAAGACACGTTAGTGTCACCCCTAATATGGTGATGGTCTCGGGCGCGGGCAAGCGGGGTGGCGCGGGGCGGTCGAGATCGACCACCAGAGCGATCCGCGCGAGGCGCAGATGCGGCAGGCGCAGGAGGCCGAAACCGCGCGCTTCGATCAGTCCGGCAATGGCGCGCGGCGGGCGGGCGTAGAGAGCGCCCTCGAGCGGGGTCAGCATCACCTGATCATCGGCGAGCAGCTGCGCGCCGCGGGTGATCAGCGCCAGCGCGAGGCGGGATTTGCCGCGGCCCGAGGCGCCGAGGATCAGCACGCCGCGATGGGGGCCGAAGGCGACGGCGGAGGCGTGGCGGTTGTTCGGTTGGCGGTGGGGGTGTTGGGCGCTCGGGGATGGGCTCTCGGCGGCGCGCTTGGGGCTCATTGCAGGGTCACAAAGGCAGGCCGACCACGAAACGCGCACCCAAGGGTGGCGAGTTGCGGTCGGCGTGGGTCGGGCGGATATTCTCGGCCCAGATCACCCCGCCATGGGCCTCGACAATCTGTTTCGAGATTGCCAGCCCCAGCCCCGAGTGATTGCCGAATTGTGCCACCGGACGCTCGGAATAGAAGCGTTTGAACACTTTGTTGAGCGCCGCTTCGGGGATGCCTGGGCCGGTGTCCTCGACCACCACCAGCACGCGGTTTTCGCGTTTGCGCGCCCAGATCCGCACCGCATCGCCATCGCCGCAAAAGGAGATCGCATTGGTGATCAGATTGACAAAGACCTGCGCCAGACGCGCCTCAAGCCCTTGAATATGAACCGATTCGCGGGGCAGTTCGGTGATGAATTCAACGCCTTTGGCCTCGGCCTCCTGCGCCAGATAATCGCTGAGATTTTCCAGCGTTTTGCACAGGTCAAAGGCCTCTTCCTCTTCTTTGACCAGCTCGCTATCGAGCCGCGAGGCGTTCGAGGTGTCGGAAATCAGCCGGTCGAGGCGGCGCACGTCGTGTTCAATGACATCCAGCAGCCGCGTCACCTGATCCTCGCGTTTGGCGACGCGCAGGGTGCCGACCGCGGAACGTAGGCTGGCGAGCGGGTTCTTGATCTCATGGGCGACATCGGCGGCGAATTGCTCGTTGGCGTCGATCCGGTCATAGAGCGCCGAGACCATGCCGCGCATCGCCACCGAGAGGCGGCCGATTTCATCGGGGCGACCGGCGAGATCGGGGATGCGGACGCGGCCGGGCTGCATGCGGCGGGCGTTCTTGTCGCGGCCCAGTTCGGCGGCGGTGGCGAGATCGGCCAGCGGGTTGGCGATGGTCGAGGCAAGCACGAGGCTGAGCCCGACCGAGACCAGAAGCGCGACCATGAACATCTGCAGGACCTGCTCGCGTTCGGCGCGCAGCATCTGTTCGATGCGGGCGGGGATTTGCTGCATCACCACGGCGCCGACCACCTCGCCGTCTTGCAAGACGGGTGCGGCGGCGAGCATGCGAAAGCCGCCATCGAGCCGCAGCACACGGGTAGCCGAGACGCCCTCGCCGGTGGCGGTGAATAATTCGTTGAGCAATTGCGCGGGATCGGGCTGCGGCGAGCGTTCGCCGGGGATGATGCGGGCGATGGTGTTCCAGATGCTGTCGAGCAGGTCGGAAATCACCGTGCGCTGCGGCGCGCCATCGGCGTCGATGAGGTCGGGGCGCGCGCGCTCGGCCTGACCGCGCTGGGCCAGTTCGATACCGCCTTCGGCGTCAAGCAGCAGCACCTCGGTCTCGGGGCCGACGCTGAGCGCATTGATCAGCCGCTGGCGGGCGGCGGCGCTCGCGGGGCTGGCGTAGCTGCCGGTGGCGGGGGGTGTGGCGGGTGTGTCTGTGTCCGACCCGGCGCCCGTATCCACACCCGTATCGACACCGGCCACCTCGGGCAGCGCGGCGATGATATCGGCGATGTTTTCGACCTGCGCGGCCAAGGCGAGTTCATGCTGGCGGGCGAGCGTGTCGCGGAACGGGTTGGTGAACAGCACCCCCGAGACCAGAAGCACCAGCGCCAGCATGTTGAACAGGATGATCTTGCGCGCAAGCGGCGATTGAAAGATCGACAACAGACCACGGCGGGCGCGGTGAATACGGACCTCGGTATCGACCGCGCTTGGCGGGCGCACCCAATCCTCTCCGAGCACCACATCGGCGTTCGGACCCTTGTCGCGTGGATTGATCTCTGCCTCTAGCGCCATGGTCATGTGCTTATCGTGGCCTGCCTGTGGTGAGGCCGATGGCCCGGTGACCGCATCCCTGCCCTATGTCGGGGCCGGAGCGGTCGCCGGATCGGTGATCAGGCTTCATTATATTTATAGCCGATACCATAGAGTGTCTCGATTGACGAGAAATCCTCATCGACCGAGCGCATCTTCTTGCGCAGGCGCTTGATGTGGCTGTCGATGGTGCGGTCATCGACATAGACCTGATCGTCATAGGCGACATCCATCAACTGGTCGCGGCTTTTGACGAAACCGGGCCGCTGGGCGAGCGCCTGCAACAGCAGGAATTCGGTGACGGTGAGGGTGACCTCTTCGCCCTTCCACAGCACGGCGTGGCGCAGCGGGTCCATCGACAGCGAGCCGCGAACCATGACCTTGGTGTCTTCGGTGGTGCCCACTTCGTCGTTTTCCACCGCTTGCTGGCGGCGCAAGAGCGAGCGGATACGCTCGATCAAGAGGCGCTGCGAGAAGGGTTTCTTGACGTAATCATCGGCGCCCATCCGCAGGCCGAGCACCTCGTCAATCTCGTCATCCTTGGAGGTGAGAAAGATCACCGGCATCTGGGTTTTCTGGCGCAAACGCTGCAGCAGTTCCATCCCGTCCATGCGTGGCATCTTGATATCGAGAACCGCCATATCGGGCAGTTTGCGGTTGAACGCCTCTAGCGCGGATTGGCCGTCGTTATAGGTTTCTACCTCAAAGCCCTCAGCCTCGAGCGAGATTGCGACCGAGGTGAGGATATTCCGGTCGTCATCGACGAGTGCAATCTTTGACATTTGCCTGTCCTTATGATGCTCAATTATATTTTTTTTGTTAACTACTTTAGGTTTTCGGTCCGGAGAATCAACCGAATTGTCAACACAGCCCCGTCTATAGCGGGATTTTACTGACAAAATGGTAAAGTTCTCACATAATCCGGTCTGGGTTTCCGATCCTGAACGACAGTTTGCGATAACAGGGGATTGCTAGCGCTATCTTCGCAAATGTGTCCTGTTCGACCGGCAAATCACCATGATATAGCCCAAGTGCCGGTTGATACGACCGCGACACAGGCGGCCCATGGCAGGGGGCCGATTGGTCTAACGAATTTCGAAGCCACACGCCATGGCTAAGGAGCGAGCACAATGAACGCAGGACGCGTCAATCCCAAACACCGTTTGGAAGATCAGGGCATCAGTGGCCTCGGGTCGGTTTTCTATAACCAGATCGAGCCCGCGCTGGTGCAAGCGGCGGTGGAGCGCGGCGAAGGCACGCTGGGCAAGGGTGGTGCGCTTTTGGTCACCACCGGCCAATACACCGGTCGCTCGCCCAAGGATAAATTCGTCGTGCGTTCGCCCGCCGTCGAAGACAGCATCTGGTGGGAAAACAACGCCCCGATGACGCCCGAGGCGTTCGACACGCTCTATGACGATATGACCGCCCATATGAAGGGTGGCGATTACTTCGTGCAGGATCTCTATGGCGGCGCCGATGCCGAGCACCGGCTCGACGTGCGGGTGATCACCGAACTGGCGTGGCACGGGCTGTTCATCCGCCATCTGCTGCGCCGTCCCGAGGCCGCCGAGCTCGACGCCTTTGTGCCCGACTGGACGATCATCAACTGCCCCAGCTTCAAGGCCGATCCGGCGCGCCATGGCTGCCGCACCGAGACCGTGATCGCGCTGAACTTCGACCGTAAGGTGATCTTGATCGGCAACACCGCCTATGCCGGTGAGAACAAGAAATCCGTGTTCACCCTGCTCAACTATATCCTGCCCGGCAAAGACGTGATGGCGATGCATTGCTCGGCCAACCACGCGATTGATAACCCCGATGACAGCGCCGTGTTCTTCGGCCTCTCGGGCACCGGCAAGACCACGCTCTCGGCTGATCCCAGCCGCACGCTGATCGGCGATGACGAGCATGGCTGGTCGGACAACGGCATTTTCAACTTCGAGGGTGGCTGCTACGCCAAGACCATCAAGCTGGACCCCGCCGCCGAGCCCGAGATCTATGCCACCACCGCGCGCTTTGGCTCGGTGGTCGAGAATATGGTCTTCGATCCCGAGACGCTGGAGCTGGACTTCGAGGATAACTCGCTGACCGACAACACGCGGGTGGCCTATCCGCTGGAGGCGATCTCGAATGCTTCGGAGAGCAGCCTTGGCGGGCATCCGAAGAACATCGTGATGCTGACCTGCGACGCGTATGGTGTGCTGCCGCCGATTGCGCGGTTGACCCCGGCGCAGGCGATGTATCACTTCCTTTCGGGCTTCACCTCGAAAGTGGCCGGCACCGAACGCGGTGTGACCGAGCCCGAGCCGACCTTCTCGACCTGTTTCGGCGCCCCCTTCATGCCGCGTCGCCCCGAGGTTTACGGCAAGCTGTTGCAGCAAAAGATCGCCGACCACGGCGCGACCTGCTGGCTGGTCAACACCGGCTGGACCGGCGGCGCCTATGGCACCGGCTCGCGGATGCCGATCCATGCGACCCGCGCCCTGCTGACCGCGGCGCTGAACGGCGCGCTTGAGGCCGGCGAGTTCCGCAAAGACCCGAACTTCGGCTTTGACGTGCCGGTGGCCTGCGATGATGTGGCCGATGTGCTGCTGGACCCGCGCCGGACTTGGGAAGACCCTGCCGCCTATGACGCGCAGGCGGAAAAGCTGGTGCAGATGTTCGCCGACAATTTCGCGCAATATGTGCCGTTCATCGACGAAGACGTGAAAGCCGCGGCGCTCGGCTGATGTGATGAGAGACGCCGCACATATCCTTGCTGGTCCTGCCCTTGTGGCGGGGCTGGGTATGGGAGGTGCGGCGCTGGCGGATCCTGCGATGATCCTTTCCGAGCAGATCGGCGAGATGACCGCCGGTCTGTTCTGCGCCCCGCCCGAGGGCGACCGCCGTCCCGCGCCGGACACGATTTCGGGCTGGATCCATGTGCCCGAGGCGCCGATCCAGATGGTGGCCGAGGGCCAGCGCGCGCCGGCGCTTTTGGGCATGGGGTTTGGTGTGCGGTTTACCGTGACCGCGCCGGAGGCCGAGCGCATCGACTATGTGATCACCCATCCGCCGATCCCGCCTTCGGGCGTGACCAGCCAGAGCTGGAGTGACGCGGTCACCACCGGATTCAGCGAGACGATGTTTTTCCAGTTCGACTATGCCGATGAATTGCAGTTGGGCGACTGGACGCTCAACGCCAGCTTGGACGGCGAACCGCTGTTCGAGGTGGGTTTTGTGGTGGAACCGGCGCAGGCCCTGCCGGCGCTGGTCGATCTCTGCCGTGGCGGTTCCTTGCTGTCGCTTAACCCAGAAAGCCGCGCCGCAAGAGGTTGAGCGCGGAGATACTGAGCATGATCAGCGCATAGCGGCGGAATTTCTCGGCATCCAGCCGGTCCTGCACCATATAACCCAGAAACAGCCCCAGCGTTGACGGCACCAGCATCGCCAGAGACAGCGGCAGGGTCTGGGCGTTCAACAGGCCGGTTTGCAGATGCATCGCCAGCAGCATCACCCCGCCGACGGTGAAGATCACGCTCATGATGCAGACCATCTCGCGTTTCGGCGTCTTGGTGGCCAGAAGATAGACGATCACCGGCGGCCCCCAGACCCCCGAGATGCCGCCATATAACCCGCCGATCAGCCCGAGCGCGTATTGGATCGGGTTGCGGCGGTGTTCGGGGATATCGGGTTTCCAGCCGGTCAGTTGCAGCACGCTGAAGATCATCACCGCCGAGCCGAGCAGCAGGAACATGATGTATTGCGGCAGCACCACCGCGAAGGGCGCCGAGATCGCGATGCCGACAAGGGTCAGCGCGATGATCCGCCAATAGGCCTTGGCCGAGACCCAAGCGTCATGGAAGCCAAAGCGCACCGATTGATGGGCATTGGCCACCACCACCGGCAGGATCAGCGCCGCCAGTGCGGTTTGCGCGGGCATGAAGGAGGGCAGAACGGCAATCATGATCAGGGGCAGCGCAAAGCCGATCGCGCCCTTCACGATCCCCGCCATCAGCGTCACGCCAAAGGCCATTGCAAAGACCGATGGCGACAAACCGCCCAAGAAAATCTCCATCATGCGCTCCTGCCGCCTGCCTCATTGGCAGGGTCATACTATGCCCCGCCAGATGCTGCACGCGCAAAACCGGTGCGACAGATTGCTGCAAATTGCGCGCCAGTGTTGAATTATTGTTGCGCTGCACCTGCGAAGGCGATATGTGCAGAGACAGCAATTTACAGGAGTCGCCGATGCCGCATGATGGTCAGGATATGCAAAGCCCCGCCGCCGTAATCGACGGTCTGTTCGGATTGGTCAGCGGGGCGATTGCGCCTTTGGACGCGCTTCTGGCCAGTGCCACCGAGCGGGTGCGGGCCAAGGTCTCGGTCGCGGGCAAGGTGAGTGCTGCCAAGCTGGAAGAGGAACAGCGCGCCGCGCATGGCTTGGCGTGGCTGGCGACCTATGTCGAGGCGATCCGGCAGATGCAGGTCTGGGCCGAACGGTTGAGCAGCGAGGGCAGGTTCACCGAGATGGACGCGCTGTTGTTGCAGATCGGGGTGGGCGAATACCTCTGGCAGATCTGGGGTGGCATTCCGATGACGCAGGGCGAGATTTTGCGCCTGCAGGACATCGGGCTGTCACAAGAGGACCAGATGCCGCTGGCCACGCCCGAGATCATGGCGCTGACGCAGGGGGCGAACTCGGCGGCGGCGCGGGCGCGGCTGGTGGCGTTGATGCGCGAGAACCACGGCCGCGCGACCTTTGGCACCACCGGGCTGGAGGATGAGCTGGAGATGATCCGCGACCAGTTCCGCCGCTTTGCTGATGAACGTGTGGCGCCCGATGCCCATGGCTGGCACCTGCGCGACGAGCTGATCCCGATGGAGATCATCGAGGAGCTGGCGGAGATGGGGGTCTTTGGTCTGACCATCCCCGAGGAATTCGGCGGGTTGGGCCTGTCGAAGGCGTCGATGGTGGTGGTGTCCGAGGAGTTGAGCCGCGGCTATATCGGGGTGGGCTCTCTGGGCACGCGCTCGGAGATTGCGGCGGAATTGATCCTCTGCGGCGGCACGCAGGCGCAGAAGGAACACTGGCTGCCGAAAATTTCCTCGGGCGAGATCCTGCCGACGGCGGTGTTCACCGAGCCCAACACCGGCTCGGATCTGGGCGCTCTGCGCACCCGCGCGGTGACGGACGGCGCGGATTGGGCGGTGACCGGCAACAAGACCTGGATCACCCATGCCGCGCGCACCCATGTGATGACGCTGCTGGCGCGCACCGACCCCGAGACTTCGGATTACCGCGGGCTGTCGATGTTTCTGGCCGAGAAAACCCTCGGCACTGACGCCGAGCCCTTCCCCACACCGGGGATGACGGGCGGCGAGATCGAGGTTCTGGGCTACCGCGGGATGAAGGAGTACGAGCTGGCATTTGACGGGTTCAAGGTCAGCGGCGAGAACCTTCTGGGTGGCGAGACCGGACAGGGGTTCAAGCAGCTGATGCAGACCTTTGAAAGCGCCCGTATCCAGACCGCCGCGCGGGCGATTGGCGTGGCGCAGAACGCTTTGGAGGTCGGCATGCAATACGCCGAGGACCGCAAGCAGTTCGGCAAGCCGCTGATCGCCTTTCCGCGGGTCGCTGACAAGCTGGCGATGATGGCGGTCGAGATCATGATCGCGCGGCAGTTGACCTATTTCAGCGCCTGGCAAAAGGATCACGACAAGCGCTGCGATGTCGAGGCGGGGATGGCGAAGCTGTTGGGCGCGCGGGTGGCTTGGGCGGCGGCGGATAACGCGCTGCAGATCCACGGCGGCAACGGGTTTGCGCTGGAGTATCAGATCAGCCGGATATTGTGCGACGCGCGGATTTTGAACATCTTTGAGGGCGCGGGGGAGATCCAGGCACAGGTGATCGCGCGGCGGTTGCTGGGGTAAAGGCGGCGCCACAGAGCGTATCGCCAGACCGCGGGGTGGCGAGCCTCACCGCAGAGCGAAGCGCTTTATGGTGGCAAAGTCCGAGCAACATTTAAGCGGAGTGCTCACTGCAACCAAATCGCCAGCCCTGCGGGCGGTCTGGCGATGCGCGGCGGCTGACGCCTTGATTCCGCGCGGGGCGGTGCACGCCGTTGATGAACTAGGAACAACCTTTGCCGGTTCTGCTCGACAACACCCTTTTTCAACACCTACCCAGTGAGCCACAGAGCGCATCGCCAGACCGCGGGGTGGCGAACCAACCTTAGAGCGGCGTGCTTTATGGTGGCTAAGTCCGAACGACATTCCAGCGGAGCGCAAACTGCAGCCAAATCGCCAGCCCGGGGGGCGGTCTGGCGATGCGCGGCGACTTCGTCTTGATTCCGCGCGGGGGCCCCGCTCACGTTAGATTCATGACTACGGTTAGCTGCTTCAGCATGACGACGCCTTGTTCCTGCATCCGTCCCCACCCCTCATGCAAATCACAGCAGAGCGTATCGCCAGACCGCGGGATGGTGATCCTACCGTGGAGCGGCGCGGTTTATGGTGGCTTTCCCGCAGAACATCTAAACGGAGCACTTACCGCAGCCAAATCGCCAGCCCTGCGGGCGGTCTGGCGATGCGCGGCGACTTCGTCTTGATTCCGCGCGAGGGGCGGTCCCCGCTCTCGGTGATTATTCGCTGAATAATCACCTGCCGCGTCGGCGGAACGATGCGCGGCGGCTACGCCTTGATTCCGCGCGAGGCACCCACCCCCCTACCGCCCGCCGGAAAACCGGCTCACCAGCCGCGTGCGCGCTTCGGGCAGCGGGCGTTTGCCCAGCGCGGGCGCCAGAATGTCGTGCAGAAAATACCCCGTGGTGCGCAGCCCCGCAGCCATCTGTTCGCGCGACTCCGGCGCCTCCTCATCGCGCAGCAGCATAGGCAGCGGCAGCAGGCGGTCGGCAAACTCGCCCGCCCCCGCCTCGGTCACCGCCCGCCCCGAGCGTGGCGAGACATAGGCCAGCCCCTCGACAGCCCCGGTCACCGCGCAGGCGCCCAGATCCAGCCCGTAGCCGGTTTCCTCCAGCAGCAACCGCTCCCACGCCAGATAGGCGCCGAACCATGGCGCCGCGGCGCTGAGCAGGTCCAGCAGATGCTCGGTGGCCGCGTAAAACCGCGGATGCGGGTCGCGCTCGGGCAGGGAAAACACGGTCAGGGCGCAGACCGCATTCAGCGCCGCCAAACGGTCGGCATCGCCCATGATGGTGGCGGCGCGGGCGCGGATCGGCTCGACGGTGAAGGTGCCCAACTGGTCATCAAGCCGCGCCCGCCAGACCAGATGCAGCCGCGCGCCCGGTTGCAGCACCGGCGCCATCCGCCGCCCGCTGCCGCCGCGCACCACACCGCGGTGCAACCCCCGCGCCTCGGTCAAGACCTCGATAATCGCCGCAGATTCGCCATGTGGACGCGCGGCCAGTAATGTGCCCTCGCCCGTCCACTCCATGGTCTAAAGCGCCCGCCAGCCGATATCGCGGCGGCAAAACCCCTCCGGCCAGTCGACCCGATCAACCATCGCATAGGCGCGCTCTTGCGCCTCCGCCAGCGTCTCGCCGCGCGCGGTGACATTGAGCACCCGCCCGCCATTGGCCAGCACCGAGGCGCCGTCCGCCTTGGTGCCCGCGTGGAACACCATATGCGAGCTATCCTCGGGCAGTGCCTCCAAGCCCTTGATCTCGCTGCCCTTCGCGTAGTCACCGGGATAGCCATTGGCCGCCATCACCACGGTCAGCGCGTGATCATCGGCCCAATTGACCTTCTCGCCCGCCAGCCGCCCCTCGGCACAGGCAAGCATCAGATCGAGCGCCTGCGCGCCAAGCCGCATCATCAGGACCTGCGCCTCGGGATCGCCGAAGCGCACGTTGTATTCGACCAGCCGCGCGTGGCCATCCTTGATCATCAGCCCGGCATAGAGCACGCCCTGAAACGGCATCCCGCGCCGCGCCATCTCGGCGACACAGGGGCGCACTATGCCGTCCAGCGCCTGCTGCGCAATCGCCTCCGTCAGCACCGGCGCGGGCGAATAGGCGCCCATGCCGCCGGTGTTGGGGCCGGTATCGCCCTCGCCGACGCGTTTGTGATCCTGCGCCGAGCCCACCGCCAGACAGGTCTCGCCATCGACCAGCACAAAGAACGAGGCCTCCTCGCCCTCCATGAACTCCTCGATCACCACCGAGGATCCGGCCGCGCCAAAGGCTCCACCGAACATCGCCTTGACGTCATCAAGCGCCTCATCCAGCGTCTCGGGGATCACCACGCCCTTGCCCGCCGCCAGCCCGTCGGCCTTGATCACCAGCGGCAGACCCTTGTCGCTGATATAGGCGCGCGCCTCGGCGGCAGTGTCAAACTGCGCCCAGCCTGCGGTATCGGCGCCCGCCGCGTCGCAGATTTCCTTGGTAAAGGCCTTTGAGGATTCCAGTTGCGCCGCCTTCGCCGAGGGGCCGAAACAGGCGATCCCCGCCGCGCGCAAAGCGTCCGCGACACCGGCGGCCAAGGGCGCCTCGGCCCCGATCACCACGAAATCGACCGCGTTTTCCTCGCAAAACGCCACCACCGCCGCGCCATCGACGACATCGAGCGTGGCGCATTCGGCAATCGCCGCGATGCCCGCGTTCCCCGGCGCGACGATCAGCCGGTCGCATTTGGGGTTTTGCTTGATCGCCCAGGCCAGCGCATGTTCGCGCCCGCCGCCGCCTAGAACCAAAATGTTCATCTCTCACCCCTTGGCCGTTGTTGTCGCGCGTTCTATGGTCTGACGTCCGTCAATACAAGTGAGACCCATGGACCTGATTGATAGCGAAAGCCCCGGCTCCAACGCCCATGATTTCACCGTTTCCGAACTCTCGGGCGCGGTGAAACGCACGCTCGAGGGCGAATTCGGCCGCGTGCGGGTGCGCGGCGAGGTTGGCCGGGTGATGGTGGCGCGCACCGGCCATATGTATTTCGACCTCAAAGACGACCGCGCGGTAATCGCCTCGGTCAGCTGGAAGGGGCAAGTGGCGAAAATGGCGGTGCGCCCCGAGGAAGGCATGGAGGTGATCGCCACCGGCCGTCTGACCACCTATGGGCCGCAATCGAAATACCAGTTGCAGGTCGAAAGCGTGGAACCGGCAGGCGCCGGCGCGCTGATGGCGATGCTGGAGGCACGGCGCAAGGCGCTGGCTGCTGAGGGGCTGTTTGACGCCAGCCGTAAACACCCGATCCCGTTTTTGCCGCAGGTGATCGGGGTGATCACCTCGCCCACCGGCGCGGTGATTCGCGACATTCTGCACCGGCTCGCCGACCGCTTCCCGCGCCATGTGCTGGTCTGGCCGGTGGCGGTGCAGGGCGAGCGCTGCCCGAAGGATGTGGCGCGCGCCATCCAGCGCTTTAACGCGCTGCAACCGGGCGGGAGAATACCGCGCCCCGATGTGCTGATTGTCGCCCGCGGCGGCGGCTCGATCGAGGATCTTTGGGGCTTTAACGACGAGGCAGTGGTGCGCGCCGCCGCCGCCTCCAAAATCCCGCTGATTTCCGCCGTCGGCCATGAGACCGACACCACGCTGATCGACCATGCCGCCGATCTGCGCGCCCCCACGCCGACTGCCGCCGCCGAACTGGCGGTGCCGGTGCGCGCCGACCTGCAGGCGCAAGTCGCCAATCTCGGCGCGCGTCTGCACCGCGCCGGCACCAGCGCGGTGCAATTGCGCGGCCAAAGGCTCAGCGATCTGACCCGCGCCCTGCCCCGCCCCGAGGCGTTGATGGCGACCCCGACCCAGCAGCTCGACCGCGCCTCGGACCGGTTTGCAGGCTCTTTGCGCGCACTGGCCAGCCGCAAAACCCTTGATCTGAACCGCGCCGCCGCCGGTCTCAGACCCGGCACGCTGCGCAGCTCGATCAACGCCCGTCATGAGCGCCTCACCAACACCTCCGCGCGCGCGACCACGGCGATGCGCAGCCAGATGCAACGCCGCAAAGACGCGCTGAACACCTACACCCGCCTGCATGCCACGCTGAGCTGGCGCGAGACCCTCAAACGCGGCTATGCGGTGCTGCGCGACGCGGATAACGCGCCGATCACCAGCGCCGAGGCCGCGCGCAATGCGCCGCAGTTCACCGTCGAACTGCACGACGGCACCCTCCCCGCCGCGCCGCTCACCACAGCCAAAACCACACCCCCAGCCACTCCGGCCAAAAAACACGCCAGATCCGCCCCCAAAGCCCCCGATCAAGGCAGCCTCTTCTAGCTTCATCTTGCGAGAAATACTCTCCAGGCGGGTCCGGGAGGGTGGAAAACCCTCCCGGGCGGGTGTGGATGGCAACCCACCGGCGCGATGAGGGGGCATCCGCCCCCGAAGAGCGCCGCCCCCCTCAACCTAGGTTGCAACGCCCGCAGCAGATAGGCATATAGGGTGCGTCCCCAAAAGGTGTCATTGATGCATTATCTAGAGTTCGAAAAACCCCTCGCCGAGATCGAGGGAAAATCCGCCGAATTGCGGGCGATGGCCGCCAGCAATCCGGAGATGGATGTCGAAAAGGAAGCCGAGGCGCTGGATAAAAAGGGCGAGCAGCTTCTGACCGAGCTGTATAAAACCCTGACGCCATGGCGCAAATGTCTGGTCGCGCGCCATCCCGAGCGGCCGCATTGCAAAGATTATATCGACGCGCTGTTCACCGAATTCACCCCCCTCGCCGGCGACCGCAATTTCGCCGATGACCATGCGATCATGGGCGGTCTGGCGCGGTTTAACGACCGGCCGGTGGTGGTGATCGGGCAGGAAAAGGGCACCGATACGAAATCGCGGATCGAGCGCAATTTCGGCATGGCCCGCCCCGAGGGCTACCGCAAGGCGATCCGCCTGATGGATCTGGCCAGCCGGTTCAACCTGCCGATCATCACGTTGGTCGACACGCCCGGCGCCTATCCCGGCAAGGGCGCCGAAGAGCGCGGTCAGGCCGAGGCGATTGCCCGTTCGACCGAGAAATGCCTTGCGGTTGGCGTGCCGCTGATTTCGGTGATCGTTGGCGAAGGCGGTTCGGGCGGGGCGGTGGCGCTGGCCACGGCGGATAAAATCCTGATGCTCGAACATTCGATCTATTCGGTGATCACGCCCGAGGGCTGCGCTTCGATCCTGTGGAAAGACAGCGACAAAATGCGCGAGGCCGCCGAAGCGATGCGGCTGACCGCGCAGGATCTGTTGAAGCTCAATGTCATCGACCAGATCATCCCCGAACCCCGTGGCGGCGCCCAGCGTGACACCGCAGCAGCGATTGCCGCGGTGGGCAAGGCGATCGAGAGCAGTCTGGCGGCGTTTGACGGCAAGACCAGCGATGAGCTGATCTCGGGGCGGCGGCGGAAATTCCTCGATATGGGGAAAAAGGGGCTGGCGGCGTAACCCGCGCCGATTTTCCTGCTTTGCGCGTTCAACGCGGCCCGTGATCGTCTCGGGCCGCGTTTTTCATGTGCTTTTGGCGTTTAGTTGATGCCGTTGGCGCGCTGCAATTCGCGGATATAGGCGATCACCATCGCCACATCGCCGCGGGTCAGCCCCGCGACCGGCGCCATATTGCCAAACCGCCAGTGATGCGCGCGCACCCCCTGCGCCACCGCGATCTGGAAGGATTCGTCGCCGTGATGCGAGGGCTCATAGATGCGGTGCACCAAGGGCGGGCCGACCCCGTCAATGCCGACCGCATTCTCGCCGTGGCAGGCGGCACAGGAATTGGCAAAAATCTGCGCGCCGATCTGGGCGTTATCGGAGAGGGTCTCGGGCAGGGTGATCTCGGCCAGTGCCAGCGCATCCGCGCTGTTGGTGGCGATCACGGGCGGCGGGGTTTCGCTTTGGGTGCGCCACCAGAGGGTGCCTGCCGCCAGCAGGGCAATCGCGACGGCGGCGGTGAGATATTGGGTTTTCGACATGGGCGCTCCTGTTGTAACGCGCCCCGTCTCGGGCCTCCAGCGGGGGGAAGGTCAAGCGGGGTGCTGTCACAAACCGGTGACCCCGCATTACCCCTCGATCTGGAAACCGGCCTCTTGCATCAGCGCATCCGAGCGGCTCTCGACCACCTCTTCGACGCTCTGCAGGAACTCGCGTTTCGACAATCCCGGTTCGATCTGCGGCAGGAATTCCACCACCGCCAGCCCCGGCGCGCGGTAGATGCGCTGGCGCGGCCAGAACACGCCGACATTGCAAGCGGCGGGGACCACGGGCTTTTTCAGCTCGTCATAGAGGATCGACACGCCGACCTTATAGTCGCGTTTGACGCCCGGCGCGACGCGGGTGCCCTGCGGGAAGATGATCAATTGCGCGGGCTTCTGCTCGCCCCGTGTCAGCGCATCGACCATGGATTTGATCGCCGCGCCGCGCTTGCCGCGATCCACCGGCACGCAGTCGATGCGGCGGGCGAACCAGCCGACAATCGGGGTCCAGAGGATCTGTTTTTTCATGATGAATTTCGGGCGTGGCACCACCGAGACGATCATGATGATGTCAAAAAAGCTCTGGTGTTTGGAGGCGATGATCACATCGCCGGTGGGCACTTCGCCGCGGATTTCGGACTTCAGCCCGATCATCCAGCTGGCGGTCCATCGCACCCAGTTGCACCAAGTATGCACCGCGGCAAAGGCGCCGCGCTGGTCGAACAGCGCCCATGGGATAAAGAACACCGCCATCAGCGCCATCACCAGATAGGCCTGAATGGTGAATATCAGCGAGCGCAGCCATTGCAGGGCGTAGAACATCAGCTTTCCCTTCTGAGAACCCGGAACGCGGCCATGCGGGTCGCGCCAAAGGCGATGGCGGTGGCAAAGACGGGGATCGCCAGCGCGGTCAGCCAGCCGGCGCCGTGAAAGCCGAGACCGGTGAGAAACCCGCCCTCGCCCGCCAGCGGCAGCACGAGGAACGCGGCCAGCCCGATCAGCGTGCCGATACTGGCGCCGACCAGCGCGCCAATGGTCAGGCGGCGCACAAAGGCGCGGGCGATAAAGGCATCGCGCGCACCGACCAGCCGCAACACGCGGATCACCTGCGCATTGGCCGCCAGCGAGAACCCCGCCGCCAGCGTGATCATCGCCGCCATCGCGCCGCCGATCAGCAGCACCGAGAGCCACGCCAGCGCCCGCAGGCTGCCCGCCGCCTGCACCAAGGGGCGGCGCCAACGGGTGTGATCATCGAGCACCGCGCCCGGCACCTCGGAGGTCAGCCGCAGCCGCAGCCCCTGCGCGTCAAAGCCCTCAGCGGTTTCCTCGATCTCGATCAGCCGCGGCATCGCCAGTTGCTCGACCGGCAGATCGGGGCCGAACCATGGCTCCAAGAGCGCGCGCTGCTCGTCCAACTCCATCACCCGCGTCGCGGCGATGCCCGGCGTGGTGCGCAGGACTTCGACGGCAATCGCGGTCTGCGCCTCGATCTCGGATTGCGGGGCGGAGATGCGCAGGGTGGCGCTTTGGGCCAGCGCATCGGACCAGCGCTGCGCCAATTGCCCCGAGGAGAGCGAGAGCGACAGCGCAAAGACCGCGAGAAACGCCATCGCCGCCGAGATCAGCGTGGTCAAGAGCGTGGTGTGATCCGAGGCGGGCACCAGATGACCGGCGTCGCCGAGCAGCATATCGGTGGAAAAACGGGGCATCATAGCTCGCTCCCCGCGGCTTGCAGGGTCTGGTTGGCGATTCGCAGGGTGCGGGTGGTGACCTGCGATTTGGCGGTGCGAATCAGGTGCAGATCATGGGTGGCGATCATCACCGCCGTGCCCATGCGGTTGAGTTCGATCAGCAGCGACAAGAGCCGCTGCGACATTTCCCAATCGACGTTGCCGGTGGGTTCATCGGCCAGCACCACCTCGGGCGACATGATCACCGCGCGGGCCAGAGCGGCGCGCTGGCGCTCCCCGCCCGAGAGCGTCGGCGGCAGTGCGTCGGCCTTGTGATCAAGCCCGACCCAAGCCAGCAACTCATGCAGATCATCATCGGGCACCGCGCGTCCGGTGGCGACAAAAGGCAGCGCCACATTGTCGCGCAGGGTCAGATGGTCAAGAAATTCGCAATCTTGGTGAATCACCCCGATCCGGCGGCGGGTATCGGCCAGCGCATCGCGCGACAGGCTGCGCAGATCCTGACCGAACAGCTCGATCTCGCCCGAGCGTTGGGTCAAATCGCCGTAGCATAGCTTGAGCAGCGTGGATTTCCCCGCGCCCGATGGCCCCGTTAAAAAGTTGAACGCACCCGGTGCAATGGTCAGATCGACGCCGGTCAAAAGGCTGCGATCGCCATAGTCGTGGGAGACATTCGCTAGCCTGATCACTGCGATCCCCTTTGTGTCGGTGCAAGAGGCGCGCTGCGCTCTTGGAAGTTAATCTATCGCTTGCTACAACAGCGAAGAACCTTAGCCAATGGCCGAGGCGAAACGCGGCGCAAATACCCAAGCCCGAACAGCGCGATAGTGAGGTGTTGATGAGACTGACCTGTCCGAACTGCAGCGCGCAGTACGAGGTGGATGAAAAGGTCATTCCCCAAAACGGCCGCGATGTTCAATGCTCGGCATGTGGACATACATGGTATCAATACCCGATGGAGGTGGCGCTGCAGATGCGCGCCGCCGAGTTGGATGACGACGACGAGGATGATGAGGAGAGCGCCGAGGGTGCGGTAGGCGGCACCGCAGGAGGGGCCGCAATGCTGACCCCGACCGATGGCACGCCGCGCAACAGCGCGCCGCGGATCGACAAGACGGTGCTGGATGTGCTGCGCGAAGAGGCCGAGCGCGAGATGGGCGAGCGGCGCCGCGCGCGCGGCTCGGATATCGAGACGCAGGGCGATCTGGGGCTGACCCGTCCGACGCCCTCGCGGGCGGTGCGCTCGCGGGTTTACGGTGAGGATGACGAGATCCCGCCACTGCCGCCCGAGCCCGATTACGATGATCTTGCACCCGCGGATGCCGAGCCCGAGCGGGTCAACCGGCGCAATCTGCTGCCCGATATCGAAGAGCTGACCTCGACGCTGGAACCCGGCAGCGAGGCGCGGGACAGCGCCGTGGTCGAAGAGGAATTCGACGCCCCGCCCGAGCGCAACGGGTTTCGCAACGGGTTGTCCTTTGTGGCGCTGGTCGGGATGGCACTGGTCGCGGTCTATTTGCTGGCGCCCTTGATCGCCAGCTATCTGCCCGCGCTGGAGGGGGCGTTGACCCAATATGTGCAGGCGGTTGACCAGTTCCGCGCGACTTTGGCCGGTGCGCTGCGCGATGTGATCGGCGGGGCGTAGGGGCCTAGCCTGCCCACAGCCCCCAGAGGATCACCAGCCACGCGACGCCTGCGGCGATCGCGGTTAGCGCCACACAGGCGCTGCCGCAGTCCTTGGCTTTGGCGGCCATCGGATGGGCCTCGGGGGCGATCATATTGACCACGGTTTCCACCGCGGTGTTGATCAGTTCGGCGGCCAGCACCAAGAGCCCGAGCGCAAGGATCAATGCGCGTTCCGGCGTGTCCAGCGGCAGGGCGAAAGCGGCGATTGCCGAGAGGATATTGGCCAGCACCCATTGCCGGAAGGTCGCCTCGCTGGCCCAAGTCGCGGTGACCCCGCGCCATGACCAGATCACGGTATTCGTAAAGCGGCGCATCTGCGCGCGCATCCATGCCAGCATCGGGGCCTCCCTCACCACTGCGGTAAGGAGTAAGCCCTGCGCGCACGCATGGGAAGCCGCTTTGAGGTGGCGTTCGCCGGTGGCTGCGTTTCGTAGGTCGCGGCGTTGAGCCGATTGCGGGGGCTTAGCTGTCGCTCTTGCCCTCGAGCGCGTCGATCCGTGCTTTCAGCGCTTCATTCTCTTCGCGGGCCTTTTGCGCCATGCCGCGCACCGCGTCGAATTCCTCGCGGGTGACAAAGTCGCGATCCGCCAGCCAGCGGTCCATCAGGCTTTTCATCGCCGTCTCGGCCTCGGTGCGCGCGCCCTGCGCCACACCCATCGCGTTGGTCATCAATTTCGACAGGTCATCGAAGATTTTATTGCCTTGCTGCATCTGACGCTCCTGTGATTGCTTGCGCAGTATATGGGGCGCGGTGGCGCCAATCGCAAGGTTGACTTCACCCCGTGGCCACGGGAAACCGGCAGCAACTGATCATAGGACCGCCATGCACGCCCTTATCGACTTTCCCTCGTTCCTGCGCCCCGAGATCTTCTCGCTTGATCTGGGCGGGTTCAGTTTTGCGCTGCGCTGGTATGCGCTGGCCTATATCGCGGGGTTCGTGATCGGCTGGCGGGTGATCCTGCGCACGCTGCGGCGTCCGACGCTCTGGCCGGGATTAGAGGCACCGATGCGCGGTGAACAGGTTGAGGCGCTGCTGACATGGATCATCATTGGCGTGATCCTTGGCGGGCGGCTGGGGTTTGTGCTGTTTTACCAGCCGGCGTTCTATCTGGCGCATCCGGCGCAGATCCTGCGGGTCTGGGAGGGCGGCATGTCGTTCCACGGCGGTCTGGCGGGGGCGACACTGGCCGGATTCTGGTTTGCGCGGCGTAAGGGCATCGCTGCCTCGGCGCTGGGTGACGCAATGGCGATGGTGATTCCGATCGGGCTGGGGCTGGGGCGGTTGGCGAATTTCATCAACGCCGAGTTATGGGGCCATCCGACGACGCTGCCTTGGGGGGTGCGCTTTCCGGGGTCCGGTGGTCTCTGCCCGCAGGACTGGCCCTATGAATGCGCCCGCCATCCGACGCAGCTGTATGAGGCCGGGATGGAAGGACTGCTGCTGGGTCTGGTGATCTGGTGGCTGGTGACACGGCGCGATGCGCTGCGGATGCCCTGGCTGGTCACCGGCGTGTTTCTGGCCGGTTACGGGCTGGCGCGGATGATTGTCGAGATCTGGCGTATGCCCGATGACCAGTTCCTCGCGGCTGATCCCGCGGGCTATGTGGTGCGGCTTGGGGATATCGGGCTGACCATGGGCCAGACGCTGAGCCTGCCGATGGTGCTGATCGGGGCGGCGCTGATCATCCATGCACGGCGGCGCGGGCCACAATGACTCCGCTCGCCGATCTGATCACACGGCGGATTGCCAAGACCGGCCCGATGACGCTGGCGGATTATATGACCGATTGCCTGCTGCATCCGGCGCATGGCTATTACGCGACGCGCGATCCCCTGGGGCGTCAGGGCGATTTCACCACCGCGCCCGAGATCAGCCAGATGTTCGGCGAACTCTTGGGGCTGTGTCTGGCGCAAAGCTGGCTGGATCAGGGCGCGCCCGACACCTTCACACTGGCCGAGCCGGGGCCGGGGCGCGGCACGCTGATGGCGGATATCTGGCGCGCGACCGCTGGCGTGCCGGGGTTCCATGCGGCAGCGCAGATCCATCTGATCGAGGCCTCACCGGTGCTGCGCGAAGTGCAGGGCGAGGCATTGCGCGGCCTGCCGGTGACGTGGGCCGATACGGTCGAGGCGCTGCCCGAGGACCGGCCCCTGTTCCTGATTGCCAACGAGTTTTTCGATGCGCTGCCGATCCGCCAGTTCCAGCGCGATGGCAATGGCTGGCGCGAGGTGGTGGTCGCGCTGAATGAGGGCGCGCTGACGCTGGCGCTGACCGAGCCCACGCCGCTGGCCGATCTGCAGCACCGGCTGGCGGATACCGAGGACGGCTATATCGTCGAGACCCGCGCCGCCGCCACGCCACTGATGGCGGCGATCAACCGGCGTATCGCGCGGCAGGGCGGCGCGGCGGTGATCATTGATTACGGCGATTGGCGCAGCCATGGCGATACGTTTCAGGCGCTGGAGGATCACGCCTTTGCCGATCCGCTGGCAAACCCCGGCAATGCCGATCTGACCGCGCATGTGGACTTCGAGGCGCTGCGCCATGCGGCCCCCGATCTGACCGCCTCGGCGCTGATGCCACAAGGCGCGCTGCTGGCCGCTTTGGGGATCGAAGCCCGCGCCGCGCGACTGGCCGAGCGGCTGACAGGTGCGGCGCTGGAAAACCACGTCAAGGCATTTGAACGCTTGACGCAACCGCAGGAAATGGGAACGCTGTTCAAAGCGCTCGCCTTGGTTGCGCCGGGATCACCGCTGCCGCCGGGGTTTGCGCCGCATGTTTCGCCCGCCACCCCCGCGCCCGCCACTCCCGCGCCCGATGCACCCACCCCAGACGAGCCCCGATCATGACCTTGGAAATCCTCACTGCAGATGCGCTTGCCCCGGTGCGCCACGGGTTTTTCACCCGTCGCGGCGGCGCCTCCTCGGGGATTTTCGCGGGGCTGAACTGCGGCGCCGGCTCCTCGGATCAAAGCGAGGTGGTGACGATCAACCGCAGCCGCGTGGCGCAGGCGATGGATGTGGCGCCCGACGCATTGGTCGGCGTGCACCAGATCCATTCGGCGGATGTGAAGGTGATCGAATCAGCCGGCGCGCAGGGCAAGGCCGACGCGATGGTTTCGGCCACGCCGGGGCTGGCCTTGGGCGTGTTGACCGCCGATTGCATGCCGGTTTTGCTGGCCGATGCCGACAACGGGGTGATCGGCGCGGTGCATGCGGGCTGGCGCGGGGCGATCTCGGGCATCCTCGAGGCGACGCTGGAGGCGATGGTCGGATTGGGCGCCGCGCGCGACCGGATCGCGGCGGTGATCGGGCCTTGCATCAGCCAGCGCGCCTATGAGGTGGGACCGGAGTTTTTAGAAGACTTCATCGCTGATGACCCTGAAAACACAAGGTTTTTCGCAGGCGGCAAGGGCGACCGATACCAGTTTGACCTGCCGGGTTACGGGCTGATGCGGCTGCGCGAGGCGGGGGTCGGCCATGCCGAATGGACCCGTCATTGCACCTATTCCGATGCTGCGTTGTTCTACTCTTTCCGCCGCTCGGTGCATGAGCGTGAGGCGGATTACGGGCGGCTGATCTCGGTGATCCGCCTGTAACGCGTGCCTTACCCGCTGGCGCCAATGTCGCGGTGATTTCTTATCCTTGCCGCTTTATCGCCGCATTTGCCAGACAGTCTGAAGGCTCGCCGAGCGCCATCTGGCGCGGTTCTGAAAGGTCAGTCTGATGAGCAAAGCATCGCGTTGGAGCCAGTGGGTCATCGCCGAGAGCGCCGATCCGCGCATTCAATTGCCATGGACCGCAAGCGAGCGTCTGCGCCGCGACGCGCGTCTCTCGTCGGGCCGTGCATTTCGTGGCGGTAAGGCGATCCTGTCGCTGACCCTGCCCCGCAGCGAGCCCCCGTCCCAGCCGCTGCACTAACGGCGCCGCAACACTCCACACATGATGATATCCGGTATGTAGCGGCCCTGCGCTGTGCGGCGTCACCGCTGCACAGGCCGTCACGCCCGGCGTTATAGGCGTCTGCGGGCGGCCAGCGCGGCGGAAATCGTGCCGTCATCGAGATAATCCAGCTCGCCGCCCATCGGCACGCCCTGCGCCAGCGCCGAGACCTGCACGCCCGTGGGCGCCAGGGCTTCGGCGATGTAATGCGCGGTGGTCTGCCCGTCGACGGTGGAGTTGAGCGCCAGAATCACCTCTGTGATCGCCTCGTCACCAATGCGTTGCACCAGATGCGGGATGCGCAGCGCCTCGGGGCCGATGGAATCCAGCGCCGAGAGCGTGCCGCCGAGCACATGATAGCGGCCGGAAAACCCGCCCGCGCGTTCCATCGCCCAGAGATCCGAGACATCCTCGACCACGCAGAGCACGCCGGTGGCGCGTTTGTCGGCGGCGCAGATCGGGCAGACCTCATGATCCGAGATATTGCCGCAAATCCGGCAATCGCGCGCCGTCGCCGCGACGCTGACCAAGGCCTGCGCCAGAGGCTCCATCACCACGCTGCGTTTGCGCAGAAGATGCAGCACCGCGCGCCGCGCCGAGCGCGGGCCCAGCCCCGGCAAACGCGCCATCAGCGCAATCAGCGCCTCGATCTCGCCGGGCGCATTCGCCATGTTTACAGACCCGGCAGGTTCATATCGGCAGGCAGGCCCATGCTCTCGGCCAGTCTGCCCATCTCTTCCTTTGAGCGCTCTTGCGCCCGCGACTGCACGTCCTTGATCGCCGCCAAGATCAGGTCTTCGACGACCTCCTTGTCCTCGGCGCTGAAAATCGACGGATCAATGGTCAAACCGGTGAGCACGCCCTTGGCATTGGCGGTGGCTTTGACCAGACCGGCGCCGCTTTCGCCCTCGACCATCAGCGTGTCGAGCTCCTCTTGCAGCGCCGCCATCTTGCCCTGCATTTCCTGCGCGGCTTTCATCATCTTGCCCATGTCGCCAAGGCCACCGAGACCGCCCAAACCCTTCAGCATTTCATCGCTCCTATCGCGTTTCCTTGCCCTGTAGATAGGGTGCGCCGGCGGCTATCGCAACCGCCGCGGCGCCCGCTGTGCAGGGCTGGTTCAGTAATCCTCGAAGGGATCCCATTCATCCTCGACCTCGGGCAGGGCGGCATCGGCGATCTCGGTCGCCGTTTCCACCGGCGGCACGAATTCGCGGATTTTGGCCTTGGGGAATGCCTTGAAAATCGCCTGCACCAACGGGATTTCCTTGGCCTGTGCCTCGCGGGCAAGGCGTTCGGCGTCCTGCACCTCGGCGATGGTGGCGCCGCCGCCCTGCGCGATCGACACCGCCCAGCGCACCCCGGTCCAGGTCTGCAACCGCCCCGCCAGACGCGCCGCCAGATCGGCGGGGGCGCGCTCGGTCGGTTCGAATTCAATGCGGCCTGGGGAATAGCGCACGAGGCGGAAGTTGGTCTCGATCTCGGTGCGCAACACCATATCGCGGCGCAGTTTGATCAATTCGAGGACATTATCAAAACTCGCATAGGCGGCCAGCGGAGAGAGCTCCCCTGCCAGTGCCGCCTGCGCGCCGCCACCGCCGCCCGAGGGGGGGCCGCCGCGCCCCATCGCATGGACACCGCCTTGACCGCCCGCGGCCTGCCCGCCGCCATTGCCGCCACCCTGTGGCCCGGGCGCGCCGCCGCCCGGGTTCGGCGGCGGCGGGGTCTCTTGCAGTTTGCGGATCAATTCATCCGGTGTCGGCAGATCGGCGACATGGGTGATGCGGATCACCGCCATCTCGGCGGCCATCATCGCATTCGGCGCCTGCGCGATTTCTTCCAGCGCTTTCAACAGCATCTGCCACATCCGCGCGAGGATGCGCAGGTCCAGTCGCGATGCCAGATCGGCACCGCGGGCACGCTCGTCCGGCCCGATGGTCGGATCTTCGGCGGCGGCGGGGGTGATTTTGATCACGCTCACCCAATGGGTGATCTCGGCGAGATCGCGCAGCACCGCCACCGGATCGGCGCCATCGGCATATTGCGCCGCCAGTTCCTCAAGCGCCGCCGCGGTGTCGCCGCGCAGGATCGCCTCGAACAGATCAAGCACCCGCCCGCGGTCCGCCAGCCCCAGCATTGCGCGCACCTGATCGGCGCCGGTCTCGCCCGCGCCATGGCTGATCGCCTGATCCAACAGGCTCATCGCGTCACGCACCGAGCCCTCGGCGGCGCGGGTGATCAGCGCCAGAGCCTCACCGTTGATCTGCGCGCTTTCCAGACCGGCGATCCGCTCGAGATGGGCGATCATCACCTCGGGCTCGATCCGGCGCAGGTCAAAGCGCTGGCAACGGCTGAGCACGGTCACCGGCACCTTGCGGATTTCGGTGGTGGCAAAGATGAATTTCACATGCGGCGGCGGTTCCTCAAGCGTCTTGAGCAGCGCGTTAAAGGCGCTGTTCGAGAGCATATGAACCTCGTCGATGATATAGATTTTGAACCGCGCACTGGCGGCGCGGTAAGCGACCGAATCAATGATCTCGCGGATATCGCCGACGCCGGTGCGGCTGGCGGCGTCCATTTCCAGCACATCGACATGGCGGCCTTCGGTGATCGCGGTGCAATGCTCGCAGACCCCACAGGGCTCGGTGGTCGGCCCGCCCTGCCCGTCGGCGCCGATGCAGTTGAGGCCCTTGGCAATGATCCGCGCGGTGGTGGTTTTGCCGGTGCCGCGAATGCCGGTCATCACGAAGGCATGGTGAATGCGGTCGGCGGCAAAAGCGTTCTTGAGGGTGCGCACCATCGCCTCTTGCCCGATCAGATCGGCAAAAGTCTCGGGCCGGTATTTGCGCGCCAGAACCTGATAGATTTCGCTCATAATATTCCTCTACCGCGCAACAGTAAGCAGCCCGCCTGCCAGCGTCCAGCCGTGCCCCTGTCATCTGTCCAAAAATATCCACGGGGGTGCCAAGGGGGTGCGTGCACCCCCTTGGGCGGGTGCAGGGTGGCAACCCGCGCGGGATGAGGGGGCTCGATGCCCCCGAGGCCCGCCCCTAACAGTGCCTAGACATCCTCACCGCCGACCCGCAGCACCAGTTTGCCGATATGTTGCGAGCTTTCCATCCGCTCATGCGCCGCTGCCGCCTCATCGAGCGGGAACTCGCTGTCGATCACCGGTGCCACACGGCCAGAAGCCAAAAGCGGCCAGACCTCGCGCTCGAGAGCTTCGGCAATCGCGGCTTTGGCGGCGCCCGATTGCGGGCGCAGGGTCGAGCCGGTGATGGTCAGCCGCCGCGCCATCACTTGGGCGAAGTTCAGCTCGACCTTGGGGCCGGTCAGAAAGGCGATTTGCACCAGCCGCCCGTCATCGGCCAAGGCTTTGACGTTGCGCGGCAAATACGAGCCGCCGACCATATCGAGGATCAGATTGGCGCCGCCCTCGGCCTTGAGGATCTCGGTGAAATCCTCTTCGCGGTAGTTGATCACCCGCTCGGCGCCCAGCTTCGCACAGGCATCGCATTTCTCGGCGGATCCGGCGGTGGCAAAGACCCTTGCGCCGCGCGCATTGGCCAGTTGGATCGCGGTTGTGCCGATGCCGGAGCTGCCGCCATGCACCAAGAAGCGCTCACCCGCTTGCAACCCGCCACGGTCGAAAACATTGGTCCAGACGGTGAAAAAAGTCTCGGGCAGGCAGGCGGCGGCGCGCAGGTCCATACCCTCGGGCACCGGCAATGCATGGGCGGCGGGGGTGGCGACATATTCGGCATAGCCACCGCCCGGTAGCAGTGCGCAGACGCGGTCGCCGATCTTCCAGCGGGTGACGCCGGGCCCGACCTCTGCCACCACACCGGAGGCTTCGAGCCCCGGCAGGTCCGAGGCGCCCGGCGGCGGCGCATAGGCACCGGCGCGCTGCAAAGCATCGGGGCGGTTGACGCCGGCATAGGCGGTCTTGATCACGATCTCGCCGACATTGGGCACCGGCACCGCGCGGCTGGCAGGTTTCAGAACCTCCGGCCCGCCGGGTGTCGAGATTTCCATCACGCGCATCATATGGCCCATCCGTTTGCTCCTTTCAGGATCTGCGCGCAGCATAGTCGCCCCGCGCGACGGCGCAACCAGATCGGGCGGCGCAGGTGCCGCCGGATCCGGCGCAGGCGGATTGGCTCAGGCGCTGGCGGCCCAGTCGAAATAGAGCTCGCGGGCGCGTTTCGAGAGGCCGGTCTGGGTCAATTCGCGGTCCTCGAACTTGGCGACCGGCATCACTTTGGCGATATTGCCGGTGGCAAAGATTTCCTCGGCCTTGTGGAAATCCTCGACCGAGAGCGTGCATTCGACGACTTCGACACCGTCCGCGCGCAGCAATCCGATCACCCGCTGGCGGGTCAGCCCGTTGAGGAAGGTGCCGTTGGGTGCGGGCGTGAACACCACCCCGTCGCGGACCAAGAACACGTTGGTCGAGGCGGTTTCGGCGACATTGCCCTCATAATCCCGCGACAGAGCGTTGGAAAACCCGCGTTTGCGCGCATCGGCCATGATCCGCCCGTTATTGGCATAGAGCGAGGCGGCTTTGGCCTCGGTCAGCGCCATATCGGGGCGGGGGCGGAAATAGGGCGAGACGGTCAGCGAGAACTCACCGACGGTGGGCATCGGCAGGGTCTCGATGCAGAGCGCGAAAGCGGTCGAGGCAGGATCGAGGTCGATCAGGCCCGGCGTCGAATCCACCGCCCACATCATCGGGCGCAGGTAGAGTTCGGCATCGGGGGCGAACATCTTGCAGCCCTCCTCCAGCAGCCCCTGCACGGTTTCGCCATCGACCGGCGCGACCATCCCCATCGCCTCGGCGGATTTGACGATGCGTGCCGAGTGCAGATCAAGGTCGGGGCGGCGGCCATCGAACTGGCGCGCGCCGTCGAATACGCCCGAGCCGAGCCATGCGGCATGGTCTGCGGCCCCGATCACCGGCACATTGCCGCGATGCCATTTGCCCTCAAACCATGTTGCGATTTCTTTGCCGACTGCCATTGCGCCCTCCATTGATTGCCGCGGGATGTAGCCAAGCGCGGTGAAGGCGTCAACGCTAGCGTGGTGGCGCCGCGGCGTCCTAGGAGCGACTGCCCCCCGGCAAGGGCTCGCTTTCTGCGGGTTTGCGCAGGCTTTCCAGCAGCTTGAACGGCAGGCCAATGGTATTGCGCAGCACCGGCGAGGCTTTGATACGGGCCTTGGATTGCTCGAACTGCATGACATTCTCGATCCGGCGATCAAGGAAATCCCAAGTGTCCGCCTGATCCTCGCTGTCATCACCAAGCCAATAGAGCACCGTCGAGGAATAGACCGCCGAGAGGATCGCGCGTTTGGAATACCAGTTGCCATCCTCGGAGGTGTCGCCGAGCGCGGTCCAGATCGCATCGGCGGTGTTCCACATGGCGCGCGCGGCTTCGGGGGCGTTTTGCGGCAGTGCCATCAGCGTGGCGGCGCGGCGCACCAATTCGCGGTCGGCGGCCTCGAGCCTTGCGCGCAGGGCAAAGATCACCCGCGCGCGGTAACGCATTGCGTCGAGATCGGCGGCGGTGAGCGCGGCCAGCATCTGCGCATCGCCGCGCCGGTGATAGGCCAGCGCCAGATCCAGCCCGCCGCGCGGAAACAGCGCCTTGGCCATGGCAAGGGTTTGCCCCTGATCCTCGGCGGCGGCGGTCAGCGTGGCCTCGGACCAGCCGTCAAAGGGCACATGATCCAGCGCGGCGTCGAGAATACCATCGGCGGCGTTGGCGGTCTTGGCAGAGTCTGTATTGGCGGAGTCAGTTGCGGGCATGACACGGGTTTCCCTTGTTGCTTACATTAGATTTAGGCCCCTCGCGGCGAAAACCCAAGCCCGAAGCGGTGATTGCCGCCGATCCGCGGGCAAAAGCGATTCAACCGTGGACAAAAGCGCGGCGGCTTGCTAAAGGGCAACCTCCTGCACTTCATGAAACTCAAACTTAGAAAGGTGGTGAAAACCACATGCAGGTAAGTGTTCGCGACAACAATGTCGAACAGGCTCTTCGTGCCCTGAAGAAGAAACTTCAGCGTGAGGGTGTCTTTCGCGAAATGAAGCTCAAGCAGCATTTCGAGAAGCCCTCGGTCAAGAAAGCCCGTGAGTCCGCCGAAGCGGTCCGCCGTGCGCGCAAATTGGCACGCAAAAAGGCGCAGCGCGAAGGTATGCTCTGAACCAGGCATTCGCCGTTTGGCAAATGATATAACCCCCCGCGCCCTGTGGCACGGGGGGTTGTTTTTTGCCGTCCCCACCCGCAGGCGCAGGGGCTTACATGTCGATGGTTTCGGCCAGTTCGATCGAGCCCGAGCCATCCATCACCATCGGGCATTTCGCCGCAATTGCCTTGGCGGCCTCGAGACTGGCGGCATTGATGATCGAATAGCCCGAGACCGGATTGGCGCCGCCATCCGCCACCGCGCCCTTGGCGGTGATCGTATGCGACTGGCCGACGGGATTGCCCGCATCGACCACATCCTGCCCGATGCTTTCGAACCATGCCTGCCATTGGGCCATGGCTTTGGCGCCGTCTTCGGGCGTGTCGGGGGCTTTGCCACCGTGGTAGACCAGCAGATATTTCGCCATATTCTCTCTCCCTCTGTGATGCCCTTTCAGGCGTTAACGGCGGCGTCGAGCTTGCGCAGGGACGAGGTCCAGCCGCGGTTATGCTGCTCTGCCGCTTCTTTGGAGGACAGTCCGCGATGCGTCATCACAAAGCGCGTGCCCCCGTCTTCTTCGGTCAACTCAATGGTGACATGGCTCTCGTCGCCGCGGGCGTCGTTTTCATCGTGCCAGCCCCAAGTGAAGGCGACGATATTGGGCGGGTCGAGTTTGGTCACCTGCCCCGAGACTTTGAACCGCGCGCCGTCCTGGTTGATCATGGTGGAATCCCACGGGCCTTTGGCGGTGAAATCCAGATGCCCCTCGCAGCGGGCGATGCCTTCGGGCCCCCACCAATCCGCCAGATGTTCGGGCTGGGTGACGATCTCGAAGACCCGCGCGACGGGGACTTTATACAGGCGTTCAAACCGCAGGTCATCAGTGCGTAGGGCTTCAGTCATCACTATGCTCCTCAAGGGCGATTAGGGCGTCTAGGCGGGACAGGCTGCCCTGCCAGAAGGCGCGGTGCGACAGGGTCCAGAGCGCGATGCGGCGCATCGACTCGGGCGCGACGGAATAGAGGCGGCGCTGGCCCTCGACGCGGCGCTGCACGAGACCGGCTTTGTGCAACACGCCGAGATGGCGCGAGACCGCGGGGGCCGAGACCGCGAACCCCTCGCTCAACGCCCCCGCCGGGACCTCGCCCTCGCGCGCCAGCCGGTCGATGATCGCAAAGCGGATCGGATCGCCGAGGGCGGCGAACTGGCGGGCGATTTCGGCGTTGCCGGTTGCGTGGTCTGTGGCGTCGCTGTTTAACATATTTGTTAATTAACCGTTCGCGCAATCAAAGGCAAGAATTTTTACCCCGCCGATTTTGGGCAACAGCTTTTTTGCCCACAAACACCGGCTGAAACCGCTGGTGCATTGACGCAGGCGGCGGCCTGTCGGAGAAAGATCAGGGATTGATCGAGAGAATATGCCGCAAACACCACCGCCGCACCGCCTGCGCATCCTGATCGTGGCCGAGAATGCCTCGGCGGAATTCGGCGGCGAGGCGATCCTGCCGCTGAAGTATTTCACCCTTCTGGCGGAGCGCGGGCGCGAGGTCTGGCTGATCACCCACGCCCGCAACCGCGCGCATCTGGAGGCGGATTTTCCCGAGCTGGCGGCGCGCATCACCTATTCGCCCGACACCCGTCTGCACCGGCTGCTCTGGCGTGTCGGCAGGCGCTTTCCCGGCGCGATCCGCGATCACCTGTTCGGCAATCTGATGGGGCTGGTGACCGGTCTGCAACAGCGTCGGCTGGCGCGGGGTCTGGTGCGTGCGCAGGCGATTGACCTGCTGCACCAGCCGATTCCGGTCTCGCCCGCCGCGCCCTCATTGCTGCATGGGCTGGGGGTGCCGGTGGTGATCGGGCCGATGAATGGCGGGATGAATTACCCGCCCGGCTATGCGGATTTCGAGAGCCGCGCGGCGCGGCTGTTCGTGCGGCTGGCGCGGCCGATGGCGGGGCTGGTCAACCGGCTGATCCCCGGCAAGCGCCGCGCCGCGATGCTGCTGGTGGCCAATCGCCGCAGTGCCGAGGCGCTGCCGCTGCGCCATCCGAATGTGGTGGAACTGGTCGAGAATGCGGTGGATTTCGACTTTTGGCCGAAGCCGCGCAAACGCAAGCTCAACACCGGCGCCTTCCGGCTTGTGTTCATGGGGCGGCTGGTGGCGCTGAAGGGGGTGGCGCAGACATTGGAGGCGCTGGCGCAGGTGCGCGCCACCCATCCCGAGCGCGAGATCACGCTGGATATTCTGGGCGACGGCGAAGAGCGCGCGGCGCTGGAGGCGCAGGTCACGCGGCTGGGGTTGGCAGAGGCGGTGCGGTTTCACGGCTTCCTGCCGCAGCGCGATTGCGCGCGCCACCTGCAAGACGCCGATGCGCTGGTGCTGGCGGCGCTGCGCGAATGCGGCGGCGCGGTGGTGCTGGAGGCGATGGCGATGGGTCTGCCGGTGATCGCCAGCGACTGGGGCGGACCGGCGGATTATCTGGATTCGACCAGCGGGATACTGGTCTCGCCGGTGCCGCGCGCCAGCTTTGTGCCGCGTCTGGCCAAGGCGATCACCCGCTTGGTCGATGCGCCGGAACTGGTGCAGGATATGGGGGCGGCAGGGGCCAAACGCGCGCGGCAAGAGTTCGACTGGCAGCGCAAGATCGACCGCATCGAGACCCTCTATGACCGCGCGATGGACGGCCCGCCGCGCAATGGCGGCTAGAGGTCGAGCGCGGTGGTTTTGACCACGGTGCGCAGCGCAAACGAGCTGTGCATCTGCGCAATCCCCGGCAGCCGCGCCAGATAGCGGCGGTGGATGCGGGCGAAATCCTCGGTATCCTCGACCATCAGTTTGATCAGGTAATCCGCGTTCCCCGCCATCAGGTGGCATTCCAGCACATCGGGGATTTTCGCCACCCCTTTCTCGAAGGCGTCGAGCACCTCGTCGGATTGGCTGGAGAGGGTGATTTCGACAAAGACCGTCGCCGGCCTGCCGATCTTGCGCGCATCCAGAAGCGCCACATAGCCCGAGATATAACCGTCGTGCTCCAGCCGCTGCACCCGCCGGTGACAGGCCGAGGGCGAGAGGGAAATCCGCTCGGCGAGATCGGCATTGGAGATCCGGCCTTCGGTCTGCAGGACTTTGAGGATGCGGCGGTCGGTCGTGTCTAGCTGCATTGCAGCGCAACTTTCTGCGAGGAATTGAATGTTTGGGCGAAGACTCTTGCGTGATTACGCCGGATTTGATGGAAGAATTCAAGGACCTGTCGCAAAATATGCGCGATTGTGGACCACCCAGCGCCATCAGCCCCCAAGACCAACAGCCAGCAACCGGAGACCAGAATGCAGATCGGATGCCCGAAAGAGATCAAACCGCAGGAATTTCGCGTCGGCATGACGCCGGCGGCGGCGCAAGAGGCGGTGGCGGCGGGGCATACGGTGATCGTCGAGCGCGGCGCCGGTCTGGGCGCGGGGTTTACTGACGAGGATTACCGCGCGGCGGGGGCCGGGATCGTCGACACGCCCGAAGAGATTTTCGCCAGCGCCGAGATGGTGGTAAAGGTGAAGGAACCGCAGCCCGCTGAGCGCAGATTGCTGCGCGAGGGGCAATTGCTGTTCACCTATCTGCACCTTGCGCCCGATGCGGCGCAGACCCGCGATCTGTTGGACAGCGGTTGCACGGCGATTGCCTATGAGACGGTGACCGACCGCAACGGCGGGCTGCCGCTCTTGGCGCCGATGTCCGAGGTCGCCGGGCGGCTGGCGCCGCAAGTGGGCGCATGGACGCTGCAAAAGGCCAACGGTGGGCTCGGTGTGCTCTTGGGCGGAGTGCCGGGCGTGCGACCGGCGAATGTGGTGATCGTCGGCGGCGGCGTGGTTGGCACCGCGGCGGCGCGGGTGGCGGTGGGGATGGGGGCGAATGTCACCGTACTCGACCGGTCGATCCCGCGGATGTCCTATCTCGATGACGTGTTCATGGGCCGGTTGACCACGCAATTCTCCACCGCCGCGGCGCTGGCCGACCTGCTGCCCTCGGCGGATCTGGTGATCGGCGCGGTGCTGATCCCCGGCGCGGCGGCGCCGAAACTGGTCAGCCGCGCGCAGCTCTCCACCATGCAGGCGGGGGCGGTGCTGGTCGATGTGGCGATTGATCAGGGCGGCTGTTTCGAGACCTCGCGCGCCACCACCCATGCCGACCCGATTTATGAGGTCGATGGCGTGATGCATTACTGCGTGGCGAATATGCCCGGCGCGGTGGCGCGGACCTCGACGCAGGCTTTGGGCAATGCGACGCTGCCGTTTTTGATGGCGCTGGCCAATAAGGGCTGGCGCAAGGCCTGCGCCGATGATCCGCATCTGCTCAACGGGTTGAATGTGCATGCGGGGCAAGTGACTTACGCGGCGGTCGGCACAGCGCTGGGCCTGCCCAGCATTGCCGCCAGTGAGGCGCTGAAATCGTGAAGGTCGGCGCTTACGGCTCGGCCCGGTAGCGCGCCTCGAGCACGTCAAACGGCACGCCCGGTTCGTTCTTGGCGCCGCGAATGACCAGCGAGGTTTTCACGCTGTCCACGTTATCGGCGGCCAGCAGATCCTCGGTCAGGAAGGACTGGAAGGTCGAGAGATCCGGCGCCACGCATTTGAGGATGAAATCAATCTCGCCGTTGAGCATATGGCACTCACGCACCAGCGACCAGGCGCGGCAGCGGTCCTCGAAGGCGCGCAGATCGGCTTCATTCTGCCGGTGCAGCCGCACCATGGCAAAGACCTGCACCTCGAAACCCAGCTCGCGCACATCAACGCGGGCGTGGTAGCCTTGGATATAGCCCGCCTCTTCCAGCGTGCGCACACGGCGCAGGCAGGGCGGCGCGGAAATTCCCACGCGTTTGGCCAGCTCGACATTCGTCATCCGGCCGTCAGCCTGAAGTTCCGCAAGAATCATGCGATCAATTGGGTCAAGTTTGGCGCCGGCCATGGCGGGTAGTCTCCGTTCTAGATTGCGCTTATGTATGCGCGATATGGGTTGCGCGCAACATTGTTTCGCGGTTCAGCAATATTTATTCGCATTGTTTTTCGGTTTTGCGCCACCGGATCGCGCCGCGCGCTCGGCCCCGGCCATACCCGTCAGCATCCGCCGCTTGCCATGCCCCGCCGCCTGACGATAGGAGCAATCAACCCCTTGCAGATCGCCCCGTGGCGCTTACATGCGAGGAAATGAATATTTAAGGAGCCTGACATGCCCGCCACCACCGAATCCGCCACCCATTCCCGTGTTCTGATCATCGGCTCCGGCCCCGCCGGTTACACCGCCGCCGTCTATGCTTCGCGCGCCATGCTCGAGCCGGTGCTGGTACAGGGGATGCAGCCCGGTGGCCAGCTGACAATCACCACCGATGTGGAAAACTGGCCCGGCGATGCCTCGGTGATGGGGCCGGACCTGATGCTGCGGATGGAGGGGCACGCGCGCGAGATGGGCACCGAGATCATCACCGATGTGATCACCGAATTGGACCTCTCGAACCGCCCGTTCACCGCGCAGTCGGATAGCGGCACGGTCTATACCGCCGATGCGGTGATTCTGGCGACCGGCGCACAGGCGAAATGGCTGGGCCTGCCGTCCGAAGAGAAGTTCAAGGGCTTCGGGGTTTCGGCCTGTGCGACCTGTGACGGGTTCTTTTACCGCGGCAAAGAGATCGTCGTCGTGGGCGGCGGCAATACCGCAGTCGAAGAGGCACTCTTCCTGACCAATTTCGCCTCGAAGGTCACTCTGGTGCACCGCCGCGACAGCCTGCGGGCCGAGAAAATCCTGCAGGACCGGCTGTTTAAGCATCCGAAGATCGAGGTACTCTGGGATCACGAGGTGGTCGAGATCGAGGGCACCGAGATGCCTTTGGGCGTCACCGGCGCGAGATTGCGCCATGTGGACACGGGCGCCGAGCAGACCCTGGCTTGCGACGGGTTCTTTGTTGCCATCGGCCATGCGCCGAGTTCGGAACTGGTGAGTGAGCAGCTGAAAATGCACTCGGGCAACTATGTCTGGGTCGAGCCGGGCAGCACCCGCACCTCGATCCCCGGGGTATTTGCCGCCGGCGATCTGACCGATGACAAATACCGTCAGGCGGTGACCTCGGCAGGCATGGGCTGTATGGCGGCGCTGGACGCGGAAAGCTTCCTTGCCGCGCAGGAGTGATCACGGGCGTGGAACGTTGAGATGATGTTCCGCACTGGCGTGGCGGCCGTTGCTTTGCGATGGCTGCCACAGGCCAAGGGGCGGATCGGCGCGGTTTTCACCTGCACCGCGCGTTAACGCACGATCACCTCTAGCGGGTCATACAGGAGCCCTGCCCCCTCCCCAAAGGCGATCTCGGGCAGGCTGTCGGGTTTGAAGCGCAACCCCTCCAATTCTGCGCGCGTCACCCAGCGGTGGCGATTGACGATCCCCTCGGGGTCCGCATGCGCCGCGATCTCCGCGCGCCCCACCACCTGCGCGTGGAAATAAAGATCGACCTGATGAAAGCCGCTTTCGGGGTCGTGGAATTCATTGACCAGGCAGGGCGCGCCGATCCGCACCGCAAGGCCGGTCTCCTCGAACACCTCGCGCGCCAGATTGTCATGCAGGGACGCACCGCGTTCGACGCCGCCACCGGGGGCGCACCATAGATCGCTGACCTCGCCCGGATAGGCGTTGACGATCAACAGCCGCCCCTCGCGCATGATCACCGCCCGCACCGCCAGCCGCGGTCCGCCTGTCATGTCTTCTCCCGCATCATCCTGACCCCTCGCGTCATCGTGTCCTCCGCAGCGCTCTGCGCAGATCATGCCCACTTCTACTCGCCTCTCGCCCTGCCTATACTACGGGAATGCGCATCTTGACCATTCTCGCCCTCTCCCTCGGCCTCGCCGCCCCCGCAAGCGCGGATTGCGTGGTGCTGCTGCACGGGTTGGCGCGTTCGGATGCCTCGATGCGGGTGCTACAAGAGGTGCTGGAGTTCCACGATTACCGCGTGATCAACAATGGCTACCCCTCCGAGGATGCCGGTATCCATGACCTCACCCATCACGTCGGCACCGCCGCCGCCGCCTGCGGGCGCGAGCGGTTGCATTTCGTCACCCATTCGCTGGGCGGGATTCTGGTGCGCGCCTGGCTGGCCGAGGGGATCCCCGACAATCTGGGCCGCGTGGTGATGCTGGCGCCGCCCAACCACGGCTCCGAGATCGTCGATACGCTCAGCGAGGCCGAGCTGACCCGCGATATCCTCACCTGGCTCAACGGTCCCGCCTCGCAAGAGCTGGGCACCGGCGCGGATTCCGTGCCCAATAGCCTGCCGCGGGTGAATTTCGAACTCGGGGTGATTGCCGGCGATGTGGCGATCAGCCCCTTGGGACCGATCATCATTGACGGGCCGAATGACGGCACCGTCTCGGTGGCGAGCACGCGGATTGCGGGGATGCGCGATCATATGGTGATCAACGCCTCGCATACGCTGATCATGAACAATCCGGTGGCGATGGCCGAGGTGCTGGAATTCTTGCGCAACGGGGTGTTTGACCACGGGATCACCCTGCCCGCCGCGATCCGCAAATTGCTCCGCCGCTAGGCCCTGCCGCGGTGCATTGAACATGCTTTGCAACCGCCGCACCCCGACACCAGATATCGTATCCTAGGCCCCACGCTGCAGCCCCCACTTTCGGCCCCCACTTTATGCCCCAAATATCCCGGGTGAATGCGCGCAGCGCAGAGGGCAGAGCCCTCAAACGCAAGGATGGGCGTGACCGCGCCGCTTGCGGCGCAGTCTCATTTTAACAGCTCGGATTAACAGGTCAGACCCATTCCCATGACACGGTAAAGGTGCCCATCAGATCCTCGACCTGTTCCTTGTCGACATCGCCTGTGGCGGTGATCCGTGCGACCAGCCCGCGGCGTTTTTCGTCGATCACCTCTTCGACCTTCACAGCCAGTTTCTTCTTCTCGAAGGTCTCGTTGAACACGCGGGTGATCGCCAGACGGCGCAGGTCGGGTTTGAACACTTTGCCAACCGCGGTTTTGGGCAGTTCCGGCAGCACTTCGACATGTTTGGGGATCGCCGCGCGTTCCGGCACGCGGTCCTTGGCGTGGTCCAGAAGCTCGCGCCAAGTGGCCGTCGCGCCGTCGACCAGTTCGACATAGACGCAGGGCAATTCTCCGGCCACCTCATCGGGCTGCCCGATGGCACCGGCAAAGGCGACCTTGGGATGGCTGAGCAGCGCCTCTTCGATCATCGCCGGATCAATATTATGGCCGCCGCGGATGATCAGATCCTTGGCGCGGCCGGTGATCCACAGATAGCCGTCGGCATCGACCCGTCCCAGATCGCCGGTGCGCAGGTATTTGCCACCCGCATAAAGCCCTTTGTTCTTGCGCGCGTCGGTATAGGTATGACCCGGCCATGTGCCCGGATTGGCAACGCAGATTTCGCCGACCTCATCGACACCGCATTCCTTGAGGATCTCGCCCTCGGCATCGCATTGCAGGATTTTCACATCGGAATACGGAAAGGGGATGCCCACCGAGCCGACTTTCTTCTCGCCATCGGCGGGGTTGGCCGAGACCAGACAGGTCGCTTCGGTCAGCCCGTAGCCCTCGACAATCGCCACGCCGGTGATTTCCTCGAAGCGGCGGTAAATCTCCAGCGGCAGCGCCGCCGAGCCCGAGAAACCGGCGTTCAGCGTCGAAATATCGGCGTTCACCTTGCGCTGCATCAGCGCCGAAAGCGCGGTTGGCACGGTGATGATAAAGGTCGCCTGCCAGCGTTCGACCAGTTTCCAGAAATTGTCGAACACCCCGTCACCGCGGTAGCCTGCGGGCGTCGGGAAGACCACATGGGCACCGGCGCAGACCGCCGACATCATCACCGGATAGGCGGCGAAGACGTGGAACATCGGCAGCGGGCAGAGCACCGTGTCTTCCGAGCCCATCAGCAGCGAGCCGCCGAGCCAGCCGTTATACAACAGCCCCGAGGCGCGGTGCTGCGCGACCTTCGGCACGCCGGTGGTGCCGCCGGTGTGGAAATAGGCGCAGACCCGATCCTCGCCGCGCTGCTCGAAACTGAGCTGCTGGTCCGAGTGTTTGGCCATCTCGGCGCTGAAACTGATCACTTTCGCCGTGTGATGCACCGGATTTTTCGGCCGCACCAAGGGCACGATCCAGCTTTTGGGCGGGGTCAGATAGCGGTTGAGGTCGATTTCCAGCACATGTTTGACATCGGGCGCATTGGCCACCGCCTCGGAGACTTTCTGCGCGACATCGGTTTTCGGAAAGGCGCGCAGGGTGACGACGACTTTGGCCTTGGTCTCGCGCAGAATACCGGCGATTTTCTCGGGCTCCAGCAGCGGGTTGATCGGGTTGACGATGCCCGCGGTCATCGCGCCAAACAGGGTGATCACCGACTCGTTGATCGTCGGCAGGATAAAGGCAACGGTGTCGTCTTCGCCAACGCCCAGCGCGCGGAACATATTCGCCGCCTGGGTGATTTTCGCGTGCAGTTGCGTCCAGGTGAAAGTCTCGGCCTTGGCCCCGTCATCCGAGAACATCTGGAAGCTGATCGCATTGCATTTGCCGTGCAAATGCCGCGTGCGCGCGATCTGGTCATAGACCGAGACCGGGATATCGCGGTCTTCCCAGGTCATCTCGTTCTGGATGCTGTCGCGGTCGGCGACATTGGCAAATTTGAATTCCATTCTATTCCTCCCTGCGCATGTTTTTACAGCGCTGTTCGGTCCAGAATGCCCGTTTTGCCAGACCTATGCAATCTACCCGCCGCCCTGCCGCAGCGTCGTTTTGTGCTGGATTGGCGCCCCCTTGGCGGGGGCGCTTGGCTCAGGCCGGTTCGGCGTCGAGCCCGTCGGTGAATTGCAGCCGCGCCAGCCGCGCATAAAGCCCGCCCTGCGCCACCAATTCGGCATGGGTGCCCTCGGCTGCGATCCGGCCCTGGTCAAAGACCACGATCCGGTCGGCCTTGCGCACGGTGGCCAGACGGTGGGCGACAACCAGCGTCGTGCGCCCCTCGGAGAGCCGGTCCACGGCGGCCTGCACCAGCCGCTCGCTTTCCGCATCCAGCGCCGAGGTCGCCTCGTCAAGCAGCAGCACCGGCGCGTCGCGCAGGATCGCGCGGGCAATGGCGATCCGCTGTTTCTGCCCACCCGAGAGCATCACCCCGCGTTCGCCCAATTCGGTGTCATAGCCATCCGGCAGCGCGGTGATGAAGTCATGCGCAGCGGCGGCCAGCGCGGCCTCTTCGATCTGCGCGTCAGTCGCCTCGGGGCGGCCAAAGCGGATGTTCTCGCGGGCGGTGGTGGCAAAGATCACCGGATCCTGCGGCACCAGTGCCATCGCGCCGCGCAGGTCGCTGCGGGTCAGATCGCGCAGGTCGATCCCGTCGAGGGTGATCGCGCCCTGCTGCGGGTCGTAAAACCGCATCAGCATCTGGATGATCGTGGTTTTCCCCGCACCCGAGGGGCCGACCAGCGCGATGGTCTCGCCCGGTGCGGCGCGCAGGGTGACGCCGTCGAGCGCCGATTGCTTGGGCCGCGAGGGGTAGTGGAACTGCACATTCTCGAAGGCGACAGCACCCTTGACCGGTGCGGGTAGCGCCTGCGGGGTGGCGGGGTCGCGGACGGTGTCGACCGCCTCCATCAGTTCCATCAGCCGTTCGGTGGCACCGGCGGCGCGTTGCAACTCGCCCCAGATCTCGGACAGCGCGCCGACCGAACCGGCGACCAGCACCGAATAGATGACGAATTGCACCAATTCGCCGACCGACATCAGCCCTTCGCGCACATCCAGCGCGCCGATCCACAAGACCCCGACGATACCGGCGAAGACCAGCGAAATGATGATCACCGTCATCGCCGCGCGGGTCATGATGCGGATCATCGCCACGTCAAAGGATTTCTCGGTGACCACGTTGAAAGCCTCGGTCGAGCGCCCCTCATGGGTAAAGGCCTGCACGGTTTGCGCCGCGCCCAGCGCCTCGGAGGCATTGCCCGACGACGCCGCGATCCAGTCCTGATTTTCCTTGCTCAACCGCCGCAACCGCCGCCCGAGCACCACAATCGGCACGATCACCGCAGGCACCAGCAGCAGCACGAGGCCGGTCAGCTTGGGCGAGGTCAGCGCCAGAAGGGCCAGCCCGCCAATCAGCATCAGCACATTGCGCAGCGCCACCGAGACCGAGGAGCCGACAATCGACTGAATGAGCGTGGTGTCGGTGGTCAGCCGCGAGAGCACCTCGCCGGACATGATGCGCTCATAAAACGCCGGTGACATGGTGATCACGCGGGCAAACAGCGCCTTGCGGATATCGGCCACGACCCGTTCGCCCAGACGGGTGACGAGGTAATAGCGCAGCCCGGTGCCCGCCGCGAGCAAAGCGGCAAGGCCCAGCGCGGCGGCGAAATACTGGTTCAGCTCGGGCAGATCGCCGGTGCCGAACCCGTCAACCACGCGGCGCACCGCCAAGGGCAGAGACAGCGAGACGCTGGCGGTCAGCACCAGCGAGATCAGCGCGCCGATCAGCAGCTTCTTGTAAACCTTGAGGAAAGGCCAAAGGCCGCTCAATGCTCCGACCTTGCGCGAGGGCGTGCGGTCTTCGGTGTTCGCGACATCTGTCATGCTGGCCTACCCGTTCAAATACAGGTCCCTCATGTAGGCGAGCCGCCCGCTCTACGCAAGAAGTGGGCGGCCCGTCATCTCGTCGCAGGTGGGATGGGGCTCAGCAGCCGCGGGCGGAAAACCGGTAGTGGAAGGTCGCGCTCCATTCGCCGTTGCTGACCTGACCATGGGTGTCGATCAGCCGGTCGACGGGCTCGAACCCGCCGTAGCCGACCCAATGGCCATTGGCAGGCAGGGCGAAACAGGCGCCTTCATTGACATGCACATCGGCATTCATCGCGTGGCTGACATGGACAAACATACAGTGCCGCCGCCCCGAATTGCTGCGCGCCCGAAACTCGCGCGCGACCGGCACATCATGGACGTAGTGATAGCGGCTTTGCAGCATCACATCGACGCCGTGGCTGGTGTAATGCCGGTGGTCCTGCCACGCGCCCGGCGTCGCTTGGGCATGCGGATCGGGAATGCGGTCGGCCAAGGCAAGGGTCGGCAGGGTGGCGAGGGTCGAAAGGGAGGCCGCGAAAACAGCAATGGTAAAGGTTTTAAACATCATACGCTCCTGAAAATGGACAGACACTCATCAACGCCTTGAGCATAGCACAGCGGGTGAGTCGCGCCTAACCGCGGCTGGGGAAAACGCGGGTTTTGGCGGCGTCTGGCAAGCTGTTTTGCTTGAGTGAACGCGGCTAGAGGGTTGATTGCGCGGGGGGATTCTGGCGGCGGGAATTGAGGATTGGCGGGGTGCGCTATGTGCTGCGGGCCTGCGCGAAAACCCGCGTGTTCACGCGCCGGTTTCGCATTGGTGATCGCGCGGGCGCTTGTCGGGATCGGCGCTTCAAGGCAGGCTGGGCGCAGATCTATCCCGCGCGGGACGCTACGCATTTTCCGTCTTGCCCCCTGTTCAGCCACCGGAGTTTTCCCATGTCATATCTGCCCCGACGCCTTCGCCGCCGTGTCGCTCTGGCCCTGAGCGGGCTGGTCTTTGCGCTGCCGCTCTCGGCCGAGACCGCGATTCAGGGGGTGACGCTTTCGACCGCCGGTCTGGCGATGATCGAGGCCAGCGGCATGATGGGCGAGGCGCCGATTCGCCTGTCGGTGGCGCGTGACGAGATCGACGATTTCCTCAAAAGCCTCTGGGTGCTCGATCCGGCAGGCGCGGTGCCCTATGTGACGCTGACTGGTCCGGGGTCGTTTGAGGATAGTTTCGCGCATCTGCCCTTTGGTCCGCAGGATGTCACCGATCCGGCGCGGCTGATGTCGACGATGATCGGCGCACCTTTGCGGGTGCAGCGGCGGGGCGAGGTCTGGGAAGGGTTGAACATGGGGGTCAACCAGCGGCCCTGCGAGTTCGGCCCGTGCAATGTGCTCAACCTGCAGGGCGAGGACGGGGCGCTACAGAGTTTCGTGATGGATGACGCGCTGAGCGTGCAATTCGCCGATGCCGCCGATCAGGCCACGCTGACCTCGGCGCTGCGGGCCTGGCGCGGTTCGGCCAATCCGCGTCGTGTCGAGGTGTCTTTGGGGTCTGACGCGGAAGAGGCGCGCGAGGTCGGGCTGGTTTATTTGCAGAACGCGCCCTTGTGGCGCACCGCGTGGCGGGCGGTGGATACTGCCGAGGGCATCCGCTTGATCGGATGGGCGGTGGTCGAGAACACCACCGGCATTGACTGGCAGGACATCGAGTTGACGCTGGCCACCGGCGCGGTGCGCGCAATCGAGGCGCGGCTTTACGAGCGCCGCTATGCCCAGCGCGAACAGGCCGGGGATGCGATGCCGCCCGCCCCCGCGCCGGTGCGGGCGATGGCGATGGGCGCGATTGCCGCCGAAACCTATGAGCGTTCGGAAAGCATGGCGGATAGCACCGCCTCGGTGCAGGTTGTGGCCGATGATGGCGAGAGTTTCAGCCGCTTCACCCTGTCGACGCCGGTGACGCTGGCGGCGGGGCAAATGATGAGCGTGCCGTTCCTCTCCGAGATGATGCCCGACGCGCGGCTGACCCTGCACCGCGGGCGCTCGGGGCAGAGCCATCCAGCGATTGCGCTGGCGCTGGAGAACCCGCTGCCCCTGCGCCTGCCTGCGGGGGTGTTGACGCTTTATGAGGACGGGCGCGGCCATGCCGGTGACGCGGTGATCCCCGAACTGGCGCCGGGCGCCACCGAGATCATCGAATTCGCCCGCGATACCGCCGTCGAGATCCGCGAGGAGGCGGCGAATAGCGAGACGGTGCGCGAGATGCGGCTGTCGAACGGGCTACTCTATGTCACCGAGGATCTGGAGCGCCGCCTGACCTACCGCATCGAGGGCGCGCCGGATGCCGACCGCGAAATCACCATTGATCACCCGCGTTACGCCGATTGGACGGTCTCGAGCACACAGGGCGCCGAAGAGCGTGCCGATGCCTGGCGCTGGGTGGTCTCGGTTCCGGCGGGTGAGCGTGCCAGTCTGACGGTGACCGAGCGCCAGCCGAGACTGCGCCGCGTCGGGCTGATGGATATTGACCTCAACACGCTGGCCTTCTGGGAGTCGCGCTCGGTCGATCCGCAGATCCGCGCGCTCTTGGCCGAACTGGCGGAGTTGCGCGGGCAGATCAGCGAGGCGGAAACCGAGCGGCGGCGTTTGGCCGAGGAGATCCAGAGCGCCGAGCGTGAGCAGTCGCGGCTGGTCAATCTGATCGTGCAACTGGGTGATGACAGTCAGGCGAACCGCGGCCGCCGCGCGCGGGTGGATGCGATCGACGCCGAGATCGCGCAGGCGCAAGAAGAGCGCGAAGCGGCGGCGGCGCGGGTGACAGCGCTGCGCGCGCGGATTGCGGAGCTGATCGGGGCGTAGGGCGCGGGGTGCCTCGGGTTGCAATGGTGCAGGGGTGCGCAGAGGGACGCGCCTGACCCTGGGTGGGCGCCGTGCCCTTACCACGAGGCGTTGTGCTTGAAAGCGGCAATGTCGGGTGAGCAGCAACCATCATCGCCACTGCGCCCTCCCATGGGGAGGGTCGGGCGCGGCCCGGCGGTGCCGCCGGGCGGGACGGGTGGTTGGTGGTGTGGCATAATCGGATGACAGACGCGCAGGACTGCGGACAATCGTTGACGCTAAGCACAGAGGGCCGCGGCCGAGCCTGGGTGGGCGCCGATGCCGCCTGAGCGACGTGCCACGCTCGAAAGCACGCATGTCGGGCGAGCGGTGAATGACATCGCCGAGGCGCCCTCCCGGGGGGAGGGTCGGGCGCGGCCCGACGGTGCCGCCGGGCGGGACGGGTGGTTGGTGGTGTGACAAAACCGGATGACGGACGCGCAGGGCCGCGGACAATCGTTGACGCCGAGCGCGAAGGGCCGCGCCTGACCCTGGGTGGGCGCAGTTGCCGCCTTAGCAAAGCGCGGCGCTCGAAAGCACGCATGTCGGGTGAGCGGTGAATGACATCGCCGAGGCGCCCTCCCGGGGGGGAGGGTCGGGCGCGGCCCGTGGGGGCCACGGGCGGGGCGGGTGGAATGGGGTTTCGTCGGGCCGGAGGTTGAGCCGCGGCGTATGAAAAAGGCGCCCCGTGGGGCGCCCTTAACACTGTCTCCCGGCTTTAATGCACCACCTTCATCCGTGGCTCGTCGCCGCCGCTGCCCAGACCGGTGCTCTGCCCCGCGATCACCAGCCCGCTGGCATCGGTGGTCACCGGCACTTCGGCGCCGTCGAGCACCTCGCCCGAGAGCAGCATCTGCGCCAGCGGATCCTGCAGGTAGCGCTGGATCACCCGCTTGAGGGGCCGCGCGCCGTAAACCGGATCATAACCCTTATCGGCCAGCCAGGTGCGGGCGGCATCGTCGAGATCAAGGCTGATCTTGCGGGTCGCCAGACGGTTCAAGAGGCGCTGCATCTGGATCGTCACAATCCCGTCCATATCCGGGCGGCTGAGCCGGTCAAAGATCACCGTCTCGTCCAACCGGTTGAGGAACTCGGGCCGGAAATGGGCGCGCACCGCATCCATCACATGCCCCCGCGCCTCGCTGGGATCGGCGCCATCGGGCACCGTCGACAAAGCCTGCGAGCCGAGGTTCGAGGTCAGCACGATCAGCGTCTGTTTGAAGTCCACCGTGCGGCCCTGACTGTCGGTCAGCACCCCGTCATCGAGCACCTGCAACAGCACGTTGAACACATCGGGATGGGCCTTTTCGACCTCGTCAAACAGCACCACCTGATAGGGGCGGCGGCGCACGGCCTCGGTCAGCGTGCCGCCCTCTTCATAGCCGACATAGCCCGGCGGGGCGCCGATCAGACGGGCGACCGCGTGTTTCTCCATGTATTCGGACATATCAATCCGCACCATGGCACTGTCGTCGTCAAACAGGAACTCGGCGACGGCTTTGGTCAGCTCGGTTTTACCGACGCCGGTGGGGCCAAGGAACAGGAAGCTGCCCAAGGGCCGCCCCTCGTCATTGAGCCCGGCGCGGGCGCGACGCACGGCATTGGCAACGGCGGTCACCGCCGTATGCTGGCCGATCACCCGCTTGTGGAGTTCGGCCTCCATGCGCAGGAGTTTCTCGCGCTCGCCCTCCAGCATCCGCGTGGTCGGAATGCCGGTCCAGCGCTCGACCACCTCGGCGATCTGCTCAGGCCGCACCGCGTCACCGACGAGTTTCTGGGCCTCGCGGGCCTCGGCCTCGCCCAGTTCACGCTCGAGCTTGGGGATCGTGCTGTATTGGATCTCGCCGGCCTTGGCGAAATCGCCGGTGCGTTTGGCGGCGTCGAGATCGGCGCGGGCGCGGTCGAGTTTTTCCTTGAGCCCGCGCGCGGCTTCCAGAAGGTCGCGCTCGGCCTGCCATTGGGCGGTCATCTCGGCGGATTGCTGTTGCAGTTCCGAGAGTTCGCCCTCCAGCGTGCCGAGCCGGTCGCGGCTGGCGGCGTCGTCTTCCTTGCGCAGCGCCTCGGCCTCGATCTGCTTTTGCAGGATCTCGCGGTCCAGCGCGTCGAGTTCCTCGGGCTTGCTGTCGATTTCCATGCGCAGACGGCTGGCGGCCTCATCCATCAGGTCGATCGCCTTATCGGGCAAAAACCGGTCGGTGATATAGCGGTGGCTGAGCGTCGAAGCGGCGACCAGTGCCGAATCGGCGATGCGCACACCGTGGTGGAGTTCGTATTTCTCCTTGATCCCGCGCAGAATGCTGATCGTGTCCTCAACGGTGGGCTCCTGCACCAGAACCGGCTGGAACCGCCGCGCCAGAGCCGCGTCTTTCTCGACGTATTTGCGGTATTCATCGAGCGTGGTGGCACCCACGCAATGCAGCTCGCCCCGCGCCAAGGCCGGTTTGATCAGATTGGCCGCATCCATCGCGCCCTCGGATTTACCGGCGCCCACGAGCGTGTGCATCTCGTCAATAAACAGGATGATCTCGCCCGCCGCGGCGCCGATTTCATTGAGCACGGCTTTCAAGCGTTCTTCGAATTCGCCACGGTATTTCGCACCGGCGATCAGCGCGCCCATATCCAGCGCCATCAGGGTTTTGTCGCGCAGGCTTTCGGGCACATCACCGTTGATGATGCGCAGCGCCAGACCCTCGGCAATGGCGGTTTTCCCCACGCCCGGCTCACCGATCAGCACCGGATTGTTTTTGCCGCGCCGCGAGAGCACCTGCATCGTGCGGCGGATTTCCTCATCACGGCCGATGATCGGGTCGATTTTACCCTCGCGGGCGGCTTCGGTCAGATCATGGGCGTATTTCTTGAGCGCCTCATAGTTATCCTCGGCCGAAGCGCTATCAGCGGTGCGCCCCTGCCGCAGGTCATTGATCGCGGTGTTGAGCGCCTGCGCGCTGACCGCACCGGCATCAAGCGCGGTTTTGGCGGCGGATTTGACCATCGCCAGCGCCATCAGCACGCGCTCGACCGGCACGAAACTGTCACCGGCTTTGGTCGCCAGTTTCTCGGCCTCATCGAGCACGCGGACCAGCGATTGATCGGTATAGGCCTGACCTGCGTCGCCGGTCACTTTGGGCAATTTGCCAACCGCCAGATCAACCGCTTGAATGACCCGCTCGGGCGCGCCGCCGGATTTGCGAATCAGATTGGCGGCCATGCCCTGATCGTCGTCCATCAATGCCTTGAGCAGATGCTCGGGCATCAATCTTTGATGTGATTCGCGCGCAGCAATGGTGTTGGCCGCCTGTAAAAAACCGCGTGCGCGTTCGGTGAACTTTTCGATGTTCATCTCTTGCTCCTGTGTAAGCGCCCGTCTTTCAAGCTGCGCCCGACCATCGGCACGCGGCTTCTCTTGGGCCTCAGTCTCTATGTGGGGGGCCTATTCGGCAGCATCAAGAGGCGGCGTTTACCGATCCGAAACCTCTATGCGCCATGCTGGGGCAGATCGAACCGAAAGGGGTCACCCATGCAACCACGAGCCGCACGCTTGCCGACGCGGGCGCTGATCCACGTCCGCACGCCGACCAGCGAATTTGACGCCACTATCGGCAATGTCAGCGCGGATGGCGCCCGGCTGCTGGGCGTGCCCGATGACATGCTGGAGGTCGGCGATACACTCGAGATTGTCGTCGGCAACTACCACCACCTCGCCGAAGTCCGCTGGCATATTGACGACACCTGCGGATTGGCGTTCAACACATCACTCTCGGCGCTGCAAATCGCCACGATCCTTGGATCGCAACATATTCACTAGAGGCTGACTTGCGCTACCGTGACCATAGATTCGCCTGTGACCATCCGGTCGCAGTGCTTGATGCTGCCGACCGTCGCCAAACCGCGATGGTGGTTAATGTTAGCCGCGACGGGGCGCGGCTGGCGCGTGCCCAAGGGCTGATGGTGGGCCAGCACCTGCGGGTGTTCATCATGCCCAATATGCCGCCCAATCTGGCCGAGGTGCGCTGGGTGCGCGAGGGGCTGGCGGGGCTGCGCTTTGCTGTGCCGCTCAGCCCGCGAGAGATTGCGATGGCGCGCAAGTCCCACGGCCACCGCGCCGGATCGGTCCATCAGGCCAACCGCCTCGGGCTGCGCGAGCTGCGGTGAACTGGTCGGGTGCTGGGGCCGAGGGCTTCGGGCCGGGTGATTGCGGTCGGAGGCTTTGCTAGAGCCGCGGGCGGAATGGCCTGCGGGACGGCGGGCCGGATCGTCCTTGCGGATTAGACGCAGGGGCGGTTTGGCAACGGTGTTGATGGGCCGCGCGCGGGGGATGGAAAGGCCCAGCGGGGGCTGCGATATGGCTGCGGCACGCGTCAGGCGCAATTAAGCAACCTGTGCTGCCAAATTGCCGCGCGCGGTTGCCTTGACTTGGCAAGACGCGGGTCTCATATCCTGTTCAAACGGAGGCCCTGCCATGTTCATTCAAACCGAATCCACCCCGAATCCCGCAACGCTGAAATTCCTGCCCGGACAGAATGTGCTCGGTCAGGGCACGGCTGATTTCCCCGAAGCGGAATCGGCAGGCAATTCGCCGCTCGCCCGCGCCATTTTTGACGTGCAAAACGTCACCGGCGTGTTTCTGGGCTCGGATTTCATCACCGTAACCAAGGCCGAGGCCACCGATTGGGCGCATGTCAAACCGGCGATCCTTGGCGCGATCATGGAGCATTTCCAGTCGGGCCGCCCCGCGATCGAAGGCCAGACCGAGGAGGCCCATGCCACCCAAGACGGTCCTGACGGCGAGATTGTCGAGCAGATCAAGGAACTCCTTGATACCCGTGTGCGGCCTGCGGTGGCGCAGGATGGCGGCGATATCACCTTTCACGGGTTTGACCGCGGCGTGGTCTATCTGATGATGAAAGGCGCCTGTGCCGGTTGCCCCTCGTCAACGATGACGCTGAAAATGGGCATCGAGAACCTGCTGCGCCATTACATCCCCGAGGTCACCGAGGTGCGTCCGGTTGCAGTGTAACCACGCCACCACGGCCAAGTGATCGGGGCCTAAGCGATGCAAGACGCGCCGGTAGATGCTCCGGTTTTGGGCTTTGATACCAGCGGCGGCTGGTGCAGCGCGGCGGTGATCCGCGGCGGCGCTGTGCTGGCCCATCGCCATGTAGCAATGTCCCGCGGACAGGCCGAAGCATTGATGCCGCTGATCGAGGAGGTGCTGGCCGAGGCGGGCGTTGACCTGACGGAACTGGCCGCAATTGGCGTGGGTATCGGGCCGGGGAATTTCACCGGTATCAGGATCAGCGTCTCGGCGGCGCGCGGGTTGGCGCTGGCTTTGGGTATTCCGGCCATCGGCATCGACCGTTTCGAGGCGCTGGCGCTGGAGGCCGCGGAAACGCTGCCGCTGGTGGTGCCCGCGCTGCGTGGGCAGGTTTGGGTGAAGCCCGCAGACTACGTTTCTGACTCTGCGCCGGAATTGCATGACACGCCCCCTACCCCGGCGATCAGCGATGGTGAGGGGGCGGGCAATATCCCGCCCGTGCATCCGCTACCGGTGGCGATTGCGCGTCTGGCCGATGCCCGCCGCGACACCCCGCAGCCGCGCCCCGCACCGCTGTATTTGCGCGAGCCCGACGCCGCGCCGTCGTCGCAGCAACCGCCGCAGATGCTGGCATGACCGGCAGCGCGCCGTGACCCCGCAGGCTCTGGCCGCGCTGCACGCGCGCTGTTTCGCCAGCCCGCCGCCATGGAGCGAGGCGAGTTTTCTGGGGTTTCTGGACGATCAGACCTGTTTTTTGCTGGTCGACCCCTCAAGCCACGGGTTCCTGCTGGGCCGTGTGGCCGCGCAGGAGGCGGAAATCCTGACCATCGCCACCGATCCCAGCCACCGCCGCGGCGGTATCGCGCGTGGCTTGATGGCTGCGTTCGAGGTCGAAGCCCGCCGCCGCGAGGCCGAGACCGCCTTTCTGGAAGTCGCCGAAACCAATGCCGCCGCGCGCGCGCTCTATGCGGCTTGCGGTTTCACCGAAGCCGGGCGGCGACCGGGCTATTACGTGGCGGAAGGCGGCGCGCGGATTGCCGCAATGATTCTTTGCAAGTCCCTTGCCTGAGGCCTAATCTCTCCCCAGCCTTGCGACTCTGTCGTGTTGTCCGCTTGGTAAAAACCGCTTGACGGCCATGGTGTGGCTGGCCCTAGATGTCGGATGGACCGAGAACTCGGCTCAACCGCAGAGGGGTGCCCTCTGTGGTCAAAAAACGACCCAATAGGGAGAGAAATATGAAACTGACCCGTAAATTCCTGGGTGCGACCGCAGTCCTGGCGCTGACCACTGGCGCGGCACTGGCCGATCCGGCGCTGATCTATGACATGGGCGGAAAATTTGACCGCTCGTTCAACGAGATGGCCTTTACCGGCGCCACCCGTTGGGCCGAAGAGACCGGCGGCGAGTTCCGCGACATTGAATTGCAGTCCGAAGCCCAGCGCGAGCAGGCGATCCGCCGCTTTGCCGAATCCGGCTATAACCCGGTGGTGATGACCGGCTTCTCGATGGCCACCCCGCTGGAAGTGGTTGCCGCCGATTATCCCGACACCACCTTTGTGATCATCGACGGTGTGGTCGATCTGCCGAACGTGCGCTCGGTGATCTTCTCCGAGCAAGAGGGCTCGTATCTGGTCGGCCTGCTGGCCGGTATGGCCACCGAGACCGATAACGTCAGCTTTGTCGGCGGCATGGACGTGCCCCTGATCCGCGCCTTTGCCTGCGGCTATGCGCAGGGTGCGGTTGCGGCCAATGAAGAGGTCAATGTGATCGTCAACTACACCGGCACCACGCCGGCAGCCTGGAACGATCCGGTGCGCGGCAGCGAAATCACCGCCGCACAAATCAGCCAGGGCTCGGATGTGGTGTTTGCCGCAGCCGGTGGCACCGGCGTTGGCGTGCTGCAGCGTGCGGTCGATGACGGCATCCTGTCGATCGGCGTCGATAGCAACCAGAACTACCTGCACCCCGGCCAAGTGCTGACCTCGATGATGAAGCGCGTCGATAACGCGGTCTATTCGGCCTTTGAATCGGGTCCGGGCATGGAAACCGGTCTGCATGTGATGGATCTGGCCGCCGGTGGCGTGGGCTGGGCCGATGACGAGCATAACGCGGAACTGATCAGCGACGAGATGCGCGCTGCGGTCTCCTCGGCGCAGGAGGCGATTGCTGCGGGCGAGTTGGCAGTCCATGACTACCGCTCGGACAGCTCGTGCCCGATTTCGGTCGAGTGAGGGCGTGATCGGATGGTCGCAGAGGTGACCGGAGGGGCGGCTGCAAAGGCCGCCCCTGCCATCGAACTTCGCGGGATATCGAAGGCATTCGGCCCGGTCCAGGCGAATAAAGACATCAATATCAAGGTAAACAAAGGCACGATTCACGGCATTATCGGTGAAAACGGCGCCGGTAAATCGACCATGATGTCGATCCTTTACGGGTTCTATAAGGCCGATTCCGGCGAGATCCTGATCGACGGCAAACCGACCCAGATCACCGACAGCCAGGCCGCGATCAGCGCCGGTATCGGGATGGTGTTCCAGCATTTCAAGCTGGTTGAAAACTTCACCGTGCTGGAGAATGTGATCCTAGGGGCCGAGGACAGCGAACGGCTGATGCCTTCGTTGAACCGGGCGCGCAAACTGCTGACCGAACTGGCCGCGGAATACGAATTGAACGTCGACCCTGACGCGCTGATCGAGACGCTCTCGGTCGGGCATCAACAGCGTGTCGAAATCCTTAAAGCCTTGTATCGCGAGGCAAATATCCTGATTCTGGATGAGCCCACCGGGGTTCTGACCCCCGCCGAGGCGGACCATTTGTTTCGTATTCTGCGCGGTCTCAAGGAGCAGGGCAAAACCATTATTCTGATCACCCATAAGCTGCGCGAGATCATGGATGTGACCGATGAGGTCAGCGTGATGCGGCGCGGCGAGATGGTCGCCACGGTGAACACCGCCGAGACCAGCCCGACAGAGCTGGCCGAGCTGATGGTCGGGCGCAAAGTGCTGCTGGAAGTCGAGAAAACCCCGGCCAAACCGGGCGAGGTGGTGCTCTCGGCGCGCGGGCTCAAAGTGGTTGATGAATTCGGCGTCGAGCGGCTGCGCAGCATTGATCTGGACATTCGCGCCGGTGAGATTTTGGGCGTGGCCGGTGTCGCCGGCAACGGGCAATCGGCGCTGTTGGAGGCGCTGGCGGGGATGGCCGCGGCGACCGGCGAGGTGAAGATGAACGGCGAGCCGCTGGACCTGACGCTGAAGCATTCCGACGCCGGAACGCGGCGCGAACGCGGGGTCTCGCATGTCCATGAGGACCGCCACCGCTGCGGGTTGATCCTTGATTTCATGGCCTGGGAGAATATCGCTTTCGGCTATCACAACGCGCCGGAATACAATAAAAACAAGCTGTTGATGGACAATCACGCGATTTTGGAAGATGCCAAGGGCAAATTCGAACGGTTCGATGTGCGTCCGCCCAATCCGATGCTCACCGCCGAGAGTTTCTCGGGCGGGAACCAGCAAAAGATCGTGCTGGCCCGCGAGATCGAGCGCAATCCCGACCTGTTGCTGGTCGGGCAGCCGACGCGCGGGGTCGATATCGGGGCGATTGAGTTCATCCATAAGCAGTTGATTGCGCTGCGCGATCAGGGCAAGGCGATCCTCTTGGTCTCGGTGGAGCTGGATGAGATCCTGTCGCTCTCGGACCGGATTGTGGTGATGTTCGACGGGCGCATCATGGGCGAGCGCGACCCCGAGACCACCAACGCGCAAGACTTGGGCCTGATGATGGCCGGGATGACGGGAGACGTGGCATGAGCTCGAAACGGATGCCGAAATGGGCCGACGTGCTGCTGGTGCCGATCCTCTCGCTGATCATCGCCTTTGCGCTGTCGGCGCTGGTCATTCTGGCGATTGGCGAGGATCCGGTGCGGGCGATGCGGCTGATGATCACCGGTGCGCTGGGATCGACCTATGGCTGGGGTTATACGCTGTATTTCACCACCAATTTCCTGCTGACCGGGCTTGGCGTGTCGATTGCCTTTCAGGCGCGGCTGTTCAACATCGGCGGCGAGGGGCAGGCGCTGATCGGCGGGCTTGGCGTGGCCTTGGTCTGTCTGTTTATTCCCTGGCCGCATTGGTCGCTGGCGATCATTGCCGCGATTGCCGCCTCGGCGATTTTCGGGGCGGTCTGGGCGGCGATACCGGCGTATTTGCAGGCGAAACGCGGCAGCCATATCGTGATCACCACGATCATGTTCAACTTCATCGCCTTTTCGCTGATGAATTACATGCTGTCGCATGTGCTGCGCCCGCCGACCTCGATGGATCCGGCGACGGCGCGGTTTGACAATGTGCTGCGGCTGCCGCGATTGCATGACATTCTGGCCCCGATGGGCATTGATTTCTCGCGCGCGGGACCGGCGAATGTGATGCTGTTTGTAGCACTTCTGGCCTGTGTGCTGGCCTATTTCCTGATGTGGCGCACGCGGCTGGGGTTCGAGATCCGGGCCTTTGGCAAATCCGAACCGGCGGCGCATTACGCGGGGATTTCCGGCGTCAAGATCATCATGGTGGCGATGCTGATTTCCGGCGCGCTATCGGGGATGATGGCGGTCAACTCGGTGATGGGCGGACCGCAGCGTTTGGTGATGAACGCGGTTGAGGGCGCGGGCTTTATCGGCATTGCGGTGGCGCTGATGGGGCGGTCGCATCCGATTGGCATCATCGCACCGGCGCTGCTGTTCGGGTTCCTGTTCCAAGGCGGATCAGAGCTGGCCTTGGAGACCACGATCCCGCGCGAGATGATCATCATCATTCAGGCCTTGGTGATCATGTTCACCGGCGCTTTGGACAATATGGTGCGGACACCGCTGGAAACGCTGTTTGCCTTGATGCGGAGGAGAACCTGAGATGGATATCGTCACGATTGTCCAGATATTGGACTCCACATTGCGCTTGGCGACGCCGCTGCTGTTCGCCTGTCTGGCGGGGATCATCAGCGAGCGGGCGGGGATTTTCGACATCGGGCTTGAGGGCAAACTGCTGATCGCGGCGTTTTTCTCGGCGGCCTATGCGCATTATTCCGGCTCGGCATGGATCGGGCTGGGCGCGGGCGTGCTGGCCTCGGTGGTGTTCTCGCTGTTCCACGGCATCGCCTCGATCACCTTCCGCGGCAACCAGTTGATTTCCGGCGTGGCGATCAATTTTCTGGCCTCGGGGATGACCGTGGTGATCGCGCAGAGCTGGTTCCGGCAAGGCGGGCGCACGCCGTCGCTGACCGGCGACCAGCGGTTTCCCAGTCTTGACCTGCCCGGTGCCGAAGCGGTGCAGGGCGTGCCGGTGATCGGCCAGATTTACGGCGAGATCCTCACAGACCACGGGATTCTGGTCTATGTCGGCCTCTTGTGTGTGCCGCTGACCTGGTATGTGCTCTATCGCACGCGCTTTGGCCTGCGGCTGCGCGCGGTCGGCGAGAATCCGGCGGCGGTGGATACCGCGGGGGTCTCGGTGGTGCGGATGCGCTATGCGGCGATTGTGATTGCCGGTGTGCTTTGCGGCATTGGTGGTGCGTATCTCTCGACCAGTCTCGCCGCCGGTTTCGTCCGCGAGATGTCGGCCGGTCGCGGGTTTATCGCGCTGGCGGCGATGATCTTTGCCAAATGGCGCCCGTGGCAGGGGCTGGGCGCAGTGCTGTTGTTCGGCATGCTCGAGGCGATTGCCAACCGGTTCCCCAATCTCGACCTCGGGTTCATCACCCTGCCGAGCCAGTTCATGACCGCCCTGCCCTATATCCTGACAGTGATCATTCTGGCCGGTTTTGTCGGCAAGGCGATCCCGCCGCGCGCCGGTGGCGAACCCTACGTCAAAGAGCGTTGATCGGGGCGCTGCTGGGTAGGCTGTTTGGCAGGCTGGAGCCGCCAACACCAAGTGGTGATTGAAATAAATAATTAACAAAGCCCCTGTAAAACGCAGGGGCTTTGTCTTATTGAAAATCATGTTGATCTATTTGCCCATTGCCGAGGTCTCCACAAACGCCTTCACCTTGCTGGGCGTTGGCGGCGGGGTTGGCATCCTCTCGGGCATGTTCGGGGTCGGCGGCGGGTTTTTGATCACGCCCTTGCTGTTTTTCTTTGGCATCCCGCCGGCGGTGGCGGTGGCCACGGGCGCCAATCAGGTGGTGGCCTCGTCGATCTCGGGCGTCTTGGCGCATCTGCGGCGCAAAACCGTTGATCTGAAAATGGGCACGGTGCTGTTGATCGGCGGGTTGATCGGCTCGACCGGCGGGATCTTCGTGTTCCGCTGGCTCAGCGAATTGGGGCAGGTCGATCTGTTCGTGCAACTCGCCTATGTATTGTTTCTGGGCACCGTCGGCACCTTGATGCTGCAAGAGGCGCTGCGCAGTTGGTATCGCACCACCAAGCCGCATAAGGGCCGGCGCAAGCTGCATAAACACACTTGGGTGCATGCGCTGCCGTTCAAGACCAAATTCCGTGTCTCGGGCCTTTATATCAGCATCCTGCCGCCCTTGATGATCGGCATTGCGGTGGGTGTGTTGTCGGCAGTGATGGGGGTTGGCGGCGGCTTCATCATGGTGCCGGCGATGATCTATATGCTGGGCATGCCGACCAAAGTGGTGGTCGGCACCTCGCTGTTCCAGATCATTTTTGTCACCGCCTACACGACCGTCGCCCATGCGGTCACCAGCCATTCGGTCGATGTGATGCTGGCGTTTTTCCTGATCATCGGCGGGGTGATCGGCGCGCAGGTGGGCACCCAGATCGGGCTGAAGCTGAAGGCCGAACAGTTGCGCGTGTTGCTGGCGCTTTTGGTGATCGCGGTCTGTGTCAAAGTGGCGCTGGACCTGCTGATCGAGCCGTCCGAGCTTTATTCGATCCGCATTCCGGGGCGGCACTGATGCGGGTGCTGGCATTCCTTTTCGCGCTGCTGGTGGCCTTGCCGCTGAACGCCAATGAGATCGTCGGTGCGCTGTCGCAAAACCGCGTTTCGCTGACCGCGAATTTCACCGGCTCGGAGATACTGGTCTACGGCGCGATCCGCCGCGACGCCGCCGAGGTATTGGCGCAAGGCACCGTGCATGAGCAATCGCCCTTTGACGTGGTGGTGGTGATCGAAGGCCCGCGCGAAACCGCCGTGGTCTGGCGCAAGGCGCGACGGGCGGGGATCTGGGTGAATGTCGATAGCGTCACGCTGGCCTCGGTGCCGTCCTATTACGCGGTGGCAACGACCAACCCGCTGGCGCAGATCATCACCCCCGAGACCGACGCCGAGCACCGGATTTCGGCGCAGCAAACCATCCGCGTGGCCGCCGGAGACGACAGCGTTGAGGATGCCTCGATCTACACGCAAGCGCTGCTGCGTTTGCGCGAACGCTCTTCGGCCTATCTGACGCTGACCCGCTTTGTGCATGTCGACCGCGACATCCTGTTTCGCGCGCGGGTGCAATTGCCCGCCAGCCTGACCGAGGGCGCCTATACGACGCGGCTTTATCTGGTGCGCGATGGCGAGGTGCTCAACCAGTTCCGCACGGCGATTTTCGTGCGCAAGGACGGGCTGGAGCGCTGGCTGCATCAACTGGCCTATGACCGGCCGTTTATCTACGGGTTTCTGGCGCTGGCGATTGCGCTGGTTGCGGGCTGGGGGGCCTCGGCGCTGTTTCGGTTGATCCGCAACGGCTGAGGGTTGCCGCTGACGCGAGCCGGTGAGAGTTGCCGCTGTCGCGAGCTGCTGAGATTTGCCGCTGACGCGGCGGGGCGCGGGGGCGCTGCCCCCTCTTCGACCCCATCTGCGACGGTGTCGAATTCACCCCCGGGATATTTTTGGACAGATGACGGGGCGGCCTATGGGTTAACCGCGGCCGAGCCATGGCATATTACTGGCCATGATCGACAGGAAGGGGATATTGGTGCCCGCCGGTTGGCTGGCCATATGCAGCACCGCATCCGCCACTTGCGCGACATCCATCATCGGCTCGGGCTTGATGCTGCCGTCCGCCTGCGGCACGCCGCGTTCGATCTGCGCGGCAAGCTCGGTGCGCGCGTTGCCGATGTCGATCTGCCCGCAGGCGATATCGAACGGGCGGCCATCAAGCGCGAGGGTTTTGGTCAGCCCCGTGATCGCATGTTTGGTGCTGGTATAGGCGACCGAGCCGGGGCGCGGCGCATGGGCCGAGACCGAGCCGTTGTTGATGATCCGCCCGCCCTGTGGGTTCTGGCGGCGCATCTGGGCAAAAGCGGCGCGGGCGCTGAGGAACATGCCGGTGAGATTGACCTCGACCATGGCGCGCCAATCGGCGACGCTGAGCTCGTCAATCAACTGGCCAGGCAGCATTTTGCCCGCGTTGTTGAACAGCGCATCAATGCGTCCGAAACGCGCGGCGGTGGCGGCAAAGGCGGCCTCGACCTGCGCCTCATCGGTGACATCACAGGGCAGCGGCAGCGCGTCCGCGTGATCTGCGGCGAGCGCCTCCAGCGCCTCGGCCCCGCGTGCCAGCAGGGCGACCTGCCAGCCCGCCTCAATAAACCGTAGCGCCGTGGCGCGGCCGATCCCCGCGCTGGCACCGGTGATCACAATGGCGGGCATCAGAACGCCTTATAGGTCATCGTGGTCAGGGTGCGCGAGATATGCGGCACGTCGAAGAGATTCTCGCTCAGGTAATGGCCGACATCGGCGTCATCGGGGATATAGACCTTCGCGATCAGGTCCCAATCGCCCGAGGTCGAGAATAATTCCGACACGATTTCACGGTCATAGATGGCGGTGGCCACCTCATAGGTCTTGCCGGGGGTGCAGCGGAATTGCACGAAAACGCATTGCATGGCGGGGCTCCTTTTGCGCCGCAGACTATGCCACGGCACGGTTCAGGCGCAAGGGCTTGGGGCAGGCGTCAGGGCAGCAGCGGGTAGCTGGCGAGCGGGTCGTAAACCGGCCCCGAAGCGCGCAGGATCGAGCGGAACATCACCATTTCGGGGATCAGATAGGGATCGCTTTGCACCGCGCCCTGTTGCTGGATGCGGGCGGCGAGTTCCGGCGCACTCGCCTCGCCCTCGGCAAAGCGTGCCAGCGTAACATGGGGCACGAATTTGCGCGCTTTGATCGCGATATTGCTGTGCCGCGCCAGTTGCGTAACCTTGGCCTGCAGCGCCTTGAGGCCGGGGGTCAGGGCGAATGTGGCATGCAGATTGCGCGGCATCTGCCCGCCGAAGACATCCAGACCGGTGAGTTGCAGTTCCGGCGCCTCGAGCCTGCGGTTGTCGAGCGCGATATGCAGATCCTCCAGATCCGGCTCGCGCTGTTCGCCCAGAAACACCAGCGTCAGATGCAGGTTTTCGCGCGGCACCGGATCGGTGAGCCGCAGCCCGTGTTGCAGGACGGTCAGACGGTGGATCAATGTGTCGGGCAGCGGCAGGGCGAGGAAAGCGCGGATCATGGCAGGTCAGCTAGGCTGCATTTGGCCGTGGGGCAAGGGGCGGTGGAGCAAGGGGCGCGGTCAGGCATCGGGCGATTGCAGCGCGAAGGGCGCGGGTTTGCCGCCCAGATCATCCACCCGCAGCGGCCCGCTGGGACGGCCCAGCCGGTTGCGCACCACCCACAGAAGCCGGTGCTCGGCGCGGGTGATCGCCACATAGGCCAGCCGTTTCCACAGCGGAATCCCCGCCTCGGTGCGTCCGGCACGGGCGGCGGCATAAAGATCGGGCGCGAAGACCTGCACATCGGGCCATTGCGAGCCCTGCGCCTTGTGGATGGTCACCGCCGCCCCGTGCAAAAACGCCGCCCCCATACCCGCGGCATAGGGGATAAAGGGCTCTTCGGCGCCCTCACGCTCGATCTTGATGATCGAGGAGGCCGAGACCTGCGGCTCTTCGGCGCCGAACACATGCAGCCGCGAAAAGCCCGGGCGTCTGCCCGGCCCGAGGTAGACCACCTGCGCGCCTTTGATCAGCCCGCGCGCCTCAAGGTCGATGCGCTTTTTGCGGTGTTTGAGCGGCAGTTCCAGCCCGTCGCAAATCAGCGGCTCACCGGGCAGAAGTTCGGTCTCGGGCGCATCGTATGCCGCGCGGAAGGCGTGGATCAGCCGGATGCGGGTGGCATTGCGCCAGACCAGCACCGGCGAGCGGCCCATCAGATCGCTTTCCACGCGCTGCGCCCAGACCACCCGCTCGTCGCGCTGCGCGACCTCTTCGATCTGGCGCTCGAACGCTTCAAACGTCAGATCGGGATCGGCCAGAGCATGCGCGAGATCGAGGATCGGATTGTCCTGCGCCTGCCGGTGGACGCGGCTGAGCACCAGTTTGCTGGCCTCGGGCAGAGTGTCGAACACCATCTCGCCCGATTGCCCGACCGGTGCCAGCTGCGCAGGATCGCCAAACAGGACCAGCGTCTGGAAGATTTCCTGCAGATCCTCCACCTGTCGCGCGTCGAGCATCGAGCTTTCATCAATGAACCCCACGTCCAGCGGCTCTTCGCGGCGCTTCCAGCCCTTGATGAAATCCGAGCCGCGCAACCCCGCCGCCGCCAGCGCGCCGGGGATCGAGGGCTGCGTGTCGTAAAACGCCTTGGCGCGGTCAAGCGCGGTCTCGCCGAGGTCGGGCATCTCGGGGCGCGGCCCGTTGCCGGCCAGCCATTCGGCGATTTTCTCGTATTCGGGATCATAAAGCGGCGTGTAGAGAATGCGGTGAATGGTCGTCGCCGGCACGCCGCGGTTGCGCAGCACCGAGGCGGCCTTGTTGGTCGGCGCCAGAATCGCCAGCGTGCGCCGCTCCTTGCGCCGCCGCCCCTCGTAATCGCCAGACACCGTCTCGACACCGGCGTTGATCAGCGCTTTGGTCAGTTCCGCCAGCAGCATGGTCTTGCCCGAGCCCGCCTTGCCCAGAACCGCGCGCAATGTGCCCTCGGCCTCGGCATCCGGCGGCGTGGTGCCCTCGCCCAGAATATCAATCCCGGCCTGTTCCAACAGCGTCGACAGCGCGTCCCAGGCGGCGGCCTGATCGTCGGAAAATGAAATGGAAACCGGCATCTGCGTCATGGCGCGACCATAGGCCAAGCCCTTGGCAGAGGGAAGCTGCAGGGCGCCACTTGCCGCGTCATCTGTCCAAAAATATCCACGGGGGATCCAAGGGGGTGCGTGCACCCCCATGGGCGGGTGCAGGGTGGCAACCCGCGCGGGCCAAGGGGGCTCGATGCCCCCGAGGCCCGCCCCCCTTCACCCCGCCAGCAATTGCCGCCCGTCATGGCCGATGATCCGGGCCGAGATGATCTCGCCCACCGGCTGGTCGCTGCCAAACGCGACTTCGGTGAATTGCGCGGTGCGCCCCATGCGCGGGTTTTCCATCAGGATTTGATGCGCGCGCCCCACCTGCTGCGCCAGATGCGCTTGCGCCAGCCCCTCGCCCAAGGTCCGCAGCCGCGCCGCGCGGGCTTTGATCTGCGTGCCGCCCACCTGCGGCATGCGCGCGGCGGGGGTGCCTTTGCGTGCCGAATAGGGGAAGACATGCAGCCATGTCAGCCCGCAATCGCGCGCCAGAGCCAGCGAGTTTTCGAACATCTCTTCGGTCTCGGTCGGGAAGCCCGCGATCAGATCGGCGCCGAACACCAGATCGGGGCGTGCGCGGCGCATATCGGTGCAAAATTCAATCGCATCCTCGCGTGAGTGGCGGCGCTTCATCCGTTTGAGGATCATATTATCGCCCGCCTGCAGGCTCAGATGCAGATGCGGCATCAGGCGCGGCTCGGAGGCGATCGCCTCGATCAGCGCCGGATCGGCCTCAATCGAGTCAATCGAGGAAATCCGCAGCCGCGGCAGATCCGGCACCAGCCGCAGAATGCGGCGCACCAGATCGCCGAGTTTCGGCGTCGCCGGCAGATCCGCGCCCCATGAGGTCAGATCGACGCCCGTGAGCACCACCTCGTTATAGCCCGCGCCGACCAGCCGCTTGATTTGCTCGACCACCACGCCGGCGGGCACCGAGCGTGAATTGCCGCGCCCGTAGGGGATAATGCAGAAAGTGCAGCGGTGGTCGCAGCCGTTTTGCACCTGCACATAGGCGCGCGCGCGGCTGCCGAAACCGTCGATCAGATGACCGGCGGTCTCGCGCACGCTGAGAATGTCATCGACCTGCACGCGCTCGGTCTCTCCGATCAGGTCCGGTGTCATCTGCTGCCATGTCTCGGGCTGCATCTTCTCGTGGTTGCCGATCACGCGGGTGACCTCGGGCATTTCGGCAAAGGTCTCGGGCTCGGTCTGCGCGGCGCAGCCGGTGACGATGATTGCCGCCTCGGGGTTGTCGCGGCGGATTTTGCGGATTTCCTGGCGCGCCTTGCGCACCGCCTCGGCGGTCACCGCGCAGGTGTTGACGATATGGGCGTTGGCGACGCCCGCCTGCGCCGCGAGTTCCTTCATCGCCTCGGTTTCATAGGCGTTGAGGCGGCAGCCCAGCGTGGTGAAACTGGGCGCGGCGCTGGCTGGCAGGTTGAGTTTGGGCGGGTTCATAACGCCTCCAGAAATTCGGGCGCGATTTGGGCGGTGAACACATCCGCCACCGGACCGGTCAGCCAGACCCCGTCGTCGCGCCAGTCGGCGATCAAGGTGCCGCCATCGAGATCAAGCCGCACGCGCCATCCGGTGATCCCGCGCTGCGCCGCCGCCACCGCCGCCGCGCATGCGCCCGAGCCGCAGGCCAGCGTCACGCCGGTGCCACGCTCCCAGACCCGCATGCGCAGGTGATCGGGGCCCAGCAGGCTGACGAATTCGACATTCGTGCGCTCGGGGAACAGCGGGTCATGCTCAACCTCTGCGCCGCGCACCTCCAGCGCCACCGCCTCGGCGTCAGGCACGAAAAACACGCAATGGGGGTTGCCCATGCCGACACCGACGGGATCGCCTGCAAGCGGCAGATGCAGCGGATCAACGGCCTGGCTGAGCGGGATATCCTGCCAGTCGGTCAAGGGCGCGCCCATATTGACCCAGACCTGCCCGCCCTCAAGCCGCGCCTCCAGCAGACCGCGCGCGGTGCGAATGCGCAGCGCCTCCTGCCCGCTTTGACGCATCACCAGCGCGGCGACGCAGCGCGTGGCATTGCCGCAGGCGCCCGCCATGGTGCCGTCGCTGTTCCAGAAATCCAGCGCCAGATCGGCGTCATCAGCATCACGCAGCTCGGCCAATTGGTCGAAACCGACGCCGCGATGCCGGTCGCCAAGCGCACGCGCCAGCACAGGCGTGGTCACCGCCCCGCGCCCGCGCGAGTCGATCACCACGAAATCATTGCCCGCCCCATGCATCTTGCGAAAGGTCAGACCACTGGTCCCAATGCTCTCCATCCCCGCGATATAAGGGATAAACCATGCCGCTGCCAGTGGGCAGTGTGCAGGAAAACGCGGGCTGTGGCGCGGCGCTGTAGACAGGGGGCGCGCTTGGCCGCAACATGGCTGCGGGCGCTTTGTGCAGCGGTTTGAGGGGGGCGGATGAACGCGCAGGCGGTGAAGACAAAGCTGTTCATATCCTATTCTCGGCAGGATGACGCCCGCATCGAGCCGCTTTATGCCGCGCTTGTGGCGCGTGATGATCTGACGGTGTTTCGCGACATTCACGACATTCTGCCAAGTGAGGCCTGGCAGCCGCGGCTGGAGAAACTGATCCGCGAGAGCGATGTGATGCTATTCGCGATCTCGCCCGCCTCGGTGAGTTCGGAAATCTGCGCGTGGGAGCTGGATCTGGCCGCCGCGCTGAACAAGCGGATCATTCCGGTGGTGCTGGAACCGGTGGCGGATCTGCGCCGCGAGGTGCCCGAACCTGCCGCCAAGCTGAACTATATTTTCCTGACCGATGCGGATGATTTCGCGGCTGGGCTGGGCAAGATCACCTATGCGATCAACCTCGATATCGGATGGATTCGCGAGCATACGCGGCTGGCGGAACTGGCCGCGCGTTGGCAGGCAGGGCAGACGGTCGGAGCGCAGCCCCTGCGCGGCGGCGAGTTGGAGGAGGCCGAGGCGTGGCTTTTGTCCAAGCCCCAAGATGCGCCCGAGCCGACCGCCCTGCAGCGGCGGTTCTTGCTGGAAAGCCGCCGTGCGCAATCTCGGCGTCAGCGGCGCGGTTTGACCGTCGCGCTGGCGGCTTTGGCGGGGGTGGCGCTGCTGGCGGGGTTCGCCTTTGTGCAGCGCAATGCGGCGCTGGAGAATGAGGCGCGCGCGCAGCGGCAGACCGAGATTGCCTTGGCCGAGACCGCCCGCGCCGAGGCAGCCTTGACCCAGGCCGGTGCCGAGCGGGACCGCGCCGAGCGCAATTTCGACACCGCGCGGGCGGCGATCAATGCTTTGGTGTTTGATATCGCGCAGGGGCTGCAGGATGCGCAAGGGCTGCGGCTGGAAAGCCTGAACGCGATCCTGTCACGCGCCGAAGCCGCGGTGATGGAGCTGCGGGCCTCTGATCCCGAGAACGCCGATCTGCGCCAGATCGAAGCCGCGATGCGGGTGGAGTTTGCCGAGGTTTACGCCGGTTCGGGCGCGCGACAGCAGGCTCTGGCCTCGGCGCTGCGGGCGCAGGAGCTGCTGGCGGGGCTGTTGGACAGCGCGCCCGGAAACCGCCAGTGGCAGCGTGATCTCTCGGTGGCGCTTGAGCGAATCGGCGATCTGCGCCTGCAGGCCGGTGAGGTCGAGGCGGCGCTGGCGGTGTTCACCGAGGGGCTGGGGATCCGCCGAGGCTTGGCAAGCGCTGCGCCGCGTGATGCCGGTGGCCAGCGCGACATCTCGATCAGCCTCGAGCGGATCGGTGCGCTGCATCTGCGCGCCGGTGACAGTGCGGCGGCGCTGGCCGCCTATCGCGAGGGGCTGGATATTCGCCACCGGCTTGCCGCGCGGGCACCGACGGATGCGCAGGCGCAGCGGGATATCGCGGTCAGCCTGAACAATATCGGCGATCTGCACCAGCGCGCGGGCGATACCGTGGCGGCGCTTTCCGCCTACCGCGAGGGGCTGCAGATCACCCGCGCGCTGCTGGCTGGCAATCCGGGCAATACCCTCTGGCAGCGCAGCCTTGCGGTCAGTCTGAACCGCGTCGGCGATATGCAATTGCGTGGCGGTGACCGGGCAGCGGCGCTGGCTTCTTACCGTGAGGGGTTGGAGATCACCCGCGCTTTGGCGGCCAGCGATCCGGGCAATACGCTGTGGCTGCGCGATGTGGCGATCTCACTGGGCAAGATCGGGGATTTGCAGCGGGCGGCGGGCGATCTGACCGCCGCGCGCGCGGCTTTTGCCGAGGCGCTGGAGATCGCGCGGCAACTGGCGGCGCGGGATGCGGGCAACACCGAATGGCAGCGCGATATCGCGATCAGCCTCGAACGGGTCGGTGATCTGCAGCTGCAGGCAGGCGATACGGGTGCCGCGCGCGAGGCCTATGCCGAGGGGATGGAGATCCGCCGTCAGCTATTGGCGACCGATCCGCGCAACACCCAATGGCAGCGCGATGTGTCGCTGGGGCTGGACCGGATCGGCGATCTGCAGCGGCGCGCGGGCGAGATGACTGCGGCGCTGGCCACCTACCGCGAGGCGCTGGCGATCGAGCGGCAACTGGTGGCGGTGGATCAGCAGAACACCGGATGGCAGCGCGGGCTGGCGATCACTCTGAACAAGATCGGCGATCTGCAGTTCGGCGCCGGTGACGCCGAAGCGGCGCTGGCCGCTTACGGTGAGGCGCTGGAGATTGCCCGGCAGTTGACCGCAATCGCGCCGCGGGATGCGCAGTGGCAGCATGATGTGGCTTATGGGTTGAACCGGATCGGCGAGGTGCATCTACAGGCGGGTGCGGTGCCGGAGGCGCTGGCGGCGTTTGACGCGGCGCTGGCGGTGATCCGCAACCTCTTGGCCGCCGAGCCTGACAACTTGCAATGGCAGCGCGATCTGGCGGTGACGCTGCTCAAGACCGGCTATCTGCACGCGCGCGCCGAGGATTTCGACGCAGCGCTTGGTGCGTTTCAGGCATCAGAGCAAGCCGCGCGGCGCCTGCTGGCGGTCGATGCCGCGCAGGCGCTCTGGCAGGAGGATCTGGCGCGCAGCCTTGACGGGATCGGCGCGCTGCATCTGCATAGAGAGGACCGCGCGGCGGCGCAGAGGGCTTATGGCGAGGCGCTGGCGGTCCGGCGCAACCTCGCGGCGACGGACCCCGAGGATGCCGCGCCCAAGGCGGCGCTGGCGGTTGGTCTTTACAATCTGTCGCAGGCCAGCGCCCCCGCCCGCGCGGCAGAATTGCTGCGCGAATCGCTGGACATCGTGGACGGGCTGGCGCGGCAAGGGGCGCTGACGGGTGAGCAACAGGGCTGGCCCGAGTTTCTGCGCGCGGCGCTGGTGCAGGTGCAGGCCGACAGCGAGTAGGTATACCGCCCCGATTCGTGTGAAATCCGGTGATTCCCTTGATGCAGCCTGCTCTGCGGGCGTGCCGCCCTGCCCGTATGGCAAAAATTTCCAAGTTTTTATCCACGCAGATTCAGACACTTGCGCGATTTCTTCGGCGCGGTGCAATTAAGTGTATTTACAACACTATCAGAAAGTGTCAAAACTACATTATCGAAAGACAAACCAAACCCTCAACCCCACGGAGACTGACATGATTAAGACCTCGCTCACCGCCACCGCCTTCACCCTGATCGCCGGCCTGTCCAACGCCTCGCCCGCCCCCGTCGATCTGCCCCGCAACACGGTCACCGCGACGCAAATCCATGAGACCGCACAGATCGAACAACTGGCCACTTACTGCGAATGGGCGACGGTCTATGACTACTACGGCAACTGGATCACCGTCTGGCAGTGCTACTAAACCCGCCGGAACCCTCGCAACCACGACCTTAATTTAACTTTACTTTCAAATTTTTCGGAGGAAACCATGTTTAAACTTACCCTCAGTGCCGCCGCCCTTGCCCTCGCCACTTTCAGCGCTCAGGCCACGCCTGTCACCGAGATCACCCTTGCTGAGAGCCCCTCGCTTCTGACCGCTCAACGCGCCGCCGCGGAGCCGCAAACCGAAGCCCTCGATCAAGTCGCCTATTACTGCGAATGGGCCACGGTCTATGATTACTACGGCAATTGGGTCACCGTCTGGCAGTGCTATTGATCCAAAGACCGGCGGTGCCCCCTGCGATTGGCACCGCCCGCAAAATCCCCACGGCAACAAGCTACCCTAGCCCGATAAAACGGATAGGGTAGCGCTGCGTTTTGGCATAGAGACAGGCCCTATGAGCTATACATATGATTTTCCGCGCCCCAGCGTGACCACCGATATTCTGGTTTTCTCGATCCGCGACGGTAAGCTGCAAGTGCTTTTGATTGAACGTAAATTCGATCCGCATAAGGGCGCTTGGGCGATCCCCGGCGGGTTTGTGCAGATGGATGAGGATCTGGAAACCGGCGCGCTGCGCGAGTTGCAGGAGGAGACCGGTCTCAGCGGTATTCCGATCCGGCAATTGGGCGCCTATGGCGCGCCCGAGCGCGATCCGCGCGGGCGGGTGATCACCATTGCCTTTATCGCGCTGGTGCCCTCGGATGACCTGATCGCGCAGGGCGGCAGTGATGCGCAGGACGCGCGCTGGTTCCCGCTGGATGCGCTGCCGCCCTTGGCCTTTGATCACGCGCAGATCCTTGCCGACGGCCGCGCGCGACTGGCCAGCGATGTGACTCCGTCGATCCAGGAGCGGGCGCTGGTGGCGTTTGATTTCCTGCCCGAGAGCTTCACCCTGTCGCAAGCGCAACTGGTGTTCGAGACCCTGCGCGGCGAGGAGATGGACAAGCGCAACTTCCGCAAATGGCTGAGCAATTCATGGGAGATCGAGGATACCGGCGAGAAATCCACCGGCGGGCGCCACCGTCCGGCGGCGCTGTTTCGATTGAAGCGCTGAGGTTTTTTACCGCTCCGGCTGGTTGTGATCACAGCCCATGCGGAAACCGGCGCTGCAATGGGCGATCAGGCGGGCGGTGTCCTCAGGCGTCCAGTCGCGCGGATCGGTGACCGCGACCCAAGGGCCGATGTAATCCGGTGCATAATAGGCATGGCCGTGGCCCGCGGGCGCGGTATTGGCCAGCGCCAGATCCACCGCAAGCTGGAATTGCGTCACCACCGGCATGAACAAAAGATGCGGCGAGACATCCGGCCCCGGCGGCTCGTTCATCCAGTCGGGGGCGCGAAACACCGAGGCGGGCTCGTAGAAGACAATCGGATCGCTGGCGTATTGCAGGAACATGATGCGCATCGGCCCCCAGCCCCTTGGCCCGCCGCCGTCATCGGTATGGGTGGCGAAACGCACCAACTGCCCGTCGCGCAAGGTCGGCGCGCTGGCCGGTGAACCGGCATCGCGCGAGGCAATGATGCTCTGCCAAAGGCCCGAGGGGAACGGTGGCCCGGCCCAGAAAGCGCCGCTGATCGGATCATCGAGAAACGCATAAAGCCCGGTGCCATGCATCGAACTCCAGGCGCCGAGGCTGAGCCCGTGGATATAGAGCCGCGGGCGGGTGTCGGAGGGCAGGCTGCGCCAATGGTCATGCACCGCGTCAATCAGCGCCTTGGCCTGTTCAAGCCCGGATTCGGTTTCGAGGATCAGCGCCAGCGGCGATTGGAAATAGGAGTATTGCACCGCCACCGTGGCGATATCGCCGCTGTGCATATATTCCACCGGATCGACCGCGCCGGGGTCAAGCCAGCCGGTGCCGGTGGGCATGGCGACGATCAGCACCTCGCGGTCAAACCCGCCCTGCCGGATCAGCTCGGCCAGTGCCAGATCGGCGCGCTCTTGTGCGGTTTCGGCCTGCGCGCGCCCGACATAGACGCGGATCGGTTGCAGCGCGGGGCGGTCGGTGAAACCGGTGATATCCGCCGCCGAGGGGCCTTGGGTGACGTAATTGCGGCCCGGTTCGCCCAAAGCCTCCCAACTGACCAAAGAGCCGCGGCCACCGGTGATCATCTCGCTGCGCGGGGCGGGTGGCGCATCGTCGAACAGCTTTTGCGCGATGGTCATTGATGTATCGAGACTGGCGATCACACGGTCCAAGAGCCCATCGCGCGAGATCACCAAGAGCAGAAAACCGGTCAGCGCGAAGCCCGCGACATTGGCGGTGCGCGCGGGCATATAGCGGTAGAGCCAGAAGCGCACCCGATCAAACAGCCAGAGCAAGAGCCGCCCGAGGAGCAGCAAGAGGGCAAACACCGCCAGCGCCACGGCGACGGTTTGCAGGGTCTCGACGTTTTCTTCCAGCTCCATTCCCATGCGGCTGCGGATGCTGTTTTGCCAATCGCGTGCCTGCCACAGGCACAGCGCCACCACCGCCGCCACCGGCAGGCCGGTGACAATGCGCAGGGTGACGGCGACGCGGCCTGAGGGTTCGGGCAGTGCCATCAACCGCCAAAGGGTCACCGCGCTGCGCCCGATCAGATAGCCGAGCCCCATCACCAACCCGCCCAAGACGCCTTGGATCAACCAACTGCGCGGGATCAATGTCGGGGTCAGCGAGGAGGCGAAAAACAGCAGCCCGAGGTAAAGCGGCAGGTAGTACAGGCCGGTTTTGTCAAAGTAGCGCATGGAAATTCCTTGGACCAAGGGCTTGGGGCGGCGGGTTCATGCGGCCACCAATATATGTCCAGTTAACACCTGCGCCGCGATGTGACGCAACGGGCAGCCCGATGATTGCGCAGAAAAAAAAGCGCCCGATGCCATGGGCACCGGGCGAGGTTTCGGATGAATAAAAACATGAACTGACGAGGGACAGGCGTCGTCTTCATTCCATCCGAGATCGTTTCAATTCGGGCTGCGGGGGGCCTCAGGCGCCGATACGCTCAGTCAGGCCGGACATCTTGCTGGCCTGAAACAGGATGCTATCGCGCACCATCTGCGCATCCATCGATTGCGGGCCGCGCACGACGCAGGGGTAGCGAAAGGTGCGACCGTTATGCTCGATGTCGACACGCGCCTCGAAAGCGCCTTGGGCAGCGTCATATTTGAGGGCTTTGATCTTCATGGAGGGTCTCTCTTTGCGTTGCGTTTCAACAGATTAACCATCTACGGCGAGAATGGTTCCGTAAAAAACGCAGATGTCTGGCGGCTGCGGGTGCCGCGCTCAGACGGTGTCGTTTGCGCCGCGGGTGCCGAGGAAATTGCCGACCACCGAGAGCGCCGGCACATTGTCGCAAATCACTTTGAACAGCACCAGAAAGGGCACCGCCATCAGCGCGCCGGGGATGCTCCAGAGCCAGCTCCAGATGATCACCGTCATGAACACCGCGACCGGATTCATCTCGAGCCGGCGGCCCAGAACCGTGGGGGTGACGAATTGCCCCTCGATCAGCGTCAGCGAGAAATAGATCGCCGCCGGCAACAACCCCGCGCCCAGCGTATCAAAGCTGAGAACGCCAAAAGCGGCGACCAGAACCGCGCCGCAGACCGCGCCGATATAGGGCACGAAATTCAGCGAGAACGCGACCACGCCCCAGAGGATCGGGTTGGGCAGGCCGGTCAGATACATCGCCACGCCGATGCAAACCCCGAGCCCCGCGTTGATCATCAGGATGGTGAGGAAATACCGCGAAATCTGCCGCTCGACATCGCGGGCAGTGCGCACCGCGCGGCGCTTTTCGGCGTAATTGGGGAAGGCCTGCACCAGTTTGACGTAAAACAGATCGCCCGAGGACAGGATGAACAGCGCCAGCACCAGACCGACGCCGACCAACACCGCGAAATTGGCGATGGAACCCGCGGCAAAGGCCAGCAATCCGGGTTGCTGCAGGGCGACTTGCGGGGTGCTGTCAGAGCCGGTGGCCAGATCCTCGACCCGCTCGCTGGCGGTCGAGATTTCCTCGATCGAGACCAGAACCCCGCGCAGTTTGCGGCGCAATTCATTGCCCATCTCGGGCACATCGGCCAGCAGTTCCGCCACCGGCCCGCTGATCATATAGGACCCCAAGGCCAGCACCAGACCCGCGCCCAGAACCAGCGTCACCGCCGAGAGCGCCTCGGGGATGCCCAGCCGCGCGAGGCTGCGCACCACCGGGCTGAGGGTGAGGGCGATCAGAAAGCCGATCATGATTGGCAGGAACAGATCGCGGGCGACATAGAGGACGGCGATGGTCATCAGGGCAGAGACAAAGAACAGCAGGTTTTTGATCACGCGCAACTCGTCCATGCCTCACCGCCCCCAACTGTTTTGCCACATGATTGGCAATTCTGCGTTTACCGCCATCTTCTAGGGAACCCGATTGCCGTGGAAACGTTCCCCTAGAATGCTAGATAGCATGGGCGGGGGTGCTCGGGTCGCGGGGAATCCCTGTGGCACTGTGCGGCGCCGCATGATTACATCCCCTCACGGGGTGCCGGAATCCGAGGGGAAGACCACTATGAAGCGCATCGTGACCGGAGCAAAAGCGGGGCTCGACCGGCTGAGCTTTCGGCTGGCAATTGTGTTCGCTATCGCGCTTTTGCCGCTGATGATTGTCTCGATCGTGCGCTCGCAAAGCGTGCTGAATGAGGCCGCAGCAAGATCGCGGGCGGCGCTGGTTGGCGAGACTTTGCGCGCGGTGCAACATGAGATTATCGTGATTGAAGGCGCCAAAGCGGTGGCGCAAACCCTGAGCCGGTCAATTCCGGTGGTGCTGGGGGATCTGGAGCTGTGCAACCAGCTTTTACGCGACAAGATCCAAGACACGGTGTTTTCCTTTGCCGGATATTACGACACCGAAGGCAATGTGCCCTGTTCCAGCACCGGCGAGGCTTTTAGCTTCGGGTTGACCGATGAATTGATCGCGCTCAATTCCAATCCGCGCCCCGATCTGGTGGTTAACCAAACCGCCCCCGCCTCGGGTGCTTCGGTGATCCATGCCTCCTATCCGGTGTTTGACGATTTCGGCGAGTTGCAGGGCTATGCTGCGGTCTCGGTGCCGCATCACCGGCTTGAGCAAAGCGACCAGAGCACCGGCGACGCGTCGATGCTGACCCTCTCGCCGACCGGCACTGTATTGACCGCCCCCGGCGATCTGGAAGAGGCGCGGCGGCTCTTGCCCTCGAACCTTACCCCCGACAGTTTCTCGGATCAGACGCTCAGCTTTGCCGATGTCGACCGCGACGGGATCGAGCGGCTCTATGCGCTGGTGCCGGTGGTTGAGGGCGAGCTGTATGCGCTCTCCACATGGACGCTCGACAGCGAGTTGCGCGGCGGGTTCTACCTGCAGGCGCCGGCGCTGTTTCCGGTGCTGATGTGGCTGGCCAGCCTTGCCGTCGCATGGTTCGCCGCGACACTGTTTGTCACCCGCCATGTGGTGCGGTTGCGCACCGCGATGAACCTGTTTGCCGCCTCGCGCCGGACCACGATGGGCAGCGAATTCAAGAGCGCGCCGCGCGAATTGCGCGATGTGGCCGACACGTTTATCGGGATGACCGACACGATCCTGCGCGACGAAGCCAAGATCGAGGATTCCCTGCGCCAGAAGGATATTTTGCTGCGCGAAGTGCATCATCGGGTGAAGAATAACCTGCAGCTGATCGCCTCGATCATGAGCATGCAGATGCGGCAGTCGCGCTCGAAAGAGGTGCGGCAGTTGATGCAGGGGCTGCATGACCGGGTGACCAGCCTCGCGACGATCCACCGCAATCTTTATCAGACCAGCGGGCAGGCCGATATCAGCATGAACGAGCACCTTGAAACCATCGTGCATCAGGTGGTGAAAATGGCCGCGCTGCGCAATACTTCGATCGAAGTGGATACGGAATTTGCCGAGGTGCGGCTCAATCCCGATCAAGCGGTGCCGCTGTCGCTGTTTGTCACCGAGGCGATGACCAATGCGCTGAAATACATCGGCAACGCCAAGGGCCACGCCCCAAGTCTGCGCGTGGCGATGGAACTGGGCGATGATGCGCAGGCCGAGGTGGTGATTGAGAATTCACTGCCGCCACGCGATGCAGAGCCGGATGACGAGAAATCCTCGGGGCTGGGAACCGAATTAATGGAAGCCTTTGCCGCGCAGCTTTCGGGGGATTTCTCGGCCACGCAAGAGGGCGGGGTTTACCGGGTGTCGCTGTCCTTTCCGGTCGATGATCTGGATCCGAAAGGGTGACGGGTTAACCATTTTACAACGCGCATGATAAAAAGGCCTCGCAGGGATGCGAGGCCTTTTTGCAGTGCCGTATGTCGGCTATTTCGTGGTCGGTTATACCGGCGGGTTACCACGCATGGCGCGGGCGATCATGGCCACGACAAACAGAATAATAAAGATGAAGAACAGGATTTTAGCAATCCCTGCAGAGGCGCCTGCAATACCGCCAAAACCCAAAGCGGCGGCGATCAATGCGACGACGAGAAATGTCAGAGCCCAGCCTAGCATAATATGTTCCCTTATTTCGGTTACAATTCCAGTAGATGTGCAAAAATAACCCTTTGGCGCGGAATTGGTTCCGTGGCGCGGGCGGCTTTTTACTCACATCATATCGGCGGGCGCTCCGGGAACCGGCATGCCGAGTTCTTCGGCAGGCTCGACATCATAGGGCACGACAAAGCCCTTGCGCGCCTCGGGCGGGCGGGCGGCATTGGCGCGGGCAAGCTGCGCCCAGCGGTCAAAAGCGCCCTCGGGATCATAGCTGGCGTCATCACCCAGCCAGAGGTCAAAGACCGTCTTGGTCAGCGCCGCGACATCTGCGGGATCCTCCATCGTGACCCCCGCCTCGGCGTCCCATTTCATGCTGCGCCCGTTGAGATTGGCCGAGGAGACAATCGCCGCGCGGGTGTCGAAGATCGCCACTTTGGAATGGACGTAGACGATCGGCGCATTGGCCAGCGTGGCGCGGTTGTTGTCGATATCGCGCTGGTCGGGGCGGCGCGGCTGCACCGGGCTGACGATGCAAACACGGTCGCCGAAATGGTGCTTGAGGCGGCGGATGGCGCGGGCCTGCAGATATTCGCCAAAACGCCCGTCCAGCCCCGGTCGTTCATGAAAGGCCACATCATCCGGCGCGGCGGGCAGCAGCAAAACCAGCTTGAGCCGCGGATTGGCGCGGGCGGCGCGCAGCAGCGCGGCAACAATGCGGCGGTCGCGGAAATACTGCGTCTCAAGATAGATGAAATGCTGCGCCTCGGCGATCCACGCCAGATGATCGCGCAGCAGCGACTGGCTGACCGGCTGCGGCGCAAGACGCAGGTAATTGCGCGCACGGCGCCGCGAGATTGTGGTGCGAAACATGGATTTTGGCGCCGGCATCTGGCCTTTGCGGTCGATCACATCGGGCAGGCGCCGCAGATACTCCGCCGCATCCTTGGCCAAACCGGGATCATGCGAGATCAGTTGTAAATCATGCCATGTCTGCTGCGCGGCTTGCTCGTGCTCGGGGTCATCAATGCGCCGGTTGTTCAGATCGAGCCCGCCGATATAGGTCACCGCCTCGTCGATCACCGCCAGTTTGTGATGCAGGGTCACCGGATTGAGCTGCGGGATCGCGGCGCGGCGCAGACAGACCCGCCCATCCTTACAATCGAGCATCCGGTAGAGGCCGGGCATCTGGTGAAAACGGATCTGCGGATCGACGGTGTCATTGGCTTCATCGGCGATCTGGCGCAGGTTCTTGCGGGTTTTCAGCGCAAATAACAGCCGTGGCGCGATGCCGCCGCTGGCCGGATGCAGCACGCAGCGCGCGGTCAGCTTGGCCGCGCCCTCATCGGCGACCTCATTCAACGCGGTGGCGATGGCGATGAATTGCCAGGATTGCCGGTGCATGCGATTGGCGACGACGGGGTCGAAATCCGACACTGTCAGGTCAACCGGAACGCCGCGGTTGATCGTATGGAGCAGCAGATCGGACCATGTATCGCCGATCTTTCTGGCATCCTCGGACAGCAATCTGGTGCGCGGATCAAACAGCCGGAAGCCGAGGCGGATATGCGACTGTGCACTCAGAAACAGAGCTTCAAGCCGTGGATAGGCCTGTCGCGCCGTGACCAAAATCTCCAAGTGATCACCGCTCATCTGCGCTATTTCTCCGGGTTTTTGAATTAGTTACGCCGGACTGCATGCCCCGAGGTGACCACGGCCATGGTGCCACTGTCGGTCAGTTCCAGCGAATCATCGGGCGAGAGATCAAGGATTTCGATCAGTTTCTGACGCGCGCGGTTGACCCGGCTTTTCATCGTGCCGGTGGCGACGCCGCACATCTCGGCGGCCTCGTGATAGGCAAAGCCGGAGGCGCCGACGAGGGTTAAGGCCTCGCGCTGGTCATCAGGGAGTTGCTCGAAGGCGCGCAGAAAATCGGTATAGGCCAGACGTCCGTCATGGTCGGGTTTCACCGCGACATTCTCGCCCATCACCCCGTCCACATCGGCGACCTCGCGGCGCGCTTTGGTGTAGCTGGTGTAATAGGTGTTGCGCAGAATCTTGAACAACCAGGCGCGCATATTGGTGCCTGATTCGAACCTGTCGATGGATTTCCACGCTTTCATGACGGTTTCCTGCACCAGATCATCGGCCAGCGCCCCGTTGCGGCAAAGGCTGAGGGCAAAGGCGCGAAGGACTCCCAGATGTGTGACCAACTCGTCACGCGGATCAATCACCGCGGCGGTTTCATTTTCCATTCTGGGTATCTTGCTCCTTCAGCTGGTTGATCAGCGTCATCAGGTCGGCTGGCAAATCTTCGCTTGCCTTTTCCTGAAAGGAACGGCGAAGTTGTTCCCGTATCAGGGCCGTTTGAGGCTTCTCCTGCTCGTTATGTGATGTCATGTGCAAACTGCTCTCCGTTCCTAGTCATCGCAATCATCGCCGCTTGATCCTACATCGCGCGCCACAGAAAAATGCACACGCCACGGAACCAAACCCGTCACGGCCAGTTTGGTTCCATAGAAATCAAAGGGGCACCACATGACACAATCTGCTTCGGACCAATCGCTTGCAAGCGTCGTCGCTGAACTGCTGCCGTTTCTGCGTCGCTACGCGCGTGCGCTGACTGGCTCGCAACAGACCGGAGACCGGCTTGCGGCAACCACGCTGGAGGCTTTGCTGACGGATCGGTCGATCTTTGACACCGCCTCCAGCCCGAAGGTGGCGCTATTCGGCGCGTTTCACAGCATCTGGGGCAGCGTCGGCGCGCCGGTGCAAGACGGCGAGACGGGGTTTGGTGCGAAGGCCCAGATGCATCTGTCGCGGCTGACCGAGAACACCCGCGAGGCGCTGCTGCTCAACACCATCGAGGAGTTTTCGCCCAAGGAGATCGCCGAGATCATGCAAATCGACGCCAGCGAGGCCGATCACCTGCTCTCGGTGGCCGATAAAGAGCTGGAACGCTCGGTATCGGGCAAGATCATGATCATCGAGGATGAGGCGATTATCGCCTTGCATATCAAGAAGATCGTCACCGAATTGGGCCATGATGTCACCGGCGTTGCGCGCAAGCATAAGGACGCGGTGAAACTGGCGGCGCAGGCGCGGCCTGACCTGATTCTGTCGGATATCCAACTGGCCGATGGCTCTTCGGGGCTGGAAGCGGTGAACGAGATTTTGGAAGCCTCGGGCGATATTCCGGTGATTTTCATCACCGCCTTTCCCGAGCGGCTGCTGACCGGCGAACGGCCCGAGCCTGCGTTTCTGATCTCGAAACCCTATACCGAGGATCAGGTGCGCTCGGCGGTCAGTCAGGCGATGTTCTTTGCCTCTTCGGCGGTGATCGAGCCGACGTAAAACCACGCAGACATGGAACCCTTTGCCAAGTCGTCAGTTTTAAAGACGAGATTGAAATGAAAAGGGGATGTCTAGATGGCACAAACGTCTAAAAGCAATGTTTCTGAGTTGAACTCGGATGTCGCGCAGCAAATGGCAGTGCTGCGCGAGGATATCGCCGCGTTGACCGCGACGGTGGCCGAATACGGCAAAGCCCAGGGCGAGGCCTTGAAAGCCAGCGCGGGCGCGAAAGCCGCGGGGCTGGCCGAGACCGGCGCCAATGCCGCCGGTGCGCTGAAAGCACAGGCCGAGAAAAGCTATTCCGACGCCGAAGAAGCGGTGCGCGGCAATCCCGCAGCCGCCGTGGGCATTGCGGCGGGGGTCGGCTTTCTGGTCGGTATGCTGACGGCGCGTCGCTGATGTTTTCGCTGCAAGATAAACTGCAAAGGGCCGCGCGCAAGGGCGCGGCCTTTTCGGCGGCGGGGCTGCTGGCTGTGGTCGGCGGGGCGTTTCTGACCTCGGCGGCATGGATGCTTTTGACGCAGCTTGAATCGCAGCTTTTCGCCGCCACGGTGATCGGCTGCGTCTATCTGGGCGGCGCCGCGATTGCGCTGGCCATTGGGTTGAAAAAACCCGCAACGCCCGAGCCCCTGCCTGCCGAGCGTTCGGAGCTTTCGCCGCTGCAGGCGGTGGTTTTGTCATTTATTCAGGGGTTTGAGCAGGGCCGCAAGCGCCAGCCTCCCCGCTAATCCCCGGCCTGCTAATCCCCGGCCCGCTAGCCCCCATATTGACGGCGCGGCGCCCGGCGAAAGCTGTGGCGCGCGCCGTGTTATCTGGTCGGTGGTGTTAGTCCTCGGTGGCGAATGTCGGATTATACAGCGGCACCGTCGAGATCGACATTTTCGCCGAGCCTTCCTGCAGCTCGGAGGCATGCGACAGATAGATCAGGGTCTGGTTCGCCTCGTCGAAAATCCGTGTCACCTGCAGGGTCTTCCAGACAATCGAGCGGCGCTCGGAAAAGATGCTCTCGCCATCCTCGCTGCGGTCGATATCACCGATGGTGATCGGCCCCGTCTGACGGCAAGAGATCGCCGCATTCGACGGATCCTCGAACCAGTTGCCATGTTGCAGCCGGTCGATAAACCCGCGCTCGAAATAGGCGACATGGCAGGTCACACCCTCGATATCGGGATCGGCGAAAGCCTCGATAATGATGTCATTTCCCAGCCAATCAACGTCAACCTCGCCGACCTGTTCGGCCGCGAGGGGCAGCGCGACAAGCGCCGCAAACCCCGCCGCGAGTGTTGTTTTTATACGCATGATATATCTCCAGATCCAAAGGCTTAAAACTGCGCAGCTTCCAAATGGTTCCGTCACTTTTATTCACATTCAATTGCACGGGTAATTGCGCAACTGGCGGGAACGGAACCGATGTTTTCAGGTTTTACCACCACAGGCCGAAAGGCGCATGAAACCACGAAGGAGACTGCCATGAACTGGGATCAGGTTAAAGGCAATTGGAAGGTCATGAAAGGCAAAGCCCAAGAGAAATGGGGCGAGCTGACCGATGACGAATTGGACGAAGCCGCGGGCGAGCGCGAGCAGCTCGAAGGCTTGGTGCAAAAGCGCTATGGCAAAACCAAAGAGGCCGCCAAAGCCGAGGTGGACGACTGGGTTAAGCATAACTCGTAATCCCCGGCTTTAGCGACGGGTGACCCGCGCCGGATCGGCATAGCGGATCACCTGCCCCCTCACCGGAGGATTGCCAAGGTTCCAAAGGATCAACCGGCCCGCAGCAACGCGGGCCGATGACCGGCGCACGGCCATTACAAACCCTATTATTTTGGTTTGTTTTCCGTCGCTTACTTGGAACCATCATGGCAGCCGCCGGTTCTATCAGCATCAACATCAACCTATCGGGAGATACATTATGAAACGCTTTATGACCTCGACCGCGATCGCTCTTTTGATGGGCACCTCGGCCATGGCTCAAGACCATATGTCGATGTTCTCGAGCGAGCCGTTCAACGCCCAGGTTAACCTTTATGCCTCGGAATTGGTCGGTGCGCGCGTCTATGCCACCGAGTCCAGCCTTGACAGCACCATGTCGGTGAATGCCGATCAGACCGCTGAATGGGACGATATTGGCGAGATCAACGAAATTATCCTGACCCGCGAGGGTGAGGTGCAATCGGTAATCGTCGGTGTCGGTGGCTTCCTCGGCATTGGTGAAAAAGACGTGGCAATCAATATGAGCGAGCTGCGCTTTGTCTCGGATGGCGACGACCCGGATGATTATTTTCTGGTGGTGAATGCCAATTCCGAGCTGATCATGGAAGCCGACGCCTATGAGCGCGCCGATATGGGTGCCGACATGGGTGGCGATATGGGCAGCGAGATCGCCCGCGATGCCGACCGCGCGATGGACGATATGGCGGATGAAGCCGGTGACGCGATGGATACGATGGAGCATGCCGACGCCATGGACGGCGACCATGCCCGCGATCCGGCGCTGATGATGGCCCCCTCGATCGAGCGCGAAGGCTACCGCACGGTGACGATTGACGACCTGACCACCGAAGACCTGACCGGCGCCCGCGTTTACGGCGTTGGTGATGAGGATGTCGGCGAGATCAGCGAATTGATCGTCTCGACCGATGGTGTCATCGAAGAGGCCGCAATCGACGTTGGCGGTTTCCTGGGGATTGGCGAGCATACGGTGGCGGTGTCTTTTGACGAACTGACCGTGATCCGTGCCGATGATGGCGGCGACCTGCGCGTCTATATCGACAGCTCGCAAGAGGCGCTGGAAGCCCAGCCCGAATACGAAGGCTAATACCCGCCTACCCTCTCAAACCTGCGGCAGCCGCTCTGGCTGCCGCATTTTTTATGTGCGACAGGGGCGCGGATCAGGCGCTGCCGGTCTCGAGAATACGCTCAAAGACCTGCACCGCCGCCTCGAAATGCCCGACCAGCATGTCGGTCAGCACTGACTGGCTGGCGAAATACGCCCCCGTGCGGCACAGATTGGCGGCGAATAGCGGATGCGCGCCGACATCATCCTTGCCCAGAACATGCTCGATCCGCAGCCAGCCGCGTTTGCGCGCCTCAGAGACGATCAGTTCCAGCCGCTGCAGCGCGTGAAACACCGTATAGACCGCCAGATACTCCATATAATCATCAACCCCGCCCGCCGGATCGCGGGGCAAAGCGTCGCGGACCATAGCGTCCAGCCTCGGCCCGTCGACAGGCAGCGATTCATCGGCGATCAACCACGCCAGATCCTCGGCCCCGTGGCGCAGACCGGCGTATTCAAAGTCGAACCAGCGGAGTTTTTCGTCATCGCCAATCGCCGCATTGCCGGTGCGACAGTCCCATTTCACGAATTGCAAACCCTGATGCGTGAGCCGCTCGACCACCGCGGCGGCGTCGAAATGCGCCGGAATATCCGCGTCTTTGAACGGCACCAGCGTGGCAACGCCATCGGCGAGATTGGCCAGCCAGTCGGGATTATTGCCCAGATGCGGCAGTTTATCATGCAGATCGGTCTGCCGCGCCGCGTGCTGGATGCGAAAGATCCCCGCCATCGCCTCGGCAACCAGTTCCTGCTGCGCCGCGGGGTCCAGTTTGAACAATTCGGTGTTCAGCCGCCGTGCGCCGACATCGGATTGAAACATGATCTCGCCATCGACGCCAAGGCAGCGGGGAATGTCATCGGTATAGGGGGCCAGCGCGCGCAGCACATAGGCCTCGAGATGGGTGCGGCGGAAATTGGGCCGCAGGGTGCCGATCACCGTATGTTCGGCAAAATGGAACCGCAGGCTCGAACGGCTGGAGCCACCGGGGGCGCTGACCTCGGTGATCTTCTGGCCGAATAATGCCTCGGCGCTGTCCCGAATGCGGGTTTTGCGCGAGCGCCGGTTGCTTGCCATATGGACCTCTGTAACGGTTGCTGTGGCGGATACGGTGGCGGGATGCGGCGGCGGAATGCGCCCCCTCTGCGCGCAGGATGACGCGGATTGATGGCGCGCCATGGGCGGCACTGTGGTCGAATCATGTCACCCGTCACCCAGTGCGAATCGTTTCCTGATGTTCATTAATTCGGGAATTGACGCGGTATAGTTTCGGGAAACACGGTTAATAGATTGTGAATAAAGACATTTTTAAGATTTTTCTTTGCCGGAAACCGGCATTGCGGTATTTCTAGCGCCTGCCCGCGTCCTCGCATCTTGGGGGAGATCCCGGACCCGGCCTTTTTGACATAGTTATGAAAGGCGACACCAGATGCGCGATTGGCTCAATTTCCCAAGGTATAGACATAACGATCACAAAGATGCTCACGGCCGCGGAAGCGATGGCAATGACGGGACCAAAGGCTCCGGCGGCTCGAAGGGCTCTGACGGGACGAAAGGGAGCGGGGGTTCGAAAGGGTCTGACGGGACCAAGGGGAGCGGCGGATCGAAGGGGACCGGCGGGACCAAGGGCAGCGGCGGGTCGAAAGGGACCGGCGGCACCAAGGGGAGCGGCGGGTCGAAGGGGACCGGCGGGACCAAAGGGAGCGGCGGCTCGAAAGGGACCGGCGGGACCAAAGGGAGCGGCGGGTCGAAAGGGACCGGTGGCACTAAGGGGAGCGGTGGTTCGAAAGGGACTGGCGGCACCAAGGGGAGCGGTGGGTCGAAAGGCACTGGCGGCACCAAGGGGAGCGGTGGGTCGAAAGGGACCGGCGGCACCAAGGGCAGCGGCGGGTCGAAGGGGACCGGCGGCACCAAGGGCAGCGGTGGGTCGAAGGGGACCGGCGGCACCAAGGGCAGCGGTGGCTCGAAGGGCACCGGCGGCACCAAAGGCAGCGGCGGCTCGAAGGGCAACCATGGCAGCAAAGGGTCTTGCGCGGGCGGCACGAATGCGCACGCCAGCTCGACCAGCTCCTACCACAACGGCGGTGTCGAGGGGCAGAGCTTTGAAGAGTGGTATAACGCCATTCTGGGCGACTCTTATGACGAGCAGCTCGACAAAGACGAGCAGCCGAATGTCTGCGGCACCCATGGCTCGGGCGGTCGCGGCGGACGGGGGAAACACGGCAGCAGGGGCACGCGCGGCTCAAGAGGCTCGGGCGGGACCAAAGGCAGCGGCGGGTCGAAAGGCTCGGGCGGCACCAAAGGATCGGGCGGCTCGAAAGGGACCGGCGGCACCAAGGGCAGCGGCGGCTCGCATGGCACCGGCGGCACCAAGGGTAGCGATCCGGTTGGCGGCGATCCCGCGGGCGGACAGGTCTCCTCCGATGCCGATAGCGCGATTGCGGTGATCGAATACAACGATGATGCGGATGAGAATTACGACGATTATATCCGCATCCAGTCGTCGGAGGTCAGCGACCCTTCGGATCCGCAATCCTATGTCGATGCCGTCGAGGCTTATTACGCCGATAAGGGCGACAGCATTGATCCCGACACGGAGATCAAGAAATTCGTGTTCGAGGATGAGAATGGCACGGTGGTGCAGTCGCTCTATAAGACCGATGACGGCTGGAGCGAGGATGATCCGGCGGATGCCGAAAGCGCCGATGCGCAGGATCTGATGATGCCGATGTCGGATGACGAGCTGGCCGAATATGACCAGCCCGACGATCAACAGGCGCTGGAAGACGATATGACCGTGTGATTTCGGCCACGTCCGAGGTTTCGGTTGCACAGTAAGGCAAGGGGCGGCTGTTTTGCTGCCCCTTGCGGCTTAGATATCCCCTGACGCGCCCCATCGGCGCGGTGATCACCGGCCCCGGCATCTGCGGATGGAGCGGCGGCGCGGCAGACCCCCATGTATTGATGGATGTCCTGTTCAGGAGGATTTCATGAGCAAAGCATTTACCAAAGAAGATGATGATACCGAGAGCATCCGGCTGGATGATCTGCCGCAAAGCCCGCATCCTAATCTGGTGACCCCGCAGGGGCTGGCGGATTTGCAGGCGCGGCTGGAGGCACGGCGCGCGGATCTGGCGGGGCTGCTGGCGGCGCCCGAGGATTTCGACAGCAAGATGGCCGTGGCCGTGGCCGAGCGCGATATCCGGTTTCTCGAGGCGCGGGTGGGGCGGGCGATTGTGGTCGATCCCAAGGGACAGGCGCCCGATGTGGTGGCCTTTGGCGCTGAGGTCGATGTGCTGACCGAGGACGACCGGCGGATCAACTTTGCGATTGTCGGCGAGGATGCGGCCGATCCGGCGCGGGGCAAGATCTCGGTCTATTCCCCGATTGCGCGGGCGCTGATCGGCGAGACGCTGGGCAGCACGGTGGAATGGCGCAAACCCAGCGGCAATGAGGATCTGGAGATCGAGGCGATCCGGTTTCCTTGAGGGGGTTTTGACCGGGGGGAACCCGGGCCGCGCCCGACCCTCCCCCCGGGAGGGCGCCTTGGCAATGCCGGAGTTGGCGCGAGCGGCACAAATGCTTGTGGGCGCAGCGCCTTCTGGCACGGATTATGCGGCCACCCAGGGTCGGGCGCGTCCCTATGGATCAACCAGAAAAGCCATTGAAACACATTAACGCAGAGTAAAACGCACCGCTGATGTGCGGGGCGCAATGGTCAGGTCAAGGTACCTCGAAGTGGGTATGGGCGAGCACGTCGCCGCTGTCAGAGGCGCGGTAGCGCAGCCCGTTTCCCCGCACAAACGCTCTGGGCAAAGCGCGAAGGGACGCGCCCGACCCTGGGTGGGCGCTTGCAGTGATTGAACGATGTGCTGCGCCTTGAAGCCTCGATGTCGGCTGTGCGGTGAATGACATCGCCGATGCGCCCTCCCGTGGGGAGGGTCGGGCGCGGCCCGGGCTGGGCCCGTGCCAGAGGGTTGATAGGGGGTCTCCGAGACAGCTTATAGCGAGGCGCGGAGGGATGCGCCCGATCCTAGGTGGGCGCTGGTGTCCGTTGAACAGTGAGATGCATCAAAACACTGATGTCGGCTGCACTGTGAATGACAGCGCCAATGCGCCCTCCCATGGGGAGGGTCGGGCGCGGCCCGTGGTTTCCACGGGCGTAGCAGGAGATTGGTGGCTCGCTATTGAGAAGACATGCCGTCGATGAAAAACGCCCCGCTGATGTGCGGGGCGCAATCGTCAGGTCAAGGCACCTCGAAGGGGGTGCGGGCGAGGACGTCGCCGCTGTCGGAGGCGCGGTAGCGCAGCTCGTATTGCCCCGCAGAGGGCGGCGCGAACAACTGCACCGGGCTGCCCTGAGACGCCCGCGATTCGCGCAGCGCATCGGCATCATCCGGCGCGCCCGCAGGCACGATCTGGATGAAGTCCTCATAGCGCCCCGGTCCGGTCCATTCGATGGTCACCACACCACCGGCAGTGACCTCACCGATGATCTGCAGGCTGATCTCGCCGACGCCCACGGTCACCGGCACGCTCGACAGGGTGCGCCCCGAGGCCTGGATCACATAGCGCAGCTCGTAATCGCCCGGCTCATCCGGCGCATCGAGCCGCACGGGGCTGCCCTGGTTGGTGCGCGCATAGTCCAAATAGCTGCCCTCGGGCGCGCCGCGGGCCACAATGGTGATATAGTCGCGCGGATTATTCGGCCCCTGCCAGTTCACCTGAAACTGCCCGCCGGGGACGATGGTTTCCGGCGCGTCCAGCGAGGCGGTGACGGCGGTCAGCGTCACCGGCAGGCTGGCCAAGGTGCGCCCCGACTGCTGGATCACATAGCGCAGCTCATAGGCGCCGAGCGCATCGGGCACGGTGATTCGTGCCGGTGAGCCCTGATTGGTGCGCGCGTAATCCATATAGGTGCCCTCGGGCGCGCCGGCTTCGACAATGGTGATATAATCGCGTTCGTTGTTCGGCCCTTGCCATTGCACCTCAACCACCGAGCCTGCGGGGATTTCCGAAGGCGCCAGCAGTTGCGCCGCCACGGCCTCGAGCGTGATTGGGCGGCTGGCCAGCGTGCGGCCCGATTGCTGGATCACGTAGCGGAGTTCATAAGCGCCAAGCGCGTCGGGCATGGTGATCCGCGCGGGGCTGCCGTTGTTGGTGCGCTGATAATCGGTGTAGGTGCCTTCGGGCGCGCCCGCTTCGACCACGGTGATATAGTCGCGCGGGTTGTTCGGGCCTTCCCATTGCACCTCGACCACCGAGCCCGCGGCGGCGGTGTCCGGCGCGGTCAGCGAGGCGGCGATGGCCTCCAAGGTGATCGGGCGGCTAGCCAAAGTGCGGCCCGATTGCTGGATCACGTAGCGGAGTTCATAGGCACCAAGCGCGTCGGGCATGGTGATCCGCGAGGGGCTGCCCTGATTGGTGCGCTGGTAGTCGGTGTAGCTGCCTTCGGGCGCGCCTGCCTCGACCACGGTGATATAGTCACGCGGGTTGTTCGGGCCTTCCCATTGCACTTCAACCACCGAGCCAGCGGCGGCGGTGTCGGGCGCGGTCAGCGAGGCGGCGATGGCCTCCAAGGTGATCGGGCGGCTAGCCAAAGTGCGGCCCGATTGCTGGATCACGTAGCGGAGTTCATAGGCACCAAGCGCATCGGGCATGGTGATCCGCGCGGGGCTGCCTTGATTGGTGCGCTGGTAGTCGGTGTAGGTGCCTTCGGGCGCGCCCGCTTCGACCACGGTGATATAGTCACGCGGGTTGTTCGGGCCTTCCCATTGCACCTCGATCACGGCGCCCGCAAGCGCGGTATCCGGCGCGGTCAATGCGGCGGAGACCGGCGTCAGGGTGACGGTCTGCGAGGCCAAGACGCGGCGGCCCTCATGGAGCACATAGCGCACCTCATGGGCGCCGAGTGCATCCGGCGCGGTCAGCCGTGCGGGCGAGCCCTGATTGCTGCGCTGGTAGTCGCCATAGTCGCGTTCGGGGGCGCCAGCGGGCACAATGGTGATGTAATCGCTCTGCGCATTCGGGCCGGTCCACTCGACGGTGAATTGCGATCCGGCGGGGATTTCGGCGTCGGTTTGCACGCTGGCATCGGGCAGAACCTCGGCGAGTTCAATCACCACCTCGCGGTCTTGCGCAAGGCTGGCGGTGACGCTGGCCGCGCCGCTGCGCGCGCCCTCACTGGCGGTGATCCGGTAGTCACCCGCCGCGATCAACAGCGGCAGACGGTCGCCGCTGGCATTCTGCGTGACGCTCTCTTCGGTGGCGGTGTTCAAGAGCGCCCAATCGACGCCCGAGACCGGCAGGCCGGTCTGCGCATCGACCGCGCGCAACACCAGCGTGGCCATGATTTTTTCGAGTGGGACATCGACGATACCGGCGGTCTGCGCATCAACAGTCAGCGCCATTTCGCCCGCGTAACCGGGGGCGGTGGCGGCGATCCGATAGGCGCCGGGATCAAGCTGCATCTGCAGCGAGGCGCTGCCCGCCTCGGTCTGCATCTCACCACCCTCGGCGCTGATCTGCCAGTCGGCGGTGCCCAGCGGCATGCCGTTGCGCGCATCCACCGCCCGCAGGGTCACCGGCAGCGCGCTGGGTTCAACCATCGTCACCTGCTGCAGCGCTTCGGTGAGTTCCTCGGCATTGCCGGCCGGCACAAACAGCCCGCCAGTGGCCTCGGCGATGCAGGAGACCTGCGCGCGGTCGGCCTCGGCAATATCAAATCCGACCACATGGGCGGTGAAATTCACCCCGGCGCGGGCCAGTTCACCGGCGAGGGCGCAGGGATCGGCGTTGCAAGTCTCCAGCCCGTCGGTGACCAGAATGACGGTGGCGGGCTCGTCGATATAGCGCATCGACTCGGCGGCCATCCGCACCGATTGGGTCAACGGCGTGCGTCCGCGTGGCATCAAGCCGTTGATCCGCGCCGAGGTCGCCGCGGCATCCAAGGGGCCGAGCGGCACCACCTGCTCGATATCGGTGCAATCGCCTTCGCGGCGGTGGCCATAGGCGATCACCCCAAGGTTGCGATCCGCGGGCCAGCTTTGCAGCATGCCGCCCAGCACATCACGCGCGATTGTGACCTTGGCCACGCCGTCAATCTGCCCCCACATACTGCCCGAGACGTCATAGACAATCGTCACATTGCTGGACTGCGCGGCGGCGGGCGCGGCGAGGCCGAGGCTTGCGGCCAATGTGATGGTGGCGAAAAGTCGACGCAGAAAGATCATTCGTAACCCCTGAATTCCATATAAAAAATGCGCTTGCTGATAAAAGTCAGACGTGACGCAGGGGCGCGCTTTCGCCCGCGTCTCGCGCTGTTTCCTCCGGTGCTGCGGCGAAAAATACCCGCGCAGTGAGGTCACGATAGCCGCACATTTTCATTCGGGCAAGTTTTATGGCAAGGCCCGAGAGCCGCACGCGGAAAGCCGCTCGCGTCAAACGCGTGTTAGGGACCAGGCGCGTGGCTTACAACCGCTTGGTGTTTTGCAAGGCGGCAACGACCCGATCCGCCATGCAAGCGCAGCGCGCACCGTCAAAGGGAAAGATCGCCTCGAACCCGCCCTTGAGCCGCGCCTCAAGGCTTTGACGCAACCGCCGCCGCGCGCGAAACAGACGCGTTTTCACCGTGATCGGATTGAGTTGCAGATCGCGGGCGATGGCGCGGATGCTCATGTCTTCGGATTCGAACATCAAAAACGGCAGGCGCAGATCGCGCGGCAATTGCGCCACCGCATCCTCAAGATAGACCCGCATCTGGGCGCGCCCCAAGGCGACCTCGGGGCGGTCGGGATGCTGGCCGGGAAAGGCGAGGATGGCGCTGGCTTGGCGGTCGTCTTCGGCCACGGTGTCATAATCCTGCTGGGGGTGCGCGCGGCGCAGATGCATCCGCGCGCAGTTGATGGTGATGCGGGTGATCCAGGTGGAAAACTGCGCCTCGCCGCGAAAATTATCCAGCCGGGTGAAGGCCTTGAGATAGGCCTCCTGCACGATGTCCTCGGCCTCGGCATCAGAGGCGACAATGCCGCGGGCGACGCGAAACAGCCGCGGGTTCATCCGCCGCACCAGCTCGCGCACCGAGGCTTCCTGACCTTGGCGGGCGCCGGTGATCAGATCCGCCTCGGCCAGATGGGCGAGCGGGGTATTGGCGTGGAATGTGCTGCTTTGAACGGTCATCACGCGCCCTCCGGCCCGATACGCCCCTGCGCCAGAATATCCGCGACAGGGGGCAAAGCGGCAAGAACCTCGGGCGAGACATCCTCGGTATCCGCGCTTGGCCCCTGCCATCCGGCATCCTCGGGCTGGCCGACGACAATCCGCCCGACCATCGCCGCCATCTCATGCGGCAGGCAGTAGTAGTCGTAGACGCCGGGTGCAGTCAGGGTAACATCGAAGCTCTCGTCGGGCAAAAGAAACCCGCTGTCCCATGCCTCGGCGACATCGGGGATGCGGCTGCTGCGGTCGAAATTATCGGGGTGATAGGCGGTTGCGGTATGGCCGTTGCCCGCGTCGCGGTTGACGAAGCGAATGGTGGTGCCGGGGGCGACAGAGAGGCCATATGGCCGGAACCAGACCCGCTCACCTCGCGCGGTGCCGCGCATTTCGATCACTTCAACGGGTTGGGCGCGCAGCGGTTTGGCCAGCGAGAGCGGCAGCGAGAGGGTGGCGAGCGCGCCACCCCCGATTGCGATGAATCCACGGCGATTGGTGATCATTGCGCCAGCCGCTCCTTGGCTTCAGCATCATGGTAAAGCACCACATGCGCATGCGGCACCTCGACCCCGGGATGACCGGCGTTATAGTAGATATCCACCGTCGCCACAGTATGCGACCCCACCGTCAGCCCGTCATAAGAGGTGCCGTTTTCAAGCTCGGCCAGCGGGGTCATATAGACCGTGGCCGAAAGTTGCCCGTCATGGTCATAGGCGAGAAACGGACCGGCTGGCAGCGTCGCGGGGTCGACAAACAGCGTGCCCAGACCCGGAATGAAGGCGGGCAGCGGCAGCACATCGCTGACCTGCACATAGGGATCGCCCGGCGGCGATTGCATCAGCGCTTCGGTGTCATGGGCGGCGGCAAGGGTGACCGAAGCGGCGAAGATGCTGGCGCCGGTCAAGAGTGATTTAATCATATCGCAAACTTTCCTGATTGTGACGGTGCCCTGTCGCGGGCACACATCCATTGGATGCAGCGCGCGGCAAAAGGTTCCCGTCACGGGGAAAGATACTTGCGAAGAGTTTAGAAGCCCCGCGTTGGCGGGGTGCAATCAGTCGTCGAAGGGCGTCATCTGGGCGACGATCACCGCGTTTTCATCCAGCGCGCGCTGCATCAGGGCGCGCTCATCCTCGTCGATCTCATCACCATGGGCGAGCCGGTCTTCGAGCGTGCCGTAGCCGGTGACATCCAAAGGCGCGAGGTCGGCCTGTTTGAGGATCGCCACGGTTTCGCGCACCGCCTCGGCCTCATCGACGCCCGAGGCATAGCAGAGCACACCGGCGCCGGTGCTGGCCTTGGGCAGCCCGTCACCCTCTTTGCGACCGACTTCGACGAGCAGCGTATAGACCTGCTGTTTCTTCTTGGGCTTTTCCGTCATGGATATCTCTCCCGCGCGATGGGCGCCTGTCTGATTGCCGCTCTGGTGTCAGGAAACCGGCGGTCCTGCAAGGCGCGGGGCGAATTCGGCGCGGATTTCCTGCGCCAGCGCCTCGGCCCATGCCGCATAGACCGTAGCGCCGGGGTGGAAGCCGTCGCTGGCCATCATCTGCGGCGCAAGGCGGCTGGCGTCAAACGGCAGGTTGCGGGCGATACCGCCGCTGTCTTGGGCCAGCGCTGCGTTGTAAGCGCTGGCTTGGGCGCCGAGCACATCGCGCAGCGGGCGCGGTAGCAGCGGGAAATGCTCGAGCGGGGGCACGCCCGAGCGCCATTGCACCTGCACGTGGAATTTCTCGGCCAGCAGCGCGGTGATCGCCTGTTGGTCGGCCCACCAGCGCTGCAGGCTGACCTGCCGCGTCACATCATTGACGCCGAGCGCGGTGACCGCGACATCAAAGCGCGCAGGCGGTAGGGTCTGCAGATGCGCGAGGGTCTGGGCGGTGGTGACGCCGGTTTTCGCCTCGAGCTGCCAGATGACGGTGAAATCCTTGGCCAGTTCCGCGACCAACTGCCCCGAAAGCGCCTGTGATTGATGCGCCACGCCGACGCCTGCGGCCGAGGAATCCCCCGCGATTAGCAGCCTGAGTTCGGGCCCCTGCCCGGTGCGGCCTGCGCGCGGGCCTTCGGGTTCGGGCAGCAATTGCGCGGAGCGGCGCACATTCAGCGCCTGCGCGATCAGCACAGGCGAGAGCAGCAGGCGAAGGGGGAGCGAGGCGAGCATAGGGTCTCCTGCGGGCGGGATGATTGAACCATGGGCCAGCGCGTGCCAGCATAGCCACAACAGCCAAGGGGAGAAAAGATGAAACGCGTCAAAGACATGGTGGCCGAGGCCAATACGCAGGTGCGCCACGCCCCCGCCGCCGAGTTGCACGGGATGCTGGGGCAAGAGGGGGTGACCTTTGTGGATCTGCGCGATCCGCGCGAATTGGAGCGTGAGGGGATGATCCCCGGCGCCTTTCATTGCCCGCGCGGGATGCTGGAGTTCTGGATTGACCCTGAGAGCCCCTATGCGAAAGAGCGGTTTCAAAGCGGGGATACCTTAGTGTTTTACTGCGCCTCGGGCTGGCGCTCGGCGCTGTCGGCGAAAGTGGCGCAGGATATGGGGCTGGCGAAGGTCATGCATATCAGCGATGGCTTTAGCGGCTGGCGGGAGAGTGGCGGCGCGGTGGGGGAGAGGCCGGTGAGGAAATAGGGCCTGTGGCTTGCACGGTATCGAGGCGCAGCCGCAATGCATCGTTTCGGCTCCACGGAGTGGTGCTGCGTGGCTAACGGCAGCGTAGTTGCTCAGGAAACACGCTGCGCGGGAAGCCGTGCATCGACAGGCCGCGGAGTGGCGATCACCCGTGGAACGAAGTGCTTTATGCCGGCAATCAACTTCTCGGGCGAAGCGGCGCGCCCTCGGCAACCCAATCGCCAGTCCGGGGGGCGGCCTGTCGATGCACGGCGGCTTCGCCTTTGCTCCGTGCGGGCTCTTCGCCAACAATAGAGGCCAAGGTGAGCCGCGTGGCGCCAGTCCGCGGGGTGGCGATCCGACCGTGGAGCAGCGCGGTTTACGGTGGCTATTTCCGAGCGGCATTCGAGCGGAGCGCCTTGACCCACCAAATCGCCAGCCCGGGGGGCGGACTGGCGATGCGCGGCGGCTTTGCCTTGATTCCGCGCGGGAATAAGACCCGTGCGGGTGCATCGCCGACAACAAAGGTCGAAGTGAGCCGTGAAGGTTCTTCGCAACAGAAAGGGCCGACCCCGCAGGATCGGCCCGTCATTCACAACTGCTGTAGATCTCAGTCGCGCAGCAGCTCGTTGATCGAGGTTTTCGAGCGGGTTTGCGCGTCCACCCGCTTGACGATCACCGCGCAGTAGAGATGCACGCCGTTCTTCGAGGGCATCGAGCCGGCGACCACCACCGAACCCGAGGGCACTTCGCCATACATCACATCACCGGTCTCGCGGTCGACGATCTTGGTCGACTGGCCGATGAACACGCCCATGCCCAGCACCGAGCCTTCGCGGACGATCACACCCTCGACAACCTCGGAACGGGCACCGATGAAGCAATTGTCCTCGATGATCGTCGGACCGGCCTGCATCGGCTCCAAAACGCCGCCGATGCCGACGCCGCCCGAGAGATGCACATTCTTGCCGATCTGTGCGCAGCTACCGACCGTGGCCCAAGTGTCGACCATGGTGCCGCTGTCGACATAGGCGCCGAGGTTCACGAAGCTGGGCATCAACACCACGCCGGGCGCGATATAGGCGGATTTGCGCACCACGCAATGCGGCACGGCGCGGAACCCGGCGCTCTGCCAGTCGGCGTCATTCCAGCCTTTGAACTTGCTGTCGACCTTATCCCACCAGCCGCCGCCCTGTGGACCGCCGGATTGGGCCTCCATATCCTTGAGCCGGAAGCCCAGAAGCACCGCCTTCTTGGCCCATTGATTGACATGCCAATCGCCGTTCTCCTGCCGTTCGGCCACGCGCAGCCCGCCGCCGTCCAGCGCGGCCAGAGTGGCCTCGATGGCGTCGCGGGTTTCACCCGTGGTGGCGGGCGTGATGGAGTCGCGCGCCTCCCATGCGGCTTCGATGGCGGATTCTAATTGGGCATTCGACATGGTTGACTTCTCCCCCGGGGCTTGCGTTTGTGCATTGGCCTATAGCGCCCGCCCGTCCATTGGGCAACCGACGCGACGGCATCTACAAGCAAAAGGAGGCACTATGTCGCCCACGGTTCTGATTTCCCTCTCTGTGGTCGCCGCTGCCGGCGCTGCGGTGGCGGTGCAAAGCATGGTGAATGCCGCCTTGGGACGCGAGATCGGCTCGGTGCTGGCGGCGGCGGCGTTCTCTTTCGGGCTGGGATTTGTGGTGCTGGCGGCGGTCACCCTGCTGCTGGGCGAAGGGGCCTCGTTCACGCGGCTGCCCGCGGTGCGGATCCACCTGTTGATCGGCGGGATCTTTGGCGCCTTCTTTGTCTGGGCGATCGCCTGGGGGGTGCCGACGCTGGGCGTGGTCTCGGCCTTTGCGGCGCTAATATTGGGGCAGATGATCGCGGCGCTACTGCTGGATGCCAGCGGCGCCTTCGGGCTGGCCACCTATGAGATCACCTGGCAGCGCGTCGCCTCGGTCGCCATGGTCGTCGGCGGGATGGTGTTGTCGCGGCTTTGACGGGGCAACGCGCGTCAAGGCCCCCTCAGTCAAAGGGATCGGGCGCGGGATTGGCGCCGCAGATCAGCACCGCCACACGCTCGTCTGGCGCCGGCACATAGGCGCCCGCGCGCAGGGCGGCCAGCGCGGTGGCGCCTGCGGGTTCGACCAGTAGCCGCGCCTCGTTCCACAGCGCCTGTTGCGCCTCGGCAATCGCGGTATCATCCACCAGCACCGAGGACACCCCCTGCGCCTGTGCCAGTTCATAGCAAATCCCGCCGATCCGCCGCGCGCCCAGAGCATTGGCGGCGATGCCCGAAACCTCGACATCCACCGGCGCGCCCGCCTGCAATGCGGCGTGCAACGCGCAGGAGGTCTTTGGCTCGACCGCCACCAGTTTGCGCCGCCCCTGCAACCACGCCATCGCGCCGCCGATCAAGCCGCCGCCGCCGACGGCAATCAGGATCGTATCGGCCTCGAGCCCCTGATTTTCAAACTCGGCCATACAGGTGCCCTGCCCCGCCACCGTATCCGGTGAATCGTAGGCATGGATCTGGATCGCGCCAGTTTTGGCTTCATAGGCCTGCGCCGCCTGTAGCGCATCGGCGTAGACACCGGGCACCACGGTCAGTTCGGCACCGGTGCGGCGGATCAGGTTGATTTTGGAAGGTCCGGCCATTTCGGGGACGAAAATATGCGCTTTGATCCCCAGACGCGCCGCCGCATAGGCGACCGCGGCGCCGTGATTGCCGCCCGAGGCCGCGACCACCCCGCCCGCAGGGGGCGTGTTGGCGAGCAGCGAATTGAACGCGCCGCGGGCCTTAAAAGTGCCGGTGTGCTGCAATTGCTCGAGCTTGACCTCAACCGGCTGATGCCCGCCGCCAATCTCCAGCGTCATCACCGGCGTGCGGCGCAGATGGCCTGCGACCCTCTCGGATGCGGCGATGATCTCGTTTCTCCAATCCATGGAGCCCTCCTGTTTTTGCGGCGCTTCTGGCGGTTTGGTGATGATCGTCTTTGTGGTGGTGACTGGCGCTGCCCGCGCCACAAGGGTATTCATGGAGACGAGCAGAGAAAAGGATTTCCTCGATGAATGACCCCCGCACCCATGCGTTACGTGACAGCCATCAGGACGTAGAAACCGCACGGCAGATCCCCGATACGCCGCAAACCCGCTCGCCCTCTTACCGGCTGGCCTTTGCCGATGACGATTTCCTGTGCCGCGACGAATTGCGGCCGGTGCGGTTGCAGTTAGAGCTGCTCAAGCCGGAAATGGCAATGAATGAGGCGCAGATCAAATCCACCGTGGTGCTGTTTGGCGGCGCGCGCATTCCCGCGCCCGAACAGGTGCATACCGCGCGCACGCCGACGCTGGCGGCCCTGTCGAAATACTATGAGGAGGCGCGGCGTTTCGCCTATCTGGTCACCGAGCATTCCAGCAAATCGGGCGGGCGCGAGAATGTGATCTGCACCGGCGGCGGGCCCGGCGTGATGGAGGCGGGCAACCGTGGCGCGGCCGAGGCGGGGGGCGTGTCGATCGGGCTGAATATCGTGCTGCCGCATGAGCAGGCGCCGAATGAGTTTGTCACGCCGGAACTTGCATTTAATTTTCATTACTTCGCGATCCGCAAAATGCATTTCCTGATGCGGGCGCGGGCTTTGGTGATTTTTCCGGGCGGGTTCGGCACTTTGGACGAGATGTTCGAATCGCTGACGCTGATTCAAACCAAGCGGATGAAGCCGATCCCGTTCTTGTTGTTCGGGCGTGAATTCTGGGAAAGCGTGATCAATTGGGAGGCGCTGAAAGAGGCGGGCACGATCTCGCCCGAGGATCTCGATCTGTTCCATTACGTCGAATCTGCCGATGAAGCGCTGGCGATGATCAATCCATAAAACCGAACCGCGCGCCCTTCAAAAGGCGCGCGGTTCGGCGGACTGCGATTACTTTGGGGGCGCGGTTTAGCTGCCGGTGGAGGCGCGCAATTGCACCACGCCGCCCGAGCAGCGGCGCCCGCGTTCGACGATGATCGCGGTCAGCGCGTCGCGCAGCTTGTCGAGTTGCAGCGGTTTGGTCAGGCAATCATCGAAACCGGCCTGCAGATAGGATTCCACCTGATGCGACATCGCATTGGCGGTGAAGGCGACAATCGGCAGCATCGTTGCCGGAGCCTTCGCCCCTTGCGCGGCGGCGCGCTCGGCCTCGCGGGCGCGGATCGCGTGTTGCACGGTGACCCCGTCCACATCCGGCATCGAGATATCGAGGATGATCATGTCGAACTCCTCGCGTTCATAGGTTTCTAAGGCCTCGGTGCCATCCGAGACCAGCACCGCGGCAATGCCCAATTGGCCCATCATCGCGCCAAGGATCATCCGGTTGGTGCGGTTGTCATCCGCGGCCAGAACCCGCAGGCCCTTGAGTTCATCCGAGGCGCTGGAAATCATCACTTTTTCCTGCACCATCTCGGTCAGATCGGTCAGCGGCATCGGCAGATGCACGGTCACCGTGGTGCCCTGATGCGGCGCGGATTCGATTTCGATACTGCCCCCCATCATATCCACCAGCCGCTTGACGATCGGCATGCCCAGACCGGTGCCGCCAAAGCGCCGCGCGATCGAACTGTCGGCCTGACCGAAGTCCTCGAACACCTGCTCCATCTCTTCGATGGTCATGCCGATGCCGGTATCTTTCACCGCCAGTGACAGGGCGCTGCGCTTGGTGCAATCGATCTGCACATGCACATTGCCCTCTTCGGTGAATTTGATCGCATTCGAGATCACGTTATGCATGATCTGCAAAATCCGGTGCGAGTCGCCCAACCGGTTGCCTTTGGCATCGCCCTTGACCGAGACGCTGAACGACAGTTGTTTCTCGGAGGCCTTCAGCGTGTGCACCGCTTCGATCCGTTGTGCCAGATCACTGGGGACGAAGGGCACGGCTTCGATCACCATCTGGTCGGCTTCAATTTTTGACATATCCAACAAATCATTGATAATGCTCAATAAGAGCGCTCCGGAATCATGCATAATCTTGATCATACGCAGCTGGTCCGCGTCAGAGATCAATTGCTCGAGGACTTCTGCGACACCCAGAACACCGTTCAACGGCGTGCGCATTTCGTGGCTCATCTTGGCAAGGAAATTCGACTTCGCTTCATTCGCCCGATGCGCCTGTTCCAGCGCGTCTTCGCGGGCTTTCTCGGCGGCGACCTGCTCGGTGACATCGAGGATCGCATAGACCACGCGCGCCTGGGTTCCGGCCTCGGCCCGCACCGGCGCCGCATGCACCGAGCAATAGCGCTGTTCACCATCGCGTTTGATCGAGAACCGCTCGCCAACCCTGGCCGAGCCCGAGGACAGCACCCGGTCAAAGGGCGTTTCACCGGCGGCAAAGGGTTTGCCGTCCATCCGCGTGTATTTCCAACCCGGATCATCATGCGCCACGCCGATCATCTGCTCGCGCGAGGTGCCAAAGATCATCTCGGCGGCGCCATTGGCAAAACGAATCACCCCGGCGTCATCAAGCACGATCACGCCCATCGCCGAGGTCGCCAGAATGCTGGCCAGAAACGCCCGCTCTTCGGCGAGATCGCTCTGCGCCTTACGCGCCTCCATATCCTTGTCGCGGCGCACCAGAATGGTGCAGATCACATCGGCCACGGATTGCAGCAAATAGACTTCGCCGGGCAAGAAGGCATGGGTGTTTTTCACCCCGTCAAAACCGACGAACCCGTAGGTCCGCCCGTCCCAGCGCATCGGCACCAGCAGGATCGAGCGAATCGCCTGCGCCTCAAGCAACTCGCGCGAGGGCGAGCCTTCGGGCAGCCCCGAGACATCCGGCACATAGAAATGTTCGCCGTGATTGTTGATCGGCTCGACGCTGGGCCCGAGCATTTCCATCGGCAGCGCCTGCAGATGCTCTTTCATCGGCTCGGTTTCACCGGCGCACCACTCATGGGTGTTGTCGGTCACATCGCCGGCCTCGGCATGCACAAACACATAGGCCCGATCGCGGACACAATATTCGCCCAGCCGCGCAATCGCATGTTCGATCGCGGCGTCAGTGTCATCAATCGGCGCATGCAACAGGTCGTTGAGGATCTCAACCACGAGCGCTTGGATGCGCGTCAGTCGCGTTTCATTGTTGATGTTCTCTTGCTGCATAGCTGACCTTTTACTCGCCTTGTATCACTGGATGCTCTCGTTACACGCGCGACGTTTCATCATCAGACGCACCCTAGGTTAGCCTAAATCTGGTTAAGGTTTAGTTCCCAACTTTGGCCAATCTATGACAAAAGGCGGTTTTGTGTCAGGCAGGCGCAAAGTGTGACCGGAGTTTCGACCGGGGTCAATGCATCTGCACCCATCATCTGGCCCGCGCAACTGGCCCGCTCATCTGGCCGCCCGCAACTTGCGGGTTGCGCGCGGCTCGATTAGCACGGGTCTGCACCTGCCTCCACCGCTTTCAACAAGGATGCCGCCATGACTGCCGCCGCGCCCCGCCACACCGTCGATCCCGTCGCGCTTACCGTTGATCTGATCCGCTGCCCCTCGGTCACCCCTGTCGAGGGCGGCGCGCTGGTGCTGCTGGCGCAGGTGCTGACCGAGGCGGGGTTTACCTGCACGCGGGTGGATCGCGGCGAGACCTCCAATCTCTTTGCCCGCTGGGGGACGAAAGGCGCGAATAAAAGCCTCGGGTTCAATGGCCATACCGACGTGGTGCCCACCGGTGATGCGACGCTCTGGCGGTTTGATCCGTTCAGCGCCACGCTGGCCGAGGGGCGGCTGTGGGGGCGTGGCGCTTGCGATATGAAGTCCGGCGTCGCGGCCTTTGTCGCCGCCGCCTGCGATTTCGTGCGCGAGACGCCGCCCGATGGCGCGGTGATCCTGACCATCACCGGCGATGAAGAGGGCGATGCGACCGATGGCACGGTGGCGCTTTTGGACTGGATGGCGCAAGAGGGCGAGCAGATGAGCCATTGCCTGGTCGGCGAGCCCACCTGCCCCGAGGTGATGGGCGAGATGATCAAGATCGGACGCCGCGGATCGATGACGGTGACGCTGACGGCGACGGGCAAACAGGGCCACGCGGCCTATCCGCACCGCGCGAAAAACCCGCTGCCGGCGCTGGTTGCGCTGCTTGATCAACTGGCGCGGCACCAGCTTGATGAGGGCAATGAGAATTTCGACGCCTCAACCTTGGCGCTGACCACGATCGACACTGGCAATCCGGCCAGCAATGTGATCCCCGCCAGCAGCCGCGCGGTGCTCAACATCAGGTTCAATGATCTACACAGCGGCGAGAGCCTCAGCCAATGGGTGCGCGCGCAGGCCGATGCCGTGGCCGCCGAGACCGGCATTGCTTTCGATCTGCAGATCAAGATCTCCGGCGAGAGTTTCGTCACCGAACCGGGCCGGTTCACCGATCTGGTTGCAGGTGCGGTGCAGGCCGAAACCGGCCGCACACCGGTGCTGTCCACCTCGGGCGGCACCTCGGACGCGCGGTTTGTGAAATCCCATTGCCCGGTGGTCGAGGTCGGGCTGGTTGGCGACAGCATGCATCAAACCGACGAGAATGTGCGCGTCGATCACGTCCATCAACTCAAAGCGATTTACAGCCGCATCTTGGCTGACTATTTCGCGGATAACAGCGCCTGACCCGCCCCCACTTTATGCCTTAAATATCCTGGGGTGCCGCGGCCTTGCGCAGGCAAGGCGGCGGTAGGCCGCAGGCCGAAGGGGCAACGCCCCTACAATCTTGGCAATAAGCAACAAGCGCGCCCTTGGGCGCGCTTTCCGTTTGATAACTCGGGGTCCGCCGGTCCGGCAGATCAATAGCTGCGGATCAAGCCGACCAGACGGCCCTGCACTTTCACCTGATCGTCGCGCAAAACGCGGGTTTCATAGGCCGGATTGGCCGCTTCCAGCGCGATCATCCCGCGCATCCGGCGGAACCGTTTGAGCGTCGCTTCCAGCCCTTCGACCAAGGCGACCACGATATCGCCGTTGTCGGCGGTGGTCTGTTCGCGGATCACCACGATATCGCCGTCATTGATCCCCGCCTCGATCATCGAATCGCCGTGCACCTCGAGCGCGTAATGTTCGCCATTGCCCGACAGCATTGACCCCGGCACCGCCACATGATGCGAGATTTCCGAGATCGCCTCGATCGGGGTGCCGGCCGCGATCCGCCCCATCACCGGCAGTTCCAAAGCGTGGATCTGCTGCACCTTAATTGCATTGCGCGGGGCTTGCGGCTGCGCCTGCGCCCCACCATCGATCACCGTTGCGACATGCGCGGCATCGGCGCCACCGGGCATCCGCACCACTTCGATGGCGCGCGCGCGATGCGGCAAGCGGCGGATAAAGCCGCGCTCTTCCAAGGCGGTGATCAGCCGGTGGATACCGGATTTCGACCGCAGGTTCAGCGCGTCTTTCATCTCATCAAAGGAAGGTGGCACGCCGTCACGCTTTACGCGGGCGTCGATCAGTTCCAAAAGCTCGAGCTGCTTGCGGGTGAGCATGCGATCCTCCCTACGATAAACCGTAAAAGTTCACCTTAAGTTCTATGGACGTTCTTTTCACCTGTCAACCGTGCAATTCACAGCGGCAGATAGCGCACCTCATGCCCCTCGGGCCGCGCGGGATCATGCTGCGGGCGGATCAACAGCGCATCGGCCCCCGCCAGCACGCCGATTAGCGCGCTGTCCTGACTGCTCACCGGCCGGATGCGCCCGCCGGGTTCCAGCACCGCGCGCATGTAATGGCTGCGCGGCCCATTGGCGGCAACGGGTTCGGAAAGAACCGCGCTCTGGGTGGCGGCGGGATAGCAGCCCAGCCCTTGCAGCGCGCGCAGGGCTGGCAGCAAGAACAGATGCGCGCAGACCAGCGCCGAGACCGGATTGCCCGGCAGCCCCATCATCAGCGCATCGAAAAGCCTCCCCGCCATGAAGGGTTTTCCGGGCCGCATGGCGATTTTATAGAACGCCCGCTCGGCGCCCAGCGCTTCGGTGACCGGCGCCACCAGATCGTGATCGCCGACCGAGGCGCCGCCCAGCGTCACGATCACGTCGCAGCCGCGCGCCAGTTTCAGCACTTCGGTCAATTGCTCGACCGAATCGCGTGCGATGGGCAGCACACGGGCCTCGCCGCCCTCGGCCTCGACCATCGCCTTGAGCGCAAACACCGAGGAGGCCACGATCTGGTCGGGCCGCGGGTCTTCGCCGGGCATGATCAACTCGTCGCCGGTGGCGATCAGCGCCACGCGCGGGCGGCGGAACACCGGCACTTCGGCGATATTCATTGCCGCCAAGAGCCCGAGGTCCACCGGCCGCAACCGCCGAGGTGCGCTGATCACATCGCCCTTGCGAAAATCACCGCCGGCGGGGCGGATATTCTGGCCCGCGCCCAACTCGGGGCGGATGGTGATCTGGTCGCCTTCGCGGGTCACATCCTCTTGGATCACCACGTGATCGACGCCCTCGGGCACTGGCGCGCCGGTGAAAATCCGCAGCGCCTGCCCCTCCGCGACGCCACCGGCAAAGGCATTCCCCGCGCCCGCCTCGCCGATCACAGTGAATGTCTGGCCAACCGCGACCGGCCCTTTGACCCCGTAGCCATCCATCGCCGATCCGGCAAAGGGCGGCTGGTCACGCTGCGCGGTCACCGGCTCGGCGAGCACCCGACCGGCGGCCTCGATCAGCGGCACGGTCTCGATCTCCAGCGGGGTGCAGAGGGTGAATACGCGGCTGAGGGCGTCTTCTACGGAAATCATTGTGCGTCCTCCCGCCGGTAGGTGCCCGATTTACCGCCCTCTTTGTGCAGCACGGCAATGCCGCCGATTTCCATGGATTTCTCAACCGCTTTGAGCATGTCGTAGACGGTCAGCGCGGCCACCGAGGCGGCGGTGAGGGCTTCCATCTCGACGCCGGTCTGGCCGGTGGTGCGGACCTCGGCGGTGATGCGGACGCCGGGCAGGTCGGGGTCGGGTTGCAGATCAACGGCGACTTTGGTGATCGGCAGCGGGTGGCAAAGCGGGATCAGATCGGCGCATTTCTTTGCCGCCATGATCCCCGCCAGCCGCGCGACGCCGAGCACATCGCCTTTTTTGGCGGTGCCCTCGGTGACCCGCGCCAGTGTCTCGGGCAGCATCACCACATGGGCGCTGGCCGAGGCGGTGCGCGCGGTCACCGGTTTGTCGCCGACATCGACCATCAGCGCGCGGCCCTCGGCGTCGAAATGGGTCAGGCGGTCGCTCATGCCGTCACCGGATCGGCCAAGAGGGCGCTTGTGGCGGCGGCGACATCGTCCTGACGCATCAGGCTTTCGCCGATCAGGAAGCAGCGCGCGTTATGCGCCGCCATATCGGCCAGATCCTGCGGCGTGAACAGTCCGCTTTCGCAGACCAGCAGGCGGTCCGAGGGGACGCGCGCGGCCAACTCGCGGGTGGTGTCGAGCGTGGTCTCGAAGGTGTTCAGGTTGCGGTTGTTGATCCCCAAGAGCGGCGATTTCAGCGCCAGCGCGCGGTCCAACTCGGCGCCGTCATGGACCTCGATCAACACATCCATGCCCCAGTCGAAAGCGGCGGTCTCCAACTCGGCGGCTTGCGCGTCCGAGACCGAGGCCATGATGATCAGGATGCAATCCGCGCCCCAAGCCCGCGCCTCGGCGACCTGATAGGTGTCATAGAGGAAATCCTTGCGCAGACAGGGCAGCGAGACCGCGGCGCGGGCCTCACGCAGGAACTCGGGCGCGCCTTGGAAGCTGGGCGTGTCGGTCAGCACCGAGAGGCAGGTGGCGCCGCCCGCTTCATAGGCGCGGGCCAAGGCGGGCGGGTTGAAATCGGGGCGGATCAGGCCCTTGGAGGGGCTGGCCTTCTTGATTTCGGCGATCAGCCCGTAGCCGGTGATGCTGGCGGTTTGCAGCGCCTGCGCAAAGCCGCGCGGGGCCGAGGCGGCTTTGGCCTGCGCCTCAATCTCACTGGGCGGCACGGCTTGTTTGGCGGCGGCGATCTCGTCGAGTTTATAGGCTTTGATACGGTCGAGAATGGTGGTCATGGCGCTGGTCTCCTTGGCTTTGCTGCCTAGCGCTTGAGGCGCTCAAAGGGAAGCCTCGGCTTGCGGGTGACACGGCGGCAAAAGCGCGCGCACCCGCAGATGCGCGCCCTGTCTCGCGGCTTAAATGCTCAGGCAGATGTATTTCATCTCGAGGAAATCATCGATCCCGTGATGCGAGCCTTCGCGGCCCAGCCCCGATTGCTTGACCCCGCCAAAGGGTGCCACTTCGGTCGAGATGATGCCGGTGTTGACCCCGACGATGCCGTATTCCAGCGCCTCTTGCACGCGGGTGATGCGGCTGACGTTCTGGGCGTAGAAATAGCAGGCGAGGCCGAAGATCGTGTCATTGGCGTAGCCGATCACCTCGTCTTCGGTGTCGAATTTGAACAGCGGCGCCAAGGGACCGAAGGTCTCGTCCTGTGCGACTTTCATCGACTGGGTGACGCCGGTGACCACGGTGGGCTGAAAGAAGGTGCCGCCCAGCGCATGGGGTTTGCCGCCGGTCAGAAGCGCGCCGCCATGGTCGAGCACATCCTTGATATGCTCCTCGACCTTATCGACCGCATCCTCATTGATCAGCGGGCCGGTGGTGACCCCGTCTTTGAGCCCGTCGCCGACATTGAGCTTTTCGACCGCGGCCTTCAGTTTTTCGGCGAAGGCGTCATAGACGCTGGACTGCACATAGATGCGGTTGGCGCAGACGCAGGTCTGGCCGTTGTTGCGGAATTTCGACATCATTGCGCCTTCGACCGCGGCATCGAGATCGGCGTCGTCAAACACGATGAAGGGCGCGTTGCCGCCCAGTTCCATCGAGCATTTCATCACCTGATCGGCGGCTTGGCGCAGCAGGATGCGGCCCACTTCGGTGGAGCCGGTGAAGGTCAGTTTGCGCACGATGGGGTTTTCGCAGAACTCCTTGCCGATCTCGGACGAGCGCGACGAGGGCACCACCGAGAGCAAGCCCTTGGGCACGCCTGCACGCTCGGCCAACACCGCCATCGACAGCGCCGACAAGGGCGTTTCCGCCGCCGGACGCGCAACAAAACCGCAGCCTGCGGCCAGCGCGGGGGCGACTTTGCGGGCGATCATCGCGTTGGGGAAATTCCACGGGGTGATCGAGGCGCAAACACCGATCGGCTGTTTCAGAACGGTGATCCGCTTGTCGCGCATATGGCCGGGGATGGTCTCGCCGTAGACGCGTTTGGCCTCCTCGCCGAACCATTCGACGAAGGCGGCGCCGTAGAGCACCTCGCCCTTGGCCTCGGCCAGCGGTTTGCCCATTTCGGCGGTGAGGATGGTGCCCAGATCATCGGCGTTCTCGACCATCAGATCATACCACGCGCGCAGAATCGCGGCGCGTTCCTTACCGGTGCGCGCGGCCCAATCTTTCATTGCGGTATTGGCGGCATCAATCGCGCGGGCAACTTCGGCACGGCTGAGATCGGTGACCTCGGCGATCACATCGCCGCGGGCGGGATTGGTGACGGCGAAGGTTTTGCCGTCGTCGGCCTCCACCCACTCCCCCGCCACATAGGCGCGGGTTTCCAGCAGCGAGGGGTCCTTGAGCATTGCGCGAAGGTCGGTGGTTTGGTCGAGCATGATGTCCTCATCAATGGCTTTACACCGGACAGGCACGGCGCATCTATACCGTAAGCACTTGCAACTACTGACGCAGACCGCCAGCATTGCCGCACCCGCAGCGGGTTGAATCCTCCTGCCAGACCGGTGCCGCGTGCGGCCCGTCCGGCAGGGCAAGTTTGAGCATACAACCGGCGCGATGACAAGAAACGGAGACCGCATGACCCAAGACCTGAGCCTCGATTATGCGAATGGCGATTTCATTGCCGGTGCCGCGGAGTATCCGGCGCGCTGGGACGCTCTGGCGGAGGATACGCGCGCCTCGCTGGGTGAGCGGGCGCGTTGCGGCATCGCCTATGGCGAGAGCCCGCGGCAGGTGTTTGATCTGATGCTGCCCAAGGGGCGGCCGGCCGGTCTGATGGTGTTCATCCACGGCGGTTACTGGCTGAATTTCGGCCCGCAAACATGGTCGCATTTGGCCGCGGGCGCGTTGCTGCGCGATTGGGCGGTGGCACTGCCGGGGTATACGCTGGCGCCCGCGGCCCGCATTCACGAGATGACCCGCGAGATCAGCGCCGCGATTGGCGTGGCCGCGCAGGAGGTTGCCGAGGGGCCGATTGTGGTCACCGGCCATTCCGCGGGCGGGCATCTGTCGGCGCGGATGGCGTGCAGCGACCAGAGCGCGGATTGGACGCGGCGGCTGGCGCGGGTGGTGCCGATCTCGCCGCTTTCGGATCTGGCGCCGCTGATGCAGACGGCGATGAACAAAGACCTGCGGATTGATCCGGCGGAGGCGGCGGCGGAAAGCCCCGCGCGGCTGCAAAAACGTGAGGATGTGGGCTGCACGGTCTGGGTTGGCGGGCAGGAGCGGCCGAGTTTCCTCTGGCAGGCGCGGCTTTTGTCCGAGGCATGGGATTGCCCGTGGCATGTCGCGACGGGGGCGCATCATTTCGATGTGATTGATCCGCTAACCGATCCCGACAGTCTGCTGGTCAAGACGCTGCTGGAGTGAGCCGCGCCTATAGTTTCGACGAAATCACGCCGGTGTTGAACCCGCCCATGCGCAGCTCGCCGAACAGCCGCTGATATTCGATTTTCGGGCAGCGGTTCTGCACGAAGTTCAGCCCGCGCGCGGCGGCGGCCTGATTGGCGTGCTCGCTGGTGACGCCGATTTGCAGCCAGATGGTGCGCAGATTGGGCAGATGCGCGAGCGCCTCATCGACAATCGCGGGCACATGCTCCGAGCGGCGGAAGACATCGACGGTATCGACCTCGGGCGGGCAATCCTTGAGCGAGGCGACCACGGTCTCGCCGAGCAGCATCTGCCCCGCCAGACCCGGGTTAACCGGGATCACCCGCATGCCGCGCAACCCGAGATAGCGCGCGACATAATAGGAGGGGCGGACCTGATTGGCCGAGACGCCAACCACCGCCACCACCTTCATTGACGCGAGAATTTTGCGCAGCGCGTCGTCGCTTAGGTCATCACTCATGCGGCCCCCCTATCCATGACGAAAAAGCTAAGCGCAAAGCAGGGGGCGCGGCAAGGGATGGCCCGATAAAGTGTGGATAAAGCGCGGATAAAGTGACGGTTTTTCAATGAAAAAGCGCCTGGCACGGGGCCAGGCGCGAAGTTGGGAACGAGGGACAATGAACGAAACAAGCGAGAGTTCCGGCTCGCGTTTCATGAGTTTGATATGGCCCCTTTTGCGCCGATTTAAAGGGCGCTAGCGTTTTCGTGAAGATTGCGTCAGCGCCCGACCGTCGCCGCATAGAGCGAGACCGCCGCGGCATTCGAGACGTTCAGCGAGCCGAAAGCACCACCATAAGGGATGCGCACCAGATGGTCGCAGGTCTCTTTGGTCTTCTGCCGCAGCCCCGGACCCTCGGCGCCAAAGACCAGCGCGACGGGCCGTGTGCCGACACCCTCGAGCACCTCGCCAAGCGTTGCTTCGGCCTCGCCATCAAGCCCGAGCACGGTGAAGCCCATGCGTTTGAGCGTCTCCATCGCGTCGGCCAGATTGGTCACCCGCAGATAGGGCTGGCGCTCGAGCGCGCCGCTGGCGGTTTTCGCCAAAGCGCCGGTTTCGGGCGCCGCGTGCTGGCGGGTGGCGACCACGGCGCGGGCGCCGAAGACCTCGGCCGAGCGCAGCACCGCGCCGACGTTATGGGGATCGGTCACACGGTCCAAGAGCACCACCACCGGCGCGCCCTCGCCGGCCGCGCAGACGTCCTGAAACGGCCCCCAATCCAGCGGCTTGACCTCAAGCGCGGCGCCCTGATGCACCGAATCCGGCGCCAAGGGGGCGGAGAATTTACGCGCGTCCTCGATCTCGGGCGTCATGCCCGATTGCTCTATCGCCTCGGCAAGTTTGTCGGCGGCATTCTTGGTCACCAAAAGCCGCAGTTTCTTGCGCTCAGGGTTAACCAGCGCGTCGCGCACCGCATGCAGGCCAAAGAGCCAGAGGGTTTCATTCGCCGCGCTGCGTTTGGCGCGTTCTTTCTCTACGACCCACGTCGGTTTTTTCATCTTTCGGCCCTTACATTGCGGCGCGCTGGCTGCGGCAGGGGCCGCAGAGACGCAAGCCCGCTTCATAGCGGCGCGGCACGGCGGCGTCAGCCCTCAAAATCCGACCCTTCATCGCGCAGAATTTCCTTGAGTTCGCGCAGATGCGCCTCGGCGAAACCGGTATAGTCCTCCCATTCGCTGGCGGTTTTCTCGGCCACCTCATCGGGCAGCACCCGCAGCGGTTGGCCGGTTTGTAACGCACGGATATAGGTCTCGGCAGCGCGCTCGAAATAATACATCCGGTGGAAGGCCTCAGCGACGGTTTGACCGATCACCAGCACGCCGTGGTTGCCCATCACCATCGTGGTGTGTTTGGGATCGGCCAAGAGCGCCGCACAGCGCGCGCCCTCCTCGCCCAAAGCCATGCCGCCAAAGCCTTCATCAATCACATGGCGATCAAAGAACATCGCGCTGTTCTGGTCGATGGCGGGCAGGCGCGAATCGGCGAGACCGGCGAGAACGGTGGCATGGATGGAATGCACATGCATCACGCAGCGGGCATGCGGACAGGCGCGGTGGATGGCGCCGTGCAGCGCCCAAGCGGTGGGATCGGGGGCATCGGGACGCTCGAGCGTGGCCGGATCATCGGCGTCCAACTCCAGCAGGTCACGGGCGCTGATCCGCGAGAAATGGCGCCCGTTGGGGTTGATCAGGAACCGCCGCCCGCCCTCGTCAATCGCCAGCGAGAAATGATTGGCGACGGATTCGTGCATGTTCAACCGCGCGGTCCAGCGAAACGCCGCCGCCAGATCGCTACGCGCCTCGGCCAAGGTGTTTTGTAGCATCATGCCCTCCGCTTTCGGTTTGCCCTGCATCCCATGATGGCAGAAATCCGCGCCCTTGCGAGGGGAAACTTTACCGCCCCAATTGCTGCCCGCGCTGCCGCCCTTTGGCCCACCAAAGCCGCAACGCAGCGCCGCGCCTAGGCACCGGCCCCTAAACCCCGCATTTCCCGAGGATTCGACCCTTGACGCCCTGAGCCACGTTCGGTATCTCCCGCCTCAGCGTCGGGCGACGTGCTGCAAGGTGCGGCAGCGGACTGTAACTCCGCCGGGGAGACCCACGCCTGGTTCGATTCCAGGGTCGCCCACCATTTTCCCTTTTGAAAACGGTGTTTTGAATGTGCCAACCGGCGCGCCTAGGGGCGGCGTTTTGGGCATTGGCTCACGCTTGCGCAGCCTTCATGAAGCGGTCGCGGATCACCACCGGGTCCATTGTGATCACAGGCTCTTTGGCGTTGCCGCTGGCGCATTTGCAGATGATCACGGTCATTTCCTGACTGTCCAACGCCTCTTGCAGCACGCGGGCGGTGTCCTCGGCTTGGCATTCGATCACCCCCTCGCAACCGCAGGCCTCGGCGACTTTGGCGAGCGAGGTTTTGCGGCCCGCGTAGGTCGGTTGATCGCCGGTTGAGCCATACGAGCCGTTATCGATCACCAGCAGGATGAAATTCGCCGCCGGATTATTGGCAATCGTCGGCAAGCTACCGAGGTTGGTCAGCACCGAGCCATCGCCGTCAATCGCCACCACCGGTTTGGGCTGCACCAGCGCCAGACCCAGCCCGATTGACGAGGCCAGCCCCATCGTGCCCAGCATATAAAAATTGCTCGGCTGGTCGGCGATGGCGTGGAGTTCTTGGCTGGGGATGCCGATGTTGCAGACCACGAGATGGCCCTTCAGGATCGGCGCGATGTCGCGCAGAATTTGCGAGCGGATCATCTCAATATCCTCCCCAGAATGTGGCGTCGGTCAGCACCGCGACGGGCTTGTTGCACATGAAGGTGTATTTCAGGATCGCGCCCAACTCCTGCGCATCGGCGCGGTGGTGGAAATGATAGGTCGGGATCTGCAGCTGCGCGAGTAACGCCTTGGTATGGATGGCCATTTCCACTTGGCAAGCGATCGGCTCACCGAGTTCGCCGCGGTAGGAAATCAGCATCGGCAGCGGCATGCGGTAGTATTGGATCAGCGTCGCCAGCGTGTTGATGGTGACGCCAAGCGCGGTGTTTTGCATGATGATCGCCGGACGGGTGCCGCCCATGAAGGCACCGGCGCAGAGCCCCATGCCCTCGTCTTCTTTGTTGGCCGGAACATGCAGGATATCGCTGCGGGTCTCGAGTTCGGCGATCACACCGGCCAATTGTTTGCAGGGCACGGTGGTTACGAAACCGATGTCATTCGCCACCAGATCATCGACGATTTGCGTGTGAATATCCACTTGGGCACGTCTCCTTGAATGCGGCGCATGGCGGGTCAGGCGGTGAGAAACTCCGCGTCGATCTCGACCGGAAAATTCACCGAGCGGGCGATGAAACAGGTCTCGTGGATTTTGTGGTGGATCGCGTGGGCCTCGGTCAGATCGGCGCCCTCTTGCAGGGTGATCCGCGGGCGCAGTGTGGCTTTGATAAAACGCGCGGCGCCGCTGCGCTCGAGTTCGCCGGTGCCTTCGGGCGTGTCCTCATAGGCGGTGACGACGATACCCGCGTCCGAGGCGAGATGCAGATACCACAGCATATGACAGGCCGAGAGCGCCGAAAGCAGCAGGTCCTCGGGGTTCATCAGCGTGGGATCACCGCCGAGCAGCGGATCATTGGAGCAGTTGATCACCGGCTTGCCCGGCACCGCAATCTGCCAGGCGCGCTGATAGCCCGTGTAGCTGGCGGTGCCCTGCCCGGTGTTGCCGGTCCAGCGGACATGCGAGGTATAGGCGTGGGTTTTCATCAGGCACCTCCGGTCAAAGCCCTGAATGCCAGACTGGCCGCAATCGCCCACATGATCAAGCCAAAGGCGATCTCGGTGATCACCCAGGCGCGCGGGCGGGCCAGCAGTGGCGCAAGCGCACGGGCGCCGTAGCCGAGGGTGGTGAAGAACACCAAAGACGCCAGTGTTGCCCCGACGCCAAAGCTGGCTTGATGTGGTGCGTATTGCGCCGAAAGCGCGCCCAAAAGCGCCAGCGTATCGAGATAGACATGCGGGTTGAGCCAGGTCAGCGCCAGCGCGGTCAGGGCAACGCGGCGGCTTGAGGCGGGTGTCGAGGCGGCGGCGGTCAGCGCGGCTCCGCCTTGGAAGGCGGCGCGAAACCGCAGCGCGCCATAGGCCAGCAAGAACGCCACCCCGCCCCAGAGCATCAAGGGCATCACCCATGGCGCGCGCTCGGCCACCACCGAGAAACCGGCGACGCCGAGGATGATGAGCACCGCATCCGAGAGCGCGCAGATTGCGACCACCAGCGCGATATGCTCGCGCTTGATCCCCTGACGCAGGACAAAGGCGTTTTGCGCGCCAATCGCTGCGATCAGCGACAGGCCGGAGAGAAATCCTGCGAGAGTGGCTGTGAACATTCAGGCCCCGTGGTTGGCCCCTATGTCTTTGCCAATGAGCCGCCGATGTAAAGCCGCCGCGCGGGGATTTCAGGCGTTTTCCGTGCTGATTTGCGCGTTGGTTTTTGGGGGGGTCTCTTGGGTGGTCTCTTGGGTTTGGGGGTCGGGCAGATTGGCGATCTCGACCATCGCCAGCAGCTGCGCCTGTTCCAGTTGCGAGGCGAGTTCAGGCAGGGCGTTGCGCTGGGAGTATTCCTGTAGGTGGTTAAGCATGGAGATGATCCATTGATGCTGCACGGTTCCGGCTCCTCTGGGGTTCGCCCCTAGGGTAACGCGCGTTTGGTTGAGAAAGGGTTGATTGCGGGGAAGAAAGTGGAAAATTCTCGCGAAGGCGCGCGACGGGGGATCAGGGCGCAGAGGGTCGCGCCCGACCCTGGGTGGGCGCGTGCAGCCTGTCCACAAAGCGCTGCGCTTGAAAGCATTGATGTTGGTCGGGCTGTAGGTGACATCACCGAGGCGCCCTCCCGTGGGGAGGGTCGGGCGCGGCCCGGCGGTGCCGCCGGGCGTGAGGGTTGGTAGGTGCCGCTCAAAAACCGCTCACAGCCAGGCGCAGAGGGACGCGGCCGAGCCTGGGTGGGCGCAGGTGTTCGATGAGCGAGGGGATGCGCTTTGACGAAGTGATGTCGGTCGGGTGGTGGATGACATCGCCAAAGCGCCCTCCCATGGGGAGGGTCGGGCGCGGCCCGGCGGTGCCGCCGGGCGTGAGGGTGGTAGGTGGTGTTCGAGACAATCCGCTTGCAGGAAGGCCGCAGCCCCCTAAAGCACCAAAACCGAAAAGACCGCCCCGAAGGACGGTCTCTCGCAATCTCGCCGAGGGAAATCAGCGATATAAGTTACCGGTGGCTGGCCTCCAGCGCGTCCTCGAAGGTGCGCAAACCGGTCTGCGGGGCCTGCACCAGCACCGCCATATTCCCCGGTTTATGCTGGTTTTTCAGCATCATCATATGCGCCGAGGGGATCTCGTCCCAAGGGAAGACCTCGGACATACAGGGATCAAGCCGCCGCTCGAGCATCAGCCGGTTGGCCGAGGCCGCCTGTTTGAGATGGGCGAAATGCGAGCCCTGCAGGCGCTTTTGATGCATCCACATATAGCGCACGTCAAAGGTGCAGTTGAACCCCGAGGTGCCGGCGCAGATCACCACCATGCCGCCCTTTTTCACCACTAGGGTCGAGACCGGAAAGGTCGCCTCGCCGGGGTGCTCAAAGACCATATCAACGCTGACGCCCTTGCCGGTGATCTCCCAGATCGCCTTGCCGAATTTGCGCGCCTCTTTCAGCCAGTCGTTGTATTCCGGCGTGTTGACCGTCGGCAGTTGCCCCCAGCATTTGAAGTCATTGCGGTTGATCACGCCCTTGGCGCCCATCGACATGACGAAATCGCGCTTGCTTTCGTCCGAGATCACCCCGATCGCATTCGCGCCCGCGGTATTGGCCAGCTGGATCGCATAGGAGCCCAGCCCGCCCGAGGCGCCCCAGACCAGCACATTCTGCCCCGGCTTCAGGTCATGCGGCTCATGGCCGAACAGCATCCGGTAGGCGGTGGCCAGCGTCAGCGTGTAGCAGGCCGATTCCTCCCAAGTCAGGTGCTTGGGCCGCGGCATCAATTGCTGCGCCTGCACACGGGTGAATTGCGCGAAGCTGCCGTCGTGGGTCTCATAGCCCCAGATCCGCTGGCTGGGCGAGAACATCGGATCGCCGCCGTTGCATTCCTCGTCGTCGCCATTGTCCTGATTGCAATGGATCACCACCTCGTCGCCGACCTTCCAGCGGGTGACTTTTTCGCCAACCTTCCAGACGATCCCCGAGGCGTCGGAACCGGCCACGTGATAGGGCTGTTTATGACCGTCAAACGGGCTGATCGGCACGCCGAGACCGGCCCAGACGCCGTTATAATTAACGCCCGCCGCCATCACCAGAACCAGCACCTCGTTGCTGTCGATCTGCCAGGTATCGACGACCTCAACCTCAAAGGATTTATCCGGCTCGCCGTGACGCTCGCGGCGGATTGCCCAGGCATACATCTGCTTGGGCACATGGCCGAGAGGGGGCATTTCGCCGATCTCATAGAGGTCTTTGATCGGGGCGTCGTAGGGGGCGATACCGTCTTGCTCGTCGAGGGCCATGAGTCTCTCCTGAAAGTCTGTTGCCGCATCGCAGAATTAACGCAGCACTTGCAGCATCAATAGAGTCCGTCGCGCAACAATGCAACCCTGATCAGTAAAGGTTTGTAATTTTATGTCTCGATGGCTGGCGGCAATTCGAGATCGGACGGGCCCGAAAGCTGTTGTTCCGTTGGAGTATGCGGTTCACCATCGGTTTCGGTCTCGGGCTCACCGAGCAATTGCAGCACCGAGGCGGCGTAATAGCCCAAAAGCCCCTCCTGCCCCGCGGCGATCTGCAGCGCCCCGCCCTCGCGCTCGAGAATACCGCGCAGAGTCAGCGCCTCGATCCCCAGAGCCAGCGCCGCACGCACGCCGCCGCCCGGCAGATGCATATTGGCGCCCTTGCTGCGCGCCTCGGCGACCAGCGATTCGGCGGTCGCGCCCAGCGCCTCGGGCGTGCCCGCGCCACCGCTGCGCACGATGCTGGCGGCGGCTAAAGGCACCGGCAGCATCGGCACCGAGGCGCGAATGCCGGCCATCAGGGTTTCGGCCAGCGCTTCGGTCGAGGCGCCGGGGTTGGTGGTCATGAAATCGCGCAGCGACACCGGCTCGCCGTAGCAGACGGCGGCAAAGCCAAAGGTCTTGAACCGCCCGCGCAGCTTTTGCCAGATCAACCGCCGCACCCAGCCCGTGGCCTCACCCAGCCGCACCTTGAACCGCCGCGTGCCGGTCTCATGGGCCTGCACCAGCATCCGGTCTTCGAGCACACGGTCGTAATTCAGCGCTACCGGCACAAACACCACGTCGCGTTCGCCCAGCGCATCGAAATCGCGCACGATGTAGTGCAACAGCCCTTTTTTCGCCGGTCCGACCGCGCCGCTCAGGCTCAGCCCGCCCTCGGGGAACATCGCCTGCGTGACGCCCTCCTGCACCGAATTCTGCACATAGCGCGCCAGCACCGCGCGATACAGCGGGTTGGAATAGCGCCGCCGGATGAAATAGGCGCCCATCGCGCGGATCAGCGCCTTCAGCGGCCAGACCCGCGCCCATTCGCCGACCGCATAGGACAGCGCCGAACGGTCGGCGGCCAGCCATGTGACCAGCACGTAATCCATATTCGAGCGGTGGTTCATCACGAAGACCACCGCATTGCGCGAATCGATATCGCGCAGCGTCGCCTGATCGGTGCGCCCCAGATGCACGGTGTAGAAGGCACGGCTCAGCTTGCGCGCCAGCCAGATCGCAAAGCCGAAATAGGCGGCGGTGGAGAACCCCGGAACGATCTCGCGGGCGTAGGAGCGCGCCTTGGCAAAGGCGACCGAGCGCGGCACGCCTTCGGTGCGCGCATAGTCCGCCACCGCCTCCATCACACTGGGATCATAGATCAACCGGATCACATTATCCTGCCGCCGCATCAGACGAAACGGCTGGATCGGACGCTCGAGCCGCTTGTTCAACTCATCGACCGCGCGCTCCATCCGACGGCGGAAAAACCAGCGCACCGAGGGAAAGAGGAAATGCGACGCGAATGCAATCGCCGCGAACAGCAGGATCAGCGTAAGCAGCCAGAACGGGACTTCGACGGGTTCGAACATTGCCTCAGAGTGTCAGGAAGCGGTAGCGGGGTAAATCCTTGACGCGCGCGACTTATTGGCCGGACTCGTGGTTTTTTATCGGCCGGACCCGCTGCTTTCCTGCTCGGCGGCCCATCTGGCCAATTTATCGGCATAGACCAGATAGGAGTTGGCCAGCGCTTCGGTCCGCGAGGGGAATTGGGCCATAGGGCCTCCGATTGTGGAACCGGCGCAAGCCTCGCGCCGCGCAGGGCATGAGGCAAGCCGCGATCTGTCACGCCGCGTTGCAGCGATTTCGGCCTTGACATTATATTACGCCTGCCCGATCAGTTTGCGTAAGAAAGTTGCGCTGCACCTGCATCAAGACGAGAGACCGGAGGCTAGCCCCATGACCAAGCTCGCGACAACCCCGACGCCGACCGACCCCGCGCCCGAGCGTCCGGTCAAAGACAAGCCGTGGCTGTTTCGGACCTATGCCGGGCATTCGACGGCGCAGGCCTCGAATGAGCTTTACCGCAGCAACCTGTCCAAGGGTCAAACCGGCCTCAGCGTCGCTTTCGATCTGCCGACCCAGACCGGCTATGACAGCGATCACGAGCTGGCGCGCGGCGAGGTTGGCAAGGTCGGCGTGCCGATCAGCCATCTGGGCGATATGCGGGCGCTGTTTCAGGATATCCCGCTGGAGCAGATGAACACCTCGATGACGATCAACGCCACCGCGCCGTGGCTGCTGGCGCTGTATATCGCCGCCGCCGAGGAGCAGGGCGCCGATATCAAAGCGCTGCAGGGCACGGTGCAGAATGATATCATCAAGGAATATCTCTCGCGCGGGACCTATATCTGCCCGCCGAAACCCAGCCTGCGGATGATCACCGATGTCGCCGCCTATACCCGCGCGCATCTGCCGAAATGGAACCCGATGAATGTCTGTTCCTACCATCTGCAAGAGGCGGGGGCGACGCCGGAGCAAGAGCTGGCTTTTGCGCTGGCGACGGCCTGTGCGGTGCTGGATGATCTGCAAACCAAGGTGCCTGCCGAACATTTCCCGGCGATGGTCGGGCGGATTTCGTTCTTTGTGAACGCGGGCATCCGCTTCGTCACCGAGATGTGCAAAATGCGCGCCTTTGTCGAGCTTTGGGACGAGATCTGCCTTGAGCGCTACGGTGTCGAGGACGCGCGGTTCCGGCGCTTTCGCTACGGGGTGCAGGTAAATTCCTTGGGGCTGACCGAGCAGCAGCCCGAGAACAACGTCTACCGCATTCTGATTGAGGCGTTGGCCGTCACCCTGTCAAAGAATGCCCGCGCCCGCGCCGTGCAATTGCCCGCATGGAACGAGGCGTTGGGTCTGCCACGCAAATGGGACCAGCAGTGGTCGCTGCGCATGCAGCAGATCCTCGCTTTCGAGAGCGATTTACTGGAATACGGCGATCTGTTTGACGGCAATCCGGTGGTCACCGCCAAGGTCGACGCGCTGAAAGCTGGCGCGCGGGCGGAACTCGATCTGATCGACGGCATGGGCGGCGCGGTGCAGGCGATTGACTATATGAAAGGGCGGCTGGTCGAGGCCAATGCCGAGCGCATCGCGCGGATTGAAAGCGGCGAGACCACGGTGGTCGGGGTCAATAGGTTCACCACCACCGAGCCCTCGCCGCTGACCACCGGCGAAGACACGATCATGGTCTCGGATGCGGATGCCGAACGCGACCAGATCGCGCGGCTGGAGGCCTGGCGCGCGAGCCGTGACGAGGCGGCGGTGCAGGCAGCACTGGCGGAACTGCGCGCGGCGGCAGCCTCGGGGGTCAATGTCATGCCCGCCTCGATCAAAGCCGCGAAAGCCGGAGCGACCACCGGCGAATGGGGGCTGGTGGTGCGCCAGGCCTTCGGCGAATACCGCGCCCCCACCGGCGTTTCACGCAATCCGTCGAACCGCACCGAAGGGCTCGACGAGATCCGCGCCGCGGTGGATGCAGTGAGTTCGCGACTGGGCCGCCGGTTGAAATTCGTCGTCGGCAAACCGGGGCTCGACGGGCATTCCAACGGCGCCGAACAGATCGCCGCCCGCGCCCGCGACTGCGGCATGGATATCCACTATGAGGGAATCCGCCTGACCCCCGCTGATATCGTCGACGCCGCGCTGGAGCAGCACGCGCATGTGGTCGGCCTGTCGATCCTCTCGGGTAGCCATGTGCCACTGGTCAAAGACCTGATGCGCCAGATGCAGGCGGCGGGGCTTGGCGACACGCCGGTGGTGGTCGGCGGCATCATCCCCGAAGAGGACGCCACCAGCCTGCGCGCCATGGGCGTCGCGGCGGTCTATACGCCGAAGGATTTTGAACTCAACCGCATCATGATGGATATCGTCGGGCTGATCGACACGCCGGCCACCGCCGCCGAATAGGCCGGCGCGCTACCGCCAACCGGTGCTGAGGGGCTTTGCCCCTCGGCCTGCGGCCTCACCCAAGGATATTTTCCGACAGATGAGGGGCGCATTTTAATAAAATTGTCGCATCTTTGTGCCGTAAATATCCTGGGGTGAATTTGGCGCAGCCAAAGAGGGGCAAAGCCCCTCAACCGCCATAAAAAACGGGCGCACCCCTGAGGATGCGCCCGATGATTTCAACCGTTCTTCTGTGGTGGCTTAGGCCGCTTGCGAATCCAGCATCGCGGCGCTTTCGCTGCGCGCGATCTCGATCCGGCGCGGTTTCAGCGCTTCGGGGATCTCGCGCTTCAGCTCGATATGCAGCATGCCATCGGCATGTTTCGCGCCATCGATCCGCACATGATCAGCGAGATGGAAGCGCCGCTCGAAGGCGCGGGTGGCGATGCCGCGGTGCAGGTATTTCCGCGCCGCATCCTCGTCTTCAGCCTTGCGGGCCGAGATCACCAAGAGGTTTTCGCGCGCTTCGACCGAGAGTTCATCAGCGGTAAAACCGGCCACGGCGATCGAAATCCGGTAGGCATTCTCGTCAATGCGCTCAATATTATAGGGCGGGTAGCTGGGCTGCACCGTATCGGCGGTGAGCACGCGGTCCATCAGGTCGGCCATCCGGTCAAAACCGACCGAGGAACGAAACAGGGGGGTAGGGTCAAAACTACGCATTTCAGGTCATCCTTGAGTTAAGCGATGTCTATGATCTGCCCGCCGGAGGTCCGGCCGGGCGGTTGCACCGAACCCCATTCGGGCGTCCGGTAATACATAGCTGGGGCGGCAGTGCGCGGCTTTCAAGAGGTCGAAGTACTGCCCAATCAGGGTCGCAGAAACCGCGCCGAACTGCGTGCGCCTTGCGGCAGGCCAGAGGGCGCCGCGCCGCGATCCCCGTCAAGCACCTCCTGCAGCGCGTCGATGCGGCTGCCCAACTGCATGCCCAGCGAGATCGGCCGTCCGGTGCCCTCGGCCCGCGCCGAGATCACCGAGACAATCCGCAGCCGGTCGTTTTGCACGGCAAATACCGGTGCGCCCGAGGAGCCGAAATCAATATCGCAGGAAAACACGCTGACCCCGTTTTGCCGCTGGTCGAGCACCTGACAGGTTTCCTGGATCGAGGGCGCTTCGGCGCGTCCGCGCCCGTAGCTGATCACCGCAACAAACTGGCCCCGCGCGGGCGGCTGTGGCGAGACGTCAAAGGGCCGGATGCCGGTGGTGCGGATCGGGCGGTCAAGTTCAAGGAGGGCGATATCGGTGGGCACATTGCCCATATCCGCCCCCGCCGCAAAGTCGAACCCCGGCCAGATCACCACCCGGCGCACCGCCCTGATCGCCTCGGCCCGCCCGCTGCGCCAGCCCGCCAGAAACTCCAGTTGCGGCGCCGCGATCCTCTGCCCCGTGCGCCGGTCAAACAGGCAATGTGCCGCGGTCAACACGCGGTCGGGCGCGATCAGCGTGCCGGTGCAAAACCCGACGCCATCCATATTGATCCGCCCGACCGCCTCCCAGCCGCGGGCCGCGTCGCGGGTCTGCATCGCCTGCAACCGGCTGTCGGTCTGCGCCTGTAGGGGCAGCGCCAGCAGGGCAAGGATCAGGGGCAGAAGGCGTTTCATCGAGGACCGTTTTGAACATTCATAGAGGCAGGCTGACAGCCCTTTCGGGCAGAAATAGGACGATGTCGGCGCAGGTTGACGGTCATGGCGCGGTCACGTCGCGGGGTCATGGCCTGCGATCACGCCTTTGCCGGTTGTTACACCAGATCACCGGCGTTGCGAAAGCCTGTCGCGCGCCACTCGATGCCACAGCCGTAGGGTGTGTGCTTTGCACGCACGGTCACCGGCACCCGTTAGCGCAGGATCGGCACCTGCGGCACCGCCCGCCTCCCCTCATCATCCAGCGCTGCAGGCCGCGGCCCGCCTGTCGCCCAATCCAGCAATTCCACCGTATGCACCACCGGCACCTCGGTTCCCGAGCCGATCTGCATCATACAGCCGATGTTCCCCGCCGCGATGATATCCGGTGCGTGCGCCTCCAGCGTGGCCAGTTTGCGCGTCTTCAATTCGCCCGAGATCGCCGGTTGCAGCAGGTTATAGGTCCCTGCCGAGCCGCAACACAGATGGCTGTCTTCGGGTTCGACGACTTCGAAACCCGCGCGTTTGAGCAGGTCTTTGGGCAGGGTCTTGATCTGCTGTCCGTGTTGCAGCGAACAGGCCGCGTGATAGGCGACGCGCAGCCCCTTGGGCGCGCCTTTCTCAATGCCCAGCGTGGTCAGCACCTCGGACACGTCGCGCGCCAGCCCCGCGATCTCGGCGGCATCTTCGGCCAGCGGATCATGGCGCAGCATATGGCCGTAATCCTTCACCGTGGTGCCGCAGCCCGAGGTATTGATCACCACCGCATCCAGCCCCGCACCGCGTTTCTCTGCCATCCAGGCGCGGATATTGCGCGAGGCTGATGTGTGGCTGTCCGCGGTTTTGCCCATGTGATGGGTCAGCGCCCCGCAACAGCCCGCCCCCTCGGCCACCACCACCTCGGCGCCGAGGCGCGTGAGCAAGCGGATCGTCGCATCATTGATATCGGTGTTCAGTGCCTTTTGCGCGCAGCCGGTCATCAGCGCCACGCGCATGCGCCGCTCACCCTGCGCCGCGAAGACCTGCGGCGAGTCATTGCGGCTGACCGGCGGGATCTGTTTCGGCGCCATCGCCAGCATCGCCTTGAGCCGCGCATCGGGCATCAAAAACGCAAAGGGCCGTCCCAGTTTCGCCGCCAGAAGCGCCAGCCGGAAGCGCGTCGGATAGGGCAGGATCTGCGCCAGCAGAAAGCGCAGCAACCGCTCGCCGAAGGGGCGCTTATAGGTGCGCTCGATATAGTCGCGCGCGTGATCGACCAGATGCATGTAATGCACGCCCGAGGGGCAGGTGGTCATACAGGCCAGACAGGACAGGCAGCGGTCGATATGTTTGACCGTGCGCGCGTCCGCAGAGCGGCCGGTTTCCAGCATCTCCTTGATCAGGTAAATCCGCCCGCGCGGGCTGTCGAGTTCATCGCCAAGCACCGCATAGGTCGGGCAGGTGGCAGTGCAAAACCCGCAATGGACACAGGCCCGCAAGACCTCGTTCGAGCGCTGGATCGCCGGATCGCTCAGCTGCTCTTGGGTGAAATTCGTCTGCATCGGCTACTCCATCAGCCCGGGGTTGAGGATGCCGCGCGGATCGAAACGCGCGCGCAGACCGGCGGTCAATGCCGCAAGCGCCGCAGGCTCGGGTTGAAAACTGCGCAGGGAGCGGCGCATCGCCTCGGGCGCTTTGACCAGCGTGGCGTGGCCGCCAGAGCGGGCGCAAAACTGCTGCAAATTCTCCAAGAGTGCCGGCCCGTCGGTCTCCGAGGCCGCGATCCACAGCAGGCCACCGCCCCAATCTGCGAGATAGTCATCGCCAGCGCCCACATCCTGCAGGATCACCGGCAGATCACTTGGTTTCATCGACACCCGCACCACCACCTGATGCGGCGCCAAGCGCTCGACATCGCGGATTTGCTGCCACAGGGCCGCTGAGGCGCCCCGATCCTCCTCCAGAGCAACCGTGCCAAATCCGGCCAATAGCGCCGCCAATTCCCGCGCACGATACTGCACCGAGGCGCGCAACCCTTCGACCCGCATATGCACGCCGCGCGCCGGATCATAAGCCGCGCCGGTCACCTCATAGGGCGAGCCCAGTGCCGCCGCCATTGCCTTCACCGCTTGCCCCGCATCGAGCCCCGCGATGGTCAGCACCGTCTCCGCTTCGGGCCGCGGCAGCACTTTCAGCGCCACCTCGCTCAACACGCCAAGCGTGCCATAAGCCCCCGCCATCAGCTTGCTCAGATCATAGCCGGTGACATTCTTCATCACCCGCCCGCCGTTCTTGATCACCTGCCCGCTGCCATCGACAAAGCGCACACCCAGAAGCGCATCGCGGCAAGCGCCCACCGCCGAGACCCGCCGCGGGCCCGAGACATTCGCCGCCACCACGCCGCCGATCGTCGGCACGCCGAAACTGCCCAAAAGCACGCGGTGATCCATCGGCTCGAAGGCCAGCATCTGCCCTTCCGCCGCCAGCGCCGCCTCGATCTCCTCCAGCGGCGTGCCGGCGGCTGCGACCAGCGTCAAAGCGCCCGGCTCATAGAGCGAAATCCCGCTGATCCCCGCGAGTGACAGCAGCTCTCCGGGCACCACCCGCCCGATCCCCCGCGTGCCGCCACCGCAGATGCGCAGCGGCCCGGCAGCGCCGCGCACCGCCTCGGCCAGTTCCGCCTCAGTCCTTGGCTGCATCACCACTTGCGCCCCTCATCTGTCCAAAAATATCCACGGGGGTCCCAAGGGGGCGCGTGCGCCCCTTTGGCCGCGGGTGGGGCGGCCCCATCGGTGCGAGCGGCCCCTCGACGGGGCCCGAGCACCGCCCCCTCACCCCGCCGGTCATGCCGCGCGCCGTGTGGCACTGGCATCAAGCGGGAACACTTTTGCCGGATTGAGCAGCCACGACGGATCAAACACATCCTTGACCCGCATCTGCGCTTCCAGATCGGCGGTAGAGAATTGCGCATGCATCAGGTCGCGCTTTTCGATGCCAACCCCGTGTTCGCCGGTCAGACAGCCGCCGACCTCGACGCAGAGCTTGAGAATATCCGCGCCGAAAGCCTCGCAAAGCTCCAGATCGCCGGGTTTATTGGCGTCAAACAGGATCAGCGGGTGCATATTGCCGTCGCCCGCGTGGAAGACATTCGCCACATCCAGCCCGTAGTCCTTGGACATCTCGCCGATCCGGCGCAGCACATAGGGCAGTTCCGAGACCGGAATCGTGCCGTCGAGACACATATAGTCATTGATCTGCCCCATCGCGCCAAAAGCGGATTTGCGGCCCAGCCAGATTTTCGCGCTTTCCTCGGCGGATTTGCTTTCACGAAATTCCACCGGATCATGGCGCAGGGCAATCTCGCGGATCAGCGCCAGCTGGGTGTCGATCTCGGCGTCTGCGCCCTCGACCTCGACGATCAACAGCGCCTCGCAATCGGGATAGCCGGCTTTGGCAAAAGCCTCGGTGGCACGGATGCAGGGGCGGTCCATGAATTCGATCGCCACCGGCAGGATGCCCGCTTTGATGATGTCCGAGACGCAGGCCCCCGCGACCTCGTTGCTGTCAAAGCCGATCAACACCGGCCGTGCGCCTTCGGGCATCGGCAGGATGCGCAGCGTCGCCTCGGTGACCACGCCCAATTGCCCCTCGGAACCGCAAATCACGCCCAACAGATCCAGCCCGCCCGCGTCCATATGGGCGCCGCCGATCTTGACCACTGTGCCATCCATCAACACCATGGTCACGCCCAGCAGATTGTTGGTGGTGACGCCGTATTTCAGGCAATGCGCGCCGCCCGAATTCATCGCGATATTACCGGCAATCGCGCAGGCCAACTGGCTGGAGGGGTCGGGGGCATAGAAAAACCCGTCGGCCTCGACCGCGCCGGTGACGCTGAGATTGGTGCGGCCGGTTTGCACGCGGATAAAGCGGTTGTCGTAATCGGTCTCGAGCACATCGCGCAGCCGCGCCACGCCCAAAATCACGCTGTCGGCGGTGGGCAAAGCGCCCCCGGCCAGCGAGGTGCCCGAGCCGCGCGGCACCACCGGCACGCCCTCGGCGTGGCAGATTTTCAGCACCGCCGCGACCTCTTCGGTGGTGCGCGGCAGCACCGCAGCGAGCGGCGGGCAGCGGTAGGCGGTCAGACCGTCGCACTCATAGGCGCGGGTGGCGGTCGGATCGTCGATCACCGCGTCCTCGGGCAGCACTTTGCGCAATAGCGCGACAATCCGTGCTTTGCGCGCCAGAACGCCCGGATTTGGCACCGGCATTTCCATGGCTTTCCCCTCTTCCACCCCATTTTGGTAAAAAAATATAACCAATTTTGGCGGTGAGTCTAGGGATCTGTCCAGGATTGATCGTGATTGCCGGGAAATCGCGCGGCGTCGGGCGGATCAGCGCTTGCGGCGGTGATAGGTCAGCGCGGAATGCAGGCACTGCGCCAAGGCGTCGCGGGGGAAATCCGCGCTGGCCATGTCGCCGTGCGGGACAATCAACGCGCGGTTCTTGTCGAAGGTAAACACGCCTTCAAACTGGCTGCGGAAGCTCTCGACAAGGCTGGTCTGGCAGTTGAACAGCACAGCGCAGCACTCCGGCGCGGATTTCACCGTGCCCAGCCGGATCGTGCTGCCGCTGTGGCTCGCCTCGGTCAGATAGGCGGGTTCGCCCCATTTGAGGGTCTCGGTCAGCGGCCCGACATTCTCGGACCCGGCGGCCACCTCGAAGATCAGCGCGCGGATCGCGGCGAAGGTGGCCTGCAGCTCCACCGGATAGCGCGCGAAAGCGGCGGCAACGGTTTGCGACGGAGCGGGCGCAACCATTTAGCGCCGCGCCTCGCGCAGCCATGCGCCCAGAAACAGCCCCGCGCCGAGCAGCAGCCAGAGCCACGCAGGCAGGAGCGGGGTCAGGCGCAGATCGGTGGTCACATAGGCCTCGCGCGGGGTGATCCCCAGCCAGCCGCGCCCGAAAGCTTGGCGACCGGCCTCAACCGCGCGCAGGGTGGGCAAGCCGTTGGCCACCGTCGCGACACCGCCGCGCGTGGCAGCCAGCAGCGGCGCCAGAGGGGCGCTATCGCCGACCACACGCTCATATTCGCGCGGGTTGGCGGTGCCGAGGATCGCCACCGTGTCCAACTCGCCCGCGTGCAACCGGTAGAGCCCCGGCTCATCGCCCTGCCACGCGGCGGTGAAGCGACCCGGCGCGGTCTCGGTCAGGTCGAGCGTCGCGGTGCTGGCGTCGGGGCGGGTGATCACCACGCTATGCGGCCCGTCCAAGAGCGAGCGGCGGGTGACATTCAGGGTCAGCCCCTCGCCCTCGGCAATCAGTGCTTCTTCTTCCAGATCGGGCTCAGCCATCATCCAATGCGCCAGCCGCCGCAAGAGTTCCGCCTGCGGGCCGCCGCCCTCGAAACCGCGATCCCAGAGCCACGCCTGATCCGAGGCCAGCATCGCAATGCGTCCGTCGCCGACGCGGTCCTGCACCAGCAAGGGGCGGTCGTTGATGCCCAGCATCGTCACCTCGCCCGAGGTTGGCGTCAGGTCGATCTGGCGCAGCCAGCGGCCCCAACCGGGCAAGCCCTCGGCGGTTTCGGGCCAATCGGCGGCGAGACCGGCGGTGACCGGATGGCGGGCGCCGGTGTCGGAGAGATGCGGCGTGAACGGCTGCTCGAAGACCCGCGCGGTCGGCTCGGCGGGCATGATGAAGCCAAGCGGCGAATGATAGATCGATTCGGCGCTGGCCAGTTCCGGCCCGCCGACGATCAACAGCGCGCCGCCCTCGGTGACATAGCGCTGGATGTTCTGGAAATAGGAATTCGGCAGGATCCCGCGCCGCCGGTAGCGGTCGAAAATAATCAGGTCGAATTCGTCGATTTTCTCGATGAACAATTCGCGGGTCGGGAAGGCGATCAGCGAGAGTTCATTGACCGGCACCCCGTCTTGCCGGTCTGGCGGACGCAGGATGGTGAAATGCACGAGATCCACGGCGGGGTCTGATTTCAACAGGTTACGCCATGTGCGCTGGCCGGTATGCGGCTCGCCGGAGACCAGAAGCACGCGCAGCCGGTCGCGGATGCCGTTGATCTGCACCACCGCGGAATTGTTGCGCTCGGTCAGCTCGCCCGCGGCGGGATCAAGGGTGAAATGCAGCACATTGAGGCCGCCGCGCTCGAGCGTCAGGGCCAGTTCCATATCCTGCCCGACCGGCGCCGAGGCGTATTGCATGCCCTCGCCGTTGAGCGCGAAACCGATGCGCACCGGCAGGCCGCGCAGGGCCTCGGGCACCGCGCCCTCGTCCTCGATGCGCACGGTCAGCATCACCGTCTCGCCGAGGATGCCGTAGGCGGGGGCGTTGCGCACGATCAGGCGGCGGTCCCAGTCGTCCGCCGCGCCGGTTTGCAGCAGATGCACAGGGGCGGGAACTTCGGCGCTGACTTGGTCATGGCTGAGCCCGTCCGAGACGATGAACACCCCGGCCAACCGGTCGCGCGGCACGTCCGAGAGCGCCTCATCCAGCGCCGTGTTGATCCGCGAGCCGCCGTTGTCGGGGGCGTCGGGCACGGCGATGCGGCGCTCGAGCACGCCCATCCGCGCGAGTTCTTCTTGCAGATGCGTGGTTGCGGTCTCGGTTTGCGCGCTGCGTCCGGCCAGCCGGTTCGAGCCGGTCTCGTCGCTGAGGATTAAGGCGATATCGGGCAGGGTCTCGCGGTCCTCGGATTGCAGCGAGGGGTTGGCCAGCGCCAGCACGATCAGCGCCAGCCCCAGCGCCCGCAATCCCCAGCCCGCCAGCCTGCGCCAGAGCGCCAGTGTTGTGATCACAAAGGCCAGCGCGGCGACCACCGCGACCACGGGCCAGCCGAGCAGCGGATCAAAGAGGATATAGTCGCCGATCATTGACCCAGCCTTTCCAACAGCGCCGGCACATGCACCTGATCGGATTTATAATTGCCCGAGAGCACATGCATGATCAGATTGATGCCAAACCGCAGCGCCATTTCGCGTTGCCGCTCGCCAGTGGTGCCGCGTCCGACCGGCAGCAGGGGCATGCCGGTCTCGTCCACCGCCCAAGCCGAGGCCCAGTCATTGCTGCCCACAACCACCGGCGTCACCCCGTCGTTGAGGTTGCGAAACGGCATGCCCTCGGCGCGTTCGGCCCCCGGCGGTGCGGCCTCGACCCAGAGCGTGCCGCCCCGGTAGCGGCCCGGAAAATCGGCCAGCAGATAGAAGGTGCGGGTGAGCACATGGTCGGCGGGCACAGGTTCCAGCGGCGGGATATCGAGACCGGCGGCGATGCGCTGCAAGCGGCGTCCGGCGGGGGTGGTGCCGCCGGTGAGCCGCGAGATTTCGGCATCGCGGGTGTCAAAGAGGATCATCCCGCCCGAGCGCAGATAGCGGTTGAGCCGCGCGTAGGCGTCAGAGCTGAGGATCGGGCTGGTCTCGATCACCGGCCAGTAGAGGAAAGGGTAAAGCGCCAGTTCGTCGCGCTCGATATCCACGGTCATCGGCGCGGCGGGCTCGACCGAGGAGCGCAGGAACAAGGCTTGCGACAGGCCCTGCAGGCCGGCCAGCGCGGTGGCGTCGACCTGCGCGTCACCGCTGGCGACGGTGGCCAGCACCACGGATTCGGTGGCCTCGAGAATGCGCGGCGAGACCTCTTGCGCCTGTGCGAGTTGCGGTGTGGTGCCTGCCAGCCCCAGCGCCACGGCGACGCCCGCCGCGCGCAACAGCCGTCCGCCCAGCGCCAAAGTGGCCAGCGCATCAAGCATCATCAGCGCCGCCGCCAACGCCAAGAGATAGCCCGCGAGCGGCAGTTCGGGCTGGGCGAAGCCGCTCTCGATGGGCGTGCCTGCGGGCCAGTCGGCGAGGGTCAATTGGGTCTGCGCGTTGGTGGCATTCACCGCCAAGCGGAAGGCGGCACCGGCGTAGAGGCCCGGCGGCAGATCGGCGTTCGGCGGCGTGGTCCCTGCGAGCACCGGCGCCAGCGCCTCGCCGCTGACGGCAGCGCGGTCATCGGCGCGGTGCAACAGGCCGAAACCGTCGAGGAGTTCCTCGGGTTGCCATGTGGTGCCGGATAATTCGCGCGCTTGCGGCAAGCTGCCACGGGTCGAAACCGCCAGCCGGTCGAGCATCTCGACGAACAGGCCCGAGAGCGGCAGGTTCGACCATTCGGCATTGGCGGTGACATGGAACAAGACCACCTGCCCCGCCCCGCGCGACACCCGCGTGACCAGAGGCGTGCCATCGGCCAGCGCGGCAATGGTGCGCGCGGCGAGGTCCGGCCCCGGCTCGGCCAGCACCTGCGCGCGGATGCCGACATCACCCGGCACCGGCAGGCCGGTAAAGGGCGAATCGTCAGGAAACGGCGCCAAAGAGCGCGGATCGCCCCAGCTCATCGCGCCGCCCACCGTGCGGCCACCGGCGCGCAGGGGCACCGGCAACAGCGGGTCTTCGCCGCGCGTCGCCACGCTGCCCGCCGCGGCATTGAGCCCCGCGCCCGCCAGCCGTGGTCCGGCAAAGCGCAGCAGCAGCCCGCCCTCATTGAGCCACTCGGTGACGGCCTCGACCTCGGCTTCGGTCATGCCGGGTTGGTCGGCAAGCACCAGCACATCGGGACCGGCGAGCAGCAGATCATCGAGGCTGGCGGATTCAATGACATCGGCGCTATCGGCCAGCGCTTCGCGGATGTAGTGCAGCGGCGAGAGCAGCGCCAAAGCCTCGGAATTGGCGCGCACGGTCAAAAGGGCGACCTTGCGGCGGCGCAGACTGTCGTCGGCAAGGCTGATCGCACCGGCGCCGCGCTGGCCCGCGACCTGAAACCTTGTGATACGGTTGCGCAATTCGGGCGGCAGGGTGAATTCGATATCGACGGCGCGCTCACCGGCGGCGAAGGCGACGGGTTGGCGCGCAAGATCCCGCTCGATGCCCGCGGGATCGCGGCCGATGGCCAAAAGGGTCAGGTCTTGCGCGGGGCCTTGGCTGCGGCGCAGGGTCAGGCTGACGGTATCGCCGCTGAAACTGGCGGGGGCGAGGGCGAGGACCGGCGTGGCGGGCTCGAAGACCTGCAGCGGGCCGAGGTCGGACAGAGCGGCGAGCAGCGCGCCGCGGCTGTCGCGGGCGAGGCCGTCGGAAATCCAGAGTGTTTCGATGCCTTCGGGCAGGGCGTCGAGCCAGTCTGTCGCGGCTTGCGGGGCGAAGGCGCGCGGGGTCAGGCCGGGGAGGCGTTCGCGCCAATGCTCCGGCGCGCGGAATTCCACCGCGCCCACCGGCGGTGCGGTCAGGGCCACCACCGCCACCGGACGCGCGGCCTGCTGCGCGACATCAAGCGCGCGGCTGACCCGCTCGATCCGGCGCGGCCAGTCGCGGGCGCTGGCCCAGCTGGCATCCATCACCACCAAGAGCGGCCCCTGCCCCGGCACCACCCGCTGCGGGTTCAACACCGGCCCGGCCAGCGCCAGTATCAGCGCCGCCAATGCGCCCACACGCAACGCCAAGAGCCACCACGGGGTGCGCTGGCTCTCGGGGTCACGCTCACGCAGGCCCAACAAAAGCGCGATACCGGGGAAGCGGCGGCGCACCGGTGCGGGGGGCACGGCGCGCAGCAGCCACCAGAGGATCGGCAGCGCGGCCAGCGCGAACAGCAAGACCGGCGCGGTGAAGCCAAGGGCACCGAAGCTCAGCATCAGCGGCCCCCCGCGCCCAGCGCGTGATAGAGCCAAAGGAGCCCTTCGGCGGCAGGCCGGTCGCTGTGCAGCGTGGTGCTGTGCCAGCCCGATTGCCGTGCGAGCAGGGCCAGCCGGTCCTTGCGGGCGCTCAGCCGCGCCTGATAATCGCCGCGCAGATCCGCCGCGCGCAGGGTCTCGTAGTTCAGATGCCCCGACATGCTTTCAAACCGGGTGCGCCCGTCAAAGGGGAAATCCTCTTCGACCGGATCAAGGATCTGCACCAATATCCCGCGCATCGAGCGGGCGGCGGCGACATCAAGGGCGGCCTCGACGTGATCGAGATCGCCGAGGAAATCAGAGAATAGCACCACATGCCCGCCCGCTGGTGCAGAGTGCAGATCGAGCGCGCCGTGTTCGCCCTCGGGCTGCGCCTCTTTGGTCAGCGCATAGGCGAGCAATTCCGCCTGACCGCGACCGGCGCGCGCCGGTAGACCGGCACCGGCAAGGCCGACACGCTCGCCGCCGCGCAGCAGCACCAGCGCCAATGCCATCGCCAAGAGCGAGGCGCGGGCGGCTTTGCTGTCGCGGGATTTATCGCCGGAAAACTGCATCGCCGCGCCGCTATCGACCCAGAGCGTCACCGCGCGGGCCGCCTGCCATTCGGTCTCGCGGACAAACAGATCGTCGCCGCGCGCCGAGCGCCGCCAGTCGATGCGTGTGGCCGCATCCCCGGGCGCCGAGGGGCGGAATTGCCAGAACTCCGCACCCGGCCCGATGCGTCGCCGCCCATGCGCGCCGGGCAGCATCGAATTCGCCAGATGCTCGGCAGCGACCATCAGGGGCGGCAAGGCCCCCGAGAGCGCTTCGGCGTGGCGACGCAGGAGTGGAGCGGCGGGTTGGCTCACGCAGCGGCACCGAGACGGCCGGTGACGCGGTCGGTGATCCGGTCGATCACCGTGCCAAGGCTCTCGCCCCGCGCCCGCGCCGCAAAGCTGAGCGCCATACGGTGGATCAGCACCGGGCGGGCGAGCGCGGCGACATCCTCGACCGAGGGGGCGAGACGACCCTGCAACAAGGCGCGTGCGCGCACCGCCAGCATCAGGGCTTGCGCCGCGCGCGGCCCCGGCCCCCAAGCGAGACTGTCGCCCAAGGTCGGGTCGGCGTCGGGCAGACCCGGACGGCAGGCGCGCACCAGATCAAGGATCGCGGCGACGGTGCTGTCGCCCACCGGCATCCGGCGGATCAGCGCCTGTGCCTCGATCAGATCAGCGGCGGTGAACACCTGAGATGCCGCGCCCTCGCTGGTGCCGGTGGTGGCGAGGAGGATCTCGCGCTCGGTGTCGCGGTCGGGATAGCCGACGTCGATCTGCACCAGAAAGCGGTCAAGCTGCGCCTCGGGGAGCGGATAGGTGCCCTCTTGCTCGATCGGGTTTTGCGTGGCCAGCACATGAAAGGGCGCGCCGAGCGGGCGGTGCTGTCCGGCGATGGTGACCTCGTGTTCCTGCATTGCCTGCAGCAGCGCCGATTGGGTGCGCGGGCTGGCGCGGTTGATCTCATCGGCCATCAAGAGTTGGCAGAACACCGGCCCCTCGATAAAGCGGAATTCGCGGCGGCCATCGGCGGCGGTTTCCAGCACCTCGGAGCCGAGGATATCGGCGGGCATCAGATCCGGGGTGAACTGGATGCGGTTCGAGCCCAGCCCCATCACCGTGGCCAATGTGTCCACCAGCCGGGTTTTGCCCAAGCCCGGCAGGCCGACGAGCAGCGCGTGGCCGCCAGATAAGAGCGCCATCAGGGTCAGATCGACAACCTCTTCCTGCCCGATGAACCGCGGTTCAATGGCCGCGCGGGCCTCGGTTAACCGCGCGCTCAGCGCTTCGATCGCGGGAACCAAATTGTCGGTCATCGGCGGAAACCTCCGGTAGGTGTTGGGTGGCTACCTGCGGGCAGCACGGGTTTTCTGCGAGGGTTATATGTCAACGCGCCCCCTTTCGCCCAGAGTAAGTTGCGCGTTTTCCCTGCGGTCACAAGACAATGTGACCGGGGCGTGACTGGGGATTGCTGGCTCGGGGAGGGGTTTGGGCGTGATTTCCGCGTGGATCGCGCTATGTAGGCGGGGCAGAGACGTAAATCACAGGTAGGTTCCCCATGGCCCCGCCAGAGAAACAACCAGAGACAGCGCCGCCCAGCGCGCAGACATTGGAAGCCTCGGCGAAAGCGGCAGGCGGCAAGGGCGGCTTGCCGCCGGTGCATCTGTGGGATCCACCCTATCGCGGCGAGATCGACATTCGTATCGCCCGCGACGGCACCTGGTATCACGAGGGCACGGTGATCACCCGCGCGCCTTTGGTGCGGCTGTTCTCGACGATCCTCAAGCTGGAGGACGGCAAGTATTTTCTGGTCACACCGGTGGAAAAGGTCGGGATCACGGTTGAGGACGCGCCTTTCGTGGCGGTGGATTTCGAGGTCAGCGGCAGCGGCGACGGGCAAGTATTGCGGTTTGAAACCAATGTCGGGGATAGCGCCGAGGCCGGGCCCGAGCATCCGATTCGGCTGGAGCGGGACGAAGACAGCGGCGAGCCTGCGCCCTATGTGATGATCCGCGCGGGGCTTGAGGCCTTGATCGACCGCAAGAGTTTCTACCGGCTGATTGAACTGGGCGCCCATGCCGAGCATGAGGGGGCGAGCTGGTTCGGGCTGTGGTCCGGCGGGGTGTTCTTTGCGCTGATCCCTTCGGCAGAATTGCCCTGAGCGGCAAGAGGGGGCTTTGCCCCCGCGACGTGCCGTCGCTCCCCCAGGATATTTATGGCAAAAAGTGGAGCGGCGCGGATTGCCTGTGACGCGCCTGACGGCCTAGATGGCGGCAATTGGCGAGCGGGTATCTCATGGCTTTCAAATCTACGCCGCGCGTGGCGGTTTCGGCGATGTTTGCGCTTAACGGCCTGCTCTTTGGCATGTGGGCGGGGCGGGTGCCGGGGTTTGTCGAGGCGCTGGCGCTGGAACCGGCGGATCTGACGCTGGTGTTCCTGAGTATGGCGGCGGGGGCGATTGTCTCGTTTCCGCTGGCGGGCTGGGCGAGCGACAGTTTCGGCGCCGCGCACACGGTGCGGATCGTAGCGGTCTGCTACGCGCTGACCGCGCCGCTTTTGGCGACGGCAGGATCGCTTGGGGCGCTGGCCGCTTTGGCGCTATTGTTCGGGGCGGGGCATGGCGCGATGGATGTGGCGATGAACGCCTGGGGCGCCGAGGTCGAGCGCGCCGCGCGGCGGCCGATCATGGCGGCGTTTCACGCGATGTGGAGCCTTGGCGCAGGTGTCGGCGCGGGCTCGGGGTTTCTGGCGGTCAAAGCAGGGCTGGCGCCGCTGGAGCATTTCGCCTTGGGCGCGCTGCTGGCGGCGGCGCTGGCGCTTTGGCTGGCGCGGCTGCCGTGGCAATCGCAGATCACCGCCCGCGGCGCGGGATTCGCTTTGCCCCCGCGCGCCTTGCTGTTGGTTGGCGTCTTGGCGATGGGCTCGTCGATTGGCGAGGGCGCGATGGCGGATTGGAGCGCGGTGTTCCTGATCGAGGTGGCCTCTGCCTCGCAGGCCAGCGCGGCGTTGGGTTTTGGCGTGTTCTCGGCGGCGATGGTGGTGGCGCGGCTGGGTGCCGATGGCTTGGTGCGCCGCATCGGGCCGGTGGCCACGGCGCGGCTGGGCGGGGCGCTGGCCGCTTTGGGGCTGGTGGTGGCGCTGATCGGCGGGACATTGGCGACGGGGCTGGCGGGGTTTGCGCTGGTCGGTTTTGGCTATGCGGCGCTGATCCCGCTGGCGTTTTCGCGCGCCGCCAACCAGCAGGGCGTGGCGCCGGGCCGCGCGATCGCCGGTGTCGCGACGCTGGGCTATGGCGGGATGCTCTTGGGGCCGGTGGTGGTGGGCGGCGTGGCGCATCTGACCTCGCTGCCCATGGCTTTTGCACTGCTCGCGTTGTTGGCGGCGCTGATTATCGGCGCCGCCGGAGCGCTGCGGCCTGCGGCGGGTTAGCCACCGCGAGGATTAGCCGCCGGTGAGATCGAGAAACGCGTCCTCGAGATCGGGCTCGGTGGTGGAAAGATCGATGATTTTCACCCCCGCCGTGGTCAGCGCCGAGAGGATCTGCCCGGCCTCGACGCGGCTGCGCGGATAGGAAAACGCCATCCAGCCATCGGCGCGGTCGTTGCGCTGCACGCCCTCGGGCAGTGCCACCTGCGCGAGGATCGCGGCATCGCCCTCGGCGCGCACCAACAGCGTCTTGGTGTCCATCCGCGCCAGAATCGCCGAGGTGGTATCGCGGATGATCAGATCGCCCTGATCAATGATCGCGATCTCGTCGCACATCTCTTGCGCTTCCTCGAGATAATGGGTGGTCAGGATGATCGTCATGCCCTGCTCATTGAGCATCCGCACATTGTCCCAGAGCATCTGCCGCAGCTGGATATCGACGCCTGCCGTGGGCTCGTCGAGCACCAGGATTTGCGGGTGATGGACCAGCGCCTTACCCAGCAAGAGCCGCCGCCGCATACCGCCCGAAAGGGTGCGGGCATAGGCCTCGGCCTTGTCAGTCAGGCCGATGAGTTCGAGAATTTCCTCGGTGCGGCGCTCGGATTTGGGCACCCCGTAGAGACCGGCCTGCACCTCGAGCGATTCGCGCGGGGTGAAGAAGGGGTCCATGGTCAGTTCTTGCGGCATCACCCCGATGGCGGCGCGCGACTGGCGCGGGCTTTGGTCCTGATCGAAGCCCCAGATCTTGACCTTGCCCTCGGTTTTGATCACCAGACCGGCGAGAATATTGATCAGCGTCGATTTTCCGGCACCATTGGGGCCGAGAAGCCCGAACACCGAGCCTTGCGGAATGGTCAGGTCGATGCCCTTGAGCGCATCCTTGGGGCCGGTCTTTTTGTTACCCGCGTAGCGTTTGCGCAGGCCTTGGATTTCGATTGCATGTTCGGTCATCTTGCTCCTGCCCGGCAATGGTTTATTGTCAGACCCAACCGCATAGGCGCTTAGCCGCGCCGATACAAGGAAGTGACCATGTCAGCGACATCGCCCGAGACCACGCCAGCCCCCGGCCACCCTGCACCCGAAACCCATACCGTGACCAGCCGCCGCGTGGCCTGTGACGGTGGCGAAGGCGCGCTGGGGCATCCGCGCGTCTGGCTGACCATCCCGCATGATACCGGCTGGGTGGAATGCGGCTATTGCGATGCGCGCTATGTTCTGGCCGAAGGCGCGGGCGACGCGCATTAAAGCGGTGAGACGGGCTGCCTGACAGGTGACGTGCGCGCAGACCTGAGTGCGCCAGAGTGCGGGCCGAACAATGACTGTGCGGCTGCGCACAGTTCCGCCACTGGATTTCCGCGCGCAAACGCACAACTTCTGCTGCAACAGCAACAGGAGATGCGCCATGACATTTCGTCCCGTCACCAGCCTTTCACAGGCACAGCCGACGCTCGAGGGCGCCGGTGTCCATCTGCACCGCGCTTTCGGGTTCAATGACCCTGAACTCAGCGATCCGTTCCTGCTGCTTGATGATTTCCGCAACGACGCGCCGCATCTCTATGAGAAGGGGTTTCCCTGGCATCCGCACCGCGGCATCGAGACGATCACCTATGTGCTGGAAGGCACCGTCGAGCATAGCGATTCGCTGGGCAATACGGGGCGGCTGGGGCCGGGATCGGTGCAATGGATGACCGCCGGGTCGGGGATCCTGCATCAAGAGATGCCGCAAGGAAATGCACGCGGGCAGATGCACGGGTTCCAGCTTTGGGCCAATCTGCCCTCCTCGCTGAAAATGACCGCGCCGCGCTATCAAGATATTGGCCAGAGCGACATTGAAACCATGGTCGATGACGATGGCACCTCGGTGCGGATCATCACCGGCAAGTTCTGGGGCAAGACCGGTCCGGTGGACGGGGTTGCCGCCGATCCGCTGTTTCTCGATGTCTCGATCCCGCCGAACACCCGCAAGGTGCTGCCAGTCGATACCTATGCCAATGCGATGGCCTATATCTTTGCCGGCGCGGGGAAATTCCGCGACGCCTCGACGCCGATGGGGATCAAGGTGGAGAAGGAATTCGCCGGTCAGGAATTGCACCTGCGCGATATGAGCGGCGACCGGACCTTGGTGCGGTTTGGCACCGGCGACCAGATCGAGGTGCAAGCGGGGCCGGAGGGGATGCGGTTTTTGCTGATCTCGGGCAAGCCGATCAAAGAGCCGGTGGCTTGGCACGGGCCGGTGGTGATGAACACCCGCGCCGAATTGCAGCGGGCGTTCCGCGAGTTGAACGAGGGCAGCTTTATCAAATCGGGTGCCAGCGGGCTTTAACCCTCGGGTCGGGCGCGTGGCACGGTCAGGATGCCTCCGGCGGGAGTATTTTTTGGCAAGATGAAGCACAAGAAGATGCGGGGGCGGGCGCGGCTGGCCCTCGCGAGTGCTGGACGCCTCGGTTGCGGAGGGTTACGAAGGAGCCCAACGCGCAACGAGGGGATACTCCATGGCATTCGGCAAGGGCGATCATCTGCATCTGATCGACGGATCGACCTTTATTTTCCGCGCCTATCACGCGCTGCCGCCGCTGACGCGCAAGTCCGACGGGCTGCCAATCGGCGCCGTGGCCGGATTTTGCAACATGCTCCTGCGCTATATCGAGGGCAACAACGGTGGCACCGCGGCGACCCATCTGGCGGTGATTTTTGATCACGCGGGCAAGACCTTCCGCAGTGATCTGTATCCCGAATATAAGGCCAACCGCCCGCCCCTGCCCGAAGACCTGCGCCCGCAGTTTCCGCTGACCCGCGAGGCCACCCGCGCCTTCAACATCGCCTGCGTCGAGACCGAGGGGTTCGAGGCCGATGATATCATTGCCACGCTGACCAAAGAGGCGGTGGCGGCGGGGGGCGATGTGACGATCATCTCCTCGGATAAGGATTTGATGCAATTGGTCGGCCCGCAGGTGCAAATGTGGGACGCGATGAAAGACCGGCGTATCGGGCCTAACGAGGTGGTCGAGAAATTCGGCGTCGGCCCCGAGCGGGTGATCGATGTTCAGTCGCTGGCCGGTGACAGTGTCGATAATATCCCCGGCGCCCCCGGCATTGGCGTCAAGACTGCGGCGCTGTTGATCAATGAATACGGCGATCTGGAGACCCTGCTGGCGCGCGCCGCCGAGATCAAACAGCCCAAACGCCGCGAGACCCTGCTGACCAAGGCCGATCAAATCCGCCTGTCGCGCGAATTGGTGACGCTGCGTTTGGACACGCCGCTGGACACGACGCTGGAGGATTTCATCATCCGCACGCCCGAACCCGAGGTGATTCTGGGCTTTCTGGGCGAGATGGAATTCCGCACCCTGACCCGCCGTCTGGCCGAGAAAATGGGCGTTGAGGCGCCGGTGATCGCGGCCGCGCCTGCCTCGGCGCCTGCGGTTGGCGAGGCGCCGGCGCCAACCCCGCCCGAGGCGCTGCCGTTTGAGGCCGAGAATTACGCCTGCGTGCAGGACATCGAGGCGCTGAACGCCTGGATCGCGCGGATCTATGAGCAGGGCTATGTGGCGGTGGATACCGAGACCACCTCATTGGACGAGATGCGCGCGGAACTCGTTGGTATCTCGCTGGCGGTAGCGGCGAATGACGCCTGCTATATCCCGCTCAACCACCGCGAGGGGACCGATGATCTCTTTGGCACCGCCAAACGGGTGGAGGGGCAGCTTGATCCCGCGCTGGCGCTTGAGGCGCTCAAGCCGATGCTCGAGGATATGTCGATCCTGAAGATCGGGCAGAACATCAAATACGACGCGAAAATCTTCGCCATGCAGGGCGTCACCCTGACCAATATCGACGACACGATGCTGATGTCCTACGCGCTGAACGCGGGCAAGCATAACCACGGGATGGATGTGCTCAGCGAGGAATATCTGGCGCATAAACCGATCCCGATCAAAACCCTGCTTGGCACCGGCAAATCGGCGCGCACCTTTGACACGGTGGCGATTGAGGACGCGACGAAATACGCCGGTGAGGACGCCGATATCACCCTGCGGCTCTGGCAACTGCTGCGTCCGCGCCTGCATCAAGAGCGCGTGACCACGGTCTATGAGACCTTGGAACGTCCGCTCAGCCCGGTGTTGGCGCAGATGGAGATGCACGGGATTCAGGTCGACCGCGATACGCTGTCGCGGATGTCGAACGCCTTTGCCCAGAAAATGGCCGCGCTGGAGGCGGAGATCCATGAGCTGGCGGGGCAGGAGTTCAATGTCGGCTCGCCCAAGCAACTTGGCGAGATATTGTTCGACAAGATGGGGCTGACCGGCGGCAAGAAGGGCAAAACCGGCGCTTATTCGACCGGCGCCGATGTGCTGGAGGATCTGGCCACCGAACATGAACTGCCGGGGCGGGTGCTGGACTGGCGACAACTCAGCAAGCTGAAATCAACCTATACCGACGCGCTGCAGGACCATATCAATCCCGACACCGGCCGCGTGCATACCTCTTATGTGCAGACGGGGGCGAATACCGGACGGCTGGCCTCGACCGACCCAAACCTGCAAAACATCCCGATCCGCACTGAAGAAGGCCGCCGCATCCGCGAGGCCTTTGTCGCCGGTGAGGGCAAGACGCTGGTCAGCCTCGACTACAGCCAGATCGAGCTGCGCATTCTCGCGCATGTGGCCAATCTTCCGGCGATGAAACAGGCGTTTCACGACGGGCAGGATATCCATGCGATGACCGCCAGCGAGATGTTCAACGTGCCGATGGAGGAGATGACGCCCGAGATCCGCCGCAGCGCCAAGGCGATCAACTTCGGGGTGATTTACGGCATCTCGGGCTTTGGGCTGGCGCGCAACCTGCGCATCCCGCGCAGCGAGGCGCAGGCCTTTATCGACACTTATTTCGAGCGTTTCCCCGGCATCAAAACCTGGATGGACGAGACCGTCGCCTATGCCAAAGAGCATAAATACGTCGAAACCCTGTTTGGACGGCGCATCCATACGCCCGAGATCGCTGCCAAAGGCCCCGCCGCCGGTTTCGCCAAACGCGGCGCGATCAACGCCCCGATCCAAGGCACCGCCGCCGATGTGATCCGCCGCGCGATGATTCGCATGCCCGAGGCGATCACGGATCTGCCAGCGAAAATGCTGCTACAGGTGCATGACGAATTGGTCTTCGAGGTCGAGAGCAGCGCCGTCGAGGAGACCATCGCGCGGGTCAAAGAGGTGATGGAAAACGCCGCCATGCCGATTGTCGCGCTGGATGTGCCGCTGATCGTCGAGGCCGGCACCGGCAAGAACTGGGCCGAGGCGCATTAACCTTAACGCCGCCTTCCCACTTTGTGCCATAAATATCCCGGGGGAGGCCGCAGGCCGTGGGGGCAGAGCCCCCGAAGCGCGGCGCACCCCCTCGACGGGGGTAAGCCGCGCCCCCCTTCACCACCGTTGAGGGGGCTTTGCCCCCGATGCGGGGCATCCCCCCAGGATATTTTCGGACAGATGATGAGGCGGGCGCGCATCACTTACGCGGCAGGTGAAAATACCGGTTTCCCCTTGCCGCAATCACCGGATAGAACCACCGCATGAGCGACGATACACCCCAAGACGACGAACCGATGATCCCCGTGGCGGCGCCACTGGCCGAGCCTCTGCGCCGCGCGCTGGGGGAGCGGTATTTGCAATATGCGCTGAGCACGATCATGCACCGCGCCCTGCCCGATGCGCGCGACGGGTTGAAGCCGGTGCACCGGCGGATCCTGTTTGCGATGCGCGAACTCAAGCTGTCCTCGACCGGCGGCTTCCGCAAATCCGCCAAGATCAGCGGCGATGTGATGGGCAATTATCACCCGCATGGGGACGCCGCGATCTATGACGCGATGGCGCGACTGGCGCAGGATTTCAACGTCCGTTATCCGCTGGTGCATGGACAGGGGAACTTCGGCAATATCGACGGCGATAACCCCGCTGCGAGCCGCTATACCGAAGCGCGGATGACCGCCGCCGCCGAGGCGCTGCTGGAGGGGCTGGCCGAGAACGCGGTCGATTTCCGCCCCAATTACGATGGCACGCTGGAAGAACCCGAGGTTCTGCCCGCCGCTTTCCCGAACCTTCTGGCCAATGGCTCGAGCGGGATTGCCGTCGGCATGGCGACCAATATCCCGCCGCATAACCTCTGCGAATTGATCGACGCTTCGAAGGCGCTGATCGACACGCCGCAGATCTCTGACGAGGCGCTGGTTGATCTGGTCCCCGGCCCCGATTTCCCCACCGGCGGGGTGATTGTCGAGCCGCGCGCCTCGATCATCGAGAGCTACCGCAGCGGCCGCGGCAGCTTCCGCCTGCGCGCCCGCTGGGAGCGCGAGGAATTGCCGCGCGGTGCTTGGCAGATCATCGTCACCGAGATCCCCTATCAGGTGCAGAAATCCAAGCTGATCGAGAAACTCGCCGAGATCATCCAGACCAAACGGGTGCCGCTCTTGGCCGATGTGCGCGACGAATCCGCCGATGATGTGCGTATCGTGCTTGAGCCGCGCTCGAAGAATGTCGATCCCGAGATGCTGATGGGCATGTTGATGAAATCCTCCGACCTGGAGATTCGTTTCAGCCTGAATATGAACGTGTTGATCGACGGGCGCACGCCCAAGGTTTGCGGCATCCGCGAGGTTCTGCAGGCGTTTCTCGATCACCGGCGCGTGGTGCTCAAACGCCGCAGCCAGCATAGGCTCGACAAGATCGACCACCGGCTTGAGGTGCTTGAGGGCTATATCATCGCCTATCTGAACCTCGACCGGGTGATCGACATCATCCGCTATGACCAGACCCCGCGCGACGCTTTGATGCGCGAGCAATGGGGCGGCGCGTTTCCGCGCGCGATGTCCGAGGAGGATTACGTCAGCCCGCCCGCCGGCGAGGGCGAGTTGACCGAGGTGCAGGCCGAAGCGATCCTTAACATGCGGCTGCGCAGCCTGCGGCGGCTTGAGGAAATCGAGCTGCGCAAGGAGCGTGACGCGCTGATGAAAGAGCGCGAGGGTCTGATCGAATTGCTGGGCTCGGAGCGCCGCCAGTGGACCCGCATCAAGCAGGAACTGGCTGAGGTGCGCAAAGCCTTTGGCAAGGAGACCCCGCTGGGCGCGCGCCGCTCGACATTCGCCGAGGCCACCCAGATCGAAGACGTGCCGATGGAGGCGATGATCGAGCGCGAGCCGATCACCGTGGTGCTGTCGAAAATGGGCTGGATCCGCGCGATGAAAGGTCATGTCGCGCTCGATACCGAGTTCAAATTCAAGGACGGTGACGAGGCCGGTTTTGCCTTCCACGCCGAGACCCCCGACCGGATCGTGATCTTTGGCTCGAACGGGCGGTTCTATACGCTGCTGGGTGCCAATCTGCCCGGCGGGCGCGGCATGGGCGAACCGGTGCGGCTGATGGTCGATCTGCCCAATGAGGCGCAGATCGTTGATCTGTTTGTCCACCAGCCGGGGCGCAAGATGATCGTGGCCTCTTCGGATGGCGACGGTTTCGTGGTGCCCGGTGACGAGGTGCTCGCGCAGACCCGCTCGGGCAAACAGGTGCTGAACCTGCGCGCCGAGGCCCGCGCGCTGATCTGCAAGCCGGTGGCGGGCGATCATGTGGCGGTGGTCGGCGAGAACCGCAAGCTACTGGTCTTCCCGCTTGAGGAACTGCCCGAGATGAACCGCGGCAAGGGCGTGCGGCTGCAGCGCTACAAGGACGGCGGGCTCAGCGATCTGACCACGATCACCCTGACCGAGGGGCTGTCGTGGAAAGATCCGGCGGATCGCACGCGGCTGGTCACCGATCTGGCCGAATGGCAGGGCAAACGCGCCACCGCCGGTCGCATGGCCCCGCGCGGCTTTCCGCGGGACAATAAATTCGGCTAACGCCGCGCCTCAAAGCGCAGCGTTGCCACGGGCTTGCGATTAAGCTAAGCCTTTGACGTTGAAACAGGCGCAGACCGACCGGGAAAACACGCATGATCACCAGGCTCAAGCCCCTTCGCACCCTCGCAATGCTGGCCACTGTCGGCCTGTTGGCGGCCTGCGCGAATGGCGCGCAACTGGGCGAGGAGCGCGGCGAGCTTGAGAATTTCCGCCTGTGCTACAACATCGTGACCACCAATGACGCGGTGCAGGGTCCGCTCTCGCGTGAGGCCGATCTGGAGGTCTTTTCCGACCTGATCCGCGCCGAGGTCGACCGCCGCTTTGGCCGTTATGACGGCGACCGGCTCTATCATATCGCGATCCATATCGACGCCTATGTGCTGGCCGTGCCCGGCGTGCCGCTGGTCGCCTCGCCGCGTTCGGCGCTGATCATGTCGGTCAACGTCTGGGATGACGCCGCCGGCGAGGTCCTCAATGACGAACACAAGCAAATGACCGTGCTCGAAAGCCTGTCGGGCTCCAGCGTGGTTGGCTCGGGCCTGACCCAGAGCGCCGAAGAGCAGATGCAGACCCTGTCGCAAAACGCCGCGATCCGCATCGAGAACTGGCTGGTGGAAAACCCGCAGTGGTTCGAGACCGCCGCCGATGGGGATGACGCGGCCAGTGATGCCGATGCTGAGGCAACTGACGAGGCTGTGGGCGAGGCGGCGGGCGACGATACTGCCGAGGATGACGCACTCGCTGAGGCGCCCCGCCCCGCGCGTGCCGCAAGCGAAGATCGCTGCGCCCAAAGCTAAGCGCTCAAAACCCATAATTCGGCTTGAACCCCGCCAAAATGCTTGATTTCTTCGCAGTGCCCGATTAGGACGCGCGCGACGCGGCTTGCCTGCTTGGCGGGGCCGGACCATGGAACCGTCCCGCCGCGCTCGAATCTGACCCGTAGGGTGCGTGATTGCACGCACCGTCACTTGAACAATAGGAGCCACACCATGGCGAAGGCAAAGTTTGAACGCAACAAACCGCACGTAAACATCGGGACCATCGGTCACGTTGACCACGGCAAAACCACGCTGACGGCTGCGATCACCAAATATTTCGGCGACTTCCAGGCCTACGACTCGATCGACCGTGCGCCCGAAGAAAAAGCCCGCGGCATCACCATCTCGACCAGCCACGTCGAGTATGAGACCGAGACCCGTCACTACGCCCACGTCGACTGCCCGGGCCACGCCGACTACGTCAAGAACATGATCACCGGTGCGGCCCAGATGGACGGCGCGATCCTGGTGGTGAACGCCGCTGACGGCCCGATGCCGCAGACCCGTGAGCACATCCTGCTCGGTCGCCAGGTGGGTATCCCCTACATGGTCGTCTACATGAACAAGGTGGACCAGGTCGACGACGAAGAGCTCCTCGAGCTCGTCGAGATGGAAATCCGCGAGCTTCTGTCGGACTACGAATACCCGGGCGACGACATTCCGATCGTCAAGGGTTCGGCTCTGGCCGCAATGGAAGAGCGCGATGCGGAAATCGGTGAAAACTCGATCAAAGCGCTGATGGAAGCCGTCGACGCCTACATCCCGACGCCCGAGCGCGCCGTGGACCAGCCGTTCCTGATGCCGATCGAGGACGTGTTCTCGATTTCGGGTCGTGGTACGGTTGTGACCGGTCGTGTCGAGCGCGGCGTGATCAACGTTGGCGACAACATCGAGATCGTCGGCATCCGCGACACCAAGACCACCACTTGCACGGGCGTTGAAATGTTCCGCAAGCTGCTGGATCGCGGTGAGGCAGGCGACAACGTCGGCATCCTGCTGCGCGGTATCGACCGTGAAGGCGTTGAGCGCGGTCAGGTTCTGTGTAAGCCGAAGTCGATCACGCCCCACACCGAGTTCGAGGCCGAAGCCTATATTCTGACCAAGGATGAGGGTGGCCGTCACACGCCGTTCTTCGCCAACTACCGCCCGCAGTTCTACTTCCGCACCACGGATGTCACCGGCACCGTCAAGCTGCCCGAGGGCACCGAGATGGTCATGCCCGGCGACAACCTGAAGTTCGAAGTCGAGCTGATCGCGCCGATCGCCATGGAAGAGAAGCTGCGCTTCGCTATCCGTGAAGGCGGCCGCACCGTGGGCGCTGGCGTCGTCTCGAAAATCATCAAGTAAGGCGTAGGGTGTGTGCTCTGCACGCACCGTCCCTACACCAAGGCGCGCGGGGCAATCCGCGCGCCTTTTCTTTTTGCAGCGCGTGCTTCTGCCGCGACCTCTCCGCCTAGGCACCGCAACCGTTAACGCTTTGCTAACCAGTTATCCCCAAGACTTGCGCCAACAGGCGGGGATCGGGAATGCTGGCACGCGCACGCACGGTGGCTTTTGACGGGATCGAGGCGCGGATCGTCGAGGCGCAATGCGTGCTCAGCCCCGGCCTGCCCAGTTTCAATGTCGTCGGCCTGCCCGACAAAGCCGTCTCCGAGGCCCGCGAACGGGTGCGCGCGGCGCTCTCATCTTTGTCGATCGCGCTGCCGCCGCGGCGCATCACCGTCAACCTTTCGCCCGCCGATCTGCCCAAGGGCGGCTCGCATTTCGACCTGCCGATTGCGCTCTCGCTACTCGCCGCGCTCGGCATCATCCCCGCCGAGGATCTGGCAAATGCGGTATCGCTGGGCGAATTGTCGCTCGACGGCACTTTGGTCGCGGTGGTCGGCGCCCTGCCTGCCGCGATGGCCGCCGCCAGCGAGGATTGCGCGTTAATCTGCCCGAAACCCTGCGGTGCCGAGGCCGCGTGGGTCGGCGATGCGCAGGTCTTCGCCCCCGCGACATTGACCGAAGCGATCCGCCATTTCACCGATCAGGCGCCCTTGCCCCGCGCCACCCCCGGCGAGGTCGCGCCAAACACCGCCCTGCGCGATCTGCGCGATGTCAAAGGGCAGGAACGTGCCAAACGCGCCCTGGAGATCGCGGCGGCGGGGCGGCATCACATGCTGCTCATCGGCTCGCCGGGCTCGGGTAAATCCATGTTGGCGGCACGGCTGCCCGGGATCATGCCACCGCTGTCGCCCGCCGAGGCGCTGGAAACCTCGATGATCCATTCGCTGGCCGGATTGCTGGATGAAGGCGGTATCTCGCGCAGCCGTCCATTTCGCGAACCGCATCATACTGCCTCGGTGGCGGCGATTGTCGGGGGCGGGCGCGGCGCCAAACCCGGCGAGATCAGCCTCGCGCATAACGGCGTGTTGTTCATGGATGAGTTCCCCGAATATCCGCGCTCGGTGCTGGAAACCCTGCGCCAGCCGATCGAGACCGGCGAAGTCGTGGTTGCGCGTGCCAATGCCCACACCCGCTATCCCTGCCGTTTCCTGCTGATCGCCGCCGCCAACCCCTGCCGCTGCGGCTATCTGGCCGAACCCGAGCGCGCTTGCGCACGCGTGCCCCACTGCGGCGAAGATTATCTGGGGCGGATATCCGGCCCGTTGATGGACCGTTTCGATCTGCGCCTCGAGGTGCCGCCGGTGGCCTGGTCCGATCTCGATCTGCCGGCGAATGGTGAAACCTCTGCCGAGATCGCCGCACGGGTGGTCACCGCGCGGGCGACGCAAGCGCAACGCTTCGCGCCGCATGCCGAGGTGCGGGTGAATGCCGATGCCGAGGGCGCGCTGCTGGAAGAGATCGCCGCGCCGGACGCCGAGGGTCGCGCCCTGCTCGCCCGCGTCGCCGAGCGCATGGGGCTGACCGCGCGCGGCTATCACCGTGTTTTGCGGGTAGCGCGCACGATTGCCGATCTCGATGCCAGCGACGGGGTGCGCGCGGTGCATATCGCCGAGGCGGTCAGCTACCGGTTGACGATTGGGCCAGACACGCACGAATGAATCCGGCGGTATCCGCCAAGGTCTCGCGCGCCTCGGGCAGGTAATTGTGGAACAGCGGCCAGAGATGCGGCAGATCGCCGACAATGCGGATTTCCGCATCCGGCAAGCGGTTGCGCATGCGCAGCGTGTCATCGCGCAGGATCTCGGTCTCGGCTGCATAAAGCTGCACCGGCGGTGGCGCAGGAAAGCTGGCGTGCAGCGGCGAGAGCCGCGTATCGGCGGCGCCCTGCGCATTGGCGCGGCCGAGAATGGCGGCGCGAATTTCGGTCAACCGCCGCGCCGGCAGCATATGTTCAAAGGCGGCGTTGGTCACCAAAGAGGCGCCGGAATAGGTCAGATCGGTCCAGGGCGAAAACGCGAAAGCGCCCGCGGGTTGAACGCCTTGGTTGAGCAGATGCGCCAGCAGCGCCAGCCCCAGGCCACCGCCCGCCGCACCGCCACCGATGATGATCTGATGCGGCGCATAGCCCATCTCCAATAGCCCGTCGAAGGCCGCCAAAGCATCCTCGAAGGCGGCGGGAGAGGGATGTTCCGGGGCCAGCCGGTAGCGCGGCAGAAACACCCGCGCGCCGGATTTTCGGGCCAGAACCGAGACCATCGCGGCGTCACATTCTGGGCGGCCAAGAATGTAGAAACCGCCATGAAAATACAACATAACGCTGCCGGAATCGGGGCGGTTGCTGACCCAGAGACCGTCGACACCGCCGACCGTGCCGGTGAGCGTGGCGGTAAAGGGCGCCATGCGAAAGGCGCGGGCTGCGCGGCGGTCGAGTTTGGAGCGAAGGGCCGGAAGGCTGCGCGCATGTGTCAGGTCGCGGCGGATCGCGAAATGCGCCGCCGCTTTGACCATACCCGCCCGCCAGTTCATTTCGCCTGCAACCGCGCTTCGATCCGGTCCCAGATCATTCCGGCAACATTGATGCCGTCGAAGCGTTCGAGTTCCTGAATGCCGGTGGGCGAGGTCAGGTTGATCTCGGTCAGCCAGTCGCCAATCACGTCGATGCCGACAAACACCTGACCTTTTTCGCGCAAGAGCGGGCCGATGCGCGCGCAGATCTCGCGGTCGCGGTCGGTCAATTCGACCTTCTCGGGACGTCCGCCGACATGCATATTTGACCGCGTCTCACCCGGTGCCGGCACGCGGTTGATCGCGCCCACCGGCTCACCATCGACCAGAATCACCCGTTTGTCGCCCTTGGAGACCGCGGGCAGGAATTTCTGCACGATCAGCGGCTCGCGTGACATGCTGCTGAACAATTCATGCAACGAGGCGAGATTGCGGTCATTGGGATCGAGCCGGAACACCCCCGCGCCGCCATTGCCATAGAGCGGCTTGAGAATGATATCGCCGTGCTGGTCTTTGAAGCGGCGGATATCCTCGAGCCTGCGGGCGATCATCGTTGGGGGCGTCAGATCCCGAAACTCCAGCACCAGCAGTTTCTCGGGGTAGTTGCGCACCCAGAAGGGATCATTCACCACCAGCGTCGTGTCGCGCAGCATGTCGAGGATATGCGTGGTGGTGATATAGGACATATCGAACGGCGGATCCTGCCGCAGCCAGACGACATCGACCTCGGCCAGATCCAGCGTCACCTCGTCGCCGCGATGCGCATGGTTGCCCAGCTCGCGTTGCACCCGTAACGGCCAGGCCCGTGCCAATACGCGGCCTTCGTCAAAAGTCAGACGGTCGGGGGTGTAATAGAACAGCTCATAGCCGCGCGCCTGCGCCTCTTCGGCAAGGCGAAAAGAACTGTCGGCATTGATATCCACCGCATCGATCGGGTCCATCTGAAATGCGATTTTGAGCGCCATGCCAACTCCTGCGGTTCTAAGGGGGGTATTCCCGTATCCCTAGATGGCGCAGGCCGGCGAAAGTTTCAATCGCTGGCGGTCACCCAACCAGCGCATTCTCGACGATCTGGATGCGTCCCTGCCCGTCGACCAGCGCCACATCAAAGCGCGCCAGCGTGTTCAACCCGTTTTTGCATTGGCCCAGAAACTCCGAAGCCGCATCAAACAGCCGCTGGATTTGCCGCTGGGTCAGCCGTTCCGCGGCGCGGGCGTGGTCGCGGCTCTTTTTCACTTCGACAAAAACGAACCCCTCGCCGTCTTGGGCGATCAGATCGATTTCGCCGCCCTGCCCACGCCAGCGATGGGCGGTGACCGGAAAGCCGCGCCGCTCGTAGTCGCGCGCCACTTGTGCTTCGGCCGAAAGACCTGCGTGATAGGAAGTTGCTCCGCTCATTCGTCTTTCCCTTCCCTCAGGGCCAAGGCCCGTTGATAGACCGCGCGCCGCTTCAAGCCGGTTTCGGCGGTGACCATATCCACCGCCTCGCGCAGGCTTGCCACTTCGAGCGCGCGGCTCAGCGCATCATCCAGATCCACAGCCTCGCCCGCGCCCTCAGCCTCGCGCCCGACCAGAAGCACAATCTCGCCCTTCAGCGCGCGCCCCTCGATCGCGGCCGCGACCTCGGCGACGGTGCCGCGCACCACCTCCTCGAAACGCTTGGTCAACTCACGACATAGGGCACAGTCGCGCTCGGCCCCAAGAGTCTCGGCGATTTCTGTTAACAAACGGTGAACACGCTTCGGCGATTCGTAGAACGCCAGTGTCGCCGGGATCTGCGCCGCTTCCGCAAGGAACCTCTTGCGCGCCGCGCCCTGCGACGGGGCGAACCCCATAAAGCAAAACCGGTCGGTCGGCAGCCCGCCCACCGCCAGCGCCGCCAGCACCGCCGAGGCGCCCGGAGCCGCAACCACCGAATGCCCCTGATCTATCGCCGTGCGCGCCAGTTGAAAGCCGGGATCCGAGATCAGCGGCGTGCCCGCCTCGGGCGCAAAAGCCACGGATTTCCCCTCGGCCAGCGCCGCCATCAGACGGGGCCGCATCTGCCCGCCGTTATGGTCGTGATAGGCCAGCAGGGGCCGCCCCTCGAGCCTGATACCGTGGATCTCCATCAACCGGCGCAGGCTGCGGGTGTCCTCGGCGGCGAGCACATCGGCGCCGGCCAGAATATCCAGCGTGCGCAGGGTGATATCCCGCGCCGTGCCGATCGGCGTGGCGACCAGATGCAGCCCCGGCGGCACGCGGCGCGGGCTGGGCTCGAAACTGCGCTCGGAGACGATCTCGGGGCCATCTTCGGGATGGTCGGGTTCTTGCTCATGGGTCATAGGCAGGTCAGTGACACGTTTACTTCGCCGGGTCGAATCCTTAGTGTGACGCAAAACGACCCCTGCTACCACACTCTGCATTCAGACGAGGAGCTCGATGCCAGTCGAACCCACCCCCACCCGCCGCCGCCCTTCTCGCCTGTCCCGCATCAGCCGTCGCGGCGCACTGGCTCTTGCCGGTCTGTTGACGCTTGGCGCCTGTGTGTCCTCGGGGATCAGCGGGTTGGCGCAGCGCATCAATCCCAATGCGCCGGTGCAAGTGGCGCTTTTGGTGCCCAGCGGGTCGGCGGATGCGGGCAATACGATCCTCGCCGAAAGCCTTGAGAATGCAGCACGATTGGCGGTTTCGGACCTGTCGGGCGTGGAGATTGATCTGCGGGTCTATAGCACGCAGGGCGATCCCGCGGTGGCCGCACAGGTGGCCCGCGAAGCGGTCGATCGCGGCGCGCAGATCATCCTCGGGCCGGTGCGCAGCGCCGAGGCCAATGCCGTCGGCACCGCGGTGGCCAGCTCGGGCGTTAATGTGCTGAGCTTCTCGAACAATCCGGCGATTGCGGGCAATAATGTCTTCGTGCTTGGCCTGACGCCGGACAATGCCGCGCGGCGGATTTTTGAATATGCCGCGCGCAATGATCGCGGGCAGGTACTGGTGGTTGGCGAGCAGACCACCGCCGGTCAATTGGTGCTGGCGGCAGTCAACCGCGCGCAATCGGGCACCGGCGCCACCATTGCCGCGACCGCCACCTATGAATTTTCGCAGCAAGGCATTGTGAATGCGCTGCCCGAGATCGCCGATGCCGCGCGTTCGTCGGGGGCGCAATCGGTGCTGTTCACCGCCGATAGCGCCGGTGCCCTGCCGATCCTCGCGCAGCTTTTGCCTGACAACCGCATTTCGCATCCGCGTTTCCAGTTCATGGGCATCACCCAGTGGAATATCCCGCCGGCGACGCTGCAGCTCTCGGGGCTGCAAAACGGCTGGTTCACCCTGCCCGACCCTTCGCTGGTTGCGCAATTCGAGGCGCGTTTCACCCAAGCCTACGGCGAAGCGCCGCATCCGATTGCCGGTCTCGCCTATGACGGGATCGCGGCGATTGGCGCGCTCTTGGGCACCGGTTCTGCCGATGCGCTGTCACGGGCCGCGCTGACCCAAGGTTCGGGGTTTGTCGGCGTCAACGGGATCTTTCGCCTGATGCCCGATGGCACCAATCAGCGCGGGCTGGCGCTGGCGACGATCCGCGACAATGCGGTGGTGATCCTCGAACCCGCGCCGAGCAGCTTTGTCGGCTCGGGCTCGTAAGCGCGCGCTATGCGGCTGACCGGCGCGCGGACCGGCATGCGGACTGGCGGGGCAAGCGATGCGGTCGCTGATGGGGGTGCAACCGGCGCCGAGGCAACCGATGAGGCAGTTGATCATGGGTTAACTGATGGGGCGCAGGCTGCATCTGCCGCCCCTCAGAAGCCTTCCGAGCAGCAGGCAGAACAGCATTTACCGCCGCCCGAGGCGCGCATCTATGTGCAGCCGCCCCTGCCCGATGATCCGCTGATCTGCGACCCACTGCATATCTGCGATATCGAGGCGCTGGATAATGCGCTGCTTGCCGGTCTCGCCGATCTGGATGACGCCCGCGATATCCGCGCCTTCACCGTCCAAACCCTGCTGGCCGCGCTCAAACAGGGCAATGCGGTGCTGAAATCCGCCCTCGCCGCCGCGCCGCGGGATGCGCGGTCGTTTGTGCGCGCGCAGACATGGCTGACCGATGTGGTGGTCACCGCCGCGTTGAATGTGGCGCAGCGCAACCTGCATCCGAATCACGCGCTCACCGAGGGGCAGCGCATGGCAGTGGTCGCGGTCGGCGGTTATGGGCGCGCCGAGATGGCGCCCTGTTCGGATATCGATCTGCTGTTTTTGACCCCCTATAAGGTCACCGGCTGGGTCGAAAGCGTGATCGAAAGCACGCTCTATATCCTCTGGGATCTGAAGCTGAAGATCGGCCATTCCAGCCGCACCATTGACGATTGCCTGCGCTTGGGCCGCGAGGATTACACGATCCGCACCTCGCTGATGGAGCAGCGGTTTCTGACCGGCAATGAATTGCTGGCGCAGGAGCTGAAAACCCGCCTGTGGAAAGAGCTCTTCGCCGATACCGTGCCCGAGTTTGTCGAGGCCAAGCTCAACGAGCGCGACGCGCGGCACCGCAAACAGGGCGGCCAGCGCTATATGCTGGAGCCGAATATCAAAGAGGGCAAGGGCGGGCTGCGCGACCTGCAAACCCTCTATTGGATCGCGAAATATATCTACGGCGTTGATAAGGCGATTGAGCTGGTCGATGAGGGGTATTTCACCGAGGCCGAATACACCAGTTTTCGCGCCGCCGAGACTTTCGTCTGGGCGGTGCGCTGCCATATGCATCATCTGACCGGACGCGCCACCGACCAGCTGACCTTTGACATCCAGCCCGAGGTTGCCGAGCGGATGCAGTTTCTGGATCACGGCGGGCGCCGCGCGGTCGAGCATTTCATGCAGGCCTATTTCCGCCACGCGACACAGGTTGGCGAGCTGACCCGCGTGTTTCTGGCCGGTCTGGAAGCGCGGCATGTCAAAAAGGCGCCGGGTCTGTTCCGACTGCTGCGGCGGCGCAAGAAGGTCAAAGCGGATTACCGCGTTGATATGAACCGGCTGAGCATTGTCGATCCCGAGGCGTTTCTCGCCGATCCGGTGAATATGCTGCGGATATTCGAGGAAGGGCTGCGCACCGGCTTGTTGATCCACCCCGATGCGCTGCGCCTCGTCGCCGCAAATCTCGACCGGTTCGATGGCGAGGTGCGCGAGGATGCGGAGGCGGTGAAAATCTTCCTTGGCATGCTGCTGAAACACGGCAACCCCGAGCGGGCGCTGCGGCGGATGAACGAGCTCGGTGTGCTCTCGGCGTTTATCCCCGAGTTCGAGCCGATCGTGGCGATGATGCAGTTCAACGTCTACCATCATTACACCGTCGACGAGCACACCATCCAGTGCATCAGCACGCTGGCGCAGATCGAGCGCGGCGAGTTGGTCGAGGAACTGCCGATTGCCTCGGGGATCCTTGAGAAGGGCGTGAACCGCAAGGTGCTTTATGTGGCGTTATTGCTGCATGATATTGGCAAGGGACGGCCCGAGGATCACTCGGTTCTCGGCGCGCAGATCGCCCGCCGTGTGGCGCCGCGCCTGCGGCTGAACGGCAAGGAGTCAGAGACCGTCGAATGGTTGGTGCGGCATCATCTGTTGATGTCGGATGTGGCGCAGAAACGCGATATCGGCGACCCGCGCACGGTGCGCGATTTTGCCAAGGCGGTGAAAAGCAAAGAGCGGCTGGACCTGCTGACGGTGCTGACCGTCTGCGACATTCGCGGCGTCGGGCCGGGGACGTGGAACAACTGGAAAGCGATGCTGCTGCGCCAGCTTTACAGCGACACGGCGACGGCGCTGGAAAAGGGCGTCGAGGCGCTGAGCCGCTCGCACCGCGAGGATGAGGCGAAACGCGCGCTGCGCGAGGCGCTGGCGGACTGGCCACGCACTGACCTGCGCAAGGAGACCTCGCGCCATTACGGCCCCTATTGGCAAGGGCTGCCGACCGAGACCCATATCATTTTTGCGCAGATGCTGCGTGATCTCGGCGATGATGAAATCCGCGTCGATATGCATCTCGACGAGGGCCGCGACGCCACTCGCGCCGCCTTTGTGCTGGCCGATCATCCGGGGATATTCTCAAGGCTGGCGGGGGCTTTGGCGCTGGTTGGCGCGAATATCGTCGATGCGCGCACCTATACCTCGAAAGACGGCTATGCGACCGCTGTCTTTTGGGTGCAGGACGCCGAGGGCCACCCCTATGAGGCCGAGCGCCTGCCACGGATGCGCAAGATGATCGCGCGCACCTTTGCCGGTGATATCGTCGCCACCGAGGCGCTGAAGTCCCGCGACAAGGTGAAGAAACGCGAGCGGCAATTCCGCGTGCCGACCAATATCGCCTTTGATAACGAGGGGTCGGAGATCTATACGATCATCGAGGTCGACACCCGCGACCGGCCCGGCTTGCTTTATGATCTGACCCGCACCCTGTCGGCAAACGGGATTTATATTGCCAGCGCGGTGATCGCGACCTACGGGGTGCAGGTGGTCGATACATTTTACGTCAAGGATATGTTCGGGTTGAAACTGCACAGTAAAACGCGGCTGGAAACGCTGGAGCGCAAGCTGCGCGAGGCGATTGATGCGGGCGCCAAACGGGCCTCCGAGGAATGACCGGAGGGGTAACCGGGGGATGACACCGATCCGTTTGATGCGCAGTTTCGCCACCGTCGGCGGCTGGACGCTGGGCAGCCGTGTGCTGGGCTTTGTGCGCGACATCATGATTGCGCGGTTTCTGGGGGCGGGGGCGGCCTCGGATGCGTTTTTTGTCGCCTTCTCGCTGCCCAATATGTTCCGCCGGTTCTTTGCCGAGGGTGCGTTTAACGCGGCCTTTGTGCCGATGTTCACCAAGAAGCTGGAGCAGGACCGCGCCGAGGGGCTGAACGAGGCCGAGGATTTCGCCCGCGATGCGTTTTGGCTGATGGCCAGTTTCCTGTTGGGCTTTACCTGTCTGGCGCTGGCCTTCATGCCGGCGCTGGTCTGGATCATGGCCGCCGGTTTCACCGCCGATGCGCGGTTTGATCTGGCGGTGTTCTACGGGCGCATTGCCTTTCCCTATATCCTGCTGATCTCATTGACCGCGTTAATGTCGGGGATGCTGAACGCCAGCGGACGCTTTGCCGCCGCTGCCGCCGCGCCTGCCTTGCTGAATGTGGCGTTTATCGCCGGTCTGGCCTTGGGCGCGTGGCAGGGCTGGCCGATCGGCACGGTGCTGGCCTGGTCGGTGCCGGTGGGCGGCGTCGCGCAGATGGTGGTGGTCTTCGCGGCGATCAAACGCGCGGGCTACTCGCTGCGCATCCGGCTGCCGCGGCTGACGCCGGACCTCAAGCGGATGCTGGTGATTGCCGTGCCCGCGGTGCTGGCGGGCGGCGTGGTGCAGATCAATCTGGTGGTCGGGCGGCAGGTGGCCTCCTTCACCGAGAACGCGATTTCATGGCTGTCTTACGCCGACCGGCTCTATCAACTGCCGCTTGGCGTGGTCGGGATTGCGGTGGGCGTGGTGCTGCTGCCGGAACTGGCGCGGCGGTTGCGCACCGGCGAGCCCGAGGGCGCGCGCGCGGCCTTCAGCCGTGGCATGGAGTTTGCGCTGGCGCTGACCGTCCCCGCCGCCGTGGCGCTGGTGGTGATTGCCGAGCCGTTGATTTCAGTGCTGTTCCAGCGCGGGGCGTTCAGCGCAGAAGACAGCGCCGCCACCGCCATGGCCTTGGCGATTTATGGCGTCGGTCTGCCCGCTTTCGTGCTGCATAAGGTGCTGCAACCGCTGTATTTCGCGCGCGAGGACACCAAAACGCCGTTTCGCTATGCGCTGGTCTCGATGGTGGTCAATGCCGCGATTGCCATCGGCTTGATGCCCTTCATCGGCTTTCTCGCCGCCGCTTTGGGCACCACTTTGGCGGGCTGGGCGATGGTCTGGCAGCTCTGGCGCGGGGCGCGCAGCATGGGCGATGCGGCCCGCCCCGACGCGCGGCTGTTTGACCGGCTGTGGCGGATCATTCTGGCGAGCGTGATCATGGGCGCTGTGCTCTGGCTGGCCGCGCTCGGGCTGGAGGACGCACTGCAGGGCACATGGCGCTCACTGGCGCTTCTGGCACTGGTGATGATCGGCGGCGTGGCCTATTTCGGCGCGGGCGCGCTGGTCGGGGCGTTTGGCCTTGCCGATTTCAAATCCGCCATGCGGCGCGGTAGTTGAGCAGACGCAGGAACCCGCGCTGTTTGGCGCACTCCTACTTTGCAATCGCGCGGTAGCCGTAGATCAGGATCACGGCCCCGATCAGTCCGGCAATCAGATAACCGAGCACGCCCGAGAAATTTACGCCCACCAACCCGAACAGGAAGCTGGCAACAGCGGCGCCGACAATCCCGAGGATAATGTTGAGGAAAATTCCGGTGTTGGAGTTCATGAAGTTCGAGGCGATCCAGCCTGCCAAACCGCCGATGATGATTGCTCCGATCCAACCCATGTCGCGCTCCTTGTTGATGAAACCATAGAGTACACCAACCGCCGCACGACGCAAAAGGTTCCGCAGCGCAATCCGCAGGTCTAGCGGCGAATACGCGCGCGCAGCCGTCGCCAGCTACCCGGACCCAGCACCCAGGCCGAAAGGCCGTAGCCGATCACGAAGGCGGCGAGTTCGGCGACCCAGCCGGGACCGGTCTCGGCCAGCAGGCCAAAGCCCAATCGCGCGGCCAGCAGAATGCCGATCATCGCGAAAGCACGACGCTGGCGGGTGCCGTCGCCCTCGGCCTCATGCCATCTGAGCCAGGTGAACCCGCCGACCAGCGCAAAGGCCATCGGCATCGCGCCAAAGAGCCAGCCCTGCGCATTCTCGCCCACTGCCAGCCCGAAACAGATCGCGCCAAGGATCGGGGTCAGAAGCGCCAGCAGCAGAAACCGGACCGCGCCAAAAGCATCGCCCAGAGCCTTGCCCAAAGCGGCGACCAGCACCGCGCCAAACAGCGCATGCATCGGCGTGCCATGGATGAAGCTGAATGTGCCGTAGCGCAGCAGATGCATACCCGGAAAGGCGCGGTTTTCGAGCATCCAGTTCTGCACCGCGCTGGAAAAGCCGAAGCGCTGGATCACCTCGATCCGCCAGCCAATCGCCTGCGGCCCGCCGATGAACCCGGCGCTGGCCGCCCAGAGCACCGCCTCGACCCCGAGGATCGCGATCAACAGCAGCCAGACCGCGCCCGGCAGCGGGTTCAGCGGCGAGGCGTTGAGATCGGCCAGAGGGTCGGCGTCGCCCTGGTCGTGTAGGTCTTTGGTCATCACGGCTCCTGCTCTTGGTTCGGTTGACGCCCCCGCCTGCCAGCGATAAGCGAGGAGCTAGGATTTTTCCACGTATTTTCCACGCAATTTCCACTGCGGAGAGCCTTTCCCATGGCCGAGACCCAAACAGCCCCCTCCAATGCGAAGTTCAAGCCGCGGGTGTTTTCCGGCATCCAGCCTTCGGGCGGGCTGACCTTGGGCAACTACCTGGGCGCAATCAAACGCTTTGTGGATATGCAAGACAGCGGTATCGAGACGCTTTACTGCATGGTCGATATGCATGCGATCACCGTTTGGCAGGACCCCGAGGCGCTGCGCCGCCAGACCCGCGAATTGGCGGCGGGCTATCTGGCGGCGGGGCTTGATCCGGCAAAATCGATCCTGTTCAACCAAAGTCAGGTCTCGGCGCATGCGGAATTGGGCTGGGTGTTCAACTGCGTGGCGCGGATGGGCTGGATGAACCGGATGACCCAGTGGAAGGACAAGACCACCGGCAAGAACGCTGAACAGGCCTCGCTGGGGCTGTTCGCCTATCCCTCGCTGATGGCCGCCGATATTCTGGTCTATCACGCGACGCATGTGCCGGTGGGCGAGGATCAAAAGCAACATGTGGAACTGACCCGCGACATCGCGGCGAAGTTCAACCATGACTATAAGGTCGATTTCTTTCCGATCACCGAGCCGGTGATCGAAGGCGCTGCAACGCGCGTGATGAGCCTGCGCGACGGCAGCAAGAAGATGTCGAAATCCGACCCTTCGGACAACTCGCGGATCAATCTGACCGATGACGCCGATAAGATTGCCTCGAAAATTCGCAAGGCAAAAACCGATGCCGAGCCGCTGCCCGAGAGCATGGAAGGGCTGGACGCACGGCCCGAGGCGAAGAATCTGGTGAATATCTATGCGGCGCTCTCGGGGATGAGCAAAGAGGCAGTGCTGGGCGAATTCGCCGGGCAGGGGTTTGGCGCGTTCAAACCGAAGCTGGCGGATCTGGCGGTGGCGTCATTGGCGCCGATCTCGGTGGAGATGGGGCGGTTGATGGAAGACCCGGCCGAGATCGACCGGATCTTGGGTGCCGGCGCCGACCGCGCGGCGGCAATCGCCGAGCCGGTATTGGCGCAGACGCTGGATATTGTCGGCATGATCCGCTCGCGGCGCTGACCTGCTGTTAGGCCGCTTTGGGGGGCATCGAGCCCCCGCGCAGCGGGCGCGTTTACACGCGCAAGGGGCGCTGCCCCCTCGGCCTGCGGCCTCACCCCCGGGATATTTATCGACAGATGACGGTGGCTTGCGTGGCTTGTCTCGGCAGCGGCTGCGCGCCAGACTGGGCGCGTGGTCAGGTTGAAACCCCCAGTGCAGAAAGCTGATTTGCGGCGCAGGCGGGCGGCGCGGATCGAGCGTGCCGTGCTGGCGGTGATTGCGGCGCTGTCGCTCGGTTGGTCCGGGTGGTGGCTCTGGCAGGTCGCGCAATTGCCCGCCGCGACGCTATTGGTCGAGCGCGTAGGGTCAAACCTGCAGGCCGCCTATGAGCGCGATTTGCAGCGGGTGGCGACATCCGAGGCGGTGGCCGAGCGCTTGGCGGCACGACTGGACGAGGCGCCGCGCGATTGGGTGGTGATCGGCGCATTGATGGAATTGGCCGAGGTGCAGGGGCTGGAGTTGCCGCCCGAGTTGCTGGCGCGGCATCAGACACTTTACGCGCAGGACAATGGCTGGATCGCCTCGGGTCTGGGCTGTGCCGCCTGCGCCTGGGATCTGCGCGATTGCGATCTCTCTCTCGGGCTGGCTTGCGGGGTGGCGGTCAATGTCACCGTTTTGGGGGATCTGGTGGCACTGACCCGCGAGGGCGGCAATTATCTGGCCGGTCTGGAGGTCGATCAGGTCGATCTGGGCATTGCCTTTGTCGGCATTGCAGCAACCGGCCTGGTGGTGGTCACCGGCGGCACGTCTTTGGTGGTGAAGGGCGGCGCGGCACTCTTGCGGGTGGCGCATCGGACCGGACGGGTGGCGCCCGAGGTGATGGCGGTGTTTCGCCGCGCCTTCACCTTCGGCATTGATTGGGCGCGAATGCCTGCGGTGCGCGGCAGTGATGATCTGCTGCGCTTGGCGCGGCCCGAGGTGCTGCGGCCTGCGGTCCGTGTGGCGCAGGATCTGGGCCGGATGGAGGGGGTATTGGGCGCGCGGCAGACCCTGCATCTGATGCGCGCCGCTGATACGCCGACCGAGATTGCCCGGTTGAGCCGCGCCGCCGACGGGCTGGGGCCGCGCACCTTGGGCGCCTTCGAGATGCTGGGCAAATCGCGGTTCTTCCGGCTGGGGCTGCGGATGGCAGATGAGGTGATCGCGGTGATTGCCGGGCTCTTTGCCGCGCTGACCTCATTGGCTGCGCTGCTTGGGCCGCTGCTGGCGCGGCTGTTGCGCCCCGCGCTGCGTTTGGGCCTCCGCGGGGCGCTGCGTCTGGTGCTGCGTTAGATCAGCAGCACCGGCGTGCCGACCATCACCTGTTCAAAGAGTTCTTCGACGTGATGGTTGTGCAACCCGATGCAGCCGCTGGAGGCGCGGCGGCCGATTTTCTCGATATTATCGGTGCCATGAACGCGGTAGTATTGCCAGGTCAGGTTCAGCGCCCGCGTGCCCATCGGATTGAGTGGACCGGCCTCGATACGGGCGGGGAGATCGGGGTTCTCGGCGCGCATCGAGGGGGTCGGGATCCAGACCGGATTGCGGCGCTTGAGGGTGATCTCGGTATAGCCGCGGCGGGTGTAGTCTTCGCTGATCGGCACGGTGCTGGGATAGAGGCGGTAGCTGCCATCAGCGCCCCAGAAATGTAGCACCCGCGAGTCCATGTCGCAGAGGATTGCACCGCGTGCGAGCGTGTCGAAATAGGGGCGCCAGTCCTGCGCGCGAAAGCCCATCACATTGTGGCGGGTGACCTGCGGGAGGTCTTCAGCCTTGGCGCGCAGCGAGAGCGCGGGCATCGCCAGGGCGGCGGCTCCGGCGGTCAATACGGCGCGGCGGCTAATGAGTGACTGGGTCATTGTTCCTGTCCTTTTTTCAGCTCGATGGGCCAGAGCTACGCAGGTGCCACAGAAAGCGCCAGCGCGGCGCGGTCACATTGCCGCCAGACCCGCAAATCCTCGAGCAGACCGGACGCTTGGCGCGGCGTGGCGCGGGTGCTAGGCAGCGGAGACCCTGCCCCGCGCGGGTGCAATGGGCGAAACGCTGTGAGGTGCCGATGTCTGCGCAACCGATTCCTGTCACCCTGCTCACCGGCTTTCTGGGCTCGGGCAAAACCACACTGCTGAATGCGCTGCTGCGCGATCCGCAGATGGACCGGGTGGCCGTGGTGATCAATGAGTTCGGCGAGATCGGGCTGGACCATGACCTGATCGAGAGCGCCACCGAGGCGATGGTGCTGATGCGCTCGGGCTGTCTGTGTTGCGAGCTGCGCGGCGATCTGGCGCAGACGCTGGCCGGATTGCGCGACCGGCGCGAGATTGGCGAGGTCGATTTTGACCGTGTGGTGATCGAGACCACCGGTATCGCCGACCCCGGCCCGATTGTGCAGACCTTGGTGATGGACGGCGAGTTGTCCAATGATTTCATGCTCGACGGGGTGCTGGCGACGGCGGATGCGGCGACCGGCATGGCGACGCTGGACCGGCATTTCGAGGCGGTGCAGCAGATCGCGATGGCCGACCGGATCATCCTAACCAAGACCGATCTGGTGTCGCCAGAAGAGCGCGCGGCATTCGAGGCGCGGCTTGCGGCGCTCAATCCAGGGGCGCCGCAGGGCGTTGCGGTGCAGGGGGCGATTGAGCCGCGGCGTTTGTTTGGCGTGGCACCGCGGCAGAGCAGCACGCAGGCGCAGGCGCTCTCATGGGTGGCGGCGCCCGCCGCATTGCCCCGGCTGAGCGGATTGTCCGAGCGCAAAGCTTCCCCCCTGCCCCTTGCCGATACCGGCGCGCATGACGGGCGGATCACCTCGCAGGCGATCGAGATTGCCGCGCCGGTCTCGCCGATTGTCTTTGATCTTTGGCTGGATGCGCTGATGAGCGCGGCGACGGGGATTTTGCGGCTCAAGGGCGTGGTGCATGTCGACGGGATGGCGCATCCCTTCGCGCTCCACGGGGTGCAGCATATTTTCCACCCGCCGGTGCCGCTGCCGCATTGGCCCGCGGATGACAGGATCAGCCGGATCGTGGTGATCGGGCGCGATCTGCCCGAGGGCTATCTGGCCGAGAGCCTTGCGCTTTTGCAGTCACAGCCGGAAGTCACCGAGCACCGCCTATAGGCGCCCTGTGGCAGGCTGCGGGGTTATTCCGCCGCCAAATCGAACACCCCGGCGCCGGTATCGAGCGCGGCAAGCTCGGCGATGACGCCGCGCATCAGGCCCTGGAAGGCGGCGAAATCTGCCGAGGGCGCGATCTTGGCTTCATCCATATAAAGCGCGCGGTCGATCTCGATCTGCACCACATTCATGCCGGTCGAGGGCTGGCCGTAGCGCTGGGTGATATAGGCGCCGGCGAAGGGCGCATTGCGCGCCACGGTGAGGCCGGTCTTGCGCCAGATCGCCTCAACCTGATCGACGATTGCGGGGGCACAGGCGGCGCCCCAGCGGTCGCCGATGATGATCTGCGGGCGCCGCGCACCACGGGCGACATGGCCGGTCAGCGCCTCATGCGGCATCGAGTGGAAATCACAGAGCAGGACCTGCCCGAATCGCCGGTGCTGGCGCTCCAACAGGCCGGTCAGCGCAGTGTGATAGGGATGCCAATAGGCGGTGATTCGCGCCTGCGCCTCGCTGAGGGGAATTTTGCCGCGGTAGATCGCGCGCCCATTCGACACCACCCGCGCCACCACCCCCAGCCCCGAGGCCACCCGCGGGTTCAAACCGGCGCGCGGTGCGCCAAGGATCAGCGCGGGGTCCAGCTCATCAGCGTCGCGGTTGAAATCGACATAGGCGCGCGGCACCTGCGTGGTTAACAAGGGCGCCCCGAATTCGGGGGCCGAGGCCAGCAATTGATCAACAAATGCATCCTCGGACGAGCGCAAAATCAGTTCCGGCAGCTGCGCCTCGGCCAGAAATGCCGCCGGATAGACCCGCCCCGAATGCGGCGAGGCAAAGACCACAGGCGAGGTGGCGCGCAGGGGTTCTGCGATCTGGGCGGCTATCGGCATGCGGTGCTCCTTTGCGCCAGAGTATATCTATGAAAATCCATGCACACAAAGCCCTTGAACATCATCCCGATCCCTTCTATAGACCCCTTCATTGATGAAGTCAGCCTTCGGGCAATGGCCAAGTCAGGGCGCGTAGCTCAGTGGTAGAGCACTTCGTTGACATCGAAGGGGTCACAAGTTCGAACCTTGTCGTGCCCACCATTATTGTCTAGACAGGCCCCGTCCTGTTTACGCAGAATCGGGACCACCACGCCCCTCGTCGGGGGCGTTAATGTTTCAAGGCGCTCGCGCGCCGCGAAGAGGAGAAGGCCATGAAGGTCAGAAATTCGCTGCGCTCGCTCAAGCAGCGCCACCGGGATTGCCAAATCGTGCGCCGCAAAGGCCGCGTTTACGTGATCAACAAGACCCAGCGTAAGTTCAAGGCTCGTCAGGGCTGATCCGAACGATCGCGATACGCAGGGCCGCCCGGGAAACCGTGGCGGCTTTTTGCATGTCTTGCCAGTGGCGAGAGTGATGCGGTGGCGGCGGGTGGCGAATCAGCGCCCCGCCGCCACAGTCATTTCTGGGGTACGCTGGGGTGGCGAGTTGAGCTGCGTGTGAGCGGCTTTCCCAAAGAGCGCTATCGATTCCCCCGCTCCGAGCAAAGCGCAAAGGGACGCGCCCGACCCTGGGTGGGCGCTTGCACCATTTGAACGAAGTGCAGCGCCCTAAAGCATCCATGGCGTGTGGTCAGTGAATGACATCGCCAATGCGCCCTCCCATGGGGACGGTCGGGCGCGGCCCGTGGGGCCACGGGCCTGACGGGTTGAATGGCTGTGAAGTGCTTCCCGATGTTGACTTGGGACGTTCCGATTGGGATCAGGACCGAAGTCAAAGCGCAAAGGGACGAGCCCGACACTGGGTGGGCGCCTCTATCATTTGAACGATGTGATGCGCCTCGAAGCATCGATGTCGGCTGGGCTGTGAAGGGCATCGCCAGCGCGCCCTCCCCGGGGGAGGGTCGGGTGCGGCCCGTGGTTCCCACGGGCTTAAGCTTAGGCTTAGGGGCGCCCCCGCCGGAACGGGGGCACCCATTGCTTAGCGCAGCAAATCTATGACCCCCTCGGCCAGCAGCCGCGCGACGATCGCTTGGGTCAGATAGCCGGTCACCGGCATATTCGACGCCCGTTGATAGCGCCGGATCGCGCGGCGGGTGTGGTTGTTGAAATTCCCGTCCACCGGCCCCGGCTCGAGCCCCATTGCGGCCAGACGCTGCTCGATGATCTCGCGGGTGAACCGCGGCAATCTGAGCGCGGCCTCGGCGGCCTGAGCGGCCTCAATATTGGGATCGGGCACCTCGGGGGCGTTAAGCTGCCGGATGCGGGTGCGCGCCTGTTCGACAAAGGCGCCGTCGGGGAAGTCGCGGATATACTGACGGTAGGCCGGTATCCGGTCCGCCTGCCGCGCCTGATCCCAAGCCGCTCGGTCGCGGGCCTGTGCGGCGGCGCGGCGGTCGGCTTCGATCCGGTCAAGCCGCTGCTGCGCGACATTCGAGAAAATCCCGTCGGGGAAATTCTCGAGATACGAGCGCAGCCCGACCTCATCCTGCCCCGAGCCGGTATCGCGCCAGAAAGCACGGTCGCGGCGCTCTTCGGCCTGCTGGCGGGCACGCGCCTCGGCTTCAAGCTCTGCCGCCCGCTGGGCGCCCTGCTGGGCCAGCGCAAAGATCTGGTCACGGTTGAGGAAGCTGGTCCGCGCATGACCGTTATTGCCCTGCCATGAGGCGATGGCGGCGCGGGTGCCGCTGCCGAAAATCCCGTCGATGCCGCGCGGCTCATAGCCAAGGATGGTCAGATCGCGCTGGATCGCGCGGCGCTCGTTGCGCGACAGGTTCAGCGCTGCCTCGATACGCTCGGGCGTGTTTTGCAGGCTTTGTAACTCGGCGCGCGCCTGTTCGGCATAGGTGCCATTGGGATACTCGCCGAGAAACGCCTGATAGCCCTCGATCGAATGCGTCGAGACCGCCGATTCCCATGCCTGCAGTTCGAAGTCGACCACCGGTTGATGATCGGCGGGCAGGAAGGTCAGCAGATGCGGATCAAACCCCTCGAGCTGCACCGAGCCACGGCGCCGCACCAATGTGCCGATATTCACCCCGGGGGCGGCAATCGCGCGCAAAAACTCGGTGACACCGGCGCCGGAGCCGCGCACCAGCGAGACCCCCTGCGGCACCGCGACACTGCCCGGCAGGCCACTGCTGAACCCCTGCGCATTGACCTGCGGAAAGCCGTAATCGGCAATCGCCACAATCGCCCCGCCCTGACGCTGCGCGGCCAGATCCAGCAGGCGCTGCAGCCGCACGCCCTGACGCGCGACGCTATCGGGGTCCGCCGCCGTGGCCTCGGTGCCCATCAGCCAAGTGCCATATTTGGCGCTCACCACATGGCCCGAATAGACGATCACCACGCGTTCATTAGCGGGATCACCAAGCGCGCCGGACAGCTGCGTCAGCGCCGCCTCCATCGCCGGTGCCGAGAGGTCGGTCGCCAGTTCGACGCGAAAGCCCATTTCCTCGAGACGCCGCACCGATTGCAGCACGCTGCCCGCGCCCTGTGCATTGCGCACCCGGTCGTAATTCTGATTGGCAATCACCAATGCGATGCCGGTTGATGCCTGCGCCGGCAAGAGGGTCACGATCCAGAATGCCGTGGCTGTGAGAATTCGCCTAAACATGTCACCTCCGTGTTTGCGGAGGTTACAGGTTACTCATAACTGCGCAGATCTTCGATCACCTTCCCGTCATTCGGCAAAGATCCGGGCGGCACCAGTTCGACCTTGCCGCGCAGTTTCAGCGTATCCAGAAGCGTGCCCTCATAGAGCGCCGGATTCGATGCGCGGGTTTCGATCTGCACGGTCATCACATCCATTTCGCCATCGCGCGAGGCGACCACGCGGGCGCGGCTGACCTCATCATGGCGGCTGACAAAGGCGGCGACCTGCTCGGGGCGCACGAACATGCCCTTGATCTTGGTGGTCTGGTCGGCGCGGCCCATCCAGCCCTTGATGCGCAGGTTGCTGCGGCCACAGGGGCTGGTCCCGTCCATGATCGCCGACATATCGCCGGTGGCAAAGCGGATCAGCGGGTAATCGGGGTTGAGGCTGGTGACCACGACTTCGCCGACCTCGCCATGGGCGACGGGATCGCCGGTGCCGGGGCGCACGATCTCGACGATCACACCCTCGTCGATCACCATGCCCTCCAGTGCATCGGTCTCATAGGCGATATTGCCCAGATCGGCGGTGGCATAGCATTGCCGCGTGGTGATGCCGAGATCGGCGTAATGCTGGCGCAGGCTGGGGAAGAGCGCGCCGCCGCCGACCACCGCCTTGGTGATCGCCAGTTTGACGCCCATCTCGTCGGCTTTATCGAGGATGATCTTCAGGTAATCGGGCGTGCCCGCATAGGCGGTGCAGCCAATATCGCGCGCCGCTTGCACCTGCAGTTCGGTCTGGCCGGTGCCCGCGGGCAGCACCGCTGCGCCGACCGCGCGGGCGCCGTTTTCAAACATCATACCGGCGGGCACGAGATGATAGGAAAAGCAGTTCTGCACGATATCCGCCGCACCGATGCCCGAAGCATGCAGGAACCGGCCCATACGCCACCAATCGGGCGTCACCCCGCCCGGCTCATAGATTGGGCCGGGGGATTGGAAATAATGCGCGACATTCGAGACCGCGATGCCACCAAAGGGCGGGCGCTGTTTTTGCCAGGATGAGAGGTCGGATTTGCGCAGCACCGGCAGTTTCGGCAGATCCTCGGCGGAATGCACCTGTGCGGCGGCCTCTTGCCAGCCCTCGGGGGCGATGGTGATCGCCGAGAGCCGCTGCCGCAGCAAGGCGGATTGCTCGGCGGCGCGCTGGTCGGCGCTGCGGGTTTCCAGCTTGTCGAAAAACTTGCTCATCTGTGCTCAGGGCTCCTTGTCCCCAATCCTTCGCCTGCGCGCATCGCTTTGCGCGGCGCTTTCACCAATCCTTGCCGACCCCTTTCGGGATCAGGCCAGCCAACGCTTGCGGCGGCGGTAGCTGCGCACTTCGCGGAAACTCCGGCGGCCCTTGTCGGACATGCCCAGATAAAACTCTTTCACATCGGGATTCTCGCGCAGGTCTTTGGCCGTGCCTTCCATCACCACACGGCCATTCTCGAGAATGTAGCCGGTATGGGCGAAGCGCAGCGCGACATTGGTGTTCTGCTCGGCCAGAAGGAAGGTCACGCCCTGCTCTTCGTTGAGACGTTTGACGATGGTGAAGATTTGCTCAACGAGCTGCGGCGCCAGACCCATCGAGGGCTCATCAAGCAGGATCATCTCGGGGCGGGCCATCATCGCGCGGCCGATCGCCACCATCTGTTGCTCACCGCCCGAGGTGTAGCCCGCCTGCGATTTGCGGCGCTCTTTGAGGCGCGGGAAATAATCATAGACCATCTCAAGGTCGGCAGCGATCGCGGCGCGGCCTTGGGTGCGGGTATAAGAGCCGGTCAGCAGGTTTTCCTCAACGGTGAGATGCTCGAAACAATGCCGGCCCTCCATCACCTGAATCAGACCTTTCGACACTTGATCCGCCGGATTCTCGCCGGTCAGACGCTGGCCACGGTAGGAAATCGAACCTTTGGTGATATCGCCGCGCTCGGACCGCAACAGTCCCGAGATGGATTTCAGCGTGGTCGATTTGCCCGCGCCATTGCCGCCCAGAAGCGCCGTGATCCCGCCCTTGGGCACCGACAGGCTGACGCCCTTCAGCACAAGGATCACGTGGTTGTAGATCACCTCGATATTGTTGATCTCGAGCAGCGTCTCGGGCGTTGCGGTGATCTCGGTCTCGGCGGCGGGGTCAATCATGGTGCGTTCCGTCACATAAAGCGGCCACTTAGTGCGGCAGGGGGTGGCGGGCGCACAGGGGCGCGCCCGCCGGGGTCAAGCCGGTCTCAGATCACATGTCGCAATGCGATTCGATGCCGTTTTCGGCGGCATAGGCAGCGGCATCTTCCGCCGCCAGTTCGGTGACCAATTCGCGGTCGGCGTCGATCCAGTCGGTGATCAGGCTCCAGGTGCCGGTGTCGGCATCCCATTGCTGCAGCATCGCCGCACCCGAACCACCGTGGTTCTCACAGGAGACGTTGAACGGTGCCGAAAAGCCCGGCAGACCGAGTTCGGTCAGACGCTCTTCGGTAAGGCTCAACGCTTCCATCCCGTCACGCATCATCGCCGGGGTGATCTCGGCAACACCGTGGATCTCCTGCGCGGTGCGTGCCGCTTCCGAGGCCAGCATCGCCGCGTAGAGACCGCGCGAATAGACCGCCGAGCCGATCTGGTCGCCATTGCCTGCCGCCATACCGGCGTCGACAACATACTGCTGGATTTCGTCATAGACCGGATAATCGGTGCCAACACCGTGGAAGGTCAACGCGGTGTAACCGTCAGCACCATCGCCAACCGGCAGCACGTCATTCTCCGAACCCGACCACCAGATACCGATGAAGTTCTCCATCGGAAAGCGGATGTTCGCGGCTTCTTGAATGGCGACCGCGTTCATCACGCCCCAGCCATACATGATCACATAATCGGGACGCTCACGGCGGATTTGCAGCCATTGCGAGCCCTGCTCCTGACCGGGGTGGTCAACGGCCAGCGGGTTGAACTCGAAGCCGTAACGCTCGGCCAGAGTTTCCAGCGTACGGATCGGCTCACGACCGTAGGCCGAGTTGTGATAGACCAGAACGATCTTCTTGCCCTCGAGCGAGCCGTCGTTCTGCTCGAGCAGATGGTTGATCGCCACCGAGGCGCCATCCCAATAGTTGGCGGGATAGTTGAACACCCAAGGGAAGCTGTCACCGATCACCGCCGAGGTGCGCCCGTAGCCCATGGTGTGCATCGGGATGCCATCTTCGGTGACGCGCGGGATCAGCTGATAGGTGATGCCGGTGGACAGCGGCTGGATGACCAGCGGGCTGTCGTCGCGGATACCCTCATAGCATTCCACGCCGCGCTCGGTGTTATAGGCGGTTTCGCATTCGCTCAGCCGGATCGGCACGCCGCCGATACCGCCATCGCGCTCGTTGAGCAGGGTCAGATAGTCCTGATACCCGTCCGCGAAGGGAATGCCGCCGGGGGCGTAGGGCCCGGTGCGGTAGTTGAGCATTGGAAAATGCAGGTCCTGTGCGAGCGCCGGAGCGGCCACGGACAGGGTTGCCGCGATACCCACGGCCAGTTTCATCATCTTCATTGGTTCTCCTCCCAGTCGATGAATTTTCGGTCTTACGTTCGGTCTTATGGTCGTTCGGACGTTTGGTCTTGAGGGCCGCGCCCCGCTTAATGCGGGAAGGGCCAGAGGCGTAGTTTCTCTTTGGCGGTGCGCCAGAGCGCCGCCATGCCGTGGGGCTCGACGATCAGCACCAGCACGATCAGCGCGCCGATGATCATCACCTCAAGATGCCGCGCCAGATCGGCAGGCCAGCCCAGCGCATCGACCAAGAACACCTTGAGCAGCACCGGCAGCACGATCAGGAAGGCCGCGCCCAGAAACGAGCCGAGGATCGAGCCGAGGCCGCCGATGATCACCATGAACAGCACAAGGAACGACTTGTTGATGCCAAAGGCCTCACCGGCTTCGGCGGCACCCAGATAGACACCGAACAACAAGGCTCCGGCGACGCCGACAAAGAAGGACGACACCGCAAAGGCGGTCAGCTTGGCGATCAGCGGGTTCACCCCGATAATCTCGGCGGCGATATCCATGTCGCGGATCGACATCCATGTCCGCCCGACGGTGCCACGGGTCAGATTGCGCGCCAGCCATGCCATGCCGACAACAAAGACCAGACAGGTCATATAGACCGCCATCGCGCTGGCTGCGGGGCCGGTGACCAGAACGCCAAACACGGTGCGCTCGGGCATCGAGATCATGCCGGTGGCGGAGTCGTTGAAGAACCAGCCCACCCGCGTGAACAGCCAGATCAGGAAGAACTGCGCCGCCAGCGTTGCCACCGCCAGATAGAAACCCTTGATCTTGAGGGACGGCAGGCCGAACAACACCCCAACCGCGGCGGTGACCAGACCGGCGAGGATGAACACGATGTAGATCGGCATCCACGGAAAGGCGGTGGTCAGCTTGAAGGTCGCGTAAGCGCCCACCGCCATGAAGGCGCCGGTGCCCAGCGAGAGCTGCCCGCAGTAGCCGATCAGGATGTTCAGCCCCAAGGCCGCGATCACATAGATCAGCAGCGGGATGACGATGGAATTCGCCCAGTAATCGGTCAGCAGGAACGGCACCACCAGAAAGGCAAAGCCGATCAGCGCCCAATAGGCATAGCGGTCAAAGCGGATCGGAAAGGTCTGGTTGTCGCTGGGATAGGTCGATTTGAAATCGCCGGCTTCACGGTAGAGCATAGTCTCAGACCCTCTCGATGATTTTTTCGCCGAACAAGCCCTGAGGGCGGAACAGCAGGAAGGCCAAGGCCAGCATATAGGCGAACCAGTTTTCGGTCGCGCCACCGATGATCGGCTGCATGAAGAAATCGAAGAGTTTCTCGCCGACCCCGATCAACAACCCGCCGACAATCGCGCCGGGGATCGAGGTGAAGCCGCCCAAGATCAGCACCGGCAAAGCCTTGAGCGCGATCAGCGAGAGCGAGAATTGCACGCCGGATTTCGAGCCCCACATGATCCCCGCGACCAGCGCCACGATGCCCGCGATCGACCAGGTCAGCACCCAGATAAAGCGCAGCGAAATGCCAACCGAGAGCGCCGCCTGGTGATCATCGGCCACCGCCCGCAGGGCGCGGCCCTGTTTGGTGTATTGCGAAAAGATCACCAGCGCGGTCACCAGAATCGCGGCGATCACCAGCGCATAGAGGTTCAGCGTGTCGATGTAGAAGCCGTAGAAATTCTCGTTGCCGAAGCCCAGCCACTGGGTGTTTTCCTCGAACCAGATATTGCCCCCCTGCGGCAGACCGACATCGAGACGCTTGACCTCGGCGCCCCACATGATGTCGCCGAGACCCTCAAGGAAATAGGCCAGACCGATGGTCGCCATGAACAGGATGATCGGCTCTTGGTTGACCAGATGCTTGAGCACGATGCGCTCAACCAGCCAGGCAAAGCCGACCATCACCGCGATGGTCAGCGGAATCGCGATCAGCGTCGGGATATTGAACCCGAAGTGATGGATCGAAGTGCCGAAAGTGGCGTTGATCAGATGCGCGAAGGGAATCGCGCCCTCTTGCAAGCCAACGAGGGTCAGCGCCGCGAATAGCGCCATCACGCCCTGCGCGAAGTTGAAGATCCCCGAGGCTTTGAAAATCAGCACAAAGCCCAGCGCCACCAGCGAATACATGATGCCGACGGTCAAACCGTTGATCGCGGCCTCGAAGGCGAAAAGAACGGTATCAGACACGGCGGCCCCCCAGTCGAATGCGGATAAAATCAGTCATGTGAGACCCCCAGATATGCGTCGATGACATCCTGGTTGTTCATCACCTCTTCGGGGGTGCCGTCGCCGATTTTCTTGCCGTAATCCATCACCACGACACGGTCGGACAGGTCCATGACCACGCCCATATCGTGCTCGATCAACACCGTGGTGGTGCCGAATTCGTCGTTCACATCGAGAATAAAGCGGCTCATGTCCTCTTTTTCCTCGACGTTCATGCCCGCCATCGGCTCATCGAGCAGCAGGATCTGCGGCTCGGCGGCCAAGGCGCGGGCCAGTTCGACGCGCTTTTTCAACCCGTAGGGCAGGCGCGAGACCGGGGTTTTGCGGATCGCCTGAATTTCCAGAAAGTCGATGATCTTCTCGACCGCTTCGCGGTTCTCGGCCTCTTCGCGCGCCGCCGCGCCCCACCAGAATGCCTGGCTCAGAAACCCTGCCTTCATATGGTGCATGCGGCCGGTCATGATGTTGTCGAGCACCGACATGCCCTCGAACAGCGCGATGTTCTGGAAGGTCCGCGCAATGCCCATGCGCGAGACCTTATAGGGGCGCATCTGCGGGCGTTTATAGCCCTTGTAGATCAGCTCGCCTTCTTGCGGGTTATAGAACCCCGAAATGACGTTGAGCATCGAGGATTTCCCCGCCCCGTTCGGCCCGATGATCGCGCGGATCTCGCCGTGACGAATGTCAAAGCTGATATCCTTGATCGCGACCACGCCGCCAAAGCGCAGGGTGATATTCTTGAGCTCCATCACCACGCCGCCAATCTGGCGCCCATCGGCGGTGACATAACCCTCGGTCTGCGTGTCCAGCATCGGCACCTGTTCCCTTTGTTCCACCGTCATTGCGCCGCAACAGAGGCGGCCACGGTGTCAAACACCCGTGCATCGCGCAGTTCGACCGTAGCTTTGATTGCGCCCTTGCGCCCGTCTTCATAGGTCACTTCGGTCTCGGTATAGACCTGATCCGCGCCCTCATAGAGACCGGCGATCAGGTCGGCGAATTTCTCTTCGACGATCCGGCGGCGCACTTTGCGGGTGCGGGTCATCTCGCCGTCATCGGCGTCCAACTCTTTGTGCAGGATCAGAAATCTGTGGATCTGGCAGCTTGACAGCATCGGGTCTTGGGCGACGCTTTCGTTCACCTCTTCGACATGGCCCTGCATCATCTCCAGCACCTGCGGGTGACCGGCGAGCTCCTGATAGCTGGAATAGGCGATGTTGTTGCGCTCAGCCCAATTGCCCACCGCGGTCAGGTCGATATTGATAAAGGCGGTGCAGCGGTCGCGGGTGTTGCCAAAGACCACCGCTTCAAGGATCGAGGGGAAGAACTTGAGTTTGTTCTCCACGTATTTCGGCGCGAACAGCGCGCCATTGGCCATTTTGCCGACATCCTTGGCGCGGTCGATGATCCGCAGATGGCCGGTGCCTTCCTCAAAGAACCCGGCATCGCCGGTGGCGACCCAACCCTCGGGGTCTTTGGTCGAAGCGGTGGATTCGGGGTTCTTGTAATACTCCACAAAGGTGCCCGGCGAGCGGTAGAAGACCTCGCCATTGTCGCCGATGCGCACCTCGACACCGGGGCTGGGCACGCCGACGGTATCCGAGCGCACCTCGCCGTCGGGCTGCTGGGTGATGAACACCGAAGCCTCGGTCTGGCCGTAAAGCTGTTTCAGGTTGATCCCCAGCGAACGGTAGAAATCAAAGATCTCGGGCCCGATTGCCTCACCGGCGGTATAGGCGACGCGGATATTGGTCAGGCCCAGCGTGTTTTTCAGCGGCCCGTAGACCAGCATCTCGCCGATGCGGTATTTCATCCGGTCCGAGGCGTTGACCGGCTTGCCGTCAAGGATCAGCCCGCCAACCTTGCGCGCATGCGCCATATAGGTGTCGAACATCTTTTTCTTGGTGGCGCCGGCGTCCTCCATGCGGATCATCACCGTGGTCAGCATGGTCTCGAACACCCGCGGCGGGGCGAAATAATAGGTCGGCCCGATCTCGCGCAAGTCGGTGAGCATGGTCGCCGCGCTTTCCGGGCAGTTGACGGTGAAACCAGCCCAATAGGCCTGCCCCACGGCAAAGATGAAATCGCCGACCCAAGCCATTGGCAGGTAAGCCAGAATTTCCTCGCGGTGGGTGAGATTGTCGAATTCGCTCGAGGATTTTGACGCCTCGATGATGTTGCGGTTCGACATCACCACGCCCTTGGGCTTGCCGGTGGTGCCCGAGGTGTAGAGCATCACGCAGGTGCTGTCGTAGTTGAGTTCGGCAATGCGCTTTTTCAGCTCCGGCTCGAAGCGTTGGCGGGCGGCACGGCCCTCGTCTTGCACATCCATCAACCAGTTCATGCTGGTGTGGTCGTATTTGCGCATGCCGCGCTTGTCCAAATAGAGGATTGTCTCGACGCAATCGACGGTGTCCTGCACTTCGATGACCTTATCGACCTGCTCCTGGTCGCCGCAGATCGCAAAACGCGCGCCGCAATGCTCGAGCACATAGGCCATTTCTTCGGCAACCGCATCGGCGTATTGCGGCACCGGAATCGCGCCCACGGATTGCGCCGCGACCATCGCCCAATAGAGCGCCGGACGGTTGCGACCGATGATCGCCACATGGTCGCCGCGCTCCATTCCCAGCGCCAGAAAGCCCAGCGCCATCGCGTTGACCTCTTCGGCCGCCTGCGCCCAGGTCCAGGCCTGCCAGATGCCGAATTCTTTCTCGCGGTATGCCGTCAGGCTGGCGTATCGGGTCGCGTTGCGCGCCAACAGAGCTGGCACGGACTGAAGGTCCGCCTGCGTTGCCATCGTCGTCACCCCTTGTCTCCTCCCATTGCGCAGCAGGGCCAAGGACCAGTGCGCGTCCCCACATCACTGACCTGCGAGTTTTGCGGTAGTTTTTCGCAATTGCAACGAATTGTAACAGCGGGGGACAGGGCGCGGGGTTTCAGCCGGGGCAGAGGCCTGGCCCTGCATCATGCGCGGCTTTGAAAGGCGGTGATCGCGACCCGCCCCGCATTGATAGCTCTGTAGCAGGTTAGGCGATTACCCTTCGCCCATCTGCCGCGTGCGTGCGACCGCTGCGTCCAGCCCCGCCGCGATATCCTCGGCAATCCGCGACTCGTGCATCGCCAGCAATCCGGCGGCGGTGGTTCCGGCGTAATCGACCATGCCCTGCACATGCTCGGCGGCGCTCTGCGGCCCGGCCTCCAGCATCTGCCCCGCCGAGAGGAACAACTGCCGGACCGCGCGCTCGGCGGTGGCCTCGGGCACGCCCTGCCCTTTGGCATAGGCGGCCATACACTCGGCAAAGAACGCCACGAACCCCGGCACCGGACCGGTCAGCGCGGTAAAGATCGCCAGTTGGGACTGGTCGGGCAGCGCATCGGTCTTGCCGCATGCTTCAAAGATCGCGGTGACGCGGGTGCGGTCGGCCTCGGTGACGCCCGCAGAAGGCCACCACGGCGAATAGGCCAAGCCGAACTCCGCCGCAGGACTGGACATCGCGCAGATCACCCGGTTGCTGCCGGTGGCCGCGGCAATCTGCGCGGCGCTGATCCCTGCCATCACCGAGATCACCAGTTTGCCGCGCGCGTCCACCGTGAAGCCCTGCATCTGCGCCGGTGGTAGCGAGAGGATCACCACCTCGCTGGCCGCGACCAAGGCTTGGTTGTCGGCGGTGATTGTCACTTCGGGTCGCGCGTCGAATTCCGCCGCCCTGCCACTGCGGTTCGAGAGCCAGAGATCGCGCGCCCCCGCGCCAAGCAGCGCCAATGAGATCGCCCGCCCCAGCATGCCGCTGCCGCCGATGATGCCGATGTTGTTAAGTGCCTGCGCCATTTCTCCCCCGCTCTGCCGCTATCCCTGTAGCGTCGCAGGAAAGCGTCCTGATCTCCAGCCCCGCAACCTCAAGCCTTCGCCCGGCGCCCCCCGCCGGGCAGCGCCAACCCGCCCCCCCCAGGGCGGCGCTTTGCACCACCCCGGCGGCTCGGCACCGCCCTTGGCACCATAGTTCGCTTTAGGCTTCGACCAGCCCGCGCCCTTTGAGCAGCGCCTCAACCCCCGGCATCTGTCCGCGAAACGCGGTATAGAGCGCCTCGGCCTCCTGCGACCCGCCGGATGACAGCAACACCTCCAGCTTCGCTGCCAAGGCAGGATCAAAGGCATCCCCCGCCTCCTCGAAAGCGGCGAAAGCGTCAGCGTCCATCACCTCGGACCACATGTAGCTGTAGTAGCCGCTCGAATATCCGTCACCGGCAAAGACATGGGCGAAATGCGGCGTCGCGTGGCGCATGCGGATCGCGGGGGGCATGCCGATACTCTCCAGAACCTCGGCCTGTTTCTGCATCGGATCGGCGGGCGGCGCGCCGTCGTGGAACTCCAGATCGACCAGCGCCGAAGCGACGAATTCCACCGTCGCAAAGCCCTGATCCCATGTCGCGGCGGATTTCAGCTTGTCACGCAGCGCCTCGGGCATCACCTCGCCGGTCTGCCAGTGGCGCGCGTGGGTCTCAATCACTTCCGGCACCTCAAGCCAATGCTCAAAGAGCTGGCTCGGCAATTCGACAAAATCGCGCGCCACCGAAGTGCCCGAGATGAACCCGTAGGTCACATCGCTGAGCATCCCGTGCAGCGCATGGCCGAACTCATGGAACAAGGTCCGCGCGTCATCCCATGACAGGAGCGCCGGATCGCCCTTGGCGAAGTTGCAGACATTGACCACAATCGGCCGCTGGGTGCCGCCCAGCTTGTGCTGGCTGCGGAAATTCGACATCCAAGCGCCCGAACGCTTGGAAGGGCGGGCGAAATAATCGCCGATGAACACCGCGATATGCTGGCCATCGCGGGTCACCTCCCAGGCGCGGGCGTCAGCGTGATAGAGCGGCACATCCAAGGGCGTGAACTCAAGGCGAAACAGCCGCCCGGCCACGTCAAAGGCCGCCGCGATCATCGCGTCGAGCGACAGATAGGGTTTCAGCGCCGCCTCGTCGAAATCATGCAGTGCATGGCGGCGTTTCTCGGCGTAATAGCGCCAGTCCCAAGGCTGCAAAGGACCGGCATAGCCATCGGCCTGCAACATCGCCGCCATCGCCTCGGCATCCGCCAATGCGGTCTTGCGCGCCGGTTCCCAGACCCGCATCAGCAACTCGCGCACCGCCTGCGGCGACTTGGCCATCTCGGTTTCCAGCTTGTAGCTGGCGAAATTCTCATAGCCCAAGAGACTGGCGCGCTCACCCCGCAGCGCCAAAGTCTCGGCGGCAATGGCACGGTTGTCACTCTCGCCGCCATTGGCACCGCGTGCGCCCCAAGCCTCATAGGCTTTCTCGCGCAGATCACGGCGGGTGGAATACTGCAGGAAGGGCACGATCAAGGAGCGGTTCAGCGTCACCACATGCCCCTCCAACCCGCGTTCTTTCGCGGCGGCAGCGGCGGTGTCGATGACGAAATCGGGCAGACCGGCTAGGTCGTCCAATGGCATGAACCAGTCGCGCTCATCAGCCAGAAGGTTCTGGGTGAAGGCGGTGCCCAGCGTCGCCAGCCGCGACTTCACCGCCGCCATTCGCTCCAAGTCTGCCCCCTCCAATCCGGCGCCCGCGCGCTGGAACATCCGCCGGTAGAGCATCAACACGCGGAGCTGCTCGGCGCTCAGGTCGAGCGCGTCGCGCTGCGCCCAGAGCGCCTCAATGCGCGCGAAGAGCGCCTTATTCGAGGTGATCTCCGAGGAATAGGCCGAGAGTTTCGGCGCCAGATCGCGGCTCAACGCCTCGCGCGCGGGGTTCGAATCCGCACCCACCAGATTGTAAAACACCCCCGCCACCCGGTCGAGCAACCGGTCGGCGCGCTCCAGCGCTTCGATGGTATTGGCGAAATCGGGCGCTTCGGGATTGCCCGCAATCGCCGCCACCGCCGCACGCCCCTCGGCCAATGCCGCCTCGAAGGCAGGCGCGAAATCTGCGTCGGTAATCTGCGCAAAGGGCGGCAGGCCAAACGCCCCGTCCCAGTCCGTCAACAAAGCATTGCTCACCGCATCGCCCCTTTCATCTGTCCTAAAATATCCACGGGGGTTCCAAGGGGGCGCGTGCGCCCCTTTGGGCAGGTGCAGGGCGGCAGCCCGCGCGGGGCGCGGGGGCTCGATGCCCCCAAGCCACGCCCCCTATAATTCCGCCGCTGCCTTGGGATCACACACCCAAGCACCAGCGCATAACTGCTTTTTGCGCGTGCAGACGGTTTTCCGCCTCGTCCCAGATCACCGATTGCGCACCATCCATCACCGCGCTGGTCACCTCGTCTTCGCGGTGTGCGGGCAGGCAATGCATGAATAATGCGTCGGATTTGGCCGCTGCCATCAGCCGCTCGTTGACCTGATAGGGGCGCAACTGGTTGTGGCGGCGCTCTTTGGTCGACTGGCTGTCATGCATCGATACCCAAGTGTCGGTGACCACCAGATCGGCGCCCGCCACCGCCTCGAGCGGATCGCGGATGATCTCGACCTTGCTGCCCTTGCTGCGGGCGAATTCGACGAATTCGGCCTCGGGGTTCAGCGTTGGCGGGCCGGTGAAGGTCATATCGAACCCGTATTGCCCCGCCGCATGCAACAAAGAGGCGCAGACGTTGTTGCCGTCGCCAGCCCAGACCACCTTTTTGCCGGCTATTGGGCCGCGATGCTCTTCATAGGTCAGGATATCGGCCATGATCTGGCAGGGATGGGTGCGGTTGGTCAGCCCGTTGATCACCGGCACGCTGGCAAATTCCGCCAGTTCCTGCAGCACGGTTTCCTCATAGGTGCGGATCATGATCAGATCGACATAGCGGCTGAGCACCCGCGCGGTGTCGGCAATGGTCTCGCCGTGGCCGAGTTGCATTTCCGAGCCCGAGAGCACCATCGTCTGCCCGCCCATCTGCCGCACGCCAACGTCAAAAGACACGCGCGTGCGGGTTGAGGGTTTCTCGAAAATTAGCGCCACCATACGCCCGTCCAGCGGCAACTCGTCGTCCGCAGCCCCCTTGCTGCGCCCGGTGCGGCCGGATTTCATCTGCGCGGCGAGATCGGTCATCTGGCGCAGGTCAGCAGGGGTGGTGGTGTGGATGTCGAGAAAATGGGGCATAGGTTCGGCTTTCATGTCGGGGCGGGTCAGGGGGCTTTGCCCCCTCGCAGTAAAGCTGCTCACCCCCAGGATATTTAACGCATAAAGTGGGTTTAACCAGCGGCTTTAGGGGCGGCGGTCTGCGCAGTGGCGGCGGCCTCGAGGCGGGTGACGGCCTCGGCGATCTCATCGTCGCTGATGGTCAGCGCGGGCAGGAGACGCAGCACATTATCGGCGGCGGGCACCAGCAAGAGACCGGCGTCGCGGGCCGCGAGCACCAGTTCAGTGTTCGGCGCGCGGCATTTGATCCCCAGCATCAGGCCGGAGCCGCGGACCTCTTCGAAGGCCTCGGGATGCGCCGCGACCAGACCTTCGAGCTTTTGCCGCAAGAGACCTGCCTTGCGGTTGACCTCATCCAGAAACGCCGGATCCGAGATGATCTGCGTGACTTTCAGCCCGACCGCGCAGCCCAAAGGGTTGCCGCCGTAGGTCGAGCCATGAGTGCCAACCCCCATGCCCGAGGCGGCCTCGGCCGTGGCCAGCACCGCGCCCAGCGGGAAGCCGCCGCCGATACCCTTGGCGACCATCATGATATCCGGAATGATCCCCGCCCATTCATGGGCAAAGAGCCTGCCGGTCCGGCCCATACCGCATTGCACCTCGTCAAGCACCAGCAGCGCGCCGGTCTTGTCGCAGGCGGCGCGCAGAGCTTTCAGCTCGGCCTCGGGCAGCGGGCGGATACCGCCTTCGCCTTGAATCGGCTCGACGATCACCGCTGCGACGCTGTCATCGAGCGCCGCCGCCAAGGCCGCGCTATCGCCCCAAGGCAGGGTTTCAAACCCCGGCATCAAGGGGCCGAAGCCCTTGGTCATTTTCTCGGAGCCAGCCGCTGCGATCGCGGCGGTGGAGCGGCCATGGAAGGAGCCCTCGAAACTCAGGATCTTATGCCGCGGGGTCTCGCCCTCGGGCGCGCGGTCATACCAGTATTTACGCGCCATCTTGATCACCAGTTCCAGCGCCTCGGTGCCGGAATTGGTGAAAAACACCGTATCGGCGAAGGTCTGGTCAACCAGCAGATCGGCCAGCGCCTGTTGCTGCGGGATCTGGTAGAGGTTCGACACATGCCAGAGGTTCTGCGCCTGTTCGGTCAGCACCTCGACCAGCGCCGGATTGGCATGGCCCAGCGCATTCACCGCGATCCCCGAGCCGAGATCGAGAAAGCGGCGGCCATCTGCCTCGATCAACCAAGAGCCTTCGCCCTTCACAAAGGACAGGGGCGCGCGCGAATAGGTGGGCAGGACAGACGAAATCATAAGAGTTCCCTTGGAAAACGAAGCCCATTCGTGCCGAAGCCATGGACCCGAGTCAATCTTGTTCAGTGGTGTGGTATCGTATGGGGGAGTGGGGCCTGACGCGCAGGCACAACCAAGCGGACGCGGTCAGCGTCGGCGTCGCAGATCAGATGAGGATGTGATCACGTTGGTCATATCGACGAGGTAGCGTGAAAAAACCGACCTGTCGAGAGGATTTCGCGCGTTTTATGGGGGGCGCTGCCGCAATGCTGGGTTTTCTGCGGGCGCGCTTGGCCGTTTTGCGGGGCGGCTATTGGCCAAAGGTGGTGCCTGTTGGGGTCGCGATGACCGGTGGGGAAAGCGTGGGTTGCGGTCTGGTGTGCGGGGCGATTTCTGGCGCAGGGCGCGCGCCGTGGCGGTTTTGGTGAGCGTGGCTTCAGTTTTTCAAAGCGTCAGCAGTCGTTCGAGGTGGCGTTCCAAAGACACCGCAGGGGGCGCGCAAGTCGTTGGAGCTGCGGCAAACTCACGCAATTTGGCGACTTGCCCCGCCGCGCTGCAATCTCTATTTCTCGACCGGATGTGTGGGAACCCTTTGATGCCGTTACAATCTGACCTTCTGATGCCGAGATCCGCGGCAGCCAAGCCGCTTGCGGCGGTGCCAGCCCCGCTGCGCATCCTTCGGGTAGCGCGATGATCCGTCTGCGTGCCGCCAGCGCATTCTTCGCCGCCGCGGCGTTTCTGGCCGCCTGTGTCGAGACCGAACCGCTTGAGGATGCCTCGGGGCGCGGGCTGCATCCGACCGCCGGGCCGACGCAATTGTCCGTGCTTGACGGTGCGGTGACGGTGACCGGACCGGTGGGCTATTGCGCCGACACACAGGCGACGCGCGAGAGCGACATCGAGGCCTTCGTGCTGCTGGTGCGCTGTCGCGGCACTTTGCGGCCAGCGCCGGTGCTTTCGGCGACGATCACCGGCTTGCCTGCCCCCGCGAGCGATGATCCCGGTTCGCTGCAGCGGCTGGCCGGGTTTCTGGCGACCACCGCCGGACGCGCACAACTCAGCCGCACTGGCGATCCCTCGGATGTGACCGTGCATGAGGCGACCTATGCCAATTCGGCGATCTGGTTGCTGATCGAGGATAGCGGCAATCCAAGTGGCTTTGATCCGACCTACCGCCGCGCGATCCTGCCGATTGGCGGGCGGATCGTGACGCTCTCGGTGCTGTCGGCCAGCGAACATCCGGTGGATAGTGGCAGCGCGCTAGCGACATTACGCCGCTTCGTCACGCGCATGCGCCGTGCCAACGCCGGTTGAGGCCGCGCCCAGCGCCTAGTCGTCGCCGCGCAGTTTCGTGGTGATATGCGCGCTGCCCTCCATCGTGCGGTGCACCGGACATTTATCGGCGATCTCCAGCAACCGCGCGCGCTGCTCGGCGTCGAGATCGCCCTCGAGCGTGATCACGCGGTTGAATTGATCGACCTTTCCCGGCCCGCTGCGGCCATCGGCGTCCTGCGCGTGGACCTTGTCATGGGTGACATCAACGCTGATGCCGGTGAGCGGCCATTTCTTACGCCGCGCATACATGCGGATGGTCATTGAAGTGCAGGCGCCCAGCCCCGCCGCGAGGAAGCCGTAAGGCGACATGCCGCGATTGCTACCGCCGTAGGATTCGGGCTCGTCAGCCAGCGTGTGATGCCGCGGCCCGTGGATCACGTCTTGCAGGAAGCCGTCGGGATCAACCTCGGTGACGCGGACGATGCCCTCGGGCGCGCCGGGCGGTGGGGCGGGCTGGCGCATGTCGAGATAGCGCCCGACCCAAGCGCCGATCACCTCGGCGGCATAGGCGGCATCCTCGGCGCGCGTGATCAGATGGTCAGCGTCATCAAGGGTGACGAAACTCTTGGGGTGTTTGGCGGCGAGGAAGATTTTGGTCGCGTTTTCAATGCCCACCGACATATCGCGCGGCGCATGCATGACCAGTAGCGCGCGGTGCAATCCGGCGATCGCGGGGGCGAGTTTCTCCGCCCTGACATCCTCGACGAAATCGCGGGTGATGCGGAAGGGGCGCCCGCCAAGGGTGACTTCGGCGGCGCCTTTGACCTCGATCTTCTGCAACGCATCGGCGAAATTATTGGTCACATGATCGGGGTCGAAGGGGGCGGCGATGGTCACCACCGCTTTGACGCTGGCCATGCTATCGGCCGCGCGGAGCACAGCCGCACCGCCCAAGGAGTGGCCGATCAACAGGCCGGGCGCCATATCCCGCCCTTCAAGATAGCGCGCCGCGGCCCCCAGATCGGCGATATTCGAGGTGAAGGAGGTGTTTTCAAACTCGCCGCCCGAATGCCCCAATCCGGTGAAATCAAACCGCAGCACCGCGATCCCCATTGCCGCCAGTCGCGCGGCAATGCGGCGCGCGGCGTGGATATCCTTGCCGCAGGTGAAGCAATGGGCAAAGAGCGCGGTGGCCAGATGCGGGCCCTCGGGCAGATCAAGCCGCGCTGCCAGAGTGCTGCCATCGTGTCCGGTAAAGGTGATTTTCTCGGTCGGCATGGCGGCTCCTTGCGGTTTCATCTCTGCACCAAAGCTGTTCTGGCGCGGCGCGTTCGGCAAGCCCTTTGGCGGCGGCGTCACGGGAAGGTGACGCAAGCGGGGGCGGTGCACGCCTTATGAAACCGAAGTGAGGCGCTCAGCCCAAGAGGATGATCGCGATGATCGACGCAGCCAGAAGCCCCATGCCGATGACCTCGATCAGGCTGGGCCGTTCGCGGAACACCAGCACCGAGACGAGGATCGAAAAGATCAATTCGATCTGCCCGACGCTGCGCACATAGGCGGCGTTTTGCAAAGAGAAGGCGATGAACCAGCCAGCGCTGCCCATGACGCCGGTCAGCGCCACCAATGCGGTTTTGCGCCATGAACGCACCACGCGCGCAACCTCGCCGGGTTCGCGCCATGCCAGCCAGAGGGTCATCGCCAGTGCCTGAAAACTGGTCGCCAGCGCCAAGGCGGTGACCGCGCGGAGCACCGCCAGCTCGCTATCCACCTGCAGCGTGGCACCGCGGTAGCCAATCGCCGCCAGCCCGAAGAGCGCGCCTGCCAGCACGCCCAGACCCGTGGCGGCGTTGAGGAACCTGCCGCTGCGCCAGCCCTCGGGCGGCCGCGACAGCAGCAACACGCCAAGGGTGCCAATGATGATTGCGATCCAGCCGAGCAGTGAGACCCCTTCGCCCAGCAAAAGCACAGACAAGAGCGCGACCTGAATCGTCTCGGTTTTGGTGAAGGCGATTCCGACTGCGAAACTGCGCTTGGAGAACAGTGCCACAGTGCAGAAGGTGGCAAGGATCTGCGCCAGCCCGCCGATCACCGCATAGATAAAGAACCACGCATTCACCGAGGGCAGGCTTTGCCCGAGGCCGAGCAGCAGCGCCAAGAGCGCCGCAACCGCCAGTGGCGCGGCGAATAGGAACCGCGAGAAGGTGGCGCCGCCGGTCGACAGGCCCAAGCCTTTAAGCTGCTTTTGCAGCATGAAGCGCAGGGTTTGCACCGCTGCCGCCAGAACCGATATGATCACCCATGCATCCATGGCGGGCTTGTCCCATGAACCCCGCGGAAGGTCGACCGCTGACGCAAGGTTTCGGATGACAATCCGCCTCAGCGCTTTACTTTGGCGCCAAATGCCAGCCGTCAGGAGCCCGCACCATGACCAACCCCTACCCGAATATGCTCGCCCCGCTTGATCTGGGTTTCACCACGTTGAAAAACCGCGTGCTGATGGGCTCGATGCACACCGGACTGGAAGAGCGCGGCGATTGGGACCGTGTCGCGGCCTATTACGCCGAGCGCGCCAAGGGTGGCGCCGGTCTGATTGTCACCGGCGGCATGGCGCCAAGTGTCGAGGGCGGCGTCTATCCGGGGGCTGCGGGGCTGTTCACCGATCAGGATATGGAGAACCACCGAAAGGTCACCGCAACCGTGCATGAGAATGGCGGCAAGATCGCCATGCAGATCCTGCATGCGGGGCGCTATGCTTACGGGCCGGAATGCGTCAGCGCCTCGCCGGTCAAATCGCCGATCTCGCCCTTCCCGCCGATTGAGTTGGACGAGGCTGGGATTGAAAAGCAGATCAATGATTTCGTCACCGCCGCCACGCGGGCGCAAGAGGCGGGCTATGACGGGGTCGAGGTGATGGGGTCCGAGGGGTATTTCCTCAACCAGTTCCTCTGCCTGCACACCAACAAGCGCGAGGATCGCTGGGGCGGCAGCTATGAAAACCGCATGCGCCTGCCGGTCGAGGCGGTGCGCCGTGTGCGCGAGGCGGTGGGGCCAGAGTTCATCATCATTTACCGGATTTCCCTGCTCGATCTGGTGCCCAACGGCCAGACCTTTGACGAGATCCTGCAACTGGCCAGCGCCATCGAGGCGGCGGGCGCGACGATCTTCAACACCGGCATCGGCTGGCATGAGGCGCGGGTGCCGACGATTGCCACCTCGGTGCCGCGGGCGGGGTTTGCCTGGGTGACGCAGAAGCTGATGGGCCATGTCGGCATTCCAGTGATCACCTCGAACCGGATCAACAACCCCGACACCGCCGAGAAGCTGCTGGAACAGGGTTGCGCCGATATGGTCTCGATGGCGCGACCGTTTCTGGCCGATCCCGATTTCGTCAACAAGGCCGCCGCGGGGCGCGCCGCCGATATCGCGCCCTGTATCGCCTGCAACCAAGCCTGTCTCGATCACACATTCTCGGGCAAAATCTCGACCTGTCTGGTCAATCCGCGCGCCTGTTTTGAAACCGAGCTGGAGTATACGCCCACCGATGCGCCGAAGAGCGTGGCCGTGGTTGGCGCCGGTCCGGCTGGGCTGATGGCGGCGATGGTGGCGGATGAGCGCGGCCACAAGGTGACGCTGTTTGAAAAAGACGACCGGCTGGGTGGGCAGCTCAATATGGCGCGGGTGATCCCGGGCAAAGAGGAGTTCCACGGGCTGGTCGAATGGTTCGAGACCCGCGTTGCGCGCTCGAAGATCGAGGTGAAGCTGAACACCAAGGCCAGCGCCGAGGCGCTGACAGGGTTTGACGAGGTGATCATTGCCACCGGCGTGGTGCCGCGCGATCCGGCGATTCCGGGGCAGGACGGGCCGAATGTGCTGTCTTATATCGACGTGTTGCGTCATGGGGCCGAGGTCGGCCAGCGCGTGGCGGTGATCGGCGCGGGTGGTATCGGCTTTGACGTGTCGGAATTTGTCACCCATCAGGGCGAGAGCCCGACGCTGAACCTGTCCGAATGGAAGGAAGAATGGGGCGTGGGCGACCCCGCCAAGGTGCCCGGCGGTCTGGTCAAGCCGAACCCGCCCGCTCCGGCGCGCGAGGTCACCTTGCTGCAGCGTAAGGCCGAGAAACTGGGCAAACGGCTGGGCAAAACCACCGGCTGGATTCACCGTGCCAGCCTCGCCGCGCGCGATGTCGAGATGCGCGGCGGTGTCACCTATGACGCGATCACCCCCGAAGGGCTGATGCTGGGCACCGATCAGGGCCAAGAACTGCTGGAAGTCGATACCATTGTGCTGTGCGCGGGACAGGTGCCGATGCGCGATCTGGCCGATGCGCTTGCGGGCAGCGGCACTTCGGTGCATGTCATTGGCGGTGCAGATGTGGCGGCGGAACTCGATGCGAAACGGGCGATTGACCAAGGAGCGCGGCTGGCGGCCTCGCTATAATTCATGATCTTCTGGCCTATTCTTGCCGGATTGATCCCCAGCTTCCTGTTGGTGGGGCTGGGCGGGCTGGTGCGGCGGCGTCTGTCCGAAAACGCATGGACCGGTCTGGATAAGCTGAACTTCGAGATCCTGTTTCCAGCGCTCCTGTTCACCGCCGCCGCCTCGCGCCCGATGGATGTGTCGCGGGTGGTGGTGATCGGCCCCGCGGTCTGGGCGATCCTGACGCTGGGCTTGGTGGCAGGCTATGCGGCGCGGCGCTTTGGGCCCGAGCGGTTTCTGGATTTTGCCGGCGCATGGCAGACTGCGTGGCGGTTCAACACCGCGATGGGCTTTGTCGCCGTTGCTGCGGTAAGCCGCGCCGATGCGGCAATGATGGCGGTGGTCGCAGGGATGGCGGTGCCGGTGGCGAATATTTTCGCGGTCACAGTGCTGTCGCGCGGCGGCAATCTGGGGCTCTGGGCGACGGTGCAGAAGGTGGCGCTGAACCCGTTCCTGCTGGCTTCGGTGGGCGGGGTGATCGTCGGCCTGTCCAGCCTGAGCGTGCCGGTGTTGATTCTGGCGCCACTGCAATTGCTGGCGCAGGCGGCGATCCCGATTGCGCTGATCTCGGTCGGCGCGACGATGGACTGGCGGGCGCTGGCGCGGCTGACCCCGTTCAGCGGCATCCTTGCGGGGGTCAAACTGCTGCTGCTGCCCGCGGCGACGCTGGTAGGCTGTCTGATGCTCGGCGCTGACCCTGCGATCACCTCGATTCTGACGATGTTCGCGGCGCTGCCGACCGCCTCGGCGGCGCATGTGCTGGCCGCAGGTTTTGGCGCAGACCGGATGTTAAGTGCCACGGTTGTGGCGCAGATCACCCTGCTGTCGGCGCTGACTTTGCCGCTTTGGATCGTGGCCATCGAGGCACTTGTATAACGGAAACAATCACTTGCCTGTCTCGCGACACTCAAGCTGCGGGCAGGTGATTGATGCAACATTGCGAACAATTGTCCCTTGTTCACCGCAGCACTGTCCTAATCCCGCCGCATTTTCCCTGTGTAAAGGAAACACAGCTTTTGTAGTGTGACAGGTGCGAGAATGGATCGTTTAACGGAAATGGAAGCCTTTGCCACGGTGGTGGACCAAGGTGGTTTTACCGACGCCGCGCGCAAAATGGGGATTTCAAAATCCGCTGTCTCGAAACATGTCTCCTCGCTGGAGGCGCGGCTCGGGGCGCGGTTGCTCAACCGCACGACCCGGCGGGTCAGCCCGACCGAAATCGGCCTTGTCTATTACGACCGCGCGCGCCGTGTGCTCAATGACGCCGGTGAGGCGGATAGCATCGTCAGCGCCATGCAATCGGCCCCCTCGGGCGTGCTGCGGATGTCGGTGGCGACCGATTTCGGGGTTAGCCTGCTGTCGCCGGTGCTTGATGAATTTCTCAATGAATTTCCCGATATCAGCGTCAATATGGTGCTCAAGAACCGCTATGTGGAACTGATCTCGGAAGGGTTCGACATGGCGATCCGCGTCGGCGAGATGGAGGATTCCAGTCTGCGCGCCCGCCGGATTTCGCATTGCACGCAACGTCTGATCGCCGCGCCGCGCTATTTCCAACAGCATGGACGCCCGACGCGGATTGACGAACTCAGCGATCACCGGCTGCTGCATTACTCCAATCAGGCCAGCGCCAATGTCTGGAAAATCGCCGCCCCTTCCGGCGAGATGCGGCAGGTGCGCGGCACCGGCTGGCTGACGGTCAATGACGGGCAATCACTGCTCAACGCCGCGATCAAGGGCATGGGCATCGCCTATCTGCCGAGCTTTCTGTATCATGAGGCGATGGCCAGCGGCTTGGTCGAGGATGTGATCCCCGAACTGCCGGAAACCACGCTGGGCATCTATGCGGTCTACCCGCCGGGCCGATTTACCCAGCCCAAGGTGCGCGCCTTCATTGATTTTCTGGTCGAACGCTTTGCCGAGAAAGGCCCGAACGACTGGTAAGGCCTAGGCGACTGGTAACGCGAAACCTCGGGCCGTTTTCCCTCCGGCCCTCAGGTGCAGACTGACCGACCCGTGAGGGCCGGTCAGTTCTTTTTTGCGCTTAGAGCGTGCTTGCGAAACGCTCGGTGGTCAGGGTGATCACCTGCTCGGCCGAGGTGGCATCGGCGTCAAAGACGTTGAAAATATGATCCGCGCCATCGATCACCACCGCTTCGACATCCGCACCCGCTGCGGCGCCGGCCATCGGGGTGGAATACATCGTATAGTAATCCTCGGAACCGGTGATGCCCAGAAACGGGCCGCTGTATTGCGCCAGTGCCGCGAGGATATTGTGCTGCGAGAGGCTGGTGAAAAACGTGTCTTTCAACGCCATGGTGCGCCAGCCCAGATCCAGCCCGACGATCCCCTCATCCGCCGCGCGGTCAAAGGTCTCCTGCCCCATGCTCTGCAGGAAATCGGTGTCGTAATCACCCACCGACGACCATGTGACCAGTGATTTCACCTCGGACCGTGCCGCGGCCAGCTGGATCGCCGCGCCGCCGCCAAAGGAGAAGCCCAGCACGCCGATGCGCTCGGCATCGACGCCGTCGGTGGCAAGAAGCGCCGAGAGGCCGATCTCGGCATCCTCGTTCTGCCGGTCAACCGTATGGTGGCCGGTGTCCCCGCCCGACTGGCCGAAACCGCGGAAATCAATCCGCAGTGACGCGATCCCCGCCTCGGCCAGCGCCGCCGCTTCCATCGCAAACATGCCGCCAACCTCATCGCGGCTGGAGCCGAACCCGTGCAGCATCAAGACCGCCGGAAACGGGCCCTCGCCCTCGGGCATGTTCAACGTCGCGGCGATCCCCTCAGAGAGGGTCAGCGGCGTTTCCTCGGCCAGAGCCGGAGCTGCGGCCAGCGCCGCGATCAGGGGAAAAGCAAAGCGCATCGGGTATCCTTTCGGTGAAAAAGCCGAAGGATAGGCGGCGATGTTCTGCGGATCAATCTTTGCTGCTGTGCCGCTGGCGGGGGATTGCCGGTGCGGCAATGAAAAACGGCCCCCGCCACATAGGGGCAAGGGCCGCGACGTCAGGTGCAGGCGCGGTTTACCCGCAAATCTCGCCCAGCGCGCCGTCGATGGCGTCGGACATTTGGTCGACATCATCCGCCGTCGAGATCAGTGCCGGTGACAGGCAGAGCGTGTTGTTGAAACCGGGCACCGAGCGGTTGGTCATGCCGATCTGCACGCCGCGTTTCATCACCGCGCCGACCACCGCCGCGACGGTGGCTTCGGCCAGTGGCTCGCGTGAGGTGCGGTCGGACACCAGTTCGGCGCCGATAAACAGCCCCTTGCCGCGCACCTGCCCGATCACCCGATGCTTCTCCATCAAGGCGTTCAGATTGCCCATCAGCCGCTCACCCATGGCGGTGGTGTTCTCCAACAGCCCCTCGTCCTCGATGATCCGCATATTCTCCAGCGCCGCCGCCGGACCGGCGGTGCAGCCGCCAAAGGTCGAGATGTCGCGGAAGTAGTCCAGCGGGTCATTCGGGTTGCCTTTGAACATCTCGAACACCGCTTCGGTGGTTACGGTGCAGGAGATCGCCGCATAGCCCGAGGCCACGCCCTTGGCCATGGTGACGATATCGGGCTGCACGCCGTATTGCTGGTAGCCGAACCATTTGCCGGTGCGCCCGACGCCGCAGACCACCTCGTCGATGATCAGCAGCAGCCCGTATTTCTTGCAGATTTCCTGCACGCGGGGCCAATAGCCCTCGGGCGGGGTGATCACGCCGCCGCCTGCCGTCACCGGCTCGAGAATGATCGCGCCGACGGTATCGGGGCCCTCGCGCAGGATCACCTCTTCGATGGCGTTGGCGGCGCGCAAGCCGTAGTCCTCAACCTCGCCCCATTGGCTGCGGTATTCGAGGCAATGCGGCACCGGCACAAAGCCTTCGGGATAGGGGCCGTAGAAGGATTTACGCTCTTCCTGCCCGCCCGAGGCCAGCGCGGCGATGGTGGTGCCGTGGTAGTCGCGCTCACGGTAGAGGATTTTCCACTTCTTGCCGCCATGCACCTGATGGGCGATCTGGCGCACCATCTTATAGGCTTTCTCATTCGCCTCGGAGCCGGAGTTCGAGTAATAGACCCGCGTCATACCGGGCATTTTCTCGATCAGACGCTGGGCGAACATCGCGCCGGGGATCGAGCCTGCGGACCCGGCGAAATAGTTCATCTTGAGCAGTTGATCGCGCACCACATTGGCGATGCTTTCGCGCCCGTAGCCGACGTTGACCGTCCAGACCCCGCCCGAAACCGCGTCCAGCGTTTCGCGGCCGGTAGCATCCCAGACCCGCAGGCCCTTGCCCTCGACAATCACCCGCGGATCGACGGCTTCATATTGTTTGTGCTGGCTCAAATGGTGCCAGACGTGAATGCGGTCAGCCTCGACCACCTCGCTCAGATCGTTGATGTTTGACGTATCCATGGCGCAACCCCCTTTTGCCGGCAAATGCCGGGCCGAAACTATCGCCTGACACTCGCCCTTTCCTAGCACCTTCGATAGCGCCAGTTATACCCTATTCATATCGCCAGAACCCGCTAAAGTGAAGTTGAGCGGGGCGGCAGAACAGGAAGGGCGTGCGGGATGAGTGTTTCGGTGGAAAGCTTCCTGATGGACCCGCATCACGATGGCACGCTGCAAAGCCGTATCCGGCAGATGGTCGCGCAGGGGATATTGTCCGGGCGGATGCGGCGCGGTGAGCGCATGCCTTCGAGCCGCAAACTGGCTGCGCATCTGGGGGTCAGCCGGATCACCGTGACGCTGGCCTACGCCGATCTCGTTGCCGATGATTACCTGCGTGCCGAGGGGCGCTCGGGGTATTTCGTGTCCGAGGGTGCGCCCGAACCCGGCGACCACCCGCCCGCGCGGGCCAGCGGCGGGGATGCGGTGGATTGGGGGCGGATGCTGGGCCATCGGCCGGAGTCGGTGCCGATGAGCCTTGGCAAGCCGCGCAACTGGCGCGATTTCCGCTATCCTTTCGTCTACGGGCAGGCCGATCCGACGCTGTTTGATCACGCCAATTGGCGCGGCTGTATGTTGCAGGCTTTGGGGCAAAAGGATTTCGCCCTGATGACCGATGATAATTTCGACCATGATGACCCCGCGCTGGTCGAATATATCGCCCGCCACACGCTGCCACGGCGGGGAATTCTGGCCGCGCCTGATGAGATACTGGTCACGCTGGGCGCGCAGAACGCGCTCTGGCTGACCGCGCAACTTTTGCTGAACCAGCGGCGCACGGCGGCGATTGAGGACCCCGGCTATCCCGGGTTGCGCGAGATCCTGCGCCAGACCCGTTGCCGCGTGGTGCCGGTGCCGGTCGGCGCGCAGGGGCTGGAGCCCGCGCGCGTGCCTGCAGGCACCGACATCCTGTTTTGCACGCCGAGCCACCATTGCCCGACCGGCGCGACTCTGCCGCTGGAGGCGCGTCACGCGCTGCTGCACGAGGCCGCCGCGCGCAACACGCTGATTGTCGAAGATGATTATGAATTCGAGATCACCCATGGCCGCGCGCCCCTGCCGGCGCTGAAATCGCTGGACCGCGAGGGGCGGGTGATCCATGTCGGCAGCTTCTCGAAATCACTATTTCCGGGGCTGCGGCTGGGGTTTCTGGTCGGCCCCGCGCCGTTCATCCGCGAGGCGCGGGCATTGCGTGCGACGGTGCTGCGCCACCCGCCCGGCCTGTTGCAGCGCGCCGCCTCGCATTTTCTCTCGTTGGGCTATTACGACGCGATGCTGCGCCGTCTCACGCGCAGTTTCTCGCAACGCCGCGCGGTTCTGCTGGAAGCTGCACAGGCCGAAGGGCTGACGATAGGCGGCGCGGTGGATGTTGGCGGCTCGAGCCTATGGATGCGCACGCCGCAGGGCGTCAGCGCCGAGACCTTGGCGCGCGATCTGCATGAGGACAGCGTGCTGATTGAGCCCGGCGCGCGGTTTTTCGACCGGCCCGAGGAGGGCGACCGCTATTACCGCATCGCCTACTCCTCGATCACCGAAGAGCGTATCCCCGAGGGGATCGCCCGCATTGCCCGCCGGTTGCGCAGCGGAAACTGGACCTAGATATGCGCAGGTTTTGGCCCTAAACTTTCCGGCCATAGCGGATAGATCAGAGCCAACGCAGCTTTGCGCGATCCGACCCGCCAAAGCCCCGACACCATCCAATTGCAAGGACCACCGCGATGAAAATGACCACCGAAGAAGCCTTTGTCAAAACGCTGCAATTGCATGGGATCGCGCATGCCTTCGGGATTATCGGCTCGGCGATGATGCCGGTCTCGGACCTGTTCCCGAAGGCGGGGATTATGTTTTGGGACTGCGCGCATGAGGGCAGCGCGGGGATGATGGCCGATGGTTACACGCGCGCCAGTGGCAGAATGTCGATGATGATCGCGCAGAATGGCCCCGGTATCACCAATTTCGTCACCGCGGTGAAAACCGCCTATTGGAACCACACGCCGCTGCTGCTGGTGACCCCGCAGGCGGCGAATAAGACCATCGGACAGGGCGGTTTCCAAGAGGTCGAGCAGATGAAGCTGTTCGAGGATATGGTCGCCTATCAAGAGGAGGTGCGTGATCCCTCGCGGGTGGTCGAAGTGCTCAACCGGGTGATCCTCAACGCCAAACGCGCCAGTGCGCCGGCGCAGATCAACATCCCGCGCGATTACTGGACGCAGGTGATTGATGTGGACCTGCCGCAGGTGCTGGAATTCGAGCGTCCCGCGGGTGGCGAAGCGGCGGTGGCGCAGGCGGCGGAACTGCTGTCGGGGGCGCAGAATCCGGTGATCCTGAACGGTGCAGGTGTGGTGTTAGCCAAGGGCGGGATCGCCGCCTCGATGGCGCTGGCCGAGCGCTTGGATGCGCCGGTTTGCGTCGGCTACCAGCATAACGACGCCTTCCCCGGCTCGCATCCGCTGTTTGCCGGACCCTTGGGGTATAACGGCTCGAAAGCAGCGATGGAGCTGATTTCCGAGGCTGATGTGGTGCTCTGTCTGGGCACGCGGTTGAACCCGTTTTCGACGCTGCCGGGCTACGGGATGGAGTATTGGCCCGATAAGGCCAAGATCATTCAGGTGGATATCAATCCCGACCGGATCGGGCTGACCAAGACGGTCAGCGTTGGTATTGTCGGGGATGCGGCCAAGGTTGCGACGGGTATCTTGGCGCAACTGTCGGTGACGGCAGGAGACGCGGGGCGCGCGGCGCGCAAGGCGAAGATTGCTCAGAAGAAATCGGCTTGGGCGCAGCAGCTATCCTCAATGGATCACGAAGACGACGATCCCGGCACCGATTGGAACCAGCGCGCCCGCGCCGATAAGCCCGCGTGGATGAGCCCGCGCATGGCGTGGCGGGCGATACAGGCGGCGCTGCCGGTCGAAGCGATCATCTCCTCGGACATCGGCAACAATTGCGCGATCGGTAATGCCTATCCGTCGTTCGAGACGGGGCGCAAATATCTGGCGCCGGGGTTGTTCGGCCCCTGCGGCTACGGGCTGCCCGCGATTGTCGGCGCCAAGATCGCCTGCCCCGATGTGCCGGTGGTCGGTTTTGCCGGTGACGGGGCATTTGGCATCGCGGTGAATGAGTTGACCGCCATTGGCCGCGAAGAATGGCCGGCGGTGACGCAGGTGGTGTTCCGCAACTACCAATGGGGCGCGGAAAAGCGCAACTCGACGCTGTGGTTTGACGATAATTTCGTCGGCACCGAATTGGATACAAAGGTTAGCTATGCGGGGATCGCCCAAGCCTGCGGCCTCAAGGGCGTGGTCGCGCGGACGATGGCGGAACTGACCGAGGCGCTGGATCAGGCGCTCAAGGACCAGAAGGCGGGGATTACCACGCTGATTGAGGCGATGATCAATCAGGAACTCGGTGAGCCGTTCCGCCGTGACGCGATGAAAAAGCCGGTGGAAGTGGCGGGGATTGATGCCGCTGATATGCGGGCGCAGGAGGCCTAAGCGGTCATGGCTGTGCGAGTTTAGCCCATCGCCAGAGTGATCGCGGTGGCGCTGACGATATCGGCAACAGAGGCGCCGCGGCTCAGGTCGCAGACGGGGCAGCGGAAGCCTTGCAGGAAGGGGCCGAGCGCCTGCGCGCCAGCCAGTTCCTGCAGCAGTTTATAGGCGATATTGCCCGCATCCAGTGAGGGGAAGATCAGTGTATTGGCGACACCGCCTGCGTAGCCCTTCTTGGCGGCGATCACCGCGTTCAGCGCCGCATCGGCCTGCACTGGCCCCGCAAATCCGCTGGCCTCGCAAGCCGCGCGCACGATGTCTACCGAGGCCCCCTGCCCCGATGCGCCGGTGGAAAACGACAAGAGCGCCACATGCGCCTCGCCGAGCAGGGCGCGGGCGGATCTTGCACTGGCACGGGCGATATCGGCGAGTTGTGCGGCGTCCGGCGCGGTGTTGACGGCGCAATCGGCAAAGACCAGCGGGCGGGCGGGTGCACCGTCGCGGGCGGGCATCAACATCAGGAAAAAGCTGGAGGGCGTGGTGACGCCTTCGGCCATGCCGATGGCCAGCGACGCGGCTTCGATCACGCGGCGGGTGGGATGGGTGGCACCGGCAACCATCGCCTCGGCCTCGCCCGCCGCGACCATCGCCGCGGCGCGGATCAGGGGTTTTTCCAGCATCCGCCGCGCCAGCGCAGGCTTCAGCGTGGGGCGGTTGACCAGCAGCAGGTCGACATAAGCCTCGGCAGGACGCGCGGCCTCCAGTGTCAGCGGTTCGGCCAACCCCTCGGCGCGCAGCCGCGCGGCGGCTTCGGCAATGCGCGGATCCTCCATTTCCGGCAGGACCACCCGCGCGCCGCGTGTTTTCGCAGCCTCAAATGCGCGCCCTACTACATCCATCCTGCCCTCCGTTTCCTGCTTGATGCAGACTGCCGATATAGCGCAGACGGTCAAGCGCAACCGGCACCGCCAGAGGGCCCGAGGCAGCTTGCCACCAGCGGCATCGCAAGGAACCTTGCACTTGTGTAACGCCGCAGCGTATTGAGGCGGAGTGGTGACGGTGAGGAATGTTGGATGGAACAAGGGCAGTCTCAGCCGTTCAAAGCGGCTCTGTGGATGTGCGGGGCGATTGCCTCCTTCACCTTTATGGCGGTGGCCGGACGCACGGTGCAGACCGAGCTCAACACCTTCGAGCTGATGTTCTGGCGCTCGTTCCTTGGCATGCTGATTGTGCTGGCGATCATCCGCTGGCGCACCGGCGAGTTCGCGGCGATCCGCACCCGCCATTGGGGGCTGCATCTGACGCGCAATATCTTCCACTTTTTCGGCCAGAACATGTGGTTCTACGGCATCGCGGTGATCCCGCTGTCGCAACTGGTGGCGCTGGAGTTCACCATGCCGATCTGGGTGCTGCTGCTGGCGCCGCTGTTTTTGGGCGAGGTGCTGACGCGGCGCAAACTGATTGTCGCGCTGATCGGCTTTATCGGCGTGCTGGTGGTGGCGCAACCGGGGGTGCAACCCTTGAGCAGCGGCCATGCGGCGGGGATATTGGCGGCGGTGGCCTTTGCGGTGAACCTGATATTCACCCGCAAGATCATGCTGCATGACGCGGTGCTCTGCGTGTTGTTCTGGATGACCCTCAGCCAGACGGTGATGGGGCTTGGCCTGTCACTGGCCAGCGGCTTTACATGGCCCAGTCTGGCGCTGTCGCCGTGGCTGGTGATCATCGCGATCACCGGCTTGACCGCGCATTACTCGCTGACCTCGGCGCTGGGGCTGGCACCGGCGATGCTGGTCGCGCCGATGGAATTTGCCCGCCTGCCGATCATCGCGCTGGTCGGGATGGTGGTCTATGCCGAGGCGCTGGACCCGATGGTGTTCCTTGGCGCGGCGATCATTTTCTCGGCGAATTTCTGGAATATGCGCGGCGCAAGAATCCGCAGCCGCGCCTAGGGTGAAGCAGGCGCGGCGCAGCGCGCCAAGGCGGCGCGGCGAGGGGCTAAGCTCTGGGTTCCGTGCAGAAAAAATTCGCCCGACCTGACGCCACGATCTGACCGGATCGTCAAAACGGCTTTGCATGGATTATGCACTTGTGCTTTAACTTCGGCTATCGGCTCAAAAATAGGGCCGAATCCAACACCTTTGGGAGGCACTACTATGGATCGTCGCTCTTTTTTGCGGACCTCGACCATCGGGGGCGCGGCGGCTGCTGCGTCAACTCTGGCGGCTCCGGCAATCGCGCAGGGCAATATCACCTGGCGCATGGTCACCACCTGGCCGCGTAACTTCCCCGGTCTGGGCGTCGGCGCACAGCGTCTGGCCGACCGTATCACCACCGCTTCGGGTGGCCGTCTGACCGTCGAGGTTTACTCGGCTGGTGAGTTGGTGCCGCCGCTGCAGTCGCTGGACGCGGTGATCGACGGCACGGCCGAGATGAGCCACGGTGCCGCCTATTACTGGCAGAATAAATCCGTCGCGCTGTCGTTCTTTACCGGTGTGCCCTTCGGCATGACCTCGCGCGAGATGGCGTCATGGGTGCGCTATATGGGCGGCCAAGAGCTTTGGGACGAGGTTTACGACCAGTTCGGCGTGCAGGGCTTCCTGTCCGGCGACACCGGCACCCAGACCGGCGGCTGGTTCAAGAACGAGATCACCGGATTGTCCGACCTGCAGGGTCTGCGCTTCCGCACCCCGGGTCTGGGCGGTCAGGTCTGGCAGGCGCTGGGCGTCAGCGTCACCAATATGGCCGCGGGCGAGATTTTCCAGTCGCTGCAGTCGGGCACGCTGGATGCCGCAGAATTCGTTGGCCCCTATAACGATCTGGCGCTGGGCTTCTATCAGGTGTGCAACCACTACTACACCTCGTCCTTCGTCGAGCCGGGTCTGGCCACCGAACTGGTTGTCGATAAGGCCAAATATCAGGCCCTGCCCGATGACCTGCAGGCGATCATCCGCGATGTCTCGCAGGCGGAATACGACCAAGTGGCGTCGGACTTCTATGCCAATGATCCGCGCGCGCTGAACACGCTGGTCAACGAGCATGGCGTGACCCTGCACAACGCCTTCCCCGATGACGTGGTCGAAGCCGCAGCCGGTGCCGCCAAGGAAATCATTGGCGGCATCCTGAACTCGGACGACGATCTGACCCGTCGTGTGGCGCGCAGCTTCATCGATTCGATGAACCTGACCCGCACCCGTACCGAGGCCACCGATCTGACCTATGCTCTGGCACGCCAGCGCTATCTGGATTACTCGGATCTGTAAGCCAAAGATACGCCACGTGCGCGCCAAAATCCTTGACGGCGCGCACAAACTGCGTATTCCGAGACACATTCTTGGAGCCCGGTCCGAGCAATCGCACCGGGCTTTTTTCATCCTAGGCATCCATTCGGGAGCTTCCCATGCATAGCCTGTCTGTCATCATGCGCGCGATCAACGGGCTCAACCGGCTGATCGGCGGCATCTTTTCCTGGCTCTCGGTCGCCATCGTGGTGGTCTGCTTCTGGGTGGTTATCGAGCGCTACTTCTTCGGCAACACCCGCCTGTGGATGCAGGATCTCTACCCTTGGCTCAGCGGCGTGATGTTCACCGCTGTCGCCGGCTACGCGCTGCTCAACAACGACCATGTGCGCGTCGATATTTTCTACCGCCCGACCTCGAGCCGCAACAAAGCCTGGATGGACCTGATCGGGGTTTTGGTCTTCCTGCTGCCGTTCACCTATGTCGTGGCGATCTATTGCTACACCTTCGTGGCGCGCTCTTGGGGGCTGCGCGAGGGCTCGGCCAATCCGGGCGGCGCCGAAGGTCTGTTCCTGGTCAAGGGCTTCATTCTGGTGTTCGCCGCGACATTGGCCCTGCAAGGGATCTCGATGCTGATCCGCTCGATCCTGATCCTGAGGGGCCGCGAGGATCTGGTGCCGCATGATTACCGCTATGAAACGCTGATGGGATAGATACGATGGATTTGACTCTTATCGGCGAGATTATGGCCGGAGCCATGTTCCTCGGCGTCATCGGCATGCTGATGCTGGGCTTTCCGGTCGCCTTTACGCTGGCCGGCACCTCGATCATCTTCGGGCTTATCGGCCTGTCGCTGGGTGTTTTCGACTTTTCCAATATGGCCGCGCTGGCCGGTCGCTATACCGGTTATATGACCAACGAAGTGCTGGTCGCGGTGCCCTTGTTCATCTTTATGGGCGTGATGCTCGAGCGGTCGAATATCGCCGAGCAACTCTTGACCACGATGGGCAAGCTGTTTGGCAATATGCGCGGCGGGCTGGGCATCTCGGTGATCATCGTCGGCGCGCTCTTGGCGGCCTCGACCGGGGTTGTCGGCGCTACCGTGGTGACCATGGGGCTGATCTCGCTGCCAGCGATGATCAAAGCGGGGTATGACCCTAAGCTTGCCTGCGGCACGATCAGCGCTTCGGGCACTTTGGGGCAGATCATCCCGCCCTCGACGGTGCTGATCTTCATGGGCGATATGATCGCCGGTATGCACAGCCAAGCGCAGATGCAGATGGGCAATTTCGCCCCCAGTGCAGTGTCGGTGGGCGATCTGTTTGCCGGTGCGTTCTTTCCCGGTCTGCTGCTGGTCGGCATCTATATCGCCTATATGCTGTTCATGGCAGTGGTGCGGCCCGAAAGCTGCCCGGCCACGCCGGTGCCCGAAGACGAGCGCAAGGACCTGCCGCGCGAGATCATCGTCGCGCTGGTGCCGCCGCTGCTGTTGATCATCGCGGTGCTCGGCTCGATCCTTGGCGGCATTGCCACCCCGACCGAAGCCTCATCGGTGGGCGCGGTGGGCGCGACCCTGCTGGCCACGCTGCGCGGCAAGATGTCCTTCGCGATCCTCAAGCACACCGCGCATGCGACCGCCAAGATCACTTCGATGGTGTTCGTGATCCTGTTCGGCGCCTCGGTGTTCTCGGTGGTGTTCCGCCAGATGGGCGGCGATGATCTGGTGCATGAGTTCCTCTCGAACATCCCCGGCGGCGCGATGGGCGCGATGATCGCGGTGATGATCGTGATGTTCGTGCTCGGCTTCATCCTCGACACCTTTGAGATCATCTTCATCGTGCTGCCGATCACCGCGCCGACCCTGCTGTTGCTCGGCGTCGATCCGATCTGGCTGGGAGTGATGATCGGGGTGAACCTGCAGACCAGCTTCCTGACACCGCCCTTCGGCTTTGCGCTCTTCTACCTGCGCGGGGTGGCTCCGGCGAGCGTATCGACGGGGATGATCTATCGCGGGGCGGTGCCTTTCGTGATCCTGCAGATCATCGCCATCGTGCTGCTGTTCATCTTCCCCGGTATTGTCACCTGGCTGCCGGATCAGCTGTATTGATACACTCTGGCGGTCCGCATGATGCGGGCCGCTGGCCTTGCGGATAAGATGCGGGCCTTCCTGCCCTGCGCCACTGCGGATTGGCGCAAAGAATGAGTTCCCCCATGCTGGCGGTTTTCCTGCAAACGCTTCCGTTTTTCGCGATCATCGGCCTTGGCTACGGGGCGGGGAAAATCGGGATGTTCCCGCCTGAAGCCACCGCATGGCTGACCAAATTCGTGTTCTATTTCGCGCTGTCGGCGCTGTTGTTCGGCTTTGCCGCGCAGATGTCGCTGGCGGATATTTTCGAGCCGCGCTCGGCGGCGGCCTATCTGCTGGGCTGCATGGTGATCTATGCCATCGCGCTGGGGGTGGCGATGCTGCGCCGCCGTCCGATCACCGAGGCGGTGATGGAGGCGCAGACCGCGATCATTGGCAACACCGGCTTTCTGGGCGTGCCGATGCTGGTGCTGCTGCTCGGCCCCGAGGCGGCGGCGACGGTGATCCTTGTCTTGGTGATCGACCTGATCGTATTTTCCAGCCTGCTGACCATCGTGATCACCGCCGCCAACGAGGGGCGGCTGTCGCCCAAACTACCGCGGATCATCGGCCTTGGGTTGATCAAGAACCCGATGGTTGCCTCGATGGCTGCCGGATTGGTGTGGTCGGCAACCGGCTTGGGATTGGCCGAGCCGGTGCGCGCGACCACCGACCTCTTAGGTGCTGCCGCCACGCCGGGCGCGTTGTTTGCCATTGGCGCCAGCCTGACCGCGAATAGCGCCGAGCGGCTGACCGTGGCCGGTTGGCTGAGTTTCGCCAAGCTGGTCCTGCATCCCGTCGCCGTTGCCATCGCCGCGATCTGGATTTTCCGCGCCGATCCCTTTGCCGCCGGTGTGCTGATCTCGGCGGCGGCGCTGCCGGTGGCGGGCAACGTCTATATTCTGGCGCAGCATTTCAACGTCGCGGTGGCCCGTGTCTCGGCGGCGATCCTGATCTCCACGGTGCTGAGTGTGATCACAGTGCCGATTGTGCTGGCCCAATTCACCGGCTGAAACGCCAAAACCCGCCGATATCGCCGGTTTGCGCAAATAATCATGCGAAAGGGGCAAAAATGCCCCCCTTGGGACGCTTGCAGGGCCTCTAGCCGCTCCCTATATAGCCATCGAAGCCGGAGAGACGCTCCGATCAGGAGAGGCTCCGGGAATTGGGATCGGCGCGACGAAGCCTTACGGGATCGCCGTGCCAAAACATCGCCGAAGGAAGAGGAAAAGCATCATGGCTAAAGTCATCGGGATTGACCTGGGGACAACCAACAGCTGCGTGGCTATCATGGACGGCTCGCAGCCCCGTGTTATCGAGAACGCAGAAGGCGCACGCACCACGCCGTCGATCGTCGGCTTCACCGAAAGCGAGCGTCTGGTCGGCCAGCCTGCCAAGCGTCAGGCGGTCACCAACCCGACCAACACCGTCTTTGCTGTTAAGCGCCTGATCGGCCGCCGTGTGGGCGAGCCCGAAGTCGAAAAAGACAAGAAACTGGTCCCTTATGAGATCGTCGACGGCGGCAATGGCGACGCATGGGTGTCCGTGCGCGGCGAAAAATACAGCCCGTCGCAGGTCTCGGCCTTCATTCTGCAAAAGATGAAAGAGACCGCTGAGTCGTATCTGGGCGAAGACGTCACCCAGGCCGTGATCACCGTGCCCGCCTATTTCAACGACGCCCAGCGTCAGGCCACCAAAGACGCCGGCAAGATCGCCGGTCTTGAGGTGCTGCGCATCATCAACGAGCCGACCGCCGCCGCTCTGGCCTATGGTCTGGACAAGAAAGAAACCAAAACCATCGTCGTTTACGACCTTGGTGGCGGCACTTTCGATATCACCATTCTGGAAATCGACGACGGTCTGTTCGAAGTGAAATCGACCAACGGCGACACCTTCCTCGGTGGTGAAGACTTCGACATGCGGATCGTCAACTATCTGGTTGATGAGTTCAAAAAAGAGAACGGCGTTGACCTGTCGCTCGACAAAATGGCGCTGCAGCGTCTGAAAGAAGCTGCGGAAAAGGCCAAGATCGAACTGTCGTCGAGCCAGCAGACCGAGATCAACCAGCCGTTCATCTCGATGGACAAGAACACCGGTCAGCCGCTGCATATGGTCATGAAACTGACCCGCGCCAAGCTGGAATCGCTGGTCAGCGACCTGATTCTGCGCTCGATGAAGCCCGCAACGCAGGCTCTGAAAGACGCTGGTCTGACCAAGGGCGACATCGACGAGGTGGTTCTGGTCGGCGGTATGACCCGCATGCCGCGCGTCATCGAAGAGGTCACCAAATACTTCGGCAAAGAGCCGCATAAAGGTGTGAACCCCGACGAAGTGGTGGCGCTGGGTGCCGCAATTCAGGCCGGCGTTCTGCAGGGCGACGTGAAAGACGTTGTGCTGCTGGATGTGACCCCGCTGTCGCTGGGTATCGAAACGCTGGGTGGCGTGTTCACCCGTCTGATCGACCGCAACACCACGATCCCGACCAAGAAGAGCCAGGTGTTCTCGACCGCGGACGACAACCAGAACGCGGTGACCATCCGGGTGTTCCAGGGTGAGCGCGAGATGGCGGCCGACAACAAGATGCTCGGCCAGTTCAACCTCGAGGGCATTCCGCCGGCACCGCGTGGCATGCCGCAGATCGAAGTCACCTTTGACATCGACGCCAACGGCATCGTCAACGTTTCGGCCAAAGACAAGGCCACCGAGAAAGAGCAGAAGATCACCATCGCTGCGTCGGGTGGTCTGTCGGATGCCGACATCGATCAAATGGTCAAGGACGCCGAAGCCAACGCCGAGGGCGACAAAGCCCGCAAAGAGTTGGTCGAAGCCCGCAACCAAGCGGAAAGCCTGATCCACTCGACCGAGAAATCGCTTGAGGAATACAAGGATAAGGTCGATCCGACGACCGCCGAGGCGATCGAACTGGCAATTGCCGCGCTCAAGGACACGCTTGAAGGCGACGACGCCGAAAAGATCAAATCGGGCACCAACAACGTCCGCGACGCGTCGATGAAACTGGGTGAGGCGATCTATAAGGCGCAGGCCGAAGCCGCCGAAGCCCCCGAGGCCGAGGGCGCCGAAGACGAGCCGCGCCCGGTCGATGACGACATCGTAGATGCCGACTTCGAAGACCTCGACGACAACAAGCGCGACTGACGCTTCACACTTCGTAGGGCCCCGGCCGGTTTCGCCGGACCGGGGCTCTGCCCATGAAAGCGAGGTCCATAATGGCTAAGCGCGATTACTACGATGTTCTTGGCGTTTCGCGCGGGGCATCGGCGGACGAGTTGAAGAAAGCCTATCGCACCAAGGCCAGAGAGCTTCATCCCGACCGCAACAAAGACAACCCTGACTCTGAGGCCTTGTTCAAAGAAGCGAACGAAGCCTATGAGGTGCTCAAGGACGCCGATAAAAAGGCCGCCTATGACCGCTATGGTCATGCGGCCTTCGAGGGCGGCATGGGCGGTGCACCACGTGGCGGCCAGCGCGGCCATCCCGGCGGTGACTTCAACTCGGCCTTCTCGGATGTGTTCGAGGATCTGTTCGGCGACTTCATGGGCGGTCGCGGTGGCGGCACGGCCCGTCAACGCGCCAGCCGTGGGTCGGATCTGCGCTATAATATGCGCATTTCGCTTGAAGAGGCGCATCAGGGCTCGCAGAAATCGATCCGCGTGCCCACCCTCTCGGCCTGTGACGAATGCTCGGGCACCGGTGCCGAAGGCGGCGCGGAGCCGGTCACCTGCCCGACCTGTTCGGGGATGGGCAAAGTGCGCGCCCAGCAGGGGTTTTTCACCGTCGAGCGCACCTGCCCGACCTGTGCCGGTCTCGGCCAGATCGTCAAGAACCCGTGCAAATCCTGTAAAGGCGCGGGCCGCGTAGAAAAAGAGCGCTCGCTGTCGGTAAACATTCCGGCAGGCGTGGAAACCGGCACCCGTATTCGCCTCTCGGGCGAGGGCGAGGCCGGTATGCGCGGCGGGCCAGCGGGCGATCTTTATATCTTCATCGAGGTGGCAGATCACCAGATCTTCCAACGCGACGGGATGGATCTTTATTGCCTGGTGCCGGTCAGCTTCACCACCGCGGCCTTGGGCGGCGAGGTCGAAGTGCCGACCATCGACGGCGGCCGCAGCCGGGTCAAAGTGCCCGCCGGTGCGCAGTCGGGCAAGCAGATGCGCCTGCGCGCCAAGGGCATGCCGGCGCTGCGTGGCGGCGGTGTGGGCGATATGATGATCGAACTGGCCGTCGAGACGCCGGTCAACCTGTCGACGCGGCAAAAGGAATTGCTGCGCGAGTTCGACGAGTTGGGCGAGAACAACCATCCCGAGGGCTCGAGCTTCTTTGGCAAGGTCCGCAGTTTCTGGGACGGAATGAAGAGCTGATCTCAGGCTCTTGGTAAGACTTTGGCGCGCGCAGATCTGATGGGTCTGCGCGCGTTAAATATTTGGCAACCAGTTCTCGGCAGGCTGGGGCCATGTCACGCGCCAAGGTCCAGATCGATTCGATGTCCGAGATGTCTCTGCCGCTGTTCCTGCCCTCAGCGCCCGCAGAGACGCGCGCTGGCGCCGCTTCTGCCCCCAAACCGCCGTCATACCTGCGCGACCACCGCAAGCGCCTGCGCAGCCGGTTTCTGGAGGGTGGCGCCGATGCAATGCCGGATTACGAGCTGCTGGAATTACTGCTGATGGGGGCGATCCCGCGCCGCGATGTCAAACCTCTGGCGCGGGCCTTGTTGGAGGAATTCAACGACCTCGCCAGCGTCATTGCCGCGCCTGCGCCGAAACTGGCGCAGCAAGAGGGGGTCGGCCCTTCGGTGATCTGCGCGCTGCATCTGGCGGGCGCGATTGCCGCGCGCACCGCCCGCTCACGGGTGCTGAACCGGCGGGTGATCTCCAGTTGGGACGCGCTGCTGGAGTATTGTCACACGGTAATGTCGCACCGCGATGTCGAACATGTGCGGGTGCTGTTTCTGGATCGCAAGAACTGCCTGCTTACCGATGAGGAATTGGGCCGCGGGACCGTCGATCATGTGCCGGTCTATCCGCGGGAAATCCTGCGCCGCGCGCTGGAACTCGGTGCCTCGGCGTTGATACTGGTGCACAACCATCCCTCGGGCGATCCGACCCCCAGTCAGGCGGATATCGCAATGACCGAGCGCATCAGGCAGGGCGCCGAGGCGCTCTCGCTGGTGCTGCATGACCATCTGATCATCGGTGCCTCAGCGGAATATAGCTTTCGCGCCAACGGGTTGTTGTGAGCTAGTCACTGACAGGCGGCAGCGCCGGAACCTCCAAGCGAAAAGGGCCGCGGGTGACTATGGGTGGGCGCGCGGACCCGCGCCACATCGCGCGCATTGGAGCATGGATGTCGGTTGGGCCGCAGGTGACATCGCTAAGGCGCCCTGCCGGGGGTAGGGACCGGCGCTGCCCGTGCAGGGCACGGGCCTGAGCGATGCCAAAGCAGGCATGAGTTGGCACCCTTGGAACGGCCAAAGGCCGGGATGACCCCGGCCGTTGAGCATTTATTGTCAGCGCTTAGCGCAGGGCGGCGATTTGCAGCGGGGGCAGCACGCCCGGCAGGACCACAAAGCCGCCGGTGCCGTCACAATCCGGCATATCCAGATGGATGGCACGGGTGCGGGCCGCCGCGTCGCCGCGCATCTCGATCGATTCCGCGACCAGCGGGCGGCCACAGCTTGCCGCGGTCACCGGTGCTTCGATTTCCAGCGTTACCGAGCCGCTGCGCGAGGATTGGCCCGAGGGGAAGGAATAGACCTGCACCATATGGCCATCCGCCAGTTCGGGATCACCGAGCACGGTCAAAAACCCGTGGTCCTCGACATTCGGCTCTTGCGGGTTGCCCGCATGGATATGGCCGTTGGCGCCAAATTCCGCGCCGAATTCATAGGCATGCAGCAAAAGCGTCGCCGGTCCTTCCCATTGCAGCGCCACGCGCTCGATCTGGTCCAGTTCCTCGACAAAGGTGCTGTCGGATTGCACGCGCCCATCGGGGAAGGTGACGTTCAGCGTGGCGTCGTCGATCAAGGCTGGCACCATCAGCATCAACTGCCCGTCCTGATCGATTTGCGTGTCAAAGGTCAGCCCGGCGTGTTCCACCTGCACCCGCGCATCACGGTCGCAGGGCGCGTAGACGCTAGCCTCGAGCATCGCGCCCTCGGCGGGTGTGACCACCAGCCAGACCGCACAGGCAGCAAGTTCGGCCGAGAGGTCTTCGTCAATCTCGCTCACCGGCAGGGCGGTGTCTGTGCTGGCCATGTCCGTCGCGTCGCCCCCCTCGCCCATATCATCGTTCAGGGCGGCTTGGGTGTCGCGCGGCGTCTCAGCGGCATCTGCATCGCGCGCGGCGAGTTCAACCGCGGGCAGGATGCTGGCGCTGGTCAGCGGGGCGGCTGGCGTGTTGCTATCTTCGGTGCTGCTTGCTTGCGGGGTGCTCACCTGCGCTTGCGGGGCGCTGTCTTGCGCCACATCCGCGGCGCGCGCCTCGACCTGCAGGTCATTCACCGGCTCGGAATCCGCGACAGAGACCAGAGAGGCCACCGAGGTTTCGGCCCGCACTTCCGGCTCGGGCGCTTGCGCCACGCTCTGCGAGGCCTCGCCCAGCGCTGCGATCTCTTGCGACTTCTGGAATTGGGTGCCTGCAACCACAGCAACCCCAAGCACGACTGCCGAAATGGCAACAACGCGAACCCTGTTCATGGCGAACTCCGACTCGTTTAAATACAAGTCCAGTTCTGCCCGTAGAAAGGGGCAGCTTTGGGGCGCCCCTCGGGTGGTTTCGGGGCATGGTTAACCCCGAAACCCTTGTTAACCTTAGGCCAGACGGCCGTGGCAGTGCTTGAATTTCTTGCCCGAGCCACAGGGGCAATTCTGGTTGCGGCCCGGATTACCCCATGTCGACTGATCGTTCTCGTCAAAGCCGGGCAGCGCCGCCTCGGGGTCGGCCTGTGGGGTGATCCGCGGCAGATCGGTCGGCGTTTGCAGCCGCCCGCCGGCATCACCCGTCGGGTTCTGCGCCGCCATTTGCGCAGCCATCTGTTCCTGCTCTTCGGGCGTCAGCGGGCGGATACGCGCCAGTTGGTGGGTGATATCCTCGCGCAGGGCCGAAAGCATATGCTCAAACAGGACGAAGGCTTCGGATTTATACTCATTGAGCGGATCGCGCTGCGCCAAGCCGCGGAAATTCACCGCCGAGCGCAGATGTTCCAGCGTCACGATATGCTCGCGCCATTTGCCGTCGATGACCTGCAGCAGAAGCTGTTTCTCGATGTTGCGCATCGTATCGGAGGAAAACGCCGCCTCTTTCTCGGCCATCATCGCATCGGCGGCCTCGGTGATCCGGTTGCGCACCACCTCTTGATCGACACCGTCTTCCTCGGCCCATTCGGCGACCGGCAGGTCAAGGTTCAGCTTGTCCTTGATCTCGGTGGCCAGCAGCTCGACGTCCCACTGATCGGCATAGCTGCCCTGCGGCATCGCCTGCGCGACCAGCTCGTCAACCGTGGCGTGGCGCATGTCTTCGACGATCTCGGACAGATCCTCGGCCTCAAGGATTTCCAGCCGCTGGTTAAAGATCACGCGGCGCTGGTCGTTCATCACGTTGTCGAACTTCAGCAGCGTCTTGCGGATGTCAAAGTTGCGCGCCTCGACCTTGGCCTGCGCTTTCTCCAGCGATTTATTCACCCAAGGATGCACGATCGCCTCGCCGTCCTTCATGCCCAGCGTCGAGAGCACTTTCTCAAGCCGTTCCGAGCCGAAGATGCGCATCAGATCGTCTTCGAGCGAGAGGAAGAACACCGATTTGCCGGGGTCTCCCTGACGACCCGAACGACCGCGCAGCTGGTTGTCGATGCGGCGGCTCTCATGCCGCTCGGTGGCCAGAACGAACAGACCGCCCGCCGCCAGCACCTTCTCGCGCTCGGCCGAGACCTCGGCCTCGATCCGCGCGCGGGTGGCGACCGGATCAGCCTCGGGATCAGCCTCAAGCGCGTCCATCACCTGCATGTCGATATTGCCGCCAAGCTGGATGTCGGTGCCGCGACCGGCCATATTGGTGGCGATGGTCACCGCGCCCAGACGTCCGGCCTCGGCGACGATATGCGCCTCGCGCTCATGCTGGCGGGCGTTGAGGATGTTATAGCTGATCTTCGCGCCATCGAGCAGCGCCGCCAGTTCCTCGGATTTCTCAATCGAGGTGGTGCCGACCAGAACCGGCTGACCCTTGACATGCGCTTCCTGAATCGCCTCAACCACACCGTTGAACTTCTCGGTGGCGGTTTTATAGACCTGATCGTGTTCGTCTTCGCGGGCAATCGGGCGGTTGGTGGGGATTTCCACCACGCCGAGATTGTAGATTTCCTTGAATTCCTCGGCCTCGGTCGAGGCGGTGCCGGTCATCCCGCCGAGTTTGTTATACAGGCGGAAATAGTTCTGGAAGGTGATCGACGCCATGGTCACGGTCTCGGGCTGGATTTGCAGCCCTTCCTTGGCCTCAACCGCCTGATGCAGACCCTCGGACAATTGCCGCCCCAGCATCATCCGGCCGGTGAACTCGTCAATCAATACGATTTTCCCGTCGCGGACGATATAATGCTGGTCCTTGTGCATCATCTTATGCGCGCGCAGGCCTTGGTTGGCGTGGTGCACAACAGTGGTCGACTCAGGATCATAGAGCGACTGGCCCTCGGGCAGGATGCCTGCCTCTTGCAGCAGTTGCTCCATATGCTCGTTGCCTTCGTCGGTGAAGGTCACCTGACGGGCTTTCTCGTCGAGGTCGAAATCCTCATCGGTAAGGCTGGGGATCAGCTTGTCGACCATGACATAAAGATCGCCGCGCTCTTGGGACATGCCCGAGATGATCAGGGGCGTGCGCGCCTCGTCGATCAGGATCGAGTCGACCTCATCGACAATCGCGAAGTTATGGCCGCGCTGCATCATCTGCCCGAGGTCATTCTTCATATTGTCGCGCAGATAATCGAAACCCAGCTCGTTATTCGTCGCATAGGTCACATCGGCGGCATAGGCGGCGCGCTTTTCCTCGTCGGGCTGATGCGGCACGACAACGCCGGTGGTCATACCGAGTTTGGCAAAGACCTTGCCCATCCAGCTGGAGTCGCGGCGGGCGAGATAGTCGTTCACCGTCACCACATGCACGCCCTCACCGGTCAGCGCATTCAGATAGGCGGGAAAGGTCGCGACAAGGGTTTTACCCTCACCGGTTTTCATTTCGGCGATATTGCCTTGGTGCATGAAAATGCCGCCGATCAACTGCACGTCAAAGGCGCGCAACCCGAGCGCGCGAAACGCCCCCTCGCGGCAGTTGGCGAAAGCCTCGGGCAGCAGCGAATCCAGCCGCTCGCCATTCTGGTAGCGCTCTTTCAGCGCTTCGGTGCGGGCGATCAGCCCGGCGTCGTCGAGCGCTTTGAACTCGTCTTCCAGCGCGCTGATCTTTGCTACAAGCGGGCGCACGGCCTTAACTTTGCGATCGTTTGCGGTGCCGAACACCTTCCGGCTAATCGTCCCAAGGCCCAACATGTTATCTCCGCTCGCCGTTGTGTGACCGCTTGTTAACACCGACGGGGTTGCCGGTTTGCGGCTGCAATCCTAAACAGGCGCCGTAGTCACCTGTCTCTAGGTCCATTTTGGCATGTAAGGGGCGGGTTAGTTAGTGTCAATCTCAGGCCCCCGAATGGGGGCAATTCAGGAGCCCTGCATGTTCAAAAACGCATCATTTGTCGCTGCAACCGCGATTTTCGCGAGTTTCGCAGCCCCCGCGCTGGCGCAAGACGCCTCGACCGTGGTCGCGCGGGTGGGCGATGCCGAGATCACTCTGGGCCATGCGATTGTGCTGCGCGGACAGTTGCCGCAGCAATTCGCCCAGATCCCCGACGAGACCCTGTTTCCGGCGCTGATCGAGCAGTTGATCGAGCAAGAGCTGCTGGCGCAGACCCATGCGCCGGAGCTGACGCTGGGCGAGCGCCTGATGCTGGAAAACGAGAACCGCAATTTCATCGCCAATACCGCGCTGGCCGGTGTCGCCAATGCGGCGGTCACCGAAGAGGCGATCAACACCGCCTATGAGGCCTATGTCGCCGCGTTTTCCGAGGGCGAGCCGGTCACCGAATATAACGCCGCGCATATTCTGGTGCGCGAAGAAGAGGCCCGCGACGAGGTTGTCGCTGCTTTGGCCGAAGGCCGCGAGTTCGCCGAAGTGGCGCAGGAGTTCTCGGTCGATGGTTCGGCGCAGCAGGGCGGCGACCTTGGCTGGTTCTCGGCCGGAATGATGATCCCGACCTTCCAAGAGGCGGTCGAGGCGCTTGAGCCCGGCGAGATTTCCGAGCCGGTGGAAACCCAGTTCGGCTGGCATGTGATCAATCTGATCGAAGTGCGCGACGCCAGCGCCCCGCCGCTGGCCGAAGTGCAAGAGGAACTGGCCGCCGAACTCCAGCGCGAAGCGACCCGTGCGATGATCGCCGAATTGCGTGAGGGTGCCGAGATCGAGAACCTCTCGGAAGATCTGGAACCGGCCCTGCTCAGCCAGCGCGATTTGCTGGACGAATAAGAAAACTCGGCGTAACTTCCGCGCCACCCCGGCCCGCACCGCACCGGTGCGGGTCTTTTGCGTTGAAGGAACACGCGCCGTGGCCAAACAGAATAAAGACACCTCCAGTAAACCGAAACGCGCCAAATTGGAAAAGCGCGTGGCCAAGTGGAAATCCCGCGCCAAATCGCTGGCCAAGGAGCTTGAGGCGCTGACCGCAGAGAAGCCCAAGGCCCCCAAGGTCTCGCCACTGGCGCCCAAGGGCGGCTTTCCGCAACTGCCGGTAATTGCCGGTGTCGACTTTGCCTCGGCGCAGGCCGGTGTGCGCTATAAGGGCCGCAATGACGTGATGCTGGCGCGGCTGGCGCCGGGCAGCGTGATCGCGGGCACGTTCACCCGTTCGGCGACCCGCTCGGCGGCGGTGCTCGATTGCCAGGCCAAGATTGGCACCAATGCCGAAGCGGATCAGGGCGCGGCAATCTTGGTGAACTCGGGCAATTCCAACGCCTTCACCGGCCAGCGTGGCCGCGATTCCGTTGAGGCGCTGACCCAGAATGTCGCGCAACTCCTCGACCTGCCGCTGTCGCGGGTATTTACCTCTTCGACCGGTGTGATTGGCGAGCCGCTGCCCCACGACCGGATTATCGCCAGCCTTGAGGAACTCGCCGGCAATCTCGCCGCCGATGGGATCACCGGCGCGGCGCAGGCGATCATGACCACCGACACGTTCCCCAAAGGCGCCACGGCCGAGATCGAGATCGGTGGCAAACCCGTGCGCATCGCCGGTATCGCCAAAGGCTCGGGGATGATCGCGCCGGATATGGCAACGATGCTGGTCTATATCTTCACCGATGCGGCGATCGGCCAGACCCAGTTGCAATCACTGGTCAGCCGGTTGACCGACACCAGCTTCAACTGCATCACCGTTGATAGCGACACCTCGACCTCCGACACGCTGCTGGTCGCCGCCACCGGACAAAGCGGCGCGGCGGAGATCACCGATCTGCGCTCACCAGAGGGCCGCGGTTTTGCCGAGGCGCTGGACGGGGTGATGCTGGATCTGGCGCATCAGGTGATCCGCGACGGCGAGGGGGCGACGAAATTCGTCGGCATCACCGTCACCGGCGCGACCAATGACGCGGACGCCAAACGTTGCGCCCTGTCGATTGCAAACTCGCCGCTGGTGAAAACCGCCGTGGCCGGCGAAGATCCGAACTGGGGGCGCATCGTCGCCGCAATCGGCAAATCCGGCGCCGCTGCTGACCGTGACCGGCTGGCGATCAGCTTTGGCGGTATCAGCGTCGCCACCAAAGGCATGGTCGATCCCGCTTACCGCGAGGCCGATGGCGCCGCTTATATGACGCGCGAAGAGATCGAGATCGGCGTCGATCTGGGGCTTGGCGATGGTAAATCCAAAGTCTGGACCTGCGACCTGACCCACCGCTATATCGAGATCAACGCCGACTACCGTTCCTGATCTCGCCCCCTCTCACCCCCACTTTATGCGTTAAATATCCTGGGGGTGAGCCGCCTTGCGGCGAGGGGGCAAAGCCCCCTGCCCTTCCCTGAACAAAGGCCAAGTGTTGATGAAAATTGTCTATGTCTCCGCCGTCGCCCTGATCGACGTCGACGGGCGGGTGCTCTTGGCGCAGCGGCCCGAGGGAAAGCCGATGGCCGGTCTTTGGGAGTTCCCGGGCGGCAAGATCGAAGCGGGCGAGACCCCTGAGGCGGCGCTGATCCGTGAGTTGCACGAGGAATTGGGCATCGAGACCTGGACCTCCTGCCTTGCGCCGTTGACATTTGCCAGCCACAGTTATGAGGACTTCCATCTTGTGATGCCTTTGTTCGCCTGCCGCAAATGGGAGGGGATGGTGACCCCGCGCGAAGGCCAAGAGCTCAAATGGGTGCGCCCGAAGGACCTGCGCAGCTATCCGATGCCCGCCGCCGATCTGCCCCTGATTCCCATCCTGCGCGACTGGCTGTGAGATTGTGGCAGCACCGGTCGAAATTGTTGGCCCTCCAGATACAATCGCACCCCGTTATCAGGACTGCGCTCAATTCGGAAACAAACCCCCATTAACTTGCTGTTAATTATGTCTTTTTCTTGTCAATTTGCTAGAAATGCCGCGTAAAATATGGCACTGAAGACGCTACAAAATCTGAGGGACACCATGCTTAAGACAATCATGATCGGCCGTTACCTGAGCATCCAAGGACAATTCATCCGCACCACACCGAACGGGCTGATGGTTGTGCGGATCGGCGACGAGACCTATGCCGGACGTCCGGTCAAAAAGACCGCCGCCTGACCCGTCAGCCGCGCTTGCTCACACGCCAGTGACAGGGCGCCGACCCCTCCAGAGGTCGGCGCCTTTTGCCGTTCAGGATGCCCCGACGCCGCGGCTTGTCGTCCCCGTAATGCGCGTCTAACATCCCGTGACATTTACCTTGAACGCCGGAACCCCGATGCAAAGTGACTTCTCCAAGACCCGCGCCGAATTCGACCTGCCCGAGGGGGTGATCTATCTCGATGGCAACTCGCTCGGCCCGCTGCCGCGCGGGGTGAGCGCGCGGGTGTCGCAGGCCATTCATGCGGAATGGGGGCAGATGCTGATCACCGGCTGGAACAAGGCCGGCTGGATGGAACTGCCGACCAAGATCGGCGACCGGATCGCGCGGTTGATCGGCGCCGAGACCGGCCATGTGGTGCTTGGCGACACGCTGTCGATCAAGGTCTTTCAGGCACTGGCCTCGGCGCTGGATCTGAACCCCGGCAAAAAGATCATCCTCTCGGATGACGGCAATTTCCCATCCGACCTCTATATGGCGCAGGGCCTGTGCCAGATGCTCGGCGACGGTTATGAATTGCGCACTGTGGCGCCCGAAGCGGTGATGGAAGCGATCACCGATGAGGTCGCGGTGTTGATGCTGACCGAGGTCGATTACCGCACCGGCCGCCGCCACGATATGCCGGCGCTGACCGCCAAAGCCCATGAACATGGCGCGCTCGCGGTCTGGGATCTGGCGCATTCGGCCGGTGCCACCGATGTGCGCGTCGCCGAAGGTGGTGCCGATTTCGCCATTGGCTGCACCTATAAATACCTCAACTCCGGCCCCGGCGGCCCCGCCTTCATCTATGTTGCGCCGCGCCATGCCGAGAAGGTGCGCCCCGCGCTGTCGGGCTGGCTGGGCCATGAGGCGCCCTTTGCCTTTGATCTCGATTACCGCCCCGGCAGTGGCATTGAGCGGATGCGCGTCGGCACGCCGCCGGTGTTGCAGATGGTGGCATTGGATGCGGCGCTCGATGTCTTTGACATGGTCGAGATCGACGATCTGCGCGCCCGCTCGCTGGAACTCACCGATGCCTTCATCGCCGCTGTCGAGGCGCGCTGCCCCGATCTGGTGCTGGCGACCCCACGCGCGCATGCGCTGCGCGGTTCGCAGGTGAGCTTCCGCCACCCCGAGGGCTATGCGATCATGCAGGCGCTGATCGCCCGCGGCGTGATCGGTGATTTCCGCGCGCCAGATATCATCCGCTTTGGCTTCACCCCGCTGTTCACCAGCTTTGAGGATGTGGCGGCAGCGGTGGAAATCCTTGCCGAGATCCTTGAAACCGGCGCGTGGGATCGCCCCGAATACAAAACCCGCGCCCGTGTGACCTAACCGCGTGACGTAACAGCGTGACCTGAGCTATCAAACGGTCGCCCTGCGGGCGGTGGCGAACCTTCGGCACCTGCGGTGCTGGGGGCTGTCTGCCCCCTCTTCGGCTGCCGCCAAATTCACCCCTGAGGATATTTCGGGCATAAAGTGGGGCGGGTTATCAGGCAAAACACCTGCCCTCTGCCGGTTGACGCGTGGGTAAATTTACTGTGGCGGGTGACATTTGGCGGCTCTGCGCTATGTTTAAAGGGTAACTGCGAAATGCGGAGCCCCCATGACAACCACCCTGACAATTAACGGCGCAGAGCATGTGATCGACGCGCCGGAAGACACGCCGCTACTGTGGGTGTTGCGCGATGAACTCGGCCAGACCGGCACGAAATTCGGTTGCGGGGTCGCCGCCTGCGGCGCCTGCACGGTGCATGTGGATGGCGAAGCGGTGCGCTCGTGCCAAGTGGCGCTGGCGGATGTTTGGGGGCAGGTGACCACGATTGAAGGATTGGGCACGCCCGACGCGCCCCATGCTTTGCAGGCCGCGTGGCTACGCCATCAGGTTGCGCAATGCGGCTATTGCCAGAGCGGGCAGATCATGCAGGCAGCGGCGCTATTGGCCGAAATACCTGCGCCAAGCGACGCGGATATTGATCAGGCGATGGCGGGCAACCTGTGCCGCTGTGGCACCTATGGGCGGATACGGGCGGCGATCCATGACGCCGCCGCCGAGTTGCAGGAGGCCGCGTTATGAGCCGGATCGGCAAGATCACCCGCCGCAGTTTTCTGGTTGGCGCGGTGGCGATCACCGGCGGCGTGGCCTTTGGTGTCTATAAAGTGCGGCAACCGGTGCCGAACCCGTTGAACCCCGAGGCCGGTGCGGCAATGAACGCGTTTTTGGTGATCGACCAGGAGGGCGTCACCGTGGTCTCGGGCCGCGCCGATATGGGGCAAGGCGCGCAGGGCACTTTGGCGGCTTTGGCGGCTGAGGAATTGGATGTGCCGTGGGAGCGCGTGCGGGTGGCGCATGGCCCGGCGTCGGCGGCCTATTACAACCGCGCTTTGGCCGAGAGCGTCGTGGGCGGCGCGGATTATGCGCTGTCCTCGTGGCAGCGCAGTCTCGGCGCGGCCTTGGGTGAGGTCGGCAAGCTCTTTGGCACGCAGATCACCGGCGGTTCGACCAGCATGCGCGACGGGTTCGACAAGCTGCGGCTGGCGGGGGCGAGCGCGCGCGAGGCGTTGAAACTGGCGGCGGCAGCGCGTTGGCAGGTTTCGGTCGAGGGGCTGACCACCGAGGGCGGCTTTGTGGTGACACCGGACGGCACAAGATTGAGCTATGCGGAACTGGCCGAGGAAGCGGCGCGGATCGAGGCGCCGCAGGTCGAGCCGCGCCCGCAATCCGAGTGGCGGCTGTTGGGAACCGCCTTGCCGCGCCCCGATATGCCCGCAAAGGTCACCGGCAGGGCGCCCTACGGGATCGACATGCGTTTGCCGGGGATGAAGTTTGCTTCGGTGCGGATGTCGCCACGGCTCGGCGGCGAGATGTTGTCATTCGATCCGGCACCGGCGCTGGCGATGGCCGGTGTCGAGCAGGTTCTCGACATCGGCGGTGGCATTGCCGTGGTCGCGCGCAACTCTTGGGCGGCGATGCAGGGCGCGCAGGCGGTGGATATCGACTGGGGCCCGGCGCCCTATCCGGCGAGCAGCGACGCGATATTTGCGCGGATCGCCGAGGCGTTTGACGAGAGTGCGAATTCGGAAATGCGCAGCGACGGGCCGGAGGCGCAGAGCGGCACCGAGGTGAGCGCCGAATACCGCCTGCCCTATCTGGCGCATGCGCCGATGGAACCGATGAACGCCACCGCGCTGTTTACCGGCGATGCGCTGGAAATCTGGACGCCCAATCAGGCGCCCTTGGTGCAGCGGATGGCTGCAGCGCGCGGCGCGGGGCTGGATCAGGCGGCGGTGACCGTGCACACCACGGTGATGGGCGGCGGGTTCGGGCGCCGCGGCGAGAGCGATTACTCGGAACTCGCCGCCCGCGTGGCGCGGCAGATGCCCGATGTGCCGGTGCAGGTCATCTGGTCGCGCGAAGAGGATATGACCCATGATTTCTATCGCCCGGCGGTGATTGCGCGGATGCGCGGCGTCGTCGCGGACGGGCAGGCCAAGCTGTTTGACGCGCGGATTGCCGGACAGGGGATCTCGGGGCAGGTGGGCCAGCGGATGTTCGGGATGGCGCCCCCCGGGCCGGATCGCACGCTGGTCGAAGGCGCGTTTGACCAGCCCTATGCGATCCCCAGCTACCGTGTGCGCGGCTATAATGCGGTGATGGATCTGCCGGTGGGATTCTGGCGCTCGGTCGGGGCCAGCCATAACGGGTTTGTCCATGAGAGCTTCATCGACGAGATGGCGATTGCGGCTGGGCGAGACCCGCTGGAGTTCCGGCTTGAGCATGTGCGCCCCGAAAGCACCGTCGCGGCGGGGGTGTTGGAGGCGGTGCGGGAGATGTCGGGCTGGGACCGCGAGCGAGCCGCTGGCACCGGACTGGGCGTGGCGATGACTTGGTCCTTTGGCACGCCGGTCGCGCAGGTTGTCGAAGTGCGTGACGAGGGCGGGCGTATCCGCATCGCGCGCGGCTGGATCGCTTGCGACACCGGTATTGTGCTCGACCCCGGCATTTTGCAGGCGCAGATGGAGGGGGGGATGATCTTTGGCCTCTCGGCGGCGGTGCACGGCAAGATCACATTCGCCGACGGGATGGTCGAGCAGCAGAATTTCCCCGATTACGACGCGCTGCGGATGTCGGGCGCGCCGGTTCTGGAGACGCGGATGCTGTCGAATAACCCGCATTTGGGTGGCGGTGGAGAGCCGGGCACGCCGCCTGCGGCGGCGGCGCTGGCCAATGCTCTCTATGATCTGACCGGCGTGCGGGCGCGGGAATTACCCTTGGAGGGGCAGTTCGACTTCATCCTCTAGGATTGCCGTTGGACGGGGGCTTTGCACCCCCGCCGGACCTGCGGTCCGCCCCCGCAGGATATTTGACGCATAAAGTGGGCGAGTCGGGTCAGGGCGCGCGCAGCAAGGTGATCCATGTCTCGCCGTAGCGGCGCTGGTCGAGGGGGGTGAAGCCTTCGGGCGGGGCTTGCGGGGTGTTTTCCTCCCAGACCACGGTGGCCTCGGGGGCGATCCAGCCACCCGCCTGCGCCGAAGCGAGGGCTTTGGCGCCGAGATTGAGGCCGTAGGGCGGATCGAGGAAGATCAACCCAAAGGCAGCCCCGCGATTGGCGCCGAGATCGATGGCGTTGCGGCGGAACAGGCGAGTGTGGCCCATTGCGCGCAGTTTCTCGATATTGCTGCGGATCAGCGCCCGCGCGGCGGCGCCGTCATCAACCAATGTGACCTGCGTGGCGCCGCGCGACAGGGCCTCGAGCCCGAGCGCGCCGGTGCCGGCAAAGAGATCAAGCACCCGCTGCCCGCGCACCAGATCGCCCCATCGGCCTTGGCAGAGCGCGTTGAACAGCGCCTCGCGGACGCGGTCAGGCGTCGGGCGCAGATGCGCGGCGGCATCGCCCTGACCCACGCTGGCCAATTGCGTGCCACGGTGGCTGCCGCCGACAATGCGCATTACTTCAGCAAGGCTTTCAGCTCGGTATCCGGGTCGGCCACGGCCTCGGCGGCGGGGGTTTTTCCCTGTTCCAACAAGCGCTTGCCAACCATATAGGCGCGCGGATCATTCATCGCATCGACCGAGATGAACTGCCCCTCGCGGAAATACCAATGGCTGCGCGCGGTGCCGGTCTCGCGGGTGACGATCCGGTCATAGCCGCTGTTGAGCCCGGCGATCTGCAGTTTCATGTCGTATTGATCCGACCAGAACCACGGCATCGGCGCATAGGCTTTATCTGCCGCGAGCATGTTCTCCGCCACCGCCTCGGCCTGATCAATCGCGTTCTGCACGCTTTCCAGCCGCAGCCGCGTGCCTTGATAGGTGAAGGAGGCGCAATCCCCCGCGGCCCAGATCGACGGGTCCGAGGTGCGGCCGAAATCATCCACTGCGATGCCGTTCTCAAGCGTCACGCCTGCTGCCTGCGCCAGATCGGCGGCGGGGCTGATGCCGATGCCGACAATGACGAAATCCACCTCCAGCACCGAACCGTCGGCAAGTTCTGCCGCCTGCACACGGCTGTCGCCGGTGAGCCGCGTCAGGCCGAGCCCCTCACGGATCGTCACCCCGTGGCTCTGGTGCAGGGCGCGCATCACATCGGCGGTCTCAGGCGAAGCCACGCGGCCCAGAATGCGCGGCGCGGCTTCGATCAGGGTCACATTCAGCCCTTTTTGCGCCGCCACTGCCGCCGCCTCGAGCCCGATATAGCCGCCGCCGATGATCAACACGCGGCGGCCTTCGGTGAACTCGGCGGCCATCGCGTCGATATCGGAGAGGCGGCGCACGGCATAGACACCGGCAAGATCACCGCCAATCGCGGCGGGCAGTTGGCGCGGCTCGGCGCCGGTGGTCAATGCGAGCTGGTCATAGGGCAGTGCCTCATCGCCAAGCCAGACGGTTTTGGCGGCGGCGTCGATCCGGCTGACCTTGGTGTTCAGGCGCAGGGTGATATTCTGGTCGTCATAGAAAGCCTGCGGGCGCAGGAACAGACGGTCGAGGTCCATCTTGCCCAAGAGATAGGATTTCGACAGCGGCGGGCGTTGATAGGGGGGCACCGGCTCATCGCCGACCAGCGTAACATCGCCCGCATAGCCCAGCGCCCGCAGCTTCACCACCAGCGACGACCCGGCTTGTCCGGCGCCGATCACAACTATTCCTGCCATGGTTTCTCCCCTCTTGCCCTACGCCCACTGGAACCGGAGCGTTTCGGGCTATATATCTCATGGGATTGATCAATCCCAGAGTTTTTCCCCATAACAGGAGACCATTCCATGTCCATTTCCGTAGGCGACAAACTGCCCGAAGCCACCTTCGTGCGGATCGGTGCGAATGGCCCCGAAGAGGTCACGCTGTCCTCGCTGACCAAGGGCCGCAAAGTGGTGATCTTTGCCGTGCCGGGCGCGTTTACCCCGACCTGCCATTCGGCCCATATGCCAAGTTTCATTGACGCCAAGGACCAGCTCAAGGCCAAGGGTGTCGACGAGATCATCTGCGTGGCGGTGAATGATGCCTTTGTGATGCACAGCTGGGCCGAGGCCACCGGCGCGTCGAAAGCCGGGATCACCCTGCTGTCGGATGGCGACGGTGCCTTTGCGAAATCCATCGACATGGTGTTTGACGCGCCGCCGGTCGGGCTGTTCGGGCGCTCCAAGCGCTATGCGATGGCCGCCGAGGATGGTGTGGTGACGGTCTGGCACCCCGAGACAACCTCGGGCTGCGAAATCTCGGGCGGCGCGGCGATGGTCGAGGCGCTGTAAAGCCCCAGTGCAATGTACCATGTCAAAGGGGGTGCGGATCGCGCCCCCTTTGTGTTTGGCTTAGTCTTTGGCGAAACGGTCCATCGCCTCGGCCAGCACCACATCGAGATGGGTCAGCCCGTCGGCGCTATGGGTGGTCAGCACCACCTCAACACGGTTCCAGACGTTGCGCCATTCAGGGTGGTGATTGCGTTTCTCGGCCTCGATGGCAACGCGGGTCATCCAGCCAAAAGCGGCGTTGAAGGATTTGAACCGGAAGGTCTTGGCAATCGCATCGCGGGTGGCGTCATGCTCCCAGCCGGCGGCGGTCAGGTCAGCGAGCGCAGCCGTGCGGGCAGCGCCCTCGAGTTTTTCAGTTTTCATCATCTGCCTCTTTATCCAATTGCATCCCCCGCACCCGTGCCGGCCGGTCTTTGATCCGCTCCCAATAGGCGGAAAGCCCCGCGCGCATCGGGAACAGGCCGAATTCCGCGCCGAAGCCGATCTGGCTGCCGAGATAGACATCCGCCGCGGTGAATTTCTCGCCAAGAATATAGCGACGCTCGCTCAGATGCCCCTCGAGAGTGTCGAGCACATCCTCAAGCCGCCCGTAGCCAATCGCCCGCTCGCGCCCCTCGGGCACGACAAAACCGAACCCCGCATTGCTGATCGCCGCCTCAAACGGGCCAGCGCCGAAAAACAGCCAGCGGTAATAGGCGCCGCGCTGTTCGGGTGCTGGCGCAAGACCGGCCTCGGGAAAGGCGTCGGCGAGGTGCGCGCAGATCGCCGCGGCCTCGGTCACCACCTGCCCGTCATGGACAATCGCGGGCACTTTGCCCATCGGGTTGATCGCCAGATACTCGGGGGATTTCATCGTGCTCTGGTAGTCGAGCAGATGCGTGGTGTAGGGCGCGCCGATCTCCTCGAGCATCCAGCGGGTAATCACGCCGCGCGATTTCGGGTTGGTATAGAAATCGATCATCTGCCCTCCAGTCACACGCCCTTGGGGCCAGTATCCCCGCGGCGAAACGGGGTGAAACGGCCCAGAAACTCCATCTCGTCACCCACCGCTTGCGATTCGCGCTGCAGATAATCCTCGACCGCGCGGGTAAAGCGCGGGTCCGAGAACCAATGCAGCGAATGCACCGGCGTCGGCAAATAGCCGCGCGCCAGTTTGTGCTCGCCCTGCGCACCGGCCTCGACCCGAGACAACCCGTTGGCCAGCGCCCAGTCAATCGCCTGATAATAACACAGTTCAAAATGCAGGCAGGGATGATCCTGCACGCAGCCCCAATAGCGCCCGAACAGCGTCTCGCGACCGATGAAATTCAACGCACCGGCGATCGGCGCGCCGTCGATCTCGGCCAGAATCAGCAGCGTATCGTCGCGCATATATTCCTGCACGAGGTCGAAAAATGCCCGCGTCAGATAGGGGCGGCCCCATTTGCGGCTGCCGGTGTCCTGATAGAACTGCCAGAAGGCATCCCAATGCTCGGGCTGTAGCGCATCGCCGGTGAGCGCGCGGATCTGCCCGCCGAATGCCTGCGCCTGCGCCCGCTCGCGGCGAATGCCCTTGCGTTTGCGCGACGAGAGCGCGGCAAGGAACCCGTCGAAATCGCCGAACCCGTCATCCTGCCAGTGAAACTGCTGGGTGGTGCGGTGCAGATAGCCTTCGGCGCGCCCTGCTGCCGCCTCGTCTTCGGTGCAAAAGGTGATATGCGCCGAGGACAATTGGTTGCCATCGGTAATTTCGCGCAATGCTCGCAGCAGGATCGGGCGCAATTCGGGCGGACCCAAGAGCCGCGGACCGGTGGCCGGGGTGAAGGGCACGGCGGATTGCAATTTCGGGTAGTAATCGCCGCCCGCACGCTGCCATGCCTCGGCAAACGCATGGTCAAAGATGTATTCGCCCTGACTGTGCGATTTGGCGTAAAGCGGCATTGCCGCCAGCAGGGTGCCATTCTGGCGCACGGTCAGATGTTTGGCCTCCCAGCCGGTGCCGGGGCCAACCGAGCCCGAAGCCTCGAGCGCGTGCAAAAACCGGTGCTTGGTGAAGGGATCAATCGGGCGCAGGGCCTGATCAGAGGCACCATCCATAGCCAGCGCATCCCAAGCCTGTGCCTCCACCTCGGCAATGGCATCGATGACAGCGATCTCCATTCCGGCCCCTTTTCAACCTGCCCGACAGCTAGACCCAATGACCTGTTCACCAAAGCGGGAATATCAAGGCCGTTCGGGGAGATAGCTCTCGAAGGTGATATTCTGCGCGATCTGGCGGGCGATCATCTCTTCGGCGGGGGTGCGGATCGTCCAGCTGAGGATCGCCGCCCCCTGTGCCTTGAGTTCGGCCACCCGCGGGCGGTTCAAATCATGCCAGTCATGCGAGATGAAACAGGCGCCGACCGCGTCATAGGCGGCAATCTGCGCCAAGGTCTCGCGGTGCACCTGCATCTCGGGCGGAGTGTCCGGCGGCACGTCACGCTCGGGGAACGCATAGGTGGTCAACCCGCGCGGCACATGCGGCGCCATCTGCGCCAGATTGCCGATCATTTTCGGATTGAACGACATCAGCGCGACCGGCCCGTCATACCCCTGTAGCGCCTGCGCGGTGGCACTTTCGAGCACCGATTGGGCATGACCTAAGGCCCGCGACTGGTCCTTGAGCTCGATCAAGAGCGGCACTTGGCCTGCGACCTCGGCCAGAACCTCGGGCAGAGTGGGGATCGGCGCATCGCCGCCGCGCACCTGCAGCGCTTGCAATTGCGCCGCATCCAGCGCCTTCACCTGCCCCGTGGCATGGGTCAGGCGCCCAAGATCATAATCGTGGAACACCATCGCCTGCCCGTCGGCGCTGGGCTGTAGATCAATCTCGATCCCATAGCCCAGCGCGACGGCATGGCGCACCGCCGCAAGGGAGTTTTCCGGTCTTCCAGCGCTGGCATCATGCAGGGCGCGATGCGCCAGCGGTCGGGTCAAAAACGTCTCATGCAGCGTCGGGAGCATTAGGAAATCTCGAAAATTGCCTCGATTTCAACCGCAACGCCGAAGGGCAGCGACGGCGCGCCGACCGCCGAGCGCGCATGGCGTCCGGCATCGCCGAGGAGTTCGACCATCAGGTCAGAGGCGCCGTTGATCACCTTCGGCTGGTCGGTGAAATCGGGCGTGCAATTGACGAAACCGGTCAGTTTGACCAACCGCACCAGCCGCGACAGATCACCGTCCAGCGCCGCGCGCAACTGCGCGAGCAAGGAGAGCGCGCAATGCGAGGCGGCCTCGGCGCCCTGTTCGGTGCTGATATCGCCGCCGAGTTTACCGCGGATCAAGCCTGCATCATTCTGGCTGATCTGCCCCGAGACAAACACCTGATTGCCGCTGATGATCCATGGCACATAATTGGCCGCCGGTGCCGGTGCGTCCGGCAGCGAGAGGCCCAATTCGGCGAGACGGGTTTCGAGGGCGTGAGGCATCGGGTAACTCCTTTTGTGTTGCGCGAACCAAATCATGTTTAGGCGGCAACGAAAAGCCCCGGAGCGGCTGAAAATCCCTGTCTATGGATCGCGCATCGCGCCATGCAGATATTGGGTGATCGGCGATAGCAAATAGGCCAACGGGGTGCGCGCGCCGGTGCGCAGAAACGCCTGCACCGCCAGCCCCGGCAGCAGGGATTTTGCACCGACCGTATCCAGCGCCGCAGCGCTCAGCGCGGCCTCGACACGGTAATAACGCTCACCACTGCTTTCATTCAGAAACGGTGCGGCCGACAGGAGTGTCACCTGTGCCTCGAGACTGCTGACCTCGGGCATCAGGGCGGGGAATTGCACCTGCACCTGTTGGCCGACATAGACATGGTCGATATCACCGGGGCTGACCAGCAGCGCGATCACCGGCTGGTCGGGACGCTCGACAATCTGCATCGCGGTGGTCGCGGGTTGCAAGATGCCGCCATTCTCGATGGCTGCCATACCATGCACCCGCCCGCTGGCCGGCGCGCGCAACACCATCTGCGCCCGCCGGTCGGCCAAGATCGTGCGCCGCGCGGTCAGTTCCAGAAGCAGTGCGTTATTCTCGGCCAGTTGCTGCTCGGCCTCTTCGCGCCGCGCTGCGGTCAGCGCTTCCGCCTGTAGATCGATCTCGACAATCTGGCCGCGGGCTTCGGCGATCTGCGCCACCACCGAGGCGCGGCTGCCGTCCAGCCGCGCCGCCTCGCGTGCCAGCACCGCCACCCGCGACGCTTGTGTCAGCCCGCGGCTTTGCAATTCGGTCTGGGTCTCAATCTCGTCCTCCAGCAGCGCCTGCTCTTGTTGTAGTGCCTCCATCTGCGCCTGCAGCCCAACCAATTGCGCCGCCAGTTGCAGATTGCGCTGCTCCAATTGCGCCAGCTGGCGGTCCTGCGTGCGGTGTCGCGCTTCGAACAGGCGGCGTTGCGCGACCACCGCGCTGCGCATGTCATCGCCGCCTCCGGGCGCGGCGACCAGCCGCCCCATCGGCACCCCATCGCGTTCGGCAAGCAGCCGCAGACTGCGCGCCTGCGCCTCGATCAGCTGCGAGGACACCAGCGCCCATTCCGATTCGAGCGCCGAATCATCGAGCCGGAACAACAGGTCACCCATCTCGACCTGCTGCCCCTCTGCGACCGCGAGTTCGGCGACATCGCCGCCCTGCGCGTGCTGGATCACATGGCGATAGGCGGCATCGTCAATCTCACCGCTGGCGATGATCGCGCCGTCTATCGGCACAAAGGCGGCCCAAACGCCAAAGCCGAAGACCATCACCATCGCGGTGACCGCGCCCATCATAATCGCACCCTGCGGGTTGAGACCTTCGACGTTCTTCATCTGCCCGCCTCATTATCGGCGCGCGGATCGACCCCTTGCTGCGGCGCGATCGAACGCACCACGGCGGTACGGTTGCGCACCATATCGCGCAGCACGCGGTCGCGCGGCCCGAAGGCAACCTGCGCGCCATTGTCGAGGACCAGCAAATCCTCGCATTCGGTGATCGCGGCGGGCCGGTGCGCCATCACCACCACCACCGCGCCGCGGGCCTTGGCCATACGCACCGCACGGTTCAGCGCCGCCGAGCCCTCGGCATCAAGATTGGCAATCGGCTCATCGAGGATCAGGAGCAGCGGGTCGTCAAACAGCGCCCGCGCCAACCCGATACGCTGCGTCTGCCCGCCCGAGAGACGGTGCGCGTGGCTCTCGATCACCGTGTCATAGCCCTTGGGCAGCGACACCACGAGGTTATGGACGCCCGCCGCCCGCCCCGCGGCTTCGATCGCGCTCATCGGCACATCACGGCGAAACCGCGAGATATTTTGCCCGATGGTGCCATCAAGCAGGATGATCCGCTGCGGCAGATAACCCAGCCTCGTGTCCACCGGCGGGGTCAGCGGCAGCACATCATCGCCCAGCCGCATGGTGCCCACCGCAACCGTCACCGAGCCAATCAGCGCCCGCGCCAAAGTGGTCTTGCCCGAACCGCTGGGCCCGATCACCCCCATCGCGCGCCCCGGCTGGATCTTGAACCCCTGCACCCGCAGCAAGGGCACGCCACCACCCGGCGGGGTGATCACCAACTGCTGCACCTCAAGCGCGCCACTTGGCTGGTCGGCGCTGGCAACGGTCAGCGGTTTCTCGGCATTCATCAACACCAGTTTTTTCAGCCGCTGGTCGGCGGCCAGCGCGGCGCGCATATCGGTCCATTGGGTGGCCAGCAGTTCAATAGGGACCAAGGTGCGGCCGGTGATGATCGAGGCGGCGACGATCAACCCCGGCGAGAGGCTGCCCTGCAGCACCAGCCACGCGCCCGCGCCCAGCATTGCCGAATTCATCAGCATCCGAAACGCGCGCGCCGCCGCGCCGTCGATGCCGACACGGTCCTGCACCGCCAAAGTCGCGCTCAGCGCCTCTTTGCGGCGCGCGTTCCACAGTTTCGAGGCGGTAACATCCATGCCCAGCGCGGTCATCGTATCCGCATCCTCGGCGGTCAGGCGGGCGATGGTATCGGCGGTGCGCGCGCTGGCCTGCGCCTGCCCCAGATAGGGCCGCGTGCGCCATTGGCCCCAAAGCGCAATTGCAACCATGATCACCCCGCCAATCAGTGCCAAAGCGCCGAGAAGCGGATGCAGAAAGAACATCAGGATGAAGAACCCGAAGGCCCAGGGCGTATCCAGAAGCGCCAGCATCGCGGGTGAGGAAATCGCTCGGAACACCACGTCGATATCCTGCAGCGCCGAAAGCGCCATCGGGTTGTTGCGATCCAGCGTCAGGGCACGGGTGCGCGCTTCGAACACCGGCGCCTCGACGCGCAGCCGGAACTGCGCGGCAATGCGCACCAGAATGCGGATACGCGCCGAATCCAGCAGCGTCATCATCGCATACATGAACACGACCAGCGCAAAGAGCACCGCCAGCGTCGCGCTGGAGTTCGAGGGGATCACCCGGTCATAGACCTGCAGCATGAACAGCGGGCCGGTCAGCATCAGCGGATTCATCAAGCCGCTGAACAGCAACACCGCCAGCCAGAGCCGCCGCGCATGCCAATGCACACGCGCTGCTTCATCGAATCTCGCTTGCCCTCCCTGCCTGCGGTGCCTCGTGGTTGCCATTGCTTCAGCGCTCCTTATAAAGAAGGTGATAGCCTGCAACTTGCTAGTATTCGGTAAACGATACAGGAGACCAGAATGCCCGCACCGCGCCGTGCGAGATCAATCGTTGCAGTCTTGCTGATCGGCGCTCTGGCGGCGGGTTGCGCGCAGGCGCCGCTACCTTCGGGCACAAATGACCCTTACGAATCGGTCAATCGTGCGTGGTTTAACAATAACTTAGCACTGGATCAGGCGCTGTCCGGCGATACCGAGGCAGAGACAGATCCAGCTTTGGTCGCTCTGGATGATGAGGGCGAAACCGTTGTGGCGCCGGATGCGGTGACGCCGCAGCGTGGTTCATTTTTGCGTCGCATTGTCAGTAATTTTGGCGCAAATCTGGGACTGCCCTCGACGATTGCCAATGATCTCTTGCAGATCCGACCCGACCGTGCGGCGGAAAACACCCTGCGCTTGGTGATCAATTCGACCGTCGGGCTGGGCGGGCTGTTTGATCCGGCGGGCCGCATCGGCATTCACGGGCGGCGCTCGGATTTCGGCGAAACCCTGCACCGTTGGGGCGTTGGCGAGGGCGCCTATGTGGTGTTGCCGCTCCTCGGTCCCTCGACCGAACGCGATGCGCTCGGGCTGGCCGTCGATCTGGTGCTTGATCCCTTGCGCTTTGCCCTGCCCCGCGGCGAGTTCGGCGGCACGCTGGTGGCGAGGGGTGCCGCGCGCTTTGCGGATCGCGCGGAATACGCCGAAATACTCGACGCGAATGTGATCAACACCGCCGATCCCTATGCGCAGGCGAGGCTTCTTTATTTGCAAACCCGGCGCTATCATCTGGGGGTGGAAATCGAGGACGAGATTATTGACCCCTATGCCGATCTATATGATTGACCGCCGCCGCGTCTTGCTGGGTATCGCCGCAACCGGTGGTGCTGCGCTGCTGCCGGTGCTGCCCGCCGCCGCCCTCACCCAGGGGCAGGCGCGCAGCCTGATTGACAGTGTGATGGCCGACATCCACGGGATCATCAATTCCGGTGGCTCCGAGGGGCAGATGATCGCGCGGTTCGAAGGGCTGTTCGATCAATATGGTGATGTGCCGATCATCGCGCGTTCGGTGCTTGGCCCGCCCGCGCGCAGCGCCAGCGCCAGCCAGATGCAGGCCTTCACCGCCGGCTTTCGCGCCTATCTGTCGCGCAAATACGGCGGGCAGTTCCGCCAGTTCATCGGCGCCACGGTGCAGGTCGATACCGCGCGGCAGGTGCAAAGCTTCTGGGAGGTCGAGTCGACGATGACCCTGCGCGGGCGTGCCCCTTTCGAGGTGCGCTGGCATGTCTCGGACCGCAGCGGACGGGCGCGGTTTTTCAACCTGATCATCGAAGGGGTGAATGTATTGGCCGCCGAGCGGCAGGAAATCGGCACCATGCTGGAGCGTCGCGGCGGCAATCTGGACCGGATGATACAAGATTTGCAGCAGTCGGGGTGAGGGGGGCTCGCTAACCTCCCTCGTTGAAACCTCCAGATGCAAACACGGGAGTTCATCTCTCCCAACCTTGAACCCCGTCAGGCACGGGCATCAGCCCGGGCCGCGCCCGACCCTCCCCCCGGGAGGGCGCACTGGCGATGGCCTTCACAGCACATCCGACATGCGTGCTTTTGAGCGCAGCGCGCTATTCAAAGGCTGGAAGCGCCCTCCCAGGGTCGGGCGCGGCCCTTAGCGCAATGCTCGAAGAGTCGAAGGCGCAAGGGTTCTATACCTCCGCAATCATCCCGCGGCTCAATTCCCGCCCAGAATACCGTTGAGCACGCCCATGATCGAATCCGACAGCGAGCCGCCGCCGCTTTGACCGCCGCCACTATCGCGCGTGGTCGGCGGGTCGAGTTCGGGACGTTCGGGCACCACCATCGGCAGCGGGCGCTGCGGCAGACCGTCGTGGATCCGCACCATCGTCTCGCGCCAGATCTCCGCCGGAAGACCGCCACCGGTCACCCCGCTCAGCGGTGAATTGTCGTCGTTGCCCATCCAGACGCCGACCACGTAATCGGCGGTAAACCCGACAAACCAAGCGTCACGCGCGCCCTGTGTGGTGCCGGTCTTGCCCGCCGCCTCGCGCCCGTCGGGCAGTGCGGCGCGGCGACCGGTGCCATAGGGCGCTTCGATCACCTGCGACATCATCCAGATCAATTGCTGCGCCGCTTCCTCCGAGATCACCCGCTCGCCGATACCGCTGCCGATGCGCAACAGCGGCTCGCGCTCACCGGCAAGGGTCAATGAGGTGAACCCGTAGGGCTGCACCGAACTGCCGCCGTTGAGGATACCGGCGAAAGCGGCGGTCATCTCGAGCAGGGTCGCCTCGGAGGCGCCGAGAGCCAAGGCCGGACCTTCGGCGAGATCCGAGTGCAAGCCAAAGGCATTCGCCGCCTGCCGCACATTCTCGCGGCCCATCGCCTCGGAAATCCGCACCGCCGGAACGTTTTGCGACCGTGCCAGCGCCTCGGTCAGGGTCATGAAGCCCAGATAGCGCCGCGAGTAATTGCGCGGCGACCACGGGCCGGAGCCGGGCACATTAATGGTCAGCGGCGCATCCTCAACCAGATCATAGGGCTGATAGCCGACATCCATCGCCAGCGCATAGACGAAGGGTTTGAACGCCGAGCCGGTTTGCCGTCGCGCCTGTGTCGCGCGGTTAAAACCGCCGACCGTATAGCTGCGCCCGCCGACCATCGCCCGCACCGCGCCATCCGCCGACATCACCAATACGCTGGCCTCAGCGACGGAATCGTCGCGCACCCGTTCCATGAACACCTGTTGCAAAGCGTCTTGCGCGGCCAGTTGCACGCGCTGGTCCAGCGTGGTCTGGATCAGCACATCCTCGGTGGTGTCGCGGGTCAGCCATGCGGGGCCGGATTGCATCACCCAATCGGCGAAAAACCCGCCGGTCGAGGTTTCGGCGGCCTCATGCAGCTCTGCCGGATTGGCGCGCGCTTCGGCCAATTCGGCATCGGTGAGATAGTCTTCCTCGGCCATCAGCCCGAGCACGATATTCGCCCGCTCCTGCGCGCGCCCCAGATTGCGCGTCGGCGCGTAATAGGAAGGCGCGACCAGCAATCCGGCCAGCATCGCGGCTTCGGCGGCATCCACCTGCGCGGCGGAATGGCCGAAATAGCGCTCGGCGGCGGCCTCGAACCCGCGCGAACCGGCCCCGAGAAAGGCGCGGTTGATATAGATCGTCAGGATTTCCGCCTTGGTAAAGCGCAGTTCCAGCGCGAAGGCGTAGGGCAGTTCCTGAATTTTGCGCCAGATCGTGCCCTCGCGGCAGTCGCTTTCATAATCGGCCTCGGAATCCCAAACCTCGGGATCAAAGGCCACGCCAAGACACAGGAGCTTCGACACCTGCTGGGTGATCGTCGAGCCGCCAGCGCCGCTGAACGGGCCGCGCCCTTGCGCCAGATTCGAGCGGATCGCACCGGCGATGCCGCGCGGGCTGACCCCGAAGTGCCAATAGAACCGCCGGTCCTCGGTGGCAACAATCGCGTTGCGCAGATGCGGCGAGACGGAGTCAGAACTGGTGTAGCCGCCGAAAGTCTCACCGCGCCACGCGAAAACCTCGCCATCGGCATCGCGCATCGTCACCGAGCCACGCGCCCGCCCGTCCAGCATCTCGGTCAGATCCGAGGGCATGGTGGTGTAGAAATAGAATGTCGCGGCGGCCATCACCAGCGTGGCAATCGCCGTCACCCGCCAGAACACGCCCCAGACCACGCGCCAGATAAACCGCAGGATACCGCCAAAGAAACGGGTGAACCAATTGCCGGTCTTTTTCACCTGACGCCGCTTGGCCGGTTTGCGCCCGTTCGGACCACGCCCGCCACCACCTTTGCCGCCGCCCTTGCCACCGCCGCCAGACCGCGCGCGCGATGCCTGCGTGCGGGGTGCCGGAGTGCGCCGGTCCGCCACCAAGCGCGGTCGCCGATTGCCCGTGGAAGCCATGCCTGTCTCTGCCCTGTCTGTCGTGTATGCCGTGCGTGTCGCTTTTGCGGTGCGTATCTCGTGGGTCGCGGTCGGTTTCGCAGCCGAAATCGCCGTCAATCTCGCTGCGTCTTGCATGCAGCATAAAGCGCAACCGTTCAATTGTGGAGTGCGCAACCCTCACGGTTTGCCTTTGTGAAATGATTAATTCGTGAGCAACCGCCGGCAAATCCCCCTAAATTCGCGGCGATTGCGGTTTTTCGCGCCAGTTGCGCGCCTGCCGCGTTGCGCTTTGCACCTGCAGCATTCGCAATATCCCCATCGGCGCCTGCTAGGTCGCCGTCCGAACATCGCATAGGGGATAACGAGGTGAAATACATCATAGCAGCGATCAAACCCTTCAAGCTCGACGAGGTCAAAGACGCGCTCACGCAATTGGGCGTGCGCGGATTGATGGTCTCCGAGATCAAAGGGTTCGGCGCGCAATCGGGTCATACCGAGATTTACCGTGGCGCCGAATACGCGATCAGTTTCGTGCCGAAACTCAAGCTGGAGATCGCCGCGCCGGACGCTTTGGCCGAACAGATCACCGAGGTTCTGGCGACGGCTGCACGCACCGGCAAGATCGGCGACGGCAAGATTTTCGTGCTGGATCTGGAACAGGCGGTGCGGGTGCGCACCGGCGAGATCGGCGAAGACGCGATTTAAGCGCTCACAAAGGATAAAACGCATGACTTTCAAAAAACTCACGCCCCTCGCGCTGGCCCTGACGGTGCTTCCCGTCGCGGTGCTCGCCCAAGAGGCCGATCTGACGCCGCCGCCGCAGGATGTCGGCTTTATTTTCACCAGCTTCATGTTTCTGGTCACCGGTTTTCTGGTGTTCTGGATGGCCGCCGGTTTCTCGATGCTCGAAGCGGGTCTGGTGCGGTCAAAGAATGTCACCATGCAGTTGATGAAGAATATCGCGCTGTTTTCGCTGGCGGCGCTGATGTATTACCTCGTCGGCTATAATCTGATGTATCCGGGCGATGCTTGGACGATTTCCAATGTGTTGGGCGCCTTTGGCACCGCCACGATGGAGCCGGTCGGTCTGGCCGGAGCCGAACCCGATCTGACCTATGCCTCGGTCGGCTCGGACTTCTTTTTCCAGCTGATGTTCTGCGCCACCACCGCCTCGATCGTCTCGGGCACTCTGGCCGAGCGGATCAAGCTCTGGCCGTTCCTGATTTTCACCGTGGTGCTGACCGGATTCATCTATCCGATCCAGGCCTCGTGGAAATGGGGCGCAGGGTTTCTGGACACCAACTTCGGCTTTCTGGATTTCGCCGGCTCCACCGTGGTGCATTCGGTCGGCGGCTGGGCGGCTTTGGCCGGTGCGCTGATCCTTGGCCCGCGGATCGGGAAATACACCAAGGATGGCCGTGTGAACCCCTTCCCCGGCTCCAATCTGACGCTGGCGACGCTGGGCACGTTCATCCTGTGGATGGGGTGGTTCGGCTTTAACGGCGGCTCGCAGCTCTACATGGATACGGCGGGCAATATCGCCGATATCAGCCGGATTTTCGCCAATACCAACACCGCCGCCGCGGGTGGCGCGCTGACCGCGATGCTGCTGACGCAACTGCTCTATAAAAAGCCCGACCTGACGATGGTGTTGAATGGTGCGCTGGCCGGTCTGGTGTCGATCACCGCCGAGCCGCTGATGCCCTCGCTGGGCAGTGCCACGCTGATCGGCATGATCGGCGGCGCGATTGTGGTCTTTGCGGTGCCCTTCCTCGACAAGCTGCGGATTGACGATGTGGTCGGCGCGATTCCGGTGCACTTGATGGCCGGCATCTGGGGCACGCTGGCGGTCCCGATCACCAACCCCGAAGCGACGCTGTTCGGCCAGTTGGCTTCGGTCGCGATCGTCGGTGCCTTCGTCTTCGGCACCTCGGCGGCGCTGTGGTTGTTGCTGCGGGCGGTGATGGGCCTGCGGGTCTCGGCGGATGATGAAATCGCCGGATTGGACAAGGCCGAACTGGGCATGGAAGCCTATCCCGAGTTCGCCAATACCTGAGGCTGATCCTAGAAAACGCAATGGCCCCGAGGGATGCCTCGGGGCCTTTTTCTGTCTGCGAAAACCGGTGAGTTCAGGCCTTGCGAATGGTATCGCCCGGCACCAGTTCCGGCGTCAGTTCGATCCGGTGGCCACCGATCAAACCGCCGGTTTCCTTACCCGCGATCAGATTGGCCGCCTGCACACCGATTTCATAGCGACAGGCATCAATCGTCGCCAATTGCATCGGCAGACCCTCAAGGAAATCGACGCCATTGAATCCCGCCAGTCCCAGCTTGCCGGGCACGTCATAGCCTTTCTCAAGGCAATAGAGCAAACCGCCCGCGCCGATCATGTCATTGGAATAATACAGGAAATCCAGATCAGGATTGCGCGCAAGGATGGTCTCGGTCATCTCGCGGCCCTTTTTGAGCGCCGAGCCGCCGGTGTAGAATTCGGTGTCGATCAACTCCAGCCCGTGTTCGGCCAGCCCGTCGGTCAGCCCCTGCAGGCGTTTGCGCGCGCGGTGATCGTCGGACATCTTGGTGCCCAGAAATCCGATGCGGCGGTAGCCAGCGGCGACAATCGCCTCGGCCATCTGCATGCCCGCGGCGCGGTGCGAAATCCCCACCACCGAATCAATCGGGGTGCCGTCGCTGTCCATGATCTCGACAATTGGGATGCCGGCATTTTCCAGCATCGCGCGGGAGGCATCGGTATGCTCGAGCCCGGCGATGATCGCCCCCGAAGGCCGCCACGAGAGCATCTCATAGAGCACTTCTTCTTCTTTTTCCGCCTTATAGCCGGTGACCCCAAAGACCGGCTGCAATCCGGTATCCCCCAGCGCCGCCGAGATCCCGCTCAACACCTCGGGAAACACCATATTGGAGAGGGACGGCACGATCACCGCCACCAGATTGACCTGCTGCGAGGCCAGACCACCGGCGATTTTATTCGGCACATAGCCCAGCGCGCGGGCGGCGGTCTGCACCTTTTCGCGGGTCGCGGGCGAGACGTCTTCACGATTGCGCAACACACGGCTGACGGTCATTTCGCTGACGCCGCAGGCTTCGGACACGTCGCGCAGGGTCAACGGGCGGCGGAGGTCGGTTGGACGCGTGTGACTCATGAAAAATAGCGCTCCTTGCAGGCAGCACAGCGGCCGTGCGCCCAATACGGTGATTCAAAAATGTTAGCCATATCATCCTAGCCCGCGCCGCCGCAAAAGCGCAAGCGCAGGCGGTAGGGTTCGGATGCAGAAAACGCGCACACGGGCTTGCCATACCCGGTGGTTTTGCCCGATAGAAGGGCGTCTGCCTCAACGTCACCGACGTCGAAAGCGGCAGTATTGGCCCCGTGGCTCAACTGGATAGAGCAGCCCCCTCCTAAGGGGCAGGTTGCAGGTTCGAACCCTGCCGGGGTCACCATTTTGAACGGCAGCCTATCGGCGCGCATTTGATTGCAGGCACGACCACGCGGCGCGGCTCACCCCGTTCATTGCATGGTCATGCGAGATCGCGGCGGTGGTTTAGCTTTTGGTGCATGTTACCCAGCTTGGCGCCTCAGCCCAAGGCCACCGACCAGGCGTCATAGCCATAGACCCAATCGGCATTGCCGCCCTTTTTCAGCCAGTCATTGGCCAGCGAATTCGCCTGCACCTGTGCCGTGCGCGGTTTGCGCGCTGCTTCATAGCGCGCCAGAGCTGCCTCGACGCCCTGCGCCTCGACACCGTTCAGCGCGCGCGACAGGATCACCGCATCCTCGATCGCCATACAGGCGCCCTGCGCCATAAAGGGCACCATCGGATGCGCCGCGTCGCCAAGGATCGTGGCGCGGCCCTTCGACCAGACCTCCATCGGTTCGCGCACATGTAGCGCCGATTTGGTCACGCTCTCGCAGGCGTCGAGAAGCGCGCGCGCATCGGGGTGGAAATTGCTGTATTCGGCGCGCAGTTCTTCGACATCACCGGGCAGGGTCCATCCCTCTTCGGTCCAGCCCTGCTGCGGGGTGGTGGCAAAGACGAAAATCTCTTCGCCGAGGGTCAGCGGGAAGGTCACGATCTGCTTTTCCGGCACTTCGCCCCACCATTTGGTGAAAGCGTCGCTCTCGCCGGATTTGGGCGCTTTGCTGCGCGGGAACACCGCGCGATAGGATACAATGCCGGTGAATTTGGGATCATCCGCGCCGAACAGCGCCGTGCGCACCGCCGAATGGATACCGTCGGCGCCGATCACCAGATCGAAGTCGCGGCGGCTGCCATCTTCAAAGACCAGCGTTGCACCGCTGTCATTCAGCTCGACATCACTAGTGGCCATGCCCGAATGCACCGTCTCTTTCGGCAGTTGGTCTTGCAAAGCATTGAGCAGATCGGCGCGGTGGATGGTCAGCTGCGGGGCGCCGTATTTCTCTTCGGCGGCGGCGCTCATCGGCAGGCGCGAGGTTTCCTCGCCGCTGACACCGTCGCGGCTGATGCGGAAGGTCGGGCGCGCGGCGGTCTTGCGCAGATATTCGCCAACGCCCAGTTGATCGAGCGCGAAAACCGCGTTGGGCGTTAGGTTGATATCGGCGCCGACACGGTTGAAGGCCGGTGCGCGTTCGAAAACCTCGACCTTATGTCCGGCCTTGCGCAGCGCGATAGCAGCGCTAAACCCGCCGATCCCGCCGCCGGAGATTCCAATCTTCAACCCAACCATCGCCACATCCCGTTCTATTTTGAACTATATGTTCATAGTATAGGAGCGCAGTGAGAACGGGTCAAGAAAATGCTGAGGAAATCGCGTTGCGGCGATAATTCTTCAAGGTTTCCACTGGATTCAGAACTAGGGACTGTTCAAATTAGCGTAAACTGTTCTATTTTGACGAAGCAACAGCGGAGGGCATCATGGCAGACGCAGCGAAAACCGAGATCACCACCTATTCCGTGCCGCCGGTCGAGCGCGCGCTGCGGTTGCTGCGTCATATCGGCAACGGCCATAAATGCCGCAATCTCAGCCGCACCTCGAAAGAGCTGGGCATCAACCGCACCACGCTGATCCGGCTGATCCACACGCTTGAGGCCAACCGGATGATCGAAGAGATCGACGAGGGCGCGGGATACCGGCTGGGCGCGGGGATGATCAGCCTTGCGGCGCAGGCGATCCATGGCCGCGATATTGTGCAGGTTTGTCAACCGCTGCTGGCGGAACTGGCGCAAAGCACCGGCATGTCGGCGCATCTGGGCATTCTGGATGGCACCGATCTGGTCTATCTGAGCCGTGAAACCCCGAACACGCATCTGGTCAGCAATATGCGCTCGGGCTCGCGGCTACCGGCGCATTCATCCTCGGGCGGGCGGGCGATACTGGCCGAGATGGATGAGGTGGCGATTCGCGGGCTATTCTCGGATGTGACAATCGAGATGGTCACCGAGAAAACCCCGCCCAGCATCGAGGCGGTGCTGGCGCAGGCGCAGCAGGACCGCGCCGCGGGCTATGCCTGGAGCGAGGGGAATTTCGAGGCCGGTATCGGGTCTTGCGCGGCGGTGGTCTTCGACCATCGCGGGCTGCCGGTCGGCGCAATCAATGTCTCGGGCCCCGAAAGCCGCTTTGCCGAGGAAGGCCAAGCCCCGGACGGGCCGATCAAATCCGCGGTGCTGGCGATTGCCAAACAGGCGTCGATGGGGCTGGGATATAGCGGCTGACACCCGCTAAACGCGGTGCGGGCGCCTGATCACCCAAGCGCCCGCCAAATCAGTTCGCAAATTGCCGCTTACGGCCAGCGCGCCCAAGGGTGGGGCTGGCCGGAATGATCCTCATAGATGGATTTTTGGCGCTGATAGGCGCGCAATCCGGCGCGGCCCTTCTCGCGCCCCATGCCGCTGGCGCCGTCGCCACCGAAGGGTGTTGAGATCGAGAATTGCTTATAGGTGTTGATCCAGACGGTTCCGGCCCTGATCGCCCGCGCCAGACGCCAGCATTTCGCGTGATCGCGCGACCAGATCCCGCAGGCGAGTCCGTAGTCGTTGTCATTCGACATGGAGATCACATCGTCTTCGTCGTCAAATGGCATGACCACCAGAACCGGCCCGAAAATCTCTTCGCGGCAGGTCTGCGCCTGATTGGTCAGTCCGGCGATGATCGTCGGCTGGTAATAGGCGCCGTTGTCATATTCCGCGCCCTCGGGCCGCCTGCCGCCAGTGAGGAATTCGCCGCCTTCGTCGCGCGCGGTCTGCACATAGGCTTCGACCGAGGCACGGTGATCGGCGTGGACCATCGACGAGACCTGCGTTTCGGCGTCAAACGGATGCCCAACCTTGAGTGCCTCGGTCGCCTTGACCAGTCTCGACACGAAACGATCATAGATGCTGCGCTGCACGAACAGCCGCGAACCCGCGATGCAGCTTTGCCCGCTGGACGAGAATATGCCGAAGAGAATACCGGCAATCGCCAGATCCTCGTCGCAATCCTCGAACACGATGGTGGGGGATTTGCCGCCCAGTTCCAGCGAGATCGGCATCAGCTTTTCCGCCGCCACATGCGCCAGATGACGCCCCGTCGAGGTGCCGCCGGTGAAGGACACTTTGCCGATGTCGGGGTGTTCGACCAGCAGATTGCCGACCTCGCGCCCCGATCCGGGCAACACCGAATACAGCCCCTTGGGCAGCCCCGCCTCTTCGACGATCCGCGCCAATTCCAGACTGATGATGGGCGACCAACTGGCCGGTTTCAGCAGCACCGCATTCCCCGCCGCCAGCGCTGGTGCCGCCTTTTGCGCGTCCGAGGCAATCGGCGAGTTCCACGGGGTGATCGCGCCGACCAAGCCGATCGGATCATGCACCGAATAGGTCAGGTAATCGCCGCGCGGCGCGGTCAGCAACTCGTCCGAAGTCTCGAGCACCGCGCCGAAATAGCGAAATGTCGCCGCCGCCGAACCCGCCAGCGCGCGCGCTTCATTGCGGGTTTTGCTGGTGTCGCGGCTTTGCAGCCATGAGATCCGCTCGATATTCGCGGTGATCCCATCGGCGATCCGGTAGAGATACATCGCTCGCTCATGCGGTTTCAGACGCTGCCACGCGGGGTCGGCCTGCGCGGTCTTGGCACGGTCGATGGCGCTCAGGACATCCGCTTTGGAGGCGCCTGCGAACCGCATATTTTCCGTGCCCTCGGCGGCAAATGTCGAGGTGATCTCGGCGCCGGAGCCCGCCTGCCATTCGCCGCCGACAAACAGCCGTCCGTCCGGAAAGGGAAAACTCATCTCATGCTCCTAGATAACGATTGCGCCGGACCGGTTCAGGACCACGCGGGCCAGTGAATAAGCGGTCGATAGCGAGGTCTTGGGGTTCAACGGCGAGACTTTGCCGGTCAGGCTCAGGGAGAAATCCACCGCCTGCGATTTGACCAGATATTCATGGGTGTTCTCTCGGGTGTGCGGATCGGCGATCAGCCGCACGCGGGTCGCGTCCATGCCCAGACCGGCCAGCGCCAGCGTCGCGGCGACATTGGCGTTCTTGGGAAAGGTCGTCGCCGCCTCGCGGGCCGAGCCCTCAAAAAACACCGTCGGCTCGGTCAACGCCGCCAGATCAACGCGGTTTTCGGCATCGGTGCCCGCCCAGCCGCTCGGTGGTTTGCGGCCGGTATAGGTGACGACCTCCAACCCCGAGAGCCGCGCCGCCACCAGCGCGTCAATGCCGCCGATGGCCCCCGCGGGCAGGATGATTTGCGCGCCGGTCCCGGATGCGGTGGCCTTGAGCCGGTCAAACAGAGCCTGATCGGCGAAAGCGCCGACCGACGCGGTGATCAAATCAATCCCTGCGCGCAACACAGCCTCCCCGTGGGCCGCGACCGCCGGTTGACCGGCGCATTCGACCACCACATCGGGTTGCGCGGCCAATAGATCCGCGAGATCGGTGTAGACCTTCACCGCAATGCCATGCGGTGCGCAGAGCTGTGTGGCCGCGTCGTGCGCCTTATCGGGGGCACTGCGCACCAAGAGCGACAGCGCGCGCAACCCCGCATCGGGCTGGTCGCAAAGCGTGGCCACCAAAGACCGCGAGATCGCACCGAAACCGATCAGGGCGAGATGCTGCATCGCTCAGGCCTTGCTGCCAGCGGCACCGGCGGGCGGACCGGCGAAGGCTTCGGCGAAGGGACCGATGGCGATCATATCGACTTCGACGACCATCGGGCCTTTGCGCTGCATCGAGGCGTCAAACACCTCGGGGAAGGCCTCGATATCCGAGACTTTCACATGCGGCATATCGATGGCGTCGCACAGCTTGCCGAAATCGGGGGTTTTGATCGCCGAATAATGGCGCCGCCCGTCGTATTGGTCGTCCTGAATGTTCTCGATCACGCCATAGGCCGCGTCGTTCATCAACAAGAAGGTGACGTTGAGATCCTCATCCACGGCGGTGATCAACTCGGCAATGCCCAGCATCGCGCCGCCATCGCCCAGCAATGTCACCGTGCGCACATCCGGTGAGGCCACCGCCGCGCCGCAGCCCATGGCAATCCCCTGCCCGATGCCGCCGCCCAGCGCATGCACACCAAGGTTCGGCGCGGCGATCTGCACATAGCGGTTGCCGAAGGTCGAATTCGAGATTGTCACATCGCGCACCCACGGATGGCCGCCTTGCGAGACCACGCCCAGAAGATGATCGGCGACCACCTGATAGGGGCCAAGCCGCCCGCGCAGCGCGCCCTCGGATTTCGCCCGCGCGACCGAGATATCATAGCTTTGCTGCGCATCGACATCGAGTTTGGCCGGCAGCCGGTCGAGCAGCGCTTGCAGGGTCTGCGCGGCGTCACCGTTGAGGAACATATCGACCGGATAATTGCGCCCGCATTGGGTTGGTTCGGCGTCGATCTGCACCAAGGGCTTGGGCAGCGCCATCTTGTTGTTCATCGTCTCATTGCCGCGCAGCCGCGAGCCGACAACGATCATCAGGTCCGAGGCGGCATAGATTTCCCGCGCTTCAGGGGTCATGTTGAAGGCGCCCATCGTGGCGGCGTTGTCCTCGGACACCACAGCGCGGCCCTGCGTCGAAGAGACCGCGCCAAAGCCGCGCGCGACAAGTTCATTGGCCTGCGCAGACGCACCGCGCGCACCACCACCGAGCCAGATCATCGGGCGTTTTGCCGCCAGAACCAGCTTGGCGAGCGCGTCGATCTGCGCCTCATCAATGGGCGGCGTGGCGGCAACCGGCGGCGAGAGGGTGAAGCCGGTGGTGGCGGTAAGCCGCTGAACATCCACCGGAATTTCCAGACTGACCGGCCCGCTCGGCGGCGTGCTGGCCGCGCGGATCGCGGCATTGAGCGTGCCGATGGCGGATTTTTCGTCCCAGATGCGGAAATAGGCTTTCGACACGCCCTTCAGCATCTCGGGCTGTTTGGGCACATCGTGGATCGCGGCGCGGTCGCGGTCCATGAACTCGCGGTCAACCTGCGTGGTGATATGCAATAGTTTGGAGCCTGCGGTCAGCGCCTCGGCCTGCCCGCCTGCGGCATTGCCCGCCGCGGTTCCGGTTGAGGTCAGCACCACGCCCACCTGCCCTGACACTCGGGCGAAAGCATCGGCCATATTCATCGCGCCGGCCTCGCCACGCGCGGGCACAAAGCGGATGCGGCCTTGCTCGGCAATCCCGTCAAGGATCGGCATATTATGGATCGAAATGACCCCGAAAACGGTGGTGATACCCGCATCGGCGAGATTTCTGGCGATTTGGTAACCAACGGTTTCGGTCATGGTCAGACTTTCTGTTCAAAAGGTCATGCGAGGGCGGTCAGACGAAACGCGAGACGCCGCCAGAAATTTCAAGCCGCGCGCCGGTGATATAGCTGGCGGCGGGGGAGGCGAGGAAAACCAATGCGCGGGCGGCCTCTTCGGGGTTGCCCAGACGGCCCAGAGGGATCGCCTTGCGCCGCGCCAGATTGCCAAACCATTCCTCGCGCGACTGGCTTTGATCCTCGCGCGCGTCAAAGCGGCGCTGCCACTGCTGGCTGTCGATCAAGCCGACAAGGATCGAATTCACGCGGATCGCGGGCGCCAATTCACCGGCCAGCGATTTGAGCAGGCTTTGCACCCCGGCGCGGGCGGCGGAGGTGCAGACCATATGCGCTTCGGGCTGGTAGGCGAGCAGTGAGTTTACGGCGGTGATCGAGCCTGTGCCGCTGGCGCGCAACTGCGCCTCGAAGGCGCGGATCGGGTGCAACTGGCTGAAGAATTTCAACTCCAACTCGTCGCGCCAATCGGCATCGCTGGTGTCGGCATAGGTCGAGACGCGGCCCTGTCCGGCGTTGGTGATCAAGGCGTCGCAGGTGCCGAAACGCTCGGCAACCTGCGCGGCAAAGGCAATGTTGGCCTCGGGATCGAGCACGGAAAACGCTTGGGCCAGCAGTTTGTCGGCGCCGAACTCGCCCGCCAATTCGCTCGCCACCCGCTCCAGACGCTCGGCGCCGCGCGCACAAAACGCGACATTGGCGCCCTCGGTAAGCGCGGCGCGCACGGTCGCCAGGCCAATACCCGACGAGCCGCCGGTAACGACAATGGTTTTGCCTTGCAGCCCCAGATCCATCCGCTCAGCCCTTTTTCAGATGCGGGAAACCGGCGTCGGGACGCCCCGCCATCACCGCACGCTGCGCCGGCGTCGGCGGGCCTGCGGTCATCCAGCGATCCATCGAATCGGGATCGGTGCGCGACCAGACCTGCGCCTCATGAGTGGCCTCGTCGATCTGCTGCAATTCCGAGGTGAACTCGATCACATAGCCCGAGGGCGAGACGAAATAGGCGAACGGGTTGTTCCCCGGCCCGTGCCGCCCCGGTCCCCAGCTCGGCACTTGGCCCTTTTGCTTCATCCGGCCAATGCCGCGCATGAAGCTGTCGAGATCGGGCATCTCGAAGGCGACATGGTTGACCGAGGGATATTGCGCGCGCACCAAAGCAATCGAGTGGTGATCGCGGTTGCAGCGCATAAACACCATCATATCAGCCGAGTAATCGCTGGTCCGAAAGCCCAAAACCTCCTGATACCACGCCTCGAGCGCGTCCATATCCGGCGTGTTCAGCACCACATGCGAGACCTTGCGCGGATAGGCAAATTTGTCGTCTTCGGCATTCGCCTCAAGCTCGGTGGTGAAGCGCAGGCGCCGGTTGTCGGGGTCAAGGATTTCAAACCCGTAGCCGCCAATCGGATGATCAAAGTCCGCAGGCTGACCCAAAGCGGGCGCGCCCTTGGCGGTCACATGCGCATAGAGCGCATCCATATCGGCGCGGTTGTCCATGCCGAAATGCACATATTCAATGCCGTAGCTGTCGCCGTCCTTGAGACCGTAGATGAAGGGCTCAGGTCCGGTGCCGCGCAGATAGGTGATGCCATCGGCGGTTTTGGCAACATTGAGGCCCCACAACTCGGTGTAGAAGTCGGTGGTGGCGGTGATGCCCGGCGCACGCATGACGATCCCGCGCAGGAATCCGGCCCGTATTGGATTGCTCATATCTGTCTCCTCATGGTGGCGCTGGCGGCTCATTCTGGTCTGGCTGGCGTATCCCGAAGCCGGTCGTGCGGCGTCGGGGCCGGAGCGTAGATGCGGCGGGTAGGGAGACCCGATATCTCCGCACCTGTCGCTCCGGATCATCGCAGCTTAGCGCTTGAGCTTCGAGACCGGATGGTCTGCGGGATAGGTCGGCGTCACCGGCTTCGGATTGCCGATCATCACGCACATCAGCGCCTCTTCGATACCCTCGTTGCGCAGCCCGCGGTAGACCCCCGGCGGCACCGAGATCAGATCGCGCTCGGTCAAAAGGGTTTCAACGGTCTCGCCCTCGTGCTCGATGAACAGGCGGATTTTATGGCCTTTGAGGATGAAGAACACCTCTTCGGCGTCACGGTGGATATGCAGCGGGCCTTCGCAGCCAGCCGGAAGCACCATCGTCGAAAAGGTGAAATTCTCGGCCGGAACCACATTCTCGTCATCGACAATGCCGGTGGCGCCGGTGCCGATATAGCGCATCTGGGCGCGCTTGTATTTCGGATCATAGTCGGCCTGAAACTTCAGCGCGTTCCAGTCCAGCGTGCGGGTCTCATAGCGCGCGACGCGGCTTTCGATCCAGCTGCCCAGCGTTTTGCCTGCGGGAATCTCGACGTCACTTGGCTCGATTGAGGGGAATTTTTTCGGCGCGGCCATTATCTTCTCCTGCTATGGTTCAAATATGAACTTTCTGTTCAAATATTATGACCACAAGAGGCATTCAAAGTCAATAGGCGGGTAGAGCCTCCGATCAGGCGCCGCGCGGAGCTCTGCCGGGAGTTTTTGAATTGCTGCAATGGAACCGCGTTGACAGGCGCATACTGGGAGAGGCCGCGATCCGTCCGCGTGGCGGGCACCCCTGCGCGAGGGCGCGTAGCGTTGTGAGGGGATTCAATGAATTACCCGCGAGCGCGCGACCGTTCAGCCCGCGCCACGGCCGAACCAAGCGGTCGCAGTTAGCTGGCTCCGCCGCCACTCACCGGCATCATCGACAGGGTTTCGGAGGCCAGCGCCTTAACGCCGGGCAAGACCGCAAGCAGGTTGCCATCGGCATAGACCAGCAAGGCGCCAGCCTCGGAATCATAGCTGCTGCTGACATCGGGCGAGACGCCATTGGCGCTATAGGCCACCACCAGCGAATCCTCTGCGGGATCGAAATCGCTGATCTGAGCGGGCGCCTCGGGGTCGATCCAACTGCCGAGCACGAAGGTGTCCGCACCGCCACCGCCGCTGGCGATATCACCGCTGCCGAGCACCAGAAAATCATCGCCAGCGCCCGCGTTAAGGAAGTCGGCGCCGTCGATATCCGAACCATCGGCATCGGGCGTATAGCCGAGCAGCGTGTCATCGCCCGCCCCGCCCATCAGCAGGTCTGCGCCCGTGCCACCGGCCAGCATATCATTGCCCCAGCCACCGCTTAGCGTGTCATCCCCGCTGCCGCCAAAGAGCAGGTCGGCCTCGGCGCCGCCGGTCAGCCGGTCATCGCCCGCTTCCCCCGCCAAAATTCCGCCGCCTGCGCCCGCCGAGAGGTCATCACCGCCAGCGCCACCAAAGAGGATATCCGCGCCGGTGCCGCCGATCAGCGTGTCATTGCCGCCGCCACCGATCAGGGAGTCGTCGCCATCCAACCCGTCGATCCAGTCATCCGCGCCACCGCCGATAATCGTATCATTGCCCGCGCCGCCTGCGGTCGGCGGGCCGTCTCCGGCGACCACCGCCACGGAATCAACCGGTGGCGGCAGAGGGGTATCAGTGCTGAGAAACTCTTCCTCATACCAGCTCGGCTCTGCGCCATCATCAAGCACCGTGGGTTGGTGCACCGCCGCTGGATCGCTTACGCTCTCCGCTGCATCCTCTTCGGCGAGCGCTTGCAGCAAGTCCTGCACATGCCCGCCAGTCTCCGTGCCTGAACCACCGGCGGGTTGCATGCCGCCCGCGCCGTTGCCCGCATCATCCGGATCCTCGGCATCGCGCGCGCCGGAACCCATGAAGGCATCGGCCACGCTGGACGCCATGACCACACCGATTAAACCCAAGAACATCCACATCTCGCCCCCTAACCGCAAATCCGTTTGCGACTCACTTTGGGCCAGTCAACGCGTAAAACATGAACAAACCGCGATCATCAGGGTGATTCCAGCCTGTTTCTGCTTTTATAGTTAACCGCGCGCGCCAGATGCCGCCGCCCCGCCCCGCCAATCCGCGTGCGAAACCAAGGCGTTCCGTCGCATATTGCCCTGCCCGCATTTACCGTCTATATGCGCATGTCTTCGCCCATTCCGGCGAGGAGACTCCAAGGGCCTTGTCTGGACGACATCCCGGCTTGCGCCTTGCCACATTGATAAACAGGAGACCCCGATGTCGATTGCAGCAGACGAAAAACAGCGCCTGATCCAGGAATTCGGCACCAAAGAAGGTGACACCGGTTCGCCCGAAGTTCAGGTTGCGATCCTGACCTCGCGGATCAGCACGCTGACCGAACACTTCAAAAGCCACAAAAAAGACAACCACTCGCGTCGTGGTCTGTTGATGATGGTTGCCCAGCGCCGCAAGCTGCTGGACTACCTCAAAGGCAAAGAAGAAGAGCGTTACAAGACCCTGATCAAGCGCCTCAACATCCGTCGTTGATCGCCGCACGATCCTAAATTGGAACGCCCGCCGGCTTCGGTGGGCGTTTTTTATTATGCGCATACGTCGCAGGAAACACCGGGGCCGAAGGCGAAAAACCTGCGGATGGCACTTTTCATTGCCAAAAAAACCGCTTACCCCCTCGTTTCATAGCGTAGTTCCCAAAGTGTCGGACGCGCAGGAGACCCAAAATGCCTAAACTTGACGAAAAACTCGAACCCATTCTGGACACCGTGATCCGCCGCAACGCCGGTGAGACCGAGTTCCACCAAGCCGCACGCGAAGTGCTGGAAAGCCTGGGGCGGGTGATTGCCAAACACCCCGAGTTCACCGACGGCGCGCTGATCGAGCGCATTTGCGAACCCGAGCGCCAGATCATTTTCCGCGTGCCATGGACCGACGACAAAGGTCAGGTGCAGGTCAACCGCGGCTTTCGCGTGCAATTCAACTCGGCGCTTGGCCCGTATAAAGGCGGGATGCGGTTCCACCCGTCGGTGAATGTCGGGATCATCAAATTCCTCGGCTTCGAGCAGGTGTTCAAGAACGCCCTGACCGGCCTGCCCATCGGCGGCGGCAAGGGCGGCGCGGATTTCGACCCGAAAGGGCGCTCGGACGCCGAAGTGATGCGGTTCTGCCAGAGCTTCATGACCGAAATGTTCCGCCACTTGGGCGAATACACCGATGTGCCTGCGGGTGATATCGGCGTCGGTGGCCGCGAGATCGGCTATCTGTTTGGCCAATATAAACGCCTGACCAACCGCTACGAGGCGGGGGTGTTTACCGGCAAGGGCCTGTTTTACGGCGGATCGCGCGCGCGCACCGAGGCCACCGGCTACGGCAACACCTATTTCGTGCAGCGCATGTTGCAGACCAAAGGCACCAGCTTTGACGGCAAACGCTGTGTGGTCTCGGGCTCGGGCAATGTGGCGATCTATTCGATTGAAAAGATCCTGTCCTTCGGCGGCAAGGTCGTCGCCTGTTCGGATTCCAGCGGCTATATCGTTGACGAGAACGGTATCGACCTTGAGTTGCTCAAGGAAATCAAGGAAGTGCGCCGCCAGCGGATCTCGGAATACGCGCGACTCAAGGGCAATGGCACGCATTTCATCAAGGGCGGCTCGATCTGGGATGTGCCCTGTGATGTGGCGATGCCCTCGGCGACGCAGAATGAACTCAGCGGCAAAGACGCCCGCGCGCTGATCAAGAACGGTGTGATCGCGGTTGGCGAAGGCGCGAATATGCCCTCGACCCCCGAAGCGATCCACGCTTTCCAAGATGCCGGCGTGTTGTTCGCACCGGGCAAAGCGGCGAATGCGGGCGGGGTCGCGACCTCGGCTCTGGAGATGCAGCAAAACGCCTCGCGCGATAGCTGGAGCTTTGAGAAAACCGAGACCCGTCTGGCCGAGATCATGCATAATATCCACGATCTCTGCGCCAATACCGCCGATGAATTCGGCGTGCCGGGCAACTATGTTCTGGGCGCCAATATCGCCAGTTTCGTGCGCGTGGCGGAAACCATGCGTTCGTTCGGCGTGATCTGACGCCATTGCCATTGGCGCCGGTCCCGCCTGCAAAAGCGCGGGACTGGCGTCAAATGGTGCACCAAACGTGATTATGTCCCTCGGCCCGTTTGTGGCAGGATGTGGCATCGCAGGTCTTGCGATAGCCCCTTGCACAAAGGATATCCGACATGAGACCGCAATCACACCTCCTGCTTGCCGCCGCCGCATTGGCCCTGAGCCTAACGGGCGCAGCCCATGCCTATTCAGTCTTCGAGCGCAATGATTCCACCCCGATCGGCGGCGATGTTGAGGATGAATATGGCGATGTCAGCGGCACCTGTAACAACGGCACCGCATTTACCATTCGCTACCAGACCGATCACCGCGGGCGGCTGTATTTCGAGGATCTTGAAAACCAAGGCCCCGACGAAGATGCGGTGATCCGCGAAGCCTGCGACGAATAGCGAGGGCAATCGCGCGGTTTATCTGCGTTTGCACCATGGCTCTGCGACAATCATGGCGATTGACAGTGGCGCCCGCGCCCCCTTCCCAGAGACGGGTTTTTCCTGTATGTCCCGCGCATCTGAGACGCGACGTCCGGGCCCCGGCGTTCGAAAGCAAGATATGTGGGGTCGGCGGCAATGGGGCCGCCACACAAAACGGGAGACCCGGAAGGCCGGGAGTGCTCCCTTACAGGAAACGCTGAATGTTCAACATTACCAAAAAATCGATCGAGTGGGGCCAGGACACGCTCACGCTCGAAACCGGGCGCGTGGCCCGTCAGGCTGATGGCTCGGTCATCGCCACTCTGGGTGACACCTCGGTCATGGCCAACGTGACCTATGCGCGCGCACCCAAGCCGGGGCAGGATTTCTTTCCGCTGACCGTGCACTACCAAGAACGCTATTACGCCGCCGGCAAAGTGCCTGGTGGCTTCTTCAAGCGCGAAGCCCGTCCCTCGGAAAAAGAGACGCTGACCTCGCGCCTGATCGACCGTCCGATCCGCCCGCTGTTTGTCGAAGGCTTCAAGAACGAAGTGCTGGTGATCTGCACCGTGCTGTCGCATGACCTCGTCAATGAGCCCGATATGGTGGCAATGATCGCCGCTTCGGCCGCGCTGACCATTTCCGGCGTGCCGTTCATGGGCCCGATTGCCGCCGCCCGCGTCGGTTTCGTCGATGGCGAATACGTGCTGAACCCCGAGTGCGACGACATGCACAAGTTGCGCGAGAACCCCGAGCAGCGCCTCGATCTGGTTGTCGCCGGCACCAAAGACGCCGTGATGATGGTCGAATCGGAAGCCTATGAGCTGACCGAAGCGGAAATGCTGGGCGCGGTGAAATTCGCCCATGACGCCTGTCAGCCGGTGATCGACATGATCGTCGATTTCGCCGAAGACTGCGCCAAAGAGCCTTTCGACTTCACCCCGCCGGATTACTCGGCCCTGCTGGCCCGCCTGAAAACCCTGGGCGAAGAGCAGATGCGTGCGGCCTTTGCGATCCGCGACAAGCAAGAGCGCGTCACCGCGATCTCGGCAGCCCGTGACGGGATCATGGCGCAATTGACCGAAGACGAGCTGGCCGATGCCAATCTCGGCGCGGCAATGAAAAAGCTCGAAGCCTCGATCCTGCGCGGTGGCATCATCAACGGTGATCCCCGTATTGATGGCCGCGACACCAAGACCGTGCGCTCGATCGTCTCGGAAACCTCGGTTCTGCCGCGCACCCATGGTTCGGCGCTGTTCACCCGTGGTGAAACGCAGGCGCTCTGCATCGCGACGCTGGGCACCGGCGACGACGAGCAGTTCATCGACGCGCTGACCGGCACTTCGAAGTCGAACTTCCTGCTGCACTACAACTTCCCTCCGTATTCGGTTGGCGAAGTCGGTCGCTTCGGCCCTCCGGGTCGTCGTGAAATCGGTCACGGGAAACTGGCATGGCGCGCGCTGCAGGCGGTTCTGCCCGCAGCCACCGACTTCCCCTATACGATCCGCATCGTGTCGGAGATCACCGAATCCAACGGCTCGTCGTCGATGGCCTCGGTCTGCGGTGGTTCGCTGGCGATGATGGACGCAGGTGTGCCGCTGAAAGCACCGGTGGCCGGTGTTGCCATGGGCCTGATCCTTGAAGACGATGGCCGCTTTGCGATCCTGTCGGATATTCTGGGTGACGAAGACCACCTCGGCGACATGGACTTCAAGGTTGCCGGCACCGAGAACGGCATCACCTCGCTGCAGATGGACATCAAAGTGTCGGGCATCACCGTCGAGATCATGGAGCAGGCGCTGGCGCAAGCCAAAGACGGCCGCATGCACATCCTCGCCGAGATGAACAAGGCCCTCGCCGCACCGGCAGGCTTTAGCCAGTATGCGCCGAAGATCGAGACCATGCAGATCGCCACCGACAAGATCCGTGAAGTGATCGGCTCGGGCGGTAAAGTGATCCGCGAGATCGTCGAAACCTCGGGCGCTAAAGTCGATATCAACGACGACGGTGTGATCAAGATTGCCTCCTCGGATCAGGAAGCGATCAAGAAGGCCTACGACATGATCTATTCGATCGTGGCCGAGCCCGAAGCTGGCAAAGTCTATACCGGCACCGTGGTGAAGATCGTCGATTTCGGCGCCTTCGTGAACTTCTTCGGCAAGCGTGACGGTCTGGTGCATGTCAGCCAGATTGCCAACAAGCGCCTGAACCATCCGTCGGATGCGCTGAAGGAAGGCCAAGAGGTCAAGGTCAAGCTTCTGGGCTTTGACGACCGCGGCAAGGTCCGTCTGGCGATGAAGATGGTCGATCAGGAAACCGGTGAAGAAATCACCGAGAGCGCCGAGTAAGCCTTAGCGCCTGAGAGATTTGAAAGCCCCGGTGGAAACATCGGGGCTTTTGCTTTGGCACCTCGGGTCACAGCAGACGGTGCGTGCGCAGCACACACCCTACGGCTGCGGCCGTGTAGGGTGTGTGCTGCGCACGCACCGCCCCTCACCCCGAGGCATTCGGCCAAGTATCCGACAGCCGGTAGCCGCGCGGCCAGGGGTCGCCGGGATCGAGCATCAATTGTTTGGTGCCGGTCAGCCATGCGCGACCGCTGATTTCGGGGGTGATGGTTGGCACCTCACCGAGGCTGCCGGTGCCGACGATCCGCCCCTGAAACTGCCCGTCAATCAGCGAGCGCGCGGTCAGCACCTGTCCTTCACCGATCTCGCCGCGCGCGTGCAGCAAGGCCAGCCGTGCCGAGACCGCGGTGCCAGTGGGGGAGCGGTCGATCTTGCCCGGCTCGATAGCGACGGCGTGGCGGGTCTCGAACCCCTCGCTCAATGCCCCTGCAAACAGGCAGAACGAGATATGCCGCCAGTCGGGGTTGCCCGGATGGGTAAAGCCCAGTTGCTCGGTTGCGGCGCGGGTCAGGCGCACGCCGAGCGCGGCCAGATCGGCGGCCTCATCGGCGCGCAAGGCAAATCCCAGCGCCTCGGCATCGACCACCACGAAACTGTCACCGCCAAAGGCGGTGTCCACCCGCAGGCTGCCCAGCCCTTCAACCTCAAGCACCGCGTCCAGGTGCTGCGCGAAACTTGGCAGGTTTTGCACATGCACTCGCGTCACCCGCCCGTCACGGCACTCGGCGCGCACCGCGATCACCCCGCCGGGAGCCTCCAGCACCAGATGCGTCACCGGCTCGACCATCGGCAGGATGCCGGTTTCCAAGAGCACCGTCGCCACGCAGATCGAGTTTGAGCCTGACATCGGCGGCGTATGCGCGGGCTCCATGATGATGAACCCCATCTGCGCGCGCGGGTCTTTCGGCGGCACCAGCAGGTTCACATGGCGAAACACCCCGCCGCGCGGCTCGTTGAGCACGAAATCGCGCAGCGCCCCGTCAGCGTCGATCCAGCGCGCTTGCTCCCAGAGCGTCGCACCGGGCGGCGGGGCGACGCCGCCGGTGATCACATCGCCGACCTCGCCCTCGGCATGACAGCCGGTGATCTGCACCAAGCACGTGGATCGCATCAGCCTCGCCCCGCGCCGGTCAGAACGGCAATGGTGCGCCGTTCACCGTCACCGCGCCACCGGGGCGGATCGCGACGTCGGCGCGCAGATGGTCCTCGCCGACCGGACGGCCAAGCCCGTTCAGCATCATCCGCACAAAGAACTGCTGGTCCTGCGGCACCACGCCCAGCGCCGAAAGCCGCGTCAGCAGCGCATCGCCACCGATCAACTCGAACACGAAATCGCCGGTGCCATTGGGCATCTCCTGGTCAATGCTGGCCAGCAATCCGCCGAGAAAGGCAAAGGCGCCGCTGCCGGTGAATTCCGCCGCACCGACGCGGGTCAACAGGCGGTCGAGACTGACGCTGGTGACGTCAAAGGGCGGCTCATCGGCCTCAAAGAACTCTGGCCCCATGTCCTCGGTCAACCGGCCAAGGGCGCTGACCTCCAGCGCCAGCGACACCGCCTCACCGGCGAAATCACCGGCACCGGCCAAGGCCAACGTCTCTTCGCTGGCGATCAGATCATCAAGGTTGAAGCGCAGATACAGCGGCTGATCCTCGGCGCTCGACAGCATCGGAAAGCCCAGATGCAGCCCCAGACCGCCAAAGCTCACATCGCCGGAAATCCCCGCCATTCCGCCGGAAATCTGCGCCGCGCCCGCGGTGGTATGGGCGGCAAACACGCCGTCGCGGATATCGACGACAAATTCCGAGGCGCCGCCGCTGGAGGTCATATCGACCTGCGCGCCCTCGATCATCTGGCTGGAATTCCCGGTGACCGATTGCGCGGAATAGACCAGACGCATCGCCAGCCCCGCGTCAAAGGCCGCCCGCAGCATGCCCTCGTCATCGCCGAGCATATCCAGCTCGCGGCCCGAGAGTTCCACCAAAAGCCCTGCAATCGTGCCGTCGCCGGATTGCGGCGAGGGGCGGCGCGCAGAGCCTGCGTCAAAGCTGAAATCATAGCGCGTGGTCTCCGCGCCCAGAGTGAAATCGGCGCTGCCCTCGCGCAGGGCATTCAGGCTGCTGGTGAACCCCTCCAGCGACATCTCGAAACTGTCGCTCAAAGCCTCGCCACGGCGCTCCGAGCGGGTCAGACGGGCGCTCAACTGGTCGAACAACAGATCAATCGCAATCTGGTCATCCGAGACATCGGCAACGATTTCGCCATCATGGGTAAAGGTCAACTCGCGCAGCTCGCGGCGGCTGGGACGGATCGTCACGGTGAATTCCGGCGAAGGCACCAGCGCGATGGCGGTGCCGCGCGGCTCGATACGCAGCTCGGGCATATGCACCAGCAGATCGTCGGGATCATCCTCAAGAAACACCCGCACATTCTGCGCCACCAGCGAGGTGCCGTAATCGGTCGCGCCCTGCGACGAGATCACCACCCCATGCGAGGCCGCCGTCGAACGCAGGTTTTGCCACGCGGTTTTCGCCTCGGATTCTTGCGCCAGCGCGGCCACCGAAAAGGCTATGACCAGACAAAACGCAGCTAAAATGGATTGGGTCAATCGGATGAGCATCATATCAAACTCCGTAAATCAATTCCCCTGCGATTGTGGCGTTGCGGCATGAGGGGTCAAGCGAAAAGCCCGTTACCGGGTCTGGTCAGGCGGAAAACAGCGGGATACCAAGTGTCAAACAACGCAGCGAGGCCCGCAATGAGCACGAAAACCGCATGGCGCAACTCTGTGGCTGGCAAATCGGTTCTGATCACCGGCGCCAGTCGGGGTATCGGCGCCGCCACCGCACGTCTGTTTGCCGAAGCCGGCGCCAAGCTGGGCTTGGCCGGACGTCCCTCCGAGGCGCTGAGCGCGCTGGCAGCGGAACTCGATGCAAAGCTGCTGCCCTGCGATGTCACCGATGCCGCGCAAGTCGAGGCCGCGGTGCAGGCGATGGTCGCGGCGCATGGCCGGCTGGATGTGATGATCAACAATGCCGGTGTCGTCGCCCCGCAAGGCCCGATGGCCGAGGTTGATCCCGATGCCTGGAGCCACCAGATCGACGTCAATCTCAAGGGCGTGTTCCATGGGATGCGCGCGGCGCTGGCGGTGATGCAGGCGGCGGGCGGTACGATCCTGACCATCGGCACCGGCGCTGCCCATACCCCGCGCGAGGGGATTTCCGCCTATTGCGCCTCGAAAGCGGGTGCCCTGATGCTCACCAAAGTCGCGCATCTTGAGGCGGGCGAGCAGCTGCGCATCATGTCGCTGTCGCCGGGCAGTGTGGCGACCGATATGCAGGCCGAGATCAGGGATGCAGGCGCCACCCCCTCCAGTGCGCTGGACTGGTCAGCGCATATCCCGCCGGAATGGCCCGCGCTGGCGCTCTTGTGGATGTGCAGCCCCGAGGCCGATGCGTTCCGCGGCGGCGAGGTCAGCCTGCGCAACGCGGAAATCCGCGCGACATTGGGGCTGGGCGCATGATCCTGCGCCATGATGAGGGGCCGCTGACCCTCTTGACCCTCAACCGGCCCGATAAAGCCAACTCGCTGACCCGCGCGATGATGGAGGACTTGATCGCCCATCTGCACGACGCCGCACCGCAGGCACAGGCGATCATCCTGACCGGTGCGGGCAAAGTGTTCAGCGCAGGCGCCGATCTTGACGAGGCCCGCGCCGGTCTGGCCACCGACCCGATCTGGGAGGAACTCTCGGCCACGATTGCCGCGCTGCCCTGCCTGACCATCGCCGCGCTCAACGGCACGCTGGCGGGCGGTGCCTTTGGTATGGCGCTGGCCTGCGATATCCGGCTGGTGGTGCCATCGGCGAAGTTCTTCTATCCGGTGATGAAACTGGGATTTCTGCCGCAGCCCTCGGACCCGGCGCGGATGGTCTCGCTGATCGGGCCGGGGCGCAGCAAGCTGTTGCTGATGGGCGGCGCCAAGATCGAGGCCGCCGAGGCGCTGGACTGGGGTTTGGTCGACCGGCTCGCCCCGCCCGAGGCGCTGCTGTCCGAGGCCCGCGCGCTGGCCGCCGATCCCTGCGCCGCGCCGCAAGGCCATGCGGGCCGGATCAAAGCGATGATACCGCAGGGGTAACCGCGGGTGGATAATTGGTCGCACTGGCGCTCGGCTGCGTGTTTGAATAGGCTTTCCCCATGACCCTGTTGCGCACCCTGTCTTTCACCCTTGTGCTGTTGGCCTTTGCCATCAGCTCGGTGACCATGGCAGTGGCCCGCAACCAGCCGCGTGCGGTGGGGGAAATGATCCTCTGCACGTCAGCGGGCGCGGTCAGCGTGGCGATAGATGCCAATGGCCAGCCCACCGGCCCGCAGATGCCCTGCCCCGAATGCACCCAAGCGATGGTGGCGCTGACCGGCACCCCCCCCGAAATCGCGCGCGTCTCGGGTGCCTTGGTGCCGCTGGGATTTGCGCCGCGTGTGGTCACCGCGCCGATCACGCAAACCTCGGTTCACTCACTGTCGCGCGGCCCGCCTGTTCTGACCTGAACCTCTTCATCTTCAGACAGTTACACGAGAACAGGACAATCCAATGATCCGCTTTTTCACTTTGACCGCTGCGGCGGCACTTCTCTCCACCCCGGCCCTCGCCTGCGCCGGTTTCGAAGTCCATCACGCCTATGCGCGCGCCTCGATGCCCTCATCGCCGACCGGCGGGGCGTTTATGGTTCTGGTCAACACTGGCGAGAATGACTGCCATGTCACCGGCGCGCGCTCGGATGTGGCGCAGCGCACCGAGTTGCACACCCATATCCAAGACGAGAACGGCGTCATGCGCATGCGCGAGGTCGAGGACGGGTTTCACGTGCCTGCGGGCGGTGAGCATGAGTTGGCGCGCGGTGGGGATCATGTGATGTTCATGGGGCTGAACGCGCCCTTCGAGCAGGATGCGATCCTTGAGGTCACCTTCGATTTCGCCGATGGCTCCGAGCATCGCTTTGAGGTGCCGGTCGACCTGCACCGCATGCCCGCCGAGGGCCATGATCACGCGCATGATCACGGTCACGGTGAATCCCACGGCGATCACGGCGATCACGGCGAGATGTCGCACGACCACTGAGCCGTGGTGCCAAGGCCTGTTGCGTTGAATCCACCAGAGGGCGTGTGTGCAGTTGCCTTGCAATGTCACGCCCTCGCCCCCCTGTAGAGCGCGGCAGGCATGAACACACTGTCAGGCGCGCAATCGCCTGACAACCGGCCCGTCGCTGGGCGCAATGCGGGCGATAGCGGCCTCGAGATCCTGTTCGACCACGGCCATATGCGTGGCATTGGCGTGCAGGATTGTCCCCGCGCCCGAGACCATCGCCACATGCCCTTTCCAGAAGATCAGGTCACCCGCGCGCAGTTCCTCATGCGCGATTTCCTGCCCCGGCATCGCCTGCTGAAAATCGCTATCCGCAGGGGATTGCAGCCCGCAGACCCGCCGCGCGATCTGCACCAACCCCGAGCAATCAATCCCGCCGCGCGAATTCCCGCCCCAGAGATAGGGCGTGCCCAAAAGCCCGCGCGCCGCGGCGACCGGATCGCTCAGCGGCTCGGACAAAGGCCGTAGATGGCTCGCGGGCACAAAGCCCTGCGGAGTTTGCAGAAATTTCCCCTGTTCGCCAATGACCTGTAGCTGTGCGCCGAGGCTCAGCGCCATCACCTCAGGGGTTTTCATATCCGGTGCGGGGTAGGCAAGGGTGGCGGGGGTGGCGACAAAATGGCTGACCGGATGATCTGCCCCCAGCGCCGCCTCTTGCAGCCAACCGCAGTAGCCCTCGGGATCATCAAACCCGAAGGCCCAGCCGTCCTGCACCGTCACCACGCAAAACCGCGCACCCAGCAGCAACTGCCGGTCTCGTGCGCCATCCGGTGCGGCGCGCAGGTCGGCCAGCGCCACCGCGACGCGGTGCCATGTTCCGGCGACGAAGTGCTCGGCCTCGACCTGCCCGCGCAGACTGTCATGCGCCACCCCCTTCGCGGCGCGCAGATAGCGACGGTCGGTCATGTCTCGCCCAGAATCTCGTCACCCAAGACCTGCGGCAAGGCGCCCAGCAAGGCCCGCGCGCCCTGCCCCGCACCGCCTTTCGGGCGGCCTGCGAGGTCTTTGGGTTGCCAGCCGTAGATGTCGAAATGGGCGAACCGCGGTGCGTTGGTCACGAAGCGGCGCAGGAACAAGGCGGCGGTGATCGAGCCCGCCATGCCGCCTGCGGGCGCGTTGTCGAGATCGGCGATTGCCGGTTCGATCATCGGCTCGTAGGGCGTGTAGAAGGGCATCCGCCAGAGCGGATCGGCCTCGCTGCGGGAGGCTGCGGTCAGGGCCTCGGCCAGCGGGGTATCGTCAGTGTAGAAGGGCATCAAGTCGGGGCCCAGCGCCACCCGTGCCGCACCGGTCAGCGTGGCCATACAGACCAACACATCGGGCGTTTCCTCATCGGACAGCGCCAGCGCATCGGCGAGCACCAAGCGCCCCTCGGCATCGGTGTTATTCACTTCGACCGTTAGCCCATTGCGCGCGGTCAGCACATCGCCGGGGCGCATCGCATCGCCCGAGATCGCGTTTTCGACCGCCGGAATGATCACCCTGAGCCGCACCCGCCAGCCCAGCGCCATGATCATCATCGCCAGCCCAAGCACCGTCGCTGCGCCGCCCATGTCTTTCTTCATCAGCCCCATCGACGCGCCGGGTTTGATGTTCAGCCCGCCGGTGTCGAAACACACACCCTTGCCGACCAGCGTCAGCCGCGGCCCCTCGTCGCCCCAGCGCATATCGAGCAGGCGCGGGATGCGTTCGGCAGCGCGTCCCACGGCGTGGATCATCGGGAAATTCTCATGCAACAGGTCTTCGCCGTAAGTCACCGAGACCTGCGCGTCGAACTCATCGGCCAGCGCCAGAACCGTGGTTTCCAGCTCCTCGGGGCCCATATGCGCGGCGGGGGTGTTGATCAGATCGCGGGTCAGGCATTCGGCGGCGGCGAGCACCTCGATCCGGCGCCCATCCATCGCGGCAGGCGGTTTGAGCATCGCCATCTGCCCTGCACCTTGCTGTTTGAACCGCTCGAACCGGTAGCCCGCAAGCAGCCAACCGAGCATATTCTCGGCCAGATCCGCCTCGGGGATGCCGCCCGCGAGATGGTAGCAGGCGACCGGCAGGCGGGCACGCGCGGCGCCCAACACCATGCGGCTCCGCTCACGCGCCGCTGCGCTGCCCATGCCGCAAACCGCCAGTGAAAGATGCCCTGCCGCATCGGGGATTGCCGCAACCTCGCCGATCTTACCGGCAAAACCCAATGTCTCGAGCCATTGCCGCACCCGCTCAGGCTGGCTGTCGCGCCATTCGGACAGGTCCTCGCTGGCGATGCAATACAAGGGAACCGACGCCGTGTCGGGGCTGGCAAAAGCGGTAAGATTTGGGGACATGGATGCTCTCTGCGACACTCTCTGCAATGGGTGCCAGAGCCTAATGCGCAACCGCCCCGAAATGAAAGGGGGGATGCGCCGGATTGCGCCGACGCAGTGCCGCAAGCGTCAGCCCGCGACAGATCATCCAGCCACGTGCCACCCGTTCAGGGGCAGGCAGCGCAACAGAGGTCACGCCGCCTGCGCTGGCTGCGGCGGCGTTCCGACCAACTTTACATCAACGAAAACGGGTTAGATCGACAGTCCCGGCTGCTCCCAGACCAGCGACAGCGAGCGGTCGCCGATGCGCACCAAACGCTGCCAGACCGCGCGATAGGCGATGGCATCTTCGCGCGCGGTGGCGATTGCCAGATCCCGCGACACCCGCGCCAGCGAGGTCATTCCGATCTCGGCGCTCAGCCGCGACACTTTTTTGGCTTTCGGCCCGATTGCCGCCAAGTCACCGGCGCGCACGCTGGCATCCACCTGGACCAGCAGGTCCGAGATGATCACCACGGTCTCCATCACCTTGGCTTCAGCCGATCGGTCCCCCAGATCGCTGAACAGTTCTTCCAGCCGGTCCGAATCGATTATGATTCGCTCGCTGGGACGAAATTCACACACGAGTGTCACGCCCACTACCTCTTTTTACACCACTGATTCCCTTGCTCCCGTCATCAGGATCTTCGATCCAAGCTAACAAAGTGTTGCTGCGGGGGCGGGTTAATGCTCGATTTTCTTGCAAATTGAGAATAGCACTATGAACGGCCCGGAATAAGAGGAATTCATAATGACGTTTGCCCGTAAATTACCTGCCTATCTGGTGACCCGTTATCGCGGGTGGCGGGCCACGGCATATGAAGAAAACAAAAGTTGGTTCAGACACTTAGCCAATGAAGGCCAGCATCCAAGGTCGATGCTGATCGCCTGTTGTGACTCGCGCGTGCATGTGACGGCGATCTTTGGTGCCGATCAGGGCGAGTTCTTTATCCATCGCAACATCGCGAATCTGGTGCCGCCCTTCTCACCAAACGGTGATCACCACGGCACCTCGGCGGCGGTGGAATACGCGGTCAGCGCGCTGCATGTGGCCCATATCATCGTCGTCGGACACTCGAACTGCGGGGGGATTCGCGGCTGTCACGATATGTGCGCAGGGCTGGCGGATGACCTGAGCGAGAACTCCAGTTTCATCGGTCGCTGGCTCGATATCCTGCGCCCCGGCTTTGATCGCACCGCCGATATCACCGATACCGAAGAGCGTATCCAAGCGATGGAGCGCGAGGCGGTGCGGATTTCGCTGCACAATCTGATGACTTTTCCCTTTGTCGCGGATGCGGTGGAAAACGAGCGGCTGACGCTGCACGGTCTGTGGCATGACATCGGCGCGGGCAGCATTGATGTGTTCGACAGCGAGACCGAGACGTTCAAATCGGTCTAGGCCCGGCGTCTGGCGCGTCGCAGGGCCCGCCTTGCTGCACCGCCCGTCGCCGCCTATGCTGCGCCCGGTATGATTGGATGGGTTGATGTCGCAACGCAGTGTTTCGGTTGGAGATTTTCAGATCGGTGGTGGCGCGCCTTTTGCGCTGATCGCCGGACCCTGCCAATTGCAAAGCCTTGCCCATGCGCGGATGATCTGCAGCGGCCTGCTGGAAGCCTGCGCGCCAAGCGGCACCAAGCTGATATTCAAAAGCAGCTATGACAAGGCGAACCGCTCGTCGCTGGCGTCGCAGCGCGGGGTGGGCATGGCGCAGGGGCTGGAGATCCTCGCCGCGATCCGTGCCGAGTTCGGCGTGCCGGTGCTGACTGACGTGCATGAGCCGTCACATTGCGCCGAGGTCGCGCAGGCGGTGGATGTGTTGCAAATCCCCGCATTTCTGTGCCGCCAGACCGATCTACTGCTGGCTGCGGGCGAGACTGGCCGCGCGATCAATGTAAAAAAAGGGCAGTTTCTGGCGCCTTGGGACATGCAGCATGTCGCGGATAAAATTGCCAGCACCGGCAATCAGCGCATTTTGCTCTGCGAGCGTGGCACGTCTTTTGGGTATAACACGCTGGTCAGCGATTTTCGCGGGCTGCCGGTGATGCGCGAGACCGGTTATCCGGTGGTGTTTGACGCGACCCATTCGGTGCAGCAACCCGGCGGACAGGGTGCAACCTCTGGCGGGCAGCGCGAGTTTGTGCCGGTGCTGGCGCGGGCGGCCTGTGCGGTCGGCGTCGACGCGCTGTTCATCGAGACCCATGAGGCGCCCGACACTGCGCCATCGGACGGGCCGAATATGATGCCGCTCGACCAGATGCAGGGGTTGATCGGGCAGTTGCGCGCATTTGATGCGCTGGCCAAAGGCGCGGCGCATGCGTGAGGCGGTGATCGTGATCCCGGCGCGCTATGCCTCGACGCGCTATCCGGCGAAACCGCTGGCGAAATTGCGCGGCGCGACCGGCGAATCGCGCAGCCTGTTGGAGCGCAGCACCATGGCGGCCCGCGCCGCCGCCGAGGCCACGCCGGGGGTCACCGGCATTTATATCGCCACCGATGACGCGCGGATCGCCGAGGAGGCGCAGCGCATCGGCGCGGATGTGATCATGACCGATCCCGATTGCGCCAATGGCACCGAGCGGGTCGCGCAGGCCTTGGCCCGCGAGGGGCTGACGCAGGAGATCATCGTCAATCTGCAGGGCGATGCGCTGCTGACCCCGCCGCATTTCGTCTCGGCGCTGATCGAGGCGATGCGCGCCGACGCCAGCCGACAGGTGGCGACGCCGGTGTTGCGCTGCGACCGTGAAGCGTTGGAGAATTTCCAGTCCGACCGCCGTGCCGGACGGGTCGGCGCCACCACCGTGGTCTGCGACTATTTCGGCAATGCGATGTATTTCTCGAAAGAGGTGATCCCCTTCACCGGCGCCCACAGTCCCGAGGCGGATATTCCGGTGTTCCACCATGTCGGGCTTTATGCCTATACGCCGAAAGCCCTGCAGCTTTATGCCAAGCTGCCGCAGGGCGCGCTGGAACGCATTGAGGGGCTGGAGCAACTGCGGTTTCTCGAGCACGGGCATAAGATTGCGGCGGTCGAAGTCTCGGCCCCCGGAGCGGCGTTTTGGGAGCTCAACAACCCCTCGGACGTGCCGCTGATCGAGGCCTATCTGGCACGGATGGGGATGGCTTAGGCCTACGCTCTGAAACCGACGGGCCTGATATTGGCACCTGCACCAGTCACATAAATTCGATGTTATTGTGCAGCCCCTGCAAGTCGTTAAAGCCGGTGAGCACGATCACCGAACCGCCGACATCGGTGAAATCAAGCACCACATTGCCCGCGTCATCCAAAGAGCCAAAGACCGAGACCACCTCGGCGGCGGACATTTCGCCCTGCCAGAGCCACATCGCATCTTCGAGCCGCAGGATATCGCCTTGGGACGGGTCGAAATCCATGATCAGTCCGGTCTCATGATCGCCGTAGAACTCAAACACATCGGCACCGGCGCCGCCCCAGATTTCATCAAACCCAGAGCCACCGCGGATCGTATCATTGCCCGAACCGCCATAGATCGTGTCATTGCCGGATTCGCCGCTGAGCCAGTCATTGCCGTGGCCGCCATCGATCACGTCATGGCCTTTGCCGCCCCAGATGCCATCGCCGCCATCCTCGCCATAGAGCGTATCATGGCCGCGCCCGCCGTTGATGATGTCATTGCCGGTGCCGCCATAGGCCAGATCCTGCCCGGTGCCGGCGATGATATGGTCGTTGCCGGTGCCGCTATAGATTGTGTCGTCATCATTCTTGCCATTGAGCAGGTCATGGCCGTCGCCGCCAAGGATCAGATCCTCGCCCTTGCCGCCGATCAGCGTGTCATTGCCGCCGCCGCCATCCAGAGTGTCATCATCCTGCATGCCGACCAGCAGATCGCCGAAATCGCTGCCGGTGACCGAATCGCGCCCCGGTCCAAGGTAGACGACACCGGCGCCGCCCTCGACGGAGACCAGATCATCGCCCTCACCGGCATAGATCGAATCCGCGCCGCCGCCGGAAAACACCGTGTCATTGCCGCTGCCGCTATAGATCTTGTCATTGCCAGTGCCGCCGTCGATCAGGTCATTGCCGTCGCCCGCATAGATCGAGTCGTGCCCCTCGCCGCCATAAACCCTTTTGTCACCATGGCCGGTATAGATCCGGTCGCGCCCGCCTTCGCCATCAATCCAGTCGTTGCCAGTGCCGCCGACCAGAAAATCGCGACCGTTCCCGCCCATGAGCGTGTCATTCCCGTCACCGCCATCGAGCCGGTCCTTGCTGCCACCGCCAGAGAGATAATCATCACCCGCGCCCCCCGAGATCGTGTCCTTGCCCTTCAACCCGTTGATCACGTCACTATAGGCGGTGCCAACCAGCGCGTCGCTGCCCAGCGAGCCGTCCATTTCAACCCCAGCAGGTGGCTGCTCGGAGGGGATATAGGGGATGTGATCACCGCCGATCAGACCATCTGGAAACAGGTCATCGGCAGACAAAGGCTCGCCATCGGCAGAGGTGACAAAGATCGTATGCCCGCGGTAGTCGATGCGGGCGCCGGTGGCGGTGGTGGTGATGCTCAACTGCGAGATGTCGCGCAGCATCGGCAGGGCCGTCAGGTCGAGCCGGTCAAAAGCACGCTCGAAATCCAGCACATCGCTGGTGCCGCTGCCTTCGCGAAAGACAAAGGTATCGCTGCCCGCGCCGCCGGTCATCTGGGTTTGCCCGTCCCCCGCGACCAGCACATCGTCGCCCGCGCCCGCGCGCAGCCGGTCACCCTGCCCCACGGCAAATACTATGTCGTCGCCGCTGCTGCCATTGAGGATTTCGGCGGCGTCGCTGCCCATCTCCAGCCCGCCCAAATTACTCAGGTCCATGGTGAACTGGCTGATCCCCGCGTCATTTTGCGAACCGGCAAAGACATGCAAGAGATCTCCCTCAATGCTTATGCTGAGGGCGGTCACGGTGTGCATCGAGGTGGCGGCGCTATCGGCAATCGTCTGCTGATGCACCAGTGTGCCATCGGGCATCAACATGAACAAGCTGATGCCATTATCCGCGCCACCCGCCACCACAAACACATGGTCGCCCGATTGCGCCACCGCCAGATCCTGCACCCCCGCAAAGCGCGTGGTGCCATTGTCGAGCAGGTGATCGGTCGGCAGTAGCGCCCCGTCCGGCCCGAGTTGCAACACCGAGATCGACGAGGTGCCGGCGGCGGCGACCAGCACATAGGTCTGACCGTTAATCGTGGCGCATTCCATCGCCGTGGGCGCGGCAATGCCCAGCCCTTCCAGCGCGCCGATGGCGCCCGCTTCGACCATCTGGTTGTTGCCGGTGTCGAGTTGATAGGCGGTGATCCGGTTGCTGTCGGTGCAAAGCGTCAGCATGAAATCCTGCCCGTCGACGCGCATGCTGACCAGATCGACAATCTGCGTCAGATCAACCGCGGCGGGAAACAGATCAGGGGATTGATCAGCAAGTGTGATCAGCGCATCGATTGCCGCCGTGCTGCCGGTCGAGGCCAAGGATTGCACTATGTCCCAACCCATCCGCAGACTGCTGCTGGATGCGCCCACGCCAAGGGAATAGCCGATCAACCCGTTCGAATCGCTGCCCAGATAGAGGATCGGCCCTGATCCATCACCGCCAAACACCAGCCGGTCACTGACCACGCCGGTGATCTCGGTCGGGAAGATCACCGTGGTATCGAGCCGCAAATCGCCATTGGCGCCAAGTGTGTAGCCCGCCACACCACCATTGCGGCCGGTGGTGGAATAGACATGCACCGCACCGTCAAAGACCGCGACCTGAAGGTCGGTTATCCCGTTATCCAATTCGGCAATACCGGTCTCAATGACACCGTTTACGCGCAGCCGCATGGCAGCCCCCTTTACACACGCGACCACCCTGACGCGCAACAGCGGCGTGGACCGGCGTGAGAAAGTGGCGAAATTGTGGCGTTCTCCTTGTATTTGATTTGATTTTTCAAATTACAACCTTAAGCTGTATTTGGTGGGCTGGTGAGTATTGGCGTCTGCGCAAGCAGGGCCGCGTAAACAGTGATGTGGAATATTGCATGGCCACAGCCAGCCCTTCTCTCGATATGCTGTCCCGCGGCCCGCCCAAGCCCCGGCTGGCGGCGGTGGTGGTGACGCATAACCGGCTGGTGCAGCTCCAGATCACCCTGCGCGCGCTCTTGGCGCAGCCGCACGACGACTTGGCGGGCATCGTGGTGGTCGATAACGCCTCGGAGGATGGCACGGCACCTTGGCTGGCGACGCTTGAGGATCCGCGCCTGCTTCTGCGGCACTCGGCGCAAAATATGGGCGGCGCGGGTGGCTTCGAGATGGGGATGCGCGCCGCGATGGCGGAACTGGCGCCCGATTGGATCGTGGTGATGGATGACGACGCGCGCCCCGACGCGGGGGCCTTTGCGGCATTTCACGCGCTGGATTTGCGCGGTTTTGACGGTTTCGCTGCGGCGGTGCGCGATCCTGACGGCAGGATCTGCGACATGAATATGCCGACCTTCAACCCGTTCTGGCACAAGCGCATTCTACTGCGCACCCTCATGGGTGGCGGGCGCAATGCCTTTCATCTGCGCCCCGAAGACTTCGCCCGCGCAGGCCTGCGCTGCGTCGATGGCGCGTCATTCGTCGGGTTTTTCGTCCGCGCCAGCACGGTGCGGGCGCGCGGATATCCTGATCCGGCGCTGTTTCTCTATGGCGACGACGCGATCTATACGATGGGGCTGACCCGCGCCGGACACCGTATCGGCTTTGATCCTTCGGTGCGTTTTGAACATGATTGCTCGACGTTTTCTGCCGAAGATCCACGCATCCGCCCGCTGTGGAAGGTCTATTATTACTACCGCAATTCGCTGCGGCTTTACCGTATCGCAGCGGGCGTGTTCTTCGGGCCGGTGATGCTGCTGTATCTGCCGAAATGGCTGTGGCGCACCCGCCATTACGGCAGCCATCGCCGGCGGTTCCTGCGGCTTCTGGCGCTGGCCCTGCGCGACGGGATTTCGCGCCACCGCAGCACCCCGCACGCGCGGATACTGGCGATTGCCGCGGGGCTCAGCGGATCAGCAGCTCACGGTGATGGCGCCGCAACAGCAGCAGCCCTAAGGCCAAGGGCAGCAGCGCCGCAACCAGCGCATATACCACCGAGATATATTGCGGCTGATAGACCGAATAGAACCCCGCGCGGATCATCCCGACCGGATGGACCAGCGGATTATACCACAGGATTTCCTGCGCCGCGGCGGGTAGATCATCGAACAGAAAGATCACCCCCGAGGTAATCAGCAAGGGCGCGGTGAGGATCGCCCAGAGGTTCTCATAGACATCGAATCGCTCGAACATGAAGGCATTGAACACGCCAAACCCAAAGCCTAAGAGCGCGGTCAGCGCCACCGCCCCGATGATCATTGGCCAATCCAACAGCAGGTTCAGATCCTCAAACAGGACCACCCCGCCCAAGATCAGGATGGTGGCAATCACCACCACCAGCGCGTTGAGCAAAAACCGCGCGAGCACCGCGTCAACCCATGTCACGCCGGGATAGGCCATCAACGCGCGCGAGAAGGTTAACGACTTCCCGACCATGCTTGAGGTGACGCGGAACAGTTGAAACAGCATCAGGCCAGTGGCTTTGAACATGATGAAGCTGCTGCCCAATTGCGGACTGCGCATCAGCAAGGAGAACGCCACCGACAACATGATGATTGCACCCAAAGGTTGTAGTATTGCCCAAATATATCCACCCGGTGTGCGGCCGAATCGTGTGCTCATTTCACGCAGCATCAGCGCGCCGATCACCCGCAATGTCGGGTGGCTGCGACGGGACCGATGGCGCCGGTGCACTCGCCCTACGCGTGGGTTATGGATCGGCAACTCGCTCACTTACGAATCCTTTTCTGGCATTTATGCATATGATTATGTAGAAAAATATAGAATCGAGCAAACATTGGTTTGGAGATCAGCGTGGACGACCTGTCACGAGGTGACGCGCAAACGTCACGCCAAGAGGCGAAACGCAAGGCGCGGGCGGCGGCACAGGTCGCCTCGGTCATGCCGTCGGATGCCGCGGCAAAACCCGTCGGTCAAGGCGGTGAGAAGCCGGGACAGGCGCGCCGCGCGGCGAAATCGAAAAACAACCCAAGCGATAGCACAAACATGGTTAAAAAGCCCCCCGCACGCGGCGAAGCGCGCGGAGAGAGGCGCCTTGAAAGTAGCGGCAAACCCCCGCAACCTGTGCAGCGCCCTTTGCCCGAGCCCTTGCAACGTCCCGCGGTCCCTCCGGCCCATCTGCGCCCTCGCCACTACGGCGTGCTCACCGGATTTTTCGCGCTGGTGCTGCTGCCGCTGGTCGCCCTGGGCGTCTATCTTTATGCCTATGCCAACGACCAATTCGCCTCGACCACCGGCTTCACCGTGCGCAGCGAGGAGACCTCGTCAGCCACCGAAATCGCCGGTGGCCTGTCGTCGATCATCGGCGGGCCGAGCTCAACGAATGGCGATGTGCTCTATGCCTATATCCAGAGCCAGCAGATCGTCAGACGCGTGCAAGAGCAACTCGATCTGCGCGCCCATTACGCGCAGAACTGGCGCAGCGATCCGGTGTTCTCGATCTGGCCCGACGCGACCATCGAAGACCTATTCTGGTTCTGGGGCCGCGTGGTGCGGGTGTCTTACGACAAAGCCTCGGGATTGATGAGCGTGCAGGTGCGCGCCGGAACCGCCGAATACGCGCAGCAGGTCGCGCAGGCCGTGGTGCGCGAAAGCGAAGCGATGATCAACGAGTTGAACCGGCAGGCGCGCAACGACTCGATGACCAATGCGCAGCTGGATCTCGAGGCCTCGGTCGAGCGTCTGCGCATCGCCCGCGAGGAGGTGGCGGCGTTTCGCGCGCGCACCCAGATCGTCGATCCGGCGGCGGATATCCAAGGCCGCATGGGGGTGATCAACAACCTGCAACAGCAATTGGCGCAGAGCCTCGTTGACCATGATCTACTGTTGCAAAACACCACCGACACCGATCCGCGCGTGCGTCAGGCGCTGCGCCGGATCGAGGTGATCGAGGACCGTATCCACTCGGAGCGGCTGAATTTCGCAACGCAGGATGTAACGGTTCTGGATACCGATTATCCGCGGCTGATCGCCCAATTCGAAAGCCTGATGGTCAATCAGGAGTTTGCCGAGCGCACCTATACCGCCGCGCTCAGCGCGTTGGATGCGGCGCGCTCGAATGCCGAACGCCAGAGCCTCTATCTGGCGACCTATATCCAGCCAACCTTGGCTGAACGCGCCGAATACCCGCAGCGCCTCCTGCTCATGGCATTGGCGGCGCTGTTCATGCTGCTGATCTGGGCCTCGCTGACGCTGGTTTACTACAGCCTGCGCGATCGCGGCTGATGGGTTGCGCGATGATCCAGTTCGATAATGTCAGCAAGGGATTCTGGGTCAGGCGGCAGTTCGCCACGGTGATCAACACGCTCACCCTGACACTGCCAAGCGGTCAGTCACTGGCGCTCTTGGGGGGCAATGGCGCGGGCAAATCGACGCTGTTGCAGATGATCGCGGGCACCATCCGCCCCGACACCGGCGCGATCTGGAGCGATGGCACGGTCTCATGGCCGGTGGGCTTTGGCGGCAGTTTCAACCGCGATCTGACCGGCGCGCAGAACACCAAGTTTCTGGCCCGCGTTTACGGGGTGGATACCGATGAGCTCACCGATTTCGTGCAGGCGTTTTGCGATATCGGGGCGCATTTCCACATGCCGCTGCGCACCTATTCCACCGGTATGAAATCGCGGCTGACCTTCGGGATCTCCATGGGTATCCCCTTTGACACCTATCTGGTCGATGAGGTTACGGCGGTCGGCGACGCGCGTTTCCGGCGCAAGAGTAGCGCCTTGTTCCGCGACCGTATGCAAAGCGCCAGCGCGATACTGGTTAGCCATAACCTATCGGAATTGCAGGAGTTTTGTGACGCAGCGCTGTTGCTGCATGACGGGAAGCTGTCGTATTTCGCCGATCTCAGCGAGGCGGTCGAACAGCATAACCGCAATATGGCATGAGGGTGCTCTACTACAACTGGGCCGACCCGCATGATCCCGAAGGCCGTGGCGGCGGGGTCAGTATTTACCAGCGCAATCTGATCGACGGGCTGGCGGCGCGGGGCGGGTTCAAGACCGCGTTTCTGTCCTCGGGGCTGGTCTATGATCTGCGCAACCGCGCGCCACGGATCGAGCAGATCAGCACCGGGCCGAACCCGCGCTATACGCTGGTCAACGCGGGGCCGGTGGCGCCCGCGCATGCGGATTTCGGCGGCGCGGCGCAACTGGATCACCCCGCCACCGAGGCCGCATTCGCCGATTTCATCGAGCGTAGCGGCCCTTGGGATGTGATCCATTTCAACAACCTTGAAGGGCTGCCCGCGAAGGTTCTGGCGCTCAGGTCCCGCTGGCCGGACACGCGGTTTGTCCTGTCTTTGCACAATTACTATCCGGTTTGTCCGCAGGTGAACCTCTGGCTTCAAGAGCGCCGTAACTGCACCGATTTTGACGAGGGCGCGCGCTGCGTCACTTGCCTGCCTGCCACGGCCAATCCCCGCTCGGTGAGGCTGGCCTACGGCGTCGGCACCGCTTTGACGCGGATCGGGGCGGGGCCGCAGAGCCTTGCCTATCAAAAGCTCTTTCGCCCCGTCCTCGGGTTTTCGTGGCGTTTGGCGCGCAGGTTGCTGCGGCGGCGCCAGCGTCAGATACCGCCAAGCCCTGTGCCTCCAGACGGCAGCCTGTTCCAACATCGCCGAGCCCGTATGGTGGCGCTGATCAACCACAATTGCGACGCGGTGATCTGCGTCTCGAAGCGGGTGCAGCAAATCGCGGCGCAACACGGCATCGACCCCGCCAAGCTACAGACCCTCTATATCGGCACGCGAGAGGCTGACGCATGGCAGCGGACCACGCCGCGCGCCACGTTCACCCAGCCCGACGGGACGCTGCGGCTGGCCTATCTGGGCTATATGCGCCGCGACAAAGGGTTCTACTTTCTGATGCAGGCGCTCTTTGCGATACCGCCGGACCTTGCCGCGCGTGTCCATCTGACCGTCGCCGCGCGGGTCGGAGACGCGGAAGCAATGCGCCTTCTGGCAGAACTTACACCCAGACTGGCCTCGCTGCGCCATATCGACGGCTATACCCATGACGGGCTGGATGACCTGCTGGAGGATGTCGATCTGGGCGTGGTTCCGGTGCTCTGGGAGGATAATCTGCCGCAGGTCAGCATCGAGATGCACGCGCGGCACATCCCGTTGCTGACCTCGGATCTGGGCGGCGCGCAGGAGTTGGGGAATTGCCCCGATCTCCAGTTCCGCGCCGGTGACAAGGCGGATTTCGCCCGTGCCCTGACCCGTGTGCTGGCGGGGGAAGTGACGCAAGCGCAATATTGGGCCAAGGCGGTGCCGCCGGTGACGATGGCGGCGCATCTGGACGCGCTGACCGCGCTCTACCGCGAGACCTTGCGCACCCGCGACCCCGCGCCGCGCGCAGACAAACGGCGGCGCAGGAACTCCGCCTGATCCCAACGCAGCGAGAGTGCCGGATCATAGACCACATCGCGCCCTTCCGAGGCCAGCGCGAGGTATTTTCGGTATTCCTCGGCATTGTTGAAATGCTGTTTACGCGCCACTTCCGCCTGCGCCTTTGCGTGAAATGCCGCGTTGTATTTGAAATGCGCAAAGAACACTTCGCGCTGCGCCAGATCGAGATTGGCGACAAAATGCAACCCCGCCGAGAGCCGCATCCACGGCATATATTTCAACAGCGCGTATTTCTGCGCGACAAACAGATCCGCGCGCGATCCGGGGATCAACCGATGCCGCAGGGCACTGGTCCAGACCGGCGAGTCGCTGAACGGGCCGCGCCCGCCCCAGACCTTTAGAAACGGGTCACGGTCAACAAAACCGGCTTGCGCGAAAGGATCACCGCTGGCGAAATCCGCATCCGACAGCGGCCCCTGCGGATACATATCCAGCATGAAGATACGCGCCGCCGTCGCCCCTTCGGCATCAAAGCCGCGGGTGATCTCGGGCAGATTGTCATTGCGATCCAGCGAGGCGAAGAGGAACTCATCGGCATCGGCCACCAGGCTCCAACGCCCCACACGAAAGTTAGACAATAGCGCCTGCTGCCAAGCGACACCGTAATGCGAGGCGCGATAATCGGTATCGACGGCAAAGAGCGCGACATCGGGCTGTGCCGCCAGAAACTCGAAACTCCCGTCATCCGAGCCGTTGTCCGCGATCAGAAACCCGCGCACCCCAAGCCCGCGATAATGCGCGAGAAACTGCGGCAGAATGAACACCTCGTTGCGCAGGCAGGCAACCACCGCGACCTCGGCTTCATTCACCTGCGCCAGTGTCTCGGGCGTGGACATCAGGTCCAGCGTGTTGCTGCGCCAGCCCAGTTGCGCCGGTTGATAGCTCGGCCAGATCTTGGCAGCCTTGGGCCATGGCTTGCGACTGGCTTCGAGCACCTCGGCCTGCCGCTCGGCGCCGTCAAGATGCGCCAGTTTGATGCCGGAATTGGCGAAGGGCAGCAGCCCGTTGTCCCAGCGCGCCAACAGCGGCCCGTCCGGTGTGCTGCGGCGCAAAAGGCAGGTGCGATACTCCTCGCTCACCGGTGAAATCCCGTTGAGCGCCAGCAGATCGCCGACCAACTTGTCCTCCATAAACGACAATTGGATCAACTCGCGACCGGCGGCGCTTTGCGCGGCCTCGCCCAGCGCCAGCATCGCGCGCCGCGACAGCGCATAGCCCGATCCGCCGTCGCAATAGCGCGAGGGTTCGGGGGATTTATCCAGCTCCAGCCGTCCGCGCGCGCTGCGTGACTTCGCCATATGCCAAGTGCGGTCCATACTGCCACGGCGGCGGGTCAGGGTGCGCCCGTAATAGTCGAAACTCTGCAGCGCCAGATCGCCGAACAGCGCCTCGGCATGCACAAAACAATCGTCATCAACCTTGAACAAATGCCCGAACCCAGTGTGGCGGCGCACCCATTCCACCATTGCAAGGGTCTTTTGCGGCAGCGCCTCGTAGTCGTCGGGCGCATCCAGATAGACCACATCGCCCTCGCGCCGCCCACCGCCACCATCGCCGCCGCCGACAAAGATCAACCACGGCACGCCCAGCGCCGTGAGTTCTTGCAGCCATGTCTCACGGATCGTCGCCACCCGCGTCGGCAGATTGCGCTGGCAGGTGTAGATGCAGACCACCGCGTCAAACAGCGGATTGGACTTGGCGCGCAGATCGGCGGTCTGGTCCGCGACCGGCGCGGCGATACCGGCCCGCAAACGGCTGGACAACGCCGCCAGCGCACTTCGGGTGAGCGGATGTTCGGGGTGATCGGCCTGCAGGGCAGCGAGCGCCTGTGCCGGAGCGGTGGACCTGAGCAGCGCCAGATGCTCATGCGGATCGGTCAGCGCGGCGCAGATCGCCAAGCCATGCGCCACCAGCGTGGCCGCCTCATCCTCGCGCTGTTGCGCCAGCAATCCGCGCGTGAGGTTCAGACCCAACCCGAGGCCGACAAACCGCGCCGGAGCACTCGTCAGCGGCACCAGAAGCTGCTGCAACCGGGTCATGCGCGCCGGATCGGGGTGACGCAAAAGCGCTGCCGCCTCGGCCAGTGCCGCGGCCTCGGCATCCCGAAACGCGGCGCGGGGCACTTGCACATAGGCCGCCGCAACGCCGCGCCGCAAATGCTCGGCCTGCCGGTGCAGGTGATCCTCGGGAAGCGGGGCGACGCGGGGGAAGACCAGATGGCGCAGAAGTGCTTCGTCTAGGTCAAGCCCGCTGGCCAGACTGCCGCAGGCATCGGGCAGCGCATCCTCGGCCAGCAGTTGCCCCGATGGCCCCAAGAGATCGCGCCGGAACCGCAGGTAGTCTGCCGCGCCCAGCGTCTGGAAACAGTCCAGATGCGGTAGCAGCGCCTGCCGTCCGGCCTGATCCAAAGGTGCGCTGCCCGCCAAAGCCTTGTGCAACGCAGCAAAACCGTCGCCCGCCGCTTGCAGAACCGGCGGCAAGGGAAGGCCATCCGGCACCCGAGCGACCTCACGCCAGAACACCGGCGACAACCCGTAGACCCGCGCCAACATCCATATCAGCGTCAGGCGTTGGCTGCGCGCGAAGCTCTGACTATGTGCCAAAAGCGCAACCATGCCTTTGATCAATTGCCGACATTGCGTGCGCTCCCAATAGAGCGGCGCGCGCGCATCAGCCCATGCGCAGAGGGCCTGTAGAATCGCATGGCGTGGGGCAAAGGGCAGGAATCCGCCCTGCAAATCGGGCGTCGATACGGCGATTTGACGGGCGATCCACCCCAAGGCGGGCGTGACGATCCACTCGCCATTGGGCGGCGTGAGGATCTGCAACGCCTGTGCGATCTCGGCAAATCGACCCTCTGCGTAATAGAGCGGCAATACCGACGAGAGATGCCATGCGCCGCCCGCCACAGGCTCTGGCAGGTCCTTGCATCCCAGATCGCGACGAAGCTGCGCCAAGTGATAGACGCCGCCGTGAATGCAGAACCATTCAACCAGCGAGAGCAACAATAGATCAAGGTTCGGCGGGGATAGAGCGCGCGCGGCTATGATCCTGCGCAGCAGCGCCACTGGATCGCCCTCTGGCGCTTGACGCATCGCCTGTGTGAAAGCGTCGCGCGCTGCGTCAACGGGATTCGGCGCTGTCGCGGCGGGCGGCGTGGTGGAGGTCGCCTGTGCAGCACCGGCCAATAGGTAGTCGGTCAGCTTGAACCGCTCGGCAACAGCGCCCAGCCCCTCGCGCGCCTTGCGGCTCAGGTCCGGCAAAAGCGCGGCGTGATGGGCATGTTCGATCGCTTGCAACGCGGCGCGGTCATCGGCCTCCAGCCCGCCGGATGCGGCGATACGCTCGATCCGCACAAGCACCTCATCGCGGGTGATCCGCAGTGTGGCGAGCTTAGCGCCAGCCTCGCGCATCAAGGTTAACTGCAGGGAGTTTGCACCACCCCGCCAGATGCGACCGGGGAGCACCGCCGTCAATGCATGGGCGCGCGTGTCCTTGCCGCCCAGCGCATAGGGCAGAGCGCGCAGAGTCGCGGGGATGGGATCGGCCAGCCCCTCGACCTGCACATAGGCGGCACGCATCCCTGCCTGCGCCGCCTGCGTGAACCCGCCCAGCATGAGTTCCAGCGCGTCATTCAGCAGCGGCATATCCGCAGCGGGCAGCGGCAGTTTCGGGCAGGTGAGCAGCAGGCTGCCGGGTTTCATTGCCCCCTCAAATCCGACAGCAGCGATCCGCGACAGATGCGGAAAGCCGCGCCGCAGCCCCAGTCGGCCGCCTTTTGCGGGCCGCGGAAGCGCGTCGAAACTGCCAAGGCTTTGGCGGTCGACGCGCAGCTCCACGCGGCCAAGTTTGAAGCGGATGTCCACTGCAATGGCGCGCGGCGCAAACTCGAAATGGATCGGAATCTCGCGTCGCCAACCCAAGAGTTCGCGGCGATTAAGGACCACCAGATGTTCATCACGCCGCAGTGACAGGTGGAAAGGGATCGTGGTGCGCCCAGCATCATAGAAATCAATATTCAGCACATCGCCGTTCAGAAAATCGGCGGTGCAGCTCAGGCGCGCGCCCGCCGAGATGTGAAATTCGAGCAATTTGGATTTGATTGACAAGATGGCGAGGCCTTTAAAATTGCTGCGGTATATGGTTGCGGGCAGGCGGTTGGGCTCAGCCTCGGCGCCATGGCCAGCGCCGGAGACAGGCGCGCAGCCAGCGTGGGGTTTCGGGGTCTGGTTGGGTGGCAGCATCAGCGGACCAGAGGCCAGCGCTTGCCATCAACGCCAGCGCCCAGAGCCATCGCCAAGGTGGGTTCCGAGGCTGCAGGCCGGTGAGCCGTAGAAACACCATACCGCGCCAGCCCTCGGGCAATGCCGCGAGGTTTTCCCCGTTCGGCGCCTGCACCGCGTCGAGAATTCCGGTCAGGCCGGGCAGTGCGTGCGGCTGGTCCGGAATATATGCGACCGGCTGATCGGTGATGACAACATGCGTTGCGGCCAGCGCGGTCTCGAAGACGAAAGCCTGCAGCCTCGCTGCGGAGCCATCTGCCAGATGTTGCAGCATATCGTGGGTGATCAGCGCGCGATGAATGATCCGGTTGCCCAGCGCCGGATAGAGCCGCAGCACCTGCGCAGGGCTCAGGACACCGCCAGCGTGATCCGATACCAAACGGTTGTCTGTCCAGCCATCATGATACCCTTTGGTATCGCGCATAAACCCGCCAACCACCGTGCCCGCACCCTCATGCAGCGCCAGATTGACCAGTTGCGTCAGCGCCTCGGGCATCGTCCTCTCACCCGCCGCAAAGATCATCACATAGCGCCCCCGTAGCGCCTCTAGCAGCGCGTCGGGCGAAGCGTGACGGGTGACCTCTAGCCCCTCGGGACACACCGCCACCTCAGCACCGGTTTGCAGCAGATGCACGTCGAAATCTGCCATGCTCTGCGCCTGCAATGCGTCCAGCCTGCGCGTCACGGCAGAAGGGTCGGACGGGTCATTCAACAGCACCACCGAGAGCGGCAGTTCGCCCCCCATCGCCACCCCGAAGCCGAGGCTGATCGAGGGATCACCGGCAGGCGAGAACGAGATCCCCCAGCGCGCGAAGGCCTCTGCCGCCGCTGCAAGGAACCGCGCGCGGCGGGGGCGGTTTTTGATCACCAAAGCGCGCTCATGCAGCAACCGTGTGGCCAGTCGCGCGAACCCCTCATCTTTACGGGTGAACCCGCCCGCATTGATCAACGCCCGCACCTTGTCCAGCACGATGAACTGATCGAACACCCGCTCGCTATCGCTGCCGGTGATCTGTGCGGGGCGGTCGCGGCGGTGGTGGTATAGCGGCGCGGAGATATAGGCTAAGCGCGGGCTGCGCGCGGCGAGGGCCCAGAAAAACGGGTGATCCTCGAACCATAACCCATGCGGAAAGCGCAGATCGCCGATTGCCGCGCTGCGGTATAATTTGTTCCACGCCGAGGGAAAGACCCGCGCTGCGTCGCAGGCATCCTTGAGGTGAAGGCAGTCACTGGCAGGCTCGGCACCCTCCGCGTGATGCAGCGCCGGATGCGGGATCATCGCGCCATCGGGATAGCGGAATGCCAGCCCACAAGCCGCCCAATCGGTGCCCTCGCGGGTGAGCGCTGCATAAAGCTCGGCCAGAAACGCAGGATCGAGCGCATCATCGCCATCCAGAAAGGCGACAAACGCGCCCTGCGCTGCGTCGAGACCGCGATTGCGCGCCGCCGAGAGACCCGCGTTCTCTTGCCGGATCAGCCGGAACCGCCCATCCCCCGCCGCGGCCGCCTGCGCGATCTGCCCCGAACCGTCGGTGGAGCCGTCATCAATGACCAGCACCTCGAAATCGGTGAACTGCTGCGTCCGCAGACTGGCGATCGCCGCGCCCACCTCTGCGGCGACATTCCAGACCGGCACGATCACCGTGATTGCTGGTGTCTGGCGCGACATGCATTTGCCCCCTTGGGTGATGCCGGAGTCTCCCCCGAATCACAGAAATCCGGCGAAAACCTCGTAATCCTCGGCATAGAACTCCCGCAACATGGTCACGACTTCTTTCGACAGTGTGTCCACTTCGATCCTCGGCCCGCCGGTCTGCAATCGCGGCAAACCCACCAGCGTGCCGGTGGCGGCGCTGACATCGGCGACGAAAGCGTCAAGCTCGCTCATCCGGTACAGCCGCGCGAAATATCCAGTGTCACGGCCCAGATAATCGACCATCGGCCGCGCGTGGTGATTGATGCTTTCCACCGCCGCCATATAGCCGCGCAGGTTGCTCACAAAGCTGCGCAGACTGGGATCGAATGGCAGACCGGTGCCGCGCAATTGCGCCTGCGCATTGGCTTGCGACAGCTCCTTATGATGCAGCACACGGTTGCTATAGCACGACAGCAGCCGCTGGATCGGATCGCGCACCACGGCAATCCGGTGGTGATTGGCAATCCGCGCGTGGTTTTGCCGCTCAAAGAGCAGGGTTTTATAGAAATGGTGAATCCACCAATAGCGCCCGCTGGCGCGGAAATCATGGAACGCAAAGCCGTTCTCGATCTCGAAAAACATGGTTTTGATCGAGGTGCAGGCGGTTTTGGGCACCGCGAAATAGGCCAGTTGGTGTTGATCCAGAATGACGGCCATAGCCGGTTCAAACCCTCATCTTAGCCACGTTTGACCACATTAACCTTGCCGCCCTTAGCGCCTTTAGGTTGTATTTACCAACCAACACTCGCGCATAACTTGACGAAAGTCACGCGGGATGCGCATCTTTGCCGGTGAAAAACGCGTTTTGTCAGGGCAGGAAACGGGGCGGCGATGAGATTGTTACTGCATATTGGCGCCCCCAAAGCGGGCTCGTCCTCGATCCAGTCGGCATTGATCGTCAATGCTCAAACCCTGCGCGAACAGGGGGTGATGGCATGGACGGCGCCCTCCGACAAAGGACCGCCGCCGCTGACCCTCGCCAATCGCTTCAAAACCGATGAACGCCCCCTGCGACCGCGCGAAAGGTTGCATTTCACCGACCGTCAACAAGCCCGCGACTGGAGCCTGCAGGTCTGGGCGCAGCTGGCCCGCGACCTCTCTGTGCAGCGGCCCGAATTGACCGTCCTCTCGAGCGAGGCCTTTTTGAATATCGGCGCGGTGCCAAAGGTGCTGGAGGTGCTGGAGCCGCTATTCTCCGAGGTGCATATTCTGGTCTATATCCGCGATCCGGTGGATCAGTATCGCTCGACCCTCGATCAACGTATTCGCGACGGCGACCGGTTTGCCGATCTGCCGCTGCCGCATCTGACCATCTCGCATTGGCATAAGATCGTGCAGCGCTATCGCAAGCTGCTGGGCCCTGAGCGGGTGATCATGCGCGGGTTTCACCGCAAGGCGTTTATCGGCGGCGATCTGATTGCCGATCTCGCGGCTCAGATTGGGGCGGTGCTCGGGCGGGAGGTGGTCATGCCGACAGCGGTGGCGACGGCCAACGAGAGCCTCTGCGCCCCGGCGACCCTCTGGCTGCTGGCAGCGAATGAAGCCTTTGTGCGCTTTGCGACCGGCGACGACAGCGAGCTGATCCGGCGGCGCCTGCTTTTGGTCCGCCGTCTCGCCGCAGCGCCGGCGCTGCAAGACCTGCCCAAACTGACCCCGCCGCCCGCGTTGATTGCCGAGTTGCTGCGCCAGAACCATGCCGCGGCGATTGCGTTCTTTAACAAAAGCGAGGCGGGCAAGCGCCATCCGCTCGGGATGCCCACGCCGGATATTGCCACGCCCGAGGACAACACGATCCGCGCCGCGCTGCGTGACTGGTTACTGCCGCAGGCCAAGCCCGATGATCTGCGCAAAGTGCTCGAGGCTGCCATTGCAACGGGCTGACAGCAAAAAGGCGCCCGTTGCGGGGCGCCTTTTAAACCTATCGCGAAACCTGATCCGGCTTAGCCTTTTTTCAGGCAGCGCTGGCCCAGAACCTCGGCGACCTGCACCGCGTTCAACGCCGCGCCCTTGCGCAGGTTGTCGGACACGCACCACAGGTTGATGCCGTTCTCGATCGTCGAATCCTGACGGATGCGGCTGATATAGGTCGCGTATTCGCCAACGCTTTCAATCGGCGTCACATAGCCACCGTCCTCGCGCTTGTCGACGACCAGAATCCCCGGTGCTTCGCGCAGGATATCGCGGGCTTCATCCTCGGCGAGGAAGTCCTCGAACTCGATGTTGATCGCCTCGGAGTGGCCGACAAAGACCGGCACCCGCACGCAGGTCGCGGTGACCTTGATCTTCGGGTCCATGATCTTCTTGGTCTCGGCGACCATCTTCCATTCTTCTTTGGTCGAACCATCGTCAAGGAAGACGTCGATATGCGGGATCACGTTGAAGGCGATCTGCTTGGGATAGACCGAAGGCGCGACCTCCTGACCGGGGACAAACACGCCCTTGGTCTGGTTCCACAGCTCGTCGATCCCCTCTTTGCCGGTACCCGAGACCGACTGATAGGTGCTGACCACCACCCGCTTGATCCGCGCGCGGTCATGCAGCGGCTTGAGCGCCACAACCATCTGCGCCGTCGAACAGTTCGGGTTCGCGATGATGTTCTTCTTGGTGTAGCCGTCGACCGCCTCGGCGTTCACTTCCGGCACCACCAAGGGCACATCGGGGTCATAGCGGTAGAGCGACGAGTTATCGATCACCACACAGCCCGTTGCTGCAGCTTTCGGCGCGTAGACCTTGGTGGCCTCGGAGCCGATGGCAAACAAGGCGATGTCCCAGCCGGTGAAATCGAACTGCTCGAGATCTTTGCATTTGAGGGTCTTATCGCCAAAGCTGACCTCAGTCCCGAGGCTGCGGCGCGACGCCAGAGCGACGATTTCGTCGATCGGGAATTCCCGCTCAGCCAGAATTTTCAGCATTTCATGGCCCACGTTACCCGTGGCACCAACTACAGCGACTCGATAGCCCATCATTATCTCCTTAGAGTTCGGACAGGCGCGGACCTACGCGAAACCGCAGCTCTTTAAAAGCCTTTGCGCCTTCATCTTGCCAAAAATACTCAAATCCGGACCAAATGCCGCTCAATCGGTCCGGTCTTGCGCGAAGGCATAGATCACCACACCCAAAAGCAGCAAGCCGCCGAACATCGCAAAGATCGCCTGATAGGGCGCTTCGGGCGGCTGTGGCGCCACCGATCCATGCACCCGCGCCGAGAGGGTCTGCAACACACCAACCCCGCCGATGGAAAACAGGTTCATCATCGTCACCCCGCGGCCCAGCAGATGCGGCGGGAAAAAGCTGCGGCCATGGGCCATCATCAGCGGGTAGGACGAGCCGAAGAGCCCGACGCCAACCAGCATCAGCACCGCAAACCCGTAGCCCGCCGTCGGCAGCCACCAGAGCGCGAACATGCAGAGCATCCCCAAAGCATTGCCCGTCAGCACCACCCATTTGCGGGTGCCAAACAGCCGGTCCAGCGGCCCATAGACAAAGGCCCCCGCGACCATCGCCAGCGCCATCGCCAGCGTCACCCAGCCGATGGTGATTGCATCCGCCCCGTAGACATCAGCGAAATACGGCCCCGCCCAAAGCCCGCGCATCCCCGCCGCGGGCAGATAGCTGACCGCCATCAGCGGAAAAATCAGCCAGAGCGCGCGGATTTTGAAGATATCCAGCAGCGAGCCTTTTCCAGCGCCGCTATCCTCAACCTGCGGCGGGTCTTTCACAAAGACTGCCACCGCAAGTGCGACCAGCAGTGTGACCAACGCCAAGGCACCGACAGTCTGGCGCCAGCCAAAGGTCTCGGCGGCAAAGGCCAGCGGCCATGCGCCCGCCAGATTGCCCAGAGTGCCAAAGCCGATCACCGCGCCGGCCAGCGTGGCAAAGGCCCGCGCCGAATAAATCCGCCCGAAAATGTAATAGCTTGCCATCAGCACCGGCGAACAACCGATGCCGATCAGCGCCATGGCGATATGCAGATGTATCGGTGCCTGTGCCAGCGCAAACACCGCCGCGCCGCCACCGCCCGCGACGCCCAGGATCCACGCCGCCGTGCGCCGTGGCCCCAGCGTATCGAGCGCCCAGCCAATCGGAATTTGCATCGCCGCGAAGGTCAGAAACCACAGGCCCGACGAGAGCGCCAGATCATTGGGCATCGCGCCGATCTCGGTGCCCAGCACCGGACTGAGCACCGCCAGAAACGCGCGGTAGAATTGGCTGAGCACATAGGCGATGACCAGAAAGAAAATACCGAGTTTCATCGCGCACCTGTGTTGCTACATAGGTGAAACATTGCCCATCCGCCCTGCGAGGTCCAGTGCGGATCGCAACCGGCGATGGAGCGCGTGAAAAACGGCGATCAGGCCAGATGCGGGCGGAAAATCTCGACCACCTGCCGGTAAATCTCGCGTTTGAAGGGCACGATGGCCTCGATCATCTCGTCGGCCGAAATCCAGCGCCAATCGCTGAACTCGGGATGCTCGCGCTCAAGGTCGATCTGGTCGTCGCGGCCCAGATAGCGCAGCAGGAACCACTTCTGTTTTTGCCCGCGAAACCGGCCTTTCCAGATCCGCCCGACCACATCTTGCGGCAGGTCATAGGTCAGCCAATCAGGGGTTTCCCCGATCATCTGCACCAAGGCAGGCGAGACGCCGGTCTCCTCCTCCAACTCGCGCAGCGCCGCACCACGCGGGTCTTCGCCCGCGTCAATCCCGCCCTGCGGCATTTGCCAAGCCTCGACCGGATGCCCGAAAAGTTTCGGCGCATCCAGCCGTTGCGCGGCAAAGATCAACCCCTCGCCATTGATCAGCATGATCCCGACATTGGGCCGGTAGGGCAGCGCCGCGATCGCCTCGGGGGACAGCGGTTTGTCGCTCACCTCGGCCACCCTTAGCGCCCGTTCATCGCCGACAGACCGCGCAGGATATCCAGCGCATAGGCCAGTTGGTAATCCTCGAGCCGGAGTTGTGCGACCTCTTCGGCGGCACGCTCTTCCTCTTCCATCAGGCGGCGCTCTTCATCCGAGATATTCTCGTTGGTCAGCGACCCGCGCAGCGAGCTCTCGGTCCGCAGCGGACGCGCGTCTTCTTCGGGGGCAGCCGCCTCGTCATCGCGGCGCGGTGCGTGCACGACGATATCGGGGGCCACGCCCAGCGCCTGGATCGAGCGGCCCGAAGGCGTGTAATAAAGCGCCGTGGTCAGCCGCATCGCGCCGTTGCCACGCAGCGGGATCAGCAATTGCACCGAGCCTTTGCCAAAGCTGCGCTCGCCGACAATCACCGCGCGGTTGTGGTCTTGCAGCGCACCGGCAACGATCTCGGACGCCGAGGCCGAGCCGCCGTTGATCAGCACCACCATCGGGCGGCCCTCGATCAGATCGCCAGCAGTGGCATTATGGCGCTCGATATCGGCCTCGTTGCGGCCACGGGTCGAGACGATCTCGCCCTGCTCAAGGAAGGCATCCGAGACGCTGACCGCCTGCAACAACAGCCCGCCGGGGTTGTTGCGCAAATCCAGCACCACGCCGCGCAATTGCTCGATCCCGCCGAGTTCCTCGATGGCTTCGGCCAGTTGCGTGGCCATCGTGTCATAGGTCTGTTCGTTGAAGGTGGTAACCCGCAGAACCACGGTATTGCCCTCGATACGGGTGCGCACCGCGCGGATCTGGATGGTGTCGCGGATGATCGACAGATCGAAGGGTTCGGCGACACCCTCGCGCAGCACGGTGATGATGATTTCCGAACCCACCGGCCCGCGCATCAGATCGACCGCATCGGGCAGCATGAGACCGCGCAGCGACACGCCGTCAACGGCAGTGATCAGGTCGCCCGGCTGCACCCCGGCGTGGAAGGCGGGGGTGTCGTCAATCGGGGTGACGACGCGCACAAAGCCCTCTTGCTGGGTGATCTCGATCCCAAGACCGCCAAAGGCGCCACGGGTCTGGACCCGCATATCCTCAAAATCATCGGGCGGCAGATAGCTGGAATGCGGATCGAGCGAATTCAGCATGCCGTTGATCGCCGCGTCGATGAGTTCGCCGGTGTCGGTCTCGGTCACATATTGCCCGCGAATCCGCTCGAAAACATCGCCGAACAGGTCCAGCTGCTCATAGATGGTGGTTTCTGCCTCTTGTTCTTGCGCCAACAAAGGCCCGACCCATTGCGTCGTGACCAGTGCGCCGCTCAGAATGCCCGCACAGACCGCCACCAAATATTTTTTCATCATCGTTTCCCGTATCGGCGGATCATCACGCTATCGCGGATCCGGCGTTTTCCCTGTTTCGGCCCTACCCACTCAAATCGAACCAGTCAGCGGGGTCAATGGCCTGCCCGTTTTCTCTGAGTTCCAGATACAGCGTTTCGTTGCGCGCCGCTACAGGGTCGGGGCGCACAAACTCGTCAATTGATTCGGCGGTGGCGTTCGGACCCGCCGGTTGCGCGCCCGGCATCAGGCCCAGCGCGTCACCCTGCGCGAGGATTTCACCGGCGCGCGGATAGACTGTATCCAGCCCCGCCAGCACGATCAGCCAGCCCTCGCCCGGCTCGATCAGCACGACATTGCCGTAATCCAAGAGCGGCCCGCGATAGCGCACCGTGCCATGCCAGGGCGAGACCACCAGCGCGCCCGGCTCGGTGGCCAAGACCACACCGGGGCGGGTGATACCGGCGGCATCTTCCTCGCCCGCGCGGTGCAAAACGGTGCCAACCACCGGCATCGGCAGGCGACCACGGGCGGCAGCAAAGACCGGCAGATTGGCCGAGAGCCCCGCCGGACGCTCCGCCAGCCCGCGCGCCAGTTCTTCCAGCGTGGTCACCGATTCCAGCAGCGTCAGCATGCGCGCCTCATCGTCACCCACGCGCGGCGGCAGATCCCGGCGGTCGGCCATCGCTTGCGAGAGTTCCGAACGCGCGTTTTGCAGGCTGATCAGCCCAGCATCCAGCGTTTCAATCGCCACCTGACGCAGCGCGCGCAATTCCTCAAGTTCACGGGCAAACTGGCCGATGCGCGCCGCCTGCGCCTGCATCGCGGGCGCCAGATCCGCCATCATCATCCCCGCCCGCGCGGTCGCCAATGGCCCTTGCGGATGCACCAGCATCGCCGGTCCTTCGACCCGCTCGGCGGACATCATCGCGCCCAGCAATCGTGAGACCTGTTCTTGCTGGCGCTCGAACAGGCGGTTGATCGTCACCAGCCGCAGCGTCGCGTCGCGCAGACCCGCACGCAGCGCCATCAAGCCGTTTTCATGCGCACGGATCGCACCGGTCAGCGCCGCGACCTGATTGTCGGCCTCGCGCGCCTCGGCCAGCCCGTCAATCGCGCTGAGCAAGGAGAGAGCCGCATCACGGGCGGTCTGCGCGGGATCGGCCAGCGCCGGAGTCGCGCAAATCCCCGCGCCCAGTCCGGTGATCAGCGCCAAGACCTGCGCAAAGCGGCGCGCGACATGCATTCTAGCCCCACCGGATCAGGCTTTGGCCTGTCATTTCCGCGGGTTTCGCCACGCCCATCATCTCGAGTAGCGTCGGCGCCACATCGGCCAAACGCCCGTCCCTGAGACCCGCTGCGCCAGACACTCCAATCAGCGCCACCGGCACCGGATTGGTGGTATGCGCGGTATGCGGCCCGCCGGTTTCGGGGTCGATCATCGTCTCGCAATTGCCGTGATCGGCGGTCAGCAGCATCGCGCCGCCCGCCGCTTTCAGTGCCTCAAGCACACGGCCCAGTCCTGCATCGACGGCTTCAACCGCTTTGACACCGGCCTCGACGACGCCGGTATGTCCGACCATGTCGGGATTGGCGTAATTCACCACGATCAGGTCATAGCCACGCCCGATGGCGGCGACGAACTTGTCGGTGACCTCAGCCGAGGACATCTCGGGCGCCAAGTCATAGGTCGCGACCTTGGGGCTGGAGGGCATCGAGCGATCTTCGCCCTCCTCGGGCACTTCGACACCGCCGTTGAGGAAAAACGTCACATGCGGATATTTCTCGGTCTCGGCGAGGCGGAACTGGCTCAGCCCCTTTGCCGCCACCCAATGCCCGAGGGTGTTCTTGATCAACCGCTTGGGAAAGGCGGTCTTCATGAACGCCTTATGCGCGGTGGAATATTCGACCATGCCCAGCATCATCGCCCATTCCACCTGATGGCGGATTTCAAACCCGTTGAACGAGGGTGCGCCAAGCGCCGCAAGGATTTCGCGGGCGCGGTCGGCGCGGAAGTTCAGGCAGAAAAACCCGTCACCACCGCGCGCGCCGGCGAAATCGCCAACCACCGTGGGCGGGATGAATTCATCGGTCTCGCCCGCCTCATAGGCCTGCGCCACGGCAAGGCGGGCGTCGGGCGCTTTCTCGCCCTCGCCGCGCACCATCGCTTTATAGGCGCGCTCGACACGGTCCCAACGCGAATCGCGGTCCATCGCCCAATAGCGCCCGATGACGGTGCCGATCCGCGCTTTGGCCGGCAGATCGGCCATCAGATCGGCAATGAAGCCCTGCGCCGAACTGGGCGCCACATCGCGGCCATCAGTGATCGCATGGATCACCACCTTGATACCCGCCTCGGTGATCGCCCGCACCGCCGCCTTGAGATGGGTGATATGCCCGTGCACCCCGCCATCCGAGACCACGCCCATCAGATGCGCCGTGCCGTTGGTTTCCTGTAGCCGCGCGATGAACTCTAGCAGCGCGCTGTTGGTAGCAAAGGAGCCATCCTCGACCGCGAGATCAATCTGCCCGAGATCCATCGCCACCACACGGCCGGCGCCGATATTGGTGTGGCCGACCTCGGAGTTGCCCATCTGGCCGGTCGGCAGTCCGACATCCGGCCCATGGGTGATCAGCGTGGCATTCGGAGAGCTGGCCATGATCCGGTCGAAATTCGGCGTCTCGGCCAGCGCGACGGCATTGCCTGCGGTTTCGGCGCTGATCCCCCAGCCATCGAGGATACACAACACCACGGGTTTCGCGCCCGTGTTCTGGCCGGTTTCATCGCTGGTCATAGAAGCCTCCGTTCCTTGGCGCTTATCTACGCATTGCGAAAGCGGGGGGCAATGGCGGGATTTGCGACGGTGGCGGAGAATGGCGGGGAGATGGTCACAGTGCATGGCGGAACGCAGGCAAAAAGCCCCGCCCGGTGGCACCACCGGGCAGCGCCGTCACGCCCCCTCGGGGCGGCGCTCCGCTTTGCCCCGCGTGACCGCGCTGCCCTTGTTCTGTTGGATATACCGTCGGAAATCACGCGCGGTGATACGGGCCGCCTGCCAGTATTGTCGCCGCACGGTAGAGTTGCTCGGCCAGCATCACCCGCACCAGAGCATGCGGCCAGACCATCGCGCCAAAGGACACCGCGGCATCTGCCTGCCCGCGCAGATCCGGCGCCAGACCATCCGCACCGCCGATAAAGAACGCCAGATCCTGCGCCCCCTGATCGCGCCATTGCGCCAGCTTGCGGGCGAACTCGGGCGAGGACATCTGCGCGCCGCGCTCGTCCATCACCACCCGCAGCGCGCCGGTGGGGCAGGCACGCGCCAACAGCGCGGCTTCGGCCTCCATGCCGCCACCACGCTTGTCTTCCACTTCATGCTCGCGCACGGGCCCAAGGCTTAACGCCCGCCCGCTGCGATCAAACCGTTTCAGATAATCATCGATCAACTCGCGCTCGGGGCTGGACCTGATCCGCCCCACCGCGCAAAGATGCACCCGCATCGCCCGCGCCCCTCAGACAGGCCGCATCACGCGGCGTCCGGCGGCACCTGCCACATGCGCTCAAGCTGGTAGAACTCGCGCACTTCGGGGCGGAAGACATGGACCACCACATCGCCGGTATCCAGCAACACCCAGTCGCCGGTATCCTTGCCCTCGGAGCGGGCGATCAGACGGAACTCTTCCTTCAACCGCTCAAGCAGTTTGTCGGTGATGGCGGCAACCTGACGCGACGAACGGCCCGAGCAGATTACCATGTAATCGGCCATGGCAGACCTGCCGCGCAGGCTGATTTGCACCACATCCTCGGCTTTGTCGTCGTCGAGAGATTGCAGGACCACAGCCAGAACGTCATCGGCCGTATAGGTCGGGGCCGTCGGTTTCGGGGCGGGGGCCGCAGGGGCGGCCGGGTCGATATGAGACAGAGATCTGTCCTCCTGCAAGAAATACTGACACTGAATTTAGCAATCCAGAGCGCAATTTCAATGGATCACGCTGCCGCAGCCCTTATAGAGTCTTCTCAACAAGCGCAATTACGCCGATTTTTCCGGCTTCGGGGTGTCCTGCGACGCGGCACCCTCGGGCGCGCCGGCCTCCCCGAGGACACGCACCTCACGCTGCGGGAAGGGGATCGAGATGTTGTTGTCTACAAAGGCGTCCCAGAGCGCCAGATAGACTTTGCCGCGAATATTGGTCAGCCCGCCCGATGGGTCGCGGATCCAGAAGCGCAGCACATAATCCACGGAACTGTCACCGAAATTGATGATATGACAGACCGGTGCCGGATCGCTCAACACCCGTGGCGCGCCGGTGGCCGCGTCGATGGCGATGGCGCGCACACGGTGCGGATCGTCACCATAGGAGGTGCCGAAATTTAAGTCCAGCCGCACCAGATCGCTGGAATGCGACCAGTTCACCACCTGTCCGGTGATCAGGTCTTCATTGGGAATCAAATATTCCTTACCGTCACGCGTCACCACCGAAACATAGCGTGCGCCCAGCGTGTTGATCCAGCCGAAGGTATCGCCAAGGCTGATCACATCGCCGGGTTTGACCGATTTATCCATCAAGATGATCACCCCCGAAACAAGGTTCGACACCACCTTTTGCAAGCCAAACCCGAGCCCGACGCCAATCGCCCCGGACAGCACCGCAAGACCGGTGAGATCAAACCCCACCGCCTTGACGCCGGTGAAAAACGCCGCGCCGTAAAGGGCGATCTGCAACCCCTTGATGCTGAGCTCCTGCACCGAGGGGCTGATATCCTTGTTGCCACGAATGCGCCGCCCCAAAGCATGGCTGAGCATCCGCGCGCCAAGGATCAGCACGCCGGTCACCACCACGGCTTTGAGTATCGTCAGCGCCGACAGGCGGAAGTCGCCGATGGTCAGGGCCAGCCCCTCCAACAGATCGGCGGCGGCGTCTTTGAGGCCGAGATAATGCAACGTGGCATAGATCGTCATGCCCCAGACAACGAACCGCCGCAGCACCGGATTACGCACCAGTTGCGCGGCAAACCAGATCAGCAGCCACGCCGTGGCAATCGTGGCGATCAACACCAAGACTTGGCGCCGCGAGGGGAATTGGTAGATCGACGCGAACACGCCCACCGTGGCCCAGATCAGCAGCGCGAAGACCGCCAGCACCATCCGCCGCCGCAACAGAATCAGGAACCGCAACTGCCAGGCTTTCCAGCCGCTTTTGCTGCGCAGCCATGCCTCGAACCTCGGGTCGATCAGCCAGGCCAGCCCCCAAGCCAGCAGCAAAACCGCCAGCGCCACCGCAACTTGATACAGACGAAACGGCAGCAGCAGCCCTTCGATGAAAAACACCACGGCCTGCCAGAAATCTCCCGCGCCCGAGATCCAGGTTTCAAGCCATAGCTGAAATTCGCCGTCCATGGGCTCACCTTAGCGCGCCATGCCTCTCGGGCAAGATTTATCGCTACCAGCGCTCGCGCGTGCTTTGCTCATACCCGCCGCCGAAAGCCTTGCCTGCGCGGCAATTCAAGCGTATGAAACCGCCCATGATCCGCTATTTTGACCTGTCCGACCGCGCGCGCCTGCCACAGCGCTTTTACCGTGAAAACCGGTCGGCACGCGCACGGCTTATCTGATCGGGCTGCGGCGGCGGCGCGTCTTTGCGCTGGCCGCCTGCGCCGATCCATTGCGCGCGGCCCGATGCCCCGAAATTGCCCCCGTTTCTGACCTCGATGTCACCCAGCAAATCGCCATTCGACAAAAGTGAGACAGAGCCATGACCGCTCCGAAAACGCTCTATGATAAAATCTGGGACGCCCATGTGGTGCACCAATCCGACGACGGCACCTGCCTGATCTATATCGACCGCCATCTGGTCCATGAAGTGACCAGCCCGCAGGCCTTTGAGGGGCTGCGGATGACCGGTCGCACCGTCCGCGCGCCGGAAAAAACCATCGCCGTGCCCGACCATAACGTGCCGACCACGCTGGACCGCGCCAATGCCAAGACGATGACCGAAGACAGCCGCATTCAGGTCGAAGCGCTGGACAAGAACGCCAAGGATTTCGGCGTGCATTACTATCCGGTCTCGGACGTGCGCCAGGGCATCGTGCATATCGTTGGCCCCGAACAGGGCTGGACCCTGCCCGGCATGACCGTGGTTTGCGGTGACAGCCACACCGCCACCCATGGCGCCTTTGGCGCGCTGGCCCATGGCATCGGCACCTCCGAGGTCGAGCATGTCTTGGCCACGCAGACGCTGATCCAGCAGAAATCCAAGAATATGAAGGTCGAGATCACCGGCCGATTGCGTCCCGGTGTGACCGCGAAAGACATCACCATGGCGGTGATCGGCAAGACCGGCACCGCTGGTGGCAACGGCCATGTGATCGAATACTGCGGCGAGGCGATCCGCAGCCTGTCGATGGAAGGCCGGATGACGGTTTGCAACATGGCCATCGAGGGCGGTGCCCGCGCCGGTCTGATTGCCCCCGACGAGACCACCTTTGAATATGTGAAGGGCCGCCCGCATGCCCCGAAAGGCGCCGCTTGGGAGGCCGCGCTGGCCTATTGGCAGACCCTGTTCTCGGATGAGGGCGCGCATTTCGACAAGGTGATCACGCTGAAAGGCGAAGAGATCGAGCCGGTGGTGACTTGGGGCACCTCGCCTGAAGACGTGCTGCCGATCGGCGCCACCGTGCCTGCACCCTCGGATTTCACCGGCGGCAAGGTCGAGGCGGTCGAGCGCGCGCTGGACTATATGGGGCTGACTCCGGGCCAGAAGCTGACCGACATCAAGGTCGATACGGTGTTCATCGGCTCTTGCACCAACGGTCGGATCGAAGACCTGCGCGCCGCTGCCGAGATCCTCAAGGGCCGCAAGGTTGCCGAGGGGGTTCGCTTGATGATTGTGCCGGGCTCGGGTCTGGTGCGCGCGCAGGCCGAGGAAGAGGGGCTGGCGGAGATCTTCGCCGAGGCGGGCGCGGATTGGCGTCTGGCCGGTTGCTCGATGTGTCTGGCGATGAACCCCGACCAACTGGCACCGGGTGAGCGCGCGGCTTCGACCTCGAACCGCAACTTCGAGGGCCGTCAGGGCTATAAGGGCCGCACCCATCTGGTCAGCCCCGCCATGGCCGCCGCCGCCGCCGTGACCGGCCATCTGACCGATGTGCGCGAGTTGATGTAAGCGAGCGCTATCGCACGATTGATTGGCCCCTGAACCGCTGGTTCGGGGGCTTTTTCATGCGCGTTGCTCCACTATTAACGGCAGCTTCTACGCAAGCCATACAAGCAATGACGCCCATCAGAGCGCATCGCCAGACCGCGGGATGGCGACCTGAAGGCCGAACGATGCGCTTTATAGTGCTCTCTACAGCCATTGCCTGAACGAAGCGCCCAGCTTACCAAATCGCCAGCCCTGCGGGCGGTCTGGCGATGCGCGGCGGCTTCGCCTTGATTCCGCGCGGGGCAGCACCCAACGGATGGGCTCGAGGAGACTCGCGTGGTGATCCCGCGCAGCCTTTAGAAAAACACCCGCTCGATGGTCCACCACGCCCCGATCAGGCTAATGATGATCGAGCCGACCACAGAGACCGCGCGATACATCACCTGCAGATTTCGCACCGGCAGTTCCTCATCGGGCAAGGGCGCGACACGGGCCAGCCTTGCCCCGAGCCAGACCAGCACGAAAGCCGCCAATATCACCGCCAATTGCGCGATCTCGACACCCAAGTTGAACCCCAATAACGCTCCGACAAAACTGCTGGCCGAGATCCCGAAATCCCCCAGCACACTGGCAAACCCCAACCCGTGCAGAAGCCCGAAGGCAAACACCAGCGCCGTCCGCGTCCAGACATTGCCGCGCCCGCGCAGGTTCTCGACGCCAACATAGACAATCGACGCGGCGATCAGCGGCTCGACGATACTGGCCGAGAGCGTCACGATCTCAAGGCTCGCCAAGGCCAGCGTGATCGTATGCGCGGCGGTGAAGGCGGTGACCTGAAATAGCAGTGGTCGCAGATGCAGCGAAAAGAGAAACAATCCCAAAACGAAGAGGATATGATCGACACCCAAGGGCACGATATGATCGAAGCCCACCGGAATATAGCGCAGGAACACCGCGCCCATACCCTCGGTGAGGATCTCCATCCGCGGTAAGGGCTCGGACAGATCTCCGTCCGACAAGAACGCCGCATAGGCATCCTCGCCGCCGCCAACCTGCCGCACCACCAGATCGCCGTATTGCGCCGCCCAGCCGAATTGCACCGGCGCGTCGCCCTCGGGCAGCGCCGCCTGCAGCGTCAAAACTGAGACCCGCGCCAGCTCAAAGTCACCCACCTCGGGGATCTCGGTGGCGATCAACTCGGGCACCACCCGCGCGCCATCCACATCAATGACAATACGCGGCGCGATCTCGGACCATGCGTCCTGTAACATCGGGCGCAATTCCTCGGGGCCGAGCGCGCGGAACCTGTCGTAAACCTCGGCTTCAGGCGCCTGCGCGGTGTCCTCCACCGCTGAAAGATCCACATCCGCAAGGATCGATTCCAGTGACAACTGGATTTCAATCTCCACCCGCTCTTGCCCCACCGCGACGTCTGATATCGCCGGATCAATCTCATGCGCCTGCAGCCTCAAAGACGCCAGCATGACGAATAAAATTGAAACTGCAGCGAAATGCGCCAGTTTGAGGGGAAACAACGGGGATAATCTCATGCGTAACCTTTCCAGCTTGCTGAGCGCCGCGCCGGTGCTGTTGCTCTCTGCATTTCCTACGGTCGGGCACGAACTTTGGATTGAACCGCGCAGTTTTTCAATCGCGATCGACGCGCCCCTGATCGCCGATATCCGCGTCGGCCAAGAGTTCAGCGGCGCGACACTGTCTTTTATCCCGCGCAATTTCACCCGTTTCGAGATCGCCTCGGGCGCCACCATCCAGCCCGTCGAGGGGCAGCTGGGCGCCAAACCCGCGGTGAGCACTGAACCGCTCGACGACGGGCTGGCGATTGTTCTTTATGAAACCACCGGCAGCTATCTTACCTATGACGACCTGCCGCAATTCGAGCGTTTCGCCGCCCATAAGGATTTCGACGACGCCATCGAGCGCCACCTTGCGCGCGGCCTGCCCGAGGCGGATTTCACCGAGGTTTATACCCGCCACGTCAAAAGCCTGATCGCGGTCGGCGACGGCGCCGGTGAGGACCGCGCTTTCGGGCTGCGCACCGAGTTTGTCGCCCTCGCCAACCCCTATACCGATGACCTGAGCGCGGGGCTGCCGATGCTCTTGCTGTTTGACGGCGCACCACGGCCCGATGCGCAAGTGGAGCTCTTTGATCGCGCCCCGACTGGCGCGGTCACCGTCACCCTGCACCGCACCGATGCCGAGGGCCATGTGCTGCTGCCGGTGACCGCGGGCCATACCTATATGGCAGATGCGGTCGAACTGCTGGAACATGACCCCGAGGCCCCGCGCAATGCGGTCTGGCAAACCCTCTGGGCGTCGCTGACCTTCGCGGTCCCCGCAGGCTAGGCACATCTTGTGTTCACACAGGGAAAACGCTATGCCCGCAGGGACGCAAGGAGACCTTGAGACATGCAAAAATTCGATACCCTCACCGGCATCGCGGCGCCGATGCCGCTGGTCAATATCGACACCGATATGATCATCCCGAAAGGGTTCCTCAAGACGATCAAACGCTCGGGGCTGGGGGTCAATCTGTTCGACGAGATGCGCTATGACCGGCAAGGCAACGAGAACCCCGATTTCGTGCTCAACCAGCCGCAATACCGCAGTGCCGAGATCATTGTCGCGGGCGATAACTTCGGCTGCGGCTCATCGCGTGAGCATGCCCCTTGGGCGCTCTTGGATTTCGGCATCCGCTGCGTGATTTCGACCAGTTTCGCGGATATTTTCTATAACAACTGCTTCAAAAACGGCATCCTGCCGATCGTGCTGCCGAAAGCAGCGGTCGATCATTTGATGGATGACGCCACCAAGGGCTCGAACGCGCGGCTGACCGTAGATCTGGAAAACCAGATTGTGACCGCATCGGATGGCACCGAGTTCAGCTTTGAGGTTGATTCGTTCAAGAAGCATTGCCTGCTGAACGGTTTGGACGATATCGGCCTGACGCTGGAGAAAGTATCTGCAATTGATTCTTTTGAATCCGGTGCAAAGCTGCAGTATCCTTGGCTCTAATTATCCATATATAACAAGTATTTAGGGCATCCCTTTGGGGGTGCCTTCTTTTTTCCCCAATATTGATGCAAAACCGCGACAGTTCTGTCTCGAAATGGCGCCAGAGGCTCGCCACAATACCGCGAGTCTTGCGTGGAGGCGAGAAATTGGGCAACATTGTGGCAAAATTGAGGCAGGCGGTCACAATTCTGGGCCGTATAAAATTCTCCACCGGCGCGCGGCGTTCGGCAAGGAAGATGAAAATGAGCGAGAGCAAAGCAAAGTCCAATGTGCCGGGCGCAGTCGCGCGCGCGCTTTTGGTCGTTGCCTTGGCGATTTTCCCTGCGATGGCTATTCCTTCGACCGCACCGGATGTGGCGCAAAGCATGATCCTGCTGGCGGTTTTCGCCGGTGGCATCGTTTTCGCTGAATACGCGTCCGAATACCCCGGATTGATCGAATTCCGCTTTGCCGCGCCGTTCAACCGCTCGCGCTTCGCCCTGATCGCCTTGATGGCGGTGCTTCTCTCCCTGTTGCAGCGCCACGGCGTCGAACCCGGTGCGCTCTCGGCGCTGGCGGCGAAACTCGCGTCGGCCTGCGGGCAGATGCTCGATTTCACCGGCAGCCCGGTGCATCTCTTGGCCGCCGCCCTCCCCTCTTGGGTGCCCGAGGCGCATCTGACGCTGGTCCGCGACGGGGCGGCGCTGTCGATGGTGCTGGCGGCGACCACGGTCATCGGCTTTGCCGCGGCGATCAAGCTGAACGCATGGCCCATGGGCGCCGGTCCGTTCAACGTCTGGATCAACCTGCCGACCTTTGACCCGACCGCGGGCAATGATGTGGTGCTGCGCCTGCAGCGGCATGCGCGCATTAACGTTGTATTAGGGCTTTTGCTGCCATTCTTGCTGCCGGCTGCGTTTTTCGCCTCGGCGGTGCTGATCAAACCGCTGACTTTATTGTCGCCCATGGGGTTTGTTTGGGGAATCGTGCTTTGGGCCTATCTGCCTGCTGCCTTGGTGATGCGTGGCGTCGCGATGGCGCGGGTGGCCCGCATGATCCGCGTCAGCCGCCGCCGCTTCGCAGATTCCGAAGGCAACGCTTTCGCCCACGCCTAAGCCGGATAAATCCAAGCGCAGGACACTCACCATGGTGCGCCCCATGGCCGCTGGTCCTAGCGATTGCCGTCCTGCTTTCGCTGAGTTCCACCGCCACCGCCCAAAACAGCCTACGGATTGCGCTGCTGCATAGCGGCTTGGGCCGCGAAGGTCCCGGGTTGTTGCTGCGCGATATCCGCCGCGCCGCGCCCGACGTCAGTGCAATCATCACCGCGATTGCCTCGCACGCCCCCGACGCCCTTATGCTGCTGGATTTCGACTATGATCTGAACGGATTGGCGCTCCTGGCCTTTGCAGCGCAGCTCGCCGAAGCCGGACATCCGATGCCGTATCACATCGCGCCGCAGCCCAATTCCGGTGTTGCAACTGGCTTGGATCTCGACGGCGACGGGCGCAGCGGCACCGCAGATGACGCGCAGGGCTGGGCCGCATTCGCAGGATCGGGCGGCATGGCGCTACTCTCGCGTTGGCCAATCGAACACGCAGCACTGCGTGATCGCACAGGTTTTCTATGGCGCGACCTGCCAGACGCCCGCCTGCCCAGATTCAATGGCGCGCCCTTCCCCGCGCCCGAGGTCTTCGATATCCAGCGTCTCGCCTCGGTCGCCGCCTTCGAAGTGCTGCTCCTGATCCATGACAGGCGCCTCACCATAATGGGCTATCACGCCGGCCCGCCCGCATTCGGCGGCGCGCATCAGCGCAACCGGAACCGCAACGCCGACGAGACACGTTTCTGGCGCCTACGGTTGGACGGGCTGCTCGGCCCGCCACCGACGGCGCCCTTCGTCCTGCTGGCTGACGCCAATCTTGATGTTGAGAATGGCGCGGGTATCCATAGCGAAATCGCGGCGCTTCTTGCCCATCCCTCGGTGCAGGATCCGCACCCGACAGGGGAGCATCCGGCGCGGGGCGTGACCAGTGATACAACCGGCTATTGGCCCGAGGGTCCGGGGGCGCTGCGGGTGGACTATGTGCTGCCCTCGGCGGAATTGCGGGTGCTGGATGCGGGGCTATATTGGCCGCATCCGCAGGCCAATCATGCGCTGATCTGGGTCGATATCGCGTGGCCTCCGTGAACCGCAGAGGCCAAGGATGAGCACGGCCTACTTGCGGATGCGGCCCAGCACCGTGCGTGCCGCGCTGCGCATGCCGCGTCCGGCGCGTTTGGCATTCCCGCGCAGACCACTGCGATCCGACGCCGCCACGCGCAATCGTCCACGCTGCACCTGCCGCGCTTCGGGGAAAACCGCCACCAACCGCTGGCGCAGAGCCTCCAGATTCCAATTTGGAGGCGCCAGCGACAGCGGCAATACTGGCACTGATCCGAGGGGATCAGCGATCGCCTGCATCGCGCGCTCCACCAGCGCATGGTCGGCAGCGGTCAACCGGTTTTCAACGCGCGGCCAGTCTTGCAGCAGTTGATCGACACCGCTGGCAAGATGCAGGATCACCGGCGGACGACGCTCGGGCAGGCCGCGCAATGCCTCTTGCAGCGCCGCCATCAAACTCGCATCCGCCGCGCGACCGGGCCGTGTGGCGCGGTGCACCCAAAGCACGATATCCGCCTCCAGCATCTCGCGCAGCAAGACTTTCTCCCGCGCCGCGCTGCCGTCCAATCCCGGCGTGTCGATCATCCGCAGCGGCGTGTCGCCCATGGTCCCCTCGAAGGCGAGCGCGCGGCCATTGGTGGAAACCGCGTCCACTTCTGCCAGATCGTCATCCAACACAGCGTTGATCAAACTGGATTTTCCGACACCCTTCTGACCGACCACCACCACCCGCAGCGGGCTGTCCAATGGTGCCGCAAGCGCGAGATCCCGCTGGTGCCCCGCGACGGCGACCCGCGCCAAATCGTCATCTGAGGCCCGCAGCCGCCCAGAATAGAGGTCAATTGCAGCCTGCGCGGCCTCTTCCAGCAGGATCGCCTGCGCATCGCGGCGAAACCGCACGGTCAGCCGGTCCTGCAGCCCCGCCGCCAGCACACGTTCGGCTTCGCGTAGCAGACCCATCGCCGGATTGAGCACCAAACGCAGCCCGCGCCAGGCCAGAAACCCGGTGTTCCACGCCGCCTGCGCGGTCTCTTGTTTGCGCCAGGCCCAATGCATCGTGCGCACCGACAGCCGGTCGGAATAGGGCACGTTTTCCAGCAGGAACGCGCGGTATTGCAGGGCCACACGGTCGATCAGCAACAGCGCCTCGGGCACGGTGAAATCCAGCGCGCTGCGTTTCCCGTCGGACATATCGGCGGCGATGCCCTCAACCACCGCAAGCGCTTCGGCGGTCAAGTCCGGCCATGGGATCGGCGCGCTCAGTCGGGTGCTGATCCGTGCGCGGGCACGCTCAAAGACCGCGCGCTCGGCCTCGGACCACTCAGGGTCCGGCGCCGGGCCGGTCAATTCGCGCTCGCCCGTCACCCCTTGGCCGCGCCACTGCACCAGCCAGACCACAGCGCGCAGCACCGCAAAAAGCGCCGCGCTGGCCAGCACGAAATACAAGAGCCAGCCGTGGTCGTGCAGCCAGAGAAAGCCAAGCGCCATGCTGACGATCAGCGGCAAAGCCATGGCAAGCGCCAGCGCCACGCGGTTCCAGCGCAGCAGCCGCCGGCGCAGGCGCGCACCCAATGTCATTCCGCGCGCTCGTCACGCGCGCCGCGCAGCGCCTGATCATAGAGGCCGCGCAATGTGGCTTGATCGGGCACGGCGCCGCGGGCGGTGCCATACATCCAGGCCGAGGCGGCGCGGCCCAGCGCATAGGTGGTGGCGAAACTTGCCCCCGCGGCGGCGGCGGCGCCCAGCGTTTGCCCCGCCACCGGCACCATTTTGGCCCCCTGCCGCAGCATATGGCTGGCCGCGTAGCGCACCAAGACGCCGGTGCCCAATGCCGAGGCCAAAACGCTCAGCCGCGCCGGTGACAGGGTGATCTCATGGCGTTTGGCCAGCGCTTGCAAGAGCGCGCCCTGCGCCGCCGGAACCGCCATCGCACCGATCAGTGGCGCCACGTCGCTGGCTCCGGCGATACCCGCATAACGCAAGACCATAGGGCGGTGCCGGATGAAATCGCGCGCCTCGTCGGCCCGCCTGAGGGTGGCGGCGGCTTTCGGCATGAAGCTGTCGAGCGCGTCCAATAGCGCCTCGACGCCGCTCACCATACCCTCGGCGGGCAAGGCCATCGACACGAATGGCAGGTCGCGGCCCAGCGCCTTGCGGATTTGCGCGCGCACTCGTTCTTGTGCGTTGGCGTCGGGGAGCAAATCGGCGCCTGTGTAGACCAAAAGCACCGGCGCTTTGACCTTCTGCACCGCCTCAAGCACCGGCGCCTGCACCGGATCATCGTAGCGGATCACCGCCAGCACAGCCTGTGCGAGCGCCTCGGCGCCGGTCAGATCATCGGCGAAATCATAGCCCGCCTCGCCCAATCCGCGTGTATCGAGAAAACGCACGGCGGGTTCATTGGCGGGAAAATCATAGACTGCGGCGCTGCGTGTGCCGGGCGCAAAGCCGCTGCCAACCGCGCCGGCGCCAGTCAGGGCGCGCACGATCGAGGTCTTGCCGGCGCCGGTTTTGCCCAGCAGCCAAAGCACCGGCAACAGGGTCGGATCAAGGTCTTGTGCCGTTTTGCTCACCACGCGCGCCTCCTGTCTCGCTGCTTAACAGGTAGGAACCACGCGCGCCGGTTGCAAATGATTTCAGCGCCCAGAGCCGGATCGCCGGTTAGCGGTTCACCGCCACATCGACGATTTCCGAGCGCATGCTGGCGTTCATATCGTCGTCCGAGACCATCAGCATCCGAATGCCGCCGGACCAGTCGCGAAACACGCTGAGTCCCTCGAGATTGCCGAATTGGCCGAACTCGGAGCGCATGATCACCTGTGGTTCGGTGATCGCGCGGCCACGAATATGGAACCGCCGCACCTGCGAGCGAAAGCCGCGCGCGCCGCGTTCGCGTTCAAGCACATAGAGCTGACCGTCGGGGCCGAAATCCGCGCTCACCGGCAGGAATTGCCCGTCTTCGGGCAGGCGGAACGAGCCGGTCCATTCCCCATTGCGGTAGCGATAGGAGGGAAAGCCGTAGGTCGCGCGCGCCGGACGCTCGGGGATTGCATAAAGCGAGCCATCGCGGGCAATCGCCAGCGCCTCCATACCGCGACCGGCGCGCATACGTTCAAAATCGCGGTGGGCGCCCATCGACTCGGCGGCGGCACCGAGCCGTGCGAAGCTATCGACGCGGTTGTGTTGCTCAAACGAGACATAGATGCGCCCGTCGCGCCCGATCGCCAGCCCCTCGGCATCGCGGCGCGAGCCATGTAGCGGCACGCGGTTTTCATCCAGCAGCGGCACCCGTTGATGGACGTCGAACGCTTCGATGCTCTGGCCGTAGCCACGTCGCAAACGACCGGTGACGATAAACCCGTGGTCCGACATCAGCATGACATCAACGCCATTGCTGGACTCGAGCGCCGAGAAATCATTCACCCCGCCGGGCATTCTGGGCAGTTCATAACGTGCGACAACACGGGTGGGCGGAATGTTGGTGGCCGGATGTTGGACGACTCCGGCAAAATAAGTGTCAGACTGCGCAAAGGCACCGGCGGGCAGCAGCGCGGCAACAAGGGCAGACAGGAAAACCGTGGCAGCGTTTTTCATATCTATTGTGCAACTTGTGAGCATTGACGGGGAAGATCCGCCAGCGTGTATTCGCGCGGGTGGCGCCTGCGCGGGGCAGGCTCTTCCGGCGGGCTGGTGGACGGCGGGCGGGTCGAAGGCGGCGGCGGGTTCAGATAATCGGTGACCCACCAGCGCAGCGTGTCATCGCAGCCATTCCCGCCGTTCGACAATTCGGCAACGGTGGGGGTCTGCGTTTCGCAGTCACGGGATCCGGCGGGGCAGCGCAGCCGGACGTGGAAGTGGTAATTATGCCCCTGAATCGGGCGAATGCGTTGCAGCCACGGCGTATCGGCGGGCGTGGCGGTGCGGCACATCTCGATTTTGACCGCGGCGGCGACGAAAATCCGGTCAACCCGCGGATCACTGGCGGCGGCGCGCAGCACCTGCGCGTGGCGCGGGGTCCAATGGCTGGTCAGTCCGCGTTGGTCGGCACTGCGCACCGAGACCGAACTCAGACTCTCGCGCTCGGCGCGGGAGAGGTCCAGCCGTCCGGGCGGCAGCATCCAGATATCAGCGTCGAGCCCAATCTGGTGGCTGCGATGGCCGCTGCTGGTGGGCCCGCCGCGCGGCTGGGAGATATCGCCGATATAAAGCCCCGCCCAGCCGATCCGCGCCGCCTCGCGGCTCAGGTCCTGCAAGTAATCCAGCATCTCGGGGTGGCCCCAATTGCGGTTGCGACTCAGGCGCATCGCCTGCCACGTCGGCCCGCTCTCGGGCAATGGTTGCAGCCCGTCGGCACAGCCCCGCGCATAGCTGCCGTAAGACTGCGCCGGTGCATCGGTCGCAAGGCGGTGCGCACCGAGAGCTTGCGAGGCATTCACCTGACTGGCCGCCGGATCGACCGAACCCGCACAGGCAGCGAGGGCAATCGCTGTGGCGCCGAGCAATGTTGCAATCCGTGGCATTCTCATGGTTCCGCACGCCCCTCTGGGTTCACAAACATCAACAGGATCAGGCCGATCAGGAACAGCCCCGCCACCGGCAGAATGCCCCATTGTTGGCTGTCGGTCAGATCGGTCACCACCGCGATCAGCAAGGGCGCGATGAAGGCCGTCGCCTTGCCCGAGAGCGCATAGAGCCCGAAACCCTCGGTCATTTTCTCGTTGTCGCCCTGACGCACCATCATCGTGCGGCTGGCGGCCTGCAACGAGCCTCCGGCGGCACCGATCAACGCGCCGAGCACGTAAAAGGTGATATCCGGCAGGCTGCTGGTCGCATCCACCGCAATGCCGAACACCATCTCGCGCGAGACAAAGACGATGGCCAGCGCCACCAGCGTCAGCACCATGACGTTGAACATGATCACCGGTTTTGGCCCGAAACGGCTGTCGGCCTTGCCGCCCAGAAAGGCGAAAATCGCGCCGGTGATCGCCGCCAGAATGCCGAAGACGCCGACATCCACCACCGTCCATTCTAGCACACCCGCGGCGTAAATGCCGCCGAAAGTATACACCCCGTTCAAGGCGTCGCGGTAGAACATCGACGCGCCCAGAAACGAGAACAGGCTACGGTCGCGCGGCAGGGATTGCAGCGTGGTTTTCAACTCGGGCCAAGCGCCGCGCATTGCCGCGCCGACGCTGATTGCATCGGGTTTCTTTGGCTCGCGCACCCACCAGAAGAACGGCAGCATGAACAGGATATACCACATCGCAGTGAACGGGCCGACAAAGCGCGTGCCCTCGCGGGCCTCGGCGTCCAGGCCGAATAGCGGATCCATACCGATCAGCGTCTTGCCGTTATCCCCCTCGGCCAGCAGCGCCAGCATGATGATCAGCGCCACAACACCGCCGACATAGCCCCAGGCCCAGCCGGTGCCCGAGAGTTTGCCCAGCTCCTCGCGCGGGGCAAGATCGGGCATCATCGCATTGGTGAAAATCGTCGCGAACTCCATCCCGACGAGACCGATGCAGAAGAAGATCATCACCTGCACAATGTCGAAATCGGTGGGCGCCGACCACCAGAGCCCCGCCGCGCCGATCACATAGAGCAGCGAGAAAAACCAGACGAATCCCATGCGTTTGCCGGATTTATCTGCCACCGCGCCCAGCAAGGGGGCGACCAGCGCCAACAAAACCCCTGCGGCGGCGATTCCATAGCCCCAGATCGCCTGCGCCTGCGAGCCATCACCGACGACAGACACCACATATGGACCGAAGATAAAGGTGATCAACAAGGTGTTGTAGGGCTGACTCGCCCAGTCAAACCACCACCAGCCCCAAATACGGTGCTTTGCAGAAATATCGCGCATTCGTCCCCGATCCCTTTTCAGGCTATCAAGCCGCATGAAAGGGGGTCAGAGCAAGTCACTTATCTTGATGGTCGCCGACCTGTGGCCGAATCGTGACCAGAATCAGCGTTTCTTCATCGCATCCAGCAACGCCGCGCCGAATCCACCGGGTTCCTGTGCGGATTTCTTCGGTCCGGCACTGCCGCCGCGCTGCGGTTTGCCGCTTTTGCCCTGCGAATCACGCGGTTTGCCGCGTCCGCCCCGCGAATCGCCACCCGCATCACCGGCGTTATCCTTGCGCATGGTCAGGCCGATCCGCTTACGCGCCACATCGACCTCGACCACGCGCACTTTCACCACATCGCCGGCTTTGACCACTTCATGCGGGTCTTTGACGAACCGGTCGGCCAACTGGCTGACATGCACCAGCCCGTCTTGATGGACACCGACATCGACAAAGGCGCCAAAGGCCGCGACGTTGGTTACCGTGCCTTCCAACTGCATGCCGGGTTTCAAGTCGCGGATTTCGTTGACCCCCTCGGCAAAACTGGCGGTTTTGAACTCAGGCCGCGGGTCACGGCCCGGCTTTTCCAGCTCGGCCATGATGTCGCGCACGGTCGGCAGGCCGAATTTTCCGCCGACAAACTCCTCGGGTTCCAGCCGCCGCACCGGTGCTGGATCCTTCATCAACACCGAGACATCGCGGCCCGTGGCGCTGACGATACGCCGCGCCAGATCATAGGCTTCGGGGTGCACCGAGGAGGCATCGAGCGGCTCTTTGCCGTCCTGAATGCGCAGGAATCCCGCCGCCTGCTCAAAGGCTTTCGGCCCCAGCCGCGGCACTTTCAGCAATTCCTTGCGGCTAGCAAAGCGCCCGTTGGCATTGCGATGTGCGACCAGCGATTCCGCCAGCCCCGCGCTCAGCCCCGAAATCCGCGCCAGCAAGGGCGCCGAGGCGGTGTTGAGGTCCACGCCGACCGCGTTCACCGCATCCTCGACGACCCCGTCCAGCGCCTTGCCCAGCGCCGATTGGTTCACGTCATGCTGATACTGGCCGACGCCAATCGCCTTGGGTTCGATTTTCACCAGTTCCGCCAACGGGTCCTGCAAGCGCCGCGCAATGCTGACCGCGCCGCGCAGGGACACATCCAGATCGGGAAATTCCCGCGCCGCCAGTTCGCTGGCCGAATAGACCGAAGCGCCGGCCTCGCTGACCACCATTTTCGCGGGACGCGCGCCGCTGAGTTTGCCCAGCATCTGCGCCACCAGCGCATCGGTCTCGCGGCTGGCGGTGCCATTGCCAATCGCGATCAGCGCCACGTTGTGTTTGCGCACCAGATGCTCCAGCGCCGCCAGCGATCCCTGCACATCGAGACGCGGCTGGAACGGGTAGATCGTGGCAGTGTCCAGAACCTTGCCGGTCGCATCCACTACGGCCACTTTGACACCGGTGCGAATACCGGGATCGAGCCCCATCGTCGTTTTCGCGCCCGCGGGTGCAGCCAGCAGCAAATCCTTGAGGTTGCGGGCGAAAACGCGGATTGCCTCGGCCTCGGCGGCCTCGCGCAATTCGGTCATCAGGTCAATCGTCAGCGAGAGTTTCAGCTTGATCCGCCAGACCCAACCGGCGACCTGATCGAGCCAGATATCGCCCTTGCCCGCCTGCCCGACATCCAGCGCCCGCTTGACCATCTTCTCGGCGGCGCTTTGCCCGCGCGCGGCTTCCGGCTCGACCACCAGATCGAGCGCCAGAAACCCCTCGTTGCGGCCCCGCATCATCGCCAAAGCGCGGTGGCTCGGCACGCCGGACCAGCGCTCGGAATGGGCGAAGTAATCGGCGAATTTCGCGCCCTCTTGTTCTTTGCCCTCCAGCACCGAAGCCTGCAATTGCGCGACTTCTTTCATATGCGCGCGCAGCTTTGCCTTCAGCGCCGCATCCTCGACCAGCCCTTCGGCAATGATCTCGCGCGCGCCCTCAAGAGCCGATTTCACATCCGCCACCGCCTCATTCAGATACCCCGCCGACAATGCCTCGGGATCCGCCGCGCGGTCTGCCAGTATCGCCTCGGCCAAAGGCTCCAAGCCGTTTTCGCGGGCGATCATCGCCTTGGTGCGCCGCTTGGGTTTGAACGGCAGATAGAGGTCTTCGAGCACCGCCTTGGTCTCGGCGCCGAGAATGGATTTCTCCAACCCGTCGGTCAATTTGCCCTGCGTGCGGATGCTCTCGAGGATCACCCCGCGCCGCGCCTCCATCTCGCGCAGATAGGCGAGCCGGTCGGCCAGCGTGCGCAGCTGCGTGTCATCCAGCCCGCCGGTGGCCTCCTTGCGGTAGCGCGCGACGAAAGGCACCGTCGCGCCCTCATCCAGCAGCGCCACGGTTGCCGCGACCTGCTCGGGACGGGCGCCGATTTCGGCAGCAATCTGTCGGGAAATACGCGGTTGGGCGGTCTGGGTCACGGCGGGCCTCTTGGCTGGAATTCGAGCGGCGACACTATCCGCCCCACGCGCCCAATCCAAGCCTCCAATCCCCGCCCCCTCATCTGTCCACAAATATCCCGGGGTCTGGGGCAGCGCCCCAGTCGACAGCGGCCTCTGGCGCATCGCATGCCTCTTGGGCTATCACCGTGCCATGATCACCCGCACCCATACCAAGGGCGACGCGCCCTCGACCGCGCTCTATTCCCCCTGCGAAAACTACCGCTATGCGCTGACCCGTGTCTGGGACGAGGGCGGGCGCAGGGTGCTTTTCGTCATGCTCAACCCCTCGACCGCGACCGAGGTGCAGAATGATCCCACCGTCGAGCGTTGCGAGCGGCGCGCGCGGGCGCTGGGGTTTGGCGGGTTTCGGGTGTGCAATATCTTTGCCTACCGCGCCACCGATCCAAAAGTGATGCGCGCGCAGGCTGATCCGACAGGACCACAGAATGACGCGGCGATCCTTGAGGGCGCGGCTTGGGCGGATACGGTGGTCTGCGCTTGGGGCACGCATGGCGCACATCTATCACGCGGCGCCGAGGTCGAGGCGCTGCTGCGTGCCAGCGGCAAACCGCTGTGGCATCTGGGCCTGAGCAAAGCCGGTCACCCCAAACACCCGCTCTATATCGCCTATGCGCATCAACCGGTGATCTGGGACTGATCGCTGCGGTTACGAACGGCTGGGCAGCGAGAAGCGGTAAGACATGCCCAAGCCGATCGAGTAGTTGCGCCAGCGGTTGTTGGGGCTCGCGCCGGTGTATTGGCCCAGCGAGGTGGTGCCGCCGATCTGCCCATAGAGCGAGAACCGGTCGTTGATATAGTAATTCACCCCCAGCGAGGGATAGATCAACGCGCCGACCTCATGGCTCGAACTCACCCCGACATCATTGCCGCCGACCATCAGCTGCGCATAGCCCTGAAACCGCCCCGAACGTGACAGGCTGCGCTGATAGCCCAGCCCGATGAAAGCCTCGGCATAGCCGGCAAAGCCGCGGAAGGCATTGGCGGCAATCGCCATCTGCGCGGCGGCATACCAACGCTCGTTCAGCGCGTAATCGACCTGCACCGCGACCATATTCAACGGATCGGAATTGCGCCCGTTGTAATAGATTTGCGAGGTGCGGCGGGCAAAGACATTCAACCTTACGCCGCGCATCGTGTAATCCAGCGGCCCCTGCGACTCACGCCGCTCACGGTTCGAATAGGACAGGTGGTAATTCAGCCCCAGCCCGACCGTCCAATTGCGCGAGGTGCCAAAGGGCGCATACATATAGCCGGCGGAAAACGTCGCGCCGAGCCCGTTGCGCCACAAATATTCCATCGTCACTTTCGGATAGATCAGAAAGCCGGAGCCGGTATCGACGGTATCGGTCACCCAGCCGCTGCTGCCCAGACCAAGCTGGCCATAAAGGTTCAACCGCGGCGACAGCGAGAACCGCCGCCCGATGCCGCCATAAGCCTGATTATACCAAAGCAGGCCGGAATACCCCAGATCGACAGAGAAGAACGTATAGATATTCTCGGTGTGGAAATGGCTGAATTGCAGCGCCACCAGCCCGATATTGCCGCGGTAGCTGCCGGTCGGATTGATCTGCCGCATATGGGTGGCGCCCAGCGAGACGATATTCTCATGCTGCGGCGCGTGATAGGCCTCGGCCCCCAGCCTGCGACCGGCATCGGCATAAGAGCCGGTGGTCAGCGACAGCGGAGTTTGCACAAAGAGGTTTACTGCTGTGTCATTGATCGGCGAATCCAGGATCGCGATCCGCGCCACATTGACGCCAAAACTAAAGCGGCGCGCCTGATAGCCGACACCGGCATAAGCCCGGCCATAGAGCCCCTGCCCCGAGAAGGTGCGGATATTGGTCACGCTCGAGCCGCCAGCACCGACACCGACCGAAACGCCCGCGTTGACGAACCAATTGCCCCACATCCTGCGCTGCGCATGGAGCGTCGCATCGGCGCCGAAGAATCCGCCGTAATTGCCCTCGGCAATCGGGGCAAAGGCGCCAATCCCGTAATAGAGCCAGTCATTCGCGCGCAGCAGGTAATGCAGGCTCATCAGATCAAAGGCGCCGCCATTGGACAGGGTCAGCCGGCTGTAATCCAGCATCAACATCCCCGAGACTCGGCGGATCGCGCCCTGATCATCGGGTATGTTCAGCGTCATTTCCTCAGCCGCTGCCCTACCCGCCACGCCCAATTGCCCAAGGCAGATCAGACAGAGCACCGCGACCTGCATCCTCAGCCAGCGCATGCTGCGCAGAACGGGCGTTTGCAGGCGGGCATTGCGGCGGATCGGCAGCGCGTCAGATAGGTGCATCCAGAGGCTTTCGCTATGTCATCGGCTAATGGGCGACGTGATCGGCCGATCCCGTCTGCCCTGCAGCTTATGCGGAATTGCGGCATCCTGTCACGGTGAAATCACTTTCCTGCGAGGAAAACCGGACCGGTGTGGCCCAGCGCGCACCACCTGCCGCCGGGGTGCATTGGCTCAGTAATACGGCCCTGCCACCAGCCGCTGCGAGATCCACCAGATATTGCCCGCCGGATCGCGGACCCCGCCCTGCCGGTCGCCATAGTCCATATCACCGATCTCCATGATCACCTCCGCCCCCGCGCGCCTCGCCCTGAGCATCGCCGCCTCGGCATCCTCGACATAAAGATAAAACGCCGCGCGGCTGGCGGGGAAAGCCTCGGAGGCTTCAGCCAGCATGATCGTCGCGCCACTGATGCGCATCTGACAATTGGCGATGCGCCCGTCCGGCGCGGTGCTGCGCCCGAGTTCCTCTGCCGCCAGTGCGCGCTGCAAAAAGTGCAGATAGGCCTCGGTGCCATCGACAAACACATAAGGGGTGACGGCAGAGAATCCTTCAGGGATCGGCATAGGGGCATCCTTTTGCTGGGATCAGACGTGTATAGCACAAGAAGCCGGTGAGTAGATGGTGACTCGGCGCACCGTTGCCGCGCGAATCATCGGTTTTGCCGTGCCACATGCGAATCGATTTCCTCGATATTCGCCGCTTTTCAGCGCGCTTCGGCGCCATTGCCCGTGGCCAGCGCCCCGAAATGCCGCTGTCATCCGATAACCGTCGGCCAAATCACCCCGAAATTCGCCGCGCCGCACCTCTGCGCCAAGCGTCATTGGTCAAAAAGATACGATTGCCGCCGGTGATAGCGGCTTTCTTTGGCAGCGAGTCGAATCGAATAATTTATATTAATTTACAATGCACTACGCGGATCACACAGCAAGGATTCCCGCCTGTTATCGGATAACACCCCCATGGTTATCGCAGATCGTCGCGCTGATTTTGTCTGACCAGTGGCAAAGCGGCAGATTGAACTCATCGGAAGCGCAATCACACCGACACAGACAGACCACGACAAGCGCCCTCCGACACACAACGCAGATCCTTTTTCAAACCGGCACTCACGCCACACATATAAATGGAGATCACCATGTTCCTCGCAAAAACCTTTAAAGCCGCCTCGGTCGTCCTGATGATCACTGCCACCGCCGCTCCGGCACTGGCCAACGGACACCAGATCTGGATCGAGCAATACGGCGCCAACAACCAGATCGGTGGCGGTCAGTCCGGCCATCGCCAGCGCCTGACGGTCATTCAAGACGGTCACTCGAATATCTCGATCAACACCCAGGACGGTCGCCGCAATAACGCTGCGGTGGGTCAGGTTGGCGTCAACAACTTCGTCGACACCGACCAGCAGGGTCGCCGCAACAGCGTCGGCGTCGCCCAGTTCGGTTGGAACAACTCGGCCGGTGTTGGCCAGTATGGCCGCGATAACGCCGCTGCCGTGGTCCAGAACGGCCATAACAACTCGGCCGGTGTGACGCAGGTTGGCTCGAACAACTCGGTCGCCATCGTCCAGAACTAAGACTTTGAGCCTGGCTGCGGGGCTCTCTCCCTGCCCTGCAGCCGCCCCAGATTTTCGCCCCTTTATTCATAGCCACAGGAGACATCCCATGCGTGCCAATCTCCCCCGCCGCACCCCTGCCCTGATCATCGGCCTGTCACTCGCCGGCGTCGCGGCAGTTGCCTGCGGCATCCCCGCCAGCATCGCCGGCACCAATTCGAACACCAGTGCCCAGCAACCCACCCGCTGCGAAATCTCGCTGGAACGGGTGCAGGGCGGCACGATGATCGAAGGCCGGGTGACCTCGGATACCACGATCAACGGCAGCTACACGATGGCGATCACCAGCCGTTCGTCCGGTGGTTCGACCACGATCCGCCAGTCCGGTGATTTTCAAGCCACGCCCGGCACTCCGGCGATCTTGTCGGAAACCCGGATGATGGGCGCCCCCGGCAACCATGATGTGGATCTCGATGTCCGCGTCTCGGGCCGCGCCCTGAGCTGCGATCAAGCCGAACTGTAGCACCTCGCGGCGGGGCCCACCCCTTCGGGCCTTGCCGCCGGACTTCAAAACTGAACCTCGATCAATTTTCCAACGACTTACTTTCAGACCCTTCATTTAACCCTCGTTATCTTCACCCCTCTGCCAAGGATTATAGCCATGAAAACCCTCGCTCTCGCCGCCGCTTTCGCCTCTGCCGTTGCCCTGCCGCTGGCCCCTGCCGCCGCCGGTTCGGGTGGTCAGGTCTCGATTAACATCGCCCCGCAGAACGCTCAGGAAGAGCAAGCCCTGCGCTTCGGCCTCGCTGTCTTTGCCCTGGCTCAGGACATTGACGCCAATGGCCATGTCACCCAGATCGGCGCTAATAACGCCGCCGGGATTGCTCAGGGCGGCCCGAACAACCAGGCGATCATCCATCAGGAAGGCTGCAACCATGACGGATCGATCACCCAATCGGGCGGCCATAACGCCCACGGGTTGTTCCAGTTCGGCTGCAACACCTCGGGCCATGTCAACCAGACCGGTGGCCAAGCAGGATTGACGCTGCAGTTCGGCTGGTAAAACCGGAAAGATTTCCAACACAGCGGGCGGACCTTCGGGTCCGCCTGTTTTCGTTTGCACCAAGCGAAAGCCGCGCATCGCCTGACCGCGGGATGGCGAGCCTAACGGCTGAACGATGCGCTTTATGGGGCGTTCTACATCCATCATCTGAACGACGCACCCAGCCCCACCAAATCGCCAGCCCTGCGGGCGGTCTGGCGATGCGCGGCGGCTAACGCCTTGATTCCGCGCCACACCAATAAGGGAGGCCTCTGAGTCCGCCACTGTTCTTTTTGGCGTTTCCTGAGCTAGACCAGACATCCAGCGCTACCCAACTCATCGTCAGTCCCGTGCGGGCGGTCCCCCTCTCCGTGGTTCTGAGAAAATCACCTCCCGGGTCGATGGGTCGATGCGCGGCGGCTATCGCCTTGATCCCGCGCCCGCCCCGCTCAAGCCGTGATCATGATCGCCCGAAAGTCGTTCACATTGGTCAGCGTCGGACCGGTCACCACCTGATCGCCCAACGCGCCGAAGAACCCATGCGCGTCATTACAAGCCAGCGCCGCCTCCGCATCCAGCCCCAACGCCTGCGCCCGCGCCAATGTCTCCGGTCCGATCACCGCCCCCGCGACCTCGGCCGCGCCGTCCACCCCGTCGGTGTCACAGGCCAAGCCGTAAATTCCCGCCGCGCCGTCCAGCGCCAAGGCCAGCGCGAGGCAATATTCTGCGTTCGGCCCGCCCGAGCCATCGCCGCGCCGCGTCACCGTGACTTCGCCGCCCGAAAGCAACACCAAAGGCGGATCGCCCGCGCGCCGCCGCGCCTTGAGCGCCATAGCCTGCCGCGCGTGTTCTGCCGCCAACTCCCGCGCCTCGCCCTCAAGCGCATCGCCCAAGAGCTGCACCTCGCACCCCTCGCCTTGCGCCAGTTCCGCCGCCGCCTGCAAAGATTGTGCGGGCGCGGCGATGACACGGTTCTCACAACGCGAAAGCCGTGGATCACCCGGCGCCACCACGCTGCTTTGCTCCGCCAACGCGCGGGTCACCGACTCCGGCAGCTCGATCCCCCAGCGGCGCGCCACCTCCAGCGCCTCCGCGCTACTTGACGCATCTCCTACCGTCGGCCCCGAGCCGATAAACGCCGGATCATCCCCCGGCACATCCGAGATCATCAGCGCCAGCATCCGCGCCGGATAGGCCGCCGCCGCGAGTTGCCCGCCTTTGACGCGGCTCAGATGTTTGCGCAGAACGTTCATCTGGCCGATCGGCGCGCCCGAGGCCAGAAGCGCCGCATTCACCGCCTGTTTTTCGGCCAGCGTCACACCCTCCACCGGCGCGACCAGCAAGGACGACGCCCCGCCCGAGATCAGCGCCAGAACGAAATCCCCCGCGCCCAGATCCGCCAGCAGGTCCAGCATCCGCGCAGTGGCCTCGGCGCCTGCCGCGTCCGGCACCGGATGCGCGGCCTCGACAATCTCGATCCCCGCGCATTCGCGCGCATAGCCGTAGCGGGTGATCACCAGACCCTCGCAGGGGCCCCATGCGGCCTCGACCGCCTCGGCCATCCGCGCGCTGGCCTTGCCCGCGCCGATCACCACCACACGGCCCGCCGGTTTCTCTGGCAAATGCGCCGCCAAGGCGCGCATCGGGTCGGCGACCTCAACCGCGCGGGCAAAGAGGGCGCGCAACAGCGTCACTGGGTCGAAAACTGGCGAGGCGGCGGTCATGAGCGATCCCTGGGGTGATTTGTGGCAATTCGCGCGTAGCGGAGCATAAGCGAGGGGATTTGCACAGCGGCTTTCGCCTGCGATCTATGCCGCCCGCTGGCGCTTGTGCAAAAAACTGCAACCACTCTAGGATTATCTTGCATTTCAAAATGACTATTGCACTATAGCGCACACCCGGGAGGGACCCAAAGCGCGCGCGCCCAATCAAAGGACGCCAGCACGCCGGTAGGAGAGCAAGACATGAACCAGAACGCAGCGCTGTATTTTGTTGACCGGCATCTGGCCGAAGGGCGCGGTGCGAAAACCGCGTTCCGCGAGGCCGATGGCGCGCAGCGCAGCCTGACCTATGCCGAACTTGCCGATCAAAGCGCGCGTTTTGCCGGCGCTTTGACGGCAAATGGCATTCACCGCGACGAGCGCGTGGCGATGCTGGTGCGCGATCAACTCGAGTTCCCCGTGGCTTTCTGGGGCGCGCTGAAGGCGGGCGCGGTGCCGGTGCCGCTCAACACCCTGCTCGCCGCGCCGGTCTACGAGGTGATCCTCAACGACAGCCGCGCCTCAATGCTCATCGTATCCGCGCAACTTTGGGAGGTGGTGAAACCGGCGATCAAGGCCAACACTTTCCTGCGAAAGATCGTGGTGATCGGCGCCGCGCCCGAGGGCTGCACCAGCCATGCGGATTTCGTCAAGGACGCCCCCGCCGCCGAGACCGCTTTGGCCGATGACGACGAGATGGCGTTCTGGCTCTATTCCTCGGGCTCGACCGGCGCGCCGAAGGGCGTGCGTCATCTGCATGCCAGCCTCAAGGCGACCTCGGACACGTTCGGCCAGCAGATCATGGGGCTGCGCGAAGACGATGTGGTCTATTCCGTGGCCAAGATGTTCTTCGCCTATGGGCTGGGCAATGCGATGACCTTCCCGATGGCGGTGGGCGCAACCACCATCATCCAAGCGGGCCGCCCAACGCCCAAATCTGTGTTTGCGATCATGAAAACCGAGCGCCCGACGGTGTTTTGCGGCGTGCCGACCCTCTATGCCGCGCTGGTTGCCGAGCAGGAGAAGAAGGGCACCGCGCCCGAGCATTGCATCCGCCTCTGCGCCTCGGCGGGAGAGGCATTGCCGCGCGAAATCGGGCTGCGCTGGGAAAAACTCTGGGGCGCCGAGATCGTCGACGGCGTTGGCTCGACCGAGATGCTGCATATCTTCCTCTCCAACCGCCCCGGCGATATCGCTTATGGCACCTCGGGCGTCGCCGTGCCGGGCTACGAGGTGCGGCTGGTTGACGAGCAGGACAATGATGTGCCGCAGGGCGAGGTTGGCGAATTGCTGGTGCGCGGCCCGTCCAGCGCCGAGGGCTATTGGAAGCGCCGCGACAAATCGCAATCCACGTTTCAGGGCTACTGGACCCGCACCGGCGACAAATACCACTGCACGCCCGAGGGTCGCTTTGTCTACAGCGGGCGCACCGATGACATGTTCAAAGTCTCAGGCATCTGGGTCTCACCCTTCGAGGTTGAACAGGCGCTGGGCGAGCATCCCGCTGTACTGGAATCCGCCGTAGTGGCGCGCGCGGATGCGCAGGACTTGCTGAAACCGGCGGCCTTTATCGTGATCAAGGACGGGCAAAGCGTCGACACCGAAGCGCTGAAAGAACACGTCAAAGCCAAGATCGGCATGTGGAAATACCCGCGCTGGATCACCGTGGTCGATGAACTGCCGAAAACCGCGACCGGCAAGATCCAGCGCTTTAAACTACGCGAAACAGGGGGCGAGGCATGAGCATCGATTGGGCAGAGGGACGCGGGCGGATCGAGGCTGGCGGCAAGTCGTTGGAGTGGCAAAGCTGGGGCATGCCAAAGGCTGATACGCCGGTGATAGTCATGCTGCATGAGGGCTTGGGCAGTGTGGGATTGTGGCGCGAGTTTCCCGCCGCCGTGGCTGAGTCCACTGGCTGCGCGGTCGTCGCCTATTCGCGCGCGGGCTACGGGTTTTCCGACCCCGCCGAGCGCCCGTTTCCGGTGGACTATATGACCCGCGAGGCAGTCGAGGTGCTGCCCGAGGTGCTGCGCGCCATCGGTGCCGCGCAATATATCCTCTTGGGCCATAGCGACGGCGCCACGATCACTGCCGAATACGCCGGTCGGGTCAAGGATTTCAGCATCCGCGGGTTGATCCTGATCGCGCCGCATTTCTTCGCCGAACCGATGGGACTGGCCGCGATCGCAAGCGCTGCCGAGAGTTTCGCCACCACCGATCTGCCGCAGCGCATGGCGCGGTATCACGCCGATGCCGAGGCCACATTTCGCGGCTGGAACGAGGCTTGGCTGAACCCCGAATTTGCCACGTGGAACGTCGCGGATGTGATCGACTACATCCGCATTCCGGCGCTGGTCATTCAGGGTGCGCAGGACCAATACGGCACGCGTGCGCAGGTCGACGCGATTGCCGAGGGCTCCTATGCGCCGGTCGAGGTGCTCATGCTCGACGACTGCCAGCACGCGCCGCATCTGGAAGATCCCACGCCGGTTCTCGAGGCCATCGCCGGTTTCACCACGCGCCTGCAACGCATCGAGGCGGCGGGGCCGGTTCCGGCCTAGCGGGTGGGCGCCGTCTTCATACTGCCCGAGGTGGCGCATATCCCCGGCCGCAATCCGCGCCCCGATGAGGCGATCTTCGCGGCGGCAAAGGCCGGCATCCCCGCCGACCCTGCACAGCTCGGCGAGAGCGCGGCGTTCCGGGCCGGTTTCACCGCCTTTGATGCGGGGTATTTTTGGGAAGCTCATGAGCTATGGGAGCCGGTCTGGATGCAGGCGCCGCCCGCCTCGCGCGCGCGACGTTTGCTGCAAGGGTTGATCCAATTGGCGAATGCGGGGCTGAAACTCCGCATGTCCCGCCCGGATGCAGCGCGTAAAGCGCTGGCGCGGGCGGACTACGCGATTGGCGAGTGCTTTCGCAGCGATTCTGCCGCGGTTCTAGGCTTGACCCACCAGGATGTGGCCAGTCTGCGCGCCGCAATTTATGCACTATAACGCAAGAACACTCCTATCTCGATCGCTTAAACCGAAATGATCTGCCCATGGCCCATCAGATTATTGCACATCCTATATTTACGGATCACTAAAACTGCACTATTGTGCAAAGACACAAGGCCGCACTGCAGACGCCACCAAGGGGACGTTCCGTGACCAAATCCATCGATTTTCAGACCGATCCGTCACAGTATCATCATTGGCGCGTCAGTTATGACGGCCCGATTGCCACGCTTTTCATGGATGTGGACGAGAACGCCGGTCTGTTCGAGGGCTATCAACTCAAGCTGAACTCCTATGATCTGGGCGTCGATATCGAACTTGCCGACATCGTGCAGCGGATGCGGTTCGAGCACCCCGAGGTGAAGGTCGTGGTGATGACTTCGGGCAAGGATAAGGTGTTCTGTGCGGGGGCGAATATCCGCATGCTCGGCGGTGCCAGCCATGCGCATAAGGTCAATTTCTGCAAATTCACCAATGAAACGCGCAACACCTATGAGGCCGCCGAAGCGGACAGCGGCCAGAAATATATCGCGGCGATCAAGGGTGCCTGCGCGGGCGGCGGCTATGAGTTGGCGCTGGCATGTAACCATATCATGCTGACCGACGATTCCTCCTCGGCGGTGTCGCTGCCCGAGGTGCCCTTGCTGGCGGTGCTCCCCGGCACCGGCGGGCTGACCCGCGTCACCGACAAACGCAAAATGCGCCGCGATCTGGCGGATGTGTTCTGCTCGCTGGAAGAGGGCGTGAAGGGCAAACGCGCGGTGAAATGGCGGCTGGTCGACGAGGTGATCGCCAACTCGAAATTTGACGCCGTGGTGGCGGAACGCGCCCGCGAATTCGCTACCGCCTCGGATAAGGCCACCGGCACGGGCATTGCCCTGACGCCATTGAGCAAAACCATCGGCGCGGATGGATCGCTACAGTATTCGCTGGTCGAGGTTGCGGTCGACCGCAAGGCTGGCAAGGCGACGCTCACGCTATCGGGGCCTGACAGTGAAGTGCCCGCTTCACTGGAAGCTCTGCACGCGCAGGGCGATCAGGGCTATCTGCTGCGGCTGGCCCGTGAGCTGGACGACGCCATCCTGCATCTGCGGTTCAACGAGATGGAGCTTGGGCTCTTGGTGTTCCGCACGCAGGGCGATCCGCAGGCGTTTCTGGCCCATGAAGCCTTCTTGATGGACAACAGGTCCGATTGGCTGGCGAACGAAATCCTCGCCTATTGGAAGCGCCTGCTCAAACGCATCGACGTGACCTCGCGCAGCATGGTGGCGCTGGTCGAGCATGGCTCGTGCTTTGCCGGTATTCTGGCGGAACTGCTGTGGTCGGTGGACCGCAGCTATATGATGGAAGACGAATTCGAGGGCGACAACCGCCCGATCGCCGCTATCACCCTGAGCGACGCGAATTTCGGCGCCTTCCCGATGGGCAACGCGCTGACCCGGCTGCAAACCCGCTTTCTCGGCGAACCCGAGGCGGTGGACGCGCTCGCTGAGCGGCGCGGTGAAGCGCTCGAGGCCGAAGAGGCCGAAGAATCCGGTCTGGTCACCGAGATTTTCGACGATATCGACTGGGACGACGAGATCCGCATCTTCATGGAAGAGCGCGCCAGTTTCAGCCCCGACGCCTTGACCGGCATGGAGGCCAACCTGCGCTTTGCCGGACCCGAAACCATGGAAACGCGGATTTTCGGGCGCCTCACTGCTTGGCAGAACTGGATTTTCAACCGGCCCAACGCCACCGGCCCAGATGGCGCGCTACAGCGCTACGGTTCGGGGGTGCGCGGCGATTACGCCCAGGAACGCGTCTAACACCAACAACGCGTGGCAAACACGCGCCCACATCTCAACGCCCGTAGGGTGTGTGCTTGGCACGCACCTGCCCTCAGGAGGAAACCATGCTCGACCTCATCAATGTCAGCTATGACACGCAGATCCCCAACAATGTCGGCCTGTCGTCGGACAAACGCGTGCTCAAGGCACTGGAAAAATGGCACCCCGGCTACATCAACTGGTGGTCCGATCTAATCCCGCAGAACTTCCAGCAATCCTTGGTCTATCTGCGCACCGCGGTGTCGGTGGATCCCAAGGGCTGGGCAAAATTCGATTATGTGAAAATGCCGGAATATCGCTGGGGCATTCTGCTGGCACCCGAGGTCGAGGACCGCCGCATTCCTTGCGGCGAGCACGCCGGCCAGCCCGCGTGGCAGGAAGTGCCGGGCGAATACCGCAATATGCTCAAGCGGCTGATCGTCATCCAGGGCGACACCGAGCCTGCCTCGGTCGAACAGCAGCGCTTTCTCGCGCTCTCCGCCCCGTCGCTCTACGACATGCGCAACCTGTTTCAGGTTAATGTCGAAGAGGGCCGCCACCTCTGGGCAATGGTTTACCTTTTGCAAAAATACTTCGGCAAGGATGGCCGCGAAGAGGCCGATGATCTGCTGCGCCGCTCGTCAGGCTCGGAGGAAGCACCGCGCATGCTGGGCGCCTTCAACGAGGAAACTCCGGACTGGCTGTCGTTCTTCATGTTCACCTATTTCACCGACCGCGACGGCAAGATGCAGCTCGAGAGCCTCGCGCAGTCGGGGTTCGATCCGCTCAGCCGCACCTGTCGCTTCATGCTCACCGAAGAGGCGCACCATATGTTCGTCGGCGAGACCGGCGTTGGCCGCACCATCGAGCGCACCTGCCAGATCATGACTGAAAACGGCATCACCGACCCATATGACATCGACAAGATCCGCGCTTTCGGCGTCATCGACCTGCCGACAATCCAGAAAAAGCTGAACCTGCATTACACACTGTCGCTGGATCTCTTTGGCCAAGAGGTCTCGACCAATGCCGCCAATGCCTTCAACGCCGGTATCAAGGGGCGCTATATGGAGCACCGGCTGACCGACGACCATATGTTGAAAAACGACACCTATCCGGTCTGGGATTTCGAGGACGGCAAGCTGGTGCGCAAGGACGCGCCGGCGCTGACCGCAATCAACATGCGGCTGCGCGATGACTATACCCGCGACGCGGCGGGCGGGGTTGGCCGCTGGAACAAGTTGATCGCCAAATCCGGCGTCGAATTCGAGATGAAGCTGCCGCATGAGAGCTTCCATCGCCAGATCGGGGTCTTCGCGGGCAAGCCCTTCGATCCCGCCGGCAATCTATTGTCGCAGGATGAGTATGACGCCAAGGCGACCGAATGGCTGCCGACCAAGGCGGACGGCGATTTCATTCAGTCACTGATGACGCCGGTCAGCGAGCCGGGCAAATACGCCAGCTGGATCAGCCCGCCGAAGGTCGGCATCGACAACAAGCCCGGCGATTTCGAATATGTGAAACTCTACATGGCCTGATGACCTCCGGCGCGCGCTAACCCGCGCGCCGGTTCCTTTTCGCGCAACAAAGGTCCGCATCATGATGATCCAACGCTTCGCCCTCGCCACCGGCCTCGCCGCGCCCGCCGATGCCGCGCGCCCCGATTGTCTGGGCTGCGCCGATTGCACCGGCATCTGCTGGAGCATCGTCGAACTCTCGTTCCATCGCCCCAAGATCACCCTGCAGCGCAGCCGGACGCCGGACGCATGAGCGCGCCCCTCAAACAGCATCTGATCGACCCCGAAATCTGCATCCGCTGCTACACCTGCGAGATGACCTGCCCGATCGAGGCGATCACCCATGACGACAACAACGTCGTGGTTGATGCCGAAATCTGCAATTTCTGCATGGACTGCATTCCGGTCTGCCCGACCGGCTCGATCGACGAATGGCGGGTGGTCAACACACCCTATTCGCTCGAGGAGCAATTCAGCTGGGAGGAATTGCCCGCGCAAGAGGATATCTCGGAGTGCGGCGGCGGGATCGAAGCGCTCGACCCCGCCATCGAGGCGCTGCTGGCCGAGGCGCATGGCGGTGCGGGCGGACGCTCCAAAGCACCTCTGAGCGCGGCGAAACCGACGATCAATATGTATAACCTCGGCAAACCCGCCACCGCGCGGGTGCAGGGCAATTACCGGCTGACCGCGGCGGACTCGGGCGCCGATGTGCGCCATATCATCCTTGAATTCGGCGGTCTGCCGTTTCCGATCCTTGAGGGGCAATCGGTGGGCATCATCCCCCCCGGTGTGGACGCCGAGGGCAAGCCGCATCTGCCGCGGCTCTATTCGGCCTCCAGCCCGCGTGACGGCGAGCGCCCGCATTTCAACAACCTCTCGCTGACGGTGAAACGCGAGGACCAGGGGCTGTGCTCGAATTACGTCTGCGATCTGCAAAAGGGTGACGAGGTGCAGGTCACCGGACCCTTCGGCGCCACCTTCCTGATGCCCGATGATCCCGCCGCGCGGCTGTTGATGATCTGCACCGGCACCGGCTCGGCCCCGTTTCGCGCCTTTACCATGCGCCGCCAGCGCGCCATGGCGGGTGAGGCCGGTGACATGGTGCTGTTCTTCGGCGCCCGCGCGCCCGACAGCCTGCCCTATTTCGGCCCACTGAAAAAAGTCCCCGACCGGCTGTTGAAAAAACACATGGTGTTCAGCCGCCTGAAAGATACCGCAAAGGAATATGTGCAGGACCGGATGATGGTCGAACAGGACCAGATCGCCGATCTTTTGGCCGACACCAAGACCCATGTTTACATCTGCGGCTTGCGTGGTATGGAGCAGGGCGTTGAGCAAAGTTTCAAGAATATCGCCGAAAGCATAGGCCTGTCATGGGAGGCGACCCGCGATGTCATGCGCGACGAAGGCCGCTATCATGTGGAAACCTATTGAATGACCTACCAGCACGAAATCCGCGTCTCTTGGGGCGATTGCGACCCCGCCAAGATCGCCTATACCGGCCGCATCCCCGCCTTTGCCCTCGAAGCGATTGACGGCTGGTGGGAAGAGCATCTCGGCGGCGGTTGGTTCCATATGGAAGTGGACCGCGGTTTCGGCACGCCTTTCGTGCATCTGAGCATGGATTTCCGCTCGCCGATCACCCCACGCCACCGGTTGATCTGCGAAGTGGCGCCAGTGAAATTGGGCGAGACCTCGATCACCTTTCGAGTGCTCGGCCGTCAGGACGGCGTGCTGTGCTTTGAGGGTAAATTCGTCTGCGTCTTTGTCGCCGCGCAAAGCCTGAACACCCAACCGCCCGAGCCCGATATTCGTGCCTTGGTTGAGCCCCTTCTGCAGCCCGAGGCATAATTCGGGCGCATAATACTGCAAAGGATAGGGCGTGATCATTGCGCGCCACTTGTCCATCTCGGCCAACTGGCCTAGACTTGTGCATTATATTCCCAGTCAGGACGGATGATGTCCGAGATCACCAATTTTCGCGGCGAGACCGTTCCAGTTGCGGCCGAAACGCAGGGCGATGCGGCGGTCAGAACGCTGATCAACCGCGTTGGCGAGCGGGTGCGGCGGGCGCGGGAACTCAAGGGTATACCGCGCCGCGTGCTGTCGGAAACCTCGGGTGTCTCACCGCGTTATCTGGCGCTATTAGAGGCCGGCGAGGGCAATATCTCTATCGGACTGTTGCAGCGTGTCGCGGTAGCGCTCGAACACCGCGTCGAATGGCTGCTGTCCGAGGATGATCCCTGGACCTCGGAGACCCAAAAAGTCGCCAATCTGTTTCGCGCCGCCTCTGCTGATCAGCGCAGCAAGGTGCTGGAAATCCTCGCGCCGCAGCCGGAATGCACCACGCGCGGCAACCGTATCGCCTTGATAGGGTTGCGCGGGGCGGGGAAATCGACGCTGGGTAGCCTGCTTGGTGAGCGGCTGAGCTTGCCCTTCGTCGAACTCAATCGCGAGATCGAGGATCACGCCGGAATGCCGGTCACCGAGGTGATGGCCTTCTACGGGCAAGAGGGCTACCGCCGTCTCGAAGCGCAGGCTTTGGCGCGGATCATCGAGACCCACGACTCGATGATTTTGGCGGTCGCGGGTGGCATTGTCACCGATCCCGAAGTGTTCAAAACCCTGCTCGCGCATTTCCACACCGTCTGGATCAAAGCCTCACCGAGCGAGCATATGGAGCGGGTGCGCGCGCAGGGCGACTTGCGCCCGATGGCGGGCAACCCGGAAGCGATGGAGCAGTTGAAATTCATCCTGACCAGCCGCGAAGCACTCTATGAACAGGCCAGCACGCAGCTTGAGACCAGCGGGTGCAGCGTCGCCCAATCGGCGGATGATCTGCAAGCGCTGATCGAAACGCAGGGCTTTCTGCGCTGATGCACGCGAGGTTGGCGCCCGCGACCTCGCTTTCGCCCGCCGACTGGCCGCTGTGCCCGATGCCCGACCCTGACGCCGCACGCGCCTATCTGGGTGCGACGCAATCTGGATGCCCTCCCGCCTCGCTCCCTGCCAGCGCCGCAATTGCCGGTGGCAGCCCGCTGGCGCTCGGCTTTGCCGCGGGACTGGCATTGTCGGGCGCAGCGGTGGTGTTGATCGAAGACGACACCCATGACGCCCGGCGCGCGCAAGACATGCTGACCCGTGCAGGGGCGCTGAAGGGGATCACCATCACCACCGACCCAACGCTGGCGAACGACGCACCACTGATCCTCGCCCCACCGCCACAGCTTGCCAGCATCGCCCGGCACGCCGCGCCCGACGCCCTGCTGATTACCTTTTGCGACGGCATGGCCACCGCCGCCACTCTGCCACCGGACTGCGTGCAGATTTTCACCGCAACCCCGCCGCCGCAGCTCGGCGTTGTCGAAGTGCTCGCTGATCCGCTCTGCCCGTCCGAAGCGTTGCACCGCACGCAGGCTTTGTTGCGCGCGCTCGGCGGCCAACCTGTGCCGGTGCCATTCTTTCTTGGCCCGCGCCTGATCGCGCGGCTCGAAGACATGGCCGAAGCCTTGGTGTTTGACGGCGCAACCCCGTGGGAGGTTGACACGGCAATGACCGCGCGCGGCTTCGCCCTCGGCCCCTGCGCGGCGCAGGACCAGCGCGGGCTTGATCTGACCTACGCCCGCCACCGCGCCGAGGACCGCGCGGGCGAGCCCCGCAACGTGCCGCTGATCGCCCGGATGGTACCCGAGGGGCGTTTGGGGCGTCACGGCGGCGTCGGCTGGTATCGCTATCCCGGCGGCGGCGGACGGGTGATTGACCCGCTGATCGAAGATCTGGCCCGCGAAGAGGCGCATTTCGCCCGCCATCCTCTGCGCGAGATCGGGCCTGAGGAGATCATCCAACGCTGCCTGCTGGCGCTGCTCGACGAGGCGGCACTCCTGCTACACGAGGGCGCCGCCGCCGCGACAATCGACCTGATATGCTGCCACGCCACCGGCTTTCCGGTGGATGAAGGCGGCCCGTTGTTTGCCGCCAAACGCGCCGGGTTCGCACAGGTGCTCAGGCAGTTCGCCGCGCTCACCCCGCCGATGCAGCCCTCCGGCGCTTTGCTGGAACTGGCCACGCAGGCAGGTTGAGCAGTTCACGCTTTCATATTCACCGCCGCTGCCAGATACTTGCCCGATGCCCGCATCGTTAAGGGAGCGCAAATGACCCAGAACAACGCCGATACCGTCGAACTGACGGCTTTTCGCCGCGCCCTACACCAGCATCCCGAGATTTCGGGCGAAGAGCGCGAGACCGCCGCGCGGATCGTTGGCGCGCTGCGCGATTGGGCGCCCGATCAAATCTTGACCGGCTTGGGCGGCCACGGTGTTGCGGCGATCTACGACAGTGGCAACCCCGGCCCGACGGTGATGATCCGCGCCGAGCTCGACGCGCTGCCGATCCTTGAACTCAACGACCTGCCGCATGCCAGCCAGACGCCTGGCAAGGGGCATCTCTGCGGTCATGACGGGCATATGACCATCCTTTTGGGACTGGCGCGCATCCTGTCGCGGGCACGTCCGGCGATGGGCCGCGCTGTCTTGATGTTCCAACCGGCGGAGGAGGACGGCTCGGGCGCCGCCGCGGTGATCGCCGATGCGCGTTACGCGCAGATCGCGCCGGATTGGGCCTTTGCATTGCACAATATGCCCGGCGTGAAGCTGGGTCGCGCGTGGCTGGCCGAGGGCGCGGCGAATTGCGCCTCGCTGGGGTTGAAGATCACCCTGACGGGCGAGACCGCGCATGCCTCGACGCCCGAAACCGGCCGCGCACCGACCAGCGCTTTGGCGCGACTGATTGACCGGCTCCAAGCACTGGCCCCAGGAGGCGCGCTGGGACCTGACTTCCGCCTCGCCACCATCACCCATTTGCAGATGGGCGCGCCCGCTTTCGGCATCGCGCCGGGCGCGGCGGAGCTTTGGGTCACCCTGCGCACACTTACCGACGAGGGGCTGGATGTGCTGCTCGCCGAGGTCAAAACCTGCGCGCAAAGCGAGGCCGAGGCCGCCAATCTGGCGGTGGATTTCGAGATCCACGACCATTTCGGCGCCTGTGACAACCATTCCGAAGCGACCGAGATCCTGTCGCGCGCGCTGGACGCCAGTGGCATCGGGCATGACGCGGGCGATCTGCCGATGCGCGGCTCTGAAGATTTCGGGCGTTTCGGCACCGCAGGCGCCAAAGCCGCGATGCTGTTTCTGGGCGCGGGCGAGGACCACCCGGCGCTGCACGCGCAGAGCTATGATTTTCCCGACGATCTGATCCCGCAGGGCGTGGCAATCTTTCACCATGCGGTGCGCCAGATACTGGGTTGATTGCCGCTGCTAGGATAGGTTCAACCGCGCCAGCAGCCCCTCGGGATCCTCAAGCTGCAGCCGCACCGGCAGGGTCAGCACCTTGTGCCGCGCCGCTTGCGGCAGGCGCACGGCGTCCTTCTCGGTGGTCACCAACTGGGCACCAAGCGCCTTCGCTTCACGCTCGAGCCGCGTGAACAGTGCGGGCGTCAACGGTTGGTGGTCATCAAGTGCCTGTTCGCGCAGGATATCCGCCTGTAGCCCGCGCAAAGTGTCGAAGAATTTCGCCGGTCGCCCGATGCCAGCGAAGGCCAGCACCCGCAGCCCGTGCCACGCCATGCCGGTGTTCAACGGCTCCAGATGGCCGGTGAACAGGGGCACATCCCCCAGCTTCGCGCCCCAATCCGCCGCAAACCGCGCTTGTGCTTCGGGCGGGCCGATCGCCACCACCGCATCGGCGCGCCGCAGCCCCGCCGCCACCGGCTCGCGCAACGGTCCCGCCGGAATGCAGCGCGCGTTGCCAAAACCGACAGCAGCATCGACCACCACCAATGACGCGTGTTTCTCGACCGAGGCGTTCTGGAACCCGTCGTCAAGCAAGATCACCTGCGCGCCTGCCGCCTCGGCCCGCTGCACGCCCAAAGCGCGGTCTTTCGCCACCCAAACCGGGCCGAAAGCGGCCAGCAACAAGGGCTCGTCACCGACCTGCGCCGCGCTATGCTCACGCTCGGAGACCTGCACCGGCCCCGCCAGTTTGCCGCCATAGCCGCGCGAGACCACATGCACGGCGATACCCTTGGCGCTCAGCATCTGCACCAAGGCTATCGTCAACGGCGTTTTGCCGGTGCCTCCGGCGTTCAGATTGCCGACGCAGATCAGCGGCACCCCCGCGCGCAGGCCGCTTTGCCGCAACCGGCGCCGCGTGCCCCATGCGTAGAGCGCGCCCAGCGGCGCCAGCATGCGCGCCTGCCATCCGGGCTGCGCGGGCGGGTTGGTCCAGAACGCTGGCGGTCTCATCCGCGCCCCCTGTTCATCTGCACCCAGTCGATGATCGCGACAGCAACGGCATGGGTCGCCTCGCTGCCCTCGGTCGCCAGATCCCAGGCTTTGAGCGCGGCATCGGCGCCCGTTTCGGGCGCCAAGAGCATCGCCAGCGACTCGCCCAGCGCCGCCGCCAGTTTGATCCGCACGCCGCCGCCGGATTTGCTCAGACGCGTCAGAAACTCGGCCTGCGCAGCGTCGGGTTCCGAGCCGAAAATCAGCGCCGAGCCCAAGGCGGCGGCGGTCAGCGCCGGGGGCGAGCCGACATTCGGGGTCAGCGAACCGCCCAGAAACGCCACCGGTGCGAGGCGCAAGAACAGTCCCGCGTCATCCTCGCAATCGGCGATATAGACCTGTGTGGCGACGTCGATCTCCTCATCACGGGCGCGTTGGGCGCAGGCAAACCCCACCTCGCGCGCCCGCTCGGCCAGCGCATCGCCGGTGGCCGCATCGCGTGGCTGCAGGATCATCAGCAGCCGGTGCGCGCTGCGCAGCGCATGGGCATGGGCCAAAAGCGCGGCGTCGGCCTCTTCTATCGGCAGGTCATAGGCAAACCACGCGGGCCGCGCGCCGAGGCTCTGGCGCAGCTCGTCGAGCTCGGAGGTCATGATACGCGGCGCCGGGGCGAAGCGGGCCAAAGCGCCGGTCGCCAGCACTTCCGCGCGGCCAGAGACCATACGCTGTAACACCGCCGCGGATTGCTCGTCGCGCGTGTGGATCTGCGAAAAACGACCCAGCGCGGCGCGGGTCTGACCGGGCAAGCGCCAGCGGCTGCGCGGCAGCGAGGGGTGTTTGGCGTCGATCAGGAACATCGGGATCGCCTGCGCGCGGGCGCGTTCGATCACCGGCAGGGGCAGCACCTCGCCCGCGATCACCAAGAGCGCAGGCGCGTGATCCGCGATGAAAGCGTCGAGCGCGGCGGCATCGCCAGACAAATGACCACGCGAAATTTCGGGCGAAGCAGTGATGGAGGCACTATCGGACCGGGGGCAGCCGGTGAGGATGGTGGCGGGTGCATGTGCGATCTCGGCGATCTGCTCGGCCAGCACCTCGAGCACCGGCGCGTCGGCAGGATCGGCCGCATGCAACCAGACCAGCGCCTCCTGCCTGCGTTCTGCGCCAACACCCATGCGCCTCATACCTCGCCGGTGCTACGGATGTCGGGACTGGTGGTCATCGCGGTGCCCGTCAGCCCCTGCAGCAAGCGGCCATGTAGCGGCGCACCGGCGGCCAGCACCCCACGGTTGCGCGCGTTCTCGCGGTTGAAGCGCAGCGGCGCGCCCAGTCGGTCGGTGACAATCGCACCCGCCTCGCTGGCGATCAGTGCGGCGGCGGCAATATCCCAGTCCCATGCATCGCGAATGGTCAGCATCGCGTCAAACCGCCCCTCGCCGATCAACGCCAGACGCCAAGCCAGCGACGGGCGGAAATGGCGTTTGAGCAGCGGCATGCCACCGGGCCAATGCTGCGCCTCAAGCGCAGGACGGGCGACCAGCACTTGCGCCTCGTCCGGCTCCTTCACCGAAGAGGCGCGGATCGGCACACCGTTCAACGTCGCGCCAAGCCCGAGACCGGCGGCATAGGTCAGATCGAGCATCGGCAGATAGACCACCGCCGCCACCGGCTCTCCGTGCTGCACTACTGCCATCGCATGGGCAAACCCCGGCTGGCCCTCGATGAACGCGCGGGTGCCGTCAATCGGATCGACGATAAAGGTGATGTTCTTATCCAGCCGCGCCAGATCGGTCAGCGGCGCGCTTTCCTCGGACATCCAGCCGTAGTCGGGCCGCGCCGCGCAGAGCACCTGCTCGAGATGCGCGTTGACCTGTAGATCGGCCTCGGTCACCGGTCCTTGCCCGCCGCCCTTGTCCCAGATCTGCGCGTCGGCCTTGAAAAACCGCGCGGCGATCTCGCCCGCACCAATCGCGGCGTCCAAAAGCAGCCGCAGGTCGGCTTCTATGGTGTCACGCGCCGGCAAGCGTCAGCCCTTCGACCAGCAAGGAGGGCACGCGGTTGCTCAGGTGTTGGCGCGCGTCATTGCCAGCGACCAGCCCCTTGAGCATATCCCGCAGATTGCCCGCCACGGTGCATTCATTGACCGGATAGGCGATCTCACCGCCCTCGACCCAGAACCCCGAAGCGCCGCGCGAGTAATCGCCGGTGGTCGGGTTGATTGTCGAGCCGATCAGCGAGGTGATCAACAGACCAGTGCCCATATCGCGCAGCAATTCCGCTTGGCTTTGCGCGCCCTGGCTCAACTCAAGGCTCGACAGGCTGGGCGAGGGCGGTGCGGTCGGCCCGCGGCTGGCGTTGCCGGTGCTCTCCATGCCCAACTGCCGCGCCGAGGCGAGGTCCAGCACCCAGCCCTGCAAGACACCGTCCTGCACCCAATGACGGGCGTGCGTTTCCAGCCCCTCGGCATCAAAGGGCCGCGATCCGGCAATGCGCGCGCGCAGCGGGTCTTCGATCAGATGCATGCCCTCGGGCAACACCTGCGTGCCCAGCGCGTCGCGCAGCCAGCTCGAGCCGCGGGCGATGGTGCTGCCGTTGATTGCACTCGCCAGATGGCCGATCAGCGAAGCGGCGACACGCTCGTCATAAAGCACCGGATAGGCCCCCGAGGGCGGTTTGCGGGAGCCAAACCGCGCCACCGCACGTTCGCCCGCCTGCTGGCCGATGCTTTCGGCAGAGGGCAGATCGGCTTGAAAAATCCGGCCCTCGCTGGCCCAGTCACGCTCCATCTTGGTGCCTTCGCCGGTGATCGCCACGCAGGAAATATGCCGCGAGGTGCGCCCGTAGCCGCCCGCGAACCCGTTGCTGGCGGCCAGAAACACCTGCCGCTGGCTATAGGCTGCCGAGGCTTGGTCAATCTGGCTGACCCCTTTGACCGCAAGCGCCGCCTGTTCCGCGGTCTTCGCGTCTGCCTCAAGTGCGGCGGGATCGGGCTCGGGCGTCGCGTCAAACAATTCCAGCCCATCGGCATCGCGGCGCGTGGTCAATTGCGACGGATCGGCGAGACCGGCATAGCGGTCTTCGGGCGCCTCACGGGCCATGGCCACCGCGCGTTCGGCCATCGCCGCCAGCGTCTCGGGGCGGGCGTCGGAACTCGACACACAGGCCTGTCGCTGCTCGATCAACACCCGCAAGCCGATATCCAACCCCTCGGAGCGTTCGGCATGCTCGAGCCGCCCGCCGCGCACGTCGATCGACACCGAGGTGCCCTCGATCACCATCGCGTCGGCGGCGTCGGAACCGGCGGCGCGGGCGGCATCAAGCAGGGCTTGGGCGAGGGCTTGGGGGTTGAGCGTATCGGAGGGCATCAGACATCCTATGCTAGAAACGGGCTATGCGAGAAACGGGTGTTCAGGCAACTGCGCCAAGGCTTACCGCCTCCCCCCTCCGATTGGAAGCATTGACACCTCAACTGATGGTGTCGAAGCGGAGCAGACCAGTGCTCAGGTCAGGATCACCGCTGCGTCGCCGCCATCAGCGGACGCCTCATACAGCCGGTCAACCAAAGCCCTGCGCCGCGTCAGTAGCTTGCGGAAGTTCACATTGCCCTTGGTGGTGATCTCGCCCTCCGCCATCGAGGGCGGTTCGGCCAGCACCAGCGCGCGGCGAATGGCACTGGCCGAACCCTCACTCGGCGCGGGTTTGAGCCGCGCGGCGATTTCCTCGGCCTGAGTGACGATCAGCGCCCCATCCGAGGGTTGCGCGCCAGCCTGCAACGCCAGCGTCGGCACAATCAACACGCCGACCTCCTGCCGCTCGGCACCGGTCAGGATCACATCCGCCGCCAGCCCCTTGAGCCGCGCCAGCACCTCAAGCCGCAGCCCCGCCGCGCGCACCCAAGTGCCCGAGCCCAGCTTGAACTCCTCGGCAATCCGCCCGTCGAACCGCATGCCTCTGTTGACGTCCTCAGGATCGACAAAGCGCATCGCATCGCCGGTGATGAAATACCCCTCCGCGTCAAATGCCTCGGCGGTTTTGGCGGAGTCATGCAGATAGCCGGGCGTAATTGTCGGCCCTTTGAGGCGCACCTCATAGCGGTTGTCCCCATCCACCGGCATCAACTTGATCGTCACCTCGGGCACCGGCACGCCGACAATCCCGCATTCGGTGGTGAATTCATGCTGCGAGAGTGCCGCCGGAGAGGTCTCGGTCAGCCCCCAACTCGAGGTGAACATCGGCATATCGCCGCGCACCTCGCGGGCCATCGCCTCAAGATCGGCCCAGATATCCTGCGGCAGCGAGGCGCCGGCGTAGAATAGCATATCGAGGTTCTGGAAATACTGTTTGCGCAGGCGCGCGTCGGTCTTCATCGCGTCGCGCAGCAGGGCAAAGCCCACCGGCACGTTGAAGGCAATCGTCGGCGAGACCATCGCCAGATTTTCCAGCATCAGATGCGACAGCGCCGGCATCGGTTTGCCACTGTCGATGTAGTAAGTGCCGCCATTGGCCAGCACCAGATTGACGTTATGCGAGCCGCCAAACACATGGTTCCACGGCAGCCAGTCCAGCAACACCGGCGGGTTGCTGATCACAAAGGGCATCATGGTCTGGATCTGCGCCTGATTGGTGCAGATCATCCGCTGGGTGGTCAGCACCGCCTTGGGATGCGAGGTCGAGCCCGAAGTCAGCAGGTATTTCGCCACCGTATCGGGGCTCACCGAGGCGTTGAGCGCCGAAACATCGCCCGAGGCCGAAAGCAGCGTGTCGAACACCGTCTGGCCTGCGTCGGCATTCCGGCTGACCAGTCTCTCAACACCGTCAAACGCGGGCAGCGCCAGCGCCGCGCCATAGCGCTCGGCATCATCGGCAAAGACCAGCTTCGGCGCGATCATCTCGACGATCCGCGAAAGCACCCCATGCGCCTCGGGGATCGTTGCGTATTGCTCGGCGAGCGGCACCGTCGGCACGCCGATATAATGCGCCGCGAGGGAGAGCAGCAGGTGGTCGATACTGTTGCCCGAGATGATCATGATCGGCGTTTGCGCGCCCAGCCCGCGCGCGGCGAGCCCCGCGGCGATGGCTTTGACCTGCGTAAGCACTTCCGCATAGCTCAGGCTACGCCAACCCTCTCCTTCGCGCTCGCCGATCAGGGGTTTATCGGGGCGCTGCGCGGCCCAATGTTCCAGCCAGTCGGTGTCGCAGCGCGCCACCTGACCCAATGCATAGTCCGAGCGCAGCAAAATACTGCCGTCGGGCTGATCTTCGCGGCGCGCCCTATGGGGGCGATACCGGTCCTGTGCTCCTGTCGCTTGGGTCATTGACGCTCCTCCCATTGAGCTCGATTTGCCGCAACGCCTTATGCAGTGCCTGAACCTCGGCACCCTCCAGCCCCGAAGTCATCCGCGCGTCATGCCGCTCCACCGCCGCGACGGCCTGATTGCAAACCTGCGCCCCAAGCGCAGTAACCGTCAGTTCAAACGCGCGCCGGTCCTCTCTGCTGCGTTCACGCACCACCAGATCGGCGCGCTCAAGGTCATCAAGGATCAGCACCAGATTGGGCCGCTCGATCATCAGGATCTGCGCCAGCCGGGACTGCTTGAGCCCCGGCGTATCGCGGATTACGCAAAGCGCGGAAAACGTCACCATGCGCAGCCCGAACGGCTTGAGCACCGCGTTCACATCCCCTTGGATCAGGTTGAACGCGCGCTTCATGTCATAGCCGACAAAGCGGCGCAGCGTGCTGTCCGCCCCCGCCATCGCCGCTTAGCGCGGTGGCAGGCGGGTGGCGCCGTCGAGGCGGATCGTCTCGCCATTCAGGTAAGGATTGGCGACGATCTGCGCGACCATCATGCCGAACTCCGAGGGCGCACCCAGACGCGCCGGAAACGGGATATTCGCGGTGATCTTGGCGGTCACCTCCTCCGGCAGGCTCTCCATCATCGGGGTGTTAAACAGCCCCGGCGCAATCGCCATCACCCGGATGCCGGTCTGCGCCAATTCACGCGCGGCGGGCAGGCACATCGAGGCAATCCCGCCCTTGGACGCCGCATAGGCCGCTTGGCCGACTTGCCCGTCCTGAAACGCTGCCGAGGCGGTGTTGATCACCACGCCGCGCTCGCCGTGCTCCAGCGGGTCCTGCGCCTGCATACCCTTCACCGCATGCGACATGACGACATAGCTGCCGATCAGATTGACGCGAATGACCTTTTCAAACAGGTCTATCGACATTTTGCCCTCGCGCCCGACGATCCGCGCGGCGACACCGATACCGGCGCAATTGACCGCGATGCGGGGCATGCCGCCCAGCCCGTCGGCAACGCGGGCAAAAGCGGCCTCGACCTGCGCCGCATCACCGACATCGGCCTGCACACCGAGACCGCCAATTTCGGCCGCCACCGCATCGGCTTTGGCGCCGTCAAAATCCAGCACCGCGACGCGCGCACCCTGACTGGCCAAATACCGCGCCGTCGCCTCGCCAAGCCCGCTGCCGCCGCCGGTGACCAGCGCTATCTGACCGTCAATATTCATCGAAATCTCCACATCCTCAGGGGTTTTCATTAGTTACATGGCATAACGAAAAACCTGTCAACATTTTTTGGCGCGGCAAAAGATCTGTTTCGACAACCTAAGAATGGCTATTACAAGCTAAGGGCGGCCATTTCACAACTTAACGGCGGCTATTGGGGGAAAGCGGTGCTGAACCGCGGGGTTGCACGGTTTTGCGCCGCGAATCTCGCCGTGATGGACTGTACTGACATTTAGGCCCGGACACACGCGCGACAAATATTCGGGAGCGCCTTACCAGCAGATACTGTCAGAGCGTTGAGGGGCCGGCGATCGAAAGCCTCGATCGGCTTTGATGCTGGTTTTCGTTGGGAACGGTTCTCTTTGGATGAACAAGAACGGCCGCAGGTGCACCTGCGGCCGTTCTTGTGGTTTGTCTGATGTGCCTGGAGTTAATCGCAGGTCAGGCGATCTTCATACCCGCCATCTGGGATTCGGCATCGATGCGTGCTGAGAGCAGATCCCGCATGAAGAGAAATCGGCCAAAATCTTGCTGTATGCGGCTAATTTCGGCGCCTTTCCCGGTGAGGATCGGCACCATTGTGACCCGTCCGATTGCACCATGCTCGGGGTCATTAACCCCGTCAAACTCATCGCGTTCGCCGAGAGTTTCCTGAAGCAAAAGGCTGTCCAGGACTCCCTTTATCCGCCCGATGTGATGACTTGCGGAGCCGGAAAGCGGCCCGCCATCACGAAGCACAGCGATGTCAGCTGCGAGGTTGGTGTGATCCGTGGCGGATAGTCCGGCTTCGTAACGCTCAACGTCGTTGTAGAGGTGACCTGCCCCCCGCGAGATCCCTCACTTTAATGTAGAGTTTGCTCAACCATGAAGGAGCAAACATATGCGAAAGAGCCGTTTTACTGAGTCGCAGATTATTGGGATGATTAAGGAGCAAGAAGCAGGCATGCCGACAGCCGAAGTGTGTCGTCGCCACGGCCTGAGCCCCTCCACATTTTATAAGCTGAAAGCCAAATACGGGGGCATGGATGTTTC